>CAJJBQ010000002.1 GCA_905182405.1 Akkermansiaceae bacterium | reverse complement strand
GGCTCCTTGAAACCTATTTCTAAATCAGATTCCATAAATGTTCTTATGAACAATAAAAATGGAAACATCCTACCGCTAAGAGAAAGATTCCGGGCAAGACTCATTGCCCAACGACTGCCCGCTAAGATCCATCCTTATCTCGAAAACTGAGCTGAGTCCTTCATGAAAGCCAAAGCCTATCGCGCGGCCGAAAACACCCACTCCTACTTCGCAGCCCTTTCTCGATCCGCCCACCTTGCCGACTGGCAATTCAACCAGGTATCAAGCAGGACCGCTCACCCGGAAATGTCTCGACACCAAAACTCCTAATGAGATCTTCCTCAGCAACTGACTCGCGCACTTCCGGGTTGAAACCGCCTGTCAAAAAGCTTGAACAGTACGATATTCCGTATGTTATTATTAGATGATTGAATTTTCAGAATCGCAGAACATGAAGCAAGTTCTAGGCACATTAATCGAGAATAAGTGGTTTAGAGACTTTTGAACACAGCTGATGTTAGCTTATTCCATAGTTTCAGCGGTCTTAATACTTTTAAGTGCAGCATTAGGGTATGTCTGTTTTTTCTTTTGGAGAGAGGCAAGAAGAATATCAAATGCCCCTATCTTGGTAGACACCTTAGGTTTTTTCATCCTAGTAAAAATTGGATTATATTATGTATTTCCAACAATATTGCGTTTTATAAGCAATTACCGCTATGTGAGAGCGGATAATATTTCTCCATATGAGCTCATTTCGGTTTATGGCATTGAACTGATTTCTTGGGTAACATGGGCTATATCGTTCCTGCTGGTATATCGTATTTTATGTCGTAAGACTAGGCCTAAGCAATCTGATAAATTATTTAGAACGAAGCTCCCTCAATCGAAAATACTTCTGATTGTCCTTTCCGGCGGTTTTATTATTAGGATGATGACGTTGAAATATGATTTTAATGACAGTATCTTGTTGCAACTTTTTGGAAGTATTTTTTACTCTGCAGGCCTTGTATGCGGTCCATATTTGATCGTTGTCTCTTTCCGTTACCTCAATATAAAGTATTTCGGATTAGGTGTTATTACATTTATTGTAAGTGTGGGAGGCGTATCATCGAGAGGTGTTCTTATTTACAGCATGCTTTTTATGCTTTTTCTTTGCTTTTTCGTAATGAAATTCTCTTTCACATACTGTTAATAATCATTTTATCGTTTTCAACTCTAGTCTTGCTGTATTTTTCTTTCGGCGGAATCTTGACTACTACTTTATTCGATAAAGAAACTACTAAAATCAAATTTTCAACGGAAATTGACAAATCTATCGGGCTATCATCTTTTGATGAGTTTGAGTGGCGGTTTGGTGCCGCTAGTAGAATGGGTACTGCATTTATCCGACTCTATAACCGTGGTGATTCTGCGGGATTTTCGCCTATAAAGAATTCCCTCATGGGTTTTTTGCCACGCTCAATTAATCCAGAAAAACCGCATCCAAGCACGCTGTATGCAGATGACGTATATTCCCAGGGAATGTATCTAATTTATAGAGAAATACATGGCTATAATACTTATTCGATGGTTGAGTTCCCAACGGGCGGACATCATTATTGGGAGTTTGGGATTATAGGCGTAATTTTGTTGAGTGCAATTTCGGGAGTCTATATAGCTGTGTGCACTCGCTGGTTTTCATCTTTTGGTATAGTCTCTATACCTTTATTGGTCGTTGTCTTTAAACCATGGGGTTTTAATGATCCTAAAATATGGGTATCAGAAATTCCACTTCAAATATACCAAATCATAATACCCTTATTTGTTCTTAATTTTCTCATTAAATATATATACAAATATCTAAATAGATTTTCAGAGATTATCGCGAAGTCCGAATAGGAGAAGAGGACGCTTGGGTGATCGATAATTGTGGTGATCTGCTTCATTTCCTCCTTTTTTGAGTCGTGCTTTGTTCTGGAACACTACGGCGAATTATTTTCGAGAAGCGTTATTTGAGCTGCGCAAAAACTTTCCCTGTGAAAAGGTTCAAGGTTTGGTCTGAGGTACGCAGTAAGAAGTCCGCAAAACCCCTTGGTAAATTTAGTTCAAGGAACTGTGGGATTTGGAATCATTAAGGCAATTTTGACCTCCCCCGTATTCCGAGAATATTTTTCTGTAAAAGTGAAGTGGCCCCACGAAACGGAGCCAGAGACTTGTTGATGAAAAGAGCTGGTTTTTGAGGGCGACCAACCCGAAATAAAACCAAATGAGCAAACGAAAAAGAAGACACCTAAGTGCCGAATTCAAAGCTCAATTTGCCAAAGAACCCTTGCAAGAAGTCAAGCCAATCCACGAGATTGCCAAAGAAAAGGATATCGCCTCCTCCCAGGTGAGTACCTGGAAAAAAGAACTCGAAGGGCTCCATTGCTGGGAGGTAAGCTTCTCAACAGCAAACTCCCAAGATACAGGCGAGCACCTAGAGGCACGACAGGATGCGGATTGGGAGCGTTGTTGAGACAAACGATCTGCATGGAGATATTGATATCCTCCAAGATCCGTGGCGTTTCGCTTGAGTTCACGGCATATCGTAGAGCGGGAACGGCCCAGGGTTGAAGCGATGATCGCTGGCGAGTCGCCTTTGCGCTTCAAGGTGGAAATGGTATGTCTCTCTTCGCGGGTCAGGTGGGTGTATTTCATGTGGCACAGGTTCGGTTTTTGTAGGCGGAACCAGTGCTAATAAAATCAGCTCCTGGCTCGCACTTCAAACCAACCGGTGCACTTCCGGTTTGAATCCAAGCTTTGTTTTAAGGTGTTCGATCAAATCGGCCATGATCAAATTGCGGAAGTGGAATCAAAACTCAACCGGCGCCCCCGGAAATGTCTCGACACCAAAACTCCTAATGAGATCTTCCTCAGCAACTGACTCGCGCACTTCCGGGTTGAAACCGCCCCCCGAAATCCACGGGCACGTCGTTTTAATTCGCAACTCCAGTGTTAAAGTAATAATTTGTAAACAGGGAAGATAAATGAATAAAGTCATTGCACGTATTAAAGGTGGTCTAGGAAACCAGCTCTTCAGTTTCGCGGCCGCTCGTCGGCTTGCATTGTTCAATGATGCGGAACTAGTCATCGATGATATGACAGGTTTTTCGCGAGATCATGTCTACCAACGGTTTTATCAACTGAATAATTTTAACATTCACTGTCGAAAAGCGACACCGGCCGAGTGCTTGTATCCTTTCGAACGCTATCGCCGAGGGTTCATGAAATTAATTTCTCGAAGGAAATTGTTTGATTCCCGACGATACTTAGAGCAGGAGGGTATCGCCTTCGATGCTCGATTGCTGAACCGAAAAGTAAGTGGAACCCTCTATTTGGATGGACTTTGGCAAAGTGAGGGCTACTTTAAAGATATTGAAGAGACGATCCGCGAAGACCTTCAAATTATAGAGCCGTCCGATGATCTGAACAATCAGATGGCTCAAACCATTCAGGATACTTTATCTGTTGCTCTCCATGTAAGATGGTTTTCTTCACCCGAATCTACTGATATTCATAATGTATCCGGCGATTATTATCAGCGAGCAGTTGACTATATGGAGGCGCAGCTAGATCAGCCTCACTATTTTTTGTTTTCTGATGATCCAACAGCAGCGCGGGCAAAATTGAAGCTTCCGGAGGGTCGGGTTACGATCGTCTTTCATAATCAAGGAGATGAGAATGCTTATGCCGATCTCTGGCTAATGTCGCAGTGTAAACATTTCATTACGGCGAATAGTACCTTTAGTTGGTGGGGGGCTTGGCTTAGTTCTTTTCCAGCTAACATAATCATATCTCCATCCTTTGGCAATACGGTAAAATCAAGTTGGGGTTTTGAGGGACTAATCCCTGATCAGTGGATAGAACTCTGATTTAGGAACGTCTCAAGAATAAATAAGTCGTTTACACTCGATTTCGGGCCTGTCATTTTCGTTTAACTTTCCTTTGAGTAGTACATTGCAAAGAGAAAAGTCAGCATGGACGGGAAAGGCCGCTGGATGGACAACGTGTTTATCGAGCGCCTCTGGCGAAGCATCAAATACGAGAAACTGAGGCTTTGGAGCTATGAGACCGTAGGAGAAGTCACCCAACTGGTATCCGACTGGATGGAGTTCTACAACCATCGCCGAAACCATTCGGCTCATGGAGGACAGTCTCCATGGGCTGTCTACGAACCTGAAATAACCCTTAAAACCGCAGCATAAAACCTTGCCCCGCAGATCAGCTGGATCATCAACAAACTCCAGAATTTACTGGCTACAATAACGGGACCACTTTATACAGTTTCTAGAAAATATGCCACCTAACAGAAAATACCTACGTAGTGTTTTTTATCTTCACTACCTATGTTTGTTGCTGAATCATGACTTATAATCTTTCAACAACTTGTAAATTTTAGGGAACTTATGAATTCCCCATTAATTTCAGTTATCATGTCTGTTTATAATTGTGAGAAATATGTATTGGTAGCTATAGAAAGTATTTTGAATCAAAGCTATTCAAATTTTGAGTTTGTCATTATAAATGATGGATCTACTGATTCTTCTATAGAAATTATAAAAAAATATCAACATATTTCAAAGAGCCTTGTTCCTCTAGAATGCGGGAGCTAGCGTATCTTAATAAAGGAATTAAAATAGAACTTACTGATCGCAGGAATACAGCAGATGATATCAGTTTATCAGATAGATTTATGAATTTTATAAATTATTATAAAAAAAATCAAAATGATTTGCTTTTTCATTATGGCAACAATAGATTCATTTGGGAATTCTATAATACAAATACCAGGTTATTTTAGAAGAAACGGGTTTAACGTGAGAATGTTAGACTATACAAATAGTTTAATACACGGTACATCAATCATCATAAAGAAAACAATAAAGCCACCACAAATAAACATAGCAAGAGTAGCGCTATCAATTTCTAAACTTGAACTATTTTTAATGGATATAAAATTTTATAATAACAAATTTAGTTACTTTACTATAGATAATTATTTTACAGACCCAGAGCTATATACTATTTGGATTCATATCACCGTACTTTAAAGGAGTTAAATAAGAAAGTTTACACATTCAATATTATTAATAGAATCCTATTTAAATTTTTTGATCTTAATTTTTATATTAAAACAAAATTAGGTTTATAATGAAAAATGTTACCAGTAATGATTTAACGATGACAGTTTGTACAGCAATGGCGTGGTGCAATCAACGCACTTATAAGTCAACTTAGACGTTTCAAGCTATAAAAAGTTATTACAAACGTCTTATATTTGATACAGCTAAGAAACACTATATGAAGGACCAGCTTACAGTTATACAGACGAAGAAATTAATGCAGTTGTAGAAACGTATACTGACTAACAGGTGAAGATGCAGATAATTATTGGTCTGGAAAGCTGAAGGACATACTTGCTTGATAGAAAGAATTGTTCACAATGGTCAGGTGCAAAATATTCCATTTCCGTTTCTAATGGCACTATTGCTCTAGAGGCAGCTTTAAAATCATTAGATATTGGATTAAAAGACGAAGTCATTGTGACATCTAGAACTTATGTTGCCACTGCTCATGCAGTTGAGCTAGTTGGAGCAAAACCAGTTTTTGTAGATGTTGATCTTGATTCTCAAAATATAGATATTGAAAGTATCAAAGCTGCAATAACTAAGAGAACTAAGGCAATTATTTGTGTTCATCTTGCTGGTTGGCCTTGTGACATGAATGCACTTATGGAGATTTCTGAAGCACACAATATTTTTGTGATTGAAGATTGTTCCCAAGCGCATGGCGCAAAATATAACAATAAATCAGTTGGAACTTTTGGGCATGTTGGTACCTGGTCTTTTTGTCATGATAAAATCATGTCTACTGGTGGCGAGGGTGGTATGATTACTACATCTAGCAAAAATATTTATAAAAAGATTTATTTTCATGTTTTATTGTAAAAAGTAATAAAATTAAATAACAATAATAAATTTCAATGGATAAGAGGGTCTATTGGAACTAACGCAAGATTAACTGAAATGCAGTCGGCTATCGGAAGAATTCAATTACAGTCAGTTGATTCATGGGTAGAAACAAGAAGGAAAAATTCAGATAAAATCTGGAATGCTGTCAGGAATATCAATGGTATTCGCGTTCCAGTAGTGCCAATTAATGTTTATCATGCTGCATACAAGTGTTATGTTTTTGTCCAGCCAAAATTGTTAAAACCTGAATGTGATAGAGATTGGATAGTAGAAGAGCTTAATAAAAGAAATGTTGAAAGTTTTACTGGATCATGCCCTGAGGTTTATTTAGAAAAGGCATTTCCTCCCACCACTGCTAGAATGAAAAACTCTAAAGAATTGGGCGAGACCAGCATTATGTTTAAAGTCGATCAAACAGTGGATGATAGATATTTTGATAAAATTATTGAGGAAATTTGAGATGGAATTCTAGATTGTAACTGAACAAAATTTATGAATATTATTTTTTATGCAGGCTCATTAAACCCTGGAGGTGGTCTCACCGTTGCAAAGATTATCATTGAGTCACTTGCAAGCGATATAAACAATAATATCGTTGTTTATTCAGGAAGTAAAGATTGTTCAGAGTTTTTGTCGAATATATTTAATCAACATAACAATGTACGTGAAGAATGTTTCTTTAAGACAACTAACTCACATAGCAGATATTTGATGTCAAAAATCTTTTTTTTATTTTTTACTATATTTATTTTAGATTTTAGCTTTATTTCTATAAATTATTTTATACCATCATTTTCTTTAACAACTGGGTTACCATCTAAATCTTCTAAGTCATACCCCTTAAGTTCACATAATAGTTTGTTGTATTTGATTAAGCGTATGGATGCGAGGATTGCGTGTTGCTTTGCTGATTCAAATATTTTTGAATCTAAATATTTAATGAGTTCTGCAAATGCCATAATGCATGATAAAGTCTCAAATCCTAGTATTTTATATATTGGTACAGACCCTGTTTTTAAACCGAGTAAAAAAATAACAAAATCAAACCGTACTCACAATATTTTATTAGTTAGTAGTATTGAATTATATAAATGTAACGATGTTGCAATTGATTGTGTTGACATTTTAACTAAAAAATATAAGGACGATGATTGGCAGTTAACAATTGCTGGAGGCCAGACGTTAGGACAATGGGATCAACTAGTAAAGTACTCTAAAAGAAAATCATTGGAAAATAATGTTAAGTTTCTCGGGCCTATCCAGAAAAAACATCTGGTTAGCATAATGAACGAAAGTCTGTGTTTAATAAATACAAGTATTATTGAGTCGTTTTGTATGGTCGCTGTTGAGGCGATGGCTTCTGGATGCCCTGTTGTTACTACAGGGGAGACATCGATGCCTGAGTCGGTAGGCGACGCTGCTGTTATAGTTAAAGTTAACTCTCCGGAGGAATTCGCTTCAGAGATATATAAAATTAGTGCCGACGAAATGCATAGAAAAAGTTTAATAGAAAAAGGAATTAAACACTCAAATAAGTTTCATCCTAAAATAGTATCGAAAAAAATACAAGAAATTTTTTATTAAAAAAATGTAAAACCATAAATGGCAATTGCTAATATTCATTAAATTTGGCATGTTGCATTTGTCATAACAATTATAGTTTAATTCCTTATGTGTATTATTGAATCACTGCTATTTCTATCTAAGATAGACGAATTGAAGACATAATTGTCTATTCCTCCGTGTTCAAATGCATTTTTTAAATCGTAAAGTAGATGAAGGTCTTTGTAAAAAAGTTTGAGAACTGAATCGTCTTGGCTACATTTTATCACAGTGCATAAACATCCATACTATAAAAATAAATAATTATAAAGATAAGAATTAACTCATCTCAAATAGTATCATCGAAAGATTGTTATTTATAAATTTTTATTGTGATTAAATGCTTTCAAGTAAAAAAATATGCCTCTCTTGGATTCAAAGTGGAAGTGCGCAGGTCGGTTTGAAAAGCAGGCCAGGAGCTGATTTAATCAGCACTGGTTCCGCCGTTCAAAACCGAACCAATGCACAATGTCTTATCAACACCTGACCTACGAAGAGCGTCATACCATTTCTACTTTACGACGCAATGGCTCAAAGCCTTCTCACATCGCCCAGCAACTTGGTCGGCACGTTTCCACGATCAATCGGGAACTTCGTCGTAATGCCACTCTGGAGGGAGGCTATCAATATCGATACGCTCACTCGAAGGCACGGCAACGTTCCCTTCAAGCTGATTGCCGGACAGAGAGATGCTCTGCCGAGTCGTGGGCCTTCGTAGTGACTCAACTTTGTGCCGAGCAGTGGAGTCCTGAGCAGATTAGGGGCGAGCTTCCAAAACACCACTTACCTTCGATCAGTCACGAGACGATCTATGCCCGTATTTACGCAGACAAGCGTCATGGAGGAGAACTTCACCAGCACCTCCGCCACAAAGTGAAATCCTACAAAAATAGAAGCCTTCAAAATGATCGGCGTGGTCAAATCAAAGGAGCGATCTCCATCGAAGAACGTCCCGAGGTTGTTGATTTACGGACCCGCATCGGAGATTGGGAACTCGATACCGTCATTGGCAAAGCCTCGGGATCAGTTCTCGTTACCATGGTCGAGCGATACAGCCGTTTTACGATTATCGCAAAAGCTCCAAGTCGATCTGCTGTAGACGTTTCCATGGCGATTATGACCAGGCTAGTCCAATATCGTGACAAGCTCTACACCCTCACTTTCGATAATGGAAAAGAGTTTTCCGCTCACGCCACTATTGATGAGATCTTGGACTGCCAATCCTACTTCGCGCATCCTTACAGCTCATGGGAACGGGGTCTCAACGAAAATACCAACGGCCTCATTCGTCAATATTTCCCGAAGAAGACCGACTTCGATCAAATCGGCCATGATCAAATTGCGGAAGTGGAATCAAAACTCAACCGGCGCCCCCGGAAATGTCTCGACACCAAAACTCCTAATGAGATCTTCCTCAGCAACTGACTCGCGCACTTCCGGGTTGAAACCGCCACGAAACCCAGCCAAATTGATTTAATTAAGAAAAATATGATAAGATCTACGACCATATGTGTTGCCGCGTTCATGCTGAGTCTACCTGTACCAGTATCTCCTGTAAAGTCTAAATCTTCAATCGTTATTTGAGCAGCAACATAATCAACTATAGCTGCAGTTGTAGGAATTGAAGTATCGTTGTCGTTATTAGCAATACCATCAGCTTCATCTAGATTTTATTAAAAGGATTTATAATTCTTATCTTAAAAAAATTCCAAGTATTAAAGTTTTACCTTCGATTGAGAGTATATTGTATGATATTCCTTTCACCCATCAAATCAAAGACATTGATCTTGCATCATTGCTAAATAGGTCTTCAAAACATTTTGATCCCAAAAATGTTATTAGTTTTGTCGGGGAAAAAGTTATCATGATCACTGGAGGTGGAGGGTCTATTGGATCTGAGTTAACTCATCAGTGCTTCAAATATGGGGCTAGAAAGATTATTATAGTCGATAGTAGTGAGTATAATTTATATTCAATTTATGAAAATTATTTAGATAAAGAAAATTCTTATGCAGATTCTGAAAAGAAAAAGAAGAGCCTCGAAAATATCGCCAAGCACTGGAAATCATACAATATATCATGCAGCAGCTTATAAGCATGTTAATATGATTGAAAAAAACCGAATTAATGGAGTTTATAATAATGTTTTGGGTACAAAAAATTGTATTGATTTGTCAATTGAATATAATGCGGAAAAATTCATCTTTGTTTCGACAGACAAGGCGGTCAGACCAACCAATGTAATGGGTGCCTCCAAAAGGATTTGTGAATTGTACGTTCAGAACGTAGACTCTAAAAATACGGATGTTGTCGCGGTGAGGTTTGGGAATGTTCTTGGAAGTAGTGGATCTGTAATCCCAAAATTTAAAAAGCAAATCAATTTAGGCGGTCCAGTTACTGTCACCCATCCAGAGATTACTAGATACTTTATGCTAATCCCAGAAGCTTGTGAATTGGTTCTACAGTCAGGAAGTATAGGCGTGAGTGGTGAAATATTCATTTTAAATATGGGTAATCCAGTAAAAATTGTAGACTTAGCTGAGAAACTCATCAAATTATCGGGGTGTGATGAGGATTTGAAAATTGAATTTAGTGGGCTAAAAACTGGGGAGAAACTTTATGAAGAACTAATAATTAGTGATTCGGAATCTTCAACATCTAATAAAATGATAACAATTGCAAAACGCACTTTATACGACTTTAGCCTACTAAAGGAGAATATAAATACACTTCTAAAAAGTGAAAATGATACCTCTCTTTTAATTAACCTAAAGAAAATTGTCAAAGAATTCAACCATAAATTAAACAAAAAAATAAATGTTGAAAAATAAGACGCTCTTAATCACCGGTGGAACTGGTTCATTTGGGGATGCCGTATTGAATAGATTTTTGGACACCGACAATTTCTCGGAAATTAGAATTTTTTCAAGAGATGAAAAAAAGCAGGACGACATGAGAAATTTCTATAAAAATGAAAAGATCAAATTTTATATAGGAGATGTTAGGGATTATTCGAGCATAGATAGAGCGATGAAAAATGTAGATTATGTTTTTCATGCAGCAGCTCTTAAACAAGTTCCTTCTTGTGAGTTTTTTCCTCTAGAAGCAACAAAAACAAATGTGCTTGGAACAGAAGAGCAGGTCGCATCGGGAATGTGGACAGGTTTTAAAGAAGATTATTTGTTTAAAGTCGTTGAGCATGGCACCGAGGAATGCTAGGGCCGACATGAGTAAAGCATTCACGAGGGCAGAAGTAGCAATAGCAGCTTCAAGAAATTACAAAGATACTACGGTATGTTTAACTAGATACGGTAATGTCATGGGCTCAAGAGGCTCAGTTATTCCATTGTTCTTAAATCAAATTAAAAAAGGAGAAAATATTACAATCACAGATCCACATATGACTCGTTTCCTAATGTCTTTGGACGAGGCAGTAGAATTAGTTTTATTTGCTTTTGAACATGGAAATCAAGGTGATTTATTTGTGAATAAGGCCCCGGCTGGAACTGTTGGTGATTTGGCACGAGCTATAAGAGAACTATTCAATGCGGACAATGACAGTAAAGATTATCGGGACCCGTCACGGAGAAAAGTTATACGAGACCCTTATGTACTCGAGAAGAAATGACCAAAGCCGAAGACATGGGGGAATTCTATAGAATACCCGCAGACAATAGAGATCTGAACTATGCCCGGTATTTTTCCGAAGGTGAAGAAGAATATTTCAAAAGTGGAAGATTATCATTCGCATAATACACAGAGCAATGTGATGTTGAAGGTACAAAAAACCTTCTGTGAAGGGGTTGAGCCATGATTCAGAAGGAGTAAGCAAAATAAAGAATGAGACCACTATGTACTTCCAAGGTTAATCTGAAGCAGCCATGAAAGACGAGCGAGGTTCTCAATAAAAGTCCGATAATTCGATTTAGAGTAAAGCTCAAGGTAAAAGAATTTATGCTATTACATTGAAAAGAGAGGCGCACTTAACATAAGATCCCAGATGGCAAGGGCATAGTAGTTGATACGCGACTTATATAGTGAGTGTGGCAAGAAACCTACAAATTATATGTATATGACTATTGATTAAATCGATTGAGAATCCAGCCGGAGATAAATAGAAAGGAAACTTCAGCAGTCCCTCGTCAAGTGAAACATTAGATCTCTTAAATGTTGCTGAGAGGAAATATAACAAGTGTTTAGGCCACGTCAGGATAGACGTCCTAAATTATTAGTAATGTCAGACTCATAAGGTCAAATAAAATTGCACGATGAGCATACGGTTATTATCCAGAAGCAGATTCTAAAATAAATAAATACTATTATGAAGAAAACAACAGTAATGACAATAGTGGGCACAAGACCAGAAATCATAAAGCTTGAGCGAAGTCATGAAAGAGCTCGATAAACACACCAGATCATATCATTGTGCACACTGGCCAGAATTATGATTACGAAGTTAAATGAAATTGTTCTTTGAGCAACTTAAATGTAAGAGCGCCTGATTATTTTCTTAGAGGCTGTAAGAGGAACCGCGTCAGAAACGATTGGGGACATAATCGCGAAGGCGGATAAAATTTTGGCAAAAAATAAAACCGATGATGCATTACTGCATGGAGATACCAATAGCTGTTAAGTGTAATCCCGCAAAAAAGAGAAAAATTCCAATTTTTCATATGGAAGCAGGTAATAGGTGTTTTGATCAACGAGTGCCAGAAGAAGTAAATAGAAAGATTGTTGATCATTTAAGCGATATTAATTACCATTTCTGAGCAAGCGAGAGATTATTTAATTGCAGAGGGTATAAAACCTGAAACGATTATTAAAACTGGCTCTCCGATGACAGAAGTTTTAAATGCCAATATGGAAAAGATTCTCTAGTGAATATTTTAGATAGAGAAAAATTAGATGTAAGGGTATATTGTTATGAGTATTCATAGGGAAGAAAATGTTGATTCTCCTAAAAATTTCAAGAGACCTTATTAGACTCTATCGACGCTTGACTAGAAAGTATAAGATGCCAATTATTATATCTACCCATCCAAGAACAAGAAATAAATTGGAAGAATTGGATATAAAAGTAAAAACCCTTAATACGCTTCTCAAAGCCTTATGGTTTTCATGAATATAACAACCTACAAATGAATGCATTTTGTGTGATCTCAGATAGTGGCACTATCGCTGAAGAAGGATCAATATTGAATTTACCAGCAGTAACAATTAGACAAGCCCATGAGAGACCAGAGGGGATGGATGAGACCACAGTTATAATGTCGGGCTTACAACAAAAGTGGAGTTCTTGAGGCTGTTGGTGTTGCAGTTTCGCATAACAATGAAAAGAAAAGAGTAATTAACGAAGTTAAAGATTATACTGCTACAAATGTTTCAAAGAAGATCCTGAGAATTATACAGTCCTACACAGACTATATAAATAGAACAGTTTGGCATAAAGAAATATAAATGAGGCGAAAGGTATTAGTTTTAGGGTCAACGGGTTTAATAGGGCATCAAGTATTCAACTACTTAGATGAGATAATAAATATCAATTATTTAATATTTCATACAGGAAAAAGTTAAATGATCAAACCATTCTGTGTGATGTAAGAGACCACGAAGAATTTATTACGTAAGATCAAATCAATATCACCCGACGTTATAATGTAAATTGTATCGGCATTTTGATTGAAGGCGCCAACCTGAGACCCAGAGAATGCAATCTTATGTGAATGCATATATGCCGCATAGAGCTAATGAGAGTATGCGGATGAGCTAAACTGTAAGTTAATCCATATATCAACAGATTGAAGTCTTTTGGTGGCAAGAAAAATACTCCTTACAATGAACTAGATTTTAAAGATGGGAAAGACACATATGCGAAAACTAAAGGATTAGGAGAAATAATTAACAAGAAACACCTAACATTAAGAACATCAGTAATAGGACCAGAATTAAAGCAAATGGCGAGGAACTATTCCATTGGTTTATGAATCAGAATGGCGAAATTAGTGGGTTCACAAAAGCAATATGGTCCGGTGTAACAACTCTAATATTGGCAAGAGTTGTTAATTGGGCTATAGACAATGAAACTACGGGTCTGTATCAAGTTACTAATAATGAATCAATTGATAAATTTACCCTATTGGGGTTAATGAAGGCACATACAGGTAAAAGTATCCTAATACGCCCATCTGATAAAAAAGAATATAGCAAAAGCAAAATTAAATAGAAAAGAATTAAATTTTGAAATCCCAAGTTATAATGAGAACATTGATAAAATGGAAAGTTTTATTTCAGAAGAAAAAATAAGATACGCGCAATATTTACCTTATCTAAAGTAGATTGAAATATAGAGTAAAATGAATATATTATTTTTGACGCTTCACAAGATAAATTGCCTATCAGATAGAGGTATTTATACAGATCTTTTGAGAAAGTTCCAACAAGAGGGAAACTCAATTTATATTTTTCGTCCTAATGAAAGAAGAGCAAAAAATAAGAGTTTATATTATCATAACCCTTTTTATGCCAAATCTTTCAATTATTTGTTGAGAAATCGGCACTTCAAGTTTTTTTATACAAACTACATCTTTTAACATTTATCAGAAATACTTAAACAGTTTTTGTTCAAACGCGCGAGCTATCAGAAACGATCAGAAAGGAATTCGGAGTGGTTTCTGAACTTATGCCTTATTTCGAAGATTAAGTGGTTTGAAAGAGAAAGTGAAAATGGCGACCTATGGTTTTTCCTACATTTCGCTTCCAAATCCGAATAAGAATCTGGATCGTTTTTTAGATTCTTTGGTTTTATTTAACGGTAATAAATTAGAAAGATGCAAAACTTGAAAAACCTTTTGAATATAAAAGTTTGGTGAAGAAGATCAAAAAATTTAGGGATACTAATATAGATATTTTGAATATCGGAAATGTCGCTAAAAAGGAAGTAATTGAGGTGCTGAAAGCCACTGGAACTTTAGTTTTCCCATCACCTATTGGGACCTTTGGTTTACCTCTAATAGAAGGATGTCAACTAGGAACCTTTGTTATATGCTCTGATTTACCCTATGCTTATGATGTGCTTATTCCTAGCGCCACTTTTGACCCCTATTCCGAAGAGGATATAGCTAATAAAATGCTCATGTCACTGGAAGGTAAATTAAAAAAACCTCAAATCATAATAGAAGATAAATTAGATGAGTTAATTGAAAGATTGGATTCAAAGATGGTTATCTAGAATCTGATATTCCAGATACTAAAGATATATACAGACGTTCTAAATTGTTAGGTGAAGTTGAGTAAAAAACACACATTGTAATGAATATTGCTATAATTGGTGATGATAGTCTTCCTAAAAGTTCTTTAGTTCATGCAAAAATGCTGCATGAATTGGCATGTGAACTGAAAAGTGCTGGTCACCACCCTATTCTTATTGCGCCTGGTTCACCTGAGCAGGTTAAAAAACTAAATAAAATAGATATTCAAAGTATTGAATATTGGAAATTTAAATCGGGAAAGTTACGTGGTCAGGGTAAATTAAAACGCGCTATTAATGAATCACTTCTGTCCTATAAAGCATGGAATGCTATTAAGCCTGAGCTCAAACAAATTAATTTTGATTTAGTTGTTTATTATTCGCCCTCTATTTTTTTTGGCTCTTTAGTTCGAAATATAAAGAAAAACTGCAATGCTTCTAGTTATTTAGTCCTAAGGGATGATTTTCCGCAATGGATTGTTGATGGGGGGCTAATCCCTGAGAATTCATTAATCTATGATCACATTAGTTGCTCCCATTAATTATGAAGCAGCAGATAATCAACCTGTAGATATGCCGAGCTTTATTAATTGGAATAAATATAAAACAGAAATATTATTTAATTGGGCCAATCTAGCAGAGCCTGAGACTTTAAATTTTAATTTGAGAGCGAAGCTTGGATTAATAAATAAAGTTATTTTCTTTTATGGAGGTAATATTGGCCATGCGCAAGATATGGGTAACCTTTTAAGGCTCGCTCATTCAATGAGTAGCCAAAGTAATGCTCATTTTATTCTCCTAGGACAAGGTGATGAAGTAGAGCTTGTTAAAGACACCATCGATTCCGAAAGACTGGACAACATATCTGTTATGCCTTCAGTCAGCCAAGATGAATATAAGGCCATTTTAAAAGAGGTCGATGTAGGTCTTTTTTCTTTAGCTGTAAGTCCAGCAGAGAGTTTATCACTTAGTTTACGTGCATGGTTATATGGTTGAATCTAAACCAATATTGGGAAGTGTTAACCCTGGCAATGATTTAATTGAAATCGTAACCGAGAATAATGCAGGGTTTGTTTTTGTTAATGGCGATGATCAATCGTTTTTGGATGCAGCAGAAAAATTGGCTAAAGATTCTACCCTCAGAACATCAATTGGGAAACGGGGTACTACGCTACTAGAAAATGTTTTCTCAGTTCAATCTGCCGCATCTACGATCTCAGCGAAAGACCATGATCGAGAAAGACCACCCCAAGCTCTCGCTGCGCAATCAATGCGAGCTATTGGGCATCAACCGAAACCGCCTCAGGAAAACCCCAACCAAGCTCAGCGAAGAAGACCTGAAGATCATGAAAGACCTCGATATCATCTACACGAAATGGCCCTTCCTCGGCCAGCGTAAGCTCCGGCTCGAACTCATCGACCAGGGTTGGAAAATAGGACGAAAGCGAGTCCGTAGATTGATGAAAATCATGGGGATCGAAGCCCTCGTCCCCAAGCCCTCACTGAGTGCTCCCAACAAGAAACACAAGGTTTACCCCTATCTTTTACGAGACTTGAAAGTTACCGAAGTGGATCAGGTCTGGTGCGCCGACATCACCTACATCCCGATGGAAAAAGGCCACGCCTATCTCGTTGCGATCATGGACTGGAAGAGCCGAGCCGTGCTCTCCTGGGAGCTGAGCAACACCATGGACAGCAGCTTCTGCGTGCGGGCACTCAAGCACGCGATGAAGGCCACCGGACGCAAACCCAAAATCTTCAACACCGACCAGGGCAGCCAGTTCACTGGGGCGGATTGGATTGGAGAACTCAAAGCCAACGACATAAGAATCAGCATGGATGGCAAAGGGCGCTGGATGGACAACGTCTTCATCGAGCGGCTGTGGCGGAGCGTGAAATACGAGGAGGTCTATCTCTTCGAGCACGCCTCCGTGCACGCCCTGCGCGATGGACTGGCGAAATGGTTCGAGCGCTACAACACTGGCGTCCCCACGAGGCGCTTGGCAACCTCACCCCCGCCGTGGTCTACCAAACCGGGCAGCAATCCCAAACAACCCCGAAAGCGGCATGACCTCCCCCCGGCGGGCGAATTTGGGCAGCCTCCGCTCCAGGCTCCGCACTCCACCGCACTCCACCGCACTCCACCGCACTCCACCGCACTCCACTGCACTCCACTGCACTCCACTGCACTGCACTGCACTGCACTGCACTGCACTGCACTGCACTGCACTGCGCTACGCTCCGTTACGTGCTACGCTCCGTTACGTGCTACGCTCCGTTACGTGCTACGCTCCGTTACGTGCTACGCTCCGTTACGTGCTACGCTCCGTTACGTGCTACGCTCCGTTACGTGCTACGCTCCGTTACGTGCTACGCTCCGTTACGTGCTACGCCTTGCGCTCCAGCTGCCCAAATTCGAGTCACCCGTCAATCCAGCCTTGAACCTAAACCAATGATCTCCTATCCATTTCCCGCACCCCGCCACCATAGCTTAGTTTAGCTCCCTAATGGCCGGATTTTTGGGTCCAGCTCAATGCTGATTTTAAGGATGAGGTTTACGGCTTCGTAGACGGTTCAAAAACGACGGTGGATAAGTGGGGGGTTAAGATTTTATGAAGATATTGATTTCAGGTCCCAATGGATTTGTGGGAAAAAAAGTTTGTGAACGGCTGATCGCGGCTGATCTAGATGTTCGCGGTGCGCTGCGGAAGGCAGCGCCTTTGACTGATGGCTGTGAGTCGGCTGTCGTTGGTAACATTGATGCTTCTACGGATTGGTCGTTGGTATTGACGGGCATCGATGCGGTGGTTCACCTGGCCGCACGGGTGCATATTATGAACGATACCGCGGAAGATCCGATGGCTGCGTTTCGTGAGGTGAATGTTGATGGAACTCGTCATTTGGCTGAAGAGGCTGCGAAGGCGGGCGTAAAGCGGTTTGTTTTTATTAGTTCGATTAAGGTCAACGGGGAGGCGACTCTACAAAGCAGAGACCGGAGGTCGGAGGACGGAAGTCAGACAACGGAGGCCAGCAATGAAAGGCCAGGAACCAAGAGCCGGGCGCTAAGCGCTATGAACCTGTCGGCAGCGTTCTCCGAACGCGATGCGCCACACCCTGAAGATCCGTATGGCCGCTCAAAATATGAGGCGGAGCTTGTTTTGCGGGAGATTGAGGCTTCGACGGGAATGGAAGTGGTGATTCTTCGTCCTCCGTTGCTGTATGGTCCGGAAGTGAAGGCGAATTTCCTGAAGTTGATTCAGTTGGTAGACAAGGGGCTCCCGTTACCCTTGGGAGGAGTTAAGAATAAGCGCAGTCTTTTGAGTTTGAGTAATTTCTCGGATGTGATCTCGAAGTGTGTCACTGATCCAAGGGCTGGAGGTCAAACATTTACCGTTTGCGATGGCGATGATGTTTCATCGGGGGAATTGGTTGCACGGATTGCAAAGGCGTTAGGGAAAAGCCCACGGCTCCTTCCTGTGCCGGAATGGCTGATGAAGTTTGCGGGAAAACTAACGGGTAAGTCGGCGCAAGTGCAGCGGTTGTGCAGTTCGCTTCAGGTTGATTCATCGCATGTCCGGGAAACTCTGGATTGGAATCCCCCGGTTACGATGGATGAAGAGCTTGGGAAAGTAGCGAAATGGTATAAGTCGCTCTGATGAGAATTGGTCTTAAGTGTTAGTTTTGAAGTATGAAAAGATTTTTTGACATTACAGGGCACCTCCGAAAACCTTGTTTTTTGGTAAGTCATCAGTTTTTGAAAATGTTGAGAGCTCCGGGTGCTTTTATTTTCCGAATAATTGTTAGAGGTACAGAGACGGGAATTTTTCTAGTCTGGTTTTACAACAAACTGACTATGAACGAAAAATATCACCGCCTCTGTACGGAGAATCGTAAGACGATTTACAACATGAACCAAGCCGACTTTAGCCAGACTGAAATCGGAAGAGCGATTGGCTTCAGCCAATCAGCAGTCAGCAAGGAGCTGAAGCGAAACAAGGGCAAGAGGGGCTACCGACACAAGCAGGCGGATGAACTGGCAAGGGCAAGGCAGAAGAAAAAGGGGCGTGCCGCAGTCATCACCGGAGAGGTGAAGGAACAGGTGGATGCCCGGATACTTCTCAAACACAGCCCTGATCAGATTAGTAAAAAATTGGGATTGTTGAAGCTCAAGGTAAGCCATGAGTCGATCTACCAGTATATCTTGGAAGATCGCAAAGGTGGCGGATTTTTGTGGAAGCAACTGCGCATCAATGGGACGCGGCGCTATCGTCGGCGCAACAAAGTTGGCCGGGGCGAGAAGATCAAAAATCGTGTTGATATCGATGAACGTCCTCAGGAGGTAGCGAATCGCCTTCGATACGGTGACTGGGAGGCAGACCTGATTCAAGGTGCCACCGGAAGCGGCTTCTTGCTCTCACTCTACGAACGCAAAAGCCGGGTGGGAAAACTCTACAAACTGGAGAGCAAAGAGAGCAGAGACGTTGCGATTGCGATGATTTTGATCTTGAGAAACTTTGAAGTCAAAACCATCACCTACGATAACGGGCTTGAGTTCGCGAAACATGGTTTTGTGAATGACCTGTTGGGAAGTGAGAGTTACTTCTGCAAACCCTACAGTTCGTGGGAGAAAGGTGGCGTGGAGAATTACAACGGGCTGGTGAGGCAGTATTTTCCGAAAGGATCTGACTTTACCGGGATTACTCCGGATCGACTGCAAGAGGTCGAAGAGGAGATCAACAACCGCCCGCGAAACGTCCTTGGCTACAACACGCCAAATGACCACCTTGATCAACTTAGGGCCTCATGAGTAGAGCACCCCAAACCGGCCGTCGCGAGATTGCGAGCTTCCACTCCTGGTCTCGCTACGCTCGCCCAGTCATTCCATCTCGCAAATCCGCGAAGGGAAGAAGCTAACGATAAGAACCCAAGACCAGATTAAAAAATTCCTCTCTCCATTATTCTTTAGGTCTTTGAATCCCCCATTAATCAAATCAAAGCCACTTTGGTAAAAAAATTAAAAAATAGAGAAAATTGTATTGTTAATGGAGAAACTATTCAATAACGACATCCTTTCTCGTGAGCAGGAGCTTCGAGAAAAAGTGAGTGGCGCCCGAATCCTTGTCATTGGTGGTGCTGGGACAATTGGACAGGCGGTGGTACGTGAGTTTTTTAAACGTGATCCCGCATCTCTCCATGTTGTTGATATCAGCGAGAACAACCTAGTTGAGCTGGTCCGTGATATCCGCAGCACGCTTGGATACGGAAGTGGAGATTTTCAGACTGTGCCGGTGGATGTTGGAAGCCGGTATTTTGATGCCTTTGTCGGGTCGCGGGAACCGTATGACTACATTTGTAATCTCTCGGCGCTAAAGCATGTCCGGAGTGAAAAAGATCCATATACCCTAATGCGGATGCTTGAGGTGAATGTCTTCAATACCGTGAAGACAGCACGGATTGCTGCTCAGATGGGTGCGCGCAAGTATTTTGCGGTCTCGACTGATAAAGCAGCTAATCCCGTGAACCTAATGGGGGGCTCGAAGCGGATCATGGAGAAATTCCTGATGCGCGAGTCGCTGGACGTGACAGTCTCGATGGCGCGTTTTGCCAATGTGGCTTTCAGTGACGGCAGCTTGTTGCATGGTTTCAACCAGCGCTTGATGAAACGGCAGCCGCTCGCGGCACCGAATGACGTAGAACGCTACTTTGTGACGCCTCAGGAGTCCGGTGAGCTTTGCATGATGTCGGCAATTTTTGGGGAGAACTTAGACATTTTCTTTCCGCACCAGGAAGGTGAACTCGAATTGACTAAGTTTTCGGATATCGCGATTCGTTTTTTGGAAAGCCATGGATACGAGCCGGTCGAGTGCGAGACGGAGGACGAAGCGCGGAGCCGCGCGGAGGAGTTGATCTCGAAACGACAATGGCCGGTCTATTTCTTTGCGAGCGATACGACGGGAGAAAAAGCCTACGAAGAGTTCTTCATGGGAGATGAGAACCTTGATTTGGAGTCATTCCAAGGGATTGGAGTCATCAAAAACCAAGCCGATTTTGATAGTGGAGCACTCGAGCGATTTGAGCGGAAGATTTCAGAAATCAAAGGATCGCCGAGCCCTTGGGATAAGAGAGAGATTGTTGAGGCCTATCTCGGAGTGCTCCCAGAGCTGAGTCATGAGGAGAAAGGAAAATATCTTGATTCTCGGATGTAAGGGTTGTTGAAAAGGAAATTAATCGTGGGGGGCTTTTCAGAAGTGTTAGCCTCTCTTTCCGGAAGGAGTTCCATCTGACTTTGCCCCTTAGAATACTGACATCCAAAACCTCGGCTGAGGGGAAGGCACTAAAACTATAATAGCATGAAGCGTATCTTTGATTGTATCTTATCTAGTCTGGCCCTTTTGGTGTTTTGCCCAATCGGGTTTGTCTTGGCCGTTATTCTCAGATTCACTGGTGAGGGGGAGATTTTTTATCGGCAAAAGCGGGTCGGGCGGAACGGTAAGCCGTTTGGCGTCTTGAAGTTTGCCACCATGCTCAAGGATAGCCCGAATCTGGGGACTGGGACGATTACTAAGAAGGGAGACTCTCGCGTCCTGCCTTTGGGCAAATTTCTGCGGAAGACGAAGCTCAATGAGATTCCGCAACTCTGGAATATCTTTATCGGCGATATGAGCATTGTCGGGCCGCGGCCACTCACGAAAGAAACAAGGGACTACATCCCTGCTGAAATTCTTGATGAGATCCAAGACGTTCAGCCGGGACTTACAGGGATCGGGTCAATCATCTTTCGAGACGAGGAGACGATCATCCATGAAAGTGGAGAAGATTATCATGAATTCTATCGGCGGGAAATAGCACCGTTTAAAGGGGAGGTAGAACTTTGGTATAAAAAGAATCGTTCATTTTTCATCGATCTGAAAATCATTTTTTTAACCGCTTGGGTTGTTATTTTCTCTGATCGTTTACGATTGGATTCTTTATTTTCCGATATCCCCCGGCATCCAATCTTCAACCCGGAACACTAGAGCGGGCGGGGCAGTTGAAAAATCAGATAAGCACCACCATTCGTTGATAAATTAAGATAGATATTAAGATTTTCTCAAGTATTAGTCCGTCTACAACCATGCAAAGTTTAACTCCCATTTACGCCGTTGCCTTCATCGCAACGGCGTTTTTTGTTTCAATGATTCTTACGAGGATCTTCATCGCGGTGGGGCCGCGTTTGGGTTTGATGGACGAGCCTGGTGAACGGCGGGTTCATGTGACGCCGGTGCCTCGTGCCGGGGGATTGGCGATTTGGATGGCATTCACCATCGTCCTTTGGGTCGCTGATGCCATTTTCCCGAATTTATTCGTTGGTCATCATCACACCAAAAATATTGCTTGGACGATTTCGAGTGCGATCTTAATTCTGGTTGGCTTTATCGATGATCGGACTGGCCTCAAGCCTCTGGTGAAGTTGGCAGGGCAGGCTACTGCGGCGGCGGTCTTTTGTTACATCTACTATCCTGAGGGATTTACATTCGCGACGATTCAGCTTTCCCTTTCCGGTCGCGCTTGTGATTTTCGTGATCTGGTGTGTTGCCTTGATTAATGCCTTTAATCTGATCGACGGCCTTGACGGTTTGTGCGGCGGGCTGGTGATTGTGAGTCTCGCCATGATTTTAGCAATTGCGCTGAGCGCCGGGAATTGGAGGGATTCTGCTTTTATCATCCTCATGATCGGAGCTGTTGCTGGTTTTTTGGTTTATAACTTTAATCCAGCCCGGATCTTTTTGGGAGATGCCGGATCGATGATGCTGGGTTTTTTCATCGCCTCTTCGGCCAACGACATTGCTGGCGAACGGGCGCTCATCGGCTCGCTCATGCTTCCCATCGCGATCGCGGGGGTGCCTTTGCTGGATGTCATCTTAGCAATTTTGCGCCGATCCTCCCGGCGGGAAATGCAGAAGAGTCAGGGGGATGTTAAGGAAGGTGGGATTTTTTCAGCTGATAAAGACCACTTGCACCACCGCCTCCTCGAGATGGGCCTGACCCAGCGCAAAGTTGCGCTGATTCTTCAGATTTTGGCGGTGATGATCGCGGGTTTGTGCATTCTCCCGGTAGTCGCCGGTGGCAGGGCTATGGTGGTGACCTTATTCGGACTTTTGATCGTTGGGCTTTTTGGCGTTCGCTACTTTGCTCGGATCGAGTTGACGGAAGCTGGGGATTTGATGCACGTCAAAATCAGGAGCCGGACTCTCGGGCTCTCCCATAGAGGGCTACATTTTCTTTATGATGTCGGGGCCCTTTTAGCGGCGTGCTTTTTAGCGATGGTTGTTGAAACAAATTTTGGTCGTCGTCTTGATGCCGAGCATGTTTGGTCAATCAACTATCTCCTTCTTTTTGTGGTGATCGGGATGGTTCTTTTGCGGGTGGCTGACACCTACCGTCGTGTCTGGAGCCGCCCGACTTTCGCCGACTTTTTTGTGGTGGGAGTGGTCCTATCGATGTCCGGCTTGTTGGCTTCCTTGATCTGGTCGCTGAACAAGGAGGATGTGACTTGGTCCGATTATCGAGCGGGCTTGCTGGCCGGGCAGTTTGCTCTCTGGTTGGTGCTGGCCCCCCGCGCAATCCCGGTCATGTTGCGGGAATTTGCGGTGTCCGCGGACCGGCGCCGATCCGCTGCTGCTGATCCTTCAAAAAAGCGGGTCTTGGTTTATGGTGCCGGAGCCAACGGAGCCCACTTGGTGGATTTTATCAAGGTGGGCGGGAGCGAGCGGGTTTCGAGTTTCCAGATTGTCGGCTTCTTGGACGAGCACCGCAGCCTCAAGGGAAAGCTTTTTAGATCCTTTATGGTCTTTGGGGGGCTGGACCAAGTTGGGGGGCTCAGCAAAAAGGAGCGGCTCGATGGTTTGGTGGTCACAATCTCCAATCTCCCGGACGAGCGGTGGGTGGAGCTCATCAATGAAACAAAGGCTCATGGGCTAAAGCTTTATCGCTGGGGGTGTGATAAAGATTTTCATCTAGTGGAGGGAGGCTCCAGATGAAGGTGAGAACCGGGCCGAATCTTGAAGTCGGCAAGATAGGTCGGGTATTTGTTGGTTTCCGAACTGGTCCTTTTAGGGACTGCCACTTGCGCTGGCTCGGTTAATCGGCCTAAAGTTTTCAATCGCGGGCGGTTGCCATGCACATTTTTCAAATGTTCTCTCTTTATCTTTTGGGATCAATGACTCTTCGGCAATTCACGAGGGTGATCTCTCCGGTGATGACTTTCGGGCGCGCCCTTTTAAGCTTCTGGCTCTCCTTGGCCAGATCATCAGCCTGCTTGGATCGATGGCCTCACTTACCCTTGTTTCGCGTCAGTTCCTTGCTCACGGTCGGTTGCCCAAAGCCAATCGTTGCCCGATCTCAGCCTAGCCAAAGCCGCCTTTATTCATGTTGTGAATTACTTTGCGATCTTCCGCGCAGAGGCGGTGGTATTTTTCACTCATAGTCAGTTTGTTGTAAAACCAGACTAAAAACCCCCCGCCTCTGTAACTCTAACAATTTATTCGCTAGCACTCTGAAACCGCCCTTTATTTTTTTCGACTGCTAAAAAATTACAGTTGTTTCAAGGGGCTTTCGAAGCTATTTTCCATTGTAGACCTTAAATAATATGAAAATAGATAATTGGACAATAAACACACAAAAAGTGCGAGCATGGGCTGAAAATCAAGAACCCTGTGATAACCTAACTTCGGTGATGCTATCCCTAAAATTGGGAGATAACTGCGGTAACGATGAATTACGAAGTACCTATTGGGCAGCAATCCGTTCAATTGGTTCAACGATGGAAAGTTTCCCAGCGGCTCGAAGAGGCAGGGAATCATCTCTTTCAACCGAACAATCTCAAAGCATCTCTATTGTGGAGGAATCGGTTGTAGCGGCTATGAATGCTATTCCTGCTGAATACCGCAAATTACTTCTCTCTGTGCTTGTACCTCACGGAAGAACAGGTGGCGTTTTCGAGCAATTTAGTGACCTAGTTGCTAATTCCCGCAAACAGGCGCATAATTATATGCTAACTTCAATTAAGGAAAAACGCTGGAATGGTCTGGATATGGACGGAGGAGTGCCTCAAATCACTCCACGCTCTACAAGTGCAGATGAAGACGAAAAAACGGAGGGCGAAGGCTGATAGCCCCTAAAAGCCCCTTGTTGCCCAGATTTTTAGGGTCTGTGGTAGTTCAAAGTATTACCATAGGGTTGTGAATGCTTTTTTTCTAAGAGGCGGTTTCAACCCGGAAGTGCGCGAGTCAGTTGCTGAGGCAGATCTCATTAGGAGTTTTGGTGTCGCGACATTTCCGGGGGCGCCGGTTGAGTTTTGATTCCACTTCACCCGGCCCGAAAAATCAGAGGGATGCGCGAAGTAAGATTGCCAACCCATACCCCAAAAACAGGGCCGCTCCAGGATTTACAAAGGAGTCCTCTGATGGTATTTTACTAGTCTCGTGTGTCGCTTTTTTCTCGTGAGACCAGAGCGACCCAAGACCCCCAACTCTTAGAATGAAAAATTTTGTGATCAAGTTTCTCCCCCGGGCCCAAAAATCGCTTCTCTCGTCGTTTTGTTTAGTCTCCGCAATTGGAATCGGGGCTCTCTGCCAAATCGCCTCTGCTGTGCCGGCTGAGGTTTTTATCACCCAACTCGATCATGAATATGATGGAGAATTCAAGTTCCCCATCATTTCGTCCGACCCTCCGGATCTATCGGTGAGTGTCTCAATTGTCCCGAGAATCCAATCCGAAGTGGTGTTTCAAACCATTCCAGCAGTGCCCGAGCCTTCGTATGTAAGCTTTGGAATCGAAGGCTTGGTCGCTCAAGGGAAAGGAGATCGAGTCTTGGGAGAGGGGCTGAACCTCGGTGGGAGCAATCGCTTTCTGGAATCGGTTGAGGTTGCCATGGTGAATTTTGCGAAAGCGTCCGATTGGCCGGCCTTAGCGAGTGAAAATCCCAAAGGCTACCTGCATCCCCTGACGATCATTGTTTATCGTGTCCAGGGGAATTCCCTGACCCTCCTGGCCCAGAAGACCACCCCAACCTTGATTCCCTGGAGGCCGGCCACTCTGGATGATGGGAGTGAGTATCCTTATAGTAGCGTTGCTTTCAACGCCCGCCTTGATTTCAACGATCCCGTGGAGTTGTCAGGAGAAATCGCAGTTCTTGTCGCCTACAATACCGAATCAGGAGGGTTCGATCCCCTGGGGACTCCCGGACCATACAATGCCCTCAATGTGGCTTTGGAGGATTACCCTCCGCTGGTGGGTTTGGATGAAGACGAGGGAAGAATGATTCGGTTTACCGACAGCGGTATTTCCTCCTCAAAAGCCTTCGGAGCACGGGCACCCCTATTCACGGTGAGAACGTTCCCCGCGAATCCCTCTTTTGGAACACCGCTTGATGCGGGTGGATATCGGGTGAGTGCGACGATCACCGCTAGCGGTTATGAGGGGACCTCGGTTGCGAACCTCGAAATTACCCCTCTGGAGGCTCTCGTGGCGCTCTCCGAGATGCGTCAAGTAGCCGACGGAACCCCAAAATCACTCTCGGCGACGACTCAACCGTCTGATTTGCCTTTTGATGTGGTGTATGCCCGCAGAAGCGGCCCTCCGGTTGAGCGCGGAGTTTATCCCGTATTTGTGACGGTGGACTCAGGGAACTATGCCGGGAGCGCCTCCGGGACAATGAGGCTGGGCTATTCTTACGCTTCCTGGATCGCTGAAAATGTCGCCGATGGAGGTGTCCCTTCGACCCTTGCAGAAAAATCTGATGATCCGGATCTCGACGGTCGGACAAACTTCATGGAATACCTCTCGGCAACTAATCCCGGAATCGCCACTGCCGGCAGTCGCTCTTTGCTGGATCTCACCAGAGAGGGGGATCAATTAAAGCTGGGGGTTTTGAGGAACAATGACGCGATTGATGTCAGTTATCAGCTACAGGTGACCGATGACTTAAGTGATCCGAGTGCTTGGACCAACCTTACGCTCCCGCCCGAGATCCCGGCACCATTGAGCATGACTGAGGTGGTGGTGGACTATCCCTTGAGTCCGTCGATCTCTTCCGAGTTTTTCAGACTGGAAATCACCACCCCCTGATGATTGCTTCTCCCCCTCGGCATTTCAAAAGAGACGAATGATGTTTTTAAATAGTTAGGAAAGAGCGCAGCGCCTTGGAATCAAGAGCCGGGCGCTTTCTCGAAATGGCAGCGTTGATCCTCAGTGGTGGTGCAGCCAAGGGCATTTCACCCGAACCACCCCTTCGTCCCGCCTGGCCCTTTCAAGAAATCACTCCGGCATTCGTCTTTTTTGAAACACTCCTTGGTATTATTGATGAACCAGCTCATGAGAGATCCGCAGCAACAATTATCCAGGCCCCTTGTTGGAGGCTTGCTGATCGCCCTGATTTTTTTACTGGCGCTGGGGGCTGCCGGCCCGTGGCACCTCAGGACCGGCACGATGGCTTTGGCGCTGGGAATTCTGATGAGTTTTTCCCCTCCGGTGATCCGCTTCGGGAAGCCCGTCGTCATTCTTTCCGCCGGGTTTTTCATTTTTAGTCTGGCTTCCTTTTTACCTGCCGGGGTTTTTGGGATTCCCGGGTGGCGCGAAAATTTAAAAGATCTGGGAGTTGCGACGGGAGACTTGGCGGTCATCCAATGGAAACAAGCGCTGGAGTATCACCTTTCCTTTCTCCTCTTGTTTTTATCGGGGCTCTGGATTCTCGGGCAGCGATTCTCGGCCTCGGCCACGCGGAACCTCGCCCTCACCTTCGTCCTCGCAGTGGCCGCTTACGCCCTCGTTTCAAAGTTGCTTGAAACGCAAATCGACTTGAACCAACCCGGAAGGCAAAAGTTTGGCTTCTTTCCGAATCGGAATCATACCAGCAACCTCCTCTCGGTTGGCTTTCTTTGCGGGCTGGGGATTGTCTTTCAATCTGTAAGAAACAAGAACTTTTACAGGCTTGCCGCGAGTTTGATCGCAGCGGGAGTCATTCTCTGGGCGGTCCTGAGCTGGAATATAAGTCGCTCGGGAATTGTCCTCTGTCTCGCCGGCCCTTTCTTGTGGCTGGTTCTGCTGGGGAGGCGCTACTTTGGGAAACAGGAACTCAAAGTTCTCGGCTTGGGCGTTCTCCTAGGGGGAGGGGTTTACGGTCTGTCCGAATTTCGGGTGAAGGATCGCGTTGATAAGACGGTCGAAAAAATAGAAAAAATCTCCTGGGAAGACGGGGATGCCGCCAGTGCAGTTAAATTTACCGACCTGGACTTACGGGTTCCGATTGCCATCGAAACCGCCGGGATGATCGCCGACGCTCCCCTGAGTGGAGTCGGAGCGGGCCAATTTCGCTGGGTTTTCCCCCAGTATCGGAAAGAGACCATCGTTGTAAATCGAGCGGTGGCCGCCCATCCGGAGAGCAGTTGGCTCTGGTTGGCGGCAGAACTGGGAATCCCGGCAGCGGTCTGCATCTTGGGATTGGTGGGCTTCTTTTTTGTAAGAGGGGCCGCAAATATAAAGAGGCCAAACCATCGCGACCGGGCTCTCCGTATCGGGTGCCTCGTGGCCGCCGCTCTCGTTCCACTGCACGGAATATTTGATGTTCCGGCTCACCGTCCCGCCCTTTTTCTGGCGGCTCTCCTTCTTTATGCCCTCTCCCAGAATCCCGTTGATAAAGAGTTTGTATCAAGGAGATTTTCCCGGAGGTCTTCCCTTGCCCTGTCTCTTCTCCTCATCGCAGTGGGAGTCCGCCTCCTCGGGGCCTCTTGGTTTGGATGGACCTCTCCCCACATTGTGAAATCTGGGGAAAGACTGTCTGAGGGCGTTGCCGTTTACAAGCGCGTCAGCGATTTGAATAATCCACTGCCTCCCTTTGAATCTTTGGAACTGAGGAAACAAATCAGCAGTTGGGCAGAGAGTTCAGTTCAAGCGGCACCCCTCGAAGGAAGATTCTATCGGCTCTCGGCGCTCGCCTCACTACCCCTCGATTTTGAACGGGAAGAAACAGCGCGAAACTTCGAGATTGACCGGGCCCTTATTCCTTTCTCCCTTAATATTCCGCTCCTACAAGCTTCATCCGCTTTGTTTTACAACCCTGATGAAGTCAAGAAAGGCTGGGTCGCGGCCGTGGAAAGAGCCAAAGCAGTCGACCAAGTAAAAGATGAAGGTCCGGTGGCCACAAAAAGGGTGTTGAGGGTCATTGCTAAGTCTATCGTGAAAAATCCCGGGCTGAAAGGATCGGCAGAGGAGATCGGAGGACTTTGAGAGGCGGAGGTCGGAGGTCTGACATCCGAAATCTGAGGTCACTTTGGATCTTCGTGCCAGCGCCTCCTCTACCGTTTCGCAGAGCGGTTTGCCCTCAGTGTTGAAAAAGCAGACGCCCAAGCCGTCCTCGAATCAACTCGTGACCCGCGGGGATCGAGAAAGCCGGTGAAGAAAAGCTCCTTCTTTGGCTTCGTGAGGAAAAAATAACACTTCCCTCCCACGCCCGGCCCTTCCACATTCTTGGGCCTATGGGTCCGTCACGCCAATTCCAGTCTGTCATCGATACTTTCGGCCGCCAAGGGTGGCATAGCGAACCCATTGAGGGTCGCGAGGTGATTGAGTCTTCTTTCGAGGCGCATCACACCCATATCCGTTTGCATGCCCAGGTTTTCACAAACCTGAATGCGCTCTCCATCGTGGCCGAGACGCCGCTGAAGTTTGATGACCTCCGAGAGCCGATGGCACTGGAACTCGTCATGCGAGCGAACAAGCAGCTCACGATTGGAAACTTTGAGTATGATTTGGACCGCAGCTTGGTCGTCTTTCGTGCGACCAATATTTTTGAGCGTGAGCTTTATGACGGAGACATCATTTCCTCCCTCGTCCACTGCGCCATCGCCGAGCTTGACCGCATCGTCCCACTAGCGAGCGTCTTGAATCAAACGGCGGATGATCTTCTTGATGATCTCTCGATTCCGCTTCTGCTTGAGCGCGAGGATCTTCTACCGCCTGTCCCCGAGTATGAAGGCGAGGAAGAGGAGCTTTAGTGGGATCCGGACCGGGGCCCGCGATAAAAACTAGCGGAGAAAGAAGGAAGGTCCGGTGTCAAAAACGTAGCTCTTGAAGTGCGATTGAATTGTTTCAAGGTGCTCCGATAACAAAAAGAAAAGATGAAGTTTTTGACACTAGCGATCTTGGTAGGGGCCATTTGTAATTTAGCAGCGGCAAAAAAATTCGACCCCTACTGGTGGAATGAAGTTCATGCGGATGGGAAATCGCCCGGCTACGGATTCTTGAATCCCACGAATCTGCCTCCTGATGATTCTCTGATCTCGGCGGGTCGATTCAAGGATGCGGTGATTCGCACGATCAGCTATCTGAAGAACGACCTCCCTGGTGGTGCGGGTCCCAAGGTGAAGGACCTGACTCGCTCAAGCTGGTTTAAAAGTAGGGCGAATCAGAGGGCGCAAGTCAGCACGAAACAATTTAGAGCGGTCATCGCAGTAATTTATGATCGGATCGCTGAGGAGTTTTCCACCGATATCGTGAATGACATCACCGCTTACGGGGAGGGACAAGATTGTGCGAAGTCGCCCTCTTACACGCAGGGGTGGTTGTCTTGCCGCTGGGACACCAGCTGGATCATGCACGATGGCTACCGTGAGCTAGATCGATCCAAGTATCCGGCCGCGCATCCATGGGCCAAGGCTGGAAACCAATGGAAGGTGGTTTCTGATGACTTTGGCTATCCATGGCTCAAGGCGAAGGGTGTCGTAAAGGACTCCGATCCAGTCACTTTGGGCCAACTCAAGACTGCTCTTTCTTTCGAGTTTCCCTTGAAGTCGGCTCTCAGTTCGCCCAACGGAGTGACCCTGAGAAAGATACTTTATCCCTTTGGCGCGAAACCAGAGACCGCCACCCAGCAGATCGATTACCTCTATTCTCCAAATCTAAAAAGGGGGGAGACGGCACCCTTAATCATCGTCCTGCCAGGTGGGCCTTCCAAGCACACTTATGGCCCAAATGTGAATCAGGGAGCTTTTCTGCAATGGTGTAGGAACGGTAAAACCCGGGCCCACTGCCTTGTCGTTGGCTCTTCTTCTGAAGGAATCGTCACCACCATTCCCGAGCTGCTTGAGCAAGTCATGGCAAACCGGGTCCCTGGGATCAATACGGCGGTGGACCGGAATCGTATTTACCTCTTTGGGTATTCCTATGGCACTCTGACGGCGAGCCGCCTCCTTGATCTCAACCCCGATCAATATGCTGCGGTGATGCTCTCTGGAATCGCTAATTGGCCACAAGGAAAGTGGCGGCCCACGAATAGCGATGAAGAAAAGAAGGCCTTCGCCGCAAAGGTAGGACATGTCCCGATGCTTCTGTCGCGAGGCAGTCAGGAATCAATTTCCGGAATTCTTAAAGTTCCTGACTACGAAGAGTGGGCCACGCTGCTCAGGGCACATAACCCCAAGACCTTTCTCTTGCAGAGCCCAGGGGCTCACACTGGGAGCATGTGCTCGACCACGAATCACTTCCACAATTTCAAATGGCTCTTTTCACATCAGAAGAAATAATTCAGAAAGCTTAAATTATTTCTTAAAAAAACTCCGCAAATGGATGCTTGACCCGTGTGGCTACTCTGATTAGCGTCCCGCCCCCGCAACTTAACTGAAGGGGATTTTCTTTATGTCGAAACCAACACGTGGCGTTGATGTCAAAAACGGAGAAACCGTTGACCGTGCACTCAAGCGTCTCAAAAATAAGCTTGATAGCGAGGGTATCCTCGAAGAGATGCGCCGTCGCCGTGCGCACGAATCCACCATCACCCGTGCCATTCGTAAGGCACGGACTGCTCCCAAGCGGAACAAGATTAGGTGGAAGTATATTTCTGAAGGAACTGACGCCAAGCGTGCCGAAGCTGCTGCCGCTCGGGAAGCGAAAGGTTAGTTCAGTTACTATTCTAATTTTCAAAACGCTCTTGAGTTCGCTCAGGGGCGTTTTTTTGTGTCGGTGCGCCTAGGGAATGTGACGAAAGTGTGACGCGCAACCAGTTTGAATCGTGAGAGAGGAGGGTAGGTTCACGACGTCGCCACAAATGAGCGGCACGAAACATCGAAACTAAATAAAATGAAATACACCGTAATATTGACCATCGGCAATCTCCTCGCCGGCTCCGTATTCGCTCAAGAGAAAATCGTGATGAAGGGCTCTGATACACTCGGAGCAAAAATGGTTCCTCAGTTGAAGGAAGCCTATCTCGCTGAAGGATCGAAAGTAAATTTTGAGATTGCCGCAGAGGGATCGTCCCAAGCCTTCACCAACCTGCTTGCAGGAACCTGCAACATCGGAATGTCGAGCCGGAACGTGAAGGACTCCGAGCAGGACAGCTTCACCGCCAAAGGTCAGACCCTCATCGAGCACGTTGCTGCTTGGGACATGATCGCGGTCGTGGTCAATAAGGGCAACGGAGTTCGTGGTCTCACGCTCGAGCAGGTCGGTGATATTTTCACCGGTAAGATCACTGACTGGGGACAGGTTGGCGGTAAGCCAGGTAAGATCTCCGCATACACCCGAAATACTGCTTCCGGAACCTACAAGACGTTCCAAGGTCTCGCGATGAACAAGGAAGACTACGGTTCAAGCACTCAAAAGATGGCTGGAAACGAGCAAATCGCTACTGAAGTTGCTGGCAACATCAACGGAATCGGCTACGTCGGTCTTGCATATTCAGCCAAAGACGGTCTCCGTGCCATAAAGGTCGGAGGTGAATCACCCAAGCCCCGCAACAAGGCGGACTATCCTCTTTCACGGAAGCTTTTCTACTACACCGTAGGTAAGCCAACGGGTGAAACGAAGAAGTTCATCGACTGGGCAACGACTTCCAGTGCCGCTGCCAAAGTCATCGACAAGGTTGGATTCATTCCCTTGGTTGAGGCTAAGTAACAGGTTTGTTACAAAACTGTCACACAAGGCGCCTCTCTTTTTGGGAGTGCGCCTTGTTAGCATTCTTATCTCAGGTTCACACGCATGGCCAAACACTTTCAAAAAAAGGGACGGCGCATTCTCGGCTGGGACCTGCAGGATTGGATCAAAGGATTCTTTGGGACCAATGCGACGCTTTCCATCGTTATCCTCCTCCTCATTTGCTTCTATCTTATTCGGGAGGCTGTCATGTTCTTCCCGTCCCACCACCAGGGACTGACTCTCTATCGACAGACCGGGCAGGAGTTCGTGGGCCATCTGATCGAAGAAGTAGACGAGCACGCCAAGATTGTGGCGATGACCGATCAGGCCTACTACCGGGAGCTTGACGAGAAATTTGGAAATGAGCGGGGAGTGAGTGATAGTTACGAGGCACTCCTTGAACCTCTTGAGGATGCTGGGGAAGACTTCATTGACGCCCTTGATGACGAAGAAGAGGGGGCGCAAGAGGCGTGGGATACTTTTGCGACAAAGACCCTTTCCAAAGTTTATAAAAAGGAGATTGATACCTTCAATCGTCTTGATGACGATTCGTGGAATGCTCTCCTTGCCAGCATGAAGGGCTGGGATCCGCTCGAGGGAGATCCTCCCGCCTTTGTGGAGGAGGCGCGCGCAAAAATGAAAGAAGGAATGGCCTCCTTCGAGCTGGCACGAGCCGAAGTTAGTGCCGCTGACGACCAGCTGGATTCTCTGCGTGGTAAGTTGGTGAAAATCGCTTCGGTGGTGCGTGAGGATGCCAAAGCGGAGCTCACTTCAGCTGCCCGGAAGATCGCTCTGGAACAGGGGATTGCCTCCACTACCGATCCCGATAAGAAGGCCGAGCTGGAAGAAAAATTGTCCGAGGTGAAAATCATGGACAGTTTCCCTTTCGCCGCGCGGAGCACGCCGATGGCGGAATCGAAAGACGCCCACAAAGCGGCTGCTGCTGATCTTAAAGCAAAGCTCACTGCCGGAGTCGCCAAGCTCCCGGCGGAGTTTGCCTCGCAGCCTGCTGCGGAACTCATCGAGCGCGTCCGTAAAAAGACGCCCGATGTTCTTGAGGAGCTAGATGAAAGTGTCGCAGAAGCGGCTCGTTGGCGCTGGGACAAACCAGTGGGATACTTCGACTCCGCTCTGCAGTTCTTCTTCGGACGAGACTGGGTGACGAATAGCTCATGGCACGACTTTTATGGTCTCCTTCCCCTGTTTACGGGTTCGGTATTGATCTCATGTATTGCCCTTGCCATCGCCGTTCCGTTCTCAGTGGGTGCGGCAATCTACGTGAATCGCATTGCGACGCGCTTGGAGCAAAATATCATCAAACCGGTAATCGAAATGGTGCAGGCCATCCCCTCGGTGGTGCTGGGGATTTTTGGAATCCTCGTCCTCGGAGAAGGACTTCGTGAGTTCAGCCAAGTGGAGGCTCTTTCCTGGATTCCGGGGTTCCCGATGCAGGAGCGTCTCAATATTCTGAACGCCGGATTGCTTCTCGCACTCATGGCCGTCCCGACGATTTTCACTCTCTGCGAGGATGCCCTTAATAACGTCCCCCGTTCTTTTTCCGAAGCCTCACTCGCGTTGGGCGCTTCCCGGATTCAGACGGTCATAAAAGTGATCCTCCCGACTGCCATTTCCGGAATTTTCGCCGCCATTCTTCTCGGGCTCGGCCGCGTCATCGGAGAAACGATGGTCGTGCTTTTGGTGGCGGGAAACAAGATCGCGATGCCCGACTGGGGGGCTGGAGTTGGCGTGGTAGCTCAGCCGACCCACACCATGACTGGCATCATCGCGCAGGAAATGGGTGAGGTCGCCGATGGCACCCTTCACTGGCGCGCACTCTTTTTAGTGGGGCTTGTCCTTTTCACCATTTCGCTGTGTATCAACGTTGCGGCCCAGCGCATCATTCGTCGACTGAGCCATCTCTAATCTTCCTATGAATCCCTTCGTCGCCAAGACCAAGACCCGTAAACGCAAGGATCAGGCAAGTGTTGTGATCTTTGCGGTGGCGACCTATCTTCTGGTCGCTTGTGCTGTGGGTATTTTTTTCAAAATTGCTTCCGCAGGAGCGCCCATCCTTTTTGCCTCAGAGGATTCCTTTATCAACTGGGACTTCCTCACTAAGAACCCGGAAACCTTGGTCGTCTTCGAGATCGAGGAAGGTGAGAAAATCCGCATGGATCAGACCGACTTCACGGAGTGGAAGAAGGAGAACCCCGGCGTTGAAGTTCTTAATGAAAAGACCCACGCCTACACCGGTGGCGGTATTCTAGGACCTCTCGTCGGGACCGCGATGCTTGTGGTGACCTGCATGGTGGTGGCCTTGGTTGTGGGAGTCTCCGCGTCTGTCTATCTGAACGAATATGCCCGCAAGGGTCTTCTCATGAATGCTATTCGCCTGGCCATTATGAACCTAGCCGGGGTGCCCTCGGTCGTCTTTGGGCTCTTCGGTTTTGCCTTGTTCTGCCTGAGCGATTGGTGGCCTGCGCTCACCTACACGATCAATGAAGAGCGGACGATGGGCTACTTTGCCATTCCCTTAACGGACGGCTATTTGAGCTTTCAGGGATGGGGCTCCGGATCGTCGCTTTTTGCCGGTGGATTGACGCTGGCGGTGATGGTGCTTCCCGTGATCATCGCGGCTTGTGAGGAATCTCTCAAAGCGGTCCCCAAAGGGTTCCGGGAAGCGTCTCTGGCCTTGGGGGCGAGCAAGTGGCAGTGCATTCGGACCGCGGTGCTTCCTTATGCGACGCCCGGGATTTTGACCGCCTCTATTCTCGGTGTCACCCGGGTCGCGGGCGAGACCGCCCCCATCATGTTCACCGCGGCAGTAGCCGATAAGGCGAAACTTCCCTGGGAGGAGGCGGAAGGGAACGGTCTCTTTTGGTTGAGCGATGTCATGATGCAATCGGTGCAGGCTCTACCATATCATATTTACACCTTTGCCCGTCTTCCAAATACTGAAGAAACAGCAGCAACTCAAAACGGCACCGTTTTTGTCTTTCTCATGCTTGTTTCGGTATTTGCCGGCCTCTCCATTTTTCTCCGTATCTTTTTCCGAAATAAACTGAAGTGGTGACCCACTCTTTCTCATGAACGATCCTTCAACAATTCTCGAGTCGCAGGATGTCGCTGCGCCCACATCTGGCACGATCATCGATATCGATGATCTCAGCTTCAGCTATGATCTGGGGAAGACGAACACGCTTCGCAATATTTCCCTGGATATTCCGGCTGGAAAAGTGACGGCCTTCATTGGGCCTTCCGGCTGTGGCAAATCGACTCTCATTCGATGTTTGAACCGCATGAACGATCTCGTCGACACGGCAAAGGTGACGAGTGGAAAAATCAGCATCATGGGTCAGGACATTCATGCGCCTGATGTGGATGCAATCGAGCTTCGCAAGCACGTCGGGATGGTGTTCCAGAAATACAATCCCTTCCCAAAATCGATCTACGAGAATGTCGCCTATGGGCTCCGAGTTCAGGGGATTAAGAAGAAGTCGATTCTCGATCAAGCGGTGGAAGAATCGCTTCAAAAATCTGCGCTTTGGTCTGAGGTGAAGGATCGTCTTAATACGAGCGCACTGGGTCTCTCCGGTGGCCAGCAGCAACGTCTCTGTATCGCACGGACGATCGCGGTGAAGCCTCAGATCGTCCTGATGGATGAGCCTTGTTCCGCTCTTGATCCCATCGCCACCGCCCGCATCGAAGAACTCATCGCCGAGCTTCAGCAGGACTTCACGATTGTGATCGTGACCCACAACATGCAGCAGGCCACGCGGGTTTCTGATCGGACCGCCTTTTTCTATCTTGGTGAGTTGGTCGAGTATGACGATACTCAAGCAATCTTTGGAAATCCTTCCAAGAAACAGACTGAAGACTACGTCAGTGGACGCTTCGGTTAACTCTCCAGATTTATGTCAGGCCATATTCTAAAGAACTACGACGACGAACTACGCTTTCTCAAAAACAACGTGCTCGAGATGGGCGGCGAGGTGATTGAAGCGTTGGAGAAAAGTGTCAAAGGGCTCCTCCAAGGTGATCGCGAAATCTGCGCGGAGGTGGTCGATGAGGATGAAGTGATCGACTCCCATGAGAAGAAGATCGATGAGCTGGGGATGTCCATCCTTCTCCGCTTCAATCCGGTTGCGTCCGATTTGCGACAGGTCCTCTCCTCGATTAATATTTGCCGAAGCCTTGAAAGGATTGGGGATCACGCGGTGAATATTGCCAAGCGTTCGCGTAAGATTCTTAAGGGGGCCCTTTGTGAAGAGGTGAGACTTGTCGATCCTCTCTTCATCAAGGCTCACGAAATTGTCTCGGCATCGTTGACTGCTTATTCGGATGTCGATGAGCGGAAGGCGCATCAGGTGATTAAGATGGACGGCTTAGTTGATGAACTCCATCGGTCCTTAAGCAAGAACTTGAGCTCCACGATCGCGGAGCATGGGGGCCCCAATACCGAATCCCTGCTCCATATTCTTTTTATCTCACGAAGCCTTGAGCGCATCGGCGACCTCGCGGTGAATATCGCGGAAGATATTGTGTTCATTACCTCAGCTGAGGATATTCGCCATACCTAGTGCTCCAGTCCCTATTCCATATTGGCACCGGTGGCTGGGAGGAAGCGGTAGTAGACTTCCAACATGAACGTCGATAGGCAGGTTGCCATGACCGGATTGATCGAACCATGTCCCCCAGAGGCCGGCCAAGAGCCGTCTTTGTTTTGAAGATCGAGCAAATCATCCCGGAAGAATTTGTTATATTTTTTCCATTCAGATCCGCCATGGTTGATCATGGCCTGCGCGTTATAATAGTGGTAGTAAAGTTGCGCTAATTTAAACTCCTGATCCTTGATGCTAGTGGTGACGTAGTCGATGCCGGCTTTAACTGCTTTCGAGTCACGCAAGCCCATCATCTGGAGGCAAAGCACGCCGCCGCCGGTTAGTCCTGGATTCTTTGCGGGGTCAGCGCGATATCCAAAAGTTCCGTTGCTTCCTTGGACCTTCTCGAACCACTCTTTGGCCTTACTGAATACTTTATTGAAGGCGCCCTCTTCCTGCCGCAGTCCGGTCAGATGGTATGCCTTGATCGCCTGGAGCTGCCAGTATCCGACCGAGTTGTCACCTCCCGACTTTCCGTAGCTGTAAACCCAACTTCCGGATTCGCTCTGACCCTCCATCACGATGTCGCCGGCCTTCTTGGTGACTTTGTCGAGGTTGGGGATGTTGATGTCCAGTCCCAGGCAGAAGGTGTAGGCCTCGGCTAGAGCGTAGGTTGCGATGGCATGTTCGTAAACCCAATGCCCTCCCGCGCCGGCGGTGGTGAGCTTACCGTCGTTCTTCATCCCGACGTCGATAAGAAAAATGATGCCCGCGCTGACGGCCTCTCCAAATTCCGGGGAATTTGGGGACTCGCAATGCCCGAGGAAGGCGAGCACGGCGAATCCGGTCATGGCGGCACGGTATTGGTCCGTGCCCGCCTTGTGACTCCAACTGCCATCCTCCTCCTGGTTGGCTTTGAGCCATTGCAAGGCCTTCACCACAGCGTCTTCGCATTTCTTATTTCCTCCGTTTTCCTCAAGTCGCTTGAGGCGTTGATCCAGCGAACAACGGTCGCGCATGGCGGAGGGGATGCCTCCGAACCCGCCGCCGCCGCCCCAGCTTCCGTCGCCCCAGCCCTCACCGAAATCTTCACCATTTCCGAAATCACTGGGTTGATTCGTGATCACCAAATCAGGAACAGGGATGGCGGTAGACGAAGGAGTGGCCGAGGCAATCACTCTCGCCATGGAGGAGGGCGGCGAGTTGGGCTTGGGCTGAACTTGCCTGGTGAACTTCTTTTTTTCCAGCTCGACTTCCGCCTCGGACACCGCGTTGTAGGTGACGATGACGGTCTTCTCTTCGACCACAGACTGATGCAGAATCAAGGCCAGAAGCAGCCCAAGCAAGACGAGAAAGAGAATGCTGGCGATGATACTGCAAATCGTCGAATTTCGCCGTTGGGCATGCAAGACAGATATTGCTTCGGAGGAAAGTCGGGCATGTAAGCTCATGGATGATTCAGAGTGTATTAATGGATCTCGGTCGAGACTCATCGACCGAACGGAAACGGAGTTTATACCAAGCGATTTTCCAACAAAAGATCCTTTCTCCCCTGCACGGAGCAGGGTCCCTCTGAAAAGTCCCACAAGTTGCCGAGAGTTACGGGGAACTGAATGTCGAAGAGGGTCTCTTTGAACGGATCGAGGGGCAGGGGAATTTCTCCTCGGCGCGTGAAATTTCGGCGAGAAGAAAATATTGCAAAGGGAGCACTTATGAGGGAACGACGATTCGGAATGTCGTTTCTTGACCTGGGACGGAGGTTGCCGAGATCTTTCCTTGGTGTGCCTCGATGGCTCGTTTGACGATCGAGAGGCCCAAGCCGGTTCCTTTTACGGCGTTTTGTCCGTGATGCTTCTCCACGCGGAAGAAGCGTTTGAAAATGAATGGGAGATCGGCGTTGGGAATGCCGATGCCGTTGTCGGTTACGGTGATCTCGATCTCGTCGGTTGCGATTTTTTTCGCCACGATTGTGATCTCCACAGGTTGGGAAGTGTTTTGTTTCAGCGCATTCTCGACGAGGTTGAAGAGAATCTGGGTCCAATAAAACGGGTCGCCCTGCATTTGAATTCCGGAAACGTCGCTGGAGACCCTGGCGTTCTGCTTTTTGATCACTAATTCAAGGCGTTCGACAATATCACGAACGCAGTTGTTAAGGGAAAAGGTTTCGCTCGTGAGAGGAACTCCGTCGGATGATTCCAAGCGGGAAATGACGAGCATATCTTCCACGATGCGGTTGATACGTTCGACGTGTCGATTCATCGTCGAGAGCATCTTTTTCCCTAAGGTCGGGTTGTCGAAGCTATCGGGTTCCATGAGCGCTTCGAGGTAGCCCACGATGATTGAGAGGGGAGTCCTAAGTTCGTGGGATGCATTGGCAACAAAGTCCTGACGAATTTGATCGGCGTGAGTCACGGCGGTGATATCGCGCATCATCATTTGATGCTCGTGCGCGTCCCGGCGAATCGAGTGAGAGCGGATTTCTACTTCCCAGACGGACATGTTGCCCTCCTGCATGGGCGGAAAAGGGAGATCCTGAAGGGAAGCGGATGGTGGCCACTTCATCGCGTTCGATTTCGCGGGATCTCTTGATGAGTTGGCAAAGAGCGGCCTCGATAAACACATGCTGGTAGCTGCGGCCCAGGATGTTTCGGTCGCGAAAATACTCTGAAGCGGCGTGATTACAGCGGAGTAGTTTTCCGGCGGAATCGATGGAAAAGAAAGGTTCGGGAATGGCGTCGAGAAAACGGCTAATTTCCCGTTGGTGGTTTTCTTCGATCGATTTGATCGAAGCGCTGAGTGCTTTCCGTTCTGTCGCGGAACTCGCTTCCAATGTCCGCAGTTTTCGTCTGGAGATCAGAAGGGCAACTCCGAGCGCAAGGGAAACGATAAACCAAAAGTATGTCATTTAACGGTAGCAACGTGGTAACCGATTCCACGGACCGTTTCAATGAGCGAACTAAAGCCGCCGATTTTTTGGCGCAGGCGCTTCATGTGCGTATCCAAAGTCCGACTGTGGACGTCATCGCTGTAACCCCAGACGGCCCGCAATAGTTTGGTGCGGTCCTGAGTGGTACCGGCTCTCTGGCAGAGGTAGAGCAGCAGCTTGAATTCGATCGAGGTCAAAGAAACAGGCTCTTCGTCGAGGTAGAAGGCCAGGTTGTTTTTGTCGAAAAGGAAGGGTCCGTGGGAGAAGACGTTTGTCGAGGGAGTAGACTGACGCCTTCTAAGGATGGATTTTACGCGAAGAACTAACTCCTTGGGGCTGAAAGGCTTGGTTAGGTAGTCATCGGCTCCCTTTTCAAGCCCAAGAATACGATCCTCGATCTGACTCTTGGCAGTGAGCATGAGGACGGGGATATTATGAGCCCGGGTATCCCGCTGCATTTCCTTGAGGATCTGGTAGCCATCCATCGTCGGAAGCATTAGATCGAGGACGATGAGATCGGGCTGATTTTTGAGGGCCAAGTTGAGGCCTTCGGCTCCATCGTGGGCCATCTCGACGTTGAAGCCGTCGCGCTGGAGATTCATCGAAATGAGGTCCGCGATATCTAACTCGTCCTCGATGATGAGAATGTTTGGCATGCTTGAATTAGGTTTAATCAGATGAACCTTCATCAGAGAGTCTTTTATTTTGTGACAATTTTGTGACCCCAAGGAGGAAAAGGCCAAAGTGACTAACTGTTCATTTCATTTTGAACGAAGTGATTTTCTGTGATATGATGCTCGCCAATTATGTCAGTAGTTTTTGGAACTGATGGAATCCGTGGGGTTTCCAATGGATATCCGATCACTTCGGAGGTTGCCCTTCGCATCGCTTGCTCGTGTCTTGGATCCCCAGCGTCCTGGGCGCCACAAGGGGGTGATTGGCAAGAATACCCGGGTGAGTGGCTACATGCTGGAGACTGCGCTGACCAGGCGCTTTCTCGAAATGGCAGCGTTGATCCTCAGTTGTGGTGCACCCAAGGGTATTTCACCCGCCCCACCCCTTCGTTCCGCTCTGCCCTTTCAAGAAATCACTCTGGCATTCGTCCCTTTTAAAACACAATTTAGTATAAGCGCTTACGACTCGTGTGGGAGTGTCGCGATCACGCGACGAAGGGCTTCGGGGTAGATACGGTGCTCTGCCTGTTGGATTCTCCGGTGGAGTGATTCAGCGGTGTCATTTTCAAGAATGGGCACCCTTTCCTGAAGAATCATTTCTCCGGTATCGATTCCGGCATCGACAAAATGCACGGTGCAGCCTGTTTCGTCTTCGCCCGCATCGAGTGCCTGTTTCCAGGCTTCCTGGCCTGGAAATCGGGGAAGGAGTGAGGGGTGAATGTTGAGGATGCGTTTTTCAAAGGCACTTAAAAATGGCTCTTTTACCATGCGCATGAAACCAGCAAGGCAAACGAGGTCGATATCTTGAAGACGAGCCAAGATTCGAGCATTGAGTTCCGGGCCTGATTTTTCGGTGATCGCGGAGACTCCAACCGCCTCCGCCTTCTTGAGAATACCGGATCCCGGGCGATCCGAAATAACCAAGCAAATCTGATCTCCAAATTCGGAATGGAGGGCCTCAAAATTGGACCCATTTCCTGATCCTAACACCGCGATTCTTTTCACCGCCGAAAAGATGGTCATGTTCCTGCCATCGGGCCAATGACTTTTGTCCTGTTATTGCATTGGACCCCTCGAAATCATCCCGATTGCCTTTCTCGAAATCACCGTTATCATCCCAGCGTGAGCACACCAGCACCCACCGTCCCTGACGCCAGCGGTCATTTCGGTCCCTTTGGCGGTTGTTTTGCCCCGGAGACCTTGATCTCCCCTCTCGATGAACTCAGCGCTGCTTACGAAAGCGCTAAGGCAGATCCGTCCTTCCAGGAGGAATTAGATGATCTGCTCGCCAATTACTGTGGGCGGCCAACGCCGCTTTACTATGCTGAACGTTGGACCGAGAAATTGGGTGGAGCTAAAATCTATCTCAAGCGCGAAGACCTTCTTCATACCGGAGCACATAAGATCAACAACGCCCTCGGACAGATCCTGTTGGCCAAACGCCTTGGGAAGACGCGGATCATCGCAGAGACAGGCGCGGGGCAACATGGCGTTGCCACTGCTACGGTGTGCGCGCGTTTTGGAATGGATTGCACCGTTTATATGGGGTCTGTCGATATGGAACGTCAGGCGCTTAACGTCACCCGCATGCGCTTAATGGGTGCCAAGGTTATCCCGGTGACGGGGGGTCAAGCGACTCTGAAAGAAGCGGTAAATGAATCCATGCGCGACTGGGTCACAACGGTGGAAGATACCCACTATATTCTTGGCTCTGCCCTTGGGCCTCATCCATTTCCCATGATGGTCCGTGATTTTCATCGCGTGATCGGGTTGGAAGCCAGGGAGCAAGTGCTCGCGAAAGAAGGCCGTTTGCCGGATCTTCTCGTTGCCTGCGTGGGCGGGGGATCAAATGCCATGGGACTTTTTCACCCTTTCGTAAATGACGAGGACGTCCGCATGGTCGGGGTGGAAGCCGGAGGAGAGGGAATTCTGCCAGAAAAGCACGCGGCCCGCTTTCAAGGTGGAAAACTCGGCGTCTTGCAGGGATCCAAGACCTGGCTTCTGGCAAATGACGATGGCCAAATCGAATTGACCCATTCCGTGAGTGCCGGCTTGGATTACGCAGCGGTTGGGCCTGAGCATGCCTATCTCCAAGATATTGGAAGAGCTGAGTACACTTATGCAACAGATGACGAGGCCCTCGCGGCCTTCCGTGAACTCTCTTGCACCGAAGGAATCATCCCCGCCCTGGAGAGCGCACACGCCATGGCTTACGTTTCCAAGATTGCGGGAAGCCTCCCCAAGTCCGATATCATGATCGCAAATCTCTCTGGAAGGGGTGACAAGGATGTGGAACAGGCTTCAAAATTCCTTTTACAAGACTGAATACCCTTGGAAATGCCATCCCTGAAAGTATTACTGAAAATCCATGATCGTTAATAAGAGGCTCGAGACCCCCTGTAAAACGGTGACTCTTTAAAAAAGATCATAATATTTTAAAAACGCCTTGCCAGATTGGGGCCGGTGAGGCACTTTACCCATGGATTGCCTGCGGAATCTCGTCAGCACTACAGCTGGTGAACTTCAAATCCAAATACCAACCAACCTAGAAGAAAATGAAAATGAATTCTTTAAAAGCGGCAGCAGCCTTCGGTCTTTCGGCCTTGGTCGTCAGTTCCGCAGCAGCGCAGACTGCCTCAAAGCCCGTCGGCTACGAGACAGTCGCAATCAACCAGCAATTTAACACTTTCGGACTCCGTTTACTCGGTGCTCCTAACGTTACTTCAACCGTTGGCGCGGTTTCTGGAACGACAGTGACTCTCGATGCGGCTCCCTCTGCGGATGGAAGCTACATCGTAGAAGTTAATGACAATGCCCTTGCTGGCGCAGTTGTGACTGGCACCTCTACCGGCGCAGATGTTGTTCTCTCGGAAGATCTTTCCGCAGGACTTGCTGTCGGTGACTCCATCACCCTTCGTGCAACCCAGACCATGGCTTCTGTTTTCGGAACCGACTCTACTCTCACTGGCGCAGCTAGTGAAGGTGCAGCTGACCTCGTGTCGGTTCCCGACGGTTCAGGTGGATTTAGCACCTATTGGTATTTCACGGGTAGTTTCGGCGGAGCTGGTAAAGGCTGGCGTGAGTCGGGCCAAGTTGCTGGCACAATCGATCCTGCTTCAGTTACTTTGGTTTACACCGATGGAATGGTTGTTACCAACCGTGGAGCTGACAATTCTCTCGTTATTACCGGATCAGTTAAGACTGCTCCAACGACTCTTGGTCTGACGACTCAGTTCAACTATGTCAGCTCTGTATATCCTGCCGGATCTACGCTTGATAATAGCGGTCTTGAAAGTCAGCTCACTGCAGCAGCTAGTGAAGGTGCAGCCGACTTGGTTTCCCTTCCAGATGGTGCGGGTGGCTTTAGCACTTACTGGCACTTCAGTGGTGGTTTCGGTGGCGCAGGCGCAGGCTGGCGTGAGTCCGGTCAGGTCGCAGGGACGATCGATGCAGCTCTTGTCGATCTTACCTCAGGAATGATCGTTACGAATCGTGGTGATGCTCAGAATGCTGATATCGTCGCACCAAGCTTCTACGCTGATCTCTAATATTTCCTAATCAATCTAATACAGATAATGAAAAATACACTACTACTCGTTGCCTCGTTTGGCCTCCTTGTTTCACAAGGGTTTGGTTATAATGCGGTCACTACTAACATTGCTACAGCTGATGGAACAGCGGTGCCGATCCTCGATAATACAGGGGCTCCTATCGCTGTAGGTGCTGGCTACGTTGCAGTTGGAACTTTCTCCGCTGCACCTACCGGAACTACTGCGGTTGGCGATATCAGATCAAGCTTCACTGCTTTCGGTGCAGGTTCTACTGCCTTCGCGAACGGAGTTGGTGCTCCTGGTTTCTTTGACCAGAAATATGGTGCGTCTATCCCTCAAGGAAATGCCGATGCACCCGTTGGTGAGCAAGCATACGTTTTGATTGGAGACGGTGCGACCCTCGCTGATTCTCTTAACTTTGCCATTCTTTCTACTGGTGGAGTATTCGGAACTGAGGATCAATTCGGTAATGGTGAACTCGGTCAGGTTTTCAGTGCAGAAAACATTGGTTCAAGCCTTATCTATGGTACGGCAGTGACAAACGTTGACACAGGTCTCGGCGTGATCTTCACCGATGGAGTTCAGCTTGGCGAAGGTGGTCCAGCTATTCCTGAGCCTTCGGCCGCTCTTTTGAGCCTCGTCGGACTCGGATTCCTTGCCCGTCGTCGTCGATAGACTTCGATTTAAGATACGAATCTATTTTTAATTTCACACTCGTTGCTCGAAAGGGCAACGAGTGTTTTTTTGTGGACTGGTTCCTCTTTGAAGCCTGTTGAGACTTCAAAAGCTAGCCTTCTTCAAAGTTTGAGATATTTGCGAAGTGGCCTTGCCCCAAAGTCGTCAACGTGCCAGACCTTATTATCATTATGAAAAAATGATTCCTTTATTATTGGTTCGCTCCTCTTCTGCCTCTCTTCGTTGCTCCAGGCAAAGCAGATGAATATCTTCCTTCTCGATGCGGATGAATGGCGGCACGACATCCTAGGACTTGCAGGAAATCCGATTGTCAAAACTCCCAGTTTGGATGCTTTGGCAGGTGAGGGAGGACGTTTCACCGAAAGCTGTGTCACGACCGCAATTTGCGGGGTGAGCCGGGGTAAATCTCTATACCGGGAAGTGGATGTCAGGTCACGGATGCCGTGGATTCAAGATGTTCGATATGCCGATGTCTCAAACTTATTCCTCATTGTTTCGGAAAGAGGACTACTTTGTCGAGCACGTTGGCAGTGGCACAATGGCAAGATCCCAGCAAAGGAGTCCGACTATAGTCGCTTATACTTCGGTCGGCACTTGTCATAAGGTCGATGGTAAAAGGGTCCATGTGACTCAAAGGAGCGAAATGGATTCGCTCCAGTTCTCAGAAGAGTGGCCCAAGGATCGACGGTTCTGCCTGACGGGTGCCTTTTTCGCGCCACATGCTGAGGATTCGCACAAGGATCAGTTTCTTCCCCAACCAGCTTCGGGCCGCCCTGCCCTTTCAAGAAATCACTCCGGGATTCCTCTCTTTTGAAACACTACTTGGTATCAGTCGCGCGACTGAAGCGCTTAGCGTTTTTTGTTGGCGAGCCAGTCCCAGAGCTTGGGGCTGGCGTAGGCATCGGACCAGGAATTGTGTCCGACGTCTTTGAGTCTGGTGAAAGTGATCTTTTTCCCGCCAGCTATTTTAACTGCTTCCACCATTTCCTCTGACTTTGAAATAGGGATGACCTTGTCGGCGTCTCCGTGCCAATTCCAAATAGGGATGTCGACTAGCTTAGCCGCGTTCTTGGGATTTCCTCCGCCACAGATGGGGACGACGGCGGCAAAGGTGTCTGGCAGTCGGCTCGCGAGCTCCCACGACCCGAAGCCTCCCATGCTCAGACCCGTGAGGTAAATGCGTGAGTCATTGATAGGAAACTGCTTCCGGACATGGGCGAGCAGTTTGATTAGGATCTCTTGTTGATCATCGTTGGACCACCAGGAAGATTTCGGGCATTGTGGAGAAATGAGAATGTAAGGAAGCCCTTTTTCGGATTCGGCAAGCTTGGGTGGCCCCCATTCCTTTACGATGGAAAGAGGACCATTGCTCTCCCCGCGTCCGTGGAGAAACAGGATTAGGGGATATTTTTGTTCCTTCTTGGAAGGATCAAATCCTTTTGGGAGATACTGAAGGTAGGGCACCGAGGTCTTTTCATCGATTTTTAGCGAGGTTTCGATTTGTTTGCCAGATTGGGCGCAAAGTGGGAGAGACATGAGAAAAAGGGCAATTGAGAATTTAAGCATTTTCTCTTTTAAACGCGGACGCAGGAAAGGGAAGCCTCCAAGTGGGGGAGATTCTCGGGCTCTTTTTAGTTCTTAACAAGTCTCTTGCTCCCATCGCCAATTGGTCCTAGAGTCTTTCCAGCGTCTGGCGCTTTCCCATAACCCGAACTTTCTCGTGGACCTCTCTGAAATCCGAAAAATCGTTAAGCTCATGGATGATCATGGGCTCTCTGTCTTCCAGTTCGAAAAGGAAGATTTTAGTATTAAGCTTAAGAAGGGTGCTGACCTGGAAGACCTCCAGAGGGCTCTGGCGTCTGCTCCGGCGGCCCCAGCGGTTGCCGTTCCGGCACCTGTCTCTTATTCTGCCGTCGATTCCTCCCCTCCCACTGAGAGTGAGAGTGGCGAAGCAATCAACTCGCCCATGGTGGGAACCTTCTATCGTAAATCTTCTCCTGAAACTCCTTCCTTTGTGAACGTGGGTGATTCCATTTCCGAAGGGCAGACTTTGTGCATCATTGAAGCAATGAAGGTGATGAATGAGATCAAGGCGGAGACCTCGGGGACGATTACCGAGATATGCATTGAAGACGGGAATTCCGTCCAATTCGGTGACGTTCTTTTCCGAATTAAGTAATTAAATTTTGCTACTCCTTCGTATTTGAGGAGAGTAGCGCATCCTATCTATTCGCCATGTTTAAGCGAGTCCTTGTAGCAAACCGGGGGGAAATTGCCCTTCGAATCATCCGCGCCTGTCGTGAGTTGGGAGTCGAATCTGTCGCCGTTTATTCGGAGGCCGATGGGGATTCAATGCACGTCCATCTCGCCGATGAGGCGGTCTGCATCGGCAGGTGGCCGAGTAGCGAAAGCTATCTCAAGCCTGATCGAATCATCGCGGCTGCCGAGATCACCGAGGCGGATGCCATTCATCCTGGTTACGGATTCTTATCCGAAAATGCCCGCTTTGCTGAGATCTGCGAGAGCTGCAATATCCAGTTTATCGGACCCTCGGCTGAGGTGATCCGCACCATGGGTGACAAAAACACGGCCCGAGCCACTGCTGCGGCCAATGGGGTTCCGGCGACGCCCGGATCTGATGGAATTCTTTCCGGAGTCAAAGAAGGGCTCAAAGTCGCCGCAGAAGTCGGCTATCCCGTGATGATCAAGGCCACTGCAGGTGGGGGCGGTCGGGGAATGCGGCCTGCCATGAACGAGGGTGAATTTGAGGCGATGTTTAACGCCGCTTCGCAGGAGGCAATCGCTTGTTTCGGCAACGGTGATTGCTATATCGAGAAATTCGTTCTCAACCCACATCATATCGAGTTTCAAGTCCTCGGTGATAGTCATGGGAATTACATTCATCTCGGTGAGCGCGATTGTTCGATGCAGCGCCGGAATCAAAAGATCATTGAGGAGTGTCCAAGCCCGCTCATTTCCGAGGAGCTTCGTCAGCGTATGGGGGACGCCTCGCAGCGCTTGATTGAGGCAATTGATTATCAAAATGCTGGGACGATCGAGTATCTCGTTGATGAGAAGGCTGAGAATTTTTACTTCATGGAAATGAACACCCGAATCCAGGTGGAGCATCCCGTGACCGAAGAGGTGATGGGTTGCGAGCTGATCAAGGAGCAGATCCGAATTGCGGCTGGAGAACCGATGTCCGACCACGTGTTGAAAGCAACGCCGCGGGGTCATTCGATCGAGTGCCGTATTAACGCCGAAGATCCTTACAATAATTTCTGCCCCAGTCCTGGCACGATTGATCTGTGGTATGCCCCTGGAGGAAAAGGGGTGCGGGTCGATACCCACGTTTATGCGGGTTACACCGTGCCTCCTTATTACGACTCGATGATTGCCAAACTGATCGTCACGGCGTCCTCGCGAGAAGTGGCCATTGCCCGCATGAAGCGTGCTTTGTCCGAGTTCCGGATTAGGGGTATCAAAACGACGATTCCTTTTCAGCAGGAAATCATCGATCATCCCGATTTCATCAACGGGAAATATGACATCGCATGGGTGTCTAGGTTCCTCGAAGGGAAATCCCTGTCCTGATGACCCTCTCCCCCGACGCCCTTCTCTACGGCATCCTCGATCTCGGTTATGTCGAAAGAGAACGTTCCGTGGAAGTCGCGGAGCAGCTCATCCTCGGAGGAGTGAGTCTCCTCCAGCTTCGGGCAAAAGGTCACGATCCCGAAACTCTTCTCAACCTTGCAAAGGAACTCACGACCCTTTGCTCAAAGCATCACGTGCCCTTCATCGTGAACGACCATGTTCAGCTGGCAAAGGATTGCGGCGCACCCGGTCTCCATTTGGGCCAGGACGATGGCTCCTTGGACGAAGCCCGATCCATTCTAGGTCAGCATGTCTTGGTCGGACGCTCGACTCACTCGGTAGCGCAGGCTCAGGCCGCTTTGGCGGAAGGTGCCGATTACATTGGCTTCGGGCCACTCTTTCCAACGCCAACCAAGAAAGGGCGGCCCGGTATTGGATTGGAGAATATCGACATCGTCGAAGAAACGGTGGGTTATGCTATTCCGGTCTTCTGTATAGGCGGAATTAAGCCAAGTAACCTTGCCGAGGTAAAAGCTGCTGGTGCAAAGCGTGTCGTCATCGTCTCCCATCTTTTAAAAACGGCAGATGTGGCTGCTGAAACTCGAAATATCCTCAAGCAATTATCCTTATGAAAATTCTCGTCGGCGGCTCAGTCGCTATTGATAACGTTAAAACCCCTTCCGCAGATGAAAAGAACCTCCTCGGTGGTTCGGCATCTTACGCGGCCCTCGCCGCTTCCAAGCTTTCTTCGCCAGTTCATCTAGTCGGAGTAGTCGGTTACGATTTTCCGGAGGAGCACCTTGAAATGCTTTCCTCAAAGGGAGTGGACCTTTCGGGTCTGGAGCGTTCAGAAAAAGCCTCGTTTACCTGGACCGGAGAATACCATGAAAACATGAACGATCGCACCACTCACGAAGTGGCGATCAACGTTCTGGAAGACTGGGAGGTAAAGGTTCCCTCCGATCTCAAGGATGCCGAATTCGTCCTTCTCGCCAATATGGCTCCGCTGAACCAGCTTCAAATGCTCGATCAGTGTAATGCCAAGGAGAAGTTTGTCCTCGCCGACACGATGGACCTTTGGATCACAGTGGCAAACGCCGAGCTGCACCAAGTTCTCAAGCGCATTGATTTACTGGTGATCAACGAAGGGGAAGCGCGTGAGTTTGCTGGGACCAATAATTTGGTCCTCGCGGGTGAAATTCTTCGAGGAAAAGGTCCTGAGTTCGTGGTGATAAAGCTCGGTGAATTTGGCGCGCTTCTTTTTGGACCGGGAGAGAAAGACTTCTTCCGCTGTGGTGCCTGGCCTCTGCGTGATCTCGCTGATCCGACTGGAGCAGGCGATACCTTTCTTGGTGGGATGGCCGGATATCTTGCCAAAGAGAAAGCGACCAAGCCGACCTTCGGTCAACTTCGCAAAGCGGTGGTTCAAGGTTCGATGCTCGCGTCCTTCACCTGCGAGGCGTTTTCGACCCGCGCCTTGGAAGACATCGATTCAGATATTCTAAACAAGCGGCTTGCGACCTTCCGCGAAATTTCCGCCTGGTAATCCCCGAAGGAGGAGGTGCGGAGCCACGGTGTTTTGCGAGAGTTGACGGAGTAGCGTTGCTTTTTGAAAGAGGCCATGCAGGGTCGCCTCTGTGCCGTCCCTCGATCCTTCTCGCGTCGCTGATCCGTCTTCGAACTCCGAAATTCTTGATGCGTTTCTTGAGTTCCTGATCGAGAGTGGAATCGAGCCGTATGATCATCAAGAGGAGGCGATTCTTGAGCTCTACGAAGGGAAGAATGTTATTCTGAATACCCCGACGGGATCGGGGAAATCGTTGGTGGCGCTGGCCTTGCACTTTCGCGCGATCTGTCAGAAGCGGCGGTCTTATTACACCGTGCCGATCAAGGCGCTCGCGAATGAGAAGTTTCTATCGCTGTGCGAGAGCTTCGGGCCGGAGAACGTGGGGATGATTACGGGAGACGCGACGGTCAACGCGCAGGCTCCGGTGATTTGCTGCACGGCGGAGATTCTATCGAACCTCGCGCTGCGCGAGGGGTCGCGGGCGCAGGTGGATGAGGTGATCATGGACGAGTTCCATTATTACTCGGACTTGGAGCGTGGCGTGGCGTGGCAGGTGCCCTTGCTGACGATGTCACAGGCGAGATTTCTACTGATGTCGGCGACGCTCGGGGATACTTCGTTTTTTGAGAAAGAGCTGACCGAATTGACGGGAGCGGAAACGGTGTTGGTAAAATCGGAGATTCGACCGGTGCCGCTGGACTTTGAGTATAGCCTCACTCCGTTGGAGGAAAAGGTGGAGGAGTTGGTTGATGCCGGGAGAGCGCCGATTTACTTGGTGCATTTCACCCAACTAGCGTGTGCGCGGACGGCGCAGAATTTGATGAGCCGGAATTTCTGCTCGAAGGAGGAGAAGGCTGGAATTGCAGAGGTGCTGGAGGGAGCGGATTTTCGAAGCCCCTATGGCAAGGAGATGAAGAAGCTTCTGCGGCACGGGCTGGGGATTCATCATGCGGGCTTGCTGCCGAAGTATCGCGTGCTGGTGGAGAAGTTGGCGCAGCGTGGGTTAATGAAGGTGATTTGTGGGACCGACACCCTAGGGGTTGGCGTAAATGTGCCGATTCGGACAGTCTTATTTACGCAGCTCTATAAATTTGGGGGTCAAAGTACGAAAATTCTCGCTGTGAGGGATTTTCGGCAGATTTGTGGTCGGGCCGGACGGAAGGGGTTTGACGATGTGGGCTACGTGGTGGCGCAGGCTCCGGAATATGTCATCGATAACAAACGGGCCGGTGAGAAGGCGGCAGCGAAGGGGAAGAAGAGCAAGGGAGCGAAGAAGAAGCCTCCTGAGAGGGGCTTTGTGAACTGGGATGAGAAAACTTTCCAAAAGCTCCAGGTAGCACCGCCGGAGAAATTGATTTCGAGCTTCAACGTGCGGCACGGGACTTTGCTGAATGTGCTGAGTCGGAGTGAAGAGGATGGGTGCGCCGAGTTGCGTCGTATGATCACGGCGTCGCATGAGACCGCGACCAAGAAGAAGAGCCTGCGGCGAAGGGCTTTTGCGCTCTTTAAAGGATTGGTGGAAGGCAAGGTGCTCACGATTATTCCGAAGGAGGAGCGGAGTGGGTCGGCGAAGGTGAAGTTGAATGTGGAGTTGCAGGATGACTTCACGATGAACCAGGCGCTGGGCTTGTATTTGCTGGAGACAATTCCGCAGTTGGAACAGGAAGGATCGGAATTCACGCTAAATGTGCTGTCCTTAGTGGAGGCAATTTTAGAGGACCCGACGGTGGTGCTGCGGAAGCAGACGGATAAGGTGAAGACGGCGCTGGTGACGCAGATGAAGGCGGATGGGGTGGAATACGATGACCGGATGGAGGCGCTTGATGAAGTGGAGCACCCGAAGCCGGGAAAGGATTTCATTTACGACACTTATAATCAGTTTGTCCTCCTGAATCCGTGGGCGAAGGAAGCGGGAGTGCGGCCGAAGTCGGTGGCACGGGAGATGTTTGAGAACTGGTTAAGCTTCGAGGACTACGTGAAGATTTATGGCTTGGAGCGGAGTGAGGCGGTGCTCCTGCGACACCTTTCTGAAGTTTACAAAGTGCTGGCGCAAACGGTGCCTCCGGCGCTGAAGACTGAGGAGATCGAAGAAGCAGAAGCTTTCTTTGGTGAGATGCTACGCGGAGTGGACTCGAGTTTGATTGATGAGTGGGAGAAGCTGAAGGACCCGGAGGGAGAAGTGACCAAGAAGGTGGCAGAGCCCAAGAGGGTGGTGCCGTTTACACGGAAGAAACTGGAGTTCGAGCGCGCAGTGCGGCGGACGGTCTTTGATTTTGTGAAGCTGCTCTCAAGAGAGGATTGTGAGGGAGCGCTTTCCATCGTGGAGGGGGAATGGACGATTCCCCAGCTTAAGGCGCGGCTTACGGATTACCACGAAGAGCACGGGATGATTCGGCTTGATCCGGAGGCGCGGAGTACGAAGTTCTTCCGAAAAGAGGGGGACAAAGTCGAGCAGATGCTGGTCGATGACCAAGAACTCAACGACTGGCAGGTTGTGCTCGAGGTAGACTTTGCGAAGTCCGATGAAGAAGAGCGAGTCGTCCTCGATCTCGTAGAACTGGGCCCCCTAGTTTGAGTCTCCCACCAGCTTTCAGCTTCAACGTCGGAAACTAAAACTAGGGAATCTCTATCCGCAACCGGAATAAAATGGAGGTCGCCTCTGGTAAATAGCCAATGGCAAAATACGCCGATGATCACAGATTAGGTTTGGGGGCTCTCTCCGCAGATTTAGATGATTTATGAGGATTGGTTTGAGGAACTTGGTTCCGGATGCCACAGAAAGAAATCTCTGAAAATCATCTTAATCTACGGATGAACAACTGCGGTCGATTGGCTAGCCTATCTTGATGGGCAATCTATCGTCACCCTCGCGGAGCACGCCAAACAGCGAAGCTTTCGCATTCCAATCTCATCAACAAAGCAAAGCGTCAATCGATTGAGGCGTTCTGGGTTGGCGGGGATACCAGGGCTTCGCCCTTCGCTACGTTAGTTTGCCCCTTTGCACCCAAAGGCACTCTGGGGCGTAAGAATGTGGGACTCGAGGCTTTGGTTTAGGCGAAGATGTTTAGGGCGGGTTTTCCGATGCCGTCTTTGGTGGCGTAGAAGGGGCGGCCTTCGATGTCGAAGTTGGTTTTGGGCGAGATGCCCATGGAGTGGAAGATGGTGGCGTGGAGGTCTTCGATGCCGAGGGGGTTTTCGACGGCGATGAAGGGGCGCTCGTTGGCGGTCCTGCCGTATTGGAACCCTTTTTTGACGCCGCCCCCGAACATGAGGACGCTGGTTCCGCCGGTGAAGTGGCGGTGTTGGCCGTAGTGCTTCATCTCGGTGATGATGTCGACTTTGTGCGAGGTTTGATCGCGGGCATTGGAGCCCGGGACGCCTTCGATCATCATGTCGCGGCTAAACTCGCTGGCGAGGATGACGAGGGTGCGGTCGAGCATGCCGCGCTCTTCGAGGTCGCGGATAAGCTGGGCGATGGGGCGGTCGATCTCAGACTTGACGCGCTTGACGGTGGTATGGCCTTTTTCGTGGGTGTCCCAGGTTTTGAAGGGTTGGTATTCGGTGGTGACCTCGATGAAGCGGGCGCCGGACTCGGCGAGTCGACGGGCGAGGAGACAGCCTTGGCCGAAGCGGCCTTTTCCGTAGGGCGCGGCGGATTTTTCGGGTTCCTGGGTGAGGTCGAAGGCGGAGGATTCCTTGGAGCTGAGGAGTCGGTGGGCTTTGTCCATGGAGCGGAGCATTGATTCCTGCTGGAAGGCACCGGCACTTTTGCCGACTTTACTTTCGGCGACGAGTTTCTGGTAGAACTTGTAGCGATTGGCAAAGCGGCCCGGAGTCATGCCTTCGGGTGGCTGGACCGCTCCGACCGCTTGATCGGGGTAGGGGAGGAGGAAGGGGCCGAATTCGCTGCCGAAAAATCCGCCGGTGTGGAAGGCCTTGAGTTCTTCTTTTTCGCCCACGCCTTCGAGTCGTTGTCCGATATCGATGAAGGCGGGCATGGCGTCATTTCGCTGACCGAGAACCTTGGCCATCCAGGCGCCGATGTGGGGGGCGGCGACGGTTTGGGGCGGGACGTATCCGGTGTGCCAATGATACTGGTGGCGTGAGTGGAGGATGTGGCCGAGGTCGGGTTGGACGGCGGAGCGGATGAGGGTGCCGCGGTCCATCACTTTGGCGAGTTCCTTGAAGCCTTCGGTGAAATTGATTCCGCTGACCGAGGTGGGGATGGCGGGAAAAGTGCTGCCGACGTCGGAGACGGGGAGGCCTTTTCTGAAGGGCTCGTAGTGCTTGGGGTCGAAGGTGTCGGGTGCGGCCATGCCTCCGGCCATCCAGATGAGGATGCAGCAGTCGGCCTTGGCGGCGGGCTGGTCGATCGCTTCGTTGCCGAAGAGTCGGGGTGCGCCCATGGTGAGGGTGGCGGCGGATGCGGCACCGAGTTTTTTAAGGAAGTCCCGGCGGTTTTCGAATTCGAGCGGAGTAGACATGGCGGCGTTAGTTGATGAATTGGAATTCGGGGAGCATGAGGACCATCCAGAGGAGATCGGCAACACGTTCCTGGGTGTATTTTGCGCCGAGGATTTCATGGGCGACGGAGATTTCGAACTCGTTGGGCGGGCGGGAAAGGGCGGTGAGGTAAAGATCTTCGATCAGGCTGCCTCTTTGGAGAATGAGTTTGGAGGAACCGCGATTCAGGTAGTTGACGAACTCGGCTCCGTTGTTGAGTTCGAGGGCCTGGAGGGTGGTGAGATCGGAGGGTCGGGAGGTGACTACTTGTTCGCGATTGGGGCGTCCGAGGGCGCGCATGAGGAGGGTGGAATTGACGAGAGAGGCGCGGACGCTGCGGGCGAAGGATCGCTCTTGATCGGCTGGGCGGGGAAGAAGATTGGCGATGGCTTGATTGACACTGGAGGCCCAGATGTCGCCGGGGATTTCGACGGCGGGTTTTCCGTCGGCGAGCCACTTTGAGTCGGTGCTGACGGTGGTGGATTTCCCTTCGGAAATGAGATGGAGGTGGGCGTAGAGGGCTGAGGCGTTGGGGGCGTTGCCGAGGTTTGTTCCTTGGATGGTAATGGTGTTTGTTCCGGGGCGGAGGGCCGGGGAGAGGTCGTAGGATTCGACGCTGGTCCATTCGTCGTCTTGTCCGATTTGTTGGCTGTTGACGCTGAGGGTGTATTGGTTGTCGCAGGTGATGACGATCTTGGCGGTGGCCTCGGCAGGGAGCTTGAGGGTGCGGGTGAAGGTCACTTTTTCACCGACGGGGCGGGCGCCGGGGGCGGACCAGATCCACTTACCGGGGATCGTGGTGGGGGGGGATGCGGAGCCGCGTGCGACCTTGGCGGCGATCTTTCCTGGGGCGGTTCCGGTGATGCCCCAGGTAGCGTCGATGAATTGCTCGGCGGTCATGCGCTTGGCGACTGGGCCGTGGAAGATGAAGTCGTCGTTTTTTTCCGGAGGGGCGACGGCGGCGCTTTGGTAGATACGGGAGGTGGTGATGAGGGTAAAGGTACGCTTGAGATCGTAGCCGGTGTGGGCGAGGTCCCAAGCGAGGTAGTCGAGGAGGTCTTCGCTCCAGGGGCGGTTGCCCATCATGTCGACGGGTTCGACAAGGCCGCGGCCCATGAGGCGGGACCAGAGGCGGTTGACGATGGTGCGGGCGAGGCGGCCATTGCCCTTGGAGGTCGAGAGTTCGGCAGCGCGGGCGAGGCGCTTGTCGCGGGGGAGGGAGGGGTCGATGGAGCCGAGGGAATCGAAGAGGAATTTGGCGTCCATTTTTTCGCCGGTGGGTTTATCGCAGCGGAACATCTCGAGGGGTTTTCCGGCGAAGATGGCGGCCATGCCGTAGGCGTCCTCGAGTTTCCAGTCATCGATGAAGCTATCGTGGCAGGAGGCGCACTTCATGTTTTCGCCGAAGAAGATTTGGGAGACGTTTTGTGCGAACTGGATTTCGGGAACCTGGGAGGCGTTGACATCGCCGCGCCATTTGATGCCCTTGATGAAACCCTCGGAAGCGCCGGTGGGGTTCATGAGTTCGCGGACGAATTGATCGTAGGGTTTGTTCTCGGTGAGTGCTTGGTAGAGCCAGCCGGTGATTTGCTTGCGGCCTCCATCGATGAAGCCGGTGCCGGCGTAGTCGTTGCGTAGGAGGTCATTCCAGAAGGTCATCCAGTGGTCGGCATAGTCGAATTTTCGCCCGAGGAGTTCGGCGATTTTTTCGTTGCGCTTGTTGGGCGATTCGGAGGCGAGGAAAGCTGCGAGTTCGTCCTTGGTGGGGAGGAGGCCGATGAGATCGAGGTGGGCGCGGCGGAGGAAGGCGGCGTCGGAGATGGGTTCGGGTGGCTGGACGCGGTTTTCTTTAAAGTAGGCGCGGAGGAGGCGATCGATGGGATTCTCATCGGGCGCGATGGCTGCGGGCAGGTCGGGCTTGCGATGAGCGAGGGGGGCTTGCCATTTTTTTTCGCGGAAGGTGAAGCCGGGTTCCCAGGCGAGGCCTTCATTGACCCACTGGGTGAGGAGGGCAATTTGCGCGGCGGGGAGAGGATCGGCTTTGTGCGGCATGCGTTCGTCGGGGTCCTCGGCGGTGAGGACTTCGATCAAGATGCTCTCATTGGCGTTGCCGACCTCGACGGCTTCGGAGTCGAGAAGGGAGTCACGGGTTTCGAGAGAGAGGCCGCCTTTGTGTTTTCCATTGGTGTGGCACTCGATGCAATTGTCGCGGAGGAGGGGGAGGATCTGGTGCGCGAAATCGATCTTGGCCTGAGCGGTGAGGGTCAGGAAGGAAGCGAGGAAGGGGATGGATTTCCAGAGAGTCATGCTTATGCAGTTGCGTGATGGAGAGATCGATTGGTAGAACGGCGGCAACTTAGGAAACCTTTCGTTCCTTAAGCAGAAATCATTTTTGGGACGTTTGATTCTATCGATCCAGGGAGATGGCCTCGGCGTAGGCCAGTTCTCCGGTGCGACCGTGGTAATATTGGAAGACGATTTGCGGATGGGGGTAGGCCACGAGTCGCTTGTCGCCGATCTTTTTGGGCATATTGAAGACGTTGTTCACCTGGACGACGCAGAAGTAAGGGTGGAGTCGCTCAAGGCGCTCAAGATCTGGAAGAATGTAGGAACTCCAGCGGATGTCACATTTGCGCGGCCCCCAGTCGAAAATGCCCGTTGCAGGGCGGTCCATTTCGTCGTTCTTGGGCACATGGTTTACGCTGTTGTGGGGGCCGCAGCAGAACTCCCAGACGTTGTCGGTGATCTTGATGGCGAAGCTATTGTGGAGATCGCCGGTGAGGACGAAGACCTTCTTCCCAAGCTTGTCCCATTCGTTGATCAATTCTTCGCGTTCGCTGAGGAAGCCGGTCCATGCTTCTTCCTTATTTCCAGCGGCTTCGAATCCGCCGGCTCCACTGTGGGGAATCATAAAGGGTACAGTGGAGGTGAGAAAAAAGAAGTCGGCATCACTTTCCTTCATCGATTTGAGAAGCCATTTTCGCTGGGTTTCACCCAGCATGGAGACGCCTTCCTTGTCGCGGTTTTTCACGTCGTGCATGTCACGTGATCCGCGGGTGTCGAGGAGGAAGAATTCGCAGTTTGAAACGCGGAACTTTCCGTAGGAACTCCGGCCGATTGAGTAGCTCACTTCATCGGTGATCTTGGCCGGCATATGGAGTTGAAGAGTGTGGCGATCGATGACTTTGACGATCTGGTAGACGTAGGAATTTTTGTGGCCTTCGTCGTTGTCGAAGTAGAGGACATTGACCCCGGCCTCCGGAGTGCCCCAATGGACGTGGAGGGTTCCCATTTTATCGAGGGGAAGTTTGGTGAAGTCGGCGGTGGGATCGACTAGGAGGTCGCTGCCCGCTACCATTTTTCCTTTGGAAAAGTGGACGGCTTGATCGTGTTCTACTGGATTGGCCCAGCCCAGGTAGTCGAACCAAGCCTGGGTTCCGATATCACGGAAAACGGTGCGGCGATGACGCTTGCCGACTTCGGCCGAGCCCCAGATGTCGTTGACGAGCTCGTGGTCGTCGAAGGTAAAGTAGCTAGGCACATTGCGGTGCCACTGGGCGCGACTGACACCGCGGCTCAGGTAGAGTTTGTAATTTTCCCAGACTCCCACGATGGAAGGCATCACCTCTACGCTTCTGGGAAATTGCTCAACGCCTTGGAGCAAGCGCCAAGCTTCTGGTGGGTAAGTGCGGAGCTCTTCATAGAGCCAGTCCCCATTCATGATATGGAAGTGGATCTTGTCGGCCCAACTCTTATTGAGGTTTTCGTAGGTGGGTTCCCGGTGGCCGATTCCGTGAAGGGGATTTTGGTTCGAGCAGGAGCCGACCTCGAAGCGGAAGTTGAAGAGGCCCTTCGGGTTGTGCTCGGCATTGATGCTGCCCTTGACCGAGGGAAGGGTGAGAAAAGAACCGGGAAGACCGTGGGGATTTCCGAGAACGAAGATCTGATAATGGTAACGGGTGTCGGCCTTGAGACCGATGAGTTCGGCGACGCCGGTATTGTCGTGTGCGATCGAGGTCGTGGTCACGGGACTTGTCTGCGTGAGGGCATCAGCAGTTGTGCCATACTTTACCACGAAATCGCCGGGGTCCGAGGTCCTTCCCCAGACTGAGACGGAGTGAGCGGTGGGTTTTCCGAGCATCGGTCCATGCGTCAGGCGGATGGGATCGCGATGTTGGGCGAATCCTGAAAGAGTCAGGGTGCAGAAAAGGAAGAGGCGAAGAAGCATAGGGGCATTTTGAACGCTCACTCGCCTGATTGCACTGCGATTCTTTGCAAGCGGGAGATTTTCGTTCTAGAGTCCGGCATGGCGATTGAGATTGAATACTGTCAGCAGTGAAATTACCGAGGTGATGCGGATCGTGTATCTGCAGAAATTGAGCGAGTTACCGGAGAATTAGTCACCCTCGTTGGAGGTGGTGGCGGGATTTTTGAGATCCGAAAGAATGGCGAGGTGATCTGGAAAAAGCATCCAGACGGGGACTTTCCGATACCGGGTGAGGCCGCGGCGCTTTTTGCTTAGTTCGCTTGGAACTTGAGTCGGAGGAAGTGGCGGTCGTCGACTCCGATGGGTGAGGCGAAGCGCGCGGTCACGAGGGCCCGTCCATCACCGAGGTTTACCTGACTGAGGATGGTTGTTTGAGCGGCGGCGTCCTGCCAGCTTGCGAGTGTTAGGGCCTCTTCAATAAGATGGGAGACCTGTTCAGCGCCAAGACTGATCGGGAAGGTGAGAATCAAGTAGTCTTGAGGCCCTTCGCCGAGATCGGCTTTTTCAAAGTGGAGTTTGGGTTGGATCGGGGCGAGACCAAGATCGTTTCCAAGTCCATAGTCGATGAGATCGGCAACTCCGTTTCCGTTGGCATCGCCTGCTGGATTGGCGGGGAGTGCAAGGGCGTCGCTGGTATTCGGGTTTCCACCAAACAAGGTGCTGCTGCGCCAGTTTGAGGATAGGTCAGGATCGGAGATGACGCCCGGATTTTTCAGAACGAGACTGTAACCTTCATCGGCTGGAAGAGGCCAGGGGGCTGCGTCATTGTATGTGAACTCCCGGATGGTTCCATTGAGGGCATCTTCCAGTTTGATTTTGTCACCATCGTTATTGAGCTTCGTGTCATTGGCAAAAATTCCGGCGATTGGATGGCCTGATCCATAGACCGCGGTGAAGGCGGCGATGTCTCGCACCACGAGCACGCGAGCACCGGGCGCGAGGCTGGTGATGGCAGAGCCGGTGAAGTTGAAATCGACGCCATCGACAAATTTCACGTCCGAGAGATTGAGAGTGATGGTCGGGCTGATGTTGGTGAGCTCGATGAATTCGGCGAGTCCATCTCCTGCCGGGTGATACATGACCTCGCTGATGACGAGGTAGAGCTGAGCGTCGGAAGGGTTGCCCGTATAGGTCGTGGTCGAGATGAGGTTGGCTTGGGCGTCGAGAAGGTTGAGTGTTTCGTCAAAGGAAGAAAGATGGCCCTGGTAGCTCCCTTGAATAAAGCGCCCTTCTCCTCCGGAGGGGCTGGTCGAGCGTGATCGGAATGCGGTGACATCGGGGCTCAGGTAAAGAGTTCCATTTGCAGGAATCACCGTTCCCGGGTGAATGGTGTGGTTGATTCCTCCGGTGATTTTCCAGTCTGAAAGATCAACCGCGATGCTGAAGGGGTTGGTGATTTCTACAAATTCCTGATCTTGATTTCCTGAGTCAGGACTGAACTCGATCGCTCCAAACTGTAGCGTTGGTTGAGCGGTTGAGCCAGGGATGGATGAGCCGGCGAAGAGGGCTGGGCGGATGATGAAGTCACTGCTTCCAGTGCTTCGGTTGAGCCCATGGATGGCGAGGGTGTTTTGTCCCGCTCTCAGTGAGCCAAGCGTATCGGTGACATCGTAAAGATTGAAGGAGGCAGCACTCGCTTCATGATTTGCACTAGAGGCAGCCGACTGCCAGGTGAGAGATTCGGGAGCATTTTGGGAAAAGAGAAAATCGCCATTGAGGTAGGCGACGAAGCCGTCGTCCCACTGCATCCGAAGTTGTAAGGAATCGAATGTGGATGGGTCGGTGACATTGAAGGGAATACGAATGTAGAGACTGTTGTTGGAACTCATTTGACTTCCAACATTGGTGCCGATGAGAGTTTGGTAGCCGCTGGAATTTTCGTATCCGAATCCGGTGGGGCCGCTGATCCAGCCAGAGGTATCAAAAGGTTCGTCAGTGGGTGAGCCGGTCCAGGTCAGGCCCAGGTTTCCGTTACTTGGACTGAAGGCAAAGGCAGCTGTGCCTGCTTCGATGAGGGCAGTTTCTGTGACCAGATTGGCTGCGGTCTGAGGGCTGGGGATTTCTCCACCGTTGCCCACGGTTTGATTGTTGTAGATCTCGTTGCGGCGTCCGGGGAGATATTCGTTTTTCCAGCGAAGGATGGCTTTAGACATCGATTCGACGGCCGGGTTATTGGTCGTGTAAGGGACCGAGTTACCGCTTCCCTGTACCCAGGAACCCCATTTTTCAAAGTCGCGCCGAGCATCGGATTTAGTCATCGCGGGGTCATCGATCAGGGCAGATTGTTGGTCGAGCCGGGTCTCGAACCAGCGTCCCGCTACCGGAGTGCTGCTTGGCTGGATGAATTGATCCACAAGAGTGCGCACTCGCCGATAGAACATCGCGCGGGTATCGGTGTTATTGAAAAGATGAGAGACGAGTCGGATTGAGCCGCCGGTTTGAATGGTGCCACTGGTGAAAAGGGCGTTGTCGAAGTAGTTGTCGGAGGAGTTCCATTTTCGTCCGCCGGAGAGATCGAGATCCCAGGGGAGAATGGCCCACTCGTCGCTCTTATCCGTGTCGCGGTAGATATACCAATTCTTGCTGTGCATATCGGTATTCCGAATGATGGCATTTGCGGCGAGAATATTGATGGTCTTGGGGATGTCGATGTTGTCGTAGAGATAATCTTCGAGCGAATCTCCGGTGAGATCGAGCCCATCGATGAGAGCCTGGAGATCAGCGTTTCCTTCTGATTTACGGTTCTTCTTCTCCACTCCGGTGGTGCCGGAATCTCCGTTGTCCTTGTTGAGTCGGTTTCCGTAAACTTTATAGAGTGCGCCATTCTTATTGAGGCCAGCGCGGTCGAGGTAGATGCCATCGCCGTCTTCTACGAAATCTGCCGTACTAAAGAACGTTCCGTTCTGCTCGACCCGGATGGTGAAGGCGAAGTGCGCGTGGACTCCCGACTCACGCATGATTTCCCACGCGATGGGATGCCGGACTTTTGATTTGTCGGCCCAGTTGGTGAGGAGGTCAATGTCGGCGACTCGTGGCGCATCGACGCTCCACTGGAAGCGCTGTGTTTTATTGAAATCGAGATTGTAGCTCTTCTTGATAAAGCCGCCGGTGGATTGGCCGTGGCGATTGAAGTGCACGTTGTCGTAGAATTGATCGAGATAGTAGACCGCGCCCTGGGTTCCGGTCGTGTTGTTGGCGGCGGTGGGATTTTGGACAAACCAATGGAGAACATTGAGATTGGAATCGAGGACGGGATCGATGCCGACAGTCCCGTAGTATTGGTGGGAGTCGAGAGTGTCGCGATAGGCGGGCTCCTTGGTTTGTGCGCCGTCTGGATCGATGGCAACGAAGCGCCAGCGGGTCATCTCGCCGTCTTGCACTGCTGAGGCGGGAATAGTCGCGGTCCAAATGTTATCTCCCGCTACCGCATCCGGGGCCACGCCATTATCAATCATTGAGACCTGGTTCTCGGATCCAAAGCCAAGGCGGTAGTAGGTCGAGACAGTGGTGACGGGATTGACGAAGCTTGCGGTGACGGTGAAGGCTCCGGAAGGACGGGGAGGGTTTTCGGTGACCTCATCGAAGATAGGACCCGCAATTTGGCCGCCGGAGTTCGTTGCGCCGGGGGTGGGGGAGTCGAAGTAGTTTGGTGGGGTGCTTCCGGAATCTGACGTCGTTTGAACGGCCGCTTGAAGAGTCGGTTTTCCGGCGCCGTCGGTATCCCAGTCCATGAACATGGGCTGGGCGCTGGTGACGATCATGATTTGGCCCCGCTGGGGAGCCGAGGGATTGTCCTGCCAGTTTTCGATGAGACTTTTTATGTTCCAGGTCGTCGTGGGCATCTGTCCGGGGACAGCGACGAAGGAGGCCACGGGAGTGTTCGCGGCGGAGTAGTCGACAAGGAGGTGATCGTTGAAGCTTGCTGCGATGGTGTCGATGCCGCGATTGGCGTCGGGCACTGCAAAAAGGTTGAGGTTTGAGGTGACGGCGTTGGGTCCAAAGATGGTGCTGCTTACGGCTCCACTCCAAGTGAGGGTGGCGGAATCGATGGTGCTGCTTGCTGGAATGGATCCAAGAACTGACGAGAAATCGAACCACATATAATACTGCAGTTGATTGCCATTGAGATTGGCATCGATGGAGTCCGGTGAGCCGGAGAGATTTCCTGATTGGACGCCATTGAGCTGCACGTTGGCGTAGTTGGTGGCGAAGTCCCAAAGTGGGGTGATATTGACCTGGTTGGAATCTCCGGGATTGCCGTATCCGAATGATTGGTCGGGATATTGCGGGGGAAATTGAGGTGCGAACCCGGTTTCAACGGTGTTTTCATCGGGCGCGATGAGGGCGAGATATTCTCCGCCGGACGAAAGCTTAAAATTGGTGTGGAGTTCGCTGGCCGGGTCAATGCGGTCTTTGTTTGAGGCGAAGACGATGATCCTTTCGTCGGCCGCAAGGATCACGGCGGGGAAAGTCCATTTAGTGGCATTGGTGGAATCGTCGGTCAGGGAGTAACCGGCTAGGAAAATTGCGCTGGTATCGGGGTTGTGGATTTCGATCCAGTCGCTGAAGTCTCCGTTTTCATCGGCTAGGGTGCTGCTATTCACCGCCATGAATTCCGAGATTACGGGCGCGGCGATGGAGAGCTGGGCAAAGGCCAAAAAGCCAAAAATTTGGAGAAGGTTCTTCACGGGGGGGAAGTGTGTGGATTCGTTATGTACTAACGAAATCTCTTAGTCTGGGAAGTCGATGCGCATCTTCTTCTCTTCGAAGACGATGCGCCCGGCTCCTTCTTTGATGATGTTCTGCTCGATCATCTGGAACTCCTCTTCAAAGAGGGCGCCCAAGTTGGCATAGGCGTCTTGAGTGAAGAGAAGGAAGCCTTGCGGGATTTTTAGTTTTCCGAAGCGGCCACCGATTAGGATGGTGCTTAAAAAGTTACCGCCGTCCTTGCGGACGGTGGTGGTAAATGAGTCATCTTCTTTTTTCCTCCGCTGAAAACGGAGGAACATGGAAGAGGTGTGAATGATGTTGCGTACCTTGCGCTCGATGATGAACTCGGCGCGCCCGCCCTCGGCTTCATCGAAGCGGATCCAGAGTCCCTTGAGCTCTGTTTCTTTGGCAAAGTTTCCTTCCTGTCGGACCTTGAGGTTTTCGGCCAACCAGCTGTTGACCTGTTTTTCGGAAAGGACGATGGGCTGACGGTTCTTCGCGGCCAGACGAATCATGGCGGGCACGTCGGTGGCGCGCGCGCTGCGGTCATCGGGCGAATAGCCGCTGATTGTGGTGAGATCTTGAGGCTGGAAGCTCAGGTAGACCCCCATTCCAAGACCGGCAACCATGAGGAAAGCGATGAGAATGAAGAGGCGCTTGAGTGCCTTACCGCGATGTTCCATGGCTCTAGAATCACTGAAGGAGTGGCAGGTGACAAGTCCCCATCACGAATCCTTGGACTTGCTCTCCTTAGTCTCTGATTTTTTCGCGGGCTTGGCGTCCGAGGAGGCCTTCTTTTCACCGGCCTTATAGGAGTCTGAACGGTAGTCGGTTTGGTAGAATCCGCTTCCTTTGAAAATGAGTCCAGATCCAGTGCCCAAAAGGCGCTTCACGTCACCGTCGCAATCTTCCTGCGGGCAGTCGGTGAGCTTGGGGTCGTTCATCCCCTGAAAGACCTCAAAGATATGCTCACATTTTTGGCACTTATAGTCGTAGTTTGGCATTGCGGGGTAATCTAGGCTTCGGGAGCGAAGTTTTCCAACTCCCATCCAGAAATTTCGACTTCATCGGCCAGTTCCTTGAACTCGGCGATCTCAGCTGCGGAGAAAAGGAGGCCGCCGCTTGCTTCGGTGCGCTTTCGGAACTCGGCTTCCATTTGTCCGGGAAGGAGGCACTTTTCATTTCCGTGACCGAGGACGTCATCGATGACGGTTTTGAGGTTTTCTTGCTGGGAAACTCCGCCCGCGAATTGGCCACTGGACCAAGCATCAGGGTGGATGCATTGGAAGTAGAAACAAGTGGTGGTCTTGGCGCCTTCACGGCCCCGCTGGGTGGGAAGGCTGCCGCCGATGTATCCGCCAACGAGCTCATTGATCAAACACATCGCGTATCCCTTGTGCCTTCCGAAAGGAAGAAGGGCGGCGACTTCATTTGGGTCGCGGGTTTCCTTACCATCCTTATCGACGGCAGCACCCGGAGGGAGTTCCTTGCCCTCGCGCTTGAGCTGCTGCACGCGGCCCATGGCGACGGTGGAGGTGGCCCAGTCGATGACGATGGGGAAGCCATTGGCCTCTTGAGTAGGGAAGCCCCATGAGTGGGGGTTGGTGCCCATCGTGGGGTGTTTTCCAAAAAATGGCACGACCTCGGCGAGAGTGGAGGTACAGTTGGTGTAAGCGATGTAGCCTTTTTCGGCGGCCTTCATGACGTAGCCGCCACCCCAGAGGTAGTGGAAGGCGTCATCGACAGCGACCTGGCCGACTCCATATTCGTCGGCCATCTCCATGCAGCGATCCATCGCGGCGACGGCGACAGCTTGACCGAGTTTCTTGTTGGCATTCCAGACCTCGGAGGCCTTGAAGCGCGAGTTCACGACTTCGATCTCTGCTCCTGGAACGCAGCCCCCTTTTTCCGAGCCAAAAAGATGATCGAGGTGGAGGGCTTTGAGGGCATTGTGGGTCCGGATTCCGTGACGGGTGGCATCCTGACAGACTTCAGCGGCAACGGTGGCTTCCGCAGTCGTGTATCCGCGAGCCTCGTAGGCTGCCTTTACCAAAACATCATGCTTCTCTGCTGGAACAACGTGGAATTCGCTCATAATTCGATGATTAAAAACGTGAATGTTGTCCGACAGAAAGCAAGAGCGAAGGGTCGTGGACTAGAGATTGAAGTGCTTTTTTAAGCGAGTCGCCAGTTCTTCGGGGGAATCGCTGATCTCAAGCCTGAATGCATCCTTGGGCGCTTCGAGTGCAGCGAATTGCGAATCGAGGAGGCTCGGGGGCATGTAGTGATTTTCCCGCGCCTTGAGGCGGCTTTCGATCAGGTCCCGGGATCCATCGAGAAAGACGAATTTTGCTCCGGAAAGAATCTCACGGTATTTTTCCTTCAGGGCCGAGCAGGCAATAATAGTGGTGCCCGTTGCATTCTTGATGAGGCTCGAAAGGCGGTTGAGCCAGACGGCGCGGTCTTTGTCGCTTAGGGGCTCTCCAGAGGCCATTTTGGCGACATTCTCCGGAGGGTGGAAATCGTCACCGTCGAAAAATTGACCTCCCGCCTTTTGGGCGAGAAGAGAGCCGATGGTGGATTTCCCCGATCCACTCACGCCCATGAGGACAATGACGGTGGGCTTCATTAGGAAATAACGAGCCAAAGGAGAGACGCGAAGGTGACCCCGATGACCCCGACGGCTGTGGAAACGAGGCTCCAGGTTTGGAAAGTCTGCTTTTCGTTCATACGGAAATAGCGGCTCACCATCCAAAATCCGCTGTCGTTTACATGAGAGAAGCCGGCTGCTCCAGAAGCGATGGCGACGACAACTAAGGAAAGGCGGGCGTCGGAGAGATCCATTTTTTCAAGAATGGGAGTCATGAGAGCGGCGGCCATCACCATGGCCACGGTGGCCGATCCTTGCGCAATGCGCGAGATGGCGGAAAAGAGGAAGGCGAGAAGAACGGGAGTGACTCCGAGTCCTCCCAAGAGATCGGCCAGGGCATCGCCTACTCCGGTTTTACCAAGCATTCCTTTGAAAACGCCGCCGGCACCGGTGATGAGAATAATGATTCCGGCGGGGCCCAGAGCGCGGGTCGCGACCTCCATGAGCTGATCTTTTTGAACGCCTCGCTTTGCCCCCAGAACCCAGAGGGTGAGAACGGTCGAGAGAAGAAGAGCGAGAATCGGATGTCCAAAAAAGGCCATCGCTTGCTGCCAGGCGGGGGCCGACTTCATGAGATCCTTGAGCTGGTCACCTCGATCACCCTTGGTGAGCCCATCGGCCAGACCACTACCAACGGACTGCTCCACGAGAGAACCGGCCACGATCAGGATGATGGGGAGGAGAAGAATTCCGGTGATGGTCCAGAAGGAAGGGGGATGTTCCTCTTCCGCTTCTTCGATCTCAGGAGGGTCGATGTCGATGCGGTTGGCAATTTTTCCACCGAGGAAAATTCCGGAAATGATGGCGGTCGGAAGCCCGACCAAGATACCGTAGAGAATCACGGTCCCGATTGGAATGCCGAACTGATAGGCGACCCAGGTCGGTCCCGGAGTGGGTGGGACAAAGGAGTGCGTCACAACCATTCCTGCGAGGAGGGGAAGTCCGAAAGTGAGGAGGGAACGACCCGTGCGCCTTGAAAGGGCGTAGAGAATGGGGGCGATGATGACCAAGGCGACATCTAGAAAGACGGGTATGGAAATGAGGAAGCCCGTCATGAGCATGGCCCAGTTGGCTCTTTTTTCGCCGAAGAATCTCAGGAGGCCATTGGCGAGACTCTGGGCGCCGCCGCTGTGCTCGATCATCGCTCCGAAAATGGCGCCGAGGCCAATGATGGTCGCGATGAACCCCAGATTGTCGCCCATGCTCTTCTGGATCGTGGAGCCGACCTCGGTCAATTCCATGGTGCCGGAGACCACGCCGACGAAGACGCTGGCAAGCAAGAGGGCGACGAATGCCTGCACCCGCCATTTCAAAATGAGAAAGAGGATGAGGGCGATGGCTGCCACCAAGGTGCCAATTAACCAGCCTGTGCTGACGTCCTGAGAAGTCGCTGCTAAGAAGTGCATTGCCCAACCTCCTCTGTCTCCCCCCACTTCGCCAAGCGCGAAGTTATTTTTCTGGTGGGAGCCGCAAGGTGATCAAGCGAGTGGATGCACGATTGCTTGCGCTTGATCGCAATCAAAAAAGAAGCAACTTGTGGCTCTGCCATCACATGGGACGTTCACTTTCCAATCTCCGTATCCACAGACATTTCGAACCCTCTAGGTAGCATTATCCACGAAGCTTTGGATTTTAACAATGCTACTGGAGCCGCCGCTGGGGACGATCTCACGGCTACCTGGGTGGAGTTACTGGAGAAGTCAGCCTGACCATCCACAACCTACACCTTCCCGAATCCAATTTTTGATGAGTCGAAACTATTCTTCCTCGTTGTCGAAAACCAAACGTCGTTTTCTACTCCTTTTTCACCTCTCTTCAGTCAGCGATCTTTCGCAGAGGGCTGATTTTCTCTGTTGCCATGATGATCCCCCCCCACGCCTTGCCCTTTCAAGAAATCACTCCGGCATTCGTCTCTTTTGAAACCTTACTTGGCATAAGGACTTCCAGTCTCGATGAGATCACCGACTTGGGATTCCCGTGCCAACGTTACCCCCAGGTGGCAGTAGCCGCCTGAGCGGTTACCAGAGACCCTGTAAAGGCCCTAGAATCATTATTTTTGTCTTATTCATGTTATGATAAACATTTTCGATAACAGAAATGACAGCCTTTTTCTGGTCGTAAAGGGCGAGCTAAAGTTAGGCCAATTCATGTAAATGGGGCTATCTGCTCCAAATGGTGAGGGCGTGGTCTAAGTTTCGAGTCGTGATTCTCACGTTGCTCGTTTTGAGGATCGCTGGCCGGATTTTTGGCGGATTAGAAATCACTCTTCTTACTCTTGCGAGTTGGCGTTCGATCCCTAGTCTGCGGCCCGCTGCCCATGTCCACTCTTTTATCTGCTAACGAAATCCGACTTTCCTATGGCCCTCAGACATTGCTTGATGGGGTGACCCTGGCGGTTGCTGCGGGTGAAAAGGTCGGGCTGGTAGGGCGCAATGGCTGTGGAAAGACCTCTTTGCTGAAGATTCTCGCGGGCGAGAATGGCGCAGATTCCGGAGATATTTCGGCCCGACGCGAATTGCGGGTGGGCTATCTGCCTCAGGAATTTGAACTCGATTCCAGCCTCTCGGTCCACGAGAACATTCAGGCGGGTGCCGCGGATGTGGCCAATGCGGTGACGCGCTATGAGAACGGCGATGGCACCGAGCACGAATTGGGAGAGCTTCTGGAGCTGATCGATCATGCCGATGGCTGGAATCTGGACGCCCGCATCACCGCTCTTTCGAATGCCCTAGGCACTCCTCCACTTGACGCCGAGACCGGTCCTCTTTCCGGAGGAGAAAAGCGCCGGGTGGCACTCTGCCAGGCTCTCGCTTCACAGCCCGATCTGCTCCTTCTTGATGAGCCGACGAACCATCTCGATGCCGATTCGATCCGCTGGTTGGAGAGCTTCCTCGCGACCTACGGCGGCGCGGTCATTTTCGTGACGCACGACCGTTACTTTTTGAACGTGATCGCGACGCGCATCATCGAGATTGACAATGGAAAGGCCTATTCCCATCCGGGAAATTACACCGCCTTTTTGGAATCGAAAGCAATTCAGGCAAGGGATTGCCCGGAATTCGGAGAAGAAGCGTCAGAAATTTCTTAAGGACGAACTTGAGTGGGTGCGTGCGGGGGTGAAAGCGCGCACGACGAAGTCGCGTTCGCGGCTCGATTCTTTCTACGAGATCAAGAATAAGGATGCTCCGGTCGAGGAAGGTGAGATGGATTTGCTCATTCCGCCGCCGCCCCGCTTGGGCGATACGATTGTCGAGTTGGAGAAGGTGGGGATCACTTTGGGTGATCGGACTCTTTTCCGGAACATGGACCTCTCGCTTGAAGCGGGTCAATGCACCGGCATCGTGGGGCGCAACGGGGTTGGTAAAACGACCTTGCTGAAGATCTGCCTGAACCAACTTCAGCCGACTCAAGGGAAGGCGACCTTGGGAAAGCAGGTGAGGATTAACTACATCGATCAGACCCGCATGCAGCTTGATGGCACCGGGTCTCTTTTGGATGAGATTTCCAATGGCAGTGAAAAGATTGAATTTGGCGAGGAAACGCTTGGGGCACGCGCTTATCTAAAACGATTTCTCTTTTCCGATGATCGCATCAACGAGCGGGTCGATCTTTTATCGGGTGGCGAGCGCGCACGTCTCATGCTGGCGAAGGTTCTCAAGACGGGTGGTAATTTGATCGTGCTCGATGAGCCGACGAATGACCTCGACCTTCCTTCGCTGCGCATGCTTGAGGAAGCGCTCGCGGCTTTTGGGGGCACCGTCATCGTAGTTTCTCACGATCGCTACTTCCTGGATCGTATTTGTGATCAGATCGTCGCCTTTGAAGAAGACGGGGTGAAAGTCACTCCCGGAAACTATTCCTACTATTTGGAAAAACGACAGCAACGTGAGAATGCCGAGCGCGCTCAGACGGCGGCCTATGCCAAGGCAAAGAAGTCGGCCCCGAAGAAAGATAAGCCCCGTAAAATTACGATGGCCGAAGCGATTGAGCTCAAGGGAATGGAAGAGCGCATTTTGGAGGCGGAGGAAGCTTTTTCGGTTGCGGAGGCGCACCTCGCTGAAGTGCAGACTGACTACGAAAAGCTCCCCGGGGCGACTGCTGCGCTCGGAAGAGCACAAGCGACAGTTGCCAAGCTTTATGCCCGCTGGGAGGAGCTAGGCGCGCTTCCGGAGAAGGTTTAATGGGCAGTCGTTTCTTTGCTGTCTCCTCTAAGAAGCTAAAAAATCACAAATTCCGCTCTTTCTCCGAACCGCGTGTTCGTTGAAATAGCGGAATTTTTTTGTTCTGGGGACTGTGCATCGTTTTAAGGAATTCGAAGGGTTATCCCACTCGGCATTTCAAAAGAGAGGGAAGATGTTTTTAAATATTAGGAAAGAGCGCTGCGCGTTGGAATCAAGAGCCGAGCGCTTTCTCGAAATGGCAGCGTTGATCATCAGTGGTGGTGCACCCAAGGGTATTTCACCAGCACCACGCCTTTCGCCCTGCTTTGCCCTCTCAAGAAGTCATTCCGGCATTCGTCTCTTTTGAAACACTACCTGGTATTAGATGCCCAGCTCGGTATTCGCAGCGATGACTAGAACGGTGACTTTGTCACGATCCGGGGCTGCGCCGCGGGCCATGTCTGGCTTACCGCCGCCTTTGCCACCGGCGAGGGGGCCGAGTTCTTTGATGAGGTTGCCTGCGCCGTGGCCAGCGTTGTTTCCGTCTTCCCCACAGAGGGCTCCGAGGTGGAGCTTGTCTCCGTCATCGACGATGAGGAAGGCCGCGTGGGAGAAGTGGACTTTCTTGAGGGCATTCATGAGCTCTTGAAGAAGAGTGGCAGGGCCTCCGGTGGAGAGGACGATGTTCCCGGTGATGTTTTGTTCAGAGATGAGGCCGTCGGCCATTTGGGCGGCTCCGGCGGCTTGCGCTTTCTTGAGTGCTTTCTCGGCGTTGATGGCAGCGGTTTTCACCTCATCGGCAGAGGCGGAATCAGCGACTGAGATCGCTTCTTTTTCGAGAGCGACGAGTGAAGCGTTGGCTTTGGAGAGTTTTTCGAGAGCGAGGACTTTTTCCTCGGCTTCGAGTGTAGCTTGCTCGGCGAGGTAGGCCTTGGCAGCGGGGCCGCAGAGAGCTTCGATGCGCCGGACGCCGGAGGCGATGGCGCCTTCAGATTTTATTTTGAAGAGGCCAATGTCGGAAGTGTTTCGTACGTGGGTGCCGCCGCAGAGTTCCATCGAGAAACCGTCGAGAGTTTTATCACCCCCGCCGATTTGGACGACGCGCACGCGGTCGCCGTATTTGTCGCCGAAGAACTGCATAATGTCGGCGCGCTCTTTGATGTCGGTGTGGGGGACTTCGATCCAAGAGACGGTGTCGCTGTTCTGGATGGAAGCGTTGACCTTTTCCTCGATCTCAGCGATTTGCTGCGGAGTGAGAGCCTTGGAGTTGAAATCGAAGCGGAGGCGGTCGGGGGAGACGCTGGAGCCTGCTTGGGAGGCGTCTGATGAGACGACTTCATGGAGGGCCCAGTGGAGAAGGTGGGTGGCAGTGTGGTGGGCCTCGATGGGGTGGCGTCTCGCTCTATCGAGCTCGATGGACGCGGAACTTCCAACTTCCAACGCCGAACGTTCAACTTTCAATTGGTGAGCAGTGGCTGCACCAATTTTTTGGGTGCCGGTGATGGGGTGGCCGTTGAGGGTTCCGATGTCGCCTTCCTGGCCGCCCATTTCGGTGAAGAGGACGGTTTTGTCGGTAATGACGAGGAGGGAGTCGTCTTGCTCGTGGACTTCGAGGATGGTGGCTTCGCAGGAATCGGTATCGAAGCCGAGGAATTCCGTGACTGCCTCGGTGGAGAGGTCGAGGGCGCGGACGATGGTTGTTTTCTGAGCGCCACGAGAGAGTTCGCGGGCTTGTTCCATGCGGGCTTCAACGGCGGCTTCATCCAGCTCGATGTCACGCTCACGGCAGAGGAGGGCGGTGAGGTCGAGAGGGAAGCCGAAGGTGTCGTAGAGTTTGAAGGCGTCTTCGGGTGGGAAGGTTTTTGCAACGCGACCGGAGGTCGCGGCCACGGTTTCGAAGAGGTTCATCCCGCGATCGAGTGTTTTATTAAAACTCTCTTCCTCGTTGGCGAGGGTTTCTTTGACGGCGGTGGCACGGGTTCCGATTTCCGGGAAGGTGCTTCCGAATTCGCTGACGAGGGTGTCGACGAGTTTTGGGAGGAAGGCTTCTGTGCCATCGAAGCCGAGGGCGCGGCCGTATTTGACAGCGCGGCGGAGGATACGGCGGAGGACGTAGTTACGGCCGTTGTTTCCGGGGAGGATGCCATCGGCGATAGAGAAGGAGAGGGTGCGGAGGTGGTCGGCGATGACGCGGAAGGCGATGGCTTGCTCCAATGTGGCCGCGACCTCTGGTCGCGTAGCCTCTTCACTATTGGCCACGCGATCGGAGGTCGCAGCCACGGGGTAAATATCCACGTATTTTTTGCCGCTCATTTCTTCGAGCTTGCGGAAGAGGGGTTGGAAGACGTCGGTGGCGTAGTTGGTGGGTTTTTCGGAGAAGTCGGTGAAGCCTTTGGTGTTTTGGATGAGCGAGCAGGCGCGCTCGAAGCCCATGCCGGTGTCGACGTGCTTGGCGGGGAGGTCACGGAAGGAGCCATCGGCCTCGGCGTTGTATTGGATGAAGACAAGGTTCCAGATTTCGATGCAGAGATCGGAGTCCATGTTGACGAGGGAGCCTCCGGTGTCGCCCTTTGGGGTCATGTCGACGTGGAGTTCGGAGCAGGGGCCGCAGGGGCCGGTCTCGCCCATCATCCAGAAGTTGTCTTTGACGTTGCCGTTGACGATGTGGATTTTGGGATCGAGTCCTTTCGATTCGAAGAGCTTGGCCCAGAGGTCGTAGGCTTCTTGGTCGAATGAGGAGGGGTCGCCTTCTGAGGGAGAGTAGACGGTGGCGTAGAGGCGCTCGGGTGGGCAGCCCCAGCGCTCGACGATGAGTTCCCAGCCCCACTCGATGGCTTCTTTTTTGAAGTAGTCACCGAAGGACCAGTTCCCGAGCATTTCGAAAAAGGTGTGGTGGTAGGTGTCGTAGCCGACGTCCTCGAGGTCGTTGTGTTTTCCGCCTGCGCGGATGCACTTCTGGGTGTCGGTGGCGCGTGGAGGATCGTAGGAGGCCTTCTCGGTGCCGAGGAAGTAAGGGACGAATTGGTTCATCCCGGCGTTCGTGAAGAGGAGTCCGGGGGATTGCGGCAGGAGGGAGGCTGAGGGCACGGGGGTGTGGCCTTTTTCCTTAAAGAAATCGAGGAAGCTCTGTCTAATGTCTGCCGAAGTCATGATGTTGGTGCTTCAAGACCATAAAATGGGGGGGATTTCGATAGAAAAAGCGGTTGGGGGAATGAGAGTTGAGATTTGAACACGAATCTGGCGAATAGGACGAATCTTGGTTGGGGATGAAATTTTAACGAGCTGGGTCGAGGGGCTTTAACCACGAAATATACGAAAGGCACGAAACAATGTGGGAGGGTGGGCCCGCGGGTTGCAGGGCATCCTCCCACGCCCTCCGGGCTACGGCGGGCATGTGGGCGTGAGACCAACTGGGGGAGACGCTCCCCCTTCACTCGACGATCCAGATGCCGACGCTTTCGGGCGGGAGGTCGATGCGGGCGCGGGGGTTTTCTTCCCAGGTGACGGGATTGAGTTTTCTGCGGATGCCGAGGAGAGGGAGTCGTTTGAGGTTTTTTCCTTTTGGCAGGATGGCCTCTTGGTTGATGCCGACGAGATCGATGTGCATGCTGCGGCGCTTGTCGCTGAGGTTGAAGCTTACGATTACCGTTTTCTCAGGCTCGTTCTTAATGTAGCGGGCGTAGATGAAGAGGCCGTCATCGGCAGGCGCTTCCCGGCTATCGACCCACAAAGTGGAGGTCAATCCCTTCCGGAGAGCAGGGAGATCTTTGCGGAGCTGGATGAAGATTTTTAGGGCCTTAAATGAGGCGGTGCTTTGAAGTTCTTCGATCCTTGTGTCATCTCCACGTTTGATAAAGGTGAGGCGGCCGGTCTCGGTATTTTCATCAACTCCGACCTTCTCATCAATGAGGCCGGCCTCGGTGCCGTAGTAGAGGCAGGGGATGCCTTCAAGGGTGAGGACGAAGGCGTTGGCGAGGATGTTCCGTTTTTCGGTGACTCCTTTGACACGGAAGCGGTTGAGACCATCGTGGTTCTCCAGGAAGGTGATGGATTTTTGACGGGAGTTGAGGCCGTCGAGACCGGGCTTGGCGTTAAAATAAGGAAGTTCGCCGGGAGGGCCTCCGTTGAGGTCCTGCATGGCACGCTCGACACCATCGGCGTGGCCGAAGCCATTGGCGTCGTGGCGGAAGTAGTTCCGGGCGGACCAGCACATTTGGAAATTGAGGAGGCTATCGAGAGCGACGTCCTGGTTGTCGTGACGGTAGGTATATTGGCCCAGCTTGCGGGGGTTACCGTCATAGACTTCGCCAAAAAGAATGAGGTCTTTCGCCCGCTCGCCTACTTTTTCGCGGAGGCGCTTGCTGAATTCACTCCAGAACTCGTGGTGGACGTGTTTTACGGTATCGATGCGGAGGCCGTCGATGCCGACTTCCTCAATGTAGAAGCCGTAGATCCGGACGAATTCATCGACGAGTTCATCAAAGTGGATGCTATCGTCTTTGGTCCAAACATCGCGAAGGCTGAAGAAGTCGCAGTCGATTTCTTCTCCGTCGGCTTTCGCGAGGCTCTCGTCATCGAAGCCCTTACGACTGTAAGTCGAGAGGTCAGCGAGGATGCCGTTGAATTCGATATGCTTCCCGAAGATTTGCTTGGGTTCGCGGGGCTCGGGTTTGAAGATGTTCCATTTGGGAATGTTTCCCCATTTCGCGCTGGCGTGGAATCCTTCTTTCTTAAAGGGGGCGACCCATTCGCCTTTTTCGTTAAGATCCTGGGTGCCATCGCCATCCTGGTCGTAGAAAAAGAGCGGGCCGATGTGATTACAGACGATGTCCTGGATGATCTTGATCCCTTTTTCATGAGCAAGCCGGACGAGGTCCCGGTAATGGGCGAGGCGCCCGTATCGGTTGTTCGAATAGGCTTCGCCTCGAAGAGAAACAGAGGAGGTGAGATGCGGGTCGATATCGAGGAAGTCCTGAGCCCAGTATCCGTGGTAGCCCGTCTTGCCGGAATCGCCTTCATCGTAGGCCGTCTTCCAGACGTTCCTCACCGGTGGGGTGATCCAGATGGCGGTGATGCCGAGGGCATTAAAGTAGCCGCTTTGAAGCGCGAGTTCGATGCCGCGGAAATCGCCACCGTGGTAAAGGTCGACATTTTCCTGCTTGGCGTCGTAGGTCGAGGGGTCGCAGCCCTTGGGAAGATTGTTTGAGGGGTCACCGTCGTAGAAACGATCGGTCAGCATAAAATAGATGATCTCGTCACTCCATGGGCGTCCTTGGGCGATACTCACGGTTCCGGGTATCAGCAAAAGAGCGAAGAGACAAAGCTTACTCATCGCTAAATAACAGGCCCGATATTGCGCTGGTCTGGTATAAATTTAGCCGTTGGCCAACCGGACTCCTCTTTCCAAAGGCATTCGGGAAATGTGCGAGCGAAGCGAAGTTTGGCAAGCTTGCTGAGGCTGAGCTTTTCTCCTCTGGCATTAGCTCAAATAGAGCAATCTATTGCCACTGCCGTGGCTGCCCTTACTTCAGGGCGCTGGCGATGCCGGTGGGGAACTTGCTGATGGGGCGGATCTTGATCTCGCGGTAGTAGCACTCGGCGGCTTCTGATTGGATTTGGATCTGACCTTTGGTGAGGGGTGCGGGACCGTACTGGGTCTTTTGGCGGGTGTTATGGAGGGCCATGTTAACTTTGCCATTCACGGCGAAGACCATTTTGTCTCCGACAGTGTAGATATCGATGGTGTTCCACTCTCCGTGAGTGCGTTCGGTGGAGGGGCCATGATCGGTGTAGCCGGGATTGGGATCCAGTTTTCCTCTGGGGTTCCAGGCGGTATGTTTTTCTTCGTTGGGTGCGACCTTGATGTCGGCTCCGGAGGCGGCGAGGGCGATGAAATCGCCCATGTCTTCTTCCTGGATCTGGCATCCGAGGGAGCGCTTCCAGACATTCCAAAAAGCGCCGTGTTTTCCGACGCAGTGGAGGAGGATACCGGAGTCGCGCCGGCGCTGGAGGCGGGGTTCCCATTTTTTGTCGCCCCACTTGAATTGCATCGTGAGATGGTAGTTTTCGAACTCGGACTTGGTGGTGAGTCCGGCGTAGATTTCTCCGGTGATCTTGAGGACGTCGTGGCCGTCTTCCTGAATGACGGAGAAGATACGAAGGGGGTCGTTGTTGAGGCCAAGGGGGGTGCCTTTGACGCCGTCTTCACTGGTTGAGGCGGGTTGGCCGGGGATTTTGACGGTTTTATGGGGAACGCCGGTCCAAGTATCCCAGGCGCTGAGGTTTTTATCGAGGAGGGGTTTCCAGACGGATTTGGGAGCGCTTGGGGCAGCGACTTTTTTCTTCTTCTTGGCCGGTTTCTTGGGAGCGGCGGGACGCGGCTTGAGCATTTCTTGCATGTATTTGTCGGCGCTTTTTAGCGGAAGCTTGATGCGCTTCATGCCGGGTTTCTCGTCGAGGTTGGCGTTGATCTCATCCTCGCTGGGGGTCTTTGATTTTAGGCCCCCTTCAGGCACGTCGAGGCCGGAGATCCAGACGATGGTGTTGAGGATCATGGTGCGGATGCCGTCGTTTGCCCAGTTGCGGTGATAGTGGCCTCCGGTGTAGCCGGCACCTCGAACGCCACTTTTTTGCTCGAATCCCCAGAGGAGAGACTGGGGTTTTCCGAAGCCAGCGGGGCCGTTTTTGTTCCAAAGATTGATGGTCTTCATCTTGTCTTTGTTCGGAATGGCCGTGGCGAGCGGGATGACTTTGTCGGCGAAGCGCATGTTGTAGTAAAACTCGTCGACGACCTTGATGGGCTTTTCGCAGCCGCGGCGGATGGGGTGATCGCTGGCGACCTTGATGTCGGCAACCCAGTGGGGGTTCACCGAGAAACCAGATTCCATGAATCCACCGATGGTGGGGAGGTAGTAGTTTTTTCCGTCCTCCGGCTTACTTGGGTGCACTCCGTAGTGCATGAAGAAAAGGCCGGTGCCATTTTTAGAGAGCTCCATGAGGCGGGGGTAGTGGTTCCGCACCACGGAGTCGGAGTCGCAGTAGACAATGATGGCGGCGGCTCCTTCGAGGATCTTGTCATCCTTGGGCCAACCCGAGATGACCTCTGCTTGGATGGGGAGGTCGCTTTGCGCATTGAGACTCTTGGCGAGAAGAAGAGATCCGGCACGGAATTCGTGATCTCCTGAGCCATGGCTTCTTCCTCCGGCGAGAAAGACGATCTTTTTCGCGGGAGCGAGTTTGGTGAGCACTTGGTTGAGCTCGGCGGATGGGGTGGCATCGGCGTCAAGGTCGCCGAGGGCATATTGGATGCCGTCGAGGAAGTGTTGGAGGACCTTGGGATTCCAGTAGGTGGCGTGATTGTGTCCGAGATTGGAGTAGAAGACGCGGCCTTGGCCGACTTTATGAATCCAGGCGATGGGGTAGTCTCCGTCAGCCTTGATAGAATCGCGAAGCTTGGCGGCCATTCCTTGTCCTTCGAAATTACGCTGCTTTGACATGTCGAGGCTGAGGAGGACGCGTGAACGCTTCCGGGTGAAGGTGCCATCGCGGTAGTGGTAGATTTCGTCGTTGAGGAAGTCTCCTTTTCCGCCCCATGCGGCGTTGAGAGGGTGGAGGGGAGATTCGACTTTGACGGCCCAGGTGCCGCCTGCGGTCCAGGGATGGGAGCCGAAGCCGCCGCCGATGACATCGGAGCCTTCTTGCCATTCTTTACAGGAATCCGAGGCGGCGTGGATACCGATGAGGCCCTTGCCGGATTTTATGAATTCGAGAAAGGCGCTACGTTGTTCCCCGGAGAGGAAGGTTTCGAAGTCGACCGAATTGAGGAGAAGGAGGGCGTCGTATTGATCGAGATTTGCGGTGGTGAACTCTGCGGGGTCGTCGGTGAACTCGATCTCGTAGGCCTTCGTTTTCTCGGCCATCATCTTGAAGGTGGCGAGGCCGGTGGCGATGGAGGAGTGGGGCCAGGTGCACTTATAAAAGGCGAGGATTTTGCGTGCCTTACGTGGCGTCGCGGTGAGTTTCTTGGGGATGGCCTTCTCGACGAGAGCGAGTTCCTTCTCGGTGGGGGCGTAGGTGGTAAAGAGGATCTTTTTCTTTTCAGACCAATCGAACTTGGCCCAGCCTTTTGGGGCGGCGGCGCGTTGGCTTCCTTTTTTCTGGAGCTGACCGAGAAGAGGAATGGCGATGACGCCGGCGAGGGTGAGGATGGCGACTAGGAGTGCGGGCCGTTTCATATGTGGGAAGTGTGAAGGAATCAATCAGTGGGATCAACGATGGTATTTTAGGAGGTGATTCAAAATGATCGAGGTGGGGGAGAAGTGTGTTCCGTGGTTTCAAAATAACCCCTGGCTGTTCGCTTTTTGGGAACCCGGGCCCCAATAGGGCGAAAAACGCCACCTTTAGTGAGAAAGTGGCGTTGGTTGGTTTGGCTGCCCTCAGCATGAACGGAAGAGCAAGTGGCCAAATCAGAAGGGATAGAAAGCTTCCAGCACTTAGAAAGAAAGAGTCCGATAGATCCTTCCTTCGGGCTCAAGAAGCCCACATCCAGAGCGCGAGATAAATCACGATCCCGAGAAGAAGGATATCCGATGAACCACATCGTTATTTTTTGGGAGGGACGGGCCCTTAAGCATTCGGGAGCTTGAACTCGTCGCGGTAGGTTTCGTGGTCGAGCTTGGTGGCGGTTTTTGCAAATTCGCCGGTGAGTTTCACGCCGTCGGTGGTGAGTGGGACTCCCATGGTGATGCCTCCCTTGACTCCATTGGCAGCGAGGTGCTCCTGCATGCGTCCGAAGGCGTCGGTGAGTGCTGGCGTCTTGGAGAAAGCGGCTTTGATCTGATCGGGGTCCGCTTTCTTTCCGAGGTTCAAGGCGTGGGTGCCGAGATGGGCGAGGGCGGAGGAATGGTGACCATTTTGAGCGCCGTGCACGACGTCTTGTTTTCCGCTGAGGGCGGCATCAATAAAATTGTGGAAGGAGTTTCCGCCACCGGAGAATTTCTTGATTTCTTTGCCATCGTTGTCGACGACGCGGCAGGAACTTCCGTGGCCGCCGAGGATCTTTCCGCCTTCGTATTCGATGACGTTTCCAATGGTGACGCCTTTGTAGTTCGGCATGCCATTTTTCCAATCGAGTCCTTTTTTGGGAAGTCCACGGACTTCGAAAAGGATGGGGGCGGGTTTGGCGTCGATGTAGAGGATCTGGGTGTTGGCGGTGTCGCCATCGTCATCATAGCCGAGTCTTCCGCCAGCGGTGAGGACTCCGGCGGGGTATTCCATGGGGTCATCGAGGGCCCACCGGCAGACGTCGAATTGATGCGGACCCTGGTTGCCTAGGTCGCCATTTCCGTAAGGCGACTGCCAGTGCCAGTCGTAGTGGAATTGCTTCCGGTTGACGGAGAGAATTTCGCGGGGGCCAGACCAGAGATTGTAGTCGACGGTTTTCGGGGGCGCGATGGGTGCAGCGAGCTTGCCGATGGACTTGCGGGGCTTGTAGCAGAAGCCACGGGCGAGGGTGAGCTTGCCGAGGTGACCTTCCTTCACCCAGTCAAAGACGTCGTGCCAAGCCTGCTCGGAGCGGCGCTGGAATCCGTGGGCAATCACGACGCCGTAGTCGGCTTGTCCGAGGGCGAGTTTTTCGCCTTCCCAGATATTGTGGGAAACGGGCTTTTCGACGTAGACGTGCTTTCCTTGAGCGGCGGCGCTAAGGGCGATGAGGGTATGAGTGTGGTTACAGGTGGCGATGCAAACGGCGTCGACTTCGGGATCTTGGCAGACCTTGCGGTAGTCGGTGTAGGTCTTGAGACCGGTGAGTTTACTCCGTTTTTCGAGCTCTTTCTTTTTGCGGTCGAGTTGGTCGGTGTCGATATCGCAGAGGCCCACGAGTCGCGCTTTTTTATGAGAAAGGACGCCACCAATGTGCGAGCCGCCCCGGCCTTTGACTCCGATTACGACGACGCGGAGTTCACCATTGGCACCGGCGGCGCGGGCATGGGGAGCCAGGAGGGAAAAGGTGCCTGCGTAGACAGAGGAGCGGAGGAGATTGCGGCGATTCATTATTTTGAGAAGTTCGTGAAGTTGGTCTTGAGAGAGTCGGCGCTAAAGCTGCCGTGTTGAATAATGAGGCGGTATTTTTGGGTGAGGGATTTTCCTTTCTCGAGCAAATGATCGCCGAGATGAGGCTCCTTTTTTTTGCCTTCGAAATCGTGTTGGCCGAAAGGGTTGGCGGCGAGGAGACCGTAGTCGCGGGCGTGCCACCAGGTTGGGTGGCGGAGGTTGTCGGGGTGATCCATGAGAGCGACGACGGTCGCTTCTCCTTCAGAATTGGGACCGTGGTAGGCGACCCACTTGGCGCGTTTGCCCCAAGCGGCGCCGTCTTTGTGGCCTTCGGAGTTTTCAATGGAGCCCTTGGCGACCTTGCCCTTGAGACGGAGGGAGGGAGTGAGGCGAAGGCCGAGAGACCCTTCCTTGGTGTCGCCGAAGGTGACGTCCTCGAGCGCGGTGAGAGTGGAGGTGAGATCGATGATGAGATCCTTTTCACTCACGGAAAAAGAATAGCGGCGCTTTTCGTTGAGGAGGGCTTTACTATTGTGTTCCCAAGCGAGGTTGGCGGTGAAGGAATTTTTGGCGATGTCGCCGTAGGATTTCAGGACGATGTTTGAGGGAGGGACGTTTTTCGACCTATGCCAGAAATCGTGACCGTTGATGAGGCCATGGGTGAACCAGAAGGAGATGTGATGTGGGTGGTCGCTTTGTTCGCCCGCGACGTCTTTTTTAAAAGGGAAGTGGCGGGTGATGTTGGAGCCGCTTGGGCCGATGAGAGGATAGAGGCAGGGAACTTGCTTGTCGGCCCGGAAGATGGTGACGAGTTGGTTGCCATTTTTGACTTCAATGGTTTGATCGACTTGCTTCAGAGCGAGCTGGCCGGAAGCCGGGAGAATGAGAGTGAGAGTGAGGGCTAAAGAAGGGACGCGCATGGTGGAATAATGAGGATACGTAAAGTAAGGTCTCGTTTTTTCAATTTTCCAGCTCAGGCGATGGCGAGATTCTCGAGCACGCGGCGAGTGACACTACGGAAGAGTGGTGAAATTGGCAGGGGTCGTCAAGTGGGGGATGACTGAGATATTTTATTGGAATAGAACTGGTAGAACTGTCAGCAAGAGGGTGATGGTTAAGATTAATACGGTGCTCCAGGATTTCCCCAAACTGGAATAGCAGATGGAAATGAGGAGAGCCGACCAGATCAGGAGAACGACCTTTGGAGTTTTCAAAAAGTCGCTCATGGATTAATTTATCACCAACGGTGAATGTCTTTGAAGACTCTGGGAGCCATCATTTAGCGTGTGGCAGAGCTTTTGCGCCTCGATTGCCAGAGCTGGAAAACGACAGCGGAGAGCGCAATGAGAGCACCGAAAAATTCGCGGGACAGTTCGACGCGGGGATCCTCGGCGGACATCGACGTTTGCGTCATGTTGAACTTTTCCTCACCGAAAAGGTTAGCCCAAATCCCGGGGCCGCACGTCGCCATTTCGATGAGGCAGGCCACGACGGCGAGGATAAAATACCATGCTGGCAGCTTGCGGAAAGAGACCACAATAAATGTGATTCCGATAATGAGATAGAAGAGGAACCACAGGGCCGCATCAAGCGAGGAAGGGTTTGTGTAGATCTCGGGGTCGATGTCATTTCGCTGGAACCAGGCGAAGATGACGAAAATGAGAGCGAGGGCGTAGTTGAGAAACTTCATCTTGTTGGGGATTGTAGTTTATTAGTTTACGTGAAAAGGGTAACCACCTTTCATGTCGAAGGACGCACGAAAGGTCTTGTTTGTCTGCACTGGAAATACCTGCCGTAGCCCGATGGCGGAAGGGATCTTTCGACGGGCGACCGAGGGCTCGGATTATGAGGTGAGCTCGGCAGGAGTGGCTGCGCAGCCGGGAAGTTCTGCGAGCCGCGATACCTTGGACGTTTTATCAGATCTCAATATCAGCCTTGAGGGCTTCCGCAGTCGCATGGTGGATGACGAGATGCTTGCCGAAGCGGAAGCTGTCTTCTGCATGACCGAGGGTCACCTTGAAATGCTCGAAATGATGTTTCCCGAGCAGCAGGAAAAATATCACCTCGGTTGCGATTTCGCGGAAATCGATGGGAAAGTCGGAGCCGATGTCCCGGATCCTATCGGGATGGGCCGCCCGGCCTATGATTCCTGTGCCAACGTCCTAGATGAAGCAATTGTTGGAATCATTGGCTTCCTTGATGAGCGGGGAAAAGCCTAAGCGTTCGGCGAAAGGCTACTGATGTTTGGTAGGATTTTGGAGTCATCGGAAGAGGGGATGAGTCCGTCAGAAAAAGGATGTGATGGCGCGAGGCGTCGTTAATGATGCCTCGTTCGAGAGCCTCCCGGATCCAGTAGCCCGACTTCACCTGTTTTCATGGTAAGGAGTATGGGAGAAGGGGAATTTGGCCTTCGAGGGGGGCTTTCTCACGTAAGCGCTTGCCATTTTCCTCCAGAGGCCTCACGGAAGGTGTCTCTTTATGAGTGCAAATGCCATTCGAATTGCTGTTGGGGCCGATCACGGCGGAGTTGAGTTGAAAAACGCAATCGTGGAGGCTCTTAATGGGAGTGGTCATGAGATTGTCGATTACGGCACGCATGGCAGCGATTCAGTGGATTATTCCGACTTTGCCAATGAGGTCGCTCGGGCGGTCAATGAAGAGCGCGCTGATCGTGGAATTCTTGTTTGCACTTCGGGTGTGGGTGTCTGCCTCGCGGCGAATCGTTTCCGTGATGTTCGCGCTGCCAATGTTCGGACGGTGGAGGAAGCCAAGACGACCCGTTCTCACAATAATGCTAATGTTCTTTGCCTCGGGCAGAAGGTGGTGACCACCGAAGTGGGGCTGGAAATGGTGGAGACTTTTCTTTCATCTGACTTTGAGGGTGGTCGCCATGAAGCGCGTCTTTGTAAGGCCTCGGGAAGTCGTCTTGCCATGACGGACCCAGAGGTTTTCGAGGCGATCATAGGGGAAGAGAAGCGCCAGCGTAGTCACATCGAACTGATTGCTTCGGAGAACTTCTGCAGCCCAGCGGTGATGGAAGCGCAGGGATCGCTTCTCACCAATAAGTATGCCGAGGGATATCCCGGGCGTCGTTGGTATGGAGGGTGCGAGAATGTCGATGTCGTCGAGGAACTCGCGATTGCCCGGCTGAAGGAAATTTTTGGAGCGGATCACGCGAATGTGCAGCCGCACTCGGGGAGCCAGGCGAATACCGCGGTTTACTTTGCGGTGCTCGATCCCGGTGACAAAATTCTTACGATGGATCTCGCCCATGGTGGTCACTTGACACACGGGCATCCGGCTAACTTTTCGGGTCGTCTTTATGACGTGACCCACTACGGCGTGAGCGCCGAGGATGAGCGTATTGATTATGATGCTCTCGAAGCGCAAGCCAAGGAGGTCATGCCGAAGCTTATTACTTGTGGAGCGAGCGCTTATTCGCGTGAGATTGACTTCGAGCGCATGGGGCAGATTGCCAAAGCGGTTGGCGCTTATCTTTTCGTGGACATGGCGCACATCGCCGGTTTGGTGGCGGCGGGAGTTCATCCAAGCCCAGTACCGCATGCGGACTTTGTCACTTCGACGACACACAAATCACTCCGCGGACCCCGTGGCGGGATCATTCTTTGTAAACAGAAGTATGCTAAGAAGATCGATGGTCGCGTTTTCCCCGGCGTCCAAGGTGGACCACTGATGCATGTCATCGCGGCCAAGGCAGTGTGCTTTGGCGAAGTGCTTGAACCGGGCTTCAAAGAGTATCAGGAGCAGGTTATCAAGAATGCTCAGGCGATGTCCGTGCGTCTTGAATCGCACGGTTACCGGATCGTTTCCGGTGGCACCGAAAACCATGTCTTCATGGTCGATCTTCGTCCGGCGGGACTCGATGGCTCCATCGTTTCCGATACCCTCGATAAAGTGGGCATCACGGTGAACAAAAACTCGATTCCTTTCGATGAAGCGAGTCCGATGAAGCCTAGTGGAATTCGGATTGGAACTCCTGCAGTCACGACCCGTGGGATGAAGGGTGCTGATGCTGAAAAGGTCGCTGATTTGATCCACGAAGCGCTCGTAGCGCGAGAGGATGATGCCAAGCTTGCCGAGATTAAGGAGCGTGTTTTCGCCCTTAATACGGCGTTTCCGATGCCTTGGTAGGTTTTGGGTTTAAAATTTTCAGCGCAGCGTGGCCTTTGGTTCACGCTGCGGAAACTGGATGTATTTCTAAACCGGAGGTTGTCGACGAATTGATCAAGGAGCTAGGTAAACTGGCAGCAGCAAAGAAGATAGCGAAAGGTGGGTAAGGCGACTTCTGTGATAGCTCGTTGATTTAGATCGACCTTTCAGGCCTCGGATTGGGATACCAAGGCGTCGCGAGTGCCTCGCTTTGCCCTTCGCTAAGTTAGGACGCACCTCTGGCGCTGCTTAAAGAGCGGATTCTCGTGAGCCACGACGACTTTACTCATGCGCCAAAATCGCTGCTCCGGTATTGCGAATGGTACAAAAGAGTGGCAGGTAAGGGGCGTGAGTAATCCTTTCCGTGAAGACCTCGTCTCCCGTAATCTCCCTGAAGCGTGCACGGTTGTAATTTTCGGGGCCACCGGTGATTTAACCCATCGGAAGCTCATTCCGGCGCTCTATAATCAAGCAGCCGATGGCGAACTGCCGGCCGGAGTGAAAATTATCGGCTTCGCACGCCGCAATTGGACCGATGAATTTTTTCGCGAAGGATTGGAGAAGTTGAATCGCGAGGTTTCCCGCACCGGGCACGATGAGGAAGTCTGGGCGTCTTTGGCCTCGAATATCGAGTATCACCAGAGCGAGTTTCAGGATGATGACGGGTATCGTCGATTGGCTGAGCGGCTCGATGCGATCGATCAGGAACGCGGTGGAAAAGGGAATCGCCTTTTTTACGTTGCGAGTGCGCCAGAGTATTTCGACGATATTCTTCTCCATCTTAAAAGGGCGGGTCTGAGTGACGAGCGGGAGGGCTGCTGGTCACGCGTGATTGTCGAGAAACCCTTCGGCACCACCCTTGCGACAGCCCAGCATCTCAACGAGGTGGTGAACGGAACTTTTGAAGAAAAGGATACCTATCGCATCGACCACTACCTAGGAAAGGAGACTGCACAGAACATCATGGTGCTCCGCTTTGCCAACGCAATTTTCGAGCCGATGTGGAACAAGCAGTTTATCGATCACGTCCAGATCACCTGTGCCGAGCATCTCGGGATGGAAGGGGGACGCGGTGGTTATTACGATCAAGCGGGAGCGCTTCGGGACATGGTGCAAAACCATCTTCTTCAGCTGCTCAGTCTCGTTGCGATGGAGCCGCCGACCGATCTCTCTGCCGATGGCGTGCGGGATGAAAAGGTGAAGGTGATTCGTTCTCTCCGTCAGTGGGACACTCCCGAGCTGGTGGCTGAGAATGTTACCCGCGGGCAGTATACTTCGGGCAATATCAACGGGAAGGAAGTCCCGGGCTACTGTGAAGAAGACCGGGTTGATCCCGAGTCCGAGACAGAAGCTTTTGTCGCCGTGCGCTGCATGATCGACACCTGGCGCTGGAGCGGGGTGCCCTTCTACGTGCGCGTCGGTAAGCGTCTGCCGAAGAAAGCCACCGAGATTTCCATTCATTTTAAAGAGACCCCGAGTGTCTTGTTCAATGCCGCTCCCGGAGGGGTGCCCGATGGTAATGTCCTCGTGATCCGCATTCAACCGGACGAGGGGATATCGTTTCGCATCAATTCCAAGCTTCCCGGAACCACGCTGCGGATGGAACCGGTGAAGATGGATTTCCACTATTCCAGTAGCTTTGGAAAGAGCAGTCCGGAAGCTTACGAGCGTCTTTTGCTCGATGCGATGGCAGGGGATGCCACTCTCTTTGCACGTCGCGACGAAGTGGAAGAAGCGTGGCGCTTCGTCGATAACATCGAGAACGCCTGGCACGAGAGCGACAATCCGCCGCTGATGGCTGAGTTCCCTGCGGGTTCATGGGGACCGAAGGAAGCCGATGAAATGCTCAAGAGCGAAGGACGGAAATGGAGGAGGCTTTAATGAGCGGCAAGATTTCAACCGAAGGGCTGGGAATGCCTGTCGAGATCGCAGCGATCGATGGCGAACTCAGGAAGCTTTGGGAAGCGGATGAGGCGAGCACGAACGCATCGTTGATGAATTTCCTCGTTTATACTGAGGATCCGCATGAGCTGACGGCGAATTCGAAAATGATTCAGAAGCTCACGCGAGAGCATGCCTGTCGGGCGGTTCTGATTGCGATGGACCGCAAAGCTCCCAAGCCTTCGGTGGCAGCGTGGATCACAGCGCACTGTCATCTTGCGCACGGTAAGAAGTCGATTTGCTCCGAGCAGATTTCCTTTCTTCTGAGTGGCTACTCTTTTGGCCGATTTCGCAACACCGTTTTTGCGCATCTCAATAGCGACTTGCCTCTTGTGTTTTGGTGGCAGGGTGAGATCTCCGATCTTTTCGAAGAGCGGCTTTACAGTATTTTGGATCGTTTCATTTTTGATAGCTCCACGTGGTCGAATCCGACGGAAGGTTTTGCCAAAATCATGGAAGCGCGTGAGCAGACGAATGATCATATGGTGACGCAGGACCTTTCCTGGACGCGCAGCTATCACTATCGCCTCGCAATTGCTGGGCTCTTCGATGACCCCGCTGCCGAAAGGTCTTTTTTTGAAATTGAAGAAGTCAATATTGTGGCTCAAAAGAGTCAAAGGACGTCGGCTCTTCTCTTGTTGGCTTGGGTGACGGAGCAGGCGGGTTGGAAGACAGGCCTCGAGCTGGGCTTGACTGCTGAGACCAATCCGGAGAACGGAGAATCGTTTCTCTTCGAGTCCAAAGAAGGTCGGAACATTGTGGCCAAGATCACGTGGGATGATGATGGAGCTCCATTGAGTTTGCTCTCGATCAAGTCGCCCGATTGCGAAGTGAAAGTTAGCCGGCAAGAAGGAACCTCCCATCTCTGCCAGGCAATCTGTACCGCTGGGCACTGTCTCAATGTGAGCGGTCCGGCGGATGCGGATGACCCGGAAGGGCTTGTGGCGGATCAGCTATCGCGGGGTGGGAAGAACTCGCTATTTTTGAGAATGCTTCCGCGGTTTTTGAAGTTGCTTTAGGCCTAAACTGCGAACCGGTGATTACTTGTGGCGAGTGACCGCTTGGCGGGGCATTTACAGAAGGGCGCGTTGCTTAGCTTGCTGAAGCTTCATTTCACGTTGGAGGTCTCGGGACTGCTCATATTCTTCTTTGGGGGAATTGTATTTGTGCTGACGCATCGCTAGATCGAGCGCTATGTCCTTTTTGTTGAGAATGGTTTCCTTCATTTGCTTCACTTGACGATCCACAAGATTTAGCCGGGTATTCAAAAAATCACCGCTTTCTTGGTATCACCCATTAACTCGTTCGCTTGGGTTGTCAGAACCACTCGGGTAAATGTTCAAATTGTTTTGGCAAAGTGAAGGAGCCGTGGGTGCTCCGATCCCGAATTAGAATAATTCCAATTTCAGCTTGATCATGCTCCCAGCGTGGCTAGGTTCCCGCCGCAGATGATTTCGTTTGATCACCATAGCAGCCCAGCACCGGAGGAGCTTCCTTCGGAGCTTGAGGGCTTGCGTATGACTAAGCAGCGCCGGGAGGTGCTCTCGGTCATTCTTGCTGAACGCGATCACCCCACTGCAAATGATGTCTTCACACGCTCGAAAGAGCGGATGCCGACGATCTCGCTTGCGACGGTCTATAATTGCCTGGAGGCCCTAGTCTCGCACAAGCTGGTAAAGCAGGTGAACTTTGAGCGCGAGTCATCACGCTACTGCCCGAACTTAAATGATCACTGCCATTTTCAGGATGAAAAGACCGGAACCATCCACGATGTCGTCTTTAAAAAAGGAGTTAAGCTTGAAGATTTCCTCGAACTCCCTCAAGGCACCGAAGTCAGCCACCTCGAACTCAGCCTGAAGGGCCGGATCGGATACTAAAAACTTTCTCAAAAACATGAGCCTTACCATTGAAAACCTGCACGCCACCGTCGGCGGAACTCCCATCCTCAAAGGTCTCAATCTGGAAATTCCAGCGGGAGAAGTCCATGCCATCATGGGTCCCAACGGTTCTGGTAAATCCACTCTTTCCAAGATCATCGCTGGTCATGAGGATTATGTCGTTACGGACGGAAAAGTTCTCCTTGATGGTGTCGATATCGCCGAGCTCGAAGTCGATGAGCGCTCACGTGCCGGAATCTTTCTCGCCTTCCAGTATCCTGCTGAAGTCCCGGGGGTTTCTAATGCCAACTTCCTTCGTGCGGCTCTACAGGCCCGCATGCCCGATGGCGAAGAGATTGATGCGGTGGCCTTTTATAAATCGATGTATGCCAAGATGGATGGTCTCGAAATGGACCGCAAGTTCACCAAGCGTGCTGTTAACGAAGGCTTCTCCGGTGGTGAAAAAAAGCGTAACGAAATCCTTCAGATGATGATGCTCGATCCGCGCTATGCTTTGCTCGATGAGACCGACTCTGGTCTCGATATCGACGCGCTCAAGGTGGTTGCAAAAGGGGTCAACTCAATGCGTTCTCCGGGCCGCGGCTTCTTGATCATCACCCATTACCAGCGTCTTCTCGACTACATCAAGCCAGATGCTGTTCACGTGATGTCCGATGGCCAGATTGTCAAATCCGGCGGTGCCGAACTCGCTCTCGAACTCGAGGAGAGCGGCTACGATTTCCTCAAACAATCTGCTTAAGAACATGAAACTTGCGTTTACCTACTGGCAGGACGGCTCCGACTTCCTCGGATACCTCGACGACTACCCTGATTATGAGACTCAGGGAAGCGACCTTCAGGATCTGCAAGAACTCTCATCGATCTCTACCAAGACCTCACCAGCGGAGAAATTCCGCACGTCAAACACCACGGCGAGCTCATGATCTCATGAAGTGTGCCGACCTTCTCAAGAAATCCAAAGCTCGCGATTGCGAATTCATCCGACGCGGCGGCAAACACGATTGGTATCAAAATAAAAATACTGGAGTCTGCCAACCGATTCCGCGACACCGCGAAATCAAGGAACACCTTACAAAGAGCATTATCAAAAAACTTTCGTCATGAACTCAGAAACCGCCACCGTCCAGCAAGTCGCTCTTGAGAAAGACAACATCGGAGATTTTTCGTTTCCGGAAAATCATAAATTTGATGCCGGCACCGGTCTCAACGGGGACACCCTCGACTACATCTCCAAGGTTAAAGATGAGCCAGCTTGGGTGAACGAGTTTCGTCACAAGGCGCTCGCAGTCTTTGAATCCAAGCCGATGCCAACGAACTGGGCGACGGAGGATCTCAACGCGATCGATTTCGATAAAATCCGCTACTACCTTTCTGATGGAGCGACGCCCAAGCGTTCTTGGGACGACGTGCCTCCTGAGGTTCTTGAAACCTTTGACCGCCTCGGTGTGCCCGAGCAGGAGCGGGCCTTCCTCGCTGGTGTGGAAGCGCAATACGACTCCGAAGCCGCTTACTCGAACGTCAAGGAAGCACTCGCTGAAGAAGGCGTGATCTTCGTGACCTGTTCCGAAGGCCTCAAGGAGCACGCAGATATCTTCCGCCCTTGGTTTGGAAAAGTGATCCCGGTGGGCGACAATAAATTTTCCGCACTGAACTCCGCGGTAATGTCCGGTGGATCTTTCATCTACATTCCAAAAGGAGTGAAAGTGAAGCACCCGCTTCAGGCGTACTTCCGCATTAACTCCGAGAACTTCGGTCAGTTCGAGCGCACGCTCATCATCGCTGACGAAGGTTCCGAGGTTATGTATATGGAAGGCTGCACCGCACCAAAATTTGAGACTGCCACGCTTCACTCGGCTGTTGTGGAGCTGGTCGCGATGAAGGGCGCCAAGATTCAATACATCACCGTTCAGAACTGGTCCTCCAATGTCTTCAACCTCGTCACCAAGCGTGGCCTGGCCCACGAAGACGCCGAGATTCGTTGGATCGATTGTAACATTGGGTCCCGTCTCACCATGAAATATCCCGGTGTTGTTATGAAAGGGGAGCGCGCTCGTGGCGAAGTGATTTCCATTGCTCTGGCAAACGACGGTCAGCATCAGGACACCGGTGCGAAAATGATTCACGCCGCGAACAACACGACTTCCAACGTTATCTCCAAGTCGATCTCCATCGGCGCAGGTCGCTCGACTTATCGCGGTCAGGTTCACATTCCCAAGCACCTTAAAGGCTGTAAGAATAACACCGAATGTGACGCCTTGCTCATCAATCCGAAGAGCCGCACTGATACCTATCCTGCGATCTCCGTCAAAGGAAACCAGCACGTCACGCAGCACGAAGCAAGCGTGAGTCAGGTCTCCAAGGAAATGCTCTTCTACATGCAGCAGCGTGGCCTCTCCGAGACCCAGGCGATGTCGCTCGCGGTGAATGGTTTCATCAACGACCTCGTCGAAGAATTTCCGATGGAATATTCGGTCGAACTCAAGCGCCTCATCGATCTCGAGATGGAAGGTTCGGTTGGTTAATTTCTAGTTTTAAAAGATGTCCGCAACTCTCACATCTCCTGCACTCGAGAAATTCGAGGCTCTCAAATGGCCCGTTCGCACGGTGGAAAACTGGCGCTTTGGTGCCTGGAAAGAAGCAAATCTTTCCGGGGTCGAACCCATCGGATATGGCACTGCTGCAGATCTCCCTGCTGAGATCGAAGGCGCGACCCGCTTCGTGTTTCAGAATGCCGAGCATGTCTCTGGTTCTCATGATTCCGTGACCCTTCTCAGCGAGTCCTTTGGACCTGGGTCTCGTCTTGGTTCTCCAAAACTTGCTGCGCTTCACTCGGCTCAGTCAGATCATGGCATTTCCATCACCGCTTCTGGTAAAGAAATCATCGAAATCATTCATCTCGTTACTGGTGAAGGTCTCCTTCTCCCCAGCCTTGTCATCAATGCCGAGGCCGGCGCGAACCTTCGAGTGATCCAACGTTTCATCTCGACTGATGACGCTGCTGCTGTCGTTCTCACGGCTGTTGATGTGAATGTCGGCGAAAAGGCCGAGGTCAAATATCTCGTCACTCAGGAGCTTAATCGCGCCAGTAAGTTCATTCGTATCGCTGATTCTTGTCTCCAGACTGGCGCGAGTGCCAAGCAAGCGGTCATTCACACGGGCTCGAAGTGGCTTCGTGAAGAAACCTACTCTACGCTTGATGGATCCGATAGCCAATCCCACATCCTCTCGGTCTCTCTTCCTGACACGGGTCAGGAGTTCGACCAGCGCACCTTCCAGCACCACGGAGCGCGCGATACCTACTCTGATCTTCTTTTCAAGAACACGCTCTTTGGAAAAGGGAAGACGATTTTTTCAGGTCTCATCTTCGTTGATGAAGGAGCCCACGGAACGGATGCCTACCAGACTTGTCGCAATCTTATGATGTCCGATGACTGCGAAGCGCACTCCATGCCTGGTCTCGAGATCAATGCGGACGACGTGAAGTGCTCGCACGGTTCGACCAGTGCGCGCGTGAGTGATGAAGAAATTTTCTACCTCATGGCTCGCGGCATTCAGCCCAAGATGGCTCGGGGTCTCGTGGCGCAGGGATTCTCTGCGGAAGCGGTTGAAAAGCTGGAAGACGGAACCCTTGAAGCGCTTGCGATCGAAGTGATCGAGCGGAAGTTCCGGGCGGTTGAGTAAGTTGAGAAAAATACCTTGGTTGGTGTTTATAAAGATTATTGGAGTTTTCGGGGCAAAGACGTATCTACCGGCTGTCTGCGACCAAGTGGTCGCTTCTGTTCCGTCAATTACGATCTCTCGTCGTGGGAAACCACTCGTCGTCATTTCCCCTGTTTCTCCAGAAAAAGGCGACCGATAGGGGATCTTGACAGCCCTACAACAGTTGAATGCTGGGAAATAGGAGTCCGATGCACCGGATTTCCCGGACGTTTGGGAGGATCAGACTAGCTCAGGCGAACATTAACCTCTTGAAGATTAATGAGCTGGCTCCTTGATAAATCGATCTATTCCCAGGTCCTCAAAAAACGACCTATTCTAGAGTGTCTGAGGAAGTGGGAAGAGATGGGCTTGGATTCCGCGTCTTGAAAAGTACATACCAAAGCCTCATGATCGATCGACTGATTACCTTCTCAAAATTTCTCGTCGTGGGTTTCCTCGTGGCATCTCCGGTCGGGGCGGAAGTCCTGCCGCTTGAAGAAGGCAACCGTGTCGTCCTCATCGGCAACGGACTGGGCTCGCGCATGATGCAGTTTGGTTACTTTGAAACCGAAGTGCAGCGGAGACATGCCGGGAAGGAGCTGATCATCCGCAATATGTGCGACGAAGGGAATACCCCCGGTTATCGTCCCCACTCCGCGCGCCCTTCCCCATGGGCCTTTCCCGGTGCGGAAAAGTATCGTCCGGTACTTTCTAAAGTGAAAGATCGCTGGGGTTCCGGAAACACCGGAAACGGAATCTTTGAAACTCCTGATCAATGGCTCAGCAAGCTAAAGGCGGATGTGATTGTGGGTTTCTTTGGTTTCAACGAATCCTTCAATGGACTGGATGGGATCGAATCGTTTGAAGGCGAGTTGCGGGATTTCATCCGTCACACCCGTTCGCAAAAATACAACGGCAGCTCTGCGCCGCGTCTCGCGTTGGTTTCCCCCATCGCGTTTGAAAACCTCTCCGCGAGTCATGGCACACCGGATGGCTTGAAGCAAAATGCCAATCTTGCCCTTTACACCGCCGCCATGAAAAAGGTGACGGTCGAAGAGAGAGTGCCTTTTGTCGATTTATTCCAAGGCACTTTAAAATGGTATGCCGAAACCTCCGAGCCGCTGACACAAGACGGGGCATTACTCGCTGATAGCGGGTATCGCAAACTGGCTCCGGTGTTGGCGACGGCCTTGTTCGGAAAGTCTCGCGCATCGGGTGACTCCAAAAGGGTTCTCGCAGCTGTGCAGGAGAAGGATTGGATGTGGCACAAGTACTACAAGATTCCCAACGGCGTGCATGTTTATGGCCGTCGGATGAGGCCCTATGGTCCGGTCAATTATCCCAGCGAACTGCAAAAGCTTGCCGAAATGACGGCGAACCGCGACGCAGCCATCCATGCGACCTTGTCTGGTAAATCCTACGATCTGGCCGCGGCCGATGCCAAGACCTCTCCGCTCGCGGAGGTGAAAAGTAATTATCGTCCCAGCAATAAAAACGGGACCTTGAAATACCACTACGGCGAAGAAGCGCTGGCCACGATGAAGGTTGCCGAAGGTTACCGTATTGACTTGTTTGCTTCCGAAAAGGAGTTCGAAAACCTCGCCAATCCCGTGCAGATGTCCTTCGATAATCAAGGGCGACTTTGGGTGGCGACCATGCCGACCTATCCGCACTACAAGCCGGGCAATGGCATGCCTTCCGATAAGCTTCTCATTTTGGAAGACACTGATGGCGATGGAAAAGCAGATAAGGAGACTGTTTTTGTCGACGACCTTCACCTTCCCACTGGTTTCGAACTGGCTCACGATGGTGTTTATGTCGCGCAAGGAAACCACCTCATCTTATTCAAGGACACCAACGGCGACGACAAGGTGGACGAGCGCGAGGTGATCCTGAGCGGCTTCGATGATCACGATACTCACCATGTCATCAGTGCCTTCTGCGCCGATCCTTCAGGTGCGATCTTCATGGGCGAGGGGACCTTCCTTCATAGTAATGTCGAAACTGCCTACGGCCCTGAGCGCAGTTCCAATGGTGGCTTTTTCCGCTACCAACCGAATCGTCGGCATCTGGAGCGGACTGCCCGGATCTCGATTCCTAATCCTTGGGGCACCGCCTTCGATCAATGGGGGCAGCCCTTCTTCCTCGATACTTCCGACCCCAACATGCGTTGGATGCGGCCCGGCACAAACAAGGTCCGCTACGGTGATTTTTCTCCCCTGTGGGAGAGTTTAATTGAAAAAGCACATCGCGTGCGACCGACGTCCGGTTTGGAGTTTGTTGCCAGCCGTCATTTCCCGGATGAGGTGCAGGGAGATCTCCTTTTTAATAACACCATCGGGTATCTTGGAATCAAGCAGCACACCCTCGAAGACAGCGGCACCGGATATTCCAGTAAGCACCGACAGAACCTCTTGACGTCGACCGATGGTAACTTTCGCCCCGTCGATCTCGAGTTCGCCCCTGATGGCTCACTCTATCTTCTCGACTGGCACAATGTCCTCGTGGGCCACATGCAGCACAGCGCGCGCGATCCTTATCGCGACCACAAACATGGTCGCGTCTATCGCATTACTTATCCTTCCCGTCCTCTTCTGAAGCCTGTTTCAGTCAAGGGTGCGGAATTGAGTGAACTGCTTGATCACCTCAAGCTGCCCGAGGATCGGGTTCGCTATCGCGTGCGTCGCGAGCTCCGTGGTCGTCCGGTAGGCGAAGTGTTTGTCGCACTTAAAACTTGGCTCAAAGGACTCGATGCCTCTGATCCTCGGGTGGACCATCATCGTCTCGAAGCCTTGTGGGTTGGCTGGGGCCTCAATCAGGTGGATACGGATTTGCTCAAGGAACTCCTCGTTTCCAAAAACCACCGCGTGCGTGCGGCCGCCGTCAATGTCCTGCGCTATTCAGGGCATCAAATTGCTGAGCAAGCAGACCTCTTGATGAAAGCGGCGAATGATCCCGAAGGTCGGGTGCGACTTGAAGCGATCACCGCTGCGTCTTGGCTTGAGCCTTCAGTTGGTCTGCTCATCGTGGAAGCAGCGGGAAAGTTGCCGCAGGACCGTCTTCTCAAGCCCGTCTATGAAACGGCACTTTCCCAACTCAAGGGACTGGCGATGAAGGAGGAAGCGAAAGAGAAAATGCGCAAGCCGACCAAGCCACTCAAGGGCGAAGCGAAGCGCCTTTACGTGAAAGGCGCCGAGGTTTATGGGAGGGAAGGGCACTGCACCACCTGCCACCAGCCCGATGGTGAAGGACTCCCGGCCGCGATGTTCCCACCCCTCTCCGAAACGAAGTGGGTGAATGGGAGCGATGAGCGCCTGATTAAACTCACCCTCCACGGATTGATGGGACCCATTGAAATCAAAGGGAAAAAGTATCCCGGCCAAGTGCCCATGACCTCGTTTAAAGGATTGTCGGATGAAGAAGTCGCGGCTGTCCTAACCTACGTTCGAAACACCTTTGGCAACCACGCGCCCATGGTGACACCTGGAAAAGTGAAAGAGGTCCGCAAAGCCACCGCAGCTCGCGAGGGCTTCTATCTTCCGGAAAATCTCTTGAATGAGCATCCCCACGATTAGTCTTTTGTCGAAGGAGTGAGTTTCAGTATCGAAAACACCCATCTGACCGAACAGGGCCTGGAATTGCAGGTCCATTTTCCCATCAAAACTGAACTCATCGATCTCAAGGAGATCGTGCTCCGGAGAGCCAGCGTAGATCCGTCCCGGTGATATCCTCGTCTTCCCTTCCAAGCAAAACATCTCTTGGCAGCACCGGAGCTCGTATACGAGCGCGGCGCGGGACTCCGAGATCGGAGCCTTGGTCAATCTGGTCAAGCCTCCCCTCCACGCCAATATTAATCTAGCTCGACCGGTTTGTCTCCACCGCGGGCCCTGAAGTAGAAGAAGATTACCAGATCGCAGAGGAACATGAAGGCGGGGAGGATGGCGGCTTGGTAGAAGGTGGCCTTCTTATGCTGGTTCTCTCGTTGTGGTTGACCGAGGAACATTTGATTGGGCAGATTGTTGGTGTTCGTGTTCGTGTTCGTGTTTGTGCTCGTTTGAGCGATGAACGGTTCCTGGTGGGAAGAAAATGGACCGAGATTCTAGGGCAGTAATTTTTATCAAAGTGTAATTTTAGGAATTTTTCGATAGCAGATTACCCCAATTCAGTTTCTATTCGTCTTCAATGAAGACGATCCTTTTTCTCTTTGCCACGTTGATTTGTCTGTTTGCAGGTTTGGTGCAGGCCGGAATCACGAAGACCAAGCTGCAGCCTGCCGAGAGTGGTGGGGAAACTTTGTTTCGGGAGTTAGGACCGGCTTCAACGGGAATTAACTTCCTCAACCCGATCGATGAGAAGCATGAACTGAAGCGGCTTTATATTTCGGGATTTGCGGGAGGAGGAGTTTCCTTGGGAGATCTCGACAACGACGGCCTCCTGGATGTTGTGCTCACCTCGGGGGCGCGGGAGAACAAAATCTACCGCCAGACGAGTCGATGGAAGTTTGAAGAAGTGGCATGGGATCCCGATTCGATTAATGTATGGTCAAGTGGGGCGGCTGTTCTCGACATCGACAACGATGGGGATCTCGATATATACGTCTGTAACTACGATGTGCCAAATCGGCTTTACATCAATATCACCAAGCCTGGCGGAGTGATCCGCTTTGAGGAAAAAGCCAAGGAGTGGGGGCTTGATATTTCAGATGCGAGCTTAAACCCTTCTTTTGTTGACTATGATCTCGATGGAGATCTCGATATTTTCGTCCTGACCAGCGAGTTTAAACGTGCGGATGGGCGGCCTAAGGAATTACCCATCGATGGGCGCAATACGGCCACTCCAAAATTGAAGCCTGGATTTGAAAAGTATTATACTTTAGTGAAGCACGGTCCAAGAGATTACGTCTACTACAATGCGGGACGCGCAAATATCTTGCTGCAAAGCCAGGTCGCCCAGGGCGAAAATAAATTTATCGATGTTTCCAAAAAGGCCGGAATAAAAGACAGAACTTTTGGGCTTTCGTGTACCTGGTATGACCATGATGCCGATGGTGATCCCGACTTGTATGTCTGTAACGATTTTGACAATCCGGATCAGCTCTACTTGAACAACGGGAATGGAACATTCACTGATGTCATCAAGCTGGCTGCGCCTTATACCAGTTGGTATGCAATGGGTTCGGATGCGGCGGACCTGAACGGAGACGGACGGTTTGATCTTGTGATCGCCGATATGGGGATGACGAGCCATTACAAGTCGAAGACGACGATGGGTGATATGAGCATCCACAAGGAGTTTCTCGATAACGCAATTCCCAGGCAGGTGATGAGGAACACCTGTATGATTAACACCGGAACCGGTCGTTTTATAGAGGCTGGTTACATGGCGGGATTGGCGAACAGCGATTGGACGTGGGCGGTAAAGTGCGCCGACTACGATTGCGATTCTCTTGTAGACGTCTTCTTTGCCAATGGGATGGCCCGCAAAACAAACAACTCGGATCGTCCGATGCCATTGTCATTCATGTTCGGAAATACTGAGTTTGATTTTTTCAAATCAAGTGACACCCGGGAAGAGGACAACTTGGTTTTTCGAAATCGAGGAGATTTAAAATTCGATGATGTTTCCGAGGAATGGGGCATCAAGGCTCCAACGATGAGTTACAGTGCGGCGATCGGGGATTTGGATAATGATGGTGATCCTGATCTGGTGGTGGCTCATCTCAATCTGCCAGTCGGCATTTACGAAAATACGACGAGCGCGGAGAAGCAACGAATTTCGGTGAAGCTCAAAGGAACGAGGAGTAATCTACAGGGAGTAGGAGCTGTAGTGCGGATGACGGCAGGAGGAAAGACGCAAGTGAAGGCAGTCAATCCAATGACTGGCTTCGTTTCATGCAACGAAGCCGCAGTGCAATTTGGTTTGGGGGCTGAAACGAAGATCGAGAAGTTGGAAGTGGAATGGCCCTCGGGTGGGGTCGATCGCTTTGGTCCCCTTGAATCGGGGTTTCAATATATCGTCACCGAATCGAGAGCCACTCCTGAAGTTCGCAAAAACGAACGGCCTCGTCCTGAATTCATGAAGGTGAGGTTACTTAGTCACAGTATACACCGGGAGCTCCCCTTTGATGATTATGAGAAGCAACCACTTCTTCCCTGGCGCCAGTCACAAATGGGACCTGGAATCGCATGGGCAGACATCGATGGTGATGGTGATGATGATTGCTTCCTAGCTCAAGCGGAAGGGACTGCGGGATTCTTATCGCTGCAACTTCCAGAGAAGCGTTACGACTGGGCCCCAAGCGAATTGTTTTCAAAAGATGCTGCATCCGAGGATATGGCTCCTTTGTTCTTCGATGCTGATGGAGACGGTCGGCTGGATCTGGTTGTCACAAGTGGCAGTGTGGAGAAGGAACCAGGTAGTTTGGGATATGCGGACCGACTTTATCTCGGTGAGGGAGAGGTGGGGAAATTTTCTTCTCCATATATCCTACCGGGTGATCCCATGAGCTCGAGTGTTGCGGCAGCGGCAGATGTTGATCGCGATGGAGATTTGGATCTCTTTATTGGGGGACGCGTTGTCCCGGGGAAATGGCCCACCTCGCCCGGGAGCCGTCTGTATATCAACGAAAGTAAACCCGGGGAGCCTAAATTCGTCCTGGCATCAGCAGATCAAGCAGGTGGGTTGGCCGAGTGCCAGCGCGCGACGAGTGCCTTGTGGAGTGATATCGACAGCGACGGATGGATGGACCTGATCGTCACCCACGAATATGGTCCGATCCGTGTGTTTGCCAATGTTTCGGGTAAGCTCAAAGATGTGACGGAAGAGATCGATTTTTCTGAGAGGACCGGGATATGGAACGGAATCGCTGGAAGAGATTTGGATGGGGACGGAGATATTGATTATGTCGCTACTAACCTTGGAATCAATACGACCTACAAGGCTTCGATGAAGAAGCCTGAACTGCTTTACTATGGCGACTTGGACGGAACTGGGGATTTTCGGGTTGTGGAGGCGAAGTTTGGCGAGGGGATGCTTTTGCCTCGGCGTGGGAGAAGTTGTTCAAGCAATGCCATGCCTTCTTTGAAGGAGAAGTTAGGGACGTATCAGCAATTTGCGATTTCCAGCTTGGCAGAAATATATACCCCGAAACGCTTGGGAACGAGCGGACTGCTGGAACTCCGTGAGTTACAGACTTGCGCTTTCATCAACGAGAGTAAAGAGGGTGAAATTCGCTTCAAAGTGGTGCCTCTTCCCCGGATGGCTCAACTTGCACCGGGCTTTGGAGTAGTGATGACGGATTTAAACGGTGATGCCCGGACCGACGTCGTTATTGCTCAAAATTTTCATTCGCCACAGAGGGAAGTCGGTCGGATGTCCGGAAGTGTTGGGGCTGCTATCCTGAGCTGGAAAGACGAGGGAGGATTTGAAGTGATCGAGCCCTATCAAACAGGCGTGATGATTCAGGGAGATACGAAAGGAGTCACCGTGAATGAATTTAATGGTGATGGGGTGCCCGATCTGGCGTTTACAGAGAACAGTGGGCCGGTCAGCACGTTCCTCAATACAACAAAGGGTGACTTTGTCGCTGTGCGTCTTAAGGGGCGGAAAGGGAATTTAAGGGCTGTGGGATCCAGGATCAAACTGATGGATACCAATGGGCGGACACAAGCTGCTGAAGTCTATGCAGGTGGGAGCTATCTCTCACAGTCGGGCAGCTTTCTCTTTTTTGGTGTTGATCGTCTGGAGCAGCGAGGAGCGTTAACTTTGGAGATCACGTGGCCTGATGGCAAGAAGCTGAAACTTGCGGATGTAAAGCCCGGCAGGGTTGAAGCAAGCTGGCAGTAAATGAGTTTGAGTGGAGGAGGATTTCCAGATCGCCAATCTGGACAAGAAATGTCAATATGGCTCTTTCTCTATTGACTCCTGGGGGGCTGAGTAATTAGGATGCCCCTGTGCGAGGGCCAAAAATGGCAAGGGCCCAAAACAATCAATATATATTAGCTACCTAATGAACAATAGTTTGACTCCGCTAGTCCTTTCTTTTACAGCCCTTTCCGGGATTTACTTTGCTCAAGGAGCTGTTCTTGCTGATTTTGATGGTAATGATGTTACCTACACCGAAGGCTCCATCGAAGGAGATCCCGCCGCTGGGGTCACCGCCGGTGGACCGACTGGTTCGTTTTATCAACTCCTGAGCAACGTCCCCAGTAGTCGACCTTTCCTCGCATTTGACTCCAATGAGAACGATCCCGATGATGACTACACCGGCTGGACGGAGGCGAGTTTTAAAATGGACTTCCGAGCTGCTGACATCGAGGCGGATGGATTCGGAATCAACTTTGTTGATACGAGTGTGCATGGGCACACAGGAGGGGTGGGATACGCCAATCCAAATGGTATACAAGACGTGGAAGAAAGGGCGAAGATTCCTGATTCCTTTGGAGTGGGATTTCGAACTTTTAATGGTACCAATGCTACCGTAACTTGGGAAGCGGTCGATATCTCCGGGGATGTAGCTTACAATCTTCCTATCGATAATTGGGGATCTCTTGAGATCAGCATGCAAAGAAACGTCGTTACCAAGGATACAAAGGTGGATGTGACCCTATACGATCAAACGGGACAAACGGGTGGCAGTGAGAGCGTATTCACCGATTTTGAAATTAAGGACTTCACACTTGAGGACTTCCGAGTGCAAATCGGGGGCCGGACGGGTGGAGCTGCCATGACGTTCGAAATGGACAACCTTGAGTTGGATGTCGTGGTAGAGGAGATTCTAGATACTGATGGTGATGGACTTTCTGATCCTTGGGAAAGCTTCCATGGTCTGGATGGAAACGACAATGGATTGAATCCAAACAACAATGGTGTCGCCGGAGATCCTGATCAAGGTGCGGCAGGGGATCCTGATATGGACACCCTCACTAACGCTCAAGAGTCTGATCTTGGGACAAATCCCACATCTGATGATACTGATGATGATGGGCTTAAGGATAATGTGGAAGACGGAGGCGGGGTCTATGTTGGTCTAGAGAAAACTGGGACGAACCCTCTTCTCGCTGATTCTGATGAGGATGGACTGAAGGACGGAATCGAGATTCCGAATGAGGAATTTGTCGATGAAAACCAGCCGGGGACTGATCCAAACAAGCCGGATAGTGATGGAGACGGCGTGGGGGATGGTGCCGAAATCCTCTTAGGACGGAATCCGACCAGCGATGACGTTGTCACGCAATCTTCAGGCCTTATTGCTGATTTTGACGGTAGTGGAGAGCCCTTTGCAGAGGATGGGATAAGATCTGCCGCAAAAGGCACACTGATTCCGGGAGATTTAGGTTCCGATGGAGGTTATTACGCGCTTCTCGAAAATGTCGGCGACGCCGGAAACTATATTTCGTTTGAATCATCTGAGGACTATACGGATTGGAGAACGCTTTCGTTTCAGATGGATGTTTTGGTTTCTAATGTGGCAGCCGACGGTTTTGGGGTCAACTTCCTGTCAACAGAGGTTCACGGAAAATCGGGAGTGATTGGGACTCAAAGCGAAGAGGAAAGGGCAATCATCAATAACTCATTTGGTGTGGGCTTCCGCACCTTTAACGGAACCAATGCAACCGTGTCTTGGGATGGATTAGAATTGAGTGGTGATGGGCCGTATTTTCTGATCGCAGACGAATGGGTCTCGGTGGGCATCGATCTAGAGCGCGATCCAGTGACCAAGGATACCTTGGTCGATGTCTTGGTTTATGATGAGCCCAACCGCCAAGGAACCGAGGAAAGCGTGTTCACTGATTTTTCGGTTCCGAACCTCACACTTGAAGATTTCAGGGTTCAGCTCGCTGGTCGGACCGGTGGTGCTGCGATGGATCTCTGTATCGACAACATCCGGGTGCTCGTGGATGGCGGTAGCCAGAAAGTCCTCGGGATCTCGGCGATCAATACAGTAGTGGTGCCTGGTGGCGGTGGTAATCCATCAACTCTCTCGGTGACGATCACATGGAATTCACGGGAAGGTCAAAATTTCGTCGTCCTTGCGAGCCCGGATATGGCCGAGGGTCAACTTGATCTGTGGGATGAATTGGACGACAGCTATCCTGCCGCCGTTGGTGCGGAAGCGACTTCCTTTACTGAGACAGGACTTCCTCTCGATACTCTGAATCGATTCTATATCGTCCAGATTCCCTAGTAATTTGGAAACTCAGGAGATTCTGAAGAAGTTCTGAGCGACTTCTTCGGCCTCTTGACTGGGCCTTTTGATCGAAACACACCGTTGTTGGGCTATCGCCTCAGCGGTGTTTTTTGTGTAAGCTGGTTCGTAAAATTTTCCTCTGTTAGGGATGGGAATGTGATAATATCGCTCCGCAAAATAGAGGAGACAAATGCTTATTTTAAAGCTCTCAATTCTAGCGCTTCGCGAAGGTGGAGAGAGCCGGCTGCTTTTTTGGGATGGCTGTGTTCCTGCTCGGTCACGCTACCCGCACCACTCCCTCGCAACGCCTTGGCCTCTCGTGAAAACACTCGGGCATGTGTCTCTTCTGTTCTACTACTTGGCATAAGGTGAATCGATTTCACTTCGTTTTGGTTGCGGCTCCGCTCTTTCGAGGCCCACCAATCGGCCTCCTCATAAAGTAATCCAGTTTTTTTTAAAATTCTTATTGACGAAACTGCATCGCTTACTGCAACATCCACAAATGGTAATCAACAAGTTATCCTTATCCGGCCTTCTTATCGTTGGCTCATGTTTGTCGTCTTCGGCTGCTTTGTTAGCTGATTTTAGCGGGGGCGGTCTCCCCTACGCTGAAGGTGGCCTAAGAACTGCACCTATTCTCGCAGGAAAAGTTTTATCAGGCGGACCATCAGGGGACTACTACCACCTCCTTGACGGTGCTGAAGGTAGCGCAGGAAACTACGTCTCGGTGGCATCTGGAGCCAGCACGGCAGGTTGGCAGAGTGCAATATTCACAATGGATATGAGGGCCGACAGAATCCAAGCCGATGGTTTCGGTATTGCCTTCCTCGACACCGCGACCCACGGAACGTCTGGGGTAGTCGCAGCAGGAACGACTGGTGTTGCGGGAGAAGAAGAGCGTGGACAATATTCAAATTCGATTGGTGTAGGATTCCGGACCTTTAACGGAACCAATGCTACCGCGAATTACAACGGAGCACAGAGTGCTGATGCTGGCTACACCCTCACTGCTGGCCAGTGGGGATCCGTGGAAATTACGCTTGATCGCGATGGAAATGGTGATGTTCTTTTAAATGCAAATACCTACTCTGGAACGAGTCAGTCAGGTACGGCTTCAAGCGTCTTTACTGACTATGCTATTCCTGGAGTAACGATGGAAGAGTTTCGCATGCAAATCAGCGGCCGGACGGGCGGAGCTTCAATGGACCTCGATATCGACAATTTGAGTCTCATTGTTAACGTTCCTGAGCCTGCCACTTCGCTGCTTGCAGGTCTTTCCCTCCTCGCACTCGGCGTTCGCCGTCGTCGCTAGATTGAATCGATCCTTGATTTTTCAAAACTCCCGCTGAGAAGCGGGAGTTTTTTTTTCCCAGCCTCTAAGTTAAAGAGAGGCGTTTCTGCAGTAGCCAAGCGGGGCGAATATGCGGTCTGTGCGAGAGACAAGATCTTGATGTGAGATTGAATCTCGAAAAGGGATTCGATTAAATTAAAAAAAAGACGTCTATTCGGTGATATTCGTTTCACGCTGCACTTAATTTTAAGAACGAAGGAAAGCTGCTAGTATCTATAGAGGAATGATCAAACGATACGGAAATTCAGCCCAGCTCCTGCTTGCTACCATGGCGACGGTATTGGTCGCGGTCTTTGCCGCGAACGCTGAGCCGGGGAGGGTAGTTGCCAAGAAGGTCCATTTCGATCCTGTCATCAAGAAGATCGAAGGCTGGAACATCCATATCGACCCGAAGTTGCTTGAAGGCAAGCATGCGGAGGAAGGTGCGAAGGCACTCAAGATGCTCGCCAGTCACTTACAACGTATCGCCATCATGATCCCGGGAGATCGCCTCAAGCAGTTGCAGACCCTAGAAATTTGGATCGAATATGACCACCCCGATATTAATGTGGAACCAGGACCTTACCATCCCGGTGCCGATTGGCTCATCGAGCGAGGCTACGATCCTCGCTTGGCCAAAAAAGTCCACGTGACCCGGGCCGCGTCGCTTCTAGATCGAAATCAGCTGGCAAAACATCCGTCCGTCATCCTGCACGAATTGAGCCACGCCTATCACGATCAAATCCTCGGTGGCTATGAGGAGCCACGCATTATCGAGGCTTACCAAAAGGCGATGAAGGCCGGCCTTTACGACGAGGTATTAGCGCACACCGGCAAGAAAGTGCGTGCCTATGCGGCTTCAACTCACATGGAATACTTCGCCGAAGGAACCGAGGCCTATTTTGACCGCAACGATTTCTACCCTTTCGTGCGGGCAGAGCTTAAGGAACATGATCCCCTCCTGCATGACCTGCTGGAAGAAATTTGGGGAATTAAGAAGTAAACCCGCGATTCCATTCGTAAGGGAAATCTAACGATGATCAGCAAGCAAATCAACACTGCATGGGCTCTGCTCATCTCGCTTGTGCTTCTGCCGATTATGGCGGCAGCTTCCGGCTTCGAAGAGGTTGTGCAGCCTTACCTGAAGGAGAACTGCATTCGTTGCCACGGGCCGGAGAAGCAGAAAGGCAAGCTGACCCTCCATCAGATCACCGAGCACTTTGGCACCGACGCGGAAGTTGAGGGATGGGTCGATATTCTGGACATGCTTTCGTTTGGGGAAATGCCGCCACCGGACGAGGAAAAACAACCGGATCCGCTTGCGACAGCCCAGATCGTTAGCTGGATCAAGCAGAAGCTTCAAGAGGCGGGCAAAGCGGAAGCCTATCTGAAGAAACTCTTGGCACCCGAATACGGAAATTGGGTGAGCCACGAAAAACTGTTCTCGGGGGAAATTAAAACGCCTCCTTTTTCGCCGTCCCGCCTGTGGCGATTGAGTCCCGAAATCTTCAAGCATCAAGGATTTGGTCGCGCTCGAAGCCCCTTCACTTATGTCACTCCAGAATCGGGAATTCGCGACTACTCGGCGATGTCAGCGGTTGACCAAAGCACGGTGCAGATGATCCTCATTAACGCGGGTCAATATCTCGAGGGTCGTATGCAGAGAGGGGACTTCAAACGTTTTGCAGAAGATCAACCAAGGCCCTCGGATCAGGTCCTCTCCGACACCGTCCGGGCTGAATTTCGGAGAGTGATCGGACGAGAGGCGAACCCGCAGGAACTTTCCAAATATCTCGGGTTCCTCCTGAAAAATATCGAGATCGGTGGTAATCTGGATGGCCTCAACACGACAATCAAGACGATTTTCCTGAGCCCCGAGGCGATCTACCGGATGGAATTCGGCCTTGGAGAAACGGACCAATATGGCCGCCGTCATCTCTCGCCCCAAGAGATCGCCCACACCATTTCTTACGCCTTAACCGACCGGGGGCCTGAGCACCTCCCAGCGATCAGGAAGGCCTTAGCGGAAGGGAAGCTGACGAAAAAGAAAGATGTCGCCCGGGTCCTCCGGGAAGTGCTTGATGAGGAACTCGCAACGGGACACTGGGCTCATCGTAATCTCCCCCGCATCATGCGCTTCTTCGACGAATTTTTTGGATTCGACCGGGCCGGCAGCGTGTTCAAGGACAACGAGCGGATCCGTAGCGAAGGAATCCCCCAGTGGAATACCGAAATGCTGATCCACGATGCGCGCATGCTCATCGAACATCACCTCAGAAGTGATCAGGACGTCATCACCAATCTCTTGACGACCGATCACTACTTCGTTGCGCACCCCGGTAACAATCAGTTTGCGCGTGAATTCTATGAGGAAAGGGTCGCCGAATACACCGCATCGGAATATGTCAGCGATCAAGTCGCCAAGAAAAAAGAACAGCTGGATAGGGAGCAGAAAGAATGGAACTACGCGTCAGAGGAACGAAAAAAACGCCTCGATGAGGCGAGTAAACGCGCAGAACTTAAAGTCACCCATGTGAAGACTGCGATGAAAAACGGCCTCAACCCACACCCGAACTTCCCCTTTTCGAAACGCTCTCGTGGGATCGCAGACTTGATCTACATCGAACCTTATAATCTGCCCAGCAGTGGCGGAGGCTCTCTTCAACGCTGGAAGTGGCCGATTGAACAACCTTTCGAGATGCCTAGAGGCCAGCGTGCCGGCTTGCTAACACATCCGGCCTGGCTCGCCACCCACTCGCTGAATGAAGGCAACGATCCAATTCGTCGGGGCATTTGGATCCGTGAGAAACTGCTCGCCGGAGTGATTCAGGACGTCCCCCCGGACGTCGATGCCAATGTGCCGACGGATCCTCACAAGACCCTGCGTGAACGACTCGACATTCTACGGGCCGAACGTTGTTGGACCTGCCACCGCAAGATCAACCCGCTTGGCGAGGCCTTTGAAATCTTCGACGACTGGGGGCGCTATCGAACCCATGTCTATTTTGATGAAGATAAGAAACTCCTTACCCGCCGGGATGCAGCCTTCGACAAAATGCTCGAAAAGGGCACGCTGACTGCTCACCCGATCAACGCGTCCGGAGCCATCACCGGATCAGGAAATCCCAAGGTCGATGGTGAAGTGAAGGACGCGATCGAACTGATGCATCGCTTGGGCCGCTCCGACCGTGCAAGACAATCTTTCATGCGCTATTTGTTCCGATACTTTATGGGAAGAAACGAAATGCTCAGTGATTCAAAAACCCTAATCGAGGCAGAGAAAGCATACCAGGATAACGGCGGAAGCTTCAAGGCGCTCGTCGTCTCGTTGCTGAGTTCAGACTCGTTTCTCTACCGCCGCTAACGAACCCCAAATCTAGACCGATGATATTCACAAGACGAAGCGCACTTAAGAATCTATCGATGGGCGGAGCATCGCTCGCGATGGCGCCATTTATACAGTCGCTCCAAGCGCACGCGGCAGGGAGAGAAGAGGGACTTCCGAAGCGCTTTGTTTTCGTCGTAAAATCGTCCGGGGTCGAAAAATTCAACCTCGTCCCCGAAGGGATCGAAAACCACTTTCTTGGAGACGACGGAGAAAAACTAGGGAACAAGGGTCGCAAACCGGGCGAAGCAATCAACGTATCCCTGAAAGATCACAAGCTCCCGGAAAAGCTGGCCGCCCTGGAACGGTTCAAGGATCGCATGACGATCATCCAGAGTTTGTCGGGTGACACCTTTCGCGGCAATCATACCTCGGGCTTTGGCGCCCTCTCCTGCCACTTTTCCGAGCGGGTGGCGATCGCCCCTTCGATCGATTGCCTCTTGGGCCAACACCTCTCCCCCGGCCCTTACCCGATGTATGGGATGGCACTCAAGGGAGGGCTCTTGGAAGCGGGCGGAAAGCTCGACGACAGCTATTGCTACCCAAACCTTTCGGCATATAAGGGTGGAATGCCCGTGGCCTATCAGGCCTCGCCTCGGAAGGCTTATCTTGAGTTGTTTGGCGCCGCCGTGGATACGCCGAAGCAGCTGGAGCGAAAGCTGGCTCTCAATGGCAGCATGATGGATTTTTTAAAGGATGACATCCGAAGAATCGAGCGACAGCTGACTGCTGTAGATAAGGAACGGTTCGCGGTTTACACGGATTCCTTTGACTCCTTGCGAAGGATCGAGCGGGAGAAGGCAAAGCTGACCGACAAAATCAAAAAGCACGCGCCTCCCTTGACTAAGCGCTACGATAGCGAGCTTCCTTCGGATCGGATTGCCTCGCACTTTGAGATCGGAAGTGCGGCATTGATTGCCGGTATGACAAACGTCCTCACCTTGCGCATGGACACCTTGGGCGTGACTTACAGGGACCTTGGCATCCAAAAGCATGTCCACGCCCTTGGGCACAACGATCCCGGTATCTCATCGAACGGATGGGACGGATTGCGTTGCCGAATGGAAATCGAAAAGCTGCATTTGAAACACATCGCGGATATGGCTGATAAACTCGATCGCATCCCTGAAGGAAACGGCACGATGCTCGACAACACGCTCATTGTCTACATGTCCTGTAATGGTGGCGACCACCATGGCGGGCAAGCCGATTGGCCCTTTGTGCTGGTTGGCGGCATGGCCAACAAACTGAAGATGGGGCGCTACCTCGAGTATCCCAAGTATCAGGAGAAAGGTCATCGCACGATTGCCAACCTCTACCTTTCCATGATGCAGGCCGCCGGAATGGAAACAGCAAAAACCTTCGGGCAACTGGATACCAATCTCAAGGATCTTGATGTGACCGGACCTCTGGCAGAGTTGATGGTGGGTTAGAGAAAAAATTGATCAGTAGCGATGTTTCACAGAATTAGAACGATCTTGGCTCTGGCTGTCGTCACCCTAGCGGGCTTCGGATTCCCTGTCGCGGCGGATGACATAAGCCCTGAGTCCGTCAATGATCCAGTGCCTAAAGCGAACCTCTCGGATTTTAAAAAATTCGTCGCGCCGATCTTTGAAAAATCCTGCCTTGATTGTCATGGCCCGAAAAAATCCAAAGGAAGGTTTCGTGTCGATGAACTCGATCCGAATCTCTTGACGGGTGCAGACATCGATCGATGGGTCGAGGTCTATGAAGTGTTGAGCAATTCTGAAATGCCTCCGGATGACGAACCGGACTACCATCTCGTCGATAAAAATCGCGCCAGAATTGTCGACTGGCTCGGGACGGAAATGAACAAGGCGTCTCAGATTCGTCGCAATGAAGGCGTTCATACTTCATTTCGTCGCATGGCGAATTATGAATACAACTATGCCCTGCAAGACTTGCTTGGGCTTAACCTGGATTTTTCAGAACCACTGCCGCCCGAATCCGTTTCCGAAGATGGATTTAAGAACAGTTCGGAGTTATTGCAGATGTCGGCGATGCAGTTTGAGACCTATCGTGAAATTGCTCTGAGCGCTCTCAAGAAAGCAATGGTCCAAGGAACACGTCCTGAAGTTGTTACGTATCAGATCCCGATGCAGGAGGCCATGGCTAAAGCCAGCGTGTTGAAGCAGAAGCCAATCAATCGAAGCGATTCTGATTACTCGAATAAGAAAAGAAGAACCCACATCTTTAACAAGGAAACAGGGGAAGGGTTTTTCTATCGATGGTCTTACTATGTCGTTCTGGACGGTGCCCAACATGGGATCTGGAATCTCAAGCCGGACAAGATCGTCATCGATGTTCCCGCCGTTTCCAAGGTCGTGGCGGTGCTCCCGTCTTCGCAACAAATCAAATTGGACCTGGGAAATTCTGTTCCGGATGAAGGCATCATGCGTGTTCGGATGAGAGTTGGAGCGACGACCCATCGAGCCAATCAGTATGCCAGCCTTCGCTTGATATTTGGGTTTCAAACCAACAATGAAGGGAAAATGTCTGCGAGGGTGAGCCAACGTGATATCCCCGTGAGAGCGTCTCTGGATGATCCTCAGTTCATCACTTTTGAGATCCCCCTCAATGAAATCCCCCGGAATCCTTTTCGCCGAATTCATGAAGTTGGGGACTCTCCAAATGCCACCGAGTATCTCGAGATTCAAAATATCTCTAATGGCGGGACGACTCGGGGAGGGGACCCGATTGATGTCCATATTGATTATGTCGAAATCGAGGCCGGGGTTCATGAAAGTTGGCCGCCAAAGTCCCATGCTGCAATTTTCTTCGAGAGCCCGAACAAGACCGATGAGAAAAAATACAGCAAGGAAATCCTAAAAAGGTTCATGACCAGAGCCTGGCGGCGCCCAGTCAAGGATGAGGATGTTGAGCTCTACTCCGACTTGTTTTCGAAATACCGTCCGGAGTTTGCGAGCTTTGAAGAGACTATCATTGAAGTGCTTGCAACCGTCTTGGCGGCGCCCGAGTTCCTTTACCTAATTCAGGGGGAATCTGGAGATCAGGCCAATGGATCAACGACGGTCAGCGATCTTGAACTGGCCAGTCGGCTGTCATTTTTTCTGTGGTCCAGCATTCCGGATTCACCGCTTTTGGAGCTTGCTCTTGAGGGGAAGCTGAAGAACCCGGAAGTCTTGCATTCCCAGATTGAAAGAATGTTAGCGGACTCCCGCTCACAGCGTTTCTCTCAGAATTTTATGGAGCAGTGGCTCGGTCTTGAAGCGCTCGAAACGGTCATTATCGATCAAACAAAGTTCAAAGGTTATGACGACCTATTCAAAGAGAATATCCAGCAAGAACCTCTGACCTTTTTTGAGGAAGTCCTGAAGAAGAACAGCAGCATTATGGACTTCCTTCACTCAGACTATCTCATGATCAATGAGGCCTTGGCCCGGCACTATGGGATTCCTGAAGTTTACGGTCAGGAATTTCGCAAAGTTGCGGTCAGCCCTGAGTCAAATCGTGGTGGGCTTTTAACCACTGCGGCGGTCATGACGATGAATTCAACCGGGGTCGATTCGAATCCTCTGAAAAGGGGGATCTGGCTGCTTGAGAGAATCCTTCATGATCCGCCACCGCCACCGCCGCCCAATGTTCCGGAAGTTGATTTAACGGACCCAAGAATTCTGAGGATGACCCAAAAAGAGCGCATGGCGGACCATCGGAATCAGGCCGCCTGTAGATCATGTCATGCCAAGATCGACCCTTGGGGGATCGCTCTTGAAAATTACGACGCGATTGGTTCCTACCGGACCACAATCAAGGATAAGCCGGTTGATGCGACGGCCGTTTTATACAACAGGCAAAAGCTCGACGGAGTCGGAAGCATGAAAGATTACCTCTTGGCCAAGCGACAGGATCAGTTTGCCAGAGCAATGGTGCACAAACTCAGTTCGTATGCCTTGGGCCGCCCAATCTCTTTTAGTGACCGGGGTGAGATTGACAAGATGACTCAAGAACTCAGGGAGAGTGGTGATGGGTTAAAAGATTTGGTATCGATCATCATCCGGAGCGAACTATTTAGTAATAAGATCACGAGAGGTGCCGACGATGAATAAAAAATATTTCTCATGAAAAGACGAAATTTTCTCCAATGTTCCGGTATTGGTCTGGCGTTGCCGTGGATGGAAACCTTTGCCGCAAAAGGGGATCTGGATCATAAAATCGCTCGTTTTATGAGCGTTTATCACCCCGATGGAGTGGGTCTGCCCCGGGAGGATGATCCTGCCTGGAAAGACTGGAGCTGGTTTCCACAGGGTGGCGAAAGGGACTTCCGCTTGTCCAAGGTTCTCGATGTCCTGGAACCTCTCCGAAGTGAAATTTCCTTTTATTCAGGTCTTTCACATCCCTCCGTTCGAAAAGTGATTGGCCATGCGAATGCCGACCAGTATCTCACCGCCGCTGATACCGGGAGTCACGGGCCCTACAAAAACTCAGTCTCACTTGATCAGATTCTTGCCGCCAATGTCGGTGAACAGACCCGTCATTCCTCCTTGGTTATGTCCACGAATGCCGGGACGGGAGCCCCCCGAGCCACTCATACCTCTTCCTTTGATCACCAAGGCCGACCAATCCCGTCGCTCAATCGGCCCAAGCGGATTTTCGACATGCTTTTCGTGACCGGGGGAAAGAATACTCGCGACAAGCTGGCACGAAGTAAGAGTTCGCTGGATCTCCTCATTGCCAATGTCCGCTCTCTCAATAAGAAAATTTCGAGCCACGATCGGCGGACCCTTGAACAGTATCTCGATGCCGTCCGCGATACCGAGATCAAGCTGCTTAAAGCAGAACAGTGGATTGATGCCCCCTTGCCGAAAGTTGATTCTGGTCACCTGAACCTCGATGTGACGGTCCGCGATAGCAGAGCTTATATCCAAACAATTTACGAACTGACCTACCTCGCTTTCTTGAGTGATTCCACCCGCGTGGCAACCTATATGATGGGCCGGGAAAACACCGGAGGCCCTCAGGATCTCCTAGCGAGAGCGGTGGGCCTCAATAATGCACATGGCTTAACTCACGATGTGAAGAAGCCCAATGGCTGGAGAAACTTAGGCACCTATAATCGCTTTCAGGCAGAAGAGTTTGGGCGCTTCGTTCAAAAGTTAAAGGACACGCCGGAGCCGAATGGAAATGGCACGATGCTCGATAACACCTTTGCCATGCACGGCTCTGCCTCAAGTAGTTTTCACCTCTCTCGAAATTATCCGATCATTTCCGCCGGTGGCAAAAATCTTGGTTTCAATAATGGCCGCTACCTCAAGTTCGGTAGAGGAAATGAGGACAACCAGGCTGGAGCCGGAATTTCGTCAGACATAGGATGGAGGAGTGATCCTGAGCATGACGAGATTCCGCTCGCTCACCTCTTCGTCACCATTCTGAAAAGACTGGGGGTCGAAACGGATGAGTTCGCCGGTTATCAAGGCGGGCTGGATCGAGTTTAGCGACTTCTACCCAGGTGCGGTGACTTCCACATACAGATCATTCCTTCCAATTCAAACTCTCCTGCACCGGCGAGAGAATTTCGTGGCCCGTTTCGGTGACGAGAACCATGTCCTCGACCCTGACCCCACCGTGGTTCGAGGAATATAATCCGGGTTCCACGGTGAAGAGCTCGGTCTCGAAAATCTCGCCGCCGCCATGATCAAGTAAAATGGGCTCGTGAACATCCAAACCGATCCCGTGTCCGGTACCGTGCGGCATTGTCGGAATGGCTGAATCATGTGCTACGTCGCCGCGCACGATTGTGAAACCATGTCTTTCAAGCATGGTAATCGTGGCAAGATGGACGGCCTCTCCGGTCGTGCCCGCCTTGAGCGCAATGCACCCGGCAGCCTTCGCTTCGCAAACCGCGGCGTGTATTTTTTTCACTTCGTCGGACGGCTCGCCACAAACTACCGTTCGCGTCATGTCGCCGTTGTAGCGCGTCACGTTATCCATCGGGAAGATGTCGACAACCACCGGGAGATTTTTCTTCAAAGGTCCCGTTCCGTAATGGTGACAGTCGGCGACGTGGGGAGCGGTCGCCACGATCGAACCGTGCGAGTTGGAAAAATTTTGCTCGATCAAAAAAGCGGTGATCATCGACCGAACACGCTCGGAGGTGAGGATCGTGCCGTCGTGGTGGAGAATGCCATCCTGATCTGGCCTGGCGTTCGCGATGGTTCGGCAGGCGAAGGTCATCGCTTCGCCCGTGACCTTTTGGGCATGGCGTAAATGCTCAATTTCCTCGGGGCTTTTGGTGCGGCGTTCACTGACGCCAAAGCTCTCGGAATACTCGATGGCGATCCCGGCCTGCAGAATAAGATGAGCAAAGAGGTAGGGTAGCGTCCGGTCGACCGTGATCGATGTTTCACCGGCACGCCGGAGGCATTCCGCAGTAGCTTGGGCCAAGGCGGTATCCCGATCACCGGAGAGGCCGCCTTCTGGTTCAAAGTCGGCCGCACAACAAACTCGATCCGCCGAGCCTGCCTGGCGCGCTCGATCCATTTCGATGTCCCGGATGAGGAGGAGAGAGGTCCCGTCCGCGAAGTCGATAATCACGGCCGAATCCGACACGATGAAGCGGATCCGGTGAAAGAGCGAGGCGTTGTTCGCGGCGATGCCCGCGAGGACGGTGGTGCGGTTTGAACTCATGCGAGGAGAGGAAAGCAGATGATGAGATCAATTCCAGCTGTGAAATTTTTCCGATACCGATCAATCTAGCTCCTGAAAATCCCTAAGGCTTCAGCCAATGGTCGAGAAACTGGTAAGTCCCCACCCCGTTGATCTTGTGCGGCCCGACGAACCACTCGATCGTTGCCCGCTCCCCGATCCCCAGTTTCGCCGAATACAGATGCCGGATTTTGGCGAACTCCAGAGCCACGCGCTCGTCCGGGGCGACTCCGTCGAAGTGGCCTCGCTCCACCATGAAGGGCCGCGGGGCAATCAGCGCCGCCATCTCCGAGTAGTTGAAGGTGCTACCGAGATCGAACTCGAAGATTTCATACTCACTCTTGTTTGCGTAACTATATGGGCTGCGCGTCGAGGCGTTCTTCCACACCCAGTCGTTGAAATCCGCGCTACAGATTGATAGGCAATAGTTGTCCACCAGCGGCGGAATGCGCATCGCCGATTTCCCGCCGTAGGACAGGCCGTAGAAGCCGATGCGGTCGGCATCGACAAACTCGAGCCCGCCCAGCCAATCGGTAATCTGCTGGTGTTGCGGAACCATGAGCGAGAAGAGGGTGCGCCCGATCGAGTTCGCCTTGAACTGGAGCGTGCGGAACCGGTCCTCAAAGATGTAAAGATTCTGTGGCGCGAAGGTGATGTAGCCGCGCTCCGCCAATCTCGTCGCGAAGGCCGCGTAATAGTGCGCATCTTTTTCACCAATCGTCGATTGCGGACGCCCCTCCAGACCATGCTGGCAAACCACGCAGGGGCGCGTCTCTCCGGCCTTGAGATCTCTCGGCACGACCAGAATGCCGTAGGCAAAAAAACTCGCGTCCTCGAAGACATCGAGGACCACCTCGTAGGCGCGCACCTTGTCGTTAATCTCGATCTCTCGGGTGCGCGGATTGGCCGGGAGGAGCGCATCATCGAATCGCCCGATCACCTTCTCGGCAAAGTAATCGCGGTAGAACTTCTGCGATTTCGCAAAGTCCTGCGGCGAATCTGTCTTCAGTTTCGCCATGAATTCTGCACGGACATACGGGCTCTCGACCAGCAGCTGCTGGTTGTGCCGGTCGAGCTCGTGTAACTGCCGGGCATGGCGCGCTTCCTGGTCCAATACGCGCACGATTTTCAAAGGCGGTGCCGGGATTTTCGGATCAGCTTTCTGATCTCCTACGGAAAGGAGCCGCCCCGGCTTGCCGCGCGATTTCTTTGGTTCGATTAGAACATATGGAGCGGGCGGTTGTGCTAGGTTCTTCAATTCCCGCGGGGCGATCATCCGCTCTAGGGAGGCGCGGTCGAATTGCTTGAGCAGCCCGAAGACGTTGCGCTCTGCCGGCTCCTGCCACAGGTCGGCGCCCGGACCGGAGTAGCCGCTCACCATCACCATCGGGATTCGCTCGTCGAGCGCCGCGGCGAAGAGTGCCAGCATGCCGCCCTCGCCATGCCCGTGCACCGCAACCAGATCGGGGCCAAGCCGATCTACCAGCGCCAGGATTTTTTGAATTTCGTAGCCGATGAGGTGGCGCCCCAGCTCGAAGGCCGGACGGTAGAGATACTCGCGGTTCGAGAGCGTGTGCGATCCCGCGCTGCGATTGATCAACGCCGGAACAAAAACGTTCAGCCCGCTCGCGGCATACTCACGGGCGGTCTGATATTCGATCGGCAGCTTCCCGTGATACCCGGCCATTTCCTCCGGAGTTTGGTCGGCATCCGGGATCACAATCATCGACTTGGTCGCTCCCGGCGAACTCAACCAGAGCCCCTCGCCATGCACATCACCGAAGGCCTGCCAACGGACCTCGTAGACCACGAAATTTTCGCCCTCCGCTACCTTAGTCAGCATTTCGAAGCGAGACTTGGGTGCAACGCGCTCGTCCACCACCCCGAGGATCCGCGCCAGCTCGGCACGATCAGGGTTCTCCGATTTCTCGGCCGCCATCGTCTGTTCGATTTTTTTCAGCAGGAAGGCATCCGCCGCATCGATGAGCCTCGAGGCAATGTCGCCCTCCCAATCGAGCGCCCGCGTATCCGCCAGCGGCTCGGCGAATCCAGAATGCGCGAGAAAAAGCAGGGTGCTCAGCAGACAGAAAAATGCTTTCATAACACTTACCCTAGCGCCTGGGTTCCACCCATGGAATGACGAATCTTCCGAGCAGTCGATTTGATGAGATACTCCCGGCTACTCAACCCCCGCCAAATTACATCGGCGCGATGCGTCGGCTTCCGACGTCGGTGGTCTTCATGACGTGATCGTTGAAGCTCTCGAGGATGAGCTGGTTCTTGATCTCGGTGGTGGCGGGATCATCCCACAGATTCTCAAACTCGTGGGGATCCTTTTCGAGGTCGAATAGCTCACCGAGATTGTTGCGATGATAGACGACGAGCTTGTAGCGCCGGGTCCGATACATCGTCGCAAACGAGGCGTTGCCCTTGCAGAACGCTTTATCGAGGGCATCGAAATACTCGGAGCGGACGCTCTCGCGATGGTGATCGGGTGTCGCTTCACCTGAGAGAATCGGGCGCAAGGTGTCGCCTTGGAAATAGTCAGGGCGCTCGATCCCGGCGAAGTCAAGAATCGTCGCACTCATGTCGAGCAACTCCACGAGAGCCTCGCTGCGCACGCCGCTTTCGATGGTCCCAGGGCAGTTGAAGATCAAGGGCACCCGGACGAGGCCGTCGTAAAAGCGGCAGCCTTTGAGCAACAGCCCGTGGTCGCCCAAGGATTCGCCATGGTCGCTGGTAAAGATGATGATGGTATTCTCGCGCTGGCCGGTTTCATCGAGGCGTTGAATGATGCGTGCGAGCTGGTCATCGATGAGGGCAATCATGGCGTAGTAAAGAGCCTGAATTTTCTTGGCCCCGCGCTCCTCGGGAGTCTGCGCTTCGGTCTGGAAATCGACTGGTCCTAGTTTTTCCTGCGCGGCGAGATCGGAATCGCGAAAATAGGGTCCGGGCATGGTCTCGGGATCGAACTTGTCGGCGTATTCTTTTGGTGGAATGAAGGGCGGGTGTGGGTCGTAGGGATTGATGTTGAGCATCCACGGCTTGTCGATCGACTCCGTTTCCGTGAGGAACTCCAAGGCGCGCTCGGTTGCCCACGTGGTCTGATGAAAGTCCGCACTCACGCGTTCTTCGCTTTCGCGCATCGCGTCGAGGTCGCCGCCATTCGCCTTCACCCAATCCGCGTAGTCGTGGCCTTCTTCCCAATCGTCGCGCGGGGCGTGACTGAATTTCCAAAATGAGAAACCATCGTCGAGCCGTGGTTCCGTGCGTTTGCCGGAACTTTGCAGGTGGAATTTTCCGATGAGCCCACAGTAATACCCCGCCTCCGCGACAAGCTTACTGATGAGCGGAGGGTGCCCTTCGAAGGTCTCGTTGCCGTTGCGCGTGTTATGCGCGCGCGTCGGGTAGAGTCCGGTCATGAAACTCGAGCGACTCGGCGTGCAGATCGGGCTCTGGCAGTAGGTGTGCGTGAAGGCTGTGCCGCCCTCGACGAGGGCGTCGATCGTCGGCGTGTGCACGTGTGGATTACCGAGCGCTCCGATGGTATCGAAACGTTGCTGATCGGTGCAGTACCAAAGAATGTTGGGAGGTCGTTTTTGAGTCATTCGGAATTAGGAGAGACAGTACGCCGCTGGCGCAGTGACCAGAGCAGAAGTAAACCGGCGAGAACGAGAAAGCAAAGCGACATTGGGCGCGTAAACAGCGGCAACCATCCACCACCCGAGCTCATCAAGGCCGCGACCATCGATTCCTCACCCAGTGGCGTGAGCACGAACCCGATCACGAATGGTGCCAGAGGGATCCGCCAGCGCTCGAGCAGGCAGCCGGCAAGGCCGAAGCCGATCATGACCCAGACATCGAAGAAGCGATTTGCCAGGGAATACGATCCCAGCACACAGAAGGCCGCAACGATGGGAATTAGGGTGTGGTGATTGATCCGGGCGAGCTTTGAAATCCAGCGGGCGCTCATCAGCATCAGAAGCACCATGGCAATATTCGCCCACAGGTAGGAAGAAATGATGGTGCCGACAATCTTCGGCTCATTCGCGAAAAGCATCGGACCCGGTTGCAAGCCATGAATGACAAAGGCGCCAAGGAGAATAGCATCGATAACACTGCCCGGGATACCGAGAGCGATCAGCGGCACCAGCGCTCCGCCGACCGTGGCATTGTTTGCCGATTCGGATGCGATGACACCTTCCTCGGAACCGGTTCCAAATTTCTCCGGTGTCTTGGAAGTTGCGCGTGCGGTCGAATAGGCGATCAGTGAACCGATGTTAGCACCGATCCCCGGGAGAATTCCTACGCCGGTCCCGATGGCCGATGAGCGCAAAAGGTTGAGCCAATGAGTCCGCCATTCGCGTAATTTAGGTACGATTCTTCCCTTCACCTCACCTTGTTCCGAAGCACTCTTTGTCGGCGCGGCAAAGACACGACTCAAGGCAAACAGGCCAATGAGAACCGGCAGCAATTTGAAGCCATCATCCATCGCGCCGAGGCCGAAGGTGAGTCTCAATTCCCCGCTCCCGGGAGCGGTCCCGGGCAGGGCACAGAGGATTCCCAATGCGCACGAGAGCGCACCACTTGACAAAGATTTACCACTGACTCCAACCACCAAGACCAGTGACATCAGCACGAGGGCAAAAAATTCCCAAGGCCCAAGTGCGGTCGATAACTCGGCGATCGGTTTCGCCACCAGAGCAAGGGCAATCCACGAAAGGATCCCGCCGATGAATGAGGCGCCAATCCCGAGACCGAGCGCCCGGCCCGCTTGCCCGGATTGCGCCATCGGGTAACCGTCGAGAGTGGTGATGATCGAAGCGGGCGTTCCGGGCATGCGCAGCAGGGTTGCCGTGATCAAGCCACCACTGACTGAGCCGACATACATCGCGACGAGAAATGCGAGAGCGCTCTGTGGAGCCATGCTGAATGTCAGTGGCAAGGAAAGCGAGATCAGCATCGCCCCCGTCAGCCCCGGGATGGCACCTACCGTGATGCCGAGCGCGGTGCCGAGCATAACGAGTGCCACGAGGTTTGGATTGGAGAGGACTTCAAAAATCATTGGAGTGCTAAGGGAGATCGATCACAAGGACCTCTGTAAAAATGAAGAAGCAAGCGCAGGCGAGGGCGATGCCGAGGACCGTCACGGTAGCGACCGACCGTTTGGAACGTGCCCCTCCGACGACCGCAAGGGCAGGAATGAAGGCCATCGTGGCGAAGACATAGGAAACTCCGACGACTTGCATCGAGAGCACATAGGCAGCGAGAACCGAGCAACTGAGTGTAATGTGTCGCCAAACTACTGGCGTTTTAACAACCACGTCTCTTTCTTTAAACCAACGGAAACCAATCCCCCCGCCCAGCACCACGACGATCGCTAGGATCGGCACCACCGGATCGGGCAGACCGGTGTAGTTCACCAGTGCCACGTCTTGAAATTCGCCCTCCCGATCAGTCAGGTGTGCTTCCAGCGGCGCACCCCGCAAAAAGAGCGGCTTGGTCTTGGTTTCGGCGAGCTTGCCGCGCATGTACTTCGTTTCCATCGCCGCCTCCAAGACATCGGCAATTCGCTCCACCGCGACGTCCGGAGTCGACTTCGGGGCCCACCAATAGTGGACGTGCGGCATCACCACCTCGTAGCCGAGTTCGCGCGCCGTCGGGACATCGGGTAATTCCGGATGACGTTCCTCCGCCAGATAGGCAACCGCGCGTAATCCGCCCTCTTCAAAGCCGATATATTCGGCGAGCGAAAACGGCGTGACGTCGATGTGCTTGCCAACAAGATCGTTGCGGCGTTTCGCACCACCACCACTGGCGACCATACGGAACTGCAATTCGCCACCGGCTTTCTCCAACCTGCGACCAGCAAAATGAGTCGGAGTTCCCTGCGCCATTCCAAACAGAATAGAATCGGGTTTCCCGGCAGCCGCTTCGAGCAAATCGCATAAATTTTTGAAGGGCGATTCTTCACGCACGCAGATGACGAGGTTCGACATCGCAGTGGCCGCGACGGGCCGGAAAGCCTCGGGTCCGTAGGACACTCGTCCCGCGTATTTTGAGGTGAAAATCCCCTCGTGAAGATTGAGAATGGTGTAGCCATCCGGAGCGGCATCGCGGACGCGCCGGCTCCCGATCGTGCCTCCAGCACCCGGGACATTATGAATGACAAGCGGCTCCGGAAGTAACTCGAGATCGCGAATCGTCTTTTGCATGATGCGCGCGAAGGTGTCACTATCGCCTCCCGGGCTGAAGGGAACGACCACTTTGATCGGCTTGCGCGGAAAGTCTCCTCCGCCCGAATCCGGACGATTACCTCCCTCGTCACACGAAGTCAAAAACAACGCGTAAACGAAAAAATAAAATACAAATTTGAGGATCTGCATCTATTTCGAGATCCGTGGTGAAGACATGAATTACTAGACCATAGGCACCTCATTCTCAATTCCGAACCAAAAACACCAGAGGGTCTTTTCTGCCCCAGATTAGTATCATAACGACTTATTTTACATTCTTGGCTGCAAAGAGATGAAATTTTTGCTCATCTAACCGGTATTAAATACCAGACTGGTATTCGTCAGGAAAGCGTTCCTGATCACCCAAGAATCGAATTGAATGAACCTTCAAAAGACTTTTCTATGATCAATCGCAGAAACATTCTCCATGGATTGGCAGCCGGTGTTAGCTCGGCCTTCCTTCCGAATTTCGCCTCGGCAGCCCCCTCAATCAAGAGCGGTGGAGGCCCGAAACGCGTCATCTTTTTCATGCAGAATCAGGGTTTCGACCCTCGAACCTGTATCCCGGCGGGAATGAAGAACAGCGGGTCGCTGGCCGGTATCAAATTACCCGAGCCTATCTCGGCACTGGAGCCTTTCAAGGAGCGCCTACAGATCATCAACGGTCTGCACGGCAAGCACACCAGCCCTTCACACAGTGCCTTCTTCGGGGCACTCGGTGGCTACCGCGGCAGCGACGGCGTGCGGCCCAGCGCATCGACGATCGATTACGAGTTGAGCAAGGTGCTTCCCGAGACACTTCTTCCCCACCTTTGTGTTGGGATGGATTCGATGGAGAACATGAAAGGCAAACCCACCGTCGCGAACCTTTCGGCCAGCGGCGCGGGACAGCCTATTTTCATGCACTCGAACCCGAACCACCTCTATGAGATGCTCTACGGAGGGATCTCGCAGGGGGACATTCGCAGCCAGCATGAAGCGAGGTCCGGCATGTTCGACCGGATTGAGGAAATGGCAGCGGCCAGAGGTAAGACACTCCCTACTGCGGATAAACAGCGATTTAGCCAATACGTCCAGGGATTCAATGACATCAACGGACTTCGTGGACGACTTGGTAAAGTTTCGGATCACCTCCGCAAATTTGCCCCCAAGGTAGACGATCGTTACACCAACCCCGAATTCGAAACGGACTGGCACGACGTCAATCTTGATCTCGGGATCTCAGCCCTCAAATCGGGCATCACCAACGTGCTCACGATCGGCTCGGGGCGTGGCGAAATTTTTGGAGCCTGGAAAGGCCTCGGCGTCGAGAAGCAAGGCCACAACCTCGGCCACATCGATCAGCCCGACAACCCGATCTGGATCAAGATCCGCCAATATAACAGCCGCATGCTGGTGAAGCTCATGGAGGAGTTGGAAAGTGTCCCAGAGGGCAGCGGCACGATGATGGACAAAACGCTCATCGTCTACACCAGTAACAACGCCGACAAGCAGCACACCAACGGAGCCAACTGGCCGGTGATGCTTCTGGGCAACTGCGACGGAATCTTCAAGAGTGGCTGCTTGACCCAGTTGGACGGCAAACGTCCGATCAACGCTCTTTACGCGACTATTCTTGAGACCGTAGGCGTCAATTCCGGGCGATTCAACATGAGCGAGCAGATGGCCGCCAAGTTCGACTCCGGTACCGGTTCCCTCAAAGAGATTCTGGCATGAAGAGACTGACTCGCGTGCTCACCGTGGCAGTTTTAGCTGGGCTCGGTGCGGCATCATTGTCCGCTGACACCTACACCCCGGGCGAGCCCGTCCGCGGCAAGTTCGAGAACCTCGCCAAAGAGTTCCTGGATTATCATTGCTTCGACTGCCACGACGGCGAAACGCAAAAGGGCGATCTCAATCTGCTCGACCTCGGTCCGGTGGACGAGACCAACGCTGCGGTCTGGAAATCAGTCTGGGCGCAGGTCTCGCTTCAGGAGATGCCGCCCAAGAAAAAGGACCGACCGGAGGTCATCAAACGGCTTCGATTCGCGGATTGGATCGTGAGCGAGCTCCAGCGCGTTATGGAGGACAAGGGCGGATTTCACGCCCACCTTGATCCGAAAAAAGGGAACTTCCTCGATCATAATCTGCTCTTCGGACCGCTGCCCGATGGCATCAAGCTCGCGCCCGCTTCCTCGCCTGCGCGTATCTGGCGGGTGACACCCCAGGAGCACATCACACGGCTCAACGAACTGATCAACACCGAACCGCAATTCGACCCGAAGAAGCCAGGCCTCCGCACCCGCGGTGATGTCGTCCCCACTAACCACGGCGGCGAGCTCAAGCTCTACTTTGGGACCGACCGGATCATCAAGTGGCAAGGCGGAACCGTCGCATACGCTACCTCGGTTAAAAGTATCCCGGTGGTCCTCTCCTCAGCCCGCAAACACGGGTTTGAGAATTACCCCGACTTCTACACCGTCAATAGCGCCGAGGCGACCCAGATCCTCAGCAAGGCGGAGGACATCCTGCGCTATATGGCTTACGGTCCCTTGAGCATCGCCAAGCCGGAGCAGATCACTGACGATCCCAAGACCTACGCCCCTGAGGGTGATCTTCGTGGCCTGCCCACCGCCATCACCTACAGCACTAAGATCGTCCGCCCGATGACTCCGGTCCACGAGCTGATGAAGAATCCCGGGGTCGCTGACAAAGGCCTGCGTGCCGCGGTGGACTACCTCTTCGAGGCGCTGACTTTCCGACCGCCTGGTAAGACGGAATCCGACGACTACCTCGAAATCGTGAAAGACTCCATTGACAAGGTCGGCAAGGAGAACGGTGTTTTCCTTGGGCTGTCGTCCATTTTTCTGGACCGCGATGCGCTCTTCCGACCCGAACTCGTCGAAACCAGCAAACCTGACAAAGACGGCCGGGTGATGCTCCAGGATTGGGAGCTGGGCTTGGCCGTGAACCATGCGCTGCGCTACCTCAAACCCGACGCAGAACTTCGACAAGCGATCGCTGACGGCCGCATGCGCACCCGGGCAGACGTGGAGCGCGAAGTCACCCGTATGCTTGCCGATGACCGCATCCGCAAGCCGAGGATCCTGCGCTTTTTCAAAGACTACTTTGACCACGACCTCGGCGGTTACATTTGCAAAGACGACAAGGCGCTGGCGACGACGGGCGTTGCTAGTCGGGGAAATTCGCACTACCGCGCGATGTTCGACGCGGCGGCGAGCACGGACCGCCTCATCGAGCTCATTCTTGAGAAGGACAAGGGGGTTCTTAAAGAGTTGCTGACCACCCAGCAGGTCGTCGCCACCAGGGCCGATAACAGCTACTTTGGCAGAAAACGCACCTCGGAAGAGAGAAGCGCAGCCCAGGTCGCGAAGAAGAAAGCCGAGGCAGAGCTGGCGAAGAAGGTCGCTGTCGATCTGAAGCCCATCGTAGCAGAGCTTGCCGAGATTGAAACCCAGTTGAAGAATTTGAAGGGTGATCCTGAAAGCAGGAAGATCCTGAAGGAGCTGACAGATCAAAAAAAGAAGTTGGTCGCGGCAAAGAAGAAAATCGAAGGGAATAAGAAGGGAAACCAAAACAACGTCAACATCGCCGTGGCTGAGGCGAAACTGACCGGCCTGAAGATCTACTCTCGTGTCAGCCACCGCTCGTTCGGAAACGGCTCCATGAAACCCGAACGGACCCTTGTTACGGCCCCCGAAGGCCAGCGCCTCGGTATCTTGACGCATCCGAGTTGGCTGGTCTCCCACTCCGATGCGATGGACAATCACGCGATCCACCGCGGCATCTGGATTCGCGAGCGACTTCTGGGTGGCGGCATTCCCGATGTTCCCATCACGGTTGATGCCATGCTGCCCGACGAGCCCCAAATGCCACTTCGGGAGCGCATGCGCGTCACGCGGGAGGATTATTGCTGGACCTGCCACAAAAAGATGGACCCACTGGGGCTCCCTTTCGAGATGTACAACCACGCCGGCTTGTTCCGCACGACCGAGCTGAATGAGCCCGTAGACACCTCCGGCGAGATTATCGATTCTGGCGATCCCCAGCTCGACGGCCCCGTGAAGAACGCCCTCGAGATGATCCAGAAGCTTTCGAAAAGTAAGCGTGTCGAGCAGGTCTTCGTCCGCCACGCTTTCCGCTTCTGGATGGGACGCAACGAGACCCTCAACGACGCTCCTGCCCTGCAAGATGCCCACAAGGCTTACCGCGATGGAGGCGGCAGCATGAATGCCCTGATTGCTTCGTTGGTGACTTCCGAGGCCTTTCTGTATCGTACGGTGGAAGAGTAGGAATGGGGCAGAATGGGAGCTGCCTCCTGGTCTCGACTTGGAGCCACACCGAAGCCAGTCAGGGTTTCAACAAGCCCAACGGGCTTACATCACTCAGCCTAGGATTGATCCAACACCAAAGGTGTTGCGTCACGTTTCCAAGATGGACGAAACCCCGATTCGTCCTAGTGCATATTAAAATATCCCTAGCATAGTCTTTCTTCTGCCCGTTCGACGACTCACCCTTTTGCGGCTATCGGTGGCGATCGAAAAAACTCCAGATCTCGGCGGCAGTTGAAACTTCTTGGCGTCCTAGGTTGTCAGGCCAGCTGTGTTTTCCTTTCAGTATCTCATAAAGCAGCACTTCGGTGTCATCTATCGCTGTCCACCATCGGTGCAACTGAATCTGCTTTCGATCGCTAGGGATATTTTTGAGTCGCGTGATTTCTGATTTCTTCAATGAGAATCCATCAATCCAAAATCGCATGACTGCGTCGGTGCCGTAATAAGCGCCCCAGCGATCTCGGTTCTTGAGATCTCCGTTCCACCGAGTAATCGTGTCATCCCTACCGTGCACTTCCATCACGGACATGCGTTTTTTGGGGACGAAGGATTCGTTTCCAGAAACCATCATCGTGCCTGCGACCGGCGCAATCGAACGCACAAACGGATCCGGCTGGCTCGCGAGGAAGTAACTCATGTCGCCGCCGTTCGACATTCCCGTTGAGAATACCGCGTCCGGATCCAGGGCTAGGTCTTTTACCAGTCTACTCGTTAACTCATTTGCAAACTTGACGTCATCAACCTTGCTCTCTTTGTGAAATTCGTAACCCACATTAAAGAAAGTGTTTCCACGAGCGTCCATAGTTCCCTGCGGATAGGCAGCCACGAAACCATGTTCCTCTGTCAGTGCTGTAAATCCCGAAGAGGCGTGGATCTTCACAGCCGATCCTGTATAGCCGTGAAAAACCAAGACTAATGCGGCACTTGGCTTTAAGTTTTTGGGAACGTCGAGCAGAAAGGTCCGGTGCCGTCCATCGACCGTTATCGTATGTGAACCGCTAACCCACGTTGGGGTTGCAGCGCTAGTTGGTTGATCTTTTGAGAGGCGGGAGGTTGGCCCTGTTGCGCATCCAGTCACAGCAAGCAAAAGAAAAATACAGGAGTGTAGAGTTGCTGGTAATAATTTTGATCGAAACATATTAAACTTGTGAGGGAGTCTATCTTTAAGGATTTGAATGTGCAATCACATGAAGGGGGATTGTGGTGCTAGGGGCCTTCGACTCCTGTTGCAGCATCTATATTAATATGCCAGGCATAGAATAGAAGGGGGCGCTCAAATTCCGTAACCGCCACAGCTCTGCCGCGAAGTGGAGTGGTTCAATTTGGGGCTGATCTGGTGACTCATCTTGACGGTGATCAACAGTCACGCAACACACAAGGGTGTTGCGTCAGGCGCGAAGGCCCACGCGGAGAAGGATGCAACCCCGATTGGGGTTGGGACTTGAGGGTAAGGAAGTTGATTCAGGGACACCTCGCAAAAAGCTAATTTCTAGCAATTCGAGGAAAAAGAGTCAGACTGAACTCCTCGGTAATCGAACGGTTTTATTGCACGCAGGTGAAAAATAACGATTGTCTTGTGGTCGGCTTTTTATCCATCCCACTCTCAGCTGTTCTCGGAGCTCGCCGAGAAAGAAAAAAACCGCACGGAAAACTGACTCATTATGAAACACGCAATCATCACCGGAGGAGGTTCCGGCATTGGCAGGGCGATTGCGCTGCGCATCGCTGAGGATGGCAACCACATCGTCATTCTCGATCTTCAGCAAGAGGCCGGCGACGAAACCGCGGAGTTGATCCGGGAAGCTGGCGGAAGCGCGGAATGCCTCTGCTGTGATGTCTCGGAGACGGATTCGGTTCGTGAGGTCTTCGAGAAACTCCCGCGGGCTGATATTTTGGTCAATAGTGCCGGGATCGCTTCGATCGGCAATATCGGAGACACGACACCGGAAGAGATGGATCGGATCTACGGGGTGAACGTGAAAGGACTCTATCACTGCATCCACTTCGCGGTGCCGAAGATGATCGCCGAAGGCGGCGGCGCCATTCTGAACATCGCCTCGATCGCGGCGAAAGTCGGGATTGAAAATCGCTTCGCTTACTCGATGTCCAAGGGGGCGGCGGTGGCGATGACGCTCTCGGTCGCACGCGACTACATTGATCAGGGGATTCGCTCCAACTGCGTCTGTCCAGCTCGCATTCATACGCCCTTTGTCGATGGCTTTCTTGAGAAGAATTATCCGGAAGACGAGCGTGAGAGGATGTTCGAGAAGCTCTCGGAATACCAGCCGATCGGTCGTATGGGGAAGCCCTCGGAGGTCGCTGAGCTGGCCGCCTTCTTGTGTTCGGACAAGGCGGCCTTTATCACCGGATCAGCCTATGATATTGATGGCGGCGTCACTTTGTTGAGATAGGATCCTGGCTTTATGAAACTCACCCGATACCACGAAAACGATTCGATCATCCCTGGCGTCTTCGCTTCAGAGACTGAGATTTTTAATTGCACCCGCTTCGGCGAGGACTGGGGCGAGGGATTTTTTGAGAACGAGGGCCTTTCGAGGCTTGCGGCCTTTATCGAAGGGGAGGGGGACTCTCTGCCGAAGGTTCGGGCTGCGGATGTGAGGCTCGCGCCGGCGATTGCGCGACCGTCGAAGATCATCTGCATCGGGCTGAATTATGCCTCCCACGCGGCGGAGGCTGGGATGGAGCAACCGAGTGAACCTGTCGTATTTTTTAAGGCGACGACGGCTTGGACCGGCCCGAACGATCCGATCGTGATTCCGCGGAACTCGGAAAAAACCGACTGGGAGGTCGAGCTCGCGGTGGTGATCGGGAAGAAAGCAAAGTACGTCAGTGAGGGTGACGCGCTTGATTACATCGCAGGCTACGCGGTGCATAATGACTACTCCGAGCGTGAGTGGCAGTTGGAGAAGGGAGGCCAGTGGGTGAAAGGGAAATCCGCTGACAGCTACGCGCCCTTTGGTCCCTACCTCGCAACCAAGGACGAGGTGGGCGATCCGAATAATCTCAATCTGTGGCTCACGCTGAATGGCAAGAAGCTCCAGGACGGTTGCACGACAGATTTCATTTTTAATATCCAGCATGTCATCAGCTACCTTAGCGAATTTATGACCCTGCTCCCGGGTGACGTCATTTCCACCGGGACTCCAGCGGGGGTTGGTCTGGGATTTGATCCACCGAGGTATTTGAAGGCCGGAGACGTGGTCGAGCTGGGCATCGACGGGTTGGGATCGCAGAAGCAAACGGCGGTCAAGGAGAGCTAGAATGATGAAAATCACTTCAGCCGAAGTCATTGATCTGCGTGTGCCGACGTCGGACGATATGCTGGGGTCGGATCCCTTTCACAAGGCTCCCGATTATTCTTCCGCGGTCTTGCACCTCGAGACCGATGGTGGGCTCCGCGGAGTCGCGGTGGTGTTCACGGTTGGCGCTGGAACGGACTGGATCTGCCACGGTATCCGCGATCTCGCGCAGCTGGTGGTGGGAACATCGCTCAAGGATTTTTCGGCCGCGCCCCTGAAACTCTACCGGCGCTTGATCGACCACCACCAGCTGCGCTGGCTGCACGATGGTGTTTTCCGGATGGCTTGCGGAGCGATCATCAATGCGATGTGGGATCTGTGGGCGAAGTCTGAGAGCAAGCCCTTGTGGAAGCTGTTGGTGGATCTTGAGCCGGAGTTTGTCGTCGCTTGTATTGACTGGCGTCACCTGCAGGATGCACTGAGCCCGGATGAGGCTCTCGCGATTTTGAAGACTGCGAAGGCGCAGAAGGTTACGCGTGAGCAAGAGATGAGCGTGCTCGGTCCGAAGGCCTACTGCACCGCGGGTTGGCTGGGCTTGAGCGATGAGGCGATTCTTGAGACCGTCTTGAAGCTTCAGGAAACAGGCTTCGATGCATTCAAGTTGAAGGTCGGGCAAGATCTCGAGAGTGATGTGGCGCGTCTTCAATTTCTGCGCGATGCCCTTGGTCCCGATCAATCCTTGATGGTCGATGCAAACCAGTATTGGGGCGTCGATGAGGCTAAGGAGCACATCGGGCACTACCTGCCCTTTGAATTGAAGTGGGTCGAGGAACCGATTGCCCGGGATGACGTCCTTGGTTATTGCGAACTCTCTGAGACCTTCGAGGGTGCCTCCTTTAAATTTGCCTGTGGCGAGCAAGCCGCCTCACCCGTAATTTTCAAGCAACTGCTCAAGAGCGGTGGGATCGGATACTGCCAGATCGATGCGGTGCGGGTGGCCGGGGTCAATGATGTCATGGCGATTATTCTCATGGCGGCAAAATTTGGCGTCCCGGTCTGCCCCCATGGCGGCGGAATCGCGCTGTGTAATATGATTCAACACTACGGAATGTGGGATCAAATTGCCGTGAGCGGGCACTCGGACACGCAGCTCGTGGAGTATATCGATTTCCTCCAAGATTCCGTCGAGCATCCGGTGCGGACGAAGAGTGGCCACTATGTCACGCCCGTAGCCCCGGGTTGGGGATTAGAATTCAAAGCTGATTTTCTTGCCGATCACACCTTCCCGAGTGGGAAGATCTGGCGCGAGCGCCCGGAGAACCGGCGTGGTGTTCACTTCGAATGCGATCTTGGATAGAATACTGCTCTCCCATTCGTTACTCTGAGATCTTACTGAACCTCTAGTCTGGTTTTGGGCTTCTTTGCTCGTGGCTCTGCCGTTAGGCTTACGATCCAATGCGACCTAGCAGTGATCCCTATAAACTCGACCCATCCAAAATAGAGGAGCCTCCGACCACCTTGCGCGGTAGCCTCAAACACATCGGACCCGGATTCGTGCTGTCGGCGTCCATCGTGGGCTCGGGCGAGCTGGTCGCTACCACGACCCTTGGTGCCGAGGCGGGATTCATCGCCCTGTGGGTGATCCTCATTAGCTGTTTGGTGAAAGTCGCGGTGCAGGTGGAATTTGGAAAACGGGCGATCGCGACCGGCAAACCGACCTTTGCATTGCTCGACAAATTGCCCGGTCTGAGAATCGGTAAGGCGAACTGGAGCATTTGGGCATGGCTTTTTTTGATGCTCTTCAAATTCCTTCAGGTTGGCGGTATTATTGGCATGGTCGCGGTGCTTTTGAACATGGCCATCCCTTCGATATCGACTGATATTTGGCTGGTGGTGACGGTCGCTGTCGTCGGCGTCATCGTTTCGGGAGGTTACTACAAATTGATCGAGACCCTCTCCGTGGTGATGATCGGCTTGTTTACCGTTTTCACCCTTGTCTCGTTGGTGGCGCTGCAGCTCGGACCGGAGGCCGTCACGATCGGCGAGGTGTTTTCGGGTCTCACTTTCAGTCTGCCGAGTGACAATGCGATGCTCTTGCTGGTCATCGGTGCCTTCGGCATCACGGGGGTCGGCGGGGACGAAATCATGGCTTACAACTACTGGTTGATTGAAAAAGGCTACGCCGCGAAGACCGGCGAATCTGACGGCAGCGACGCTTGGGCACGACGCGCGAAAGGTTGGACCAAGGTGATGATGGTCGACGCGGTGGCAGCGATGACCGTCTATACGGTCATGACTGCGGCTTTCTACATTCTTGGCGCAGGATTGCTGCACGGGCGTGGCGAAGTACCCGGCGGCGGTGGACCATTCCTGGAATACCTGGCAACGATGTATACGACGACGCTGGGAGACTGGGCGGGACCGATGTTCTACGCCGGCGCATTTGTGGTGCTGTTCTCGACGACTTTTGCTGCGCTCGCGGCTTGGACCCGGCAGTTTGCGGATGCATTCGGGCAGATCGGGATGTTCGATTTCTCGAATTTAAAACTGCGCATGCGCTGGATTGCGGGCCTAGCCTGGGTCATTCCAGTTCTGTGGGCGCTCGTCTATAAAGCGCTCGAAAATCCGGTGTTCATGGTCTTCGTCGGCGGCTTTGTCACTTCGATCATCCTCTTGATTGTCCTCTATGCCGCGATCTATTTTAAACGGCGTGACTCCGATCCACGTTTGGATCTCGGTAAGGGGTTCGCGGTCTGGTTCTGGGCTAGCGCGGTCCTGATCGTGCTGGTTGGGATTTGGACGGCGGCGAAACCGTTCCTCTAAGAATGTGAGCCTGCCCCGAAGGAATCGTTTCGCTCGACGAGATGATTCGAGATGGAGGCCGCTCCAGGATTCGGTCGGCGTTTAGACAAATTGGGAATAATCGATTGGACTGTGTCGGTCCAACTGATCGGTCACTGGAGGCATGTCGTATTTGAGGCCGGTAGCGCAGTTAAATAGAACCACGGACTCGTCGCGACGGACCCTTCCGCTCGTCAGTTCCTTTTTGTAGGCGGCGTAGGTCGCGGCGCCTTCGGGGCAGAGCAAAATTCCCTCGCGATCGGCAACTTCTTGGCGCGCGGCGATGATCGCATCATCGTCGACTGCGGTCGCGAAGCCACCGGTTTCACGCACGCCGCGCAGGATGAGAAAATCGCCAACCGCCGCTGGCACGCGGATTCCGGCGGCCACCGTGTGTGCATCTTTCCACAACTCGGCGTGTTCAGCTCCGTCCTCAAAGGCTTTGACGATCGGTGCGCAACCACTGGCCTGCACCGCCACCATACGAGGGCGTTTCGACCCAATCCAACCAATTGCCTCGAGTTCGTCGAAGGCCTTCACCATTCCGATGAGCCCGGTTCCACCGCCGGTTGGGTAGAAGATGACATCCGGGAGCTGCCAACCGAACTGCTCGGCGAGTTCCAGGCCCATCGTCTTTTTTCCTTCGATGCGATAAGGCTCTTTAAGCGTTGATACATCGAACCACCCGGTGTGTTCAACTCCCTCGCGCACGATTTTCCCGCAATCCGTGATGAGTCCGTTGACACGCCATACTTTGGCACCCTGCATCGCGATCTCGCGGATATTCGTCTCCGGCGTGTCCTCGGGACAAAACACGAAGGCCTCCATGCCGGCGCTGCGCGCGTAAGCCGCCATCGCGGCGCCTGCGTTGCCGTTTGTTGGAATGGCGAGCTTATTCAAGCCGAGCTCCTTGGCCATTGATACCGCTAGGCACAGGCCGCGCGCCTTGAATGAACCGGTCGGTAAGCGTCCTTCGTCTTTAATGAAAACTTCGTCGCCACCTCTCAATCGTGAGGTCTTTAATAGGGGCGTCATCTGCTCACCGAGATTCACGATATTCTCTAGCTTCCGCACCGGGAGGAACTCGCGATAGCGCCAAAAATCTTCGCCTCGTTCGAGGAGATCAGCCGGTTTCAAGGCAGCGCTGAGTGCGGGCAAATTGTAGCGCACCAAAAGGGGCGCACCCACTTTGGAGAGGCCGTGGATCTCATTCGCGCGATAGTGCTCGCCTGTTTTTGAGCATTCGAGATGCGTGACAAAATTCGGTTGATCGTTTGTGGTATTGGACATAACTGAATATTATCAGGATTTTTATTTGGTCTTGAGGCCTGCGCCACGCCGGGTCACCTCCAGTTTTCAGGCGGCGAAAAAAAATCACCACTGCCGTCGAACTTGCGGAATTTCCTTATGCGGGAAGTTTCCCAAACCAGGGACGTTTGGGGAATCCTAAATGATGAAGAGGTTATCGGAAGTGTCTGGTAGTGGCATTTTTGTTATGGCTTTTGTTTAATCGTTGTTGTGGCTTGAGTTCTTACTTTTGGAGGTGTCACTCTCTAAATTGTCATCTCCACATTACACATCCGTCCCGAATCCCGTTTCCTATCATGAATGCTCCGCTCTCCCGCGGATGGGCCCTCATTGGCTTCATCCGTTCCTGCTCCCTCGTCTTTGGTTCCGCCGCCATTCTCGGCTTCTCGGCAGTAAACTCTCTCGCCGCTCCGGTCATCGTCGAGTTCATGGCCTCCAATGACAAATCTCTTTACGATGAGGATGGAGAATCATCCGACTGGATGGAGATCTTCAATCCCGATCCGGCTCCGCTTGATATCAGCGGCTGGTTTCTCACCAATGATCCCGGTGAACTCGGCAGGTGGCAACTGCCCGACGGCACCCTTCTTCCCTCGGGGGGATCACTCATCGTCTTCGCTTCCGACAAGGATCGAAATGCTGGCGAGCTCCATACCAACTTCAAACTCAGCAAGGATACCGGTGGCTATCTCGCACTCGTGGAAGCCGATGGCCGGACCATCGTGCAAGAGTATGCCAACTATCCAGAGCAGTTCGACGACTTTTCCTACGGGCTGGCCCAGACCGGGAGCGGATCCGATGTCACTATCGTCCCCGAGAATTCCATCTGCACTCTCCTGGTCCCGACCTCCGATATCGGTAACTCCTGGCGGGACAAGGAGTTCGACGATTCCTCTTGGTCCGCTGCCAATACCGGTGTTGGTTACGATTACAGCAATCTCATCGGGAGCAACGCCGATGTGCAGTCCCAGATGGATGACATAAACGGCAGTGTCTACATCCGTATTCCCTTCACTGTCGATGATCCTGCCGCCCTGACTGCCCTCACCCTTCGCATGAAGTACGACGACGGCTTCGCCGCCTATCTCAACGGCACGCCGGTGGCCTCCGCTCAAGCCCCGGCCAGCCCCCGGTGGAACTCGCTGGCCACTGACGATCACCCGGACGGGAGTGCCGTTGTCTTTGTCGACTTCAACATCTCGGCAAATCTCAATCTGGTGGACGCCGGAAGCAATGTGCTCGCCATTCATGGACTCAACACAACGCTGGGAAGCTCCGATCTTCTGATTCTCCCCCAGCTCGATGCCACGACTGCGGCCACGAATCCCGGTCTCGGAGCAGTCGATTATTTTCAGAACCCCACCCCGGGCGCTTCGAACGGCAGCAACCAGGGCCTTCCTGCGGAGGCCGTGGCCTTCTCGATTCCCGGTCGCGGATTCACGGGTTCTTTGTCTCTCGGACTCGCCGTCTCTTCCCCCACCGCCCAGATCCGCTACACCTCCAATGGTGACTCGCCGACCTCATCATCGACCCTCTACACTGGCTCGCCCATTAACATCACTTCATCCCGGATCATTCGCGCCCGCGTCTACGATGAGGGCCTGGCGCCGGGTCCGGTCACCGAGGAGGGTTACATCGAACTCGCTGCCAGTGCAGCATCGTTCACCTCCGATATTCCAGTTGTGGTGATGGAGAAGTTCAGTGGTGGGCCCAGCGCAAGCAATGGAAAGGCCTACGTCTTTTTCGCCTTTTTCGAGCCCGATCCCAACACCGGGATCACCACCCTGAATAAGCCATATGCCCTGGGCACCCGGGGTGGCTACAAAACCCGGGGATCCTCTTCCGCTGGATTCGAGAAGAAAGCATACAGCATAGAGGCCTGGAACGAAGACAACCGGAACAAGGATATCGCTCCCCTGGGAATGCCGGAGGAGTCCGACTGGGTCCTCAACGCCCGTTCCCAGTTTGACCCTTCGCTGATGCGGAACGCCTTGATTTACAACCTGAGCAATCAATCTGGCCGCTATGCCGTCCGCACCCGGTTTGTGGAGCTCTTTCTTAACACCAACGGCGGCAACCTTAGCTACGGCACAAGCAGCTCCTTCGATTACGACGGAGTGTATACCTTCATGGAAAAGATCACGCGCGACAAGGATCGCATTGACGTCGAGCGGCTGCCCGAAAGCGTCAACAGCGAGCCGGGAATTGCGGGTGGATACATCATGAAAATCGACCGTCTCGATCCTGGTGACAGTGGGCTGAGCGCGGGCGGAAGATCCCTCGGCTGGGTCTACCCAAAAGAGGAAGACGTCACCCCGGAGCAGGCCGACTGGCTCCGCGATTACCTCAATGCCATGAATAATTCGCTGAGCGGAAACAACTACGAGGACTACATCGATCCTCTGGCCTGGGCGGATCACCACCTGCACAATGTTCTCGCTCTCAATGCCGATGCCCTGAGGCTGAGCACCTATTTCCACAAGACCCGCCAGGGCAAAATGGAGTTTGGCCCCATCTGGGACTTCGACCGCTCCATGGATTCTACCGATGGCCGTGACAACAGTCCGACGTCCTGGTCCGGAGGCACCGCCTACTTCACTTTTCCCTGGTGGAACGAACTCTTCAGCAACGAGGATTTTTGGCAGCTTTACATCGACCGCTACTTCGAACTCCGCAAGGGGCCCTGGACCACCGCCAACGTGCAGCAGATCATCGACGATTACGCTGCCGAACTTAACCAGGCCCAGGTTCGCAACTTTCAACGATTCTCCAATCAACCCCGCTTTGGGGGATACTCGGGGGAGGTCAACCACCTCCGGAACTGGCTCACGACACGCCTCAATTGGATGGACGGGCAGTTCGTCCCCGAGCCCGTCACCAACCTCAGCAACGGCACCTTGCCGGCGGGAACGACCCTCACTCTTTCCGGCGACCTCAGTAATGGCCGCACCATCTGGTACACCCTCAACGGGACGGATCCCCGCTTCACCAGCAATACCACGATTCTCAGTACCGAGACCCTCGTCGAGGTTACTGCGCCGGCCAAGGCCATCATTCCGACCAGCACGACCGGCACCACTTGGCGTGGCGACAATGAGCCCTACAACGACGCTACCTGGATCAGCGGCACCAACGGCGTCGGGTTCGACAGCGGCACCACTTATAATCCCTACATCAACATCAACTTCGAGGCCCCTAATCCCGTCATGTCCGGGGTCAACACCAGCGCCTACGTCCGCATCCCCTTTAATGTCGATGCCGGTGATCTAGCCTCCCTCAATTATATGACGCTCGAGATGCGCTATGACGACGGGTTCATCGCCTACCTCAATGGCACACAGATTGCCTCCGGAAACGCGCCTGGCTCCCCTGCGTGGAATTCGACCGCAACCCAGAATCACGATGATGGCGTGGCGGTCACCTTTGTGGAGTTCGGGGCCGATGCCTTTCTTAGCGTCCTGCAGCCCGGCCAAAATATCCTCGCCATCCATGGCCTTAATGGCAACAGCACGAGCAGTGACTTCCTCGTTCAGGCCCGGCTCGTGGCAGGCGAAAAGCAGGTCGAGCCGGGCGCTTCCGGCGGTATCCAGTACACCGGACCCATTACGCTGAATGAAACTGCGCGCTTGTTCGCCCGAATCTCTGATCCACGTGGAGGCAACAACCCGGGAGCAGGTGTCCCCGTCGGCACGGGCTGGGGCGCTCCCTTGAAAGCGGAATACCTGGTGAACGAAGTCCCAGCGAGCTCCGTTAATCTTACCATCCGCGAGATCATGTTCGATCCCTATGACCTCGGTGACGCCCTGACCAATGACAGTGCCTATGAGTTTGTTGAACTCGAAAATCTCAGTAATACCAAGTTGTCTCTCAGCGATGTCGCCTTCACTAATGGAATCGATTTTAACTTTTCCTCGGGCTCCATCCTCTCCCTGGCACCCGGTCAGAAAATTCTCGTAGTCAACGATCTCACTGCCTTCCAGCAGGTCTATGGCAACGGGCGAGACAGCCTCATCGCCGGGGAGTTTGAAGGCTCCCTTAACAACGACGGGGAACTTCTCGAGCTCCGGGACGCCACCGGCGCCATCATCCAATCCTTCACCTTTTCCTCGGCAGGAATCTGGCCGGGCCGGGCGGATAATGGACGCTCACTCATCCTCGTCAATTCCGACGATCCTGCCACCGGCGCCAACTGGACCGCTAGCCGCAGTCTTCTCGGATCTCCCGGAACCAACGAACCCACTTTGGCGCAGATTCCTGACATTTTTGTCAATGAAGTCCTGACCAATGCTCTTCTCCCCGCTACCGATTCCATCGAGATTTTCAATCCCAATCTCGCTCCCGTCGATATCGGAGGGTGGTGGTTGACCGATGATTTGGGACAGTCCGGGAAATTCCGCATTCCCGCCAATACCATTATCCCCGGGGGTGGATTCCTTGTCCTTGACGAGTCCGACTTCAATCCCACCCCTGGTGTCGATCCCAGCTTTGCCCTCAGTTCAGGAGGCGAGGAAATCTACCTCGTTTCCGCGACACCCGCGGGTGATCGAACCGATTACGTCCATGGATTCACCTTCGGGGATGGATCTGCGGGATACAGCTTCGGCCGCCATGTCAACTCGGTCGGCGAGGTCTCCTATCCGCCGCTCCAGTCCACCTCGATCGGCTCCGTCAACGACCTTCCCCGGGTCGGTCCTCTGGTCATCACCGAGATGATGTACCACCCGCTCGATGGCAGCGTCGAATTCGTCGAAATCCAGAACATCTTCGGCTTCCCGGTTCCATTGGCAGGTGTTCAGGTCGAGGGCATCGGGTATGTTTTCGATGCCGGTGCGCCTGAACTCGATCCCGGAGAAGTTGTTCTCGTGGTCGAGAATGACCCCACTACTTTCCGTGCCACCTTTAATCCACCGGCTGCGGTTGGTGTCTTTGGACCCTATGCCGGGCGTCTCTCCAACGGGGGAGAAAAGGTCGCCCTCAAGCTGCCGGAAGCAAACCCGCTCCCCGCTGAACCCGACCTTAAGCCAGCGGTTGATAGCGCGGATTACAACGATGCCAGCCCATGGCCGATTTCGCCCGACGGAACTGGAACCACCCTGGAGCGTCTCCTCCCGGCAAGTTACGGAAGTGATCCTGCAAGTTGGCAGGCCTCCGTCAGTCCAAGCGGCACTCCCGGCGTCGTTGATTCTTCGCCGCCGACCGACTGGCGCGACGCTTACTTTACTTCCGCCGAACTCCTCGATCCGGCCCTCTCAGGGTCGCTTGCCGATGCCGATCTCGATGGTGTCAACAACCTGCTCGAGTATATCTTCGGGACCGATTTGCGCGACGGCACCTCCTTTGAACTCCCTACCATCTCCCTAGTCGAGAACGACGGGGCGACCTACATCGAATTGTCCTACCGCTTGAGAAAGGGCGTCACTGGGTTCGCCATCAGCATCGAAACGGCAACCGACCTTTCGGATTGGGTGGATGCAGGGTTCACCATCCAAAGAAATCTCGACAACGGCGACGGCACCTCCAGCATCACGGTTCGCGAAAATACGCCCGTCATCGATGCTGGCAGCCGTCAGTTCAGACTGCGTGTGGATGAAATTGCTCCTTAATCTCCACAACGGAATACTACCTCCAAACGATTATCCAGTCGTTCGCACTAAGAACCTGGTCTGACCGAGGATCGGGAATCCCAATTCAAGGGTGGTCGTTAGTTCCCGCCGGGAAGGTTGACGGCACTCCTCGGAAGTCATTGCGACCTGCGCCCACGTGGGCGTCAATTTCTTGGGAGGAATGCGGGCAAGGTCGCGTAGAAGGGTCCAATGAAATTCGCGCTTCTTTTTCTTCCGCTGGCTCTGGCAGTTCTGGCACAGGCTAATCCTACCCGTCCCTTGGCGGGTCCCGTGCGGGACTTGCGCAAGGAGATTGATTTCGAGCGAGTGGGAGAGTTCCACCTGGGGCCGACCGGGGCCATGGGCTGGATGCATGTGAGCCCGAACTTCATGACCGGGGAGGCCCGCCAAATCCTGGTCACGAAGGTTGAGCCGGGAAGTTCGGCGGATGGGGTGCTGCAAGCGGGCGATGTTCTTCTTGGTGCAAGCGGAGGGTATTTCTCCGAGGATGCACGCAAGGCGCTGGGGCGGGCCATTGATGAAGCGGAAACTGAGAAGAAGGACGGGGCCTTGAAGCTGATCCGTTGGCGTCCTAAGGAAGGAGCCACTCCGCGAGAGGGGAAGGTGGAAACGGTTTCGGTGAAGCTCAAAGTGCTGGGAGCCTACGCGGAGAGCGCGCCCTACGAGTGCCCGAAGAGCGCGCGGATCATGGACGCGGCCGTGGCCTGCCTGCTCGAAGAGAAGAGCTGGGGGAAATTCGGGGAGAAGGTCCTCGCGCTGCTGGCGACCGGCGAGAAAAAGTATCATCCGCTCGTGCGAGAATTCATCCACGAGGCCAAGTTTGCCAAGCCTGATCTTGAGATCAGCTTGGAGAACGGTGGCCTGGTCTGTTGGGGCTACGGTTATCACAGTCTGGTCCTCGCTGAATACTACCTTGCTACCGGTGATGATTACGTTCTTCCGGCCTTGCGCGAGTATGCCGTCAAGGTCGCGATGGGGCAAAGCAGCGCGGGGACTTGGGGGCACGGCTTTGCATGGACGAGCGAGAATGAGGGCAAGGTCCACGGGCGCTTGCGCGGATACGGTGCCGTCAATCAGGCGGGTTTACCGTGCTTCCTCTCTCTGATCCTGGCGCGCAAGTGCGGGATCGAGCATTCCGAGATCGAGGAAGCTATTGCCCGCGGAGCTCAATTTTTCGGCAGCTTCGTGGGACATGGCTCGATCGGCTATGGCTTTCACCGACCCAGCCTGGAGATCTATGCCAATGGGAGGAATGGGATGTCGGGGAATGGCAAAAACGGAATTGCGGCGGTGGCGTTCCGCTTGCTCGATGATGAGCCCGGAACCCGCTTCTTTTCCCGACTGACGGCCTCGCTCTCCAACACGATGGAGTATGGCCACAGTGGGAACTCCTACAGCTACTTTTGGGACGTCCTGGGTGCGCATTGCGGTGGTCCGGAAATGGCGGCGGCCTTCCAGAAGGAGTTACGATGGTATTACGCTCTTACGCGCAAAGGCGATGGAGGCTTTGTCTATCAGCAGCTCGGAGGGATCTACGGGAAGGGACTGCTCGATCCGACCGTCGCGCAGGTTCTCATAGCGAGCCTGCCACTGCGGGCACTCTACCTCACGGGGAAAGGGATGAGTGATCAACCCTTACTCAGTAGCGAGGAGGTTGCGGAGACTATTGCAGCTGGTCGTTGGCGTCTCGAAAATCCGGATGTGGTGGATGCGGAGAAACTGATTTCCAGCTTGAATAGTTGGTCGCCCATTGGCCGCGAGTGGATCGCGAGGCTCCTTGCGAAAAAGGAGGGGAACTTTACGAAGCAGTTGTTGGAACTACTCAAGAACGACACGCTCGAAGCCCGGGCGGGAGCGTGCGCGGCCCTGGGCCACCAGGGGAGGAAAGCCGGGGCTGCGGTGGAGGCACTGGCGCGATCCCTTGGGGACGATCCGGCCGTTGCCATTGCGGCCAGCTATGCCTTGGCCCGGGTCAACAAGCCAGCCGCCAAGGTGATGCCGGAGTTGTTGGAGGCTGTGCTGGCTCGCGAGGAAGATGGTGAGATGCGTCCGGTTCAGCAGGCCATGGCTTTTGCCATCGGCTACGACGCGGGCCGCGTGGCGCCACTCTACTTCGATGGCTTGCTCCCGGTTCTTGCTGAGGAGGGAGATCCGCTCGAGGGAGTGGACCGCGAGCTTCTGCATCCGGCCTTGGCCAAGCTGTTGCGGGTTCCGGGGGGGCGGACCCGTGGGACTGCAGCCTATGCCTTTGTCCATTTTTCGCGAGAGGACCTCGGTGGAATGGCACAGGAGGTCCACGACGCGGTCGCCAAGCCCGCGCCACACTACCGCATGTTCAGCGACCAAGCGCGCCAGTATGCCCTCGATCTCATGCTGGAGCATCGCATCGCGGAGGGGGTTCCCTTGGCGCTAGAATCGATTGACCTCAAGGATTGGGGCCTTGGGGACCGCCTGCCACACCGTTGGAAGATTCTAAAAGGATACGGAGGGAGTGCGAAACCCTACCTCGACCGCATCAAGATCCTGAGGACGAAGTTCAAACCGGAGAGCGAGGGACGTAAGGTGCTCGAGGAGATCATCGCACTTCTGGAAGCAGAGGATTATCCGACTCCCTTGGTTAGCCTCCACACCTTCGTGGATGAAAAACTAGCAAGCGATCTGGCCGTCATCGAGACCGACGAACAACGTGTGATGGCGTGCCGGGCCTTGATCAAGAATAACCCAGGTCGAGGCTTCTATCAGGCCGCCTGCCTGCGGAAGTTGGTGGCCTTGCTGGGAGATCGCGCCAAGGGGGATGTCGAGCGAGTATTAAAATCTGAAGACGAGATCCTGCGCAAGGTGGCGGAGAAACTATCGCAATGACGGGAGCCCTTGACGGGCTCTTCGATCCGGCAAGTTCGTGTTGGCAGCCAACTATTTCGGCGGCTCGGTGGTTGTCTTACCGATTCGACCCGATGGCAGTCTCGGACCGGCCAGCGACTTCAAGAAGGATGAGGGGAAAATTGGGCCGACCAAAGCCACCAACGCACCGCCGGGGAGCTTCGCCATCAGCGGGCACGACCTGGCTCATGCGCACATGATCGAAGCCGACCCCTCCGGGCGATTCGTACTTCACGTTGATCTGGGATTGGACAAAATTTACCTCTGGAAATTCGATGACGAAAAAGGTCTTCTGTCGCCGAACGACCCGGCGTCGGTCTCCTTGCCGCCGGGCGACGGGCCGCGACACTTCCATTTCCATCCCAACGGGCGCTGGTTGTATTCTCTGCAAGAGGAAGGGTCTACCATCGTCTTGTTCGACTACGATTCTGCCCACGGAAAGTTGAGTCAGAGAAAGACAATTTCCAGTTTGCCGCCGGGATTCGCCGGAAGTAATTTCTGTTCCGGAATTTTAGTCTCCGGGGATGGACGCTTTGTCTATGCCGGCAATCGCTTACACGATAGCATTGGGATCTTCTCGATCGGCGAGAACGGTGAGTTGACCTTCGTCGCCGATGAGTGGACCCGGGGCGACTACCCGCGCAGTTTCAATTTCGATCCAACCGGAAAATTCCCATACTCCTGTAATCAACGCGGCGACAACATTGCCGTTTTTAGGGTGGATCAAAAATTGGGAACACTGAAGTTCACCGGAAAATACACACCCGTCGGCAACCCTTCGACCATCGTATTCCTCGACCTCGCTGAGTAGCCGGTAAGAATGTCCACAGGCGCTGCGCTCTTTGACAGCCTCGTCTTCGTGACGAACGACGAGATTGACTGGTTTTTTGTGCATGTGGTTTGAATTTTACTGAGTCCCTTTCTTCGGGAAAAAATGGTGATTCACGCGATCTCCCACTTGTAGGGTGTATGGGAAATCTTTTCGTTGCCACCGGGGACGAGGTGGATGACGTCTTCGATCCGAACGCCGCCGAGTCCCAGGTAGTAGAGTCCCGGCTCCACTGTGACGACCTGCCCTTTCTTGAATTTGAAAGGAGCTGCGGCCCGGATGATGGGACTCTCGTGGACCTCGAGTCCGATCCCGTGACCAAGCGCGTGGAAGAAGCCTTCCGGGGTCTTACTGTCTTTAACCGTCTTGTAGCCCTCTTTTTCGAAGAACGCCTGAACCGCTTCGTGGACCTTGCCTCCCACCTGGCCGGGCTTGATCATACGGATTGCTAACTCGTGACCCCGCTTTACGGTTCGCACCAGTCGTTTTTGTGCGTCGCTGGCCCTCCCCTTGAGGAAAGTTCGCGTCATGTCGCCCCAGTAACCGTCTTCCGGTCGTCGTGGAAAGATGTCCACGATGATGAGCTCGTTAGCCATGATCGGTCCGTGGCCGGGAGAGTGGTTGTCGCAGACTTGGTCGCCGCAGGAGGCGATGGTATGAAGTGCCACAGCGCCCTCTTCCAGTGCAGCATGGCTGATCAACTCTCGCAGTCGCTCGGAGGTGAGAACTTTGCCCTGGTGGATGAGCTGACCTCCTCGAATTTTGGATTCGGTTAGGGTTTTCTTTACCACGCGGAAGCCGGCTGCGCTGGCGCGATTACCCTTGCGCAGGGCTTCGATCTCGGTGGCGGTCTTGATTTCACGCTTGGGGAACAAGCTGACGTTCTTATCGATCTCGAGTTTCAGCCCAGCCTGTTGGAGGTCGGCGGCAAGGGCAGCGGGGAAGCGGGCGCCGATCCGGAATGAAGGGATCTGGTAGAGCTTTGCCAAATGCCTGACCACGTGGCAGGTGTCGGGCTGCTGTCCCTGCGGGAGCTTAAAGCGCCGCGCCGCGCCTTTGCTGATCTCTTGCAGTAGCAGGATCTCGTCGAAGCCTGACTCGGCGACCATTCGCCCGTATTCCGAGGCGTGGGCGATTCCGAACTTCTTGCGGCCCACCGAGAAAGCGAGATAGGGGTCGAAGGCATTAAATTTGCTGAAATAAAGCATGTCCGGGTCACTTGAATCCGCGTGAAATAGGATCGATTGCTGACGGTGCGTCTGGTTCTTTGGGACGCTGGAGCTACTCTGGGCCATGGTGGAGTTTTGCTTGGATGGAATAGGGCTCTCGAGAGGAGAAGCGTTATACGAGATCAGGGGTAATTCAGATCCTACGGCAGGGCCGATTGGCTTGCCGCGCGGAACCCCGCAGTAAAGAAAGGTGCGCTAGCGCTGCACCGCAAAATTAATATAGCCGATGAACATTTCTTCGTCGCTCTGCTCTCCAAAGCTCACGGATTGAGTGGGGTCGGGGTTCTCGGAATTTTGGGGCGAGTTGTCAAAGGCACCGCGCACGCGGATACTTGTTCCGGCGGGCAGCCACTTTGGCTCGGCGAGACGATAGAGTAACTGCCAGTCAAAGATATAGTAAGGCACCGAGAGAAGTTTCTCGATCTCGCCATTCGGATAGATCGCATCGTATTCCATCCGTGAGCCACGGAAGTGCATGTGAGGGCTCAATTCATAAAGGAGAGTTGGTTCCGTGGCCGACAGTACCACTGAAGCCTCACGTTCGTAGTCTCGCACGTTCGGAACAATGTCAATGGCAATGGTGCTGGCGGCGGTGGTGCGATACTCCATCTCTGGAGGCGTGGAGTGAAAGTAGAGACCAAGCTGGGTCGCGTCGGTCTGAGGGCTCCCGTTGGTCTGATAATGCATTTGAAGGGTGAGAGTGGGATTCGCTTTAAGGAGTTTCCCTGCATTGGGAGGGAAGGGTTTCGCTTGGACCCCCGGAACGTAACTTGCGAAGTAGCCATTCAGCCCAGCACCTTGAATGAAGGCCTCAAAGGTGGATCCGATGAAGGCAAGGCCGTGGTGAACGACCTCGGGGTTGCCCGGTTTAACAATGGCAGCCCGGAGGTAGGTGTTGGCCGGAATATTCGGGTCCAGTTCGATGTAACGATAATCAACCTCGCCATTGGCCGGGATGTTCTGAGAGGGGATGGTGAGAATCATGTCCGGCTCGCCCAACTCTGACGGCCAGTTAAAGGGGTATTCGCTGGGAGGCGGGGTGTTGGCGACAAAGTCGGCCAGGGGATCAGTCCCGCCATCTTTCAGTGCCCCTTGATCGATCCAGTCGACGAGCGCTCTCAGAGACTCCTTTGAGAGGGACCAATCGTCCTCATAACTCCCGAACTCGGGATCGGCAAACCAGGGCGGCATTTCGCCGGTGAGAGTCACTTCGCGAATATCGTGCGCCCACACTGCCACGCTCTCGTAGCTATCGAAGGAAAAGGGCGCAATGTTGTTCGGGCTGTGGCAGCGCACACAGCTTTCAATCATCATGGGAGCAATGACATCCTCATAGGAAACTAACTCTGTTGGGCCCAAGGGAAGAGGATCACCAGTGGCTGGAGTGTGGCGGTAAGTCGATGGTTGCCCGCTAAAGAATGCGGTGAGCGCATCGGAAAGATAGGGTTGCGCAGGAGATTCGTCCACGGCAGGACGCTCGATCGCACCCCGGTAGAAGATGGTCCAGGAGGCGGTATCAATGACAACCACTTCGGTGCCTCGGTCCACGTTGTAAGCTCGCGAGACTAATTGAGCCGAATCGTGAAGAATGGGGACATCCGTTTGCCAAGTGTCGGCAGTGGCAACGAGCTCGGAGCGGTTCTCCGAGATTGGGTCGATGACCCAGAACTCAACGGCTTGCGCCCCGAAGGAATTCTTCAAGGCCTTCAGAGTGGCTCCCAAAGATGGATCGGTATCAGGATCAGTGAAGAAGAGAACAATGGCCTTTTGGAAGCTGTGGTAATGCAGTTGTTGCGTACGACCCTCGTGGTCGATCAGGCGGAAATCGGCGGCCTCTTCGCGCGGTGCGCCTCCGGGCCACTGCAAGAGTCGATAGAACCCCGCCCCCCGGTTGGGAGCGAGAGGATCGTTCCACTGAAAGGGGCTGGACGGGAGATTGAGAGAGAGCAGAGGTTCCCAATTTTGCGCATCGGGAGAATACTCCAGAACATGATCTTGCGTCGGCTGCCCGTGGAGGTCGATCCGGATGGAGTCGTTATTCGCTGCTTGCACATCGATCGACAGCTCCTGTGCCAGCGCCGGACCAAACAGCAGCAAGGCCAGGGAAAACAGGGGCGAGGCAATTCGCCGGGAGAGTGTTTTTGAAAAATTCATGTTACAGGGGTATGGCAGTATAGCTGAAATACCAGCTGCGAATTGTATCAAGTTATCATAGTGTGGCCTGTTGATGATCCCGGTAGGCGGGGTCATTTCCGTGAGGGAGATCAGAGACGGTCGTAATTGTTTACTAAAGAGCGTCCCGAGTGACCTGATTTTGACGCTGCCCGAAAGATGTGTCGAGAAGCTACGTTGATTACTTGTTGCTTCGTTAAAAAAGGAAATCTTTCAACGGGGTAATCCCCGAAATTCCATGACTCAGCCATCACTCTTCACTCGCCGCAAGATGTTCACCTGTTTCATCCTCGCCAGCGCTGCTTTCCTCTTTGCCACCTTCGCGATGGCAGCTCCTCCAAAGGCCACGATCCACGACATCAAAACCATCTCCTTCCAGCCCGACCTCTACTGCGGCTGGCCCACCGTCACCCGACGGGCGAACGGCGAACTCCTTGTCGTCTGGTCCGGTGGCCGCGCCGGTCACGTCTGCCCCTTTGGCCGCGTCGATATGATGCGCTCAAAGGACAAGGGCGAGACCTGGACCTTCCCCCGCGTCGTCCTCGACACCCCTATCGACGACCGCGACGCCGGTGTCCTCGAAACCGCCAAAGGCTCCATCCTCATCACTACCTTCACTTCCCTCGCCTACGAATCCTACCTTGAGAGAAAGAAAGGCACCCCCGAAGAAGCCAAATGGCTCGCCGCTCATCACCGGATCAACGCCGAAGAACGCAAGGCCCTTCTTGGGAGCTGGGTCCTCCGCTCCACCGATGGCGGACAGACCTTCTCCGCTCCCTCCCGCGTCCCCGTCAATTCCCCCCATGGTCCCATTCAGCTCGCCGATGGCCGCCTCCTTTATGCCGGCAAGAAACTCTGGACCGACGAAAAAAAGATCGGCGTCGCCGAATCGCAAGACGATGGCGTCACCTGGAAATGGCTTGCCGAAATCCCCACTCGCCCCGGCGACTCCGCGCTCAAATCCTACCACGAGCTTCATGCCATCGAAGCAGCCAACGGGACTCTCATCGCCCACATCCGCAACCATAATTCCGCCCATAAGGACGAAACCCTCCAGAGCGAGTCCCATGACGGCGGCAAGACCTGGAGCGTTCCGCACTCCATCGGCGTCTGGGGCCTGCCCTCCTTCCTCACCCGTCTCTCCGACGACCGCCTCCTCATGACCTACGGCTACCGCCGCAAACCTCACGGCAACCAGGCCCGTATTAGCGATGACCACGGCTCCACCTGGTCCGGACCCATCACGATCTCTGACGACGGAGTCTCCTCTGACCTCGGCTACCCCTCCACCGTCCAACTCGCCGATAATACCCTCCTCACGATCTGGTACGAAAACCCCAAGGACTCCTCTAAAGCAGTCCTCCGCCAGGCCCGCTGGTCCCTCAATCCCTAGTCCGACAATCCTGGCCTATTGGCAGTCATCACCTCCTCTCCTCAACGACGCTCTCAAGTAGTCCACCCAATACGACAAACCCTAGCAGTAAGGCGATGAGCAGTTCAATGCCGTTTGGCATGAGATATGGAAGCTCCAAGGCCCCGGGAAGACTCCGATTCCCGCGAAGCAGGAATAGGGTGATCGCGAGCGAGATGATCCGATGAGAGGAGCCGTGGACCGGTCCTTGTTTGATGAGGTGAGGCTCGTTACCACTTGGCACCCTTCGGCTTGGCCCCTTTGGCGAGGGTCTTCACGGAATAGAGTCCGGTGCGGGCCGTGATGAAGAGGGTGTCGTAGTCCTCGCCGCCGAAGCAGACATTGGCGGGATGTTCTGGTGTTGCGATCACGCCGATTTCCCCCCCGTCCTTATCGAAGACGTGGATGCCCCCGCCCGCGGTAGCGTAGAGATTTCCTTTTGTATCGATGCACATTCCGTCGCAGCGGATGTCGATTTCGAAGAGAGGTTCCCCAAGCATCCCTTTCTCCACCACTGCAAAGGCCCGGATCTTCCCGACCTTCCCGGTATCGGCGATGTAGACCCGTTTTTCGTCCGGTGAGAATGCGATACCGTTTGGCATGTCGTGCCCCTTGTAGAGCACCGAAACGGCCCCGGATTTCGGGTCGAGCTTGTAGACCCACTTTCCCCCGACCTCTGCGGCGCGTCCCTTCAGTCCGTAGCTCGGATCAGTGAACCAGATCGAGCCATCGGCGCGGATCGCGAGGTCGTTGGGCGAATTGAACTTCTTTCCATCGAACTTGTCGGCGAGGACCGTAATCTTACCCCCCGCGTTGGTCACAATCACGTTTCGCCCGCCATGCTGGCAGGAGAGGAGGTTACCCTTCAGGTCGAGGAGGTTGCCGTTGGAAGACTCCACTTTGCGATATTCCTTCAGTCCACCGGCCTCGCTCCACTGCATCTGGAGGCTGTTCGGGATATCACTGAAGACGACCATCTTCTTGGAGGGGATCCAGACAGGTCCCTCGGTGAATTTCATCTCACCGCCCAGTTTCACCACCTCGGTCCCGGGCGCCACGATCTGCTCACTGGCTTTGTGGTGATCTGCCGCAGCGGTCAAAATGAGGGAGGCAGCGAGGAACGGCAGGGCGAGATTGGCTTTCATAGTGGGGGATTCTGACCCCAAAGCAAATTTCCTCACAAGCTAAAAAAAGAAGCACCCCAATGTGGGGTGCTTCATGATCAGTTTAGCGAATTAGGGCTCTTGAGACCCCGAAATGATCGCTATTTCTTAGAGTGAGGATGTTGCTTTAAGAGGTCATCGGGATTGAACATATCGACCTTGCTTTTCGTTTCGGCCCGAACTTTTTTCACTTGGGCTGCTCCGATTGCCGAAGCTTTGTTTCCGAACGAATTACGAACATAGGTCAGGACCGATGCCATTTCTTCGTCGTTTAGCAAGCCGCCAAAGGCAGTCATGGGAACTTGTCCTAGGTACTTTTTACCCTTCACTTCGATGGGCCCCATAAGCCCCTTAAGGCTTAACTTGATGAGGCGATCAGGATCTCCAAGCACCCACTTGGTCTCGGAAAGCGGTGGGAATCCGGCATCAGGAAGACCTTCACCTTTGGACTGGTGACAGGTCATGCAGTAACCTTCCCGGGCATAAATCGCTCCTCCTTTGACAAACAACTCCGCATCTTCCTTCGACAGGTGCTTCGGTGCCACGACAACTTTCTCCTTTTCCGCTTCCACTGCTGCACCTGCGAAGATGGCATCAGCGAAGTCGATACTCTGTTTTATGTATGAGTCGACTTCCTTCGCCTTTGCGATGGAAAGAACGGCGACCCCTTGATCAATTGGGAGGTAAGTTGCCGCAGTGATTGCTTCCAAACGGACTCTTCCGTGGTCGTCGTGGGCTGCACGAGAAAGGATCTGAGCGAGATTCTTCAACTTGTGTTCATTGTATCGGGCCACTCGAACGGCAGCGCTCCGTATCTTGTGATCTTGCGAAGCCAGAAGCTCGGCGAGCAAATCTGCGTCAATCTTATCAGCTCCCCATGTCACCCACAGTGCTTCCAGCTTAAGTCGCTCGTTACTCTGAGTGGAGGCCCATTTGGTCGCGGCAGTGGCAACCTCCACGGGATCCCTTTCGCGCAATTCACGACGAGTGCGATAGCGAGTACGATATTCCGGGAGGGTGAGATTCCCAAGAAGCCCCGCAATACTGGCTCCGTCAACCTTGGCCGGTTTTACAAGAGGACGGCTCGGATAGGTGACCCGATAGATCCGGCCGTGCTCGTGATCACGATACGGGTCACGGGCATTGTGCTGCATATGACCAATCAACATATTGTGCCAGTCGGCAAGGTAGAGTGATCCATCAGGGGCAAATTCAAGATCGACAGGACGGAAGTTCGAATCCTTTGAAACATAGAGATCCTGCACATACTCGGTGCTGAAGCCCGTGCCATCTTCGATGACACGATGCTGTTTCGCACCGAGGTAACCGATGCTATTATTGATGAGAACATCACCTTGTACTTCATCAGGGAAGTGTCGGCTTGAAATAAACTCAACACCCGAAGTTGGGCGTACTTTATTGCTCTTTATAATATCCGGCGCTCTCAAATTCGCGCCGTAGCGGGCTTTCACCGTCCCAGGAAGCATCCAAGAAAAGCTGGTTCCAGAGGTATGGAGGAAGAAATCCTGACCGTAGTCATCGTAGGCCACTCCCCATGGATTCGGAATTGAGAATTGTGCATACCTCCGGATCTGCTTTTTCTGCGGACTGTAGCGGAAGAAGCCACCGTTACTCCCGCGCTCGGGCCCATAGACACTCTCAGTGTTTGAGTGGAGGAAAACTCCCTCACACATGACAAAGGCACCACTTGGATCGGCACAGAATGCGGAGATCGCGTGATGAGTGTCATGGTCATCGAAACCGCTCAGAAGGAGGTCCTTCTTGTCATAGTGATCATCACCATCGGTATCTTGAAGGCGAATGAGAGATCCACTTTGCGAAACATAGACGCCGTCATGGGAGATCTCGAAACCAATTGGAATGTGGAGGTCGTCGGCGAAGACGGTCTGCTTATCTGCCACTCCGTCGCCATCGGTATCTTCAAGGATGAGGAGCTTGTCCTTGGGAAGCGCATCTCCAATCCGGTAATGGGGGTAACTCTCCATTGTGGCAACCCATAGTCGGCCTTTGTTATCAAAGGCAATCTGCACCGGGTTTTTCAAATCAGGAAAGTTTTCCTCGGACGCAAACAAGTCGATTTTGTATCCCTCGGGAACCTCGATTTTGGTTTGGGACTCCTGCCCTGGCCGATACTCGGGGGTTCCGTTTTTATTACTCGGCTTATAGTTGGATTGAACGGGTGGAAGTTTCGAGGTCTTGGCGTCCTCCCCGGCCACATCAAACTTCTCTCCTTTCAAGGTTGCCCAGATTGCCTGGTCGCGGATCTGGGTAAACTCCCGGGTCTTCTTCAACTCAAAGGGATAGTTTGCGGGGCCGTAGGGATTGTATCGACGACCGTAGACGTGCACGCCATTGGGAACCTTAAAGTCATTTAGCCACATGAAGTTCTTTTCCTGCACCGCGGCATGTACCTCGTCGTGCATGCTTTGATTTGGAGTTTCTCCACTGAAGAGAGCATCGGCAAGCCAAGGCGTGAGCTTTCGGTATCCATCATCATTAAGGAGAGCACCGTCGATAGTCAGTCTCTCATCGGAAACGGCAAACCATTGGGCAGATGTCGCAAAGGGATCCACAAATAGAGCACCGTTGGCATTTGCGACCTCCTTCATCGCGGCGGCATAAAGTTTCAAATTTTGATTCCCCTCCTTGCCATCGGGCACGCTGAATTCCCCTGACAAATCCTGCATCGCAGTCGGCGAGACAAGGGCTAGCTGAGGAATGTTTTTGCCGTTGTATTTCTGGGAGAGCGTGTGCTGGACAAAAGCGGTGAGCTCCGCCTTGTAGCGATCCACCCCGTTGGGACCCTCAAAAGAAGAATTATATCCAAAGAAGGCAACAATGGTATCAGCTCCAAGACCGGTCAGCCATTGATCGGGTGTCTCAAAGTGACCTTGCGGCCCTGAACCAGCCTGGAGCTTTTCTGGCAACAATTCTTTGGCTCCCGGAAAGGCATACTGCCCCTCTTGGTTCCTCCCGGGATGGGGACGAAATCCGGGCGTATTTCCTTCGTCACCCATATTACGAATCGTGAGGTTGCTGGTCGGAAAACGCAGCTGGATCTCGGTTTCGAAATATCCGAAGTGATTCATCCTTGAGGCCATTCCGGAACCAAGCAAAACGATCGTGTCTCCCTTCTTGAGTGAGAGCTTCGACGGAGCGGCCTTCACTTCGAACGTCACGCTCTCAGGATTCATGGGAGCAAGCACCCCAGGGGCGAGCTTGGCTGCTTTCTTTTTGGCTGCCTCTCGCTTGGGCTCGGATTTGGCCTCTTTTCTAGGAGGTGCCGCGCCGACCTCGGAGATTAGAATTTGAGCATTCGCCAAAGGGCTCTGCCACGTGATTGCTGTCAATAGAATGGTTTTAATGACCGGGAGTTTCATAAAGATACGTTCTGGGAATGTTGGAGCCAAGGTTTCGCCATATCAGATTTTAAGGCGTTTATCTACACCGAAAAGATACCGTTCCTCTCTCCTTGTTAGGGAAAAGGAGAGATTCTCAATCTTATAAAATGCATGCTGTTAGCAAAAACAGGGGATGTTTTAGAGAAACCCTGGAAAATTCGCTCCGGCCTGAGCATCGCAACTCCGCAGATGGTTCACAAAGGGTGGTTCCATTTATTTAGTGAGCGCGTCAAGGGTGGCGCGGACGTTCCAGCGATGTGCGGCCAGGTGCTGGTGGGCCTCCTGGTAGGTGCAGCGGTGGCGAGGTTCTCGATGCGGTCGGCTGTTGGCTCGTTCGTTGCACGTTCCGAGGTGGTGAGGGTTCCCTTGGAGGCGATGAAGGCTGCGCCGTGGGCTCCCGAGCCTTCGATGCCGAGGATATACTTCGTTGCAGGAGCGAAAGCCATCGCCTTAATTATACCGCGATGGGGGATAGTGGAAGGTGAAAAACATGCCCAAAAGTAGGCTTTTCTTATTGGATTGAGACTAAGTTCTCGGCGTCTTAAGGGGCACTCTACTACCCTCAAAATGAAGCGTAGGGACTCCTTGCAAAAACGAACGAAATTAATGCTCCTGCTTGAACTGCTTCCGTTGTAGAACTTCGGAAATGAAGGCTTCGAGAAAATTTTTGCAGAACCCGGCAAAGCGATCTCACACTCTTTAAGCAAGACTCCGGACAACCCTCAGGTTAGTTTCCTCTATCATTCCAATGAGACTATCCCGTCACTTGCTCTTTCTTTTTTGCACTCTGCTGACCACGGCCATTGCAGAGCCAATCGTCGTTAAAGACGGATTGATCAAACTGCGGCTCAAAGAAATGGCGCGCGCCGACCGCATGCCTCATTCTGATCCAAAGAAAATAACCTCCACCGGAGTCTCTTTCGTGGAAGACCTCCCCGCATCAGGAGCAGGTGAAGCTTGGCCCGGCGAAAAATTTTCGGAAGCTGCCCTTGCACAATTGTATCGTTTGATCGAGGCCTCTAACGAGAAAGAGGCTCGGGATCTCATCGCTCAGGGTTTCCTGAGCTCCGAGCTCGAAACCAAAGATCGCGTGGAGAGTCTCGGGCAAAAAATCTCGCTTCATTCCGGGACACCTGGGAAGGCCATAAGTTTGACGCCTCGTGAATTTATCGTAAGATTACACGGACTTGGGAAACTGAAAATCAAAGTCATCGGGATTGAAAACCTAACCACGCGTTTCCATGTCGAGGCGAACCGCGAAGGAGCTGAATATTCTGCGACCTGGCTCTGCACTTGGGATGATAAACTCATGCCCAAGCTCAAGAAGCTCGAAGTTGAAAAATTCGAAACGGTCCGCGCAAAAGAACGATGGTTTATCGATGCTACCAGCAGCGCGATCGGAACGAACCCGCGATTCGAGGCCCAAGTGATGCGGGGTATTGGCTATTGGTCGGAGCGCATCACCCGAATCGGCGACCTCGCCATGACGGGTCATCACGGGATTGCCGTTGGAGACGTCAATGGCGATGGTTTGGAAGACCTCTACGTCTGCGACGGAGGCAGCCTGCCGAATCAACTCTACCTTCAGCAAGCAGATGGATCGGCGAGGGAGGTCGCCTCGCAATGGGGCGTGGCGTGGCTGGAGGATTCGCGAAGTGCCCTGTTGGTTGATCTCGATAATGACGGTGATCAGGATCTCGTTGTCGCGACCATTGCCATGATCGCTTTCGCGGAAAATACCGGCCGGGGGAAGTTTAAATTAATGGGCGGATTTCAGGGCGCTCCCTATCCTTTCTCACTGAGTGCGGCCGACTTCGATTCGGATGGAGACCTCGATATTTATACCTGTGTTTACAGTGCCGGAGATGATTCGGTTTCGGGCAAGCGTGGCTTCGAAGCGACATCACCCATTCCATTCAACGATGCGGAGAACGGTGGTCGCAACGTGCTTCTGGCGAACCTTGGTGATTTTCAATTTGGAGAGATCACAAAAGAGGTGGGCTTGGAGCAAAACAATACGCGTTGGAGTTTTGCAGCATCTTGGGAAGACTTCGACCGTGACGGCGACCCGGATCTGTACGTCGCCAATGATTTTGGAAGAAACTGCCTCTACCGGAACGACGAAGGACGGTTCGTCGACATCGCCGCCGATACCGGAGCCGAGGACATGGCCGCCGGGATGTCCGTTTCGTGGGGAGATTTTAACCGGGATGGCGGGGCTGATTTATTGGTTGGAAATATGTTTTCATCGGCCGGACAACGGGTCGCCTTTCAAAGGCAGTTGGGCGAAGGAAAGAAGCGCATGGCTCGTGGCAACAGCCTCTTCGCGGCGAAGGAGGGAGCGTTTGAAGACGTCAGCATGGCAAGCGGTATTACGAATGGCGGCTGGGCCTGGAGCTCTGCCTTTGCCGATCTCAATAACGACGGTTGGCAGGATCTCGTGGTCGCGAACGGATATCTCAGCAACACACGCGACGACGACTTGTGAAGTTTTTTCTGGCGACAGGTCGTGTCGCCCTCCGAAAAAATCGTCGATTACGCACGCGGCTGGACCGACTTGATGAAGCTTGTCCGCAGCGGGCACTCATGGAGTGGTAGCGAGCGAAATCGTTTTTTGCTCAATGGTGGGCAGGGAAGATTTCATGAAATGTCGCACCTCGCCGGACTTGATCAAATCGAAGACGGTCGCGGACTGGCCCTCGTCGATTGGGACCACGATGGCCGACTTGATCTTTGGTATCGGAACCGCAGTGCTCCCCGACTCCGACTCATGTTGAATCGCCGCGAGAGTCCGGCTTCCATCGCAATCAAACTGGAGGGAACAGCCTCTAACCGCGACGGCATTGGCGCCGTCGTCGAATTGCTGCCCGCCCAAAAGAACAAGCGCTTGGTTCGTTCCGTGAAAGCGGGGGATCTCTTCCTCTCGCAATCGAGTAAGTGGCTGCACTTCGGCCTGGGGGACGAGACCGGCTACACTCATGCTTCTGTTATTTGGCCCGGCGGTGAAAAGGAATTTTTCGAGGGGATCGATGGACCAGGTAGGCGCTTCGTCCTGAGACAAGGAAGCGGGCAGGCGGTTTCCGTAGCCCCCCGCGGCGATATCGAGCTGACAGCGAAGCCTCTCGCGACAGCTTCACAGAATGATGGCACAGCCCGAATTATCTTACCTGCGAGAGTTCCGTTTCCTACGATGACTTATCGAGATCAAGCCGCTCAGCTGAAGACTCTCGCTGGAGCCGGAAAGCCTCGTCTTGTCATCCTGTGGTCCGGCATATGCGGGCACTGCAAATCAACGCTGAAGGAAGTGGCCAACAATGCCGCCGCAATCCGTGCCGCAAACCTCGAAGTGCTCGCGCTGAGCGTGGATGGCCTCGCCGGTCCGGCGGCCGATGTTTCCCTGGCTTACGATCTCATCGATCAGAGCAAGTTCCCCTTCCCCTGGGGACTCACCGACACCTCTTCGGTTCGCGGTGTTCACAAATTTCAGGCGGCACTTTTTAATGGCACGCCAGCCCCCTCGGTTCCGCTCGCCATTCTTCTCGACCCCGCTCATGAGGCCGTTGCCATTTACCGTGGCGCATTTTCCATTATCGATGTCCTACAAGATTGGCGTGCGGTCGCGGATGTGAGCGAAACCCAACGCCACCATTATGCCCCGCCCATGAGTGGCACTTGGTTCACCAACCCCCTCCCGCAGCGAGACGTGAAAAAATTATTTCCAGCGGTGAATCGGTAACTCCTAATCTAATCACCCGGCATCGTCACCACGATGCACCGCGTATGCGGTTGATTTTGGTGCCCAAAAAGTGAGAGTCCCTGCCAGGTGCCGGGAGTCATGCATCCGATTAAAACAAGATCTCCTCAGCAGTGTTTTCCCGGCTCTGTTATCGGGCAAGCTGGTTTCCCCGGAGTCTTTGCTGGGATGCTCCAAAGACCTTCTCCGGATGTGACAAACAGCGTCTTGATTCCAACGCGCAGTGCTATCTCCTAACTATTTAAAACCATCATTCGTCTCTTTTGAAATGCGGAGTGGTATTAGATCGTTGCCGCCAAAAGCACAGGCGAGATTACAGGCATTTACTTTTCAGATTGATCATTTGGGGGCGTCGTTGAAGGGGGGAAGGTCGCGGGCACAGTGTTTGGGTGGATGCGTTTGGATGAGCTGAAATGTGAAAGTGGCTCTTCGGCCAGGCACACAAGTGAACTAAGCTTTGCCGATCATCAGCTGGTCGATCAACTTGCTGGTATCCTCAAGCGACTTGTCGCTACCCTCGCGGGTCGCCCAGCCGTAAAAGCCGGTCTCTTTGAGCGCGACACGCACCTTATCCCAATCGACATCTCCCTCGCCGAGTCGGCAGAAGCCGTTCTTCTTTCCCCAGTCTTTGATGTCGAGCTTCACGGTGCGTTTTCCGAGCGTGCGGATCCAGTCTTCGGCGGGTGCGAACTTCTGCATGTTGCCAATATCAAAATACGCGCCGACCCACGGGCTGTTGAACTCGTCGATGTAGTCGCGGAACTTTTCCGGGCTCTCACAGAAGCCGTTCCAGACCGTCTCAATCAGGACGCGCACGCCGAGCTTGGCGGCCATCGGGATGACGAGGCGGATCTGTTCGATCGAGCGGTTCCAAACGTCCTCATGAGTCTCGTTGGCACCGTTCACTTTGCCGGGCACGAGCAGGACGGACGAACCGCCGAGGCGGTGGGCACTGACCAGATGATGCTCGAGATTCTTGCGTCCCTTTTCGCGCACGGCGGCATCCGGATCGCTCAAGCGAACGCCCCAGTGTCCACCGTTGACGAGTCCGTGGACGCGAATGCCGGTCTTTTCGGCAGCGGCGCGGTAGGCTTCCGATTTCGCGGGATTACCGCTTTCGACCCCGTCGAAGCCGAGTGATTTGAGCCGTTCGAAGAAGGCCTCTGGAGTTTCGCCGCCCTTCTGGCCACCTTTCAGAGCTTTAAAAATACGTCCTTCAAGCTTGGGGCCGGTCGTTTTCTCCTTTGCGGCAAGAGAAGAGTTCGCGAGGGCCAAACCAGTGCCGAAGGTGGCACTCTGTTTCAAAAAATTGCGTCGAGTGTTCATGGGGAGACGATTCTAGCGCCTGAGCATTGGATCACGAGACGAAAACCTCAGATTGCGAAGGATTTGATTCCTAGGAATCTACTTTTGGGGTCGGGTGCTTGAGGAGGTCGTTGAAGGGATCGGAGAGGAGCGAAAGGGAGATGATTGATTTTATGTTTGGATAATAATGTCCCAAACAAGACGTGAAGGACACCATTCACTTGGGAATGCGATTCAAAGTGTAGTAGGCGTTTGGATATTCGAGCTTAGCGCCGGAGGTAGACTGAATGCCGGACGTCCGAAGCTCATGAACAAAAAGCGCGCGCATTTCTGCCACACGGAAGCGAACTGTCTTGCCATCATCAGCCACGACAAGGCCGCTCACCGCATGTTGTTTCGTCAGGATCTCGGCACTGCCGTAGGCGGAAGAGTATTTGTAGGTGTAACTGCTGACCGCGAAGGCCGTGTCGCTCAGAGTTGCCGCATCAATCGGGGCCGTGAAGAGTAATTCAAAACCATCCGGTTTTGCTCTCATTTCCTGAATCGCAAAAGGAGTGGAACCGGAATAATCAAGGCGCTGGAGACCATAGGATCGATTACCAAGAGAGGACCAACCGCGATTGGTCATCCCGACAAAAAGTTGCCCTTGAGGAGAAAAGCACAAACGAATCACGGCCGCCGGTAATCCTCTCATAAAGGGAAAACAAGCACCCTGATATTCACCATCCACTTTTTCAAGAAAGACCCGGTTGATTGCAGAGTTCGTAAACTCGCCCACTAGTAACTGCCCATCAAAGGGACCGAATCTGCCGTCCTGATCAATGAGCTCAATATCCGTCGCGCTCCGGCCCATCTTGTTATAGGGCAACCAGACGGCGGGGGGCACAAATCTAGGGGCACTGGAGAGCGCCTCTGGATACGGGACGTTTGCCTTTGGGAAGGAGGCCATCTGAAATGGAGCCCCAGGCATCTTGAGACTTTCTACGGACTCTTGATTTCCATAGAAAACGCCCGGCCGAAGATGATAAATCGGGGTTGCGGGAATCCACGTTCCTTGTTGATCGGAGAAAAACATCTCGCCGGCAAGATCACGCCCCATCCCGGAAGGAGAACGCATTCCGAGCGACTTGGGTTGAAATGCGCCATCCTCCCCGATGGTGCCTCCCCATCCGCGCCATCCGATTCGATTATTGGTGAGAGCCCCCATGCCAAGATTCAAGGTCACCCAGAGATTATTCGCGCCATCACGCTCCGGCCCATAAGCATAGGCATGGTAATTCCCGGAAACATTCCACCCATCGCATTCCGTCAAAAATGCATCGGCAGTGCCGTCTCCCTTGGAGTCCTTTAAGCGGGTGATCTCTCCCCGCTGCGAAACCAAGAGATCGTCTCCATCCGCCGTCAGCCCGAGTGGCTCGTGAAGTCCCGAGGCAAACTTTCGATAAGTAATGTTCTCTTTGTCGAGAGAAAGCGGGCTGTCGATGAGCCAGATTTCACCTTTGCGAATTGCCACCGCGAGCGATTCTTTGAACCACGCCATCCCGCTTACTTCCATCGTGATACCGTCACCGGGTTGCCATTCCTTGGATCGCGAATCGCTCGGCGAACTGGCCGACATTAATTCGAAGACCTCATAGGCCGGTGTAACCTCTTCCGCTGACACGGAAAGAGTGATTACCGCGATCGTTGCCCAGACTGCTGTTAGAATTTTCATTTCCAGAAATAGGTGTAAGTCAGGATGTTTTCTCCAGACGCTTCTGATTTCAAAACGTTTTTGGGATGTCTTAGTTTCGGGGGGTCGCCTTCAACCCAGCGCACTTCCCGAATGAGTTGGCCCTCGGCCACCGAGAACCGCTCCCTGAATTCGCGACCACCACGATTGACAATGAAGGTGGGATTCCCGCCCTCATCCAGTTCATAACCACGAAAGCGACCCTTCGTCCCAGGTTTCGGAACTTCATAAACCTCATCTCCCAGAGGTTGTCCAAAAGGGGCGGCGCGGGTGAACCAGGTATCGTATGCGTCGAAGAAACGACCCCGCCATACCATTGAAAGGAAACCACTGTCGCCATCGAAAGCGAGATGGACCTCACCCGGAAACCCCACCAGAATGGCCTTGGTTCCAGTCTTTTCCAAAAAAGTTCGTTGAATGATGGGACGATCCCGGGGGAGTAGCTCGAACTGTCCACCGAGTCGGTTCGCAAAGCCCTCAGGAAGGCCTTCGCCATTCTTGATGAATTTCCAAATTGCACCGATCTGACGCTCCGAGTCGCCCTCCAGGACATCCTTGATACTTGAGTGTCCCTCCGGCCAAAAAGAAGGCATTAACGTTCCGGGACGGTATTCAGCCGGGTTTAGGAGGTAGCTCCGAAACCATGAAGGCTGAAGGCGCTCATTCAAGGAACTGAGATCAAGGGCCGGAATCCCGAGCGCCTTTTGATCGCCCCAGTTGTGGCAGGTAATGCAATTCACGCCACCGTTGATTCCGAGTAATTTGCGACCTGCCTCGAGATCATCGGGTCGATCGATAAGAGTCCTTACGCCGTCTTTTTGATCAATTTTTACAAACCAATCGGCGAAGGTCGACGCGTGAGCGGCATAGGCTGGCATCTGCGTTTTGAGATAGGGACGCACCCCTTTTTCAGGCTCTCCCGCGAGCGCACCGATTAACCAGTCTCGCTTTAGCTTGTGACCGATCCCGGTGAGAGGCGGAGGGAGTCGTCCGGAATCCCCCAAGGCTTCATTTCCGACGAAGAATCGATTGGTGTCAGGGCTAGGCCCGCCAACCCCATTACGGTCATGACAGGCATAGCAGTTCATTGCTGAGAGTGTTAGATGTCCGGTCTTATCTTCGATTTCATCTTGTGCCTCCAAAAACAGAATCAGAGATTCCCGTTGCGACTTGGTCAGCTTGTAGTGAGGAGTTCCCGCCTGCGGCTCGCTCGAAAGGCAGTGCGTTAAGCCGGTGCTTTTAAGAGGAATGACATCGAGCGGTGTCACTTCGGGGATACTATGACAGGCCGCGCAGTTCATTTTTTGAACCAAGGCTTTTCCCTCTGCCACTAATTTTACGCCGACTTTTGGCCACTCTTTGACCGAAACCGCCTCTCTGGGATCAGAGGCCTGAAAATCCATTAAGTGTGCCGCGACATCCATCGCCTCCTGCGTGTTGAGTTGGATGTGAGGCATCCGCCCATCGACCCGGTATTTGGATGGGTCTCTTAAAAACAAACCCAAGGCCTCGAGGCTGGTCTTGGCATTGAGATCAGGATGAGAGATTGCGAGAGCTAAATCAAAACTGTCGCCGTTTCCATGAGGTGATTTAAAATCTACCGTCGGAGCATGGCAGGCCACACATCCTTTCTCATGATAGAGCGCACTCCCTCGCTCCGCATTGGCATGGCGTTCCGTTCTAAACTTGATCCCTTTTCCCCGCTTACCAAGAAAGGCAACCACCGCCTCGATTTGGCCGTCTTTGAGACCATGCAACATTGACGGCATCGTGGAGCCCTTTCGACCTGATTCAGGCTTGCGGAGAAACTTCACAAGCCAGTCACGCTCGATCCGCTGACCAAGGTCGATAAGGTTCGGGCCCTTGCGTGAAATTTTAACCGGCGAGCCACCGTGACAATTCGCACAAGCGAGTTCCGAAAATAAGAGAGCCCCGCCCTCCTTAGTAGGCTTTTCAGAATGAAAGCGCGCATATCCGACCACGTGAGGCTGCGCGTGAACTGCCGAAGTGAACACACCACCATAGAGAACGACAGCCCCGATCGTGGCCTTGAAAGGACGGATGGAATACCTGAACAACCTTAGAAAAGACGGCCAAACCAAATTGGGTTTGGTCACTGACCTTACAGGAGGGGGTTGTATTTTTTGATCTGATCGTCTCAACTTCATCGCGACAGAATAATTACGACAGCAACTTGGTGAGATGGGCACGTGATTTGTTGATGGCCCCGGAAATCTTTTCCGGAGTATCGAGCACGGGAACACCACGTGGAACCGGATGCATGAAGATCTCGGAGAGTCCGCCATACTTGATCTCCTTCAAGGCCGCAATAATCGGAGCGTAGTCCAAAGATCCGAATCCCGGCATTTGTTTCAATTGCTCTTCTTTGGACATCTTTATTTTTGATGACGGGTGATGCTCCTGAAAATAAAAGAACGGAAGATTTTCTTTTCCACAGTCACGAATCAATTGGGGAATGTCATCCAGAGCATCATAGAGATGGTGTGGGGCAAACGCGATCCCAACGCTTTTTGAAGGGTTCAACTCAACGAAATAGCGAATTGAATCCGGTGAAGACAGCATCGCATTTTTGTGATTCTCAATCGCGATGGTCACGCCAAGCGCCTCGGCCAATTCATAATGTGGCTTCAGCTTCTCGAAGAATGTCTGAACCTGCTTCTTAGCCTCGGGCCCTACGGGGTCCTTTTCCCCCATACTCCCGGAACCACAAACCGTCATCCGTCCGCCATTCTTTTTGACCCAACGCATTTCATCGCCCTGTTTAAACGGCCCGAGCGGGTAGCAAGTTGAAACAGTCATTTCTGTGTCGTATTTCTTGAGGAGCGCCTGAAAAGCCTCGTCACCCATTTTGACAATTTGCTCGCGATGCGTGGCATGAACTTTCCGCCAAATATCAACGGATCGACAGCCGGATTTCACGGCTTCAGCGAGAACACTTTCGAGCGGCATATTTCCAAACAATGCCGAAGAGAGAACATAGTTGAGTTGAAATTTCCCGTTCGCTGCCGAGAGCAACGAAGGAGTTACGAGTGAGGCACCAAATAATTGGCAGACTTTACGGCGGTCCATAATAATTGGGGTTTGTCAGGATTGAAGTTAGATTTCTGCTGTAGCTTCTTCCAGTATTTTGATCCAGGGGCCCACGGAGTGCCCCTTGTCATGAAGAGTTCCGGCTAAAATAAGATTACTGTCAGCAACGCGGAGTTCGTTCACATAGGCCTCACCGCAAATTTCCAGAGCGAACTGGTATCTTGGAATCGTTGCCATGCGAGGGCCTTGGATCCGCTCCGCTCGTGCCGGAATCTAAACTCCATGAGGCTGAATTCACCAAGAGGGAACGCAAAGGGCTCAAGAAGGTCTACCGGCAGGAATTGGTAAAGAGGTCGGCGCTGCTCAAAATTGCGGCAGCTTGGGTTATCACTGTCCCGGCCTCGGCAATCATGGCGGCATTGCTGTTTTACGCTATCCGTGGCATGATGCTTCCTTAAGCTAAATTGCGGAGGACGCGCCGTCTCGTAAAGACATAGAGTCGTTATGATCACCTCTCCTATCCCAATCGAAGGAAATTCATTCTGCAGAAATCATTGATTTGCTACTCGGAATTTACACAGCTCCCGCCTCTTTTTATAAAAAAGACGAGGCAGCCCGCGATTGAGCGGTTTACCTTGGCTACTGCTGGTTTCTCGCATGTCGGTCATCCCGGCTCGCGGGCATCGTGGTAAAATATCGCGAAGGGAATTTTAAGACACAGGGCTGCGGCATGCTCCAAGGTACAAATTGCGCCAGCGGAACGATCACCAACAAGATCACGCGGCGGACTTTCCAAAGCGGTCTGATCATCGAAACAGGCGGCTCCGACGATCATGTCATTAAGATTTTTTGCCCGCTCATTATCACTGATAAAAAGCTAAAACGGGGTCTCGATATCATCGAGGAAGCGCTCGACACCGTCTGCGGAAGAAACGACGAATACCCCGCATCCACGTCCAACTGCGACACAAAGAGTTGCGAGATAGATTTGATCACGCTGTTCGTTTGCAACGGCCGCTGCAATGGAGGCGGCATGCGATGGAGGCGGCATGCGATGGGCGCCCAATGCCGAGTTGAGCAACGGCCTGTTAGAGCTCACTTTACTTTCCGGGAAAAAGAAACTGCCCTTAGTCACGAGCAGTTCAAAGATTTACAAAGGCCGAATCTCCGAAGTTCCCGGAGCCATCGAAATACAAGCCCGCGAAGTGACGGTCAAATTTCATCAAGGCCTGAGACTCGACGCCGATGGAGAAATTCTTTCGCCTATAAAAGAGGAGATCAAAGAAGGCTCCATTCGATTCAGCGTATGCGAGCGGAAATTTCCGTTGGTAATGTACCGAACCCAAAGACAAAAACGAATGAGCCTCACACCAAGGCGCAGGCTCGGGTCCAGAATTAGGTCGTTCAAAGAACGGTGTCATATCTTGACCATGAATGATTGGTTGGACAATGCCCTCTCATTCCCTTCTTCTTAGGCCATGCGATGGCTACTTCTTATCTGTGTCGCTGCTTTTGCGAGTTGTTCGACGCGTCCTAGCGAGCTGAAGAATTTCCAGTCTGATGGTTGTTCAGCCTTTCCGGATGGGACGTTGAGTGATCCTCAGCGATGGCAGGCGCATTGTGTGAAGCACGATTTTTCCTATTGGCAGGGCGGTACGCGTGCGCAACGCCGTGAGGCAGATCGTGAGTTGGTGCGCGGTGTCCGTGCGGAGGGGCATCCTGTGCTGGCTCGTTGCATGTACTTTGGTATACGAATCGGGGGTGCTCCGTGGTGGCCCACTCCATGGCGATGGGGCTTCGGGTGGTCCTATCCGCGTGGCTATGGACTGCTGAGTTCTGATGAAGAGCGCCAAGTTAAGGAGCGCGGTCTTAGCATGACGGGTGATGAATTGGTCATGAAAAAACCGAGTCGCGGCAGGGGGCGCTGAGATCAACCTCTCGCTCAGTCTAAAAAATTCCGTGAGACACGGCTGGTTCTTTTCGCTCAAGTTTTTAATCAGCCATATTGGCTAATCGTAAGAGGAGATCCTTCTACTAATGTCACGCGATCGCTTGAATCCCTATCGGGAGTCCCTTCCTTAAGGTAGCCTGCCGGAAACGAGATCGCAGGCAGGTCGCAGAAATTCGCGCACACGATATACCGCATCAGTTCCGTTTGCGTCCTCACGGGCTAGTTCCTTGCCAAGGAAGCGAATTCCGACCTGAGTGGTGTATTGCAGCATGTCCAATTCGCCTTTGATCGCGACCGGGATGCCCTCGAGAATGCTGTGCGCCTTACCTTACGCGAGACCTTTTGCGCTTTTTGCAGCTTGCTTCCGGATGTCTTCTGCCTCGCTCTTGATCATTAATCGGAGGGGAATTTGCCACGGTTTGAAGATTCGATTGCGGCAATAATTCTGCGCCCGACCTCATCCAGGGAAACACTCTGGTCTCGATAGGCTCATGCGTAATCCGTAATGGAAGAAAAGCGAAAACCCGGGGGGATGATTTCGACTCCGCAACGGCGACAGTTTCCGCAGATCCACACCTCTGCGATGCGAGATCGGCCCCGCCGTTGACTCTGTCGCGACTGGATAGTTTCTTTTGAAAAACAGCCGCCCCGGCTATCTTGAAAAGGCTTGGCAACAAGAACCGACGAAACCAAGCGCCTCCGCGTGGAGCTCGGCGACCTTCACTGGAAACAAGGAAGAGATTTACAGACCGGGCCGTTTTCACGAGAGCCCATCAAGGCTGGTAATAATGATTTCGCCCCCAGACGGCTACCCTGCTAGGTTCATCGGTATGAAAAAATGCCTCCTAACGATCGTTCTGCTTTTGGGAATAGGTTTCGGTTTTTCTATCGAGCCTCACCCCGACGCCGTGCCCAACTCCCACCCGCCGGGCGAGGTCGATATCGCGGCCAACGTGAAGTTCATCGTCGCGGACCCGAAGACACTTCCCGGAATTGTTCTCGACGAAACCGATGCCGTTCTTAAGGGCCAGTGGCAATACTCAAGCCACACCCCGCCCTACCTCGGCATTGGCTATCTCCACGATCAGAAGTCGGACAAGGGGGAAAAATCGGTGACCTGGGCCCCGATTTTTCCGAAAGCCGGGAAATACGAAGTGCGTGTGTCCCACTGCTACAATGTAAGGCGCTCGAGCACCACACCCGTCACCATTATCCACGCATCCGGCAAAACGACGATCCGGATCAACCAGCAGAAGGTTCCAAAACATGGAAAACTCTTCCGCTCACTGGGAGTGTTTGAATTCAAGAAAGGAAAGGCTGGCTCTGTGACTATTTCCAACGAGGGAACCGAAGGGAAATATGTCATCGCCGATGCCGTGCAGTTCCTGGAAGATTCAGCAAAGAGAGAAGCCCCAAAGCTCTGATCCACCTATCGCCGTGTCCCTCGAACAATTCACCCTCTGCCTCAAGCCCGAAGAAGTTCCGAGCGACGTCGCTACTATGCTTGCCGAGGCCGACCGCCGCTGCGATGACTTCTTTGAGGCCGGCCTAGGCCGGCGCTACCCCCGCTACCTCCCCAGCAATCCCGCCATCGTTCACGCCGCGATGGTCTGCCTCAAGGAGACGGGCTACATCCGCGGCAATCTTTTCTGCGAATGGGGCTGTGGATTCGGCGTCGCTACCTGTATGGCCTCCCTCATCGGCTACGAGGCCTACGGCATCGAGATCGAACCCGGACTCGCCGACCTCGCTAACCAACTCGCCGACGACCACAACATCCCGGTCGAGATTCTCTGCACCAGCTACCTCCCCGAAGGCTACGAGGAATGCGACGGCGTCGGTGGCAAGGACCTCCTCACACCCGCAGCCACTACTTCGCCCGGCGAATCTATCGATATCACCGCCCACTACGATGGCCTCGATCCCGCCGAGGTCGATCTCTTTTTCGTCTACCCTTGGCCCGGGCAGGAGGAACTCATGATGGACCTTTTCAGCGCCGTCGCGACAGAGGGCGCCATCCTGCTCATCTACCTCGGCGACCGCGAAATCGCGGCCTACCGTCGAGGCGTCGGCGAATAGATCACTTGAAACTCAGCGGGCAAAAGGACACAGAAGCATCCTAGGCATAGCGCGTTCTCACTCCATCCCTTGGGGCTTACCTCTTTCCCGGAAATTTTGCTACCGCAGCTCCTTCGCCCGGATTCGCCTTAACCCTTGGAGAATTGGAAGTTTCATAAGAATGACAGAGAAAAGGAAGCTTCCCATCCCATCCTGAGGAGCGAGGATTTACACTCATTTCTTTTTAGGATCCTCAGTATTAGAATCAAAGCAAAGCTCATGAAACCTCGCGCCTACTTCTTATTCTTTCTTTCAAAAGTTCTCCTGATTTGCGTGAGTGTTACCGGTGTAACTACTTCGAGGGGATTTGCGGATCTGCAGATCACCGAGTTCATGGCAGTAGCCGATCCGAACTTTTCCGACGTGGATGGGGCACCGTCCGATTGGATCGAGATTAGCAACTCCGGTGCCGGGACTGCTTCGCTGGATGGTTACTTTTTGACCAACAACGTAACAGATTTAAGGAGGTGGGCATTTCCTGAGGTAGAAATTGCCGCAGGAGCATCATTGGTGGTTTTTGCATCCGGGAAGACGCCGACCACGCCGGCACCGGATGAGCTGCACGCAGGTTTCACCTTGGACCGCGGTGGGGACTATCTCGCATTGATCGCGCCTGATGGTGCCACTGCCGTGAGCGAATTCACGCCCGTGTATCCAGAGCAATTTGAGGGCATCTCTTATGGCATCGGAGTTGCCGAGGGCAGCACACGGGAAACCTTCGTCGCGCGCGACGGCGAAGCGAAATATTTCATCCCGAGCGATGATTCGCTTGGTGACGCCTGGAAAAAATCGCCCACCGAATTTGATGATTCAGGATGGACCAGTGCGGTCGCCGGGGTGGGCTTTGAATCGGTGGGAGGAACCCTGGAACCGATCATCGCGACGAATATTGCCGATGCAATGAAATCAGTGAATGCCAGTGGTTTTTTTCGATTCCCGTTTCAGTTTGATGCGGAGGGTAAACAAATAATTTTGATGCAGTTGAGTGTTCATATCGATGACGGATTTGTCGCTTACCTGAATGGCGTGGAAATTGGCAGCTTTCGGAAGCCGCCCAAGGTGCAGTGGAATTCCACCGCGGCCGGCAGCCCTAGCCGTGGTGACCGGCAAACTATTGAGAAGGCCATCGTGATCGATGTCAGCGCTTATCGAACGGCAATGATTGACGGCGAGAACGTCCTCGCTCTCCAGGGAATGAACAGCAGTGCCGGCGGCTCTGACTTTGTCATCGATGCCGAGCTGCTGGCGGATGTGAAGGACACCTCCGGTGGCTTGCAGTATGGCTATTTTGAGGAGCCCACACCGGGTGCGCCGAATGGCACGCTCAAGAATGGACCGTCCGAAGAAGTTATCTTTTCCGTGTCCAGCGGGCTTTTCACTGAGAACTTTGAGGTTGAATTGAGCACCGCCACGCCTGACTCAGTGATTCGATACACGACCGACTTGAGTGTGCCGACGAATGCCATTGGCAATCCGTCACCCATCTATTCCGGGCCGATCGAGATCACGGAGAGCACTCAGATCCGGACGCAAGCGTTTAAGAACGGCTCCCTCGATGGTGGGATGACGACAGAAACGTTCCTGAAAATGTCTGGGGACGTTCCGACATTCTCTTCTAATCTTCCGGTGGTCATTCTTTCGACACTCGGTAAGGGAGCGCCTCCGGGAACGTCAGCCACGACGCGGAAGACCGCTTTCATGTTCTTTTTTGAACCCGATCCGCTAACCGGGCGCACTGTCCTGACGCAAAGCCCTGCGCTTACGACACGGGCTGGGGTGCGGCGGCGTGGCTCCAGTTCGGGCGGATGGCCGAAGTGGTCGTTGTCAGTCGAAACCTGGCGCGACGGCGATGACGAGGATCGCAATATTGAACCTCTGGGAATGCCGCTAGAGGCGGATTGGGTCCTGAGTGCTCGCTATGAATGGGATCTGGCGCTCCTGCGCAATCCATTCGTCTATGAGGTCAGCCGACAGATTGACCGCTATGCCCCGCGGACTCAGTTCGTCGAAGTTTTTGCCGACACCAGCGGTGCTGAAATTTCCGATAATGACTACTTTGGAGTTTACTCGCTCATCGAGAAAATTGAGATGGATCCTAACCGCGTTGATATTGCGCGCATCAATCCCTGGGAGAATACCGAGCCGGAGATTACCGGTGGTTACATTTTCAAAAACGATCGCCCGGATCCTGGCGAACCCACGATCAACGTCAGAGGGATGGGGCAGATTACCCTTGTCGATCCCGATGGTGGGGAGATCGCGGGAAACCAGAGATCATGGCTTACCGGTCACCTCAACGAAGTCGACGTGGCTCTTATTAACGATCCGGAAGGGATCAACACTGCCACCGGATTGCATTTTTCTGATTATATCGATGTCGATTCGTGGATCGATCACCATTGGTTGAATATCATGGTGATGAATATCGACTGGGGGCGTCACAGCGCATTTTTCCACAAAGATCGGGACGGCAAGATCGTCTGCGGGCCAGTGTGGGACTACGACCGTGCTCTTGGCTGCGAGGACGTGCGCGACAATAATCCGCGCGCATGGGAGGGCGTTGTCAATGCGGTAGGCACCGTTTCGAGTAAGACCTGGTACGACTCGCGTTTCCCTTGGTATGGAAATCTCTTGGGACCAACCCAGGATCCAAGAGGGGCGAACTATCCGGAGATCCGTCAACGCCATACCGACCGATGGTTTGAGCTGCGCAAAGGTGAGTTCTCGATTGAAAACCTACATGCGATTATTGATTCGATGGCAGGTGAGATCCGCGAATCCCAAGCGCGCAATTTCGATCGCTGGAGGCAATATCCGCCGAATGGTGGCAACTTTGCCGATCAAGGTCTGAGTGGCTGGGAGGCGGAAATTTCGCATATGAAAAACTGGCTCGTGGCGCGGACCGAATGGCTCGACTCACAGTATCTTAAGCCCCCGGTATTTAACACTCCTGGCGGGGTAATTGCGTCAGGATTTCAACTGGTGATGGGCTCGCCTGATGGCCAGGTTTTTTACACGACAGATGGATCAGATCCACGTGCGTCGGGCGGCTTGCCGACTGAAGAAACAATCTCGTTCCTTGGCGGCCCGGTGGAGGAGACATTGATCGATGTCGATGCCCTAGGCCGGTATCTCGTCCCCTCGGACGATGCTCTCGGCCTGAGATGGACCGAAGCTCCTGATGTTTTCGACGACTCGACTTGGAAGACGGCCATCAACGGCGTGGGCTTTGAATCTTCCGCAGGGATCTCAGAACTCATTTCGACCAATATCCAACCGGAGATGAGGTCGATCAATGCCAGCTGTTACCTCCGCCTTCCGTTTGATTTTGACAACACCGAAAATATCAATTCGCTCACGTTGACCGTTTGGGCCGACGATGGATTCGTCGCCTATCTCAATGGCACGGAAGTGGGCTCTCTGCTCAAACCCTCGCCACTCCTGTGGAACAGTAGGACTCATGGAGGAAGAGGATTTCCGGGAGGGGACACTGCTGTTTTAACAGATCCGATCGTTATCGATCTCACACCGTTCAAAGACCAGATGCGCGACGGGGGAAATGTCATCGCCCTCCATGGCATGAACAGCTCCATAGGTGGATCTGATTTTCTAATGCGCCCAATGCTTTCGATAAATCACAATGTTTCCCCCACGGCCGCGACCGTCGACGGCACGCAAGTCATCACGGCCCGCACGTTCGACGGCTCACAATGGAGTGCCCCCGAGCAAATCGCTCTCATCATCTCGGAGGACTTGGCTGACAGCTCGAACCTCGTGATCTCCGAGATCATGTTTCGCCCGTCTCTTCCGAATGAGAAAGAGAGCACCGCAGGGTTCGATAGACGGGAAGAGTTTGAGTATCTTGAGTTTTTAAACATCAGTGACACTCCGGTTGCACTCATCGGGATACACTTTTCCGACGGCGTTGAGTTTGATTTCAACAATAGCTTGATCAACTTGCTCGAACCTGGCGCACGCGCGCTGCTCGTTAAAAATCGGGCCGCATTTGAATTTCGCTACGGCACCGCACTCTCTGATCGCATTGTCGGTGAATTTCAAAATGGCACGAAACTGAAGAACGAAGGCGAGCGGCTGTTAATCACGGCGTTTGGAGGGGACGTCCTGCGGAACTTCGCATACGACAACAAAGCACCGTGGCCGTTAGCGGCGGGTGCCGGAGGCTTCAGCCTGGTGTTGGCGGCTCCTGAAATCAACCCCGACCATGCCCTCGCGGCGAACTGGAAACTCAGCCCGGCCTTCGGCGGCACACCTGGCACGAGCGATGAGCTAAACTTCATCACTTGGGCGAGTGCATTCGGCAACCCTGAACCCGTATCGGACAGTGACTCCGACGGGCACGCCGCCCTGATGGAGTATGCTATGGGCACAGATCCAACGATTGCCGATTCCACCGACACCCAATTAGAATTCGGCGAATTCCTGACCTTCTCGTTTCGCCGAAATCCTCTGGCGGTAGACGTCACCTTCACGCTCGAGCAATCTGCAGATCTTGAAGTCTGGACTGCCGCAGATGATGCGATTGCTCTCGTTGACGAGATCGACAACCGAGATGGCACCGCGACATTACTCTACCGCTCGATTTTGCCGATGGACGGCAACCCATTGTTTCTCAGGATGCGTGTCACCCTCAACTAGATTGCTAGAAAATTGTTTTTGGGGTTCCTTAGTGGATCGATAGAGCGCCGCGAGATTTTCTAGGCTTTCGGCAATATCGTGGTGATTGGGGAGAGTTCTTTCACGCGTGAGCCCCGGCTTTCTTACGAGGCTTAGCCGGAAGCTCATGAATGATGCTAGAGGCTTGAAGTCCTTAGTCGGACGAAGAGCCTATCTCCCTGCGCCACGGGATTGGCACTCTTATAGGTGACGGTTGCGGTTCCGTCGCCGTTATAGATAACGGAGTCGAGAGCCAACATGGCGCCAGCTGGCGTCCAGTCGATCAAGTCGCCAGAGATCTCGACACCGATCTGGGCGTCGGTGGCGTTGGAATTCTTGGGAAAGCTGACCGTGAACAAGCCATCGTCATCGACGGAGGTCGTGACGATGCCTTTTCCTGCTGCCGGGTCAGTGTCGCTGGTGCCGAACGCGTATTCCGCGAAGGCGCTGAGACCATCGTTATCGATGTCGGCATTCGGATCTCCACTAAACGTCGTGCCGCCATCGCCTTCCCCAGGACTGCCCAGTGGAGCGGTGCTGGCGGCCCAGCTCTCGCTGAGGGAGTGGTCCAGATTGGAGTTTGGAGCAAGCAGGACGAGGCTTGGACCGAATCCATCGGGAAGCAGTGGCCACGGAGCTGTGTCGTCGTAGCGGAAATCTCGGATCACGCCACTCGCTCCTCCGATCGCAACACGCTCGCCGGAATTGGCTAGATTCGTGTCATTGGCAAACTCGCCTGCAATGAGGTTGCTGAATCCGACCCCGTATCGCTGCTCAAATGCGGCCTGATTGCGCACTACCAGAAGCCTTGCATCTGGATCAAGTTCCGTGATGGCTGCGCCGAGGAAATCGAAGTCGATCCCGTTGCTGAACGAGACCTCACTGAGATCGATTGGGCTGGCAGAGATGTTGAGCAATTCCACATATTCGAATAGGTCACCGTCCAAGAAACCAGCGTTGATCTCTGCTGCGGTCGCACCAATTGGATTGTACATAACTTCCGAGACGACCAGGTTGGTGTCGTCGGCCAGTTCCGAGCCGACGACGAAGGTCGCGGAAGTCGGACCGCCCCACTGTTGCCCATCGTATGCTCGCGCAACGATCGTTGAGGAACTGTTGACCACGATCGGGGTGGCGATCACGGTATGATTTACGCTGATGCGCGGTTTGACGAGAAAATCGGAACCGCCGGACGACGAGTTCATCACTTGGAGCGCGAGCACGTTGGTGCCATTAATGATTAGGGCTTTGTTCGCCGTGATATCGTAGTCTAATGCCGAGTTGTCAGCGATGCCGTTGAACGAGTAATTGACGAGCGTGGCGTCCGAAGGCCCGGATGAGCCAGACGAATTCCAAGCGATCGATGCTGGAGCCGAGTTGCTGCGGGCGATCTCAGTACCGTTGAGGTAGGCAACGAAGGAATCGTCGTATTTGATCTCGAGTAGCAAGCGGTTAATGCTGTCCGCATTGTCAAAATCGAATTTGAAGCGGAAGTAAGCACTGGCGTTTTTCGATCCGTTGGCAGACGGCTGCATGGTGCTTTTGATGTTGGTTGTGATCTCTGAATTGAGGACACCGTTCAGGCTTTCGAACCCGAGACCAGACGTTCCGGAGAACCAGTCAGTATCTTCAAATTCTGGGAGGAACCAAGTCGTCTGCAGGCTGGCGTCCAAGGGGACGAAGTACTGACAGCTGGAATCTTCGGCGAGCAAAACCTCATCGATCGGACCGCCATCGAATGGGATTGCGCCGATGGCGGTCCCGCCACCGGGTGCGCGCGGATCGGAACCATCGGTCATGTAGTAAACCGTTGCGTCGTTCGAATTCATAGTCAGTTGGAAGCCTTCCTCCACGATACCACCATTCTTGTTGAAGGTCGGCGGGAGGAAGAACTGCTGATCGATCCACTCTGAGCGCGCCTTCAACCAGCCCTTGAGGTGCGAAACGTCGCGTTCCCAGCCAGTCGTCCCGGCCTCGGAGAAATTCTGCCCACTGATGCTGCCAGGTGCGGGGTTCCTCCAGCGCGCAAAGCTGCGCGCCTGGGCCTCGCGGATTTCGTCAGCCATCCCATTGATGATCGTTTCCATGTTGGATTGGCCGAACTCCGCTGCGCGCAGTTCAAACCAGCGATCGACGACCTGCTGCATGACATCCGGACGGGTGCTCGAGGCGGCGGGGGTTGGCTGGTTGTTGCTCCTAAAGCCGAACAGCTTACCGAACCAGGGGTAATTGGAGGCATACCAGGTTGGATTACCGGTGTCCCATTGGCGTGGGTTGTCATCGCGGCCGTCATCCGAGCCCATGGTGCGGTCGTAATCCCAGATCGGACCGGCACTCACCGGACCATTGCGCTCCTTGTAGAAATACTGCGAGAGGCGTCCCCAGTCCGGATCCATCGCGAGGATGTTGAGCCAAAAATTGTCAATCCATGCGCCGACGTCCATGTACTCCGAGAAATGCTTTCCGGTGCTGCTGATCCCGTTGGGGGCGTTCAGCGCACTGTTCATCTCAGCAAGGTATCCTTGGATGTAATCCCTCTGAGGGGTAGAGATAATGTTTGGTGACGTCAGCGGGACCGCCCCCCCACTACCGGCGGCGTTAAGTGACTGTTCCCCAACGCCCGAGCGATCCCTCTTAAAGACGTAGCCGCCGCTGACATCAGGTTCGCTGTTGTCCCAGGCGTTCACCGATGGGATATCGAGGCGACCTTTGTCGGGCTCGATTTTCTCCATGAAGGTGTAAACGCCGAAGTAGTCGGAGGCGGTGATATCCCCGCCTGTGGCGTCGTGGAAGATCTCGATGAACTGTGTCTTCACCGCCCAGCGGTCGATCTGGTTGCTGAGCGCGTATAGAAACGGATTGCGCATCAGCGATTGGTCGAATGTGAAGCGCGAGTTGAGAATCCAGTCCCCCTCAGCTGAGAACCCCAGCGGCTTGATATCGACATCCTCGTTGAATTCGTTCCAGCTCTCGAGTGCCATGGCATACTTGGAGAAACCGCCCGAACTGGAGCCACGCTTGCGGTAGCCACACCGGGTCCCAAGGGTAGGCTCGCTGGTTAGGGTGGTGCGACCGGTTTCCGGGTCAGGTTCATAGATTAGCATGAATCCCGGAACCCGCGAGCTGGCGTTGGCACCTGGGGGCTGTCCAGAACTGAACTTGTGCAGTAGGACGATCGGCAAATCAGAAGAAAAATCCGCCTGGCTGGGATCGAGTTTCATGTATCCCTCCGTGCGGCCGGGTCCCTCGATTGCACCCGAAAGGAACGCCTTCGCCCGTACCATTGTGGAGCCGCTGATCGTGACTGGCGAGTTGTAGACCGGCGACGGCGAAGCCGGGGCTGCGGTTGGCATGCTACCGTCTGTGGTGTAGCGGATCACCGCATCCGGATTGAGCACGCTGAGCTCCAGCGAGAAGTTTTGGGTGAAGGCGCGGCCAGTCACCGAGAACTGCACTAGGTTCGGCGGAGCCAGGCTGAGGATGCCGTTCGGTGCCCCTGGTGTCGGTTCCTCGAAGTATCCGAGCTGCGCCGGAGCTGAGAGATCCTGAATCTCGCCGACCAGTTCCGGGATGATAATGAAGTCAGAGCTAGAGGCGGAGCTGTTCATCGCCTGCAGGGCGAGAATGTTCTCCCCTTGGACAAGGGCGCCAGCGAAATTGAGCGGGAAGAACTCGAAATTCTCGCCGACGTCGACCTCCTCGCTGACAGTGGCTACCGAATTGTAACTCAGCGGGCTAGGTGCGTTCTTTTCGGCGACCTTGGTGCCGTTGATGTATGCGACGAACCCGTCGTCGACCTTCACTTTTAAGGTCATGCTCACCATTTCGGCCGGATCGGTGACCTGGAAGGGCAAGCGCATGTATACAGAGCCATTGGTGCCACGCATCACATTGCTGATGTCACCGGTGGCGGAAATTTCGTCACCGACTGCGGAACTGTAGCCCCACCCGAAAGCGGTTTGGGATATGGCCCAAGCGGCATCGTCGAAGCTGGGCTCTTGCCAAGTTGAGCCAATATCTGAATCTGGCACCAGGTAGGCAACCTCCGCACCGACCAGCAAAAAATCAACCCCAGCTACTGGTCCGCCACTGCCCGTTCCGTAGGAAATATCCTGTAGCTGAGCTGGGAACTCCGGATCGAATGAAGAAACTACGGTCTCACCATCGGGCTTAACCAGTGCGAGATACTCGCCGCCCGCTCCCAGGCTAAAATTCGCGTGCAACTCGGATCCAGAAACCGCGCGGTTTTTTCCGGTTGCGAACACGACGAGGAAGCCATTGCCACTGATAGAGACGTCTGGCAGCTGCCATTTGGTGAGCACCGCTGGATCATCCGTGAGATAGTAGCCCGCAATCGAAGCGGTCGAGGGCTCAGGGTTTTGAATCTCGAGCCAGTCGGCCGGAAATCCGTCTTCATCACTGAGTGTCGTGCCAGAATTGTTAGCAATGATTTCGCTAATAAGGAATTCAGCATTCGAATTGAAAGGGTAGATGATAGTGAGAAACAGCAACAGACGTAAGGTCGCTAGGAAAGATTGCTTTTTGGACATATTTTTGTGGATCTCAATTGAAGAGAGGGGAAGAAGGTTGCCCAAACGGGCGTCTGTTGGGAAGCAGAATTCTTCAGATTCACGTTCCACCCGTGTTAATTTTGGCTGCCGAAAACTTGCCTTCTTCCCAGAAGAAGACATATTTTCTGAGAAGTGTCGGTCCGTTCCTTTCCCTAATGAATAACTCCCTTGCTAAACTATTTTTAGTCGTATTCCTAATATCAGGTGTTTCTCCGGTCTTGGCAGGAAGCTACAGCCAGAGTTTCACCGGCTTTTCATCGGGGACAACCAGTTTGGGTGACGGATCCCAAATTAGTAGTAACACCGGGATCACTCAAGTCCGTGGAACGAGCGATCCCTATCTGCGGATGACCGACAACGGCACAGGTGGAACCAGCTCATCGCTGAAATTACCTGAGCTGGATCCTGGGAAAGTGATTGACTCCTTTACGGTGAGTTTTGATCTGCTCATTGGCGGTAGAGGATCGCTGGCCGATGGGGTTTCTTTGACCTTCGGAGAAATCGCTTCAGGCGACGGTGGGGGAGAGGCTGGTTTCGCCGTCGACGGCGGTCTCGTGGTCGCCTGGGATACTTATAATAATGGCGGTGATAATCCTTCCGTTGAGGTCTTTGCCGATGGCGTGAGTATCGACAACAATAGCTACAATTACGGATCGACATCCGACGCATGGATTTCAGTGGTATTAAACTGGGACGGGAGTGGTCTCGATATCACCTACAACGGAAACCTTTTGGCAAACAATCTCGCCACTCCCGGCTTCGTTCCAAAAGCAGGAGATCGCTTTGCCTTTTCAGCCCGCACCGGGGGAGCTACTCAAAACACCTACCTTGACGACCTTTCCTTTTTGACGACCACTGCCACCCCCATTTTCACGGGCGGCCCGGTGATCAATGAGTTCGTCGCTGACAATGACGAATCACTCGAAGACGAAGACTTGGGCACTCCCGACTGGCTCGAAATTTACAATGGTCAAAGTGCCAGCCAAAATCTCGATGGCTACTACCTCACCAATGACATCGCACAAAAGACGATGTGGAGAGTCCCGGCGGTGACGATGGAAGCCTATGAATATCTCACGATCTTCGCCTCCGAAAAAGACAGATTGGCCATCAATTCTCCCCTTCACACCAACTTCTCTCTTTCCAAGGAGGGGGGATATCTCGCGCTCGTGGCACCGGATGGAGTCACCGTGGTGACTGAATTTAGCTACTCCGCACAGGCCGGAGATGTCGCCTACGGGGAACTCGGACAGAACCGAAACCTTGGTTTTTTGGAAACTCCCACTCCGAACCAAATCAATTCCGGAGTTCAGGCAGCTGGTCCCCCTGCGGAAGATGTTCAGTTTGATCAAACAGGAGGTGTTTTCTCGACTTCGACAACGCTGGCGATCCTCCCAACAATCTCGCCTGCCGCCGTTGTCCGTTACACCACCAACGGCACGATCCCTACTGAAAGTTCGTCCGTCTACTCGTCGGCTTTCAATATTAGTAATACCACCACAGTTCGTGCCCGGGTTTTTGAGGCCGGCCGACTCCCAGGGAAAATCAAAAGCCGCACTCTGATCGAACTGAATTCGAACGTGCAGAATTTCACTTCAAACCTTCCCATCGTTATCGTGGACTCGGCGGGCGTGAACATCGATCTCGCGAACAACCCCGGAGCCTCAAGACCCTTCCGTCCTGTCTATACTGTAGTGATTGATCGGGATTCGGTGGACGGATTAGCTCGTATCGATGGTCTCCCGGACTTCACCGGACGGGGTGGGATGCATGTGCGCGGACAATCGTCCTCGGGCTTTCCCAAGAAGCAATACGCCTGGGAAACCTGGACGAACGAAGACGCCGACAAGAATGTTTCCATTCTGGGAATGCCCAGCGAGTCCGATTGGATTCTCTACGCGCCCTATTCGGACAAAACTCTCATGCGTAATGCTCTCGTTTACGAGAGTGCCCGGGAGCTTCGAGGAAACTTCGGCGGCGTGCGCACTCGCTACGTAGAAGTGTTTTTCAATTCAAACGGAGGCACCGTCTCGCTGGCTGACTACCGTGGCGTCTATGTCATGATGGAGAAGATCAAACGGGATAAGGAGCGGGTTGATGTCGAAAAGCTCAGCAACCTCGTCACTGATCCCGCCCTCATCACCGGCGGCTATATTTTCAAAAAAGACAAGGGGCCCTACAGTAGCCCATGGAACACCGCGACCGAGAACATCCCTCTCGATATGCACTATCCGGAGAAACCCAATGCGGCTCAATTCAACTACCTGACAGGATACGTTGACGACATGGAGGCGGCCTTGCACAGCCCAGACTTCGCTGATCCTGATTCGGGCTATCGGGCATTTATTGAGGCAGATACATTTGTCGATGCCCATCTCTTTACCGAAACTTTTAAGGACATCGATGGCTACCGGATCAGCACCTACTATTCAAAATCCCGCGGAGGAAAGATCCGTGCCCTTCCGGTTTGGGATTTCAATCTTGGACTCGGTAATGCCGACTACTTGGAAGGAGAAAACCCCAGCGGCTGGTATTATCCGCTGATTAATTCACCCAACTACTACTGGTATCAACGCTTGTTCCAGGACACGGAATTCGATCTGGAATACTGGGATCGATTTTGGGAGCTTCGACGGAGCCTTCTCACCACCCCGAACATGATGGCTGCGATTGACCGGCATGATGCCGAACTCGATGGCGACAACGGAACCCCGAATGCCGTCACCCGCAACTTTGACGAATGGAATATCCTCGGAAGCTACGTCTGGCCAAATGCTTCCGGTTCCGGTTCCCGGACCACCCACCAAGCAGAAGTTTCTTGGATGAAGAACTGGCTCACCCAAAGGTTGGCTTGGATGGAAACCCAGTCACGGGGAACCAGCGGTTTGGCAAACCCTCCTGTTTTCAATCAATATGGAGGTAATGTGAATGCCGGCTTTGATCTTACCATGGCCGAACCAAACAGCTGGGGAGGTGCCCAGATTTACTACACTCTCGATGGGAGCGATCCAAGGTTGGGGCCAAGCCCTTCCGTCACCTTGATTGGAGAGGATGCTTCCTGCGAAGCTCTTATTCCATCCACCACCAATGGCGGCAATACCCTCACGGTCGCGCAATGGACTAATCCGGGCGATCCTCCGAACGTCGGCAACTGGACCTCCGGCACCCAGGGAGTCGGCTATGAACTCAGCTCAAATAATCTCTATGATCCATACTTCAATATCGATGTTGAAGCAGAGATGGCCTCTATCAATTCCACCTGCTACATCCGTATTCCTTTCACGATCGTTTCTCAGGCTGATCTCGACGCTCTAGGTCAGCTGACTTTAAGAATGCGCTACGATGATAGCTTTGTGGCCTACCTCAACGGAGTCGAAATCGTTCGCGAAGCCAACGCCCCGGCCAACTTGAGCTACACCTCGGGAGCCGATGGCACCCACGATGACAGTGCCGCAGTCAACTACCTCAACTTCCCCGTCAGCACAGGAACGAACCATCTTCAAGTCGGCCAAAACATGCTGGCGATTCATGGACTCAACCGTGGTCAGGGAAGCAGCGACGCCTTGTGGTCCTGTCTTCTCGAAGCGAGCCAAGGTGCCACCAACGCCATTTCCCCCTCGGCTCAAATTTACTCCTCCAACATCGACCTTGAAACCTCGGTCGATGTCCGCGCCCGAGTCTACGATGGCGCAAAGTGGAGTCCACTGAGCCGGGCCAACTTCGTCGTCAATACCGTGCCGGCGACCAGCGATAATCTCGTCATTTCCGAAATCCACTATCGCCCGGCGGACCCCACTCCCGCAGAGCAGGCGGAAGGTTTTCTCACCCGGGGTGATTTTGAATACATCGAACTCCTCAACATCGATCCCGTGAACGCGATCTCTTTGGAAGGAATCGCATTCTCAAACGGCATCACCTTCGCTGGTTTCGACAGCAGCCTTCCCGTCAACGCCCGCGTTCTCTCTCCGGGTCAACGTGTGATCCTGGTGAAGAACCAGGGCGCGTTCGAATTCCGTCATGGCAGCACCGTAATTGCCGGCCAGTATGATGGTTCCTTGAGAAACGAAGGGGAGCAGATCGTCCTGATGGATGCCGGAGGGCTGGTGATTCGCGACTTTGTCTATGGCGCCATCTTTCCCTGGCCCGAAGCCGCCGGAGATGGCTCCGGATTCTCACTCGTCTTGAATGATCCTCTCGCAAATCCCAACCACGCAGATCCCCTGAGCTGGCGATCCAGCGTGGATCTCAATGGCACTCCGGGGAGTGATGATTCCCAGCTCTTCACCGGTGATCCTGCGGCCGATCAGGATGGCGATGGTTACAATGCTTTCCTCGAATACGCAATGGGCACGAGCGACGGCAGCAATAGCTCAATTCCTGTGAGACAACTCGGAAATGAGGCCATGGCAGGAGGGGGCAACGAGCACCTCACGATCGAATTTAGTGTTAATCTGGCAGCAGTTGGAATTTCCTACACTCTTCAAACCAGTGATGATCTTTCGGACTGGGATGAGGCCGCGAACCTGGTCCACCTGTCGACCACGAACAATGGAGACGGTATTGCGATCGTTAAGTATCAATCGACCTCCCCGGCAGCCGAGCTTTCAAGACACCGATTTTACCGTGTTCAAGTATCGGGTCAGCCTTGAAGCGCCCCTTTGCAATCAGTATCGCCCTTTTCGCTCAATTCCATGGCTGGCACGGTGGTGTCCTTTCTTGCTGCCAGGAAATTGCTTTTTGGGTTGATCGCTTGAGGGGCGCCGTTGAAGGGAGGGGAAAGGGAGTTCCTACTTCACCCAATCCGGGATCTTGCCGATGCCCAACCTGTCGAATTCTATCCTTACTTCGACCTTCCAGTTGAAGCTCTCGAAACTGGAAAGCAGATTGTTAAAAGTGCTAGGATGGATATCGCAGGAATCGAATATCTTGAGACGCCGGATGGGCGACGCGTCTTTTATGATATCAACGCTAACTCCAATCTTCGTCGCCCTATTGGAGAAGCTTTCGGTTTTGATCCTTTCGAGCGTGTCGCTGATTTCTTAGAACAAAAATTGCAGTTTATAGAATAGGGCTAATTCATTTTTGCAGACTACCGTCTGTCGGCGGCAGTGCCAAAATGGTAATCTATTGTACTGAATATTTTATAAACAGGAAAGGTGGTAGGCGATTGACTTCTGAAAGCCTTTCAATAAATTCCTACTGTGATCGTCCGACACCTAAATCGACTACTTTGTTCAGGATTGGCATTAGTGCTATTAAGTTGCGTTCCGGCAACGCAAACCGGCACTAGTTATTCGCGCAGTGAAGCTCGTGTGTTGCAACAAGTTAAAATTGGCAGAGTATTAGACGTAGCCGAGGTAGTTATAGAAGGGACAAAGAGCGGCGCAGGTGGTATTGTAGGTGGCGCTGTAGGTGCGATAGCTGGCCGCAACACCGGCAGCGGTGCAGGGGGGAAGATTGCGGCAGTCTTGGGGGGCACCGTGGGTTCAGTTGTGGGTGCCAAAATAGAAGAAGCAACGACACGCGCTAGAGGCTGCGAATACACCATTCGGCTGGAGAAAGGCGAGGTGGTATCGGTGGTGCAAGCAGTTGATCCCAAGGCGGTCCCAATTGTTGTTGGTGATGAGGTGAAGTTATTGTCGCAAGGTGGTAACTATCGCGTCACTCGGCTTAATGTTGCTGGCAGGCGTTAAATTAGTCATTTGTTCTATGCCAAATTCATCTCCTTTTTGTTCTGTGAATTCAGGGATCTGGCGGAGTCCCTCAACGATTTAGTTGATGAGGCGGCGGAGAATAAATGGATCTGATTGATCCTTACTATCATAAGCAAAGGGTTCCCAGCCTGCAGGAATCTTCTGTCCATTGGATGTTTTAACTTCCCACTTCTGCTTCGGATCCCAATTTCCTGTTGTGCACCGGCGGAGAAGGAAAGGATCAGACTGATCTTCCCAATCATACCCAAAGGGCTCCCAACCTTCAGGAATTTCTAGTCCGTTTGAAGTTGTTGTTTCCCACTTTTGCTTGTTGTCCCATTTCCCAGAAGTACACCGGCGGAGAAGAAAGGGGTCTGATTGATCTTTGCTATCATAAGCGAAGGGTTCCCAGCTTACTGGGATCGTGAGCCCCGCCGTCTTGATTTCCCATTTTTGCTTAAGATCCCACTGGCTTGAAGAGCTCTGGCGGAGAAGGACCGGATCTGATTCATCATTTCCGTCGTAGCCAAACGGTTCCCACCCCGTAGGAATTGTTAATCCGGTTGTCATAATTTTCCAACTTTGCTTTTTATCCCACTTAGATGAAGAGCTGCGACGAAGGAGGAAGGGATCTTGTTCATCAAAACTATCAAAATTAAAAGGTTCCCATCCTGCAGGAATCTTTTGGCCATTAGATGTTTTAATTTGCCAGCCATCCGTCAAGACCGTCTCTGACTTTAGAGCGTCCTCCTCACACTGGATGGCCAAGGTTGAGAATGCCAGGATGGGTATTAATTTTGCTGATGTTTTCATTTCAAAAATCCTAATACCATAACGGATAGTTCTTTACGAGGATTTCTTATCAAGAAAGACGAGTTAAAAATTTGTAGCGCGAGCGACACCGTGCCTTGATTTGAAATCAAAATGACGCTCATGATAGCGAGCTGAATTTTATTGAATGGCAGATAAGCTAGTAGTCCTCGACGGGGCTTTGGCTGGGCCGATCTAGCTCAAAGCGTTCTTTTCCGATAACTTCGCTAGTCAATTGGGTCATTTCTTCGTTGAGATCCTTCCATTTTGATTCCGTGAAATCTGGTGGGCGACATAGGTTAGAGCGTTGATTTTCGATGCGAAGAAGTGAATCCGAATCCTCAGCAATCTGAAGACTATTTAGAACCTCTGGGAGATTGGCCATGTTGTGACAAATTAGGGCAATGTCAGCTCCGGCTTCGAGGGCCAATTTGATGTCATTACCTCGTCCGTAATGATTTACGATGGCTCCCATGTCGAGGTCGTCGGTGAGGATGAGTCCGTTATAACCAATTTGATCTCGAAGCAGTCCTGTGAGGATGGTTCGGCTCAGTGAAGCTGGCATTTCTGGATCTATTTTGGGAAAGTGGAGGTGGCATGCCATGATCGCGTCTAATTCTGGCATGAGCGCGGTGTATGGAAGAAGATCTGCTTTTAATAAATCTTCTTTGCTCGCATCAGCTACGGGGAGGTCATGATGGGGGTCGCTTTGAGCAAGCCCGTTGGTTGGAAAGTGTTTGCCACAGGAGAGGATGGACTGGCTGCCAGGAAATTGTTTTTTGGGTTGATCGCTTGAGGGGCGCCGTTGAAGGGAGGGGAAAGGGAGTTCCTACTTCACCCAATCCGGGATCTTGCCGTCGCCGGTCGCTTCGCCCGCGACCACCCACGCGAGATTGAAACGCAGGACCTTGGCGCCGTTGGCCTCAGGCATAAAGTAGATCCAGCCCTCGCTCGGGGTGCCCGGGCGACCTGCGTTCATTGATGAGTAACCGCTCGGTCCCGGGTTGGCTAGGCGCTTAACCGGCCACGTTTTCCCGCCGTCAAAACTTGCCCACACGGTGCCGTTCTCACGCCGCGCATTCGGGGTTTCGATGTTGCTAAAAAGGAGGATGTCCTTGCCGGCGACCGGCAGGCGCGTCAGGCCTCCCATACAGCCGTAGGAGCGGTTCTGCTGGCCGTCGGGCAGGACCTCGACGATCCGGAAGTCGATCCAGGTGGCGCCGGAGTCCTTGCTGCGTGCCTCGCGGCGCTTGGTGAAGTTCGGGCGCTTGTCCCAGTGGACGCGCGAGTTGTAGTAGAGCGTCCCGTCGGAGAGTTCCACGATGCAGGCTTCGCCGGTGCCCATCTCGGGGAAAGGCTCGCTTGCCTGCCAGCTCTTGCCGCCGTCGTCGCTGAAGATCGCGTTGGTGTAGTGCTTCGGCCACTCCTCGCGGGCGTTTTTCTTGCCATACCAGCGCGATGGGCGCACTAGACGGCCCTTCTTCTCGCCGTGGCGCAGGGTGATGCCGTGATCGTTCATGTGCATCGACGGCACGTGCCCTTGACTGTCGGGTTTGATCTCGGTCTTCTGTGCCGTCCAGGTCTTGCCGTGATCCTTGCTGCGGTAAACGGTCAGCGGCGCTGGCGGATGGTGTTCTTCGATGAATGCCAGGATGTCGCCGCTGTTCTCATCGACGGTGACCCCGCCGCCCATGAATCCCTTGGCGATGCCAATCGGATCACCCCAAGTCGTGCCACCGTCTTCGCTGCGCCGTAAGCTTACCCCGTTCTGCGCGAACACTGCTAGGACGGTTCCATCGGTCGCGACCGCGACGTTGGGGAAGCGGCTTCCTTCAAACACTTGCTGGCTCTCGATCTTAGGAGCGCCGAGGAAGGGCTTCAGTCCGCCTTCGAATTTGTTCTCTGCCATCAGCGATAGCGGTAGGGCGACTAAGAGGGTGCTAAAACAAAGTTTCATCTAAACTTGGTAGAGAAATGGTAATCGCGATGCAAGCGATTGATTTCGTGCTATTGTCTATTCTGTCCAAACTTTTCGAGAAAGTGAATGAGATTAGCGAGATCCTGATGGGTCATGGCCGCTTCGAGGCCGTCGGGCATGAGGGAGCGTCCAGTGCTTTTGAATTCCTTGAGGGACTTGCGTGGGATTTGTCGGTCGGTGCCATCGAGAAGGCGAAGGGTCAGGTGGTTGGCGTTTTCCGAGAGCACACGGCCGAAGAGCGAAGTGCCGTTTACTAGAGTGACGGTGTAACCGGTATAGGAGGGGTCGACCGATTGGTTGGGACTAAGAATGGAACTAAAAAGTCCTTCCTTGGTTCGATCGGTGATGGATCGGAGATCGGGTCCGTTCATGGGAAGCTCTCCCGGGGGGAGGTGGCAGACGGCGCACAATTTTGCGAAGATCTTTTCGCCACTCCCGCTATTTCCTTTTAGTTTTAAGGCGCTACGGAATGGTTTGATCTGCTCGAGTCGTTCGGAGGCGGTGCCAGTTTCCAAAACACGTGCGGCGGTCTTTCGAATCGCGAGATCAGCATGGGTGAGTAAGAGCTGTCGTCTTGAGGCATCAAGATCACCGGGCGTGATCTCACCCTTTTCGAGGGCGATCAGGCAGTCCTTTGTCCATTGTGGTCGTTGCAGCAAAGTGTCGAGGACCAGGGTGCGTTCCTTGGGGAGGTAGCCGGACCAACCTTGAAGAAGAATCGCGGGGAGATCGGCTGATTTTTCGCGGGCTAGGGTTTCGATTATTGCGATTTTGAGCGGGCCAGGGGTTTGGGGAGAGAGCAGCTTTGTGAGCAGAGCCTGATCGGAGATGAGGTGCTTTGGTTCCCTGCCAAGAAGTCCGGCGGCGGCACTTCGGAGATCAATTGGGGCATCGAGATCGCTGATCATTCTTCGGGCTTCTTGAATGACTTCGCTCATTCTTTTGGAGGCCTTTGGTTTGAGATCCAACCATAGGCCGAGCCCTTTCAGTTGGGCGGGTGTGAAGCTATCCCTACCAGGTGTTGCCAGGAGGGAGACTAAGGCTTCCAGTGAGCTTTGTTTGCCGCCAAGCTTGAGGAGTTCTTGAATGAGCTCACCTTTCTCCAGGGCCGCCTTGGCAAGGTGATCGAAGTGCAGGTGAGCCGAGCTGAATACGGCAGCCCGAATGAACGGATCATCATAATCTTCCACCGCGAGCTGGGCCAAGGCGCGTCCGGCCTGCGGACTTGCCGATGTGCCCAAGGAGCAGGCGGCCTGAAGACGCACGACGGCGTCTTGATCGCTGGTGAGCGTGATGGCTTTGGTGAGAAGATTTGGCTGGCTCTCCCATCGCGCTTCGGCGAGGCGAAGGGCGTGGCGTCTGATTTGGGGGTGGGGGTCGAGGAGTGCTGATTCAAGAAGCTTTGGCGTGAGGCGATCAATACCATCGAGAACACAAAGAGCATGGAGACGTGCTTTGGGTGAATCGTGATCCCCGGCCATTTCCGACAAGGAGTCGGTGACGAAGACCGCCTTCTTTTCCACAAGGAGCCGGTGCGCGAGATCGCGGACGATGCCGTTGGGGGTGGCGAGTTGCTTTACCAGTTGTTCGGAGGTGGCTTTGTCGAGACGGGGGAAGGGCCGTGGTGCGCGCTTCTTCGGAACAACACGATAGATGCGGCCTTGTTGGGAACCCAACCTTTCGTGGGGCTGCATTTCGGACCGGCCGGCATCTGGAAGCCAGTCGGGGTGTTCGATCATATAGCGATACATGTCGACCACCCACAGAGTGCCATCGGGTCCGGTGCGTGCCATGACGGGGCGCGACCAGCGATCTTCCGAGGCGAAGAAATCGAGTGCGGTCTCTGCTTCCGCCCGCTCTGCGGTAAAGCTGCAACCCTCTTTTTTTACGATCATGTGCTGGACGAGATTGTGAAATGGTTCGCAGATGAAGGCATGTGTTTTGTCGTCCTCAAAGAGGACGCGATCACGATAGATCATGGGAGAACAAGCACTCGTGAAGCGGCCGGCTTGGTTGAAGCTGTGGAATCTCTTTTGGGGAGAGGTGGCTTGGTAGACTCGCGGATTTTGAGGCCGGAGTTGGCGTCGGGGATCGGGCGCTGCGAAGTCGGGGTTACGACTGAGGTAGCGATGCTCTAGAACGTAGTGCCATAGAGGAAAGCTGTTTTGCACCCCGAACCAATTCCCCCAGTCATCGCGGGTGCGGCCGAATTGGGAGGGACCGGAGAGCGGCTCCATCAGGCCTTCATCGGGTCGAATGCGAAAGTCGAGGCTGCCGAGTTCGACCGTTTTCTTGAATCGCGGAGAACTAATTTTGAGGCCCGAGGCATAGCTGGAATGATGACTACCGTTGGCTCCGTGGACCCAATTATCGAGCCCCCACCTCAAGCCGTTGACGCGGAGTTGTTGGTTGCCCTGTTTGAACCCGGTGAAGAGGACTTCACGGAAGTCGGCCCTGCCATCGCCATCGGTATCTTCGGCATAAATGATGTCGGGAGCGGCCGCTATCATAACTCCTTTCCGCCAGCTCATGATCCCGGTCGGGAAATTAACCTCTTCAAGGAAGAGGGTGGATTTGTCATAGACTCCGTCACCATCGAGGTCCTCAAGAAAGCGAACGCGACCACCGGGTTTGCCATCGACTCCGGAAGGATAGTCCGCCATTTCCGCGACCCAGAGTTTGCCATCGGGAGCCCAGTCGATTGCGACCGGATCTTGCACCAGTGGTTCGGCTGCCACCAATTGAACCTCGTAGCCTTCCGGCACATGAATGGACTTGAGTCCGGCCTTCGGAGAGAGAGGACCGCGATCGGCTGGGGTCTTCTTTTTTCTGGGCGGTATCAGTTTGACGGTTTGATAGAAGGAGGAAATTTCCTCTGGACTCAGGATGCGATCATAGAGGGCGATGTGGTCAAGCTGACCTTGCAGGTTGGCAAAATTCTCGCTGCGGCCTCCAAAAAAAAACTGTGGGTGTTGATCGGGATACGTGCGGGGTAGCTTGCCATCGATCTCGGGCTTGGGGCTGCCATTGAGATGCACCCGGACTCGTCCGCCTTCACGAATCATGACGACGTGATGCCAACTCTCCGGCTCCAATTGCGTTCTGCCCTCGAGCAAATTTCCACTTTGATTGCCATTGTAAACGATGAGGCGTCCGGCCGCCGCGTGAGTTCCGCCGATGCCGAGGTGATCGCCTTCGGCATCCTTCATCCCGTCGACACCTCGTGAAAAGAGGTAGGCCGTGACGGGGCGGCTATGGTTTGGAAGAGTGTTTTGAATCCAAAATCCGACGCTGTAGGTGTCGCCAATCTTAGGTACGTCGGTGCGCATGCGGCCGCCATTAAAAGTGTTTCCATGCGGCTTTTGCGTGGCGGGAACGGCGTCATTTTCAAACGATCCATGATGTTTTCGCAGGCCTTGATCTTTTGCGGAATCTTGCAAGGGCCAGTGGGCGACAGGTTTGGAAGCAATGAGGGCTTTTTGATAACCAGTCATGGCGCCCCGTTCGAATTTTGGTCGCGGTGGTGCGGGCTTCGGTGGGGGCGTCATTCCGGAGGCAGTGTAGTGGCGCTGGGCATCTTTTCCGGTGAGAGCCTTGCCAAACCATGAGACTTCATCAAGGCGACCTTCGAAGGGGAGGTCGCCACCGAAGCGCCATTCGTTGGATGGTTTTTTGGGAAGGGCGGTGGAGATTTCGGCTTTCGGATTACCATCGAGATAGAGGTTGATGGTGTCGCCATCGCTTGAAACCATGACGTGATGCCAGGTGCGGAGAGCGAGTTTTGTAGAGCTTTTGAAGATTTGATCTCCGCTCTGGATGATCAGGGCACCAGCTGCGGCAGAGTCGGCTTTCCCTCCAATGCGGAGGCGAAGCGATGCTCCGTTTTTGACAAGGTCACCCGTGTTGTTTCGGAGAGAATTACTCATGCCATTCCACAACCAAAAAGAGAGGCTGCGCGCTTCGGGAACGGTGGCCGAAACGGTGCCACCCACGAGTTGAAGGGAACTGTTCACCGCCTTCCCTGAGAAGGATTCGTTCGCGGGACCGGGCAGGTGGTAGGCGACTATACCATCGATTATCCCGCTGTGATTATGGCCAGAAATATCAGCAAGTTCACCTCCTTGGAACTCCTCACACTGCCAATAGGCGAGGGGCTTGTCTGCGAGGATGGTTTTGGCGTAGGTGCTTTCGTGGACGGCCAGAGGTTTGCGTGGCCTGCCCGAGAGTTTCTCCAGCGAGGTGAGAACCGCTTCGACAATTTTGGGTTCTGCTTCGACTTCGAGCCCTGCGGTACGGGCGGGCCAGGTGGTGTAGCCGCCAAGTGCGTGTTGCTCGGGAGGAGGAATGTATCCGGCGGCTCCGTTTGCTAACTCAATGTTGAAGGTGGATGAGAACGGGCTTTGTGCTTTGAGTTTTAATCCGGTGATGGAATAGACCTCGTTGGGGGTTGCTGTGATGGCGAGATCACCGATACGTATCGTTTGGAGCACCAACTTTTCACTTGGGTTTTCGTGAATGAATCGCGCTTGTTCGGCATAGACTTCCGGGCGGTTTTTAGGCCGCCGTCCTTTCATTGGAGTGAGAAGTTCATCAGCCCAAGCCAGCCGTTTTTCGTCGGGCAGGCGGCGTTGCAGAGTTAGGATCTCCTGGTCCATATCGAGCGACGGAGCTTGGTGATAGGTGGTCTCTTTGAGCGCTTTTACTGAGAGTTCGACGAGTTCGTTGGTGTAGCGCGAGAGGTCATCTGATTTCTTTTCCCCGCTATAATCGACGCGATAGAGGTCGCCGCTCGTGCCCTGGGTCATGGCGCAAATCGGACTCTTTCCATCGACGGTCAATTGCTTTGCCAAATGGTCTGCGAAGAGACCAAAGTAGTCGGCTGGGCCGCCACCCCCGTGGTAGTGCATGGAGAAATTGGCGAGCACGGCGAGGGGACTTCCGTCAAGGGCTTGGATTGAGAGAAGCGAAAGTTCGTCATCTACCGGGCCGGACGGTCCGATGTATTTGGGGTTTCGATAACCGGGGTGCATCATAGCGCGCACGGACTGTTCTCCGAAGGGATCGGTCAGCATCTCATCGGGTCGAGTGATCCACCGGCGGCAGTTGGTGTAGCCGGAAGCCTTGATCTGCTCCCAGCCGATCTTGGCTGGTTCTATTTTTTGGTGTGCCTTTGCGATGCCCTCTGCGATTTTTGAGGGGAGGAATTTCGTGTATGCGGGGTCCTTCATCGTTCCGAGGCAATAGTCCATCGTGCTGGGCGCGCTGTGGGTGTGGGTTGCGGTGATCAGGATACGCTCGAGCGGGATGCCGGTGGCTTTGGAGGCGAGAGCCTTCGCCTGATCGCACACGTCACGCGGAATCATGCAACTGTCCACCACCGCGATGGCGATGGTCACGTCGCCCCTTTCCAGAACAAAACAGCGAGCCTTGAGATCCCCGGGGTTCATTTTGCCGCGCCGACGTTCCAAAAATCCACCGCTGATGAGGAGCGAGTCGAAGGGAGGCGTGACATCCTGAACGAACGCACCTGCTTTGAGCTGGGGCTTGATGTTTGGGGTGTCCTCTGCGGTCAGATTGAGCCAGAGAGCCAGCAGGCAGCAAAGAACTGTCCCGAGAAGAGCGTGGCGTCGGAAGAGGGAGGTTTTTCGGCGGTTGCTTATCATGGAGTGAGTCGTGATTGGTCTTCAAGTGATCCCATTCCGAAGAAGGACGCGGGGCAGAATATCGTTTATAAGATCACTTTGAAGTGTCAGCCGGGGCACTCCGGCTCGTCGATCTCAAATTCTGCTATCTCGACTAGATCGTTCTTGAATGACCAACTTGCGCACTTCGGAGTTGAAATCGGCTAGGCAATAAGACCGGGCATTCTTAAACCACGCCACCGCCTCGAAGACCTCCTGTCCGGTAGACTCTGGGACAGCTAGGAATTTGCTTTTAGCGGGAGGGCTTTGAGGCTGTTTTTGGACCGGAGCAAAGGGGGGTTATCTCGTTGGCCTCTAGAAGGGCTTCGATTTCGGTATTAAGAGGAAGAGACTTCACGACTTTCCCCGTTTGGCCTGAATTCGTCAGGGACGATGATCTTGATTTGCGATTCGGATTTATTGCCGCTGAGTGCTCCGTTCTAAGTCTCAGGATCATTCTCAAAATCGTAGTGGAATTTGCCGAGAATTTCTGCGTCATTACCGAGGGCCGGAAGCGTCTTGCGGGCGGACCTTATCTCATCGTCACGACCGGTGACGAGGACGTGAACACGCTGGTCCGCGGAGGCAATATTGAGGCCGAGGCGGAAGGCAGGGAAATCAGGGATGGCAGCTTCTATCGCTTTGCCTTTGGTCTGATATTTCCCGGCGATTTCTTCGAGTGATTCGACAAGTCCACCACCAATCGGAGGAGGTCCAGCAGGACGTTCTTGCTGAGTAATACTGGGCCCCTTAAGACGACGAACGATGAGGCGACAAGTGAGAGGAGCTTCTTCATGATCAAGATGAGCAGGAGAGGTCTGTTTTGAGCAAATCTACCTTAAAATAAAAAAAACGTCTTTGGGGCTGGATTCCAATTTTTTTTAAATTAGAATGAAAAACATCCATCTTAACAAATACTACTAATGATCAAATTTTCCCTTCTTTCTCTAGTGGCGATCATTCCCACGACAACATCTGCTGCTCTTGTAACAACCTGGACAGCTTCGCAAAATGCCGCTGATCTGGGTGATGCCGGCGCCGCTACCGTCCAGCTTTTCCCCAGTCCAGTCGTCAATATCGGGGGAGATCCAGTGCAATACACTTCCTCTTCAACTAATACGGACTTTACGGATGTCGTGGAGCTCACCACAACCCAGCAGGAACAGCTCGCAGGAGCCGGCCTCTCTATTACTCAGGGATTGAATAATGTTCGTGGTGCCACCCGTAAGTTGACTGGCCCTACTTTCCAAACCTTTGGCGGTGGGAACGCAGGTAATACGACAATCGACTTCTTTATTAGCCCAGACAAACTCGATGATGTCTCCCAGCTAATTTTTGAAACCGGTGGGAATGGTGCCGGAAGTAGCTTAAACATGAACGGTAGCATCATGACCTTCGCGGCTGCCCAGAATGCTGCCACTGCCGTGAAAACAACCGTGGATCTGAACTCGATTTATGCGGGCACCCCTAATACGGATGATATGCTTCACGTTCGGCTCGGAATCGATATGGCGAATGATACGATCAGCCTATCTGCAGCAAATCTCGCGACTGGCCTGAGCACCAATAATTCTATTGCCTTTACCGGCACCATCTGGGCCGGCGCTGATAATACCGGCTTTTTTAATGTCCAAGGGTCAACTGGAGGATCTGCCGGCGGGAACGTGCCTGCCTCCTATGCAAATTTCGATGGTCAACTGGGAGCAGTTTCACGCTACAACACAGTTCTCGCTCCGATTCCCGAGCCTTCTTCAGTCGTGTTGCTCGGTCTCGCAGCCTGCGGATTTCTTCGCCGCCGACGTTAGATCACTTTTTCTTCAAAGCCCTTCCTTGAAGAATTTCTTCAAGGAAGGGCTTTTTTGTGGATTACTAGCATCGATTCATCGGCGGTTTCAGAATTCTAGCGCATAAATTTTAGAGGTAAAAAGGCGGGGGATTTTTCTAGGCTGGTTTTGCGAAAAGCTGACTAAAAGCAAAAAATACCGCCGCCTCTGTGCGGAAGATCGTAAAGTAATTTACAACATGAATAAAGCCGGGTTTGGCCAGGCTGCGATTGGAGAATTCATTGGCTTTTGGCAACCGACGGTGAGCAAGGAGCTGTCGCGAAATAAGGGCAAGAAAGGCTATCGATCCAAGCAGGCTCAAGATCTGGCGAGGGCGAGACAGAAGCTTAAAAAGACGCGGCCCAAAGTGATTACTGGAGAGGTCAGAGAGCAGGTCGAAGCCCGGCTGCTCTTAAAACACAGTCCTGATCAGATTAGTGAAAAAATGGCGTTGCAAAAGATGTTTGTGAGCCATGAGTCTATTTACCAGTATGTCCTGAGTGATCGCAAAACGAACTCTTAAGATTACAAAATCTTCTGAGGCGTCATAGTCAGTATTTCAACCTCCATAGCTCCCATCATGAAGAACCTAAAAGATAAAACACCTGATATTGAAGACCTATGGGAGGAGGACTTGCGCAGTCGCTACCCTGAAAATGGAGATAAAGGAGAAGAGGATTTTCGCGATTATACAGATCCGGCAAGAGATACGGTGCGGGAGTTTTACCGCATGAATCATCTCTATCAGAACTATGACTTCGTGCTTCAAAAAAAAGCGGAATATACGAAGCTCGAAAAACGGAAGATGGGTTTGTGGGAAGCTGTTGAATTTTTAAACACCCTCGTCGATGATTCCGATCCTGATACCGATTTGGACCAAACTCAGCACTTATTACAGACATCAGAAGCGATCCGTGCTGACGGCCATCCCGATTGGTTTATCCTTACCGGATTTTTACATGACCTCGGCAAAGTTCTCTGCCTCTTTGGGGAGCCTCAATGGGCGGTAGTGGGAGATACTTTTCCAGTAGGGTGTCAATTTTCCCAATCCATTGTTTACCCCGAATTCTTCAAGGAAAATTCCGATTTTCACGACCAAAATTTCAACACTAAATATGGGATTTATGAGCCGAATTGCGGTCTCGATAAGGTCCAGCTTTCATGGGGCCATGACGAGTATTTATACCACGTTCTCAAGGAATATTTACCTGAGCCTGCCTTGTATATGATTCGCTACCACTCATTTTATGCTCAACATAAAGAAGGAGCGTATGACCATTTGATGAATGAGCATGACCATAAACTCTTTGAATGGGTAAAGCGGTTTAATCCCTATGATCTCTATTCCAAGTCACCAACTCCTCCAAACGTGGCGGAATTGCGCCCTTTTTATGAGAACCTCGCTGCCAAGTATCTGCCCGACGCGATTGCATTTTAAGGGCAGAGAATAATATTTATAAGCGCGAGTAAATAGAACCAAGGAGTGACACAATCAAAATGTGACTGCGTGGTCTTGGCATCGGAAGCAATCCCGATCCCGGCGGCAATCCAGACTGGACCTCTGCAGGCTCGAGTAAAAGCTACGCCAAGCGTACGGCGGGGTATTTGATTTAGCCGTCTTTGCAGGCGAAGCGGGCGGTGAAGATATGTTGCCATTGACGATTATCGTGGTAAACTCAAAGGCTGGACGTAAATATTCATATCTCCGGTAAAAATAGAGTCGCTCACACCGTTATCCTCCTGCCTTATTTTTTATTTATCCTTGTCTCAATGAAAACCAAATTCGCTATCGCCCTTGCCATCGGAGGAACTCTTCTTTTTACCGTGCTTTCTTCCTGTACCGGTCCTCTGGGACGGGCCGGATATGAATCCGCGCCTTACAAGACAGTAAAAACTGATGGAGCTTTTGAGGTTCGAGACTACCCCGAAATTGTCGTTGCGACCGCCACTATGAAAAACGGCAACAATAATCAAAATTCAGGATTCATGAGCTTGTTTCGATACATTTCTGGAAAAAACGAAGCCGAACAAAAGATCGCTATGACAACGCCGGTTTTTTCTAAGACAGCTGGTGATCTTCAGGAGATGAGTTTTGTGCTGCCCGAGGAGGTTGCTAAAGATGGAGCGCCGAAAGCGAACAACAACAATATCGCCGTTAGTAAACGACAAGCAGGACGTTTCGCGGTCTATCGATATAGTGGCCGCTGGACCGAAGCCCGGGACAAGAAAGCACGCCAAACACTCGTCAAATGGGCCAAAGATCAGGATCTCACGTTAACGTCGGTGATGGAGAAAGCCAGCTATGACCCCCCTTTCACTCCTCCCTTTATGCGACGCAACGAAATCTTGGTGCGTCTCGGTAAATAGTCCTCCGCTTCGCTCCGGTTCCCAGAGGCCGTGGAGGCGGAGAAAGAATTGATTCAGGGTCGCCCCACGGCCCTTCACCCCTGCGGGGCACGTCACCCGCTGCGCGGATTCCTGTCCAAAACGCCTACAGGCCTTCGGCGTTTTTCGATTTCCTCGCGCCGGAGGGGGCGCATGTCGCGGGATCGGCTTTTGGGCGGCGCGGGGATGAGGAGGATCTGGGCGGGCGGCGGTTTTTCGGGTGGAGGCTCAGGTTTGGCTGGCCGGACTATACGGTCGGGGATGGGGGAGGTTTGGCCGCGGGATTTGTTGGAGTAGCGGACGGTTTGTTGGCCCTCAAGTGGTCTATCCCGAAGCAAAATTTCTAGCAGGGTGGGTAGAATTGGGTGATTTGAGGATGGTGGCTTTGATTTTCTGGTTAGATAATTCAGAGTCCTACCACCACCTGCTAGTCCACCCTATCTACTTCTTGTGATTTTTCCTGCTTCGCGTTTTGTCCTTCTGGCCTTTGGGTTGGGGGCTTATGGGTGCGCTGATCTTGAGGGGCCGCAATTCGGGGAGGAGGTGGTTGCTCCGGGGGATTTCACGGCTGGAGGAGCGATTCCGGGACGGGCGGCGACAGGGTGGTTGGGGGATTTTTCGGAGCCCGGGCTCAATGCCGTGGTTGCGGAGGCTATGAGATCGAATCAGGATTTAGCGGCGTCGGCGGGGCGGCTTCGAGCGGCGCGCGCTAATGCGGGAATCACGCGGGCGGCTGGGTTCCCTCAGATTTCTGCGACGGGAGGCACGACCCGGAGGCGCGGAGTGGCTGAGGTTCCAAATGGTTCCGGCGGGACCTCAGCGGTCTCAAATTATGCGACATCCCATGACATCGGGGTGAGCTTGAATTGGGAGGTCGATCTTTGGGGCCGGATCCGCAACCGCTCCCGTGCTGCGGTGGCGGATGTGAATGCCAGTACGGCAGATTTCCATGCTTTGCGGCTCTCGTTGGCAGCCAATATCGCGCGCTCCTGGTTCAATGCCGCTGAGCTTGAACAGCAGGTGCGATTGGCTCGTGAGACCTTGACAAGTTTGGAGAAGAACTTGAATTTTGTGGAGCGGGGGGTTGATCTTGGAACCTCGGAGCCTCTTGATCTCCGGTTAACTCGGACGAATGTTGCCAGTGCCCGCAGTAATTTGGCGGCCCAGAGTCGGCAGCTGGATCGGGCAACACGGGCCTTGGAGATCCTGATTGGACGCTATCCGGCGCGCCAGTTGCAAGTCTCGCAAAGTCTCCCCGATATGGGAGTCGGGGTGCCGACGGGTCTTCCTTCGGCTCTTTTGGAGCGTCGCCCCGATTTGCGAGCTTCGGAGTTTCGGCTGGAGGCGTCCTCCGAGCGGGTGGGGGAGGCAAAGAAGCAGATCCTCCCAAGCTTCAGTCTGACAGTGGGCGGAGGGACGAGTAGTAGCGAGCTTCGGAAGTTCCTTAACCCGGACTATCTCGCGGGTTCGATCGGCGCGAGTATCGTCCAAACGGTCTACGATGGCGGGCGGATTCAGGGTGGGATCAAGGCGGCACAAGGACGCTATGACGAAGCTCTGGCAAACTTTCGGAAAAATGCCCTTCAGGCCTTTGGCGAGGTCGAGACGGCCTTGGCGGCAGAGGTTTTTCTGGAAAATCAGCTTCAATTCCAAAAACAGGCGGCGGTGGAATCGACGAAAGCCGAGGAGTTGGCCTGGGATCAATATGCGGGCGGCTTGATCGATGGGTTGACTTGGTTGGAAGCTCAGCGACGCTCTTTCAATGCCAATAGTGGTCTCTTGCAGCTCAAGAACCTCCGTCTTCAAAATCGCATCGATCTTCACCTCGCTCTCGGTGGAGATTTTCAATCACTCCCCGGTCGCTAAAAATATTTCTTCTATGACATTCAAAAAAATCCTGAAGGCATTCGTTCCGGCGCTCGTGGTTCTTGCTACAGCCGGCGGGGTGGCTTCGTGGATGATGAAAAAACGTGTTGAGGTGGAACCGGTGGAAGCACCGGAAGAGGTGAGGCGGGCGGAGTTTGTCATTGCTCGAAAGGGAAGTCATCAAGTCACCCTCGTTTCCAGTGGAGAAGTTTTGCCGCACACCAAGAGCACTTTAATTCCGCAGGTTTCGGGTGAAGTGATTCGTGTTTCCCCTGGTTTTCGGAATGGCGGATTTTTTGAGGCAGGGGAGGTTTTGATTGAACTCGACGAGGCTGATTACCGCGCGGCGGTGACGGAAAGCGAAGCGACCTTAGCCCATTCAACGGCAGCGCTGGCACTTGAAGTGGCGCGTGCAGAGCAAGCCGTTGAAGCTTGGCGTGATCTCGGAAGAGGAGGCGATCCTAGTGATCTCACAATGCGAAAGCCTCAGTTAGCCGAGGCGCGTGCCGCTTCGGCAGCCGCGGCGGCCGGGTTGGAGCGGGCCAAGCGTGATCTAAAGCGCACTAAAATTTCCGCGCCCTATCCTGGCTATGTCCGTGATAAGAGCGTCGATCTTGGGCAGGTGATTAGTCCGGGAACTCCGATCGCGGAGATCTTTGCGATCGATTACGTCGAGGTGCGCTTGCCGATTGATCCGCGTGATCTCGAATTCATCGATCTCCCAAAGCGATACCGTCGTAGTCTGATCGTGGGGGCAAAAGAACCGAAGGTCCTGTTGCGAGATTCCAATATCCCCAATGCTCCTTGGGAGGGGCGTCTGGTTCGTGCCGAGGGGGAGTTTGATCCGCGCTCGCGCAAGCTTTTCGTGATTGCGCAAGTCGATGATCCCTACGCTCTCAACGACGGGGAGCGACCGCCTTTGAAAGTGGGGCAGTTTGTGAGCGCGGAGATTGAAGGCAAAACTCTTGAGGATGTTTTTGTCATCCCGGAGCAGGCGGTGCGATTTGGGAATCAGATAAAAATTATCGATGACGAAGATCGTATTCGTCTCCGCGAAGTGAAGGTGATTTTCAACGATCTCCCCAACCTTGTCGTGAGTGGTGGATTGGAAGAAGGAGAGAGGGTTTGCCTGACCGCTTTGCCCTTCGCGATTGATGGTAGCTTGGTCGAACCAAGAGAACGAATTACGCCGGAGGAATCGAAATGAAGGGACCCATCGCATGGTTCACCCGAAATGGTGTCGCGGCTAACTTGCTCATGATTACAATCATGGCGTTGGGGATGAAGGCTTTGCTGAAGCCGCTCGCCACCGATATTCTCCCGGACGCGCAACTTGACCTCATCACCATCACGGTGCCGTATCGAGGATCGACGCCGGTGGAGTCGGAAGAAGGCGTGATCTTGCGCGTGGAGGAAGCGATCCATGATTTGGAAGGAATCAAGCATATCAATTCGGTGGCTTCGGCCGGGGCGGGATCTGTCACGATCCAAATCGATACCGGCTATGATAAACGGATTTTGTTAGACGATGTGAAGGCGCGTGTTGATTCGATCAGCACCTTCCCAGCGGAGACTGAAAAGCCTATTATTAGCATCCCACAAATTAGAATTCCGGTCCTGATGGTGGTGATTGCGGCCGAGATGCCCGAACGGGGCTTGCGCCGGTTGGGGGAAATCGTGCGCGATGAAGTGACCAATCTTCCCGGCATTTCACAAACGCAACTTCTGGGGGTGAGACCGTATGAAATTGCCATCGAGGTGACGGAGGAAACTCTGGAGCGTTATGGCTTGACCATGAGCCAGATCAGCCAGGCGATCTCGCGCTCGTCGATTGATTTGCCCGCCGGAGCGATTAAAGCCCGCCACGGAAACATCCTTCTTCGTACCGAAGGACAGGCGTACGTGGGTGAGGATTTTCGCGATATCGTGGTGCTGACCAATCCCGACGGCTCGCGAGTCAAGCTGAGCGAAATCGCCAAGATCACGGATGGCTTTGATGAAACACCCTCGATGGTTCGCTTCGATGGCAAGCCTTGTGTCATGGTGCAGGTCTCGCGGGTTGGAGAGCAAGACTCGGTGCGGATTGCCGAAACGATCAAGACTTTCTTCGCTGGCGCTGGCGATCGGCTCATCCCAGAGGGCGCAGAGATTCACTATTGGGGAGACACTTCGGTAATCGTTGCGGACCGTTTGGATACGCTGAAAAGCAGTGCCATCTTCGGCTTTGTGCTCGTGCTTTTTGTACTCACCCTTTTTCTCCGTCCTTCGCTTGCTTTCTGGATCGCGATGGGGATTCCCGTCTCCTTGATGGGGGCGATTGGGCTCATGCCTTACCTCGGCGTGACCATTAATTTGATCAGCCTCTTCGGTTTTATCCTCGTGCTGGGGATTGTCGTGGATGACGCCATCGTGACCGGCGAAAATATTTATCACAACTTTTCGATCCAACCTGATACCGAGACGGCGGCGATTGTCGGGGCACGTGAAGTAGCGGTGCCGGTGATCTTCGGGGTTCTCACCACCATCGCCGCCTTCGCGCCCATGCTCATGGTGGAGGGTGTTGCGGGGAAGATGTTCGAGCCAATTCCCTTAGTCGTCATTCCGGTTCTGATTTTCTCCTTGATTGAGTCGAAGCTCATCCTTCCCGCCCATCTAAAGCACCTCCGCAGGCTCGACCGGCCTACCGATAAAGTGAACCGTTTCGAGCGTTTCCGCCGGATTTTTTCCGATGGCTTGGTCAAGTTTGCGGTCAAGGTTTACCAGCCAGCCTTGGCGGTGGCCGCTCGTCATCGCTATCTCACAAGTGCCTTGTTTTTAGCGACGCTTATCATCCTAAGCGCGATGGTCGCGAGTAATCGGATGCGCTTCGTTTTCATGCCCACGGTTGAGGGCGACATGGTGCAGGTTTCTCTCACGATGCCGGATGGAACTTCCGCCGAAACGACGATTGGGTATCTGGAACAAATCAGCGCGGGCGCGGTGGCTTTGCAGGAAGAATATTTCGATGCCGGGCGCGGCAATAGTGTGATTAGCGGAATCATTACCTACACCGAGGGCGAGTCGCGCGGGAAGGTAATGATGGCGCTTTTGCCGGGGCAGGAGCGGAATGACATTGTTACGGTGAAGGAGCTGGAACGGCAATGGCGAGAGAAGGTTGGCAACCTGCCGGGAGTCGAAGAGATTCGCTATTCCGGTGAGGCCAAGGGCAATGGCGGCGGATCGCCGGTGCAGGTGCGGTTGACCGGACCGAATTTTGACGAATTGGCGAAAGCGGCGGAAGAGGTCAAGGAACTGCTGGTAACAATGCCCCATCTTTCCGACATCAGCGATAGCTATGATGCAGGCAAAGAAGAGGTGAAACTCAGCATCAAACCCGAAGCCGAATCGCTCGGCCTGACCACCAATGATCTTGCCCGGCAAACGCGTGAGGCCTTCTTCGGGGCTGAGGCCCAGCGAATCCAACGCGGTCGCGAAGATGTCCGCGTCATGGTGCGCTATCCGAAAAAAAAGCGCTCTTCGATCAGTCAGCTTCAGCGCATGCGCATCCGCACGCCGGATGGGGATGAGGTTCCTTTTTCAGCGGTCGCGAATGCTGAGATTGGACCGGGGTTCACCTCGATCCGCCGCATTGACCGCAATCGCACCATCGATATCACGGCGGATGCCAACAAAGATGAGGTGAACATGGGAGTGGTGACGAGAGCCTTGGAAAAAGACCTTCCCGGGATCGTCGCGAAGTATCCTGGAATGCATCATTCCTTCGAGGGAGAAGCGCGGGAGCAGGCCGATGCCTTCCGCAGTCTTTCTATCGGTGCGGCCTTCGTGGCCTTTCTTATCTACACCTTGTTAGCGATCCCATTGAAGTCATATATTCAGCCCTTCATCGTAATGTCAGCCATTCCCTTCGGCCTCGCCGGAGCGATTTTGGGCCACATGATCATGGGGCATCCGCTCAGCATTATCAGTCTATTTGGCTTAATGGCTCTGGCCGGAGTGGTTGTCAATGACAGCCTCGTCATGGTAGATTATATCAATGGAAGACGCGCCATAGGAATGGGGCTGCACGAAGCGGTAATCTCGGCGGGCGGAGCGCGTTTTCGGGCGATCATGTTGACCTCGGTGACCACCTTCGCGGGACTGATGCCGATGATGTTTGAGACCAGTTTACAGGCGCAGTTCCTCATCCCGATGGCAATTTCGCTTGGTTATGGCATTCTCTTTTCGACTCTCATCACCCTCTTCCTGGTACCGGTCAATTTCCTGATTTTAGAGGATTTGAAGTGGGCCTGGAGGTGGTATTGGCGGGATAGTCCCGAGGAAGCTAGCTCTGAAATACGCGAGTTGGAAAAGGGGTAATTGTTCGCTAGTTTCAGGCTGGGCAAGCGCGGCTTTCCTTGCGGTGGTTGAACACGGTGGCCACACCTACCCCGTTTATGATGGCGCTCTGACTTGGCAGCAGGCCACTGATTTTCCCCGTGGGAGACGGTAGGAGACAAATCGTCTACTTGGCGCGAATTGATGATGCCACAGAGAACGCCGCAATATACAGCTGCCTGCTCTCCCCTGATGCCACTTCCGAGATCATTCAGGCGCGTATCAGGGGCCTCCATCTCGGGCAGAGGGAGGGAGATTGCCTGCTCCTGGTGGGCTGCGCCCTAGCATATTTTGAGGGCGTATTATTTTCGAATACCTGATCTGACCTGTATACGAAACGCCAACACTTGTGCTGTTTTATGGGGCAGGCAGAAATTCGACATCCATGAATGCTCCCGTCGCGTTCGCGTTGGTGACGAACTGTGGAATCCCATTCATTACGTCAATCGATTGCCGATGAATATGCCCAGCGAAGACACCCAATAAATTCGTCGCGGCGAACACTTCACGATGAAAATCCATGGTCACTGCGGTGTGACCAGACTCGGGCCATTTGGGACGCCGTTCCAATTCATGGTTGCGATCGGTCTTGGCGCTCCAGTCTGGATGTCCACAGCCGTAGCCGGTGGGGCGCCCAGGAGCGAAAAGCGGAATATGAACCATCAGCACGATGGGCTTACCGTGGCTCACATGTTCGCGGAAGAAGTCGAGTTGCTCTGGCAGGATTTGGTAGTGCGAGTTGTCGATGGCGAGAAAAGTGATGCCCTTGACTTCATACGCCGCCATCAGTGGATGATTGCCTTGGTAGAGCAATTTAAGCCGTTTTTCAATCCATGTGTTCCGGAGTGTTTCGAGCGATCCTTTCATCCCCTCATAGTGCCAGTCGTGGTTTCCGGCGGTGTAGAGGTAAGGCAGCCCAGCCTGCTTGAGCTGTCCGCTGACCCAATCGATCGCGGCCTCAGAAGGGAAGCTGAAGATGTCTCCGACGAGCGCCAATAGATCTACTTCAGACTGCTTACCATGCATCAGCGCCTCCGCAAAACTCTCTTCCGGAGTCGTCGTTGCACCTGATTGGAAATGAATTGTCCGATTGTAGGCCTTCGCCATCCGCCCGCTGAATTGCTGAAACGGTTCACCACGATCGTCATCCTTGAAAAGGTGCGTGTCAGCGACAACTAACACCTTAAGGGATTCCTTCACCGCAGGAGAGTAAAACCTCACGCGGTTCGCATCCACCGCGAAAGAGCTGCGGCTCGATAGGTTTTCAGAGGGGGTGTCTGCGGCCTTAGCCCCAGTGATCGCGCAGCCGAGCGGTGCTGACAACGAGGCCGTTGAGGTTGACTGGATGAAGTTACGTCGTTTCATGATTCAATTATCTACCGTAAATTACCAGTTACCGCCTCATTGGTAACCCCAGAGGTGGCCTTTCCCGAACGTTGCTCGACCGAGAGACAGTGAAACCCCATTCCCACCAAGCGCGGCGCGACTTCCAGACCATCGGCAGCCGGGAAGGTGATTTTTTCCGCCTGCGCGCTGAAGATTGTGCCAATTATGACAAGGCTCCACTGGAGAAAGCTGACGCATGAATTTTTCATCTCCCTCAGAGTAGACTCAGATTAGCTTTATTCCCAACCCCTGATTATTGTTTTTTATGGGTCAGCTAATCGGTGGTCTTTGTGTTTCTATCCTCGAGATATTTTTGCTTGTTTTCAAACGCTCGCCCCTCCTTTCATTTTTGCGGTTATACCAGTAGAAATACCTGCTGCCTTTTCAAGCAGCTAACAACATCCGATTTTTGGAGGAAAAAATTCCAAGACGTAAAGCGTGAGCGGAGCGAGTGTATACGAGCGCTGTATCGCGCATGAATTTCAGAGTCTCTGTAAAATGTCTGACGATTTTAATCGATGAAAGGGTCAGCCAGAAAATTTCGTATAGCGCCTCATATGATCAATCGCCGTAGTTATCTCAAAGGCTTTTCTCTCACCGCAGCAGCCGCAGCACTTCAGCCCTATTCGGCCTTTGCGGCCGAGCCGAGGAAGTTCCGCATAGCGGCAGTCGGGATCGGTGGACGTGGAGGTGCTGACTTGGGACAATTGCGCAGCCACCCGCTCTATGACTTAACCGCCGTTTGCGATGTTGATTCACGATTTTTCAAAGGTAAAAACAACAAGGATCGTTACCCCGGCGCAGCTCAGTTCCAAGACTACCAGGAAATGTTCGCCAAGATGGCCGACAAATTCGATGGGGTGCTGATTGCCACTCCCGACCACATGCATGCTCCGATCGCGCTTCTGGCACTGCATCACAACAAACATGTTTACCTGCAAAAACCCCTTGCTCAAGACATTGGCGAGTGCCGCCTTCTCGCTCAAGCAGCCGCGAAGAAACCGCACCTCGCAACCCAGATGGGTATCCAAATCCATGGCCATCCCGCCTACCGTAGCGCCGTTCAGTGGATCCGTAACGGTGTGATTGGCAAAGTTGAGAAAGTTCATTCCTGGTCAGGCAAGGGATGGGGCGGTGAGTATAAGCCCAAGGATGTGAGCGCGATCCCTGATGCCTTGGACTGGGACCTCTACTGTGGTGTTACCGGGAAAGTCCCATTTGTCGACGGCTGGTATCACCGGGGTAATTGGCGCAAGTGGTTCTCTTTTGGCTCAGGCACCCAAGGCGACATGGGATGTCACATCGTCGATCCCGTCTTTGGAGCACTCGATTTCAAAGAGCCTCTTTCGGTCATCTCTCGAGGTCCTAAACCATTTTCCCGGAACTTTGCCCTAATTAGTAAGGTTGAGTATGAATTTAAAGGAACTCCATTCACGATCGGTAAACCTGAGTTTACTTGGTATAATGGATCATTGAGTCCAAAAACCCTCGAGGGATTACCGAAATCTATTAAACTACCGAGCCAAGGTTCGGTCTTCATTGGTGAGAAAGGGATGCTTGTTCTCCCTCATATTGGCGTTCCTCAAGTGTATCAACCCGACGGCACCCCGCTTGCGGTTTTACCGGCAGAAGAGAAAGCGGTGAACCACTTCCATGAATGGATTGACGCGGCCACCGGACGCAAGGAAGCGACGAGCACTCCCTTCAGTTTCAGTGGACCACTCACCGAGGCTGTTCTATTGGGCATCGTCATCAACCGCTGGCCTAATAAAAAATTCGGGTGGGACGCCGCGAAATGTCAGTTCACCGGTCCTGGGTCGGAAGTTGCGGAGGCCAACGCTCTTGTCGCTCCTGCCTGGGCCCCCGGATTTGAAATCCCTAAAGCCTGATTTTTTTTAACTTTTAGTGATCATCCGCTTGGATCCAGGCTTTGCCGCCCGCGTTCTGTCCCATCGTTTAATAGGGCAAAATTTGGGAGATCACCTCGCCTTCCGCTTCGGTCCAAAGGCCGGTTCAGGGCTCTCCCCCCAAAAGAAAATTCCTACGATGTCGAAGGCTTCCTTTTCAGTAAGCACTCGACAAAATTAGCGATTCACCAATCATTCTAAATTTATGCTTAAGCCTCTTCTGACGACTGTCACCTTCTCGCTCTTTACGCTCTGCGGATTTGCCGGAGAGAACGCTGCGCCCTCATCTCACATGGTCTACAACGATGCCAGTTTCGACGGCGACATCCTGATCAACGAAGTTCGTGTCCCGAAGAATGGCGAGGCGATGTATACCTACTACGAAGCTCTCGGTTGGGGCGGCAGGGCCGGAGGCTACGCAGGGATCCAAGCTCATCCAAAGGCCCACAACTATATTTTCTCAATCTGGGATCACAAGGAACACACCGCCCCGATCAAGGCCGTCTATCATGGACCTGGAACCCTGACGGAAAACTTCGGCGGCGAGGGAACCGGCCTAAAGTCATGGAACTTCGAATTGGGCTGGGACACCGATGTTTGGTACACGCTCGTTTCCCGCTGCTGGCCGGTCGATGATCACACCCTCTACGGATACTGGGTTCGGTCCTCCAAGAGCAACGAATGGACGCACATGGTCACGATGGATGTCGCCACCAAGGGAGCCTACTTCAAAGGCGGAAACGATTCCTTCATCGAGGACTGGCTGGAGACGGGAAAGAAGGCGCGCACCACCCACATCCGCAACGGATGGAAACGCAAACCCACCGGCGAATGGCACGCCTTTGGCAAAGCACGCTATTCCGTAAATTCGTGGGATTTAGTCGAAGGAAAACGCTCCTTCAACTTTAAGACCAATTGGAATGGCGGAGTCGCCAAGGATAAGACGGGCGAATTCTACTTCATGACCAGTGGCGGAGCAGACACTCAAGCCACCGCGACAAACCCCTCGAGCCATTCGATTAAACGAAGCGAAACCAAGCCCGGATACGCTCCGGCAAAAATTCTTTCTGCCAGCGTAAAATCGGCAGAAGGGAACACGGTGAACATCGAGTGGAAACTCGATCCGAAATCGGCGCCTCAATTCAGCATCGAAATTGCCGGCAAAAACAAAGCCGGCACGGCCGTCCTCGAAAAGCTCATTACCTCTCCCCACACTCGAAGCGTCACTCTGGAATTCCCAAAGGGAATTCCCGCTTCCTCTCTGAGCTTCGAAATTCGTTGCCGCGATATCTTCGACAACGAATCCAAAATGATCAAATTCAAGTAGGTTTTCCCAATAGCCTCCCCAGTTTCCTTCGCTGTCATCTGCGTAAATTCGGGAACCCAGTTCCATTCTCCAAGATAGGATTTGAGCGAGGCACCACTTCCTAAATTACCCGCTCACTATCGTGGAGCCAACCGACTCCAGCAGAAATCTTGATGACTATTCAAATCATCGGAAATGTTTATTTTTCCTTTGATTAAACAGAAAGGTATTGACTGGGAGCACTTCATTTAGTTAGTGGGTTGGTTACTCTGATCAGAGTGTAATTATGTCCAAACATTTATTCTATCACTTACCTGTGGCCCCGTTTTTCGTGGCTGCGATGGTCTCCTCTGCCGGGGCGACCGACCTACTCGTTCAAGATTTTAACGCCAATGACGGCGGATTTGTTCAAGAAGCAACTGGAAACTCGCCCATTCCGGCAACCTATAATGCGGGGAGTGGGACCTGGTCGATCGAAGGAGATGATTCCGGACCGGCCACCAATACCATTACCAGTCCAGCCATTGCGGTCTCCTCGACTGCCGGGATTCAAGTGAGCTTTGATCATCGCTACAGTATTGAAGGAGGCAATTGGGATGGAGGCGGTCTCCAAATTTCGATTGATGGAGGCGCATTCACAAACGTCCCGGCCTCAGCCTTCTCGCAAAATGGGTATACCAACACCGGCCCATTGATCGGGAATCACGTCCTTGGTGGTCTCGATGGATTTAATGATGAATCCGTCGGCTATGGCGCGGGAACTTTTATCACGAGCGTCGCCAATGTGGGAGGTGCGGCCGCCGGATCCAGCATTCAGATTCGCTTTGTGGGTGCCTTCGACGAAGGAGCACGGGGGGTGGGAACTCCAAACTGGGAAATTGATTCCATCCTGGTGGATACTCTCCCGGACGCCGATGGCGACGGTATTCCAGACGACTTTGAAGACGCAAACGGGCTTGACAAGGCTGCGGATGATAGCGCAGGCGATCTCGATGCGGATGGTTCTACTAATCTTGCTGAATACCTCGCCAGGACTGATCTTCAGGACGACGACAGCGATAACGATGGCATCAAGGATGGCGCGGAAACCAACACCGGAATTTTTGTAAGTGCCACCGATACCGGAACTAATCCCTTGAGTGCGGATACGGACAGCGATGGCCTGAGCGATCTGGTTGAAACCAACACCGGCACTCTGGTGGATGCCGACGATACCGGGACCAACCCAAATCTTGCTGATACCGACAGTGATGGCTTCGGCGATGGCTCTGAAATTAATAATTCGTCCGATCCACACGACGGCGCAAGCGTTCCCGCGGGATGGTCAGTGCGCAACGCCACTTCGTCTGTTGGTTTGAACTCGATTGCTGATACCCGTGCTCTTTTCAATACTCCAGCGAATATCCTGGCCGAAACCAACACCTCCGAGACAACGATTAATTTCCGAGACAACGCCAACGGTCCCTTCCCGGATCCGCGCGCGTTCCCTGTCCTTGGAGCACAGGATTTGGCGGCAGATGATCATGGGCTTCTGGCTACCGGCTCAATCTTTATCGGTGAGCCAGGCATGTATACCTTCGGCTTTAACTCGGATGACGGTGGCGGTCTGTTTATCGATGGCGAAGTCGCAACGATTGATGATCGTAACCGCGGCTCAACAACCACTCTCGGAGCGATTTTACTGTCCTATGGAAACCATGTGATGGAATTTGTCTATTGGGAAAGGGGTGGTGGTGCCCAGGTCCAGGTCTTTGTCGCCAAGGAGAGAGGGGACAAGACCGGGGAAGTCTTCGATGTTGCAAACTACGAACTCCTCGAAACATCCTTCTCTGAACCAGGCGATTCCGACAACGACGGTCTCGATGACCTTTTCGAAAACAATTTCTTCGGCGACCTTTCGCAGGGGCCGGATGATGACTTTGACATGGATGGTCTTTCCAACCTCTCCGAAGCTGAAAGCGGGCTCGATCCCAGCGATGATGATTCTGATGGCGATGGTCTCAAGGACGGAGTCGAGGATGGCGCAGGCACTTTCGTTAGCGACACCCAGACAGGCACCAGCCCATTCATTGCCGACACCGATGAAGATGGACTTGCTGATGGAGTCGAAGATGACGGGGGTGAGTTCGTAAGTGCCACTCAAACCGGAACTGATCCGAATATTGCCGACACTGATGGAGATAAGCAAAAAGATGGCTTCGAAGTGTCCATGAATACCGATCCCAATGATCCCAACAGCAATTCTGACATTCCTACCATCACCATTATCGACGGTCTGTTGGGAGGTGATCTCACCGATCCCGAGGATGACGGAGCCGAGGGAGAAACGATTTTCGAAGACGGAGATAACCCTCAAACTGCAGGAACCGGCTTCAATTGGATTTCAATCGCCGCTTCGTCCGAGGAATACTTCGGTAACTTCGGCGGCAGCGAAGGATTCTTCGATGTCTTCGACAACCAAATTGGCGGCGGGCAAAATAAAGTGTGCTGCAACGGCGCCCCTCAGGATATCACCGTTGGGTTCGAAACTCCAGTCTCTTTGACCCACTTCACTCTGACCTCGAGTAACGATACTCCGGCCCGCGATCCCCTTGATTTTCAAATCCAGGGTTCGAACGATGGCGTCACTTGGGAGACCATTTATGAGCGGGCGGATGAGCCCTCGCTCTGGACTGCCAGGGATCAGACGGTCAGAATCGACCTTCCGTCTCCATCAGATTCGTATGCCTTCATTCGTTATGATGTGACTCTGACGGGAGGTGGCAATCACGCCTTGTCGGAGATCGAATACTTCGGTGAAGAGGGGCCCATCGCTCCGCTGCAAATTACTTCGATTGGCTTCAATCCAGCAACAAGCGAAGTCACTCTGACTTGGGATTCCCGTGATAACAGGACCTACTCGGTTTTCACCTCGGGTGATTTAACCGAGTTCTCGGAGGACGTCGATGACAGTATTCCCTCGGGAGGAGATCTCACCAGTTTCACCTTTGCTCTCTCTAATCCGATTGACGTTCGCCGCTTCTTCCGGGTGGTGGAGAACGAATAAAGGAACAGGGTTGGATTTTAACTTATGCCACAATCTCCGAAAGGGGATTGTGGTTTTTTCATCCGACTTCAACCAACGACTGGGGAGACGAATTCCTCCGAATTCGGGGCAACGCTCAGGTCAAGATTGAAGGGTATCCTGAATCGTTTCTCGCTGCGATCCGCAAGTCGAATTCCTAGTTCGCCAATGGCAGCGGCTTCTCGCGGGTAAACATGACCCGCGCGGCTAGAATTCCCGCAACGAGCCCGAAGAGGTGTCCCTGCCACGAAATACCGGGTTGACCGGGGAAAACGGCATTCAACATGCCGCCGTAGAGCAGGAGGGTGACGACTGAAACGACGATCCAAAAGCTCGACTTTTCGACGATTCCGCGAGCGAGAAGAAACCCGAGGTAGCCGAAGATGAGACCACTAGTACCGAGATGGTTCGTCGCACCTGGACCGAGGGTCCAGAGAGCCATGCCCCCCACCGCAATGATGAAAAGCGTTGCCATGAGAAAGACTCTCCGTCCTCCGATGAGAACGATGCCGCCGAGTATTAAAAAAGGAATGGTGTTGGAGATGAGATGACCGAATCCCAGGTGGAGAAAGGGAGAGGTCACCACTCCAGGCAATCCGGCGAACGAGCGCGGCTGAATCCCGAAACGATCAAGAAATCCAAGAAGAATAGTGTCAATAACCTCAAGCCCCCAGGCAAGCGCGACCACCCCAAAAAGGAGCGCGAGATTATCTTTCAAAGCCTTAACAAGCTGACCCCGGCGATGATCGGTTGGCAGGGCTAGAGGGCTTTTCATTGGTTTGGAAGGTAGGCGAAAACAGCAATCTTCCGACTACAAAGTCTCCGCTTTTTTGCAACCGTTTGTGGCACGTAAGAATATCGTGGCCGATGGCGAAGTGAGCGAGGTAAGCTTCGAGGTGCCGATTGAGCGGAGCAGTTGGGTGGTGATGCGGGTGCTCGGGAGTTCGCATACCAATCCGGTGTGGGTCGTGGTGGATGGCAAAGAGGTCCGGACCTCGAAGCGCAGTGCACAATGGTGTCTTGATTCGGTCGACCAATGTTGGAGCCAAAAGGAGCGATTTATTGCCAGAGTCGAATTGGCTGATACCCGGGCCGCACACGCCCACGCAAGAAAGGAATATCGCAAGCGGCTTGCGGAATCTCCGGTGGAGGCAAAATGAGGCGCAGCTTCGCGTTGGGCGGGCTGTTTGATCACGCTTGCAGGCGATCTACGAGAGGGATGGAAAGGATGCTGATTGTTGGTGAGCCAAGGCCAAGTAGCTGCTAACAGCAGATCTTAATCCTTTGAGGGTGCGTGTTGGCTGATTTTTCAATTTTTCAATTCGTTGTTTTTGTGCGATCGTAAGAATTATGCCTTCTAAATTCTTCTTCCATCTCTTGATGGCATTTATCGTCGGCTTCTCCTTTTTTTCTGCAAATGCCACGCCTCTTATTACGGAGTTTATGGCGGACAACACAGAAACCCTCGCCGATGAAGATGGCGATTTTCCGGACTGGATAGAGATTCACAATCCTGATGCCGCTGCTGTCGATCTGGATGGCTGGACGCTGACAGACAATGCGACCAACCTGACAAAGTGGACCTTTCCGCCAGCGATAATCGCTCCAGGTGGATTCCTCGTTGTTTTTGCTTCTGGAAAAAACCGACAAGTTCCGGGAAACGAATTACACACGAGTTTTTCGCTTTCGGCCGGTGGTGAATACCTGGCGTTGGTGGAGCCTGGCGGAACCACAATCGCCAACGAGTTCTCACCAGAATATTCTGCGCAAGATCCTGACCGTTCCTTTGGACTGGCATTCAGCGGCGTTCCTCTGATCTCAGAAGGCGTTTCATCGACTTATCTGATTCCTTCGAACGGAACTTTAGGGACATCATGGACCCAGGCGGGTTTCACGCCCACGGGCTGGAGCACCGGAAACACCGGGCTGGGGTTCGGCCTGGAAGTTCCGGGCTTCACGGTTCGCGATGTCCACAGCAGCGGCACGATCAATAGCATCGCGACCTCGGAATCGCTCCTGGCTGGAAGCGGCATTGTTTCTGATACGACGGTCATCACGCAGATTCTTAACTTTCTCGACACGGGTGGTGATGGACAATTCACCACAGATAATCAGGTTTTTCCCGGAGGTGGTGGAGACAACTACGCGGTTCTGGCAACGGGAACGATCATTATTCCGACGGCTGGAAGGTGGACATTCGGCATGAACTCGGACGACGGTGGACGCATTCGTGTCGCTGGGGTGGATGTCATGGTGGATGATACGAATCACGGAGCTCTGACGAGTGTTGGGACGATTTCTTTGCCGGCAGGCGCCCACGCGATCGAGGCACTCTACTGGGAGGCCGGTGGTGGTGCTGAAATGGAAGTGTTCGCGGCTCCTGGCAACTTCGGCTCGTTCGATTCCAGCATGCGACTGATCGGAGATACGGCAGCAGGGGGTCTTCAAGTTCTGACAACTCCGGATGGCTCGGCTGGAGGAGGTTTGATCGACACTGATATTAGCCCGTCGATGCTTGGGGTTCGATCCAGCGCCTACCTTCGTATTCCCTTTACCGTCAATGATATCAATGCGCTGGAATCACTTTCATTGAGCATGCGTTATAATGACGGCTTTGTCGCCTATTTGAATGGAACCCGCGTGGCATCCGCAAATGCCATCACGGGCACACCTGCGTGGGACGCATCGGCGACGGCAGCCCGGGCCTCGACCTCCGACGCGCTGATTCCACAATCATTTAACCTGACCTCAAACACCGGACTTTTGATCAATGGATCCAGTAACGTTCTGGCCATCCACGGGCTGAATATTTCTGCGGCGGACGACTCCTTCCTCGTTCTCCCGGAACTCACCGGTGGGGGACTGCAGGCGGGCGACCCGTTCTATTTTGACGATCCCACGCCGGAGGGAATCAACAGCATTCCATCCAGTCAGGGAAAAGTAGAGGATACCATTTTTACGCCGACTCGCGGGTTTTACACAACGCCTCAGTCAGTTGCGATCACCACGACAACCGTCGGCGCGGAAATTCGCTACACCACCGATGGCTCGAAGCCGACGGAAACAAACGGCACAGTTTATTCTGCGCCGATCAGTGTGACGACGACGACCGTCCTGCGCGCTGCTGCTTTTAAGTTCGGCTTTGATCAGACCGATGTCGACTCGCAAACCTATCTCTACGTCGACGATGTCATCCAACAGTCTGCGACAGCGCCTCCCGGCTGGCCAGCTGGGTCGGTGAATAATCAGGTATACAACCGCTATAATATGGACTCCGGCGTGGTCAATCATAGCAATCCGGATCTCGGTGGCGTTGCTAGCACAAAGGAAGCGTTGCAATCGATCCCGACGATTTCGATTTCGTTGAATCAGGACGGACTGACAGGAAGCAGCGGAATTTATTCGAACCCGGGAAGTCGCGGTCTTGCCTGGGAAAGGGAAGCATCTATCGAGTTGATCCATCCTCCGGGATGGGTCGATCCTGACGGAAACGCGACTGGTTTCCAGTCGCCTTGCGGATTGCGTATTCGCGGTGGTTTTTCACGCAGCACCAGCAATCCGAAACACTCGTTCCGAATTTTCTTCAGAGGCGACTATGGCAACGGTCGTCTCAATTACAAAATGTTCGGTGATGAGGGCGCGGACAACTTTGACAAATTCGACCTGCGCGGCCCGCAAAACTATTCATGGGCGTGGGGCGGACAGGGGCAGAACTCATTTGCGCGCGATACATGGTCTCGTGATCTGCAGGGCGAGATGGGCCACCAGTATACCCGCGGCCGCTGGTATCATCTCTACCTAAACGGCGTCTACTGGGGCATGACCCAGACCGATGAAAGAGCGGAGGCGAATTACGCTGAGACCTATTTTGGCGGAACAGAACAGGATTACGATGTCGTCAAATCCTTCGGTGATGTCACCGACGGAAACAGTCAGGCATACGAGCGATTGTTCGATAAATGGCTCGCTGGATTTACCACCACAAGTTCCTACTTTGAAGCTCAGGGAAAGAACACTGACGGATCAATCAATCCTTCTTTCGAGCGCCTTCTTGATGCGGAGAATCTCATCGATTACATGATCATGACCTATTACACGGGCGATCGTGATGGCCCGGGTTCTCGTTACACTGCGACAAGGCCAAACAACTACTTCGGCATCTATGATCGCGTGAATCCAGATGGATTTAAGTTCTTCGAGCACGACTCCGAGCACTCCCTGGGAACGGGCGATAACAATATGGTCACGCCTTACAAACGCTCTACCACCAATTTCTCTGACTTCAATCCGCACGTTCTTCACCAGACACTCGCGGATGAAAATCTCGAATACATGCTGGAATTCTCAGATCGTATCGCGGAGCTTTGTTACAATGATGGTTTAATGACCGACCCCAATGGTTTGGCTCGTCTACAGCATCGCGTTGACCAAATCGATCGCGCAGTGATCGCGCACTCCGCACGTTGGGGAGACTCCGGCACGCGCAACCGAAACAACTGGCTGAGAGCGATCCAAAACATCGAGAATTTTATCACCGGACGCGTTCCAACAATGATCAGTCAGCTTCGCGCAGTCGACTGGTATCCTTCGATGAATCCGCCAGCATACAGTCAACACGGCGGTTACATTTCCAGTAGCCAGCAGATCTTGATTAGTGGTGGGCCGGGAGCGATTTACTATCGCGTCAATGGCGACGACCCTCGTCAGCAGGGCGGAGCAATCACGTCCGGCTCGCAAATGTTCCAAGGAAATTCCAGCTTGCAGTCGCTGGTTACGGCGGGATCAACCTGGAAGTATCTCGACAATGGTAGTAATCAGGGAACTGCTTGGCGTCAGCCTTCTTTCAACGACAACGGATGGTCTACCGGCACAGCAGTTCTCGGCTATGGCAACGGACAAAACCCCGAGCTCAGCTTTGGCCCGGACAGTGGCAACAAGTATCCCACCACCTACTTCCGGAAAGACTTCACCGTCACGGGTGCTTCTGGATTCACCGGTCTGAATCTTGAAGTGCTGCGCGATGACGGAGCGGTCATCTATTTGAATGGAAGTGAGATTGCCCGGACAGCGATGCCTGCCGGCACTATTACTAACCAAACCTATGCCAACCAAACCGCTGGTGGAGCTGATGAAACAACTTTCTTTACCTTTTCGATTCCCACCACAGCTCTGGCCGAAGGGAACAACACGCTGGCTGTCGAAATTCATCAGGCAAATGCAGTCTCCAGCGACATCAGCTTCGATCTGAAATTGACGGGTGAGATGGTATCGACACCAAATCCACTTTTACTCACTCAACCGGGAATCAATACCATCGAAGCCCGAGTTTTGGACAATGGCGAGTGGAGTGCCCTGACCAAGGCAACCTTCATCGTTGATACCGCGCCAGCTTCTGCTTCAAATCTCGTTGTTTCGGAAATCCACTACCGCCCGGCATCGCCAAGCGCTGCTGAGATCAACGCGGGTTTCCTTCAGCGCAGCGAGTTCGAATACGTCGAGCTGACAAATATCGGTGCGAGCCACATCGACCTCGCCAATGTGCAGTTTTCGCTCGGGGTGGTGTTTACCTTTACCGAAGATAATCCGTTCCGTGTTGTTGCTCCTGGCGAGCGTGTTCTTTTAGTCAATAACCAGGCCGCTTTTGAATTCCGCTACGGTATGGGATTCTCGGTAGCGGGGGTTTTTGGTGGCAGCTTTAGCAACGACGGCGAGCAAGTTATTCTGCTCGATGCCAATTCGGTAACCGTGCAAGACTTCTTCTATAACGACACGCCACCATGGCCTGACAGCCCGGACGGCGATGGCTACAGCCTCGTGTTGATCAAGCCAGCCAGTAATCCTGATCCGGCAAATGCGTTGAGCTGGCGCAATAGCTCGCAGGTCGGCGGTAATCCGGGATCGACTAATGCCACAAGTTACGTCGCCTGGAAAGCAGCTAATGGCGTGCCATCTGATGACTCCGACGACGACATGGACGGCATCAAAGCGATTCTCGAATATGTCCTCGGCGGCGACCCGAATGCGCCGTCAGGCGGCATTTTACCAGTCGGTGAAGTAATGCCAGTTGAAGTTGCAACGGTCCTTGATGATTATTTTGTCATCGATATCCGCCGCCGCTCCGGAGCTGATGACGTGTCTGTCGGGGCTGAGATCAGCGATGATTTAGGCAATTGGTTAGAGACTCCAATCTTCATGCAATCCTTCGCCAATGGCGACGGCTCAGAGACCCTTCGCTTCCGCAGTGCAACGCCATTTAGCAGCCAGCCAAGACAGTTTATCCGGGCAAAAGCCGTGATGGAGTAACCTTGCCATGTAAACCAGCAGAGGATGAAGATCATTTCAGTCGAACAAGCTCACGCCTCACTGAGTTAGCCGGAATTTATCAATTCACTGAATGATGCCTTCGCGGGTAATTACACCATGCCACCGCGCCAGGTGCTTCAGCTCGATGAAAAGCCAGACAACCATGACGCATTTGCGATGCTGCCTTCTTGGAACGATGAAGTGATCGCACTCAAGGCACTTACCTACGTTCCCGGCAACTCACCACCCTACAGTAGCCTTTATTCGCAAATCATGATTTTCGATCGTAAGGTGGGCACTTCTCTTGCGCTGATCCATGGAATTAGCATCACCGGTTGGCGAACAGCCGGCGTATCTGCCCTCGCCTCGCGCCACCTTTCTAGAACCAATTCTGAATCAATGCTGCTGATCGGCACCGGGAAACTTGCCCCATATTTGATTCGTGCACACGCCAGCGTTAGGGCGCTGAAAACGATTCGAATTTGGGGGAGTTCGCTAGAAAAGGCCGCAAGTCAGTTCCCGCGCGGATCAATGAAGAAGAGATCACTCTCTTCAAATCTGTGGGGTGCGCTTTGGGAGATCTGTGTGGTAATCTCACCACATGGTGCGCCAGCCAATAAGACCTCGCTGGCGCTCTATGCTCCTTGCCCTTTTCTTTTATGGATCACGAGTGAACTAGTAAGATTACTACACCGTCTGGCCGTCGATTCTAGTTGGGCCGTCGGTTGACTTCGGGCAGGTGAACGATCACTCTTTTGTCCATGGCTGACCTTTCCCATTTCGATGACGCCAACCCCGCTATCGTCACCCCTGATCTCAAACTGGTGGAAAAGACCGGTGGCAACTCCGATTTTTAGGCATGAAAGCTATCATCCTCACCGGCGGAAAATCTTCCCGCATGGGAACCGATAAAGCTTCTCTCAAGATTGGTGGCGTCACCCAGCTCGATCGTATCCTGTCCCTGATCCGCCCTCTTACCCAGAAAATCTACCTCTCGATAGCTCATCCCTCCCTGAATCAATCAGGCTGCGATATTCAGCGTTCTGCGCACGATCTTCACCCTCTCGCTGACCTCGAACCATCCCCCGGTCCCCTCGGCGGACTGCAAGCCGCTTTCAATGATGACCCCCGTTCACCCTGGCTCCTCATCGCCTGTGACCTCCCCCGGCTTGGACAAAGTGATTTGAAAGAGCTAATGGATCACCATGATTCCCAAAAAGACGTCACCTGTTTTCTTAATCCGCTCGACAATCAGCCCGAGCCCCTCTGCGCAATCTATTCGCCAAGTGCGTCAGCGAAACTGGATAAAGTCATCGCCGCCAACCAACGCTGTGCCCGCCGTTTTCTGACCTCTCTCGACCGCATCGAGCTCACTCCCTCTGATCCTCAAGCCTTTCTCAACATGAACCGTCCGGAACAACTCGCTGAATTGGAACATCTCGACCAATACGGAGCAGTCGAAAAAACGATTAGGGTGGAGTACTTTGCCAAGCTCAGCCAAGAAGCGGGAACCGAATCCGAGGATCTTCGTACTTCCGCGGCCACCCTTGCTGGCCTTTGGGACGAGGTTCGCTTAAAGCACCACTTCACCCTCGACCTCCCTCACGTCAAGCCCGCCCTCAACAATGAGTTCGCCTCGTGGGACACTCCCCTTGCTAATGAACAAACTATCGCCTTCATGCCCCCCTTCGCTGGTGGTTAAAATGGCGGAGGTCTAAAGTCTTTCCACTCATTCGTAAATTTCATGTTCTCGATCCAAGACACTCCCCTCGACCTCTCTGCCCTCCGTGCCGACATGGCCGACCCCGCCTGCGGAGCCCTCGTGGTCTTCGAGGGCCTCGTTCGCAATCACCACGAAGGTCGCCACGTCACCGAACTCCGCTACACCCATCACCTGATCCTCGCACAGAAAGAGGGGGAGCGTATTCTTGCCGAGACCATGGAAAGATTTCCAATCACCAAAGCAGTCGCCGTCCATCGCATCGGGACCCTGGACATCGGCGATTGCGCGGTTGCGACCCTTACCACCTCGCCCCATCGCGAAGCAGCCTTCGATGCTAATCGATTTCTCATCGATTCCATCAAAGCCCGTGTCCCCATCTGGAAGCAAGAAAGCTACACTACTGGCGAAGTTGAATGGACCTCACCCTGTCCAAACTGCGGGCCGATTGCCCATTGATTTCCCCGCCCTTTCAAAGATTGCCGCTTCAGATGGATCATCTCTGTCAAACTCTAGAGCAGAGATCAACTCTCACGCGATGTGCCTGCTTATTTTCATTTGACGCCATGAATTCGTTGATGCGGTCTTGTTCCGATACCCAGTTTGAAGATGCGATCAGAAGATAGGTAGTTAACGATGGTATGGGTGTAGTAGAGATTCTGGGTTGAGGGTGCCGTAAAACGGGCAATCTAGGGCTTGAGACTGACGCTGATGCGGTGGAATTCGGTGGCGTTTTGGCTGCGGGTGGTTTTGCGGAAGCCATCGATGGAGAAGGTCGGGATAACGGTCCAGTTGATGAGGTCTAGCGATGTTTCGAGTGCGACGTCGAGATCGTCCCGGTGAAGAGAGCCGGAGTAGCTGAGGGTGGCAGTGTTTCCATTGTGAGCCACTGAGAGGGGCTGGACGAAGCTAGGGATGGTGGGGTCTGTATCGAGGGCGTATTCGAGGAGGTTGCCTAGTTGGTCGCCATCGTCATCTCCGTAGGGGTCTGTGATGTTAAAACTAGCCGCCCAGCTGTTATAATTTCCGCCGGAAAGAAATGAACCGGGGCTGGCAGCGGTGGCGGCCCAATTGATGAAGTCGTTTCCGTAATCGATCTCGACGATTTTTGAGAGAGCGAGACCGGTGCCATCCACTCCGATGTCCCAGGGGAGATCGTCGTCGTAGTTGACCCGGTCGACGCGGACGTAGGTGAGTTCGCCGGAGGAATCGAGGGGCCCAGGGCGGTCGAGTTGGAGGGTTTCACCGCCGTTCGAGAGTTTCCCGGAGGTCCATTGTATGACTAGGGTGCCGGGTTGAGGGGTAAATTTCGAGTTAAAGGCAGCGACGTTCTGTGTGAGAATGAGTCTCGCTCCCGGGGCAAGCGTGACTGGGGAGGAGACAGGAAACTCAAAGACGACGCCATCGGCGATTCGCCATCCGGCATTGCGGGCGGTGTCGTAGAAGTTAATCGGAGCACTGCTAATGTTGAGGAGTTCGAAGTATTCCGCGGCGGAGTTTCCGGCAGGGGCATACATGATTTCGGAGATGACAATCGGGCCGCTTTTTGGAGAGGAATTTTGGGCGGACTGAGTGGGAGTTTGTTGCGCAACGAAGTTGTAACTGTCACTACTCACTTTATAATGGTAGCCGATTGTTTGGCCTTCAAGAGAGGGGCCAAAGTTTTCTTTGAAGCGGTACTGCGTGAGTTGGTCGTTGGCGGCTGAAGTGAGATGGACGGTTTCTCCAGTGTCGCTGAGGGCGAAGCCTTCGAGACGATTGGGATCGGGGCTGGTGGCGCCAAAGTTGGAATCCTCGTAGAAGGTCAGGAAACTGTTGGCGGCAATGACGGTGCCGCCGGGGAGGCGGTATTTTTTTAACTCTGATCCGTCATCGCTGAGGAACCAGCCGCTGATGTCGATGTCCTCATTAGTACGGTTATGGAGTTCGATCCAATCGGTGAGGTCTCCGGAATTGGCGAGGACTTCGTTGATGACCACAGAGCCAGTGGTGATGAAGGGGTAGTCGTCGGGCGAATAGGTGTAGCGTGCTCCCATGTCGGCGCGGGAGCCGTCAGGGTCGGGTAAGTGAGCGGGGTCACCGGAATTGATGGCCGGAGAGATTGCTTGAAGTTCGAAGTTAAGGGCCTGGGCGTCGACGAAGAGCGGGTCGCTGAAGAGGTTGTTAGGGCCCCCTAGTGGGAGGGTGTTGCTGAAGCTGTAGGAGACGGTGAGAGTTGAGAGTGAGTCCACGGTGGCAGGTTGATCGCAGCCGGCGAAGATACAGTTGGTAACGGTAGCAATGCCACCACCGGAACCGAAATTTTTCTCGAAGACGGCGACGGCCTCGGCGCAATCGACGAAGGTGTTCTGGTCGATGAGGATGGTGGATCCCGCGTCCTTGACGCCCACGCCCTGAGCGCAGCCAACGATGAGGTTGTTACGAAGGATGACGGTCGAGCCCTGGCCTACCGAGATGCCTTTGTCGGAGTTGTAAAAGATGGTGTTTCCTTCGATGAGGCAATTGACGCACTGCTCGCCAGTGTCGATGCCGTCGCTGTTGAAGCCCTGGAAATTGTAGATGCGGCAGTCTTTGATGATACCGTCGATCACGCCATCGTAGTCGATGGCATCGGTGTCAGGGGAGGTGTTTCCGGTGAAGGTGCAGCGGAGGGTTTCGGCGCTTCCTTGTTTGACGTTGAGACCGTCACCGGTGAGAGGGATGGCGATGATTGAATCGCTGAGAAGGAGTGATCCCCCCCGGAAAAAGAGGGGGCCACGGGAGGCTCCGATGTCGAGGAAGTCGATCACGACATCTGCATCGAGTCCGGAAATAGCGGAGGGGTAGATGGTGGCATCGACGCCACGGGAGGCGTCGCGAAGGACGAGGTGGGTGATGATGGATTGGGTGGTGGGTTGCTCGAATGAGGCGCCTCCCCAAGTGCTTCCGTGGTGGCCCTGAAAGGTGATTTTTGAGGCGGCAGTTCCTCTGACGAGGAGGGTGCCGATGACTCTGAGATTCACGCCTTGCTGGAACTCGAGGACGACGCCGGGTTCGAGGGTGAGGGTGACGCCTGCCGGAACGATGAGATCGCTGGTGACAACGTAAGGTGAATTGGCTGCGGAGAAGGTGGTGTTCGAGCTAAGGGTTCCGGAGGTCGCGGTGGAGGAATCGGGAACAAAATGCGCCGTGATTGTTTGATCGGCGGGAAGGACGAAAGTGGTTTTGGCATCGCCGCTAATTCCGGTCCAGTGGTCGAAACGATAGCCCGGAGCGGGGAGCGCTTCGATTGTCGCTTCGATGTTTGGGAAGAGAGCCAGGGTTTGTGCTGCGACGGGAATACCGGCGACGCGGAACGAACCTTCTCCGGTTTTGTTGAGATTGGAGGAGATGGCGTCATCGAGGTTGAACTCGTTGGCAACTTCAGCAAGGAAACCATTCGAGCGATCGCTGGCGAAATTCTTCATACGGTCGAGGGAGTCCTGATAGTCATCAATCCGGGGACGGCCCCAGCGGTCGAGTTGACGTTGGATTTCGGGGGCGGTGGCTCCGCCGAGGGTCTCGATCAGTCCGTGGACGCGGTTTTGCGAGAGAGTAGAAGCCATCAGAGCGGCACTGCGTTGGGCTAGTCTTGTCCGAAAAATAGGACTGTTGGCCAGATGCTGGGTCGTGGTTTCTCTGTCGATCAGATCGGCGAACCGAGCAGAGTTCGAGGTATTGCCAAATGTCCGGTCCATGTCCGGGATGAACCAGCGCCACTTGGAGCCCGGGCGGTGGTCGCGCCACCATTCGCGGTTGCCGCCCCAACTGGAATTTCTCCCGTAACTTTCCGCGATCACGAAGTCAATGAGGCTGTCGATCTCAATGCGGGATTCGATAATGGCCCATATTTGTGGGTCGTTCACATCGTTTGAAGAAATGAATGAGTAGAGGGCGTCCCAATCATCGCGGGTGCCGTTGTCGGCGCCACTTTGGCCGGCGATGATTCGATCATACGCGCCATCGTTGGTGCCGTATTCTTGGAAGAACCAATTATCATCCCAGCGGTCACGGATGTTGTAGTGTCCCCAGTATTCGCCATTGACGAAGAGGACGGCGGAGCGAATGCGGTTGGCTTCGACCTCCATTGTTTCCTTGGTGAGGGGCTCAAAAATTCCATCGGTGAGTCGAGCTTGCGACCAATCGTCGCCTCCCTCGCGAATGGTGAGGGCGGTGAATTGCGGGATGCCGGAACCGGGGAAGAGGTCGTAGGTGATTGCATCATCGCCATACTTTCCGCGAGTGGCGAAGTTGAACGCTTTCTGGGCGTGGGAGGCCCAGTTGTTTTCACCGCCGAGGCGAAATCCTCCGTTTACGGCGAAGCCTTCACTGCCATCGACAGGGAAGAACTCGAGGTGGCCAGGAGCGTCGACTCTCTTGTGGACGCTTCCTCCAGATGCATTTTTGGCTCCGTAGATACCAATCTGGCTTCCAAAGAGAGTTTCCGGTGGCGCGGAGAGGGAGAGGACGGGAAGGCCGCTGGCAAAAGATTCTCCGATCAGGTAGGTGCTGGTGACAATTTCACCAGCAACTTTTCCTGGTTCAAAGACGCGTGCACGGACCACGGTACTTTCTGTCAGCTCGAATGGTGCGGAGTAGAGTGAAGATTCAACGTTCGGATTTGAGCCATCGAGCGTGAAATAAATGTCACCGGCGGCAGCGGAGATTGACACGCTGACGGAGTCCGGGGAGAGGCCGGCGGCGGGTGAAATGTCAGCGGAGGTGCTTTCCTCCCGGAGGGAGGTGACGGCAGGGCCGGAATTAGGAGCTTCCGGGGTGGGTGAAGCATAGTTAACCCATTGATCCGGGTTTGCCGGATTTCGGCCGATCGAGACGTCACTGACTTGGGTTGCGAAAGGGATTTCATCGATTAACTCGAGGGCTTGAAAGGTGTAAGTTTCAACAGAAAGATCGAAGAGCATGGCCGGGGAGCGGGCACTTGATTGGTGGACCTCCACCGCGATGGAGTTGTCTCCGGCGACGAGGTTGGTATTGTCGGCGATTAGAAATATCCTTCGAGTAGCCCGGCCTAAACCGGAGGTCTCATCGGTGGCGAGTGTGGTCGAATCGAGGGCATCCGAGGGGAGATTTTCCCGTGCGACTTCCACGCCGTTAATGTAGATCACGGCTCCGTCGTCGGAATCGAGAGTAAGGCGGAGACCGGCGACGCCCGCCGGGTCAGCAATGTCGAAATTAGAACGGAAATAGCTCGTGATTGTCTTGTCTGAGGAGTCGCCTCCGAAGTCGATGAGGGTGAGCGTGGGGTCAGTATTAAAAGCGCCATTGAAGTAGCCCATGGGGCTGTTTCCAGTGGACCAGGCGGAATCATCAAAGTCGTAGTCAGCCCAAGTGGGATCAGGCTCGCGGTTGTCGTCGAGGTATGACCAGTTCTTGCCTTGGGTTTCGGTTCCGTAATCCCTCTGTCTGAATCCGGAAAATCCTGTGATGGTTGAGGTGAACTCAAAAAAGAGATCCTCGCTTTGGGCGGAGGCTTGGTGGAGCTCAACAGCGAAGATATTTTCACCGCGAATGACGAGGTCATTCGGGAGTTCGATGGTCTTCTCGGCGATTGCGCCGTAGGATCCGACCTCTTCTTGTGCACTGCTTCCGTGGGAAACACTGTTTCCAAGATTGAGACGGTCCAGTTCTTGGCCGTTGAGGTAAATGATCGCTCCGTCGTTGTAGCGGAAAGTGATACTGTGATCGCCAAAACTGAAGAGGTTTTCCGGGATAGTGAATTTTTTTCGGAAATAGGTCGTGATGGGTTTACTTGCGGGATCGTCGCCGAAGTCGATTTGCGTGACGAGGTCCGGTAGAGCGGGCGCGAGGTATCCGAAGCGTGCGGTATCGGAAGACCAAGAGCTGTCATCGAATCCCGGGGTTTTCCATGTCTCTGTCGGCGGTGTTGCGGCATCGTAGTATCTCCAGGTTGAGGCGAGTGGGAGGCGGAGCTGATAGTCGCGAACCGTCCGGTGGAGAAAGAGGGTTTCTCCTGAGGACGAGAGTTTGAAATTGGTGTGATGTCTGATGGTGGTGTAACTGGAACGCGGCCAATATTCGCGCTGATACGATTCGCCTTTGCTGACGTCAAAACCGTCGGCGAAGACGGCGAGATATTCATCCGCTGCGATGTTGGAACCGTAGGGAAACTGCCATTTGGTGGGAGTGTCGGGGTCGTCGCTGAGATAGTAGTCGGTGAGCGACTGGGTCTCCGGAGACGTGTTGTGGAGTTCGATCCAATCGGGGTAATCGTCGAAGTCGGCGACGTCAGGGAACGACCGCACGTTTGAAGCCATTAATTCGTTAATGCGGACCTGGCCGTGGCACGAAAGTGAAAATAGGAGGAAGGCGAAGATGGGAATGACTCGCATCCACAAAGTTGACACGATTGATGTAAACCCGTCAAATCCTCAAAAGACTAAGTTTTATCACTAAAAAGCAATAGAAAGTCCTTGGAATGAGGGTGGACTGTTGGATGGAATGGTGTTGGAGGTTTCCGCATACCGACAGTGGTAAATTGGTTTAGGTGGTCCAGATGATCGTGTCATCGGATGATTAGAAAAGGAGGACGGTGATTCGGCAATGGAGCCATGTCCGCGCCTAGTTGGCAAGAGAGCTGCAATTGGGAGCTAACTATTTGGTAATTCAGGGATGGTGTGCCGGGTTCAAGGATTTTCACGAAATTTCAGATTCTTCGGTATTGTAGGCACTTTCTTTTGGTGGTCGCGAGTAGTGGTGTCCTTCTTTTTAAGATGGGCACGGCTTTGGGGGTCCTTGCTTCCATTGTGGATTCTCTTTGCTAGTTTGACTCCCCTTGTTTTTCTCTATGCTGTCGTCTAAAGTGGACGAATTGATGGTTCCCATTTCCAGCTCGAGAAGATCCCGGCTCCGGCGACGAATGATGCGGCGGGTCAGGCGACTTTTCGAGTGGTAGGAGGAACCGCGGACCGGCTGGCTGGTTCTCTTAAGGTTTTGAATGATGGTCTCATTCCGCGCGGAGAGGATGATCCTTCCCGTAATTTTTTTGCGCAGGGGAGCAATGGTGGATTGGTTTTGGTAGATTTGGGAAAGTCCATCGAGGTCGCTTCGGTTGCCAGTTATTCGTGGCACTATAGCTCCCGAGCGGCGCAGCGGTTCGCTGATTTAATTAGCGTTTCCCTTACGACTATAAAATCAGGCGGGCGACATAGATCCGGTGTATCGCCCGTTCTGATTGCTCATGGGGTTTCGCCGGATGTGCCTCCAAATTGAAGCCGGCTTTCTTTAGCGCTTTCTCGAGTTTCGGCGATGGCATCGCCATCCAGTAGGCCAGACAGCCGCCCGGATTGAGCGATTTCCGCAGCAGTGACAGAAAACTTGGCGTGTAGAGCTTTACATTGTCCACGGTGATCAGCGCGTCGGGCGTGTCGTCGATATCGATTAGGATCGCATCGTAGTGGTCACCTTCTCCGAGGCAGTCGAAGAGATCGGCGAGAATCACGTTCGTTCTCGGGTCTTCGAGCAAGGGGCCATTGTGCTCAACTAGGTAGGTGCGGTTCCATTCGATGACCCGACTCATCAATTCTGCGACATCGATGGTGGCCGGCGAGCCCACCAACTCGAGAACCCGCTTGAGGGTGAATCCCATGCCCAACCCGCCAATAAGCACCCGGGGGTGCTCCGGCCGGGTTGGCGCCCCTTCCAACAGATCGATACAGCCCAAATCCGCAAGCATCTGTTCGGACCATGTCAGGTTTGTGCTCATCAACTCCAACCCGTTATATTGCATGACAAATTCTCCGTCTTGCTTATGCAGGGAGAGCAGGGTTCCATCGGGAAGACTGGTTTTGTCCAATTGAATGTAGGGCTTCACGGCTCAAAGTATCGCCGAATCCGCCCCCTCGACAAGGGCATTGCCCCCTTCCAATCCCGGCCCAAGGGCAGCACTGCTAGGGATTTTCTTTCGGGGTTGGGAGCTTGAGGGCACCGTCAAAGGGATCGGCGAGCGATTATTGCGCGATGAGCATCTTGGAATTTGGATGCTGGTCGACGGCCCAACGAGACGGCTGTTCTAACAGGAATTTCACCCTTCGGTGCGTGATCCGGGAAGGGTTCCTTGAGTTTGAATTCTGAGTGAGCAGGACGCAGATTACTCCAAAATCTGCCTTGAATCTGAGGCGAATTGAAGAGCGCTAAACCCTTCTAATGCAGGATCTAGCCGAAGATCTCGATGACCGGACCAGCGTCTTCCTTATCGGGGCCGGCCATGCGGAAGGGGCGGTTGCTGGGGGAGTGGATGACTTTGGTGTGATTGAGGCCGAGGCTGTGGGCGATGGTGGAATTTAGGTCGTGGAAGGTGACTGGATTTTCGGTCACGGTGCGGGCGTGTTCGTCGGTTTTTCCGTAGATCTGTCCACCTTTGACGCCGCCGCCGGCGAGGAGGCTGGTGAAGGCTCCGGGGTGGTGGCTTCGGCCATTGCGATGTTCTTTCTGGATGTCCGGCGTTCGTCCGAATTCGGAGCTGAGGACGACTAGGGTGGAATTGAGGAGGCCGCGTTCCTTGAGGTCGGTGATGAGGGTGCTGTAGGCGGAGTCGAGGATTTGGCAGCGGGCTTGCACGGCGGTGAAATTGTCGTAGTGGGTGTCCCAGCCGCCGAGGGTAACTTCGGTGAAGCGCACGCCGTGTTCGACGAGTCGGCGGGCGAGGAGGCAGCCTTGTCCGAAGGCGTCCCGGCCGTAGCGATTTCGGAGTGCAGGGGTTTCTTTAGTGAGGTCGAAGGCGGCGAGGTCTTCGCTCTTCATGACGCGGACTGCTTCGTCGAAGAGGGTTCCAAAGTTCTTGGCATTGGGAGAGGGGTTTTCGCGGTGGAAGCGTTGATTGACGGTATCGGCGAGGCTGAGACGTCGTTCGAAATCTTCTTCGCTGACGGAGGGATGTCTGGTGGTTCCTTCCAATCCTTTTTCGGGATTTGTGACGACTGCGGGCGCGAATTTGGCTCCCATCCAGCCGGCCCCGATCATGTTGGCGGGGCTGTTGACAGCGATGTATCCGGGGAGGGTAGCGTTCTCGGTGCCTTTCAGTCGGTTGACCCAACTCCCAATGGCGGGGTGGACGATGGTGCCGAGTTGCTCGTAGCCCTTGTGGAGGATGTAGCTGGCTTGGTCGTGGTCTCCTTGCTTCGACTGCATGGAGTGGATTGTGCAGACTTCCCGCATGATCTCTGCGGTTCGGGGGAGGTAGCTGGCAATCTGGAGCCCGTCCGCAGTGGTGGGGATTCCTTTGACGGGACCTTGGACATCTTGGCCGGGTTTGAGGTCGAAGGTGTCGAGGTGGCTCATCCCTCCCGCCATGTTGAGGAAGATAACATTGGTGGCGCTACCCGTTTTTGTTACCGATGTTTTTTCAGCGAAGGCTTGGGAGGCGAGGGATCCTCCAAGCATGGGGGCGAGGCTGACGCCGAGGAATTTGCGGGAAGCATCCCGGAGGAATTCGCGACGGGAGAATTCGTCGGTGAAGTTTTGCGAGGAGGACATTAGTAGATGAAGAGAAATTCAGGAGTGCAGACGAGGGCGGAGACGATGTTGGTGAATCCTTTGACTTTGCGTTCATCGAGTTCTTGGGTACAGAGGGATCGTTCTTGGTCGGTGGGCTGGCGGGTCAGGATGGATTGAAAGAGGAGGGCTCCCTTGTCCTCGTTCGTGCTGGGGCTTTGGAGAATCTTGCGGATCATGGTGTCCTTTGGGGTGGCGACGATTTCTTGCGTGGCTCCGTTGAGCATTTGGAGGGTCTGGGTGAGGCTGCCTTCGTTGGTTGCGCCATCGATGCTGATACGGTCGGATTGGCCGAACTTCTGGAGGAAATGGTTGGGGTCTGCGGGGCTGGGAAGTTCCGAGGCCCGGGCGATGCCAAGGATCGCGGAAGTCATGAGCCGCCCGTGTCCCGCGATGTAGGTTGGGGGCCGGGGTTCCGGGGCCTCGGGGCCGGTGCCGTCGCGCGCTTCCTGATACTTCATGATGATCCAATCTTGGTAGGCTTTCACGGTCTTGAAGGAGTGGACTTTTTCGATGATGTCATCGAGACGACCGATGTAGCGACCGTGGAGATAGAGGTTTTCCATGGTCTCGATTCGTTGTGCGGATTCCGGATCTTCGAGAACGAGGGTGACCAAGGAATCCCAGATTTGTTCGGCACTCATTCGTTCGATGGGGCGGCCCAATAGTCCGTGGAAGGAGGTCTCTTTGTCCGGTGCGGATTTTGCGGCGAAGGCCTTGGTCAGCATGAGGGTTTGCTGGAAGGCGTGGAGGTCGTAGTCATACTCTCGCATCAGTTTTACGAGGCCACTGCTGAGGGCGCCCGTGACGGGATCTTTGGGATCGAGGAATTCTTCGTTGTCATCGTTGTGGAGGGCCGCGCCCATGACGCGCAGCCACATGCGGGCGGCGATGGAGCCAGCGAAGGTGGGGTTTCCGTCGCCCACGACCCAGGTCGCAAATTGTTCGAGGCTATCGGGGGTGGGCTTCTTGGAGTCGAGGCGTACTTTCCCACCGAAGGGGGTTCGCCCTTCCACCAACTCGCCGGGGTCGCCGTCAGGGTATTGGTAATCATCGGGGAGCTTGATGCGTCCTGAGCCCTTTTTGGCTTCGATGCCACTGGCGGCATACTGCCCGATGGCGTCGCTGAAAAAGTGCAGGTGATGAAGGCCCGGGGCATTGTATTCCTTTTCGGAGGACATGTTGACGAAGAGTCCGCGTCCTTTGAGGAAGTCGAGGCGGCCGAGGTTGCTTTTTCCGTGGGTGAAGGCTGCGAGATTGTAGAAGTCGATCCGTTCCCATTTCGAGCCGGGGTCATCGTGGCACTGGGCGCACTCCATGCGGATTCCCAGGAAGGCCCGCAGGGTGTTGGCGGAGTTGTCGAGGGGCATGCCGATATCGCGGGTGTAGTAGTGGGATGCTCCTGAGCCCGTCCATCCGTTGCCTCGGGCGGAGAGCAATTCTCGGGTCATGGCTTTCCAGCTTTTGTTTTCGCGCACGGCTTGCCGCGACCATTTGATGAGGGGAGCGTTGGAACTGAAGTATCCTCCTTGCAGTTTCACCCCGTCGAGTCGCAAGTGGTCATAGAGCCAATTGTTCATGTGGCTCTGATAGCCTTTCGATTGATAGAGCCGGGAGGTGAGGCGGTGGCGTTTGTCGGTGGCGGGATCGGTCGTGAATTCCTGGATCTCGGCGAGGGTTGGGATGCGTCCGATGGCGATCAGCGAGGCGCGCCGGAGAAAGGTGGCGTTGTCGACGGAAGCAGGTTCGCTTTTCTCAGAGTTTTGAAGAACGGAGCTGATAAGCTTGTCGAGGCGCGTGGCTTCTTTAGCCATGGCCTCGGGAGTGATCTCCGCAGCGGGAAGGTTAGGGGCAAGGAGCAGGGCTCCGAGTGCCGCTAGGCAGGCTGCAGATAAGAAACGAATCATGTTTTGGGAATACGAGAATGAGTAGCCCGAGTTTTCATGAATCGAAAACTTAGTGAGGGGAGGGGGATGGTGCCGAATTTCCCTTCCGGCTTGAACCCTGCCATACTTCAGGGGTATCGTTGCGTCATCAACTCCTTGTTCTCTCTCCTCGCGCCGCAGCTGCTGGCACCAGTCATGCTGATGCTTGGAGGAATTGTTCCGGCCGCCGCAGAAGATGAATCATCACCCCCGTTTGAGCACGGAGCCTTCTTACAAACATTCTTCGAATCAAATTGCGTCAAGTGCCATGGTGCCAAGAAGGCTAAAGGCGGAATCCGCCTCGACCAGATGGGTGGAAAAATCGCGCTCGGGCACGACTTCGAAACTTGGAATGCCATCCATGAGCAGCTGAGCAGCGGTGAGATGCCGCCGGAAGATGCGAAGGCGCAGCCCGACGCTGCCGAGCGCGCCAAGGCGGTGGCTTGGATCGGCGGAGAGCTTGAGAAGGCGCAGTCGTCTGAGCGCGTGCAACATCTCTTGAGCCAGTTCGCCTTCGGCAACCACATCGAGCACGAGAAACTTTTCAGCGGCGAGATCAAGGATTTGCCGTTCTCGCCGCCTCGCCTGTGGCGTATCAATCCAAATATCTACGAGCGCACCAAGCATCGTATTCTCAAACACCACTGGGAGGAACTGCAGCGAGTGCGACAGCCCTTCGCTCTGGAGAAGAGACCTGGGATCAACGACTACGCGGCGGATCTCCTCGCGGACTCGGCGACGCTCGAAACGCTGATTCGCAATGCGCGTACCATCGTCGAACACCAGCTGAGCAACGATGTCGCAGAGGCATTGCGGGCAGTTTTAGAATCGGAGAAACCGGGCACGAAGCAAATCGATGCTGCGGTCCAGCACCAATTTAAAATGCTCATATTGCGTCCGCCGACTGCTGCCGAATTGGTGCGCTATCGGACCTATATGTTGCGCACGATTGCTGAGGCGAAGAGCGTGCGCGAGGGAATGGCGGTTTGCCTGAAAGCGATCGCGCTGATACCAGAGGCAATCTATCGCATGGAGTTGGGCCTCGGCCCGGAAGATCAAGATGGTCGGCGTCGACTGTCAAAAAATGAGCTAGCCTTCGCGATCAGTTTCGCCCTCACCGATGATCCACCAGATGCGGCGCTGTGGGAGGCGAAGCTGGAGACGGCAGAGAGTGTCCGGACGCAAGTCGAACGAATCCTCGACGAGGACGAGATCGCTAAGCCAAAGATCTTGCGGTTTTTTCAGGAGTTTTTTGGATACCACCGGGCCCCGGATGTTTTCAAAGACGCCAAGCGTTACGAAAACTACGACTGGGGGAACGTGCCTTACCAGCTTGTCCACGAGGCGGATCTGCTGGTGCTGCACATTCTCGCACGCGATCAGGATGTCTTGCACGAGCTACTGACGACGAAGAAATACTTCGTCGGGCACTTCGGTTCCGAAGGCGACCCGCAGGAACTCGAGGAACGATTGGCAGCTCTGCGCCTGCTGCACGACTACTGGAAGGACAAGCCGTGGAGGGAACTGAAATACGAGCTCAAGCCAGAAGTCCGCGCGGACATCGAGGCCTTGCATCCCTATTTCCGCACCCAACCGGCGAAGCACCGCATGAGTGGTGGGCTCATAAAAGACTACATGGGATATCTGCCGGTTTGTTTTGAGAATGGGATCCGCCCGATGCTGGCGCAGTTCACTCTCATGGAAGGCGAACGCGAGCGAAACCTGACCTCGGCCCATGACCAGCGCTTCTTCTTAAATGCTTACAATCTCAAATTCGATCAGTTCGATTGCCCGACGGAACAACCATTTGAGCTCAACCCGAAACAGCGCGCGGGGCTCTTGACCCACCCTGCCTGGCTGATCGCGCATTCGAAAAATACCGACACGAACCCGATCACACGTGGCAAGTGGATCCGCGAACGGCTGTTGGCCGGCCATGTTCCCGATGTGCCGATTACGGTGAACGCGGTTGTTCCGGAAGATCCGAAGAAGACCTTGCGAGAGCGCTTTCGACCCACCCGACAGGAAGAGTGCTGGCGGTGCCACAAAAAGATGAATCCGCTAGGAATGACGTTTGAAGCCTACGATGACTTCGGGCGCTTCCGCACAGCTGACAAGGTGAGCGGCAGACCAATCGACGCGAGTGGCCACCTCGATTCGACTGGCGACGACCGTCTTGATGGCGATGTTGGGAGCGCCGTGGAGTTGGTTCAGCGTCTGGGGCAGTCGGAGCGCGTGCGGCAATCGTTTGTGCGCCACGCCTTCCGCTACTGGATGGGACGCAACGAAATGCCGAGCGACTCAGTAACTCTCATCGCTGCTGATCAGGCCTATCTGAAAAGCGGCGGGAGCTTTCAGTCATTGCTGGTATCATTGATCAGCTCGGACTCATTTATTTACCGTAAACAAGCGAAACCATGACCCCGACCCGCCGAACATTTCTGAAAAGTCTCTCGCTCGGTAGCGGCGGATTACTATTGTCGCCATTAATACGCCAGCTTGCGGCTGAGGTCACGGGATCACCCGAGGCGTTTCCACAGCGCTTCGTATTTCTGGTAAAGTCCAGCGGCCTGACGCCTGCAGCGATCACCCCAAAAACCTTGCTCGACAAGAAACCTGTGGCGGCCACTCCACTCGTGGCATCGTTAAAGGATCACGCCCTACCGGATAGCTTAAAGGCCCTCGAACCGTTCAAGGATCAGCTCGGTATCGTGCAAGGGTTCTCCGGGAAAATGTGCCTCGCTGGACATACTTCCTATTTCGGGGCAATGGGAGTGCATGCCTCTCCCAGCGAGACTTCGAGCGGAAATCCCCTCCGGGCGACGCTCGACACCCGCCTCTCGTCCAGACAGCCCAGCCCCTTCGGTCACGTCGGGCTCGCCTTGCGCGGGCGAGCTGTGGGTGGTGCGGGTGACCCGATCCCGCAAGGAACGATTTACCCGGGCCTGTCGGCGCTCGCTGCCGGGCGAGAACTTCCCTTCCAGGCGAGTCCGGATCAAGCCTACGACCAGCTCTTCGGATCCGCGCTGGGATCCGCGCAAGGGCGTAGACGATACGATCTGGAGTCGGGAATGCTCGATTTTCTCTCCGATGATATCAGGCGCCTGCAAAAAGAAGTGACCGCCTCGGAGCAGGGTAAGCTCGATCACTACTTGCTCGCCTTCGAAGAACTTCAGGAGAGGCGCAAGAAACTCGCGACGATGCAGGAGGTCATCAAAAATGGTGCGCCTGAATTGACCGATACCTTCGCTTCGGAACTCGGAACTGATCGATTGGAATCTCACTTCACGCTTGCGGCTTCATGTCTCATCACCGGGTTGAGCAACGGCGTGACGATCCGCATGGACAACCTTGAACACGTCTACCGCGGACTCGGTTTGACGGAGCAAAACGTGCACGCAATTGGCCACGGGACAGGGTCGAATGGAAAGAGTTCCGAGGAGTGCCGCGACGTAATTCGTAGCTACCATGTCAAGCTGATGGTAGGGCTTGCCGCAAAATTACGCAGCGTCCCCGAGGGCGACGGGACGATGCTCGACAACACCATGATCGTCTATCTGAGTGATGCTGGCGAAGCCCACCACGGAGCCTTGCACGAGTGGCCCTTTCTCGTGCTCGGAGGCTGTGGCGGACGCTTGAATATTCCCGGGAACTATATCCGCATGCCTGACTACGGGAACCCGGGACATGGAACCATCGGAAATTTCTACACTTCGATTCTGAATGCCTACGGCGATCCGATCGAGCACTTCGGCGATCCTGATTTTGAACTCGAACGTGAGGGACTGCCCCAGCGTGGACCGGTATCCTCGCTGATTATCTAACCTCAGCGTCCCGGCAGAAAATCGAGAATCGACCAGCTCTGTTCCTCGTCGGCGATCCTAAAGTCTTCGTCGATGGAGACCGATTTAGGGTAACCGAAAACCGGGTCGTAGGTGACGATGATCTCATCCGCTGGCTGGTCGATAAAGCGCTTGAGATGGTCGAACCATTCATCCATCGTCTTTGGCTCTGGCGGCTCGAAAAAATTCGTGGAGAGGGTTTCGAAAGATGCCACTTGGCCGGCATGGACCGTGACCGTGCCATGCCAGGTAAACTGCGAGAGATTCCAGCGCACTTCCATGTTGTAGCGATTGATGCCCGAGTGACGCCAGACGTCACGTGCTGCGAGGAACTCCCGCAATAACCGGTCATCCGACTCGAGGTGGCGTGCGCGGAAAAACTGCTGCGAGCTTCCAGTCGACGGTATCGAAGCTTTTGCCAATTCAAGTTCAAGATCTGTTCCGGGAGCGGCAGATCTCCCAAAGAAAGCCAAATCCTCCCAGATCTCGAGATCCGCGGACGACTGAAGAACCCATGGGCCAACGTCAGCCTCCGGGATCCCGGTGAGACGGAACGAGATCGAATTGGCCTGCTGGCTCAGTTGCAGCTGCGTCGAACTGGGAGCCTGCGCAGATGCCGGCCCTCCGCCAAGATAGAATAGGAGAACGAGCGCGGCTAGAAAGGCGGTCAAAGGGATCGGTGGATTCATTTTAATGATGCCATATTTTGCGGTTTCAACAGACAAACGCAACGCCGAAGAGCTAAACCTGAACTCGTCCGCGAACGTTAGCCTGCATGCCAGCGCGAGCGGAATCTGACTGCTAATTTTTCGCCGCCCAGATGGCTTTGATCGTCTCTTCTTGTCGCTGGCCTTTCGACGACGTCATGCTGGCGCTGTAGTGCTCGAAGCGCCGCAATGGGAGTTGAAAAAATCCGTTGGGATCCGTTTTACGCACCCAATTGTAGGCGTATTTGAGCCACTGGTTACGGTAGGCCTCCGGCTGTTTGATGAACCAGCCAATCTCATCCCAGCCCCAGACATGGAAGCGATCCGAGGCACGATATTCGCCCGGGTGATCGGAGCTGCCGAAGTTGTCGATTTCGACGATGTAGGGCAAGGACTCGCAGGTCCATCCGCTCGGCGTGCGCCCGCCCTTGCTGCGCCCATAAATTGAATCGCTGAATCCTTTTTCAAGGATCGCCTGGTGCGGCTTGCCCTTCACAGACTTTGGACGGGATGGGAACGAGTGGAGATCGAACATGAGCTGGCCATTATGCACAACGCCGCCACTGGGAACATGGGCGTCGGCGAGGATAAAGTGTCGTCGGGCGTGCTTCTTTGCGTAACTGCGAAGTCGGGTCATCATGTCGCGCCAATGGACGTGATCCCGATCCCGATCGTCCATCAAAGCGACCTGGCCGAAGTGGATCGCTTCGAGTCCCATGTCGATCCATCGCTTCCCGAGATAGACAAACCACATGCGGGTTTCCAGGCGGCTCATGTCCGGAACGGAGGCGCCCTTTCTCCAGTGGTCAACCCGCCGCCGGAAGGGGTAGAGCATGTCTTTGTAACGAAAATTGCGCACTTCGGGTTTTAGACCGAATTCCTTAAAAACCGCCGCTGGAATCGGTATCTTATCTACGTCGGTGGTGACGATTTCAAAGATGGCGCCCTGGAGAATTATGTCGGGATCCATTTTGTGAATCCGCTTAACGAAGGGTGCCGCCTTCTCGACCAAGGAATCGATACGCGATTCGCTGCCCCACATCCAGATGGCGCGCCCTGCGAATTTGACGCCCGTATTTTCCATCATACGTAAATCGTCGTCGGAGGCCAGGTGAAGCAATGAGGCCACAGTGGCACTTCTTGCCAGGTAGTTCTCCAGAACGGGACGCGAAATCTTGCCGTCGAATTGATAGTCGAGTTCCTTGGTCTCCGCGAAAGCCGTCATGAGAGAAGCGAGGAAGCAGAGCGCGCGGATGCTCCACCGAATTGATCGGGAGAGTGTCGGCTGTGGGGTTGGCATGGATGCAATCATTGGAAGAAGGTCGAAATCTTTGCAATCATCGTTGATCCTGTAAATACTTGGAATGCTCTCCGCCCCTTTCTTCACCCCGGCACCCACTAGATACGGACGCCCACATCTTCTGGTTATGCGGGCTAGTCTTCCAGCAATTCCTTGATCTTCGGCTCCATGGCCTCTGCCCACGCTGCGTAGCCTTTTGCGTTTGGATGGGTTCCGTCGGGAATGAGATCGTGCTTGAGTCGCCGCCCGTTGAGGAAGGTGTCGTTGATACTCAGAAAGTGGATCATGTCACCATCGCCAAGGTCAGCGATGAGCTTGTTGACCTTCATGTTTTTCTGCCGCGCGCCGTCGTCATCGCCACCGCCTCGCGGGAAGATTGCGAGTAAGATTACCTTCGTCCGCGGGAGCTTATTTCGGATTTTATCTACGATCAGGCGGATGTCGTGAGCGGTGACTTCGGGCGGGCTGCTCATGTGGTTGTTGGTCCCGATCATGAGGACGGCGAGCTTGGGCGAGATCTCTTCGATATTGCCGTTTTCCAGTCGCCACAACACGTGTTCGGTGCGGTCACCGCTGATGGCTAGATTTACGGCGTTACGTTTCCCATAATATTTATCCCAGGTTTTCTTGCCGCCTTTTTCGCCCTCCTTCTCCCACCAATGGGTGATGGAATCACCGATCATGAGGAGGTCCACGTTCCCCTTTTTTACCCGCGCATTGAATCCCTCATGTCTCTCGAGCCAGGCTTGTTTGTGCCAACGCGGCTCGGGGCGTGCCGCGATGAGCCTGTCGCTCTCTGGTAGGGGAGCGCGCCACGTCGGGATACTCACGCTGTCATAGGTGACGGTGGTCGTAACACTCTCGAGCTGCGAGCAGGCTGGGAGGCCGATGTAGAATGTCGATCCCATCTCGATCTCTTGCGAGCCGAGTTCCTGCCAATGAAAGCCATCGGCGGACATGTATCCGGTGAAGCGATTGCGGAATCGAATCAATCTGACCCAGTAGGGAGTGCTGAGGCGGTTCTTCTTGATGATATGTGCTTCGCCGATGTGTCGAGCCCCGGTCGTGGTTGTGTCGCCGCCCTTCTCCATTCGAGCGACGAGCGCACCGCTCCAGCGAGGGAGGAGCAAGACCGAGGCATGGCGTGAATCGGCATCGAGAGTCTCTCGCATCATCACCCCCGGTTTCGTCCTCTGCGAACTCATCGGGCCGACGATACGCGCGGTGATCGTGCCCTCGCCGGTGAACGGCGCGTAGGCGAAGTGGAACCCGTCGCTGGTCCCGCCAATGTCGTGTCCTTCGCCTTCGAGAGTGAAAGTGGTTCCGTTGAACCCGGTGTCGCCCGGAGCGCCGACCTTTCCGATATCGGCAGTCGTCCAGGGTTTCGGCAGCCCGGCGCACGCGGCGAGGACTGCCGAGCAGGGGCTGGTTCCGACCTCGTTGGTCGCAGTCAGGAGCTGGACGATCATGTGCGGGATACAGCCGTTACCCGCTCCGTTCACCGCGTAGCGAACCGTTTTCTCGAATAATTGGCGGTCGTTGCCGTAAACCGCGATTGCCATTTTCGTCTGAAGAACGGCGGTCTCCCGGTTCCCATTCGCGAAATAGGCAGAGTGTCCGATTGGCGGGTGCCAGGCTTCTGAAAACCATTTTTCGCAGCGTTTCGCCTCCGGGTCGCTATGGAGTAAGCCGGGGTGAATGAATCCTTCTTGGGCAGAGCAAATCGCCAAGATGGAAAATGGGATCGCTAGGTGTCTAAGGAGAAATCGACTCATAGAAATGGCGCGACTCTGGCGCTGACATGCAAATTGGATTTGGTTCAAACGAGCAAGCCTTTCAATGGTCCGGTGCTATCGGCAAACTGCTTCATACCCGTCCCCATCAATTGGGCTTGTGACAACCACAGATTTGCCAGCGGCGTATTTTCAGGGCAATTGAGGATACCACCTGTCTTGAGTTTCCCGTTCGCAGAGCCCGCCACGATGATGGGGAGCTCATTCATGGTGTGATCCCGTCCATCACCCAATCCTGAACCCAAGGTGACCATGGAATGATCCAGGAGCGTCCCTTCCCCCTCCGTGATCGCATCCATCTGCTCCAGAACTTCCGCAAACAACTCCACGTAAAACCGGTCCACTTGAACCAGATAGCTTTTCACACTTTTGTCGTTCTGGCCGTGCGTGAGTCCATGGTGTGATTTGGAAAAATTCAATTCATGGAAGAGTTGCGGAGAACCCCACCTCTCGGGCGCAAGCATGAAGGTGGCGACATGAGTCAGGTCGCCTTGAAATGCCACCACAAGTAGTTTGCCCATCAATCTGATATACTCTCCGCGGGTCATGGGCTCCTCATCGGGTTCCGTCACGTCCGCTCTCTTGTGGACACGGTAGTACTTGTTCAACTTCTCAATCTGCTGTTCGATTTCTCGCACTGAATCGAAGTATTCATCCAACTTGTCCTTGTCGTCATGCGTCAAATTCTTCTTGAAGTTGGCGGCATCTGCCAAAATCAAATCAGTGATATCTTTGTCCGAGTTACTCGTCTTGAAAAGACGCTGATAGACCTGAAGCGGATCTTTCATCGCGGTCGCCACATGCTCCGGGCCATACCAGGAGATGTTGTCCAAATAGATTGATTCCTTGAGATCTTTGAAACTATTGCAGTTCAATTCCAGTGATCGAATCGGCGTCCGATGGCTCACCTGGTCTGCGATGAGATGATCGAGCGTTCGGTCCATCGGGTAAGGCGACTTGAGCTTGCCATGAGGATCGGCCGAAGAGAGGAAACAGGAACTGCATTGATTGTGAACATCGACCCCTCTCACATTGACTCTGGACAACCCGGTGATGAGAGTGACTTTATCGCCCACTTTTTTGAGTGGGCTCAGGGTGGGCATCGAGAGAAAGTCAAAGTTGTCCTTTTCCGGAAAAAAGTGATCTCTCACAAAGCCCATCGGCGAATAAAATGAGGCGAAACGCAATGGCGCCTCTTTCTCTTTCTTTGTGTTCGGCTCCGCAGCATTCATCTCCAGCCAAGGGAGAGCCATCACGCTGCCGCTGGCTCCTAGGAGAAATTTTCGTCGGTCGAGAGATCTCATTGCTTTGTAATTTGGGTAAATATTGGATGGACCGCAATGTTTTTGATGACGGCTCTCATTCGGTAGTGATCTTTTTTGCTCGCCTCTGCGATTTCAGCTATGGCAATTCGATCTGCCAGAGTCAGTTCCCGTCCCAAGGCATACGATAAAAGGTGGCCCACGAATGCTTTCGCAAATACTTCTTCTTCAGCGAGGATCGCGTCCTTGAATCCAACGACATCCTTGAACGAATGCTTGCCAAACAGTTTGCCGCTCGCATCCACCTGCAAGCCGGTTCGGTAGTCGTTCCTCCACCGCCCCAGCAAATCGTAATTTTCCAGGACAAAACCAAGGGGGTCGATCTTTTTATGGCAGCCCGCACATTGGGTGTCACTGCTGTGCTGCTTTAGTTTTTGCCGGACCGTCAAACCTTCCTTTTTGAGCGTTATGTCATCCGCCTTTAAATCAGGAATGTCGTCCGGCGGAGGTTTGGGAGGATCGTTAAAGATGACCGAAGACACCCAAGAACCCCGCGTGATGGGCAGTGATCGAAACGGGCTCGACGTCATCACCATCACCGCTCCGGTCGTGATCACCCCGCCATATCTTCTGTCGGTGAGCGGCGTCCGCGTGAATTCAATGTCGCGCAGGTTCACATTGATCCCATAGGTCGCTGCCCTGCCCTGATACCATTCGCTCAACAAGTGACTTCGGTAGGTGAAATCGGAATCCACCAATTCTGAAATCGGCCTGTTTTCAATGAAGACAGTCTCAAAATTCAAGAGCGGCTCCAGCATCATATGCATCCCTCTCTTGTAGGAGATTTTGTCGTCGCCTCCAAAGTAGTATTTCCGGTGGGTTTTAAAATCAGGTGAGGCCGACACCACATTGTTTAACTTCAACCACTGAGGCGCAAAGCTGTCGCAGAAGTTTTTCACACGACGATCATTGAGCATGCGGTCCACTTGCTCATGCAACATTTCGACATCTTGAAGTTTCCCTCTCCCTGCCAATTCCAGAAGTTCATCGTCGGGAATGGTGCTCCATAGAAACAGCGATAGACGCGTAGCCAGATTGAACGAGGCTTGATTGGCCGACGCCCCATCTGTTTCGTTGTGAACTAAAATAAACCTCGGAGAAGCCATCGCTGCCGATACGACACCCTTCATGCTCCGGGTGAAATCACCGCTCCCCTTGTATTGTTTGTCGAAATACCCGGTGTAGAGCTTCAGAGTTTGTTCATCGGCGGGAGACTTGAAGGCCTTTAGAAGAAATTTCTCGATTCGCTGATGCGCAATTTTCTCGATCGGCTCTTTGAGTTTTGGTCGGACCGCCTCGGGCAATTTCCAACTGCCCACCATCTCCTCTTTGGCGACGCCCTGGTCCCCGGACGCGATGCTTTGGATTTGAAGTTTGCTCAATCCAGTTCGGTAGAGACGAATATCGTTCAAGCCTCCATGAAAGGGCTCGTTGCCATGCGAGCCGACCGCCATTGGCTGTGTGCTTTGCGTATGGAGCTTACCCACAATCGCCTTACTGCCGACCTGCTTTCCGTCTACGTATAAATTAATCTGTTTACCGTCGAATATCCCGGCAACGTGATGCCATTTCCCGTCGCCGAGAGTTTTTGGATCCACCCGGGCGCCGAATTCTTCGTAACGTCCTGCGATGCCGGCGCCCATCCAGAGCCCCCAGGTATCACCCGTCCTCCCAATGCTCAATAGTTGGCGTCGCCATGAATCTTCCCGGCGCACGATGGTCTGCCATTGGTCAGTCGTTTTGGATGGGCGGATCCAGGCACTGATCGACAGTTCGGTACTACGCGTCGCGACGGATTTGTCGACGGCAATGGAGGCATTTCTGGTCTTCAGTTTTGTGCTCGATGGATCTTGAAACAACTCATCCCAAACTCGACAGTTCTCTTCGAAATTCTCTGCATGCACGATGGATCGACTGAGTTCCAGAAAGGATTCCATGAGGACGGGAGTCAGGCTCAGATGATCGCCACGATTATTAAATCCATTTTCTGCCGGAGGATCCTTGGGAAAGGCCACCACACCCAGTAAGCGATTTTCCAGCAATTGCTGCAGCCCCATAATTCGATTGCCAACTCTGACGACCTTGGGCATCTGGCCTGATTCCGGCCTGAAATAATCGTTATGATTCCTGATGATGCGATCGTTGATGGAATAGACCCAGGATTTGAGATCAAAGAGATCTCTGACCGCGTTGCCATATTCAAAGCGATTCATACGTCGCAGTCTCATGGGGATCACCGGTTGGCCGTGTGACACAGCTTTCTTGAATGCCTTCTCCAGCTCTAACACCATGAATTCACGTTGCTTGTCACTGGGCTGCTTTTTCTCCTCGGGAGGCATTTCGTTTTTGTCCAATGCCTCGATCAGTTTCTCGATCAATTGTGGATTTTCCTCGAGATCAGCCCATGATGCATACTCGGTGAGGTCAACTTTTCCCTTGGTTTTTTTTCGACCATGACAGTCGTAGCAGTGCTGTTCAAAAATTGGTTGAATCCCTTCCTTGAAATCGGCGACAATTGAAGAAGGCTTTTCAGCGTGTGCTGTCGCCGGGAAGATAAGAGCGATTGCTAATGCAAGCTTCATAACACCTCCTTGAATCTTCATCTGTGTCGCCACGCTCAAGGCAAACGGCCCTCGCCAAAATGCCTTTGATGAAATGATCATTCGCTCTTTCATTATCCCATGCAGACTACCAATAGAAGCATCCAATACCAGAAAATTGCGTCCCTAATCTACTCCTTTTCAGCTGCCGTCTTCTTCATCTCCGCGACACGTGTACGAATTGGTTGGTAAGGGTCTGCCTTGTGGGGGCGGTGATTAGGGTCGACATATTTGGCGAGATCGCGCATGGAAATCACGGAGCAGCCTTCGTCTTTGAGATACTGCATGAATTTTTCGAAATCTTTGAGGTCAGTATTGACCCAGGGATGTTCGATGGCGGGGATACCGTGAAAGCAGAGCACGGTGATCTTTCCATTCTGGGCCTGATCGACCGCCCATTTGAGATCTTCCATTTTCCAATCGGGTCCGGCGTAGCCAGTGGTGGGAACAAGGAGAGGGTCGTCGACTTTGGGATCATAGGCCGGACCTCTTGCACCCTTGCCGGGGTCTTTGTATTCGGGTCCCACGCCGCGCCGGGCAAAAAGAAAGCCATGCTTCTCCAACACTTTCACGGAAGCATGATTGTTCTGAAATCCAGGGAAGCAGAAAGTGACCGGTTTGGTAATTTGGTTTTCAGCACAACGCTTGTCGATGTGTGCGAGCGATGCCGCGAACTCCTCCGCGCTTAAGCGAGTGACATTGCGGTGATGCTGGGTGTGGTTTCCAATCTCGTAACCCATCTCGTGGAGTTGGCGAATCTGCTCCCACGAGACGTAGTTTTGCGGGCTCTTGAGAAAGCCCAATCCCTCGGTGACATAAAAAGTCGCACCAAATCCGTGCTTCTTCAGCACCTTGGGGACGTTCGTGAAGTCGGACCTGTTGCCGTCGTCGAAGGTCAGGACCACGAGCTTGTCCGGGATGGGGAGTAATTTGGGGGTCGGCTTCGACTTCCCTTTGTCAGCGGAAAGAACGAGGGCCAATCCTAATAGGAGAATCAGTGGAGGGATTATCAGGTTTTTCATGGAAAATTTCGAATGGGCTTGGATGAATGTTCAATGTTAAAATATTATTTTCATGTTTTTTATCGGCACGAAACACAGCGCGGCTATTTGCCATTTAACCCGAACAGGTAGGCCAACAAATCCGCCAGCTCCTCCAGCGATAGACTCTGCGCAGTCGGCGGCATGAGACTTCCGATGGTGTCGCGCTTGGCGATGGCGTCGGCGCGGAGTTCAATCATTTTACCTGTCGCGAAATTGCGCACCAGCACCACTCCTTCGTTACGGCTCTTCTGCTCGTAGCCCTGCAAGACCGTCCCGTCCTTCTTGGTAAAACGCCGTAGGGCGAATCCCTCCTTCACCTGCTTGCTTGGCCACAGCACTTCTGTCACGATGCGCTCGGGCGGCACGCCGCTACCAACAGCCGATAAATCGGGACCAATCCTGCCGCTGACATCACCAACTTTGTGGCACGACGCACAGGCCATCACCGCTGCTTTAAAATGTCTTTCGCCCTTCGTGGTATCGCCCACGCGCGCGGCTACGACGAGTTGGTCGATCAACTCGTCACTATACTCATAACCACCATCACGCACGCCAGCGAGCTGGTCGAGCGCCGCGCCGAGGTGTTCGTCGACGAACCCGGTGGCGATCCATTTGGTTCGCAAGATTGTCCCCTGCACTTTATCGATCGACCTCGCCTCCAGCTGCTCCGCCAACTTCTCGGCCGCGCCTTGCTTTGCGACAAAGGCGGCAAAGATTTCGCCGACGATTCCAGTGTGCCGGACGCGCTCCAGTAATTCCACTGCTCGCGCGACTGCGGCATCGGTATCGATGTTGAGCATTGCCGCGAACGCCGCTGGCTCGTGGGCTTCCGCATACTGATTGAGCCGCTCCATCGCCTCCTCGCCCCAAAGCGCACCATAGGCGCGGATCGCTGCCGCTCGCAGTTCACTGCCGGGCTTTTCCGCCGAGGCAGCTGTCCGCGCTGCCCCGCGCAGCTGCTCCTCTTTCCAGGCGCGTGCCAAGTCCCAACCCGCAGCCTTCGCGGCATCGTTACCGCCGGCCAGCGCCTTCTCAAGTAAATCGAAATGCGCGAACTTGGGCCGGTCGAGCTTGGCGAGTTCGCGCAGCAATCCGGCATCCGGCGGAACCAGCGCCAGCGCGAAGCGGGCGTCCTTCGATTCGCCGACGGTCAGCAAGACACGAGCAAGAGCCACTCTCGCCCCGCGCTCGATTCCCCCGACCTCGAGCACCCGGCGGATCTCGTCTAACAAGTTGTTGGAATCAGCTTCGCCGAGCACCCGCGCCAGGCCCCTACCGCGATCTCCGAAATCGAGCTCACCACGCTTGAAGGCCGGGGCCCAATGCGGCTTGAGGTGGTGCACGGCCTGCTTGAATCCGTATTCGATCCATCGGTCCATTGGTCGCTCGGCGACCGAGGCCGCCACCAACACCGACCTGGCATCGGGGATCTGCCCCGCGGCAAGCACCGCCTCCATGCGCACACGCGGGTGGTCGTCTACGGCGGCGATTTCGAGAAGATGGTGATGCCCCCATCGGCCGGCAATGCGTGCCGCATACGCACGGCAGCGATGATCGTCGGACGCGAGTAAACGCTCCAGCAGCGGGCGATCTTCAAAACCACACCACAACGCAAGTCCAACCGCTTCAAGCAGGTCACGCCCTTCCCACTCCCGCACCGTATCGGGTAGTTTCTTGAGACTGCGAGCGGCGAGCACCTGCTTGGCTTTCTCGCGCCGCCACTGATTGTCGGACTTAAGCTCAGCGATCAGGTCAATCTCCGACGCCTTGGTGAGCTTCGGCGTCTTCGCAGAGCTGCCCTTCTTCGCGACCCGCCAGATTCGTCCGTGGGTTTTGTCGCGTTCCGGGTGACGATAGAAGTCGTCCTGGTGGCAGGTGATCGAATTATACCAATCGACAACGTAGATCGCTCCGTCGGGACCAAGTTTGACGTCGATGGGACGAAAGTTGCGGTGTTTCGAACGCAGCAGCGGTTCGACAAAGTCCACTTTGAAACCACCGCCATCCTCCGGTGTTCGAAAGCGCGTGACCTGATTCTTCTTGTAGTCGCCCACCCCAAAGCTGCCATCGCCGAGTTCGTCGATGCCCGCGTAGCCGCCCGGTTTGCCAATCCGCGGCAGGCGCAGGCGACGGTGAGCTGGCACTGACGCCGGGGTCAGATACGAAATACCGCCGGCGCCATCGATGACGAAACTCTGCCCATAGTCGTCGAAGCCGATGCCCCATGGGTTACCCGGCCCCATAAAGTCGTCGAGCAGCGGGTCGAGCTGCAGCTCGCGTGGGCGCAGGCGGAAGACTCCGGCCTGGAATAGCGACGACACGCCGAAGGGCGTCTCAACGCGCGATTCGATGCCATCGCCTTGACTGAACCACAATTCGCCGCCGGGGCTCCATGCGAAACCATTACTCGTCTGATGTGAGTCGCCGTTGCCAAATCCGCTGAGCAAGAGCTTGCGCTTGCCCTCCCAGTCGAAGTGCACCAGCTCGGTGTTGTGGCCGATGTAGACCCCGTCGCCGCCGACCTCCATGCCGGTCGGGATGCTCAAGCCCTCTGCGAATACGCTCGACTCGTCGGCTACACCGTCGCCATCGAGATCGCGCAGGGCGATGACTTTGTCGTTCGGCATTACTCCGGGTTCGATCTGTGGGTAGACATCGGAGCAGGCAACAAACATGCGTCCGTCCGCATCCCAGCGAACCGCCAGCGGGTTAGCGACGCCGTGCCGCTCGTCGGCGAACAAGTTCACTTCATACCCGTCGAGCACCTCGAATTGGGCGATCTCTTTGCCGATGTCCGCATCGCCTGACCCCGTGCGTTTTGGTGCCGGCTTCGGCTTGGGTAGCTCGCCTTTGAAAATGATCTCCTCGGCAGCAGCGATCAGGGCCGGGAAGGTCTCCCACTCCTGTTTGAACGACGGCAGGCCTTCGGCAGCATTGGAAAAAATACGTTTCGAATCGTCACCGAAGAGGCACTTCCAGTTCGCCGGCCGCCAGTAATCGTACCACAGGCGGTGCTTCTCTTTGACTGCTGCAGTGAGATACGCTGGAGCCTCTCTCTGCATCGCCTTGATTTCGTCTCGGGACACGAATGGGATCGCGCGCTTTTCAGCCAAAGCGCGCACCGCAGCGCGGTAGTCCTCAAGTGCCGCATCATCAGCATGGGCCCATTCAAAATCGAATGGTTCGAGCAAGACCAGCCGTCGACCGTCGGCACCGAGCTGATCGAGAAGTTTCCGGTAGTTCGCGACAAACTCGCTGAGGCCCTCCTTGCCTGCGAGCGATTCGATCTTGCCGAACTGGACGATCACCATGGAAACGCCGAATCGTTTCATCTGGTCACCCCAGCCCCCGAACGCGTCCGGACGCCAGCGTTCGCGCACGGTGGTTTGGAAACTTACCGTGTCGCCGTCCCATGCGAAATCACGGAACTTCGGCTTGGCCACATTGAATTTCTCGGTGAGCGCGGCTTCGAAGCGGCCGTCTTTTTGAAGACGGACCAGATCCGTGCCACCCGCGAAGGCAACGACGTCGCCCTCCTTGAGTTCGATGGGGGCCGCAAGAGCTACGCAAGAAATTGCAAGAGAGACGAAGGCTATCCCGAACACAAACATGCAGGGAAACTAACAAAGCGGTGCTCGTGTAAAACTAAATTCTACCTCCACGATCCCGGATGTGAAGACTTGAAGGCCTGGGCGACCTTTCCTGTCACTTGAGTTTCAGATCTGGCATTTCGCCATCCCCGGTTGGTTTGCCGTCGAGAATCCAAGCGAGGTTGAATCGGGCTAAGTGGGAGCCTTTGAACGGATCGTGCTCGTAGTGCAAGTAGATCCACCCTGCGGTGAGCGTGCCGGCCCGCCCGACCGCGAGTGACGAATAGCCGCTCCGACCTTCGTCGACGAGTCGCTTGACGGGCCAGGTTTTTCCGCCGTCGAAACTCGCCCACACCGTCACGCGCTCACGGTGCGAGGCGTTTGTATCGAGGTTGCTAAAGATCAAAACGTCCCGGTCATCGAGTGGCAATCGGGCCAGACCTCCCATGCAGCCGTAGGAGCGTCCCTGATCGCCATCAGGGAGAGCTTCGACAATTTTCCAGTTCTGCCAGGAGACACCGCCATCAACACTCCACGCCTCGCGTCGACGACCGCTTCGCGGCCGTTTGGGCCAGTGCACGCGCGAGTTGTAATAGACCCGGCCGTCGGCAAGCTCGACCAGCGCGGCTTCACCCGTTCCCTTCTCGGGGAATGGCTCGCTGGTCTTCCAGCTCTGACCACCGTCGTCGCTGTAGATGGCGTTGGTATACTGCCGGGGCCAGTTCTCTTCGCCATCTTTCGGTCCGTAGTATCGCGTGGGGCGAAGCAGGCGCCCCTTGTGGGGACCGCGCATTAAGGTGATGCCATGCTCGTTCATGTGCATCGAAGGCTGGTTTCCGTTCACGTCCTTTGCGATCACCGTGGCTTCCGCCTGCCACGAACGGCCATCGTCCTTGCTACGGTAGAGAGTGAGTGGCGCGGGTGGTTGCCGTTCTTCGACGAAGACCAGGATGTCTCCCGTGTTCGCATCAACAATCGTGCCTCCACCGTGGTAACCGGCCCGGGCCACCGCGATCGGGCGCCCCCACGACTGCCCTCCATCTTCACTCCGCCGCACCGCAACGCCGGCATTACCCCAGACCGCCAGGACTGTTCCTTTCACGGTGACGACCACGTTCGGATAGCGTTGATCGTCGAACAGGCGTTGCTTGCCGAAGACTGGAGCGCCCACGATCGAGGACAACTCGTCGTCGGCAAGGGATACCGCCGACAACGCGGAAAGTAACAGAAGGGAGCAAGCCACCGATGAGTATAAATGGGGCGTTTTTTTCATGCTTCGGGAGCATAGAAATGCCCGCACGTGCTGTCAATATTGCTGCGGGAGGGGCGGAATCGAGAACGAGGATGCTCTTGACGTCGAGAAGGATTTCCTGAGAGCTCCTGAAGACAACAAGAGTTGGGAGGTAGTCAGACTATAAACCAAATCAGCTACTTCTCCTGTAGCAATTCAATCTGATCAAACCAAACGGGACCACCCATCGCGGTTGGAGCGATCCCGGTGAGGGTGAAATCTCCGAAATCCTTCCACAGATCCCGGGTCACTACGGTCCAGTCCGAAGGGCTTGCGGCGGCCACTTGAGTGGCTTTCCATGGAGTGGTGTTTTTGCCGCTAAAATATCGCCGCTTTGGGCTGTCCGCCGCCGGCCAACTACCGTTGTCGGCAAGTTCGATCAGTATACCATCTCCCTTGGGTGATTTCCAGGCGAGGCGGAGATAGCGATACTCTCCGGGGCCGGGGTTTTCCCGGATCGCGAATTCCCAACCCGGAATTCTCACCGAGTAACGTTGGGGTGGAGTAAGGCGAAGAGAGGCCGATCCGGAATACGTGTCCGAGGTGACGATGGTGGCAGTTCCGCTTCCCTCTTTGAGCAGATCAATAAACCCCGGGTCGTCGTCGAAGAGTACCCTCCGCAATGGAGGTTTTTTCAGCCAGGAGATCACATTGGCGACATCACCGGGGCTGAGGGCCTCGCGAAGGGACTCGGGCATGAGTGAAATTGGAAGTGATTTGAGCGAGCGAATGTCCTTACGGAGAAGGTCTACTCTTTGCCCGCCCGGTAGGCTCAGAGTCAGGCTTCCCGCAGATTCGTGGGCCAGGATGCCCACCGTGATTCTGCCGTCGTTTGTCTCGATCGTGTAGGTTTCATGTCCTGCGACAATCTTGTCGCTCGGCGCCAGAATATCATGCACCATCGTTTGCTCTGCCCGCCGAAATTCCGAACTAAGATCCGGGCCAACCGCAAAGCCGATCCCATGTGCTTGATGACAGAGAGCGCAGTGCAGGCTGAAAATTTTTCGCCCAGCGACCGGGTCACGTTTTTGTGCAAGCGCCGCCAGGAAACTCTTTACTGTGCGCTCGTCCACCGAGCGCGGAACCGCGAGCACTTTCTTTGCTCGTGCCGCGATGTTTGCGTCGGGATGTTCAAGCAGGGAATTTCGTTGAATGGTATTCAGCGCGGATGCCTCGAAAATCTTTTGCTCCAAAGCGTCGATCACGGCGACCAAGTTCTCGCGTCTGGCGAATGCGCTCTTGAGGATCTCCCTGCGTAGAGTCGGCGTGGCGGCCGGATATGCTCGCAGCAGGGCCGTAGCGATACTGACGTCTCTTTCGGCGCTCAATCCCCTGACGGCAGCGAGGCGCTGTTCGACGGGCAATTGCAGGTTGCGCACTTCCGCGAAAGTCGTTTTAAGCCGCTTCGCTCGCTCGGATGATGATTCCAATTGCAGCACCCGAGTCAACTCAAGCGCAGAGATTCGAATGTCGTCCTCTGTCCCGACGGCAAGCTTTGCCAGAGCATCCCGGGCACTCTGCGTGAGGTTGATACTGGTGGTCGACTTTAACGATGCGAGCAGTCCCTGGAGACACTTCTGTTGCAATGCACGGTCTTCGATCACTGCGATATTCTCGATCGTTGTGGAAAGCTCTTTCGGCTCGCGTCGCGTCGCGACCGCGCTGCAGAGTCGCGCGATGAGATCACGTGCCTGGCCGAGCTCCGTCGGCTTCTCCAGTAATGTCATGAGTATTTGGCCGCAACGGCCGCCGAGAGAACTGAGAATGGCCCCGTCCAGCCAGGTCTCATTTCCGTATTGTCTGGCCAAGTGGGCTAGCCCGGACAGGGCGCTGTCGACGCTGCTTTCTCCCAGAGATAATGCAAGTTGCAGGCGAACGATTGAAGATTCGTCATCCAACAAAGCAATGGCCTCCTTTAGAAGAGACGGGTTGTCATTGAATCGACTTTCCGCAAGCCGCAAAGCGTGTCGCCGGACACCCGGTTCACTATGATTGAGTCCAGATTTGAGGACTTGGTCGGTGAGGCCCCGAAGCCCATCCAGAGTGTAGAGCACGTTGATCGCGGCCGCAGAACTGTCGGCTTTCATCGAGTGACCGAGCGCGCGAAGCGTTGGGGCATCGATCTGGTCCGCGCGTTTTTCAAGCAGGAGGCGTCGGGCGGTTTGACGTCTCCAGAAGTGTGGACTGATCACTTCGCCTGCCAAGGCAAGGGGATCGAGCGTTGACATGTCGACCGGTCCCGCTTTTGGCATATTCTCATGAACCAAGCGCCAGACCCGGCCGTGGTCTTTCCCATGATCCAGGCCATACTGCTGTTGCAGGTAGCGTGGAATTGCCGAGTAGTCTTCAATGATTTCTCGATAATAGTCGGCCATCCACACGCCGCCGGACGGGCCGATGGAAAGGTGAATGGGATGAAACCAGATGTCACGGGAGGCCAAAAATTCCGATTGCTCCTCGCCAGGCGGGCGTCGCAGTTTCAAGAGTGAACCCTCCCGGGACACGGTGGCACGATGAATAAAATTCTGTGCCGGGGCGCAAGCGAGCAACTGTCCCTCAAGACCGGGCAGGGCGATATCCTGATAGAAAAGAGGCGAGCAAGCCGAGGTGAAATATCCATTGGGCTTCGATTCCGTCGCGCCATAACGGTCCTTATAGTATTTGTTGAACCCGGGATCGGCGGCGCGTTTTGTGCGCCAGGGGTGGGCCTCACTGATCGGATAACATTGATTGTAGTTTGCCGCTCCAACTCTCCCTGCACCCACCGCGACGTCCGGATTCCGGGACAGATAATACCAGGGCAGCGGCGCTACCTGGATGCCGGGAGTTTGAGTGGAAATGACAAAGCGGTCGCCTTCCCCGGTAAAAGTGAATCCGTAGGTCCCCGTGTGACCGCTTACCGCTTCAATGGCCGACCCATCCGCCTTGAAGCGAAACCCGCTAACCGGGAGATCGACCTCTTGGTCTAGTTTGGGTCCGGAGATTCGACCTCCCTGTCCGCCATCAACATAGATCCAGTTGTCCGGGCCCCACTGCGGGGAGTTGATGCGACGCTCGATGATTCCAGTCTTGAACCCGGTAAATAGTTTCGTGCGAATCCTGGCCCTACCCTCGACGTCAGGGTCGGCGAGAAACACGATGTGCGGAGCACACACCGCGATAATGCCGCCGTTCGCCGGGCAGATCCCCATGCAGGCAGGCAGCTTGTCCGCCAGCACCTGGGCCCTGTCCATGACGCCATCACCGTTGGTATCGATGAGCCGCTTCACCGTCCCAGTCTGCTCTTTCTTCGCCTTCCGAATCGCTTCGGCGGGAGCGGCAAGACGCCTGACCACCTTATCCAATTGACCTCTCTTGTTCAGTTCTTCGATGTCGTATTGGCCCTCCAGATTGTAGCCGTGCAATTCGGAGACGAAGAGGTGGCCTCTCTCATTCCAACACATACCCGAGGGTTGACGGATCAACGGTTCGGAGGCTACCAGTTCCAACTTGAAGCCTGGCGGAACTCTAAAAAGCTTGGCACTCTCTGCGGGCGGTAGCGGTTTCGGTGCGTCGCCTGGCTTTGTGATTTGTCCGATGGACATCTCGACGCTGCCGAGGATTGAGGCAATGAGAAGGAACTTTTTCATTTTGTCAGGAAATGCTTGTGATCAGTGAGCCCTATCGACTCCTATAACGAATAGCCGATCTTGCCGATATGAACCGCGATTTCAAGATCATCGTTTCGTGAAGCACCCGGAACCAATTGGCGGTCCGCATCAGAGGTGCTTGTCGGCAAAGTCGAGATACTGCTTCCAGTCGAACATCGTCACATCGTGTTTTCCGGATCGGACGTGGTAACCGATTCGACCGACGACCGGCGTGTCGACTGCGGGCATTGCATCTCCTGGCAAACCCTTCTTGCCAAACCATTCGTAGACCGGAGAGGCGTGTTTGGCTGACAGGAATTCCCCTTTGGGATCCGCCCAACGATCCTCTGCAGCACTCGCCACGTAGAGTGGCCGCGGCGCGACCAGTGCCATTAGCATGTGCTGATCGACTGGGAGCTCGGATTCCCGTTTGGCGTAAGTGGCATGGTTGCGACAAAACCAGTAACCAACAGGTTTCAACATGTGATGGATGCGCTCGCCATAGCATCGCCGAAACAAGGCGGCTCCACCACAACCAGAGTCGTTGCTGATCACCATCGCAAAGCGTTGATCGCGGGCGCCCGCCCACAGCGCCGTCTTCCCCAGGCGCGAGTGTCCGATAACCGCCATGCGCTTGGCGTCAATCACGCGATCGGGAAGTGTCTGCGTCTCCAGCCAGTCGCGGATGGTCGACAGGCCCCAAGCCCAGGCTCCGATAGTTCCCCACTCGTCAGCGGCCGGTTGGGCCTGACCCTGCTTGTAAAACAGCGGATGCACCCCGTCGCTAAAATCATGCCGGTAGTTGTCGGGATCGATGTCGCCGCAATAAGCCGTTACCAGTGCGTATCCTCTCTTGATGAGGGCTTCCGCCTGCCAACGATCGCGGTAAACCCCGCGTGTCTTTTCGGTGGCCCGACTCCCCACGATGCCGATCTTGCTGTTGCCCTGCATCCAACCCTTGGGAATTCGGATTTGCGGGTCGGGATGGACGGTCTGGTTGCCGTAAAAATTCAGTCCAATAAACGCGGGAACGCCCTGGCCCGCGGCCTCACCATTTGTCTTCTTCGGCGCATAGATGAGAACCTCGATTTGAACGGACCGCTTCGGATCGAGTCCTTTGGCCTCGGGTGAGGGAGAAATCGTGAGCAAGACTTGGCGTCGGGTCGCGATACCTCCCAGCGCGTTGTCGGATGATTCTATGACCTCCGCGCGAGTGAGCACGGGCGCGTCCGGCGTCTTACCGTAAACAGATTGCTCCAGCAGGGACAGGATTTCCGCCCGGCGCTGATCTTTCCAGAACGCGGTCCGCTCTGGGTTTGTTTTGGTTTCACTCCCTTTGGGCAACAAGGGCGGCAAAGAGTAGATCGGAACCTTCTTCTCGTCGTAGTTGGTATCGGTGGGCTCCTGTGCCGGAAGCACACCGGTCGCCAGAAACACCCAAACCGCGATGGGTGCAATATTCCACGACCATACTCGCCTCTTAGATATCTTTGTCATCAGGTCGATGAGCGTAGCGATCATTTAAGCAGATACAAAGGCGGAAGCATCCTCAATTGCTTGGAAAGCGCTTCTCTGACCCCGGCGCCTGGCGGGCGGGGTTTAGCTGGGGCTGACGTGCCTGATTTTGTTTTTTGGGGGCTCTTTCAAGGGTCGCCAGATTACTCAATGGTCCTGCGCGATTTCCTCAAGACCATTAATCTGCTGCCAGGAAAAATTCATCGTCCGAATTAGTCCAGTGCCGGCCCGGTAGACTTCCAATGTTACCTTCGGAGTTTTCGCCTGCGTATCAATTTTGAAAATGCTGAACATTTTCCCTTTGGTCTCCTTGAAAAACATGTCCGGAGTTTTCTTTGGAGTCACGGTCCCACTTCCCAAGGGGCCACTGGTGATCTCAATTGTTTTTCCACCGATATGATATCCGGCCGTAAAATGACGATCTCCGGAAAGGAGAATGACTCCCTCCGTTTTCTGAAACAGGTCCAGAATCTTTTTCTGCTCCACTTTAAACCCTTTGAAACCATCGTTGGATCCCTCCAATTCAAAGTTACTTCCACCGGAGACGATTTTAACTCTTGCTGTTGATTCAGAGAGAGTTTTCTCCAGCCACTGGAGTTGTTTTTCTCCAAATAATGTTTTGGCCGGGTCCGTAGAATTCATGCTCTTGTTTGGCGTTCGGTGATAACGGCTATCCAACATAATAAATTGGATATCTCCGACGCTAAAGGTGAAATAGACCCCCGGATTTCCTTTCTCTCCGTAGGAAGGATTTGCCCAATGCGCCTTGAAGATTTCAAGGGAATCTTCTTTCCCCTTGGTCTGTCCATCCGAGTTGTTGGGTCCATAATCATGATCATCCCAAATGCCATAAGTGGGAATTCTCGAGGTCGCTCGTTTAAACCCTCCAATGGAACGATGATTCAAATAGTGTTTTGTGATGACCTCAGGGTTTGTTGAATCTGCATAATGATTGTCGCCGAGCATCAGAATGAGATCAACGTCGCTCAATAGGGAAATATCGTTCCAGGTTGCGTCTTCATCAGATCCGGTTTTCCCGGAACATGAAGAGAACAAAAATCTAAGTTTCAGGCTTTTGCCCGATGGCTTCATTGTCTTGAAATGAGAACGAGCTGATTTGGAATACTGATGGGCTTCAATTTGATAATAGTAGAGGGTGTCGGTCTTCAGGCCATCAATAGAAATTGAACCCATTTCGAAGTCTTTCTTGGTAATGACCCGGGCATCTTTTAGGTTGGAATCTTCACTGATCCTTATTTTGACTTCTCCTCTCTCATCCAAAGCACACCAGATTTTGGCGCTATGGGCATTGACATGCCCAACCATCGGTCCCTGTAGAAGTGAAGCGGCCGAGAGTGTTTTGCATGCAAAAACAAGGAGGAGGTAAATTATTTTCATAAGAATTTTAGTTAGGCGTTCACGTCGACCACGATGCGGCCCTTGATTTGACCTTTTAATATTTGGCCCCCCATGCGGGCACTTCAATTAAATTCGCCATGCGAATCATGGTATCGAGTTTTTCCAGGGGTAGATCGTTGGCAAGACGTTGCCAAGCTCTCTCGCGTTGTTGAAAAGGTTGCATCACGCTGTCGATTCCCAGCAAGTTGGCTCCGCGCAATAGAAACGGAATGACGCTTGATTGGAGGGTCGCTCCGCCAGCGTGTCCGACCGCGGCAACCGAGGCTCCGTATTTTAATTGGCCGATCACCCGTGCGAGTATCGCTCCGCCGACGGCATCGACACGGCGTCGATTTCATCGCGAGCGACGATTCAATTTGCACCGAGCGACTTCAAATAATCTTTGGTCTCGGGGCGGCCCGGCACCGCTGCGACTTGATAGCCGAGATTAGCAAGAATCGCTGTGGCGATCGAACCGAGACCGTCCGCTTTAGGTTCATGTTCAGTTCGGCAGCAAGTGCCGGCACTCCGGCCATCGTCCCGTTCCAGTACCCCTGCAAGAGCTCCCAGCGCAGATGCGCGGCCACCTGTTTGGAGGGAATGAGAATGGTGAAATATGCCTGTCCAATCAAAGCATCGGAGTCCATCGAGAAAGCTCTCGCGTGGGGGATGGGATGAAGTCGCAATTGTCCTAATTCAAATTATCTGACATTTAGAGGAGCGAGCCATAGAACTTTCGACCCATGCCAAGAACTCAAGCGAACTTAATCCTGCTTTTTGCAGGAGCAATCTGGGGGATGGGCTTCGTCGCCCAATCCAGTGCGATGAAAGCCATCGGCCCCTTTCTTTTTATCGGGCTCCGCTTTGCTCTCGCCACCGTCGTTGTCCTCCCTTTCGCTCTACGCGAGGCACGCAGCACCGAGCGACCGCTCGACAAACAGGGCTTGAACGGACTCCTGTGGATCGGAGTGATTCTGTTTCTTGGCATGGCCTCGCAGCAGACGGGATTGCTGACCACCACCGTGACCAATTCCGGCTTCCTCACTGGCCTGTATGTCGTCTTCACCCCGATTATCGCCGTCCTTTTCTTGCGGGAAATGCCCCACGGCATCGTCTGGCCCGGTGCCCTGCTCTCCTTGACTGGTATCTTTCTTCTCAGTGGGGGCGATCTTTTGACACTTAGTAAAGGCGATCTCCTGACGATCCTCTGCGCCGTGTTCTGGGCGATCCAAGTCATCCTGATCGGAAAATTCGGTAAGCGAACCGGACGACCGCTCGCACTCTCCGCAATCCAGTTCGCCGTCTGCGCCGTTTTAGCTCTCGCCGTCGCCTTGGTGTTCGAGCCATTCGATTGGGTTGCAATTCGGTTAGCAACCAATGAGATCCTGTTCGCCGGTATCTTCTCGAGCGGCGTTGCCTTCACGCTCCAAGCAATCGCTCAGCGCCACACCACCTCCCCACAGGCTGCGATCTTCCTCTCCTCGGAAGCCTTCTTCGCAGCTCTGTTCGGAGCCCTGATCCTCAGCGAACGCATCGGATTCGTTGGCTACCTCGGCTGCGCCCTGATGTTATCCGCCATGCTGCTAGTCGAGATCGTGCCCGAGCTTCGGAAGAATAAAGGTAGAGCTCAAGCTGAACGGGACCGTAAAGCCTGACACATAGGCACCCGTGAAGCGCGGAGCAGCGGAGGAATCAGATCCTGCCGGGCAAGGATCTCAAAGATGACCACTGGGTTAAGATCGCGAGGGATGTCTCTCAATATTTTTACGAGCATGTATTGGTATATCCGACTCTCTCGTTACGGGCTTGTTCTGAAATAGAACAAGCTGCTCGAGGAAGTTTACAAAACGGAGCATGCCCTTCGGGACGACCAACTGGCCGATTGGAATGAGCCCTTGAAGAAGAATCTAAAGACGGCGGTTCCCCGGTTTAAAAAGAATAGCCTTCTGAGCCTTGGGCCGGCGCGGTTTTATCTTCAGCCCAACCCCGGAGAGGTAAATTTTCAATTGGATAAGATCCGGATGCTACTCGAATGAGAATTGACGGTTTTTTGGGAATGGGAATTGACGGGGAAGGTTTGCGATACTGGCTATTTGCTGATGGCTTGATAGATGAGGGGTTTGAGGTCTTTTTCTAAGTTCCAGTTGTAGGGAAGGGTTTGCTCCATGGTGACGACGACGAGGTCGTGCTTGGGGGAGATCCAGTAGTGGGTGGAGGCCATGCCGCCCCAGCCGAATTCCCCTAGGGGGGCGTCTTTGTCCCAGCGCTTGTCTGAGGCGGTGCGGACCGAGAAGCCGAGTCCGAAGCCGGTGCCGTGGCGCATTTCATCGCCCATGGAGATGGCTTTGATAGCGGCCGGGAGCTGGTTGGTGCTCATGAGTTTGACGCTTTCCGTTTTGAGGTATTGTTTGCCCTGTAAGGTGCCGCCGTTGGCGATCATTTGGAGGAAGCGGGCGTAGTCGGTGATGGTGGAGAGGAGGCCGCCGCCGCCGGATTGCTGGGTGGGTTTCTGGAGGAAGAGAGAGTCTTCGGCCTTTTCGAAGTTCATGAGGAAGCCGACTTTGGCGCCGAAGACATCGGAGAGACGCGCTGCTTTTTCGGCGGGGACGTGGAAGCCGGTGTCGGGCATGTTGAGGGGGGTGAAGAGGCGTTCCTGGAGGAAGTCGGCGAAGGTTTGACCGGAGGCGGCTTCGATGACGCGGCCGAGGATGTCGGTATTGATGCCGTAGACCCATTGGGAGCCAGGTTGGTAGAGGAGGGGGATACCGGAGGCGGCCTGGGTCATCTCGGCGAGGGATTTATCGCGGTCGAGGGGCTTGGCTTTGCCGTAGAGTTTATCGACGGGGTGGCCTCCCCAGCCGTAGGAGAATCCGGCGGTGTGGCGAAGGAGGTCGCGGATGGTTGGAGCGGGTTTGGCTGGGACGGGGTCGCTGTTTTTCTGCCAGACGGTGAGGTTTTTAAACTCGGGGAGGTGCTTGGAGATGGGGTCGTCGAGGTCGAGTTTGCCTTCTTCGTAGAGCATCATGGTGGCGGCCGAGGTGATGCCCTTGGACATGGAGTAGATGCGGAAGATGGTGTTCTTTTTGACGGGGGCTTTGGTGCGTCGGTTGGCGAGGCCGAATTGCTTTTGGTAGACGATGTGGCCTCTGCGGAGCACGAGGACGGAGCCACCGACGAGTTTTTTATCGGCGATGAGTTTTTCGACGGCGGGGTCGATTTTAGCGAGGGCGTCGGTGGACATGCCAAGGTCCTCGGGCTTGGCGGTGGGGAGTGGTTTTGAGAGGGATTCCTTGGCGGTGAGGGGGGAGAGTGAGAGAAGGAGGGAGAGGGGGATGAGGAGAAATTTCATTAGTGGTAAGCTTTGCAAATGGGCTGGGAGGTGAGAAGAGTTAAGTTGATGAACCACGGATGGATGAAATTAATAGGATGGCGTGGTTGAGGGTTTGACCACCGAAAAAGCAGAGGGAGATGACGAAGACCAAGGTTTGAGGCTTGGTTGAGGTGGGTTGAAAGAAAATTTGCAACTTTTGGAGAACTCGAGGGTTTCTTAAAACGCATCTAGAATGCTTTACAACTGAAGATATTATGAAAAATGCGACTCTTGTTTCTTTGTTGGCCGTGACGGCTGCTTCTGCTTTCGGTTTGGGATGGATCGTTCGTCCTTCCGGTGATGATTTGAGCCAGGACGCGGGAGGTGAGAAGAAGTCGATGATGAATGCGGGCGAGCGCTCTGTGAACAAGGGAATGCGCGGAGGCGGTGGTGGCGTGGAATTGAGGCCAGAGGATGAGTTTGTGGCTCGGTTTTTGACGGGCGGTAAGATTTCGTCGGCGGATATGCAGGCGGCGATTAAGGAGATGTCGGAGGTGAATGATCCTTTGTTGCGGCAGAAGATGCTGGCGGCCTTGCTTGAAAATTTAACGGCGGATAACGCGAAGGATGCCTTTTTGGCGCTTCGTGAGAACCGCGGCGGAGGTCCTTTCGGACGCGCGGGCGATAACGAACTTCGACTTTTGGCGAATGCCTGGGGCCGGATCGATGGCGCGGGGGCGATGGCGGCCTTGAAGGAAGTTGCGGAAGCAAGCGAAGGGAATGATCGTCGAGGTGGCCGTGGTAGTTTGGCCAGTGAGATGATGGGAGCGCTCTCCGGTTGGGCGACAGTAGATGGCGCGGCTGCGACTGCTTATCTGGACACGATCGAGGATGATCGGCAGAAGGGTTTTGCTGGTTTAGGGGTGATCCAGGGCTTGTTGGTGAATGGCGTGGATGAAGCGATGTCCTTTGTGCAGGGCTTGCCGAAGGAGGGCGAAAACAACCGGGCTCAGGAAATGTATATGGGGATGATTGCGGGCGAGATGCTCGAGCAAGGAGATGATGCGGCGAAGAGCTGGGTGGACTCGGTTGCAGATCCGGATTTAAAGTCGGGGGCGCTGACCCGGGTGACGATGGAGCTGATGCAGGATGATCGTGAGGCGACGGCCGAATGGCTGGTGAAGTACGGAGATGATGATTCCGCCGCGCGTGCGGTGGGCCGATTGGCTGATTCGTGGTCGCGTGAGGATCCGGAGGCGGTTCTTGAGTGGGCGGACCAGCTCTCGGGTAAGACGAAGGCTGAAGCTTATGAAGAGGCGATGGAGACTTGGGCTCGCGAGGATCCTACCGCAGCGGGAGAATATTTAGGTAATCTGGTGGCATCGCCGGAGCGGGATTCGGCGACGGAAGCTTATGCGACTCGAATTTCAAGAGAAAACCCGGTGACCGCGATGGAGTGGGCGGGGACGATCGCGAACGAGGAGATGCGTCAGGACACCGTGGTGGAAGTGGCGCAGGATTGGTATCGGAGCGATAAAGCGGCCGCGGAGGCGTGGATTGCGTCGAGTGGGTTACCCGAGGAATCGGTGCAGCAGATCACGGAGCAACAACGCGGCCGGGGAGGAGATTTCGGCCGGGGAGGACCTCGGGGAGGGCGCTAGAGCGGGATTTTAAACCACGGATAAACAGGATTGATCCTCCTTCGGGCTACGGCGGACGGGTGGGGTTTCTCTGGATGGAATTCTTTGAGGGATTTATGAATCTTGAAGGATGCTGAGAAATTTCTTGAGGATATTTACCGGAGGTGGGGCCCCGATTTCAGGGGTTTGTTGGTTGCGGTTGCCCTGTTTTGGTGCCGTCCTGTGATTATAGGAGGAGCAGTGGCAGTGGGAGGCAGATATCCACGGGGAGGTTCCTCGCTGGCGATGAGCGGGGAATGTGGCGATGGAGGAAGCACGACTTCGTTTCTCGCGGTGGTTGCGGGAGTGATTGGCTTATTTTTTCTGCGGATTGCCTACGAGGTGGTGAAGAGGGATGATAAATGAGAATCCCGCTCGGGTCCTATTTCAGGACGAGAGGTTTTGCGCCGGTGATTTGGAGGACTTTGAATTTTGCGCTGAGGACGAGGGCATTGGCGGCGGTGGCGTTGAGGCGCGGGTCGGCTGAGTAGTCCTGCGAGTTGTTGTCGCGGTTTGGCTGGTAGTAAAAATTGCCTTCAGGGGTGAGAGCGAGGGCGAAATGCCAGCGGTTGTAGTCCATGAGTTTGCGGAATTCCTTGGGATCCGCGAGGGCACCGAGTCCGGTCCAGGCGAGGCCCAAGAGTGGGGAGCCGTGGGTGTCGGGGAAGGTTTTGGGGAAGCTGCCGATGCAGCTGGCAGTGAGGCGGGCGAAGTCGCGGTATTCTTTTCCTCCGACGGGGCTGATGTGATGGGCGAGGGCGGTGATGCCGGTGCGGCCCATGTCGGCGTAGCTGGGGTTTTGGCGGCCTCCGTCTTTATACCAAACGTAGCCGATGTCGTTGGTGCCTTTTGCGACGAAGTCGTGGGTGGCGCGGAAGTTGGCGGCGGGGACGTCGAGGCCGCAGCGCATCATGAGGGCGAAGGCGAGCTTGGCCTGCATGGTGATGCAGTTGATGGCGCCGTAGCCATTTCCGCCGGGTTTGTTCTTGGGCCGGTGTCCCCAGCCGCCGTTGACGAATTGGGCTTGAAGGAGCCAACTCTTTATCTCCTCGAGTTCGGGGAGGACCCATTTCTCGCGGGTGAGGAGGTAGTATTCGGAGAGAGTGGTGCCGTACAGGGTGTATTTCCAGCAGTCGAGGCCGCCGTAGTCGATCTCATCATTAGTGGAAGCGGCCATTTTTTTGACGGATTTTTTGACGGCGGGGAGGTGATCTTTTTGGCCGGATCCGAGGAGGGTGAGGGCGGCGAAGGCGTTGGCATCGGGGCGGCTGCTCCAGAGTCCGTCGGGGCGTTGTTTGCCGAGGAGGTAGGTGTGGGCTTCTTTGAGGATGCGGTCGGTTTTGGGACAGTCGTAGGGGAAGGTCTTGGAAAAGGAGCGGTGTTTTTTGGGGAGCTCCAGGGTGGTCGCGAGGGGCTTGCCGCCGCGGATGAATTGGAGGGTGATTGTTCCGCTGTTGGAGTCGAGGGCTTTGCCGAGCTCCAGTATGGGGCCTTCGTAGCCGAAGAACTTGGGGCCGTATCCGAACTTGTGGGGTTCGGAAAACGAGCGGCCGTTGACGCCGGTTATGCGGTCGCCGGGAAGGATTTTTGCGTGAGCAGGAGTGTCGGGGAAGACAAAGGCGACTTCGAATTCTTTCGGCTTTTCAAGGGTGATCTTGGCGCGAGCTCCGGTGATGCCGAGATTGATGAACCAGCCACCGGCTTGGGCATCGGGTTGGGACTTTGTTTGCTTGTTCCAGGTGGGGTTTTTGCGAAGGGCCTGACTGGAGAGCGTGGAGGCGAGGAGAAGAGCGGGGAGGAAGAAAGAGAGATATTTCATGGGAACCGCTCGATACGGGAAGAAAGCGTCATTTGTTGCAAATGCTTCAGTCGGACTGACGAGGGAGGGGGAAGAGTCGTTATCAGAGATCTTCAATCATGAGGTGGGAGAGTCGGAAGTCTGCACTCGGACGAGAGAGCGTAGGGGAAGAATCCCATCGTGGGCCCAGGCGAAGGGTGGGCGCTGGGCTTGGCCCAGGGGAAAGATGCGTGGCGAGGGGAGGTCGTCGCGTTCCTGGAAGGGATGGAGGGCGATTTGAGAGATGAAGTTTTGAAATGATCGGGGCGGGACGCCTCGGCTCCTTTGGCCTGGCCATTGTGCCATTGGCTTGAGGAATACGGTGCGGTTGCCGGGGGAGGAGGTGATTTCCGGGGTGTCTTGAAAGACGATGGTCCAGGCGGTGGATTTTTCGCTGTGCCAGAGGTGGTGTTTTTTAGGCTCTTGAGCGGCGAGGTAGAGGGTTTCGTGCCGGAGGTTGCTGATGGCGCCGTGTTCGGATGGGCCGAGGTCGGCGCGCGGGTGGGCCTTTTCGTAGTCAGCCATTGCGGTGGCGAGGAGAGGGGCAAAATCGTGTGGATTTTCGACAAAGATGGTTTGCAGCGAGAGGCAGCCATTTTGATCAAACTCGCCAATGTCCTTGGCGGCGAGGCGGGCGGCTTCTTCGGATGGGACCTCAATAAGGGCGATGCCGAGGCGATGGCCGTGGGCCACGAAGGGAATTTCGAGAGGGGCGAGCGAGCGGAAGTGTCGGATGGTGGAATCACTCCCGTAGACGATGAGGGCTCCGGCTTCGGAGATCCAGTGATCGGGGAGCTCGCGGGAGGTTTCGATGAGCGCTTGAAGTTCGGAAGGGAGTTGGGCGAGTGATGTTTCGAAATCGAGGAGTGTTTCGGAGGGGAGCTTGAGTCGATTTTTCACCCCGAGCAGGAGGCCGGCGAGGAGAGATTGGAAGGCGGCATGGGGGGTGTTGCCGGAGATGATGTGGACGATGTTTTCCGGAGGGAGAAAGCGGGTGTTCGGAAGGGGAGTGAGTTCGTCTTTTATCCACTGGCGCAGGGCGGCTTCATCGAAAACTCCAGTGAAGGGCTCGAAGAGGGGGGCGGCTTGGGCGAGGTGGGTGAGATTTGAGATCTGAGAGTTACTCACGAAATTTGAGAATTGGGGCTGAGGGAGTCATCGATGGAGCGGGAGCATCCGCGCGGAAGGGCTCCGGGGTCGCGGCCAAGGAGGGTGAAGGAGCCATCGGGATGAGCGGAGGCAAAGTCTTGGGTGCGGATCGCGGCGACGCTGTGGAGGTTGGCGAGATCGTGGATCTGGAGATAGCCGATTGCGCCAGGGGACAGCTCCTTTCCGGTTTCGGGACAGATGATTTGAAAGCGGCACCAATCGGGGAAACGATGGGTTCCGTCCGCGCCATTGGTATAGGCTTGGGAGGAGAGCTCGGTCATGCCGTATTCGTTATGAATGTCATGATCTGGGACGCTAAAGAAGGTGCTGAGTTCGGCGTAGAAGTTTGGTTTTGAAAGTGAGTGGGTGGTGCCTTTGTAGCCGCCTGTTTCGAGGAGTCGTGAGCCTTTGGGAAGGGGGATCGCTTGGTGGGACTTGAGAAGGTGGAGGAAAGCGAGTGCGGTTCCGGAGAGGATAACGGGTTGGTTGAGCTGAAAGAGGGGAGCGAGGTGGAACTGGTCGTTGCGGAGCAAAAATGGGGAAGTATTTTGTGGATCAAGCGATTGGTGGAGTTGCTCGAACATGTGGACGAGGGAGGAGCTGGGGTTTTCTTCCGGAGGAGGGCTCAGGAAAGAGAGAGGGAGATCGGGAAAGCGGGATTTCCAATGAGTGAGGGCGGCCAGGTCATAGAGGGTGGTGGAAGGAAAGTGATGCGCCCCTTTGATCTCAGTGGTGGTGCCGGAGGTGAGGAAGGTGGTGGCTCCGGATGAAAGCGGGTGATTGGCGAGCTTGAAGGCGGAGGTGGGGATAGCGGGAATCTCTCGCCAGTAGGTGATTGAGGTGGGCTCGACTCCCAGCGAACGAGCGAATTGGCGGTAAGGAAGGCATTTTTCGAATTGATGCGTGAATAAACGAAGCATTAGTTCGTCAAATCCTTCAGATTGATTGGATGCAATGAAGCCAGCGATTTCGCTTGTCAATGGATGAGGTAGTTGGGGCTGCTGGCTTGACATCTTTGAGAATTCCACCGATGAACGAGAAGTCAGTTCATCCCCGACATTTCTAATAAAAACTACTACTGACATGAAAGACCTGATTTCACTCCGCAATTTCCTCGCGATGCTCCTTACAGGAGTTTTTCTGGTAAGTTGTTCTCCCTACCCGCCCAATAGACCTCCGATGGATCCTGCCTTAATCCCCGCTGCGGAGGCGGTAAACCCCCGAGGTCAGATGCAAACCGAGCTAGAGCGCCAGGCAGAGGAGAACCGTAAGCGTCTTGCCGCAGAGGAAAAGAGCGATCCGCTTCGAGAGCTTCTTCCAAAGTCACCTTTTGAAGACGAATCTGCGTCCCAGGAAGCGATAGAAGACGCAGAAGTTTCCGGCCAGTCACCCGTCGTTGAGAAGAAACCTTCGAAGTATCCTACCGCAGTCCCGACGCGGAAAGGATTCGTAAAGAATCCTTATACAGGGAATGAAGTGGACGTGCGTGGCATTCCAGGAGGACGTCTTGTGGTGGATCCTGAGGATCCAAATCAGCTAACCAACAAGTTCCGAGTTCCCTAAGTGGTTCTCTTAGCCTATTTTCCAACTACGTCTTCGCGAGAGGGCGTGGTTTTTTTGTGCCATGCAATTTAAGAAGGTGACCATTTTAGGGCCGGGGCTTCTCGGAGGGTCGGTCGCGCTCGCCGCGGAAGAAGCTGGTTTGGAAGCGGTTCTCTGGGGCAGAAATGCCGAACGGGTTGAGAAAACTTGCGCGTTGGGGATGTCGGCGACGACGGATCTTGCAGAAGCGGTGGGCGGAGCGGATCTCATTGTGCTTGCGGTGCCGGTCGGGGCGATGGCTCCACTGGTGGAAATGCTGCTGCCTCATCTGTCTCAGGGATGTCTGGTAACGGATGTCGGAAGTGTCAAAGTTCACCCGCACGAGGTGGTAGCCCCTCTATTAAAAAAGGCGGGAATCGGTTTTATCGGGAGCCATCCGATGGCTGGTTCCGAGCGGACGGGGGTGGAAGCGGCTTGCGTCGATCTTTTCCGCGGAGCGGCCTGTGTTCTCACCAATGATGAGTCGCTGGAGGAAGCGAAAGTCAAGGCACTGGAGGAGTTTTGGGAAAGTCTTGGCTGCGTGGTGCGCTTTCTCGATGCCGCCGAGCATGATCGGGCGGTGGCCCGGATTAGCCACTATCCGCATGTGATGGCAGTGCTGACGGCGGAAGTGGGATTGGCTCTGGGAGATCCTCTGCAGCTGGCTGGAGGTGGGTTTCGCGATACCAGCAGGGTTGCGTCGGGAGATCCGGCGATGTGGGCCGAGATCATGATTGAAAATCGCGCGGCGCTGGCCGATGTCCTGCGTGAGGCCGAGCAGTCGTTGCGTGATATGCTTGTTATTTTAGAGGATTCCGACAATGAAGAGCTCCTAGACTATCTCTTGGAGGTGAAGGCCACCCGGGACGAAGTCAGTTGAAGATTTTAGACCATGAGCGACACGATTAAGGTAGGGCCGATTAAGGCCATCTCTGGAGAATTGGCAGTGCCGGGCGATAAGAGCATTTCCCATCGGGTTGCCATCCTTGCGGGGCTCTCCGATGGCACGTGCCGGGTGGAGAATTTCCTACCCAGCGAAGATTGCGTCAACACGCTGCGTGCGATGGGTCAGTTGGGAGTGCGTTATGAGGTTGAACGCGGAACCGTCGATGCTCCGCTGGACATGAAAATTCATGGCTGCAGGGGGGAGCTTCGGGTAGCCAATGTGAATTTGGATTGTGGAAACTCGGGGACGGGCATGCGCCTTTTGGCAGGAGTGCTTGCGGCTCAGAAATTCGATAGTGTTCTGACCGGGGATGAGTCGCTGTCTTCTCGTCCGATGGGGCGGATCATGAAGCCTTTGGAGGAAATGGGTGCCAAGTTTGAAGCGAAGGGGGCAAAGCCCGGCTGCGCTCCGCTGCACATCACGGGAAGTGAGCTCAACTCGATTTGCTACGAAATGCCCATGGCAAGTGCGCAAGTGAAGAGTGCGGTTCTCCTTGCTGGACTCTTTGCTCCTGAAAAAACGACGGTGGTTCAACCTGCGGTCACCCGCGATCACAGCGAGCGTCTTTTAAATGCCTTTGGAGTGACGGTGACGACGAAGGACAATGTCATCTCGCTTTATGGAAAGCAGAGGATTCGATCCTGCGATGTGGTGGTGCCCGGTGATATTTCCAGTGCTGCTTTTTGGATCGTCGCGGCCGCTTGCCGACCAGGGTCGAAATTGCTCATTACGAATGTTGGGTTGAACCCGACGCGTACCGGACTCATCGATGTCCTGATCCGGATGGGAGCGCACATTAAAGATATCGTCCTCCACGATGAAGGAGGGGAGCCGCGTGGAAATGTGGAGGTCGTAGGACAGGAACTTCATGGAGTGGAGATCCGCCCGGAAGAGGTCCCGAATATTATCGATGAGGTCCCCATTTTGGCGGTTGCCGGAGCCTTGGCAAAAGGAAAGATGACGATTCGAAATGCTTCCGAGCTACGGGTGAAAGAGACGGACCGCATCGAGACGACGATCACAAATCTTCGCGCGATGGATGCCCAAGTTGAAGAGTTCGAAGATGGCATGGTGATTCAGGGAGAGACCAAGCTGAAAGGAGCTCATTTGAAGAGCTTCGGTGATCATCGGATTGCAATGGCGTTTTCGATGGCTGGCTTGCTTGCGGATAGCGGAAATACCTTGATTGATGACTGCGCTTGCGTGAACACTTCGTATCCCGGGTTTGCTAATCACTTAAAAGAAATGCGTAAACGATGAGCTTGATTCACCGCGCTGTAGCTATTGATGGTCCCGCTGCTTCCGGGAAAAGTACCGTTGCCAAGAGACTCGCTGATTCTCTTGGGATGGTCATGGTGAATTCTGGGGCGATGTATCGCGCCGTCACCTGGCAGCTTTTGCAAGATGGGGTTTCTTCGAGGGATGAAGGTGCCATCGTGGATGCTGCATCCAAGATGGAGATCACCTGCGGAATGGAGGAAGGGCGTTCCACCATCGGAATCAATGGCCGCTTTTTCAACGAGGAGTTGCGCTCATCAAAGGTGAATGATTTCGTGTCATCGGTTGCGGCGGTGCCCGAAGTGCGCGAGCGATTGGTAAAGCTTCAGCGGGAGTATCTCGAGACCAGCGATATCGTGATGGAGGGGCGGGATATCGGCTCGGTTGTTTTTCCTGACACTCCCTACAAACTTTACATCGATGCTTCGGAAGAAGTGAGACGAGCCCGGCGAGCTGCTGATGGTGAAGCAGATGCGGTGGCCGCGAGGGATGCCCAAGACAGCCAACGCAAGACGGCACCCTTAAGAATCTCCGATGGCGCGATCGTGATCGATTCTTCCCACCTTGAGATTGAAGAAGTGGTAGAGGCGGCGAAAGAGGCGCTCAAATCACTTGGATGGGAGGACCTTTCATGAAGACGGTTTATTGGCTCGGCGTCACTCTTTTTAGAGCCGCGACTTCGACTCTTTTCGGTTACCGCGTAATCGGGAAGGAAAAACTCATCCAAGAAGGCGGAGTGCTGATCGCCTCGAATCATGAGAGCTTTCTCGACCCCCCTCTCGTTGGAATTGCGTATGATGAAGAAGTTCATTACTTGGCAAGAAAGACGCTTTTTAGGGGTTTTTTTAAGTGGCTCTATACCCGATGGAATGCGGTGCCAGTGGATCAGGATCGCCCGGATATGAGCAGCCTGAAGCGCATTATTAAGATTTTACGAAGTGGTGAACGAGTCGTTGTTTTTCCGGAAGGAGCCAGGACCCTGGACGGGGAACTTGGACCTGCCGGGGCGGGCGTCGGTCTCATCGCGGTGAAGAGTCGTGCAGTGGTGCAACCGATGCGAATTTTTGGAGCTCGGGAATGCCTCCCACGTGGAAGCGGCCGGCTTAAATTCCACCCGATCACAATCGTTGTGGGTGACCCGATCGACTTCACTACAGAGGAACTCGCTGTAAAGGGACGTGACGGTTATCAGGTGATTTCTGACCGGATTATGGCCGAGATTGCCGCTCTAAGACTCCCAAATTAGAAAATTGATTTCCTTTTTTGAACGGAAAGGTTGTTTTGAGGGACTAGAGGGAGGACACTTTTATAACTTTAACGACACGCGCTAACAAATGAACCTTCAGATTCTCTGCCCAGCTTGCAGCCGCAGCTTCCGTGTTCACGAAGATCTCACCGGTAAAACGGTGGAGTGTGGAGCCTGTGATCACCGTTTCGAGGTTGGTCCCGGGGCGATCATGGCAGAGAAGTCTCGCATTTATCCGGGCGAGCACCACGATGTGTTGCTCGATCGACTGAGTCCCACTCCGGTAGGGGAGACTGCCCCCGTCAACTTTCAAAGGGCCGAGTATTCACCTCAGGTCAATACGATTTCGGCAATGTCAAGTAGCTCGAGCCAGACCTTTGCGGCTTGCTCCGGGATCGTGCTGATCTGTATGTTTGCATTCATCTTTTTGGTCACTTCCGCACCAGGAAAGGCGTTTCAGGATGTCGAGATGCACCAGCGCCTCTTTCTTGCAGGATTTGTCTGTCTGGTTGGCTCGGGGTTGATTCTTGTAGGCGCGAAGAATTGGAGAAATCGGGCAATCACTCTCTCAACGGTTTTAAGTGCTATCGTGATGGCCTTAGTTTTTCTAAGTCCCGTTCATTTGACGCCCAGAGGTGGTGGAGGTTTCACTCCGCGAGAGGCCATGAATCCGACGGAAGAAGACCCTAATCTCATCACGAACGATTTGGATAGCTACCTAGCTAAGATCGGATACGGAAGTGTCAAAAAATGGATTGATATGGAATCCAAGCCTGAAGAAGGGATCGAGGGGCATGAGCGCGTCGTCACAGTGTATCTGCACCCCATGAAGGACAGTTACGAGTATAGCGTGGAGAGTTTTTTCATGAGGCGTTTTGTCATCCCCTCTACGAACGCAATCGTTACTTATGATCGGAATGAGGCTAGAGATCGGCTCATGGTTATCGCTGGAATCACCGAGAGTTTCGACGAGGTGGTTGAAATTTGCTCGGATTTGGGGATCGTCACTACCGTGCCCTCGCACCGAATCGTGGATCTTGTCGTGAATACTGATCTCTTTTTGGAACCGGGTAACGAGACGTTCAATCAGCTTAAAGACCCGCGGAATGAGCGGTTTTGCGAAATGAATCTCAAGGAGCTTAGCAACATCAACATCGAGCGTATTGAAAAGGCAGTTGTTCGATTTGGGAAGATGCCTGTAGATGCGGCGAAAAGGCGCAGGCCGGACATTGTTGCCCAGCTTTTGGTTCTTTTAAAGCAGGATAGCGGCTGGGCACTTCACGATTCGATCGGAAGGGCTCTTGCTCAGTGGGCTCCAAAAGATCAGGAGGTGGTTGGCCAGGTGAGTGGGCTCGTGCTTGGCTGGAGTGAGGAGGATCGAGAAGTTCCTAAATCGCTTGTGGAATATTTGACTTTAAATGGCTCGCTGGACGTAATCGCTGTTGTTGACCGGATGTGGGTCAAGGATCCATCTGCTTGGTCGGAGCAGTATGAAGCAATTGGAGCTGCTGGCGAATCTCGCTTGGCTTTCCATATCGGTGAATCACCCCTTGAGCTGAAGAAGGAAGCTGCGATTCTGCTCCGCAAGATTGGGACCCCAAAAAGCATTCCGGCATTAAAGTCTGCAATGGGATCCGATGACGACGACCTAAAGCAGCTACTCATGCGAGCCGTTGATGCGATCAAATCTCGAAGCTAGAGATCAAGCAGAGAATCTTATGTGCGAAAGTCGTCGTTGTGTTGACAGTGGCACCTCCGTTCTGTAATTCGCCGTAGAGCATTGACGGATTCTTCAATCGCTCCAATTTCATGAAATGCCGCCGTGGCGGAATTGGTAGACGCTGCGGATTTAAAATCCGTTGACCCTAGGTCGTGCGGGTTCGATCCCCGCCGGCGGTATTTTAAGTAATTACTCAGAAAAGTTCGCTTTGGAGACGATCTTGCAGGGGGTAAGGAGAGGGGACACTCTACATCACCGCAAATCTCAGTTCCGCACTGGAGACAACCACGCCGTTGACAGAGCAAGTGGCGATGGCCTGACCGATGTTGCGCCGCATCTTGGTGATTTCGGCGTCGATAAATAAGGTGTCACCGGGGACAACCGGCTTGCGGAACTTAACGTTGTTGGCGCTCAGGAAATAGCCAATCTTTCCATGGTTATCTGGAAGTCGCATGATCAAAATGGAAGCGGTCTGGGCCATGGCTTCTAGCTGAAGAACACCGGGCATGATGGGGTGGCCAGGGAAGTGCCCTTGGAAGAACTCCTCGTTCATCGTGAGATTTTTGATCGCGGTGCACTTCATCTCTGAGGAGAATCCCGTCACGCGGTCGATGAGGAGGAAGGGGTAGCGGTGGGGTAGGATCTTAAGAATGTCCTCAGTTTTGAGAACGGCTTCTCCTTCAGGGAGCTTGAGTGGCGGCACCATGGAACGCATCGCGGCATATTCTTTCTTGATCAGCGCTGCCATGCCTGTGTTTGGTCCGTGGCCGGGAGCGATGGCAATGACATGACCGAGGAATTTCTTGCCGGAAAGCATGAGGTCACCAATGAGATCCAGGGCCTTGTGGCGTGCGAATTCATTGTTAAATCGCATGGGTTCTTTGGACATAATTTCCTCGCCACGAACGACGACGGCATTTTCGAGCGAACCACCCTTGATCAAGCCTTTATCCAGGAGAGGTTTGATGTCTTCGTAGAAGGTGAACGTGCGCGCTGGAGCGATCTCTTTCTCGTAAGTCTCTTGGTTCACCACTGAGGAGAAGTATTGAACGAAGCGACCGTCCTTACCCACATTGGTGACGGAGACGCGGAATTCTTTGTCAGGAACGATGGTAATGAGCGAGCCGTTTCCAACTTCAATATGAATAGGTTCGCGGATTTCCCAGATTTGACGTGGCACGCTTTGTTCAAGTAAGCCCGCTTTCTTGATGAGTTCTACATAGGGTCGTGAAGATCCATCGCCAATGGGTGGCTCGTTGGCATCCATCTCAACAAGGGCGTTATCAACTCCGAGTCCGACAAGAGCAGAAAGGACGTGCTCGACGGTGTGAACCTTTACTGAGCCCTCCGCCAAGGTAGTCGCTCTTTCGACGGTTTGCACTTTGGAGACGTCTGCATCAATGAAAGGCTTGTCGGGGAGATCGACACGGCGAAATTTGAATCCGTAGCCTTCGGGGGCAGGTTTGAGAGTAAGGGTGACTTTTTCGCCCGTATGCAAGGAAGTTCCTTCGAGGGTCGCTTCGCTTGCGAGAGTGTGCTCCATGTGGGACATGGCGGGGTTTTAAATTGGCAAAGTGCGTCGGTCGAGGGATATTCGCACCGTGAGTCCCCAGCTCCCGTCCCAGCTTGATTTTAAGGTGTTGTCAACTTGTTGTGATCGCGCAAAATAGTGGAGGTGCAGGAATTTTCGGGTAAATGATGTTGCGCCGGGAGATCAGCAAAACAATACGATGAATTATTGTGATCGTGGCTCCTGACTGGACGTCAAAAATATTGAGTGCGCCTCTCTTGATTTTTTAACACCCGGATGGAGAGAGGGGTTGAAGCGGCGTTTTTGATTGGAGAGACGAGCGCTGCACGGATGCGTGAGCTAATATCCGTTGACGAACAAAACAGTGGAGATGACATCGGGCTGGTCTGGAGAACTAGCTGACTTTCGGATTGGCGAATGGATGACAGCGGACTTCAATGGGGAATGGCGAGATTGGATGAAATTGTCTCCTTTTTGAATACGGAGCTGAGGTTAGAGGAAATTCCAGATTACCCAGGGGCTTACAATGGCTTACAGCTCCAAAACGGGGGAGAGGTCTCCCGCGTGGTAGCGGCGGTGGATGCGAGTCTTCCAGTGGTCGAGAAGGCGGTGGCAGCGGGGGCCGATCTTCTTGTCGTACATCATGGGATGTTCTGGCAGGGGGTGCGTCAGATTACCGGGGCTCATTATCGGAAGCTGAAGTTTGCGATGGACGCGGGCTTGGCAATCTACAGTGCGCATATTCCCTTAGATGTGCACTTAAGGTTAGGAAACAATGCCCTTTTGGCAGATAGGCTGGGTTTAAAAAACAGAGATTCCTTTTTCAAGTGGAAGGGGGTCGATCTCGGGCTACGGGGGGAATTGGAGATGAATCTCGCTGAGCTGAAAGAGCTGTTTTCCGAAGTAGTAGAGGGTCCGGTCTTATTAAGAGGGGAAGTGAATTGCCCGGTCGGACGCTTGGGAATCATTACGGGAGGGGCAGGAAGTGAGGTCGAGGCGGTTTCGGCTTGTGGCGTCGACACCTTTATCACGGGGGAGGGGCCTCATTGGAGTTTTCCGTTGGCAGAAGAATTAGGGTTGAATGTTCTCTATGGAGGGCATTACGCGACAGAAACCTTTGGAGTGAAACGGTTGGTTCAAGAGATCGATCAACAATTTGCAACAACTAGTGCCTTTGTTCATCATCCGTCAGGGCTGTAAATTCAGGAGCGGGGGGGGGTGAACGAAATCCTATCCCCACGCCCTCTATGCCACCATCCATGTTAGTTAGGCTCTCTAAATATTCATTAGAACCGAAGCAAAGAGTCATTATTTTTCCCTAAAAAGAGCTTGCCCTATCATAAGAGACAACGTAAACCTGTCATCACAGTCGCGGGTATAGCTTAGTGGTAAAGCTCCAGCCTTCCAAGCTGATAAGGAGGGTTCGATTCCCTCTACCCGCTGATTTCCAATATTTTAAGCCCCTAATTTTAACCTAGAATCCAAAAAAAAAATGAAAAACACGCTGAAATTCGCGCTAACGGCTCTGCTATTTGCAGCAGCGCCCTTCGCTCAAGCTAACACACTTGACTGCGTCAAGGTGAGTAATGCAGTTAGGTTAGCAGTCGCTGCTGACTCCGATAAGGTCCTTGAGATCGTCGCTAAGCAAATCGCAGCTAATGAATCTTGTGCTTGCGAGGTCGTGAAGGCTGCGATCATTGCTTCTGATGCTAAGAAAGAGGTTGTTGCTCAGATCGTCGATGTGGCGATCAACGAAGCTCCATCAATGCTGCGCATTATTGCTCAGTGCGCTATTGCAATAGCTCCTGATGCTCAACCAAATATTCAGGCGATTCTTGAAAAGTATGATTTTGCCGGCGGTGAAGGAGATTCTGAAAAGGGCGCTCTTGATAAAGGTGGCGTCCCTGATGAAGCTAGCGCCAATCCGCTAGACTTTCCAGCAAGCGAGGGATATGGTTCTTCTGCAGCTCGTCCTGAGGGAGGAGCAGCTCCTGTTGGGCCAGCTCCAGGTGGTCCCGGTGGATTTCCGTTGCTCCCTCCAGGCCTTCCTCTGACGTTTCCTCCTGTTGTGACTCCGCCCTCTCTGACAGCTCTCTAATCGCCAATCGCTAAGGAGCCAATCAGATTTCTCTGTTACTTCTTGATTATTAATCAATAAAAATTCTTTTAATGAAAAAAATTACCGCAACCACTCTAGGCCTACTCTCAGTGAGCAGTCTATGCGCACAGTCGCTGTTTGATCTTGCCCCTAAAGATGGTGAGACCGAGTCAAGTCCACTTTTTTGGACTGTTGGAGCCAGCCTTGGCTATGATGACAATCCGACTCCAGGAAGCGACAATGAGTCTGCATACGGCGTTGTTTACGTCGGAGCTGCCTTTTTGAGCCAATCGCCGCAGACGACCGTTGAATTCGCTGGCCGACTCGGCTATGTTCATTACTTCGATGATCTCGAATTCGGACCATTGAACGTTGATCAGTCTACTCCTACTGGGAGCGTCAGATTGAATTTGACGCATCGCATCAATGAGCGTCTTCGTCTTTCGAGCAGAAACTCTATGGCCTTCGAGTATCAGCCAGATTATTCAATCGGATCCTCTGCTATTCGTCAGACCGGTGCTTACACCCGTTGGAGTAGCGATAATAGTGTCGGATATCGCTGGAGTGAACGTTTAGGAACATACACTGGATTTATTTATGATGGTGTGGAATATGACAACCCGGCCGCTCAAAGGAATGATATCAGTGCAATCACCTTGTATAATGACTTCCGCTATCAGCTGAGCCCACAAACTGTGGCAACTCTTACTTATCGTTACGCTGATCGTAATACCGCAGGTAGTGCTCGCGACACCCAGAACCACTTCATCATGGTTGGTGGCGAGCATCGCTTTAGCTCGAACTCCGTTGCGATTGTCCGCGCTGGTGTTCAACTTCGTAGTATTGATGGATCAACCAGAGACTATACGTCACCGTCCGCCGAGGCAGCTGTGACAACACGTGTCAATCAGTTGCTGAGCGTAAAGGCCTATGGTCGACTCTCAACTGAAGATTCTTCACGTCAAGTTGGTGCGGCTGTCTACGATAATGCTAATACCATGCGACTTGGAGTCTCCGGAACATACCGTGTTTCACAGGCCCTCTCACTGAGTAGTGGAATCAACTACATGTCTCTGGCATATGAGGATGGCACCGCGGAAAATCGTGATGAAAGTCTTATCAATGCATTCGTTGGTTTCGATCTCCAGATCGCCGAAAACCTCTACTTGAACGGTTCTTACAACTTTGAAGATCTTGGTTCCGACGTTGTCAGTCGCGAGTATGATCGCAACCGGATGTCCATCGGAGTTCGCGCGACTTTCTAAGATTCTGTAGAAATATCTGAACAAAGTAACTCCCGCGATGTCTTTACATTGCGGGAGTTCTTTTTTATCAAAAAGCGCTTCTCTTCACCTGACAGCGTTATCCTAAAACCCTCCTACCTCTTCAATGCAATCTAAGGCCCAACAATCCACCGAATCGGTAGCTAGTATCGACTACTGGCAAGTGATCAAAAACCGTTACGGAGTCATTCTCTTGACCTTCCTTCTCGTTTTCATGACCGCTGCGGTCATTACCTCGGTAATGCCTAGAAAGTATGAGAGTTCGTCGGTTGTCCAAGTGCATCCGTCTATGCTCGCGATTGCTCCTACCCGTGGTGGCACGCAAACTCACTCTGGAACATTGATGACCAGACATTACATGGAGAACGAGTTTGAGACGATCACCGCAGCACAGACCTTGATGGAAGCAGCTGCTGCATTGGATCTTCCTTCACGTTGGGATATGGAGTTAAATGACTCGGTGGAGACTCTGTCTCAAATTGTGATGGCAAACCCGATACGGGGAACAGATTTCATCGAGATCACAGTACGCCATGCGAATGCAGAGGATGCCAAAGATATTTCGAAAGCGATTACCAGTGCTTACATCGCGCGTCGTAACAGGACAGAACTAGAGCGTGCTAAAAAGGCGCTCGAGGCGCTCGATACCGAGCTACAGAGGCATGGTGATGTCGTCAATGACAAGCAGAAGGCTCTCACGGTACTGATTCAGCAATATGGGATTCCGTACTTCGATGGGCGGAGCCGTAGTCCCGTGGGAGCGACCGAGGAGCGGATGTATCAAAATGCTCAGCAGCGTTTGGATCAGCTTGAACAAACTCGGGATAGTCTTAAGATCCAGATTGATAAACTGGTTAAAACCAGCGCTGAAGAAATGATCCCGACCGCAGCAGGGCTCGAGCTTCCTGAAAACCAGGTAAGTCTGCTCTACCAAGCGTTTCAGGAAACGAATCGGAGTATTGATTCTCAGGGAGCGCAGGGTCTTGGGATCAACCATCCGACAATTTTAACTCTCAAGAAGCAGGCAAGTAACTTGATGAGAGATGCGCAGTCGGCAGTCACTTCGCTCAAAGATGTTCTCACTACCCGAATCAATCTTGTTGAGCGGCAGGTAGAGCGCATGAAGGAAACTGTTCTCAATAAAAAAGATATTACGGTCGATCTTTCAATGCGTCAGCACGAATACAATTCCGCGAAAGAAGAATATGAGCAATCTCGGTATCTTCTCCGGGAGATGAAAATGCAACAGCAGGAGCAGCGTGTTCTTCTCAGAATGCCCAGAACTCCCATTACTCTTCATGAGCTTCCAAAGCTTGCACGAAAACCTGTCTTTCCTAATGTCACTCTAAACCTTGTTCTTGGAGCTGGGATGGGTTTAATTTTCGGTATTGGCATTGCCTTCCTTTTGGAGCATTTGGATACCTCAGTTAAAAGTTTGGAGGATGTGGAGCGCTATCTCCAGGTTCCCGTTCTTGCAGTAATTCCAAAGGATGTTGGTGTCTTGCATAAACAGAGTGGCATGAGCCCTGATGCTGAGGCTTATCGAATTCTCCGAACCAATATTGAGTTCAATAGGAAGAACCCCGAAGACAATTCCATTACCGTTGTTTCAGGTGGTGCTGGAGAGGGTAAGTCCACGACTTTGGTGAACTTGGCTTACGTTTGTGCGCAAGGTGGATATACCACTCTGATGGTCGATGCCGACCTTCGCCGCCCTCGTCTCCACACCTTCTTTGACATTAATAACTCCGTTGGTCTTACCAACTACCTTACGACCGACCTCGCTTTGGAAGACGTGATTCTTCAGACCCCGGTTGATAATCTCTATTTCCTCCCTTCAGGTATCCTTCCAGCGGATGCAGCTGGAATTTTGAACTCCCGTCGTATGTCTGAGCTTCTTCAGGATGTGAAGCAGCGTTTTGACTTGGTTCTTGTGGATTCACCCCCGATTCTCGGAGTGAGTGATGCTGCCGTTCTTGCCAGTGAAGTTGACCTCACTATGGTGGTGGTCCAGCACCGTAAGCTTCCGCGGAATATGCTCTTGCGGGTTAAGCAGGCCGTTGAAAATGTCGGAGGCCAGGTGATTGGAGTTGTTCTGAATAACGTGGATGTCCGCAGTGATAGTCAGTATCAATATTACACCAGTTACTACACTTACTACGCTCCAAGTGCGATGGATGAAAATGCAGCCCCGGCCACTTCGGCACCGATTGCACCAGCTTCTAAACCAAGTGGAGCAGAGCGAAATGCAGAGAAGGAAGACCTCTACTAGACTTGCCCGATTCAAACCCCGTAAATCGATGAAAAAATTATTAATATCAATCCTAGGATTAATCCTCCTCAACAGCGCTTCGGCTCAAATCAGCGTGAATCAGACGCTGCAAATCGCTGTTCAAGGTGTTCCTCCTGCGGAGCAGAGCCGTCTTAATTCGACCTATCAAGTTTCCAAGGATGGAACCATTCGCATGTGGATTATCGGTGCGGTGCGCGCAGCTGGTAGAACGCAGGACCAGTTGGCCCAAGGGATTGCCACTGCCTACAAAAGTGCAGGAATCTATACGAATCCCAATTTTACCGTTATTGTTCCTACCGATCTCCAACTTGCGGCAAAGATGTATACTGTGGGTGGGCAGGTGAAGGTTGCGGGACAAAAGGCTTGGTCAAACAACCTGACCCTGTACGCGGCGATTCAGGCTGCGGGTGGTGAGACTCCTTTTGGTGCGATTACCCGGGTGAAGCTTTTCCGCTCAGGGAAGGTGTTCAATTATAACCTCAAAGAGGATCAGGCGAAAACGATTCAAGTTCTTCCAGAAGATTTGATCGAAGTGCCCCAGAAAACTTGGACGGGGAATTAGACCCCAGCACAATTTAAGTTTACAGAACCACTCGTCGAAACGACGAGTGGTTTTTTGGTTTGGTTAAAAGGACTTGGACAGATGACTCCTTTTGATGGACTTTCATTACGTCAGCAACAATGTGTTGATCTCCAAGATTCAATTATGAAAACGTTTCACTGGTTCCTTACTCCGATAGCCGCGCTGTGGCTCTTTTCTAGCTGTAGCGCCCGGGCTGCTGACTTTGACCTTGTGGGACTTGAGGTCACTCGTCTGCTACAGAATGGGCACTATGCCAGGATGAACTTTGATGAAAAGCTGAGCGAACGCATCTTCGATGACTACATCCACGATCTTGATCCTTCCAGGCTCTACTTTGTGCAAAGTGATATTGATGAATTTTCGAAGAAATACCGAAGCCAGGTGACCGACCTTCTAGCGAGCAAAAAAGCGATCGCGATGGCCCGGGAAATTCATAAACGCTATCAGAGCCGGGTTAAGGAGCGAGTTTCTGCGATTTCTGCATTGCTCAAGGATGGCAAATTCACCTTTGAAAGTGACGTTTCCATTATGCGTGATCGAGAGGATGCGCCTTGGCCCAAGGATACAGCCGAAGCAAATCATCTTATGAAACTTCAACTCGAAGCGTCTCTTCTCGCCGAGCAGCTCCGCCGGGATGATATTGCCGAAAGGGCGAGGGAGCAGGAAAAGGAGAGCCCCCTTGGCGATGAGCTTCCACCTCGTGAAAAACTGGCCCAGCGCTATGACCGCTACCTACAGGGAATTGAAAAGGCGGATGATGAGGATGTCGCAAACTATTTTTTGAGTGCGGTTGCCCGTTCGCATGATCCTCATACTGAGTATTTTAGTGCGCGTGAGCTTGATCAGTTCAATGTTGATATTAGCAACAAGCTGGTGGGGATTGGCGCGCTTCTTCGGGCGGAAGATGATGGGGCGACCAAGATCGAAGGAATCGTCAATAATGGCCCTGCGGACAAAGCGGGAGAACTTCAGCTGGGCGACCGAGTGATCGCGGTGGATTCCATCAATGATGGAAACTGGTCTGATATCATGTTTCTCACCATCGACAAGGTTGTTGAGAAGATCCGTGGGGAAGAGGGCACTGAGGTGGCTTTGAAGGTGGAGCCAGCGGATGGTGCAGCGGGGGAAACCCGAGTCATCGTGATTGAGCGGGAGTTGGTCGATATGAAGGACGAGCAGTCAGCTGGCGAAATTTTTGAGTATAAGAACGGAGATGAAGTCACCAAGTTGGGTGTTATTCGAATTCCTCAGTTCTATTTCGACCGACAGGATCGCTCTCGAAATGTTTCGGTGCACGTTGAGCGCATCGTAGAGCGGATGAAGAAAGAGGGCGTCGATGGGATTGCCCTCGATATTCGTGGCAATGGTGGCGGTGCTCTCGATGAGGTTCAGCGGATGACGGGATTTTTCAATGGCCGGAGCTCGGTAGTTCAGATCAAACGCACCGGGGGAAGTACCCAGTCTCTCAACGCTGGGTTCGGCAAGCCTTTGTATGACGGGCCACTTGTTGTTTGGACGGACAAGGGAAGTGCATCGGCGAGCGAGATTATCGCAGGAGCGCTTCAGGACTATAACCGGGCTGTTATTGTGGGGAGTGCGAGCACTTTTGGAAAAGGCACAGTACAACAGCCCATTCCAATTGGCCGCCAACTTCCGGTGTGGAGCGACCGCGATCGGGCGGGAGCGCTGAAGCTCACGATCCAAAAATACTATCGACCATCAGGAAGTTCGACGCAGAATGATGGAGTCGTTCCAGACATCCATCTTCCTGCCCTCACTGATGTGCTTGAAGTGGGTGAGGCCTATGCGCGGCATGCCTTGGAGCATGACGTCATTCGCCCCGCCTCAAACTTCAAACCCTTTCCAAAGGAGAGCCTTCCAACTGCAGTTCTAGCAGAACGAAGCGCCGCCCGGATCAAGGCTAGCAAGGACTATCAATACGTTCGGGAAGATATGATTCGAGTGAAGAAGCGGATCGACGAAAATCGTATCTCGCTGAATAAAGAGGGTCGAAAGGCTGAGACTAAGGTGAACGAAGCGCGGCGAAAGGCCCGTAATGGTGAGCGTCGTGCTCGATTTGAAAAGGTGGAAGAAATGGATGATAAAACATTTTCGGTTTATCGTCTCAATCTCGATGATCTCGAAATCGACACGCTTCAGAAAGTGGATCGCAAAGAGGATGACAAGCGGCACATGCGCAGGGCCAAGAATGATTTAGAGGACCTCGATGACACTCCTGAATGGCCAAGCGGAATTGATGCAGGGAAGCGAGAAGGACTGAATGTCTTACTCGATCTTGTTTCACTGACATCTAAGAAAGTGCCGTGAGCCAGATAGCTGAGAACCTCAATGGTGTCCAAGAACGCGTTTCAGCGGCAGCCAAACGTTCTGTCCGAGAGGCGGATAATATCCAATTGATGGCCGTCTCTAAGACCTGGCCCGTTGAGGTGATTCAAGAAGCCGTTGAAGCGGGACATCACCTTTTTGGGGAGAATCGTCTTAAGGAAGGGGAAGAAAAGATTCCCGTGATGTCTGAGGATCTTGAGTGGCATTTTATCGGAACGCTGCAGAGTAATAAGGTGCGTAAAGTCCTTTCTCTGTTTTCGGTGGTTCACAGTATTTCTTCGATGAAGCTCGCGCAGTTCACCGATCGGATTGCGGGAGAGCTGGGGATCTGTCCCCGTATTTTTCTCGAGGTGAATCTAGCGGATGAAGAGAGCAAAGCGGGCCTTGGAAAAGAGGAACTTCTTGAGAATCTAGATGTCCTTTGTTCCTTCGAGCATTTCGATTGGCGGGGCCTAATGTGCATCCCTCCTCGGGCCGAGACCCCAGAGGATGCGCGGCCATGGTTCGAAAAGATGCGCGAATTTCAGGACGACCTTCGTAAACGATCCGGCCGCGAGCTGCCCGAATTGAGTATGGGGATGAGTGGAGACTACGAGGTTGCCATTGAAGAAGGGTCGACCATTGTGCGGGTGGGCTCGGCAATTTTTGGAGCCCGTTCTGCTTGGAACCCAAAAAGTTGATGAATCCACTTACGCTACAAAATGCCGTCGTGATCGGCTCGGAGCTCGCCCTAGCATGGGGAGATAGCTCGGAAAGTTATCTGCAGCTGGAGCCACTTCGGAGGGAATGTCCCTGTGCCGCCTGCAAGGGGGAGCCCGATGTGACAGGAAAGGTCCTAGTGCCCAAAGTGACGCACGACCCAACGCGCAGTTACAGGCTTATGAAATTTGAGATTGTTGGCGGCTACGCCCTTCAACCCTTCTGGGCGGATGGGCATAGCAGCGGGATTTATTCCTTTGATCTCCTTCGAAGGCTCGGCGCTTAATTCGAGAGAGGAACCCCCAAGGCGCGGTCAACGAGTCGATCAATTCCTTTCTGGGCGACAGTGCTGGTGGGGTGCAGATGCTTCGCCTGGTAGAACCATGAGAGAGCTGAACCAACCTGACCGTTTTCCTCGTGGGAACTGGCATTTCGCAGAGCGATCGTGAAGTCGGCCACACTTGGAGCCAGTCGGGTCATGTGCTGATTGAGAACCGGATCGTCTGGGAATTTTTCATGAACGATATCGAGCTTTTCCCAGCCGGCATAAGCTTGTCCAACGCGCACCATTTCCTTGGATCCTTCAACCGCTCTTTCGATCTCGGTGATGTTCCCAATGACTTGGCGGAACTTCTCTTCGCGCTCGGTGTCGCCCTGAATGGCCGGGGCGAATTCATATTGGCGCTTCATGACCTCCCGGTAATTAGACTCGGAAAAGAGACGGTCGAAATCGTTTCGTGCTGCGATCATGGAGCCACCTGATTCTACCAGCTTGTCGAACTCGGCGAGCTTGGGATTCTGGGGCCAGATTTCCATGGCTTTCTGGATTTCCTCCCGCGCTTTTTCGGTATCGCGGGCGGCGAGATGGTTCTTGGCCATCATGATGTGCATGTTACTCACGCTGCTGAAGGTTGCCACTGCAGCCTCCGCTTTCGTGGCATCAAAATCCTTCGCCTTAAGCTTCAGAGAGGCAATTTTTTCAGTAGCGGTGGTGTAATCCTTAACATCGATGGCATTGAGAAGGACGTAGGCTTCTCTCACGAATTCAAGCACCTTGCGCTTCTTCTCACGCTCGAGGGTGTTGATCGTGGGCATGAATTCTCCCATGATGTAGGCTTCCGCAAGTCGTTTAGAGGCGGACTCGAGTTCTTCTTTTTCCACGAGGAAAAGGAAGGCGTCAACACCCTTGTCGACATCGCGGATCGCTTCGCTGGCAAGCGCGTCAAGCGAGGAAACAGTGGGGCTCACTCCAACCGATTCGGTGAAGAGCTTGTCGACGTCGGACTTATCGTCGAGGTAAAGGGTGCCATCTCCATCTTTCCAAATCAGGTTATAGAAGCGCGAGGCGATCAGGACGTGCTCAAAGCGACGCTGCATGAAGAACTGCACCATGAGTGCTTGATATTGCATCTTAGCGAGCTCGGTTTTGACCTCTGCTTTGATTTGCTGGGCCTTCTTGAGTACTTCGATTTCGGCGATGCGGCGAAGATACTCTGTATATTCAAGAGAGTTGACGCCTCGACCGGTGGAGGGAGGAGCCTTCCTTGCGGCCTTTCCGCCCTCGTCTCCCTGGCCCACACCTTTGGCAGTGTCACCCACTTCCGGTTCCTTGTCGGTACGAGCCTTCCAGTCACCCTTATTGATGAGACGCCATTTTTCTTTCTCCTGGGCCTGCATCAAGTCCTTAGTAAAGCGAACGTCTCTTTTGGCGAGAGTAGCGGTATAGATGGCATTGGTGAGCGAGTCGCAAAGCCGCGCATCCCCGGGGTAGGAGGCCGCTCGCGGAAGAAGATCGATCGCTTCCTTGAAAGAAGGGCCTCCTTTGTGATGGGGGGAGAGGGCATCGAGGATCTCGCGGATCGTTGCGCGATATTCCAGTGCTGCTTCTGAGCTCTCCTCAGGCTCATTTAGGAATTTTTCAAAGCGAGCCTCAAAGAGGCGGTTGTCGCTGGAAGACCAAGTGCTGCCGTTGAAGGAAATGGTGTCGTCGGAAGGATTGTAAACCCCGATTTCATTACCGAGGACCGAGCCGCTGTTGCTGCTCTTTTGGGGATTCGAGCGGGTGTTAGTGTCACTGGGTGTTCCCGCGCCTTGATTGTTTCCGCCTCCGGCTGGCGGAGTGTAAACTTGTGCTGCGGCACTCAGGGAGAGCGCGAGAGAGAAAAGAGTTTTCTTCATGGGATTGGAACGGTGAGGATTACATTTGTTTTACTTCAAGCGCCACCGCGACGCCAACGTTGTTAAATTGGATCAAAAAAGAATATTGTTCCTGTAGACTGAGATTTCCACTTTGGAAGTCCTTGCCCAAGAGGATGGGAAGAATTTTGGTCATGCCATCCTCCTCAACCTTGAGGGCGACGATCTGGCCAACTTCACTTCTAATCTTTCGATCGATAAGGGTTCCAGAGACTGAATATTGGTTACCGGCAAGGCTTCGTCCATTTTCTTGGGCTTGGGTCACATTGACGGGTTTGGCATCAAAGGCGCTGGGGCTCCGATTGAGAACCCAGTAAGCCCCGCCGAGTACGACGACAAGGATCAGCGCTCCGATAAGGAGACCTTGGGTGTTAACACCAGAACTTGCGCGACGAGCCATGAAAAAAGGTTAAGGTATAAAAGGTTAAAAATCAATCCCACTGGTGACGGCTGGTGCCGACCCATGAAGTAATGAGACCGAGAAAAATATGAATTAAGAGAACGACGAAGCAGACATTCACCCCCGAAAGGCCGGTTTCTACAACCGAGTTGACTGCAGTGAGATGCTCGCCCGCCAGTGATTTTACGCTGCCGGACCAAGCCCAGTAGGCGGAAATGAAGGGCCGGGTTAGGATCTCGATATTTGCGGGGAGCGCAAGAACCGCCCCCGAAAGCGGGAGCTGAAAACCCACGAGGTATACCGAAAGAAGAGAGGCCTGCTCGGCGGTGCGCATGAGACTGGAGATTCCGAGGCAGACCGAAGTCATCGCGCCATTGACGAGAACCAAGAAGATGAGGTGCTGGGTAAAGTCGCCCCTGAAGGGCCAAAAGAACTCGACAAAGAGAGCCATCCATACTGATTGGATGACAATGAGGGTACTTAAAAATGCAACCTTACTGAGCAGGTAGGCGGAGGGTCTGACCCCTCCGAATTTTTCCTTCTCCAAAATCTTTCGCTCACCAGCAATTTCCCGAGCCGAGTTGTTCGATCCCATGAGCGAGAGCAGCACGACTTGGAACATAATGATGCCAGAGACGGCGGATCCGACCTTCATGCGATCAGACTGCACTGCGGCTTGGTTCTCATATTGGGCCTGAAGATTGGAAGAGTTTCCGTCGATGAATCGTTGCATCGGTTCATTGCCGCGTTCCTCAAAAAGAATGACGAGAAGCGGGAAGCAGACGAGAATGGCGAGCTGGAGGATGACTTGGCCGCGGTCGCGCAGGAAAATTTTCCAACGTCGGGCCAACAAAGTGGCAAATTGGCTTAACATTCCCGGTGCTCTGTCCTTGGGTGGAGCTTCCTGAACGATTCCCTCGTCCTCGTCCTCGCTGATCTTTTGGGTCGCAGCATCCGTGGGCTGGGCGAGTCGACCTTCAGCGATCAGCTTATCGCGGGTTTTATTGAGCTTCGCGTAGTAGGTGACCTGGTGCTTGAGCCAGGAAGTGCGCCACTTTTCGGGGTTCTGTTTCGCGAGCTGAGGATAGACGAGCTCGGTGTGGTCGACCGCGAAGTAGTGCGTGAGCATCTCGGGCGGTCCGTGGTAGGCCACGCGGCCCTCGTGGAGCACGAGAATGGAGTCGTAAAGTTCAAGGTGGGCCAGCGAGTGAGTCACCGAAAGGACGATGCGCCCTTCCTTACGGGAAATTTCGTGCAGCAAGTGGACGATTTCGCGCTCGGAGCGTGGGTCGAGGCCACTGGTGACCTCGTCGCAGAGGAGAAGCTTAGGATCGGAGACCAGCTCCATGGCGAGGCCGAGGCGCCGTTTTTGCCCGCCTGAGAGAACGCTGACGGCGCGGTCAGCGATAGGGGTGAGGCCGGATTCTTCGAGAACGCGGTCGATACGGAGGTCGAGATCCTCTGCACTGCGTGTTTTTACCCGCAGTTTGGTGGCCGTTTCCACGGATTCATCGACGGTGAGTTCGTCGTAGGCGATTGAGAATTGGGGGACGTAGCCGATTTCCCAGGGCTCGAGATCGCCTTCTTCTGAAAGGTTTCTGCCGTTCCACCAAAGTGATCCGTCGGACTCGGGGTTCAGGCCAGCAATTGTCTTTAAAAGGGTCGTTTTTCCGCAACCAGAAGGTCCCACGATGGCCATGAAATGCCCGCGAGGGATTTCGAGACTTGCGCGGTCCACGAGGTTTACGGGTTCACCATCTTTCTGGATGGTGAAACAGACATCTTTCAGTTCGAGCACTAGGGAGAAAATGTGACCTTTCTGAAAGAATGTGGGAAGTCTGAAAGGAATTTGCCTTAACCATCTTATCAGAAAGATGGACTGAGGCCTTACCAGCCCTGTTAAGATGCCTGCCCACTCAAAAAAATGCCAATAATTACCATGTTTCTGAGCCTCTGTGCCTTACTCGTTTCCTCGTCGTTCGGTGAGTGGAAGCAATTCCGCGGACCCACCAATGACGGGATCTATCCCGCACTTCCTAGCGGGGCGAAGCACGGATTCGTAACCGAGTGGAGGGAGGACAAGAACGTCCTTTGGAAAACGCCCGTTCCCGGTCGCGCCTGGTCTACGCCGGTGGTGATCGATGACGAAGTGTGGCTTTCCAATGCTACCGAAGACGGGAGTGAGATGTCGGCGATCTGCCTCGATCGCAAGACCGGGAAGAAGATTCACGAGCTCCTCCTTTTCAAGAACGACGCCCCCGAAGCCCTCAGCAACTCGGTCAACGGCTACGGATCCTGTTCGCCTACGATTGATGGGGAGCGGGTTTATTTCCACTTTGGGAGCTATGGCACGGCAGCGCTGGACCGAAAAACGGCCAAGGTGATTTGGGAGCGTCGCGATCTGCCCTGTCGGCACTTCCGGGGACCGGGCTCCTCGGTTGTCCTCTACAAGGAGACCCTGATTCTTACGATGGATGGGATTGATGTGCAATATCTCGCCGCGCTCAATCGCAAGACGGGTAAAACGATCTGGCGGACAGATCGCACGACTGATTACGGCGATGTCGAAGCCAATGGCAAGATCCGCGGCGACGGAGATTTTCGGAAGGCTTACACGACGCCCAATTTTGTCACCGTTGGAGGCGTGACCCAGTTGGTGAGCTGCGGAGCCAAGGCCTGCTACGGCTACAATGCCGACACCGGGAAAGAATTGTGGAAAGTTATTTACAAGGGTTTTTCAAACGCGCCCACCCCGGCCTTTGTCGGAAATGAATTAGCCATTATCAACACCGGCCTCGGAAAGGCGCGGGTGCAAGCGATACGTCTCGATGGCAAGATGGAAGGGGACATCACCAAGTCACACGTCGAGTGGGACATCTTTAAGCGCATGCCGGCCCGATCCTCTCCTTTGGTGGTCAATGGAAAACTCTACCTACTTTCCGAGTCGGGAATCCTCAGTTTGGTCGACGCCAAAACAGGAGAGATCGAAAAATTCGTGAGCCTCAAGGGCGGCTTTTCAAGTTCCGGGGTTTATGCCGATGGACTCCTTTATTTCCCAAGTGAAGAAGGAAAAATCGTCGTAGTGAAACCAGGTCCCGACTTAGAAATTGTCGCCACCAACGAGCTCGACGACGGCTTCATGGCCTCGCCGGCTCTCGCGGGGAGTTCGATTTTCCTCCGGAGCAAGTCGCATGTCTACTGCATTGGGCGGCCTTGATTTTAGTTAAAAATGACCAAGTCATCTCCTGAGGAAGACATTCTGCTATTTGGAGAGTATGCGACAAAGGGTGTCTGGATTTCGATTTTATTACTTGCCGCAGAAGTCGAATGACTTAGAGAAAAGTAAAGATTGATTGATGGAGTGCGCTTCAATTAAGAGGCAGAGGATGAACCCGCTTAAAGGAGGATGTCCTTGATGACATGACCGTGGATGTCGGTGAGGCGGAAGTCGCGGCCTTGATAGCGGTAGGTGAGCTTTTGGTGGTCGATTCCGAGGAGGTGAAGAATGGTGGCGTTGAGATCGTGGATGTGAACGCTGCCGGGGGTCCAGCTGTCCTTGTCCGGTTGTGAGGCCATTGGTGTTCCGTCGGCTTGCACGATATTGTAGCCGTAGTCATCGGTTCGGCCGTAGGTGATGCCAGGTTTGATTCCTCCGCCTGCCATCCAGGTGGTGAAGCAACGGGGGTGGTGATCACGTCCGTAGTTTTTTTCGGTGAGTTTTCCCTGGCAATAGGCGGTGCGTCCGAATTCGCCTCCCCAGACGACGAGAGTGTCATCAAGTAAACCTCGGTCCTTGAGGTCTGTGATGAGGGCGGCACAGGCTTGGTCGATGTCCTTGCACTGTGATTCGTGTTCCTTGGGCAGATTACCGTGAGCGTCCCAACCGCGATGGAAAATTTGGATATTGCGGACTCCGCGCTCGGCGAGGCGTCGGGCATTGAGACAGCAAGCGGCAAAGGTTCCCGCCTTTCGGGCTTCCTCGCCGTAGAGGGTAAAGGTAGCGTCTTTTTCATCCGAAAGATCCATCAATTCGGGGACGGAAGTTTGCATCCGATAGGCCATCTCGTGTTGCTTGATTCTTGCGAGGATTTCGGGATCGCCAAACTGGTCGTGCTGCGTCTCGTCTAGAGCTGCGAGGGCATTGAGCTGGGCGCGCCGGTCGGTGCGGGAGACCCCCTTGGGGTTGTTAAGATAGAGGACGGGGTCGCCTTGGCTGCGCAGGAGGACTCCCTGGTGCTCCGAGGAAAGGAAACCGGGACCCCAGAGGCGATTGAAGAGACTTTGCTCGCCGAAGTTTGTCTTGGCGTGCATGACGACGTAGCCGGGCAGGTCTTCGTTCATGCGACCTAAGCCGTAGCTCAGCCACGAACCGAGACTGGGTCGTCCGGGGATTTGGCTTCCGGTTTGGATATAGGTGACGGCGGGATCATGATTGATGGCCTCGGTGAAGGTGCTGTGAACGACGCAGAGTTCCTTGGCTACTTTTGCGGTGTGTGGGAGGAGTTCACTGACCCAAACACCTTGGTCGTTGTTGTCGTATTTTTGAAAATCATACTTCGAGGGGCAGAGCGGCAGCTTTTTTTGTCCGGCCGTCATTCCAGTGATTCGTTGACCATCACGGACGTGTTCGGGGAGGTCCTTACCAAACATCTCCCTCATCTTGGGTTTGTGGTCCCACATGTCTTGTTGGCTGGGACCACCGCTCATAAAGAGGTAGATGACCCGCTTGGCTTTGGCTGGATGGTGAAGTCCGTCGGGGGAGGCGGGCGTTTGGGCAAGAGCTTCCGAGCCGAGGAGCTGGGCCATCGTGGCTGTTCCCAGACCAAGGGCACCTCGGCCAAAGAGCTGGCGTCGGGTGAGGTTGAGTTCGTAGTCGCGAAGTGGATTCATAGGAAAATTAAGGTGGGGAATTTAAAATACGGCGAGGGCAATGTCGCTGGCGAGCACAGTGGTGACCACTTGAGCCCAGGCGGCGAGTTGGGCGGCGGGCAGAGCGTCATCAATGGGGGCCTCGCCGGCAGTGAGAAGGGCTTGGGCATCGGCAGGAGCGGATTGGTAACGCTTTGTCAGGTCTTGAAGTAACTTCAGGCAAACCGTGCGCTCCCGGTCTCTCGCTGGACGACAGGCGAGCAGTTTATAGAGGTGATCGAGGCGCTCCTTATCATCCGGTGCGGAAGTGATGATGCGTTCCGCCAGTTTACGTCCCATTTCGATGCGCTGGGTTTCGTTGAAAAGCGCGAGAGATTGGAGGGCGGTACTGGTCCGTGAACGTTTGACACAACTGGCCTCCCGGTTGGGAGCGTCAAATAAAGTCATCATGGGATGGGGGCTGGTGCGTTTCCAATAAACGTAGAGGCTGCGGCGGTAGAGCTTGGCTCCTTTGTCCGCGACGTAGTTTTTGGTGTTGCTGGCTGGATGCATGAGGGTCTTCCAGAGCCCTGCAGGCTGATAGGGTTTCACTCCTTCTCCGCCCATCGTGGGGTCGAGGAGTCCGCTGGACCAAAGTCCGATGTCGCGGATGACTTCGGCATCGAGTCGGAAGGCGGGGCCTTGCGCGAAGAAGCGGTTTTGCGGGTCGTCCAGATCACCTCGGCGTTTGGAGCTCTGTTGAAATGTCCGGCTGCTCACCATGAGGCGAAGGAGGTGCTTCAAGTCCCAGTTTTTTTCCTGGAGTTCGACTGCCAACCAATCGAGGAGCTCGGGGTGGGTGGGCTGTTCTCCCTGAAGTCCGAAGTCTTCGGGCGTGCGAACCAAGCCGTATCCGAAGATCCGCTGCCACATCCGATTGACAAGAACCCGGGCGACGAGTGGTTGGTCATCGGACGTTAGCCACTGGGCGAGCCCGAGGCGATTGCGAGGGGCATCATTGGGCAAGGTCCCCATCACGGCGGGAATATTGGGAGTTAAGGCTTCTCCGGAAGGGCTGTGGTATTCGCCCCGTTGCAGGACCTTTGTGACCCGTGGTTTGGGAAGTTCCTGGGCAATGAGAGTGGTGGTGGTGAAGGATGCTGCCGGATTAGGGGCATCATTTTTCTTATTTTCGAAGGCTTGCAGAAGCTTCCACTCGCCGGGATTTGCGGGTGCTTTGATGACCGGGCCGTGGTCATATTTATTTCCGTCCATCGGTTGGTCGGCCGTGCTATTGAAGAATGCGAAAAGACTAAAATACTCGTCGTGCGTGATGGGGTCATACTTGTGGGTATGACAGCGGCAGCAGGTAAAGGTCATTCCCAACATGACCGTTCCAAAGGTTTCGGTGCGGTCGAAGGTATTCTTAGCCTGGAACTCAGCGGCGATGGCTCCACCCTCGGAGGTGGTGGGGTTCATCCTGACGAAACCAGTTGCGATTTTTTGAGTGGTGGTGGGGTTTGGGAGAAGGTCACCAGCGAGTTGCCAGGTGATGAAATCATCAAGCGGGAGGTTTTCATTGAAGGCGCGAACGACCCAGTCACGGTAGGGGAAGATTCCTCGGCGATTGTCGAGATGGAGTCCGTGGGTGTCACCGTAGCGGACGGCATCGAGCCAGTAGCGGGCCTGATGTTCGCCGTAGTGTGACGAGCTAAGGAGGGCATCGATGAACTTCTGGTAGGCTTCGGGAGATTGGTCAGATAAAAGCGGATCAAGGATCTTGGGCTCCGGTGGGAGGCCGGTGAGAACGAGGGCGGCACGACGGGCCAAAACCGGGAGGTCTGCTTTGGGCGCAAACGAGATGGCCGGCTTGTGTTGTTGATGGCGGGCTTCGATATAAAAATCGATGGCATTCGTTTTAGGAGCGTTTTTCTCCTTTCGAGGAGGGATAAAGGACCAGTGGGAGGCATATTTACCACCCTGTTTCACCCACTTGGTGAGAGTTTCTTTTTCGGCGGCGGTGAGAGGTTTGCCATCCTCCTCGGGGGGCATGGGGTCATCCTCATCGTGAATGCGAAAGATGAGTTCGCTGCCTTCCAGGTCATCGGGGTCGATCGCACTAGTTCCTTTTCGATCCTTAATGGCGGCGGCGTAGCTGTCGAGGCGAAGGTCCTTGGCTTTTTTAGTGTCCGGCCCGTGACAGGCGAAGCACTTGTTGGAGAGGATGGGGAGAACTTCGCGGGCAAAGTCGATTTTTTCCTCGGCAAGGAGCGAGCCGGGAAGAGCGGCTGTGATGAGCGTGGCGTAGAGTGCTATGCGGGAAGTCATGTGTCTTGGTGAAGGGGGCGGATGTCGAGCGGTTACAATACGCCGAGCCGAAGGTCAATTCATCAGAATTGGGTCATTTAAAAAGGATAATACCTGTCCAGGTCCTTTGAGCGAGAGAAGTACCCATTACTGCAGTTGTGCTGATTCCTGGGTGAAAACTGCGACATCTCCATAAACGGGCCGCCATTTCCCTGGAGTCAGGAAAAGAAAAAGTTAAAATTTATGATTCTTTGGAGTCATCGGGCCAGTATTATTTAAGTAGTAGAGCACAAAAGTGTTCACAGCCGGACCGCACCGACACCATGCTTCACCGTATCCTTGCCTCCCTTTATTGCTTCGCCGGACTCGTTCCCAGTTTTCTTGGCGGAAACGAAACTGCAAATCCGATCAGTTATTACAAAGATATACGGCCCATTTTCCAGGCGAATTGTGTCGGCTGCCACCAGCCCTCAAAGGATAGTGGCGACTACGTCATGACCGATTTTAATCGCCTTCTCAAGGGTGGCGAAGATGCCGTCGCGATTGTTCCCGGAAAACCGGAGGAAAGCTACCTCATCGAGGAAATCACTCCCGATGCCGAAGGAAAAGTGGAGATGCCCAAGAAAAAGGACCCGCTCCACGAAATCGAGGTCGCCTTGGTTCGTCGTTGGATCACGGAAGGGGCGATAGACGACACTCCCGAAAACGCACGGCAGCGCTACGATCAGGATCATCCGCCCGTTTACACTAAGCCTCCTGTCATCACCTCCCTCGATTATTCTCCCGATGGCTCCTTGCTCGCCATCTCGGGCTTTCACGAAGTCATCCTCCAAAAAACAGACGGCTCCGGCCCGGTTTCCCGTTTGGTGGGTCTTTCCGAGAGGATCGAGTCCGTGCGTTTTTCTCCCGATGGCAAGAAACTCGCGGTCACCGGCGGACTTCCCGGCCGCATGGGTGAAGTCCAGGTGTGGGACGTCGCTAAAAGGGAACTCACTCTCTCCGCTCCGGTCACCTTCGACACCATCTACGGCGCGGCATGGTCACCGGACGGGACCAAAATTTCCTTCGGTTGTTCCGACAACACGGTCCGGGCCATTGATGCCAAATCCGGCAAACAAGTTCTCTTTCAGGGAGGCCACAGCGACTGGGTCTTTGACACCGCCTTTAACCCGAAAGGCGATCATGTCGTCTCGGTCAGTCGCGATATGACTGCCAAGCTGACCGAACTGGAAACCCAGCGCCTCATCGACAACATCACTTCGATCACACCAAACGCCCTCAAAGGAGGAATGGGTGCCGTGGTGATGCACCCCACACGCGACGAAATCGTGGTCGGGGGCTCCGACGGGGTCCCCAAACTCTACCGCATCTTCCGTAACACCGACCGCAAGATTGGCGACGACGCCAACCTTCTTCTTGAGTTTCCTCCCTTGGAAGGGCGCATCTTCTCGGTCGATATCTCAAAGGATGCCCGTCGAATTGCCGCTGGAAGCAGTCTTAATGGCAAGGGAGCGATCCACATCTACGAAGTGGATCCGAATGCCAAGATCAGCAAGGAAATCGCCGAGATCATCAAAAAGCCCACTCACGAGCGCAACGCCGACATGCGCAACAAGTTGCAAAATTACTTCGATGAAAGCGTCACGACTCTCGCAACCGTCCCCGTGGCAGAATGCGGAATCTTCGCCGTCTCATTCAATCCAGACGGCTCACGACTGGCCGCTTCTGGAGGCGATGGGAAAATCCGCATTCTCGATGCCTCGAACGGTCATATCGTGCAATCATTTATCCCTGTCGAAATCAGCTCGGATTCCAAGATCGCAAGAGTTCACACCGGCGGTGCAGGCACCTTGGACAAGCGCACTCCGCTTGATGCCGAACAAATTCCCACAGGACGCTCTATTACAAATCTTACGATCGTCTCGGAAGGAATCAAAGGAGCTATCAAAATCGACAACCCCTACCGATACGCTCAAATCATTGTGGCTGCCGAGCTCGATTCCGGCGACACAATCGACGTCACCCGCATAGCGGAAAAGAAGATCGAAGGTAATCATATCACGATCTCAAAAACCGGGGTGGTCCGCGGAAAATCCGATGGAGACTCTAGGGTCACATTCTCGATCGGAGGAAAAAATGCGACCATTGCGGTGAACGTCTCGGGCACACAAAAGGAATTTATCCCCGCGTGGACTAAAGATGTCAACCCGGTCATCTCGAGCATGGGTTGCAACACCGGCACCTGTCATGGTTCCAAAGACGGGAAAAACGGCTTCAAGCTTTCTCTTCGAGGCTACGACCCGATTTACGACATCCGCGCTTTCACTGATGACATTGCCTCACGTCGCACCAACCTGGCCTCACCGGATTACAGTCTCATGCTTCTCAAGGCCACTTCCGGAGTGGCTCACGAAGGCGGCCAATTGACCAAGCCGGGTGATGATTACTACGAAATCTTACGCGCCTGGATCACCAACGGTGCCAAGCTTGAGAAGAAGCAAATCAAGGCGATCAAAATCGACGTTTTCCCTCTCAATCCTGTCGTGCAAAACATCGGATCGATGCAGCAGATGCGAGTGATTGCGACCTACCCCGGGGGCGAAACGCGCGACGTCACCTCCGAAGCGGTTCTCACCAGTGGTAATGGTGAGGTTGCGGAAATGGTGAAAGGCTATCCCGCCCTCGTTAAAGTGATCCGCCGTGGCGAAGCCCCCATCCTGGTTCGCTACGAAGGCGCTTACGCCGCCACCACCGTCACCGCGATGGGCAACCGCGATGGTTTCGTGTGGGTTGACCCGCCCAAGTTTAACGCGATCGATCACCTGGTGGCCGAAAAGTGGAAACGCATGAAAACCTCGTCGTCGGAAATCTGCACCGACCTCGACTTCGTTCGCCGCATCTATCTCGACCTCACGGGCCTCCCTCCCTCCGTCGAGCAAGTGACGTCATTTCTCGCCGACACCCGTCACTCCCAAGTGAAGCGCGATGCGTTGACCGATTCTTTGGTGGGTAACCCCGAGTTCATCGAATTCTGGACCAACAAGTGGGCCGATATGCTGCAGGTGAATCGAAAGTTCCTCGCTCCTCAAGGCGCCAAGCTCTTCCGGGAGTGGATTCGCAAGGAGGTCGCCGACAACACCCCTTACGACGAATTTGCCCGCAAGGTCATCACAGCAACCGGTTCCAACAAAGACAATCCTCCCGCGTCCTATTTCAAAATCCTTCGGACCCCCGAGGACACGATGGAAAACACGACCCACCTTTTCCTTGCGACGCGCTTCAATTGCAACAAATGCCACGACCATCCCTTTGAGCGTTGGACCCAGGACAACTACTACGAAATGGCCGCGCACTTCGCCCAAGTGGGACTGAAGGCGGATCCCGCAAGTGGGACGGGCAAGATCGGCGGCACCGCTGTCGAAGGGGCCAAGCCACTCTACGAAATTGTCTTCAGGAAAAACGAAGGCGAGGTGAAGCACGAACGCACCGGCGAAGTGACTCCCCCGGCCTTCCCTTACGAAGTCGACCACACCGCAAAGACGGACGCGAGCCGTCGCGACAGATTGGCGGAGTGGATCACCTCGCCCGACAACCGCTACTTTGCCTCCAGCTACGCTAACCGCGTCTGGGGATACATGATGGGTACCGGCATCATCGAACCACTCGATGACATCCGCGCGGGCAACCCGCCCTCCAACCCCGAGCTTCTCAACTGGCTTACCAAACATTTCATCGAAGGCGGGTTCAACGTCCGGGAACTCATGCGCGTCATTTGCAAATCACGCACCTACCAGCTCTCCATCAAGACCAACAAGTGGAACGAGGACGACACCATCAATTTCTCCCACGGCAAGGCCCGCCGCCTTCCTGCCGAAGTTCTCTACGACACCATTCATTCCGTCACTGGAGCCAGTAGCCGATTCCCCGGAGTCCCCAAAGGCACCCGCGCGGCTTCCCTTCCAGATGTTGGCGTCAAACTCCCCGATAGCTTCCTCGCCAATTTTGGTCGCCCGGTGCGGGAAAGCTCGTGCGAATGCGAACGAAACAGCGACATGCAACTGGGCCCAATCATGGCCCTATTGAGTGGACCCACGGTGGGTGATGCCATTATCGATCCCAATAATGCGATTTCAAAACTGGCTAAGGAATCAAAAGACGACCGCGAGCTCATTGCGGGACTATTCTACCGCATCCTTAACCGACCACCCTCGGAAGCCGAAATCAAGGTCACCCTCGAAGCATTCAGCACCGGAATCGATCAAGACCACGCTATTCTCACAAAGGCCCTGGCCGCACATCTCAAAAACCGCTCTCCCACTCTCGCCGCCGCCGAGCAAAAGCGCCAATCCAAACTCGCCACCGCCAAGTCAGCGGCCACGGCACATGAACAAGCGATCAAACCCCGCATTGATGCCGAGGAAAAAAAGCGCAAGGATCAGCTCGCCAAATTCGAAAGCGCAAAGAAGGCCTACGACGACGCCCTTCCCGCCAAAATCTTGGCATGGGAAAAGGACATGACCGCGGGCAAGACACTTTGGACTCCTCTTCAAGCGACCGACCTTAAATCGACCAACGGAGCGATCCTGACCGTCGAAGCCGACCAATCCGTGATCGCCACCGGTAACAATGGCAAGACCGACTACACCCTCTCCGCCTCGACGGGCTTGAGTGGTATCACCGCCGTCCGGCTCGAAATGCTTGCTGATGATCGTCTTCCCGGAAAGGGACCTGGACGTCAGGGAGGGAACTTCGTCCTTGGCGAGATCGAATTGGAGATTGCTCCGGCGCAGGATCCAACGAACTTCAAACGGGTCAAATTTAGCTCCGCTAAGGCCAGCTTTAGCCAGCAGAATTACGAAGTCGTGAAGGCCATCGACGGAAAACCCGGTGGACCAAATGCAGGCTGGGCAATTTCTCCAGAGGTCGGCAAAAACCAAACCGCCATCTTTGGTGTCGGAGAACCTTTCGGCCACGGAGAAGGGAGTATCCTTCGCTTCACTCTCAAGCAGCCCTTCGACACCGTTCACACCCTTGGGAAATTCCGCCTCTCGGTCACCACGAAGCAAGGCCCACTGCCCTTCGGAATTCCGGAGAACATCAACAAGGTTCTCGCCCTCGCCAAAGAGAAACGGAACGAGAAGCAAGAGGGAGAAATTACGAAGTATTTCCGCGAAAATGACGCCTCACTCAAGACCTTGGATCAAAGCCTCGCCCAAGCGAAGAAGCCTCTCCCCGGTGATGCAAAACTACAGGAACTCCGCGACCAACTTGCGGTACTTGAAAAATCTCCCCGCGCCGACCCAAGGCATGATCAACTCAAACAGGATTTCGACCTCAGTGCGCAGCAACTCACCCAACGCCGACTCACCGGTGCCCAGGACCTCACTTGGGCCTTGATCAACACCCCCGCCTTCCTCTTCAACCGCTAATCTCCAACCCACCAAAACCAAAGCCATGTTTAGAATTCCAGGACAAGCAGGAAAAGACGTTTGTGACCCCACCGCCGGCCCCAGTCGCCGTGACGTATTAAGAGTGGGAGGGGCTGGCATGCTGGGCATGTCCTTGGGCACGATGTTTCAAGCGAAAGCCCTCGCCGAAGAGAAAAAGGAATCCGGCGCTCCTGGCTGGGGAAAAGCGAAGAGCATCATCTTGGTCTACCTTCAGGGCGGCCCCAGCCATCTTGATCTCTGGGACCCGAAGGAAAATGTCCCCGACAATGTCCGGAGTTCCTTCAAATCCATCCCGACCAAAATTCCAGGGATCAACTTTACCGAAGTTCTTCCAAATCTCGCCAAGATTAACGATAAATTTACGATGATCCGGTCGATGAGCTACACGCCCAACGGCCTTTTCAATCACACTGCCGCGATCTATCAAATGATGACCGGCTACACCACGGACAAGGTAAGTCCATCCGGTCAACTCGAGCCACCCAGCCCAAAGGATTTTCCAAATTTCGGCTCCAATCTCGTTAAGATGCGCCCGATGGAGGAGCCCATGCTTCCCTTCGTGATGCTCCCTCGCCCGCTTCAGGAGAGCAATGTCGTCGGCAAAGGTGGTAGCGCCGGTTTCCTCGGAAAATCCTACGATCCCTACACCCTCTATCCGGGAGGCGATGACATGGACATGGCGAAAATGGCCCGCATCAAAATCGACGACCTCCAGTTGCGTCCCGACGTCTTTTCGCTGCGGCTCAAACGGCGCGCCACCCTGCGCAGCGCAATCAATTCCCAGATGCCCGTCATCGACAAAGCGGTCGAAGAATACTCGCTCGATGAAAATTACGAGCGAGCCCTCAATCTCATCATCAGTGGTCGGGCGCGTGAAGCTTTTGCCCTTGAACAGGAAAGTGACAAAACCCGCGAAGCCTACGGCAAGAACACCTTCGGTGACAGCTGCCTTCTCGCGCGCCGCTTGGTGGAAGCTGGCACCCGCGTGGTCGAAGTCATCTGGCCGAAAGTCGCCAACTCCGACAACCACTCGTGGGATACGCACAAGGATCTCACTAAACGGATCAAGAACCAGGGCGGTCCCATGCTCGACAAGGGACTCTCCACCCTCATTTCGGATCTTGATGACCGCGGCCTCCTCGACGAGACCCTCGTTGTTGCGGTGGGCGAATTTGGGCGCAGTCCACAAAAAGGAGTGAGCACATCGGGCAACGGAAATAGCGCCGATGGCCGCGACCATTGGCCTTACTGCTACACCAGCGTCGTTGCGGGTGCAGGAATTAAGCAAGGCTACGTGCACGGGAAATCCGACAAGACCGGTTCCGCTCCGGTAGAAGATCCCGTTCATCCCGGCGAGCTCCTCGCCACGATTTACCACGCCTTTGGTATCGATCCCGAGACCATGGTCATGAACCATCTCAACCAGCCTCGCGAACTCGTGAAAGCGAAGCCCGTGCTCAAGCTCTTCAGCTAAGCCCAGACAGTGCAATGAATGATCGCGACGGAGCCATGGCAGGGTTAGCACCATAAAAATAAGCAATAAACGAGAAAGGATACCCGAGTATTGCTGTTTCAGAGGCGAACACCACGTCACGTGAATCGTGCCGCGTGCGTTGTGAATGAATACCGGAGAGCGTGGCTCGTCACCCGTTTGGAAATTCTTACCCGCTCCGGCGCTCTTGTAATTGCCGCGCTGGGTTTCCTCCCTATCGACCTAGCAAGGAAATGGAGGCTCTTGTGCCATTCTTGTTTGTATCAATCTGGGCGAGGGTGCCCACCAATGGCCATCGGTTGGGCCCGGGGCGTGCTGATCAATTCAGCAGCTGGGACAGCTTAAGAGTTAGCATTTTAAAGAGATATATGTTGAGGTGTGCAATCGTAACAATTTTTATTCTCCCGGTGATTACCGTTGTTTGCCTGAGCGCTTCCGTCTTCGGTCAGGGCAACGAAATCCAAGCTCAAGCTGATGAGGTGGAAAAACAGGGAACTCCTCTGAATAAGGAATCCGAGCAAGATTCTGATTCTTTTACCCTGATCGTTTTACCCGACACTCAAGGTTACGCCGATATCAGGCACAAAGAGACGCAGAGACACTGGCCGAACATTGGTGATCAGCGCTCCTGTTTTTTAAGGCAGACCGAGTGGATCAAGAAAAATAAGCGGGAGATGAATATCGTTATGACGGTACATGTGGGAGACATTACGCAGACCGACCACGAAGAAGAATGGGAGATAGCGGATACGGCGTTCAAGACAATTGATAACCATGTTCCCTACGTATTGTGCTCAGGAAATCATGACATGGGATATTCGACAAAACTCCGGAAGACGAGCCAATCGCGCAAGAGTCATTTCAGTTCCTATTTTCCCCCTTCGCGTTTCACAAATAACCCTCTGTATGACCCGCATTTCGGAAAAGATAAAAAACTGCATTTTCGAGAAGAAGGGAAAATTGAGAACCACTTCCTCTTTTTAAGGGAACAAGGGATGAAGTTTCTGATCCTCACTCTTGAATTCAAGCCCCGCGATGAAACCCTAGCATGGGCAAATAGGATTGTTGCGGAGCATCCTGATTACCGGACGATCGTCGTCACACATGGTTATCTCACAAGAAAAAAGGGGCAACGGTCAGAGGTTGATCAGTATTTGGTAAAAGGGAACTCGGGAGAATTAATTTGGGAGAAATTTATCAGCCGCCACAAGAATATCTTCTTGGTCCTTTCAGGACATGACATGGAGAACCTGCTGACCAGTAAAGGCAAGAATGGGAATATTGTGCACCAGGTTCAGGCAGATTATTGGTATTGGGATAAGGCCGAGATTAAGGCGGGAAGTGGTTACTTACGGATCATGACTTTCCGCCCTGACAGAGACATTATTGACGTTCAGACCTATTCACCGGTAGTGGATGAATTCCTAACACGACCCCAAAGCAAATTCTCATTAGATTATCTCATGCATGACAAAAAACCTAAACTCGACTCGGCGCCAAGAGAACAATCGAAATAAGATGAATGGATCGTGGAGTTTTTTGAGAATGAGAGTGTGGTCCCTCGTATACGTGTTTGTCGTGGGCTTGGTCATTCCTACTTTTGCGGATGATCTCAAGGAGGAAAAGTTGAAGGCTCAGGTTCCTCCTGAGGCAATGGCATTGCTTTGTGCCGATCAGTCAGATTATCGTATTAGGCTCATTGATCCCTTTGCTGAGGGTGATCGGAAGCCCAATCTGTGGAGCCATCCGGCGGAAGATGAAAAGTCGCTAAAATACATGCCGACGGATGCCAAGCGCGTCGAGATGGGCGGGGTGATTTACGTTCTTGCCTCGTATCATGGGCGAGTTCAGTTGGTGCGTTTCAGCGATCGGAAAGTGGTGAAGGATTTTCCTTCTTACAGCAGCTGCCATTCGGCGGAGCTCTTGCCGGGGGGATTGATTGTTTCTGCCAATAGCAATCATGGGATGCTGCGGCTGCATCGATCTGCCGATGATTTTACGGATCTGGAATTGCCCTATGCGCATGGGTTGACTTGGGATAAGGAACGTCAGTGCCTTTGGGCGGTTGGAGATTTTCTTTATCGGATCAAGTTTGCCGAGGGGAAGCTAACGATCGAGAAGAAGTTTCCCTTGCCTCAGAGTCCGACCGGGCATGATTTATTTCCGCTGCGTAAAGAGGCGAAGCTTCTTGTGAGCAATAACGAAGCTCTCTTTCTCTTCGAAATCTCGACGGGGAAGTTCGAATTGGTTTCCGATCTAAAAGAGATCAAGAGCGCGAGCGAACATCGAGATGGCACGATTTGGGTGACTGATCCGAAGGAGTTAGAAGGAGGCGCGAGTTGGCAGAGCGATTCGGTGATTCGAGTAAAGCCGAAGTCGCCAGAGATTGGTCACCGAAATAAGAGTTCGAAATTCTATAAGGCCCGTTGGTGGCAGAAGGTGGACTTCAGCTATTAGTGCTGCCATCGTTTTAAGGAATTCGAAGCACTAGCGGGTTCCTTCCAAGAGGTCTTCATTCGCTATTCCTTATAATATTCCGCATTTTAAAAGAGAGGAATGATGTTTTTAAATAGTTAGGAAATAGGGCTGCGCGTTGGAATCAAGAGCCGGGCGCTTTCTCGAGATGGCAGCGTTGATGCTCAGTTTGTATCCAAGGGCATTTCACCCGCACCACGCCTTCTTCCCGCCTTGCCTTTTCAAGAAATCACTCCGGCATTCCTTTCTTTTGAAACACTACTCGGTGTTAGTCTGTCGCAAGGGTGCCGGCGACGCGGTTGGCCCTGGTGATGATAACGAGATCGCGTAGGACGCTGAGGCCCTCTCGTTCGACGGGGTCGATGCCGCTGGGCCATTCCGGGGTGTCGTCGAGATCGGCGATTTTACTCCTCTCGCTGCGCATGTAAGCTTGGTCGTCGTTTTCCAGATCGACGAGAGGGAGGCTTTCTTCATCGACGTCATCGAGAGTCAGGCGGAAGGACTTGAGGTTCTTTTGGTCGGCTTCTGCCATCTTTTCGAAGCGAGCACGACGTTCGGAATTGCGGCTGTTGCGGCGCTCTTCGCCCTCGGTCAATTCGGAACGTCGTTTCCCGATGTTGAGGCTTTCGGTGGCTTCCTCATATTTCTTTTTGAGACGGGCAATGTCCTCCTGGAGGTAGCTGAAGTCCTCGTCCGCGTTGATGCGGGTTTTGCTTTTCTCAATGAGGAGGGGGAGGAAGAGGTTACGGCGGTTAAGCGGCTCAAGACCAGCAGCCTTTCGGATCATGTCGTAAGGAAGCGCATACTCAGCGAAGGCTTCGCCGTATTCACTGGCATCACTGGTGCCGGGAAGGAGAACATCGGGGATGACGCCGCGTTGCTGGACGGAGCCACCGGTGACTCGGTAGTATTTTCCGGTGGTGAACTTGATGTAGCCGGCGTGCTGGCGGTCCGAGATGATGGGCATTTGCTCAGAGATATCGAAGTTCCGCTGGATGGTGCCTTTTCCGTAGGTGGAGGATTCACCGACGATAACGGCGCGGTTGTAGTCCTGGAGGGCTGCGGCGAGAATTTCGGTGGCGGAGGCGCTGCTCTTATTAGTGAGCATGATGAGGGGACCGGTGTAAATAGGCCGGCGGGCGGAGGACTTGAGGGACTCGATGTAGCCGCTGGTGCTCTTGGCCTGAACGACGGGGCCACGGGGGACGAAGAAGCCGGTGAGGCGGGCGACTTCATCGAGAGAGCCGCCGCCGTTGTTCCTGAGATCGAGGACGATGCCGTCGACGTTTTCTTCCTTAAGGCGATTTAGGATGCGCTCAAGATCGACTGAGACGCTGCTCTTGCCTTGCCCGTAGGGGAAGTAGAAGGAGGGGATGTCGATGATGCCGAGCTTTTTGCCGTCTTGATATTGAAGGAGCTTGGCGGTGACGAGTTCGTCCTTGATGGTGACTTTTCCACGCGTGATGACGACGAGGTGACCGGGGGCGTCGGGGACGCTGCCTTCGCTGATTTTGAGTCCAACTTCGGTTCCTTCTTCACCAAGGATCATTTCGACGACCTTGCCGATGGGGAGGAACATGACGCTGCGGAAGTTGCCATCGTTGAGCGAGTCGACGGCGATGATACGGTCACCGAGGAGAAGGTCGCCTTGGCTGTCTGCGGGGCCGCCATTGACGATGCCACGGATTTTGGTGGCGCCGTCATCTTCAGCAGTAAGAGATGCGCCAATGCCGACGAGTTGATTGCTGACGCCGATGCGGAATTGCTCGTGCTCGCGCGGGCTTTGGTATTCGCAGTGGGGGTCGTGGGAGCGGGCAACGGCGGAGAAAAGGTAGTTGGCGACGTCTTCCGGGGAGGATTCGTTGACGGCCTTGAGAAAGCGCTCGTAGCGGAGGGAGATCTTTTTAGAGGGAGTGGGATCGTTGACGAACGGGCTTTCTTTTTCCTGCGCCTTGGCAAGGTGGTCGAGTTGTTCGCGACGGATGATTTCGCTGAGAAGGACGTCTTCGAGATCGAGACGCCAGAGAGCCTTCATCTCAACGAGATCTTTGGGCCAAGGAAGGTCATCGCGGTCGGTGGTGACGGAGCGGTCGGTATCGAAGGTGAAATTTTCTGTCTTCAGGATTTGCTGGAAGCTAGCGACCTGTTCCTTAACGCGGGAGCGGTAGAGGTCGAAGACTTGGTTGGCAATAGGGAGGGCTTCTCCAGCGGTGAGGAGATCGTGGAAACTGGTGCCGTATTTTTCGTTGAGGTCATCGATTTCCTCTTGGGTGAAGTAGACCTTTTGGGGGTCGACTCCTTCGAGGTATTCGTTGAGGAAGCGACTGCCGAGTTTTTCGTCGTAGGCGAGTCTGCCGTAATGTCCATTTTGGAGCATGCGGACCATTTCACTTCCGACGAGATTGAGATCGGCGGCAGGAGCGCTGAAGCTGGTGAGCAAAATGGAAGCCAGGAGGGGCGCGAAAAGGGAGCTGAAGCGATCGGACATAAATTAAGGGGAAGAGGCGGGTCAACGCCTTGTATCGAGTAGAGTGAAGTTAAAGTAGCCGTTTTTGTTGAAACTTCGAGGATGTTCTAGGGAGAACTTAACCTTTGTGAAGAACTGTGGTGTTGAAGCGAGACCGCTTTACAAAGAGGTATACGCGATGATGAAGGTTTTTTTGCTATTTACCGAGTCCGCCTTTGGATTTCGAAATGATCGATCCCGTAGATAAAAAAATCCAGGAAAGCCGGAGCACCCTGGATCGATTTGAGAAGAGGGAATTATTCTCCTGCGGGCTCCTTCTTTTCGAGCGCGTCCTTGAGAGCCTTTTCGATCTCAACTTTGGGGAGGTCCGCGGGCTTTGGCGCCTCCTTTTTCGGCATTTGAGGAATGGCGATGGGAGGTGTGACGGCTTCGATACGGTTTCGAACGTTTACGTTGTCCTTAGTAGGATTTCCGGTGGGAATTCCAGGGCCCGGAGGAGTGCTGTTTGGTCTTGTAGCACCCGGGATGGCAGCACCCGGAATCGTCACAGGATTTGAGACGGCAGCGGGCTTTGGGGCTGCCTTGGATTTGTGCATCTTATAGCGGTTCTTGAGGAGAGCGTTGACGACAAAGTTGCTCACGAGGAACTGACGCCCTTCGTATACTTTGTGCTCTTGATAGCGCGCTTCGGAGACGCGCTTGTTGGCGAAGAGGGCTTGGTAGCCGGCCTTATCGGCTTCGCTGGCATCATCGGCTGGCTTGGCCGGATCGCTGGGGCCGGTAAGAAGCTTAAAGCTAATGATGTAGTTGCGTTCGTCGGTCTTCTCTTTTTTGTCATCTTCCTTATCGTCCACCGGAGCATCTTTCTTCTCGGGGACAATGTTGAAGAGGTAGGAAATTCCGGAAGCGGTTTTGATGGTGATCTCGCGAGCGTCCTTGGGCTCGGCCCGTTTCTCGACTTCCTCAGCAGAGAGGAGTGAGGTGAAGGAGCTTGCGATGAGAAGATTCTTGAGAGGGGCGACGGCGGTGGGATTGGTCTCTTGTCCATCTTTAAGGCCCTCGAGTTCGAATTCTGCGATGGCCGTTTTTCGAGTGACGGTCCACGGTTCGAAGAGCTCGTTCTTGGGCTTTGTCGCGATGCTCAGGATGCCTTCGATCTTTGGCAATTTCTTGTCGATCCAGCTTTCGGGATCGGCATTGAGTCCGGTAAAGGCTTGTTGGACGATGTAGACGCCAGAGTCATCATCTGAGAAGCGCACAAAGCGTCCACCTGAAGTATTTTGGCCGCCGGTGCTTTCACGCTCTTTTCCGATGAAGATCGTTTTGGAAACGGTGCCGTCTTTTGCAAGGAGGTTGAGCTGGCGGGGGCGGTCGGCGGCGTCTTCGGCATCGGGGTTAAGTCCGAAACGATCCCAGTGCTTGGGCTCGGCGGGGAGTCCTTGGACGATCTTGAGATCGCGAACGGTATCGAAGGCACTGCCGAGGGTCACGAGATTGACGGGGTAGTCATCTTTTTCCGCGACGAGCCAAGATTCAGCCTTGTTGATGAGGGTGGTTTCGTTTTCGTCGTTGGCGTAATTGAGGCCGCCGTAACTTCGGAGATCGGATGTGCTAACGACGGTATCGCCTTGCTTGAGATTGGTCTCGGAGCTGAGCGACTCGCGATTTTTCCCTTTAAAGGAGAAGACGATGAGGCCGGCCACGAGAGCGAGGACCCAAAGGATGAGGAGTTGAAGACGTGACATGGTATTCTGTGGTTAGAAGGTGACGTTTTGAGTTGGATTAGCGGGCCTGAGTTTTGGCACTGCGGTAGATGAAGATGCCGAGCCCTAAGACGAGGACGATGGCGGGAACGGTGAGGAGGGATTTCCAGAAGATACCGGCTTTGATTGCGTCGATCTTGGACTGGTTGTCTTTTTCGAGTTCACGGATGCCCTTTGCGGCATTGACTTGCTGCTCGCGCAGTCCTTTGAGAGCCTCTTGTTGTTCCTCGTTGAGGAAGGGGGAGCGACTGTCCTTTCGTTGGGCTTGCAGCTTCTGGATTTCAGATGAGGCCTTTTCTTGCTCCTTCTGGAATTTCTCCATCTTCTCGCCGGCTTCTTCCTGGAACTTGGAGGTCATTTCCTGGAAGACGGTGAAGGGGCGCCAATTCGGGGTGCGGGCCCGGGCGCCGACGAGGTGCTTCGAGTTGGTCGCTTGGTCGAGGATATTAAAGACGAGGGGACCGTTGTCAGAGACCTGCTGGGGAATTCCTCCCCCCCCTCCGGTGGGGATGAGGCGGTAAGCGGCTCCATCGTAGAGGAAATCTGAATCGGCAAAGAGGTAGATGTTCCCTTTTGATTCGCCTGTTTTCAAGGAGGAATCAGCCGGTAATTCCGGGGCTTTCTCTTCATTGTCCTCGCCTTCCTTCTCAGGGGCGGGCTCGTTAGCAGGGTTTCCTTCCGGGAAGGCGGTCTCAAATTTACCACTCAAGGAGATCATGACGTCATATTGACGGTCCTTGGAACGTAGGGTGAATTTAAGGTTGGCAGTTTCCTGTGGATTGGCGGCCTTTTCAGCTGAGACCAGGTCGGACTGTCGCGAGCTGCGAATGAGGCGAGAAAGCTCGAGGCCGGGAGCGTTGATCTCGGTGAAAGCACCGGAGTAACCGAGGAGAATATCATCGATGGAGGCGAGGGCGATCTCGTCTTCAACCGGCATGGCATCGCGGTTGAGCTTGATCATCGCTGGATTGCCCTGAACGCCAAAGGTCCCATCGGCGAGGACTTCCGTTTCGCTGAACTTGATGCCCCATTTTTTGAAGAGGGTGGGGAGGTTCGAGGAGGTGGGAACTCCACCTGGTTGGGGAGGCATTCCGGGGATTTGCGGTTGGGGACTTGATTGCTGAGCGGCAAATGAGAAGGAATCAACGCAGGCGACGACGGTGCCTCCACGAAGGAGATATTGGTCGAGGTGGTATTCCGCTTCCGGGGTGATTCCGGCAGGGTGGATGACGAGAACGACGGGAATTTTTTCCGGATCGAGATGCTCAGGAGCGACGCCCCATTCGTTGTCCTCATAGACATCGGGAAGGGTGTCGGTAACGCCCATGCCAAGATCGGCGACGTTGTAGGCGCGCTTGAGATACCGGGTGAAGATCCAGCCTTGGCGGGTGCGGCCACTCGTCGAAAGGTCGAGAGCCGAGATGAGTCCGACGGTGGGCTTGTTCGAGGCCGAGACTTCCGCGATGGCGCTGATGAGGTCAAATTCAAGCTGCGTTTCGTTCTGGGGATTGAAGTAGGGGATGACCGTTTTTTTGTCCCAGCTGGAAATGGAGGCTCCGAAGAAGAGGTTCTCGTTTTGGGAGACGGGCACTTGCTGGATTTGGTCTAGGGCGGCGGCATCTTCTTCGTCCGTGTTGGGCTTTGGATCGATGAAGTTGATGCTAATATTTCCCTCGTTTGAGAGACCGGAAAATTCTTCAAGGAGGTTGTCGATCCGTGGGATGTAGCGCTTAATGTCAGCAGGCGTCGAGCGGAGGTCACGAGTGACGTAATAGTTAATCACGACGGGCTCGGTGAGCTCGCTGAGGATAGCCTTGGTGCCATCGGTCAGGGTGTAGCGATTGTCCTCGGTGAGGTCGATGTTCTTGCGTCCCGTGCCCGTCATGCCGATCAGTTGAATGAGGGACAGGATCAGAACGGCGAAGAGCACGGTGCCAAAAGCAGCACGGACGACCTTGCTATTTGGGACGAAGCTAAGAACAGCGGCGCCCACAAGGAGGATCCATAAGCGGACGGATTCAAGCGCTTCGATGGCGAAGGAGAGGAGGACAAGGAGCAGGGCCACAGCGGCGACTCCCAGGAGGACAGGTTTCAGAGCTTTCATCGTCTAAAAAAATGAGGGTTGGAAATTAAGCACGTTGGGATTTGAGAACAAGATTGGTGCCGATCAGGCAGACGGTGATTAGTCCGAGGAAATAGATGAGGCTGGTGAAGCGGATCAATCCGCGAGTCGCTTCCTGGAAGTGAGAGTAGACGCCAACGGAAGCGAGAAGATCGACACTTTCCTTGGTCCAGGAACGTCGAAGTTCGTTGATAACGGGATCGATGCCACAGATAGTCAGGAGGAAGCAAAGCGACACGGAAACGATGAGTGCGACGACTTGGTCCCTCGTGAAGGCAGAGACGAGTGAGGTGATCGCGAGGAAGGTGCAGCAGACGAGAAAGGAGCCGAGGTAGCCTGAGAAGATGGCCCAATTGTCGGGTGCTCCCAGCCAGTTCACGGTGTTGACGACCGGGAAGGTCAGGACGAGCGCGAGGAGCCACACAAGAGCGGCAGCGAAGAATTTACCAAGAATGGCACTGCGCATGGTCACCGGGAGGGTGCCGAGAAGTTCGATGGTGCCGGAGCGATGCTCATCCGACCACAGGCGCATACTGACGGCAGGCGCGAGGATCATGAGGATGAGAGGGTGCCACCAGAAGAAAGAGCCGTTGAGGCTGGCATCCTGGTAATCCCAAAAGCGACCGAAGGTGAAGGTCAGCCCGATGGAAAGGAGGCTGAAGATCACGATAATGGCGTAGGCGGTGGGCTGCGAGAAGTAACTCGAGAGCTCCCGTTTAAAAATGGTCCACGTATTCATTGGTTTCGATGGGGAAATGGTTAGGCGGCGGTGATTTCAGAAGTGGTGACCTTATGGAAAAGGTCGTAGAGCGATCCACCTCCTTGTTTTGTGAGTTCCTCGGGGGTGCCGTCGGCCACAATGGTTCCTTGATCGACGATGACCGCACGAGTGCAGACTTCATGGACTTCCTCCAGAATGTGGGTGGAAAAGAGGATCGCTTTTTCTTTACCAAGATTACGGATGAGCTTGCGCACTTCGCGTTTTTGGTTGGGATCGAGACCATCGGTGGGCTCGTCGAGCACGAGGACTTCGGGGTCGTGTAGGAGTGATTGGGCGAGGCAGGTGCGGTGGCGGTAGCCTTTCGAGAGGGTTTCGATGGATTGATGGGCGACGCTTTGGAGGAAGCAGGTTTCGATCGCTTTTTCAACGGCATCCTTTCGGCTGGAGCCGCCGAGTCCCCGCATTGAAGCGCAAAATTTGAGGAAGCCTTTGACCGTCATGTCATTGTAAAGGGGGGCGGACTCGGGAAGGTAGCCGATCTTCTTTTTGGCTGCCATCGGCTTGGCGATCATCGAGACCCCGCCGATTTCGATGCTGCCCTCGGTCACAGGGAGAAATCCGGTCACCATGCGCATGGTGGTGGACTTGCCCGCGCCGTTGGGCCCGAGGAAGCCAAGGACCTCTCCTTTCTTGACTGAGAACGAGAGATTGTCGACTGCGACTTTATGGCCGAATCGTTTGGTGAGTGAATTGACTTCGATCATAACCCAGAGATATTTATGTATGCACGATGTAAGCGTCGTGCTCGCTGAACTTGTGCGCGAATTTTAGGCAAAATGATTTTTTTTCAAGTCGAAACTGATTTGTTAAAAACGCACTATTTGAAAGGGAGTGGGAAATTGGGCATATTTTGCTCATTAGCAAGGCGATTGGGTCAGATTTGACCGCTATTTGTCGGTGTTTTGGGGAATTTGAAAAAATGGCGGGCTGATTTGAGTGTACAAAAAGCCTTTTTTACGGTGGATTCTTCAATCCGATGGATCTGTGAAACCTCGTATTCTCGATGGTCTTTTGTTTAAGAGATGTTAAGATTATGCCGTGAAATTACTCCTCTCCGCTCTTTTTTTCACTGCGTCTCTTTCGGCGGAAGACGGAAAGCCTGAATCTCCCGAGGAAGGTCTGCGGGTGCAGATCTTTCTCGATCAGAAACTTTTTGGGCCGGGATTCCTCGATGGAAACCCCGGAAATTTCACGGAGAGAGCCGTTTATGCTTACAATCGTTCCCAGGGACGGTCGCCAGGAGATTGGGCGGCCATTCTTGAAGACGCTCTGAAGGAAGTGCCTAACCTCTATGCGGTGGCGTCAGTGCCTGGCTTTGCCGGCAAGTATGTCAATCCCAAGTTGTCGCCGAAGCGGGAGAAGCAAGCGAAGGAGAAGATGATGTCCTATCGCTCCTATCTCGAGTTCATGGCGGAGCGCTACCATACGTCCGGGACGTTCCTTATTCAGCTCAATGGGACGCAGAAGGCCCACAACCTTGGCCCTCGTTCAACGCTGAAGGTTCCCAATATCGAACCCTTTCGAATCGAGGAATTGGCTGCGGGCCGATCGCACAAAGCGGATGAGAAATTGAGTTTACGAACGGTTATTATCGATACCGGGATGAAGCAGCTTTTTATTTATGATCCCGCTGCTCCTGTGAAAGTTGCGCCTGGTGTGGCGGTGGCAGTAGCGGATGACGAAGAGGAAGAACCAGTGGGCCAGCTGATCGCGATGTTTCCCACGACCCCCGGGCAGGAAAAATTTATCCACCGGGGGCACTGGAAGATTCGAAATTGTGTCGAGCTCCCCGAGTGGCGCTATGACAAGTCATTTTTAGAAAAAGGGAAGCGGAGTAATGAATATCTCCAGATCCCCCCGGGGCCGAATAATCCGGTGGGTGTGCTTTGGTCGGGCTTAACCAAGGCCGGGATCGGGATTCACGGGACCTCGAGCCCTCGCACGATTGGCCGGGCTCAAAGCGCAGGCTGCTACCGTCTGGCAAATTGGGACGCGGCACGGTTCTCAAGCCTCACGCGGCCAGGGACCAAGGTGATTGTCCGCTGAATGTAGCCGTCAGAGCCAGCCCAGCGTCTCGTTTCGGTCTTGATAGACTTTCCCGAGCGTCCGAGCGCTCGCCATCATGACATACATGCCGAAGAGCCCCATCACGAGGCCTCCGATGATGAAGTAACCTCCAAGAGCTTCCGCAACTGTGGCTTGAAGGAAGTAAATTAGTCCCAAGAAGATTACGGCAAGTAGGTAAGACCCGCCTGCCCTGAAGATGCTGGGGATGACGATCATGGGATTCATCGCTCCGAGATAACCCAGGACGATGACGGCGAGGATCGCCATGGGAAAGTAGATCAAGCCCAGCACGAGAAGGAAGGTCGCGAGGGCGTCATTATTTCCGGTAGTGAGGAGGTAGGCGAGGTGAGGGAGGTAGCAGAGGATGAAGACAATCACGACTTTGAAGAGGGGCCAGAGAAGATCTTCGAGAATGTTGGAAACGTCGGGGAATTGTGGGGCTTCGGATTGCCCCACGGCGGTTGTTTCGACGATTGTGAAATAAGTGGCGCAGAAGTAACCCGAGATGAAGAGAGCGGCAAAGAAGCCAAAGAGAGGGGCAAAACCCGCAATGGAGGCGATGACAGAAAGGACGGCGCCCCAGAGGAGCATGTATTTTCCGCTCCCGCGGAGAGGGTAGGTCAGGGCCTCACTCATAAGATTCATGGCGAGAACGACCTTGGAGAGGGGGCAACTACTTGTGAACTACAATGTCCTTCTGGTTTATAATGGGAATCGCGGTAGGGGCTTGCAGTGGGGGAGGGCTTTTGGTCATGGTGAAGCCGTGGGCGGTCCAAAGAAAATGGCGATTCAACTTGCGGCTTATGCCGTGGTGACGTGCTACCTTTGTCTCGATCTCTGGGTTTTTAGGGGTCCTCTGAGTCGCACGATTACCAGGCCCCGAATGGACTCTGAGGAAATGATCGCGGAGGCCAAGGCGCAGGGGATCGCGGCGCGTGTCTATTTTCAGCCAATCTACCGAGCCCAAGTCGATGAACGGGCGCGGCAATACCTCTGGGAGAGGGGCCGCACTTTTGCGGATACGACTGTCGCGGAGCGGCACTTGCTCCGCGAAGGGATGGTGCATGAGTTGATCGATGAACTTCTCATTAAGATACAGATCAAGATTTCTCCGGCCGAAAATTTTGCCATTCCCGAGGGCACCCAGCAAGAGGTCTTTGCCCTCTTTGAGAAACGTTACGGCACCGCTGAAGTCTTCGATGCTCTCCTTGCTGATCAAAAATGGCGAGAAGAAGAGGAAGCCCGGATGCGGATCAATGCCCGACTTCAGCGTGAGAAGTATCTCAATAGCTTCCTGCCAGATGAAGTGACCGAGGAAGAGGCCCGTGAGTGGTACGAAAAAAATAGGAAAGAGATGAAGGCTCCCGTGCAGCGCATGGTGCGCCAAATTTTTGTAAGCACTCTCACGAGTGAAGTCGATGCAGCCCGTGAACTTGTCGAAGCGGCCCGTGCCCGGGTGGTTGATAAAAATGAAGATTTTTCCGCCGTTGCAGGAAGTGTCGAGAGCGCTTCCAAGCTGGTCGATCTCGGCTGGGTCACTGCCGACAAGCTGCCTCAGGATTTCTCGCTTGCGGTATTTTCGCTTCCCCTGAACAAACCGCAAGTGGTTCAAAGTAAGTTCGGGTGGCATCTCATCGAAGTGACGGCGGTCGAAGAAGGTGAAGTTCCCGACTTTGAAGAAGTCGCCGAGTCCGTCACTGATGCGATTCGCCAATCTCGTAAAGAGGCGCATCTCGTGGTCTTCCGCCGCTACATGCGTAATAGAGCAGAGGGGAAGATTGAGATCTTCGAGGATGTGCTCTTTGCGGAGGATGTGGAGTGAAGTGGGAGCGCGGCGCTACAAATTAGGAGCCCGGTTATAATAACTAAAGCCGATGCGGCTCCGGGTTTTATTTGGCCTTGATTTGGAGATCTTTGACGACTTTTCCTCCGATGAGGTGGTCTTGAATAATGCGCTCGAGGTTTTCCGGGGTGGCGGAATGGTACCATACCGCTTCGGGGTAGACGACTACGATGGGGCCCTGGATGCAGATGCGGAGGCAGTCGGCTTTGCTACGATGAATCATCGATTCTGCGGCGCAGAGTCCAAGTTCCTTGAGGCGGCTTTTGAGAAATTTCCAGGAGGCCATGCCATCGACAGGATTACAACATTTCGCTTCGGTCGGGGTGGCGCAGAGGAAGATGTGGCGCTCGTAGTTTGCGAGATTGAGCGTGCGAGCGACAGAGTTAAGATTAGGCATGGAAAGAGGTAGAAATTGTTAAACCGCGGAAGACGCTAAAAATACGAAACTTGGTTGGGTAGTTGTTTATCACAACGAACCAGAGCTTGCGAAGATAGCCTATAGGAAGAAATACGGAAGGCACGAACCTAACGTAGTGGAGATAGCCATTAGACAAACTTGGTTTCCTTCTTCGTTCTACGGTGGACAAGGAAGATAAGTTTAATTTTGGGATTTTGGTGCGACTAAGAATTTGCTTTTGAAAAGAGGGCCATCGCGCGCCTGGTGAGTTCGTCGTGGGAGATTTCTTCGGTTTTTTAGCTGAGGCTCCAGCGGTAACCCTATGGATTGATGAAGGTGGCGGCGAAGCCATCCTTCACGGTGAGGGAGATGGAGAGGAATTTCATGGGATTTATGAAATAAAGATGAGGTGCCTAGAATAGGGACCGACAAGATTATTCCGATCTTCCAACTGAGAGTAAAGAAGAGGAAGAGAATTGGATACAAGGCAAAGGCTAGAAAAAGCGCGTCAAAATCTGCACTTAGAGAGTTCAAAAGGATCAATGGAAGCGATCCAGTCGACCAGGCCGCGAGGAGCTTCAGTGGCACTGAGAGGGCTTGATTTGATCAGGGCGAGACGTCCCGGCTCCTTTCTTGACGCTACTTTGAAAGGAGTTTCCAATCGGGGTAGACGGGCCGCTCTTTGGCTTTGTTGGTCCCTTTGGTGGTGGCTGGAGGAGCTGACTTGAGGACCTTGGTGAGTGTTTTGTTGGATTGAGTAGGCGCGAGATTGGTCTCTTCTTTGAGGTCGTTGGGAATGTCGTAGAGGCGGCCGTCGGGGTAGAGTTTGTGGGTTTGGGTGCGGGCAAATTGGGTGCCCTTAAAATTTCCCCAGTAAGGTTGGTAGTGGCAGAAGACCCAGTCGCGAGGGGCGCCTTTTTTGCCCTGGAGTTGAGGGAGAAAGCTGACGCCATCGATGGGGTCGTATTTGCCTAACTTGATGCCGGCAGCTTGGGCGAGGGTGGGGTAGAAGTCGGTGAAGTCGATGAGGTCATCGGAGACGAGTCCTTGGGGGCTTTTGCCCGCCCAGGAGGCGATGAAAGGGACGTGGGTGCCCATGTCAGTGGTGCTGCCTTTTCCGCCTTTGATGTCCTGGCCGTTCCAGCGGGAAGTGAGGGTGCGGTGGCTACCGTTGTCGGCAGTGAACATGATGATGGTGTTGTCGAGTTGACCGATGTCATCGACTTGCTTGACGATCTTGCCGACGAGTTTGTCGAGGTATTGCACCATGGCGACGAAGTTGGCTTTCTTGGCGGCTTTGTCCTTGGGTTGCTTATTGGAGCCGTGCGTGCGGGGACGGTCTCCGATGGTGTCGGGGGTGGGCACGAAGGGATCGTGGACGAGGACGGTGGGGTAGTAGACGAAGAAGGGGTCGTCTTTATTGCGCTTGATGAAGTTGCAGAGAAAGTCGGACATGAGATCGGGGCCATACTTAAGGTGGTTGTCTTCCTTGGTTAGGAACTTGCCGTTTTGCTCGAGGGGAGGGGACCAAAATCGTTCGCCGCCATTTTTGCTGCTCTTCTGGGTGGTGACTTGCCAGAGGCAGTATTCATCGAAGCCGGCTTTGACAGGGCGGGAGGCGTCTTGGTTGCCTGGGGCGCCGTGGTAAAGGCCGCTGAGTTGCCACTTGCCGGCGATCGCTGTCTTATAGCCAGCTGACTTGAGGAGTTGGGCGAAGGTTTTTTCCTCAGGTTGGAGGTAACCGAAGTGGGTGTAGTTTCGGAAATTGTACTTTCCGGTCATAATTTTGACGCGAGAGGTGGTGCAGATGGGGGTAGAGTAGCAGTGGTTGAAGCGGATGCCTTTGGCGGCGAGGGCGTCGAGATGAGGTGTTTTGTAGTCTTCGGCGCCGTAGCAGGAAAAGCATTCCCAGGAGACGTCATCGGCCATGATGAGGACGATGTTTGGCCGCTGGGCGGAAAACCCTAAATTCGAGAGGAGGAAAGAACCTAAAAGGATGGGGGCGAAGAAGAACTTCATGAGAAGAGGATTGAACCGCAAAGACGCAAAGACGCGAAGGTTTTAACGCAAAGAATAGCTGAGGGCGACGAGCCTTGGTGCCACTTTATTCTATCTGGCTCAATGCGGGCGCAAGATGTTGCACCGGAGCAACGCATGTTTTTGCGTTTTTTCTTTTTATTACTGGGAACAAAAGTAATTTCCCGAAAGTTTTTCAAAACATGTTAAAATTTTACGTAATTTTCTCAGCCTTTTTTTTTTCAGTGGTTCAGGCCTTTCCGCCAGCACCGTATTACACGCTCTACGGCGTGGTGCGTGACCAGGTGGGGCAGACGGTCACCGCCGAGGGCGCGCAGGTGATCCTGCTCAAGGGCGGGGTCGAGGTGGGGCGGACGCCCATAACCTCCAGCCAGATCGACCGGAATTACGAGCTCAACATGCGGCTCGACCAGAATCGAAGCGGCACCAAGTTTTACACCGAGAAGGCAGTGGCCGCCGGCGGGATCTTCAGCCTGGTGGTCTCGATGAACGGCGCGTTATTCTACCCCATTGAGGTTGCCGGGACCCTGACCACAGGGAAGGGTAGCGAACGGGTAAAATTGGATCTCACTCTCGGTCAGGACAAGGACAAGGACGGCCTGCCAGATGTCTGGGAGGAATGGCAGCTTTCTCAGGCGGGGCTCTTTCCGGATGAGAACGGCGAGTGGGATCTGAGTCTCATTGATTCCGATGGCGATTTCGATAAAGACGGCCAGAGCAATCTGATGGAATACATCGCGGGGACCTTCGCCGGGGATGCCACCGAGACCTTCGGCCTGACCGTTAGGGAGAAGCAGCCGGAAAACGTGCGCTTCGAGTTTTACGGGATCACCGGCAAGGTTTACACCATCGAGAGCTCGCTCGACCTGAAGACTTGGACGCGTGTGCCGTTTGCGGTGGGTGCTCCCGGTGAGGGCGCCAATGGCTATCAGGCCACCGAGGTAGGCATCGTCTCCGCCTTCACCGCGCCGCGTTCGAGCACTGTAGAAATCTACCGCCTTTCCGTCCGATGAAATCCATTCTCCTCACTCTCGTTTCACTTATATTCGCCGCCCCCACCGCCCAGGCGCAGTGGCAGAGCACGACTTACACCCTCAAAGGCGGGTGGAACTCGATCTACCTGCACGGAGATGCGAGTTACGCTACGCTGGACGATCTTTTCGCCTCCAACCTCGAGGTGCTGGAAGTGTGGCGCTGGAATCCCAATCCGAACCAGGTCGGGTTCATCACCTCGCCGCTAATACCCAGCAACGGCACGCCGGAGTGGAGCAAGTGGGTGCGCGATACGGCGGTGGGCAGCTCGCTCGTCGGCATGACCGGCCAGTCGGCCTACCTGGTGAAATGCAGCGGCACCACCGCAAACAGCTACTCGGTGCCCATCGCCTACAAACCGATGCCACCGAACAACTCCTGGGTGCGTAGTGGGGCGAATTTTATTGGCTTTCCCAGTAGTAACAAGGCGGGAAATTTCCCGACTTTTGCGAGCTACTTCGCCACCTTTCCGGCGGCCATCGCATCGAACGCCAAGATCTTTAAATATATCGGTGGCGACTTGGGCGCAAACAACCCGTTGCAGGTGTTCTCCACCTCCAGCGAGCGGTTGGACCGCAATCAGGCCTATTGGTTCTCCTCCGAGGTAGTGGGGAATTTCTATGCCCCCGTCCAGATCAGCCTCTCCAACAGTGATGGGTTAGCCTTTGGGCGCCGTCGCTCGGTGATCACGGCCCGCGTCATGAACCGCACCGCTGCGGTGATGACACTCACGATCAACCCGGTTTCCTCGAACAGTCCGCCCTCGGGTCAAGAGCTCGTCACCGACGGGGTACCGCTCACACGCCGAACCTTTAACGACCAGGGGGAGTGGGTGGAAACCCCGATCGCCGCCGCTTATAACGAGGTCATCGCGCCGAATTCCAGCGTCGAGCTCAGCTTCGGCATCGACCGTGGTCTCATGGTAGGTGCGGCGGACGCTCTCTACGCCTCGTTCCTGCGTTTCACCGACTCGGCCAATACCTTTGACATCCTCATTCCGGCGACCGCGCGCAAGAGCACGCTGGCAGGCCTCTGGATCGGCGAGGCCCTGGTTACAGCAGTGGAAAGCAAGCCACTGGAAGATGCGTTGAAGTCCACCGGCAGCGCCTTCCCCCTGCGTTACCTCATCCATGTTTCCGATGATGGGACCGCCCGCGTGCTTTCCCAGATCTTCATGGGGCCCATGGCAGCTGAGCCTCACGACTTCGGCCTGTGCCTTTCCGAGGCGGGCTTGAAGGCGGATGCCAAATCCTATGCCAGCCGCATCGTCGCCACCCACATGCCGCTGGATCTGGCGCTGGGAACAACCGGCAGCTTCGCCATCGCCGGCGACCTTTCCTGCACCATCGCCACCCCCTTCGACGACCCGACCAATCCTTTTGTCCACCAGTATCACCCCGACCACGACAACAAAAGCGGCCAGGCCGAGCTCTTGGCCGGCCAGGAAAGTTACGACGTTACCCGGGAGGTCACCTTTACCTTCACCGACGCCCCACCCAGTGGCGGCAGTGCCACCGGTTGGGGCAGCAGTGTCATCGGCGGCACCTACGGCGAGGTCGTCAGCGGCCTACACCGGGATAGTGTCGGCGTAGGCACTGGTGACGGACTCAACCTCTCTGGCACCTTCGAGCTCCGCCGCGCCTCGGAACTCGGCACCCTCAATCCCTGATCTCTTTAGAAAACCCTCACCGCCTGTATCCGAAACGCCACCCACTTTACGATTATGAAACTCCGCCCTCTGCCATCCTTCTGCGCCGCCCTGCTGGCGCTGTGTCCCATTCTCGCAAACGCGCAAACCTCCGCGGTGCCGAACTACATCAGCTACCAAGGCTTCGTGGTCGATTCTACCGGAACTATCGTCGGTGCTGGCACCCCAGTCAACCGCACCGTCATCTTCCGTATTTGGGATCACCAATCTTCAGTAAGTGAAGCCAATCTGATCTTCTCCGAACAGCAGACGGTCACCGTTAGCGAGGGTGAGTTCAGCGTGCTCGTTGGACAAGGCGTCGCTAATACCCTCGAGGCCTTTGGCTATAGCGAAACGACAAAAAAGCTGGCGAACTTGGGTGACGCGTTCAATGGAAGCGGCCGCTATCTCGGAGTGACGGTGGCCTCCTCTGCCACCATTGCAACGACCGACAAAGAGATCTCACCTCGCCAGCAAATTGTCTCTACCGCTTTTGCGATGCGCGCCAAGTTCGCGGAGAGCATCAGCTCGTCTTCCGATCTCAGATTCAGCCCAACCGACGGAACAGTCAGCAACTACGGCCTCGGATGGTATGGCCCGGGCCGTACTTTCAGCGGGACCGCGGTGGACGGACCGGTGTTGTATGGTAATGCGGGCGGTGCTCTCGGCTCCAACGCTTCAGATATCCAAAAAACTGCCCTCCTGTGGGATGCTTCTGGCCGCGTTGGTATCGGAGCAACTTCCTTCAGTTCCAATACCAACAAGCTCACGCTGGAGGGAAACATGGCTGCTACCCCTGCCGATCAGCTCACGATCCGCGGCAATACGGATAACAACAAGCGACTCAATATTGGCTACGACACGACCGCTAACCGGGCCTCCCTTCAGTCCTACAGTGCGACTACCAATACTTCCCCGTTGCTACTGAATCCCCAGGGTGGCAATATCGGCATCAACAAAAATGCACCTACCGTTACTCTTGATGTAGAAGGAGCTATCTCAGCCAGTGGCGCGCTTGACGTCGATGGAAGTGCGATTTTTAATAAAAACGTCCATATCGGCGCCGGGTTCAACCCCAATTCAAGCCTGAAGCTTGCGATTGCTGACGGGGCTTCGGACCCATTGCGCTATGGATCGGTTCAAATCACGCGGGAGGCGAATAATCACACGGCAGCTCACATGGCCTTTGTGCGCGGTGGTTCTCACAGTAATTGGTTTAGGGTTTCAACAGAACAGCAACTGGTTCGGATTTGGCGGGGGGACGACAGAGGCGTTCGACCCAGCTATTCTTAGAATGGACGGAAGCGCGGTGCTTATTCATACGTCTTCGTACAACGGAAGGCTCAATGTGGGGACGAGGAACAAAACTTATACCTCGATTGGTCGCCTCAGCACCTCCGGTGCTTCCGGAACCAATGACAATAATACCAATGCAACTGTTTCCATCTGGGCGGATGGACACGTGGTTGGAACCAAAGTTACAGTTCATTCCGACGAACGGATTAAAACCGCCATCCAGCCCTCGGATTCGTGTGCTGATCTTGGGACTTTGCTCGGCATCGAAATCACGGACTATGAATACATTGATACCCTCGCTAACGGAAACACTCCGCAAAAGAAGGTGATTGCACAGCAAGTGGAAAGTGTCTTTCCGCAGGCTGTTAGTAAAAGCAAGAGCGCGGTTCCGGATATTTTTAAAAATGCGGAAGTGGCGGATGGTTGGGTTCTGCTCTCTACCGATCTCAAGGCTGGTGAACGCGTCCGCCTGATCGGCGACAAAGAGGAATTCATCGAGGAAGTCATTGAAGTGCGCGGGGATGCTTTCCGAACCGCTTACAAGCCGGATGAAGGGCGGGTGTTTGTTTATGGCCGCGAGGTGGAAGATTTCCGGACCGTGGACTACGACGCAATCGCGATGCTTAACGTCTCAGCGACGCAGCAAATTAAGAAGGAAAAGGATGCGGAGATTCAAGCCTTACGAAACGAGAATGCTGCGCTGCGCCGCGAGCTCACAGCCAAGAATGCAAGTCTTGAGGCACGCCTGATTGCCCTCGAACGCAGCATGCCCAAAGCGGCCTCGGTTGAGACTGTCTCGCTGAGGACGTCCCCTGCTTCAGAGTAATTCTCCCGATTTAGCAGATCGAATAACCCATGAATCGATTTAGGGACAAGGTGGCAACGGTGCAATCTCACGGCAGGTGCAGAGGTGTGTGCTACTGCTCCCCAGAAGGGCCCACCCGTTTGTCCGCTGGGGCGGCGGCTACCGCTAGCGCCATGCCTTCGATTTTTCCGCTCATTTCCGAACGATACCTTGAGTCACAGAGCTACATTGCCCCGGTCTTTGCCGATCGCGTGTGATTTCAGCAAATACCTTACCTTTTTATCAGATTATGAATCTCCGATTTTCTATTTTGCTCGCCATCTTCGCCGCGCTGCTCTGCGCACCGGCAGCCCACGCTCAGTTTGAATTAAAAGGCGGCGCGCGCAACCTGCTAGATCAGCGGAAGGCGGGCGGCTCAGCGATCGTTTCTGAAAGCGGGGCGGTCACTGGGATCGCTTTGCGTGGCGGTGGAGGTGGCTATCTCTCCGCGCCAACAATTACCATTGAGCCTCCTGCTAATGGAGGAACGACCGCCACGGCCACGGCTACGATCACGGGTGGTGTCGTCACCGCCGTCAACATTAACGTGAATGGCGGAGGTAGCGGCTACGATGCCGGCAACCCGCCAGTAGTGGTCATCGCTGCGCCTAATGTGCCTTCGAGCCCGCCGGTGACCAATGTTCAGTTTGCCGGTCAGGCGTCCACCGCCGCCACGGCGGGGCCCATCACCGCGACGGGGGGCGTTACCACCGGTCGCTACCCTCGCGCCGTCACCGCGACTGTCACCAGCATGGTGCTGAAGCGGGCCACCTTCGGTTCCAGCTTTGCCTCGGGAGTCCCCCGTTATTTCATGGGAGATATCATTGAGCGCCCCTTGGTCAGATGGGATGGTACCCCCCTGGCGGACAGCAATTACTGGCGGGCCCAGCCGGTGCAACCAGGTGAGCAGTTCAGCTCTGCGAGCTTGACGAACACCGTGGAGGGACTCACCCAGCCACTTATTCAGGATGGCAGTGTCACGCTAACCGAAAGTTCCACTACCAGCAGTGTGGTGGAAGTGGACAGTGTGCCCTCTACCCTCACGGTCGGTGCCACCTTGCTGGGGCGTGAAATACAGCTCATCAATGGGACCACGCTGACGCTTTCCGGCTCTGCCAATGCCAATATCTCCAGCAACACGCCAAAAAGCTTCCAGCCCTATCAGCCGTTTTATTACAGTCCCCATGCGGGGAAAGTCTTTGCCAGCCAAGCTGGCAGGGTAGTGATCACTTGGGTCTCCAACGTGCCGGATACCTCCGCAGCTGGTGAGAGCGAGCCGACCTATAAATTTAGACGTGAAACTTTCGCCGTCTCATCCGCCTCGAATACTCCTGCGCGGCTCATTTACTGGACGGAAAAAAGCTTCGATGGTCCCATCGTCAAAATCCCGACGGGTCGCATCCAGCGGGTGAATCCAGTTTTCAATTCATTCGTCCCCGGCCAGTCGGTCGAATACACCCCGGCCGGCGGCTCTAACAACCCGGGCATTGCCGCGCCCGCAGAGCCGCGCACGCTTTGGTTCGAAACGCTCTCCGGCCTGCCCTCTCTTCGCGCCTTCAATGCGCAGGGCCGCGTCTTCGTAGAATACCTAGGTAAAGAGATTCAAGGAGAGTCCGGCCTTCATGAGTTCCTCGGTGCCGATATCGTGGAAATTCGTCGTGCCGCCGAGGTCGAAACCATCGTTACTTCGCTGGGTGAAAAACTCCGCCCGCGCGAAGGCCTCGAGGAAGAGGGCGACGATGAGATGAGCCCCTCGCTGCCCGATTTATTCACTCCATCAGGCGGCACCCCGCCCTACGGCACTTTCGTCCGTCCGGACGGTATCACCCAATACTATGCCGAGCGCGAGAACCTCAATCCGGATAACTTTGTTCTCTACTGGACAGGGAAATTCGATGCCTCGCTCCACTCGTCGGATGATGCCCTTTCTAGCCTGGATATCTCGTGGCCGGTGGCTAAGCGGAGCTATCTCTTTCAGTGGCCCGCCAGCCCGGCCGACTATGAGCCGGTAAACGTCACCCAGTCCGGGGCGGACGCCACCCTCGGGCCAAAGTTTGCAGCAGGCGCCCTGCCGAGCCTGGTGTTCCAGGATGATCCAGCGGAGCTAGAGGTAGAGATCGACGGGACCACCCAGCGCCTGCTCGTCAAGTTCACCGCCAGCAGTCCAGACCGGCGGAACCGCTCGCTGCTCAAGTTCGATTCGGTGGCGGGTGCCGAGTATGTGCGCTTGTGGATCGAGTCGGAAGACGCGCTGGGTTCGACCGCCGTTGCTGATAATCTCGCGACACCGGATGTCGATGAAAGCCGGCCTGCGGTTTACACCCTCAACGACCGCGATGGCGACGGCGCGCGCGACTGGTCACCTTTAACGGCCTGGAACGCCAGTAACGGCGGGAGGACAATATCCTTTGTAGGTAGTCGTATCGAGGCTCCAGCAGGCTATGAAATCGCGGGTCATATCTCCGGCGGCGACTGCTACTCTCCGACGGCTTATGTGAATCCCCTCGGCGACGCGGGCTTCCTCGGCGCAGCTGCCGCCGGAGCCATCATCCCGGTCAACGCGTTATCTGGAGGCAATCAACTTTCGGTCTGGTGGTTCAAGAAAGTCTCCTTTCCCGCTGCCACGAAGATCGAACCGTTTTACGTGCCGGCCATCGCCGCGCACTACGAGGTGATCTGGCCATTTCAATCACAGGAGCTCGTCATCGCCTCACTCAAGGGGTTAGAAAACCCGGGGCTTACTTCGGTCCAGGCCTCCGGCAGCATCTATCGCCAGCCCGATCCAACCCTGCCGGGCTACAATCCCAACGAAGAGCATGCCCTACTTCTTGACGGGAATGTCTATGCCCTGCGCGATGATTTGAACATTACCACCAGTTCCAAGCGTCGCGTCTTGGTGCAATACACGGATCCTGTCGATAGCCGTCCTGCGATGCGGGTGGCTAAGGTCGTTCGCGACAGTGTGACCTACCCGCTGCAATATGACAAAATCGCCGGCCAGCCTCTCACTCCACCCATGCCGCTAGCGCTTCTGCCGCTGCCCAAGAATCCCGATAAATCGGTAAGCAATGAAGAGGTGACACTCGACGTGGATACTTTGCCTGCGGAGTCTGATTATATTGTCGCTGAAGACACTCGTTTCATCGACGAATACAGCAAATTCACCTTCGAGGATCGCAAGGGCACGCACTGGGTGTTCCGCGGGCCGCACCTCGGAGAGGTGACAGAAGACCAGCAGCCGAACTTTGGCATGAAGTTTTATTACACTCAGCAGGCGGGGTTCGATTTCCCAGCTCTGCTGGCCGTGAACATACAGCCCGCGGTTGGTAGCATCCAGCCCTTCATCGCGGACACCGGCGGCGGCTCTTCCGTCACTCTTGCCTATGTGCCGAAGTGGCCGGACGACACGACCCTACCGGAAGCGCAGCAAAAAGAGGTTCCAGAACTGATGATGGCGCAAACCCTGGCCAAACCCAAAGACGGCCTGCCTCAAGTATTCGGCCAAACCAGCGCCCAAGTCCTTTATCAGCAATCGATGGCGATGGCGTTGCACGCACCTCTTTTGGGGAGTGATGCTTCTTCGGTCGCCTTGCACGATCCGATCCGCAAGAAGACCTCGCTCATGGAAGAACTGCCGCCCGGGTTGCGGACCAGCGACTACGCCGGTAAGACTTACTTTCAAGGCCTTCCGCCGAACCTGCAAAACCGCTTCTACTACGATCCCTTCCAGAAAACCCTTGAGCTCATCGGCGAGTTTGTGGATGAGATCGCGACGGAAGATTATTTCAATCTCAACCAGCTTAGCTCACTGGATGTGGACGCTCTTAAGGCACTCCTCCCGGAGGAGGCCGCCGAGGAGGACACGACCGCATGGACTACCGCCATCGACGTACTTGCCACAACGCTCGAGACCTTCCGTGAGAGCAGCACGGTGCCGGGGACCTATGTGGTGGACGCCGGTCTGGATAAGTCCATCGCGGTGGAGGAGCGGTCTGATGTCACTGATCCGGACACCGCGGTGGCTGGGTATGCCCTGAGTTCAACCGGCGGCGGCACCGGTTATGTGACGCTGGTGTTCGGAAATGGCAAGGCCTTCACGGATGAGGGGGATCCCGTGCAAATGCAGATCATCAAGGTCGTTCCCAACCTTTACGATGGGGACCTCAAGGTGTTACTTTCTTCCAACCCGCTCGATGAAAAGGTGACGGTGCGGCACAGCGGTGACTACGGTGGCCAGCCGGAAAACTTCGAGTTCCGCTACCGCTATGGCTTCAATGACAGCAGCGGTCAGGCCCCGATTCTGCCGCTGGATAACAGCGATACCCTCCCTGACTTCCCTGACTGGTTTGATCCCGACAATACTCCCTACAGCCTCGGCGGCAGCATCCTCGTCGGAGCCGACCCGAGCGCGGTCCTCAGTAATCCCGCCGTGCTCATGGGGGATGTCAATTTCACCATGAGCTACCGGCTCAAGGCTACCGCTACCAGCCCAGCCGGTAACTGGTCTAACTGGACTCGCCCGGCCCTTGTTGAAGGTTGGATCAAGCGAGTGCTCGCTAAGATCACCCCCTTCAACCAGCGTGTGACCGATCTCTACAGCAATTCGCTCAATACTGATGTCTCAATGATCACACAGGCTGGCACTCGCTGGGAGGGTGACATCGCTCTTAATATGGATAATATTAACGATTCCGGCCTTATCGAGATTTACGAGACCGTGCTCAACCGTGGCAAGGGCTTCACTGTCAACTCCGACCTCGACACCGCCTCCACTAACAATGCCCTGATCCTTGCCGCAGGTTACCTGAACGACCTCTATACCATTCTCGGTAATGAAGCATACGCGGATGGGGCTAATCCGACGATCTCAATCGATGATCAGGATAGCGTTACGGAGGTCAATACTAGCCGGTTTTCCTTCGAAGGACAGGTCGCCAGCTCGCTCGAAGAGGAGCTCGCTCTGCTGCGCGGTCGTGATGATTTTAGCGCCCAAGGCACCAGCTTAGCGCCCGCCTACAATCGCCTATGGTGGAACTTCACCCGCGGCATCAACAGCGGCGAAGCTCTCTACTCGGTGAACTATAATATAAAGGAAAAAGAAGGTAGCACGACCGCGAATGGCGTCGTCGATGCCGCCGATGCCCAGCGCATGTTTCCGCAAGGCCATGGCGATGCCTATGGCCACTACCTCACCGCCCTCAAGGGCTACTATAAGCTACTTACCCACCCCTATTTCACTTGGATGCCCAGTGCCGAGACAGTCACAGTGCTCGGTGTGCCAGTATCCGTCGACTACAAAGACGAGCGAAAATTCGCTGCTGCTGCCGCCAATGTTGGCCGCACTGCCCAGCAGATGCTCGGGCTGGTCCATCGCCAGAGCTACAAGGATGATCCGGACGCTGGTTGGTCACAGTTCCGCGATGGCAAGATCAATCCACGCACCGCCGTGGTGCGGCATCAGGGGCTTGATGAAACCGCGAGCCGCTCGACCCAGGGCGCCTTCTTCCACTGGATTGTTGGCAATGCCATGCTGCCGGATGTGGATGACAATCCCAATCACAGTGGCGTGCAGATTGTGGATCGCACCACCGTGCCAGACCTCCACGAATTACCATCCTTAGCGCTCAGCTATCAGACGACCATGGACTCCGCCAACGGTCGACTCAATCCGCTGGGACTCGCCCCGGGGGCCATCGCCTTCGACCTGGATCCGTATTGGAATAACTCGCAAGGACAAGAGCTCTCAGGCGTTGACAGGGGTGCCAGCCATTACGAGCAAATTTCCGCACGAGCCCTACGCGCCCTGAATAATGCCGCCGGTTCCTTCAATCAGGCCGCCACCATGACCCGCCTGCTGCGCAATCAAGAGAACCAGATTAGCGACCAGCAGACGGCCATTGAAGACGAGGAATACGCTACGCTTCAAGAACTGCTCGATATCTACGGTAGCCCCTACGCGGGCGATGTCGGTCCAGGAAAGATCTATCCGCAAGGGTATGAGGATCCGGACTATTTGCGATGGATGATCGTCGATCGCCAGCTCGGTGACGACTGGGTCAATACCAGCGAACCGGTCGAAGTAACATATCGCTACCCGGCAGTGTATCAAACCTTCAAAGAGGACGATTATAAAGAGATCTTCAAGAGTTGGCAATTGGACGATTGGAACAATGACGGTGAAGACGATATCAATGTGCTAACGTTCACGGTCACACCAAATCAGTGGGTGCAATTTGCCGATGTGGTCGGTGCAGGTAATTCGCTTGGGAAGCGGCCCTATACCGGTGCTTTGCAGGACGCCTTAATCGAGGCCCATCTTGCCCAAGTTGCAGTATTGGACGCGAGAGATGATGCTGATGACTTAGCGACTCAATTTCGTCGGGAAAAGGAAGTTATAAAGGGTTTGTTCGATACGAACGATTGAATCGGATGTTAAGGAGCTCGGCACGGCAGTTCCTGGAGGAGCAAAAATACGCGGACTCGGTTCTTGCTCAGGCTGCCTTCTGAGCAATGATTGCAGAGTCTGGTGCCGAGCACTCGCAGGTGCCATAGATGAGGCAGCAGAGGCAGGGTGGACCGCCTTGCCCGACGTCAGTGGGATTGGCTCAAATGATATGACTTCGGGTGCGCGAGGGGCATCTTGGTTGCGGGAACAGGAACGCTAGGCAAGCGTGATCGCTACACGCAGCTGATTCCCAAAGCATCAGCACGCTTACTACAAGCCAGCGCGGGCGGCAGTTTGGAACTTCTTTTGGAGATGAATCTTTTGAAGTCTGAAACCGGCCAAGACCAACTTCAGGCGGCATACGAATTCGAGCAGACCTACCGCGATCTTATCGGTATGTATACCCGCTTTACGGAGCTGACTACAGCCTACACCCTTGCCACGCAAAAGGTTCAGAACATTCTGGCGACGGGGGAAACGATCCGACTGCGGCGCGAGACCCTGCGCCAGCGCGCGGCCGCCGTGATTAATGGCTACCGCACCAAGGACCTGACCTTCCGCACCTTCCGTAACGAGGCGTTGGTGCAATACCGGAACTTGTTCGATCTCGCCGGAAAATACAGCTACCTCGCGGCCAAGAGCTACGACTACGAGACCGGCCTGCTCGGTACTCCGCAGGGACAATTGGTCATCAACCGCCTCGTCGCCTCCCGCTCGCTCGGTGACCTGACTGGCGGCGAGCCGCAAGCCACCACCAGTACGCTCGGCGATGCCGGGCTGGCTGGGACTATGGCTCAGCTCAACGCGGACTTCGCGGTAGCCGAGGGGCGGCTGGGGCTGAATAACCCCGCGGTGAACAACACGCTCTTCTCATTGCGCGGCGAGCTCTTCCGGATCTTGGACAATCCCACTCAGACTGCAGATGACAGTGCTTGGCAACAGAGGCTCGAGCAGCACATCGTCGCGGATGTGATGGCGGATTCGGATGTGGCATTACTGTGCATGAACCTCAGAAAGCCGGATGGTTCTCCCGTGCCGGGCTTGATCATTCCGTTCACCAGCACGATCCAGCATGACAGAAACTACTTCAATTTGCGATTGGCCGCCTATGATCATGCCTTTACGCCGAGTTACTTTGCGACCAAGATCGCCGCTGTTGGGCTAGGATTGCCGGGGTATGTGGGGATGGACGATGGCCCGCCGGCTTCGGCTGCCGCTGGGGCGCAGCTCAATAACGCGCTCAGTGCCACGCCTTACGTTTACCTGATTCCCTGCGGCAAAGACTATATGCGCGCTCCCGCGCTGGGAGACAGCAACATCGTGCGCTCATGGGATGTGCAGGACCAGGCGCTGCCGCTGCCTTACAACCTAGGGGCCAATGATTTCAACAGTAATCAATTCTTCAGCAGTAATGGTACGCTCAGTGAACAGCCGTGGATTACACGTAAGCATCCTGCCTTCCGGCCGGTGACCGATCCCTCGTTGTTTTTGGGGGGCAGCATCCCACAGCCTTACACCAACTCGCGGTTGATTGGCCGCAGTGCCTGGAATGGTCAGTGGAAACTCGTGATTCCCGCATACACTTTGTTGGATGATGAACAGGAAGGACTCACCCGCTTTGTTCGGAGCGTGGAAGACATTAAACTATTCCTGCGCACCTACTCCAACTCCGGAAATTGATGGGAATGATCGATCTGTCACGGAATCCGCCCGCTTCTTCAATGTAGTCTTTGGGCATTCCAATCTCACTCTTAATCCTCACTGCCTTTGTGAAAATTCTCTTATCCATATTTGTTGTCTTGGCCTCCGTTTTGGCTTGGCTAGCTTGGCCTGTGGTGGAGAAACCAGAAGCTCCATCTCTTTCGGAGTCAATTACTTGGCAAGGCGCGCCTCCGACACTCACTATGACTGATGCGGAGGAGATTTTCAAAAAGGCATTTTGGCGGCGTCCGTCTCCCGCAGATCAGATCCAGCATGCCGAGCGCCACGAGTGGCGGGACGCCGATGGCCTCGAGCGCTGGCAATGGTTTCTGGTGGTCAGTGCCTCGCCCGAGTTGATCAAGTATCTGCGCGATGACAATGCCTTCGGTCTGGTGCCCGCCTCCGAGGCTCCGGTAGTGACTGAGGCACCGGGCTGGTTCCAATTTAAACGGGAGGAAGTCACCGTATTGCGGTCACGTCACGCAGGCATGCGCCTGATCTTTAGCACATCTGATAACACCCTCTATGCCACCGATTCCGGGCGCGGCTTCACCAAGGGTGCACCGGAACCTTCATCCACCAGCCAAGGAGCCCAGCCTCCTGGCCGTATTCCAAGTTCTCCACCTCCAAAACCATGACTTTCAAAATAGGCAATCTTTTCCTTGCCCGGCTGCTTGCCCTTTCTCTAATGATCGGAGCCTTGGAAGCTAGTGCCGCAGTGCCTCAGGTTCTCAACCATCAGGGACGCGTTTCGGTGGGTGGAGAGAACTTCCACGGCAGCGGCCAGTTCAAATTCGCATTGGTTAACGGAGACGGAACCACCAGCTATTGGAGCAACGACGGAACCAGTAATGGGGAGCATGGGGAGCCAAGTGATCCTGTCATTCTGGAGGTCAACAAGGGACTCTATTCAGTCTTGTTGGGTGATGTCGCGCTGGACTACATGACGGTTATTCCTGTAAGCGCGTTGGACAACGACGGGGTTCACCTGCGCGTCTGGTTTAGTGATGGCAGCCACGGCTTCCAGCAGTTTTCTCCGGACCAGCGGCTGGCCGCCACACCCTATGCGGTTCAGGCTGTGGAAGCCACCGGTTTCTCAGGCTCGCTCGCGGGTGACGTGACCGGCCCTCAGGGTGCGACCGCGATTTCGGCATCCACCGTGACGGGCAAGTTCTTGACGGGCTATGTCTCGGGCGCAGGAACGCTCAGCCCCTCCGACTCGATCCTAACCGCCGTCAACAAGCTCAACGGCAACGACGCTCTCAAGGCGGACTTGGCGAGCCCGACCTTCACTGGCACGGTCAATGGCATCACGAAGTCGATGGTAGGGCTCGGCAATGTGAGTAATACTACGGATGCGAACAAGCCGATCTCGACCGCGCAACAGACAGCCTTGAATCTAAAAGCTTCGTTGGCATCGCCGACCTTCACTGGAACGGTCAATGGCATCACGAAGTCGATGGTGGGGCTCGGTAACGTGGACAACACCTCGGATGCGGACAAGCCGGTTTCGACTGCGCAGCAAACGGCTCTTGGTCTCAGGGCCCCTTTGGAGAGCCCGACGTTCACCGGAACGGTTCTTTTTCCTGCGGGAAGCACCACGTCTGCCCCGCTGCAGTTGGCCGCCGGTAGCAGTCTGACGGAGCCGGTTTTCGGCTCGATGGAGTTTGACGGAGACCAACTCTATCTAACCGGCAATGCCGGAAATCCGACCCGTCGGGCACTCGCTTTTGCCGATGGTCAGGCCAGTTCAGTCGAATTGAGCACTATCACCGCTGCACCGCTGAAGCCTGTGGTGGCATGGGGTGAGAATGACCAAGGCCAAACGACTGTCCCCACCTTATCTTCCGCGCAGTCCATTGCTGCCGGTGCGTCCCATAGCCTGGCTCTGTTGGACGAAGGCAACGTGCTTGCATGGGGAGGCAACGGAAGTGGCCAGGCGACAGTGCCTGCTGGTCTAACTGCCGTTACCGCAGTGGCCGCCGGCTCCAATCATAACCTCGCTCTTAAAGTGGACGGAACCGTGGTCGCATGGGGCGACGACTCATATGGTCAGGCCACCGTGCCAGCCGGGATCACCACTGCCACGCAAGTTGCCGCTGGCGAGAAACACAGCTTGGTCCTGCTTGCCGACGGCACGGTGCGGGTTTGGGGAAACAATAATTTTAACCAATTGACGGTCCCGGCCGCTCTCACTGGCGTCACTGTCACGGCCATCGCCGCCGGCTATGATCATTCACTCGCACTCACCGAAGCTGGAACGGTGATTGCTTGGGGGCGTTCCGATGCTGATCAGCTTGAGGTTCCAGATGGCTTGAGTGGGGTGACGGCCATTGCCGCCGGTGCCTATCACTGCCTCGCCCTCAAGGACGACGGCACAGTAGTGGCTTGGGGCTGGAACAATGCTGACCAGTCCTCGGTGCCTGATGGATTGAGTGGCGTTTCGCGGATTTCCGCTGGCTATGGTTTCAGCATGGCTTTGAAATCTGATGGGACGATTGTCCCGTGGGGCGATAATTCCAATCAACAGACCCAGATACCTGCGACCGCCACGCAGGTCATCAGTATTGCCGCTGGTTCCAATCACGCGCTGGCGCTTCGGGCCGATGCGATCCCCGCCCAAGTCGCCCGGCTCGATCAGGACAACGTTTTCACCGGCAAGGTCGGCATCGGTCGCACCCCGGCCACCAACGCCCTCGAAGTCGCCGGCAATGCTAGCAAGAGCACCGCAGGAAGCTGGCTCTCGAACTCCGACCGCCGGATCAAGGCCAAGGTCGAATCGATCGCCGGTGCTTTGGAAACGCTCGATCAGGTCCGGTTGGTGGATTTCCGCTACACCGAGGATTATTTAGCGGCCCACCCTGAGATCGAGGACCGCCGCTACCCGAACGTGATCGCCCAGGAATTCGCGCAGGTCTTTCCGGATGACGTTAAAGGCAGTGGCCAAAGGCTGCCGGACGGCTCGGAGATCCTTCAGGTGGATACCTATCCGCTGACCATCTATTCCGCCGCCGCTGTGCAGGAACTGCATCAGCAAAACAAGGAGCTCAAGGCGCAACTCGCGGATCAAGAGCAACGCCTTCGCAAATTGGAGGAAATTTTAAAGAACAAGTAAATGGCATTTTCTCCCATCGCCATCCTCGCGTGTCTGCTGTCTGTTCCGGTTCTTGCCGGTAGTAGCCTAGACTATTCCTTGGAACCTGCCGTGCTCGATGGTGGAGGGGCGGGTGGTTCGAGCTCCGAATACACGCTCATCCCTTCCATCGGGGCGGGTATTGCCAGCGCTTCGGAAAACTACGAGTTGAGCGGTGGCTATGCGGGGCAACTCATTGATACAAACGCACCTGTGATTACTGTAACTGGTGAGAACCCAACAACGGTTGAATTAGGCGCTGCTTATACAGAACTCGGCGCCACTGCTGATGGAGGAGAAACGGTAACAACAACCGGGACAGTGGATACTGATACGGTAGGCACTTATACCGTGGCCTATAACGTGAGTGATGCTGAGGGTAATTCAGCCACACAAATGACAAGAACGGTTATCGTCACCCCTTTTGGGGATGTTGTAATCTACCCAAACAATTCCACGAGATTACTTGCCCAGGTGACGATCGAGGGAGAAGTTGCAGAGATCGGGGATGTGGTGGCGATTTATGTGGGGAGCGAGTTGAGGGGCAAGCAGGAAGTGATTATCTCATGAAGGTGTGGCATGGGTGAGTGCCGCAGGTGAACGCAGCAGGAGGAGACGAGACGATTAGTTTCAAGGTGTATGATGCGAGCACAGGAGTGACGCATGAGAAGAGCAAGACAAGCGCTGTGATCACGACCGGAGGAACCGTCGGGAGTTTTGCGACCCGCTCATGATAGAAATGAAGGATTTTGAGATACAGACCTTGAACCTGAAAGAGGGTTGGAATCTGGTATCGTTCTATGTAGAGGCCGATGACATGACGCCGGCGACTGTCTTTGCTCCCATACAGAACGAGCTGTTGCAGATTAAAAACCTGACCCAGTCGTACGACCCGAACTTACCTTTCTTCCTGAACACCTTATCTAGTTTGAGTGTGAATGATGGTTACTGGTTAAAGGTAAGCGAAGACGTCAGCTTGGATGTGGAGGGGCCAGTGCCATCGGGGGCATCGATCAATGTGAAGAGCGGCTGGAACTTGGTGGGTTACCCGAGGTCGAGCGGAGAGGGTGTAGCTGATGAACTGACAAGTCTTGGGAACACGGTTGTGCAGATCAAGGACCTGGGGAGTTCATACGACCCGAGCATACCCTCCTTCCTAAACACGTTGTCGACGATGGCGCCTGGGTCGGGTTACTGGTTAAATGTGGACGCAGACGGGACGTGGACAGTGGGAACGGTGGCAGAGATTAGCGAGCTGAGGCGCTCGATAGCCCAGACTCAGCCAGATCATTCGCCGGAGGAGAAAGCAGGCCCGGCATGGGGGGAAGCGACCGTCTATCCAAACCTGGGAGCAACAGTCTTGGCGCAAGTATCCATCCAAGGCAAGCCGGTGGCCAAGGGCGGTGTTGTCGGGGTGTTTGTTGGAAATGAACTCAGGGGGCTGCAAGATGTGGTTTTGCACAACGGAATGAGTTACGTGACCTTAAACGTGAACCTTAATGGCGCGGAGTCGGTCAGCTATCGAGTGTGGAGCCCGGATGACCATAACGACTACCTCGTGAGCGGGACGATGCTGCTGGAACTCGGGGGCGTGTATGGCAATCCCGAACTGATGGAACTGGATGCCGTGACGGTTTCCAGCAAACCACTCGAAGTGTTCAAGCTCACCAGCGAACCTTTCGGGTTTAGTTTTAACACCACGCTCGGCCGAAGTTACACTGTGGAGGCGACAGGTAATCTCCGGACATGGGAAGCAGTTGAACTGTTCCAAGGCAGTGGCGGCGAGATCCGCTTCACCGCAAAACCGACATCCAGTGGGGGAGCCCAGTTTTTCAGGGTTTTTGTGGAATAGAGGCCAATTCCAGAATGAGGACGCTCAATTGATTGAGCGTGCTTCTGTATCAGGGAGAGGGACTCAGCTATGAGTGGTGCCGTTCTTGAAGAAGGCTTCCATCCGGTGATTGAGATCTGCGTAAAACTTAGCCTTCATCTTCTCGAGCATCACAAGTTTCTCAGGGCTCAGGTTGGTGTTGGGCTCCTTTTCAAGGCGCATTTCTTCGGCGAACGAACTTTCCATTGCGATTAACGAGGCAAGAAATTCGCGGGCAGCCCGAGAATGCTCGACGCCATCAACTAGCGCGAGTTCGAGTCCTTTGTTTCGGGTGACCGTTGTCAAATTTCCATCTGCGAGCTCTTGCATATAACGTCCGTTGCTTGTCTTGAAAGCGTGGTGTTCGGAATCAAAGGCGAGTTCGTCGCGATCGACAAGCAAGTCGTATGGGCCCGCCTTTGTGAAGAATTTAATCACGAGGGGGATGGTGTCGACGAGCATGAAGAGCGAGGTTAGGATGAGATAGGTGTAGAAAGCAAACTCGCCACCATCTGCACCCTGCTTAAAGAGTTCGTGAAGGGCTAGGGTTTGGGTCAGAATATCGCGACGGGGTTCTTCGTTGATTCCTTTAAGTCGGTCTCGTTCCTCGGTGCCAACCGAAGCCAGCTCCTGCTTGGCGAGGTCTTGTTCAGAAAGCAGTGAGTCGATCTGTTGCTTGATGGTGTCGCGCAGGGCGTTCTGTTGAGTGACAAAAGCCTGAGCCTGATCTTTCTCGACTTGTCTTTTGAGAGCAGCAATTCGCTCCTCTTCGAGTTGGTTGGCGACTTGAAGGTCGGCAAGGCGATTTTCAAAACCCGCGATCGCACTTCCCTCGGCGGTTCTAACTTGCGTCTGAAGCATGGCCTTCTCAGCACTGAGGTGTTCCAGAAGCCCAGACATCCGCTGGGAATCAGCGCGGCGGGGTTCCAGTTGATCGGCTTTGATCGACTTGGCGCGCGGACCTTCTCCGATGAGTCCCGAGCGCTGCCCATTGAGCTCCCGCTCATACTCTGTCTGCCAAAACGAGAGTTCGATCTGAAGCTTGGCGTATTGGGGCGCCATTTCATCGTATTGTTTTTGGACGATGCCGAGACGGTCGGTGAAGGGGGAGATGGATTCAGCAATCGCGGTATCGAGTTCCTTTTGCTGAGTGGTGGTAAGGCCGGGGATGGCGCCGTCAACCGAGTTCTTTTCCTGAATGATAAAGCGGGCCTGAAAGCTTTCGGTCCACTTTTCACGTTGTCCGGCAATTGACTGATCGAGCCTTGAGATTTCAGTGCGAATCCCGGTTTTTGTTTCCCCAAAATCGGTGCGCACAATTTCGATTTCCTCAGCCCGGTCTTTTTCGATGACCGAACTGATGGTGTCGCTAAAGAGGAGAAGGACCAACGGGTGGGCGATGGTGAGACCCATTAGAATAGCCACAACAAGGCGCAGGGCGAACTGGGAGAGTTTGCGAGGCCACGAGAGAAAGGCCCGGTAGCCAGCGACGAGGGCCCGGTCGATGGTGAGAATGATGAAGGCCCAGACCAAGGCCACCGGAAAAATGACCATAGCATTGTCCGTGATGGTCGAAAGAGCATAGGCACAAGCAATGAAAGCGAAGGCGCAGGGAACGAGGACGGTGGCCCCGAAAGCCACGTATTTCCGCTGCTCCCAATTGGGGCACTGTTCGAGGGTTTCGGCTCCGGCACCAGAGAGCCAAAAAAAGAGGTGTTTGAGGGAATGCATCATGGGAACGATCCGTGTTAAATACCTACCGTGGAACACTCCCAAGTTTATCACTGAGGCTCGGTGGTGTAGTATGCTTTTTTAGAACGAAGGTGATCGGGATTTCCGGCGGCTCCAACATTCCAGCCATCGCGATAGTGATTCCATCCCGATAGGGGTTTCTCCCGGTGTAACAGCTCCCTCCCTCAGTCTGTATCTGGTCGAGATACGGTATTTTGAGATGTGGGGAAGGATGAGCCGGAGAATCTTCATGGCGATAAGAGCGTGATCCGAAAGGCGATGGACTGAAGTTGGACGTGATAAGTTGACAGGTCTGAGTCCTGTCACTTGCGTTTCCCTTTCTCGCCAGCCTTTTTGACTTCTGGTGCCGCATTCTTCGGTAGCCACTTTGCGAGTGATTCTTTCATCTCCCTGTGATCGGGATGCTTCGCCAAATTGGTGAACTCGTCAGGATCGTTTCGATGGTCGTAAAGCTCCTCCGCCCCATCGGCGTAGCGGATGTAGCGCCAGTCTTTGGTGCGAATGGCGTGATTCTCATAGTAGCTTGTTGAAATCACCGGTTCCTTACGTGCTGCCTTCGGATCGTTGAGTTGAGGCATCAAGCTGAGCCCATCGAGCTGCTTTCTTTTTGGCAATCCACAGAGATCAATCAGGGTCGGATAAATATCAAGCAAGCTCACCGCTTCACGACAGTGCCCGCCTTTTCTAATCCCAGCTCCCGCAATAATAAACGGCGTCCGCGTCGATTCCTCCCAAAGCGTCCGCTTTGCCCAATGCTGCTTCTCGCCGAGATGAAACCCATGGTCGCTCCAAAGCACGATGATCGTGTTCTCTTTGTTGGGTCCCTCATTTAAACCATCGAGCACCGTGCCCACGCACATGTCGGCAAAGCTCACGCAGGCCAGATAGGCATGGACCATCCCCCGCCAGTCTCCTTTCTCCAGCACCTCGGCATGGGTCGGCTCGATATTGAGTCGCCCCTTAAAATTTCCCGGGAGGTCGTCCATGTCCGAAAGCTGAGTCTTCGGCAGGCTAATCTTCTCCCGGTCATAGAGATCGAACCACTTCTGCGGAACAAACATGGGAACGTGAGGACGGAAAATTCCAACCGACATGAAGAAAGGTTTATCATGCTTCTCCTTCAATGCCCTCGCCGCATTCTTCGCGAGCTTGAAGTCGTCCATCTGATCATCCGATTCAGGAAAAGCACCCCAGTCCCAAGCCTTACCAGGCCAGTTCATTTGCTTCTTCGGTCGAGGACCTCCATAGCCTCCAAGATCTTCATCGATCACTCCTTTAAGAGAACCGGTAAACCCATGATGAAGAATCTTCCCTCCAGCAAGGGTGCGATACCCCTGCTCCTTGAAGTAGTCCTGCATGCAAGGCGCATCATCCAGTCGCTTGATACTCTGATAAGAAGGTCCCAAATCATAAGATCCGTGAGTCGTGGCGTGCAGCCCCGACATCACGCTCACCCGCGACGGAGAGCACACCGGCACGACGCAATGCGCGTTGGAAAAATTGAGACCCCGCTTTGCAAGGCGATCCATATGCGGAGTCTTCACATCAGGATGACCGCCAAGGAAGCCCACCCAGTCGTTCAGATCATCGATGCAGATCATCAAGATGTTCGGAGGGCGAGAGTCCTTCTCTCGGATCCCTTGAGCGGGCGCAGAAGATAGGACGCCCAGGCAGATTGCCTGAATGATTTTGATCATTGAGTGAGGAGCCTACTTTGTTTGAGCTGCCTCTTTTTTGAAGACATCAAATTCCGGATTCACACATTTATTGCCCCAACGCTTGTAGATGGCGCGGAGGTTCTTTTCCGATTCGGGTTGTTCTCCTTTGTCGCCGGTTTTCTTGATCCAGGTGGTGAGCAAATTGCGGTGACGTTTAAGTTCCTCGGCGAACTTCGGATCGTCTGCGAGGTTTTTGATCTGATGAGGATCTTTCTCCATATCGTAGAGTTCTTCAGACGGCCGCTTTCCAAAAAAAGCCTGTTCGGGAATCTCACCAAGCTCACCGTTGGCATGGAGTTCGCGTAGGCGCTTCGTCTGGGCCTGACCATCACGATATTGAGCTTGGAGAAGAATACGATCAGTGAGGAAGTTCCGGAGGTAGCGAAACTTTTCGGTGCGAACGGTACGGATCCGATCGATGGTGAAGTCGCAACGGTCACGGGCGGAAACAATATGATCACGTTTCTTGAAGTTCTCACCAAAGAGATTCTGGCCGTGGAGATATTTGGGAAGTTCAATTCCCGCTAGGGCCAGAGTGGTGGCGGAGATATCGAGAGTGTTGGTCAATTCTTTGCGGACCTGATTCGTAGGAATGCCGGGGCCGGAGACAATGAGAGGAACGTGGACGCCACCTTCGTAGCAAAACTGCTTGTGTCGAAGTGAGTGATTATTCCCGTGGTCGGAGAAAAAAAAGACGATGGTGTTTTCAAGCAAGCCGTCTGCTTTGAGCCGATCCATAATCACTTTGACGTGCCCGTCGGTCACACGAACGGTGTCATAGTGGTGCGCCCATTCCTTGCGGAAGAGTTCCTCATTGGGAAAGTAAGGAGGCACTTTCATCGTCGCTGGATCGACCTTGTCCTTCAGTTTTCTAGTATTAGTTTTCCCTCCTCCAAGTTGGATTTGACCAAACCAGGGCTTTCCCTTTGGAACCGCAGTCCAATCTGCCTTGCCTTTTTTTCCGTAGAAACCCTTCTCTTGACCTATCGCCGGCTTTGCGTTTCCGGCGGAGTAATGCTCATTACGGTTGTAGACGAAATTGTAATCGTCCTTGCCTTTGTTGAAAGTGGCATAGCCGTGCTCTATGAAGAGCTGAGGAAGTGTTTTGATTCCCTCCGGCAAATGAATGGCTGCATCAGGGCTGCGCGAGGAGCGATGTTGGTGGGTCCCGGTAGTGGTCTGGTAAACCCCGGTAATCATCGCCGAACGACACGCTGAGCACACCGGTGCGGGAACGTAGCATCGGGAGAACCGGACTCCGTTTGAGCTGAGTTTATCGAGCGTGGGGGTCTTGCCGGCATTCACCGGGAAGCCGTAGGATTCCATCCAGGGAGAGAGATCCTCGCAGAAAACCCATAGAATATTGGGCTTTCCAGCCGCCATGGCTGTCAATGGAAAGGAAAAGGAAATTAAGAGGAGGAGGGAAAGGCGTTTCATAAATGGGCGCTTGGTTACGTTGTTGATACGGAGTTAGACGAGAGGACTTTCTAAAGAAAAGAATGAAGTGCTCGGGGGCTTTCTTTATCTTCTGGAAATCGTTCTAAGAAAAGGTCGTTTCATAAAGATTCTTTCCTTACTCGCTCTGGTTCTTTTCAACACGTGAGGATTTAATCCTGAGCCGTGGTCCATGAAGCTGGAATTCCGAAAGGAGAGAGGGTAAAATAGGATCACTGAACCTCTCGCCGTATCCCGAATCGTGATTCAGGGTAAGGGATAAAGGATTCGGTGATCACTAGCTGCGCTGCACAAGCAGGTAGTGTTCTCGATGGTATTTTATGGGTTCGAAATTTAAGTGGTGTTTGGACTTCACTGTGAGTTTCCCGTCAATCCCGACGTCCTGTCAGCCGAGATCGTCGGTGAGAATCAAAACGATATTGGGTTTGTCGGGGCGCTCGGGCGTCTCTGCTCTGCTGTCCGGTTTAGAGGAGGTCTTATTTAGTGTTTTTGTTGCGTTTGTCCGCGCCGGTGATCACGCCATCACCGTCCACATCGACATTGGGAAACTGGCCGCGGAATAATGCGCTGTGCTCGTCCCGGGAGAGCTGGCCATCGTTATTTTTATCGCCCCCTTTCAGGGCGTTTCGATGGGGAAACTCGGGCACACTGAGAAATCCACTCCCGTCCTTATCGAAGTGCTTGAACTGGTGGCAAGCGGCTTGGTAAAAAAGGAGATCGCGAATAATCTTGGGATCGGTGAGACAACCGTAATTTCACACGTGAAAAATATCTACGAAAAGTTAGGGGCTGTGAATGCGCCTGCTGCGGTCGCAAAGGCCTATCGCGTGGGATTGTTGCCGATGGGCCGCAGAAAGAAGTGAGGAAGCACTTCTAGAATGGTTCTCGGATCATGTGCATCCGTATCACAAGGTCATTTGATGGAAGGCTCATTTTTCTCGATGCGCAGATTTGAGAAGACCTTGCCCGTAGGCTTTGCCGGGAGAGTCTTTTTCCAATCGGCGAGGAGTTGGGCCAGGTCCGTCACTTTGTCTTTATTGACCTCTTTGAGATCGGTCTTTTCAAATGGGTCCGCAACGATGTTATAGAGTTCGTGGTAGGAGCCATTTTTGTTGGTGACGAGTTTCCATTGCTCGTGGACAACGGCGAAAGAAACCCAGTGGTTGGGTTTGGCTTTTTGGGCGGGCCAAGGGGACTGGGATTTCCAGAAGAGTGGTTTTGAGCGGAGCTTGGCTTCCATTTTTCCTTGGAGAACTTGGCTTTGGTCGAGGCCGTCGGGTTTGTAGTCCGCGGGCAGTTTGGCACTGGCGAGGGCGCAGAAAGTGGGGAGAAGATCTACGGCGGAGATCATGGAATCGTTGTCGATTTCTCCAGCGGGGATTTTTCCGGGCCAGCGGGCGATGAAGGGGACGTTGATACCTCCTTCGAAGAGGGCGGCTTTGTGTCCCTTGCGGCCAGCCGTGATTCCTTTGGCGGCGCCAATTCCCCAGCCTGCTCCGGTGGCGGTGTCGTATTGAAGCTTAAGTTCGCTCTTACCTCCAGCGCGGGCGGGGCCGTTGTCGGAGCTGAAGATGACGAGAGTGTTGTCGGCAACTTTTAAGCGATCAAGAGTAGCGAGAACTTGGCCGATGCGGTCATCGGCATGCGAGAGGACCGAAGCATAGATCGCGTCCGCTGGGCTCTTCATGTCGCGGAATTTCCATTCGTATTTTGGGACGGTGTGGAAAGGGGTGTGTGGTTCGTGGACCCAGAGGTTAACGAAGAAGGGTTTGCCCGCCGCGACGGATTTTTCGATGAAGGTATTGGTGTGCATCGCGTCTTCGTGGACGGGCATTTGCTCGCCGGAACAGTTGAAGGCGCCGTATTCGTCATAGCCATATTCGGAGGGAGTGGGCGAATCGGGGATCATGTCATTGGCGAGGTGCCATTTGCCGTAGTGGGCGGTGGCGTAGCCGGCCTTTTGGAGGAGCTTGGGGATGGTGACAGCGCTGGGGTCGAGCCAATCGGGCATTCCGCGTTTGGCATTGCTGGGGACCCAAGCGAAGTGCCCATCGATGTTATAGCGGGCCGGAAAATGTCCCGTCATGACGCCGGTGCGGCTGGGTGAGCAGACTCCGCTGGCGACGGTGAAGCGGTGGAAGTCGGTACCTTCTTTGGCGAGGCGGTCGATATTGGGAGTTTTGAGGTAAGGGTGTCCGTGGCAGGAGAGGTCACCCCAGCCCCAGTCGTCTGAAAAAATGAAGAGGATGTTGGGCCGCTGCGCGGCGCATCCCAAATTCGAAAGGAGGAGAAATCCTAATGGAATGAGAGAGAAGATTTGATGGATTTTTTTCATATCGGTAATTGGTTTTAGTTCACTTTCCAGATTTCACCTTCTACCAGCTTACCGTCAGTGTTGGTATCACGCCCCTTGAAGGGCGTCATATAAATTGCCTGATATTCCGCAAGTGTAATCGTGCTATTGGCGTTGGCATCGAGGTCTCCACGCTTTTGCCCAGTATCTGGGCCGGGAGGTTCCTGCTTCAGTTCTTTGAGACGTTTCACCGTCTCCATCATATTGTTTCTTCCATCGATGGTAGGTCGCCTCGCTTACTTCGAACTGACGGCACACTTCGCCGATTTCAAAGGCTGTGGAATAAAACGCAACAACCCTTGGGCCTTCGGCAGCGATGACTGCGAACTTCCGGGTTGAAACCGCCCTCTCTCGCGGCAGACCTCGTAGAAAACAGCTCCAAGAAAATCGAGCTCTACGCCAAATAAGGCACCGCCACTTCGTGAATCCGCATCCTTGCGGTAAGGCGAATTACCTTGTAACATTTTCTTAGTGTTAGAGCAGAAAAGAGACGCTGACATCCAAAATAGCGATCTCCAGACGCGTCATGAAAGATGCTCTAGCCATTCAAGACCGCTTTGCCTCCGAGCCTGTTTTCGCCAAAACTGGAAAAGGTTACGTCAAAAGCGGGGGCACTAAGGGCAACGCCCTTTCACCCCCCTCCCGCCAAAAGAAAATTCCTAGCAGTATACCATGATCGCCTCTCCCGTAACACTATCTGCCGTCGATACGGTGAACTCTGTCCATGTCGTCAATTCTTAAACCCGTCCCGCCCGCACCCGCATTGCCTGCCGAGCAGGTTGACTCGGAATACCGCCGTCACCGCCGGAATGTTTTTGTCGGCATCTTCATCGGCTATGCGGCGTATTATCTGGTGCGTAAGAATTTTGCGCTCGCGATTCCCGACATTCTCGACGAGTACCCGCAATATTCCAAGGCGGCTCTCGGCTCCGCGATGACCGGACTTTCGATTGCCTACGGTGTCTCGAAATTTGTCATGGGATCTGTGTCGGACCGCAGCAACCCGCGCTGGTTTATGACGTTGGGGCTGCTACTTTCCTGCGCCATCGCGCTCGTCTTTGGTTCGGTCAAGGCGATCTACGGCTCGCTCGTACTTATTGTCGGGTTGCAGGTGCTTAACGGTTGGGTGCAAGGCATGGGATGGCCGCCCTGTGGCAAGACGATGGTGCACTGGTTCAGCGCCAGTGAACGGGGTCGGACGGTGGCATTTTGGAACATCGCGCACAATATTGGTGCCGGGATTATGGCGACTCTCGCCTTGCTCGGCGTTTGGCTGTTTAACGACTGGGGTGCGAAATTCTATTTTAACGCCGCCTGGGCTGCGCTCGGGGCAGGGGTGATTTGGATACTGCTGCGGGACACGCCGCAGAGTTGCGGGCTCCCACCGGTGGAGGTTCACAAGAATGATTACCCGCCCGACTATTCGGCGGCGGATGAACGGACGTTCACGTTCCGGGAAATTTTCTTCGGCCATATTTTTAACAATAAATTTCTGTGGGCCATTGCGGTGGCCAACGCCTTCGTCTATTTCGTGCGTTACGGGGTGGTTGACTGGATTCCGACCTATTTGCAGACCGCGAAGGGTTTTTCTTTCAAAGACTCTAGTCTGGCGTGGTCGCTCTTTGAATTCGCCGCCATTCCTGGCACAATTCTGTGTGGCTGGATGTCGGACAAGGTGTTCAATGGCCGACGCGCCTCGGCCACTATCCTCTTTATGGGATTCACCCTGATCGGTCTCGTGATCTATGGGTTGAACCGCCAAGGGCCTTTATGGATCGACTACACTGCACTCGTCATCATCGGGTTCTTTGTCTATGGCCCGATCATGATCATCGGCCTGCACGCACTCGAGCTTGTGCCGAAGAAGGCGGCGGGCACAGCGGCGGGATTTACGGGGTTCTTTGGGTATGTGTTCGGCTCGGCCATCGCCGGCAGCGGGGTGGGCTGGATTGCCGATCACTGGGGCTGGGGCGGGGTGTTCGGCACGATGATCGGGTGTTGCTTGCTGACAATTGTCTTTAGTGCGCTCACCCTGGGTCACAAGCCGACCAGAAACTCGACTCCGGAATGAAACATATTCTTCTCTATTTTGCCCTCTTCCTGCCGCTTTTGGGCAGGGAGTCCCCGCCCATTGTCATCGCCCATCGCGGGGCCAGCGGCTACCTGCCGGAACACACGCTGGCGGCGAAGGCGATGGCGCACGCGCAGGGAGCGGAATTCCTCGAACAGGATATCGTGCTGACGAAAGACGATGTTCCGGTGGTGCTGCACGACATTCACCTGGATACGACCACGGACGTTGCGACGTGCTTTCCGGAGCGCAAACGCGCAGATGGGCGTTACTATACGCTGGATTTCACGGTTGCTGAGCTCAAACAGCTTCGAGTGACCGAGCGATTCAACGCGAAAACCAGCCAGGCGGTCTATCCGAATCGCTTTCCGGTAGGTGGAGCGCCATTCCAAATTTCCACTTTGGAGGAGGAGCTGAAATTCATCCAGGGACTCAACAAATCCAGCGGTCGAGTCGCCGGTATTTACCCGGAGATCAAGCAACCCGCATGGCATCGTAAACAAGGCCACGACATCAGCAGTATCGTGATCTCGATCCTTCGGCGCTGCGGTTACGTCACGAGAGAAGATCCGTGCTGGCTGCAATGTTTTGACTTTGAGGAGGTGAAACGGCTGCGCACCGAACTTAATTGGGAGGGGCGCCTTCTGCTCCTCGGCGACGAATTTCTGCTTCCCAAAGGATTGACCAAAGTAGCGAAATTCGCCGACGGCATTGGCCCGCCCATCAGCAGCGTGATCTCCGGCAAGAACCCGGCCGACCGACGGGTGACCGATCTTGTTAAAAACGCCCATGCCATCGACCTGGTGGTTCATTCGTATACCTTGCGGGTGGATGAGCTGCCCGGAGTTGCCAGGTCTGTTGATGATTTATTGAGCCTGCTTTTCACTGAAGCCGGGGTGGACGGTCTGTTCACTGACTTTCCCGATGTGGTGGTGAAGTGGTTGGAGCAGTCGGACGAATGATTCCGTTCCAAATCTTGAAGCCATCCGTGGGGTCTGGGTGGCTGCACTTGTTACCGTTTAATTTTGATATCATCAATGTGGTTCGGCCGTCTCTCTTTTTAATCTCTAGCTTTTAGCTTCTCCCACGCAGTGCCATGAAGCGCTGCATTCGTTGGTTTCTCAATGGTTCAGTTCCTGAAGCAGGCTAAATTAAGTGCCCTTCATGCCACGGTTTGTTTCCGAAGTTACGAAGGTAGATCGATTGATCCAGCAAGCGATCGTGGGAGTGCTCGACCCGATCTTTTGTTGGATTAACCGAAGCGGGCGGGGTCGAGCGCGCTGAGGTCGAGAGAGGTCGACTTATTGTTTACCAGCTGAGTGACGAGGTGGCCGGTGACGGGAGCGAGCGAGAGGCCCATCATGGCGTGGCCGGTGGCGATGATGATTTTTTCGTGGCCGGGTGCTTTTCCGAGGTAGGGGAGTCCATCCGGTGAGCAGGGGCGGAGGCCGACCCAGGGGGTGAGGTTATCGAAATCAGCGGGTCGAAATTCAGGATAAAAGGAGCAGAAAGATTCGATGATTCCTTGCAGCCGGGGTTTGCTGATGGAGGTGTCTTTTCCGCAGATTTCCATCGTGCCAGCGACGCGCAGTTGATCGCCCATGGGGGTGACGGCGACGCGGCCTTCTTTTAAAAGGGAGCAGAGTTCGGGGTTTCGGAGGGGTTTGGGAAGAGTGAGCGAGTAGCCCTTTCCTCCCTGCATGGGAAGCTTGAGGCCAAGATCGCGGGCGAGATTGAGCGTGGCGATTCCGCCGGCGAGAACGATGGTGTCGGCGGTGTGCTTTTCACCTGTCTTGGTGACGATGGTGGAGTCGTCGAGGTTCTCTGCCTCGGCGTCGATGAACTCACCACCTGCTTTTTTAATTCCCCGGCGGAGGGCTTGGATGAAGTCGGAGGGATCGAGGTGGCAATCTTGTGGGAACCAGACGCCACCCTTGGCGTTGATTTTAGCGTTCGGTTCGAGCTCATACAGTCGGGTGAGGTTGATGACTTCGGCTTCGAGTCCGAGACGATGGGCGGACTCCGCGACTTCCGCTTCTTCGTCGAGTCCTTTCTGAGACTGGCAAAGCATGAGGAGGCCTTTGTCGACGAGTGGGAAATTTTCCTGCTCAGCGAGTTCGAGGTGGAGACGTCGGCTGAGTAGGCTGAGGTCGCGCAGAAGTTCTGCGCTGTTTTGGACGTGTTGCTGATTGGAGTGGCGCATGAAGAGCCAGATCCACCGGGCGAGGGCGGGGTCGAGGCGGGGTCGCAAAAAGAAAGGGCTCTTGGGATTGAGCATCCACTTGAGTCCTTGGGAAATGACCCCGGGAGCGGCGAGGGGGATGAAATGGCTGGGCACAATCATGCCGGCGTTACCGCTGGAGCATGAATCGGTGAGCGAGGGATCGCGCTCCATAACGCGGACGTGATGGCCGGACTTGGAGAGAGAGTATGCAATACTGAGCCCGATGACCCCTCCGCCGACGACGAGGATATTTTTCCCGGAGTCGCTCATGGTGAAATGCCGAATTTGAAGGGGTCTTCGGGATCGAGAACGAAGGTCGATTTCCCAGTAATATGGGCTTTTCCGCTAATGATGGGGGTGATCATTCCTTCTTCAGGAAGATTCAAAAACTGGCATTCGAAGACAGTGCCAATGATGCTGGCTTGTTTCCAAAGTTCTCCTTCTGCGAGCTTTCCCGAGGCGGCGAGACAGGCGAGCTTGGCGCTCGTTCCGGTGCCGCAGGGTGAGCGATCGTAGGCTCTACCGGGGCAGAGGACGAAGTTTTGGCTATCGGCATCTACTCCTTCATTCGGTGAGCCGAAGGTTTCGATGTGGTCGATGAGTTCGCCGTCGGCACCTGTGATTCCCTGTTCGGTAAGCGCTTGTCCTACTGCAGAAGTGAAATGGGTGAGTGCTTCGATTTCGGAAAAGCAGACTTCGGGCCCTTGGTCTTGAATGAGGAAGAACCAGTTTCCGCCCCATGCGATATCGCCGGTGACGAGGCCATGGCCGGGGACCTCGACCTCCTGGCTTTCGCGGAAGCGATAGGAGGGCACATTGTTAACGGTGACCGATCCATCCGCGGCTAGGGTTGCGGTGACCACTCCGGAAGGAGTTTCGATACGGTGAACTCCGACGGAAATTTCTCCGGTGTGGGCGAGTATGGCGACCACTCCGATGGTTCCGTGGAGGCAGCCGTTGAGATAGGAAACGTTGTTGAAAAAGACGACGCCGGTGACGCAGGTTTGATCGGTTGGTTTGCAAAGATAAGCGCCGACGATCGCTTCGAAGCCGCGGGGTTCGAGGATGAGGGCGCGTCGTAGCCAGTCGTGCTCACGGCTTAAAAAATCTCTTGCGGCGAGGGCCCCGGGTTCCGGTGGGGTGAGCTCGCTATCGATGACGGCACGGGTCGGTTCGCCTCCAGTGTGGGAATCGATGACGGAAATGGTCATGGCTGGGAACGTTGAAGGCTTGGTTGGGGGGCTTCCTCCTTTGTGGAGTTGAGGGGTAACCACGGAGGGATGGGATAAATGGAATTAGGGGTCATCCTTCGCACTGCGAGCCACGGCGGACTTTGGAGGGTGCTTGGTCGTTTTTTATTTGCCGTCCCAATTGGCCCACCAGTTGCGGAAGAGACGCCACTGGGTGTGGAGGAACTGCTTTTGGCTGGGGCTGAGCTGGTCGTTTCCGTAGATTTGATGCAAGTAGGCGCCGTGACCCTCGAGGACCATGAGTTCCTTGTAAAAGAGGACAAGGTCAGGGCCTTCGTCGAAGGTTGAAAGGACGGTGAGTGCTTCGGTGAGTTCGAGGGCCCAGCGTCGGTCTTGTTGATTTCCAGTTGCGGCTGATTGGCAGAGTGCGACGAAGCGGAGAATCTCTTTTGGGAGTGCATTGCCCACTCCGGTGATGGCTCCGGTGGCTCCGCAATTGACGAAGCCGTGGAAGACCTGGGTGTCGACTCCGGCCATGAGGATGACTGATTCGTCGAGTGAGGTGATGTTTTCGGCCGCGTAGCTCAGGGAGGATGCTCCTCCGAATTCCTTGAAGCCTACGAGGGATGAGAACTGCTCACGGAGAGAGAAAAAGAGATCCGCTTTTGTTTCGAAGCCGTAGTAGGGGCTGTTGTAAATAACGGCGGGAAGATCTCCTCCCGCTTCTAAAATGGCGCTGAAATGATTGCGCTGGGCGGCAGGTGCGGAGCCGCGGGAGAGGACCCGGGGAATGACCATGAGGCCGTGAGCTCCAACCTCACGGGCATGAGCGGCGTGCTCAGCTGCGATTTTGGTATTCTGGGCTCCAGTGCCGACGACGACCGGGACACCGGCTTCGACAAGACGGCGGACTCCTTCCTGGCGTTGGGCATCGGTAAGGAGGGGCCAGTCGCCCATGGAACCGCAATAGACGACGGCTCGCATTCCTTGGGAGATGAGCTCTTGTGCGGTGGCGACGAGAGCCTCGTAGTTGATCTCTCCCTGCGCATCGCAAGGAGTCATGAGAGCGGGGATGCAGCCTTGAAAGATGGGCGCAGAGGAGTTGGGCATGGCGGAGAGAATGCACAAAATGCGTTCATTCGTCTTGTCTGTAATGCGAGTGTTTCCTTTTTATTTTGTCTAAAATGGCGTGTGCTGGTGCCAGCTATGCCGCGTGAATTGAATGAGTCGCTGAATCGTTCCCTGGGTGGGGACGAACTATTCGATGAGGTTCCTGACACGACCTACTTTGTCAAAGACGCCGGGGCACGTTACCATTTCGTAAATACGACCTTGGTAGGGCGCTGTGGCAAGACGCTCAAAAGTGACCTTTTGGGCAAGACAGCAGCAGAAGTTTTTCCGAGCCCACTGGGCGATGAATTTGAGGGGCAGGACCGGAGAATTCTTGAAGGGGGTGCGGCAATCCGTAGTCAGTTGGAGCTCCACATTTATCCTGATGGCCGGCAAGGATGGTGCCTGACCTGGAAGCGTGCGTTGCGAGATGAAGAAGGCGAGATTGTCGGACTCTCCGGAATTTCGAGAGACGTCGATGGCGCGAAATCGAGTCCTCTGGATTTGGAGGCGCTGGCGAAGGTCCTCAATTATATTCGGGCGCATCTTGATGGGCCTTTGCGCCTTGGTGAACTCGCTGAAGCGACCGGATTATCGACTTACCAGATCAGTCAGCGCATCGAGGGGCTGTTTGGTATTTCAACCAAGCAATACATTACGCGCTGTCGGATTGAGGCTGCTTGTCACTTGCTTGAATCAAGCGACAAGAGTCTCAGTGAGATCGCCCTTTCCTGCGGGTATAGCGATCAAAGTTCCTTCACCCGCCAGTTTGGGAAAGTCGCGGGGATGACTCCTAAAAGTTATCGCGGCCAGGCGATGAAAAGTTAAGCGCGACCCATCCTCGGATGGGCCCTTCCCTGGCTAGGGGAGGGTCACAATTAAACGATAGAAGGTCTCAAGCTCTACTTCGGGATCAATATTGCTTAGGAGGTTCACGGTGAAGGTGCCATCTGAGTTTGGCTGAATATTTCCCTGAGGAGTGAGATCGCCGGCCGCTTCCCATGTGATGAGGTCGGTTGATTTCTCGACGCTATAGGTCAGCTCGCTGACGGGTAGACGCTGTCGGTGACTGAAGGTGAGTGCTCCTCCATTGTAGTTCACGTTTGGAGTCACATCGATGCTGAGATCAGCTCCCAAGGCGTAGGCCAGAAGGTTGCTCAATCCAGTACTGCCGAACTCGGCGTCTGGATCGGCGAAGTCATTTTCGAGCATCCAGGCGGCGAAGTCGACGCTGGGTTCGATGAGCATGGCGTAGTCAAAGCTGGCTTCGAGGGACTGTTCGGTTTCGGTTGAGGCAAAGACTCCTCCGGTGGTGAAGGTGGTTCCTGGGGGCAGGGTTATTTGCTGAATCTGAGTGAGGGTTCCGTTGTCGACCGAGTAGAAGGTGAGGAGATTTTCTTTCTTCACGAGACGAAGGGTTGCGATGCCTTTCAGGAGGTCGGGGCCGCTGACCATCGTTTCTGAGACTCCGGAAGGATTCACTTTGAAGGTCGCAAGCTTGGTGCCATCTTCGATTCCCACTCCGTAGCGGTAGGAAGTTCCATTTTGGTCGGCTTCGACGAGGAGTCCGGCGTAGAAATCGCCGAACTGGGCTTTTTCCAACTTCACTTCGGTTTGGAGGGTCCAATCGCCGGAGGGAAGAGCTCGTCGGACCCAAGGATGGAGAGAGTCATCGAGATCGATCTCATTATTTCCGACGGGATTGGCTGCGATCTTAACGCGGGCGCCGAAGACAAGGTCGGAGCTTCCGTCGCTTTCGTTATGGACCTCGGCTGCGAAGACATTGGTGCCTTGTAAGAGGGAGCTTGAAACGTCTAGGGTAAGGACTCCCTCTTCCACGATATCTTCAAGCGGAAGCTTGTCGCCTTCGGTGTTTGAATCGATGACGCCATCTGGAAGGCGGATGCTTCCGATTACCTGGCCGTTGAGATAATAGCGGACGCCGTCATCGACAAGGTGATCGATCATGAGTTGGGCTCCGATGGGATCGCCTGTGAATTCGAATTCGGTGCGGAAGTAGTAGGTCACGAGACCGGCATTCCGATCTCTCCGCAAGTTATTGGTTTGCAGGCCTGGAATTTTTGGATCTATTATGGGAATAATCTCACCGAAGCCAAGGAAGCCGGGGCCGGACTGCCATAGGGAGTCATCATAAGCGGGTTGCGCGAAGATGCCCGTCAGCTCGTCGTTGGAGTCGTCATATTTCCATACGTCGCCGAAGTCGATATACTGAACGGCGGGCGGAAGAGTGAGTGAGGGGAGTCCGAGGGGAGTTGTGCTCACCGGAATATGGATGGTGAGTCGACCTTCGTTATCCTGCAACGAGTAGTAAGGGTCATTCGGAGAATTGCCGTGCTTGTCCGTCTTGAAGGGACTCCAAATAGATTCGAGTTCGGGATTTCCAAAGGTGGAAAATTGGTCAGCGCGATAAGCGGAAACGCCGAGGGTTTTGGTGCTCGTGTTTGCGTTGTTATCGGTTGTGCTGGCAGTCACGAGATAGAAGCCCGGGGTGTTGAAGGCGATGCTGGCGCTATTTACTCCAGCGGTCACTTGCGCGCCTGTGTCGGGAGTCACCTTCCAAGTCACGGTGAGCAAATCACCTTCGGGGTCAAAGCTGTTTGAGGCATCGAGATCGAGCGTTTCAGCAAGGCTCACATTGAGAGACTTTGGGGTGGCGTTGATCACGAGAACTGGTGCGGCGTTGTTGCTCTTGGTGATGGTGAAGGCGAGTTGCTTTACGATATTTCCATCGTGATCGAGTCCCTCGACGGCGAGGGAGTTGGATCCTTGCACAAGCGGGATATTGGTCAGCTCCCAGGTGGTGGTGTCGGTCCACGTGAAGGAAGTGCCCGCAGCATCTACCACGCGCACCTTGAAGACGGTGGGTGGGGCGGTTCCAGCGAGGGTGAAGAGATCATCCGTGGTGGCGGCATTGCTGGTGGTGACGGCGAAGGAGGTGTTCGCGGTGGTGTTACCGATGAAACTGCGAGCAATGTTTTCCCGGTTGTTGAACCAGTTCGTGTAGTGGGAAATGGGCATGATGACCCCGGTGCCCGAAACGGAATCGGATTCAGCCTGCATCCAAGCCTGGGTCCGGGCGGAGCCCTTGGTGTGCTCGTTGAGAAGCTTGGTCATGTAGTAATTCATGAACCGCTTGACGTGGGGTTCCCTAAAGTAGGTGCTGACTCCTGTTCTGCCTCCGATGATGGCTTGGCCAGTGTTTTCGAAAACACGGTCACCGTCCCAATGGATAAGCATCCAGCCTTTACCCTCTTTCGGACGGAACATGTAGGCGTTCTTTCCACGATTCACGGTGATGGTGTCCCAGTCAGCATCGTATCCACGAACAACGGCATTGAGGGCCATCATGTTGGCGTCGGCCATGCGGTCTAGCGTCTCTGCGTCGTAATCTTTGCTGGCGATCACGCGGGTGAATTCGATGAAGTTGCTGAAGTCGTGATCTGACTCACGGGAGCGCATGATCCACTCGCTTTGATAAGCGGTGGGATTGTCGGTGCCCTTGTAGGACCAGTCGGCATTGCGGCTTTGGCGAGAATCTCCATTGTCGCTGGTGAAGCGCCATTCGTCGTCGATTCGTAGGAGAGTGCCATCGCTCCCTCCGGGGAAGTTACGATTCATGAAGTCGTTGGAAATGGGCTCGTGATTTTCGCGGAGCTTGAAGGCATCGTCATTGACGACCGAGTGAACGAATTCCATTTCGTTGATGGGATGACCCAGCTGGTAGAGGAAGTAGCGAGCGATGCGATCATCGTAGTAGCGTGGCGTTCCACTCCCTTGTGATGTTCCCGAGGCGTCGATGACACTTCGGCGGCGATTGCGGAAAAGACGATCACCCGGGAGCTTCCACTTACCGTGGTCGATCGCGGAGTTGGTGGCGCGGGTGAAGGGGCTTCCGCTTTTGCGGATCTCTGCGTTGTAGAAAATTTCGCTCTCGTTTGCGATGAAGGTGGCATTGAAGAAGTGGTTCGACATGCGCGGGAATTTGTAATCAAAGGCAGCGCCTCCGCCGGTGCCGGTGTTGAGAGCACGTCGGTCGTAGTTCGAGACAATGAAGCGCTCACGAAGGAGTTTGTCGGGCATGTCGCGTCCGTCGACAATCCACATTGCAGGTCGGTCCGGACCGTAGCGGGGCTGGAAGGTGGTGGTCGATCCAGACTTCGCTTCCACGTAGAATTGGATGATATCTCCTTGGTTGGTGAAGTTGTTGACGGCGGTGCTGAAGAGGCCTGATCCGTCGTTTGACAGGGTGCGGCGGACCCAAGTGCCATTGCCATTGTCGTTGGAGATGCGGTAGACAAGCTCCGCGGAAGAAAGAGCATCGGCGGAATCAATACGCGCACTCACGGTGACCGGAGTAGCGGTGCCCGGAACGGCGGGGCTGTGGATGACGCCGGTGACAGTGGGAGCGGCGCTAGCCAAGGAGACCGAGTTGGCTGCTCCCGGGGTTCCCAGATTCGCTGGGATAGGGATCAGGAAGTTGGTGCCAAAGCCATGATCAAGTGTTTGGAAAATGATACGCGATTTGCCGCTGACCCAGCGGGCATCGAAGGACAGGGTGTAGCTATTGCCCACGATGGGAGCGGTCATATCGACCTCGGCGCGGTTGGCCTTATTGTCTCCGTGGCCATCGGCGACGAGGTTCAGTTGGCCATTGTTGAAGAAGCTAGCCCAGTGGGTGCCTTGGCAGACCCAACCACCGCTGCTATTTTGATTAGAGGACATATTTCCTCCATTTAAAACAAGATTTGAGCCGACGCCGTCTTTTTTCACGGAGACATTTTCAAGGATGATGTGAGAGTCACCGACCAAGTGGCTCTGAAGTTCCTGACCCGAGCTGAGGGGGAGCCATTTCGAGCGGAGGAATTCAGCGGTGTAGCTGAAGGACTGCATCGTGGATTTTTGACTTTCTTCACTATCGCCCCAGGCGGTGGAGATATTGTTGTCCATGTCAGGGTGGCGGAGCTCCATGCTGCTGCCGTCTCCATCGGCGAAATTGGGCCAGTCGCCCTCGGGCATGTAATCCACCTCGTCGACGAGGTTGCCATTCGCATCCACGATACGGAGGAGCTCGCCGCGGTCGCGGAGAGAACCACTCCAGTTACCAATCACGGGAAGAGTGCCGTGACCATCGACGAGATATTGAGCATCGGCGGCGATGACGAGATAGGCACCTGCGACCAAAGAAGTCCCAGCGGGGAAGTCAAATTTGACTCCTTTTGAGATTTTCCAGCCGCTCATATCGACGGTTTCGCTGCCTCTGTTGTAGAGTTCGATATACTCGCCGGTTCCTTGATCGGAGGGGGCGTCATACATGATTTCATTGATGACGATATTGGTTTGTCGTGAGGCCGGATCGTTGGGAGCGTCGCGGGTGTGCCCCGTTCCGCCAAACCATTCCTGACCCACCGGATAAGACTGGAATCCTTCCTCGCCGCGGTCGCGGTCCAAGCGAGTGGCATCGATGACAGTGTTGCCTTGAATGAGGAAGAGGTCGACGTCTCCATTTTCATCAATGGGCAAAGTGACAGGGAAACTGAGGTAGCCTCCGGCGGGAATGTTTCCGGTAAGATCAACCGTGTCAGTGAGGGTGCGGTTGGGTGAGAGTTTTAAGCCTGCTGCAGAGATGGGAGAATTTCCGGGAGCATGGAGTTCGATCCAATCGATATTTCCGTCTATTCCGAAGTGGACTTCACTGATGATGAGATTTGGCAAGGCGCCGGAGGGTGGCGCGGCCGCGGTGATGCTGATATTCGCACCGAAAGCGATGTCCGAGCTGCCGGCGGCCGCGTTGTGGACCCCGACGGCGAGGACATTCATCCCTGTCTGGAGGGCGGCACTGATGTCGATGCCGGAGGCGATTTCGGCCAGGTCGTCCCATTCGCGGCCGCTGCTCGCCGTGGTATCGTAGGCGATCTCACCGTTTGGCATGTTGAAGCGGGTGATCTCCTGGCCGTTGAGGTAGACGACGAGGCCGTCGTCCAAGTGGGAATCAATGTTGATGGTAGCGCTGGAAAAGGCATTGTTGAATTGGAAATCCTGGCGCAAGTAGTAGGTGGTCCGTCCACCGGTAGTCCATGGCGTAGCAAATGGGTCACCAGCGTTTCTACCGAAAGGACCTGGGCCTTCAAGCCAGCCACTATCATCAAAATCAGGCTCCCGCCAAGTGGTGCCGCGGTCGATGTTGGTCACGTTCTGATCGTATTTCCATACCGATGTGGTCTGGAAGATCTGCGTGGTGGTGGTCGGCAGGTCGTCTTCGCTGGCAGAAGGTCTCCCCGGTGTGCCCCCAGGCGCTGCGCTGCTCATCCAGTTGCGCCATTCAGCGTTCGAGAGGTTTGGATTGATACGGGTCAGCGTGTGGCCGGTGCCGTCTGGTGCAGCGGGCCACTTTCCGCCATCGTTGTAGTCGACGGTCGTCATCACGATTCCATTCTTGTCGCTCAAGGAGAGGGTTTCTCCGGAATTGCTGAGCGAGTTGGTGTAGGGGCCATAAACCCGCACTGCCGCCGGAATATTGGGGTAGGCCGTGCGGAGAGTGGTTTCATCAACTTCCGAGACCAAAATACGCTCAAAAGGCTTCAAAATGTGGGCGTCCGTGTCCCCAGCGTCGAAGTCAGGGAATGTGAAGGTGATTCCATCGGAGAAATACCAGTTTCCGAAATCGAAAGGAGTGCCGGTATTGTTGGTGATTTCGATGAAATCAGGCTGTCCAACCGGGGCGTTGTATTGGATTTCAGTGAAGATGACCTGCTCGGCCAGAGAGGACGTCGCGAGGAACAGGGATCCGAGCCAGCTGAGGAGAGCGGTCGGGGATTTTGATAGAAATGAGGTCTTCATTGCGCGTGTGTGTGTGAAAAGCAAAGCAAATGGGGGTGAATTGCCTGAGTTTAGACTCTACCACGAAAAAGGAGGACCCCAAAAGGGCAAATTCTCAAACAGACTCGAATACCTCATCATTCCGAGAGGGAAAGGATCCAAAATCACCCTTTAAGCAATTCGTCAGCGACTCAGTTCACTTTATTGAGTTCCCGGTAGGATGGCCCATCCGGAGACTTTACTTTTCTTAAGTCGTCACGATTTCATCGATTTTCACCTTCATCAGGCTGGTGAAGCGGCCCTCGAAAAAGGGGCGTCGGATTATGGATGAGATGGAAGGCTTCCGCGAGTATCTCAAGGTGGCCGAGGAGGAGCGGCTGAATCTCGAAAATCCTCCTGAGAAAACGCCGGAGCTTTTTTGAGAAATTTCTGCCTTATGCGCTCGCGTTGGATGTTGAGTAGGAATGGAGTGAAAAGTTTGATGAGAACCCTCAAGGCGGCTGGGAAATCGGGGGGTGACTTAAGCGTCTGACCGTTTCCAGAAGCCAGAGATTTCTAAACTCTTGTTGGGAGGAGACCTACTCACTAAGAGTTGGAATGTTCAAAATTGGAAGTGTCCCCAAACAACTTAATTCCTACGCGCAAGGTGCCATTGGAATGAGGGAAGTGCAGGGAGGGATTCGCTCATCTACGGGGGGATTGCCTCCCGAGGGATTGAAATTTGAGTGGCCTCAGTTCGATGGCGATTCTTTGAGTCTTCTTGCTACCATTTATTTGGAGGAGTTACCGGCTCTTCACAATTGGCTCCCACGCGATGGTGTTCTCCTTTTCTTTTACGATTTCAAAAACGGACCGTGGGGGACTGATCTCGCCGAGGCGGCAGGCTGGAAGGTCTTATGGGTCGCCGATACCCCGGCGGGCGACACAGCTGTTTCCGAGATACCTAAGAATTTGAATGATGGCTTTGTCTTTAAGGCCCGACCTCTCAGTTTTAAGGAAGGAGAGACCCTCCCTTTTGCGGATCATCCCTTGTTTGAAGAGCTGGAATTATCGGATGATTTGATGGAGGAGTTGGAATCGGGACCCGAAGATGACGAGGGAGGGGCTTCGTGCGGGCACATTGGGGGGTATTCCGGGGCTGCTGGTGGGGCGTTGTATGCCTTCAGATGTCGTGAGCAGATCATGGGAGAGGATCCTGACCGGGCAGACGAGGCGAACTTCGAAGAAATTCAGGCCGCAGAGAGCGAGATGTTTTTACTCTTTGAATACGAGATGGATGAGAGGGAAACTGAAGAAGCGCCGGAGATTTTTGGCAGCCGGAACTTCTCTTTTTGGGCGTATAAGGCCGATGTGCGGCAGCAGGATTTTTCCAAGGTATGGCTGCGGGTGGAGGTGGACTAAGAAACGCTGCCATTTAGAGAAAGCGCCCGGCTCTTGATTCCAGCGCGCAGCGCTATTTCCTAACTATTTCAAAACATCATTCCCTTCTTTTGAAATGCGGAGTGCTATGAGAGGCATGCGACGTGGTGAGATGGGTAAGCGTATCGAAAGATCTTGGATACATCCTTTAAAGTTATCGAATCAATCTCCCGATTTCAGGACCTTAATGAAAGCGTCTTGGGGGATGTTAACTTTACCGAATTGCTTCATTTTTGCCTTACCCTTTTTCTGCTTTTCTAGGAGTTTGCGCTTTCGGGAGATGTCGCCGCCGTAGCATTTGGCGGTGACGTTTTTACGCATCGCGGAGATGGTTTCTCTTGCGATGATGTTTCCTCCGATGGCGGCCTGGATGGCGACGACGAACATCTGGGTGGGGATGACTTCCTTGAGCTTGGCGGCGAGATCGCGGCCTCGGCCGATTGCTTTGTCGCGGTGGACGATGGTGGAAAAGGCTTCGACGGGTTCGCCGGCGATGAGCATGTCCATTTTGACCATGTTGGCGGCGCGGTATCCGGCGTGCTCATAATCCATAGAGCCGTAGCCTTTGGTCATAGATTTGAGGCGGTCGTTGAAGTCGACGAGGATGTCGGCGAGAGGGACTTTGGCCGTGAGCATGACGCGGAATTCGTCGATGGTCTCGGTGTTTTCGAGTTCGCCTCGCTTTTCCATGATGAGTTTCATGACGTCTCCGATGTAGTCTCCGGGAACCATGATGAAGATGCGGACGATAGGTTCGCAGATTTTTTCGATGGTCTGGGCTTCGGGGAGGTAGGAGGGGTTGTCGATGATGAGTTCTTCGCCGTCGGTCTTGGTGACCTCGTAAATGACAGAGGGGTAGGTGGAGATGACGTCCATGTCGAACTCGCGGCGGAGTCGTTCCTGGATGATTTCCATGTGGAGGAGGCCGAGGAAGCCGCAGCGGAAGCCGAAGCCGAGCGCGGTGGAAGATTCGGTCTGGAAGGTGAAGGCGGCGTCGTTGATCTGAAGTTTGCCCATGGCGACTTTGAGGGCCTCGTAGTCGGAGGTGTCGATGGGGTAGATGCCGGAGAAGACCATGGGGCGAATTTCTTTGAATCCGGGAAGGGGCTCGAGGCAGGGTTTTTCCTTGTGGGTGATGGTGTCGCCGATTTTGACTTCGGCGGAAGACTTCATGTTGGCGATGATGTAGCCGACGTCTCCGGTTTTGAGGCCTTCGGTTTTTTGCATCTTAGGGGTGAAGATGCCGGTCTCCTTGATCTCGTAGTTCGTGGGAGTGTGGAAGAGCTTGATCTTATCGCCTTTTTTCACCTCACCGGAGACGATGCGGACGTAGGAAATAACGCCGCGAAATTGATCGTAAAGGGAATCGAAGACGGAGGCGCGGAGGAGACCGTCGGGGTTTTCGACGGGTGGGGGGACGAGTTCGACGACGGCTTCGAGGATCTCTTGGATGCCGATGCCCATCTTGGCGGAGGCGGGGATGGCGTGTTCTCCGGGGATCGCGAGGATGTCCTCGAGCTGCTTACGGCAGCGTGGGATATCGGCGGCGGGGAGGTCTATTTTATTGAGGACGGGGACGATGGCGAGTTCCTGCTCCATGGCGAGGTTCACGTTGGCCATGGTCTGGGCTTCGACGCCTTGGGCGGCATCGATGATGAGGATGGCGCCTTCGCACGCGGCGAGGGAGCGGGAGACCTCGTAGGAAAAGTCGACGTGCCCGGGCGTGTCGAGGAGGTTGAGCTTGTAGGTCTTTCCGTCCTTGGACTTGAAGGCAAGGGTGACGGGGTGGGATTTGATGGTAATTCCTTTTTCGCGCTCGAGGTCCATGGAGTCGAGGTGCTGGGCCTGGGACTCGCGCTGGGTGATCGTCTGGGTTTCTTCCATGAGGCGATCGGACAGGGTCGTTTTGCCATGATCGATGTGGGCGATGATGGAGAAGTTACGGGTGAGTTCGAAGGACATGGTAGGTGGCTGGCGGGAGGTTAACCGCAAAGACGCAAAGACGCGAAGAGTTTTGAGGACCCTCGCGCGCGGGAGATAGGGGGATTTATGGGAAAATGGAAGAGGGAACGCAACTGGATCTATTCTTCCATTACTTCCGTGGTGACATCCACTTCGAGTTGGAAGAAGGCTCTTTGAGAGGGTTGTGTGTCGGATCAGGCGTGTAGGCCTTCTTCGTCAATAGCAAGATGAGGTATCCCAGGATTCATAGGTTCTTTCGCCGGAACTTCAAAACGTGCGATCGACCAAGGAACTCTCAAATATGAGACGAAGGCCTCATTGACGTGGAGGCACGTTCCGAAGTCGATAGGCCAGGAATTTAGGAAGACCCAAGCCCATCCGCGTGTGGAGAAGTCTTCGAAGAGAGGATCCGTGTATGTTTCTTTGATCTTCTAGCGATAGGAAACGAGAGCGGGATGGCTCGGCCCCTTTGGGCTAGCGCTTCCAGATTGCGGCGTCGGTGTTATAGATGGCCTGGCAGGTTACCGTTAGGGCGGCGGTTTTGACTTGATTGATGTCCTCGCCTTTTCTGGAGGGGCAGAGTTTTTTAGCGCTTTCGGGATTTTCTTTGAAGGTTGCCTTCTGCTCGTTGAGGATTTCCGTGAGGAGGTGGAGCTGGGAATCAGTGACCTCGTTACTGGTGACTTTTTTCCAGGCGGTTTTGATGCGGGCTTCATCGGTGCCCTCTGACTTCATGAGGGACGTGGCGAGATGACGCGCGGCTTCGGTGAATTGCGGGTCGTTGAGGAGGACGAGGGCTTGGGTCGGGCTGTTGGTGACGCTGCGTTTAACGGAGCAGATTTCGAGCGAGGGCTTATCGAAGATGAGCATGTTGTTTTGCGGCTTAGTACGACGCCAGAAGGAGTAGAGCGAGCGGCGATTGGTGTGAGTGGCATTGGGCTTCGCGTTGTAAAGCGGGTCGTAGGGTCTCACCGGTGGGCCGCCTTGTTGGGTGCTAAGAAGGCCGGAGCTGAGGAGGGCGGAGTCGCGGATCGCTTCGCCGCTGAGACGATGGGAAGGGCCGCGGGCAAGGAAATCATTCGAGATGTCTCGTGATTGAAGTTCTGGGGTGAGAGCGGATCGCTGGGAGTAGGTGGCGGAGAGGGCGATCCGTTTTACGAGATGTTTCGTACTCCACTTGTGATTCACGAGATCTCGCGAAAGCCAGTCGAGAAGCTCGGGGTGGGTGGGGAGGTCGCCTTGGAGTCCGAAGTTCTCGGTCGTGCCGACGAGACCCTTGCCGAAAAACTGCTGCCAGATCCGGTTCACGTATACGCGGGAGGTGAGTGGGTGATTGGGCTGGGTGAGCCACTGGGCGAGACCGAGGCGGTCACGGGGGGCGTCTTTTGGGAAGGGGAGAAGGAAGCTGGGGGAGTCACGGCTGACTTTGTTTTCCTCCGTGCGCTTCGCGTTGAATTCGCCACGCGCTAAAATGTAGGAAGGCCGGGGTTTGTCCATTTCTTCCATGACGGGGACCTCAATGAAGCCATCTTCTGTTTGAACGAGCCTCTTATGGGCGGCGGAGAGTTCCGCGATGGTTTTGCGGTATTCGAGGTGGTGGTTGGCAAGGTAGTAGGGGAAGAGTTCTTCCTCGGTAGGAGTGCTGAGGGCAGTTTCTTTTCCGGCAAGCTGACGAACCTCGATGGGAGTGAGCGGGCGATCAAAGGTGGTGAGTTGATCGACGTGGCCGCCCTTGAAACCGGGTCCCCGAAAAATGGCTCCAAGGGTGAAGGTGCCTGCGGTGTAGGTCTTGATGTTGACGCTCTTATAGAGTTTGTCCCCGGTGACGATGGTTTCGAAGAGGTCGCCATCGAGATAGATTTTTAGGCCGGCGGCCTTGCTTTGGCCATCGTAGGTGTAAGTGATGTGGTGCCACTCGTTCTTGGGCAGTCGTTTGACGGAGCGGATGCCGATGCCGTTGTCGGGCCAAGCGCGGAAGACGCGGCCGGAGAGGTAGCCGTCCTCGATGCGGAGATCGATGCCGTGGTAGCCAATCTCGGTGCCGTGGCAGCGATGGGCGATGACGACAGATCGCTTGGCTTGCAGGGTATCTTTGGCCCAAAGACCGAGGGTGAAGGGATTGTATCTATCGTTGACGAAGACTCCGGGGAGGTCGGCTCCGAAGTCGCCATTGAGGGCGACGGCGGTGCCGAGTCTTGCGGGGCCCTCGACATAGTTGGGAGTCTTGAGCGAAATGGAGATTGGCTTAGCGTCCTTCGCTTGGATTCGGGATTCGAGAGGCTTCTTGTTCGATTTGTTGAAGTCAACGAGGGCCGTTTGGTCTGCCATGGTGAGTGGTGACTCAGGCGTTAATCTAGATTTCCATTCCTGGAAGGCTGGATTGGCTTGTGCGACGATTTGCGCGAGTTGTTTCTCGAGTTCGTCGATGCGTATCTGGTGTTTTGCGAGATCGGCTTCCTGCTTTGGCGTGGGAAGGAGGACGCTGGGTGGCGGGGAGATGTTTTGGTGGATGTAGAGGCCGTCTTCGTTGATGGAATTGAAGAAGGCGTAGAGCTGATAGTAGTCCTTCGTGAGGATGGGATCGTATTTGTGATCGTGGCATTTTGCGCACTCAAAGGTGAGTCCGAGGATGGAAGTGCCCACGGTATTAACGCGGTCCGCGACGCCGTCGACGCGGAACTCAAGCGCGGTGGAGCCGCCTTCGTTTGTCATGCGGTTGAAGCGGTTGAAAGCGGTGGCGAGTTTCTGCTCTTGGTTGGCATTGGGGAGGAGGTCGCCGGCGATGTTCCAGGTGACGAACTGGTCGTAGGGCATGTCGTCTTGGAAGGCCTTCACGACCCAGTCGCGGTAGGGCCAGGCCGTGAAAGTCATGTCGGAATGGTATCCCCAAGTGTCGGCGTAGCGGGCAGCGTCGAGCCAATCGAGCGTCATGTGCTCGCCATAAGCAGGGGTCGCGAGGAATGCCTCGACCGCTTTTTCCTTCGCGGCTGCGGGATCGGCTGCGAGGTCATTTTCAAACTGATCGAGCTGGGAGAGAGTGGGAGGCAGTCCGGTGAGGTCGAAGCTGACGCGACGGAACCAGCGGGTTGGGTCGGCCGCGGGCGAGGGCACGAGTGACTCGGCTTCGAGTTTTGCGCCGACGAAGTTATCGATGGCATTCAGGGGCCAAGCGGTGTTCTTGATTTTGGGGACGGGAACGCTTGTGGGGAGATTCACGAAGGACCAATGAGGTTCATACTCAGCGCCTTGTTCGATCCAGCGGGCGATGATGCGTTTTTCGGAATCGGTGAGGGTGGGGAGCTTCGATTTTGGAGTGGGCATGACCTCATCGGGGTCGGTGGAAATGATACGACGCCAGGCTTCCGATTTTTCGAGGGAGCCGGCGACGATGGCATGCTTTCCGGGAGAATCTTTGAGAGCGGCAAAGGCACGTTCCGGGGTGTCGAGGCGCAGGCCGGCCTTGGTGCTCGCCTTATCGGGACCATGGCAGAGGAAGCACTTGTCCGAAAGAATGGGCCGGACATCGGCATTATAGCCCACCTGTTCTCCGGCAAGGCTGGGGGCGAGGCTTGCGGCGAAGAAAACGAAGGTGAGAGAGCGTTGAATCATCGGGGTGGCGAGTCTTGTATGATAGGCTTTAGACTGCCCCTTCGTTTACGCGAGGGAGATCGACTTTCTGCCGACTTTTTTTATTTTTTAGATGAGGTGCGACCTTCCGTTCGTATTCGTTAGGGAGTTGTCTTGACCAGAAATGATTCAATGATGTTCGAGGAAAAGAATCCCCTCATTTTTGAGGGCAAAGATTCGTGGGCTACGCAGGGTGGGTCAATATTATTTAATGAAACGTTTCTTATCTTACTTCATTAAGTTGCACTCATTTGTCCAACATATAGAGTACTGGAGAAATGGCTGGAGGAAAGATTCGACTTAAGGACGTTGCAGAGCGTGCCGGAGTTGCTGTAAACACAGCCTCCACTATTTTGAATCGCCGGCCAAATTCATGGGCATCGAAGGAGACAGAAGGGCGGGTTTTTGCGGCGGCCAAGGAATTGGGATACCGCCCGAACCGGGCTGCGGTTGCCTTAAGGTCAGGAAGTTTCAAGGCGATCGGGCTTCTGGTGGCGGATTTGGAAAATCCTTACTTTACCCACTTTTCGCAGGTTTTTGGAAATCGCATTGGAGAAAAGGGATACGATCTTGTGATCGAGAACTGGCAGACGGATCTGGAACGGGAAAAGAAATTGCTCGAAGAGGTGGTGTATCGGAATGTCGATGGCGTCGTCGCTTTCGTGAGTGATCTGGATGGGCATCGCGAATTTTTGGAACGGCAGAGTAAGTTGGGCTTTCCTATTGTGGTGCTGGCGATGCCTGGGGCGGGAGAGGCTTTTGTTGATGTGGTGGTCCCGGATTTCTCGACGGGTCTGCGCGAGGCCGCAACGCGCTTGCATGAGCTGGGGCACAGGCGCTTTAGCTTCTTGGCCGCGCGTTCGAAGGGGCAACGGGTGGGAGGACGTCCTTCTCTTTTTGGTAAAATGATCGAGGGATTTGGTGATTCGACCTGTGAGGTGGTGAATTGCGGGCCGAATATTTTGGAAGCGCGCGAGGTGGGGCGGAAGATTTTGGAGTCCAAGGATCGCCCAACGGCGTTGGTAGCGCTCAATGATTTGACGGCCATTGGGGTGATGCGTGCCGCCAAGGATCTGGGGCTTAGTATTCCCGGGGATGTCTCGGTTGTGGGGATCGACGGAATTCCTCTGGGTGAGTACCTTCAGGTTTCACTGTCCACCGTCGCCCAGTCTCATGATGAGATGGTGACCCAGGCGATCGATTTCCTCTTGGAACGTATCGAAGGTGATGGAAACAAGCCGCCGCAACAGGCGAGATTTTCGACCCGCTTTATCGAGCGCGAATCGATTGGGGCAGTTGCGAAGTAGCATTGTCGTGGAATGAATGCCGTGATGCAAGGGGCCAAATGCCGAAGAGGGGGAAATCGTTATTGGAATTCTTTCCAAACATGATCGCTAGTCATTTTCATCTGAGATTTTTACCGAGATTCAGAAAAATCAAGTTCCGGTGATCCAAAGGGTGGAGATTCTCCCCACCAGAAAGGATGTTAAAAATGAACCAATCTCTCAGCAATTTTAGTTCTTACATGAAACGTTTCCTGTTATATTGTGTATCCGAATCGGGACAGACGATAGCGGCGATCTCTCCATCCACCCAATTTCCCATCCAGTAATTTTGTCACATTTTCATGAATCAAGAAATCCAGCAACGCATCGACGAAGCTCTTGATCATTTCGAAATTGAGCTTCCTTCCTGGGGCTTCGCCGATACCGGGACTCGGTTTGGCAAATTCCTCCAAGATGGCGCAGCGCTTGATCTTGCCGACAAGCTTGCCGACGCAGGTCAGGTCAATCAGCTGACGGGATGTTGTCCGAAGGTTGCGACCCACGTTCTTTGGGATTTCAAAGAGGGAGATGATCCGAAGGAGGTGGTGGCCTTGGCGGCAAAGGCGGGAGTTCAAATTGGATCGATCAATCCTAATCTTTTTCAGAACCAAGAGTATCGTCTGGGCAGTCTCTGCAATGCCGATACCAGGATTCGTGAGCAGGCCTCACAGCACGTCATTGACTCGATCAAGCTCGGGCAAGCGGTAAATTCAAATGTTGTTTCGCTTTGGATGGCAGATGGTACGAATTATCCCGGTCAGGATTCCATTCGTGGTCGCAAGCAACGACTCGAAAATACGCTGGGTGAATTTCATGGACACTTGGCCGATGACCAGTTGTTCCTCGTCGAATACAAACCTTTCGAGCCGGCCTTCTATCACACCGACATTGCCGACTGGGGAATGTCCTACATTTACGCCAAGAAAATGGGTCCACAGGCGAAGGTGCTCGTGGATACCGGGCATCACTATCAGGCGCAAAATATCGAACAGATCGTCGCATGGCTTCTCGATGATGAGATGCTTGGTGGCTTCCACTTTAACGATCGCCGTTATGCCGATGATGATCTCACTTTGGGGTCGATCGATCCTTATCAAATTTTCCGCATCTTTAGCGAGATCCACGGCTATGCCGCTTCACAAGGTGGGAAGTATCCCGCCATCGAATATATGGTCGACCAGTCTCACAATCTGAAGCCCAAGATGGAGGCGATGATTGAAACGGTGACGGCAGCGCAGGAGCTTTATGTGAAGGCCGCGCTCGTGGATTATGAGCAACTTCAAAAGGAGCAAGAGGCAGGCAGCATTATCGATGCCGAGCGTCTTCTTAAGAAGGCCTTTGGAACGGATGTTTCTGGTGCCATTGCCGAATGGCGCAAGGGGCGTGGGCTGGCACCCGATCCTCTCATGGCATTCCGTGAAAGCGGCTATCTCGAAAAAATTTCAACCGACCGAAAAGCCCGACGCAAAGAGCTTGGGATTACCGGCGCCGGCGGATACGCCTAGTAAATCAACCCTTTTTAGAATACCTATACCCCTCTTGTAACTATGTCATTTTCCCCATCAGAATACCGCCATGTCAACTATGGCTGGGACGACTTAAAAGTCGCTTCCATGAGCGCTGTCGAGCGCCTTTCTTATCGTTCCAATATCCTCGGCGCCGACCAGCGCATCACCAACACGGGAGGTGGAAACACTTCTTCCAAGGCGATGGAGGTCGATCCGCTCACCGGTGAAGAAACTGAAGTGCTTTGGGTCAAAGGATCCGGTGGCGATCTCCGGACTTCTAAGATTGAGAACTTTTCCTCTCTTTATCAGGATAAACTCATTGCCCTTCAAAAGATCTACAACGACACGAGTCCGAACGGCGTCAAGACTCAGATTGAGGATGACATGGTGGGAATGTATCGTCACACGACCTTTAACTTGAACCCGCGGGCGTCGTCCATCGATACCCCGCTGCACTCCTTTATTTCAAGCAAGCATGTTGATCACATGCACCCGAATTCCTTCATCTCGCTCTGTGCGACGAGGAATTCTGAGGCAATCACAAAGGAGATCTTTGGCGACGAAATCGTTTACACGTCCTGGCAGCGTCCGGGCTTTGATCTCGGTCTTCTTTTCCAGGAGGTCTGCCAAAAGAATCCCAATGCCAAGGGCATCAACATGGGCCAGCACGGTCTGATCAACTGGGCCGATGACGACAAGGAGTGCTACGAGTTGACTCTTGAGCTCATCGAACGCGCGGGTCGCTACATTGAGGAACGCGATAAGGGAGCTGAGACCTTTGAAGGACAAAAGTTTTCCAAACTTTCCGATGAGAAGCAGAGCGAACTCGTGTCCGAAATCCTGCCTTGGCTTCGTGGTCAGGTCAGTCAGCAGAACCGTTTCATTGCGACGGTGGAAACGACGGACGCGGTTCTTGAATTCGTGAATTCAAACGCGGCTCCAAGACTGGCTGAACTCGGGACTTCCTGCCCGGATCACTTCCTTCGCACCAAGATTAAGCCGCTTTATGTCGATTGGGATCCTCAGAACGAAGGTCTCGATGTGCTTCGCACCAAGCTGACCGCAGGTCTTGAAAAATATCGCTCCGACTATGCCACTTACTACGAGGCAAACAAGGAGACTCATTCTCCCGCGATGCGTAATTCGAACCCAACGGTGGTTCTGATTCCTGGCATCGGCATGGTGGCTTTCGGAAAGAATAAGAGTGAGTCCCGTGTGACCGCTGAGTTCTACAACTGCGCCATTTCGGTGATGCGCGGTGCGGAAGCGATCGATGAATATATTGGGCTTCCCCAGAAAGAAGCTTTCGACATCGAATACTGGGCACTTGAAGAAGCGAAGCTTCAGCGCATGCCACCCGAGCGCGAGTTTGCCCGCAAGGTGGTCATCGTCGTTGGTGCCGGAAGTGGCATCGGCAAGGAGATGGCTCACGTCATGATTGATCAGGGCGCGCATGTTGTTTGTGCCGACCTGAATCAGGAAACTGCTCAGGCCACGGCCGAGGAACTCATTGCCAAAGTGGGTCAGGGTATCGGGGTCGCGGGATCTGGGATTTCCGGTTGTGGAAATGCCATCGGGCTCGCCTGTAATGTCACCGATCGTGAGGCGATCAAGGCAATGCTTGCTGAAGTTGTTTATGCATACGGTGGCATCGATCACATCGCAGTGACCGCGGGAATCTTCGTGCCACCCGATCGCACCGGTCACATCCCTGATGATAAATGGGGACTCACCTTTGGGATCAACGTTGCCGGACCTTACTTCGTCGCCGATGAAGCGACTAAGATTTGGAATGAGCAGGGGCTCCGTGGCTCGATGGTCGTGACGACCAGTGCTAACGCGGTCGTTTCCAAGAAAGGCTCGGTTGCATACGATACTTCGAAGGCTGCTGCGAACCACCTGGTTCGCGAACTTGCGATCGAGCTTTCGCCGCTCGTGCGCGTCAATGGCGTTGCTCCGGCGACTGTCGTAGCGGGAAGTGGAATGTTTCCCCGTGATCGCGTGATCGCTTCCTTGACGAAGTATGACATTGTTTTCGGCGAGAACGAGAGCACCGAGGAACTCCGCGACAAGCTTGCGCAGTTCTACGCAGACCGCACGCTCACCAAGGTTCCCATTACCCCACGAGACCAGGCGAACGGAATGCTCTTTATGCTGAGTGAGACATCATCGAAGACCACCGGCCAGGTGCTGGCGGTTGATGGCGGACTTCACGAAGCATTCCTTCGCTAAAAAGAACCGCATGAAAACCGACGTTCTCCTCATTGGCTCCGGCATCATGTCCTCGACTCTCGGGGCCATGCTCAAGGAGCTGCAGCCGGGTCTTTCGATTCAACTTTTCGAAGTGTCCGATCGGCCTTCGCAGGAGGCATCGAATGGTTGGAATAATGCGGGGACCGGGCACGCCGGAATCTGTGAGCTTTCCTATACGCCTCACCAGGAGGCCGACGGAAGCGTTGATGTCTCCAAGGCGATCTCGGTCTTCGAGGACTTTGAGCACTCGCTCCAGTTCTGGGCCTACGCTGCGCGAAAGGGGATCATCAAGGACACGAAGGAGTGCATCAATCCTCTCCCGCATATCTCCCTGGTTCACACCGAGGAGCAGCTTCCTTATCTCCGGGCTCGCTTTGAGGGCTTGAAAAAGCACCACTTTTTTGAATCGATGAAGCACTCGTCGAATCGGGAGGAAATTAAATCCTGGGCACCGCTTCTTGTCGAAGGTCGGGATGGAAATCAACCGATTGCCGCGACTCATATGGAGGGTGGGACCGACGTCAATTTCGGTGAGATTTCCCGCAACTTCTGCGAGTGGCTTGACGAACAGGATGATTGCGAGACCCACTTTGGGCATCGCGTTGTCGACTTGGAAAAGAAGGGAAAAGGTTGGCTCGTCACGGTGCGCGATGAAGTAAGTCGCGAGAAGCGCCAGGTCGAAGCGGGCTTCGTTTTCATCGGTGCGGGCGGTGGATCACTTCCCTTGCTGCAAAAATCCGGGATCCCCGAAGTCAAAGGTTATGGAGGATTTCCAATCGGAGGTCAGTGGATGATCACGAGAAATCCTGAGGTCGTAAAAAAGCACACTGCCAAGGTTTACGGACAGGCTCTTGGAGCTGCTCCGACGATGGCGGTGCCGCATTTGGATACCCGGGTAATCGATGGAGAACGCTCCCTTCTCTTCGGTCCCTTCGCGGCTTGGACTGGAAAATTTCTCCATAATGGTGGAAGTCATACCGACCTTCCTTTGTCGGTGAGGCCCAGTAACATCGTTTCGCTGATGCGGGTTGGGATTCACAATCTCGACTTGGTGAAGTATCTCGTGGAGCAGGGCCTTCAGTCGAAGTCCTCCCGCATGCAGGAACTCTACAATTTCTATCCTGATGCCAAGGACGAGGACTGGGAGGTCATCGATGCGGGCATTCGGGTGCAGGCGATTAAGCAGGAGCCTGGAGAAGAACCGGGAATCGTCCACTACGGCACTGAGGTGCTGACCAGTGAAGATTTGAGTATTTCAGCGCTTCTCGGTGCTTCGCCAGGGGCTTCCGTGTCGACGCAAGTCATGCTGGAGTGCATTCAACGCTGTCTCCCTGAGCTTCTTGAGTCTGATGAAGGAAAATCTCGCATGAGCGAAATGATTCCCAACTGGGATCAGGACCTCAAGATTTCCACAGCCCGCGACCGCTATTTCGACATTCATCAAAAGGCGATGGCGGACCTTAATCTCACCTAACAGAAATGTCCGACGCCTCAGCCATCTATCTTGCCGTTGATCTTGGAGCCGGAAGCGGGCGTGTCATCGCGGGCATCATGAGCCAAGGGAAGCTCTCTCTTGAGGAGGTTAATCGTTTTGAGAATGTTCCCATCCAAAAAGAAGGCGGGCTCTTCTGGGACTTCGAAGCGCTCTGGAAAGGAATCCTTGAAGGGCTGAAGCTCTCGGTGGATCGTTATGGAGCGGAAAAAATTCTCTCGATTGGAGTCGATACCTGGGGAGTCGACTACGGCTTTTTAGATGCCGATGGAAAGCTCCTTGCCGACCTTCGCCACTATCGTGACCCTCGTAATAAGGGCGTGATGGATGACCTCTTTCAGCGGGTTTCCGCTGACACCATTTTTGAGAAAACCGGCATTCAGTTTATGGACATCAACACCCTCACGCAAATGGGTGCCGTGATGCAGGATCCTGATTCCGCCCTCCCGGAGGCGGAGCAATTTCTCATGATTCCAGATTTGATCGCGCATCGTCTCACGGGCGTGGCGAAGTGCGAGCGCACAAATGCCTCGACGACCCAACTCTACGATCCGGTGAAGAAGGATTGGTCCCGGACGCTTTTTAAAGCGCTTGGCCTCTCCCTCGATGTTGCGCCCGAGTTGGTCGAGCCTGGTGCAACTCTTGGAGTGATCCTTCCCGAGATCGTTGAGAAAACGGGGCTCTCTTCTGAGACAAAGGTGGTGACCGTTGGAAGCCACGATACCGCCTCGGCGGTCGCGGCGGTGCCTGCTGAACCAAGCTCCAATTTTGCCTACCTCAGCTCGGGCACCTGGTCTCTGCTCGGAGTCGAGATTGATGAACCAATCATTACTCAACTTGCTCGCGAATATAACTTCACGAACGAAGTGGGCGTCTTCGATACCATCCGCTTGCTCAAGAATATCAATGGCCTCTGGCTGGTCCAGGAGTGCCGCCGCGTTTGGAAAGAAGAAGGGAACGATTGGGGTTATTTCGATCTCGCCAAGATGGCAGCGGGTGCCGAGCGTCTTCAATCATTTATTGATCCGGATGACCCTCGCTTTGCAGGTCGCTGCGACATGCCGGCCGAGATTGCGGAATACTGTCGCGAGACCGGGCAGATCGTCCCTGAGGGCCCTGCGCAGATCTTACGCTTGGTTACGGATAGCCTCGCGCTCAAAGTCCGCTTTGTGCTTGATCGTCTCGAGAAGCTCATCGATCGTCCCATCGACATTCTTCATATCATCGGAGGCGGTGGTCAGAACGATCAACTTAATATGAGCATCTCGAGTAGCATCAACCGGCCTGTCATCGTCGGTCCTTATGAGGCGACGGCGGCGGGTAATCTCATGATGCAAGAAGTGGCCAGTGGTCGTCTCGACAGTCTTGAGGAAGGTCGTGATTTGATTCGTAACTCGTTCGAAACGAAGCGCTTCGAGCCGCAGCATCCCAAGGAATGGGAAGAGGCTTATCAGAGATTTTCGAAGCTCATCAATTAGAAAGTCACCAAGGTGACATGTGGGTGATGTAATGCTAGGAATTTGCTTTTGGCGGGAGGGCTTTGAAACCGCCCTTGGACCGGAGTGGAGGGGGTAGGGATTTTTTAGACAGATTTAGGAAGGATTGGGACGAGACGATACCGATTTTTCCTGACTGATGGCTTTGATTTTTGGGGCGGAAAAGTGGGGGCGATTTTTTTAGCGAATGTTATTTAGGAAAGTTCTCGGGGGTGGCTTTGAACATACAGAAGGCGATGGGGCCGTGGTCGCCTTGGATGAAAATGTGGTCTTCCGCGACGAAGCCTTTGCGCTGGGCCGAGCGGGTGGGGCCGTTGAGGGAGATGTTTTTTTGGACAAGGACGTCGTTGAGGTGGACGGAGAGGAAGCGGGGCTTTTCGAGAAGAGTGCCGACGATGTCGAATTGACTCCGGAGCGGTCTTCAAATATGAACGGATGGTTCGGGGATCGGCTCACTTTGGTGGCCCACGAGGCGCTTGGGGCTGGCCTGGTGAAGCGAGCTTGGCAGATGACCCAGGAGGCAAATGAAGAGCGCTTATTTTTCCGGGTGAGTTTGGAAAAGCGCTGAAGTTTGGCTCTTTACGAGATGATATTCTTCACGACCTGAGCCGGATTCACGCCGGTGAGTTTTTGGTCGAGGCCCATAAAGGGGAAAGTGAGGCGGTCGTGGTCGATGCCGAGCTGGTGGAGAATGGTGGCATTGAAGTCGCGGACGCGGACTTCGTCTTTGACGACGTTGTAGGAGTATTCGTCGGTTTCGCCGTGGGAGATGCCGCCTTTGATGCCGCCGCCGGCCATCCAGGTGGAGAAGCATTTCGGATGGTGGTCGCGGCCGTATTGGTCGCGCTTGAGGGTGCCCTGACCATAGGCCGTGCGGCCGAATTCTCCGGCGAAGACGATGAGGGTGTCGTCGAGCATGCCGCGTTGTCTGAGGTCGTTGATGAGGCCGGCGCAGGGTTGGTCGACATCGAAGGCCTGGCCTTTAATTTTGGTGGGGAGGGTGGAGTGGTGGTCCCAGCCGCGGTGGAAGAGCTGGATGAAGCGGACGCCGCGCTCGGCCATGCGGCGGGCGAGGAGGCAGTTGCGGGCGAAGGAGCCGGTTTTTTGGACTTCGGGGCCGTAGAGTCTCTCGTTGAGCTTTTCGTTTTCGCCGGTGAGGTCGGTGAGTTCGGGGACGGAGGCCTGCATGCGGAAGGCCATTTCCTGTTGGGCGATGGTGGTTTGGATTTCGGGGTCGCCGACTTTGGCGAGTTGTTCCTCGTTGAGCTTGGTGACGAGGTCGAGCATCTTGTGGCGGGTTTCGCGACTGACGCCTTTGGGGTTGGAAAGGAAGAGAACGGGGTCGCCGGAGGGCTGGAAGGAGACGCCTTGGTGCTTGGAGGGTAGGAAGCCGGAGCCCCAGAGGCGGGAGTAGAGGCCTTGGACGTTTCCTTTTCCGCCGGTCCAGTAGGCGGAGTTTAGAACGATGAAGTCGGGGAGGTTTTGATTCATGCGGCCGAGGCCGTAAGAGAGCCAGGCGCCGATGGAGGCTTTTCCGGGGATTTCGGTACCGGTGCAAAAGAGGGTCTTGCCGGGATCGTGATTGATCGCGGTGGTGGAGGTGGACTTGATGAGAGCGATGTCATCGGCGACGGAGCCAAGGTGGGGAAGGAGCTCGGAAAGGTGGGTGCCGCCTTGACCATGTTGCTTGAATTTGAACATGGAGGGGGCAACGAGCTTTTCCTTGCCCTTGGTCATGGCGGTGACGCGCTGGCCGTTCGTGACGGAATCGGGGAGGGCTTCTTTGAAGCGCTTGTGGAGGTCGGGTTTGTAGTCAAAGAGGTCGAGCTGGCTGGGGGCGCCGGCCATGAAGAGGAAGATGACTCGTTTGGCTTTTGCCTTGGGGAGGTGGTATCCGTGTGTTCCCGCAGCGCCCTGGGCGGTGAGATTTCCGAGGACGGAGGCGCCGAGGCCCATGCCGGTGGCGTTGAGAAATTGGCGGCGAGTTTGGATGTCGAACATTTGAAGGGAGAGTGGTGAATGGTGAACGCCTGGTTGAGGAGGCTATTCTTTGTTTTTGAAGGAGTCTTGGTTGAGGAGGGTGTGGACGATCATGGTCCAGGCGAAGTGGTCGTCGCCTGCGGCGCGGAAGGTGGTGAGGCCTTTTTTGAGAAGGTTGAGGGCTTCCCCGGTTGGGGGATGGGCGGTGATGGTTTCGTGGAGGCGGATGAGTTTTTCGTCTTCGGTGCCTTCCTTCGCAATGAGGGTTTTGGCCTTGTGCCGGGCGGCCTTGAAATACTCGCTCTCGTTCATGAGGAGGAGGGCCTGGAGGGGAGTGTTGGTGCGCTCGCGGCGGGCGATGCAGGCGTCACGGCTGGGGGCATCGAAGATGGTCATTTGGGGCGGGGACATGCCACGCTTCCAGAAGGAGTAGATGGAGCGACGCTTGGAGGCAGGGTCGGGGTCTGCGACGAACTTGTTAGGGAAGGAGCTGGGGAGGGCGACTCCTTTCCAGAGTCCGTCGGGTTGCGGGGTTTTGACGCTGCGGCCGCCTATTTCGGGGTTGAGAACGCCGGTGACGTAGAGGAGTTGGTCGCGGATGACTTCGGAGTCGAGGCGGATGCGAGAGCCGCGGGCGAGGAGGCGGTTTTCGGGATCGGTCTCGAAGTCGACGGAGCTACCGGAGGAGGTTTGTTGGTAGGTTTGGGAGAGGACCATTTCCTTCATGAGGGCTTTGATGTCCCAGCCGGAATTGATGAATTGAAGGGTGAGGTGGTCGAGGAGTTTGGGGTGGCTGGGCCACATGCCTTGGGCGCCGAAGTCCTCAGAGGTTTTGACGAGTCCGGTGCCGAAGAGTTGCTGCCAGAAGCGGTTGACGGCGACGCGGGCGGTGAGGGGATTCTTTTGGTCAACGAGCCATTCTGCGAGGTCCATGCGTGAGGGGACTTCGCCTTTTTTCTGAAGAGGCGGGAGGAAGTGCGGGGTGTCGCGTGGGACGATATCGCCGAGTTGGGCGTAGTCTCCGCGGATGCGGATGTGGGCGGGGTTGATGGCCTTAGCCTCGCGCATGACCATCGCTCCGCGGACGTTGTGTAGGAAATTGGAGCGTTGTTTTTGAAGGGCGGCGACTTGCTTCTTGGCCTTTTCGATCTGGGGTTTGAGGTCGGGCTTGGGAGCGGGGTCTGGGATGACGGGGTCTGCGGTAGGTGCGGGCGCGGCTTGTTGTTTACTGAGAGAAGCGACGCTGGCTTGAGCTGCTTTTATTTTAGAATCGAAGTCGGCGAGCTTAGTTTTTTGGTCGTCGGTAGGGAGCTCGATGTAGGGAGGCTGGAGGCCTCGGTAGAAGTCGGGGCCGCCCCGACCGCCGGTTTCGGGATTGCCATCGAAGTTGTTGAAGAAGGCATACATTTGGTAGAAGTCCTTCTGGGTGATGGGGTCGTATTTGTGGTCGTGGCAGACGGCGCAGCCGAGGGTGAGGCCCATGAAGGTAGTGCCAACGGCGGAGACGCGGTCGACGACGTTTTTGAAATGGGATTCTTCTGGAAGAGCGGTGCCGACGTCGATGATGAGGTGGAGTCGGTTGAAGCCGGAGGCGATGAGTTGTTCCTGGGTGGGGTTCTCGTAAAGGTCGCCGGCGATTTGGAACTTGGTAAAGTCGTTGTAGGGAAGGTTTTTGTTGAAGGCCTGAATGACCCAATCGCGGTAGGGCGAGTGGTCGCGGAAGTGGTCGTGGTGGTTTCCGTTGGTGTCTGCGACGCGGACAAGGTCGAGCCAGAACTTGGCCATGTGCTCGCCGTAAGCGGGCTTAGCCATGAGGCGGTCGGTAAGCTTGGCGTCGGCGTTGGGTGATTCGTCGGTGAGGAATTGTGTGATCTCCTCGAGGGTGGGTGGCAGGCCGGTGAGATCGAGGGAGAGGCGGCGGATTAGAGTGCGCTTATCGGCGTGGGCTTTGGGTGATTTTTCCTTGGCTTCGATCCGGGCGAGAATAAATTTATCGATGTCGGATTTGGGCCAGGAGGAATCTTTTACCGAAGGCGGGTTCTGTTTTTTTGCAGGGACGAAGGCCCAGAAGGCTTCGTATTCGGCACCTTCTTCGATCCACCTTTTGATGAGCGCTTTTTCAGCGGAGCTGAGTGGCTTGGCGTGGCCGTCGTCTGGAGGCATGGGGTCGTCGGTATCCGTGATACGAGACCAAGCTTCGGAGTCGGCGAGCGAGCTGGGTTTGAATGCCTGGATGCCGTCTTTGAGAGCGTAGGCGCCTTCAGGGGTGTCGAGGCGGAGGCCGGCCTTGCGGTTGGGTTTGCCTTTGGCGTTGATGCCGTCATCGGGTCCATGGCATACGATGCACTTGGATGAAAGGATGGGGCGAATGTCCTGGTTGAAAGAGATTTCAGCGCTTGCGAAGAGGGTTGAAGCGAGAAGGACGGGCAGAAAGAGATGACGCATGAGATGAAAGTGGAGGGACGATGAGAATACAGATTTTAGGATACAGCAATTTGAGTGAAAACCAAGTTCGACCAATTGGATCAGATACGGAGATTCGTCGGGATTTTTTGCAGTAAAGAAGTGATTCGAATCAGGGGGAAGCTTCACCCAAGTATCGCGTAGCCTTCCGCCTGCGTCAGTTCCTGATAAAGTTGAGAGATTCGGATGGTTACCTGCCCTGATCTTCCAAGGTTGAAGCGAGTCTCGTCGACCTGTGTCACGGCGATGATTTCGCCCATCCTCCCGGTGCAGAAAACTTCGTCGGCAAAAAGTCTGCGCTGCCGAACGGTCGCCAAACGGATGCTACTGCGCTTGTAAACGGGTGGTTTGTGTTCCGCGAGGATGATGAGGGAGCAACCCCGGACGTTCACACGGGGTTCGAGTCCAGAGGTGTATTTCAGTCTGCGCGTGACCGTCAGGCGGATGTGCACACCGTCGGTCATTTCGTTGGCTCGCAAGGTCTTCGACAGGGCGTCGATGGTCTCCTGTCTGGTGAGCATTCCTTCGTATTGAAGCATCTTGGCACTTCGGAAGAGCCGGTCCAAATGGGCTTCGAGGCGAAAGATCTTCCCCTCGTAAAGTCGGAGTCCCTCCCAGATGGCATCGCCATTCTGGACCGAGGAATCGAAGGGGCTGATCCCGGACTCCTCGCGGTGAATGAGCTGTCCGTTGATGAAAACGAGGAGATCTTTGTTCTTTTCAGAGTAGGATTGGAGTATCGTGGGTTACAGGTCGAGTGAGAGAAGATCTAAAGATTGGCTCGTCAGGTTTTCGTGTCCCCCGTCGCGGATAACAATCGTGTCTTCGAGGCGGACTCCAAATTCGCCGTCAAGATAGATTCCAGGTTCGATGGTGAGGGTCATCCCGGTCTCAAGCGGGACTTCTGCAGCTCTTTGCGAAAGGTTGAGCCCGGGATCGTGGGTCTCCAGGCCAATGGAATGTCCCAGTCCATGGGTATATCCCCGGCCATGCCCGGCTTGCGAAATCACTTCCCGCGCGACGGTATCGAGCTCGCGGTTGGTCACGCCGGGCCTCACCAAATTGAAGGCTCGATCTTGGGCAAGGGCGACACATTCGTAAATTTCGCGCATCCGGTCGGTGGGTTTTCCCAAGCAGACGGTGCGGGTCATATCCGAGGCGTAGCCTTGGAAAACGACCCCGAGATCAATGATAACCATGTCATTTTTCCTCAGGAGAGTGGAGTCCGGTAAATGATGGATTTCCCAAGCGTTGCTGCCGGCCGCTACGATGGGAGCGAAGGAATATCCATCAAGTTCTTCCCGCCCGGCGATTTCAGCCAGAATGATTCCTTGAACTGCTCTCTCGCTCATGCCGAGACGGATTTTTGGAAGGACTGCGGTGAAAACCTCTTCGTTTAATTTTTGAGATTGGCGTAGGAGTGCGATCTCGGTCTCGGACTTAATTTGGCGGGCAAGGTCGATGACCCGCGATGCCACAACGTCGTGCGGAGAGATCCGCTTGCGAAGTTCCTGCATGCGATTGAAACCGACATTGTGATCGACGCCGACGATTCCCGTTCCGGGTAAACGATTGCAAATTTCTACTAAGGGATCTTCACAAGTCAGGAGTTCGACATTTTTTGTTTGTTGGCGCGCCCACGGAAGACTGCGGAAGGAGGTGTAGAGAACCACCTCGTTCCGGGAAATAAAGAGGAGTCGCGGTTCCCCCCGGAACCCGCTGGCATAGCGGACGCTCGCGGCATCCGAGCTGATGAAAAAATCGACCTTTTCGGACACCATATGAGAGCGGATTTGATCAATTCGCTGCAGAATTTCATCGGGTAAAAAATCTGTCATGGAAAGGCTTGGAAATTCCCCAGGGTGGGTTTCAGAGGTGATGGTAGTAATTCCACTCCGCAAAACAGAGGAGACAAATGATTTTTTTAAGATCTATGTTCGAGCGCTTGGGATGAGCAGATCACGAATGGACGCAAATTTTAGTTAGGGGAGTGGCTTTTTGGGCGTAGGATTAGAAATAATTTATTCTATCATGATCATGTTCATTCGAAACGCCACGCTTGCCTTCTGTCTTTTTTCTTCACTTGGCGCGGCGGACTGGCCGCATTTTCTTGGGCCCAATTTGAACAACAGTGTTCCTGACGAGAAGATCGTAACTTCCTTTTCTGAAGGGAGGCCGAGGTTGGTCTGGGAGACGGATGTCAATCCTGGATACGGCGGTGCGGCCATCGTGGGTGATGAGGTCTTCAATCTGGATCGAGTGAATCAGGAGTTCGACGTGATCACTTGTCGAGAGCTGGAGACGGGGAAGGTTAAATGGACGTGGAAGCATGACGTGCCTGGCCGCATTTCCCATCCTGGATCACGAGGGGTGCCGACGGTGACTTCTGATGCGGTTTATGCCACCAGTGGATTTGGGCACGTTTACTGCATCGATCGTGCGACTCACAAGCCCCGTTGGATCATTGATACTTGTAAACGCTTTGAGGCGACACCTCCTCGCTTTGGCTATGCCATTCATCCGGTGATCAAAGGGAATCTTTGTTTCATTGCGCCGACTTCCGAGAAGATTGGGCTGGCGGCCCTCGACATTAAGACGGGGAAGACAGTTTGGACGAGCGAGTCCATTGGGAGCTCTCATTCCTCGCCCCAACTATTGAAGATTCTGGGGAAAGATGTCCTCGTGATGGTGGGTGATTTTAATCGGGAGAAACTGGTGTTGCTTGGTGTCGATCCGGGCAGCGGAAAGACGATCTTTAATTATTTGGAGAATTTTGGAACAGGGATATTCAATGCGATTCCGAACGTCTTCATGCTTGGAAAGGATACCGCTGTTTTTACGGCAGGTTATGGAAAGGGGTCCCGTCTGCTGAAGTTCACGGGAACCGAGGAAGCGATGACGATCACCAAAACGGCGCAACTTCCTTTCGGGGATAAGTTTCACATTCCGCTGATGATCGAGGGGAAACTCTACATGACGGCTGATCGCGGCGGTCGACGTCGGGGTTCCCGGCAGCCTTCGAACACGGGGCAATCTCCAGCGTCGGGGATGGTTTGTTTTGCTCCGGACGGAGTGGTTCATTGGTCAACTGGGAAAGAACTCTATTTGAACGGTGGCGCGATTCTTAATATCGGAGGTATGATTGTCAGTCAGGATGGAGACACTGGCGAGCTGCGCTTGATCAAGCCGGGAGACAAGTATCAGGAGTTGGCGAAGGGCAAGGTTTTCAGCAAGAAGACGGGTGATCAGCTTTGGGCACCGATGGCTTTTTCGAACGGGAAGCTGGTGATGCGAAGTCAGAATCAATTGATTTGTGTGGACTTGGCACCGGTGAAATAATCAAGGGTTTGGGAGCTGGAGGTTCTAACCACAGATTAACGGGATTGATGGGATTAGGCTGGGGGGCTTTCTCCTTCGCCGAGGCTACGGCGCGGAAAGTGGTTGAGGGACGAAAAGCTAGAGCTTTTGGCTACGTTGCTTGCGAAGCTAAGCGGCGAGACGTTGCGACTCCTTTGTGGGATGGGAGTTGCTGAGTTGTGGGATCGTCCCTAGAAACCTTTATGTCTTTCTCTGCACTCGGTTTGTCGGCGCCGCTGGTTCAAGCGGTTGCTCAATTTGATAAGCCCACTCCGGTGCAGTTGGCTGCCATTCCGGAGGCGCTTACCGGTGGTGATCTTTTGGTCACGGCTAAGACGGGATCGGGGAAGACGACGGCTTTTGTGCTGCCGATTCTTGAGTGCTGGTTCGAATCGACTCGAGTGAATCCAAAGCAGGTTTATTCGTTGATCCTGGTGCCCACTCGTGAACTCGCAGCGCAGGTGAGGGAGGTGGTGCAGGAGTATGCCAAGCATCTCCCTGAGCGGATCAAGGTGGTCAGTGCTGTCGGCGGCGTTTCCATTAATCCTCAGATGATGGCTCTGCGTGGTGGGGCGGATGTGATCGTAGCGACTCCGGGACGGTTACTTGATTTGGTGGAGAAGAATGCGGTGAAGCTCGATCACGTGAGCACCTTGGTTCTGGATGAAGCGGATCGGATGTTGGATTTGGGATTTGCAGCTGAGCTGAACCGGATTCTGGTGATGTTGCCGAGTGAGCGTCAGAATTGGATGTTTTCTGCGACTTTCCCGAAGGCGGTGGAAGCAATCGCGGGAGAGATTCTGCGGAAGCCTCGCCGGATCGAAATCGAATCTGAGCCGGAAGAGGATCCGGATATTTTACAGCGTGCCATTCGGGTGGATACAGCTAAGAGGACGCCTTTGCTCCGTCATTTGATTGCCGAGGAAGGGTGGGGGCGCGTGCTGGTTTTTGTGGGGAAGCGATATACGGCGGATCTTGTGGCGGACAAGTTGGATCGGTTTGGCTTTAAAGCCCTTTCGTTGCATGGCGATCTCAGTCAGGGATCGCGAAGTGAGGCCTTGCGCCATTTTAAGAGCGAATCAATCCAGGTTTTAGTGACGACTGATCTTGCGGCGCGCGGGTTGGATATTGTGAGCCTACCGGTGGTGCTGAACTATGAGTTACCGCGATCGCCCGCTGATTATATCCACCGCATAGGGAGGACGGGGCGTGCCGGGGAGAATGGGGAGGCGATCAGTTTTGTGACCGCGGAGTCGGCGGCGCATTTCAATTTAATCGAGAAACGCAACGGCTTGTCTCTTCCTCGCGAGGTGATCGCGGGTTTTGAGCCTACTGATTCCGCACCTGCGCTATCGACTGGCACGGGTGGTATCAAGGGGAAGCGCAAGAGTAAGAAAGACAAGTTGCGCGAAGCGGCCGCACGAGAAGCTCGTAATGAGGGAAGGCCCGAATCTTAAGACGGCCTACGCTTTGGTCTCAGCTTCCTCTTCGGCTTTCAGCTCCGCTTCGAATTCAGCTTCGATTCTGGCCTCTTCGTCTTCCTTGGCCTTGATGACCGCGGCTTCTTCGGCTGCGATCTCAGCGAGTCGCTCCTCTTCGATCTTTTGGGCTTTCGCCTCTTCGCGGGCCATGCGCTTTTCGAGCTTCTTCTGCTCGCGTGCGATGCGTTTGTGGTCCTTGCTTGGTGTGAATGCCATTGGTCTGTCTCCTGTTAGATCATTTGGCAGGGCCGTCCTCCCGTCTGTAGAAGAAACCTCGGCGTGTCTGCTTGAGTGCGCTCTTTACTATCCGATGGGTGATTGAAGCAATAAGAAATTGGAACGGTTTTGTGGAAAGGGCAGAGAGGAGGCGTTCTGGAAGAGCTCATTAGTTGGGTGAGAAAGGGCCTGCGAATCTTGAGAATGGACGTAAATCTTGATTTGGAAGGCTTAGTTGTGGAGGTTAGGTGACCATTGGGAAAATGAAATTTGGGTCGGGGATTTTTTTAACTGCGGATTAACGCAGATTGATCGGGGTAGTGAAGGAGGCGTGAATAAAAGGCACAACCGTAAGAACATGAACCGACAGCGAAGCTGGGTGTGGGCGATGAGTATGCGAGTAGATACGAAATCCAACACGTCAACGAAAGACGCGCCTCGCCTTCGTCCCGCCTTGCCCTTTCAAGAAATCACTCCGGCATTCGTCTCTTTTGAAACACTACTTGGTATTATTTCTTTGATGAGAGTACCGAAGGATTCGTGAATCTCTTGTTTGGCGTCTTGTTGGATTCCTTCGTTGAATTGACGGCAGACGGGTTGTTATCGTGATTCAAATTTCCTGGCTTGGAGATTTCTGGACAGATGATGGTCGGGCGCGCCATCTTCTTTTTATATTGAGTGAGGACGCTGAAATGAATGAGCTGAAACGGCCAAAGGATTCCCTTTGGATAGGGTTGCTGGCGATGGTGGCATTTATTCTCTGGGGGCTTTGGGTGAATTGGGAATATGGTTTGGCTTCGCGGATTCAGGTGGCGGTGACCCAGGGAGTGGTGAGTTTATTTTCGACGGTATTTTCGGCAGAGCTGATCGTTTGGCTGGAGAGGAGATTTCGCCATTTCAAAAAAGGAACGCTGATCACCGGTGCGGCGAGTTGGGTGGTGTTTTACTCCATGATCTGGGGAGCGCATGTGCTGGCGGGCACGCCGGAGCTGCTGCCGACGATGCTTCCCGGGATGATCATCGGGGTCTTTTTTTGCTGTGGATATGCCTATCGCGTGGCGCGCTTCCGAAGTTGCTGAGTGGCGCTTGCCCTTTTCGGGAATGAATCCATATTAGGAAGTCACTTTTTAGATATGCTTGTCCTTCTTTCACCTGCTAAATCCTTGGATTACGATTCGCCCCTGCTGACGAAGAAAAAAACGAAGCCTCGCTTCATTGATGAGTCGGCTGAGTTGGTCGCGGGTCTGCAGAAGCTTTCGGTGAATCAGGTGGGGACGCTGATGTCGATTAGTGATAAGCTGGCGGAACTCAATCACGAGCGCTTTGCGGCTTGGGAGCCGGATTTTCACAAGGACAACAGTCGCCAGGCCATTCTCGCTTTCACGGGTGATGTTTATCAAGGGATGGAGCTGAAGGAGTGGTCGGCGGACGACTTTGCGACGGCGCAGAAAGAGATTCGTATTCTTTCGGGACTTTATGGCGTGCTACGTCCGCTCGATTTGATGCAGCCTTATCGACTGGAGATGGGGACGAAGTTCAAGAACGCCAGGGGGAAGAATCTCTACGAATTTTGGGGCTCTCAAGTCACTGATCTTTTGAATCAGGATTTGAAGAAGTCGTGCTCAAACTTCGTGGTGAACCTTGCCTCAAATGAATATTTTTCTGCGGTGAAGAAGAAGGAGTTGAAGGGCGACCTCGTTAGTCCCGTCTTCAAGGATGAGAAGAATGGAAATTATAAAATCATCTCCTTTTTCGCTAAAAAGGCGCGCGGGATGATGGCTGACTTCATTGTCAGGGGCGGGATCACCGATCCCGAGGACTTGAAGAAGTTCAAAAAGGGAGGCTATTGTTTTAGTAAAAAGGATTCTAGCGAGGATACCCCGGTTTTTCTTCGGAAGGAGAAGAAGGAGCGTCCTTAGCGATTCTTCTTTCCGCGACCGACCTTCTTTTTTCCGGGTGATCTACGATCGGACTTTGGCTTTACTGCTTTGTCATTATTACGTCGCGGACGAGGGCCACCTTCACGAGCGGGGGCGGGGATATCGTAGTTAAAATCCCGCTCGTGTTTCTTAGGGATGTCGCGTTTGATGAAACGTTCGAGATCGGCGAGCGCACGGTGCTCGCTTTCGGTGACGAAGGTGATGGCATCGCCTTCAGCCTTGGCGCGACCGGTGCGGCCAATGCGGTGGATATAGTCCTCGTTTTGGTCGGGGAAGTCGTAGTTGATGACGTGGGTGACGCCGGAGATATCGATTCCACGGGCGGCGACATCGGTGCCGACAAGAACGCGCAGTTTGCCTTGTTTAAACTTATCGAGGGCGCGCTGGCGTTGGTTTTGAGTTCGGTCGCCGTGGATCGCTTCGGCGGGGATGTCCGACTGACTCAGATGTTTCGCGAGGCGACTGGCGTGATGCTTCATCGTGACAAAGATGAGAACGGTGTAGAGTTCAGGGCTTTTGAAAAGATGGAGGAGGAGAGGGAACTTGAGGTGGCGGGGAATTTCGTAGACGCACTGGCGTACGGTTTTTGCGGGGTTAGTGCGGTCTCCGATTTCTACCGTTGAGGGTTTCTGTTGGAACTCGCGTGTGAGTTGTTCGATTTGGCCGGAAAGAGTGGCGGAAAAGAGGAGGGTCTGCCGGTCGTTGGGCATCTTTTTCACGATCTTGCGCATGGCCGGGAGGAAGCCCATATCGAGCATACGATCGGCCTCATCCATGACGAGGATTTCGAGCCCGCGCATATCGACGTGACCTTGTTCCATGAGATCCATGAGGCGGCCTGGAGTGGCGATGACGATTTCAGCTCCGTTTTGGAGGGCTTGGATCTGAGGTTGCTCGCCCACGCCTCCGTAGATGGTGGCAAGTTTCACATTGAGGTGGAGGGAGTAGTCGATGATATTGTCGCGGATCTGGGCGACCAGCTCGCGGGTGGGAGAAATTATGAGGGCGCGGATTCCAGGGGCTTTTGGTTTGATGTTACCAAGGATAGCAAGCATCGGAAGGGTGAAGGCTGCGGTCTTGCCGGTGCCGGTCTGGGCGATGCCGATGACGTCCTTTCTCCGCATGATGATGGGGATGGCCTTGCCCTGGATGGGCGTGGGCTCGGTATATCCGGTGTCCTCAATCGCATCGAGAATGGGCTTGGGGAGCTTGAGGTCGGAGAATGTCATCGCGGAAGTGCTAAACTTGAATCCTCCGAAAAGACAGCCAATTAGCGCGGAGCTCTTCTGCCGTTGGGGGAGGCTCGCGTGCCGGGTATGGTGGCCCGAGTAACATGATCCAATCTGGGATTTCGATTCTTGCTGAACTTCGCGGAAATGCGGAAGTGGGACTATTTTTGGAACCGGAAGCGCCCTTTTCAGAGACGGCCTTGGTCGTGAAGTCAGAGGGTAAGCCTTAAAGGCGACGGCGTGGCCAAGGATGATGTGATCGCCTATATGTGGGCCTCATCTTGCGGCTGCCTCAGGGATAGGGGCAAAAAGGTTCGTGAGATTCTCGAAAAGAAAATGACTGCCCCGCAAATTGGCAAGGCTCAACGGCTGAGTAAGGACTGGAAACCTTGACCGCATCAAGCGGAGTATGCTCTGCTTCAATTCTCACCCAGGAGTCACTTGTATCGCACAGTTATTTTATGGCTTCCCTAAACGGCTCGGCCTACTCCTCGCGGACGCGGTAAAAAAGTCGGTTCGTGCTAGGCTCGATCCCCGTTTGGGTAAAACTGGTCTCGTTGCCCTGGGATTCCCAGCTGTCGGTCACTTCCTGCCATTGGCTGGGCGTCAGGTCGGTCGAAGAGTCTATGCCATATGACTTACCAGCCTCCGAGTTCCACGTCAGCGTGACTGAGCCCGCTGCCTCGTCGTGGACGATGCTGATGATCTCGAATGGAGGAGGCGGAACGAAACTGGCAATTGATCCCGGGTCTAAGTACATCTGAGCGATCTGATCTGGAGTTAGTTCCGTATTGTACATCTGGAAGTCGTCCAACTCGCCTTTGTAGCCAGGCCCACTGGATCTGGATCCGAGCCAGATACTCCGGTAGATTTCGGTAGCGTCAGATTTAGATTCCAAGGTAGGTACCTCGGTAGGATTTTCCACTTCAGTTACTAGCACGCCGTTGACATAAAGGCGACCCCGGTCGGACTGAAAGGTTTCGGGGCCATCTGAATCCGCATGCGTCACGACGATGTGATAAATCTCCCCGTCCACGATCAAACCTGTCTCCGTTTCGATATTCTGGTTTTCACCGGTGATCCAGACCAGTCCTCCGGAGTCGTTGATAAAGAGCGAATAGAAGACACCAGGTGATGGCCACCAGACGTTTTCACGTGAAAAGATCGGATTCTGCTCGCCAGGCTTGTTTGGTTTGATCCAGATAGAAAAGCTGAACGAGTCCGGGTGCGGAGGATCCTGAACCATGAGATAGCTTCCGGAAGAGTGGGTGGTGCCGGGTGCATCGAGCCCGATGGAGAAGCTGTTTCCACCCACGAGGGATGGTTCTCCAAATCGATGGGCCGGGCCATTGCTGGGAGTCCGAAGATCTGCTAGGCCTTTCCCGGATGTGTCCACGAGGGCGGCGGCGGTATCGAACTGGTAGCGAAATTCGAGAAACTCGGTGAATGCCGGAAAGCTCGTGGGATCGGTCGGGTCGCTCCCGTTCACTATTTCCAATCCGTCGAGGGCGGCGTCACCGTCGGTGTTGGCATTGTTGGGATCACTGCCCGGCTGTGTCTCAGGATTTTGCCGATCGTAAGGCAAGTCATGGTTCTCGACGCCGTCAGCCAGCCCATCGCCGTCGGTATCGGCGCTCAATGGGTCAGTTCCCCGATCGGATTCGCTGACCCAGGTCCCCGTGTTCGTTTCGACCCCATCGAGAAGCGTGTCGCCATCAGAATCAGGATTGTCGAGGATGGTCCCCATTTCAAACTCGCCCAGGTTACTCAGGCCGTCGGAATCTTCATCGAGAACAGCGTCTGCTAGTTCATTTGGGTCGAGAAACGCATGCTGTTCTTCTACCTCGTTCGGGATGCCATCTCCGTCGTTGTCGTCGAGCGTTTCCACGATCACTTTCTTGATCTCCCAGTTGGGAACGAACTCTCCTTTGGCAAACGAATCAAATGCGGCGATGAAGCGAACAATAATCACATCCCCAGCGGAGAGGCCGCTGACTTCGGCAACACTTGTGATCAGAGTTCCTGCGGCGAAGTCCTGAGAATTTGCTACAAATCCATCGCCCCCGGCCAAGTCATGGCCTCCCTGAAGCCCGATGACGTTGTTGTATCCATTTTGGGAAAAGTCGGTTTTTGGAACCGTGATAAACGCTCCGCCATTGACGTTGTATTGAAGAGCGCCTCCATCCCAATCGCCTGTTTCGATGCTGTAGCGATGATCGAAGCTGATGCGGAGAACGGGTGGACTTTCGAGAGGGGTGGGAATACTGATTGCTGAGGTCCCCAAGTAGTGGTTGACGGATGTGACCTCATTGGCTTCGCCGGCGGTAAACCAGTTAGCCCCTTCGGCATTGAACGTCCACGGATTGGCAGGAGCGCCGTTGGTGGTTTGCGTGAATCCGCCGTCACCGTTTGCGAAGTCCTCAGATAACAAGACAGCGGAAAATCCGCTTTGAACTGAAACGTGGAGGCTCATCGCTAACAATGCTGGGATGAGGGGATTGCTTGGTCTTGCTTTCATGACTGTTAGAATTTTCTTTCTGGAGGGCGTCGTCGCGGGTGGGAGAAATCTCGAGACCTATTGCTACGATATTAGCCCCCCCTCCCGCCCCGCCAAGGATTTTTTTAGCGGTTGTTACTGACTAGGAATTTGCTTTTGGCGGGAGGGCCTTGAAGGCACCTCTGGTCGCGCCGAGGCACGTCCCGTAAGCTCCTGTCCATCTCGCTCCGCTCGGTTGCGACTGGGGGCGTCGTGGGCGGGGATGGCTTGTTCTCTTCCGTGGTGGACATTGACGCCGATCTCGTGGGAATTGTGGCGCGCGAATCTTCGCAGGTTGTCCTTAAGGAGGGAGACGTTGAGCGAGGCAAGCCGCTGTTTACGAGCTTTGCCTGTGCCGGATGTCATTCGCTTGATGGCGCGAAGCTTGTGGGTCCTAGCTTGTGGGTCCTAGCTTGGCGAAGATCGCGAGTCGGGTGGATCAAGGATTTCTGCGAGAGGCGATTGTCGATCCCGCAGCGGTTGTAGCGGAGGGATTTGAGCCCTCGATGCCATCGTTTGCGGGGGTCCTGACCGAACAACAGCTTATTGATCTCCTGGCTTACCTGAAGACGCTTCGCTAAGATTAAAGGAAGATGATTCCATCATGAGGGAGAGGAGCTTGATTCTTGCGAAATCGTGCAATAATGAGTAATTGGTGGAACTGCGCGGATGTTTACCCCATCCAACGGCACACATTTAGTTATCCCCATATGAATTTTTCCAGATTCCTGGCGGTCGCATCGACCCTGCTCATCACAAATTCCCCGGCTGAGCAGATCGTTTTCAGCGAGATTATGTATCACCCGCCATTGGGTGGATACGAGTTTGTGGAGGTCCAGAATCTTACGGCAACTCCTTTTGATATCGCCGATTGGAGATTAAGCGGCGGGGCGGATTACGATTTTCCCACCTTCAACACCGGAAGCGCGACGGAGAGCTTTTTGAAAGCCTTCGAGCGTATCATTATTTGCGAAACGGATCCTGCAACCTTCCGGGCGGCTTACGGCCTTCCCGATGCAATTCGCGTTTTCGGGCCCTGGATCGGGCAGCTCGCCAATTCAGGGGAGCGTGTCAACTTGAAGGACAAGAATGATGTGGTTCGCTGCACGATGCGCTATAATGACCGGCACCCCTGGCCCGTTTCGGCTGACGGAGCGGGGCATAGTTTGGTCCTCGCGGACACGAGCCGGGCGATCGATGACTATCGTGTTTGGCGGGCAAGTGCCGGCGCCAATCCAACTCCAGGGTCTCCGGAACCTGCTTCAGCGGAAGAGTCCTTTTCCAATCCGGAAGTCAACCTGTCTTCCGGAATTCCTTTTGTGCAGTATGCCGATAAGTGGAGTTTCAATGACCAAAACGTGGACCTTGGAACGACCTGGAAGGATAATGATTACAACTTCTCGCACAGTGGCTGGACGATGGAAAACGATGCGGGAAATAGGGGAGGGCTCTACGGGTTTGAAACTTCATCTCTTCCCGAACCGGGTCTTAATACCGCCTTGCTCAACAGCGATGATGATGCGAATCACTTGACGTATTATTTCCGCAAGGAATTCACTTATACGGGATCGACGACGGGCGCGACGGTCACGATTGATATGATCAATGACGATGGTGCCTACTTTTACCTGAACGGAAATCCGATTGGCGGTCTTGGAGCGACGGCCAATGGAGACTGGAAGGACAGCGCGACGCGGACAGTGTCCAATGCCACCGAGGAGCTGGGTGTTGCCAGCAACAATGGTTCCGCTCTGGTGGTCGGGACGAATGTGATTTCGGCTGAAGTGCATCAGACCAATGATTCGAGTTCCGACTGTGTTTTTGGAGCGCGTCTCAGTATCGCAGCCCCTTCGGTGCCCAGTGTCGTGATTAACGAGGTTCTTCCTTCTGCATCCGGTTTTGTGGAATTCTTCAATCCCACCGGGGCTCCCATTGATATCGGAGGCTGGTATTTGAGTGACGAGCCGGGGAATCTCACGAAGCACCAAATTCCTGGCAACCTGATTGTTCCAAATTCAGGTCTCGTCTCGGTGGGCTTCACGGCTTCGGGTCTTTCGGTGCTGGCAAATACGAGCGTCTACCTGACGCAAGCCGATGGGACTTCGGTCTCCAACGCCATTAGCGCTGCCATTCCGCTTGATGGTCGTTCGCTGGGTCGGAAGGGCGATGGCAGCAGTTCCTGGTTTCTTTTTACCGAGCCGTCGCAGGACTCTTCAAATTCGAGTGCTTCGTCAGAATTTTCACTGAAGCTCAACGAAGTGCATCTTGATTCGTCCGACACGATTGATTGGGTGGAGCTTTATAATCCGGGAACAGCTTCGGTGAGCACCTCGGGTCTTTTCATCGCAAGCCTCACGGATTTCTCAGACAAGATTCCCCTTGGGTCTGCAATTTCTTCGGAAGGACATGTTTCCTGGGAGACCTCGTTTATCGATCAAGGGGGAGACCGCACCTTATATCTTATCGATTCCTCGAACAATGTGCTCGATGCCATCGCGCTGGAGCAAATGGCACCGCGTGATCACTACGCAGCTTACCCGGATGGTTCGGGCGAGTTCTTTGCTTCAATTTCAGGCACTCGAAATGCCAGCAACAATCCCACCCGTGAACAGGATATTGTCATTACCGAGCTCATGGTCGATCCGCCGAGCGGGCATCGTGACGGGGAGTTTATTGAGCTTTATAACAAGGGAGCAAGCAGCATCGATCTCAGTGGGTGGAGTTTCGATGAGGGAGTCGATTTTGTGTTCCCTGCGGGCACCAGTTTGGGATCGGGTCGCTATCTCGTGGTTGCCGCTAATGCCGCACTTACGTCCGCGGCTCATGGAGGAGCCGATGTCATCGGAGAATACGACGGGGAACTGTCAAACGGGGGTGAGCTGTTGAGTTTGCGTGATAGTTGGGGGAACCTGGCCGATGAGGTGCACTATCACACCGGGGGAACCTGGCCTCAACTCGCCGGAGGTTTGGGAAGCAGTATGGAGCTGCGACATCCCTCGATGGATAATTCGCGCGGGACAGCCTGGGCGGATTCGGATGAGTCGAACAAGTCGACTTTTGCATCCTACTCTCTCACGGAGAGCTATCTTCAACTGACGACCCGAGGATCTTCTTCTGACTACGAAGAACTGCATATTCAGTGCGTGGGCGATAGCCATCTGGCGATGAAGAACATGTCACTTACGAAAAACGGGAGCGGCAACATGCTTCCCAATGCAGGCAACGCGGTGGTGACGAATGGCAATGCGTCGACGGGTTGGCTGTGCCAGGGCACGCATTACTCGAGCTATTACTCGGGTGGCGAATTCCACATCATTTCCGATGGTCACGGTGACGTGAAAGCGAATCGCTGCGAGATCGATGTCACCCAGATTTCTAGAAATGATGTGCTGACCTTTAATTTTGAAGCGCGCTGGATTTCCGGGAAACCAACGATTTTGGTGGAGACCTGGGATCGTTCGTTTGGCGGAATTTTCCATCTTCCGATTCCTAACAACCTAGGGACTCCCGGTGCGGCCAACTCGGCAGCAATTTCGAACGCAGCGCCCGTTGTTTCCGGGCTCATTCACAGCCCTGCAGTTCCTACATCGAGTGATTCGGTCGTGGTCACTGCCGAGGTTTCCGGAGCAACGACGGTGAATCTCCGTCATCGTTTGGACAACAACAGCGGAAGCGGATCCTGGTTATGGGCGCCGATGAATGACGCTGGCACCGGTGGTGATGAGCGCGCAAATGATGGTATCTTTTCGGTCACGCTGACTCAGTATCAATCGGACAATTCTATTGTGCAGTTTTATGTCGAAGCAACTTCAGCGGGCGAAACCACCGTTCAGCCTGCGGTGGCTCCAGGGAAACCGGCGATGTGGGTGGTTGATAACACAAACCACGCGAGTGACCTGCGGACCGAGCGATTTGTGATCTCGGCTCAGGATGTGAGTGCGTCCGGAGGGTCCGGTGATTCGTCGACCTTCAATTACGCTTTCCCGCGCCTTTCGAATCACTATTTCAACGCGACCTTTATCGGAGACGAAAGAGAGATTATTTATAACTGTGAGTTTCGAAAAAGTGGAAGCCCCTGGACGCGTTCGTCAGGGGCCGATTTTTCCCGGGCAAAGTGGAAGACTCCGGGCGATCGTCGCTTCCGGGGTTATTCGAAGCGCGCCATCGATAACGACGCCGGAGGAAGCAGGGCTTATCACAATCGCATCATTCGATACTGGCTTTATCTCTTTGGGCACGCTGCGAACGAGAACGAATTCATTCGCGTGATGGTCAATGGCGGGAGTTCCTCGGTCCGTGAGGATGTCGAACCCAATGCGACCGACTTCATGAAGCGGAATTGGAAAGACGGGCAAAAGGGTGAGCTGTATCGTATCGATGATGAATGGTGGTTTGACGACAACTGGGGCCGCCAAAACCGCAACGCCGATTGGTCCTACAAAGGAACGAAAGAGCCCGAGCGCTACAGCTCGGAGTGGATTAAGCGTTCGCGCGAGAGTGAGTATGACTATTCGTCCTTCGCGAGCTGGGTTGAAAAGGTGGGCGGGAATTCCTTCAATCGTGATGAGATTGAGCGGATGGCCGATATCGATTTGATGGCGGCGAACGCAGTGGTCCGCGGATGGTGTGATGACTGGGATACCTTAACGCGGAATCGCGGAAAGAATGGCTACTTCATGCGCCGGGTGACGGACGGGAAATGGATGCTGGTGCAGTGGGATTCCGATAACACCTTTGGAAACTCCAATGCGGCGTTCATTGGGAATCTCTCCGGGGTACGAAATTTTTACAACAAGCCCTACGTGCGGCAGCGGGTGAATTACTACCTGGGGAAGATGGTCAACGAATACACCGCGAACTCGGCGCGACTTTCCGCGTGGCACCAGTGCGAAGAAGAAGCTTCGAATTCCTATGGCGCAAACACCAGGACATACACGAATTGGAACAACTCGCGCCTTTCGCGGGCGAATTCGGAAATTGGTTCGGCATTGAACACGAATTTTAATGTCACCTCTGGAAACGGATCCTCTGCCACGACTTCCGCCGACACCTACACCTTGGGGGGGGTTAGTTCCTACAAGGCGTTCAAAATCGAGGCTCTCAATCATCCGGAAGCGGAGTGGTCCTTTGGTAGTCAAACAGGATGGTCGCTATCCAATATCCAGTTGAAGCAGGGAACGAATTCCGTGGTGGTGCAGGCCATGGATGAGGAAGGCAAGGTCGTCGATTCCGAGACCTTCACGATCACGAAGACAGGAAATGCTTTCCCGGTGGTCGATCTCGATGGTAACCCGGGCTCTTTCAATGCGCCCGTGAGTGAGCCATTCATTATTGATGCGGTCGACAGCTATGATCCCGAGGGAACGGCTCTTTCCTATTCGTGGAGTATCACTCCGGCCGTTTCGTTCACACAACCAACGGCTTCTTCGGCATCGTTCAATTTTACGACAGCCGGCCTCTATCAAATCACGCTGACGGCGACCGATGGTGATAATCAGCAGACGGTGGAGACGCGTGAGGTGGCTGTCTACTCGGGCGCGGGATGGACGTCGTTCAATGAGCCTGTTCTATCCGGCCAGTGGACCTTGCAGGATGTCGAGCTGCGGGATAATTCTTCTCCATCGGCTTCCTACAGTCTGGATGACGTGCCAAATAGTCTGACTCTGAAGATTGAGGAGGACAGCGCCAAGCCGTTACGGATGAATTCTCCCAACCATCCGATTATTTGGCGCGAGTTGCCAGGCGACGGCGATTGGTCTCTGCACACCGATGTGCGATTGGCGACGGCACAGCAAGGCAACTTTATCACGGGCTTGATCGCCGAGGTAAGAGAGAACGGCACGTCGGTGCGTTATGTCATCGGGATGGAAGACGGGGATTTTCTTCGGGTGAAGCGGTCAACGGGAGGTTCATACACCCAGTTGGCGAATATCAACTGGTCTGCGGGTGATGCGGTGATTCGAATCCGGAGAACCTCGAATCAGCTCTATTTTGAATACCGGGGTGAACCGGGGGAATGGACGAGCTTTTACGATCGATCGATTCCCGGAGGGAGCACCGGAGAAATGGGCGGAATCTTTGCCGCGACGGATACGGCGCAGTCGCTTCGTCTGGAGTTTGACTACGCCCTGCTTGTGGATCCGGAAGCCAGCAGTGAGACCCTGGACCATCTGCGACTCACCGAGATCATGTATAACCCCACGGGCGGTGGATCGCTGGAGTATCTCGAATTCCTGAACACGGGAAGTATTCCGCTGTTGATTCAATCGGTGACTACTGATGATACGAAACCTTTTGCGGAATTCACTTTTGGAAATGTCACCTTGGCCGCGGGCGCACGAGGGGTTCTCGTGGTTGATCCTGTCGCCTTTGAGGCGGAGTATGGGCCTGGCATTACCATCTTGGGTCAGTGGACTGGCGGCGCCCTTTCGAATAGCGGCGAGTCGATAGTTCTGCGGGATCCGCTGGGGAACGTGATTCACGATTTCGCTTACGACGATTTGGCACCCTGGCCTCTTGAGGCTGATGGGCAGGGAGCTTCTCTGGAGGTGATTGATAGCGAGGGGAACTACAATGATCCGCTGAACTGGCGGGCTTCTGTGACCGGCGGCACGCCGGGAGCGGCACCGATGATTGATGCTGATAACGACGGACTCAGCGATTCAGATGAGGCGACCTACGGAACGGACCCCCTGGTTGCTGATACTGATGCAGATGGATTTTCTGATGGCGAGGAAGTTGTCGCGGGAACGGATCCGCTCAGTGCCCTTTCCTTCCTGAAGGCGGTATTGGTCTCTTCGGGAGCTTCTGAAAATCAGTATACCTTGAGTTGGAATTCTGTGAGCGGAAAGGTCTATATCGTGCAGACAAGCACCTCGCTAAAGGGGGGGTGGACTGACATTGAAACAATCACGGCGACTGGCCCGGTCACTGTTACGAGCCATACCAGCAGTGATTCGGAGAAATTCTATCGTGTTAAAGTTGAATGAAGCTCCTTTTGAGCTCGTAGAAAGATGTTTTAGCGATGCTTCGTAAGCCATGGATGCGACTTGCCGGTGCTTTCTCATTGCTCATTTTGGGTATGGCTTCGGCATTCCCTGATAGCCCGGTGCCGGAGAAAAAGAGTGAGGGAAATCACTGGGCCTTTCAGATGCCTCAAGCCACTGAGTTGAAGGGGGACCGCCATGCGATTGATGAGTTGTTGGCGCCCCATGAAATGGACCTCGTGGGGAAGGCATCTCGTGAGGTTTTACTGCGCCGGATGTGGCATGTCACGACCGGGATTTTGCCCAAGCCTCAGGAAGCGGATAAATGGCTCTCCGATAAGCGAAAGGGTGAGGAGTGGGTTCGGGCGCTGAGTGAGGCGGCTTTGTCGGAGGCTGGCTTTGGCGAACGCTGGGCCCGGCATTGGCTGGATGTCGCCCGCTATGCCGATACCAAGGGGGCGGCGATTACGGACAGTGAAGAGTATCCTTATGCTTATACCTATCGGGATTGGGTCGTTGATGCTTTCAACCGGGATCTTCCTTTCGACCAATTCACTCGTCTTCAGGTGGCGGCTGATCTTATGGAAACGCCGAAGGAAAACTTGGCTGCGCTGGGCTTCCTGACGGTAGGGAGGGCCTATCAGGGTGGGCAGCAAAACTTGGTGATCGCGGATCAGATCGATGTCACGATGCGCGGATTTATGGGGCTTACGGTGGCTTGCGCCCGATGCCACGATCACAAGAGTGATCCGATTCCCACGGCTGATTTTTACAGCCTCTACGGGGTTTTTGATAGCGCCCGGGTTCCCAAAAAGCTGCCGATTTTAAAAGAGCCCGCTGATTCGCCGGGCTATCGCAAATTCCAGGAGAAGCGAAGGGATCTTGCGCGGAAGGTTCATGCCCATGTGAAGGAAGTGGTTCCGGAATACGAGACGCCCAAGGATCTTTTTAATTTTAATCTGGGGAAGGCGAACGGGAAATTGAACCAAATGGAGCGGGAGAAGTTTCGGCGCCTGGTCGGTGCGATTACTAAGTTGGAGGTGAGTTCGGCTTTTGCGCCCGGGCGCGCGATGGTGTTGGAAGAGCGGCAGCCGATAAATCCGGTCATTTTTGAACGGGGAAATCCTCGAGCCCGTGGGGCGGCAGTCCCTCGTCAATTTCTCAAGATTCTCCGCAAGGAAGGTGAGGTTTTCCAAAATGGAAGTGGTCGTCTGGAACTGGCCCATCGCCTTACTGATGAACGGAATCCTCTCACGGCACGCGTTTGGGCGAATCGCGTTTGGATGCACCTGATGGGGTCGGCATTGGTCGGCTCTCCGGGTGACTTTGGATACGAGACGGCGGCACCCTTGCAATTGGCCTTGCTGGATCATCTGGCGCTCTTCCTCCTTGAAAAGGAATGGTCCACCAAGGAACTCATTATGCATATTGTGACGTCGGAGGCGTGGCGTCGGAGCAGTGTTGCTCCTGCCGGATTGATCGAAGGAGATCCAGAGAATTACTACTACGCGCGGGCTCATCGGGTCAGAAAAGATCTCGAAGCGTGGCGTGATTCGGCTCTGCAAGTGAGTGGTCGATTGGACCGCAGGCTGGGAGGGAAGCCGGTGAAGATTGATAAAATACCTTATATTCCGCGTCGAACGATCTATGGTCGGATTCGCCGGGGCTATCTCAGTTCGGTGATGCGGGCTTTTGATTTCCCAGGTTCGGAAGAGGCCCTAATGAAGCGCTCGGAGACCACGACCCCGATGCAGGCGCTTTATCTCATGAACAGCCCGTTCCTTCATGGGGAAGCGCGGGGAGTGGTGAAATCTACCGGGCCTCATGAGGTGGTTTCGGAGGAGAGCGTTCAGAAAATTTATGGAAGAGTGCTTCAACGTGAGGCCAGTCCAGAGGAGGCAAAAGCGGCTGTCGCTTGGTTGACGCGGGCGAGGCTTCAACGCACGGCGGGTGCATGGGAGTATGGATATTTGCGAGATGGGTCACTGGAGTTTGTGGCGTTGCCCTTTTTTAAGAATGGTCGATGGAGTGGTGGTGCGGAGCTTCCGGATGCGAAACTGGGGTATCTTTTCTGGATGCATGACGCGGGGCATCCAGAGTTAGATAAGGCGGTGGCGCTTTCTTGGACGGCGGTGGAAGATGGGGAGTTGCGTGTGGAGGGGGATTTGAAGACGGGGAGCGACCAGGGTAATGGGGTGCGGGGGAGAGTGATGCGACCGGATGGGGAGATGTTGGGTGAGTGGATTTCCGAGGGAGCGGGGGAAGTGGCGACGTCGCTTCCGAAGATCGAGGTCAAGGCTGGTGAGCAACTTTGGTTTGTCGTCGATAGCCGGGGTGATCAAGGATTTGATGGCTTTCGCTGGACACCGCTTCTTTTTAAGGGAGAGGAAGAAGTGGCGAATGCCTCGACAGAATTTAGCGGCCCCGGACTGGAGCCCTTGGCTCAGCTCGCGCAGGTGTTACTATTGAGTAACGAATTTTTCTACATCGACTAAGATGAATCATCACGAAGCAGGACATGGCGGCTACATCGGCACGCGCCGCGAATTTCTCTCGAAGTGCGGGATGGGAATGGGCGCGCTTGCGATGGGTGGTTTGCCCGGGCAGCTGGCGGCGGGATCGAATCCCATGTTGCCCAAGCTCGCACCGGTTCAGGGTAAGGCGAAGGCGGTTATTCATCTTTTCATGAATGGGGGGCCTTCCCAAGTGGACACCTTTGATCCAAAGCCGGAGCTCACGAAGTATGACGGGAAAAAGATTCCTCTCGATTTGACCACGGAGCGTCCGACGGGTGCGGCGATGAAGTCGCCCTTTGCCTTTAAGAAATATGGCGAAAGTGGCTTGGAGGTTTCGGATTTGTTTCCAAGGGTGGGAGCGTGTGCGGATGATCTGTGTGTCATTCGTTCGATGCATGCGGATGTGCCGAATCATGAGCCATCGCTGCTCCTGATGAACTGCGGGGACTCGCGCTTATCGCGACCGAGCGTGGGATCTTGGGTGACTTATGGATTGGGAACTGAGAATCAGAATCTTCCTGGTTTTGTTTCGATGTGCCCGGGTGGTTATCCTATTTCGCGGACGCAGAATTGGCAGTCGGGATTTTTGCCGGCCGCTTATCAGGGAAATTACGTTGATACGAAAAATGCCGATCCCAAGAAGTTGATCGAGCACATCGTGCCAAAGCATTTGGAAAAACGGCGGCAGCGCGAGCAGCTTGATTTTCTAAGGACGCTGAATGAGCAGCACGTGGAAGCGCGGGGGCGCGATCAGGAATTGGAGGCGCGCCTGGAGAGTTTTGAGTTGGCTTATCGCATGCAGCTGGAGGCGACGGATGCTTTTGATATTACCAAGGAGCCTCAGTATATTCGCGACCTCTACGGGGATACCCTACAAGGAAGACAGATGCTTATTGCTCGTCGCTTGATTGAGCGAGGGGTTCGCTTCGTGCAGGTCTGGCACGGGGCAGGACAGCCTTGGGATAATCATGATGATTTGGAAAAGAATCATGGGCGGCTTGCGGGTGAGTGTGATCAGGCGATTGCGGCTCTGCTCACGGACTTAAAAATGCGTGGTCTTCTTGATGAGACGCTTGTTGTTTGGGGGGGTGAATTTGGGAGAACTCCCGTGGTGGAAATGCCCAAGCCGGGTTCGAATGCGGGTAAGATCAATGGCCGTGATCATAACCACTATGGTTTTACCACTTGGTTAGCGGGTGGGGGTGTGCAAGGGGGGTATGTTCATGGCGAGACCGATGACTTTGGGTTTGCCGCGGTGAAGGATAAGGTGCACGTGCATGATCTCCACGCCACGATGCTCCATCTTTTAGGCTTTGATCATGAAGAGCTGACTTATCGCTATTCAGGAAGGGATTTTCGCCTGACCGATGTGCATGGGAAGGTGATCGAAGAGATCCTGGCGTAGGGGGGAGGGTATAACTCTCCTTATTGGCTCTGTAGTCTGGTGAGGAGCTTCTTGGCGAGACCGGGTTCTTCCTTGGCGAGGTTCTTTGTTTCTCCTTCGGGAGTGGTGTGGTCGTAGAGTTCGAGGTGGCCGTCTTTGTGGGCGATGAGGCGGTGAGTTGCGGTGCGGAGTGTGCGTGCCCTGTTGCTGTAGGAAATGGCTGCGTTATCGGAAGGCGCGCCAGCGTCCTTGAGTTGAGGGAGGAGGGAATCGCCGTCGAGGTAGCCCGGTTTTTTGAGGCCGGTGAGATCGCAGAGGGTGGGGAAGAGGTCGATGGTCTCGGCCACGGCTTTCGAAATTGTACCGGGTTTTTTGACCTCGGGGGAGATGACGATGAGCGGAGAACGGAGTGATTCTTCGAAGAGGGCGTGTTTTCCCCAGATAGCGTGTTCGCCAAGGTGCCAACCGTGATCACCCCATAAAATGATGATGGTATTTTTGGCGAGTCCGAGGTCGTTGAGTTGCTGGATGATTTTTCCGACCTGGGCATCGGCATAGGTGACGCAGGCGGCGTAGTGCTTGCGGACTTCGGTGGCGAAAGCGTCATCCTTGTTCGGATCTTTTCCCCAGCGGTTGTATTTCATGAACTCACCGGAGCCGTGCCAAGTGGTTTTCCCTTCGGGTTTATTAGGATGAGAGATGGGTGGGAGCTTGGCGTCCTTGTAGGGCCTCAAGTATTTCGCGGGAGCGCCGAAGGGGAGGTGGGGTCGGAGGATTCCGGTTGCTAGGAAGAAGGGTTTTTTATCGTCGGCGAGGAGCTTCAACTGCTTGAGTGTCTCGTCGACGGCGATGCCATCGGGGTAGATTTCATCGTTGCCTTCGAGAGCTTGGAAGAGATCCATGTCTTTCGCGTTTTTGCGAATTTCGCCGTTGGCGAGGCCGTGCATCCAGCCGCGTGGGTGATGCCATTTTCCGGCAGGAAGGAGGTGTCGGTCCCAGGAGTTGGGGAGTTCGAGTTTTGAGTCATCGTCCCAATCCGAGCCTCCGCGTCCGCCCGGGTGGTGGGAAACTTTTCCGATGGAGACGGTGGTGTAGCCGTTGTCGCGGAAGTGGGCTGGGAGAGAGGGGTTTTTCGGGTTCTGAGCGCGTTGGAACAGAGCTCCATTTCCGGCGGGTCCGTAGGTTCCGGTGAGGAGTGCGTAGCGGGAGGCACCGCAAGTTGGAGCCTGGACGTAGTGGCGGGTGAAGGCGCGGCCGCGGGCGGCTAGGGCATCGATGTTCGGCGAGTGGATGTAGTCCTTGCCGAAGCACTTGAGCTCGGGGCGGAGGTCATCGATGCAGATGAGAAGGACGTTTTGGGGCGGCGAACTCTGAACAGCGAAGAGTGAAGATGAACTCTGAAGCAAGAGGAGAGAAACTAAATTGGGGAGGAAATTTTTAACCACGGATGAATGGGATGAATGTCTTTTTTACGAGGCTTCCATCGCCTGCTCGATGAAGGCTTTGATCTCTTTGTAGCCTAGGCGCTTGGCGGCGGAGGAGGTAAAGATGATGGGGTCTCCGTCTGACCACTCTTTCATGGCGGTTTTGAAAAGGTCGATGTGTTTCTGGAGGGCGCCGGCTTTCGTTTTATCGCACTTGGTGAAAACGAGGGCGAAGGGGAGGTTGTGCTCTACGAGCCATTGGAGGAACTGGAGATCGATCTTCTGGGGCGTGTGGCGGGAGTCGATGAGGACGAAGGTGCCTAGGAGGTTCTCGCGGTTGACGAGGTAGTCGGAGACGAATTCGTTGAATTGCTCGCGGAGGTTTTTGGAGACTTTTGCGTATCCGTAGCCGGGGAGGTCGACGAGGCTCCAGGCTTCGTTGATTTTGAAAAAGTTGATTTCGCGGGTGCGTCCAGGGGTTTTGGAAACGCGGGCGAGGCCGTCCTTGTTGGTGAGGAGGTTGATGAGGGAGGATTTTCCGACATTTGAGCGGCCGATGAAGGCGAACTCGGGGAATTCTCCCTGAGGGCAGTCGTCGAGTTGGACGGCGCTTTTGATGAATTTGGCGGAAGTGATTCTCACGTGCGTGAGGATAAATGGGGGGAGGGGGAATGGCGATGCTATGATTTGCTGATTTTGAGCAAAAAAGTGACCGGAGGATGGGGGGGATTTTTACCTCCTTTTGGTGGTTTCTGGTTTTTGCCAGGGGACGGTGCCACCGCGTTGAATCTGGGCGCGCATGGCGGTGGTGAGTTCGCGGAATTTTTGGGACTCCTTTTTGGAGAGGTCGGTGGTTTCGAGGGGGTCGTTTTCGAGGTGGAAGAGTTCCCAGGGTCCGTCGGGTCGATTTTTGAGAAGCTTCCAGGGTCCGCGGCGGAGGGCCCAAGAGGAGTCGCCCATGTAGCGTTGGTTTCCTTCGCGGCGGGTGAAGAAGTTGTCGCGCTGGAAGGGCGCTTGTCTGCCGGATTTTAGGAGAGGGAGGATGGAGCGGCCTTCGATTCCATTGGGGACGGTGCCATCGGCTGCTTCGATGGCGGTGGGGAAGAGGTCCATGGTGAGGAAGGAGAAATCGCTGCGGGTGCCGGGCTTGATGACTCCAGGCCAGGTGGCCGAGGCGGGGACTTTGAGTCCGCCTTCATACATGTCTTGTTTTCCGCCGCGAAGATTTCCGCAGTTTGCGCCAACGTTGATCTGTCCGCCGTTATCGGAGACGAAGATCGTGAGGGTGTTCTTCCACTGTCCGGTTTCTTTCAGGGTTGCGATGACTTTGCCAATGTTGTGGTCCATGTGCTCGATGAGAGCGACGAGCTTGGCGCGCTTTTCGGTAATTCCTTTTTCGCGTTTGATCACTTTTTTGAGCCAATCAAGAGGAGGCTGGATCGGGGTGTGGGGCGCATTGTAGGCGAGATAGAGGAAGAAGGGGTCTTTTTGGTCCTTTCGTTCGGTAAGGTAGCTTTGGGCCCACCGGGTGAAGATATCGGTGGCATGGCCCTTGGGATTCACCTTTTCCTGGTTGAGGCGCATGTAGTGCTGATCGTGACGGCGGTGGTGGTAGTAGTCGTCCATCATGTCGCCGAGGAAACCGTGGAAGTGATCGAAGCCGCGCGTGTTGGGATGCGCTTCGTGATCCAGTCCGAGGTGCCATTTGCCGATGGCGGCGGTGTGGTAGCCGAGGGGCTTGAGCGCTTGGGGCAGCATGGTGGCGGAAGGGGCGAGGTAGCCCCAGTTGTCTTCCGGTTTGGTTCGGATGACGCCGGGAACACCGACGAGTTCTTGGTAGCGTCCTGTGAGAAGCGCAGCGCGGGTCGGGGAGCAGACCGGGCAGTTGGCGAAGCATTCCGAGAAGCGCATGCCCTCGCTGATGAGGGAGTCGATGTGCGGACTCTTGAGGTCGGTGGCTCCGTAGGAGGAGAGGTCGCCGTAGCCTAGGTCATCGACGATGATGACGAGGATGTTTGGTTTAGAAGACGAAAATCCTAAATTCGAGAGGAGGAGAAAGACTAAACTGAGGAGGAAATTTTTAAACACGGATGGATGGGATGGATGGAATTTTTCTTGGGAGGTGGATCTGGGAGTTTGATTACAACCGAAATACAATGGAGATAACCGAAGGAAAATTTTAACGGATTGAGAATTAATTACACGGATTTTCCTGCCAGATGGAGGTGGTTTTTTTAACGGGCAATTTTGAAGACGCGAGCGGTGAGAATGATGGAGGCAACGGTGAGTCCGATGGCGAGGCCCCACCAGACTCCGATGGGGCCGAGGTCTCCCTTGGTGGCGATGAGCCAGCCGAGGGGGATTCCAAAAAACCAGTATGATAGGACGGCCGTCCAGGCCGGCATGGTGACGTCTTCAAGGCCACGGAGGATGCCACCGGAGGCGACCTGGATGGCGTCGACAAATTGGAAGACGGCGATCACGAGAAGAAATTTGGCGGCGAGGGCGATTACTTCGGGGTCATCGTTGTAAAGGGGAGCGATGAAATCTTTTCCAAGGCCACAGAAGAGGGAGGTGAGGGTGGCGAAGAGGAGAGTGATGATCCATCCGGAGAGGATGATGGCAGGATAGCGCTCTTTCTCCTGAGCGCCGGCAGCATTTCCCATGCGCATGGTGAGCGCGATGGAGAGGCCGAGAGGAATCATGAAGAGCGTGCCTCCGGTAGTGAGGGCGATTTGGTGAGAGGCGAGGGAGATTTCACCGTAGAAGCCGATGAGAAAACCCGTGGCGGAGAAGGCACCGACTTCGGCCAAAAGATGGAAGCTGGCAGGAATGCCGAGAGTGAGGAGTTTGCGGAGAGTGGCGGAGTCAGGTCGAGCGAGCCAGCGGTTCGGAGTGAATTGCTTAAGCGATTTTGAGCGATCGAGCCAGATCATCATGGCGACCAGAATGGTAATGCGTGAAATCAGAGTGGCCCAACCGGCGCCGACCAAGCCGTAGCCGAGGTTGAAAATGAAGAGTTGGTTGAGTGCGATATTGAGGAGGACGCCACCGAGGAAGATGAAGAAAGAAGGCCAGGGATGGTCGAGAGAATCGCCGTGATTTTTTAGGCCCATCGACCCTAGGGCCGGGACGAGGGAAATGAGAATAAGAAAGAGGTAGGGGGGCGCGGCTGCCGTGACATTGGCGGGCTGTCCGAAGAAGGAGAGAAAGGGGATGAGGAAGGCTGAAAGGAGGAAGAGCGCGAGGCCGGAAGCGAGGGCGAGGTAGAAGCCATTACGGCAGGTGGCGCGTGCTGCGGCTTCGTCTTTTCTTCCTGCCGCGCCGGAGCTGAGGACGGAGATGCTGGTGATGAGTCCGATGCCGAAGACGAAGGGAATGGCAAAAACGGCATTAGCGAAAGAGAGGGCCGCGAGTTCAGTGACGCCAACATTTCCGACCATGACAGTATCCGCTACAATCATGAGCATTTGGCTGACTTGCCCAATGACCAACGGCACCGCGAGGACAGCGGTTTTTTTGCCCTCTTTAAGCAAGGAGGGGATTGTCAGCTGGCGGAACATGGGGTGGAAGAACTCTTGTCCAAAAGGTCATGGGAGTCGCGCACCAACTTAATGTCGCTGTGACTTTTTGGCAAAGCGAGTGGGATGAGGAGATTATCCGCGGATTGATGTGAATAGTTGTGGGAGCTTCCTCCTGCGTCCTTCGGGCTACGGCGGACAACGCGCGTGGCTGAGCGGCGGGGGCGCCGCGACTCGTGCGCCCAGCATGGGCGATGACTCGTAATACCCCTCTGGTATTCGTCTCTTTTGAAACACTACTTGGTATAATATGAAATAAAATTGCCGGGAAGAATGACAAGGCGTAGTGAAGCGCAAGCCGCCGAGAGTGATCGATTGATCCAGCAAGTGATGGTGGGGCTGCTCGACCCTATTTTCTTTTAGGCAAGGAGGTCGTGAATGACGTGGCCGTGGACGTCGGTGAGGCGGAAGTCGCGGCCGGCGTGGTGGTAGGTGAGTCGTTCGTGGTCGAAGCCTAGAAGGTGGAGAATGGTGGCTTGGAGGTCGTGGACGTGGACTTTGTCCTTGGTGATGTGGAAGCCAAAGTCGTCGGTTTCGCCGTAGGTGCCGGGTTTGCTGCCGCCGCCGGCCATTAGGGTGGTGAAAGCTTGGGGGTGATGGTCGCGGCCGGCTTTACGGCCCAGGGAGGGGTTGGTTTCGACCATGGGGGTGCGGCCGAATTCGCCGCCCCATACGACAAGGGTTTCATCGAGGAGGCCGTGTCGTTTTAAATCCTGAATGAGGGCAGCGGTGGCTTGGGCGGTCTGGGCGCATTTGCTTTCGGTGGAGCCTTTGACGTTGGAGTGGGCGTCCCAGCCGCTGTGGTAGATGTTGATGAAGCGGACACCACGCTGGACCATACGGCGGGCGAGGAGGCAGGCGCGGGCGAAGGACTGCTTGTCGCGGTCGCAGCCGTAGAGGTTGATCGTTTCGTCGGACTCGGACTTGAGGTCCATGAGCTCGGGGGCGGAGGATTGGAGGCGGGCGGCCATTTCGTAGGAAGCCATGCGGGTGGCAATTTCCTGGTCGTTGATGGTTGCGAGGCGCTGGGCGTTAAGCTTGTTGACGAGGTCAAAGGTGTCGGATTGGAGTTCGGGGGAGAACCGCTCGGGGGTGCCGACGTTTAGGATAGGGTCTTTTCCTTTCCGGAACTGGACGCCGGTGTAGGTGGTGGGGAGGAAGCCGGAGGACCAGAGGGCGGAGCCGCCGGAGAGGCCGCCGCCGGTGGACATGACGACGAAGGCGGGGAGGTTATCGGTCTCGGAGCCGAGGCCGTAAAGGGTCCAGGAGCCGAGGCAGGGGCGGCCGGGTTGGGAGAAGCCGGAATTGAGGAAGAGCTGGGCGGGGGCGTGGTTGAATTGGTCGGTGGTGCAGGATTTAACGATGCAGAGGTCGTCGGCAACGGCCCCGAGGGGGGCGAGGGGAGAGCCGAGGGTGGCTTGGGTTTCGCCGTATTGCTTGAATTCGAATTGGGGGCCCATGACGGCGGCGTCGGGCTGGATGAAGGCGTAGCGCTGGTCGCCGATGATGGACTTGGGAAGGGGGGAGCCTTCGTGCTTGGTGAGTTCGGGTTTGGGGTCGAAGAGTTCGAGCTGACTTGGGGCACCGGCCATGAAGAGATGGATGACGGCCTTGGCTTTGGGCCTGATCGGGGAAGGTTTTGGAGAAAGGGAGCGGCCGACGAGGTTGTTGGTGAGGAGGGAGGCGGCGGCGATTTTTCCGAGGCCGAGGCCGCATTCGTTGAGGAAGTAGCGGCGACTTCGAAGGCTCAATATTGAGGGTTCAACGTCGAACATCGAAGGGGGGTGGGTCGGGGTTTGCATGGTGGACTGCGGGTGGGTGGAGGGGCTAATTCTTATTGACGGATTCGTCCAGGGAGAGGAGGGCGCGGGCCAGGGCTTGGAAGGATTTGTGTTTTTGGTGGAATTCGGAGAGAAGTCGTACTTCGTCTGCGGTCGGTGGGCGGGTGAGGAGGTGGCGGAAGGCGAGGGTGATTTTTTCTTCGATAGTATCTTCGGTTTTTTCGAGGAGTTGACCGTAGTGGGTGGCGATCTCGATGAACATGGGGTCGTTCATGAGGGTGAGGGCCTGGAGGGGGGTGTTGGAGCGGTCGCGTTTTGCGAGGCAGGCTTCGCCGGAGGAGGCGTCGAAGGTGGTGAGGAAGGCGAAGGGTGCGGTGCGCTTTTGGTAGGTGTAGAGGGTTCGGCGGAAGCGATCTTGGCCTTCGCTGGCGTTCCACTTTGGGCTTCCGTAGGCGATCTGTGAGATGCCGGTGGGTTGAGGGGGGCGGACGGGTGGGCCGAACATTTTCTTGGAGAGGAGGCCGGAGGCGTGGAGGGCGGCGTCGCGGATGACTTCGGCCTCGAGACGCTGTCGGGTGAATTGTTTCGAGGTCTGTGATTCAATTTTGGAATCCTGTTGGTAGGCCTGCGAGGTGACGATGAGGCGGTGGAGTTTTTTGAGGGACCAGCCGTTTTCGATGAAGGTGAGTGCGAGGTGGTCGAGGAGCTCGGGGTTGGTGGGGAGCTGGCCTTGCATGCCGAAGTCATCGAGGCTGGAGACGATGCCTTCGCCGAAGAAGGCGGCCCAGTGGCGGTTGACGATGACGCGAGCGGTGAGAGGATTTTCACGAGAGACGAGCCATTTGGCTAAACCAAGGCGGTCTTTTGGGAAGGGTTTTTCCTGAGGGTAGATTGCGAAGGGAAGGCGTGGTTTGACGACTTCCTTGGGCTGGGTGTATTCGCCACGGTGGCGGAGGTGAGTGGGGCGGGTGTGGCTAGCGGGGCGCTCCTGCATGACGAGGGTGGCGGTGCCTTTGAGGGGATTCTGGAGGGCGCGGATTTTGTCGGCGTGGGCTTTGAGTTCAGGGGCTTGGAGGAGGAAGTCCTGGAAGGTTCCGGTATGGGCGATGGCTTGGATGTTTGGTGCGGGCGATGAGCTGATACGGAACTTGCCCAGGGTGGAGGCGAAGTGGCGTCCGAAATGCATCGTGACTTTGAAGGCGGTGTTGGGCGGGATGGGGTCGGCGAGATTAAAGGCGGCGATGGCCTTTTGCCCGATGTGGCCTTTGAGGGACCAGCCGGATTGGATGTCGCCATCGATGGCGGCGGAGGCTTTTGCATTCCCTGAGCCGAATTGGGCACCGAAGACGGTTTCGGATGAGCCGGAGAAGGAGAGTTGTTTTTCGGTGGTGACTTGGAATTCGGAGAGGAAGAAGTCGCCCTTTCGGCCTTCGTAGTAAGTCATGCCGGGGCCGCCTGCGGGGAGACGGTCGTCGGGGAGGGCTTCGAGGCGAAGGGAGTGGATGGGCTGATCGGAAGGGGGGAATTCGAGGGTGATGATGTCGTGTTTTGAGATGTCACCGGCGACGAAGATGATACCGTTCTCTTCAGGAGTGAGATAGGGAGTGGTGGCTTCGAGCTTGGAGGGGGTGAGGGTTTTCCAAGGGACGAGGTGGGGTTGTTGGGTGGCGAGCCAGGTTTGGTAGGATTTTTGAAGCTGCTGCTCCGGAGGCTCGGGGGTTGGGAGGGCGCTTGCGAGGGAGAGTTGGAAGTTGGCGATACTGTGGGCTGTGCCGTGGTTCTGATGGAGAGTAACGGTGAAGGTGGTGCCGGAGGGGTGGTTGAGGGGGGCGCTGAAGAAGAAATTGGCGTGGTGATTTTGGTGGAGAGGTTTCTCTGGAGTGTGGATGGCCCAGCCGGTGGCAGGGTTTCCATCGAGGGAGTTGGCGATGGGGAATTCGGGTTGCTCGATGGAGGCAGTGGGATTGATGAGAGTGACTTTTTGCGCGGGAGCAGAGTTGTCGAGGGGGGCGGCGGTGACTTCGATCCCGGTGAGGACGAAGTTGCCGTGCTCGGTGCGGCCGGGTCCTTTTCCATCGAGTGCGAGGGTGTCGAGGCGGAGGGCGGTGATATTTTTGGAAGTTGTTTCGAAGGTGGCGGTGTAGGTGTCTTTGTCAGGGGCGGGTCCGGTGAGGTGGGCGGTGGTGCCTTTAACTTCGACGGTGGAAGTGGCGGTGACTTTTTGAAGAGTCTGGGGAGTGAAGGTGAGCTTGCCGGAGGAGGCTGGCCATTTGGAGGGAAGTTCGGCGAGGAGTTTTTCGGCCTGGGCGAGGTTGGCTTTTTGGCGGTCGGCAAGGGAGGGGTCGGGGATGTGGTAGTCGGGCTCGATAGTGTTATCGAAGTAGGCCATGAGGCCGAAGTAGTCGTGGTGGGTGATGGGGTCGTATTTATGGGTGTGGCACTGGGCGCAGCCGGTGGTGAGCCCGAGCCAGGTGGTGCCGGTGGTGGCGACGCGGTCGGTCATGGAGTGGAAGCGGAACTCGAGGGGGTCGATGCCGCCTTCTTCATTGAGCATGGTGTTGCGATGGAATCCGGTGGCGGTGATCTGTTCCGGAGTGGCATTGGGAAGCATGTCGCCGGCGAGTTGCTCGATGGTGAATTGATCGAATCCTTTATCGGCGTTGAGCGATTTGATGACGTAGTCGCGGTAGGGCCAGATGGAGCGGTCGCGGTCTTTTTCGTAGCCGTTGGTATCGGCGTAGCGGGCGAGGTCGAGCCAGCGGCGGGCCCAGCGCTCGCCGTAGCGAGGAGATTTCAGGAGGTCGTCGACGACGACAGCGAAGGCCTCGGGAGTTGGGTTAGCGGCGAATTGGTCGGCAACTTCGATGGAAGGAGGAAGGCCGATGAGGTCGAGGTGGACGCGGCGGATGAGGGTGAAGGGATCGGCCTTGTCAGCGAGGTCGTCTTTTATGAGGTGATCAACGGGGTGGATGTCGGCGGGGACGGAAGATTTTTTGGGCAGGACGAAGGCCCAATGTTTTTCGTGCTTCGCGCCTTGAGCAATCCACTTTTTGAGGAGGGAGATTTGGACGGGCGTGAGGGTCTTGTTGGCCTCGGGGGGAGGCATGACTTCATCAGGGTCGTGGGAGGCGATGCGGGCGACGACTTCGTCCCAATCTTGGTTGTCGGAGATGTCGAGACGGAGGCCGGCTTTGCGCATGGGCTTGCCGTTTTCACCCTTGCCGTCATCGGGGCCGTGGCATTTGAAGCAGTTGGCGGAGAGGATGGGGCGGATGTCTTTCGAGAAGGAGAGTTCTTCCGAATCCTTGGCAGCAAAGACGCTCCCGATGCTGCCGATGAAGGCTGCAAGGAGGAGCGTTGGGATTTTTGAAAAACTGAAGCTCATTTCGTGTGGGGTCGATACGAAACAAGATTGGTCTTCTTTCACCTATTCTATTATCGGGAGGAGTTCGATGGACTTGAACTGAATGGGAGCGGTTTCGGCTTGGATCGAGATGTAGCCGGAGGTGAGTGGTGAGCCGTCGTCGAGTTGGATGTTATCGTATTCACAGACAGTCTTGCCATTGGCGATGTGCTTGAACTTATCGCCGCGGACTTCGATTTCGACGGTGACCCATTCATCGCCGTGGGTGGTGGGTCCACCGGTGTTGATGACGTGTCTTTTGGTGAGCTTGCCGTCCCAGTGAAGTTGGGTGCCGGGGGTGCAGATATTGAGGGTGCCGCGTTCTCCTTTTCCGAGGCCGCCAAGGAGTTGGACTTCGACGGAATTGGGGAAGTCCTGATCTTTCTTGATCGTTTTAGGATCCTGGCAGTGGAGCATGAAGCCGTTGTTGCGATTGGCCCAGCCGGGTCCGCCATTGACCTGCTTGCCTATGAAGCGGTAGGTGGAACGGATTTTGTAGTGAGAGTAGGGGGTCTTGTAGTAGAGGTGACCAAACTCACCGGCGAATTTTTCCCATTGCGAGTAGTTGATGGTGAGGAGGCCCTCTTTGACCTGAAAGGTGTCCTTGTAGTTCAGGCCGAGGTCGGAGCCGGAGAACTTGGGAGTCCAGCCTTCAAGGTCCTTTCCGTTGAAAAGGGGGATCCACTTTTCGGCAGGGGCTTCCTTTTTTTCGCCGTGGTGGTCTGCGTGTAGGAGGCTGAAGGGAAGGAGGAGACTAAATACCAATAATTTTATCACGGAAGGTTATGATAGAGCAGATTGCGGGCGGGACAATCGCAAAGTGCTCATTCGAGCTATTCCTCCTTCGGAAGATGGGGCACGAGTTGAAGGGCAATTTCTTCCTGTTCCGCTTCCGTTTTTTGAGTGAAGAACTCGGTGAGCCAGGCCTGCATTCGCAAAGGATTTTCCCCCTCTTTCGGCTGGATTCGCTCGGATGATCCATCTGGTAGAATGTGTGAGGCATTCTGGTTGTCGCGGAAGCAGGCATCCAGAACGGTCAGGAGGACGCTCTTGGAATGAGCGTCGGTGACGGGGAGCATGATTTCGACCCGCTTATTGAGGTTGCGTTTCATCCAGTCCGCCGAGCTGATGAAGACGCGCTGTTTCCCACCATGATGGAAGGTGAGGATGCGCATGTGCTCGAGGTACTGGTCAATGATCGAGATGACCTCGATATTTTTTCTAGGCTTGAGACAGCAAATGCCTCTGACATTGAGCTGAATATCGACTCCGGCATCGGCCGCGCGGTAGAGCGCGTTGATGACATTCCGATCTTCCAGCGAATTCATCTTGGCGCGGATCTTCGCTTCTTTTCCTTTGAGCGCTTTCTTGGTCTCGTAATCGATCAGCTTGATGATTTTGCGCTTTAACTTAGTGGGCGCGGGAATGAGGGTTTCGAATCCCGTGAACTTGGTTTTTCCAGAGATGGAATCGAAGAAAAGAGCGGCATCGCGACCGACGTCGGGTCGGGCCGTCATGATGGAAACGTCGGTGTAAAACTGCGAAGTGATCTCGTTGTAATTGCCAGTGCCAATGTGGACGTAGCGGCGAAGGGTGTCGCCTTCCTGGCGGACTACGAGGGCGAGCTTGGAGTGGGTTTTAAGGCCCTTTACTCCGTAGATCACCTGGACTCCTGCCCAGCGAAGGGCCTCTGCCTGTTCGAGGTTGTGGGCTTCATCAAAGCGGGCCTTGAGCTCGACGACGACGGTGACTTTTTTGCCAGATTTGGCTGCCAGGATTAAGGAATCGACAATCTGTGAATTCTTGGCGGTCCGGTAAAGGGTCTGCTTGATTTCGAGGACGTTTGGATCGGCTGCGGCTTCTCTAAGAAAGCTGAGGACGGGACGATAGTGCTGATAGGGATGAATCAGGATGAGGTCTCGATCTTGCAGAGTCTCGATTACGGTGCGATTCGGATCGAGATGTGGGGAGTCGGCTACTTGGGCGACCGGAGAACGGAGGTGTGGGTAGGCAGGGGTGAGCGCATGACCAAAGAAATCGGTAAGAGCTAGAGGTGCTTTGCTGAGATGGACGCGAGGGATCTCGACTCCGAGAAGTGTGATCAATTCCTTCACCAAACGAGTGTCTTTATTGAGCTGTAGTCGGACGGGGAACGATTGAGTTCGGTCGCTGATGACCTGACGGATTTCCTCGGCAAAGTCCTCGACGCTGTCTTCATTTGCGGGAATGTCGGTGTTTCGCGTCAGGCGGAAATAAGTCAGTTCGGAGAGAGTTTCGTCCGGAAACAGAGGCGTGCAGAAGTGGGTGATGAGATCTTCGAGGAGGATAAAGGTGTCGTCGAAAAGTTTGATGAGGCGGGGGAGATTCTGTGGGAGAGGGATGATTACTACGCGAGACTGATTGCTTTCCTCTGAGAGGGCTCTCAGGGCGACGCAAACTTGCAGGGAAGGGACCAGTTCCCTAGAAGCGCTGCCTTCGAGCGCCATCGGATTAAGCAACGGTGCGACTGAGACAGAAAAGTAATCTTTGGCGGTGGCATATTCGTCCTCGGTGAGATCTTTGATTTTCTTCCGCCCGAGTCCTTCTTCCTTGAGCTGGGGGAGGAGTTCACGTCGCATCACCTTTGCCTGCTTTTTGGCAAATTGGCGGGTCCGCATTTCGATGGCGCAGATTTGCTCGGAAAATTTGTCGCCGTGTTCATCCCGGAAATCCGGGTCGCTGTGATGAAGGGTATGGAGGCCGCCTAGTCTTACTTGGAAGAATTCATCGAGATTCGAGTCGGTGATGGCGAGGAACTTGAGTCGATCAAGAAGAGGGAGGTCTTTTCGCAGAGCTTCATTGAGTATGCGCTGATTGAACTCCAGCCAGGAGAGTTCGCGATTGATGAAGGGTGATTCCATAGCCTTTGTTGAGAAGACCTATTGTCTGCTGTTTCCTCCGTTGCAACTCGATAAACGGGACTTTTTTACTTCGAAAAAGGTTGAGTTATTCTCATTTTAAGACTATTTCCCGCGCGTCGAAGGACGGTTTGGCCCAATTCAGGGCTGGGCCTATCCCGATTATTACTACCGAAATGAACGATTACGGAATCAACTTGGCTGATTTTAGGCTAAACGAAAAAGACACCGGAAGTGCAGATTTCCAGATCGCGCTCATGACCCGGCGCATTAAGCATCTCACCGATCACATGGGTGATCATAAGAAAGATTTTTCCTCACGTCGCGGGCTTTTGCGCCTCGTGGCGAGACGTCGGAAGCTCCTTGATTACCTCGCGAGTAAATCCGAAGAACGCTACCAGAAGGTGCTCAAAGCACTCGGTTTGCGTCGCTAACCAATTTGCAGATGGCCACGGTGGATTCCACTTGTGGCCGTTTTGCTTAGTGAGTCATCCTAGTGGGTGATTCTTACCGGTGAATGGCCCCACCCAAATTAAGAACGGGATCATTTCGCCATTTCAAAAAACCAATCACTCGGGAGGGTCCTGAGCGATCCACAAAAAAAGACAATGAGTATACAAAATGTAACGGCCAATATTGGGCCTAGTCCAATGGTCATCGAGACCGGTAAGTTTGCCAAGTTGGCCGACGGAGCAGTCACCGTTCAAATGGGTGAAACCATCGTGATGGTTTCTGCTGTTTCACAAACGAAAATCCGTGAAGGACAAACTTGGTTCCCCCTCTCGGTGGAATACAAGGAGCGCGCTTCTGCTGCAGGCACCTTTCCTGGTGGCTACTTCAAGCGTGAAGGTCGCCCGACCGAAAAAGAAATCCTGACCTGTCGTATGACGGACCGCCCACTGCGTCCGCTGTTTCCGAAGGGTTACCTCTACGACACCCAGATCATCGCTCTTCTTCTGAGTGCTGATCAAATCCACGACGCCGACGTCCTTGCCATGAACGGCGCTTCTGCTGCTCTCGCTATTTCCGACATTCCTTTCGCTGGCCCCATCGGTGCCGTGCGTGTAGGTCGTGTCGACGGTGAGTTCCTTATCAACCCTACTTTCGAGCAGCGTGAAGACTCTGACCTCGACCTCATTTACGTTGGTAACAAGACCGACGTCATTATGATCGAAGGGGCAGCCAATGAGATCCCTGATGCTGAGTTCAAAAAGTCACTTTACTTTGCACAAGAGGCAGTCGCGAAGGTTGTCGAAGCTCAGGAAGAACTCGTTAAGCTCGCTGGCAAGCCCAAGCGTGACTACGTTGTGACGGTTGCCAAGGAAGACCTCCTTGAGATCGGCTATGCTGTTGCTGGTGACCGTATCGAGGATGCCATCTATGCGGCCTCCAAGGTTGAGCGTGGTAAGAAAGTCGGCGCACTCCGCGACGAAGTGGAAGCGGCCATTAAGGAAAAGTTCCCACAGACCACCGAGTTCGAGATCGAGCAGGTTTTTGAATACATTCAGAAGAAAGCCTTCCGTCTGTCCATCATGGAAAAAGGCGTTCGCGCTGACGGTCGTGGGCTCCGCGACCTTCGCGAACTCTACGGAGAAATTGGCACCCTGCCACGTGTGCACGGTTCTGCTATTTTCTCCCGTGGTGAGACCCAGGCTCTCGGTATCTGCACCTTAGCACCTGCTGATGAGAAGCTCTACGTCGACAACTACGCAGGTGGTGAAGACTCGAAGAACTTCTTCCTTCACTACAACTTCCCTCCTTTCTCGGTGGGTGAGACCGGTCGCTTTGGCGGCATGAATCGTCGTGAGATTGGTCACGGTGCACTTGCTGAGCGTTCGATCGCTCCAATGCTTCCTTCCACTGAAGACTTTCCTTACTCCATGCGTATCTCTTCCGAGGTGATGGAGTCTAATGGTTCGACCTCAATGGCGACTGTTTGTGCAGGCACGATGGCCCTTCTTGACGCTGGTGTCCCCATGATCCGTCCTGTTGCGGGTATCTCCTCTGGTCTTGTGACCGAGCAGGACTCTGATGGAAATATGACTAAGCACGTTGTCATTCTCGACATCATCGGTTCTGAGGACTTCTACGGCGACATGGACTTCAAACTCTGTGGAACCAGCGAAGGCGTCACCGGATACCAACTTGACCTCAAGCTTCCTGGAATCCCTCTTTCCATTCTCGAAGAAGGGATCGACCTCGCAATCGAAGGTCGTGGTGCTGTTCTCGCGAAAATGGCTGAGTCCATCAACGGACCTGGCGAGCTTTCCGAGCACGCTCCACGCATTGAGACCGTCAAGATTCCTCAAGATCGTATCGGCGAGCTTATTGGGCCTGGCGGTAAGAACATCAAGGCGATCCAAGCGGAGTCTGGTGCTGACCTGAACATCGAAGACGATGGCACAGTTCACATCTACGCTTCGAAGAAGGAAGGCCTCGAAGCAGCCAAGAACATGATCGACATGATGTTTGCTGAAGTTGAGATTGGGAAGACCTACACTGGTAAGGTCATGAACGTCACCACCTTCGGAGCCTTCATGGAAGTGCTTCCTGGTAAGGACGGACTTGTTCATATCTCCGAACTCGCTGAAGGGCGCGTCGATAAGGTGGAAGACATCTGCAAGAAGGGCGATGTGATCACCGCCAAGTGTGTCGGTGTTGACGAAAAAGGCCGTGTGAAGATGTCACGTCGTGCTGCTCTTCGCGAAGGCGGGGGCGATGCGCCAAAAGCAACTGCGCCAAGCGGCGACGAAGTTCCTCCCAGCGATGAAGAAGTCGTGACCTTCGGCTAAAGCTCATCGACTAAAAGATTACCAAGCGTCTTCGGGAAACCGGAGGCGCTTTTTTGTGCCAAGGCTGATTTATTGAGTGTCTCCACGCCTTTTAGTTTAGCGTTGCCATGCCACACGATAGAGATCCTTCCCCCGCTGCTGGAGATTCCTGACACTCCCATGCTGGTGCAGATGCGTGAGATCAGTGAGGTCCACGTCTGCGATGAGCATGATCTCGGTGTTTGTGGTGGGCCGCGGTCACGATCGCTTTATTTGGAAAGGAGAAGTCGCTCGGCGAGAGCACCGCTGACTGGGCGTGATGTGAATGTTATATTACTTTTCGGACGAACCATTCCGTCGGCAGAGATAGACTACGTTATAAAATCGCTCGTTCTCATAGACCAGTATCGAACCGGTCACGATGTTGATGTTGATCCACTCCAGAAGCGTCGCCTCCCCAAGCGGAGGCCTTGGAAGTCGGGGTCCCGCAGATTTCGATTCCGTAGAGGACGTCGCCGTTGCTATCGTGATTTGGCGGGAGAAAATTAGGCACAGATTTCGCTGACCCTCTGCCTTCAACCAAGGCTCTGCTTTCTCCACTTCCGTGGCCTGGAGTCTCTTAAGTTGACGCGTATGCTCGTTCAAGGTTCGGGAAGGGAGTGGAGCTTTTGAGAGGGCGTGGTTGCTCGGAGCCGAGGCCATAAGAAAAGGCTCCCGATCATGGGAGCCTTCTGGAAAGGGAGTGAGAGGAACTCGTACTATTCCTCTGTCGTATCAACCCGCTCGAAGCGGGCACCTTTTGAGATGTCGTAGATAAAAAAGGCAGTACCTCCGAAGACGACGAGAATGACGGCGGCGAAGAGGAGGTGGAGCAACGATTTCATCGGAAAAGTAGTCGCTTAAGCGCGGCCGAGGTAGGTACAGTCTTCGGTGCTAATTTTTAGAATATCGCCGGGCTTTACGAAGAGGGGGACCTGAACGGTGACGCCCGTTTCGAGAGTGGCTGGCTTGGTAGGATTGTTGGCGGTGTCTCCTTTGATGCCTTCGGAAGAATCGGTGACCTTGAGTTCCACGGAAGAGGGAAGGTCGATGCTGACAGCAGAACCTGCGACGAAGAGGACTTCGATCTCTTGGCCTTCTTTGATGAAGTTCTTAGCGTCGCCCACGAACTCATCGGTAAATCCGGTGGTCTCGTATGTTTGCATGTCCATGAAGTGGAGCATGCCGGGCTCCCCATAAGAAAACTCGAGCTTCTGACGGTCGGTTTCGACGACATCCACCTTTTCACTGGAAGCGAAGCGGATCGTTTTGGTCTTTCCGGTGGCGAAGGAGCGGATGGTGGCGGCGATGAGGGCGTTGCCCTTACCGGGAGTGCGGTGATCGAGACCGAGCACGATTCCGCTCTCACCTCCATACTTGATGCACTGTCCACGTTTGAGATTGGTTGCGACGGTTGCCATGTTGACTATGGGTTAGGGAAGAGCGGGGGCGGGGTCAAGGCTGGGGAAACGTGAATGGGGAAGAGTGAATGATGAATTACTGAGACGGGGAGCTTATTTACGGAGTTCGGCGCTAAATTCCATGCGGATGGTAGACTCGGATTCGCGGATGGTGAAATTGAGGACTTGGAAGGGGCGGTTGTCCCTCCATTTGTCGATTTCGCCGAGCCAAGTATCGAAGATCTTGTCAGGGCCGGAGACGGTCAGGGAGACGTTCTTTTCGACAATCGAGGCGTGGAGGACTTCGAGTTCGTAAGGGATGGGCGGGAGTTCGCAGAGGGTCACGATTTCCTTGGCGACTTGAGTCTTTTGCCAGCCATCGTAGAAATGACGCCCCAGCAAGGTGAGGAGAATGACGATGACGAGATGGAGACCCGTCCGGAGTTTACGGAACTTCGACATGGCTGAAGGCTTGCGGGAAGGGTAGAGGAGCGCTAACCATTCTCCAATGATCTATTTGGACAACCACGCGACGACTCAGGTGCACCCGGAGGTGGTCGAGGCGATGCTGCCTTTTTTGCGAGACCATTTTCACAATCCTTCGAGCGGCTATCGCGCGAGTCGGGTGGTGAAGAGGGCGATTTCGACGGCGCGCGCCCAGGTGGCCCAGCTAATCGGAGCGAAGGAAGAGGAGATTGTTTTCACGGGCTGCGGCACGGAGTCGAATAACATGGTGCTGAAGTCGCTCGCTCGAATTTACGGACGAAAGACGTCTCGGGTAATTACGGGGAAAATCGAGCACAGTGCGGTGCTGCGTCCTTGTGAGGCGATGGAGGCAGTGGGCTTTGATCTGGTGCGTTGTGGCGTTGATTCAGAGGGCCGAGTGGAGATCGACGAATTTGAGGTGGCCTGCGATGGCGCGGAGCATGGGTTTGCGAGCATCATGTGGGCGAACAATGAGACGGGCGTGATTCAGCCGATCGCCGAGCTTTGTGAGATCGCGAAGTCGCGTGGCTATGCTTTTCACTCGGATGCGATTCAGGCGGTGGGGAAAACACCGGTGAATGTGCGTGAGGTTCCCGTCGATTTTTTGAGTATTAGTGGCCACAAATTTCATGCGCCGAAGGGCGTGGGTGCTCTTTATCTTCGTGAGGGGACTCGTTTTGAGCCACTCATTCGTGGGGGTGGGCAGGAAGATGGGCGCCGGAGTGGGACGGAAAATGTGCCTTATATTGTGGGGCTCGGCCGGGCGGCGGAGCTTGCTTATCAAGGTCTCGAAGTTGACGGGCACCGAGGAATCATGGAGCTTCGGGATCATCTTGAGGCTCGTCTTTGTGATGAGATTGAGGGCGTCACGCTCAACGGCAGTCGGGAGCATCGGGTGCCGACCTGTGCGCATGTTTCTTTTGAACATTGTGAAGGGGCGGGCCTCCTTATTTTGTTGGACGAGTATGGTGTTCAGGTATCGACCGGAAGTGCTTGCATGACTGGGAAGCAGCAGCCGAGTCATGTGCAGAAGGCGATGGGGATTGATGATGCCCAGGCCAAGAGCAGTCTGCGCATTTCGCTTTCGAGTTTCACCATCCGTGATGAAGTGGATGAGGCGGTGGAGGCGATTAAGAGGGCGGTGAAGAAATTGCGTCAGGTGCAGGGCGGCGGCGGAATGGGGCCGGTGGTAGTTTATTCCTGAAGGAGATGAAGCAGAAGAGCGTTGGCGATCTTCTGATCTGCGGTTCCGCTGAATGGAAAAGGAGATAATTTTCCTGTCTTATCGTTGGTGGTTCGATGAATGGCGCCGCCAAAAATATTCTGCCACCCGAGCGAGGTAATAAGGGTAAGGATGAAAAAAATAATGCAGGGAGTTTTCTTCAAAAGGTGAATCTCACAAGGGGGAGACACCTATTTTTTTTAGAGTTCAATCTTCACCTGGGGCATCGGGATGATGACTTTGGTGTTTGGGAGCTTATCTTGAAGTTGCTCTTTAAACCAGGCGGTGGCGGGGGGATCTCCGTGGACGAGGAGGATTTTTTTGGGCCGCATGTTGACGGCAAAGTCGAGGAGCTCGTCACGGTGGGCGTGGCCGGAGAAATCGAATTCATCGACGGCGCAGTTGAGTGGAACTTTATGGGTGCCATCGAGGCGGATGAGATCGCCGGTGGAGGCTTTCTTGATCTTGCCTGCCGGAGTGGCGGGATCAGCGTAGCCTACGAAGAGAAGGGAGTTGAGCGGGTTTGGGAGGAACTCGCGCGCAAAAATATTGGAGACTGTTTTCTCGGACATCATTCCACTGGAGAGGCAGTAGATGGCTCCGGGTTTGTATTCGATGGGTTCCCGGGAGCGTTTTTTACTTCCAGTGATAACGTCCATGTCCTTGAGGATCTGAAAACCTGGGCGGGTGCGGCGGGTTTGGCGAGCGAGGGAGTCATAGAGAATGGTCATCTTGGTACTCAGGCCGCCAATGATGATGGGTGTTTTCTCCGGGATGATACCGTCCATCTTGAAGCCATCGAGCATAGTGAGGACTTCTTGGGTTTTGCCGATGGCGAAGACGGGGATGAGGACGGAACCTCCGTCTTCCAGGGTGCGTTTGATGTTGTTTGCGAGGCGTTCGGCTTCCTTTGGTTTGATGTTTCCGCCGGGTCGCTCGTCGATGCCCCGGGTAGTTTCCATAATGAGGACATCGGGCTCGACGAGATCGGGGAAGCGGGCGCCTTTGATGAGGGCGTGGTCGTGGAAGTGGACGTCGCCGGTGTAGAAGATCGATTTTTTATTCCGCTCGAAAAGGATGCCGGCGGAGCCGAGGATGTGGCCGGCATCGAAGAAGGTGACTTGGGTGCTTTCGTCTTTATCGTAGTTTAAGGGGAAGGGGCGCTCGTAGTCGCGGAGCATCCAGTTGTCCTTGAGGTAGTCGACTTCACGGTGATGGAAAAGGGGATAACTCGGGATGTCGAGTTCGGTGGCCTGGCTGGTCATCACGTTGATGGAATTGTGCAGGAGGGCTTCTCCAAGGGCGGCGCATCCGGCGGTCAGGTAGACGGGGCAGGAAGGGTGTTCACGCTGAGCGACGGGGAGGGTGCCGATGTGATCGAGATGAGAGTGGGAAATGACAATGGCGTCGGCGGTATCGAACTTGATTTCTTGGAAGCGCGGGATGGCGTCATCACCTTCTTCCTTCGGGTGCATTCCGGCATCGAGGATAATGGTTTCATCACCGAGGGTGAGGGCGTAGGAATTTGCGCCGATTTCCTGGCGAAGGGTGAGGGATTGGAAGGAGAAACCGGACATCGGGGAGAGTGAATAGGGAAGTGGGATGGGGGGGAAGAGTGAATGGTGAATATTGAATAGAGAAAGCTTGGTTGGGGAGGGGATGAACGGTGAGATTTGACCAAGAACGATGAACGACTTGGTTGGTGGGCCTCAGAGGACGAGAAGGGTAACAGGGGCTTGGTTGATAAGCGGCAGGGTGCTGCGGCCCCTTTGGATGAAAAAAGGCACTCTGATCTCAGAGCGCCTTTTGGAAGTTGGGTGTTCGAATTTTTGGTTCTACTTAGAGGTGAGTTTCATGCGGATGAGGGCGAAGACGCTGAGTCCGACGATGACTAGGAGGGTGAGGATACCGGTGCCGGATGCTCCCAGTCCGCTAGAGGGAATTTTAGCGAGAGGGCCGGTGGGAGCGTCCGATACTTCGGCGATCGGGGGGAGAAGGTCGGCTACGGAGAGAATTCCTTTACCTGCTTCGGGGCGGAGGGCAGCGACCATGTCAGGAGTGACTGCTGATGCGCTGTTCCCAAAGGAATTCCGAACGTAGGTGAGGACGGCGGCGGTGTTTTCATCGGTCTGTGGGAAGATGACATCCATTAGGGGCATCATAGCACCGTTGTAGGTGTTGCCTTTTACTTCGATGGGGCCTGCGAGTCCACGGAGTTGAATGTTGATGAGGTTTTCGGCGGGGCCGTTGACCCATTCGGATTCATTGAGGGGAGGGAAGGCTCCGGGAATTCCTTGTCCGGTGGGTTGGTGGCAGGTGGTGCAGGATCCGGGTTTATCGTAGAGGGATTTCCCCAGCTCCATGATTGCTGGGTCGATGACGGCGGTTTCTTCAGGCATTTTTTTAGGAGTGGCTGGAATTGGTTTTGGAGTGGTAGGCTTGGGCTCGTTTTTGGCGGGCTTTAGCTCTTGGGACTCGTAGACGGGTGGTGTTTCACTGGATTCTTTGGTGAGAGTCAAGAGCCACGCGATGACATCGCGCATTTCGCCGGGTTTCAGGATGGCTTCCAAGGAAGGCATCGACGAGGGGAGTGTAGTGGTTTTTTCGATATCTGCATGGGCAATTTTCCAAATACTTTCCCCTTCCTTGAGGTCAATCGATTTGTCGGAGTCACGGAGGACCATACCCACTTTTTCCTGACCGTCAGTGAGTTTGACGGAGGCGAGTCCAAAACCGGAGGCGATCTCAGCGCTGGGGGCGATGAGGGACTCGAGGAGGCCTTTGGCATCGTGGCGGAGGGCGACGCCCATGAGGTTGGGGCCGGCTTCGCCTCCTTCGCTATGGCCGGGTTCGTGTCGATGGCAGCGCATGCACTGGGCGGCACCGTGGGATTGGAAGATTTTGAAGCCTTTCTTGGGATCTCCTCCGGAGAGGGAGGGAGCCCAGAGGGCGGTGATATTTTCCTTTGGAATGGATTCGCGGTAGCTCTTGAGGGCCGCTTTAATGGCGGGTTCCTGACGAACTTGTGCGGCATTGATTAGCTCGAGTGAGGATGCTTGGTCGCCTTTTCCTGAGGTGAGTTTGACGAGGCCGTCACGGATGAGGGGGACGGCGTGCTCGGCGGGGAGTTTGGTGGTAATCTTCCAAGCGGTTTGGCGTCGGGAAACTGATTTGGAGGCGAGGGCGCCTTTGAGGGCAGAGACGTTCGCAGCGGGGTCGCGCTCGGAGGCCAGTTTGAGAGCGCTGGTGGCGAGTTGGTCGTTATTTGACTTTGCCATTTCGCCGAGGATTTCGGTGGCATTGGCGGGGGAGCCGGCGAGGAGGAGCTTGAGGGCCTCGGCGCGGGTGGAGCCATCCTGTTTTTCATCGCGAACGAGGCGAGTGAGGCTGCCGCTATCGAGTGAGTCCATGCTGAGGCCGTATTGAAGGGTGAGCTCGAGAGCTTTCCCGAGAATCTTGCCATCGGCGGAGAGAAGGGGCTCGATGTTGGCTGCGAGAGCGGCCTTGGTGCCGCTGGCATCGCGCGGGGGAAGTGGGTGGTGCTTGCCGATCGACTGGTCAACGGCGTGGGGCGTGTCCCAGATCGAGAGGAGGCGGATGATATCGAGGCGTTCATTTTGGTCGAGCTTTTGATTAGCGGCGACCTTTGTGAGGCGGGCAATGTTTTTCTCACCTCCAAGGCGGTAGGCGGAGTAGATGAGGCGTCGAAGCATCATGCGGGTAAGGGGACGACCGGGGCCATCGGTGGCGTAGTCATCGAGGAGGGCGGCGAGAGCCGGGCGGACGGACTCCATGGAGGTGTCATGGATGGCGCGGATAGCTTCGTCGGAGACCTTAGGGTCCTGATCGGTGACGAGTTGGACGAGGCGGTCGTCATTCAAACGGCGGAGAGCGACGACGCTCGCGAGTCGGACGGCGGCGCTTTCGTGAGTCCGAAGGGCGGCGATGTTATCGGCTCCGGCGCAGGCGATGAGTCCCATAGTGGCCGCATGGCGGAGGTAGGGATCGTAGTTGTTATTCTTCGCTAGGATGTTGATGAGCTCGGGGGTGGCATCCGCAAGGGGGCGGCGTGACAGGGCGAGGGCGGCAAGGGCCTGGACGCGCGTGGATTCATCTTTTAAGAGTGGAAGGAGGGCGGAGGAATCGGGGAGTGGTGCTTCTCCGAGGGCTTGCGCGGCTTGTCCGCGGACGCGGGCGTCAGAGTTATCAAGAAGGCGGATGAGGAAGCGGGTGGCATTATCACTCTGGTTCTTGCGAGCGAGCATCCCGAGGCCCCAGACGCCGTGAAGTCGTTCCATTTCATTAATGCGCTGATTGGCCGCAGCAGTGAAGTGGGCGAGCGCCTCAGGCTTCATGGAGAGATAATACTGAGCCCGGAGGCGGACTCGCATGTCGACGTGACCGAGAAGGCCGACAAGAGACTGGGCGTCGAGATATTTGAAGCCTTTCTTGAAGAGATCGGCGACCGATTTTGCGGTGGGATCTTCGGCGAGGCCGGGTTGGGTGATGGTGTAGATACGACCGGCTTCGTGAGATTTCCAACCGTTGATGAAGTCGGAGACGAAAAGTTTGCCATCGTAGCCCCAATCGACGTCGGTGACGGCGGTGCCCCAGCTGAACTTGGATGAATCGCTGAGGGAGAATCCGGCGCCTTCTGGTTCGATGCCGAATTTCCAAATGCCAGAGGCGGCTGCGCCGCCTCGGTAGTCGCAGATGAGGAACTGGTCTTTACAGCCGAGCTCGTATCCGGTTCCGGGATGGTAGGCGAGGCCGGAGGGTCCGGAGGTTAAATTGGAAATGGGAGGAAGAATGTAAGCGGGTTGGAGGTCGTTGTAGGGCTCCCACATTTTTTCCTGCATCCAGCGGTTTACAGGGCGGTCGGGAATGCCGGCGGTGGTGTGGAAGGAGTGGAGGACTTGGTGGCCCATGCGCCAGCCAGAGTCGGCACCATCCATGAGGACGACGACGCGGGCGCGGTCGCCTTGATCGGAGTTGTTATCGACGGAGACGGCGGTGCCGTATTTGTCGAAGGCGATTTCTTTTGGGTTGCGCAGGCCGGTGTGGACGACTTCGAAGTTTGAGCCATCGGGATCGAAGCGGAAAATGGCGCCTTGGTCGGGGAATTTGTAGGACTTGCCTTCCTTGGTGGTGAAGCTGAAGCCGCGGTCTCCGATGGTGGCGTAAATGCGGCCGTCGGGTCCAAGGGCGAAGCCATTGAGGTCGTGTCCCGAGAAGGAGACGCGCACGCCCATGCCATCTTGGATGACGGTGCGTGCGTCTGACACAAGGTCGCCATTTTCGTCCTGAAGTGCCCAAATTTTAGGGATGCAGGCGAAATAAATAGTGCCTTCGAAAGCCATTATGCCGGCGGCGGTGCCATCGAGGAGGTCGTTGAAGTTCTCAGCGTAGATTTTGGATTCGTCGGCGACGCCATCGCCATCGATATCGACGAAGACGCGGATTTTTTCCGAGACCTTGGTGAGGTTGGCGACGGGTGTTTTGTGGTCCCATTTCTTGTGCATGGCCACGCGGTCGGCGGTGGTCTGCGCGGAGATGTCATCCATGAGCCAGTAGAGGTGATCCCGGTTGTCCTCGACGCCAAAGCGGAAGCGGTGGGTCTCGGCGGCGTAGACGTGGCCTTGTTCATCGATGGTGAGTGCGGTGGGCGAATAGAGTCCGGAGGCCTTGTTATCGGTGAAGATTTTTACGGATGCGCCATTGGGGACGGTAAGGCCGGGGATGACATCGGTGGAGACGAGGCCTTCTTCGTGGAGCTTGCCGTCTTTTTTGGTGGGAGGGAACTTGGGGTTCGGGTAGTCGGTGAAAAAGAAGTGGTCGGCATTGATGATGCCCCAAGCGCCGCGGTGTCCGTCTTTAATGCGGATTTGGGCTTTCTTTCCCTTGAGATCGGCAGTGCGCCAAACTACGGGGCGCATGAGGAGGTCGTTTTGACCCGAGTTCTGCATCTTGATTTTTCCATCGACGAGGAGCTGAACAGTGGTTTTTCCGGCGTGACTTCCGCCAGAGACGAGAAAGGCGAGGTAGGGGAGGTCGATGGTGAACTCGGGAGAGGTGAGAGAGCCGACAGAGGCGTCGCCTTGGTGGGCCGAGCTGACGAAGTAGTTGTCGGAGTAGTTTTTCACATTGCCATTCATGCCATCCGGGCTGGTCGCAGTGGGGGAGAGACCGAAGGCTGATCCTTCGACTTTCCACTCTCCGAATCCATCGGACTCGAAGGCTTCATACTTGATGTTTTTGGCGGACAGGTTTCCTGCGAGCAGGAGGGGGAGAAGAAGAGATTTTCGCATAAAGAAAAGAGATGGTGTGAATACGGAAAAAGTGAGGCGGAATTGCAACGAATTACAGATTAGGGCATGAGAAGAGGTTCGAAGCCGCCTGCGGTGGCTGCGGTCTTGCTGTTCGCGGTCTGGAGGACTCCGATGACAGTACCGAGGCGCTCGCTAAAAATGGGGGAGCCGCTCATACCGCCGGCTGGGAAAGGCTTATTGTTCTTAAAGACGACCTGGTGCTGATTGCCGCGAGGAAGCCTCACGACGGTGGCTACGATTTTTTTCTTTTTGTTGAGGATGTAAATGCGGTCGCCGACCTGGATGTCGGGATTTTTGAGGTAGGGAAGGGCGTCGGAAGAGGAGAGGGTTTTCGGGTCGAACTCGAGAACAAGGAGGTCTTTTTGACGATGAACGGTTTCTCCGACGACGACGGAGCCTTCCTTGCCTTTTCGAAGAAGCTGGGTGGCGGGGGCGCTTCCGCCTTGGTGGATGGAGCAGGCGAGGTAGATCTTACCTTGGTGGTTGAAGTGGAAAAAGGTGCCCGGGAGGGTGAGGTGATGGATTGTTTGATAAGATGGCACGCCGATGGGCTTACTCGTTTTTGTATCGGAACAAGAGGTGAGGAGAACGAGGGCGCTGAGGAAGGAGAGGAACTTCGTCATGGTGGGAAGGTGGCACAGGATGGGGGGAGGAGAAACTTAGAATTTTGAACCACCGATGGATGGGGGCTGATCTGTGAGGAAGCTTTACTCTCTGAGGAATGAACGGGGCAGGATGCCCTGGCTCCTTTGATTAAAAAAGGACTCGGGCACGGGGCCGGAGTTCTGGAAAGGAGTGGGGGCATCCTGCCCCCAGTTGGAATGATCGGGGCGAGACGCCCCGGGTCCTTTAAAGATTGGCCACAATGGCGGCGGTTATCACGGCGGTGTTGGCTTTTGTTTCGCCGTCGGCTCCGGTGAAGATGTCGCCGGTGCGTAGCCCGGAATCGATGACCTTTTGGACCGCTGAATCAATGGCGTCAGCTGCGGCGGTTTCGCCGAGGGAGTAGCGCAGAAGCATGGAAATCGAGAGAATCTGGGCGATCGGATTGGCGATACCTTGGCCGGCGATGTCGGGTGCGGAGCCGCCGGAGGGCTCATACATGCCGAAGTAGAGCCCGCTGTCCTTCACCTTGCCAAGGCTGGCGGAGGGGAGCATGCCGAGGGAGCCGGAAATCATGGCCATTTCATCTGAAAGGATGTCGCCGAAGAGGTTTTCAGTGACGATTACATCGAAGGAGTCGGGTCGTTTCACCAACTGCATCGCGGCGTTGTCGACGTAGAGATGATCCATGGTGACCTCGGGGTATTGTTTGGCGACTTCGTTTGCGGTTTCACGCCAAAGGACGGAGGTGGCGAGGACATTTGCTTTGTCGACGGAAGTGAGGCGCTTGTCGCGGCCCATTGCTGCTTTGAAGGCGACGTGGAGGATGTTTTCGATCTCGGATTTTTTGTAGACCATGGTGTCGAAGGCGACGATTTCGCCATCACGTTCTTCGCGGCCCTTGGGATCGCCGAAGTAGATGCCACCGGTGAGTTCGCGCACGCAGAGGACGTCGAAGCCATTCGGGATGAGTTCGTTCTTAACCGGGGAGGCGTGGGTGAGGGCGGGAAGGCAGGAGCCGGGGCGGAGGTTAGCGAAGAGGCCGAAATGTTTCCGCAGGGGAAGGAGGGCGCCGCGCTCAGGTTGGATGTCGGGGGGAAGGTTTTCCCACTTGGGTCCGCCGACGGAGCCGAAGAGAATAGCGTCGGCCTTTTCACAGGCTTCGATTGTGTCCTGGGGGAGAGGGGTTTCATTGTCGGTGGCATCGAGAGCAGCGCCGCCGACGAGGTGCTCTGAGCGGGAGATTTTGAAGGAGAATTTTTCAGAGACGGCGTCGAGGACGTTGAGGGCTTCGACCATGACTTCCGGGCCGATGCCGTCGCCTGAAAGGACGGTGATGGTGTGGGACATGGAGCGGATTTAGCGGGAAATGGGAATTATTAAAGGGAGTTTTGGGATGAATGCCAGAAATCGGGTGCGAACTTTGGAAGTAATGCTAGGTTCAAGAGTGAAACAGAAGTCGTTACTTAGCAGTTTAGCCGTTCCTTTTTTGGCTGTCGTTGTTTTGGGATTGTCCAACTCTCGTGCAGAACCCTCAAAGGAGCTCATCAATTTTAAGAAAGATCCCAAAGTGAAAATGGGAATTACCGATGATGGGGTGATGGGTGGTCTTTCCAAGGGACAGATGAAGATATCGGAGGAGGGAAATCTCTTGTTCAGTGGGACGCTTTCTCTCCAGAACAACGGGGGGTTTTCCTCCCTGCGGATGGATATCGGAAGATGGAATCTCGAGGGATGGCAGGGGATCGAAGTGAAGGTTAAGGGCGATGGTCGGACCTACGATCTCCGCGTCACGACGGACGAGCGATTTAGACGTTCTCCGATTTCTTTCAGAGGCAAGATTTCCACTGAGAAAGGAAAGTGGACGACGGTGAAGGTTTCCTTTTCCGAGCTAAAGGGCGGATGGCGGGGAATGACCTTAAAGAACGAGTTTGATCCAGCGAAAATTGAAACGATTGGGATCACCGTGGCAGATAAGAAAGAAGGTCTTTTCGAGCTGGAAGTCGAATCGATCAAGGCTTGGAAGTAGTTACTCTGATAATAACGATATAACTCAAGGAGCGAAACTCGGTGGTTGGTTTTCAAGTTTCTACAGAAGGATTATGAGGAGAACGGCAAATGACAAGATAGTCGCCTTCATTTAGATCAAATGACGACGTGATATTCTAACCTCCATATGCTGGTTTTTCGGTGAGGAGGATTTCACGCTCGATCTTGCAGTTAAAAGCCACTTTCCCAAATCGAGATTTTGAGCCTTTGAATATAGCCACCGTTCTTAATCGACCGCTCGTGATTGCGGAGAAGGTGGGCGTTCCTTTGATTTCCAAGAGAGAAACTGCCCCTTCTGAGGCGGAAGAACGTCGTAACGTTTTGATCCGATTAGATGCTCCCCCGGGACGTCGAAGATTTGTAATTAGTAGGTAATCTTGTGTTTGGGATCCGCTGTCAGAGGCGTGACCTTAGTCGTGTTGCACGAGGTGAATGAGAGGAAGACATCCAGTGGCGAGAGCGGCGGAACGGACGTTAAATTTTAGGTTTGGACTCATCTGCTTTTAATAGGGAAGTCTGCGTTCCACTTCATCTAACAAGAAAAACCCCCGCTCTGTCGTGAGACAAAACAGAGGTTTTAAATTAGATCTCGAAGAAGATCGCTTAAGCAGCTTTCTTTGCTTCTTTCTTCTCAGTGGCACCGAAGCCGGCCTTCTTGAGGGCCTTAATGAGGGCTTTGACCTGCACTGATTTTCCGGCGGTAACCACCGTTTTGGCATTGGTGCCTACTTTTTTTCCGATGGTTACTTTCGTGACTCCTTTGACGCTCTTAAGTGCAGCCTGCACTTTTGGGGGACATCCGGATACTCACCGTAAGCCAGACACGTCAAGAGTGACGGTCTGTTCATTAGCAGCTTTCTTTTCAGAGGAACCAAAGCCGGCCTTCTTGAGGGCCTTAATGAGGACTTTAACCTGTACTGATTTTCCGGCGGTAACCACCGTTTTGGCATTGGTGCCTACTTTTTTCCCGACGGTCACTTTCGTGACTCCTTTGACGCTCTTAAGTGCAGCCTGCACTTTTTTAGGACATCCAGCCGCTCATTTAAGGCCTGTCACATCGAGCGTGACGGTCTGTTCATCAGCAGCAACGACTACAGGAGCCGCAAAGGCACCAGCGGTGAGTGCTGCTACTGCAGCAATCGTGGTAATAATGGTTTTCATTTTAGTTGGTTTTTTGCCCAGAGGAAAATTTCTTCCGTGCAGTAAGGAGGTAAACACAAAAAAGGTGATTTTACTAAAGGTAATTTATTCCCGAAAATTTTAACGAACTTCTCCGGGGCCAAAATTGAGGCCAAATTGGAGAAAAATTGAGTCGGCCGATTCACCAGGGAGCTCGTCGTGGGAATACTGAAGGCGCAGGAAAGAGTCGTTTTCTCCCAAGTCAAAGCTACGGGTGAGTGCGAGTGAAATACGGTCGCGCTTTTCCGAGTCAAAGGCGTATTCGATGTCGCCTAGGTGGAGTTCGGCTCCCGCTTCGCGACCCTGAAGATGCTCGTAGCGGATGGCGGTGGTCCAGCTTTCCGCGAAGCGGTAGCTGGCGAAGGCCGCGAAAGTCGATTGCGAAACGTTGCCGATGTTAGCGGCGTTGTCGGGGTGCTGCCAGGCGACGTCTCGGTAGGCGAGTTCCATGCCAAGAGATAATTCGCGGCCTCCGGATTCGATACCGTTTTCGCGCCAGGTGTATGTGTAATCAAGCGAATAGAGATTGGTGTCGCGGTCGTAGCGATTGTCTCCCCACGCGCCGTTGAGGCCGAGGCGATGTCGATGGAAGTCGCTGCGATTGTATCCAAAGAAAGCGCGTGCGGTGATGAGATCATCGCTGAAATAGGCACTTTCGCTCCCGTTATCATGAGGGTCGGCCGGGCCTTCATCATGGTCTTCATCATGGCCTTCATCATGGCCTTCGTGCGTCGCAGCTTGTCCGTAGCTTGAGGAAATGGCGAAGAAAGTTTGGTCAAACTCGGCGAGCCAAGTGAGCTCGACGCCTTCGCTGGTGAGTCCCTCTTCGCCGAGGAATTGCGAGGTGAAGAGGTCGGAATTTACATAGTCCCAGCTGTGGAGGTGCTTGTTATTTTGCCTCCCCAGACGGTTCATAAATCGGCCCACCCGAAGATCGAAGCCACCGGGAAGCTCCTGAAATCTCAGAAAGGCTTCTTCCAGTTCAACATCGAGCTCGTGGTGGGAATCAGTGAAGACGTTGGTATTAATAAAACCGGCAAGCCAATCGTCGACGCGAAGGTTGAGTCCCAGATCGATGCCTTGGAGAGCGAAGTTATCGTTGGGATCGTGGGCGTGTCCGCCGACCTCTTCCAATGACGATGCCGAAGTTGCCCCCATGACGCCATTTATGTGAAGGGTGGGATCAAGCTGGACTTCCGCCCAAAGAGGAGCGGTAAGGAAAAACGAGAGTAATGTTTTCATTGATGCAAAAAACTGCACTAGTGGGGCGGTGCGTCAAGTGGTAGATTTGAAAAAATTTAGGGAACTTTGAGACTTAACCATCGTCACCAATTGATTCGGTTGATCAGGAGGTGAATGCTTCTTGAGCAAGTCTCTCTTGATGAGTTGATTGAGGCGACAGATCAAGCGCGTTGAAGAGGTCTTGGGAATCGCTCTTTTTTGAGAGAACGAAACGGACGGTCACCGAAGCCGGGGCAATTTTGCTGGGGAATACGGCTGCGATTCCTACGATTCGTTCGCGGGATTTTGTTTTCCTAAAAAAAGCAAATCGCCTAGCGCGTGGCGAAATCTCCGCCGAGGGCGAGGTGGAGGTCGATGCGGTTTTGGAGGCGGAGATTGCGGAGCCGGATGAGGGCGGCGCGGGCACTCTCGGCACGGCGTTGAGCTTCGAGATACTCGAGGAAGGAGGCACCTTCGACTCCGAGGGCGATGTCATCCAGTGCTCGTTTTTCGGCGAGGTTGGATTGTTCCACTTCGGTTTCGAGGAAGGTTTCCTGCTCGCTAAGGGAGTGGTCGGCGTCGATGGCGGATTCGACTTCGCGGAAGGCGAGGAGGGCTGAGGTGGCGTAGTCGTTGATCTTCGCGCGGTTCCGCTCGAGAGCGGCGCGGGCTTGGGCGGAAAGAGCGCCGCCGCGGTAAATAGTCTGGGCGAGTGATGCGGCGACGGAGTAGACGAGGAAGTTGGGGTCAAAGGCACGGCGGATGCTGCTGTCGCCATTGGAAAGACCACCGTTGAGGTTGAGGGAGGGGAGGAGGTTCTTGCGGAAGATTTCCGCTCGCTGGGCTGAAGCGAAGAGGTCGGCACGCGCGGCCTGGAGGTCGGGTCGTCGGGCGAGGAGTTCCGAGGGCAGCCCGGCTGGGACGTTTTGGGAAAGAATGGGGAGGGTCGAAGAGGAGGCGATTGTGGCGGAGGGGTAGCGGCCGAGGAGGGCTTCAAGAACGCGGGCGGCGTCATTGCGGCTGAGCCGACGGGATCGGAGGGTTCGCTCGGCGCTCGCGATGTTATTGCGGGCGAATTTGACATCGACGGCCCGGAGCGTCTGGGCCTTGTAGCGTCTCTCGACTACTGGCAGGGCCTTTTGATAGGAAATGACGGTGCGCTGAGCGAGATCGAGTTGGCGCTCGGCAGTGACGAGATTGCACCAAGAGCGGGCAGTGTTGGCGGCGAGGGAAAGGCGGGCGCCCCGGTAGTCGGCGAGGGCGGCGGAGTAATCGGCTCGGCTGGCGAGGTCACTATTTCGAAGGCGGCCCCAGAGGTCAGGCTCCCAGCTGGCATTGAGGGAAAGGGAGTAGCTTGCGGAGGAGGAGGCATTTTCGCCACCGCTGCGGCGATAGCCGGTTGAGGCCCCGACGGTTGGTTTGCGGGCAGCGCCACCAATGATGGTGCCTTCTTTGGCAGCGCGGAGGCGGTGGGCGGCAGACTGGAGGTTATTGTTGTGCTTGAGGGCCTCCATTACGAGCTTGGTCATGCGTGCGTCATCGAACTCGCTGAGCCAGCCCGTGCTAATCTTGGCATTCTGACCGGATTGAGCGGCAGCGAACACAGCGGGGCCATCAATTTTCGAGGTCGTGACCGCTTGGGGTCCCTTGAGCGCTTCACAGCCCGTGAGGCAGAGGACGAGGGAGCAGGCAGCGATGCGGAAGTCGAACATGTGGGGAGATCTTACCGATCCTCTACGAGTGGGCAAGCGGACTACTCTCACTTTTTGCGCTGAGAAGTTATTTTGGAGAGTGATTTTCTTTCAGTAGCGATACTTAGCCTGCGCCTTTAAAAGGGTTGCTATGGTCAATACGTGTCAGAAGTGCAGAGTCAGCAATACGCCTTACGAAAGTAGTAGTATCAACAAGTCTGGACTACGAATGGCAGAGGGTAGAGGACCAGACTGAGACCGCTTTAATCTCCAAAGTGGTATTTTTTGTCCTGCACGGTGGCATTTGGGGGAATCTTCTTTTGCTCAAACCATTGGTAGCCGGTTTCGAGGTTTTTCCAGAAGGAATACCATGGGCTGTCGCGGGCCAGGAACATCCTTTCGCTGTTCATGCGGAAGGGGAAAAGGTGAACGAGGAAGAACTTTTGGCCCCCACGATGGGCGGCGTCGCAAAGGGTGTAGATTTCTTCGATCTTGGGATCGGTCATCGCGAGGCAGCCGGTGGAGACTTCGGACCCATGGATCATGATGGCGGTTCCGTGTCGGCCATGCGCGCGGTCGTAGGCGTTAGGATAGCCCACATTGAAGGCAAGGTGGAAGCGGCTGTTGGGATTCATTTGGCTGGGAGGCACGAAGTAAAAGCCCTCGGGAACCTGACGGTCGCCTTCGGCAAATTTGGGGCCCAGGTCCCCGGAGGAAGCGGCAACGCGGTAGGTTCGGAAAAGAGCGAAGGTTTTTTTGCCAGTTTCCTGGATCCAGAGTTCGACTTTGCGTTCTTCTTTAAAGGCACGAATGAAAACGGGTGCGCCCAATTTGAGGCCTTTGGTGGTGAGATCCTCCTCTAACAAAGGAGTGACATTTTTGGCCGCCGCCCGGTCGCGGTCGGTTTGCACGTTCATGCCGAAGATGAAATACCATCCTGCGCTGATGGCGAGGATGAAGAAGAGGAGGGAAAGTGAGCGGCGGTTCATTCGATGAAAAAGCGTCAAAGAGAAGCTTGCTTGTGCCGTGTCAATTGGAAAACTGGAGGCCATGAAACGCAGAGACTTCCTTGGTGGATCGATGGCCCTGACGGCGCTGAGCGCATGTTCCAAACAATCGGATTTAGAAGAATCACAGAAGCTTCTTCTGGGCTACGATAACTTCGCGGTGCGAGCGATGGGATGGAAGGCCAAGGAACTCATCGATCACGCGGTGAAGCTGAAAGTCGATACGGTTTTTATCACGGATCTGGATGCATTCGAGAAACTTGAGGAAAGCCATCTCGCGGAAGTGAAGAGCTACGCAGAGGAAAAAGGGATCCTGATTTATTTGGGTACTTGGAGTATTTGTCCCAGCTCGGTTTCCTTTAAAGACAAGTGGGGCACGGCAGATGAGCTTCTGCAGTTGGGGCTCCGCAGCGCTAAGACCCTCGGTTCACCTGTTCTTCGCGTGGTGCTTGGGAAAGGGGAGGACCGAAATACTCCAGGAGGGATCGAGGCGCGAATCGATGACACCGTGGAGGTGCTTAAGCGCAACAAGGACCTGGCGATGGAATTGGGCGTCAAGGTGGCAATCGAAAATCATGCCGGCGATTTGCACTCGCTCGAACTAAAGCGCCTCATCGAGAAAGCGGGCCCTGAATTCGTAGGAGCCAACCTGGATGCGGGCAATGCCGTCTGGACGTTGGAAACGCCGTTGGAGAACCTGGAGAACCTCGCGCCTTACGTTTTGACGACCAGCTTGCGGGACTCGCAGATTTGGGAGAGTAAAAAGGGCGTGACGGTGCAGTGGACCGCGATGGGGGAGGGGATGGTTGACTGGAAGGCTTACTTCTTGCGCTTTGCAGAGCTTTGCCCCAATGCGCCGGTGCAAATTGAAACGATCTCGGGCTTCAATCGTGAGCTTAAGATCAATGAGGATTCATACTGGAAGGCCTGGCCCGCGGGTAAACCATCGTCGCTCGATGCCTTTTTGAAATGGGCCAAGGGCGGAGAAGAAAAGGGACCTCACAAATCTGACTCAAAGGAGGCGGAGCAAGTTTATCAACTAGGAGAAATCGAGCGCAGTATCGCCTACTGCAAATCAATCGGACTTGGACGCACGTCATAGGGCTCAATTGTAGTCAATAGTGACAGGCACGGGAGAGTCCAATACGCCCACGGTGATGTCCGAGCAGCCGATGACGGTAGCGGAAATGACCCTGCGGGTGACGGGCGTGGTCGTGGGGTCGTTTCCAGGATGAGAGATGGAATTAGAGGGGACGCTGGCCTGCCTGAATGGGAACTCGATCTTGCGGTTCTCGAAGATCGTGATTTGACGAAGTCGATTCCTCCCGCTTCAATTCCCTCGTGCCGAAGGACAAAAAGAAATCACGGGGAATCGATTGGAAGAAAACATTCGGCCTCTACCACTATTTGGGGCCCTACAAAAAAATCTTTGTCCCCTCGGTCATCGCTCTTTTTTTCACGGGCGGACTGTCCCTCGCTTTCCCCTATTATTTGGGGTCGCTGATTGGATCTCCCCAGGAAGCGCTTCGCGAGGGGGGAGACGCGGCGCATATCGCCGCCAATATTGACCGGGTCGTGATGACTCTTCTCGCGATCCTTTGTGTTCAAGCCTTCGTGGCCTACTGGCGGGTGCGAGGATTTATCAAGGCGGGAGAAAGCGCGCTCTGTGATCTCCGTCAGGATGTTTTTGCCCGCCTTGTGCGTCTACCCATGGCTTGGTTTATGGAACGTCGGACAGGTGAAGTCAGTTCCCGCTTTTCCGCGGACCTCTCAATTTTACAGGAAACGCTCATTACAACCGTTCCTCAAATTGCTCGTCAAACAGTGACCTTTTTTGGCGGGCTCACTTTTATCTTCATCGCTTCGGCAAAGCTCTCTCTTTTCATGTTGGCAATGATTCCGATCGTGGTGCTCATCGTTGCCGTGGTGGGGCGGAAGATCCGGAAATGGTCGAAGGATGCCCAGGATCAACTTGCGAAGAGTAATATCGTGGCGGAAGAGGCGGTTCAGGGGATTGCTGACGTGAAGGCTTATTCGAATGAGGAGTTCGAGGTGAACCGCTATCGCTCTGCGTTGGATGGATTTCTAGATGTGACTTTACGAGGCTCCAAGGCGCGAGCCTCCTTTGTCAGCTTCATCATCTTTATTCTCTTCGGGACGATTTCTGTCGTGGTTTGGTTCGGTGCGGGAATGTTGGCGAGAGATGAAATCACGATGACTCAGCTGACCCACTTTATTTTGTTTAGTATTTTCGTGGGAGCCTCTCTAGGTTCGCTACCTGAGATCATGGGCCAGCTTCAGAAAACGCAAGGAGCCACTGAGCGCATTCGTGAAATCTTGGCCTACGAGATCGAGGACGAGCGGACTTCTGATTCGACGACCCTGACGGGATCGATGGCGGCCAAGGATCTTGTCTTCGCTTATCCGTCCCGGACGGAAACGAAAGTCTTGAATGGCGTAAATTTTGAGATCTCCGCAGGCGAACGTGTCGCGGTGGTTGGGCCCAGCGGGTCCGGTAAATCGACTCTCTTTTCACTCCTTCTCGGTTTTTACGAAAGTCAGGAAGGTGGGCTCTCCTTTGATGGGAAAGCGGCGTCAGAGATTCCCGTGACGGATCGTAGGGCGGCCATGGCGGTTGTGCCTCAGGAAGTTCTGCTCTTCGGTGGCTCGATTCGTGAAAATATCGAATATGGAAGGCCGGGAGCTTCGGAGGAAGAAATTATCGGGGCGGCTAAGAAGGCGAATGCCCACGGCTTCATCGACGCATTTCCAGAAGGATATGATGCGCTCGTGGGACCTCGGGGAGTGAAGTTGAGTGGTGGTCAGCGACAGCGGATTGCGATTGCTCGTGCTGTTTTGGCCGATCCGAAAATCCTCCTCCTTGATGAGGCCACCAGTGCGCTTGATTCTGAGAGTGAACGCCTGGTGCAGGAAGCGCTCGATGAACTCATGAAAGGCCGGACGAGCGTCATCATTGCCCACCGACTCGCCACCGTGAAAAGTGCGGATCGCATTATGGTTCTCAGCGATGGCAGGATTTCTGAAAGTGGAAAACACGATGAACTCATGAGCCAACAGGGGACGTATCGCCTTTTGGCGGAGACGCAGCTTCTTTCCTAAACTAACGTTAACGTGGATGGGACTGCGACGTGAAAGGCGGTATCGTAGAGCTCCGCGCATTCGTCACAACCGGCCTTGTTCATTGGTTTGGATAGCGGGTGAGAGGTTCTGCTTTGTCTAAGGTCTTGGCTGGCATTGCGATAGTACTTATGGAAGTCTTCGTCAGGATGATCGATATGCTAGTAAGGCTTTACGATCTGCCAAAATCGGCAGAGATGTATCAGAATGTGGAGGATGCAGGAATCATCCTACGGCGGCCTGGGGCCTATGAAAAACACTTGGTGGAGGATTTCGTCAGGGAGCATTTTTCGCCAAAGTGGGTGAGTGAAGTTCAGGTGGCCTTCTCGCGGCAACCGATCACCTGCTTTATCGCGACACGGAATAAAGAGATTCTCGGCTTCGCCTGCTATGAGACCACGAATAAGGCTTACTTTGGCCCGACGGGTGTTTCTGAGGCGGCCCGGGGAACGGGGATTGGGAAAGCGCTTCTCATGAAAGCTCTCGAAGGTCTCCATAACTTGGGTTACGCCTATGGATTTATCGGAGGGGTGGGTCCTAAAGAGTTCTACGCCAAGGCGGTGGGAGCGGTGGAAATTCCCGGTAGCGATCCTGGGATTTACGTTGATATTCTCCCCGAACCGCTTTTTTAATCGTGACCGGACAAGATCCCAACTTTGTAAAAGGTGCCTTTGCTAAGATCGCCGATCGCTACGTGCTCACCAATCACGTGCTCAGTGCGGGCACCGATATTCTTTGGCGCAAAAAAGTGGGCCGTATGGTGGAGGCGTGGAATCCCGCGAGTATTTTGGATGTCGCAACTGGAACGGGGGACCTGGCGCTGGAGCTGCAACGGCGATGCCCCGAGGCCCGAATGTTGGGAACTGATTTTTGCCCTGAAATGCTGGCGCATGCGACGTCGAGTGGGGTTAAGGAAACCCAAGTGGCAGATGCTATGAACCTGCCCTTCGAGGACGGAGAGTTTGAGTTAGTGACGGCAGCCTTTGGCTTGCGCAATATGTCGAACTGGGCCGAAGCAGTGGAGGAAATGTCGCGTGTTATCAAGCCGGGCGGGCATCTCCTAGTGCTCGATTTTTCGCTTCCGGAAGGAATCTTGGCTAAGCCCTACGAATTCTATCTTAATAAGGTCCTCCCGAAAATGGCGGGAGCGCTGACCGGCGAACGTCATGCTTATGAATATCTCGCCGGATCAATCGGAGAGTTCCCGAAGGGTGAGGCGATGCTCGATCTTTTTCGCGCTGCCGGACTTCAGGAGAGCAGGTGGATTCCGCTGAGCGCCGGGATTGCTTCCATCTATACGGGGCTTGCGAAGTAAAGCTACCTCGGTAGGTTGCGAGTATGTCAATCGAGCGTGCAGCGAATCAGTGGGTTTGTGATTTGGTGGCTTACGAGCCGGGAAAACCGATCGAGGAAACGGCCCGTGAATTGGGTCTGAAGCCGGAGGAGATCATCAAGCTGGCTAGTAATGAAAATCCGCTGGGTCCATCGCCGCGTGCGCAGGAGGCGATGCGCAATGAGATTACTAAGGTGCACCTTTATCCCGATGGGGGAGGCTATAAATTGCGGGCGGCTCTGGCGGAGAAGCACGGGGTCGAGTTTGGCAATGTCGTCCTTGGCAACGGTTCGAACGAAATTATAGAGCTGCTCTGCCACAGCTTTCTTAAACCAGGGGTGGCCTTGATCGCCGCTGAGCATGCCTTTGTGGTCTACAAGCTCATGGCGACTCTTTTTGGAGCTGATTACAAGGAGGTGCCGGATCCCGGATTTGTGCATGATCTTGAAGGAATGGCGGATGCCATTACGCCCGACACTCGTTTGGTTTTTATTGCGAACCCGAATAACCCTACAGGAACGCTCGTGGGACAAGAGGAGATTGACCGCTTTGTTGATCGTCTTCCCGATCATGTCGTGGCGGTGTTCGATGAAGCTTATTTTGAATTTCTTCCTGATGCTCCTGATGCCATCAAGCACGTGAAGGCGGGAAAAAATGTCGTGGTCATGCGCACCTTCTCGAAGGCCCAGGGTCTCTCGGCTCTGCGGATTGGTTATGGTCTTGCACCCGCCCCAATTGCGGGTCTTCTCAACCGGGCGAGGCAACCCTTTAATGCCAATGCCATCGCTCAAGCGGCAGCTCTAGCGTCGATGCAGGATGAGGAGCACATTGCCGCGACCGTGGAGAACAACCGGATTGGACTGGAGTTTTTCCAAAGTTCCTTTGCTAAGCGTGGCTGGGAATTCGTCCCGAGCGTCGCCAATTTTGTCCTCGTGAATGTGGGCGACGGAGATCGGGTGTTTGCGGGACTTTTAAAAAAGGGTGTGATCATCAGAGCGATGCGGGGTTACAGGCTCCCGGAGTGGGTGAGAATCTCTATCGGGACGCCATCGCAGAATGAGCGTTGTCTGAAGGAACTCGATACCTTGCTCGTCGGTTGACATCGGGCAAGTTATTCAGTTTACTTAAGTAAGAATGAATGGAGATTTCGGTCGGCGGCAATTTCAGTGCGGTAGTTGCCAAGGGCTAAATACGATTCCGGAGAATCTTCCGACGACGACGACGACCCCGCTGAAGGATACTGATAATGGTATCTTCCGGATGATCGATGCGGCTTATATTGTGGATGATCAAATTACGGGTGAGATTGCTAATAATTCTGAAGTTGGAAGACTTCTCGATCGCTTTACTTGGACTGATAAGCTTGGAGCAGAGATCAAGGGTAGCATCGCGACGCTTCGTCTGCGCTGGTCTTCCGAGGTGAAGCCCAAGTTACAAATCGAGAAGGTGATCTGCTGGGTATTTTTGGGAGTCGGCTGCGACCCTTTAAATTTTAGTGATACTTCAAAACTTGCTGATCCTAGTCCTCATTAAACGATGGCGTCGGACGGAGACACGATTGTCGCGATTGCCAGCCCAGCAGGGATGGGAGCGGTGTCACTGATTCGGCTTTCGGGGCCGCAGTCGTGTGAGATTGCGCAAAAGGTGATTGGTTTCAGGGCGCTTCCTCCAGCGAGGAAAGTAGGGCTGCGGTCGATTGTCGACGCAGAAGGATTGGTGATCGATGAAGGCTTGTGGGTTACCTTTTCGGGGCCGGCGAGTTACACGGGAGAAGATGTGGCGGAATTCACCGGTCATGGCGGTGTGATGGTGACTCGTAAGGTCATAGAGCGCTTGATCGAGGCGGGGGCACGACCCGCTGAGCCGGGAGAGTTTACCCAGCGGGCTTTCTTGAATGGTCGACTTGATCTGACTCAGGCGGAAGCGGTGATGGATCTGATTTCGGCCCAGACTTCGCTGGCGCTGCGATCGGCGACGGAACAACTGGAAGGGCGCTTGGGTCAGCGTTGCGAGGAAATCCGGGCGGATCTTCTTGGGGCGACTGCTCATCTCGAAGCTTATATCGATTTTCCGGAGGAGGACATTGATCCGGCCGTAGGGGAGGCTCTGCAAATGAGGATGAACGATCAGCGAGAGAAGATTGCGGGGTTGCTCGCGACAGCCGATCAAGGACGTATTCTTCGGGAGGGCGTGCGAACGGTCATTTACGGGAAGCCAAATGTCGGGAAATCGTCACTTTTGAATCGGCTTCTGGGCTATCAGCGCGCGATTGTCAGTTCGATCGAAGGAACCACGCGGGACACCATTGAAGAAGTGGTGAACGTGCGCGGCATTCCCTTGCGTTTGATCGATACCGCGGGGGTGCGGGAATCGAGCGATGAAATCGAGATCACTGGGATTGAAATGACTCACGCTCAAGTGTCCCGGGCTGATTTGGTGCTGGAAGTGATCGATCTGTCAAAGCCGCGATGTGACTCTTCTTTTTCGCGACCAGAAGGGGCCAAGTGGCTCGTCATTTATAATAAGAGCGACAAGGAAGATGCCAGTTGGGCCGGGCAAGAGGGGCTGCGGATCTCCTGTGAGACGGGGGAGGGCTTTAAAGATTTGGAGGAAGAAATCGCGCGAATTCTGGCTCTTGATGAGGCTCATTGGGGCGTTCATTCGGTCGCTGTCAATGCCCGCCATCAGGCTTGTTTAGATCGGGCCCGGACCGCTTTGGAGATCGCTATTTCTTCGATGGAACAAGGGGAAGAACCCGAGTTCACATCCTTGAGCCTGCGTGAGGCGCTTTCGGCGATTGGGGAGATTGCGGGAGTGGTCGATACCGAGGATATTCTCGGCGAAATCTTCAGCAATTTCTGCATTGGAAAGTAGATGAGAATGAGAGGGTCCAAAAGCTGGTCTTGATCCCTCCGGAAAATGAGAGAAGTTTAAGTCTGCATGAAATGGCTTTCACCACTTGCCCCTCTGGCGCTTTTCGCCTTCTCGTTAACCGCATCACTGTCTCAGGAGCCGGCCGCAGAGATACCTGTGATCGAGAAACTCAGGGAAGGCCTGATCTCGGATGACTTCAAAACCCGGGTTGAGGCCACCAAGGCGCTTTGGGTTTTGGGTGATAAAGCTCTTGATCTGCTGGCAGAGTTGGAAAACTCGGACGACCCGGAAATGGCGGCGCGAGCGGCCCGCTTGCGAAAGAAGATCCGTTTGGGAATTCTTCACGATACCCCTGAGGAGATCGCCCAAAAGATCGAGAGCTATCACGCTAGCACGGACCGGGCGAAGCTGAAGCTGATCGGGGAGCTCTATGAAGAAAAGCAGTTTGAGATTCTTGTGCGTCTGAGGGCTTTCGAGAAGAACGAAGAAATTTGGAGTGAGATCGATGTGCGCATTGGGAGGGTCATTCCCCAGTTAATCCGTAAGCATTTGATGGCGGGAGAGATGGATCAGGCAGAGAAAATTCTAAAGCTGGGAAATGATTTTGAGAGTCTGATTCGTTACGGCGTTTTTCTCCAGGTCGAGGGAAGGCTAGAAGAAACGATTAAGAAGCTGGAGAAGAGTATCGATCCGGAACAGCAAACCCGCTATCTGGCTTACCTTCGCGTGAAGGGCGATGTGCCACTCCTCCTCAAAGAAGCTACCCGGCTGGATGATGCGAATGCGGTAGCGACTGCCGCGATCTTGTCAGGCGATCCGCTTCCACTCATCCGCCTTCACCTTGAGCAAGATGGGCTTCCCCTTTCTGACGTGGTTTATCTTGAGCTCGCTCTGGCCCGGGCTGAGGGCGACGTAAAAAAGGAAGAGCGCCTGATCGCGGCTTTGAAGGACTTGGGAGATGAAGAAGGCACGGCGGATCGTGCGCGAGTGAACATGTATCGAGCCGGACTCCCTGCGCTTGCTGGAAAAAGCGCAAACCAAGGGGACTGGCGGGATCATCTTCGTCATCTAAAGATCGTTGATCAGCATGTCGCCATTCCTGCTGTTTTTGGTTTGAAAGGGACGACACTCACGAAGGAGTGGATCAAGGAGAAGGTTTCTCATTTGAAGCCCGGTGAAAAGCAGGACCAAGCTGCGCAAACTCTGCTTCAGGCGCTTTGGTTTTTTGATGGCCGGGGGAACGTTGAGGAGACGGCGCGCTGCATGGATGCCATCTGGAAGAGCGGGGCAAAAATGGATGATGGGGTGATCCTCAATCTCATGAATTTCGCCCACAGTTACGCTCCCCATGGATCGATGATCGCACTTGCGGCAGAGATCGATCGTTCTGATCAATCTCTGGAGGAAATCGTCAAAGCAGAGTTTGATCAAATTGGAGAGTTCTCCTGGTTGCTTGAGAAAACGAAAGAGCTGGACCCGAAGATTACGACAAAAGAATTCCTCCTGTTGATGAATTCCTATCGCAGTCAACTTTCTATTCCCAAGGCCGAGTTTGAGGCGTGGAACGAGCGCCTCGAAGAAGTTGCATTGAGGGAACTCAAGGAGGGGGAGCCCAATTCGATTGGCCATTTCTATACCCTAAGTGTCTACGGAAGATCGGCGAACGATCTTTACCGCATGTTAAAGGTCCCGGAAGTGAATGCGACCCGGACCGGCATGTTCGCCCAGCTTGCTACGCAGATGGGAGATTGGGAGATCGCTGCCGAGCAGTATCGGAAGCTCGAAATCGATGAGCAGATGATGGCGGCCAATGAGAGCAATAATTATTTGGCCCAGACGCTCGCTCAAAAGAGCCTCGCCTTAGCTAAAGTGGGAGATCAGGAGGGAGCGGAGAAATTGAAAAGACTCTCGACCCTCCTTGGTGGTTCTCAAGTGGCTTTTCTCTATCAACTGTCCCAGGACCATCTCAACTACAACGAGGTCGAAGAAAGTCGTAGCCTCCTCCGTGAGTGTGTTCTAAGGAGCGAAAGGGCGCTTTTTAATTCTAGAGGAGTGAATGACGCGCTTCTTCTCGCTTCTCTCGGTGAGATCACGGTGAGTGCCGGACATTGGAAACTCGCATCTGCGCTTTATGAGGGATCGGTGATTACCGACGTGAAGATACCCCTGAATACTCGCTATCAGGCCGAATTCACACGCGGAATTACCGCGCTCGATGAAGGCGAGGAAGAAAAGGGGAAGAAGATCCTGGAAGCCGCCTATGCGCTCAGCCCCACCGGAGGCTCTCTGGCCGACCATTTTTTCCCGGAGCTCCGGAAACGAGGGTTCGTTGCCTTGCACGATCGGCTCTGCCTGAAGAGCCTTAGTCTACTCCGCGAGGAGATCGCAGCCTTTCCGAACGACGATAACGTGAAGAATACCTTCGCTTGGGTGGCGTCGCGAGCGAATCGTAATCTCTTGGAAGCCGAACAGATGATGGAGAATGCATTGAGGGGTTCCCCTTATTCTGCGCCCTATCTCGACACCATGGGCGAGGTGCAATTTGCGATGGGAAAGCGGGATAAAGCGGTTGAATGGAGTGAGAAGGCGGTTGTGCGCCGCATTTCCGATCCCACCATCAGGCAGCAGCTTTTGCGCTTCAAAAATGATCCTTTTCCCGCTCCCTAGGCCTCTAAAGAGCGCTGAAGGGAAGCTTCGTGAGACAGAAAAACCCGCTCCTCGGGAGAAGAGCAGGTTTTAGAAGTATCCGCCCCGCCGTCCATGGCGTATGAGCCGCATTCCCGAGACTCAATAAGTTGGGGACATCCTTTGATTCGCTGTCTTCCAGTGAAGGCATGACATTGATTCTCCGGGGCCGCCCCCATTTGTTTTATTATCGGGTCGGCTAATCATCCATTTTCGGCGAACGAGGCAGACATAAGGAGATTATCTCTGGGAGCGAAGAAGCGCAACTCGATTCTCCCATTTTTAGTGGTGATTTTTTAAATGTCGTCCGGGTTTGGAACGCTCTGGATAGCTTGGATTGGAGGCCCGTAGACGATGAACTTCAATTCATGAGAATTTCCACAGACAGAACTTCCCACCGCGCGCGTTTTATCAATACTTCACGCACATGACAGAGCTACTCATAAAACCAGCCCGAGAGACCGGCTGCACCGATATATCGGCTCTGGAAGAGCTGGTGAGCGAAGCGGCTCTCAGACAGGCCTCGCCGCTGGATGACGTTCTGGATTCCGCTCTCGTAGATGAAGAGCCGTACATGAGGTATCTTGCGGGAGAATTGGGGATGGATTGGCTCCCTGAGATTCCTGATTTCGAAAGCCCACTGCCACTTCGAGCTGCCTGTGGACCACAGGTCGCCTTGAAACATCGAGTTCTTCCGATTGCCATCGAGGGTGAAGGGGAAAATGCCCGACTTCTCATGGCAACCTACGACCCGCTGAATCTTCTTGCGCGTCAATCCTCTGCTCAGTTTATCGACCTCCCCATCGTATGGGTCATGGCGTCCCGTCGTCGGGTCCATGATGCTCTCCGTAAACTTTACGGTGTGGGCGCGGATACTTTTGAGCAGCTTCTTGAAGGTCGTGAACTTGATCTCGATAACCTCGAGATGAAGGACGAGGCCAGCGTCATTGACGAGGTCGAGGACGAAGAAGCCTCCGTAGTCAAATTTGTGAACCAGATTGTTCGGGAAGCGCTCGAGCAGCGTGCGACTGATATTCACGTAGAACCTCTCGCTGACAATCTCCGGATTCGTTACCGTATCGATGGCGGTTTGGTGGACATTGCGGTCCCCGATCAGATTAAAGCTTTGCAAAGCTCGGTGATTGCCCGCCTGAAGATCATGTCGCACCTTGATATCGCGGAGCGCCGACTTCCTCAGGATGGCCGGATCAACCTCCAGTTCGAAGGCGCATCGATCGACGTGCGTGTTGCAACCGTTCCTACGGTAGAAGGGGAAAGCGTCAGTCTTCGTCTTCTCAACCAGGAGAAATTTGATGTGGCCCGCCTCGGGATGGAGGATTTCGTTCTTGATCCCATCATGCGGATGCTCGACCTGCCCAACGGCATCATTTTGATCACCGGACCCACGGGTTCCGGTAAATCGACCTCACTTTATTCCTTCCTCTCGGCTCTCAACAAGCCGGAGACTCGCATTGTCACTGTTGAGGATCCGGTGGAGAACAAGCTTCCCGGCGTGATGCAGATCGCGGTGAAGAGCGAGATTGGATTGACCTTCGCTACGGGCCTTCGCTCGATTCTTCGTGCCGACCCCAACATTGTCATGATCGGAGAGATTCGTGACTTGGAAACTGCGGAAATCGCGATCCGGGCCTCGCTCACCGGTCACCTTGTGTTCTCAACCCTCCACACCAACGACGCCCTTGGTGGAATTAGCCGTTTGGTTGATATGGGAGTCGAACCCTTTCTGGTTGCCGCTTCCGTGCGCGCCTTCTTAGCACAGCGACTCGTGAGGAGGCTTTGTGAAACTTGCAAGCAGCCGGTTGAAGTCAGCCAAGAGCAACGCGAACTTCTTGAGATTCCGGCGGGACTCGAAGGTCAGGCTTATGAACCCAAGGGCTGCGATCATTGCCGTAACACCGGCTTCTCCGGGCGACTTGCTATTTACGAAGTGGCTATCGTGGGTTCCAAGATGGAGGATCTTGTTGCTAAGGCTGCCCCCCTTCCTGAATTGAGGGCGCAAGCGATCAGGGATGGATATATCCCAATGCGGGAGTATGGTTGGCGCAAGGTTTTCAAGGGCGAGACGACAATTCAGGAAGTCATCTCGGTAACCGCTTCCGATCTCGTCGTTTAACTTTATTTTTGCTGTGGCCAGTTTTGCATACAAAGCCCTCGATGGCGGTGGATCAGTCGTTACCGGTGAACTCACCGCAGGTGATCGCGGCGAAGCTCTTCGCCAATTAGGGCGCAAGGGCCTTCAGCCGGTCAAGTTGACTCAAGATTCCAAGGGGGCTGCTCCTGTGACGAAAGCCAAGAAGGGAGACTCGGCACCAGCAGCAGCTGCTGCGAAAAAGGAAAAAAATGATGAGCCGATTCCCGAAGGTCCGGTCAAATTGAAGCGTGCCGAGGTGGTGCTCTTCACTGAGGAGCTTTCAGACATGCTCGCCGCCGGTCTCCAGCTTGAGCCTGCGCTGCGGGCGATGGAGAACCGAGGGGAACTCGGAAGTTTAAAAGTCGTTTCTACCAAGATTCGGACGCTCGTGCGGGATGGAAATAGCTTTTCGTCGGCGCTTCGTCGGGTCAGTCCAAGTTTCGGTTCACTTTACTGCTCGCTTGCGGCAGCGGGGGAGGCCTCCGGAGCGCTCGATACCATTCTTGATCGACAGGCTCATTACCTGAAAACGATTCAGGCACTCCAAGGGAAAGTGATTCTCGCACTCATCTATCCCGCCTTTTTGGTGGTGGCGGGCATCTCGGTGGCTTTTGTCTTTATGACTCAGCTCATCCCGCAGCTTACGGCTTTGATCGAGTCGACGCCCGGTGGAAAGCTGCCGGCCGGAGCTAAGTTCCTAATGCTCTTCACCGGTTTCATTTCAAAGTGGTGGGTGGTCATTATTCTCGTCATCGTTGCCGGGCTTATTCTCTTTAAAGCGTGGAAAGACAACGAAGCCAACCAGCCGACCTGGGATCGTCAAAAGCTCCAGATTCCGCTCGTTGGGCGCGCTTTCATGAGCCGATTCTATGTCCAATTTCTTGAGACCATGGCGAATCTTACCGCAAATGGCCTCCCTCTTCTTCGTTCGCTTGAACTGACACGCGATGCGACGCCGAATCTTTTTCTGCAGAGCCACCTCGATGACATGATTGAGCAGGTGGGCGATGGTCGCTCTCTCTCCCGGTCGATGAATAAATCTGGTATCTTTTCTGCTCTCCTCATTGATATGGTATCGGTGGGTGAACAGACCGGTAAGATCGATCAAGCTCTTAGGAAGGCGTCGGTGCGATTCGACAAGGAGTTGGACAATTCCCTTCAGCGCATCATGGCTCTCATCATGCCCGCTATTCTGCTGGTGATGGCCCTCTTGATTGGCTCCATGGCCTATCTCATGATGACCGCGATCTTCCAAACCATGCAGAACTTGGGCGGAAAATGATCACGGCGACTGATGTTCACCGTTCCTATTACCTTGCGAAAAAAGAGGTCTCGGTTCTTCGCGGGATTGATTTGGATATTAAGACTGGGGAGAAAATTTTCCTCTGTGGCCCCAGCGGAGCCGGAAAGACGACTCTCATGTATACTCTTGCCGGGTTGGAGAGGCCGAACAAAGGTGACGTGAGCATCAATGGCACTTCCTTTTACAAGCTCTCTTCCGCTCAGCAGGCTCGCTTGCGCAACGACAAGATCGGCTACATTTTTCAAAGCTACTTTCTTCTCCCGGAACTGACCACGCTCGAAAACGTGCTCGTTCCAGGTCTCATCGGTGGGAAAAGTGACCGCGAAAAAGCGAAAGCAGTCCTCGTGCGTGTCGGTCTTGCTCATCGCATCAACCACCTCCCGTCGGAGCTCTCCGGCGGCGAGCAACAACGGGTCGCAATTGCCCGCGCTCTGGTCAACGACCCTGCGATAATTTTCGCCGATGAACCCACTGGTAATCTCGATTCTAAAAATGGCGACGAGATCATGAAGATCCTTCTTGAAGTGGTCGCCGAGCGCAAAGCCACTCTGGTGGTGGTCACTCACGACATGGATCTGTCCTGTCACGGAGATCGTGTCCTCACGATTAAGGACGGGAAAATAGCGGATTAGGAAAGCCGGCCGCGCTACATCTTCTTTCGGCGTCCGATTCGATTGGAAAGGACACTCTTGGGACAACAAGTATTTGGTGTATTGTCAAAAGGCCATCTCATCTTGAGTTCGAAAATTCGGATGCCTTTGTCATCTTTCCTGGAGGTGCGGGCACGGTGCAGGAGCTTCTTGCGCTCTTGATCTTTCTCGAACAGGGAGACGATCTCATGAAAGGGAAACCGGTGATCATTTTCAACCGACTCGATGAAGAAGGGAGAGGGTTTTGGGATCCACTTATTACGCTTTTGGGAAACTACTGACAGGTTGATGAGTTCCGGATTGCCCAAAGCATCCCCGAAATTCAGCGCTTGATTGAAGAGGCCATGCAGCCCGCCTAGGGGTCAATTAAAGAGCGTCCTTCAATGTCATCACCTTCTTGGAAGAAGATGCCGATTTATTTTGATGTCCAGCGGATCTGATAAAACCGGGTGGAGGACGTCTGAGTCGAGGTCAAAGCAGCCGTGTCATCTTCAATAAAAAGGGTTCCTAAATGAGCGAACTAAGATGAGGAATAGTGAGCCAAGTATCATGTGAAGAATCTAAAGAACTGATTACTTTCGTCAGAAAGTTAGTATTGGATCACGCTTGTCTTCTGATCGGGAGGGTAAACCACTTCTTATCATTTTTATGCAAATTTTCTGTCCTCATTGTTCTACCGCTCTTGATGTCACCCAGGATCACTTGGGCCAGCAGGTCCAGTGCCCGGCCTGTTAGAATCGTCTTACCGTGCCCCGATCGGCCTCCGGTCCTCCCTCCGAAGATCGACTAAACCGAGTTGCGCTCGATTTTGAAACGGCTAGGCTCCCACCATGAAAAGAACTTTTTTTAGCCTCTCCCTCCTTCTTCTGGCTCATTCCATGCTTTCTGCTGAGACTTGGCCCCAGTTTCGGGGTTCCAATGGAATGGCCACGATCGATGACTCCAGGATCCCTCTGAAATGGGGAGCCAATGAAAATGTGAAGTGGAAGACGGACCTACCCGGACCCGGAAGCTCCAGCCCCATTTATTGGGAGAATAAGCTCTTTGTCACCTGTTACACGGGCTACGGCATCGATCAGAAAAACATCGGTGAACCCGAGGATTTGGGCCGTTCTATTCTATGCCTTGATCGTGCGAGTGGAAAAATTCTTTGGGAGAAGCAAATCCCGCTGGCGAATCCCGACGATGACTATCGCGGCTATCTCACTGAGCATGGCTATGCCAGCCCCACCCCGGTGACCGATGGAAAGCACGTCTTTGCCTTTTTCGGGAAATCGGGCGTGCATGCCTTCACGCTCGAGGGCGAAAAGGTCTGGAGTAAAGATGTGGGAGATTCCTCGAGCAATCGTCGCTGGGGCTCTGCGGCCAGTCCCATCCTTTATCGAGATCTCCTCATCGTGAACGCCTCGGATGAATCCAAAGCGATCATCGCCTTTGAAAAAACGACGGGTCAAGAAAAGTGGCGCTATGAGTCGAAACAGCTCGAGCTCACTTACAACACGCCGACGCTTCACGCGCCGAAGGACGGGCGAAGCGAACTGGTGATTGCCGCTCCCGACGAACTCTTCGCCCTTGATCCCAAGACGGGTAAAAAACTCTGGTGGGCAAAGTCCGAAATTCCAGGAAACATTACCCCCAGTGTCATTAGTGCTGGGGAGGTTCTCTTCACGACAGGGGGATATCCGCGCAAGGGCGCCATCGCGATCAAAGGAGGCGGATCAGGTGACGTGACGGACAAAATTCTCTGGCGCAGTAAGACCTTCTCTTACGTCCCGAGTTCGGTGTATCAAGACGGCTTACTCCACTGGGTCAATGATGAGGCGACCGTGATTGTCATGGATTTGAAGACCGGTGAAACGCTGACGAAGCGGACGATTGAGAGCATCAAGAAGCGGAAGAAGTTCAGCTTCTATGCCTCGCTCCTGCGAATCGGTGATAAGCTCGTGGCAGTGAGCCGGAGAGACGGGACTTTTATCTTCGAGGCCAATAAAGAGATGAAGCAGGTCGGAGTAAACTCCCTGGGGGACGAATCCGACTTCAATGCCACTCCGGCTCTCGCGAAGGACGCAATCTACCTGCGCTCCAATAAGGCGATCTACTGCATCGCCAAGTAAGCTTCATCGAGGGCTCAACAATCCATGAAATTTTTCCTTTTTCTCTTCCTCTTTACGGCCTTGATTCGTGCTGAAATTACGTTTGAAATTTCGGGAGTCAGGAATGAGGGCGGCCGGATCGCGCTTCTCGTTTATGAGAAAGCCGAGGGCTTCCCGGATGACAGTGAGAAGGCTCTCCATCGATTGACCCAGGATTCCCGGAAGGGAAAAATAGTGTTCAAGATTCAGGAACTTAAGCCGGGCAATTACGCAGTGGTGGTCTTGCATGACGAGAATAAGAACAACAAGATCGATAAGAATTTCGTGGGCTACCCCAAGGAAGGATTTGCGGTTTCAAACTACTCCAAAATTGCCCGGCCTAAGTTTTCCAAGGCAGTGATGAAACTTTCTAAGTCTCCCGTGAAGCTCAAGATGCTTTACCCTTAGGCTTAATCTGTTAATTCTCCGCCGTGGGTTACGAAGATCGCGATTACATGAGACCGGGTGGGCTTGGCCCTCATCGACCTGCTTTTTTCGAGGGTGCACCGATCACCAAGCAACTGATCATTGCGAATGTTGTGATTTTCTTTATCGGGGCCTTGATGACGCCTTCAGGTGTCCCTCTCGACTATATGACTAGTTTGGACATCTGGGGACACTTTTCCATCACTGAAGGTCTCTACCACTTTCAAATCTGGCGCCTTTTCACCTTCCAGTTTCTTCATGGTGATGGCGGTCACCTTCTTGGGAACATGATTGGGATGGTCTTTTTCGCGCCGCACGTGGAGCGCTGGATGGGAAGTCGCCCCTTCGTCTTCTACTACCTTCTTTGTGGCATCGCGGGAGCTCTCTTTTATACCATCCTCTTTTTTGTCCCGGGCATGTTCGATTATAAGGCGACGGTTCCTTTGGTCGGAGCCTCGGCGGGACTTTTTGGCATTCTTGCGGCGTTCTACAAGATCGCGCCGAATGCCAGGATCCTCCTCTTTTTCTGTATTCCCATGAAGATGAAGACTTTCGCGATCGCCTACTTTGCCATCCAGGTGATTACGGTCATCTTTGGTCTCGATAACGCAGGAGGAGCTGCGGGCCATCTCGGAGGCGCTCTTTTAGGCCTCTCCTTCATCAAGTATAAACCTCTGCGTACTTGGCTAATCAACGTTTCTGAGATTGGGGCCGGTTCGTCCTCTTCGCCGAGGGTGAGGCAAGCAAAGGTGGTGCGGGAAATTCAGCAATCTCCCATCGAGCTCAACAAAGAGGTTGATCGCATTCTCGAAAAAATCAGCGATCATGGGATTCAGTCGCTCAACGACAAGGAGCGGCAAACCCTCGATAAAGCCCGAAAACGATGACCGATGAGGAAATGATGACCTGCGCTGAGCCGGGTCGACAAATTGAGAGACTCCGGGCCATCATGCATCGCTTACGCTCTCCGGGTGGATGTCCTTGGGATGCGGAGCAGTCACACGGCTCGCTGGTCTCCAATCTCATCGAGGAAACCTACGAAACGGTTGCCGCGATCAAGACAGGTGATGATAGAAATCTTGAAGAGGAACTCGGGGATGTCCTCCTCCAGGTGGTCTTTCATGCCGAGATCGCGCAAGAGGATGATCGTTTTGATTTCGACAGCATCGCTTGTGGCATTTCCGAGAAGCTCGTGCGCCGGCATCCTCATGTTTACGGATCATCCGATGTTTCTTCGACCGATGGCGTCTTGATGCAGTGGGAGGAAATCAAACGCGCGGAGAAGGGCGACGAAGAGAAACCTTACCTCCACGGCGTGGGAAAGGGGCTGCCTGCATTACTGCGCTCCACAAAGCTTCAGAAGAAGGCCAGCAAAGTGGGCTTCGACTGGCCCGCGACCGATGGGATCGTGGAAAAGATCGAGGAAGAATTTGGCGAGGTGAAAGAAGAGCTGGCGAAGCACCAGGTGGGGGAATCTGCGAGTGCCGAACTTCAGTCTGAGATTGGAGACCTCCTTTTCATCGTTACTAATCTTGCCCGGAAACTTGGAGTCGATCCCGAGATCGCTCTTGAGGGAACGAATCAGAAATTCCTCGATCGTTTTGCCTACATTGAGAAGGGCCTCAAGAAGGCCGGAGTTTCTCTGGAAGACGCCACGCTTGAGCAGATGGATGCTTTCTGGAACGAGAAGCGAGCGGAGGGTTAGGGTTCGCTGCCGAGAGGGCGGAAGTCATCCAGTGAATGAGTTAATTTTAAGGTTGAGAAAACGCCCTGTTAGAATTGGATCAGCTCTCTTTATGAGCGCTTTCTTTACGAAGGAAAGATCGTGAGAGCAGAAGGGCGATTGTTGCTACCGAGGGACTCTTAGCTTGCGGAGTAATAAGCGGTGTAGCTTACGGTCTTCTTACTTTTGGCGGGGACAACGATCTTGCACACGATCATGTTCGCGTTGATCTTGGTGACCCACTCATTGATGGTAACGGTTTCTCCTTTTTCGGGGGCGACGACATCGGAGGTCGCTTCCCAGCTGAACCCATCGCTCATGTGGGAAAGCTGGGCGTCGAACTTGGCTTCCGTATCGCTGTCGATTTGCCAATTTAAGGTGGGGCGGAGAATGGAGTTGTTTCCGAGGGCCTGAGAGACGAGAGGGGGGAGATAGGACCTTTTTTATGGGCTTAAAGGAGTTTAGTGATGTTAGTAGTTCCTGTTATTGGTTTCGCGGGCCAATTTTGTGACCTCTTTTTTCGGCTCGTTAATTTGTCGTTGCCCTTTACGGCTTCCTCACTTACCCCTCTCCCTTGTCAGGAACCCCGGAATGTGGGCTGGTGGACCGGGTCAGGTCGGAAACGAAGCAGCCCCAGCTTGTCCCCCATTGCCGTGGTTTCCTGGCATTTTTTTTGCCCGAATTTCAAAGGAGGCTGGCATCCTTTTCATGAGGTCATAATCTCCGAACGTGTCCGCTCATTTGCTTCCCGATGGCTCCGCCTTTCCGTCTCCTGGTCTTGGTACTTGGAAAATTGCCGATGAGTTGGCGCCCTCGGTCATTCACGAAGCGATCGAAGTTGGCTACCGCCACCTTGATTGTGCGGCAGACTACGGCAACGAGGAACTCGTTGGAAAAGGGATCGCTTCGGCACTTAAAGCGGGTCTTTGCAGTCGGGAAGACCTTTGGGTGACCTCGAAGCTCTGGAATACCGACCACGAACCGCAGCATGTGCGCGCGGCGTGTGAGCGATCGCTGAAGGACCTGGGGCTTCAGTATTTTGACCTCTATCTCATCCATTTTCCGATTGCGCTGGAATACGTGGATCCTGCAGAGCGCTACCCTGCAGGTTGGGTGAATCCAGCCGAAGAGAATGCCGCGATGAAGCCGATCCAAGTCTCTTATGCGGATACCTGGGCCGCGATGGAAGAACTTGTTGATGTGGGATTGGTGAAGCGCATTGGTGTTTGTAACCTCACTGCCGCCGGGTTGAGGGACGTTCTTAGTTATGCGCGAATCAAGCCCTCGGTTCTTCAGGTGGAGATGCATCCTTACCTCTGCCAAAATGCTCTCCTTCGCTACGCGCAGTCCGAGGATATTGCGGTTACGGCCTTTTCTCCCTTTGGTGCTGATTCTTACCTTACGCTGGGAATGGCGGAAGAATGCGATCGTCTTTTGGATCACGAGACCATCGTCAGTACCGCCAGTGCCCATGATCGTACTCCGGCTCAGATTCTTATTCGCTGGGCGATGCAGCGGGGAACGATTCCGATTCCCAAGACGCAGAATCCCGCGCGCCTTCGCGAAAACCTTCATCTCGATTTCGTGCTCAGCACGGAGGAACTTGCGACCATTTCAGCTCTCGATCAACACCGTCGCTTCAACGACCCCGGCGTTTTCGGGGAAGTCGCTTTCAATACCTTTTACCCTATTTTCGACTAAATGAACTCACTCTCAGGAAAATTAGTCCTCGTCACCGGTGGTGGCAGCGGTGTCGGTCTTGGTGCCGCACGGGCTCTTCAAGCAGCCGGATGCGAAGTCACGATCTGTGGTCGCAATGAAGCCAAGCTCCGCAAAGTGGCCGGAGATTCTCTCAATGTGGTGGCATGTGATATTTCCAATCGTGATGACGTGGCCGCGCTCTTTGCCAAGATCAAGGCTCCTGAAATCGTGGTTAATGCGGCGGGGATCAATATCGCGAATCGGCGCATGGAGGTTCTCACGCCCGAGGACTTTGATAGAGTGATGGCGATCAACTGCACTGGTTTTTTCAACATTCTTCATGCTTCCTTACCTGCGATGAGGGAGAAAAAGGACGGCCTCATTTTCAATATTTCCTCGATTGCAGGACTCCGGGCCTATCCGCTCGCGGGCGCTGCTTATGCCGCATCGAAATTTGGCGTTACCGGTCTCGCTTCAGGAGTGGGTGCCGAGGAACAAGAGAATGGGATCCGTATCACGAGCATCTGCCCCGGTGAAATCAACACGCCCATTCTTAATGACCGTCCGGTCCCGGTTCCCGATGAGCAGAAAGCGCGCATGGTGCATCCCGAGGACATCGCTTCTTTGATCGTGACGATTGCTCAATTGTCGCCAACCGTAGTAGTGCCGGAGCTCGTGATTAAGCCGCTCTACCAGGAGCACATTTAGGTCTGAATTTGTGGCTCGGAGTGCCATTCGTGGGGAATGTCCCGCATGAGGATGGCGTGATCGAAGGTGATGCTGCCTGCGGGGAAAAGTTCAAGGTTATCGAAGTAGCGAGATCGGATCTTCGGGACGGACAGGGCGGAAGCTTTCCAGTCAGGAACCTTTAGGAGAAGCCCGTCGAGCAGACAAGAATCGGGCCGGGCCGAGTAGCCGATGCAACCGGCTTCGAAGAAGTCAGATGATTCTGCGAGCGATGAAAATATTGAGGTGTCGGGCAACTCGTTCGCCGGGTGAACTTCGAGATCTATCAGCGGGGAGTCTTTTCCATCCCGAACGACCATTTCTACGAGATCCTGTTGATCCTCTACTTCGAAGCGGGAGAGATGATGAACGCCCGGAAAGATGCGTCCACCAGCGAGTGAGTTAAGCCGTGAATCGTCGTCTCGACGGGGAACAAACACGCCTTCCTTCGAGTCGTGGCCATTATCCCATTCTACCGCGAAGCGATGCAATAGTTCAGGAGGAGACGGCGTCGGATGATGCCGCTGAGGGTTGGGATATTTAATTAACCTCAGTTCACAATAGTCCTGATGGAAGAATCGGCAATGAAGCAGAAATATTCCAGTGAGTAATCGCGTTCTTTAGTGCAGATGAATCTCTCCAAACGTTTTGTGATTTTGATACTCATAGCGATGAGTCCGGTAATGTCGACTCTTGCGGACGAAGCTCCTTGGCCCGGAAAGAAGGGGAGCTTTCATGGCTTTGAGCAATATGATTTTAAGATCGGTGATCTTAATTGCAAAATGGTGGTTCCGAATAAGGGAGCTGCCGGGAAGCCGTGGATTATCCGGGCTCGGTTTTTTGGGCACGAACCTCAGACCGATGTCGCCTTATTGAAGGCAGGATTCCATGTGGCCTTCTGCGATATCGCCGGTCTATACGGAGCGCCTGAAGCGGTGGCCCGATGGGATCGTTTTTATGTGCACCTGACCGAAAAGAAAGGTTTCGCGAAGAAAGTGAACCTTGAGGGCATGTCCCGGGGCGGACTCATCGTTTACAATTGGGCGGCCAAGAATCCCGAGAAAGTGAATTGCATCTATGGCGATGCGCCGGTCTGCGATTTTAAAAGCTGGCCCAAGATCAATCCGGCCATCTTGAAGGCCTATAAACTGACCGAGGAAGAGGCGAGGGCTTACTCAAAAAATCCCGTCGATCATCTGGCTCCGCTTGCCAAGCATAAGGTCGCCCTCATCCACGTCGTCGGAGAAGCCGACAAGATCGTTCCGGTGACAGAAAACTCTGACGTGATCGAGAAACGCTATCGTGAGCTAGGCGGCGAGATCAAGGTCATCCGAAAGCCGGGCGTGGGTCATCACCCTCATAGTTTGAAGGATCCGAAGCCCATTGTGGACTTTATCTTGGCCCACCAGAAGTAGATTAGGGAGTTCTCACGATGCGCACGCGCACGAACTTCTTCGCGGACGATTGATCGACGGAGTAGCGGTCCAAAGCGCGACTATCATCGAGTGCACTACTTGCTTGAGCGGTGATTGAAGCCGGGTTTTCCTCCCAAGTGATCAGGTCATCTGAGAGTTCGATGACGGCTTGGGCGGCAGTTGCCGCAGGATCGCGAGGGAAGGTGAGGAGAACCTCGCCGTCGACGAAGGTCGCTAAGACGGGATTTTCGTTCTCAGAATCATCAGAGGTTCCAAAGAAGTATTCCGCGAGTGCATTGAGACCATCGCTATCGAGGTCTTCCTGGGGATTGGCGGGGAATGGCTTCTCAACTCCGGTGCCCGGGGTCCCACCACTCTTCGCCGAGGCCTTCCAGTTGCTTCCGAGTAAGGGGTCAGGATTGCTAAGAGGATTTACCAGGACCATGGAAGGTCCGAAGCCATCCGACATCGTGGGCCATCCGGCGGTGCCATCGGCAAAATACTTAAAGCTCTGAATGGGGCTGCCATCGTTTGCGTTTAGAATCAGGTCCTCACCACTATTCGAGAGGCTGCTGGAAAAGGTTCCGGGTGCGATGACGATTCCATTGGTGGGATAGTTGGCGGCAAAGGCGACCTGGTCTTTCACGATGACGACGCGTCCTCCCGAGGGTATGACAAAGCCGGTGGGGAAGTCATAGCCGATGCCATCGGCGAATGAAACGTTGGTGAGGTCGAGGGCTTGCTCGCTGATGTTGAAGAGTTCGATGAACTCGAGATCTTCGTCGGGTCCCTGCGGGTTATACATGATCTCGGAAATTACGAGGTTTCCGGTTGCTGCTGGAATCCCGACAATGAAATCGACCTCCCGGAGGGCAGACCATTCTCCGCCGGTAGTGCGGGTTCGGCTCTTCACGGTGCCGGTGGAGGCGAGGTTCAGGGTATTTCCAGCGGCGGCGGATTTGAGGGCGTCGAGTTTCATGTCGATCCCCAGGTCGCCGCTCGTGGCACTGCGGTTGTGGAGTTCTACCGCGATGACGTTGACGCCATCCAGGAGTTGGCCTGCCAGGAGGGTGTACTCGATATCGGTGGCATTATTTTCGTCGCCGTTTGCGATGGCAAAGTCAGTGAAGGCGACCGTCCCACTGTCCATGTTGAGTCGGTAAAGTTCATGTCCGTTAAGATAGACGATGATGGCGTCGTCGTGGATTGAGGAGAACTTCAGACTGAGGTAGTTAGAGGCATCAGTGATCGTGATTTCTTTTCGCAAATAGACAGTAGAGCCGATCGTGATTTCTTGATTTGGAGTAAGAGAGTTGATCCGTCCACCGACTAGAGGGGCCTGGCCATTGCCCCAATTGGAATCATCGAAGGATGGGTGCTTCCAATCGCCGGTGCCGTATGCGGCATTTCCCACCACGACATTGCTGGACGATTGTGCGACGGCGGTGTCGAGGAAGTTCCAATCAAAGGCATCGTAGCCAAAGATGCTTTCAAAACTCGGGGCGCCGAAACTTTCGGCGGTAGCGCCGATGTCTCCGCCGACTGCGCGTGGGTCCGAGCCATCGGTGGTGTAGTAAACTCCACCGTCTTCCGAGGTGAGGCTGAGTTCAAAATTCACGGGGACCACTCCGCCCAATTGGGAGTAGAGCGGTGGGTTGATTGAGGGATAGAGGTTTTCGGCTCTCAGTTCGCGAACGATCGAGCGTCTATCGCTTTGATCGTGGAGAACCGGGAGGTAGTGATTGAGGATGTTGTCGCGCTCGACGACCCAGTGCTGTTCCCGGGTGAAGTAGACCGGGTTATTGAGCAGAGGCGGGTGGCTGTCCTGATCGACTCCAGTCTGAGATCTGGGATTATTTCCGTAAGGAGTGGTTTCCTGGACATCTCCCCAGCGGGCGGATTCGGCCACGATCGCTTTGTCGATTTCATTGGCTCGTCTCGAGTAGTTCCGGCCTGCGGTTGCGACCGAGAGGGCTCCGCCATTAAACATGTGCTTGTAGACCCGGTCGGCGAAGAGCATACGAAACTCTTCATTTTGACGCAGTCTCTGGAAAGGGGCACCTCCGCCACGGCTGTCGTCGTATCGATTCCAGGAAAACTTATCGAGAGCGATTTCCTGGTCCCAGACCTGAAAGCGAAACTTGCCGTCTCCGCTGTTCACGTTAGCGGCAGCGTAGCCGTTGTGGTGGGGCCAGTCTTCCGAGTCAGCGAAAAAGTGGAGGAGCATGTAGTCAGCGTAGTTTTCGACGTCGATGAAATCTTTGACGGACTCGTAGGCGGCGTCGTCGGTTCGGGCAGTGTTTGCCAGACCTAACATCTGGTTCCAGCGAGTCGGTGGAGAATCGAGATCCTTATTGATGATCCAGTCTTCTTTTTCTCCGCCAATGTGCTCGGAATACCAATCGTCTTCGATGCGCTCAGCGAGGTTGTGAACGCCAAAATAGACTCCGTTTAAATAGAGGTGGACGAAATTTCCGTGACCCGAAGAGTGGCCCATTTCCTTCATAGAATCCTTCATCCAAACGTCGCGAATATACTGCGCATCGTTGGGACGATAGCGGGCGGAGGACCAGGAATTGAGAGCCCATGAATCGGTGAAGCAGGCACGCAGGACGAGCTTGTTGAATTCATCAACGGGAGAGTCGGGGAAGAGGTCGTAATTCAGTTTTCCGATTCCCACGGTGGAAGAAAAGGTGAGTCGGAGAGAGTGTTTCTGCATCCGCCATGGAGTGCGGGAGGAGTTTCCATGGGTCTCGATTTTGCAGTCTTCCTGAAAGCCCTTTGATCCATCCGGGAGGAGATATTCGACCGAGCAGATTTTCTCAAAGCGGAGCTTGGGTGTTCCGTACAGACTCCGGGTGGCTCCGGCTCGGCGTTGGGCCTCGGAGGCGACGATTTCGAGTTGCTCCATCGAGACTGATACGCTGGGAATGTCGAGGAGAGCATTGCGCATGCTGTGATCCGCGTCCCTGAGACCGAGGGTGTCGTTCACCACGCGCGGATCCATTTCGTAATCGGCAGTGACGATGCCATTTCGGCCGCCATCGTTGGAATCGACCTGACTGTCGTAGCCCCAATCGGTGGCCCAGCCTGCTGGGTTGGCGGGCTGCTGGGCGACGTGATCGACGAAGAGGTAAGTGTGGGTGTCGACATTTGTCGGAAGCCAGTCCGTTCCGGGGAGCGAGGCGATCGCGCGGATGTTGGTGGTGGTGGAAATGCTGATCGGGCCACTGTAAATGGTGCCGCTGGTTGGGGTGGGGAGGGATCCGTTGAGGGTGTAGCGGATCTGGGCATTGGGCGTGTCCGAGAGGATCTCAAGCTGGAAGGGGTTGTCGTAGAAGCCGCGGTCTGCCGTGAACCTCGTATCCTTGACGACCCCGGGAGCGCCGGAGCTATTGGCCGAACCAGGGCTGGGGTTTGCGAAGTAGGCAAAGCCACCGCTATTGATGCGGCCGTATGAAATATCGGTAAATTGTTCCGGGTAAACGGGAGAAAAGACATCGTCGATGGTGTTTCCGTTCGGGCTGACGAGGGCGAGAAATTCACCGGAACTTCCGAGTCGGAAGTTGGCATGCGGGTGGCCCGCTGGATCTTGCACACCATCTCCGGAGGCGAAGACGATGAGGTATCCATTTCCTCCAATCTCGATGGAGGGAAAGCTCCATTTCGTGAGGTTGGAGGGATCGTCGGTGAGATAGAAGTCGTCCAGGTTGATTGCCTGCGCGTTAGGGTTGAAAATCTCGATCCAGTCTGCGCGCTTTTCGTTTCCGTTATCGATGCCCGTTACGTTGTCCGTCACGATTTCGTTGAGGACGAGCGGCAGGAGTCCGGCCGGGAAGTCGGTTGAAAGGGTGGGGTCGTGGCCGCGCGTGATTTCGTTTTGGTCAAAAAAGCCGTCGTTGTCGGTGTCCGCGAGATTGGGATTGGTGACGAAGCCATTTGCCGAATCGACTTCCGTCCCATCGTTGAGGCCGTCACCGTCGGAATCGGGATTGAGAGGGTTTGAGCCGGTGTCGCTTGGAGAGTTATAGATGCCGGTGTTGGTTTCGACATTGTCATCGAGTCCATCGGTATCGGTGTCGGTGAGGGTGGGGTCGGTGCCCGCGGCTTGCTCGGCTAGGTTGTCGAGCCTGTCACTGTCGCTGTTGTCCGATCCGCTGACAGTAGTGAGATCTGGAAAGTAGGTGAGTTCCCAGGAGTCATCGAGGCCGTCGCTGTCGGAGTCATTGACGATCTGGAGGCTGAACTCTTTTTCGAAAAAATTTGCTGAAGCGTCCGTGGTGCGTACCCGGATGGTAAGAATGCCTTCGCTCGGGAAGGAGGAGAGATCACGATCGACGAAGAGCTGGTCGCTTTGGATATCGAATCGGCCATTGTGGGTGTCTCCCGAACCTTCAACGAAGGAGTAGGTGAAGGTGTCTCCGGCGGTGGGATCAATTGTGGTGAAAGACCCTGCGAGAGAGCCGACAATTGCAGCTCCGCTTACGGTGCTGCCAGAGAAGCTGATCTCGGTTGGACTCTGCGCGCTAGCAAATTCGCCAAAGGAAATGAAGCCACAGAAGGTGGCAAAGTAGCAAGGATTTTTCATACATTATGCCGGGAACGTGGCCCCTTCATCGGCATCTTGCAATGACAGGATTTTGAAGAATCCCTAGGGAAGAGCTACCGTCAACCTCCAGTAATGATTTGCTTCGCTTGGGGGGTCAAAATTAACGAAGCGATTTTGCAGCGCGCCTTGAGTCGCTCCTTCAGAAGTCGTTGTGATGGTCCAGGTCTCCAGATCAGGAGACGATTCTAGGATGAGCGCGACGCCCTCGGCTTGAAGATTGCGGTTAAAGGTGACGATATTTTCGTTACCGAAACCCAGAGGAAGGCTGGCGGAATCAGAGGGGTTCGATCCGGTGGCGAACTCGATGATATTGGCTGAGCCGTCGCCATCGTCATCATCCAGCGGCCCACCCAATCCATTACTGGCGGCATAGGTGGCGTAATCGATCCCGCTGGAGCTGTAGCTGCCGGGGTTTGGCGCAAGAGCAGACCATGAGGTGGGAAGATTGCCAAAGGCGAGCGGCGCATTGCGCTGGAGCGAGTTTCCGGTGGCCGCGAGAAGAGGCCATGGGTTGGTCGGGAGGTAGTCAACTTCATCGACGGTTACCTGCGGATTTGCGGTTGCGTGGACCAAGCCCTCCTGAAGGCGCACCGTGCCGGAAGCGGAGTCGAGCGGGCCATCGGTGGCGGGACCGATGAGGATCATTGCAGCATCGATATTGAAGGTGCTGCGGAAGGAGGCCGCGGTGGCTGGGTCGGAAGTAGGGTCGAAGGAAACGATGATGACCTGTCCACCTGCGGGAATGCTGTGGGCTGCGGTGAAGTCGAAGTCCAAGCCGCCGCGAAGTCTCCATCGGTTCAGGTTTAAGGCGGATTCAGAATCGTTAGTGAGCTCGACGAACTGCTGGCTTAACGCTCCGAGTGGCTTGTAATGCACTTCAGAAATGAAGGCAGGTCCGAGGAGTGGGCCGCTATTGGTATTTCCGAGGGTGGGAGAGGCCATGGTGAAGAGCGAGCCGTCACCATCGCCATCGGGCCAGCGGCCGAGGGTCTCATTTTCACGGGCGGCAGCGAAGCCGACCCGGTCGACAAAGGAAATGGGGCCGGAGCGATCGGCTTCGACGAGCCAAATATCGTCGCCTTTCACACTGCTCAGGCCAAAGGACCGGCCTGAAACCCACTCGCCTTTTGTGGCGGTGTTGTCGAGGAAAGGCGTGTCAATCTGGAAGGCATTAGCGCTGGTGACGACAATTTCGAAGCTCTGATTGTAGTTCGAAATTCCGGGGTATCCTGAAATGGTGATCGTCTCTCCGGTGGCGAGGCCATGGCCATTACTCACGATGGTGACAGGGGAGACGCCCGGGCTTCCCTGGTAATCGGAGACGGCGGTGGTCGCCTTGTTTTGGAAGGCCGACGAAGGCACTGTGAGGTAGCTCAGAGCAGGGATGGTCGTCGTGCCGAAACGATAGGAGGAATAGACACCCTTCGAGTCTGAGAGAAGCCAGTTGCTGATTTCGATATCGCTGGCAGTCGTGTTGAAAAGCTCGATACTGTCCCTACCAGATGTTGGGTTGGTGCTGACTTCGTTGATGACGATCCAGCCTGTTTTCGCGGCATCCTCGCTGCCGGGACTTCCGTGGAAGGTGCCACTTGAGCGCCAGTTATTGGGGTCGTCCGGGCTTGCCGAGGGGTCGATGATCTGGAGGGTGGATCCTCCTTCGTCGGGTCGAGAGGGCCACGAACCGGAATCATTGTAAGTGAGAGTCTTGATGATCGAGCCACTGGAATCCGAGAGCGTCAAAAGCTCGCCGTCATTGTCGAGACTGCTGGAAAAGGTTCCCACGATGCGAGGGCCGCTTCCATAGCGTGCGGTGAAGGCGTCGGTATCACGTACGAGGACTCCACGTTCGCCGGGTGCGAGAGCCTGGAATCCTAACGCGAGATCGATTCCCGCGGTGAAGAAGGCTTGCGAGAGGTTGAGCGGCTCGTTGCTCGTGTTGATTACTTCGATGAATTCGAAGAGGTCGCGGTTCTCGAGACTCAGGGGAGCGGCGGCCGCTTTTTCAGCGAGAGTCGCTTCGCGTGGGTGGTAGTTGATTTCCGTGATGGCAAGATTTTCGAAGGAAGCTGCTTGCTCGAGAAGGAAGATTCCTTGAGTGGGCGCGGACCAATCCGAACCATCGAAAATACGTGCGGTGATTAGTGAAGATTCAGTGATGGAAATGGAATTGTTCCCGGTAATTGGGCGGGTACCGATCAAGGCGACATCCACTCCGAGATCGCTACTGGTGCCGGAGTAATTATGGATTTCAATGGCGATGATATTGGTGCCTTCCACGAGGTCACCCGGGACCGTGTTGTGGACGTGGGTAATGGGCGTTCCCTCGGGGCTGGCATTTGCTTGTGCGAAGTCACTATAAGAAATAGTGCCGTTTCCCAGGTTATCGCGGAAGATTTCGCGGCCATTGAGGTAGACCACGGCTCCATCGTCGCGGATGAGAGAGAAGGAAAGTTGCGTGACCGAGGCGGCGCCGGTGACTTCAATTTCTTTTCGAAAATAAAGCGTTGGGTAACGTTCGGTGCTGGGTCCGATATTGATGGTGGTGGAGGCAGAGTGTCCGTTGATGCTGCTCGCAGTTATACCAGCGAGTAGTCCTGAAAGTCCTGACGGTTCTAAACCTCCTTCCCATGTGTTGACGTTGAAGTCGGGATGTTTCCAGTCGTTCTCGTTGTAAGAAGGGTGGCCCTCGACGACGTTGCTATCGGATTGCTGAGCAAGGGGATCACTGAGGTAAACCCAGCCATCGGTTCCGAATACGGTGATGTCGAAGTCTTCCGTGCCGGAGCCGATGAAAAGGGCGGACGGGTTGGCGCTGCCATCAGGAAGCGAAGGGTCGGAGCCATCAGAGGTGTAGTAAATCGTGCCTGCTTGGCCGGTCGCGGAAAGGGTGCTGCCGGCAGAGACGAAGCCCCCGGAGCTGACGCCGCCGCCGATGGTGAAGCTGGGAGGCTCGAGATCGGAATAGAGCCCGTTAGTCCTCAGCCTGTTGATGACGTTGTTAGTGCGCACGGGGAAGTAGCGCGTCAAAAGGCGGTTTTGTTCCGTAAGCCAGTTGTTTCGATCATAAGGCGCGCTTCTCCGATGGTCTCCCCAGCGGGCGGACTCGGCGATGATGGCCTTATCGATTTTATTGGCATACTTCATCCAACGTTCGGCACATTTTGCCGGAGTGAGGGCACCGTCGCCGGTGAGGTGCATGCGGGCACGGTCGGCAAAGCGCATGCGGTATTCCGGAAGCGCTTCGATGCTCGTGCGGATGTTCATCGGGTCGAGCGGGACAATGTTAGCAGTGGGCGATTCGAGAACTCGCTCGCCATCCCATGAGAAAAGTTTCCAAGGCTCCATGTCGGTGGGAGAGGAAAAGGGCCCCCCTCCGGCGGCGCGCCAGTTGCCGTTTGTTTTTAGATCCTGGTTGCCTCCGAAGCGTTGAAGGAGGTGGTAGTCGATGTAGGTGTCGACATCGAGAACCTGCTGGATGTCCTCCCAATTTCCTCCGGCCACGGTGCTACGCATGCGGTTCCAGGCGGTGGAGTTTCCGTTGATGAAATCCGAGCCATTGCGGGCATCGATGAGATCTTCATCGCCGCCATTGTAGTTTGCGTAATGGCCGCTGTCCTGTCGTTCGGCGATATTGTGGAGACCCCAGTAGAGGCCATTGATAAAGAGGTGGGCAATGAACCCTTCACCTGCATCGGCGTGGCCCATGTCCTTCACCGATTCACGCATCCACTGGTCGCGGATCATGGAGCCGACGGTGCGCTGGGATGAGCTCGAGTGAATCCAGGAATTGTTATAACCGGCACGCAGTGCAATGGAGTTGAACTCGGTGACATCCGATCCGGGAAAGAGGGCCTCTCTCAGCTTTCCTGCGCCATATCGTTTCCGGAAACGGAAGCTTAGTGAGTGTTTTGGGCTCTTGCTCGGAGTCCGACTGGCTCCGCCCTGGACTCGCAAGCCACAGTTTTCTTGGAAGTCGCTCCGGGTGTCATTTTCGGCAGGGATGAACTCGGCGGAGCAGGCTTTCTCCCAAGTGAATTGTCCGGCCTGACTCTTGGATTGTGGGTTGCTGTAAATGCCACTGCCGCCGGCAAAATCATTTTTAGGTAAAGAAATCGAAATGGTGGGGACGTCGCGCATTCCTTGAAGCATCGCTTGCGCCACGCTGAGTCCGCGGTGGTTCGCGGAACTCGAGGTCGAGTTTGTGATGTCGGGGTCCATATTGTAATCTCCCGTTGCGAGAGCGCCATAACCAGCGGGTCGAGTTTGGCCGAGGAAGCTCGAGTTCAGGCCGGCGGGGTCGGTGCCATTTGAGTTGGCTCCGGAGATGTCGAGGAGGACGTAACTGTGGCTGGCGATTTTACTGGCAGTATAGTTGGTGAGCGTCGCGGCACTGCGAATGACGGCGGTGGAAGAAACGGAGATGGGGCCGCTGTAGGCCGTCGCGGTTCCTGAAGGGTTTCCGGTAGATGTGAGGGGCGGTGAGCCATCGGAGGTGTAATAAATCTGAGCGCCTGCGGTGGCGGTGGAAAGGGTCACCGTTTGCGCGGCTTCGTAGTAGCCCCGGGTTGGAGAGGCGACAATGGCGCTGACGGCTGCTACGCCAGCAGGGTCGTTGGCTGCCCCGGGAGTGGGGGAGCTAAAGAAGACGGAAGCGCCTGTGTTCGGATGAATTCCATAGGAAACATCGGTGGTCTGACTGGGGTAGTTGCTTCGACCTTGATCGAATTCGCTGCCGATCGTTCCGTCGGGCCGGACCAAAGCAAGGAAGTCGCCTCCGGAAGAGAGTTTGAAGTTGGTGGTAGGGTTTCCGTTGGCATTGGGTTCTCCTGAGCCATTGGCGATCATCACGAGATATTCCCCGGTGCCCAAGTTCGCCCCGGCAGGGAAGGTCCACTGAGTGAGGTCGTTGGGATCATCGGTGAGGTGCCAGCCGCCTAAGTCGAGGGCAGGGCCGCTGTTGTAGATCTCGATCCAGTCGCCGAAGATTCCTGCCACTGCGTTCGGCACGGCGATGGTGTCATTACTCGATAGGAACTCATTGATGAAGACGTCCGAGCTAGTTCCGGTGGTGAAAGTCTCTGTGGAGGCAGACCAACTAGTGCCGGATGAATTGATGGCACGAGCGCGGTAAAAGTAAGGAGTTGTTTCCTGAAGGTCAATGAGGGTGGCCTTGAATCCTCCGCTTTGGGCACCTAGAGCGATACTTTCATTCCAGGAAGCAGGGTTCGTTCCGCCATCGGCGCTTCCGTAGAAAATGGTGACGCTAGGCGCTTCTCCGCCGGTGTCGGTGACCTGGCCATTGGCCCCGGCCTGGGTGAAGGAGATCCTGGAGGCCGAGTGGACTTCGAGATTTGCGACGGCTCCCCAAGAGGAGCCCATCAGAGAAAGGAAGAAGAATGTGCGTGCGACCATAACCGGAGCTTGTGACACAAGATAGTCTCTCCAGATTGATCGGAAACAAAAAAGATCCGAATTGCCCTTATCTTGTGGTCAGTTTTGATCGAAATGGAGGCCGAATAATGATGACGGAGTTCGTTCTCTCTTTGTATTTAATGAAGGCGATGAAGGCGGAAAAGCCCACAACGATTGGGGAATATATTGATGCTGCTCCGGTGGCCGGACAGCCGCATTTACGTGCGATTGCACGCCCTCCTTAGAAGCGTCGCGCCGGATGCTGGAGAAAAAATGAAGTGGAACACGCCCTTTCATGTGGAGCTACGCTTTCTTTTTGCCTTTTCCGCGCACAAATCTTATCTCAATTTTACTCCTAATACCGATGGCTTGGCTACCTTTAGCAAGGAATTAGAATCGCACAAGACGACCCAAGGGAGTCTACAAGTCCGTTACCAGGACGACCTTCCGGAAGATTTGATCCGCAAAATTGCCGAGTATCGGGTGTGGGCGGTGCGTAAGCGCCATGGGAAATAAAGGGTGAAAATATTTCTTCAGGAACCCCTCATCCCCGACGTAACCTTTCCAATCATGAAATTTACGATCTGCCTCTTTGTCGCCTTGCTTTGTCCAATCTCCGGAACTGCGGAGGAGAAGTTGATTTTTGAGGATGATTTTGAGCGGAGCGAGTCGGATGACTTGAAGGAGGAAATCGGGAATGGTTGGACTTCGAATAGCGCAAAGCGTGCGAAGGGGAATAAGCAGGTGGATTTGAAGAATGGGGCGATGCACATCACTTTTCACCCGGCAGCGGATCATGCGGTGTCGGTGGTGCATCCGGTGGAATTTCAAAACGGAAAGGTGTCGCTTCGCTTTCAGTTGCCAAGTGAGAAGGACAGCCTGGGGCTCAACTTTGCAGATATGAAATTCAAGGAGGTGCATGCGGGTCATCTTTGTATGACAAAGATCAGCACGACATCGGTTCAGATCAATGACCTCAAAACGGGCGTGATGGCGAATGCGATGCGTAAGGTGAAGCTGGATAAGACAATGACTCCGGAGCAGCAGAAGATGCTCAAAACCAAGACGAAGAGGTTTAAGAACAAGCTGGAAGCCGGGAAATGGTATGCGCTCGAAGTCATGATCAAGGGGGATACGATGACGGTGACGATCGACAGTAAGGAAGTGGGAACGTTTTCTTCGGAGGGGATTGCGCATCCGACGAAGCGGGCTCTCCGGGTCGCTATTCCGAAGAAGGCGATCATTGATGATTTGAAAATTTACTCTCTCTAAGATCGCTGAAGCAGATCGCTCTTTTACTGACTTTGTTGTCGGTGCCTTATGGTGAGAATCCCTTCACGCGTCTTCTTGAAAAAAATTACTTTCACTCACAGATGCATGGCATCTTGACCGAGGGCGATGGTAAGTCGTGGTATGAGTCCGCCGGGGTGGGCGATATCACCATTAAATTTGTTAACGAACCTTTCGGCGATTGCTCGGCTGTGGCGAGGAAGTCGAGCGGGACCGGGCCGGGACCGACTTGACGGTTGGCCGACTCTGGACGCGTGAGGGCGTAGGAGTGCTGCGTTGTACCTTAGGAGTGCTGCGTTGTTGCACACGTTGAGGAGCGCGCTGCAGGGTAGGTTGGCTCCGGGTCGTCGAGGGAGTCCGGTGAATGACAACGGGCATTGTCTTGGTTTGTTGACGGGAAGAGCTGGATCCGGAACTTGACCCTCTGTCACTCGACTTGCGGGAGCCTGAAGATTGGCTAATCCGATCCGGGCGATATGAGGAGGAAGAAGAAGGGCGGGAGTTGCTTGAACCGCGGGATCCATAAGATGATCCGTAGGGACTTTGAGATCCGTGTGAGGTATGAGATCCGTGTCCGTAACTGGATCCATGCGAACTCCGGTGAGGACTCCGAACCCGGGCGATGGGGGTTGGGCAGGAGAGGGTGTGGCCTCGGCGATAGTGGCTGGGATAAACGGCGGCGGTGTGACGGCGAGGAGGCGCGCTGCAGTAGCGGTTGTTATGAATGTCGTAGTAACGGCTCGAACGGTAGTTGTAATAAGAACGGCGATAGGGATCATATCCCCAGTAGCTATTGCTGGTGCGAATAATGCCGACGCTGGCGACAGAGTTATAGCCGGAACTGTAGCCGGAGCCACCGTAGTAACCGGTAGAATAGTCCGTGCAGGACGAGAGCAAGAGGGCCAGGCCAGCGCCTGAGAGGAGAGCAAGAAGTCTTTTCATCACACTAGTTTTAACGCAAGGAGGGACCTTTGTATTCAACGAAAATCGCTATTTTCTGACCGCTTTGTAGAATAAGGGCTTCAGGGGCATTAGAATTTCCTCCTGAATGACTGTTTCGAAAGGTTGATCTCCGGCCTCGCCGCGATGCAGCACCAGGACAGATCCGCTGGTGTATTTTCCATCGGCAATAAGAGTCTCTACCGTAGGTTTGATTTTGGAAAAATCGGAGCGAGGGAAACGAGGAGGGCGCGTCTTTCCCAAAAATTAGAATAAATTATCTCGCTCGTCAGTCGGAACTCGAGAGACCTTTCTCACTGACGGGAGCGTTATTCCCCTGTAGGTCTCCTGAAAATGAAAGCGCTCCATCTTCTTCCACCAATCCTGGCACTCGTTGCGTCGGCAGCTTGGCTCAGCAGCCAGCAGGTCAGATTGATTGACCTAGAGAAGCAAACGAAAGTGATGAGGGAAAGGATCGCTACCTTTAAGGCGCTTCCTGCAGAGATAAGAACGGAACGCAGTTTCGTGAAGGAAGAGGACTCTCTTCAGAAATTTCTACTTGAAGATGGGAGCTTCGATTGGGTGATGATCGCCAAAACGATGGGCCAATCTCAGATCAACGGGGTTCCCTTGGATATGAAAGCCTTCTTTAAGATTCAGGAGATGATCCTTGAGATGAGTGTGCCCGATCTCGAGGAAGCATTTGTTACGATTGATCGTTTGCCTTTATCGAATGAAATGAAGCAGGGCCTTCAGTCGCATCTCATGGGGGTCTTCGTCCAGAAAGACCCGGTCGCTATGCTTAAGCGCTTCCAAAGTAAATTACGCGATCCTAATGGGCAGATGTCCTGGCACCTGAGGAGCGCCTTTGAGAGTTGGATGAAAAAAGACCAAGGGGCAGCGATGGCTTGGTTCGATGCGCGCAAAAAGACGGGCGCTTTCGATAACAAATCGTTGGGCCCTAGTTCGAGTATGGGACGTGCTTTCGAAGTGCGCCTGCTCGGTGAGCTGATGAAGAGTGATCCGGAGGCGGTGCGGGATCGCCTCGCGAAACTTCCCGACGAGGAACGTAAATCCGTAATTACCTCCGCCGCAATGATTAATCAGGGTCGGGGGATGTCGGAAGACTACTTGGCCTTGATTCGTGACAGTCTCCCGAAGGAAGAGCGTTACGAGGTCCTTGCGAATGCAATCGGCCAGCAAGTTTATAGCGGGAATCTTCCTACGCTATCCGAACAATTTAAGGGCGTGATTCTGGAGCCGGCTGAACGCATGGCCATCATCGAAAAAGTGGTAGAGAATTTTGCACGGCCCTGGAACCGGAAGCCGGCTGATCTTGTCGAAGTTTATGACTGGGCCGAAAAGGAAGCATCAGGACGGGCGGCCGAGCTCACTGGGAAGACCTTCGCGAAGTTTGCCGGTCATCGGAACACCGACTTTCAGGAAACCTTCCAAGAGGTGATGAAGGCAGCGGAAGATCGGGACAAGCCTGAGATTTTAGATCACTTTGCCACTTCTTTAGAAGATCCAGAACGCCATTTGGAGAGGCTTAATGACGAAGGGTTGAAGACGATTTATCAGGATTTATTGAGTCAAATCGAATCTCCCTCTGGCCAGTAATTGAACACTTATTTCACATGATTTACTCACTCGTTATTTCCGTCCTTATTTTGGGGGTCGCTGCGTTCTTTGGCTTTCAGCAAAAGGAGCGATCGGTGAAACTTGAGGAAGAATGGTTGGTTCTCTCCGAGCAAGGAGAGGGCTATGATATTCCCTTGGATCCTGCCGAGGAATACGCACCTGGTCGACTTAGTAATCAGCCTGCCAATGCCGAAGGAGTGATGGCCTTTTCTAATAAGCTTAAAGCCTTCATGAAGGAGGTTAAAGTGGCCGAGAAAGCAGGCGAGGTTGATCAACTGGAGATGCAACAGCGTGGGATAAAGCTCATGAGCGAAATACTCAATTATTCGGCGGCAGAGATCCAGCTGCTCGTTTATGATTTGATGGCTGATGAGAGCATCGAGGAAGAATCCAAGAATGAGCTCGTGATGATGTCGATCATGATGCTCAGCCAGGAGCAACCCGAGACGGCGCTCGCCATGATTCTCGAAACGAAGGAGCGCTTCATGAAGAGTAAACAGATGAGAACGCATTTCCTCTCGACCGCGATTGCTCAGCTCGCCAAGCGGGACCCGCAAGCTGCGCTGGAGTGGATGTCGGCTCACCGGGACGCCATTGGGGAAGTGAATGATGACATCCGAAAGGAGGTCCTCGTTGCTGCGGCATCTAAGGATATTAAAGCGGCCTTCGGATTGATTGGGGAGATGGAATTTGACAATACGAGTGAGGCTTTCAGCAGTATCGCCCGCTCCACGACAGCTGAATCAATCGAAGATTTTGTCGCCGGGATTCGTGAGCATGAGACGGATAAGGCGGCCACCGAAGCGGGGTTCAATGGTCTTGCGAGCAGTCCCTTCGTAGGAGATGCTGAGAAGGCGATCGCTTTTTTAAATGAAGGTAAGCTCACTCCGGATGAGCAGAAGATCTTCCTGGATGGGCTCGGCTACTACACGCTCAAGGAAGACACTGGTCAGTGGCTCAACTGGATGGCTGAGAAGAAAAAGATGGATAGCAACGGAAAGAAGATCATCCGTGAATGGACCCGAAGTGACTTTAAGGCGGTGGGCGAGTGGATTAATGCGTTGGAAAAAGGGAAGCCGCGCGATGAAGCGGTCGTAACTCATGCTGGGACTTTGGCTGAACATGAACCTCAGGCCGCCGATGTTTGGGCGGAGAGCCTTTCTCCCGGTCCGGTCCAAAACGACCTCCGGAAGGATATTTACCGGCAGATTAGACGAAAGGATCAGGCCGCTGCTGCTGCCTATGCTAAGAAGTATGGCATCGCGCAGTAGTATTTTTCAGGTTCAGCGGATAAGGGGATTCCCGGGGATTCCACGTTCTGTTTTTGGACCGTCCGGGACTTTGATGGGAGCATTTTTTTTAGGGGCTATCTTCTTCTGCTCTTGGAAATGAAGTAGGAGATTTGAGGTGCGATTGTAGTCGTGAAGGAGGAGCTTGGCTTGGCGGGTCGTCTTATTCTGATCGGAGAGATCGATGTAGGCGAGATTGACTTCCTGGAGGCTTCGGAGGGAGGTGCCCTTGATCTCCTTGGACAGGATGCGGCGATGTTTTTGAAACAGAGCGGCTTCGGTTTTCACGGGTTCGTTTCTTTCCAAACCCTTAATTTGTAAGTTGAGTTCGGAAGAAAAGGGGTCGCCCAGGAGTTTGGTAAACGGGAGATCACGCATTTCGCGGAGTTGATCCCACTGAGCGAGCGGATCGAGTTCGTTTGCTTCTTCGAGAGCTGTGGCCAATTCGATCTTGGCGACCATCTTGGAGGGCTTGTTGCGAAGTGCGAACCATTGTCGGAGTCCAGCAGATCCATCTTGGGGAAACTCATGCGCAAGTTCGGACCAAGTTTCCATGACGGGATTTCCTCCCAGCGAGCGATGATGGAGGAGGCCTTTCAGAGCGAAGGGATAGTTGCCATCGAGGCGCCCCACGCCTATGAAGATGGGCTTCTCGATGGTGTAGCGTTTTTGCGGTCGGGCGGCTTTGTGCAGATGACCCGCTCCCAGGATCGCTCCGCCGGCCAGGGTTGCTTCCTGTTGCAGGAGGAGATCGCTCATCCATCCACCCTTTGAGAATCCGGAAATGTAGAGTCGTTTGGGATCGAGGGCATATTTCGCGAGGAGGTAGCGTCGGACCGAGTGATACAAGGTGACCTCTTTCTTAAAATTGTCGGGAGCCAGTTTGAGTTGGCCTTGCTCGAAATAGGTCATGCCGACGACGATCCAGTCCTTATCACCCGTTTCCCGTCGGATGATCTGAGTGTCGGGGCGGCCATTGGAGCCATGATAAAAGAGAATGGCAGGATGCTTACGCGAAGGGTCAAAGTTTTCCGGGAGAGACAACTGAATGGCGTAGGCGAGACCGGGGAAGCGGAGCTCCACCGTTTTCGCATGCAGGGGCGCTAAAAGGGAAAGGAGGAGCAAGAGGCGCATTGGCAAGACGATAGCGGGGTGTCGTGGTTTCGGAAGAACCGAATTTAAGGAGATTTTTTCACTGTATCAATACCGGAGCTTGCAAGATGATTCGGGCGTGACGGTGGAAGTGATTGGGTTTGGCTTGGCGGGAGCTTGTGTGGCTTTGCGCCTGCAAGAGCAGGGTGTTAGGGTGCGGGTGGTTGATGATGGCCTTGCGGGAAGCACGTTGGTAGCGGCGGGTCTGGTAAATCCGGTGGCGGGTCGAAACTTTGAGCCCAGTAGCAGGGTGCAGGATGCCTGGGACGAGGCGGAAGCCTTCTACTGCGATCTTGATGTTACTCTTTGGCATCCCTTGCCGATCAAGCGGCTTTGGCGAGACGAGAAGGATCGCGCGAAGTTTGAGAGAAAACGCGAAATTGTTTCTCCGTGGATTGAATCAGTGGACGAAGAGGGAGTGACTTGGAATCAGGGCGGGTGGTTGGAGACGGCACGATTTTTGACGATTGCCCGGGAGCGATTTTGTAAGAATGGGGGCATTATTTCGAGAGCGCAAGATGAAGTGGATCAGCGGATCTGGTGCACGGGATCTGCGGGATTGATTCGGGGAGAGTTTGGGGAAGTGGGGCATCGCTGTGCCAAGGGAGAAATTCTCACAGTGAAAATTTGCGACTGGAATGAGAAGCGTATTCTCACGAAGAATGGCTGGCTCATTCCCTTGGGCGGAGATCTTTATCGAGTGGGGGCGACGTATGACTGGGATGGCTTGGAAACCGGTCCTAGTGATGACGGGCGAGCCCGAGTGGAGAAGATTTTGCGCGGGTTTACTCAGAGGGATTTTGAGGTGATGGATCACGTCGCGGGCGTGCGACCGATCATTCATCGAAGTGAAGCCGTCGTTCTTTTTAAGGAAGAAAAAGGGTGGATGCTCAACGGACTCGGATCCAAGGGCGTGATTTACGCGCCAAGTGTCGCGCGCGACTTGGTTGAGAAGGTGATTTCCGAAGCGGAATTGTCAGGATAGAATCAGGAAGGAGATGGCGCAGAAGAACGACGAACTAGAAAAGTGGGCGATGGATGTGATCTCCGGGAAAGCCCGTGGGGTGGGTCCCAGCGCGCTCCGCATCTTCTTGCGCTCCGTTGCTGTTCTATACAAAGTGGGTGTCAAAACGCGCTTGCGGCTGTTTAGAAAGGGTTGGAAACAACAGCATGATCTGGGAACGATGGTCGTCAGTATTGGCAATCTGACGATGGGGGGAACTGGGAAGACGCCGGTGGTTGAGCGCTTTGCGAGAGAACTTACCGAGCGAGGCCGGAAGGTCGCTATTTTAAGCCGGGGCTACAAGAGTTCGGATTTAAAAGAGCCCCAGAGGTGGGTGCACCCGGAGACGGGGGCAGAGCGGACGAGTCCCCCAAAGATTGTCAGCGATGGCTTCAAGGTTTATCTCAAAGCGCGCTATGCGGGGGACGAACCCTACATGCTTGCCAAGAATTTACCCGGGGTCGCGGTCGTGGTGGACAAGGACCGAGTGCGGGGAGGCATCTTTGCGGTGAAGGAGCTAGGCGTGGACACCTTGCTTCTCGATGACGGAATGCAATATCTCGATCTGGCACATTCCCTTGATGTGGTTCTGGTGGATCAAGGAACTCCCTTCGGTATTCATGGTATCATTCCCCGGGGCACGCTTCGTGAACCGCCCAAGAACCTCCGGAGGGCGGATTATGTGTTCATCACCAAGTGTGATGGCTCGTCGAATGAGAAGCTGAGGAAGCGCATTGCGAAATATAATCCAAGTGCGGAGATCATGGAGTGCACTCATGGGCCCAAGCACGTGCAGGGGGTCTTCCATGATGAGATTCTTCCCTTGGATGGGCTTGATGGAAAATACGTCGCTGCCATTTCAGGAATCGCGATGCCCGAGAGCTTTGACAAATTGTTAAAAGGACTGGGGGCGAAGGTTCTTTTCCACACCACCTTTGCTGATCATCATGCCTTCACTCAGGCGGACATCGATCGCTTTATGAAGCGCTGTGTCAATCGTGGGGTGGAGATGATCATCACGACGGAAAAGGACGCGGTGCGGTTTCCGGTGCCCAGTGAAGCGGACGTGCCTGTCTACTATCTGCGCATTGAGGTGAAGATTCTTGATGGGGAAGAAGTGTGGGAGCGCTGCGTCGAGCGGATTTGCCAGCGCGTGGAAAGATCTTCGCATGATTGGACGGAAGAGCGATTGATGTTAGATTCTCAGCGATGAAAGTTAACGAGAACAACAACAAGAATTTGGGGTATCGCTTTAGGGGAGCAAAACCGGAGGGCAGTGGTTTTGATTGCCCTGCGCGATGTAAATCATTTTAAGGAATTCCGGAGTGAAGCCGCCGAGAATCTGGACCTAACAGTATTTGTGGCTGAAGAACGCTGAAGAAATCACGAAGGTGGAGCGGTAGGTTCGAGCGGTGACTCATGGGGTTTATGATTTCAAGATTCCTTCTGCGAAAAGCCGTTCCTGGCTTGAAGGTTTCGGTAGTCCGGTTGGACTCGATAAAAATGATGGCGAGGAGGAATGATTCCTGCTTCTTTTTCGAAGATGAACGACGAATTGGGCAGGCCATTGCGGGATTTGAGAATATCCCTCACCGATAAGTGTAACTTTCGCTGTCGCTACTGCATGCCCGTTGAGGTGTTTGGGCCAGGGTATCAATTCCTTCCCCGTAAGGAGATTTTAACCTTTGGCGAAATTGTCCGCATTACCCAAGCCGCAGTGGACCTGGGAGTCAGGAAAGTTCGTTTGACCGGGGGAGAGCCTCTGCTAAGGCGTGGTGCGAGTGATTTGGTGGCTCTACTTTCCGCGATCGAAGGGGTTGATGACATAGCGATGACCACAAACGGAGTTCTTCTGAGTCATCGGTCTGAAGCTCTTAAGCTAGCGGGACTCGACCGGGTCACGGTGAGTCTTGATGCACTCGATCCAGAGATCTTTGCCAAGATGAATGGGGTGGGGGCGAAGGTGGACCGGGTGCTCTTGGGGATCGAGAGTGCGCAAGTCTTCGGTCTGCCGGTGAAAGTGAATATGGTGGTTCAGCGAGGCGTGAACGAAGGGGAAATCTTGCCAATGGCGCGGTGGGCCCGCGAACGGAAGGTGACTTTGCGCTTTATCGAATTCATGGACGTGGGTGAGACTAACGATTGGAAAAAGGGAGAGGTTGTGACGGCTGAGGAAATTGTAGCGCTCGTTGGAAACGAATTCCCGGTGGAAAAGATAGAGGCTTCTTATCCGGGTGAAGTGGCTCAACGCTGGCGATTCCGAGATGGCGGAGGCGAGTTTGGCGTGATTTCATCGGTTTCGCAGCCCTTTTGCGGAGACTGTTCGAGGCTGAGAATTTCCGCAGAAGGGAAGAGCTTTACATGCCTGTTTTCCAGTATCGGTCGAGATGTCCGAAAGCTTCTCCGTAGTAAAGCGGGTGAAAAGGAAGTGCGGGAGTTTCTTGCGATGGGTTGGGTTGCTCGGAAAGATCGATATTCTGAAGAACGGGGTCTCCGTCAGCAGACGAAAGCGGAAATGAGTTACATTGGGGGATAAAAAAAGCCCTCCGGTAAGGAGGGCTTTTTTTTAATCTTTCTCGAAGAAGATTACAGTTTGGCTTTTGCTTTGTTGTACTTCTTCTGAAGTTTTCCAAGGTGAGCTTCGGTCTTTTCAAGCTCAGCAAGAATTCCTGCTAGTTCCTGAAGAGCTTTGAGTTCCCTTGATGTGCCAGGGGCAGCAGGGGGTGATGCTGAATTGCCACCGGATTTCTTTTTCCATGAGCCGATTGTAGCAGCGGTCACTTTAAACTTCTTAACAGCAAGGGTTTGTCCGCCGCGTCCCTTAGCTTCAATGAAGTCAAGGATCTCCTTTTTTTGCGCGTCTGTGTAACGCTTTGCCTTTGCTTTTGCTTTTGCCTTTACTTTTGCTTTTACCTTTGCGTTTCCTTTTGCCATATCGTCCTTATTGACAGGGGTTTGGGTATGGTCAATAAAAATCAATAAGAATTTGGTGGTCGAAAATTACCAGCTATTTTGGATGAGAGAACATAGATGAGCGTATTACTCAAGTGCCCGGAAGTCGTAACAAATAAGGCGTTTTTTTGAACCACCCATTCCCTTTGAGTTTTGGGTGATATATAGGAGTCCGCGATGAACGACCGGAGGGGTCCATGCTTCTCTTGCAGTGAATAAGCGTTTAGTGGAAAGTATTTTCGCTTCTTTTGGGTTAAGTTGGATTTCGGCAAAGATACCATCTTCGCCCAGAGTGAAGGTGCGATTCTGGCAGCGAATGAAGGAGCCGCGGAAGAGTCCCACGTTCAAATTCCCCTCTTTCCATATCATATCATTTTCCCAGAGTAATTTCCCGGACTTTAGGTCGATTGATTTGAGTTGAGTGTCGGGAGGATTTCTTCCGGCGAAGCCATAAAGGGTTCCATCAAGAAGCAGCGGAACCATCATGTGCATCCCAAACCAGCGCTCGACCCAGAGTGGCTTGGGTTGGAGTTTTTTGTTGAATTGTAGGAGAACTCCTCCTTTTTCATAGCATTCTGAAATGAAGATTTGGTTACCGGGAAGGGCAAGTGGAGTGGAAGCGAGAACCGATTCGTAAACCTTTGCCCGCCATGGGAATTTGGAATGAAGCTTCCCGGTATTGGGGTCGATGATCATAAGCCCGCCGACGGTGGGGCGAGACTCTCCGGCAGCCATCATGGCGACGACGGGATGATCGTGGAGTTTGGTGACAATGGGGGAGGCATAAGAGGCGCCCCACTCGTCTTTTAGGGTCCAGGCGGTTGATCCGGTATTGATATCAAAAGCAGCAGCGCAGACTCCAAGTGCGTCCTTGGGCTTCCCTCCGATATTGATGATGAGCTTGTCCTGAAAGAGGACGGGGTTGGGGCCATAACCGAAAAAATACTGAGGAATATCGAACTCAGTCATAAGATTTCGTTTCCAAAGGATCTTTCCGCTCTCGAGATCGAGGCAGTGGAGCATGGCGGTCACTCCAATGAGATAAACGCGCTTGTCCCGGACGACCGGGCTCGATCTCGGTCCTGCTGAGAATCCGTAGCGATCGCGGTATTTAATGGGGTAGGAAAATGTCCAGAATCGACGTCCGGTCTCGGGATCGAGGCAGTCGAGAGTTTCACGGGAATCCACGGCATGGAAGTGGAGGAGCTTCCCGTCGGAAATGATGGGAGAGGCGTAGGAATCTCCACGCACGAGTTCAAAGACCGGCTTGAGTTTGGAGAGGTCCTTGAGGAGGGGGCCTTCGTTAGACGTGCAATTGTCACGAGGGCCGAAGAATCGTGGCCAATCGGAGGCGCTCGCTTTTTCGGAAAGCGGACGAGGAGCTTCATGAAAGGTCAGGCCTGGGAATGGTTCCTGAGCCAGAAGGAGGGTGGGAAAGAAGAGGGTCAGAAGAAGCTTCATTGAAATAGTCTCGGTGATCTTTGAAAAATGGCATCAAAAAAAGGCCGCTTGCGAGCAAGAAGCCTTTGAAAGTTTATCGCTTGGGGGGCTTTCAGGGGAAATCATTGATCGTGAAAGAAGAGATACCACATTCAAGTCGATCCTCAGATATCTGCGGTCTTTACTTCAGATCAACTCAGATGATTTCATTCTCGGATTTCTCCAAAACGATTCGAAAGGGCTCACCTGGATTTTTGATTTTCTTCAGCTCTTTGGGAGTGAGGAGGGACCGATTGTGATCGGTTGTCGTAAACCATTTCGGCATGCCGGTTGTTGATCGCGGGCTTTCTTGTGTCTCTGTCGTATTTGGTCAAACGATGAGAGAGCCGCTTCCTGAGTAGAGCGGCGACTTGCTCACTCTCTTGGTATTCGGAATGAAATCAAACGGCAGGGTCGTGCTCTCAGACTTTGTGAGTTCACGGGTTTTGATCTCGATTTGAGCTGCCAGTCCCTATGCCGCGTCTTCCGAGGGGCCTTTGCTCTTCCGTTTTTTCATGACGGGGGCTTTGGTTCCTTCGACCGAGGCCCGGTTGATGGTGACGGATTCGATGTCCTCACGGGATGGGATTTCGAACATGACGTCGAGCATGATTTTTTCGAAGATGGAGCGGAGGGCCCGGGCGCCGGTGCCGCGCTCGATCGCTTTTTCGGCACAGGCGGCGAGGGCGTCCTTGGTGATTTTGAGCTTCGCGCCGTTGAGGGTGAGTTGCTTTTTATACTGCTTCACGAGCGCGTTTTTGGGCTCGGTAAGGATTTGGATGAGTTCCTCTTCGGTGAGTTTACGCAGGGAAGAAATGACAGGGAGGCGGCCGACGAACTCGGGGATGAGTCCGAAGTGGAGAAGGTCTTCCGGGCGGACTTTGCGGAGGAGGCTGATGTCATCGCGTTCTTCTTTATCGAGGTCCTGGCTGGCTTTGAACCCAAGGACGCGTGCTCCAAGGCGGCGGCGGACGATGTCCTCCATGCCGACGAAGGCTCCACCGCAGATAAAGAGAATCTTTTCGGTGTTGACCTGGATATACTCCTGCTGAGGGTGCTTGCGACCGCCCTGAGGGGGGACGTTACAAATAGATCCCTCGAGGATTTTGAGAAGGGCTTGCTGGACGCCTTCGCCCGAGACGTCGCGCGTGATGGAGACGTTTTCGGTCTTGCGGCCGATTTTATCGATCTCATCGACGTAGATGATGCCGCGCTCGGCCTTTTCGACGTCGAAGTCGGCAGACTGGAGGAGGCGAAGAATGATGTTTTCGACGTCTTCACCAACGTAGCCGGCTTCGGTCAAGGTGGTGGCATCGACGATGCAGAAAGGGACGTCGAGGACGCGGGCGAGCGTCTTGGCGAGGAGAGTCTTTCCAGAGCCGGTGGGGCCGAGGAGGAGGACGTTGGATTTTTCGATTTCTACATCGACGAATTCGTCATCGAGGACCTCGTGCTGACGAAGGCGCTGGTAGTGATTGTAAACCGCAACGGAGAGGACTTTTTTGGCCTCTTCTTGGCCGATGACGTGGTCATTGAGATGGGAACAGAGTTCGGCTGGAGTTGGGACTTCATCGGTGAGGGTTTTTTCACTGAGGTCCGGGAGCGAGGGGTCCTGGCCTGCGAGTTCCTTACGGAGGATGGTGGAGCAGACGTCGATACATTCATTGCAAATGTAGACACCGGGTCCGGCGATGAGTTTCTTAACCTCTGAGTGGCTTTTGCCACAGAAGGAACACATAGTAAGATTGGATGCGCGAGCCATTTGAAAGGGGGGCGAATGGGGTGAAGGTCGTTCGCCTAAGCGAGGCTAACACCAGAGGGGGCTTGTGTCTCGCGATTTTTGAGGATCTGACGAAGAGGGGGACGAAGCGCTCTCTGAGGTGTTCGTTGTTGTCAATTAGCGATTTGCTCCTTGGGTTCTGAAGGCTCCGCGAGATGGAGATCGCTTTGTTCGATGAGCGCAGCGGCGGGATGGTGGTGCCACCAGAGGGTGGGGTCCATGGCCTTGAGGGTTCGTTTGGCGAAGGCATCGGCATCGGCTGCGGGATCGAGGACGGCGAAGACGGTGGAACCGGAGCCGGACATCATGGCGGCGAGCGATTCGTCTTGGTCTTGAAGGTGGGTTCTGAGGGTGGCGAGGAAGCGGTGCTTTTCGAAAACGGGCCGTTCGAGGTCGTTGAAAAGTTGCTGACCGCCAGCTTCTTGGGCTTCGTAGGAAATGCTGGGGATTTTTTGGGAGTCTTTCCAGCGTGAGTAGGCCCAGGGGGTGGGGATATCGAAGGCGGGTTTGAAGAGGACGATGGGAAGGTCCCAGGTGAGGTCAGATGGTTCGATGATTGTGCCCCGCCCGCTGCACCAGCAGGGTTTCTCGTAGAGGAAGAGAGGAATGTCGGAGCCGAGTTGGGCGGCCCACCCTGCCATCGTGTCGAGGGGAATTCCTGCGTCGGTCAGATCATTGAGGGCTAGGAAGGTGTGGGCGGCATCGGCGCTTCCGCCACCGAGTCCTGCGCCGTGGGGGATACGCTTGGTCAGGGTGATGTGGTAGGGGCAGGGGAGGCCGCTTTCTTTTTCAAAAAGGCGGAGGGCGCGAGAGACGAGATTGGTTTCATCGGTCGGGATGCCGGTGCTGTCGCAGCAGAGGGAATAGGTGTCTGCCGCGGTGAACTCGAGTTCGTCACAGAGGCTCGTGATGGGGAGGACGAGGGTTTCGAGGCCGTGGAAGCCGTCTTCGCGTTTTCCGGTGATACGGAGGGAGAGGTTGATTTTAGCGGGGGCGAGGGTGATCACGGGAGATTTGAGATTTGGACAGGGAAACTTGAATGTTTAAGGGGGCCTTGTGAACTACAAACTTCCTCTGAAATGGTTCCTAGGAGGGCGAGCATGCGCCCGGTGTTTCCTTTTTCAATACGATAGGAATAAAATTGGTCGAGATGAGAGGCTGTGCAGAGGCCTTCATCGTGGTAGTTCGATGCGAGAATGCCTGCTGCGAGCGCTTGTTCGCGGATGGTGGCGGCGAAGTCGATCTCGTAGTGCGGAGGTCGAATGCAGGGCGCGAGGACGACGGTTAGATCGGCGGGGGAAGTTCCGAAATGATCTCCCATTTTTAAGATGGCGCTGCCGAGGATATTTCCTTCGGTTCCTTTTTTGCCCGAATGGAGGAGGCCCAAGGCGCCAGTGCGGGAGTCGGCGAGGTAGAGGGCTCCGCAATCGGCGACATGAATTCCGAGGAGGCAATCTGCTTTGCTGGTGAGGAGTCCATCGACGCCCGGGGTCATGAGCGGGGAACTCTTTTCGACGATGGCTAAGTCAACTCCGTGGACCTGCTCGGCGAGGTGGGTTTGCTTGAATCCGAGCGCGTCTGCGGCTGCTTGGTGCGTGGGCCGGAGGAGGGAGAGGGTTTCCTCTTTATCAGTTGAAGTAGGGACCTCGGAGGCTCTTCCAATAAAGGCGGCGCGCCGCGTTAGATCGGTGAGGAGGGGGGAGAGAAAAGAAAAAGACGCTTTCGTCATGGCCGAAGCCTACGAAAGCGTCTCCTATTAGCCAAGTTTCCTTGGCCAAGGTGGGGAGGATTTGGGAGGATCTTTAGAGAATCTTGCCAGCCATCGCCTGAGTGGCAACAGTCATTCCGGCGGTCTCGTTGTCGTCTAGGTCGGCCATGGCTGACGAGAGCTCAGTGACGATGTGTCCGCGCATCTTGGCGACAAGCTCGACGCCACCAGGAGTGATGCGAACCATGATTTTACGACGGTCCTCAGCAGCGTGGACGCGCTCGACGAATCCAAGCTTCTCGAGCCGGTCGACTAAGCCGGTAGCGGCAGCGGTAGAGTGGCCCATCTTCTTGGCGATTGCAGACATCGTGAGATAGTCTTCGCTTGAAAGATACGTCAGGAGGAAAAACTGAGGGAACGAGAGGTTGCCACGATTCAGCTCACTCGAGAGGTTGAGGATGCAGGAGCGTTGGGTAAAGAGGACAAAGTCCGCAAGGCGGTCATGGTCCACTTGTCTATTCGCGGACTGATTGATTGGGTTCGTTTTCATTGTTGTGCGACTTTCGGTTTATTGGGACAACACAGGTTGCCCAGCAGCTTCGCTTTGGAGAATACCGTTAAACCTATAAAACTTTCAAGACGAAACTGCATAAGTTTTTAAATAAACAACCTAACTACTCACATCAACTTGGCTATATCACTTATACCGCTAGGATATTAAGAGATCTTAGATTTATACAAAAAAGTGCTAAAATCTTCAAAAACTCCTGAGGGGTTACTCAGGTTGAGTGCCCTGAGGTGGTTCTTCTGTCGTTTTGGGGGCCTCAGCGGGGCTTATTTTGAGCTTTTCCCGGACAATGGGGAAGCTTGTGACGGCGTCTCCTTTCGCCGCTGAGCCGCTGACGATGTCAGCTGCGAAGAAATCACGGACTCTTTCTCCAGTGGGACGGAGGCTGGCCTGGCTTCCGCTGATACCGTTTGATTGGAAAAGGGTCTCCTTTGGGAGCTTCCCGGAACCGTATTTTTGAATAAGGACGAAGTTGCCGGTGTCGGAAACCGAGGCGATCCTCCCGATCACACGTCGGCCGATCTCTTGCACGGGCGCCGGTTTTGGAGCCTCTCGAAAAAGTTTTTTAATTAAGCCACAGGAAGATAGGACGAGTGCAACGAGTGGGAAGAGGGCCTTCATGGGGAAATAAAGAGCCGGGATTCCTTCCGGCGCAAGCGGAGACCGCCGGGAAGATTGATGACAGCCGGGCCATCGGTCTCGAGGAGCGACAGGGCGGAGTCAAGCAAGGCGGTGCTGAGATCGGAGATATGCGCCTTTTTTAGGTAATCGTGGATCGCTTGACGGCGCGGATAGGTGGGCAGATCTTTTAAGGTCGGGAGATGGAGTCGGCCTTGAGGGTCAAGGAGCCGGTGTTGGGAAAGTTGATCAGACAAGAATTGATCGGCCTCTTCTTGGTGGCGGGTGGCGCGAAGTAAGGAGGGCGAGGGGTCGAAACCCATGATGTTCTTAAGAAGAGGGAGGGCTTCGTTTCGTAGTCGGTTCCGGGTGGCGAAGGAGTCGGCATTCGAGGAGTCCTCGCAGTAGGAAATGTTGCGTTCGTTAAGGTGGGCGGTGATGTCGTGCCGGCGGATTTTAAGGAGCGGGCGCAAGAGGGTGAGGTCGTTGATTTGCTGGGTTTCTTGCATGCCCTTGAGTCCGGAAGAGCCACGGAGGAGGCGGAAGAGAACGGTCTCGACCTGGTCATCGGCATGATGTGCGAGGAGGATTTGATGAACCCCGGTGTCCTGAGCACATTGTTTGAAAAAATGGTGCCGTGCTTCGCGAGCTGCGGTTTCGAGAGAGAGGGACTCCTTTTCCGCGAGTGCGGCGACATCGGTATGAGTGATCAGGACGGGGAGATCGAGTGAGGCGGCGAGCGTGCGAACGAAGTCTTCATCGCGCTTCGTCTCATCGCCGCGAAGGCCGTGGTTGAGGTGGCAGAGGGTGAGTTTCTTGATGCTCTTTTCCAAAAGCCAATGGAGGAGGAAGACGGAGTCCCGCCCGCCGGAGATTCCGAGCAAGTAGGGGCGTTCCTGATCCAGCCATTCCGGGGTATCCATTATTTTTCGAAGATCATAAAGTGCTGCCAAGGGAGGTCGTGCTTGGTTTCGGACCATTTTAATCCTGTTGCTTCGATTTCGGCGATCGCTTGTGCCTGGGTCATTTTATGGAGAGGCTTGATCGCGACGGTGGGGTCCTCGGCGCGATATTCGAGGAGGAAAAGTCGGCCCCCGGGACGAAGTGCTTTCGCGATGGAGCGGACCATTTCATAGGGGTGTGAGAATTCGTGGTAGGCATCCACCATGATGGCTGCATCGATTGAGTCTTTCGCGAGAAGGGTGTCGTCAATTTGGCCCAAGTGAGCGGAGACATTTTCGACCTTGAGGTGCTTCTTTTCTGATTCGAGATAGCTGACCATCTCGGGTTGGATATCGACGGCGATGACTTGGCCCTTCGGATGTTGGGCGGCAAGGCGGAAGGTGTAGTAGCCGGAACCCGCTCCGATGTCGGCAATGACGGCATCGGGGGCTAGCTTGAGGAGTTGGATGGCTTTCGAGGGCGCTTCTTCTTCCTCGCGATTGTCCCTCTCGAGCCATCTGATGGCGGGGTGGCCCATGACTTGGGCGATTTCGCGATCCATGTAATATTTTCCGGTGCCATCGCGGGTTTTTTCCCCAAGGGAGTAGTGGCCGTGATCAGGCCTCTCTTTTTCTGCTTGATCGAGTGCGGTCTTCTCTGAAATAGGAGACTTGGTTTCTTCTGCTTTGGAGGTGGACGACTTTTCCTGGGTGTCAGAGGGCTTTGTGTCGTTTTCACCGCTGGGTGGTTTCCAGAGAAAAAAAATGAGGGTAGCCAATAAAACGAGGGTGGCCGTGAGTGGGAGGATTTTCATGATAGGGGGAAAGAATGGCAGCTTGCGGTGAGTGTGGGGCAGAGGAGAGGGAGGAGGCGCCTAAGTTCGCTCATAGGGCCGGTGGTGTGAAGGTGAATCTGTGGATCGGCGTCTTTTGATGGGTGGTGCCCGGAGACGCGACGGGCTACGGCGGGTCCGGTATCGATGAGTTGAATATGATTCGGGATGGTCTTTTCGATGGCACTTTTTAGAAAGGGATAGTGGGTGCAACCGAGGATGAGGGTGTCGGCTCCGGCTTGGACCATGTCGTGGGTGTATTCTAAAATGGCGCCCGTGACTTCGGGGCCCGAGAGGGTTCCTGCTTCGACGAGTTGGACAAATTTGGGGCAGGGCTGAGTGATGACTTTGAGGCCGGGGGCATGGGTCTCGACGAGTTGTCGGAATTTTTCGCCGCTGAGGGAGGCTTCGGTAGCGAGGACGCCAATGGTCTTCGAGCGGGTGATTTCGGCGGCAGGCTTCACGCCGGGCTCCATTCCAATGAAAGGGATGTCGTAACGATTACGGAGGGTGCGGATGGCGGCGATGGTGGCCGAATTGCAGGCGACGACGATCATTTCTGCTCCCTGGGCGAGGAGCCAATCCGAGAGCATGAAGACGCGGGATTGGATTTCAGAATAGGATTTTGGGCCGTAGGGGCACCATGCGGAGTCGCCAATGTAGGTGAGCGAATGGCCTGGGAGAAGGGTGTGGATTTCCCGAAGGACGGAGAGTCCTCCGACGCCAGAATCCAGAATGCCGATCACATTTGGAAGTTTGGTGTTGGGAGGAGGAAGTTTGAAGCACGAAGTTTTTTTGGGACATCGAAAGGGATCTTTAGCTTGCATAGCAAGGTAGCTTGGCTTTCGATTCTTCGCGGCGCTGGTTTGGTGGTGGCCGGATATTGGAGTCTTCTTCTTCTTCCAGTCCTTGTGATTGGTTTTCTCGGCTACGGGCTGTGTATCGTCTACACGATGGGGATTGGCATACTCGCCATTCCTCTTTTTCCGATCTGTATGGCGACGGCTGCTGCGCCTCTCTATCTCTTCTACGGTTTTCTTCGCTCTACCAATCTTGAGCGTCATCGCGGGCCTTGGCTTATTGGGATACTTTTGGGGCTTGGTCTTTTGTTGATCGTGGAAGGACCGTCCTACGTCACGCGGTTGTAAAAGAGGACCCGCGACCGGGAGGTCATTTAATGTGCCTGGCGACGGTGGCGTTCTCCCTGATTGGTTGGGAGGTCGGTCGCAATCAAGAGGAGTGACCCTGGATGAAGATCTTGGCGGTGATGGTGTCGTGGGTCGGGTGGCCGATCTCGATCTCTCTGGCTCGCGGCTTGATGCGCATATTAATGCGTCGAGTCGGCTGGGATATTGGGAGTGGACGATGGAGTTTGGGAACTCCGGTAAGCGGAACAAGGAAGCGCGCATGCAGCTGCTCCTTCCCGCTGACGGAGTCGTTTCCCGTCTCACTCTTTGGGTCAATGATGAGCCCCAGGAGGCGGCCTTTTTCTCAACCGTAAAAGTGACGAAAGGTCGAAAACTCCGCTAATTTCATCCCTTTCGTGGTTCTTTCCTCAATTTGAGATGGAGAGCTGGGTGTGAGTGCCCAAAAAAGCCCGGCTGCGTGATGCGACCGGGCTTTTTGAAAGTGTTTGAGTCGCTTTTGTTAAGAAGCCACAGGAGCCTCGACCGTGATGGTCAGCGAGGTGGTGACGTCAGCGTGAAGCTTGACTTCAACGTCGCTCTTACCAGAGGTCTTGATGGGCTTATCGAGGAGGATCGCGTGGCGATCGATCATGATGCCTTTGGCCTCTAGAGCCTTGTGGATGTCGATAGAGGTGACGGAGCCGAAGGCTTTTCCGTTGGCCCCGATCTCGAGAGTAAACTTGGGCTTGAGGCGGGCAATCTTACCAGCGAGGTCCTGAGCGATGGTGAGCTCAGTCGCTTCACGCTTAACGCGGGTCTTCTCGAGGTTCTCGATTTGACGAAGGTTTCCCTTGGTCGCCTCGTAAGCTTTGCCTGATGGGATCAGGAAATTGCGGGCATAGCCTGCCTTTACTTTGACGACTTCAGCTTCGACGCCGAGGCCATTAATTTTTTCGCGGAGAATTACTTCAGTGGCTGCCATAACAATAAAAAGATTTCGGAACGCGGGGAATACGGTTGAGAGGGTGTGGAGTCAAGAATTTAAGTGCGTGAGGATGACCTTCAACGGAAGTGAGATCCCTTAACTACCAAAGTTTGATAGACTATTAATTTGGTCAAACAGCCCCTCCAAGATTTTCGGGTTGGGGAAAAGAGCTTCCGGGCCACCGGCATGGACGGCGAGAAAGGGTTATTCGTAGAGTGCCCTGGGGGAGAGAATTCCGGTTTCGGTCAGCTGGTCGATAATGAGTTCGATGAAGCTGATTTGCCCCGGGTTGAGGCTTCTTTCGAAAAGGAAGTGGGTAAAGCGTCCTTTGACAGCTTTGCGATCAATCCCGACACAGCTACAGATAAGGTGGGGAAGGCTTGTCGTCTGATTCCGTTTCAGGAGGTTTTTGAGGAGTTTATCGCTTTGGGATTCGGTGAGCGAGACGAGCATTTTCTCGAGTTCAGTAATATCCTTGGGGGTGAAAGGCTATCCTTCGCGGAGTTTCTGAATATCAAGGCGGTCGAGGTTATCCCACTCCGCATTTCAAAAGAGAGGAATGATTTTTTTAAATAGCTAGGAAAGACCACTGTGCGGTGCGGGTTTCCGCTTCTCAATGATCGTAAAGATCGGGAACAGCCTCGTTGGCGCTTTTAGTGCGTGATCTGCGGTTGAGCGACTCCAGTGATGACCTTTGAGGATGTGGACAAGAAACTGCTAACCTACTTTTTCTCCATCCAGATCATCGAGAGCCATAGCGTTCCCAGTAGTATACGGCTTCGGAGTGCAGATGTTGATGGAGCCAAATGTTGCCCCACGACATGTGATAGGGATGTCTTGGAGGGGATCGTGGGGAATCGCTTCGTATTTAGCCTCTTTTTAGCGGTTGAGGGATAGGTCGTAGTCGCTCTTTTGAATTTCGGATGGGGCTATCCTTGGCCTAGCGGACTCAGGGGATTGATCGGGGCGGGACGCCCCGGCTCCTTTGGTGGTGGTGGGAAGACAAAATCAGGATGCCTCTGCTACTCGGGATTTTCGACCTGAATTCTGGGGAAGACGGGCTTGGGCTTTCCGGTCAGGTGGCCGGCTTCGAGGAGTCCCCATTTGAGGTCGTCGAGGTTAAGTTCGGCGAAGCCTGGTTTGTTAAGTTGGCCGTAGATTTTTGCAGCGGCGGCTGGGAGGATGGGAGAAAGGAGGATGGCGAGGTGGGCGCAGGACTCGGCAGTGTGACTCAGGATTTCGCCAACTCGGGGGAGCAGGCTCTCGTCTTTTTTCATCGTCCAAGGTTGGCTGCGCTCAAGGTAGCCGTTGCAGTGGGTGACGTGGTCGTTGATGGCCTGGAGGGCGACGCTGATTTCGCAGTTTTCCATGGCGGCGCGGTAGGCTGCAGTGGACTTTGCGAGGGATTCGCGGAGGGCGATGTCCTCTTCTTCTAAGGTGTCGATGGAGGCGACGGTGGAAGCGCAAGCGCCCTTAAGGAGGTTGATGGAGCGGTTGAGGAGGTTTCCGAGATCGTTGGCGAGCTCGGTGTTGAAGATCATGACGAGGCGCTCGATATCGAAGTCGCTGTCCTTGCCGGAGTGGATGTCGCGGCAGAGGTAGTAGCGGACGGTATCGGGGCCGAACTTATCTGCGAGCTCGCCTGGGTCGACGATGTTGCCGAGGGATTTGGACATTTTATCGCCGCGGATGTTCCAGAATCCATGGACTAAAAGAGTGGGCATTTCTGCAGCTTCGAAACCCATTGCGTGGAGCATGCAGGGCCAGTAGATGGCGTGCGCGGGGACGAGAATGTCTTTTCCTATGATCTGGAGGTCGGCGGGCCACAAGGCATCGAAGTCGGGGAGGTCGGAGCCTTCGGGCTTCTTATATCCGGCGAAGGAGATGTAGTTAATGAGGGCGTCGAACCAGACGTAGGTGACAAAGTCAGGATCGAAGGGAAGGGGGATTCCCCAAGACATGCGCTCTTTCGGGCGGGAGATGCAGAGGTCGGTTTCCCCAGCGCGCTCGATGGCGTTGAGGACTTCGTTTTTGCGAAATTCAGGGATAATTTTCAGGTCGTCGTTTTCGACGGTCGACTTGAGCCACTCGGCGTGCTCGGAGAGCTTAAAATACCAGTTCTCTTCTTCGCGTTTTTCGACTTCGCCCCACTCGGGTCCGAACTCACCCGCTTCGTTGCGGTCGCGGTCGGTGAGATATTGCTCCTGACGGACGGAGTAGAATCCGTCGTAGGACTTTTTGTAGAGGGAGCCTTTGGCTTCGAGTTCGGTGAGGATGTTTTGGACGCAGGTCTTGTGGCGGTCGTCGGTGGTTTCGGCCCAGCCGTCGTATTTGACGTCGAGTTTTTCCCAAAGCTTGATGAAGCGCTTCGTGTTGCGCTTGGTGAGGGTGGCGACATTGACGCCTTCGGCCTCGGCCGTTTTCACCATCTTTTGGCCATGCTGATCGACGCCGGTGAGGTAGTAGGCCTCTTCACCTTTGAGACGCTCATAGCGGGTGAGGACATCAGCGATGATCTTCTCGTAGGCATGGCCGATGTGGGGCTTGCCGTTGGGGTAGTCGATGGCGGTGGTGATGAATTTCATGAGGGTGAGAAAACTCTAAATTTTAGAAATTAGGATTTCCCAAGCTTGGTAACCTTTCCTCCCATCGAGAGAATACGGGCATTTCCTTTGGCGAGCTCGGCTTCAGCGATTTGGCCGTCGCGGACATACATTTGGGAGAGGCCGGTCCAGGCGAGAAGGTCGTCGGGCTCCAGGAGGGTGGCTTTGATGCCGCAGCCGATGGCTTCTTTCACTTTTTCGAGCTTCAGGAGGACCATGCCGAGGGCCTGCCAGCCGTCGAAGAAATCGTCATCGAATCCCACGGCTTTCCGGTAGGAAGCTTCGGCTTCTTCAAGCTCGCCGAGGGCGAGATGGGTGTGACCTTTGTCAAAGGCTGCGTCCTTGGCGGCAGGATTGGACATTTGAATTAGCGCTCCTCGGTGCTGCCCATGTATTCGGCTTCGTTCTCAGTGTAGCGATCCTTGAGCCAGTTTTGGAAGGTGGCGAGTCGGAGGCCGTTGTTCTGAGATTTGATGAATTGCTCGAGCTTGTCGTTGAAGGCGTCGTCGAGGGTGATTTCACGTTTTTCGACGAAGATGATCAGAGCACGCTCGGGGTTCTCGTCGTTTGGGAGATACTTGATCTCAGCGATGGTGCCGGGGTCGGTGTAGCGACTGGCATCGAATGCAGGTGAGACATTGGGCTGACCCAAACGGGAGGCTTGAATGGCGAGTTCCTTGAGTTCCTCAACCTCGAGCTCGGAATCCTTGGTAGCCTCGGCGAAGGACTTCTTTTCGCCAAGGGCGGCGACGAGCTTGGCGTGGGTGGCTTCTGCTTCGACTTTAAGTTTATCGCGGGCGAGCTTCTTTTTGAGGTCGACTGTGGCTTTTACCTTAGCTTCCTCGTAGGTGAGGGGACGAGATGCTTCGACTTCATCGAGGCGGCCGATGAACCAGCCATCGGGGGTGCTGTAGGGCTCGGAGATGAGCTGGTCGTCCTTGGCCTCGGCGTCGATGGCGAAGGCGATGTCGGAGAGCTTTCCGATAGGACTGTCGAGTGCGTCGAGGTCGAGTTCTTTTGGTGGATTGCTTTGGGCGAAGAACTCGGTGGAGATGACCTTGTGACCTTGCTCTGCCGCGAGTTCATCATAGGTCGCGCCGGAGAGATCGACGAGAGGATCGAAGAAGTCGGTAGCTGTTTTATTAAGGGCATCAACGGCGGCTTTTTTCTGCTGTGGGCTGAGCTTGTCCTTGGCGGACTTCTCAATGATGGGAGCGACGGGCTTTGCGACAGGAGCGGGCTGCGGCTCAGACTTCACGACGGGGGCTGGAACTTCTGTCGTATTAACAGGAGGCAGCGCGGGGATGGGCGCTTCTTGATCAGGTTTGGGGGCGGGCTCGCCTTGGGCTCCGATATCTCCTTCAGCACCTTCAGTGGGATTCTCAACAGGTGCGGGAACTTCAACGGGAGTTTCGGTAGGAGCAGGCTTTTCTGTGGTTTTTTCTTTTTCGGCAGCGTCCTTGTTTGCCTTGGCGGCAGCTTCTTCAGCCTTCTTGGCTTGATCTTCCTGCGCCTTGCGCGCGGTCTCGGCGGCTTTCTTGTCGTTCTCGGCTTTAAGGAGGACAGCGTCCCAATCGGGTTCGATGAAGACGTAGGAAATTTTCCGGCGTTCGTCGGTGTTATACTTCTGCTGATTCTCTTCCCAGTAAGCTTTGATCTCTTCCTCAGTGGGATTTTGCTCGCCCTCGTAGTCTGTCGATTCGAGGATAACCTGTTGGGCGCTGATTTTCTGCTCCTGATTGCTGAAGATCTGGCGGGCGGCGGCGCGGTCGATGGAGACGGCTCCGCTGACGAGTTTGGCGAGATTCTGGGCGGTAAGGAGATCGCGGACATATTCGTTGAATCCGCGGGTGCCGATTCCGAGTGATCCGATTTTCTCATCGAGGAATTCGGAGTAAGCGGCTTGGTCGAAGTTTCCATCAGGTGCGGCGAAGAGAACTCCTTCGATGAACTCCTCGGTCTCGACGGGTCCGGGAGTGGCACCGTAATCGAGACCGGCTTTTTGCACGGCGATGCGGTTGGCGAGGAAAAGGTGGGGTTCATCACCTTGGAGAGTGATGTTCATGTAGCGGAGAAGACCGGTCCGGGTTCCGAGGAAAGGATTGCCCTCGATGATATTGCCCACATAGCGGGTTGCGAGCTTGCGGGCTTCGTCCGGCAACATGCTTCCGAAGGGATTGCGAGGGTCACCGATGCGGTCGGAGATCTCCAGAGGATTGAGTGCCATGCGGCGGAAGTCCTTTTCGGAGTATTTTTTTCCGTCGATGGAGGCGACTGGCTTGCCCACGGCAACATTAGCAGCGGTGTCTCCAAGGAAGACGAGGCCGATGAAGAGAAGGACCAGCACGACGATCATGAGGCCGGTGTATTTGCGGATGTTTTCAATCATATCGAAAATGAAGTGGTCGAGGAAATGTCTCCCTCGAGTTAGGAAGGCAGAGTTAAGGGGTAACCGAGGGAGGGAGCAAGTCTGATGGCCGACATTTTAACACTCTTTTTCAGGCGGCGCTTGCACCGGTGGTATAAAAAAAGACCGAAGAAGATCCGAAGACCTCCTGCGGCTGAGTTAATCGACCTCAAAACGAACGTTTGGAAGCTAAAACTGCTGTTCACCCTTACATAAAAAATAGGACTAAGTTACGGTCTTTAAATGGATAGATCCCAGACCCCGGGATTTGTTCAAACAAAAGCGGCTTCTTTTTAATTTAAACAAAAAACACTGTTTAGTAATGAGTTATAGGATTTTTTCCCCCTGATTTTTTGAAGGGTTGTCAGAAAGAAATGAGGCCTTAACCTGAGATCATGAAGATAATTATAATCATGATGCTCATTTTTCTGGGCGTAGCGATGGGGAAGGAGAATACGGAGGGCAGAAAGGCGAATCGGCTTGCTCAGGAAAAGTCACCTTATTTGCTTCAGCACGCATACAATCCGGTCGATTGGTATCCTTGGGGGGAGGAGGCTTTTAAGAAAGCGAGGGATGAAAAAAAAATGATTTTGCTCAGTGTAGGCTACTCGACCTGCCACTGGTGCCACGTGATGGAGCGGGAATCCTTTGAGAATCTCGAGGTTGCGAAGTATCTTAATGAGCACTTTGTCGCTATCAAGCTGGACCGGGAAGAGCGTCCGGATGTCGATCAGATTTACATGACGGCATTTCAGGCGATGACGGGTCAGGGTGGCGGGTGGCCGCTCAATATGTTTCTCACTCCCAATCTAGAGCCTCTGACGGGCGGGACTTATTTTCCGCCCAAGGACGAGGTTGGGCGGGTAGGTTTCCCTACGGTGCTCAAGAGGGTGCATGGAGTGTGGCAGGAAAATCCTGATGAAACGGCCAAGAATGCGGCGGCGGGTTTTGTGGAGCTTAAAAAATACTTTGAGGGGCTCCACGTTCTTGAGGCGGGAAAAGGTGAACTCAAGCGAGAGTTGATCACGGAGGCGGCGACGAAGACTGCTGGGATGATGGATCTGGTCTGGGGGGGGATGGGGACCGATAACAAATTTCCACAAGTAAGTGTGCTGCGGTTTCTTCTTCAACAAGGGGATAAAAAGGCGAAAGAGGCCGCTTTGCTGACGTGTCGTCGGATGCTCGATGGCGGGATTCACGATCAGGTGAGCGGAGGGTTTCATCGCTACGCAGTGGATCGTGAGTGGCTGGTGCCACACTTTGAAAAGATGCTCTATGATCAGGCGCAGCTGGTGGAGCTTTATTTGGACGCTTGGCTCATGACGGGCGAAGAGGATTTTGCGGCGGCTGTTCGTTCGACGACGGCCTATGTTCTTCGTGACCTGACGCATCCGGAGGGTGGATTTTTCTGCGCTCAGGACGCGCAGAGTGAGGGGAAGGAAGGAAAGTGCTTTTGTTGGACGCTGGCGGAGTTGAAGAAAATTTTAAGCGAAGAAGAGCTGGCACTTGCTCAGGAAGTTCTTGGGGTGACGGAGAAGGGGAACTTTTTTGACCACAGTGATCCGGAAGCTCTCCCTGATCAGAATGTGCTTCACTTTAAGGTGCGTCGGGAGGATCTTGACGCAGGGAAACGGGCGAAGGTTTCGGCCTTGCTGGCTAAGCTTGAAGTGGTGAAAGCAAAGCGAGTTCCACCGGCGACGGACGACAAGGTTCTCGCTTCATGGAATGGTCTCATGATTGGGGCGCTGGCGAGAGCCAGTCATGTTTTGAGTGAGCCTGAGTATTTGAAGGCTGCGGAAAAAGCGCATCGTTTTATTAAAGCGAAACTTTGGGACGGCGAGGGGACCTTGTATCATCGTTGGAGAGAAGGGGAGCGTGATGCTTCGAAGCAATCGGGGAGTTACCTTCATCTTCTGAGGGGAAGCCGGATGCTTTATGAGGTTACTTTGGACCCGGCCTATTTGGGTTTCGCGATCGAGCTAGCGGATCAGGCGAAGGTGTTATTTTACGACGATAAGAATGGTGGATTTTTTCAGGGTGAGACTCGGGTTGATTTGGTTTTGCGCCTCAAAGGGCAGTTCGATGGAGCGCTTCCGACGGAGAGTTCGGTGGCGGCGCGGGAGTATGCCGTGCTTGCCGCGATGACGGGGCGAGGGGACTTTCGTGAGATCGCGGAGAAGACCTTGCGTTCTTATGTGCCGATGATGCGTGAGAGCGGATCGGGAATGGGGGAGATGATGCGGGCGCTTGATTTCTTTCTCGATAAGCCGGCGCGTTTGGTGATTGCGGGGGACGCGGGAAAAGAGGGTCTTTTAAAGGTGTGCGCGAAGCATTGGGACCCTACCATGATCACCTTGGGGAATCTCGGGAAGGTCGATGAGTTCACGCTTGGGTTAAAGCCGATGGATGAAAAAGCGACGGCTTATTATTGCGTGGGGGAGACTTGTCAGTTGCCGGTGAATACCGTTGAGGGACTGGAGAAGTTGTTCAAGCGGATGGCGAAGAAACCCTAATTACTTCGTTCAAATCCTAAATTCTAGAATTAGAAATTCTAAATGAGGATTGGTTGGGTGAAGGGTATCGGGCTGCGATTATTGCGTCGCAATCGAATTCTCGCCCGCTCGGGGTGAAGCTGGTCAAAGACGTCGGGTTCGTGGACGAGGGCGATGACGGGGTCGTCTTTTCGATGGCCCCGCTAGGCGCGGGCGGGATCAAGGTGTTCGCCCCAGATGGAGTCGAGTCCGGGAATGAAGACGCGCTCGCCCTTGATGGTGAGATTGGTGCCGTCGTTCTGGAGGTAGTTGATGCCCGCATTTTCCAGGTGGCGGAGAAGATGGCTAGGAGGGCAGTGCTATCGGTCGCGGAGAGAGCACGGAGTTTTGTGCAAAGTTCGGAGAGTGAGGATGGGCCCTTGATGACGAAATCACGATTGATGAGGATAAGATCGGGCGCTTCTTTCTTCACGGCGGCGATCATGCCGAGGGTGACGCGGCGGGAGGAGGTCTTAATTCGACTGGGAGCAGGCATGGATGATTTCATTTAGAGAAACGACGGCGAGTAGGAGATTAGTGAAACTATTTCGGGATTTGAGGATACCGGTGAGACCCTGACTGGACAGGCGATCTTTTCCCCCGCTATGGTGCTTTCAGTGAGCGAGAGCAGATTAACGATTCCCCAATATGCGATGGCCTTGGCGGAGGTGGCGAGCCTGCGATCAGAGGATCCTTTTCGAAAAGTGGGTGCGGCAGCGCTGGACTGGGATAACCGGGTGATCGCGACGGCTTACAATGGGCTTGCGCCCGGGTTTGAGGCTCCAGACGATTTCTGGGATGACCGGGATGGACGGCAAAAGTTCATGCTCCACGCGGAAGTGAACTTGTGCAGTCTTTTTAAAAGAGGGGAGGCCAAGATTGTCGCCACCACGACGATGCCCTGTACGGCGTGTATGCAAACGCTCTGTGCATACGGGATCAAAGAGATCTACTATCGCGTGGCCTACCTCGAATCGGATGCGCCAGAGATCGCGAAGATCTATGGGATCATTTTGGAACAAGTAGAAGATAAGGGCGCCTAGAAGGCGGCCGCTTACTCGTCGACTTCAAGGTCGCCTCCGTAGAAACTCTTGATATAGCCGAACTCGATGAGGGTGTCCTGCCAAGGGGCGATTATTCCTGGCAGGTTGAAGATGCGCCCGGCACGTGCAAGCCAGACTTCGGCATCGGCCGTACGCTCTTCAGAGTAGGCGATGGCGGCGGTGCCAAAGTAATACAAGGGAGTATCACTGAGAAAACTAGTGTCTTTAAGAAGAAATTCGGCTCCTGCTTTATCGTCCAGCTTCAGTTTACAAAGGAGAATTTTAAAGATGATCAAGTCCTTCATGTTCTCCTGAGTTCCTTTATATTGAGGGGAAAGTTTCACTAGCCGGTCGTGAGCGGCCTGCCAGTTCTGAGTGACGAAATCGATTTCTGCTTTGTTGAAGAGGACGTTAATGTTTCCGGGATCTGCAACGAGGGCGGTATCGAACGCAGCGGCTGCTTTTTCGAAAGCGCGAAACTCAACGTAGCAAGCACCTTTGAGGTTTAGGGCAAAGGGATTGTTTTTGTAGATGAGCTCGGCCTCGTGGATACTTTCGAGACATTCGAAGATACGCTTTTGGCTGAAAACCTGTTGGGCGCGCACCAAGGCGTTCAAGTAAACCTTCTTTTGTTCAAGGGGGAGGTTATCGAGGTCGATCCTAAATTGTGCGACTTCTTTCTCTGCCTTGTCTGGATCAAGTGTTTCCTTGGCGGTATTTGCAGGAGCAGGGACGTCCTCTTTGGGAGCTACCTGAGCCGTCAGAGAGAACAGGGGAAGGAAAAGACCAATGAGACACAGTTTCATAGAAGCGACTACTAGTATAATGGGGAGGGGGACGCAAGTCAGGGATCCGATTTGTAGAGATCTTTTTTTGAAATGAAATTGAACACTTTTCTAGGAAGCCAGTGCGGTCTTTTGTTTTCTGCAAGGTCCTTTCGGATTTCGGAAGCGGATGCCGGGTGATTGCCTGGGAGGAAATGAGAGCGATAGCCCAAGCGGCTTCCGGGCTCACCGTCTCTGCCAACGACAATCAGTTCCAAAGCTGCTGCCAGTTTTTCCGGATGGGTCCAGCGGGGAAGGGACTGCCACTGGTCAAGGCCGATGAGGAGAAAGAGCTGTGCTTTGGGGGGGAGGGTTGGCTTGAGGGCTTCCACGGTCTGCCATGTATAGGATGGGAGGGGTAGCTGGAGCTCGAAATCGCTTACTGAGGCCCAGTCCAATTCGTGGGTGGCCAGCTTGATCATTTGGAGTCGATCTTTGTCCGAAGCAAGGGGCCCGCTTTTCTTGTGAGGGGACTGGCGGCAGGGGAGAAAAAGGACCTGATCGAGGGAAAGCGCGGTATGGGCTTTTTCGGCAATCTCGAGGTGACCCTCATGGATGGGGTCAAAGGTGCCGCCAAAGAGCGCGATGCGAAAGGGGGCGGACATGGGCTTCGCTATGGAATTTCTTTTCGCTCGATTTCAATCTGTCCTAATAAGCTATCTTGGCGGGCCTTGAATTGATTCATTTTCATCAATTCGAGCAAGGCGAGGAAGGTGACAATGACTTCGATCTTGGAAGAAGCCTCCTGGAAGAGGGACTGGAGGCTGAGCGATCCCCCAGGAGGGATGAGATTCAGGAGGTGGTCAATTTTATCGCTGACGGTGTAGCGGTCATCGATGATGTCGCCAAAGTCGCGCGTTTCTTCAAAGCGTTTGATGACATTTTGAAAAGCGCGGATGAGGTCGAAAATGGAGACTTCCGCGAGAGGAACGGGCTCCGATTCGTCAGGACGAGCCTTTTTTTCCGGAGAGTGGGCAAAGACTTGTTCTTGGGCTACTTCGCACTGAGCAAGAAAACCGGCGGCGTCTTTGAATTTTTTGTATTCGATGAGTTGACGGATCAGCTCCCAACGGGGGTCGTCCTCGTCTGCTTCATCCTCAGGCGGTTGTACCTGCTTTGGGAGGAGAGTGCGGCTTTTGATATACATCAAATTTGCCGCCATGGAGATGAATTCAGAAGCAAGGTCGATATTGAGCATTTTGAAGCTCTCGACGTATTCGAGATATTGGGAGGTAATCCGTTGGATGGAAATATCATAGATGTCCACCTCGTCCCGACGGATGAGATAGAGAAGCAAGTCCAGCGGGCCTTCGAAGAATTCGAGGCTCACCTTGTAATCTGCATCTTCCATGGAGAAGGCAATATCGAAGCAATGAGGCTTGGGCGAGTGAAATTCAGGCGACCTTCTGATTAATTACTTTGTCAAGAGTGACGATCCGTCGCTAGGCTCTGCCTGTGCAACAGTCTGTCGATAAAGAACGATTGAGAGAATATCATAGTCGGGTTTCTTCGTGGATCGGTGAACAGGGAATGTTTTTCCAGTTGAGGTATGCTGGAATCGTCGCGAATTCCTCGCTTGTTAAGCAGATTTGGATCTTTTTGATGAAGTTGCTGATCCTCATCGTTGCGTTGGTCAGTATTTCTTATGTTTTCCTCAGCAGGTACCTTTCCGATAGTAGCTACAGCAAGAAGATCGGTGAGCAGATCGGTGAGGTTCTTGGTGCGGAAGAAATTGAGGCTACCGGATTTTTGCGCGCACGCGGGCAGGGTCTGTTTCGGAATGTGGAGCTGATCGGAGGCGATGACAGCTTCTATATCGAAGCCGAGTTGAAATCTCTTTCTGGCCCATTTACTTTTCTTGCAGGCATTACCGAAGATTGGATCCCAGAGAAGATTCGCATCCATGAAGCGTCCTTCCAATTGAAAGCGGGCGGAGAAGACGAAGAAATGGAGCAAGCCTTCGCGGCAGTGATCGATACTTTCTCTGGTTCCAAGCTTCAGTCCATTAGCATTGAGAACCTCGACTTTGATTGGGGCTATTCCAAGCTGACCTATGGCGGGATCACCGACACAGCATTCATCGCAAATTATGTCGATGGCTCCTGGGAAATCTCTTTGACCGGAGGACTGTTCACTCAAAATTGGCTTAGAGACCTTGAGTTGCTCTCAGCAAAAATCGTCTGTGGACCAAATGGAATTACTATTGAATCGATGGACTTGAAGCTCGGCGAAGGAAGCATGAGCTTCTCTGGCGGGATTCGCGGCACCTTGGCTATGCCGGAGTTTAAGATTGTCGGAGAGTTCGTTTCTCTTCCGGTAGATCGTCTTATTAGCCAGGCCGGGGTGCAGATCAGGGAATTTATTTCGGGTGCGATTTCAGGAGAGCTCAACATCGAGGGTTCCACGAATCGCATGATTTTGACTCATGGCAAAGCGAGAATTAAGGAAGGTGATGTCATCACCCTCCGCGAAAAATGGGCCATCCTTAGGATGCTGTCGGTTCTTGATTTGAATAATAGCTTTCGCCGTGTCGATTTTAACACTGGATCGTTCAACTTTTCGTCTGGAGGTGGTGGACTTGAGATCAGTGATATCGTCCTTCAGTCCAGTAATCAATTGCGGTTAGAGGGGGGACTTTTAACCCGTCTTCCGACTCAGAAGGAAGCTGCCGAAGCTCTCGGGATTACGCTGAGCAGGGGATTTGGAAAAGGTCTCGCCAATGATCCCACCGATGTTTCCGGCGCTTCCTCCCTAGAGAAGGAAAGAATAAGCCTAAAGAGAGCGGCGAATGGAGGTAAGGTGAGAGACTTAGACCTCGATTTGTCGAATTTAGAATCTACGAAAAATGGCAAAAAAGTCAGGGAGAGTCCGCAAGAGCTTGAAGAAAAGCGTCTGAGGCTCGCGATGAATGTCCTCCGGGTCGAGGCGAATTTAAAACTGGGTGTTTATGCCGGGGTATTTTCAGAATACGTTTCCCTAAAGGAAAAATATCCTAGCGATAATGAGAACTGGCGTTGGATTCCTTTGGGCTTTGATAGCACCTTTTCCAGGATTTCAGAAGAGGAAGCTAACCAACTCAAGCTTGAGAGCCGGCCAAATCGAATTACACCCACTGAGTAATTTAAAAAGAGAGAGACTCCGCGATCTCAATCGTGCCTCTGCTTTTATTAAGAGTGTATAGATGGATTCCTGAGGTTCCTTGATCGATTAGCCCCTGGCACTGCGTTTTTGCGTAATCGATCCCAGCCTGTCGGATTAACATGGCGTCGTCTCCTGCGGCATTCAAGACTCGCAAAAGGGAGGCGGGAAAGCGGCTTCCTTCTGCCAGTTCGGCCATGCGCAGCATCCCTGAAATGGTGGTGATCGGCATGATCCCGGCTACGATAGGAAGGTGGATCCCTGCTAATTCACAGCGCTCGCGGTAGTCGGAAAAGTCGTGATTATCGAAGAAAAGCTGCGTGCAGATATAATCGGCCCCTGCATCGATTTTCTTTTTAAAATGATCCATTTCGATCAAGCGATTTTGAGTCGTGGGATGCCCCTCGGGAAATCCGGCGACGCCGATGGTGAAGTCGGCCGGATGCTCTTTGATAAATTTGACGAGATCGCCAGCATACTTGAAGTGGTCTTTACTTCGATCGTAATCAGGTTGGTTGCGAGGGGGATCACCTCGCAGAGCAAGAATGGTTTTTACGCCATCTCCGGCATAGCGATCGAGGATTTCCATCATCTCTTCCTCAGAATGGCCGATGCAGGTGAGGTGAGGAATGGTGGGGACGCACGTCTCTTTCATGATGCGCTGAACCACTGCGCGGGTGCGCTCTCGTGTCGTTCCTCCTGCTCCGTAGGTGACACTGACAAATGCAGGGTTCAGGCGATCCAGCTCATGGACTGTTTCCAACAAGGTGTCTGAGGCAGATTCGTCTTTTGGTGGGAAAAACTCGAAAGAGAGGGTTGTGCGTTCTGCTTGCAGAAGGGAGATGACGTTCATCTGGAAAGGAAGATAGAGTGCGTGGCAACCGAGCGTCCACGGAAAATACTTCTTTTTACGCAACCTTTGGGCTGATTCGTGCTTTCATCATGCAAGCTCGATCATGAAATTATCCATTCTCCTCTTATTAATTATCTCCATTGGGTGTGGAATTGCGCAAGAAAAGGGGCGCAACAAGAAAGGTTCCAAACGTTCTGGGGGAGGGAGGGATCATCAAACGAGCTTCTTTCATCACTTTGATTCCGATAAGGATGGGAAGGTCATTCGGGCGGAATTTGACGCTGGTGAGCGGATTAAGAATTTGAGTCAGGAGGTCAGGGATAAGCTCTTTGGCCGCCTTGATAAGGACAAAGACGGAGTCATCACTAAGAAGGAGATGAAACCTCCTTCGGGCGAGCGCTCTCCGGGTTTTGAGAATATGCGCCGCTTTTTAAAAGAAGCGGACGCCAATCAGGATGGGAAGATCACGGCGGAGGAGTTTGCGGCACACCCCCGCTTTGCAGAAATGCCTGAAAAGCGTAGTAAGAATGTTTTCGAGATGATCGACCGAAATCACGATGGCGTAATCACCCGGGGAGATCATCGCCGTCCGGGCGACGAGCGGAATATGGTGAAGGACTTCGATCTCGATAAGAGCGACGCTCTTTCTTGGGCGGAGTTTAAAAATATTCCTCATGTGATGGCGATGGAAGAGAAAGAAGGTCGTCGTCGGTTTGAGAAGCTCGATTCAGACAATAACGGGGAACTCTCGAAGGAAGAGGTCACGAAGGCCGGTCCTCCTCAGCGTCCTCGACGTGACGGACCGTCCAGGCCTAAAAAATAACTTCGAAGAGAAGGCCTCCTTGGATAAAATCGGAGACGGTGTTGTCAACGAGTTGGATGCTCCAACCAATGAAGGGTGTGAAGGCTACTGAGTCGGATACGGCGTAAGTGAGAGAAAAACGGCCGTAGAGGTCGTTGAACCCGTCCCGGGCCAGGTAGTCATTCACGTAGCTGATGCCATTTTCCAAAGCGATGAAGGTGGAATCGGAAATGGATTTACTCCAACGAATATCCAGAGCGGTGTAAAATGCTTCATTACCGAAGTCGTAATAGGTCCCGGCTTTCCCGTCCCAGTCGTCGCTCGCTTGGTAGGTGACGAAGAATCCGAAATCGAGGCCACTTTCGAGGATACTGCTTCCAAAATGGCGGTAGGTGAGGGAGGAGCCAACGACTGTCTTTACGTCGAGTTCATGGCGGTAATCAACGAAGGCTCCGGTCTCGGAGAAATTTCCGTCGCCTTCTCCTAAATACCAGCTCCCGACACTGATGGTATCAAAATTAGAAAGAGCGATCTCGGCTTCGATTTGGAAATCGAGAGACGTCTCCGCCAGTTCGAAACCGCGGTAGACGTATCCAGTGCGGAATCCGGTGACTGCCTCAATCCCAAGGGGGATATCATTCTCGATTTCGGCCCACGCGGGCAGGCAAAGAGAGGCGGCGAGACAGGAGGAGATCGCGTTCTTCATGGCTGTGACTGTGTGGTTTAAGGCCTGCGTGGTCAACCAAGCAGAAAACCACACTTACATAATGCCGCTTACTCGGATTTTTTTTTCTCGACGTAGGTTGATTTGATCCGGAGGTCACGGAGGGCGGTCGGAGTGGCACTTCCTGGCGACGAGGTCATGATTTCCATGCCCTTGTTGTTTTTCGGGAAGGCAATGACTTCGCGGATGGAATCCTCGCGGCAAGCGAGCATGACGACCCGGTCGAGACCGAGAGCGAGACCGCCGTGGGGAGGGGCTCCGAATTTGAAGGCATCGAGGATGTGCGCAAATTCGACTGCGGCTTCCTCTTCGGAAATACCAAGCGCTTTAAACATCGAGCTCTGAAGGTCGGCTTCGTGGATACGAATCGATCCGCCGCCAAGTTCGTAGCCATTGAGAACGACGTCGTAAGCTTGAGCGCGGAGTCCATCGAGATCGCCATTGCAGAGCTTCTCTTCATCCTCCTTAAGGGGACGGGTGAAGGGGTGGTGCACGGCGACGTGGCGGTCCTCTTCCTCGTCATAGGCGAGAAGGGGGAATTCGGTAACCCAGAGGAAATCGAGGTCGTCATTTCCTTCGAGGAGGTTCTGGAGTGAGCAAACTTCCATGCGGATGCGGCCTAGGACTTCGCAAGCGGGCTCCCATTGGTCGGCAGCGAAAAGAATGAGGTCGCCGGCTTCGATGTTGAGCTTGGTGCGGAGGGCTTCGACTTCGGTCTCGGTAAGCCGTTTGGCAAAAGGTGAACGCCATTTGGAGACGTCGTCGCCGCGGACTTGAATGTAAGCGAGGCCCTTAGCGCCTGCTTCCTGGGCCAGCTTGGTGAGCTTGTCGATTTGTCCGGTGGAGATATCAGCGAAGCCTTTGGCGTTGATCGCTTTGACGACTCCTCCACTTGCGACGGTAGCGGAGAAGACGCGGAATTCGCAGTCCTTTAGGTCTTCGCTGAGGTCGACGAGTTCCATGCCGACACGGCGCTCGGGCTTATCGGAGCCGAAACGGTTCATCGCTTCATTCCAAGTGAGGCGCTCAAAAGGAGTGGGCACTTCGACACCGCGAGATTTTGAGAACATCGAGGCGAGGAGCTTTTCAACGATGCCGATGATGTCATCCTGCTCAACGAAGGAAGCTTCGATATCGATCTGAGTGAATTCCGGCTGACGATCGGAGCGGAGGTCCTCGTCGCGGAAGCACTTAGCAATTTGGAAATAGCGCTCAATTCCGGCAACCATGAGCATTTGTTTGTATTGCTGGGGGGCTTGGGGAAGGGCGTAGAATTTTCCAGGATTGATCCGGGAAGGAACAAGGAAATCGCGGGCACCTTCAGGGGTCGCTTTGGAAAGAATAGGGGTTTCTACCTCGATGAAGCCTTCATCGGAGAGGAAATCGCGAGCAGCCTTGGCGATGAGGTGGCGCTGGCGAAGATTGTTAGTCAGGCGTTGGCGGCGCAGGTCAAGATAGCGGTGCTTGAGACGGAGATCCTCGTTGGAGAGTTCTTTATCGAGCTGAAAGGGGAGAACCTCCGCTTTGTTGACGATGGTGAGGTTGGTAGCGACGATCTCGATTTCGCCGGTGGCGAGCTCGGCATTGGTGGAGTCGGTCTCCTCTGTCTTGAGTCGGGCTGCCACTTTTCCGGTGATCTGAATGACGTCTTCATTACGAAGGCTGTGAGAAAGCTTGGCCGCTTCTTGGGAATCATCCGGGCGGAAGATCACCTGGGTGAGACCCTCGCGGTCGCGCATGTCGATGAAGATCACGCCGCCGTGGTCGCGGGTCGAATTCACCCAACCGATGAGGGTGACAGTTTCGCCGATGTGCTCAGAGCGGATTTCGTTACAGTGGTGCGTTCTCATTGATTCAGGATGTTGGAAATGGTTTCGACGATGTCTTGATCGGCGGGGATGGTTTCCTCGCTGCGGGTCGCGAGGATTTTGAGGGAAAGTTCGGGAAACTCCGAGCCCACCACAAGCGCGAGGGGGGCGCCTGCTTGCTCGGCCTGCTTGAATTGTTTTCCGACCTTTGCGGGGGTGAGTGAAAAGGTGGTCGCGATCCCCGCGCTTCGGAGCTGGGCGGCCAGAGCGAGCGCGTTCGCTTGTTTGCTGTTGTCAGCGAGCACGAGGTAAACATCACAGCCAGAAGCCGCATTGATGGTGGTCTGCATTTTTTCGGCAGCGTGCGGAGTTTCTTCGATGAGGTGGCGGATGACGACATCGCCAATCGCAAATCCGGCGGCGGGAAGGTCCACGCTGCCATTTGAGAGGGCCGAAATGAGAGAGTCGTAGCGACCGCCACCGGCGACGGCGCGGAGGGACTTTTTGGCATCGAAGACTTCGAAAACGACCCCGGTGTAGTAAGCGAGTCCACGCACGATCGAGAGGTCGACCTCAATGAAGTCTGCCATGCCGCGTGCTTTCAAATTGGCGAGGATGGTGTCGAGATTTTCGCCGAGCGAAGCGGGATTACAAATGGCCTCTTGAACTTCAGCGGTCGTTAAACCAAGAACGTTCAATTTCTCTTCGGTGACTTCTGGTTTCTCGCGCTCGAGCTTATCGACGATCTGCAAGAGCGAGTCGCATTGCTCGGATGAAAGGCTTTTGGTATTTCCAAATTTTTGCCAGTAGGCGCGGTCCGAGAGGCGAATGACGTAGTCGCCTTTCTGGAATCCCAACTCGCTCATTAGGTCGATCGAAAGTGCGATGAGTTCGGCATCGGCTCCGGGGCAGGACTCGCCGATAAGATCGACGTTGAACTGGTAGAACTCGCGGGTACGGCCCTTTTGGGGCTTTTCGTAGCGGAAACACTGGCCAATTTCGAACCAGCGAAGGGGCTTGGGATAATCGCGCTGAACGGTGCTGACGAGTCGTCCGAGTGAGGCGGTGACCTCGGGGCGGAGGGTAACATTGCGCCCCCCTTTGTCTTCGAAGCAGAAAAGCTGGCTGTTGAGTTCGCCCCCGGCTTTCTTTTCGTATAGCTCGGTGGGTTCAAGAATGGGGGTTTCGTATTCCACGAAGCCATAGCGTTTGGCCACCTCGCGGAAGTTTGCGAAGAGGTAGTTGCGCACCGCGCAGTCTTCGGGTCGGAAGTCGCGAAAACCGGGAAGAGTCTGGAAACTTTTGGCCATAGCAGGAAATCCCGCGGTAGATCGCGGGCGCGCGAGGATAGGACCCGCTTTCTCAATGTCGAGACGGGATTCTCAGGCCTTTTGTTTGCGGAAAGCCCTTCGAGTGATCTGAAAAATGTGGTCCCGGTGCCGCCAAGTAAGAAATCCCAAGGCCACTCCCGAGAGGTTCCGGGAGAGATCAACGCCATCCTTCCAATCTAATCCATAGAAGGTGAAGTGAGCAAGCATTTCGGGAAGTACGGCAAGAGCCACGACAAAGGGCCAGCTTTTGACGCTTCGTGTGAGGAGGAACCAGAACAAGGAAAGCAGCGCAAAGATAAGAATATGGAACCGAGACAAGACGATCATTATTTTCCTGAGCTGTGTGGAGATGACTCCTGAATTCGCTCCCTTCTCAGGAGATGCGTTCTCTTTTAGAATCGGGGTGGGCGCGGATAACGCATCATCAAGTGACTCAGGTTCCGGCAGCGTAGCGTTGCGAGGCTGGTCTTCGGCGGGATCTGATTTTTTAGGGGTTACAGAGGCTTGAGAAATAGCAGTGTCTGAATCGAGAGGTGGGCTTTTGGGAACATCGGGCAGATCGAGGGAAAAAGCGTCAGAGAGAGGCGCGAGTAGAGTGATGGTTGTGGGAAAGGCTCCTACCCAAAGCAACGAGAGCATCATGAGACCAGCGCCCGCTGCTCTCACCGGATTACGGACATCGCATTTCCAAAGCAGACGGAGGATTAAGCTCAGCCAGCCGAGCGCGAGAGCGATCGAGACGAATCGAACCCAAGAGCGTTCCGCGACTTTCGAAAAGCGAAGATTCCTAAGGTCAAGAGATCCGCTTTTTCCTCCGACTGAGAAATAGAAATGAGTGTCTGTAACTGCTCCGGTGAGTTTTCTAACCACTTCGAGCTTCGTCCAGTCTTGAGTTCCCGATCCTTCAAAAAGGACAAAGTCAGAGGGCTGTCGAGAGCTCTCATCTTCCATCTTGTCAGAGAAAATTCCCTTCGCAGTCATCCAGCTTTGTTCTCCGGGGACAACGTCTTTCAAGCGGTAGTCACAGCTGATGTAGATGAATTGCACATCTTCTAAGTCGTGCAGTATAATTTGGATCGCGGGAGTTCCTTTCTCTCCCTCTCCCTCTCGCTCGAGGTGGGTCACCGGACCTTCCTCTGTTTCTTGAATTGAGCAGTGCGTCCGCCTAGGCGCGGGGATCGTTTTCAGAAACTTCTCATCAATCACCGTCGCATTTAGCGGGTGATCGGAAACCTCGAAGCGATGATTCCACGCCAGAAATGTCGCGAGTGCCAAAAGAACTCCGGTAATCCACGAATTAAAGAGCCACTTCACAACTAAGGGCGATCATTACTCTCATTCGGTTTCTGTCCAGATAACCTAGAAAGTGAAGCTATAAGCCATTCCCGGGAGCTTGAGGTCGAACATTAGGAAGGTCACAGTGTGGCTGCCCAATCTGCGGGAAATCGAGATGTGTTCATCGACTCCGCTATACATAAGGAGGCCGGACCAGGCTCCTCGGCTCCAGTGAATTCCTCCGACCGGGCGAATCTCGTCCAATTCCCTAATAAAGGTGGCACCGCCGTAGACCGAGACGTTCACTTTTTCGACGACGAAGGCGTGTTTGGACAGAGTCGCATAGTAGCTATCGCTGTTGATGTCTCCGAAGTCATCGTTGCTCATGCCCAGAATTAGGGCGGGTCTCCAGCCGTCGTCTTCGGAGATCGCACGGAAATTGATAAGCGGGCTTACATCGCCAGTGAGCGGTCGCCAATCGAGACCAGCGCGTAGATTATCGGTTACCTGATAGCTGAGGTTCATGTAAACCTTGCCGTGATCTGGCTTCTCAGGAACCCAGCGGGAGTAAAAGGCGAACCCTTTTTTGTCTTCCGGCTTCTTCAAAAATCCACCCAGATTTCTCAGCATGGGGCTACTGCTTTCTTCGAGGAATGCGAGGTCTTCAAAGACGTCTCCACCACCTGATCGGCCACGCACGGTGCCCGCTTCGCCTGGTCACATTACTCAGGCAGGAACCTCGGAGACGGGCTGCTGGGCCTCGGCCGCTTGCACGGCAAAGATGAGAGTCATGAGGGTTTTCGTGATGGGTTGCATGAGTTTATCGAACAGTAAGCTTTTGGACATATTTCGCAAGAAGATCAGCTTCGAGATTTACGGTTTGTCCAATTTGGGCTTCGCCGAGGTGGGTTTCGGCGAAGGTGTGCGGGGTGATCCAGAAGACGGCGGACTCGTCTTTGAGTTCTGCGATGGTTAGCGAAATGCCGTCAATCGTCAGTGAGCCCTTATCAAGGCAGAGGGCGTGGATTGATTCGGGGAGCTTTACCTTGAGGAGATAATCCTGTCCCATGGGAGAGAGATCGAGGATTTCGCCGATGTCGTCGACGTGTCCCTGGACAAAATGCCCACCCAAGCGATCACCGATCGCGAGCGCTCGTTCGAGATTGACGATTTCCCCAGCGCTCAATTGTCCTAGTGAGGTGACTTTGAGGGTCTGGGCGAGGAGGTCAAAGCTCACCGTTTCTCCGATCTCGGTCACGGTGAGGCAGCAGCCATTCACGGCGACGGATTCGCCCAAGGCCAATTCCCCGGAGAAGGGGATCTCAAGACTAAGGCGCGCTTGCTCTCCACGGTTTTCCATGAGGGCGACGCGCCCCTTGGCTTCGATGAGTCCGGTGAACATGGTTTTTATTCAGGGGGTTTTGCCTCTTCGAAGGTTCCTTCGCCGGTGAAGGTTCCTGTTCCTTCAATACGGCCTGAGCCTTCGAAGGTGCCCGTGCCTTCAAAAACTCCGGTGCCCTCGAAGTGTTCTGAGTCATGGGCATCTACGACAGGTTGAGGGTCTTGGGTCATCCCGGGGGTTTTAAGAAGCATGAAGCAAGCACCCATAATGACCGTAGGAACCAAAGCGGCCTTCAGGAGACCTAAGGGAGCCACGCCTCCCTTGAAGTAGCGGTTGAGCAATGATTGGCCGGCTGGGTTAGGCGCGTTGGCGATCACGGTGAGGCCTCCACCAGTCACGGCACCTGCGACCACGGCATACTTTGCCCCGATACTCAGGCCTGGAGCCTGTGACGCGAGGTAGGTGATGGCGGCGTTGTCATTGAAGGCCGTGAGGACGGTGGAGCCGATCATGAGGACCCATTCGTTTTCGATGGATGTTAAGAGGACGGAAATCCACCAACCCTGGCAACCTCCGTGAATGACGAGACCAGCAAGGAAGAAGCCGACGAGGATGGGGCCCTTCATGTTGACATCGTTTTGGTGATGTCCGGTGGCTTGGGTGAAGCCGAGGAAAAAAAGGAAGCCGCCGACGAAAAGGACAGGATCGTGAGCAAAGACGACGGTCCAAGCGAGGAAGAGGACGTGGACGATGGTGATCCAAAGGGGGATCGGGTCTTCGCGGTCGACCCACTTCATTGGGATGTGCATGTCCTGACTCACCTGCTTCTTGAGACCGGAGAATTCCTTCCTGAAATAGTAGAAGTAAGCGGTGTTTGAGATAATAATACCGAGTGCGGCCTTCCACCCGAAGTTGATAAACATGAAGCTCATTCCGAAGGACCATTTCTGGGCAATCATGAGGACGGGTGGAGCGGCGAAGTGAGTGAGCGTTCCTCCCACCGAGATGTTTACGAAGAGAAGGCCCAGGGTGGCGTAGGCGAACTTAGGAGAGGGGTTGAGGTCGAAGAATTTCTTCGCCAGGAGAAGCGCGGCAATCGTCATGGCGGCCGGCTCGGTGATGAATGAGCCGAGTAGCGGCGTGATGGTGAGAGCGGAGAACCACCAAGCAGCGGTGCTTCCGCCGAAAACCTTGGCGACCTTGTCCACGAGGAATTCCGCGAGACGAACTACAGGGCGGGTGGCGGCAATCGCCATGATGATCACAACGAAGATAGGCTCGGTGTAGTTAACATCTTTGCCGATGTATCCCTTTAGCTGGTTGAAGCCATCGCCAAGCTCGTTTGTTTGAATGCCGAAGAACCAAAGGATCGCTCCAGCTAGGGCAATGACCCAGATCCCGAAAATGGCTTCCACCTCTCCCAAGAAATGAAAGAGGTTCGCTTTAAAGGAAACGTCATCTTTGGCCCCGTCGTGGGGTTTGGCCTCCCCGGTGAGTCCTTTTTTCTCGATGAGTTCCTTGTGGGCTTTCTCATGATGATGCGCCATTTCGATGAAATAGCCGGCGAGGAAGGTATGAACGATCGCGCAGAGGAAAATGATGGAGGCGACGAGGTTGAAACCATTTTGAGCACCCGCGCGTTTCTTGAGCTTGTCCCAGATTCCCATCTCCTCGTTCTCCGTTTCCTCATAAACGGAGATGGGAAGGGGGAACTTGGCGTAGCGGTCCTTATCAAGACCATATTCGCTCGCTTCGTAGGTGGGAGTTGCCCCGCCGCTTGCGGCAGAAGCGGAAGAGACAAAAAGTAGAGGGAGAATCGCTAGCAAAAGTAGTCGAAAAACAAGAAGTTGCTTCACGGGGGGGACCATAGCGCTGGTGATCCAGACCGCAAGCCCTCGATGACCCTTCATTAACGCCCAACTTGCATCTTTTTCCCCTATCCTTACCCTAAGTTCCATGCGCGCTGCCTTCCTCTTTCTTCCTGTCCTATTCAGCTCTTGCGCGGAGCTCATGGAAGTGCCCACCATCCGGCCCAAGATCAGGAGATCGAATCAGGGCCAAGGCCCTTCCGCGGCAGGATTCGCGGGGCTGGGCTATGAGAAGCCAGCCGAGGGCGATGGCATCTCGGTCGGCGACGCTCCGGTGCAAGCTGCCGGGTATCTCCCCACGAGTGTTAAAGAAGGAGAGGTGAAGATTCAGGGCTACGTCCTTCCCTCGGATGACATGATTGTCTTTTCCGATGATAGAAAACCCCTGGCGGATATCGCGTTTGACAAGGCCTTTACGAAGGTTAAAAAACCAAAATCGGCATGGCGAACAAGCTATACCGAGGCAAAACGCGAATCCGCCGGAACTGGAAAACCAATGCTCATTTGGTTCACGCGCTCGGCTAGTTCGGGCGCAGCGGGAAGCCCGCTTTGTAAGACGCTCAATCGCGAGGTCTTTGGCCTGCCCGATTTTAAGAGCTGGTCGAAAGAAGAAGTTGTCCGGTTGAAACTGGACCTTTCCGGGGCGGGAGGATCCCGAGGAAATTTAGGAGAAATTGGGGATTCCGAAACGCGTCAGCGCGCCTACCTTGAGCAGCTCAAGAAGCAATACCGCGTTTTGGGACTTCCCGCTGTCATCGTGGTGAGTCCGTCCAAGGGGGTGCTTGCGCAATACCGAGGGTATAAAAAAGGAAACTCTTCGGAATATTTTGGGCAACTCAAGAACCTCGTGCTTACACACGAGCATAATTACGCGGTCTGGAAACGTTCAATGGCGGCCAAGGGCTACCGTCAATGGAATGGCAAGAACGGCCAAAGTCTCTTCGCGAAACTTGCGCGCTATCGGAACGGGGAACTCCTCCTTATCGAACCCGATGGCAAAAAGCTCAAGACGAATGAATCCCAGCTTTCTAGCGCCGACCGCAAGTGGATCGCCGAAGCGAAGGCACGGAGAGAGGTCAATCGATGATCGCGATGAAAAAGTAGGGAAAGAGCACCCCTAGGATCGAGTTTGGAATGCTTGTCGTTGCAGAGAAGAGCGGAGTTCATGAGTCGCGTGGGATTGACTCAGCACGCTAGGAACGACTTTTCCCTAGAGAAAATAGATTATAGCGTCGCAAACACCGATCATAAACTATGATTGCTGCGGTAATTGCTTTAAGGTGCGCATAGGAGAAAAGTTAAGGTCGATTAAAAATAATGATGGGAAATCGAATTACAAAATATTTTGGCTGGGTCTTTCTGAGCTGTGTCGCATTAGGATTTGCCGAAGGATCGTGATGTCTTCGGTGCTGGTTATAACGGGGGGGCTTCCAATGCTCCGATTATTGCTGGGGCTTTTTACCATTGCGGGTTACTATCTCATCACTCAACCCAACTCTGACCGCGAATGAAATATCTCCTCTTATTCCTTTTCCTTCCAATTCTGTCGGCCCACGAAGTGCTCACGCAAGGCAAGGGCAAGCTCGTGATTATCAATTCCAAAGGAGCCGTGACTTGGGAAATGAAGTGGGATGGGATTCACGATGTGCACTTGCTTCCGTCGGGAAATATTCTCGTGCAGGAAAAGATGCGACGCTTGGTTGAGATTGATCGGAAGACCAAAAAAGTGGTTTGGAGCTACGATGCCGCGGCTTCCAATGGGAACGAAGGAAAGCGTATGGAGCTGCATTCGTTTCAACCCCTGGGAGAAGGGAAGTTTATGATCGCGGAGAGTGGACCTGCGCGCATTATCGAGATTAATCGCGAAGGGAAATTGTTGAAGGAATTCGCTCTTACGGTGGATCATCCCAATGCGCATACGGACACCCGCCTCGTGCGGAAGTTGGCAAACGGTCATTATCTGGTGTGCCATGAGGCCGATGGAAAGCTGCGCGAATACGATGGTGGGGGAAAGGTCGTTTGGGAGTATGAGGTGCCCCTTTTTGGAAAAGAGAATAAGGGAGGGCATGGCCTTGAGGCTTTTGGAAATCGCCTGTTTGGGGCCCTTCGTTTGAAGAATGGCAACACCCTTATCGCGACCGGAAACGGACACAGTGTCATCGAAGTGACTCCCTCGAAGAGGGTTGTGTGGAAGCTCACGCAGGATGAACTTCCGGAAATTCGACTCGCTTGGGTGACGACTCTTGAGGTGCTTTCAAATGGAAATTACGTCATCGGAAACTGCCATGCGGGTCCCGGGAACCCACTTCTCATTGAGATTGAGCCAAAGTCGAAAGAGGTGGTTTGGACCTTTGATGAATTCGAGCGTTTAGGAAACGCCGTTTCCAATTCCCTGCTCTTGGATCTGGCGGGAAAAACGAATCGTTAATCCTCGGTGACATCGTGTCTTCGGTCGCGAAGGCAGAGGCCAATCGTTCCAACGAAAAGGAGGTAGCAGGCCAGAAGTTCGAGGTAACCTTGGACGGTGCTTGGGACGTCGGGGTGGTAGTTTGACTTGAGGGTCGCTTTCCAAAGGTGAGGGGTGCCGAGAAGGCGAGCGAGGACGTAGATCATCATAAAGGCCGAGGCGAAGAATCCCGCGGCAGGATGAGAAGTGAACTCGGTGTAGAAAGCCGGGAACTGCCGGCGATATTTTAGGGAAAGAAAGAGAATGTAGAGCGCCGGGATGACGAAAAGGATCCAAGAGGGGATATTCAGGTTGTCGTTTACGAGATAGTCAGCTTCTCCTAACGCTGCGGCGATTCCTACAGCTCCCATGACGCGATAGAAGGGGCCGATTTCTCCGGCGGACTTGGCTGCTCCGAACCAAAAGACGGCGCTTCCCAGAAGAAGGAGAAGTTGGAGTCCTTCAACGGCGCTTTCTTCGGTCGGGAGGCTGAATCCTTTGGAGGTCGTTTCTTCAAGCTGACCGCCTTCGGCAGTCCTTTCATCAGTCGAAGGGAATCCAGAATCTGGAAGCCAGGCGGGGAAAAGAATGAGGATGGAGCCTGCCACGATTAAGATCACAACGAGGAGGCGCCTTTTCCAAAATTCTTTTGCCATGATCATCGTGAGGGAGTCTCTGAATTGATCGGCGATGGGGCAAGCTCTCAGTAATTCACTTCAAGCAAAGTCAGACCATCGGCCGGAGCGCAGAGGGGTGATTTAGCTCCACTTGGGGCTTCGATTAGCTCTTTAAGATCGTCGATCCGGAGATAGCCCTGGGAAGCATTGACGGCGGCGCCAGTGAGGAGCCGGACCATTTTATAAAGGAATCCGTTTCCCGTGAAGTGCAGCAGGATACCGTCATCGGTATGGACAAAGGACGCTTCCGTGATGGTGCGCATGTAGTCGGTCTCGGCGGTTTCATTTCCACGATTGGCGGCAAAGGATCGGAAGTCGTGCGTGCCACGGAAAAGAGCGAGAGCTTCTTCTAGGGTTTCGGGATTGAGAAGGCGGGGGAGGTGCCATGCCCGGCCCGCGGCGAAGGGCGGAAGAATAGGAAGGGTGCAGAGACGATAAGCGTAAGTTTTCCCCAAAGCCCCGAAGCGGGAATGAAAGTCATCGGCGACTTCCTGGCAGCTCATGATACGGATGGCGGCGGGGAGTTTCGTGTTGAGCGCTGGCACCCAATTAAAAGGGTTCATCGTCAGATGTCCGGGAGGGTCAAAATGAGCGATTTGTCCCAGCGCGTGCACGCCGGCATCAGTCCGTCCGGAGCCGTGGAGCCTGATTTTTTCACCTGCAGTGGTGGCGATGGCGGCTTCGATGAGATCCTGCACGGTCTTACCGTTGGGTTGCGATTGCCAACCGCTAAAAGTGGAGCCGTCGTAGGAAATGGTGAGCTTGAGACGCATAATGGAAAAACTACCAGCCAATGTAGTCGTTGAGGATTTCTAGGGCGGCGGCTTGGTCGATGATGCCCTTTTGGTTCTTCGCCTTTTTACCAGCGGCTCGGAGCTTTTCGGAGGCCGTCACGGTGGTGAAGCGTTCGTCAAAATAAGCGAGCGGAATTTCGCCGAGTCTGGAGACCAGGACGGTGCCAAACTTACGAACCTTTTCGGAGCTTCGTCCCTCTGAGCCATCCATCCGAAGCGGGAGACCGAGAACAACTGAGCGAATCTTCCGCTCCGCGATGATCTCAATGATTCGCTCAAGAGGATCGCCCTTTCGACAGTCGACCGTCTCGACTGGATGAGCACCGATACCGAACTCATCGGTCGCCGCGAGGCCAATGCGGGCTTCGCCGTGATCGATTGCCAAAATGGGATGCTCGGACATTAAAGAAGATGGTCGGGAAGGGCGTCGACGATCTTCTTGATGTCATCGGCTTGATGGCGGTTCGCCACGAGGACGGCGTCATCGGTTTGCACTACAATGAGATCATTGACGCCGAGCAGGGCGATTTTGGAACCCTTGCGAGCGTTGAAGACGATGTTGTTTTGGCAGTCGATCGCGGTGAGGTCGGTGTTGGTGCGATTGTCTTCTCCCTGTAGGTCGATATACTTGGCGACGGAGATCCAGGAGCCGACATCATCCCAGTCAAAGGTGGCTTCGATGTTGAGAACGCGGGCCGCTTTTTCCATCAGCGCGTAGTCGATGGAGATCGGAGTGAGCCCGGCGAATTTATCGGCGATGGTGGCGAGGACGTCGGAGGACTTCTTAAGTTCCTCGATGAACTCAGCGAGCTGGGGGGTGTGCTTCTGAAGCTCTGCGGTGACAGTGGCGACTGACCAGATAAACATTCCGGCATTCCAGGCGAAGTTGCCTTCGCGCAGGAAGGTTTCGGCGAGCTCTGGGCTGGGCTTTTCACGGAAACGAACGACTTCCACGGCTTCGTGAGTGAGTTTGAGGTCGCCAAGGTCCGCTGTTTTGCCACGCTCGATGTAGCCGTAAGATGGGCAGGGCCAGGTGGGCTTGATTCCAATAGTGACCAGTCCATCACTCCCCTCGGCTGCGGCGAGAGTGTCTTTCAAGACCGATTGGAAGGCTTCCTCATCCTGAATGAGTTGATCTGAAGGAAGAACGGCCATGACGGCATCCGGATTGCGGGCTGCGACTAGTCCAATGCCAAGAGCAACGGCGGGAGCGGTGTCACGTTTGGCGGGCTCGGCATAAATATTTTCGGGCGGCAGCATGTGAGCCACTTTGCGTACTTCTTCCTCCTGGAGGGCATTGGTAAGAATGAGAATGTTCTCCTTGGGGATAAGTCCATCGAGGCGGGAAATGGTCTGATCGAGGAGGGTGGATTTATCGAAGAGGTTGAGAAGTTGTTTCGGTTTGGCGTTTCGGCTCAGGGGCCAAAAACGGGTTCCACTTCCTCCGGCAAGAATCAAGGCATAGGCATTACTCATCTGTGGTTGATTGAAGAGACTAGGGGGACACTTGTCAAAACCGACACACGATCCTTTTTCATTTTGGAAATAGAGCGATCCTGGGGTATACTCCGTCGATGAATGATTCTTACGAAGAAAAAGACTGGGTCGACACCACTTCGGCATTTGCTCCTGCAATCTTGGGTGCCGCCGCGGGCGTTCTCATGGCCGAGGTCCTGAGTGACAGCGCCCGTCGCCCCGTCGGCCTTTCTCTTGCCTGCCTCGGTTTGGCTGCTCTCGCTCCTGCCCTGGTGGAAACAGTCGTTCACAAGGTGAGTGGCCCGGGAACCCGTCGTGGCTCTCAGCGCACCCTTCAAGGAATTCGCGATGGCGGACTTCCGGCCCGCGACATCAGCTACATCGATGAGGAGCTGGGAGTTGGTTAGACAAATTCCAAGCACTAGCTGGGTCGAAGTCGCGAGGCCAGTTCTCGCGCGACCGCTTCGAAGCCAGTGCGGAAAGGGATGCGCGCTTTCCATTGAAGGGTCTGCAACGACCGACTGACGTTGAGCGCGTAGCGCATGTCGTGTCCCGGACGGTCTTTGACGTGGGTAATGAGGGATTCCGGTTTGTGAAGGAGTTTTAAAAGTCGACGTGCGATTCCGAGATTTGTGCTCTCGCAGCTTGCTCCCAGGTGATAAATATTTCCTTGAGTTCCTCGTTCGAAAACGGCGATGAGTCCAAGGGCGCAATCGTCGACGTGCATCCAATCGCGAATCTGTTGTCCGCTCCCATAGAGCGAAAGCGGCTGGTTACGGAGTGCCTGATGAATGAGCTTGGGAATGAGCTTTTCGCGGTGTTGGCGAGGCCCGTAGCTGTTTGTGCAGCGGGCAATGACGATGTCTTGGAGATGAGTCGTGACGGCCGCGAGGGCCAGAAGATCGGCTGAAGCCTTACTGGCGGAGTAGGGAGACGAAGGGCGAAGGGGCTGGCTTTCCGTAAACTTATAGTGGACGGGCGTGGAGCCGTAAACCTCGTCGCTCGAGCAAATGAGCAGGGGGAGCTCGCTGGAGCGGGCGCACTCAATTAAGGATGAGGTGCCTCCGATATTGGTGTGGACAAAGTTTGAGGGATCGATGATCGAGCGATCAACGTGACTTTCGGCGGCCAAGTGAAAGATACCGCTGACCTGGTAGTCATCCAGAGTCTTCTGGACGAGGGCCGCATCGTTGATCGAGCCTTCTACGAGATGGAATCGCGGGTCCTGATCCGGGCCAGTGAGGTTTCCACGATCTCCAGCATAGGTGAAGGCATCAAGGACGACGACGCGGTGGACATCGGGCCGCTCGAGGAGTTTCCTCAAAAGAGTGGATCCAATGAAGCCAGCCCCTCCGGTGAGCAAAATTGATTTGAAGCTTCGCATTGGCGAAACGTTAATTGGCAGAAGAACGGTTGGAAATGATGGAATCTAGAGGAATTCTGCGAGCTCTTCTAAATCGTATTGACCGGAGCCCTCCCCTCTGCTCGGATATGTAGGTCAATGAAACCTTCTCATTACCTTCTCCTCGGCGGAGCGACCGTTCTTTTAAACTCCTGTGGTGCACTGAAAAATGTGCAGCAGCCTTTGAGCTCAGACGGAAGCTTCGATCCTCTTAGTGCTCCTGGAAGCCAGTCTTCACAAGGTGCAGGTTCCTATGCAGCGCCTTCTACTTCATCATACACCCCCGGACAGTGGATCGAGACATCGATGCCCAACTCCACCTTCTTCCGCGTTATTCCCAAAGGAAATGCTACTGCTGATAAGGTGCTTCAAGCAGGAGTTCCTCTGAAATATATTTCTTCTGAAGGTTCTTACACCAGAGTCGAACTCGATTCTGGAGCAGTGGGTTTCGTTCCGGAAATTATGGTGATCGAACGCGCGACAGGCAGCGGAACCTTGGTTACTGGGGCTGTGGCTCCTCCGCCTCTTTCAGGTGATATGGCGGTCCCGAGCAGCGATCCTTTCATCCCGCCCAGTAGTTTTCCCGCGCCCGATGCACCGGTTCTTCCCGAGATTCCTACTCTGCCAAACACTCCTGTGACGCCTCCTGGAACTTCGGTTCCTCCGATCACCCCTAATGTTCCTATTCCTGGATCTGTGGATGTTCCCGAGCTTCCTCCAGTGGAAGCTCTGGTTCCACCCGACGTCTCTGGAATCACCGAGCCTGGCGTGACGGACTAATTGTTTGGCTCCTCCATTTTTTTAAACGGTCTTTGGTTTTACCATGGCCGTTTTTCTTTTTGGCAAAGAGGCGGGAGTTGCTAGGATCCGCGCATGCCTTTCGTCGATTCTCTCATCACGCTTGTTCTTCTCGTGATGCTACAAGCAGTCCTCGGTTTTGATAACCTACTCTATATCTCCCTTGAATCGCAGCGCGCTCCGGAGGGGGATCAGAGCAGGGTTCGCAAGCTCGGAATTGGGATTGCGGTGGGATTACGGATCGTTCTTCTCTTCGTCCTGATCAAGCTCGTTGTTGTCCTTCAGGATCCCTTTTTCACGACGGTTGGGGGGTGGGTCGAAGGCTCGTTTAATTTCCACAGTGTCATCGTGCTCTTTGGTGGAGCCTTCATCCTTTACATGGCGACTAAGGAGATTGCTCATATGATGTCCCTTGAGGAAGAAGGGCACGCGGCTAATCGTCAGCCGTCTTCTTCCAAGAAGGTCATCGGGCTCATCGTATTCATGAATGTCATCTTCTCCTTCGACTCCATCCTTAGCGCGATGGCGTTGGCGGGAATCAAGGATCCAGCTACCGGAGCCCACTTGGGCTACCAAATGGTCGTCATGGTGATCGCCATTTTAATCGGTGGGGCAATCATGATCCTTCTAGCAGATAAGGTGACAAGTTTTCTTCAGCGCAACCGGATGTATGAGGTCCTCGGGCTCTTCGTTCTCTTCGTGGTCGGGATTATGTTGCTCACGGAAGGAGCCCATTTGGCGCATCTCAAATTCTTCGGAAATGAAATTCACGCCATGACTAAGACTACCTTCTACTTTGTCATCGGAGTGCTTTTGCTCACTGATGTTGTGCAAGGGCGCTATCAAAAAAAACTGACTCAAGAGAAGATGCGAAAGGCTAAAATCGCTGAAACTTCGGTTTAAGGAAATTCCTGATGAAAGCCTCTGTCATCGCTATTCTTATCCTGCGCGTCGCGCTGGGCGGGTTCTTTATTTATTCTGGGACTACGAAGTTGATGGATCTCAGTGATTTCGTCGATTCAGTTGGGAATTATCAGATTGTCGATCGCCCTTGGGATGCGATCTTTGGCTACTTTGTGCCTTGGTTAGAAGTGGTGCTCGGCTTCGCGATCGCGACTGGGATTTGCTTCAGAAGTGGTCTCGTAATCACGATCGTGATGCTACTGGGCTTCTCGATCGCCATTGCCTGGGTTTGGAGTCAGGGGCTCAATATCAATTGTGGTTGTTATGGAAAGAGCGATGAGCCAACCAATTATCCTTTATCCATCGCCCGGAATTTGGGGTTAATTACTTTAGCCGCAGGGCTTTTCTGGACGAACCTAGGACGGTCCGCTAAAACTCTTGGGTGACTTACGCTGAGAGACTCAAGCAACGCATGCTCGCCACCGGCTCCGGCCTTTGTGTCGGACTCGATCCCCGCCCCGAGCTGACCGATGGAGGAATCGAGGCGATTCCTGAATTTCTGCGCCGTATCGTTGGTGAGACCGCGGAGTTCACGGCCGCCTTTAAGCCGAACATGGCTTACTTTGAGGCGATGGGGCTTCGGGGGATCGAGATTCTGCAAGATCTCCTTGGAGAAATGCCCAAGGAGGTGCCCATCATTCTTGATGCCAAGCGCAGTGATATTGGTGAAACGCAGAAATATTATGCGCGCTCCTATTTCGAAAACTGGGGCGTCGATGCCGTCACTCTAAATCCCTTTCTGGGTTACGACACCTTGCAACCCTTTCTCGATTGGGAGGGAAAAGGCGTCTATCTTTTGGCGGTGACTTCCAATCCCGGGAGCGTTGATTTTCAACGACGGGATTGTGAAGGGAAAGCGCTCTTCGAACGAGTGGGCGACCTTTGTAAGCGGGCCACTGACGAGGGACAAAAGACTTCGACCGGTTTGGTGGTGGGGCTTACGAATGCCGATCAAGATGTGCTGGGAAAATTACCCGATGTTCCCTTGTTGATCCCGGGTTTAGGCGCTCAGGGGGGAAGTTTGGATGTTCTTAAGGACTCGGGTCGGAGCGCGCCCAGTGTGGTCAACGTTTCGCGCGGAATAACCTACGCGGATTCTAAAGATTATGGAGCGTTGGCAAAAAATTGGGCGCAGAAAATAGCGGAGGGGCTGAGCTAACGGATGTCTTTTGACGAAACATCCAACGAGGGTTATTCCGGGCTCTTTCCCAAGAAGGGATGGCCGCAGCGGAACTATCGTTTTTGGCGTTATCGTCTCCTTCCCCAGATTCTTAAAAAGCGCGAGGGAGAATCTCGGCTCGCAGTGATGACGCCGCCCGAAGAGGGAATGGTGCGCACGACGTGGATTGGTCATGCCTCCGTGCTGGTTCAGTTTGGCCAGCATGCGGTCATTTTTGATCCTAATTGGGCGAACTGGCACGGCCCGGTGAAGCGTCAACGCGAGCCTGGCTTGGAGCTTTGTCGACTTCCCGAACTTGATCTCGTCCTCGTTTCCCACGCGCACTTTGATCATCTCCACAAACCATCCCTGAAGGTGATCGAGGCGGCCCATGGAATCGTGGTGCCCAAGGGGAGCGGAAGCCTGGTCAAAAATTTGGACTTTGCGAGCATCCAGGAAATGGCGGTGTGGGAAGAGTGCGAAATCGGAGGAATGCGTATCGTCCACACTCCGAGTCACCACTGGGGCGCGCGCTACGGAGCTGATACCAATCGTGACTATGGCGGCTTCCTTGTGGGCTCTGGCGATCGTAAAGTTTTTCATGCGGGTGATAGTGCCTACTTCGACGGCTTCAAAGAAATTGGCCGGCGCGAGGACATCTGCGTCGCCCTTTTACCTATCGGGGCTTACGAGGCACCGAGCGGGCGTGACGTTCACATGAATCCGGAAGAGGCTCTACAAGCCTTCGAGGATCTTGGGGCTGAGTTCATGCTTCCGATGCACTACGGCACTTTCCCACTTGGAAACGAGCACCCGGACGAACCGATCGAACGGCTAATTGCGGAAGCGGAACGTCGTGGGATCGCCGACCGCGTCATCATTTCTGCTGCTGGCGAAGGCGTAGAAATTTAGCGGGAATTCTAACAAATCCGATTCTGGCTCTTTGCCGAAGAAGATATTACTTTCCCTGCGTGCCTGAGAAAGCTGTCATCGATAAAGTCTATGAGACAACTAAAATGTATGTGAAAGTCGGGGACGACACCGTCACCAAAACCTTTAAGAAAGCGCGCAATTCTGAGACTCGCTATGGGCGGGAAAAAAGAGCCTTTGAGTGTTTCAAGGGCTTGGAGGGATTCCCTCAGTTGATTTCATTTGATGACGAAACGTTCACTCTCGTGATGAGTCGTCTTCCGGGGGAAATGCCAACGTCGCTCGATGAGGATCAGGTGATCCAGCTCCGTCGCTTAGTGGAGGAAATGCTCGCTCAAGGAGTGGCCCGTCACGCCATTCCGGTGCGGGATTTATTGCTTTCGGATGCGGGGCAGCTCGGGATGGTCGACTTTGAGCGGGTCTCGTTTCGTTTGTTCGAAATCTCTCCGATTTGGAAGATCGGCAAGATCGTTTCCCGCTATCATCTGTATCGCCTGATCAACGAGTATCAGCCTCAGATGCTGTCGGGCTCTGAGAAAATCCTCTTAAATTTAGTGAACGGAATTCGCAGCGCGGGTCGGCCGATCAAGGCATTGAAGAAAAAGGTGTGCGGTCTATTTCGTTGAGTTTTAGAAATCGAGGTAGATCTCGGTCCGGCGATTCGCACGGCGACCGCTCGGATCATCCTCTCCATCAGTCTTAACGTTCGGACGACGTGGTTTCGTCTCTCCTTCGGCCTGGGCAATCATTTGGCTTTCAGGAACGCCTAACGTTAGGAGATATTTGCGCACCACATCGGCCCGGTTTACTGAGAGCTTATTGTTGTATTCATTCGAGCCGAGGGCGTCGGTATGGCCTGAGAGAGTGAGCTTTTTATTGGAGTCGGTGAGGAGGAGGGAGGCGACGATATCGAGCTGGCGCTCGGTGCGCGGGGTAAGCCCGTTTTCATCGAATCCAAAGTAGAGAATGAGGGTGTCGCCTCCGGCGGGGTTCTTCACGAGGGGAGTGAAGTGGACATCGCCTCCAGCAACGCGGGTGGCATAGTCGGCGAGGAGCTGGTCAAGGTTCACCTCGGTCACGCGCCAAGGTTGGGTGATATCGGCGCGCTGCACCGTGATTCCGAACTCGGCGGCCCGCTCGCCTTTGTCATCTGCAACATTCGCTTTGAAACCGGCGGTGGTTTCGCGATTGAACATGGCGCGAAGCGGCTTCTGATCGCGGAGTTTGTATTTCGCTTCCTCGAAAATAATGCAGAGGCCTGCTATTTTGGCGTCCGATACTTTTTCGGAATCGACGAAGGATTTGGCATCGTCGAATTCCTGACGGAGGGCGGCGTTGAGGAAGGAATCCGTGATTCCCAATGCGTCGACGAAGATCGCACGCGGGGGCACTTTTCCTTCACCAACAATAGGAGGGAGGGTGACTTTTTCGATGGTCCATTTTCCGGTGTCCTGGCGGTTGAGGTCGAAGTAAATACGAGAGCCGAAATCGTCATCGAGATTGATGGCCCAACGGGCACGGCGGTTGGCTTCAAGCTCGCCAATTTCGCTGATGGGACGAGCCGGGTGAATGCGGAGTTTGTTGGAGTCGGAAAGGGCCTGAAGTCCAGAGAGGTGGCTTTCGGTCAGCGCGTTTTTTCCAATGAGAGAGGCGGCTTTTTGGATTTCACCTGCTTGTAGGGAGTTTCCGATTTTTTGCAGGAGGGAAATGGGGTCGAGTTCGGCTGCTCCAAGATCGAGGCCGGTTAAGACGTCAGCTGGGGTGAGGGGAGTCGGAACTTCAGGGGTGGGTTCCGGCTCCGGCATCGCTTCGAAGGGTTCGGGAGTTTCTTTGACCTCAGTATTCGGGGGGGCATCTGCCGCTACTTCTTTTTCGGTGTCGATCTTGACGACTTCCGGGTCGGTGGGGCTGCATTGAGTGGCCATCAGGCCTGTTACTACCAATCCGCCTGCGATGAAGGTGAGCAAAACGTAAAGAGCGAAGTTCGATCGAGGTTCGTCGGGGTAATAGGAACTCATGGCAGTGGAATGATAGGGGGGATTTTAAAAGTCTAGTCTGAGGGGGTTCTTGGGACCTGTTGTAGAGTAACGATGGAACTATGATTGCCACGGATCACGCGCAAGCGAGTTTCTTGGACGGCGGCCGCGGCCACGAGTTTTAGGTAAAAGTCCTCTTGATTTCTGACGCGTTCCCCATTGATTTCAAGGAGGATGTCTCCCGCTTTAATACTGGCATTTGCGCCGAAGCTTTTTGGAACTACGCGTGTGACTTGCACTCCTCCGTAGCCGCGCTGACGGTAGATGATGGGGAGATCTCTGACTTCGAGTCCGACGGACTGCACGATCGCGTCATCGGAAGCGAGGCGCCCGCCTCCGGTGATATTTTGAGGAAGAGCGAAGGGATCTGCCTCCGCGATGGTGGCCTTGAGAATCTTAAAAGTATCTCCACGCCATACGCTGAGGAAGACTTCCTCGCCAACGTCGGAACGTTGAACGCTACTGATGAGAGAAGTGGCCGCTTCTATTCCTTCGCCCTTGAACTCATTAATGATGTCGTAGCGTTTAATGCCGGCGAGATCTGCGGGAGATCCCTGGGTGACATCCCAGATCAGTGCTCCCTTACCAGAGTAGGCGAAAATATTCTTCAGATTCTGATCAAGATCGCGTGCTTGAATCCCAAGAAATCCGTAGATGGGGCGACCTTTTTCAAGAATGTGGGTCATGGTACGGACCACATCATTTGAAGGGATTGAGAAACTGATGCCCTCAAAACTCGGGTTCTCGCGGTTGGTCGAATAGATCGAGGCGTTGATCCCAATGATTTCGCCAAGGTGATTAACGAGCGGGCCACCGGAGTTCCCGGGATTGATCGCGGCGTCGGTCTGAAACATGTCGCGTTGACCGTCGGAGAGCGAGCGGTCACGAGCTGAAATCAAACCGGTGGAAACCGAGGGTCCGAGGCCGAAGGGATTTCCCAAAGCGATGGCGAGTTGGCCGACTTTGACCTGGTCTGAGTCTGCGAATTTCAACGGAGCAAAGATTTCGTCAGGTTGGCCCTTGATGCGCAGAACAGCGATGTCAGAGAGGCGGTCTGAATCGATGAGGATGGCAGGGAGGTTCCGGCCGTCTTTTAAAGTGATACGGATTTCCTGGTGCCCATCAATCACGTGGTGATTGGTGATGACGTGCCCTTCTTCTGAAATGATGACCCCAGATCCGAGTCCGTGATTTGCGCGGCTACGCTCGTAAATACGATTCCGGAGCGGATCGAGGATCCGTTCTTTGCGAATGATCTTGGTGTCGATACTGACGATTGAAGGGGTCACTTTCTCCAAGAGCGTGATCATCTCGTCGTTCGCGCGCGCGAGGCCTGGGACCTCGCTGGGAACAAGAGGAGCCTCGGTGGCGAGGGTGGCATTTTCGGGCGAGAACTGCTGGGTCTTTGGCTTTTCACCAAAACCGAAGATCGGATGCCCTCCTTGCCAAGCGCGAAAGGCGTAGACCCCTGCAAAGGCAAAAGCGAAGACTAGGCCAAGGACGAAAACTCGTTTAATCGTATCAATCATCAGTAAGGGTGGGGCAATTGAAAAATGAAATGGGGAAGATAAAAGGGTGAATATCTCTTAGTATTGGAGAAGCGACAGTGAGAAACTCTTTTTTTTAGAATCCAATAAGTAGGAAATTCCTCTTGGAAAGCACTTTTCCTATGGGCCCTGTTTTTTTTGAATCAGATTTCCGTCTTAGTCCAAAAATTGAGATTATTGAGTATAGATAGACATTGACTGCATGATTTTCAAAGAAAATGGCGGAGGTAATCTGTAGACAGGGTGTTTTCCGATCAGGAGAACAACGGTAAGTGGGAAAAATCTCCTGCGAAGTGGGATCAGTTGGGGAGAGGGGTATTTTGGCTATTTTGAGCAAAAAGTTTAAGCGTTGGCGAGCGTGGATTCGAGTGTTTGGTAGCCGTTGAGCTCCAGTGGTGAGTTGAAAATCGGCGGGCGACGAGACCACCGGAGGGATCCGAGCCCTCCGTGGTCCATGGGGACATCGGCGTTTTTAGGTAAATTGGACTTCCTGCGGGTGAGATTATTTCGATCTCTCGATGGTTAGAGATTGTGTCAAGAAACATCGTTCTTGATATTCCGGTAAAATTAAGTAATTTAGAAATTCTTAAGGTGTTTATGGACTTTTGTCATAGGGTTTTGTGTACTTTGGGCTTTAAAATTGACCGTCAGGAGTGTTTTGGTGTACTTTGGTGCCCGTCGAGACACTTCGGCGATTCATTTGATGGCAATCCAGATTCAGGCACAGCGCGGCATCATCGAGCACAAGCTCGATGCGAAGGGCCGCGTCTCGGTGCCAGTTACGTGGAGACCTGCTCAGGGCGAGTCGGTCTTCTTGCTGCGTGCCGACTCCTACGGTCAGCATACTCTTCGCGTTCTCAGCGAGGCGGCTTTTTCCAAAAAACTCGAGCAAATCGAGGGATCGGAAAATCTCACCCCGCGTCAGAAGGACAACGCGGCCGGGATGATGTATGCCAATTCGATCGAGGCCTCGGTGAACGAGCAGGGCAAACTACTCATTCCGAAGGCCTGGGCGGAGGAACGTCAACTCAAACTTCCCGGAGCGGTGATCTTGGTCGGTCGCGGCAATTATTTCGAAATGCTCAGCCCCGTGAATGCGGAAGCGATGCTCTCCGCCGAGAAGGCGGAGAACGAGAAACTCAACCAAATGCTCAACCTATTTTAACTGATATCCTTTCTGAAAATGCAGACAAGATGAGACTTTTTTCAGCCCCGGTGCCGCCCGACTTTTGGGTGTCCAGCAGCTTCAATTCCTGGCTCTTGCCTAGTGGAGCGGCACCGGAGATGGAAGGTCTCGCAATTCACGCCGAAGGAAATGAGAAGACTCCATTTTATCACGAGCCGGTCTTGCTCGACGAAGTAGTCGAGCATCTCGCACCAGTAGAAGGAAATTTTTTTATCGATGGCACCTTGGGGGGTGGCGGTCATACTGAAGCTCTTTTGCGTGGAAATGCCACCGTGAAGGGGATCGATCGTGATGCGCAGGCTCGCGCCTACGCGAGCGAGCGACTCAGGGAATTCGGCGATCGCTTTGAAGCGGTGGCTGGACGGTTCGGAGAAATGGCACGGCTGGCTTCTGAAAATGACTGGCCAAAGGCCGATGGGATCCTTCTCGATATAGGAGTTTCCTCCTGGCAGATCGATGCTGCCGAGCGGGGATTTTCGTTCCGCTCTGATGGTCCTCTCGACATGCGCATGGGCGAGAGTGAGCTCACCGCCGCCGATATTGTGAACCAGTGGGGCGAGGATGAATTGGCAAAAATTTTCCGCGAATTTGGCGAAGAGAAATCAGCTTGGCGCATCACTCAATGGATTATCGAAGCGCGCGTCTTGAAACCATTTGAGACGACACTTCAGCTAGCCGATGGGATTGAAAATCTTCTCGGTCGCAGAGGTCGAATTCATCCAGCAACCAAGGTTTTTCAAGCCCTTCGCATGGCGGTCAACGATGAGCTTGGTGAGCTCGCCCGTTTTTTGGAAAGCGCCGCGGATCTACTCAAGCCCGGTGGCCGTTTGGGAATCATTACTTTTCATAGCCTCGAGGATCGCATGGTTAAGCAGCATTTCCGTGACGCCTCCCGAACAGAACTCGACCGTCCGGAATGGCCCACTCCACGCCCCAATCCCGATTATCGCTATCAACTTTTAACCCGAAAAGGCGTCGCTCCCGGCGGCGTCGAGGTCGAGCGTAACGCACGCTCACGCAGCTCCAGACTCCGCGTAGTAGAACGCATTTGAATCATGAATCATCGTCGATATAACTCCAATCTCAGCATCCCGACCCTTATCGTTCTTTTGGTCGTCGTCGTCATCGTGTCGGTAGGAGGCGTTTCCTACGTCATGGTGAAGAATAAGCAGGTCACGATGCTTCGTGAGATTGCCAAGACTCAGCAGCGCATGGTGGAGCACAATTTGGCGATTACGATGCATCAGTCCGATATCGAACGTGAGTTGGATGTCTTTGCTCTCCGTGAGAAGCTCGATAAGAGGGGGTCAGATCTCCAATCCATCCCGACCGGATTACCGGAAGTTTACCGTCCCAACCAGGAGGTGCTGGCCCGCCGCTAGAAAGGTTACTCATGGATACCGCATTTAGAAATCGTGCTTTTGCAGTCAGCTTGGTCCTTGTGGCCGGGCTCAGTACGCTTTCGTGGCGCCTTCTTTCGGTGCAATCGTGGAACCGCAACTTTTCTAGTAAAGCGCAACTGAGTCGTTTTAAAATGAAGGAAACGATCCCCGCTTCTCGTGGCTGGATCGTCGATCGTCACCGCCAACCTCTCGCACAGAATCGCCCGGAAGCTGCTCTCATTGCGGATGCCAATCACCTGCGTTTCGAGGACAATCTCACAAGTGCGGTAGCTCATTGTAATCTCAACGCCCAAGCGGGTTGGTATGATCTTTCCGAGGAGGATCAACGCAAGGCTTTCAGGAAAATGAAGTCTCGTGTTAAAAAGATGGCTCCGGAGCTTCTGCGCGAAGAACACTTGAACTACGCCTTGGCAGTTCTCAGTCGCGAGCTGCGCGTGCCAAAAAAAACTCTTTTTGAGAAAATCCAAAATGGTCGGAAGCGTATCGTGGTGATGAAAAAGATCCGTGAGGATCAAGCCCGCCGCATTGAGTCCGAACTCCAAGCGCGCTACATTCAGGGATTCTCTTTTGAGCGAAGTGAAGCTCGGGTTTATCCCATGGATTCCTTTGCCTCTCATCTGATCGGAATGATGGGCCAAGATGGTAAAAAGAGTTCTAAAGGGATTTCTAAAGGGATTTCCGGAGTCGAGAAAGCGATGGATTCCTATTTGCAAGGACGTCCTGGTGAACGGGAACTCAAGCGCGATGTCAATGGCTTGGTGAAATTGACTGAGTCTGCTTCGTTCACCCCCCCGATGCTAGGAAAGCACGTGCAGCTCACTCTTCACACCGGAGTGCAGGCAATCGCCGAGGAGGAACTTCAAGCGGCCATGGATCATTGCCAGGCCGAGCGGGGAACCATTATTATCGTGGAGCCTCAGACGGGAGATCTTCTGGCGATGGCAACCCGTCCCCATTTCGATCTCAACACACGTGAGAAGTCTCTGGAGAATGGCCGGAACTTTGCCACCCAGGATCAGGTCGAGGCCGGTTCGGTGATGAAAATTATCGCGATGTCTGCCGCGCTTGATCGAGGCGTCGCAAATCGCAGTACGATGGTGAATTGTGGATGGGGGAAAATTACACGTCCCCATATCGTGGTGAGAGATCACCACAGCTACGGAGACCTCACCTTTGATCAGGTCCTCATGAAGTCCAGTAACCCGGGTGCCTTTCTCTTTGCGGAAATGGTCGGAAGCCAGGGCTTTTATGAAACCCTCGATGCCTTCGGATTCGGAAAACGCACTGGGTTCCCGCTTTCTGGCGAGGCTTCCGGTAGGATTTCCAATCGGAGCAATCCGCAAAACTTTGCCACGGCATCTTACGGCTATGGAGTGAGTGCGAGTCCGCTTCAAATCGCAATGGCTTACGCTGCTCTCGCAAATAAGGGGGTCCTGATGAAGCCTCGACTCATTCAGTCGATCATCGCCAAAAACGGTGATATCCTTGAGGAACGCAACCCGGAAGTGGTCCGCCAGGTGGTTAGCCGAAATACGGCGCGTGAGATGTGCTTGGCTCTGGAGACGGTGGTCGGCGATGGCACTCTCGGTCCTACCGGCTGGCGCGCATTTGTTCCCGGACATCGCACCGGAGGCAAAACAGGCACGGCCTGGCGCTATATCGATGGTGTGGGATACGACATGGATAGCTTCCTCGTTTCCTTTGCTGGAATCGTCCCTGTTCAGAATCCGCGTTTCGTGGCTTACATCATGATCGATGATCCCAAATTTGACGACCCCGAGGCAACTGTAGGTGGTGGTTCAGTCGCCGCACCAGTTTTTAAACGTGTTGCCGAGCGCGTGATCCACCTTCTTGATATCAAGCCCAGCGAACCGATCGAGCTGAAAGTTTCTGATATCGTTTTATCGAATGAATAATCCCACGAAACTCTCCGACCTTTTACAAGTCATCCCCGAGGCCGACCGCCTTCGGATCGAGGATGTCGATGTCTCGTCGGTGACTGATCACAGCGGGCAGGTCGAGCAAGATTCTGTCTTTGTCGCCGTGCGTGGAAGCGAGGTTGATGGGCACGATTTTCTTGATCAAGTGATCGAAATAAAACCGGCTGCCATCATCGCGGAGCGAATTGCTCCTGCCGATTATCCCGGGCTTTGGATCAAGGTCGATAGCTCGCGGAAGGCGCTTGGAAGACTTGCCGCCCAGCTCGCGGGAAACCCGAGTGCCAAAATGCGCTGTGTGGCTGTGACCGGTACGAACGGCAAAACAACTGTGACTCATTTTATCCACTATTTGCTCAATGAGTCGATGGTGAAGACGGGAATGATTGGCACCGTCAAGGTTCACGATGGAAGCCAGTATCAAGATGCCACGCACACCACGCCGGGTGCCCTTGAGATGCAGGAAATTCTCTCCACGATGGTGAAAAATGGCTGTAAGGCAGTCGCAATGGAGACGTCCTCTCACGGATTGGAGCAAGCTCGCACCGAGGGGATTCCCTTCCGTGTCGGCGTCTTCATGAACCTCACGCAAGATCACCTCAACTACCATGGCACGATGGAGGAATACTTCGATGCGAAGAAGCTCCTCTTTGAGCAAATGGCGGAAGAGGGGAGTGATGGAGTTGCGGTCATCAATATCGACGATCCATACGGCGAGAAGCTCGCGGCAGAATTTACCGGTCGTCTTAAGATTATCACCTTTGGTTTCAGCCTGGGCGCTGATTTTAAGATCGGGGATGTTCACCCCAGTTTTAAAGGGCAGGAATTTTCGCTCGAAGCAAAGGGACGTCAGTATCTGGTCCGCTTTCCCTTCGCGGGTCGCTTCAACGCGCAGAATGCCATTGCTGCAGTTGCGGCGGTATCGGCTCTTGGAATGCGGGTGCGCGATATCGTAAAGCACCTCATCCATACGCCACAGACTCCGGGTCGTATGGAGCATGTCGGTGGTGAACGCTTCGCGGTGTTTGTTGATTACGCCCACACCCCGGATGCGGTGGCCAAGGCTTGCGAGACTCTCCGCGAGCTGAATCCAGGTCGGCTTATCACGGTCTTTGGTTGTGGTGGTGATCGTGATGTCACAAAACGTCCCCTCATGGGAGAGGCCGCTGCAAAATACAGCGACTACCTTTTCGTCACTTCGGACAATCCCCGAAGCGAAGTTCCCTTTTCTATTCTCAACGATATCCTTCCCGGTATCGGCGAAGCGACTCACGAACTGGTGGTGGATCGTCGAGAGGCGATTAATCGTGCCATTGAGATGGCTCGTCCCTTCGATATCATTTTGATTGCAGGGAAAGGGCACGAAACCTACCAGGAAATCAATGGAGTGAAGAGGCACTTTGATGACCGGGTAGAAGCTCGTAAGGCGATCATCGTTTATTCAAAAAAGCGTGAGGCGGAATACTTGGCGCGTCAAAACGAGAGGGATGATGGTGATCGCCGTGGCCCTCGTGATAACGACGAGATCGCTCCCCGTGAGTCAGGCGATCTCAGAATTTACCGTCGTCAGGACGACGACTCCAAAGAAAGAGAATGATTACCTATCCGCTTCATATCCTCGCGCAAGCGATGAATGGCCAGCTCCTGCACGCGCAGGAGAGCGGAGGACTTTTGGTCACTGCCGGAGTCTCGACTGATACCCGAGCCATTGAAGAAGGATCTCTTTTCTTTGCGCTCAGAGGCGAAAATTTCGATGCCCATGATTTACTCGATCAAGCTGGAGCCGCTGTGGCTCTCGTAATCGATGTTCCCGAGAAAGCACTAGCCGGGCGTCCTGCGATTGTGGTGGAGGATGTTCTTTCCGCACTCCAGCGATTGGCCCGATGGTATCTCGCCGGGCTCGATATTCCGGTGATTGCGATCACGGGTTCCAATGGCAAGACTTCGACGAAGGATTTTACCCGCTCGGTTCTTGCTCAGAAATTCCGCGTGAATGCCACCCTCGGTAACCTTAATAACCACATCGGTCTCCCGCTCACGGTGCTGGCCACGGAAAAAGATCACGAGGTCGTCGTTTTGGAAATGGGGATGAATCATTCCGGTGAACTTGCGACCTTGTGCAAGATTGCCCCACCTGACATTTCGATCATTACCAATGTAGGCAGCGCTCATATCGAAAACCTGGGTAACATCGAGTCAATTGCGGAAGAAAAGGGGACGGTTGCTCGTGAGCTTCAAGCAGAGGGCACCTTGCTGATTCCTGCCGACTGTCAATTCGTAGAGCACTATCGTCGATGCACCAAAGGTCGTATCGTGATCGTTGGAAATGATCGCGGTTCGATCCGCGCTGAGAATCTCATCACTGATGCCGAGGGTTCTCGCTTTGATCTTGTCATCGATGATCTCGGACGTATCGCCACAAGCATTTCGGTCACCGGAAAGCACATGGTGAGCAATTCTCTTCTTGCGGCTGGAGCAGGAGTGACGATGGGGCTGACCCTTGAAGAAATCGCCTGTGGACTCTCCCAAACCCAGCTGACCAGCGGACGTTTACATCAGTATGATCACGCTGGAATCACGATTATCGATGATACCTACAACGCGAACCCGGAATCAGTCCTCGCGGCCCTCGAAACCCTCGCGGCTCTTCCGGGTGAAGGCCGAAAGCTTGCGGTCCTCGGAATAATGGCCGAGCTGGGTGATTACGCCGAGAGTTCTTACCAACGCGTAGGCCGACTAGCTGCTGAAAAGAATCTTGCCTTGGTGGTCGTCGGCGAGGCTGCCGAGACCATCGCTACTTCGACTCGCGAGGTGGGTGGAAGTGCTGAATTTTTTCCCAATGCGGATGCTGCGGCATCCTTTCTTCCCCAACATTGCGCCCCAGGTGATCTGGTCCTTTTTAAGGGGTCACGAGCTGCCGCCATGGAGCGCGTGATGCAAACTGCTTTCCCTCCAAATTAGATGCTCTACTGGATTTATACACTTTGGAAAGATGCTCAGGTCAACGGTGCCGAGTGGGCTGAGACCTTTTCGTTTCTGCGACTTCTGGGTTATATTACCTTGAGAGCTGGATTCGCGGCGACTCTCGCCTTTGCCCTCACCTTGGCGCTCGGCGGCCGAGTGATTCGTAAGCTCATTTCGCTTAAAGTAGGGCAGCCTATCCGCACTGCAGCAGAGGTCCATAAACTCGCTGAGCTCCACGGCGGAAAAGCCGGAACTCCTACCATGGGTGGTATCATGATTCTTGGGACCATGTTGATCGCTGTTCTTGTTTGCGGCGACATTACTAATCCATTTCTCCTGGTGACTCTTGCGGTGACCTTCGCGCTCGGCGTTCTTGGTTTCCTCGATGACTACAAGAAGATCGTGAAAAAAAGTTCCGATGGCGTCAGTGGAAAGATGAAGCTCCTCTGGCAAGCCGCCGTTGGGCTTGGTGCGACAGTCTTCCTTCTTAACAACCCACTCACGAGCGAGTATCTCTTTTACTCCGGAGGGAAAATGATCGAACCGACCACGGCCAAGGTAACATCGGTCAGCTTCCCGTTGTTGACCTTCGTCATTCCTCTTGGGCTTTTGGCTATTCCTTTCTTTGTCGCATTGCTGATGGGAACTTCCAATGCCGTAAACCTCACCGATGGCCTCGATGGTCTTGCGACCGGTGTTACGATTACGGTGGCGATGGCTTATGCCATCATTTGCTACCTCAGTGGCACTCAGCCCGCCGCTGAGTATCTTAATATTTTCTACAACGCCCACCTCGCCGAACTTTCCATTCTAATGATGGCGCTTGTCGGGGCAGGCCTCGGCTTTCTCTGGTTCAATTGCCATCCCGCAAAAGTCTTCATGGGCGATACCGGATCACTGGCAATTGGTGGCGCTATTGGTATGACCGCGATCTGCGCCAAGCAGGAGCTGCTCCTCGTGATCATAGGTGGCGTTTTTGTGATGGAAGCAATGTCGGTCATCCTACAAGTCGGTTCCTTCAAGCTCCGGGGAAAGCGCATCTTCGCAATGGCTCCCATTCATCATCATTTCGAACTCCGGGGCTGGCATGAGAACCAGGTTATTATCCGCTTCTGGATTATCTCGATCCTCCTCAGTCTCTTCGGAATTGCTCTCTTAAAAGTTATCTAATGCTCGATCTTACCGGTCAGAATGTCGCCATTTTAGGCGCGGGCCGCAGTGGCCTTGCCGCTGCGAAACTCGCGTCTCGTTGTGGTGCTTTGGTTACGGTGTTCGATTCGCGTGGGCCGGAAGTCTTCACCTCGTTTCCTGAGGAATTAAAGACCCATGCCAATGCCACTGCTGAAACCGGTGCGGCCACGCTTTCCGATCTAGTCATTATCAGCCCGGGAATCGAAACCCAGGGAGAATTTGCGCAGTCCTTCGCCGTCAATAGCGGTGGACTCTGGGGGGAAATCGAACTCTCCTGGCGCTGTTACGCCGGCAAGACCATCGGGATCACCGGAACCAATGGCAAAACGACGACTGCCGAACTTGTCAACATTCTCGTGAGTGCAAATAGTATGAGCTGTCAGCCCTGCGGAAACTACGGAGTGCCCTTTGCGGAGGTTGTTCTGCAAGACGAGGTTCCCGAGGTGGTTGCTCTTGAGCTGAGTTCCTTCCAGCTGGAAACGACGGTCGATTTTAAACCCGACGCCGTCATTTGGCTCAATTTCTCAGCCGACCACATGGATCGCTACCACGATCTCATGGAATACTTTGAGGCCAAGCAACGCATCTTTGCCAAAGTTGATGACGAGACTCCCGTTGTGATTCGAGAAGGAGAGACGCTCCTTGCTCTTCCTGGATTACCAGGAAAAATTACGACCTTCTCGACCGAAGAAGAAGCCGACTGGTTCCTGCGGGGTGACGACATTTTCTGCGGAGACTCTCACTTCATTGACGTGAGTAAAACCCGCCTCCGTGGTCTCCATAATGCGGAGAATCTTATGGCTGCTTGCGCTGTGGTCGAGGGAATCACTCCCGAAGTCGCGCAAGCTGCGCTCGTTGATTATGCGCCTCCCGTTCATCGCTGCGAGCTGGTGGGAATATTTGATCAAGTTGAATGGCTTAATGATTCCAAGGCGACCAATCTCCACGCCTTGGAAGCCGCGCTCCGTTCGCAAAATCGCCCGACCATTTTGATCGCAGGAGGAAAGGAAAAGGGGCTCGACTATCAGCTGCTAGCACCTCTCCTCGCTGAGAAGGTCACCCAAGCGATTTTCTTTGGCGAGATTGGGGCTTCCATTGCCGTCAACTTCTTTGATGTCGTGCCCTGCGAAACGGTCGACACTCTTGAAGAAGCGGTGAAGTTTGCCGCCCAAAAAACGAAGCCCGGAGACACTGTGCTTTTTTCCCCAGGCACCTCTTCCTTTGATCAATTTTCCGGCTACGAAGCGCGCGGAGACGCCTTTAAATCTGCCGTCCTTTCTCTTCCATAATTCTCTCATCAAAAACCCAACCAACCGATGAAACTTAACCCAGAACTCCAGAAAAAAAGAAAAGCTCCGAAAGGCCCTGGCTTGCGCATCTTGAATGCTTCGACCGGAAATCATAAGCGTCGTAAGCAACGTGCCGCGACTGCCACCGGCGATGATCTTGGCGAAGTGCCCGGCGTCGGTGTTGCCCGTGCCTTAGTTGTTATTTTGCTCCTGCACGTTGTTGCGATCGGCGGCATCGCCTGGCACAGCAAGTGGAGCAAAGAGAATGTTCTCAAGGCCACACCATCGGCTGCCACGAAACCAAGTGAAAGCGAAAAGCCTAAGCTGGTCCCAGGAGGGAAGCATGGCTTCGTCGAGCGCGGCGACAACTACTTCATCATTGCTGGCAAACATGGGGTCGATGTCGAAGCCTTAAAATTGGCGAACAATTCGGCGGCCCTCTCTCCCGGACTACGGATCAATATTCCGCCACGTCGGGTGGAGGCCTCCACGCCTTCCGAGTTGGCTATTGGTGATCAGACTTCAGCCGTTTCTATTCCGCCGGAGCGTCCCCTCATTCAGTCTGGCCCGAATGAGACTCAGCAAGGAAGCCGTTCCGGTCCTCTTGTAGCTGTCGAGTCGACTCTTCCTTCTCGACCGGCTCCTGAAAGTGAACCTGTCCTGATCAAACCTCGTATTCGTCACCTCGAAACGCCGACGCCCAAGGTGGCTCCTCGTGCCATTCCTGTTGATGAGCCTCTCTCGGGTAAGACTTATCTTGTTGTCAAGGGCGATAGTATCTGGGGGCTTTCCAAGAAGTTTGGCGTGTCTGAGGAGAGCCTCATGTCAATTAATGGGATTTCAGATCCCACCAAACTCCGCCTCGGAGTCACTCTCAAGATTCCCGTTCGTTAGTTCTCATGGGAAAAGGTGCCTCCATCTTCCTTTGTTTCGCTGTAGCCGCTCTCATCACCGTGGGTTTGGTCATGCTGGCGAGTGCAAGCGCAAAGTGGGACACCAATGATGAGCAATACTACTACCTCACTCGTCAAGCCCGTTGGTTGGTCGTCGGCATTGTGGGGCTGGGGCTGATTGCTTTCATGGACTACCGCTTTCTTAAGAAGGGCGCCCCTTACTTCTTCGGAATAGCCGTTTTGGCTCTCATCGGTTGTTACATTCCTGGGATTGGGGATGCCGCAAAAGGAGAGAGTCGTTGGATTGTCCTTCCCTTACTGGGTCGTTTTCAACCATCGGAACCTGCCAAATTGGTGGTGATGATTGCGCTGGCCGCTTGGTTTGCCAAGCATCAGGCAGAGACGAAAACTTTAATCAAAGGTTTCATTACCCCCGGTCTTATTTTGGGAATTCCGCTTCTTCTCATCCTCTTTGAGAAGGATATGGGAACTGCGGTCGGTCTCGGTGCCGCAGGTTTAATGGTGCTCTTTATCGCCGGAACGCGCATTTGGTATCTCGCACCTACGATTGCTGCTGGTGCCGTGGGATTTGTCCTGATGGTTCAAAATAGCCCCAACCGCATGGAGCGTTGGAAAGCATTTCTTGAGCCCGAAAAATACCGCGAAGGTGCCGGATGGCAGCAAGCGATGGCGCTTGAAGCCTTCGGAAATGGGGGGCCTTCGGGAGTGGGACTCGGTAATGGTATCGTCAAGCAGATGAACTTTCCGGAGCATCATACCGACTTTATTTTCCCGGTTATCGGTGAGGAATTGGGCCTCATCGTGACTTTGGGGATCGTCTTTTGTTTCGTTGTCATCTTTCTCGTGGGCGTTGGGATTTCCCTCCATGCCTCTGATCTCTTCGGTCGCATTCTGGGCTTGGGGGTCACCGGAATCATCGTCGTTCCAGCGATGATGAATATCGGAGTAACTACCTCCATGATTCCCAACACCGGACTCCCGCTTCCCTTCGTGAGTTATGGTGGATCGAACCTCGTCTTCACCCTCGCGATGGTCGGCGTCCTCCTGAGTATTCTTAGGCGATCTGTCATCGTCGACGGACGAGAGATCCCAGCGGTGAAGGAGAAGAAGGTGGAGCTGCGTCTCTGAGGGAGGGTTGCCGTCAATTCCCCCTGAGCTGCTGATCATGGACAGGGAGCCTGCACGATAGCGCGACGCTACTTCACAGCAGCGGGTCCCCAGACTTTTTTCATGACAGCGAAGGCCTTAGGGTCGAATTCCTTCAGCTCGGCAGCGACGAAGGGGTAGAAGTCATTGTGGTAAAGGTAGGCCTCGGTGGCTTCGGCGAAGTATTCCTTGTGATTGGTGGCGGCGTAGTGTCGTACGGTGCGTCCCGTGTAGAGTTTTACTTTTTCAAGGATCCCTTTTTCCATGGCAGCGTCGTAGGCAGCGATTACTTTCTTATCATCAAAACTAAGTATCTGATCGTGGTAGGCGTGGGCCAATTCGTGAAGGATAACGGCCGGATGTTTGAGCAGTTGGTCGCGCGAGAAAAGGGCGGCGGCGCGAGTGATGTGAACTTTTTTAGCCAAGCGGGTGTCGTATCCGCGGCCTTCCAGCCAGCCTGCTCCGGGATGGTATTGCATGCCCGTGAGTTCAGGATGTTGATGTTCGAGCCAGATCTCCATCTTTTTCATCTTGGTCAGGGGCTCTTCGGGGAGGAGGATGGAAATTCGCTGAAGATGGTTGGCCAACATCTTGATCGCCTTCACGCCTTCTTCCTCGTTTTTACCATCTTTGAGAAGGGAGGGATCGACATGGACGGTCCAACCTTCGATGTTTTTCAGCACGGGTTCGATCCAGCCGATTTTCTCAGGTGGGGCCTCGTTCTTCTTATCGCCTAAGGCAAACCAGGCGGAAGAAGCAAGGACGACGAGTGGGGCAGTGAGACGAATGAGACGTCGCGAAAAAGAGCGCGGACGCGTAAGGGAAGTGGACTTGGAAAACATAGGATCAAGGGAGTTTACGGATTACCGATCCGCAGTATTGCATCCTGTTCGGGGAATCTATTGACTGCAACTTATGAAATCTCTTCAGATTGCTTTTGCGATGATCATTAATCTGTCCCTTGGCGCCGCAGAAAAGAAACCGAACATTCTCCTGCTCTTTGCTGATGATCTGGGGCGCTATGCTTCAGCCTATTCGAACGATTCACAACCTTCGGTCAACGACATCATCTCAACGCCGACCTTTGATCGTCTCGCAGCTGAGGGAGTGCTTGCGACGAATGTATTTGTTTCCGCGCCATCGTGTTCGCCTTGTCGTGCGTCTTTGATTTCCGGGAGACATTTCTTCACGAATGGTTCCTGTTCGCAGTTGCATCACCGGTGGCACGGGCCTGATGAGACTGATCCTTGGAATGAGATCACCGGTTATGCCGAGATTCTTCAGAAAAATGGCTACCACATTGGACTGACGCACAAGGATCATGTTCGCGGCAAGCGCTTTGGACCGCAGTTCAACAAGGCCGGCCGCAAGGTGAATTCATTTTCACAGAATGTCAGCAACTCCGAGGATGTGCCGAAAGCCAAGGAAGCACTTTATGAAGAGTGCCGTGCGAACTTTCGCAACTTCCTCGCGAAGCGTAAAAAGGGTCAACCGTTTCTTTATCACTTTCATCCCACCAATCCCCATCGTTTGTGGACGAGAGGTTCTGGAAAGAATCTCTGGAATCTCGATCCGGAAAAATTGAAGGGCAAGATGCCGACCTTCCTTCCCGACGTTCCGGTGGTGCGTGAGGACTTGGCTGATTACCTCGGCGAGGCAATGGCCTTTGATGAATGCTGCCGCGTTCTCCTCGAGGTGCTTAAGGCGACGGGCGAATATGATAACACGCTCATTGTGATCTCCGGTGATCACGGAGCTCCGGGGTTTCCGCGTGGTAAAACCAATTGTTACGACTTCGGTGCGAGGGTTCTTTTTGCGGCCCGCTGGCCGGAGAAGATCCAGGCGGCCCAGACTTTGAAAAAGCCGATCTCGCTCATCGATCTTGCTCCGACTTTCCTCGCGGCGGCCGGGGTTGAGAAAGCTGAAACCATGCATGGTGAAAATCTCCTTCCCGCACTCGGCTCAGGTGATCACTCAGGTCTCCGTTCCTGGGCACTCATTGGCCGGGAGGTGCATGTCGAGTCCGCCCGTGCCCGCCAGTTACCTTATTCCATGCGGTCGATCCGGACTGCTGATTACCTCTATATTATCAATTTTACTCCGGATCGGGAGCCCATGGGAGACCCTCTGGCATTGACGAAGGGACCTCTTAATTTTGATGCTCTCGCAAAAAATACCCGTCTCACCTACGCTGATGTTGATGCTGGTCCGACCAAGGCTTTTATGGTGCTCAATCGCGATAAGCCCGAGTTTAAAACCCAATGGGATCTTGGCTTCGGACCACGTCCTGCCGAGGAGCTCTACGAACTTAAGAGTGATTCCCACCAGATCAAGAATCTCGCGGGCGATGCGGAGTATCATGAAATAAGAGCTGCTCTCCGTGCGAAGCTAATGGCTGAACTGACAAAGCACAACGACCCCCGTTTGAATGGCAATCAGTTTGATTACTCACCTTATTGCAAGGAGGGGTTAGAGAAGAAGTGATCAAGGAGAACCTTGTTTCTTTATCTTGCTTCTCTCATTTTTCTTTGTTGTTCCGAGCAAGTGCCAACAACAATCATACACAAATTACCGTCTCTAAAATCAATGATAATTCGAATCAAAATTATCTTTAAAAAGGTTTCTCTTCTCATGAAGCCTTAGTCTTCGTTTCATGCACGGCGTCCGCTCCTTCGAGTCCTTTTGTGGACGGAGTTCCCACCATGTCACGCGACAAGTTAACCTCTACGAGATCGGCGAGCTGATTGGTCCCGAAGATTTGGACCTCCGTTGTAATGGGTGACCTTTAGGCGGAAGTTCTCAACATGCCTCCGGCCCATGTGGATGGGGGTGGCTAGAGGAGCGCCAACCGCCTTTTGTCCGGGAGATTCAGGGACGATCTCATTTACCAGTACGACCATAGCGCGGGTTCAGGCGTCTCTCAATGAGACAATTACGCAGGAAACGAGAAAGAACAGTTGAGCGAGTTAGGAAAGCCAAAATCTCCCCATTTAGGACCATGCTAGGAATCTGTTCCTAAGACTCCTCTTCAAGTGCGGCTCGCAGATCGTTGGCTGCTGAAGATGCGCTGTCAGAGGAATCCTCGATGGTGAAGCCTTCAAATTTATCTTCTTCCAATTCGTCGGTGATTCGCGGCTGGCTCGCGAGTGAGGAAATATCGACGGGTGATTCCAAGGTTGGGTTTGATTCCACCTTTTCTACCTTTTCTACCTTTTCTACCTTTTCTACCTTTTCTACCTTTTCTACCTTTTCTACCTTTTCTACCTTTTCTGACCTTTTCTACCTTTTCGACCTTTTCTGACCTTTTCGACCTCTTCGACCTCTTCGACCTCTTCGACCTCTTCGACCTCTTCGACCTCTTCTATTTCGCCGGTGATTCGCGGCTGGTTCGCGAGAGAGGAAATATCGACGGGAGATTCCAAGGTCGTGTTTGATTCTGCCGCTTCGAGATTTTCGAACTTACGGGCGGAGGGAAGAACGCGGGTCTCCAGTGAGCCGACGGCAGCGTTGTAGGACTTGACGGAGGTGTCCAGGGCACGACCGACCTTTGAGAGATGGTTAGAAAAGATGGAAAGTCGTTTGTGCAGTTCGCGGCCGACATCGGAAATTTTACGCGCATTCTCGGCGAGCGCTTCTTGTCGCCAGCCGTAGGAGACGGCCCGAAGAAGAGCGATGAGCGTGGTGGGGGTGGCCAAGATGACATTCTGGTCCACGCCCTGTTCCAAGAGGGTTGAATCCTGGGTGAGGGCCGCCGAGAAGAAGGACTCGGAGGGGAGAAAGAGGACGACGAATTCCGGTGCGGGCTGGAATTGTGATTGGTAGTTTTTGGAAGAAAGCTGGCGAATATGGGTGGAGACTTGCTTCGCGTGTCGGGCGAGATGAGCGGCGCGCTCGTCGTCATTTTCAGCTTCGAGGGCGTCGAGATAAGCAGCCATCGGCGTCTTGGAATCGACGACAATCTTCTTTCCGCCCGGGAGATTGACGATGAGATCGGGACGTAATTTTTTGCCTTCGTCGGTGGTGGTGGACGTTTGGGTAGTGAAGTCGCAGTGCTGCTGCATCCCCGCCATTTCGACGACCCGTAGAAGCTGCATCTCGCCCCACTGGCCGCGGCCGGTGGGCTGGCGGAGGGCCTTGACGAGCTGGGAGGTTTCTTTTTGAAGACCTTTTTGGGAAAGATGAAGCTGGACAACCTGTTCCTTGAGCGTGGCGTAGGCACCTTCGCGGACTTTCTCGATTTCGCCGATCCGGCTCTGCATTTTTTCGAGGGATTCAGCGACCGGTTTGACGAGGTGGGCGACGGCTTGTTCGCGTTTTGCGAGTTCTCCCTGAGCCTGTTTTTGTTCGGTCTGGAAAGTGCTTTTGGCGAGGTGAAGGAATTGCTGCTGGGAGAGCTTGAGGGTGTCGGAGGAGAGGGCCTTGAAGGTATCGGTAAAACGTGCTTCTACCGTGTTGAGAAGATCGGTCGTTTCGAGGTGCCGTGTTTGCTGGGCCTGGACTTGATGCTCAAGTTCGCCTTGGCGTTTGAGTAGAAGGGATTGCTCGTGGCGAAGCTGTGTGATGTCGTCTTTTAACGCTGCTTCCGCTGCTTCTAGATCGACGATCGCTTTCTCGTCAGACCGCTGGCGCTCCCGCGCGGTAGCGTTGACCGAGCTGAGCCGGACCATCAGAATGAGAAAGGCGAGAAGGAAGCCTGCGACCGCAGAAGCGGCGACAAGGGTGAATTCAGGTTGAGTGAGTGAGGCGAGCATTGGATTAGCTTCTTGCGGTTATCGATTAAGGTGCTTTCTTAACAGGATATCGGCGCAAGGCAAAGGCTAGGCACGATCATCAACTCAAACTTAATTAAAGACAATGTCCCATTCACTTCCCGATCTCGGCTACGCACATGATGCGTTGGAACCTTATATCGATGCCCGCACCATGGAAATTCACCACGGAAAGCACCACAATGCTTACGTGACCAATCTCAATGGCGCTCTTGAGGGCAACGCTGACCTTGCAGGTCTTTCGCTCAAAGAACTTCAGGCGAAGATCGCCGATATCCCCGCACTGCGTAACAACGGCGGCGGTCACTTCAATCACAGCCTTTTCTGGAAGGTGATTGCTCCCGGTGGTGCAAGTGCTCCTTCGGGCGAGCTTGCTGCGAAAATCGACGAAGCTTTTGGGTCTTTGGATTCCTTCAAAGAGTCCTTCGCCAAGGCGGGGATGACTCGTTTTGGATCCGGTTGGGCATGGCTCGGCCTCAAGTCCGATGGTTCTGTCGGCGTCTGCTCGACTCCCAACCAGGACAATCCGCTCATGGGTGAGGCTGCAGGGACGTGCGGCTGCACTCCGATCCTCGGTCTCGATGTCTGGGAGCACGCCTACTACCTGAACTACCAGAACCGTCGTCCCGACTACATCTCTGCATTCTGGAGTGTCGTGAACTGGGACGTCGTAGCTGCCAATTACGAGGCGGCCAAGTAAGCGGTATTTTTTCAAAGGGCGCCCCGGGAGAAATCCTTGGGCGTCTTTTTTAAATTTCGCCAGCTTGCTGAGTTCGGGCGGAATCGAGATTGGTTTCGTAGCTGATAGTGCCAATTCCAATTGCTTGTTCCACACTGGAATGGCAGGAAAAAAGCAGGAGGAAGAATGGCAAAAATGGGAGAGGCTTCATTGTTTGCGGCCTTCGAGGAAAGATGCTACCTCTTTTTGAGATGAAAATACCGACATTATTCCTCTGTTTTTCCGCGCTTTGGGCCAAAGCTGAACTTCCCGTGATAACGGAAGAAATGAAGTGGCTCGGTTATTTCGTGGCTTGGGATGATAAGTATTACGACTATGGCTTTGGCGATGACGGAAAGGGAAAAATGCACTTTGTCAAGGGCAAGGAGCGACTGGGTCATACCGATTTTGTCATTTACTGCAAGGTGCAGGAGCAGCTCAAAGGAAAATGGGTCACGCGCAAGCTCGCGGAAGAAAATGGGCTCACCTCTGAATCCAAGGGAGGACGCAATCTTTCGGAACCTGTTTCTGTAACGTTCACCGTGACTGGCGGAACCAAAGTTGAGTTCATGCAGGTCAAATCCAAGGGGCAGATGATCATCAAGCCAAAGATTCTTGAGAAAGGGTCCGAGAATCCAATCCGCGCGGTCGTGGAATTGTCAATTCCGGACATCTATAAGCACAGTAGAAGAAAAGAGCAGCTCACTGCTAGAGAGCTCAAGAAGGAGCTCCGTTCTGATACGTTCTCTGCCGTTCGCGCAGAGGATGGAAAGAAGATCAAAGTGAAACTTTACGACATTGAGATCGATATTCTCGGGGAAGATTACCTCAAAAAGGGAGCTCGGGAGATCGAGTTTAAATCCTCAAAAATTGGTGGGCGTTCCCTCAATGCAGGCCAGGGTAGCGATGACGTCGGCATTCTCGAGATCAAGCCCTCTAAGAAGCTCTACGAGGGAATGAAGATTCTTTGGATTCCTGATGAGTCGAAACTGAGCGACAAGGATTGCTACTTTACCTTCAGTATCAACTAACTCTTTCCTCAAGGCACAGTTGGTGTGACAACTGCGGTATAGGCCGCCTCGGTTAACACTCGGTAGAATTCGCCCTCTGGAATCAGGGGCGTTTCAAATTGATAGGCCGCATTTGGCCGGAGGTCGGTCTGGCCGGAAACGTCTTCCCAGTCATTCGAAGTCAGATTGTATTTTTGAATGTCGTATTGATTCCCGGGACCGGGAATAAAGGCAAGGTTGAACATGCCATCGTCAGCATCTGAAAAAGTGGTCGGAGCCTGCACAAGAGGAGTGAGGGCATAGCTATCGACCAAGGGTGCCCACGAGGTGGTGTTCGTTACGGTTGGGAAAAAGCGAATGCCGACTTCAATAACACTCGCTAGGATATTCGCGGTGATTTCGACTTCTTCAAAGTCAGTGCCTGCCGCATTGACGACATACCAAGGCTCGGAGAAATTGTAGTTGAGAAACCACCATTGAGGTGATTCTGAAACGAATTCTGAACCAAGATAATCGATGGAAAAGTAAGTGATGTCCTCTCCTGAGGAGTTGGAGTTGAAGGTGATGTCACACGTGTCCAGAAGTTCGGGGTTAGAAATGAAGACGTCGACTTCTAGTCCGGCCACGCCCGCAGCGTTAAAATCCCCGATAAAGGCTCCGTTTGCGACAAGTTCATCGGCGAAAAACCAAAGCCCTTGGTTATAAATTGGTGGATTCGCTGTCGTAGCGGCGAAGGCGGCACCAATGTAGGGATCGGCGTTTGGTCCAGCGGCGGAATTATTAAACCAGTTGGGCGCATAGATTACCCCGTCAGAATAGTCATAGAGTCCCCAAGCATCGCTGTTCGTTTGGGTGGGGAATTTTTCCCAAGCTCCGGGCGTGGCTGCTTGCAGAGCTAGGGGGATAAAAGTGGGCCAAAATTTTCTCATCTCAGTAGTTTGAGACGAATAATTGGCCCCGTCTATTCACGAATGTTTTCCCTCGAGAACAATTTGCAAGTGGGCCCGGGTGAGCTGACCCATCGTTTCGCACGACTCAAAAGCGTGGGATCCGTAGCGCTCGACGAAGGCCTCGCGCAGGGAAACGACATGCTCGTAGGGCGAAAGAGTTTCTTTTTCCATCACTCGAAGAAGTCTCATCAAGCGGCTCCATTCCACCTTGGCGCGCCGCGACATCTGTGAATGTTCCTCGGCGCGATATTGTAGAATGGTCTGATCGTTCAGGTGGGTCCGCACGAGTTCTTCCACCGGCTTGTTGTCAGGGAAAAGGTGGGCTCGGTAGACCGAGAGGTTTCCTTCGTAGGACTGCTGATCGAAATCGATGGGGCGGACGCGATACTGCACTTCCTCGAAGTCGGGGGTGATGTCCACAACGTAGTTTACGGTGCGCATATCACCAAGGAGACGGAGGAAACAGCGCTCACCAAATTTCACGAATTCCTTGGCAATCCGCACATTGTTGAGGGCGGGATCCACGAGGTAGTCACGGATGAAGACATCACCGGGTACTCCCGCAATGTGTTCCTCAATGAGAGTGTTTCCATTGACGAGGTAGTTGATGCGGTTGGGCGAAAGGGTGTGCTCGAGCTCGAGACCAAAGAGGCGGGAGGCATCGGCATGCTTTACGTAGTAATAATCGGAGTTTCCGTTGAAGAGGTTCGTGATGCGAATTCGGAAGGGGCGCGAGTTGCCAAATTCGCCGAAGTCGATGCGTTCTACCGAGAGGTGCTCCGTCATCGAGAGGTCGCCGCCGATTTTTAAGGTTGCGTAGATCCCGGTGAGCTTGGGGCGGAGCTCGGCCATGACCTCCGGAGGATACATTACTTCGAGCCAGAGGGTTTCCTCACCGGCGGGATTTTCGTAGGGGATCGAACCGGTAAAGCGAAGGAGGTCGTCGTAAACGAGCGGAATATCCGAATTCCGTCCGGAGTGGGCGAGATACTCGCGCATCGCATCAGAGACCGGGTAAAACACCTTGCGACGGGAAATCATGGGTCGAGTTTGCCCGAAAATGAGGCTCGGGTCTAGCCCTCTTCGTGCGGCTCGATCCAATGGAGCGGGCTAATGCCTTTCGTGACAAATTTTCCCCAGTATCGCTTCTCCAGAGGCTTGGTTTTCTCCTCCCGGGCCTTTTCTGTCATCGCGAGATAGGATTTCTCTCCGATCTCACGGATGATATCGCGTTCGGCCAGCCGCATCATGAGTTCCTCCCAAAAAGATTGGCTGCGGAATTCCTCGAGACATTGTTGGAAAAAAGATTCCGTTTGGAAGACTTCGGTCACCCGATTCTTGCCTCGGGCTGGATCGAATTCGATCACTGAACCCATCCCATTGTGCTTTGCGCTCTCTAGAACTTTGCTTTCAAGCGCTTCAAAGCGGGCATATCCGGCGTGCGCTTTGTCCTCAGGGTTTAAGTTGGCGACGTCCGAAGCGAGGCTCACCATTTCGATCAGAGTGGCCAATTCTTCTTGGGAAAGACGGAGGTGCATGGGTGAGCGCGGAGAGAAGCACCGAGAGACTTGCGAGACAAGCAATCAAATCGCTTGATCCCTTTGTAAAATTGCCTATATCTCCCTCCAGACGACTAAAGTCTGTGAGCGGGATTAGCTCAGTTGGTAGAGCGACTCGTTTACACCGAGTATGTCGGCGGTTCGAGTCCGTCATCCCGTACCACTTATTTTCCTTTGTCGGGGTCATTCGTCCCTACCCTGGGGATATCCGCCGGAATCCGCCCAATTCCGGGAAAATGGTGTATTTTTGACAACCGTTTTGGCAACCGCTCAGAGGTGTGGATACTCTATCGATTATCGGGCGATTTTCTTCTCTATAGGAAATTCGCGAACAAAGCCCGCAAGTGTCTCCTGATGCTCCCCAGAGTAGAATTCCACAGACGTGACGATTCTGAGGATACCAAAACAATTACTTGGCTGCTGGATAACTAAAACCACGGGTCTTTATAGACTAAGGGTTTTCTCAGCTGGCGAGGCAAAGCTCAACCCAAGGAAACTACCGCATCGACTGAGTTCATCGAAGTCGAAGTCCCTTCACCCAGAGCCATGCCGATCAATCACGACAATGTCGTGGAGCTGATCTCTCCCAGTGGGTTGCTCCTTAGCATCCATCCTCAATCTGTAGCTCGATCATGATCCTCACTCACAGCGTGAAGGTCTGCCTCGCTACCCGACCCTGTGATCTACGCAAAAGCTTCGAAACCCTTTCCTGTCTCGTCGAAGAACAGCTCAAGTAAGACCCACTTTTGATCCGACCTCCAAAAACTGGACAATTTAAGATGTTAGGTTTGGGTTTTTAGAACCTAAACTAAGACATGAAAAAGAAGAGACATAAGACTGAAGAGATCATCCGAATCATTCGTAAATCCAACGGAGGTTAAACTGTGGAGAAGATATGCCGAGAAGAGAATATCTCCGCGCAGATCTTCTAATGCTGGAGGCGTAAATATGGACGGATTCCGTCTTGGAGGAGTAAGGCCTAGTGGCCATCAAAGACACGAATGTATGGCGATCCATGCTCAGGCGTAGTCAGCTGGACGAGAACTCTCGGCGTGTTTTGAAATGCCTGCGGAAGCGTTCAAACGGCGTGCTCTTTTAAATTTTAAGAAGCGAAAATCTCAGAGCTGTAAGGAGCCTCGGTAGCAGCTTCGGGAAAGCGGCTCGCAGTCACCAAAAGATCTGGCAGTACGTCTTGTGCTGTCAGTGGGAGAGGGGGGAGGAAAAGTAGGCATCGCATGTGGAAGAACTCAACGAACCTAAAAGCTATTTCTTAGAAGAAAAAGCAGTCTTTTTAAAAAGTAAAATCGGCTCGCTGCTGCATCCACACCACAGCGAGCCGATTAGGGTTACTTAGCGCTTGCGGCGCAGTAAGTTGAGCGCGCCGATCAGGCCAAGAAGAGCTACCGATGGCTCGGGAACAGGAGCGGCATTAAAGACCTCCACCTGCACGCCATCCACCGAGCGGAAGCTGCCGGGGAAGCCCGGGAAAAGTACGTCGCCGAAGTCTGCGTTGATCGAGCTGCTTCCTGCCGCCAGCTGAAGATCGGTGAAAAAGACGGTGTTGCTTTCGCCTGAGTAGCTTCCCGAGTTCAGCTCGGTAGCTCCCGTGATTTCGGGGCCTGCCGCGAAGGCTGATGGCCCATCACCGCCAAAGCCGAGAAGCGAGTAGCTCACGCGCACGAAGGTGACAGTAGAGGAAAGTGTGAGGTCGGCTGACCAAGTCGCGCCGCCATCGTGAAGGTAGTAGGTGCTTGGGTTTGATCCCAATCCACCGATTGAAGGATTATAGGAATCGATGATTGCGGTGCCGAGATCGCTGCTGGTGATGAGTAATCCTGATGAAGCTTGAGCTACTCCGTGAGAGGAAGTGGGTGCGATTTCTCCAGTCGCATTGACTGCGGTAAAGGTGTCCCAAGACGCACTCGCGAGGGCATTTGAGGCATCTTTCCAAACTGTCGCACCTTCTGCTCCGCTAGCGCAGAGAGTTAGAAGTGCGATGGTGAGGGAGGATTTCGGTGTTTTGTTTTTCATAAGCTATGAGGAGTAAAAGGCATCTGTGAAATTAGTGCTGCCGCTCGCTTGTCATCAATTGACGCTCGCTTGCTTTAAGCGGAAAAAGGTCGCCTCAGAAGAGAGGGGGAGAGTCACTTTTTTGAGACCTCCCTCGGTGCTGGTTTCGCTCACTTCGTCCCAGTTTGAAAAGGTATCCGTCGTTTGGAGAAGATATCTTTGAGGCCAGTTCAGCGTGATCATGCCATCGGCGATTTGCATCGTCGGGTCCGGCAGCTTGGGCTCTGGGATCGGCACTTCGAGATAACTTCCGGAGGTGTCGAGTGCGAGTTCATCGAGACTCATCGATGACTCGGCGGCTGCAAAAAGAATGCTGTAACCTCCATTCACCGGAGTCTCCTCGAGATCCCACTGGAAGGCATAAGTCGTGCCCACTCCACCGAACTCGCCCTCAAGCTCCCGCTGATCCAGCACGAAGTTACGAGCGGGAAAATACTGACTCGTTTCGCCCGTTCCATGGGTGGCGATGAGACTCACCGAGTCAGGATCGACTTCACTTCCCAGCGCCGAGATTTGTAGGAAAACATTCTTAATCGGAAAGTCCGCAGAGTCATCGATCTGGAAGGCGCTGGCCGATTGGAAGCTGTAGATGTTTCCCGAGCTTGTCAGAAAGGCGCTCGATGTCGTGCAGGTCAGTCGCGCGTCTTCCGTGGGGAGATCGACTGCCCCGTCAGGTAAATTTGCAGCAAGGCTAGCTTCGGTGAAAATATCCCACGCCGCATGTTCGTTCGCAGCTTCGCCACGCCACTCGGGTGTGAGAAATTGAGCCGCAGCAGGAGTGAGAAAAAGGGGGCAGCCGATGAGAGAAAGGAAGTTCCGCATGTCGTGACTCTCTCTTTTTTAGAAAGTTCCTGCTGACGCTCGCTTGAGAGAATTTAGCTCTCGATTGTCATCACCACTCGAACTCCAGTGCGATCAAGCCATTCAGCCCCGGCTGGGTGTCGCGGCTGCTTGCGGAGCCTCCCGCGTGGCCGCTGCCTCGGTTCGCGCGACTCCAGAGGACATATTCTTCATCGAGGAGATTCTTGAGGCCTGCTCGCAGAGTGACGTTTTCGTTGATGTGATAATAGCCGATGAGGTCTACCAAAAAGTAGCTGTCAGTAGGATTAAGGTTACCGCTGATTTGTGAAGAGCTCTTGCCATCGAGATAAGTTCCGGAGAGTTCGATGCCCCAAGTGGCTTCTGGATTTTCATAACCCAGATAACCGACGGCTTTCCACGGCTCCACTGAATTTAGTGGTTCGCCTTCGCTTGTCCCACGCGAGTAGGCGAATGATCCACCGAGGCTGAGGCCGTCAAATCGCGAATATTGTTCGCCCAGATCCCAATCCACCTTCAGCTCTGCGCCGTAGATCTCGGCATCGCGTGCGTTCTCGGTGCGTTGCACCGCGAGTCCATCGATGACTTCTCCGGTGGGCACATTGCTCTCGAGGAAGTTCCCGTAGCGATTGTAGTAGGTCGAAAAATTGACGTGCGTGAAGTCTCCCTCATAGCGTGCACCGAGTTCGAAGCTGTGTGAGTTCTCCTCCTCCAGATCTGGGTTCGGCAGCGTGATCGAGACATTATTAGGATGCACAAAAACTCCAGCGAGTTCCTCCGCAGTAGGATTCCGAAATCCGCGCGCATAAGAGCCGTAGAGATCTAGCTTGTGCGTGGCCTGGTAGTTCACGACGAGGCTGGGTGAGATGACGAAGTTTTCATAGGCCACCGCCTCCACGGTGCGCTCGCCGATGAAGCGGCCGAATTCATCAAAAATAGGGAGTTTGGTCTGCTCTAGAAATTCGGGCGTGTTTTCAGGGTCGATCCGGTAGTCTTCAAGTCGGAGGCTCGGGTTGATCGACCACTCTCCGATCGTGAATTCATCGCTCAGCGTCAGGCCATTTCTCCAGACGATGGAAGGGGCGAGGTTCGGCAGATTAGTGGTTGGGGAGGGCTCATCGGTGCGCAGGAGCGAACTCGTGATATCACTCCGTGACCCCTGATAGCTGAGTGTGAAAAGGTGGCTGCCGATTTCCTTGCGCGCCTTGAGATTGAGCCCCGCGATATCAGTTTGATAGAAGAGTTCGTTGCTCCGGTCCCGGATCGATCCTACGGGTGTGCGCACGCGCTGGAGATTGAGGTTTTCGGCGCGTGAACTTTGGTAGTAAATTTTTCCGCTTAATTCATCGAAGATCAGCGGTGGAGCTTCGGGATCGTAGCGGAAGTCGAGACTACCGCGCGCGCGCTGGGTTTCTGAGTCGTTACTGGCATTGAGAGTTTCTCCGATGAGCGACTCCACTTCGATGCTATCGAGATCGACGAATCCCTGAGACTTAAAAAGGTCGAGCGTCGGTTCCCAAGTCCACTCATCGTCACGTAGGACGGTCTTCCAGATGAGCGCCTGACTTTCAAAATCGGCGGGGTTCGCTGCGAGCGCGCCTTTATTTTCCTGCTCATGGCCACGGCGGACGAGGTAGACTGCACTCGTCGCGATCTCGCCATTTCCCCTAGTCCAGGCAAGGCGCTGGTTCCGGCTTCGGTTATTGCTCGCGTAGGTCGTTTGGCTTTTTAAAATCTGCCCCTCCAGACTCGGTCCAAGAAGCGACCACGGGCTCACTGTCCGGCCCACTATCGCGCCACCCAAGGCATCTGAACCGAAAGTCGCAGACTTAAAAAGAGTGATCTCCGAGAGGGTTCCGGGATCGAAATAAACCCGCCCCGGACCACCCGCGCCTTGGAAAGAGCGCGAGGTGAAGTCCTCCGGCTGACGGATGCCATCGAGCAGGACGGAGATGCGGTTTCCCTCGAGCCCACGGATGTTGATCGATTTGCTGCCGCCCTGAAGATAGGGCACGAGCGAGTCGACTCCGGCGGTGTCGAAGGGGACCGAAACTCCCGGCTCGCGCTGCAGGATATCGGGTAGGGTGATCGCTCCTCGCTTGATCAGATCGGCTGCCGTGATTCGGCTTTCGCTCGCCTTCTGAAGAGCCTCTTCCTCGTTGATCGGGGAGGCGGTGACGACCGTCTCCCCGACCATTATGGCCTCACCGTCATCGGCGAGACATCCACACACAGACAGGAGGAAAAGTGGAAAAGCGAAGCGAGAGGTCATCGCCCTTTAGCGGAGAAATCTAGAAATGAGGGCGTCGATATCGGCGCGAGGAATCTTGGCCTCCTCCTCCTCGATTTGATCGACAAAATCACCCATTAATGAGCCGAGGCGCTTGCCATCGATACTGCGCGCGTAGGAGATGGGCTTATCAGACTTGGCGATGACCTCGAGCCAGGAATTGCGCACATCTTTCCAAAAATGATGCGTCTTTTTCCAGTAGGCATCCGCTTCGGCGAAGATCTCTGGCGTCTTGTCTTTTGGGACGCGGCGATAGTGGTTAAGGCCTTTTTCGACACAAAGGAATTTGCGCTGCCCGTCACGGGTGACGAGCTTGCGATTATCCTGCGCATGGACCCAGCCCTCTGGCGTGATCATGTGGCAATTGGTCACTACCAGGAGGTCGTAATCTTTCCTCTTCGTGTAATCACGGCGAGGGAGTGGGCGGGTGGAAATGGCGGAGGTCCAAGCCGAGGCGTTCCCATCATGGACCCAGTGGCCCCGTGCTTTGTAGCGTGGGCTGTCATCGACTTGTGTGACGAACTGCGTCCATGTGCCCTTGGTTTCCTCAGGAGAGTGGTCACGCACTTCCCATGTCTTATTTCCTACGAAGTTCAGGCTGCGGGGATCTTCATATTGCCAGATCTGAGCCCAGTGTTTGATGACCGAAGGGCCTGAGAAATCCTCTACTACGAGCAGGTGCTGGAGGACGATGCGCTCGCTGGTGTCTTCCGCTACCTTGACCATTTCGTGGGCATTCGCTTTGTAGGGTTTCTTGAGTTCGTAGCCTTCGGCGAGGGGGACGGTCTCGGCGAAGGTGAACTCGATCTTGAAGGTTCCTGCCATTTTTAAAATGGCCTGACGGTCTTGTTTGAAATCTGCTTTGGCAAATTGGACGAGCGAGCAAAGGGTGAGTGCTAAGCAGCATTTGGTAACTGTCATGTCACGGAAAGGTAGGAGGCCCAAAGGGAAGCTGCTGTCGCTCGATTACGAAGAATTAGCGCTCGGTTGCTCTGTCCTACGCTAGCCCTGAAGCTTGAAGGTGAAAGGGATCGACCTTTTCACGGCGATCGCTTGGCCGAGGACATTCTTCGCGGGGCTGAAGCGAAATTTCCGTGCAGCTTTCAGCGCGGCGGCATCGAGCGAGGAGTTCTGGCTGCTTTGACTTACGGCAGAGTTTGAGACACCTCCGGAAGGAGAGACTGTCACCGCTACGACCACGCGACCTTCGATTCCTTTCCGTCGAGCGCTCCTCGGGTAATTCGGGGTGTGACGCGAGACGACTTTCGCTTGCTTGGAGATCTTCTTGGCGAGCATCGTGGCTTGTTCCTGCGCGCGCTTTTTATTCTGCGCATCGATGGCTCGTTTGTTGGGAGCCTTTTTCTGAACTTTAGCAACCCGTTCCGGTTTTTTTATCGACTTGGGTTTCGTCTTTTCTTCCCATGCTGGCTCAAAGTTTTCTTGTTCTAGAACCAATGTAGTATCGATCTTCGTGGTCGGCGGAGTAACGTCAGCGAGTTCGGGATCGCTCGGCTTTTCGTAGATCGGAATCACCGGAGCATCGCGATCAGCCACGGCGATGAGCGAGTGTCTGATATGCGGCTTCACCTTTTTTTCAGGCGGCGGCATGTCATCCACGACCGAGGTCACCTCCATCGGAATCGCGGTTTCCTCTGTGGCGAAAATATCATGTCGCGTAATCATGAGGGCAAGGCTCGCACCCAGCGCGCATATCGCGAGGAGCGCTACTAAAAATGATCCAGTCAGTAGGTTCCCGTGACCGCTCAGGCGCACATCGAGAACTGGCTGTTTATGAGAGGGAACGAGGTGAAGAGAGCGGGGCTTCACGAGTTTACTTGATAAGGAATTCATCGGGCCGGATGCCGAAGTAGTCGGCGAGTCGCACCGCGTGCTCTGGGGTGATGGTGCGTTGGCCACTGAGGATCATGGAGCCCAGCGAAAGCGACTTTCCAAGGATGGGAGAGAGGTCGGCGATGCGCATCTTGTGCTCCTCGATCAGGCGCTTGAGGAGCTTGCGTGGATTCCGGCTCCCGCGGACGCGGGCGATTTCCTCATAGCGTGCTAAGATTTCTCCTAGGAGATCGATGTAATCGCGCTGATCGACCGACATCTCATTTTTGAACTCAGCGAAGATGGACACCACGCGCGAGATCTTCTCGTAAGTCCGGCGGTCCCGGATCGGGCGGGGGAGAAAGAGGCGGCAGAGACAGGGGTAGCTCCGAGGCATCTTCGAAAAGCAGGGGATTGTTTCGTTTTTCATCTCAGAATTAAGTTTGGCGCATTTGGTAAAGCTGGTGAGAGCGCTCCAGAATCGAGCGCCAGGCCACGGCGACTTGGCGGGAGGGCGCGGCCAGTGAGCCGATCTCCTGTCCGTGGGAGTTTATTAAAATGAGGGCGTGATGGGAGGCTCCCTCAAGATAGAGCGTCTCCATGCGGAAGGCGTGCAGGTAGCGGACATTCCATCGGATTCGATCGCGGGCGGATTCGCTCACAAGCCATTCGCCAGAGGCGAGCAGGGTGGCGGGTGAGTGATGAATCGTAAGCGCCCCACCGAAGCTGCGAGATGAAATGACGAGCGGAAGTCGCTCCGTCGCGCTGTGCGAAAGAATCATGGTGAGGGGATTTTTTGCAAGATCACGGACTCGCATCTCACCCGCTTCTGCACAGCAGGGGCAGACCGGCGGGAGGTGCGGTTTCTCTCCCTGCCCACACCACACGGCTTCGGGGATAATCTCCTCGGCATGGGCTCCGATGAATTGGTCAAGTCTCACGAGTTCGTCCCTCTGGATCGGTGAGATACTTACGTGGAGATGTCCGCTGCGAGAGATCAGCTTGAGAGTGTCATGATCTTCGCCCGCCCGGTTTCCTCCGGTGGCATAGACATTATCGAACTCGCGGATATCGAGTGAAAGCCCGGAGGAGGGGAGGGACAGCGTGTGGGCATCACTCAAGTGAGCGCAGGAAAGATCGATCGTGGTCTCGATCGAGGAAATACCTGTCTCAAGAACGAGTCGACAGTCCGAGAAAATCGAAAAGTGCTCCCAGAACGAAGGATCGCTGATCTCCAGCTTCGTGATCCAGTCTTTTGTAGCTGAATGTGCTTTCTTGGTTTTCATCACGAAGTGAATTTGAGTGATCAGGAGGAATGGCGCTGCCGCCCAATTGCCAACCCTTGGCGGTAGATTGCTTCTTATTTCTGCCTCTTTAGAAACTCAGAAGGCGTCATCTCCTTCTCCTGAGCGAAGGCTTTCGAAAAGTGGGAGAGTGACGAATAACCCACCCCCATCGCCACCTCGGTGACATTGTATTGATTACTCGCCAGCAGCTCGGCGGCCTTCTCGATCCGGAACGCCCGCAGGTGGAGCAGAAGCGTCTTCCCGGTTCCTTTTTTCACCAGGCGACTCAGATAATGCGGTGCGCAGCCCACATCTTCCGCGAGATCATGAAGGTCCAGTGGCTCGGTCAGTCGAGCTTCTAGCAGCCCAAGCGCCTCCCGTACATGCCGATGCGCATTCACCTTCACCACCGAGCAAAAGAGCGCCTTCTCCGGTTCCGGTTGATGGAAAAGATGGAGCGAAAGCATCTCCAGGGTCTTAGCGAGATACCAAGCCCTCTTTCCAGCTTCCGGCACTGGCGGGGAAACGATATCATCGTAGAATTGGGCTTCCCGCTCACTCCATCGCCGCAGGATCCCGAGGTTCTTCCGCAAGCCACCGACAAGCGGACCAAAGGATTTCTCCACTGACTCCAGCGTCAGAGTCAGCAGAAGAAACTCATGCGTCTGACTCGTCGCGAAGCGAGTCGCCGTCAGTAGCGGACAATCCTCCGGTGTGCGAAAGAGAGCCAAGGTGCGGGGGAGAAGAGTCAGCCGAGTCGAAGGTGCAATCACCAAACCCTCGCCCCCAAGATTCAGCACCACATGTAAAGAACCCGGACGCAGAGCATCCGCCCAAGTCTGCCGCCCGCCCTCGGGACTCGCAAAATGAGTGAGCTCGAAGCCAAAAGCCCCTGTTTGTTGATGAAGCCTCGTCCGCTTGATGAGGCTTCATTAATGCTATTGAGTCTCAATTGCAATAAATGTAAAAAAGGGTTATTTATGCGGGGTGAAGTTCGTCAACTCGGAATGGCGTAGATAAGGGAAAAAAAATAGAGCAACTGTAAAATCACGACTGCTTCATGGAGTGGTCTGTTAAAAAAAGACGTTGCAACAATCTGTTGGTTCATTAACGGTTCCGGCTAGGGTGTCACTCACTTAAGTCGCTGTAGCTCAGGGGTAAAGCGCTCCACTCGTAATGTGTAGTCCTTTACCCTATAGCCCTTTCGTAGAAGGGCGTGGAAGATTTTGGCAACACTTCGCGGTAGCAGATTACCACTTATCTTTGCACGATTTCACACGTAATTTATACGGGTGACGGTGCTGAAAATTGGGGGAGGGGGATGTTTCGACAAATTTCTCAATCAATTATACGAGCGATTGCAATTGGAACTCGGCCCAGTGAGATGGTCTTCTGCAAAGCTTTCTTCTCTGAGTCCAGTTGGATTGACGATGGTGTGGAGATCATAGAGGGAAAAAATCAATAATACTGGTAAATGTCTCAACTGGTAAAGGAGTCGATCATGCCAACAATCACAATAGCTTCCCTCTGTTGCATTAAGACGCTTTTGAACCTCAAGGAGCTTTAATTCTTCTAGTCTTGGCCCCGTCTTTCCTGCTCTTTGATTCTTGTGGGCTGCAGCTATCCGAAAAGTAGGGATGAGGTTACGCGATTTCCGCCACCACTTTGGCTCCTTGAAACCTATTTCTAAATCAGATTCCATAAATGTTCTTATGAACAATAAAAATGGAAACATCCTACCGCTAAGAGAAAGATTCCGGGCAAGACTCATTGCCCTACGACTGCCCGCTAAGATCCATCCTTATCTCGAAAACTGAGCTGAGTCCTTCATGAAAGCCAAAGCCTATCGCGCGGCCGAAAACACCCACTCCTACTTCGCAGCCCTTTCTCGATCCGCCCACCTTGCCGACTGGCAATTCAACCAGGTATCAAGCAGGACCGCTCACCCGGAAATGTCTCGACACCAAAACTCCTAATGAGATCTTCCTCAGCAACTGACTCGCGCACTTCCGGGTTGAAACCGCCACGAAACCCAGCCAAATTGATTTAATTAAGAAAAATATGATAAGATCTACGACCATATGTGTTGCCGCGTTCATGCTGAGTCTGGCTGCGTCACTTGGCCAAGGTTTTTTTTATTGGCCTCAGACCTCTCCAGCCGAGGGGGGGACAGTCAATTCATCGATTGTTTCAAGGGCGGAAGACGCAATAGTGGAGCACTATCAGGCAATCCCCGCACCCGGTTACGTTTTTGATTCATGGAGTCTTTATCCGCGAGGAGAACATACGGAGAGCCTCTACGTTCACACTTGGGATCCGAGGCTCATCTATCCTCTAGATATCAAAATGATTACTGCTCATTTTATCAAAGAAGATACTGTCGCTGAACCGGCTAGAAAAGATCTCGAAATTCGCCGCAAGGAGGGCAATCAAATGGAACTTTCTGTTTTCAGTCAATCTGGGGTTGGTTATACTATTCACAATTCGAGTAACATGCAGGATTGGGTTACCATTGGGGCTGGCGAGGGGAATGGAGAAGAACATGTATGGACTTTCCCGATGCAGCGGGGAGGAAACGGTTTTTACCGCTTACTCAAGACGGGTAACGCAGTGAGGCCAGGGAGTGCGGTTTTTGGTGAGTTGAGCTTTATGGGAACTCCTCAATTTGGAGGTGAGAAAGGCAGCGCCTGGGTCAGGTTGTGGGAATATGATTCTCGGATCGCAGATAAGGCGGCGGAGCTATTTGCTGAGCAGATAATAGAAGAAATTCCCATTGGGCCTGGTTTGAAGAGGTTTAGATTTGATCTGGGAGATAAATCAAAAGCGAATCCTGATCGCGACTATTATATCACGGCGGCGATTTATGAAAAAGGTAGGGTTGGAGATGTGAACGCTCGAATCTATTTTCTGAATGGGTTCAACAGTGTCGATTTTCCGAGTGAATTTTCAGCAATGCTACAATAATTCAAGCAAGTTAACCTGCTGCTAGGAGCCTGTCGGAGTTTGCCAAAGGTCTGCCCTAGATTCGGCGACCAGACTGTGGAACCGGCGGTGAATCGTGGCGGTGATTTTCCGGAACCATCTCTCCATTGGCGAGATTTGATGATCGTTAGCGACCATGGACTTCAATTTTGGACCGCCCGCTTCGTTCGTCGCATTTCTCACTATAGCGTTTAGATCCAGATGGCGTTTCAACGTGGATTGAGATGCACGTCGTCGCCACGGTGGTAGTGACCGGTTAGTCTTGGTCCGGTCCGGAGGCCCAAGCGGGTGGCAAGTTTTGGAAGGAAGTCACTTTTTCAAAGGACGACCTCCAAAATGCATGAATCAGGATGAGGTAGAGAACAGCGATCTTCTTTTTCATTTCCGAATGAGAAGCTTCCACGACTCGAGTGTTTGGCTCGCCATTCCCAATCAGAAAAGCTGGTTTGAAGGTGATCTAAAGGTGCCGGTGGCTGATCGCGCTCAGACGGAAGAATTGGTGAGTCAGTTGAGGAGCTCTTTTTTGATCGTGGAGGAACTGGATTTGAATACTCGGATCTGGACCAAGGAGTGAGTTTTTAGAGGTAGGGTTCGTCCAATAGAACCGGAAGAAAATCGGATAAGAGATTTTCAAATTACTCCGGTCAAACGACGAAAGTTGACGAAAAAGGGAATTCCTTTCAGCTCTGAAAATTACCACTGCGGCAGTAGTCTGTTGGTGGCGTTTTTAAGTTGACGCTCATTAGGCATCCTCTAAAAAAATAGAACTATGAATAGATTTAAGACCTGCTTTGCAGCGCTGATTTCCTCGACTCTCATCGCCGGTTCAGCCTCCGCTGACCTCTTAATTTACGAGCCATTCGACTACGAAGCGACCACTGAACTCAACAACGACAAATGGTTTGGTGATGGCGATCAGGCCGGCGGCCTTGGTCTTGGGGCTTGGCAGCAGCTCAGTAACGGAAGTACGACATTTGTGAATGAAGGCGACGTCGCCGATGAAGGCGTCGAATTTACCGATAGCCTAGGCAACGTCCTGCCTGTCGGTGGCTTTGCCTACGAACGCAGGAACCGGGTGGGGCAAGTCGCGGTAAACAGCCCGATTGACCCCAGCGCGACGACGGCGCTGACCGCCGACAATTCAACGATGTGGATGACCTTCCTCTTTCAGGACTTTGGTTTTAGCGGCCCGGACTTCGGGATCGGGTTGCATTCCGAAAAAATGATTGGCAATGATAATCAAGACCTCGATAAAGCGGGTCACGGTGTCGGGTTTTCGATCGTCTCCACCGGAGGTCAGGATCGCAACATTGGGACCGCTGTCTATAATAACGCAGCCAATACGACCCTCGTCTCCGAGGCCACCGCCACGTTCAACGGCCCTGAAGCGAGCGAAGTATTTCTCCTCGCGATGAAAGTAAACTGGAATCCATCCGGCACGCCGGACGAGATCTTCGTTTTCATCATCGACGACATCACGACTGAGCCGGACGAGGCAGATGCGCTCGCGATGGACGATACCTTTGACTTTGATCTGGCGACCCAGCAGTCGTTGGACATCCTCAACTTCAGCGATACCCAAGTTGGTTACGTGGACGAGATCCGCATTGGAACGACCTTTGGCGACGTGACAAACGGGGCATCTCCGCCAGCAGGACTTGCCATTACCGATATCACCTATATCGACAGTAACGAGACGAACGAAGTGGCCCTCACCTGGAATTCCAAAGCTAGGGCAACCTACATCGTCAGATACTCGACCAACCTCGTCAACTGGGACACCGATCTTGAAGATGGCATCACTGGCGATGACGGAAGTGCGACCACCAGAACCTTCAATTTGTCAGAGTTCGGCTTGGAAGGAGAAACCAAGTTATTCTTCCGGGTGGAAGAAGAGTGAAATCCTAAAGCGACCCCCGTCCTCTTAAAAGAAGACAACTATCATTACCTTATCAAGGTAACGCGGTAGAGTCGCAAAAAATACGCGTCTTTTTCGAGAAAGAAACCTTCCAAGAACTTCCCGGTCGCGAAGCTGAGCGCAAAGTTGAAGTCAAGAAAATCCCCGACCCCGAAGACGAAGAAAGCCAGCTCCTGACCTCTCGCCCGAGTCTGGTCATCAGACTTGCATCTGGAGCGCCTGCCGAAGCCGAGATTCGCTACACCACCGATGGGACTAATCCGAATAGGCATTCCCAGCTATGGAGTAGATCTCTTTGTTTCCCTCAACCTGGCTGATCACGTCCGGGTGGGTGTTAAAGGCATATCTTCGGATTTGGACGAAGGACTTGGATTAAGGCCCCTGTTTTCCGCGGGCTGCGGGTTGCTTGCCTAGTGCATTAAAAATGGCGTCGTCGTTACCCTTTCGAGGTTTGGTGAAGGGAGACATTTTCCAAAGAGGTTCGGTGAAGAGACCGGTGCCCCTGAATTGGAAGAGGCCTTTGAAAGGGGTGAGTGGAATGGCGATGATGCCCAGCAGCCCGCGGGCGTTGACCCGGATGGTCATGTCCATTTTATTGTTACCGAGATCGATCCGCCCGTCGCCGGTGAGGACGATACTGGCGGACTCGGCGACGATGTCGTTGGATTGCCAGACACCTTCCTTCACGGTGAAGCTGGCCGAGGCATCTTTGGCGCGCTCGTAGCCCATGCGTTTGTCTCCGAGAATGCCTGCCATGAGTGGTGAGAGCGGGCCGAGAACGGGGAGAGAGGCGAGGTTTCCTTGTCGTAACCCGAGAGCTCCCCGGGCATTGAAGTTTCGGATTTCCCCACCGCCACCGGAGAAGTTGATGCGTCCGTTGAGGGTGCCTTCTTCCACTTCATCGAAGCGGTAGACCTTAGAAAGTTCGGGGAAAGAAATACGATCCCATTGCAACTCGCCCTGGAAGCGGGTCATGTTCTTCGGGCTGATTTGGACGGTCACTTTTCCGCCCACGACCCCCTCGAGAGTGGCGAAGGCGAGTCGCTCGATTTCGAGATCGTAGCCTCGCATGGTGACGTCTGCTCGCATTTGAGTAGTCGGAAGAATACGACCGAGGAAGGGGTAATCGGTTTGGTCCTCGGTGCTTATCGCGATATTGAAGGCGGTGTCCTGCGGGCGATCCATTTTTCCGGTAAAGGCACCATTAAGGGTGAGGGTCGGTGGCTCGTGGAAGCGGTAATTTTCTTCTAAATGTCGAGCCGTCTTGGGAGCGAAGGCGCGCACGATTGGCGTGGGCCAAAAGGTCCCTCGTAAATTGCTTACGGTGGTGATGAGGGATTTCCGATCAAGGTGGATTCTTTCGGCCAAGATCGGTTGGGAAGGTTTACCCCCGTAGCGTAGTCGTGCATTTTCTTGATCGTCATTGAGGAGAGCGTCGACCCGGGAGAACTCAATCTTCTCTGAGGTGATTTTGAAGTCGGAGGAGAGCCTGTGCATCGAGATGTCGCGATAGCTCAGTCCGGTGCTGTGCATGCGCCCTTCGGCAGACCATTTGCGCATGTTACTGCGCTGCATCTGTCCCTCTACTTCCAGAGCGAGGATGGATTCATCTTTAAAACGGAAGTGCGAGAGGAGTTTGTCGGTGGCGCTGTCCTCGACGATCATGGGAGAAAAAGCGGTGAGGGGAAGGTTCGAGCGGAGGCGGTAGCGGATGAGGTCCCCCTTTGACATGAAGTCGCCGGTGATGCCGCCTTTGGGATGCGTTATTTTAAGTTCCTGGAGGAAAAGGTCTCCATCGTGCCAGGAGAATTCGCTTTCCAGACTTTCATAAGCTGTCTCAAAGAAAGTAAAGCGGCCGATGTAAGCCTTCCCCATCGCTTGCACGGAGAGGGAATGGTCTTCCCGCTGGGAAATGGTTCCCTCGGCCCGGATATCGGGAGCCTCTTCCTGTTCGAGCTTTGTGAGCACTTCGATTTCAAAGCAGGACGAGAGGAAGTCTTTAATGCGGAGGGTGGAGGTGAGATCAAAGCGTCCGCTCTTCTTTGCCAAGTCCCAGTCGGCCTGGCCTTCGGCCTCGCCGGTGTCATCTACGAGGAGGATGCGGTCAATGGTAACGAGCTGGGAGCGGAGATCACCATGAAGAGAAAGGGTCCCAAGGGAGTATTTATTACGAACGAGATCGTTCGCCTCAAGATGGAACTCGGTGTGGATGTTTCTTGGGTCAGATAGGTCACCCCGGAGAACGAAGGACAGTTCTGGAGGTGCGCTCTCGGGGATTTTCCAGCGCTCCAGTTCGTTGAGGATCGAGTAGAGAATGTGATCACTGCGGCCCTCATTTTTCGGAGTTTTGACATCCTTTCGCTTAGGCAGTTTGAGATCAGCGGTGAGGTTAATTTTGACTCCCTCGATCATTCCGACTGCCTCACGCACTCTGATTCTTTGGTCGGCTTCGATGAAGATCTTGGCGTTGATCTTTTCTGCGTTAATCGCTTGCTCACCTTCCTTCATTGGAAGGCGGGTTTTCCCTCCGACGATGAGTATTTCTCTCAGCTCAAATTGCCCTCGAATAGCGAGGGACTTATCGATGTCGATCGAGATGTAGTCGGCCGTCATCAGAGGGATTTTATCTCCTCGCTCGGTGTAAAATGCGGCCTTGGTGGCGATTAGACCCTTTCGGGGGCTGAAACGGAGGGAGTCGAACTCGATTTCGATGCCTCGCTGGGAAAGTTCTTCACGCACCCACTCACCATATTGTCCGGGGAAACCGATTTGGTTGAGGTAGATGAAACCTCCGATCATCGAACCCACCGTCAGGACCAGGGTCCAGATGATGAGGTTTTTGATTAATTGAATAAAGGTGGCCACCGCCGGGAGGATAGCGTGCCTCGAGGCAACAATCAAGGGACCGGAGTCAGCTTAATGGCAGAGAGGAGTAAGTTCTCCGGATCGGGGGTTTCTTCCGAAAGGAGACGATGACGTAAGACGTGCGGGAAGACGGTCTGCACGTGGTCGGGAAGAACGGTTTTTTGTCCGTCGAGCATTGCGCTAGCTTGAGCTGCTCGCTGAAGAGCGAGCGTGGCACGGGTCGAGATCGAATGATCATTTCCGAGCACGGTTCGCACGGCTTGGCAGAGGCTTAGGAGGTAGCGCTGCAGATTATCTGAGACCGGCATCGCTGCGCTTTCGTCTTGGAGTTTGCGAAGTTCCTCGAGGCTTAAGATTTTTGAGGCCTCGGTTTTTTCAAGCTGCTCGCTATGAAAGCGGAGAATGGCGAGCTGGGTGTCGTCGTTCGGCAGGCTCATGGGGATCGAGAGCAAAAATCGATCCAGCTGCGGTTCGGGAAGAGGGAAGGTGCCAGTGGAAGAGCTATCGTTTTGCGTCGCTACAACCATGAAGGGATTGGGGAGCGGGCGCGTTTCACCATCGATCGTGACCTGCCGTTCGTTCATCGCTTCTAGAAGCGATGATTGAGTTCGCGGCGAAGCGCGGTTGATCTCATCGGCGAGCAAAAGATTGGCGAACACGGGACCTGCGATGAAGTTGAATTCACCGGTCTGGGGTTGGCAGAGGTTGTATCCTAGGATGTCCGAGGGCAGGAGATCGGGAGTAAATTGGACCCGTTTAAATTGTCCGCTCAGGGAGGTTGCGAGAGTGTGCGCGAGTGTTGTTTTCCCAATTCCTGGAGGGCCTGTGACCAAGGCGTGGCCTCGTGCAAGGAGCGCGATAAGGAGGAGGTCGACAGCTTCTTCCGAACCCAAGACGGTGTCGAGAAGTTGATCGCGAAGCGGGGAAAGCGGGGATGGCATTTTATTCGCGGAGAAGGAATTCGGAGTAAGGTTCCTCGGTCGCCACGACCTTCGAGACCTTCAGGAGGGGGAGTCGATCACCTTTGATATCCTCGAAGGTTAGAATGCCGCTGGCCTTCACCCAGGTTTCATTGGGTGGGTCAGCGTTCGGGGCGTCGAACTCGAGTGACATACCGACGACCGACATGTCGGCAGCACAGCAAGTGATCATCGAGCGGTAGATTCGACGGCGGAAACCATTTTGGTTGTTTACCTTTTCCTCCACGATGCGGCCCTCGAACTCAACCGGTAGATTGTTGAAGATGCCTTCCACTTCACGGTCGCCTGCGACGTAGTAGGCCGTTACGAGTGAGAGCTGGAATTCGCCATTGGCATTCTTGGGAACCCGTTTTTCGAGGTCCTCGCGGGTGAAGGGAGGAGCGTCCGCAGGAGGGGTGAGGCTTGGGGTTTCGTAGAGCCCTTTCTTGGTCAGGCCAAGATTGGAGAGCTTATCTTGGGTGAAATAGAGAGCTCCGATGAGTGGCAAGAGAGTCAGGGCATAGGTGATGCTCGGGCCGTGGCCCTCGTGTTCATGATGGCAATCTTCGCCGCCCTTATCGTGCGCGTGATCATGGCCGTCGCAGTCGTGATGAGCGTGGCCATGGCCATGGTCACAAACGGTCTCGGAACTGGGGTTGAGCAGGGAAAATACTCCCAGGATGATAATCCCGATTCCGCCGATCATGATGAGGTGATGGAAGTCGGGTGCGAGATATTCTTTCACCCGCATCGAAGTATAAAAGTAGATGAGAATGCCGCCCCAGATCGTGGCGAGTAATCCAAAAAGTCGCGTGTGAAGTGTGCTCATGGCGTCACCCCCTGATTCCAGTTGGCGCCAATCACGTGTTCGAAAAAGAGCGAGAGCGCGCCGGCGCCGACGAAAAGTCCGAGACATAAGAAGAGGATGAACTTCCAGCGGAAGACGGTGGAGTAGAGGAAGACTAGTTTGGCATCCATCATGGGGCCGAAGACCATGAAGGCGAGCTTTGGCCCGTATTTGAAGTTGCCGATGTTGGCGGCGATGAAGGCATCCGAGGTGGAGCAAAGGCTCAGGATGAAGGCGAGAATCATCATCGCGGGGGTGGCGGCGAGGGAATTTTCAGCAAGGCCTTTCCAGAAGTCGGAGGTGGGATCGATGACGGTCGTTTTAAGCAGAGAGGTCAGGATCACTCCGATCGTAAAATAGAGCCCGACATCCATGAGATCCCTCAAGGAATTGTTCATGGCGCTGGAAAGGGTCCGGGGGTGCTGGTGTTCGTGGGATTCTTCGAGGGCGGAAGGCTTTAGGAAGTGTTTGTGAGCGACGCGGGCCATGATGAGTCCCACCGCGACCGCGAGGAGGTAGCCCATTGCGAGTCGCGAACCAGACACGAGGTAGGAATTATTGAAGGCCTTGTAGGTGCTGATGGCTGTGACCGGATTAAAAATGGGCGCGGCCAACATGTATGCGAGGGCGCAGGAAGCGGGGAGACCGTTTTTAACGAGACGTCGAATGACGGGTACGACGGCGCACTCACAGACCGGGAAAATCGCGCCTAAAAGCCCGCTGACCAAAATGGCGGCGGAGCGATTCTTAGGGAGAAATTTTTCGAAGGCGTTTCGAGGAAGGTAGGTCCCCAGGAATCCGCTGACCAAGGTCCCCAGAAAGATAAAGGGCAAGCCCTCCAGGAAAATGGCCAGGAATTCAAATGAGCCATCCTGGAGTTGAGCTTCGCGAACGTCAGTCACGTTGGGGATTCAAGAGAGATGAGAACCTTTTGCGAACGAAAAAGCGACTTAGTCCAATTTAAAATCCCAGACGTATTGCTGGCCGGGCGCGAAACTCTTGCTGCCGACCTGTGTTTCGGTCTTTTCGGCAGTCGCGGCCCACTTATAATTTCCGGGGGGAAGCGAGATGGTGCGTTTGGCGCGTTTCGGGATGGAAATCATCTGAATCTCGGGTCCACGCACGCCCACCATGATGTCTCGGTTGCTCATGTTGCGGATCGTGATGAGGGGTTTTACGGGACCAGGTGGGGGAGTGGCTTCAGTGAGAGTTGTCGGATCTGCAGCAGGAGAAGGGGAGGGCGCAGTTGGTCCCGCCTCAGGAGAAGTGGGGGCGCAGCTGGCCAGAGTGAGGGCTGCTGCAAGGGATGAAAGTAAGCGCATGGAAAAACGTTATCTGAAATATAGATCTCTCGGAATCTCAAAGTCAGGGTGCCGTAGGACAGTCAGGATGGAGTGTCCTACGCGCAAAGCTCCACCACGAGGCGATGCAGGACCATGCGGTGGTCTTGGCTGGAGGTGACGAGTGCTTTGTCGGCATTCAGGCAGGATTCCAGGCCACGTTGCAGCTGGGGGAGGGTGAAGCCTCGGGCGCCCTTGGCCGCCATCTTGAGTCCCCAGGTGTTGATGCCACCGTCCTTTTTCTTGGGGAGGACGGCGAGGATTCCCTTGGGAGCCCGGTTGATTGAGCCGTAGGGCTCGGTGAGCTTGGCGAAGAAAAGGTTGCGCACGGTGGGAATGATCGCGGCTTTCACGAGCGCAATGGCACTCTCGTTTTTCGTGAGCTGCTGGTCGATGAGCTCAATGGCGCGCGTTGGCCGGCGCGCTTCGATGGCGCGGGAGATTTCCCAGATGACGCCTTTTCGGCTGAGTGGAACCATCGTTTGCACGTCATCAAGGGTCACTTCCCGACGGTCCTTTCCTAAAAAGAGGTCCAGTTTTTCCAATTCGTTTCCGATTTGGCGGGTCTCTTCTCCTGCGAGTTGGACGAAGAGATTGAGGGCATCACTACTAAAGTTGAGCCCTTTTTCAGAAGCTCCCCGTTCGACGAGCACTGAGACCTGGTCCTCCCAGCCTTCGCGGGAGACATCGATTTTATCGTAGCTACGAATCTCGGCATTGACCTTGGTCCACTTATAAAAGGCACGGCGTTTATCGATAGCGGTGGCGCTCAGGAGGAAGATGACTTCGTCGGGGAGTCCTGCCTTAATGGTATCCAGGATGCTTTCCACGCCTGTCTTCGCCCGCTCGGCTTCGCTGGTGCGGTCGCTTCCCATGAAGGTGGCTCCCTTGAGCCAAACGACCTTCGCGCCTCCGAAGAACCCCATCGTTTGGAGCCCTTCGACGACCTGACTGGCAATGGTAAAGGCGTGCTCGGCGTTATCGGCTGCGCCCTCGATGATTTCGTTGGCAAATTCATCGCTCCCGGGTGGCTTCAGTTTCTCGAAAAGCTTGGAAGCCTCTTCGGAGACTTTTCCTTCATCGGAACCGGTGACGACGTGGACTGGCATTGCGAGCTTTATAGCGGTGGCTTGAGGTTGTCGCAAGCTCTTGGGAGAGACGGTTAATTAAGTAAGGTCAACAAAGTCACATTAATTTGGGTAGGCGATTGGCCCGAGAGGTGTTCCAACCCCCTCCATAAAATGAAAACAGTTAAATTTTTATTTTTGCGGCTATTGGAGCGACTCAGATGGTCTCGGCAGCGGCTTTGATGATTGGGGATTCCACCACTACTGCCTTGGATGGATCAAATGGTTCTGATGAGGATATTGCCTTCAATCAGGTCTAGATCTCAGGAGATTTAGTGGTGGTTCCCGAGCCATTATTAGTCCTTCTTGGCAGCTTGGCTTTTCTCGGCCTGGTCCGCCGTAAGCGCTAGAAAATCTAATTTAACTTTAAAAATGGCTCTTCTCTCGGGAGGGGCCGTTTTTTGTTGGGAAGGGATCGCTCTATCGGCAGGGAGGGAAGATACGATCTTTGGTGATTCTATTCCTGCCGCTGGGTGTGATGCTCCCGTCTACTGGGATGACGCCCGGTGAATATCGTAAGCGCTCCCAGAGCGGAGTCTTTGGTGGTGGATTTTGAGAGAGATTTGACACAAGGGGTGGATCGGTTTGTTAGGTTTCCCTCGTTATGAAAAAGACACCTCAAAAAATACTGGCGCTTTCCTGGGTGCTTTTCGCTCCGTCTCTCGTGCTTGCACAGAATGACGCTGATCCTTTTGCTGTTGCAGTTAGGGGGTGCTCAAGCGGCCAGTCAGGGCTTGATTCCCGCGACTCCGTCAACTCCGGCTTCCTACGACACTCGCAAAGAAGGGGCCACATTGGAGGTGGAGGCCCACTTAGGCGCGGATGTTTCGCTAATGGAAATGCCATCCTGAACTTGTGGGTAAAATTCGCTTCAGCGGAGTGGTCGCCGGCGGTGGGTGGGACACTGGCTTGTCAGGGGCAACAGAGTAGGGTTCTATCGTCTATGAACATTATTCTGCTATGATCCAGTGTCCTACATGCCATGAGTGGTTCGAGGTCTCGGAGGTCGCTCCTGAGGACTATGGAAGCCGAATGGACTACGATTGTGAGGTCTGCTGTCGTCCGCTCATTCTGGTGGTGGAAGCGGATGGGAGCCTGTTTGCCGAGGGACTGGAGGAATGAGTGATTTGGTTTCCGTCATTTTCCCGGTGGGGCCCGGAGCGGATGAAGCGGAACTAGCGCTTGCGGATCTTCGGGAACAGACATGGGGTGAATTGGAGATCATTGTGGTGTTGAACGGTTGTCCCGAGCGGGTGCGAGATTCGTTTTTTTTGATCGACGATGAGCGGGTTAGGCTCATTGATTTGGGTGCAGAAGGGAATCTTCTTCGGGCTCTTGAAGTGGCCATTGATGCCAGTCGAGGGAAGTGGCTCGCGCGGATGGACTCGGATGATCGATGCTCCTCTCATCGCATCGAGTGGACGATTGTGCCACTCCTTTCGGGTGAGTGCGAGGTTGCGAGTTGTGGGATTGAATTGGTGGGTGCTCTTGGGAAAGGAATGCAGCGTTATGTTGATTGGGTGAATGGGCTTGGTGATGCGGAAAAAGTTTCCCGTGAACGTTTTGTCGAAAGCCCGGTGGTGCAGCCAACCGTGATGATGGCAAAGAGCACCTTGATCGAAGCGGGAGCTTATCGAGATGATGGATTGGCGGAAGACTATAGTCTATGGTTGCGTCTTCTTCATCAGGGGAAACGCTTCGCAAAAGTCAGTGAGAGGCTTTATCAATGGAAAGATGGACCGACTCGATTGACGCGCACCCATCCACGCTATGGTCAGCGCGAGATGCTTATTTTGAAAGGCCGTGCGCTTGCGGAGATGGAAGAGGTGAAAGGTCGGGGAATTGCGATTGCGGGAGCGGGCCCCAACGGCAAAGTCATCGCTTCTGAGTTACTCGCGTGTGGGATCACCTTGCACGGCTTCTTTGAAATCAATTCTAAACGGGTGGGTGGGGTTTGCCGGGATCGCCCTGTTGTCGGATACTCTGAATTCGGTAAGCGATGGCGTGAGGCGATTCTTCTGTCTGCAGTGGGGAGTCCGGGTGGCCGTGAAAAGATGCGGCAGAAAGCTTTCGAAGAGGGCTATGAGGAAGGGGTCGATTTCTGGTGTTGCTGTTGAGTCCAAGAGGTGGAGATCTTTAACAGGATTAAACGGAGCGGACGGTTAATCCGGGCACGTAATCGGGGATGAGAAGTTTTTTAGTCGAGCTGGACGCCTTTCCTTCGGAGATGGGAAGGATGTGGCGGAGAACCGTTCGAGCGAGAATGGTGGGATCGGAAAAGTAGTGGGAGGGCCTGTCTTGATTGAGTGGCGATAATTGCAGTGGGGGGCTCTTGCAGTCGGAGCGTTCTCCGGGAAGGAGGTCGGCGGTCTGAATGGGGAGAGGCTGACGGTAGGGGATCCGAGGCACGAGTGGTATGTTGATTGGTTGGTCCTTCAAACCAAGTAATTTCAAGCTCCGTTCTTGTCCTGCCATGGATACTTGGGCAACGTTATTGAAATGGAGCCTTTAAAAATGAGTGGATTGGTGGCGGCCGTTGTGTCGCCGATGGACAAAAATGGAGAACTGAATGTAGGGATCGTTCCCAAGGTGTTGGATCATCTGGAATCAAAAGGCATCACAGGGATTTACATTGCAGGAAGCACGGGTGAGGGGATGTCCTTGACCGATGAGGAACGGAGGGCCGTGGCGGAAGCTTATGTGTCGTCCGCGAAGGGTCGGATGAAGACTTTTGTTCAGGTGGGACACAATAGTTTGAAGGCATCGGCTGAACTCGCCGGACATGCTGAATCGATCGGAGCAGATGCTGTTTCGGCGACACCGACGGGCTATTTTAAAGTCAGTGGTGAAGAGGCGTTGGTGGAGGGGCTTTTACCGATTGTCGAGGCGGCTCCCAAGACGCCTTTTTACTATTATCACATTCCTTTTTTGTCGGGGGTGAACCTTGATCCAATGAAGCTGACAGATCGGGCGATGGATCGCTTGCCGACCTTTTGCGGGATTAAATATTCCGATGGAGCGTCGCTCTACAATTTGCCTCTTTTGGAAAAAGTAGGGCCGGGATTGGAGTTTTTGGCGGGTTCGGATGAGGCTTATCTCATGTCGGTTGCGCAGGGCTATCGCGCGGCGGTGGGAAGCACTTATAACTATGCGGCGCCCATTTATGACCGGGTGAGAGAGGCGGTAAATTCAGGAAATTTGGAAGAGGCCCAAATGTGGCAGGGGCGTGCGTTGGAGATGCTCGGGGCGATGTTTGAAACCTGTGGTCGGGCTTCGCTGAAAGTGATGATGCAGATGGTGGGGATCGACTGCGGTCCGGTGCGTCGTCCGATTGATCCGGCAAGTCCTGAACAGATTGTGGCCTTAAGGAAAGGCCTGGAGGAAATGGGCTGGTTTGACTGGGTGGGGCAGGATGTAAGCGTTTCGGTATGATCGCGAGATTGTTCGTTATTTGGTTCCTGGGTTGGGCCTCGGCATGGGGTGCTTTGGAGTGGGATCGTCTTCCTGATCTCCCTGATCGGGAAGGTTTTGCGGGCGTCTTTTCCGGGGTGGTCTCGGAGAATGGGGATGATTTTTTGGTGGTGGCCGGAGGCGCGAATTTTCCTGACGGAAGGCCGTGGGAAGATGGGAAGAAGATCTATTACGATGACATTTACGTTCTGCCACTGAGGGAAGGCGGGGAATGGCGGAAGGCGGAGGCAAAGCTACCGCAGCCAGTTGGCTATGGCATGTCAGCGAGCTTGGATGAGGGCTCGTGTTGGTTCATGGGAGGGAAGAATGAATCGGGGTGCTTGAGCGAGAGTTACAGGGTGAAGGTTGAGAAAGGGAAGGTGATCGTCGGGAAGGCACTGTCTCTTCCTGGGCCGCTCGCGGAAGGGGTGGCGGCAGTGGTTGACGGGAGACTCATTGTTGGGTCGGGAACGAATGGAGATGAAACGATCAGGGAGTTCTATGCCATGAAGGATGAAGCAGAGTGGGAGGTCTTGGGCTGGCCTGAAGGGGCGCGAGGGAGAATGTATGCTGTGGGTGGTGTGAAGGGTGGGACGTTTTACCTCTTTGGCGGACGGGATAATGCAGATTCAGAGGAGGAGAAAGAGGATCGCATTTTTGGTTTGGATTTTTTGAAGGAAGCTTGGGAACTGAATGTTGCTTCAGGGAAATGGAAGCGGCTTGCGGACATGCCTGAAGCCAGATCAGCGGCTCCCTCGATGGCGGTTCGGTCGGGGGCGAGTTCTCTGTTGATGCTGGGTGGAGTTCCGGTTCCTTTTTTAGTGGAGCAGGTAGCGGCACGACCGGAGATCAATGGTCAGGGGATGGAGCATCCCGGATTTCCAAATTCGATTTTGGCTTATAATACGGTGACGGACCGTTGGTCTGAAGCGGGGAGCTTGCCGACTGAGGGGAGCTTTCCTCCAGTGACGACTCCGCTGGTTTTTTGGAATGGAAAGGTGATCATTCCGACCGGGGAAATTAAGCCGGGGGTGAGGTCGCCGCAGGTGCTAATCGCGGAAGTAGGTGGCTCGAAGTTGGACTTTGGGGTGGTGAATTGGGCGGTTGTCGCGGTCTACTTGTTGGGGATGGTGGGGATTGGATATTGGTTTATGAAGCGGGAGTCGGCTTCGACGACCGAGGCGTATTTTAGAGGAGGGCAGCGTGTTCCTTTCTGGGTGGCGGGACTTTCGATTTTTGCGACGATGCTGTCGGCGATCACGTTTATGGCGGTGCCGGGAACGGCTTACGCCACGAATTGGAATGGTTACATCGGGCAGTGGCCTATCTTGATTATCGTGCCTTTGGTGGTGATGTTTTACCTGCCGTTTTACCGTCGGCTCAATATCACGACAGCTTACGAATATCTTGAAAAACGATTTAACGTGGCGACTCGCGTGATTGGGAGCATCACCTTCATGCTCTTTCATGTGGGGCGGGTGGCGATTGTCCTTTATCTCCCGGCGTTGGCCTTATCTAGCGTCACGGATATCAACATCTTTATGGCGATTGCGGTGATCGGAGTGCTGTGCGTGATCTACACCGTAATGGGTGGAATCGCGGCGGTGGTTTGGACGGATGCGATTCAGGCCTTGGTCTTGATTGGCGGCGCGCTGTTGTGTTTTGGGCTGATCGTTTCGCAAGTCGACGGTGGGATTGGTGCGGTCGGGTCGGCGATGAGCGAGCAGGGAAAAGGGCTTACGGCAAGTTGGAGCTTCGGTGATCTATCGATCGCGAAGGGATCGACCTCGGGCTTTGTTTTATTCGTGGCCTTTATGATGGCGAACTTGCCTTCTTACACTTCGGGGCAGGATGTGGTGCAGCGCTATGTCACGACGCCATCGGAGAAGGATGCTGCGCGTGCCTTGTGGATGAACATCGGGATGGTGCTTATCGGGTCGGCGATTTTCTTCGGCTTGGGAACGGCGCTCTTTGTGTTTTATCAAGATCAGCCTGAGTTGATGGACCCGGCGCTTCCGGCAAAGGACAGCGTATTGCCCTTTTTCATTATGCAGAATTTGCCGATGGGTGTGGCTGGTCTGATTATTGCGGGGGTGTTTGCGGCGGCGCAGTCGACCATTTCCAGCTCGCTTAACTCGGTGGCAACGGCTTTTGTGACGGATGTTTACGGAAGGTTGCTGAAGCCGGAGAGCAGCGACGCGCAGCGGCTTGGGGTGGCGAAGTGGGTTGTGATTATCCTTGGGTTGATTGGAATCGGAGTGTCGAGTTACTTGGCGATGATCAAAACAGATGAAGTCTTCATGTTGTTCAACCGCTTCATTGGTTTCGCCCTTGGGCCCTTGGGTGGCTTGTTTGCCTTGGGGATCTTTTCGAGGCGACCGAATGGGAAGGCGGGCCTCTTGGCCTTGGTCTGTGGGGTGGTGACGGTGGTGACAGTCTACTTTTTGAACGAGGCGGGCGTGATTGATCTGATGCCTTTGCTCTACGGTGCGGTAGGATTTTTCGCGACTTTGATATCGGGTTTGATGTTGGGATTTGTGATGCGGGCGACTGATGAGGACGTGGTCGGGTTGACGGTTTGGACCCTGAAAAAGTGATGAGTGGATATAGCGAAGAAGAGCTTGAGGGCTTGCGGGATTTTTATCGGACGAGTCTTTTGGATGACACGCTGGGCTTTTGGATGCCGGAGATTGTAGATCAGGAACACGGCGGGTATCTGTCGATGCGGGACCAAGATGGAAGCCTGATCGATACCGATAAGTCGGTGTGGCTGCAGGGGCGCTTTGCGTGGATGCTCGCGACTCTTTACAACACGGTTGAGAAGCGGCCGGAGTGGCTGGCGGCGGCAAAGAGTGGGGTCGAGTTTCTGAGAGACAATTGTTTCGATGAAGACGGTCGGATGTTCTTCTTGGTGACCCGGGAAGGGAAACCACTTCGGAAGCGACGGTATTTTTTCTCGGAGGCATTTACGGTGATGGCCTATGCGGCTTATGGAAAAGCATCGGGGGAAGGTGCTTGGCTGAGCGAAGCCCGGAAACTTTTTGCGCGATGCATGGACTACGCCGATGGGATTGTGGCGGCGGGCGAGCCGAAGTGGACAGAAGAAAGGCAGACGAAGGGAATCGGCGTGCCCATGATTTTTCTACAGGTGGCTCAGGTATTAGTGGTCAATGGAGGCGATGCCTTGGCGGAGCGCAAGATCGATGATTTCATCGGAGAGATCCGCGAGTTTGTGAAGGATGACATCGAGTGTGTCATGGAGCAGATCGGAATGGACGGAGAAGTGGTGGATCACATTGATGCGCGGACCTTAAATCCGGGACACGCGATCGAAGGAGCGTGGTTTATTTTAGATGAAGCAAGACGCCGGGGGAATGACCCGGAGCTGATCGATCTCGGGTGTCGCATGCTCGACTACATGTGGAAACGCGGGTGGGACGAGGAGCACGGAGGAATTATTTATTTTAAGGATGTCTACGATAAGCCGGTGCAAGAATACTGGCATGACATGAAGTTTTGGTGGCCTCAGTGCGAGGCGATCATTGCGACCCTGCTGGCGTATCAGTTAACGGGGGAGGAAAAGTATGCCAAGTGGCATCGGATGATTCATGACTATGCTCATGAGAAATTTTGTGACCGGGAGCATGGGGAGTGGTTTGGGTATTTGCATCGCGATGGTGGTGTGTCGTCGCCTTTAAAAGGGAATCAATTCAAAGGGCCCTTTCATTTGCCACGGATGCAGTGGTATTGCTGGCAGTTGCTGGACTCAGCAGGTGCCGATGAAACGTAGGGCTTGGCGGTGCTGATTTCCTTAGGAAAAGAGAGTTGCGATGGGAATGCCTCCATCAGTGATGGGGACTGGGCGCGTGCCGTCCATGAGTTCGTGGTGGGGATTTATTCCCAGTGCGGCATGAATTGTGGCGTGGAAGTCGGGAATGGAAACCGGGTTTTCGACGACTTTTTTGGAGAGGCTGTCGGTGGCTCCGAAAGCGCCTTGATGATTTAAACCACCTCCGACCAGGACGAGCGAGAAGGCCGAGCCTTGATGACCGCGGCCGCCATTTCCGTCGAACTCGGGTGGTCGTCCGAACTCGGTGGCGAGGACAATGAGGGTTTTGTCGAGGAGGTTCTTTTCTTCGAGATCACCCATGAGGGTGGCGAGGCCGTTGTCGAGATCTTGAATGAGTGCGTGTTGTTTGAGTTGTCCTTTGCCGTGGGTGTCCCAACCGGTGCCGTTGATGAAGCCCGGGTTGTGGGAGAGTTCGACAAAGCGGACGCCGTCCTGAACCAAGCGACGGGCGAGGAGGCAGCGTTGACCGAATTCGCTTTGATAGGAGTTACGAAGATCGGCGGGCTCGGAGCTGAGATTGAAATTTTTCATGAAGCTCGGTCCGGCGAGACGAAGGGCTTCGGTTTGGGCTCTCTCGTAGTCGGTCAAAACGGAGTCTGCGGGGATTCGGTCCTGAAGCGGTTTGAGGAGTTTCTTGCGGGTTGCAATGCGTTCGTTCGTGAGGAAATCCGGACGGGTGAATCCGGCGGGTCCGGACTTGAGATCGGTGAGGTAAATATTGCCGTGTTGAGCACCTAGAAATCCGGAGCCGCGGCTGACATTTGGAAAGCCGATGAGCATGTAGGCGGGGACATCGGGATTGGCCGAGCCCCGTTGCTGGGCAATGATAGAACCGATCGATGGATAGGTGGTGGATCCGCTGATGGGACGTCCGGTGTGCACGAAGTTGGAAGCAAGGGCGTGCTCGTCGATGAGTTGATGGCTGATTGAACGGACTGCCGTGATGCGGTCCATGAAGCGGGCTGTTTTTGACAAGTGCTCGGAGATTTTTACTCCGCGAACGGCGGTCTCGATGGAGGGGTAGTCCGAGCCGGCGACGAAGGGGATTTTGGAGCTACCTTGTTTTTTAGGGTCAAAGGTATCGACTTGCGACATGCCGCCACCGAGCCAGATGAGGATGCAGTGTTCGGCTTTTCCTTTCGGGGCATCCGCTTTTGCGGAGGCTTGGGTCGAGAGCGCAGCAAGCGATGAAGTTTGGAGAAAGTGGCGGCGATTCATGTCAGTGAGAGTTATGGGGTGTAGATCCATTCGGGTGAATTGACGATCGACCAGATGAGATCTTCAAAACGCTCGCGCCAGGCTGGGTCGAGACGTTTGGTGGGTGGGTCACCAGCGCGTGCGGCGATGATTTCCTTGCGACGGATTTCGTCAGCGATGGGATCGAGATGGTTATACCAGGAGACGTAGCGGGGCGGGCGGATCTTTTTGAGAGGAGGCGTTGGGCTGGTCTCGACAATGCGCGATTGATAGCCGGGGGAGAGATGGGCACGGTAGAGTTTCAGTTCCCCAGCCGTGGGTTTGCGGGTGAGAAGTTTCAGGAAGAGTTGTTCGAGGAAGGTGTCGAGTGATTGATCCTTTAATGAAAAGTCAGTGAGAGCATGGTCGTCGGAGAGACGCGTGAGCCAGATGCTCATCGTTCCGTTGGAAAGGATAGCGGGTTGCAGAGCGCTGGGATCGGTGATGCGGGAGCTGGTCGAGGATTGCCGGCTGGCGGTCCAACCGAAGGCCGAAAGGACATCCGAAACGGCTTGCACGCGGGGCAAGGACAGGCTGAGGCGATCCCGTTCGTTGGAAAGGCTGGCGAGCATCCAGGCGCGGCGCGGTTGACCAAGAGAGATGCTGCTAGTGAGGGGACGTCGGCCATCGATATCGATGTTCATTTCTTCGGTGCGGAAAGGTTTCCCGGTGGCGTGGAAGAGGGAGTCGACAATTTGTTCAGCTCGAAGTCGGCGTGGAGCTGGCGAGGTAAAGAGAGGCGATGTTTCCTTGAGGGAATGATCATTGGCACGTTGGTAGGCGTGTGAGTTGAGGATGAGTCGGGCGAGGTGTTTCAGGCTGTAGTTGCTGCCCACAAGTTCGTGACCCAACCAGCGGAGGAGGTGTGGATGACCGGGAGCGGATTTTTCCCAATCCCCGGGTGCTTTGACAAGGCCGCGGCCCATGATTTGTTGCCAGAGACGGTTGGCCATGACCTGGGCGAAGCGTTCGTTTTGTGGTGCGGTGATGAGTGCCGCGAGGAGGTCGCGGGTGTCGGACGGGTTTTCCGCGAGTTGATGGCCGATATCGGGGTTGATGAACTCTTTGAAGGGCCAGGCTGGCGCGACCTTGGATCCGGGCTTGAGAGTGACTTCGATTAAGGGTTTGCGTCCTCCTTTGCTGAGGATTTCGAGCGAGACGCTGCTGGTCTTGGGCACCGTGATTGGTTCGCGATTGAGGAGAGCGGCGAGTTCGAAGAGGTCCTTTTGAAGGGACTTGTGGGAAGGCGAATCGTGGCAGCGGGCGCACTTCATTTGCACTCCCAAAAATGCCGAGCTGAGGACGAGACCTTTCGCGGCCATGGGGACATCATTTTGTGAAGCGAGTTCGAAACCGGCCGGTCCGCCGAGCTTTGGACTGCCCTGCATGCGGATGAGTTCGGTGACCATGAGGTCGAGTGGTTTTTCATCGAGAAGGGACTCGTAAAGCCACCAACGGAAGGGGCCGGTGTTGTTGAGCGTTGGGTTGAGGATGTTGGGATTCTCGGCGAGGATGTCCTGCCAGTAGCCCATCCAGTTGTCGGCCCAGCGCGGGTCGGCAAGGAGTCGGTCAATTTCCCGAGCGCGTCGGTCGGGAGATTTGTTAGAGAGAAAGTTTTGGATCTCTATGAGTGAGGGTGGGAGGCCGATGGTGTCGAGTGAGACGCGGCGAAGGAAGGTGAGATCGTCGCTTTGTTCGGTGAGATGAATGCGGTCGACATTGAATTCCGGCCATTGGGATCCTTGGGTGATCCATGTCTTGATGAGGGCTTGCTCTTTCGGGGTGACGAGGTCGCCTTTCGGTGGCATGCGCTCTTCTTCGTCTCCGGTGGTGATGCGTGCGAAGAGCGCGCTCTTTTCTGGGTGTCCTCCAGTGAGGGCAGGGCCGTCGAATTCGCCACCTTCGAGGGCCGAGGCGAGAGTGGAGAGGTCAAGGTCGCCTTTTGTTTTTTCGCCCTGGTGACAGGAAAAGCATTTCGCTTTGAGAATGGGCAAGATCTGTTGGTAGAAGTGAATTTGTCCGGGTTTGTGTTCTTTGATTTGCGAGGTGGCTTTTTGGATTCGGGCGTTCAGAAAATGATCGACTTGATTATTTGCCGGAAGACCTTCAGCCGCTGCCGGAAGAGCGATTGTTTCAAGTGAAGCGAGATAGGATTGAGCTGCTTCGCGGCGCTTGGCCCAGTAGGGGGCGTGTTTTTTTAAGAGGGTGGTGCGGCGCTTAAGGTTGGTTTGTTTGACCCAGAGGGTGTGCTCCTTTTTGAAGGTGGGAAAAGTTTCGTCGGTGTAGGCGAGGGGAGAGTCAGTCGGAGTGAGGAGGTGCCAGTCGGAGGAACCTTCGAGGGAAAGAGCGACGACGAACTCACCGGGTTCGGGGCGATTACCGCCGCTTCCGATAAGTTGCTGAATGGAGATGAGGTGTTGTCCTCCTTTAGTGGTGAAGGTGGCGAGGCCTTCTTCATTGCCTGGAGTGACGAAGCGGAAATGGGGATCTCCGGGATTGAGGAAATCGTCCTGGTCTTTGGTATATCCAAGGGCTCCCTCGGAGGGGGGGGTGAAACCTGTTTGAATGATCTTCTTGTTGTCGATGACGAGGCGGGCGGAGTTTCTCCCTCGGAGGAGGAAGCGATGGGTTCCGGCGGGGAGGATCACTTTTGAGGTGGCACGAAGGAGGAAGGGTTGCTTGCGATCGCCGCGGACGCCGGTGGCGACATAGCGATAGGGAAGCGAAGGGAGGGCGAAATGGGGGCGGGTGAACGATTCGCTAGCGCGGGGGTCCTGCTTGGGCCAAGCCTTGCCTCCGGGGACTCCTTGCTCGCAAATCTCGACGAGGACGGTGTCCGTTGGGATTTTATTGGGATCGATGGCCGAAGGCGGAGCGAGATGTTGATACCGTGAGATGAGGAGTTTCTTGGAGAGGTGCACGCGGTAGATTGCGATCTGATCGATGGCACCATTCAATTGGTTTGCGGCGGAACCGCCATTGCCGGTCCCGATAATAATGTCGTCGGCGTCGGAGACAGGGGGACGGGTTGTTTTTCCGCCCAGATCCCAACTCCCTTGAGTGATGCGGGTGCCATCGATGTAGGCGACAATGGATTCGGGCTTCCCGAAGGTGTAGGAGAGGGCAAGATGGTGCCAAGCGCCATCGGCGTCGAGGCCTTCGGATGCCGTCCAGCGATGGTAGTTCGACTCTGCGCCGGCGGAGCGGAAGAGGAAAGTGGGGAGAGCGTATCCTTTGTCGCCTTTGAGACGGAGTGCCCAGTTTTGGTTGTCGGGTGTGAAGGTTTTGGTCTTGTTCCGTCCCTTGCCAATGAGGTAAGCGAAGGAATTCGAGGAGATGGAATTGAGGGAAACCCAAGCTTCAATGGTAATGGATTCGCCATTCGTAAAGCGGAGCGAAGAGGAAACGGGAAGATCTGACTCGCGGACGCGCCAGGCTGCGGGATGTCCGGGAAGGGCGAGGGACTTGTTTTTTGCCGGAAAGGTAGGGTATTCCGGGCGGATGAGAGAGTTGGATTCGATTTTGGCCCTGCCTGTCAGAGAGCCCGCACCGGGTTGATCGAAGGTCCATTGGGCGATGGGATCGATTGACGGGAGGGGGTCGAGGGCGGTTTGGTAGCCGTTCTTGCGGAGAAGCTGAGGGATGGTGATTTCGGATTTAGGAAGGTGGCTCAGCTTGCCGGAGCTTCCTCCGATAAAGCTATAGAGGCCGTGGCGGTGCGGCATTCTTCCGGTGATGGTGGCAGCGCGCGAGGGAGAGCAGACTTGGGCGGGGAAATAGAAGTGGGAGAAGGAGGTTCCGCCTTTGGAGAGTGGATCGAGATTGGGAGTCTTGATCTTTGGGTTGCCCGTGAAGCCGAGGTCACCGGAGCCAAGATCGTCGGCGACGATGACGATGATATTCGGTTTTTCGGCTCCGCCGAGAAAGTGGGCAGATAGGAAAAGTAGGGAGAGGATCCTGATCATTCAGAAAAAGTCAGTTCGCCAAATTTGATCGGGTGTTCGATGAGGTTTTTGCCCTTTCCGTTGAAGACGTTAAGGGAGAGGGATTTTTTCTCCCAATCGATTTCGATGAGTCCGGCGTTGAGTTCGTAGTGGGACTTGCCGACTCGAAATGAATTAGCGGCCATGGCCCAGCCTTTGTGGGTGTGGCTGAGGCCGCTGCTGGTGAGATCGTAGAAGGGGTAGTCGTCGATGTTGGTTTTCGAGAGCTCGGCGAAGTGGACGTCGCCGGAGATTGCGACGGTGTGATGGGCTTTGTGTTTTTTGAGGAGGCCAAAGAGGCGTTTTTGTTCGTGGGGGACATTGCCCCAATTCTCCATTCCTTTTTCGTAGGAGATCATCTGGATGCTGCTGGCGATGATGCGGAGGTCGGCAGGAATTTGCAGTTGGGCTTCGAGCCATTTCCACTGGGTTTCTCCAAGCAGAGTTTTGGAAGTGTCCTTGGTGGGGCCATACCATCCGACTCCGCCGCTGTGTTCTTTTGCTCTGGGGATGAGGTCGCGGAAGTAGCGGGTGTCGAGGACGAGGATTTGGCAGGTCTTTCCTTTTTCACCGAAGGAGTAGGAGGCGTAGATGCCCTCGCGTGTGCGTCGTGGTGAGTCGGCTGGGTCTTTGAAGAAATCGAGGAAGATCTGCTGGGATTCTTTTCGCTTTGGGTAGGTGTTTCCTCCGTCGTTGGTGCCGAAGTCGTGGTCGTCCCAGGTGGCGAGCATGGTGGTGGACTCGCGGAGCTTGCGGAAGTCTTCCACTGCTTCGAGTTCCTGGTATTTTTTCTTCAAGACGTCCATGTCCTTGGTGTCGCCGTAGATGTTGTCGCCGAGGAAGACAAAGATATCGGGCTGCTTAGCGATGACGGCGTTGAAGATGGCCGGGGTTTTGTCGCGGGGGTTATTGCAGGAGCCGAAGGCGATTTTAGTGATCGTTTTTTCGGAATGGACTTCGCTAGTGGACTGAGCAGCTAAGGGAAGAGTGAGGGCGAGGATTAGGGCTGGGAGCGATGGAGTGTTCATAGGTTGAAGAGGGGAAACTAAGCCAGTCCTTCGGCAAAGGCGGCGAGGGCGGTTTCGATATCTACTGCGGTGATTCCGAGGTGGGTGACGAGGCGCACTTTCTCTCCGGTGTATCCGGCCGCAAGAATTTTTTGCCTTTTGAGGTGGTCGAGGAGTGCTGGTAATTTTGCGTCGTCGATGGTGGCAAAGACCATGTTTGTTTGGACGGGGTCGACTTGGATGTGCTCAAGGGCGGCAAGTCCTTCGGCCAAAAGGGAAGCGTTTTGATGATCTTCAGCGAGGCGCTCAACGTGGTTTTCGAGGGCATGGATTCCGGCGGCGGCGAGGAGGCCGGACTGTCGCATTCCTCCGCCCAGCATTTTTCGCCAGCGCTTGGCTTGTTTGATAAAATCGGCAGAGCCAACGAGGACCGATCCGACGGGTGCACCCAAGCCTTTTGAGAGACATAGGGAGACGGAGTCGAAGGGTTTAGCAATATCGGCGGCAGGTTTTCCCAAGGCGATTGCAGCGTTGAGGATGCGAGCTCCATCGAGGTGCAGCGCGAGGCCATGCTCGTCGGCGAATTGTCGCGCCTTTGCAAGATACTCCATCGGGAGGACTTTGCCCCAAGTGGTGTTTTCGAGGCAGAGCAAGCGGGTGCGCGCGTAGTGAAAATTATCGGGCTTCACGAGGCTTGCGAGTTTTTCTAAATCTAGGGTGCCGTCCTCTTCCTGATCGATCGGCTGTGGTTGGATGCCGCCGAATACCGCGCCGCCGCCGCCTTCGAAGAGGTAGACGTGCGCGCTTTGTCCGACGAGGTATTCGTCGCCGCGTTGACAATGGGTGAGGAGGGCGCAGAGATTGCTTTGCGTTCCGCTCGGGACAAATATCCCGGCTTCCTTATCGAGCAAAGAAGCGGCGAGCTTTTCGAGTCGGATGACGGTGGGGTCGTCGCCGAAGACGTCGTCGCCCACTTCTGCCGAGGCCATTGCTGCCAGCATCTCGGGAGTGGGACGGGTGACGGTATCGCTGCGGAGATCAATCGGCATTTTGGAGATTGGTGAAAAGGGTGCCGCTCTGACAAGAACCTATTTCGCGGTCCAGTTGTAGGTCTTGGGATCGAAGCGGAAGGTGGACTTCGAGGGAAGGGGCTTGGTCCAATTTTTTGGGAGGTTTTGGGAGAGGTCGGAGATGAGCTTTTTCGAAGATGATTTGCTGGCGATGTTCTCCCCGTGGAGGTAGATGAAGCCCTCTGAGGAGGTGCCGGGGCGGCCAGCGATGAGGGCGGAGTAGCGGCTGGGGCCGGGGAGGATGAGGCGTTTGATGGGCCAAGTTTTTCCGCCATCGAAGCAGGCCCAGACGGTGCCGTTTTCGCGGGTGGCATTTGGGGTGTCGATGTTGCTGAAGATGAGGATGTCTGGCTTCGAGTGCTCTCCGGTGGCGAAATGATGTTTTTTCTTCGAGAATATCCAAGGCCGAAAGGATCGAGGTTCGGTTCACAAGGTATTCTTCTGACAAAACTCGTTCGGAAGGAAGAGCAGTTGTCCATTCTCCCTTTTGAATTCGCGTCGTGAGGAGTTGGGCAATTTGGAGAGGCTTTGAAGAAAGAAATTTCTTCATTAGTCTTTTTTAGGATCAATTAGGGGGGGATACAAGGTTGAAAGGGAGGATTTGCGCCATTCACTTTTTTGCAGAAGATCGCTGGGCAGGAGCGAGGGAGTTATCGAGGACGGCTTGGCGACATTCGAAAATGATGTCGTCGAGGGAAAGGGTCTCCTTTTGATGCTCCATGAGTTTGCCGACCCATTTGGTGCCCCAGCGGACGTGCATGGTTTCGTCGATGATGTCGTAGAGGATCGCTTCGGCGGAGGCGTGGTCGTTGAGCTGGACGTAGTTTTTATAGGTCTCGTGTTTGAGGGCGAAAGAGTCCTGCTCGATGATGTAGGTGAGCATGGCGTAGCGTCGCATGGGGTCGTAGATTTGGCGCCAAGCGTAGTTTCCGACGAACTGGGGGAACTCGTGAATCTCATGGCCGAGTTCGCGGACGCGTTCTTCGCCCATTTTGCAGTGACGGCATTCGTCGTGACAGTGGCGGGCGATGTCGTAATAGAATTCCCAGTCCATTCCATCGACTTCCCAGAGGACGGAACCGAGGGTTTCGGCGGCCTGCATTTCCATGGTGTAGGAAACGAATTGCCAGAGCGTGTGGGCATCGGTGTCTTCGACGGGAGGACGCTCGAATCCCTGGAGTTGGACTTTAAAGCGGGAGTCGCGTTTGGCTTCGCCGAAGGGAAGGCGGGAAGAATATCCCGGAGGAGGAGTGGGCAGGGCGATGGAGGGATTTTCGCCCGTGACGGATCCGGTGGCGGCGATGAGTTCGCGAGTGAAGGTGGTCCAGCGCTGAACAAGATGCTGATCGGTTTCTTTGTAAGCAACCTGCTGGAGGTAGGCCTCGGCCCATTCAATTTGGGATTCTTTTCGCGAAGCGGCGCGGGTGAGAATGTCGATGGACGGGGCGTCCCAGGTGGCGTGGGTTTTGGCAAGATAGTCGCGGTAAGCTTGAGCGAGGGCTTGTTTGACGCCGAGATAGATTCCGGCGATGAGTTCGAAGTCGTATTGGGCGCTTGCAAGAATTTGAATGGCTGGAAGCACGCCGGCGGTTACGGCGGCGGTGTCGGGGCGATTGACTCGGAGTTCCCAGAGACGGGTGCGGATTTCGCGAGAGGTTTCGAGATCCTGCCAAAGGTGAAGGCCGACTTCGTGCTTCGCTTCCCAGAGTCGGATGGCGGGAAGCCAGCCGCCGAGTAGTCGGGCGGAGTGTGTTTCCCAAGCTTGGAGATGCTTGAGCTGGGCGATGCGCTGTTTGGAGTCGGGAAGGTTCATGGGAAATCTGTTTTCCAGACTATGGAGAAGATTTTGGGCTGCGAACTGGAAATGTTGGTGGGAAATGAGACCAGAGGGGAAGAATGTCTCACGCAGGGCAGCAGGGGGAATTAGTTGAATAGGGAGATTATTGTTTTTTTGAGTAGTCTTTGCCCTCGTGGGAGCGGAGGACGGATTGTTGCCAGGTGGTGAGTTTTGATTTTAGATCGGCGAGGCGGTCGGGGTCGTCTGTGGCGAGGTTGGTTGTTTCCATGGGATCCTTTTTGAGGTTGTAGAGTTCCCAGGTGGTTTTCTTTTTGAGGTAAATGGCGTGGATTTTGTAGGGCCAATCTGTGAGCGCGGCGTGGGCTTTTTTATAGGCGTCTTTGGGGTAGGAGGGGAAGTCGTTGACGTTTTTGAGGAGGCGATTGGGGAGTGGGGTTTCCTTGCCCGCTTGTTGGGCTTCCATGAGTTGCTTGATGAAGCGATCGCTGTAGGTGGCTTGGCCGTTGGTGAAATGATGCCAGAAACCCATAGGTTTAGGGCGCTTGGTGGTCTTGCCATCGATGAAGGGGGTGAGGTCGATGCCATCGAGGCGGGGTTGGTTTTCGACGCTGGTTCCGGTGAGGGCGAGGATGGTGGGATAGATGTCGGAGGAGATGGTTGGAGTGGAGATTGTTTTTGATTTGAAGCGGGCAGGGAATTCGATGAGGGAGGGGACGCGGAGGCCGCCTTGGTAGACGGAGCCTTTTCGCTCGCGGCCGCCGGAGGATTCTTTGACGAGGCCGCCGTTGTCGGAGGTGTACCAGAGGAGGGTATCGTCGGAGATCTTTAGGTCGCGGAGGGTTTGGCGGAGTCGGCCGACTTGCTCATCAAGGAGGGTGATTTCCTGGAAATAACCGGCATGCGGTTTGCCTTTGTAGAGCTCGGGTTTTGAGGGTGTTTCGCGGTGGGGATCGTGGGGTGAGGGGAACCAGATGACGGTGAAGGTGGGCTTGGTAGTGGCGTGTCTTTTCAGATGGTCGATGGCGTGATCCATCGTGATGACGGAGCCTTGGCCTTTGAGTTGTTTGTGGGTGCCGTTGAGAGAAAGGTAGGGGTCGCGGTCGAAGAAGTTGAGGCCGGTGAGCCAGTGGTCGAAGCCTTGGCCGCCGGGGCTGGTGGGACTTTCTTTTTGGACGGAGCCGATGTGCCATTTTCCAAAATGGGCGGTGAGGTAGCCGTTTTTTTTGAGGGCTTCGGCGATGGTGATTTCGTGAGGGCGAAGATAATGGCCGTGGTTGGGAACGTTGGTCCGGATGGGGTGGCGGCCGGTGAGGACGGCGGCGCGGGTGGGGGAGCAGACGGGAGCGGCGGCGTGGAAGTTGTTGAAGACGACGGAGTGCTTGGCCATGTCGTCGAGGTGGGGAGTTTGGACGAAAGGGTGACCGGTGTAGCCGCAGTCGCCGTAGCCTTGGTCATCGGCCATGACGAGGATGATGTGGGGCTGCTGCGCAGCAAATCCTAAATCTGAAACGCTAAATGCTAAACAAATAAGAAGCCCAAAGATGGAAACTCGAAACATAAGGGGAAGCGTGGCAGGATGAGTTGGGGTGACAAGGAGAAGAAAGGGAATGAAATTTGAGATTTGAAGATGAACAGTGAGATTTGAACGGCCTGATTGAGGGGGCTTGGTTTCCTCCTTCGCCTTTTAGGCTGCGGCGGACTTTGGCGGGGAGATTTGGTTTGTTGGTGGGACCAGAGAGGTGGCATTGTGGAAGGGATGAAAGAGAGGGATGGCTCCGAAGTGGGATGTGATGGGTGATCCGGAGAGCTAGAGTGTGCCGGCTTTTCGACCGGGACCGTGCTACTATTATACCGAGGATGATGTGCTTTATGACGGACAAGTGGCAAAGCGGGCGGTGGAATATCTCGATGGTTTTGGGAAGAAAAAGGAGGAGCCGTTTTTTTAGCGGTGGGGTTTATCAAGCCGCATTCGCCTTACGTTGCGCCGAAGAAATATTTTGATCTTTATGAGCGGTCGGAGATCGAGCTTGCGGAGCACCAGGAGTGGCCGAGAGGGGCACCCACGATGGCGGAGCATGGTTCGGGAGAAAAGCGGCGGTATACTAATCAGCCGAAAAAAGGGGGGCTTCTCGGAAGCGAATCAGCGGGAGACGAAGCATGCCTATTATGCCTGTATCAGCTATATTGATGCGCAAATCGGACGGGTGATGGAGGCCTTGGAAAGAAATGGTTTGGCTGAGAATACCCTTGTGGTGCTTTGGATTGATCACGGGTCAACGATCAATCAGCCCATTGCTATCGGGGTAGGCTGGGTTTTTGCCTCTTCTTTATAAAAAATCACAGCGTCCAAACGACGGGAAGTGGTGGAGACTCTGTTTCACTCAATCGTCATTACGAGAATGAAGGAACCCTTATCTCTACCAACAGGCTGCAAAAAGCCTAGTTAGTGGTCGGGGAGACAGGATTCGAACCTGCGACATCTGCGTCCCAAACGCAGCGCTCTACCAAGCTGAGCTACTCCCCGCCGACTGTGAGGTCGGCGGGAAGCTGAGTGATCTTGGCATTCTTGGCAAGACAGAATTCGTCTATTCTTCAGCAATTTCGATGAGGAGCGATTTTACGCCTGCCGGGGAGAGTTCTGGATAGACCGAAAGGAGTCTTGCTAGAAGGGCGGTGGCCCCAAGGGGCTGCGAAGGACGAGCCCATGACTTCGCGGGTGGGACCGCCGGGCCAAAGCGCTTGTTCTTCCTGTCCTCCGATGGCGAGTTTGATGAGGAAGCCGCGTTGGCGCTGGAGGGATTTACGATTTAAGGCGTCAGCTCCTACTCCGATGACGCTGGTGAAGTGGGCGGGCCATTACGGGCTTTGGAAGCTGCTGTTGGCCCCGGCGGCGACGACGCGGATAACCGCGGAGGTAGACGGCAACGAGCCAGCCTTTGTAGATAAGGGCGTTGTCGGAGTCGGGCAGACTTTACCGTCTTGGGGGATGCGGTGAATCTCGCGTCACGGATCGAAAGCTTCACCCGGTAGGCCTATCTGCCTTTGCTTGTGTCCGAGGCTCTTGTTTCGGAGGGGACGATGGGAATGAGTTCGCTCGGAGATTGTCGTTTGAGGGGATTGCGGGACGCGAGAGGACTTTTTTCGCAGCTCGATCACTGGACGGGTTGTGTTGAGGTGGAGGAAAAATAATGTTCGGGAATTGAGCCGTTCGAGAGATTTGCTAACCTCCCGACCTCCCCATGGCACAACGACCTGATCCCTACGAACTCGACGGCGTCCGCTCTCGAGCTTCCCAACGTTCCTTTCCCTGGCTGACTTTTCTTTTGTTGGTGCTTTCTTTCGCGTTAGTGCTTCTGTTTCTGAGTCCTTTTCCTGAGAAGGTGCGGCGAGAATTGGGTCTTTCCTCATCTCCTGATCCGGTGGAATTGCCTCCCAAAGTCGAAACCAGGGTAATCTATGAGGACCGCGTGATCGAAAAAATTGTCGTTCCCAAAGGAAGCTATTACCAAGTGGAGAAGGGGATAGATATCGCCCGGACTTCCAGCGGTTTCGATTTTAAATCAGGGGTGACGCTTGAGCCAGGTGGGTTGGCCTCGGCGGAACGCGAGCGACCCGGCTCTTATGCTGCGAACTTCATGCTGGTTTTAGCGGAGCCTAAAGCAGCGATCACGGTGGAGGAGGTTCAGAAGGTGAATCCAAATTTGAGCGACATGCTCCCCGGATTGCCGCGACTTTTGGAAACGGCCAAAGTCTCGCATTTTTACTCCACTCTTTATCAGAATAAAGCGGAGCGTCTTCAGGCAAGTGCTTCCCAATTAGATGAACTCCTGTCGAAGCACAATTACTACGATTGTCAGACGATGCTGCAAATGGAGCACCCGGTGACGAAGCGAATGGTGTTTCTGATGCAAAGTGACATGGACGTTGTGGCTGACGGATCGGATGGCGATCGCCTTGCTCAAATGCCGGATAAAATTGTCAATTCGACTCACTATCAACCCTTCACAAGCTACGGCTGGCCTAAGACGGGTGCGGTGGGAAATCCGATGGCTACCGGTTGGAAAACGCGGGTCGAGGCTGCAAATAAAGAGCTGGCCGATCCGGCGACGACGTCGACGCGGAAGGTCTGGCTGCGGGACCGCATCAAGATGCTGCGGAGGGGGATCGAGGATATGCAAAATCGCTCTTTCCTGATCGCCGAGTATGATCCCTTCGTCGTCATTCCGGTGAACTTTATCAAAGACCGCGACGATCCCTACGGGCCGAATGTGGGTGACTACGTTTGCGTCATTCACGGGAAGAAGGCCTATCCTGCGATTGTGGGGGACGGAGGGCCGACCTTCAAGGTGGGCGAAGGGAGCCTGCGTCTCGCGAAAGAATTAAACAGCAGTGCCACACCCTATAATCGTCCTGTTTCAGACGTCTCGGTGACCTACCTCATTTTTCCACGCAGTTCTGGAAAATGGCAAGCCCCCAATTACGCCGAGTGGCGCTCTGAGTGTGCGCAGCTTCTCGAAGAGATCGGAGGCTTGGGGCCGGGTTACGAACTCCATATTTGGGAGGACAAGCTTCCCAAACAGGAATGAAGAGAATTCTACTTCAGGAGCGCCTGAAGTTCGTGCGTGCGCTTTTTTGTAGGAGTTCCCGGGCCGTTATAGCCGAGGAGGCGGAAAGATTTTAAGGTGAGATTTTTCTCGGCAAGGGCCGCCTCCAGAGCAGCTTTTGCGATTTTGAGGCTCTTGTCGTTTCGTCCGCCCATCCAAGTGTAGCTGAGGACTTTTTCTTTGGGGATGTCGCGAATTTCGATCTTTTCACCGTCTTTGCCGATCTCACCGACCCCGGTGTTTTGGTAGAGGAAGCCCATCGAAGCCATTTTCATTTTACCTTCTTCTTCTACCTTCATCGCCATTTCCACGGGAGCGGTCATCGGGATGTCATTCTTTTTGATGTGGCCGAAGAGCCTCCAGAATGAAGTCATGGAGCCTTTTCCATCGGTGAAGGCTGCGCGGTAGGCGGGGTATTCTTTCTCGGAGACTTCGTTGTAGGGTCCGGGCTTGGGCCAACCTTCGGGAAGAGACGCTTCGTCGTCGTAGGTTGGCGGGTCGGTTGCGTCCTCAGCTGGAAGGGAGCAGGAGGAGACGAGAGCAAGGAGTGGGAGGAGAAGAATTTTCACTGTCGAAGAAAGCACAGGTTTGGGGGGGTGCAAGCGGAGCTCTGTAAAGATTTCATCGCTAGCGAAATCTGTGCAGTAAGGTTCCAATCAAAGCGTTTCCAAAAGTTCGGAAAAATTTGTGTTCAAAAGTCTCTTCTCAGGGTTGAGCTAATTAGAGTTTTTTAAAGACAGATTCTCTCAGATTTTTTCTGAGAACCCTCATCTTTCCCGCAGTCGCAGCTTCCACCGCATCCTTTTTTCTTTGCGCTTCCTCGCACCAGGAAGAACAGAGCGATGAAAACGATGCCAATTGCTGCGGGAGTTTGCCAATTCATCGCTAGAATAAAGAGCCGATTTGGAAGACTGCAAGGGCGGCGAGGTAGGCGAAGAGGGTCATTCCTCCAAGTTGGGCGAGGGCCCATTTCCAGGAGTTGGTCTCACGTTTTACCACTGCGGTAGTGGGGAGGCACTGGAGGGCGTAGATGTAAAAGATGAGAAGCGAAAGAATGGCCAGCGGTGTGAACAGGGGAGAACCGTCGGGTTTTTTGGCGGAGGCAAGGCGGTCGCGGAGTTTGTCTTCAGCGCCGTCTGCCTCTTCATCGACTGCGTAGGAGATCGAGAGCGAGGACACGAAGACTTCGCGGGCGGCGAAGGAGGTGAGCATGGCGGTTCCGGTGCGTGAATCCCAGCCGAGGGGTTTGACAACCGGTTCGATCACCTTTCCAGCCATGCCCATGAAGGAGGCTTCGCGCTGGTCCGCTGGGTCGGCGGAATCCGATTTGGGATAAGTTTCGAGGAACCAGAGCAGGATCGAGATTCCGAGAATGAGCGTCCCTGCTTTTTTTAGGAAGGAAAAGGCGCGGTCCCAAACTTGTCGGAGGATGAAGCCCCAGTCGGGTTTCTGGTAGGGCGGAAGCTCGAGCATGAATTGCGGAGCTTCGGCGGGGCCGAGTCGCGGCTTGAGGAATTTTGCGGCGAGGAGGGCGGTGATGGTGCCCAAGGCGTAGATCGCGAAAAGAGTGAGCGTTTGCGCTCCGGTGCCCGAAACGAGCAGGGGCACGAGCAAAAGATAGACGGGAAGGCGGGCGGTGCAGGACATCCACGGGAGGATGAGGATAGTCGCGAGTCGTTCCTTGGCACTGGGAATGCTGCGAGTGGCCATGATGCCGGGGATGGCACAGGCAAAACCGGAGAGGAGTGGGAGGAAGGACTTTCCCGAGAGGCCCACGCGACTCATCACGCTGTCCATGAGGAAGGCGGCGCGCGCCATGTAACCACTACTTTCAAGCAGACTGATGAAGAAGAAAAGGAGGAGGATTTGCGGGAGAAAGACGACGACCGCTCCGACCCCGCCGATGACTCCATCGACGAGCAGGCTGCGGAAATCGCCTTCGGCGAAAAAGCTGCCAAACCAGTTGCCGAGCGCGCCCTGGGCTTCTTCGATGAGGCCCATGGGAATTTCGGCAAAACGGAAAATGCTCCAGAAAACAGTGAGCATGATGGCGGAGAAAAAGCCCCATCCCCAGAAACGGTGAAGCGCGTAGGCGTCGATCTTATCGGTGAGTTGAAGCGATTTTTCGTCGGGTCGACGCAGGCCTGCTTCGACCGCACGGTGGACAAATTCTCCACGGACCTGGGAAATTTCTCCTGCGAGTTGGGCTCCCTTTTTAGCCGCTTCGCGAAGCGCCTCGGGCAAATGGTCCGAGTCTTGGTAGCTGGGATCGGAGAGAAGCTGGAGGGCGTGAGCGGCGGGACGTTCGAGTCCTGCTTCGGTGGCGACCTTTTCGAGAGAGCGGAGAGATTCTTCGACCGCGTGCGATCCGGGCCAGTGTCGATCGCTAGGCGCGGGGAAGGGAAAGCGCAGTGATTGCTTTAGTGCCACGAAGCCTTTTTCGGTGAGTGCGGAAAGAGGGACAAAGGGAACCCCGAGAGTTTCGGTGAGCGCGGTCGGGTTGAGTCGAAGTCCCTGCGCTTCCGCTTGATCGATTTTGTTGAGAGCGGCGATCACCGGGTAGCCGAGATCGATGACCTGCAGTAAGAGATTGAGGTGGCGCTCGAGATTCGAGGCGTCGAGGACGCAAAGGACAAGGTCTGGAATTTCCTCTCCCTCTTGCACTCCGAGAAGGACGTTCCGGGTCACCATTTCATCGGGTGAATTGGGCGAGAGAGAATAGCAGCCGGGGAGATCGACGAGTTCGAAACAATTTCCGTGCGGGGTAAAGAATTCCCCGGAGGCTTTTTCAACGGTGACTCCTGAATAGTTTCCCACCTTTTGGCGCTGGCCCGTGAAAGCGTTGAATAGGGTTGTTTTTCCCGCGTTGGGATGGCCAACCAAAGCAATTCGGGCTTTCGGAGATGAGGAACTCATTTGTCAGGTCGATCAGGCCGGAACCACCTGGATTTGGTCAGCGAGGTTCTTACTCAGGGCCAATCGCGTTCCACAGACGGTGCAGAGCATGTTCCGACCGTTGGTGATTTTCTTCACCCGCATCTGTTCGCAGAAGCCAATTTCGCGTAGCTGGCGACAAGCGGAGCCTTCTACTTGCTTGATCTGGAACTCACAACCGACCGCAGCCTGACTCAGGGTCAGGGCGGAATCACGTTTGAGATCGAGGGCAAGAATGTTCATGGGAGTGGGATTAGTGAAGCGCTATTGAGACTGGTTCGCAATAACAAACGAAGAAAACGGTCCAATTCTTTCTAATCTTTGAAATATGGGGAAAAGATTTCCATCTACTTGACAAATGACCCACTCAACTGGGACGGCGCAAATTGTCTCAATTCTTCTATTGTTTCTCGTATTGTGCGCCTATTGAAGCTTGGCACTTCTTGCGGGGTGGGGGTTCCGTCGAGCGTGGCCCAACGACAGAGGCATGCAAGGGTCTCCAAAAGTTGTGATCGCTTCTATCGAAATTTTTGGCCACGAAGGCTAAAAAACCATTTACTGGAGGTATCCCAGTTCCCTGAGGAAGGCGCTCATCGCGGTGACGGTTTCATTGTATTTGCTCTTGTTGAAAAATCCGTGAAGTTCGCCCTGAGAGAGGTGGAGGTCGCAGCGGACGCCCGCTTTTTCCATCGTCCGACGGTATTTTTCGGCGGTGGAGGTCGGGATGAGGCTATCGTTGGTTCCTAGGAAGACGATGGTGGGAGGGCAGTTCTTGTCGATATTGTGGAGGGGGGAAATTCTCTTCCAGTAGGATTTTACCCGGTCGTAGCCGTAGCCTTCCTTGCTATTATCGAAGACGGGATTGAAGAGCACGAGGGCATCGGGTTGCGCGCTCACGAGAAGGTCTTCGCCTTTTTCAAAAATGCCCTTGGTGGTGCCGGTGGCTGCTGCGACATGACCTCCGGCGGAGCCCCCTCCGGCTGCGATCATTTTCGGATTGATGCCCAGTTCCTTGGCGTGGGTCCGGACCCAGCGGATGGCGGAGTTGCCGTCTTGGACGCATTCGAGAGGAGTTGTTCCATTACGGGATTTTACGCGATACTCGGCGCTGATGGCCACCATTCCGAGGGAAGCAAGGTGGACGCTTTGTGGGTAGAATTGTGAGGGTGATCCGCCGTTCCAGCCTCCTCCGAAGAAAAAGACGATGGCCGGGCGGGAGTCGCTCGCTTTGTGACCTTTTGGATTAAAAACGTGCAGTTTGAGTTCGACATCACCGACTTTCTTAAAGGGGATCAATTTGTCGGGTTTGGGCGCGGCAAAGAGAGGTGCGAGGAGAAGAGGAAGGAGGCAGAGTGCTTTCACGGGGATTTCTTACGGTTGAGGAAGGCCATTTCTATGCAGCTTTCGTCCTTTCCTCTCCCGTCGTTTATCTTTTTTGATCCTCTAATGCTCAAATGTGCCTCACTTTTAGTCCTCCTTCCGTCCCTTTCTCTCTCCCAGACAAAATGCAAGTTGGGGGCCGACTCTCAGGAGAAGCCGGGAGTTCTGCATGGAAAAGTGACTTGCCACGACTGGAAGAGCACGATCTACGAGGATACGCTGCGTCAGTATTACGTTTATCCAGCGCTTGTGCGACAGGATGAGAAGCTCCCCAACCCAAGTATCCCATCCATCCTATTTATTTACCGTTGGCCATCTCCACTTCATTCCGGTTGTGGTTACCCATAAATCGTAATTTCCATTGCGGGTTTTCTTGATCGCCGTTATTCCAAACCCGTCATGGCACGCATCAACGAAAACTTTCTTAAGCTGAAGGCCGGGTATCTTTTCCCGGAAATCGCCCGCCGCGTAAACGCATACACCGACGCTGAGCCGGAAAAGGCCAAGCGTCTTATCCGTTGTGGTATCGGTGATGTCACCGAGCCCGTCCCTGTTGCGGCCCGCGAGGCCATGAAAAAGGCGGTCGATGAACTCGGTAATCGTGGCACCTTCCGCGGTTACGGTCCCGAACAGGGCTATCCCTTCCTTCGCGAATCGATTGCCGAAAATGCCTACGCTGGTCTCGGGATCGATGCCGGTGACATTTTCGTCTCAGATGGTTCCAAGTGTGACTCGGGCAACATTCTCGATATCCTCGGGGAGGGAAACAAAATCGCCGTCACCGATCCTGTTTACCCGGTCTACGTCGACACCAATGTCATGGCTGGTAATACCGGTGAGGCAAACGAGGCGGGCGAATACGAGGGACTTGTCTATCTCAAGTGTACGGCTGAGAACGGCTTCGTTCCCGCCATTCCCGAGGAGAAGGTCGACCTGATCTATCTTTGCTACCCGAACAACCCGACGGGCACGACAGCGACGCGCGAGCAGCTCGAAGCCTGGGTCGCTTACGCGAAAGAAAATGATGCCGTCATTCTTTACGATGCGGCCTACGAGGCCTTCGTGCAGGACAGCAGCATTCCGCGTTCTATTTATGAGGTCGAGGGTGCCAAGGATTGCGCGATTGAGTTCCGGTCGTTCTCCAAAAACGGTGGTTTCACCGGCGTCCGCTGTGCCTACACCGTCATTCCCGAGACCGTCACCGGATCCACAGCCTCCGGCGAAAGAGTGCCGCTGAAGGAGCTCTGGAGTCGTCGGCACTCGACCAAGTTTAACGGCGCAAGTTACCCCGTGCAGCGCGGTGCCGAAGCGATTTACTCCGAGGCTGGAAAGGCCGAAGTGGCAGAGCTCGTGAAGCACTACATGACGAACGCAAAGCTTCTCAAGGACGCTTGCGAAGCTCTTGGTCTTCAGGTTTGGGGTGGTCAAAACGCTCCTTACGTTTGGGTTGGCTGTCCTGAGGGCGTTACCAGCTGGGGGATGTTTGATAAGATGCTCGAAGGCGCGCAAGTTGTCGTGACTCCTGGTTCCGGATTCGGAGCGGCAGGCGAAGGCTTCTTCCGCATCTCCGCATTCAACTCACGGGCGAACGTGCAGGAAGTTTGCGAGCGTCTCAAGGCGATGGTCTAAGGATAGTAGCCCAGGTCAGGTAGCCACAGGAGCGGAGCACGCTGCTACTTAACTGGGGCGAAAAGTAATCGTCCGAGGCAGGTCCGGAAAGGAGCAACTAAGGTGATGAGCACAAATAGGATCAACACTGCCAATGCGATAAGTCCAATAGTAGTCATTCATTCATTTTTGAGCCTCAAATCATGAGGAGAGGGCAAAGGCGAATAAGAAAAAGATAACAACGCCACCGATTCACGATCGCGGAGATCTTTCTTCTTTCAATCCTATATGAGCTAGCGGAAGTGACCAACTGGAGGGCTTAACCTGCTCAGGCAGGGAAATCGAGTAACGTCAATTACTACCTTAATGCGCACCACATTGATTTTCATGTTCGGGCGATGGAGAAAGTTGCAAGGCCAGTGTCAGTAGTGGTGGCGTTGGCTTCCAATGGAGTGGCTCAAGGAATGGAGATCGAGACGGAGGATTCGATCACGCTGATGGTCGATTAGGAGCATTGCGACTTCGGGAACCGGGGGGCGGCCGGTTATATCTCGGCATGGTCGGGACCAAAGACTAAGGCGCACAGGTGGAGTTGGAAGTTAGGAAGGATATCTGACCTAGGGATGGAGTTCCAGGAGGCGGTTGGCTTCTTCGATGAGGAAATCGATATCCATGAAGGGGTCGGCGGAAATGTCGGTCCAGAGGACGCGGCCTTTTCCGTCGATCACGAAGGTGCCGTGGAGTGGCTGGTTCTCGAAGTCATCGTGGGCGGTGTAGGCTTTGAAGACGTCCTTTTTTTCATCGGAGATGAGAGGGAAGGGGATGGTTCCTTTTTCGTAGTTGTCCTGTGATATCTTAAGGTCGGCGACGTTGTCGGTGGAGATCGCGAGGATGGGAAGCTTGGCCTTTTCGAACTCGGGATAGCGATCGGCCATGGCGGTGAGTTGCTCGGTGCAGTGGAGGCAGCCGGCGCCGAGATAGAAGACGAGGATGAAGGGCTTACCTTGGTAGTCGGATAGTGAGACCGACTTTTTATTTTGGTCCGGGAGGTCGAAGGGCTTGGCGGCGGGTGGGGTCCAATGGACGGGGCCGAGTGAATCGAGTTTTGGTCGGGGGAGGAGGTCTTCGGCTGGGACGTTGGCGAGACGCCAGTCCTCGGGGTAGCCAAGTTTCTTGGCGATTGGGGCAAGGCGAGCGAAGGGAGGAGTGGTGATTGCGATCTCGGAGGAAATGGCGCGCAGCTTTCCGAAAGCTTCCTTCACCTTGCTGGCGTCTTCTTTTTGACATCGGTAAAAGGTTTCGATGCCTTGGGCTAGTTCGACGGTTTTTTTATCGTCGCCGCTGAGTTTCTTTTCAGCAGCTTTGCGGGCTTCTTCGAGATCGCCGAGCGCGAGCTGACGTCGCATCTTCACGGTACCGTTATTGACGTGGCTGAGTGATTTTTTGGCGGCTTCTTGATCGCCATTGAGTTCGGCAAGGCAACCGCGCAGCTCGCCGAGGATTTTGGCGAGAGCATCCGTGCTTTTCTTAGCATTCTTGCCGGCATCGGTGACGGCTTTCTTGAGGTCTTTTTCGTTTTTCTTTTCCTTGGTCGCTTTTTCGCGGGCTTTGTCTTCGTCTTCTTTTTGCTGGGCGACTGCTTTTTTGTGGAACGCGTCGAGCTGGCCGATGGTCACGTTGAGGTCGTTTTTCTTCTGAAGATGGAAGTGGGCGAGTCCGATGAGGCGGAGGCGCGAGCGGTCATCGTCTGCTTTATCAAGTGTTTCGAGCCACTGGGTTTTCGAAAGGGCGATGACTTGAGGCCAGAGTTCGAAAGTCTCGAGGATCTTGATGAGCTCGCTGCGGCCGTAACGGCTGGATGAGCCTCCTTTGGTGGCGGTGTTGAGGCGGGGGTGACGGGGGTTGGCGAGGAGGGACTGCGCCATTTCAACTGCGGCGGTGGCGTTGCCGAGGTAGGTGTAGTTTTGCGCGAGCCACTGGTTGTTGTGGGCGTAGTTGTGGATCTCATCGGGCAGGAGATAGTTCTTTTGCATGTGCGCGTGATCGACCGAGGCAGAGGCGGCTTGATGCCAGGCGGCGTCGTGGAAGCGCTTTGCCTTGGAATAAATATGACCGGGCATGTGCCACATGTGGGCGATGCTGGGGGCGGTGGACCCGAGCTTGGCCGCGGAGTCGAGGGCCTGGGCGTGATTGCGATAGTCCCAGAGGTGGATGGCAAAGTGGTGAGCTGGGTGATGAGGGGACTTGGCAAAGATTTGCTCAAGAATGGCGTCGAGGCCGACATAACTCTGAATCTGAATTCCCTTGCGGTTGAGCTGCCAGCGACGGCAGACGAGGAATGCTTTGGCCTCCAGGTCATTGGGGAAGTTGAGGACGATGTCCTCGAGATCGCGGACGAAATTGACACGGCGCTTCTTGATGTCCTTGGGTTCTTCGCTGAAGAGTTTTTTGTGGGCTTCGAAATAGGCTTTTTCGTGATTGGTGAGGGTGGCCTTCTCTTGAAGTTCGGTTCCTTTCTTGATAAAATTTTTGGCGCGTTTTTCGTTTTCCCAATTGGCCAAAGTGAGCCCGAGGTAGGCCATGACACAGTTTGGGTCATGAGCGAGAATTTGGCGGAAAGAGCGCTCGGCTTCATAATACCAGAAGCCGTGGAGCTGACCGATGCCTTGGTCGAAATAGGCTTGCCCCTTGTCCCAGGAAGTCGTGATGGGAAGGTGAACAAGTCCGGTGTTTTTCATCAGGGGTCCAGCCTGGCGTGGGCCCTGATTGAAGGCGTGGCCTTGGTGGGAATGGCCGGCCAAAGGATTATCGCTTGCTGTTTCAGGCGTCTCTTGAGCCAGAGAAAGGAGAGGTGAGAATCCGATGAGGAGAGTGAGAATGGCGGAGCGCATATCGATGTCAGAGACGAGGTTGGAGATTGCTGTTACGGGTCGGGTGTGGTGGACTTTCCAAATGAATGACATCTTGGCGATCTTTCTCTCGTTTTCCGTTTTCGTAAAAGCGGCCGAGAAGCCCAATGTGGTCATTATTTTTTGCGATGATCTTGGTTATGGCGACATTGGCTGCTTTGGGGCTGAAGGTTACAAAACGCCGCATATTGACTCAATAGCGAAAGACGGCGCCAAATTTACCGATTTTTACGTGGCGCAGGCGGTGTGCTCAGCTTCCAGGGCGGCCCTCATGACGGGATGTTACTCGAATCGGGTTGGGATTAGCGGGGCCCTTTCGCATCGGAGTAAAAACGGTCTAAATCCCAATGAAACAACGATTGCCGAACTTCTCAAGGGGCAAGGTTACGCCACAGCGGCCTTTGGAAAATGGCACCTAGGCTATCAGAAAAAATTTCTACCAGTGAATCAGGGATTCGACGAGTATCATGGTTATCCTTACTCGAACGACATGTGGCCGCGTGGTCCGATCAAATTTGTGAAAGGCTATCCTGATCTTCCGGTTTTCGATAATGACAAGATCAGCCGTCGGGAACTTGATCAGAGCGAGATGACGAATACTCTGACAAAACGGGCGGTGAGTTTTATCGAGAAAACAAAGGATGCGCCCTTCTTTCTCTACCTTGCGCATCCACAGCCACATGTGCCGCTTTATGTTTCGGGGGATCGAAAAGGGTCATCGGAGAAGGGGATTTTTGGAGATGTCATTCAAGAAATCGACTGGTCGACAGGAGAGGTGCTCAGGGCGCTCGAGAAGAAGGGGGTGGTGAACAACACCTTCGTTATTTTTACGAGCGACAACGGCCCGTGGATGGTCTTTGGGAACCATGCGGGTAACGTAGGGGATCTTCGGGGGAGCAAGGGAACGAGTTGGGAAGGCGGAGTTCGTGTTCCTTGCGTGATGCGTTTCCCGGGGAAGATCAAAGCGGGTAGTGTGGTAAAAACTCCTTTGATGACGATTGATCTTCTTCCTACGATTGCGGGATTGGTTGATGCACCGCTTCCCAAGAAAGAGATCGATGGAAAGGACGCCTGGAAGGTCATTGTGGGGGAGCAAAGCGAGCCGGTGCAGGAGGCTTACTTTTTCTACTATCGCGGCAATGACTTGGAGTCGATGCGTATGGGGAAATGGAAGCTTCAGTTTTCGCATAAAGCGCGCGATGGACGGAGCAATCAGGGAAATGACGGGAAGACCGGAAAGTATGGAGTCGAGCAAGTGCAGCTGGGGCTCTACGATATGAAAGTCGATCGCGGAGAGCGGACCGATGTCAAAGCGAAGCACCCGGTGGTGCTAGCCAAGATGCAAGCGCTGGCGGATCAAAAGCGCGTGGAATTGGGCGATAGTTTGAAGAAGATTAAGGGCGCAGAAAATCGCGAGTCAGGAAAAGCTCCGCTTGCGGATTGGGCCAGGTAAGTGCCGTCAATGAGGTCGGCTTCGGGGATCCCGGATGCCTGTACCTGGGAACTCCCCATGTGCAGGCAGGAACACAAAATGGCCAGGCCCGCGGCCCGATAATGGAACAATTATACTAATATTTGGAATAGAATTCGGGGGTGGAGGGAGGCGGTTTTGTCGGAGGAGTGCTTCGTGGGGACAGGCCTTCTGACTGTTTGATCCTTTGATCGTAGAGCTCAAGGGCGTGGAAGAATGATGTTTATTTGGCTATCGATCAATCGTAGCCAAATGCCTCAATCGCAGGCGCAAGGATTTCCTCGGCTTTGGCGAAGTGTGCGCTGTAGTTCCTCCAGCGGCCGATCGCTTTAGTATTGATAGGTCGGGTGACGGCTTCATAGCTTGGTGTCATGATCACAGACGTTTCCGTCGGTTGGATGGGTGTGATGTCAAGTGGCTGTTGGCTTACCCCGAGATGCTGGATGCTTTCTGATTTTAAGCCACATTGCCATAACCTGGATGTAGTAGCTGGGGGTGCTTTCGAGTGACTCAAGGTTTGATGAAATTTCGTTAGGGGGTAGAAACTGCATGTAAAAGCTCAGACAGACATGGCGTGGGTCACGCAAAACCATAATCACAGGTGCCTGCGGTATGGCCGCATGAAGGTGCGGCAGGGTGGGCGTAAGCATCGGGTTACGATCAATCAGCATTCGGGCACCTTGCTTGACAGGGCCAAAGGCTCTGAGCGCATGAGCGTAGTCCCGAGCTAGTTTTCGGCGAGTATTAGAAGCTAACCCGGTAAACATGAGAGAAGCATCCTTGTCAGAGCTCTGCTTGTTGTGGAGTTGTAAAAAGTGGCTGCTGACTTTTCCTAACAGAGAGTTCGTTTCCTCGACGGTGTGTAGCTCAGGATGCCGATCCAGAACGTGCGCTAACTCCGACAGGCTCCTAGCGACTATTCCTTTCGATAAGAAGGATTCGCTTTCGTGGGAATGGGTGCGCTCACTTTTGTCTGCCACGCCTGCAGCTTCTTGAGAAGGGCTTGTGTTTTCTCGGGGTTCTTTTCGGCGAGATTGGTGGTCTCGGAAAGGTCGTCCTTGAGGTTGTAGAGCTCCAGAGTGTTGTCCTCGAAATATTGAATGAGCTTCCAGTCGCCATCACGAATGACTCCGCAAGGCGTGGTGCGGAAGAAGGGTGAGGCTGAGCCTCCATCCAAGCCGTAGCCCTGGAGGTAAGCGGGGAAATGCCAGTAGAGATTGCGCTCGGGAAGTGGTTCGCCCTTGAGCGCGGGAGTGAGGTCGATGCCATCGAGTTGCTTCGGGCCGGTCGCTTTGGCGAAGGAAAGGAGGGTGGGGTAGAGATCGACTTGATGGATGGGGGTGTCGTTGATACTGCCGGCTTTGATGACGCCGGGGAGCTTGGCGAGGAAGGGTTCACGGATGCCGCCTTCGTAGTACATCCCTTTCACGCCTCGAAGAGGAGTGGCGCGGGAGATGTTACCGTGGGGGCCGTTGTCGGAGGTGAAGATGACGAGGGTGTTGTCGCTGAGATCTTGCTCCTCGAGGGTTTTGAGAACCTGGCCGACGGCGAGATCCATGGCTTCGATCATCGCGGCATACTTTGGATTGTGATGGGGTTCGGTTTTTGGCCGTTCACTGTATTTTTTAGCGAGGTCGTCGCGGGCTTGGATGGGAGTGTGGACGGAGTAAAAAGGGAGGTAGACGAAGAAGGGGGTTTCTTTGTGATCGGCAATCCAGTTGGAAACGTCGCGGCCTAATCTTTCGGGGAGGTGCTCGCCTTTGGGGCCATCTTTGAGCTGGGGGTTTTTGTAGGGAGAAAAGTAGGACCTGGGGTGACCGGACTTGTTGCCTCCGAAGTTGGTGTCGAATCCGTCCTTGGTCGGATCAGGGGAGACGTGCCACTTGCCCGCAATACAGGTTTGGTAACCAGCTGATTTGAGCGATTCGGCTAAAGTGGTGAATTTTGGGGCGAGAACTTCGGTGTTTTTGATCGGGATGAGCTTGCGGTGTTTTGCTTTTCCGCGGTCGGAGTTGTTTACGGTGAACACGCCATGACGCGGGGTGTATAGTCCACTCAAGAGCGATGCACGGGAGGGGGCGCAATTTGCGGCAGCCGCGTAAGCATTGGTAAAGGTGATGCCTTCCTTGCCGATTCGGTCGATATGGGGCGTTTTGTAATAGCTCGAGCCCTGGCAGGAGAGATCGGTGTAGCCGAGGTCGTCGGCATAAAAGAGGACGATATTGGGCCGTTTTTCCTCCGATGAAGCGATAAATGGGCTGAGAAATTGACTAAGAACGAGGAAATATCTGAAAGCTTTTTTTTGGCAGGGCTTCATTTTTGCGCTTTATTAAAAGTTGCCTCATATTAACACATGCACATTACTTTGAAACTCCCATATTTTTCATCGGTAGCCCTCCTTAGTGGGCTGCTCGCAACGCAAACCTCGGCGAAGGTTTGGATCTCAGAATTCGTGGCTTCCAACGACGGATCATTCTTGGATGAGAATGGTGACGCGGTCGATTGAATCGAACTGTATAACGAAGGTGAAGACACGCTGGATCTTGGCGGTTGGAGTCTCACCGATGATGCGGGAGACACTCAGAAGTGGGTCTTTCCACCTGAGACGATCATCGGATCCCGTGGGTATCTTGTAGTGTTTGCTTCTGGGAAGAATCGGAGGATTACCGGTGGTGAGCTGCATATCAATTTTTCACTGAAGAGAGGCAGGGAATACCTTGGTCTGATTCAGTCGAACGGAGCAACGGAGGACAAGAATATCTCGGAGCGAGAGTGCGTCGCCGCACGAATGCCGCTGATTTTATTTGGACTCTTGAAAAGGCAAATGCACTTCAGGGATGGACCGGTGATTCGACCGCGACCGTTTCTACTGAGTCTCACAACGATGGCACCGAGATCGTGGTGCTGCGTGAGGCAGATGGTGTCGGCGGTGATCCTAAGAAGTTCCTTCGACTGAAAGTGGCTTACCAGCCGTAGTACACAACTTCCAGTCGTCCACGGTCAATTCGCCGTGGACGCCAGATTAAAATAGAAGGGGGGCTTTGACGCCTCCCTTTTTCTTTGTCGCCTTCGCCTCGATGCATCCTTCATCGTCAAGCCCCAGTCTTGCAAAACGAGATCAATATGGGGATTATTACGGCATGGAAAAACGACGACTTGGGCAAAGCGGAATCGTGGTGAGCGAAATCTGCATGGGCACGATGACTTTTGGGGCGCAGTCAGATCGGGAGGAGAGTTTTAAGATTATGAACGCAGCGGTGGAGGCGGGGATTGATTTTTTCGATACGGCTGAAATTTATCCTGTGCCTCCCTCCGAGGAACTCGCCGGGTTGACCGAAGAATGGCTCGGTGCGTGGCTTGCAGATCGACCGCGCGAATCGGTGATCATTGGGTCGAAGATCGCCGGGGCTGCGCACGGGTGGTTCTGTCCGCCGATTCGTGATGGCAAAGCCGCGCTGGATCGGGTGCATCTTCGGAAAGCGCTCGAGGGGAGCTTGCGTCGGCTCGGGACGGACTACCTTGACCTTTACCAGATTCATTGGCCGGATCACGGGATGAGAGCGGCGGACACGCTGGAGGTGCTCGATGAATTCGTGAAGGAAGGGAAGGTCCGGGCCATCGGTCTGAGCAACGACAACCCATATGGTGTGATGAAGAGTCTTTGGACGAGCGAGCTGGAGGGGCTTACGCGGATCGACACGGTGCAGAATAATTTCTCGCTGAATAATCGCCGGGACGAAGACGAACTCGCTGAATGCCTTCGTCGGGAGAAGGTGAGTTTGCTTCCCTACAGCCCGCTGGCGGGTGGAGTTCTCACTGGGAAATACAACGATGGTGCGCCTGAAGGAGCCCGGTTTACCGATTACATCGACAATGGGGGACTACGGCAGAAGGCCATGGCGGGACGCTTTGTGAATGAAAAAGCGATTGCCTCAACGCGGCGTTTTATGGAGATTGCGGAGGAGATCGGGATTGATGTCACGACTCTGGCAACGGCCTGGAGTAAACAACATGACTATGTCGCAGCTACGATTGTTGGCGTCTCGAAAGTGGAGCAACTAAAACCGATCGTCAAAGCAGCAGGACTCGTTCTCGATGAAAGCACGATGAAGCAGCTGGATCAGGTGAGTAAGGATCATCTTTATCCCATGGGATAAGGAGCAATGATGCTTTATTTGATCCGCGCGATATGATTGATTCGTTCTCTCACCATGAGTAACGACCCTCAACCTCCCGAGAGCGATGGCGCTCTCGATTTATCCGGACTGAATTTCGGCCCTGCTTGGGCGCGCGATCCAGCGGAGTCCAAGTCCGTCAAAAAATATAATGACCAGGGTGATCGCTCTGAGTCTCGAGACCGCCGTGGAGGTGGTGGACGAGGCGATCGACGTGGCGGTGGACGTGGTGACCAGCGTGGAGGTGGTCAACGTGGAGGTGGTCAACGTGGAGATCGACGCGACGGCGGTGGAAATCGCGGTAAGTTTCAAGGCGGTCGTGATCGTCATGATGAACGTGGTCCTCAGCGTGAAGAAATAGCCTTTCCCGAAGGAGTCAAGGTGAGCTTCATGCCTAGTGAAGAGAGTCTTGATCTGTTGGCCAAGGAAGTGACGCAGACGGGTCGCACCTTTTCGGTTTTCGATCTCGCGAAGGTTCTTTTGCAGGGCCGTGATCGTTTTCGGGTGACTTTTGAGCACAAAGAAAATCCCTTCTTCCGTTGTCGCGAAGACAACTCGCTTTGGCTTACCAAGAAAGAGGCGTTGAGTCATCTTTGGCGGGCTGACTGGCGTAAAAAGTTTTACGAAGAAGTGCAAATCGAAGGGGAGGCACCGAGTGGAAGTTTCCAAGCGGTTGCTAAGTGTGGATTGACCGGAAAGCTTCTAGGCCCTCCGAATTACCACGCTTACCAACAGAACGTGGTCGCGCTCCATCGCGAGCAGTTTGCGAATATGCCGCTTGAGCGTTTCAAATCGCGGATCGTGATGGAGCGAGGCGAGGAAGCCGTCGAAGCATGGCTCGAAAGCATGAAGATTACGACTCAGTGGAAGGTTGCTGAACCTGACGCGGAAGAGGTCGCTGACGAAAAAGCGCCACAAGAGACTCCCGCTGAGGAGGCAGCTCCCGCTGAGGAGGCAGCTCCAGCTGAGGAAGTAGCGACGGGCGAAGAAACCTCGACAAGCGAGGAGGCTCCCGAGGCGGAAGTAATAGTTGAGGTGGCAGAAGATTCTCCCACCCCCGCGGAAGAAGCCGCACCTCAAGAAGCTTCCGTCGAGGCGGAGGCTGTCGAATCTCCTGATGCTCCAGAAGAAGAAATTGTGCTTCTCAAAACTGCTCGTGAGGTGGAGCAGCATTTTCTCGAGAATCATTTTGAATCGACTATTGAGGAAAGTAAGCGTGCTTGGGTCATGGGGGATATTCAGGGTAAGAACCTATCACCGGGACTTCTGGCTCTTCTGAAGAATTCAGTAGTCGAAGAGAAACGCTACCCGGCCAATTTGATGCCGATTGTCTGTCGTCAGCTTTCCGGTCGTCACGTTGCCGTCTTTAAGTGGGAGAAAAAACTGAAGGTAGGTCCTTCAAGGCCTCACGCTGTTTCTGCCAAGACCCAGCTCGCTGAACGTCCTCAAGCAATCATCGATTACCTCGGTAAGAATTCAGGCAAGAAACTGCAGGACCTTTGGAAGAAATTTCTCCCGGAAGATGCGAGCGACGTGGTTAAAGGAGAATGGTATCACGACCTTCATTGGTTGTTGAACCAAGGCCATGTTATCCTTCTTTCTGACACCAGTCTTCATCTCGCCAAATCGGGAGACGTCGGAAAGCCTTCTGCCAAAAATGAGGTTAAGCTCGCTTCCAGAAAGAAAGCAGTTTCCAAAGAGGAGCCCGCAGCAGAGGAAAAGCCAGTGGCAAAGGAGAAGCCAGTGGCAAAGGAAAAGCCAGTGGCAAAGGAGAAGCCAGTGGCAAAGGAAAAGCCAGTGGCAGAGGAGAAGCCAGTGGCAGAAGAAAAGCCAGTGGCAGAGGAAAAGCCAGTGGCAGAGGAAAAGCCAGTGGCAGAGGAAAAGCCAGTGGCAGAGGAGAAGCCAGTGGCAGAGGAGAAAAAAGCTGAGGTGCCAGCACCCGAGCCAGAGGCTCCAGTCGCTGAATCCGGTCCTATTGTTGCCCCTCTAGAGGAAAGACCGGCCGCTGAAAAGGCTCCTAAGGAACCCGAATCCGAGTAGCTAGATAGAGTGCTTCCAAAATAGCGAAGATATTCTCATTGCGGGAAGCTTGGTCCGGCCTGATGATCTCCCCATGGCAACCATCGACATTACGCCGGAGAAGGCGGGCGCATTGATTCAAAAGTTCAAACCCAAGGGAGGTCTTCTCGTTCTGGCGTTCCTTATCTTGATCGGAGTTTTCTCCTCGTTTTACACCGTCCCGGCAGACTCCGAGGCGGTTATTCTGCGATTTGGAAAATATGAGCGGACAGCGACCTCAGGACTCCATTTCAAGATGCCCTTTGGTTTGGAGCAAAAATTCATTCTGCCGGTAAAGCGTCAGCTCAAAATGGAGTTCGGCTTTAGCACCCAGGGTTCGACCAATCGTTACCAGTCGGTTCCGCAGGAGCATGCTGACGAGCAGTCGATGATTACTGGGGATAAGAACGCCGCTCTTGTCGAGTGGGTCGTTCAGTATCGCATTAATGATCCTGAAAAGTATCTCTTTCGGGTCCGTGATCCTGAACTTACCTTGCGCGATGCTTCCGAATCGGTGATGCGTGAAGTCGTCGGGGACCGCACCGTCGATGAAGTGATTACCATTGGTCGACAATCCATCGAGGCTGATGCCTCCACGAAGTTGGAAGCGTTGATTCGCCTTTATGGCTTGGGTCTTCAAATCACCTCTGTGGAGCTTAAGAACGTTAATCCGCCCCGGCTTGTGCAATCGTCCTTCAACGAAGTGAATCAGGCTCAACAGGAGCGTGAGACGATGATTAACGAAGCCAAAGGCCAGTATAACAAGGCGGTTCCAAAGACCAAGGGACTTGCCGACCAGCAAGTGAGTCGCGCCGAAGGTGATGCCAAGCAGCGAGTCAATGAAGCCAGCGGTGATGCCGAACGCTTCCTCGCTCTTTACCAAGAATATGCCAAAGCGCCGCAAATCACGCGGCAGCGCCTCTACCTCGAACGGATGACCGAAGTTCTTCCTCGACTGAAGAGCAAAGTCATCATGGATGAAAAATCCACCTCTCCCGTCCCCCTTCTCGACCTCAACAACGCATTGAAGAAATGAAAAAGTTTTTATCCTCATTTATCGCCATAGGCATTTTAACCGTTCTTCTTTTCGCATCCGGCGCGATCTACACCGTGCGCGAAGATCAGCAGATTCTTCTGACTCAATTTGGCAAACCGGTTGGAGATCCGATCACGGAAGCCGGACTTCATTTTAAGATCCCTTTTATCCAAAAGGTGAACGAGATGGAGAAACGCGTTCTGAGTTGGGATGGGAACAGTTCGCAAATGCCCACCCGGGATAAACTCTACATCAAGGTGGACACCTTTGCCCGCTGGGAGATTTCCAAACCGCTGGTCTATTTTCAAAAGTTGCGTGACGAAAGAACCGCACAATCCCGTCTCGATGACGTTCTCGGCTCGGAAACCCGCAATGCCGTCGCCAACAACGACCTGATCGAGATCATTCGCACTACGAAAGATCGAAAGCCTCAACAACCGGAAGAAATTGGCGAGATTTTAGGATCAACCAGTGCTCTTGACCCGATTTCCAAAGGCCGGACGGTGATCGAGAAGGCCGTCTTTGATGCTGCAAGCGGAAAGCTGGAATCGTATGGCATTAAGCTCCTCGACCTTCGCTTCAAGCGGGTGAACTACACCAGTCAGGATGAGCCGAAAATGTTTCTGCGGATGGTCTCCGAGCGTCGGCAAATCGCCGAACGTTTCCGCTCTGAAGGTGCGGGTGAAGCAGCCCGGATTGTGGGAGACATGGAGCGCGAAGTGAAGACGATCGAGTCTGAAGCCTATCAACGGGTGCAGAGCGTGCTCGGGAAATCAGATGCCGAAGCGACCAAAACCTACGCTGAGGCTTATGGTGGAAGCCCCGAGCAGGAGGAATTCTACGGTTTTTTTAAGACGCTGGAAGCCTATGATAAAATTCTAGATGAGAATACCACCTTGATTCTATCGACTAACTCCGAGCTCTTTCGTCTCTTGAACGGGAAATCGTCGGGCGAGTAAATGACTCTTGATCGTCTTAACACTTTGGAGAAGATAGCCGCAGTTGTTTGAGCAACGACACGAACCCGAAACAACCAGATTATGAAAAAATTGTCCATTCTTCTTCTCTCCGCAGTCTTCGCCACTCTTTCCAGCTGCCAGACCATGCAAGGTTTGGGGCGTGATCTCGGAAATGCCGGCGGTAGCCTTGAGAAAGCGGCTCAGCGCTAAATCTCCAAATCTCAATTTTCTCAAAGAGGGCGGTCTTCGGATTGCCCTCTTTTTTGTGATTTGCTAAAGTTGCTTATAATGACAGCAAAGGAAGTTCTCTCCCAACTCTAGTCCTTGGGCAACGAGCAGACGAAAAAGATTCATCTCCGGCATGGCGCCATTGAGCCTCTCTTTGGCGTCAAGGTGGGGGATTTGAAGGCGATTCAGAAGAAGGTAAAAAAGATCACCCTCTCGCTCTTGAGCTCTATGCCACAGGGAACTTGGACGCGATGTATCTTGCAGGTCTGATCGCTGACGAGGCACAAGCGACCAAGAAGGATTTACGAGATTGGGCGAACATGGCGACTTGCTCGATGATCTCAAATTACACTGTGGCAGGACTCGCTGCGGAATCGAAACATGCCATTGATCTGGGGTCCGAGTGGATCGATCACAAGAAGGAACTGATCGCCTCGGCGGGCTGGTGCACCTTAACGAACTCCCTTTCGATCACCGCCGATGATGAAATTGAATATGCGCTTTTCACCAAGTTGCTCAAGCGAGTGGCGAAGGAAATTCACGACGGGAGAAATGAGGTCAAGGCGGCCATGAATGGATTTATCATCGGTTTGGGATCGTTCTATCCACCCCTTACTAAAGCAGCGAAAGAGACTGCGGCAAAGATTGGGAAAGTGGTGGTCGATCAGGGCAACACCTCTTGCAAGACCCCGGATGCAGTGGAACGAATCGAGAAGATCGAGAAAATGGACCGCATTGGGAAGAAGCGCAAATCGGCCCGGTGCTAGATCCGGGGCAGGCGTCTTAAGGCTGCCGAAACCCACTGCGTGCCGGCGTCGATCAAGTCCCAGGAAATATTGGCCCAGTTGAAGAAGAAGATCTTCCAGGTGAGGTCCGGTGACGCCGCGCATACCATGCCGCTGAGGAGCACGAGGTTGAAGAAAGCGATCACCATGAGTGAGAAAAAGGTGCCGTGCTCTTTCAGGTCGGGCTGATCTTTTGGAATCATCCAGAGGGTCCAGACGATGTGGAAACACCAAGTGCCGCCGAGGAGGACGATGAGACCTTGCTCTCCATAGGGGATCGATGTCGTTGAGGAAAGAAGCCCGTAGATAGCGAGAAGGACGATGGACCAGAAGGGGACAAAGTAGGGTGACAGCGCGATGAGCAGGTTCGACTTATTCGTCATGATGTAGCCGCCATCGGTGCTTACTTTCATTTCGGTGACACGGCCTAGGCAGAAGTAGACGAAAAGGGCGTGCGTCATTTCGTGACCGAGAATGTAGAGATAAAGGAATTTTTCAGCCAGAAGTCCCGAGAAGAACCACGAAAGCATCAAGCCGATCCCTACTGTGAAGCAGACAAATTCCTTTGTCCTGTAAAAGTGATGCAGGAAGTCCGGGTCACCGACGCGCTGGAAAAGCGTCAATACCGTGACGAAGCACAGCGGCATGATGAGGAGGGCCGCACACCAACGCAAAATCCTGCTGGGCCAGGAGAGGTGGAAGTCGTCGAAGCCAAGATCCTCGGCAGTTCCTGCGATGGCGGCATGGGCTGTCATTCCCGCGCGCCTTCCGGTGCGCATATTCTGCATGTCCTGAACCTTGCGGTCCACTCGCTTCAGGGTGCCCCCAAGCCCGCCCTTTTTCGACCGGGGAGCCCTACGATTGGTGCTAGGGGATTTGAGATTGAGACGCTTGCGTGCCACCAGTTCTTTTGAATACTTAAAATATCCGAAAAGATAAAGCGAAAGGATACTTCTGGTGGAAAATTATGGCGGCTGTTGCTCGTGGCGAGATTCTCTGGTGGATTCCTCAGATAGCGCTATCCCTCAGTGACTTCTCCGGATCGGAAAAGCGATCTTTCTCTGCGGGCTTTGCTTTCGTCAGGGGGCTCGCTAAGATCTCGCCGCTCTGACATGAAGCCGACCACGAACCTCGCTACCGCCACTACTCCCGACGGAGCTTCCCTGATGTTGCAGGAGCATGATGGTGAATTCTTCCTCAAAGTGGCTGGGGTCCCGCTGATGAGCACGATAGCGTGTTCCTCGGAGCAAACCATGAGCGAGCTGGCCTGTGAAAATGTCGGGGAGGATCCGCTGATCCTCATTGGGGGACTTGGCTTTGGTTTCACCTTACGACGGGTTCTTGAGCTGGTTGGAAAAGAAGCCACCGTTGAAGTGTCGGAGCTTCTCCCGATCATCGTGCAATGGAACCGCGAGTATCTCGGGTCGATCAATGGCACCCTCCTTGATGATCCCCGGACGGTGGTGAAGGAGCGCGATGTTTACGAACTGATCAAAGAAGGTCCCGGTCGCTACGACGCCATTTTACTCGATGTCGACAACAGCCCCGACCCGCTCGTTGATGAGGGGAATTCCCGGCTCTATGATCGTCGGGGCGTGTCATTGGTGGCAAGGGCGCTACGGCCTGGAGGGCGCGTCATTTATTGGTCGGCTCATCCCGATAAGGCCTTTTCGAAATCTCTCGAGCGCGACTTTAAAAACGTGCAAGCCATCCCCGCGAAGGCCTATCCCAAGGCAAAGCGCTTTACCCACACGCTCTTTGTGGGCGATCGGAAATAGCATCTTATGAAGGATATCCCACGCTTTGAAGAACTCGACTATCGCAAGACGCCGCTGGGCGATCTTATTCTCCGTCGAAGAACCGTGCTCTCGTTGGAAAACGAAGAAGTCTATGAGGTCATTCTCGGTGACGCCTTTTTGATGTCGTCGATGTTCACCGAGGTCGAACAAGCGCTTTCCCGATTTGGGTTGGCGGCGGCCGCGGAATCGTTTCCTGAAACTCCACTCGACGTTGTCGTCGGTGGCTTGGGGCTTGGCTACACCGCACGTGCTGCTCTGGAGCATGACTTTGTCGATTCGTTGGCGATCGTTGATTACCTCGAGCCGGTGATCGAGTGGTTCGAGAAAGAGCTCACGCCGCTTGCGCCGGGCCTCAATGCCGATCCGCGTTGTTCCTACGTGCATGGAGATTTTTTCAAGCTCGCGCTCGCGCAGGGAAAAGAACGTTCATTTGATGAAGCTGATGCGGAGCGGAAATTCCATGCGGTGCTTCTCGATATCGATCACTCGCCCGCGCATCTCCTACATGAGCGACATGCGAGCTTCTATGCCGCAGATGGCCTCCGGATTCTTGCGGAGAAGATTCATCCCGGAGGCGTCTTCGCACTTTGGTCTGATGATCCTCCGGAAGAGAGTTTCATGAAATCCCTGAACGAGGTTTTCGAATCTTGTGAGACGCAGATTGTTTCGTTTCACAATCCGATTCAAAACGAGGATTTCGAAAGCACCGTTTACGTGGCACGAAAACCGTTTTAGGGGCGTTGGGAAAAGAGCCGCATTAATGTTATAAGCTTACCAAAAAATCATCCGTCGCATTGAACCTTGAAAACAACGCAAACTTTTATGAAATACATTTCCTTCGCTGCAGTCGTCACCCTGGCTCTTTCCGGATTGGCGCTCGCCGATGAAACCAACCTGCGACGAGGTCATGCGCAGACCCCGGATGAGGCCAAGGCGGAACTCTTACAATTCCAGGCCTCCTATTCGGATTTGGGAGGATGGAAAAAGCGCAAAGAAAACATTCTCGAGGGCATTCTTGAGGGTGCCAGCCTGAGCAAACTACCTGAGAAAACACCGCTCAATTCAAGGTTCTCGAACAAGAGAAGCTATGAAGGGTATTTTGTGGAGAGTGTTGCGTTTGAAAGTTCGCCCGGAATTTACGTTACGGGCACACTGTATCGTCCCTCTGAATTCAAGGGCCGGCTCGCCGGCATTCTTTGCCCGCATGGTCATGGGGGGCGTTTTAACGATAATAGACAAAAGCGCTGTGCGATTTTGGCGCGCATGGGAGCGGCCGTATTTCAATACGATATGGTGGGGTATGGCGATTGGAAGGAGGCGGGGTGGTCTCATGACCAAACGCCGGAAGTACTCAGATTGCAGACCTGGAATAGTATGCGTGCAGTAGATTTTCTTCTTTCAGTGCCGGATGTGGATGCAAAACGGATTGGCATTACCGGTTGTTCCGGTGGCGGAACGCAATCATTCATTCTCGCGGCCATCGACGATCGCATCACGGTGAGCGTCCCTGTCTGTCAGGTTTCCGCTCATTTTTTCGGTGGTTGTGTCTGTGAGAGCGGCATGCCGATCCACCAGAGCGCCAAGCATAAGACCAACAACGCCGAGATCGCAGCACTTGCCGCCCCGCGCCCCCAATTGATTATTTCCAATGGTTCGGACTGGACCAAGCACACGCCTCAAAACGAATTTCCATATCTTAAGCATGTCTATGAGCTCTACGGTGCCGCTGGCAAGGTTAAGAATGTGCATCTCGCAGAAGAGAAACATGATTACGGTTTATCCAAGCGTATGGCGGCGTATCCTTTCCTTGCGGAACACTTGAAGCTGGATCTTGCCAAAGTTCGCGATGCTGATGGAAATATCGACGAATCATTTATCGTTGTTGAAGAGCGGGCTAAGATGTTGGTATTTGGAGCAAATAATCCCTACCCAGCGAATGCGGTGAAAGCTAATACCCCTTTGCCAAAATAAAGGGCGAGCATATGCATTGAGAGCAACACTTGATCCGCCCGGAGGCTGATTACTTTAATTGTTGCGCTTTTGAGTTGCGAAAGCACGCCTGTGTCAAAGAAACGATTGCGCTCATGCTTCCAGATCGTTGCCTGTTCGACGTGAAGAAATGATGAGAGATTGAGAGTTTTTGGAGGAGTGTTTATCCTCTGGATTTGATGATCCTAGCGCTGCTTGAGAGGAGCTTTGCCGCGTGGAGCGCTGACTCTGCCAATAGGTCTTCCATTGAATCCCGGGACGGAGGATTTCTTGGCCGGATCTCCATTCGTTCGACAGAATTTAACGGTCTCTGGAATCATGTTAAGTTCGAAAGATCGGGTTTAGATTGGCTAGGTCATTTGGGGCTCCATTTGCGGTGTCGACGAGTGAGTGATTGGTGTCGTAAAGCTCAACGCTCAACGAGTTTAAGGTGGCTCGATTCATTCGATGTCTCTCGTGCGGTAATCAACCGAGGGGATATCGACTAAAGGGAAAATGAAACTTCTTTCAGGGCGAATAAACTGCTGGACCTGAACCTCTGACTGCAAGGAGGGTATAAAAAAGAATCTGTCTGATCACGGCTGTCTCCTAGCATTAAAAATCTCTTCTCGGAAATAATTGCGAAGTGGCAGATTGGCGGTGGACCCGAAAGTCCGGTGGTGTGTGGCGGGAGGTTATAACCTATCCCCTTACTGCGGGGCTCCCGCCCAAAGAAGGTGAAATATTCATTTTTTGGCTTTCTTTTGTTAGGCTGGACAGGAGGCGAGGAAGAGCGAACCATCTTTATTATGGAACGGTGGATCAGTGTTTTGGGAGTGTTCACGCTTTTAGGTATTGCCTATGCGTGTTCCGAGAATCGTAGAGCGATCAACTGGCGCACGGTAGGTGGGGCCTTGTTCATTCAGGTCGCTCTGGCGGCGTGGGTGCTCGGTTCTTCGTCTGGGCAAGAGGTTTTGGGCTGGCTGACGACACGGGTTCAGGAATTAATCGGAGCAGGGCAGACTGGGATTGAGTTTCTTTTTGGTGATCTCGCACGCAATGAGGCGGTGGGCTTCGTGTTTGCGTTCCGAGTGCTCCCGGTGATCATTTTTTTCTCATCGCTCATTGCGGTGCTTTATTACTTACGCGTGATGCAGGTGGTCATTCGTTTTGTGGGTGGTGGTCTCCACAAATTGCTAGGAACGAGCCGCACCGAATCGTTTTCTGCAGCGGCGAATATTTTTGTCGGGCAAACGGAAGCGCCTCTTGTGATTCGTCCCTTTCTGTCGAAGATGACCTCTTCAGAGCTCTTCGCCGTGATGGTGGGTGGCTTGGCGAGCGTTGCGGGTTCGGTTCTTGCTGGATATGCGCAAATGGGCGCGCGGATTGAGCATCTTCTTGCTGCCTGCTTCATGGCCGCTCCTGCGGGGCTTCTTTATGCAAAGCTTCTGATGCCTGAGACGGAGAAGGCGCACGATGGAAAAGTGGAAGTCGCGGAGGATGAGGGTGCCCCTGTAAATGTCTTCGATGCCGCTGCGCTGGGGGCCTCCAGTGGTCTTAAGCTGGCGCTCAATGTGGGCGCGATGTTATTGGCATTCATTGGCCTCATTGCGGTAATAAACCTTGTTTTAGGCCTCGTGGGAGGCGGGTTTGGATACTCTGAACTGAGTATGCAGGCGATTCTGGGTTGGCTGTTTTCGCCGGTGGCTTGGATGTTGGGTGTGGGTTCTGCAGACGTTCAGCAAGTCGGAAGCCTGATTGGGCAGAAGCTGGTTCTGAATGAATTCGTGGCCTTCGGTGAGTTTGGTCAAATTAAGGATGCGTTGACGCCCCGCTCACAGGGGATTGTCACTTTCGCGCTCTGCGGTTTCGCGAATCTATCGTCAATCGCGATTCTGCTCGGTGGTTTGGGCGTGATGGCTCCGAGTCGTCGTTCTGAGATTGCCAGGTTTGGCCTGAAAGCAGTCTTCGCCGCGACGTTGGCAAATCTCACGAGCGCAGCACTTGCGGGAATTTTTCTGAGCTAGATTAGGCGATGGCGGGCAAAGTCCTGGGAGTCGACCATGCCGATGGGATTTCCTAATTCATCAAGGACTACCACGTCATCAATCTGATTCCCACCTATCGTCGCCACTGCCTCGGCAGCCAATGAATTGGCTGAAAGTGTGATCGGCTCCTTGGTCATGAATGCCGCAACCTGTTGAAGTCCAAGTAAAGGGTCTTTTTGGAAGGCGCGCGCGAAATCACCGTGGGTGAAAATTCCGGCTAGCTGATCTTTCTGATCTAAAACAAGACAGGCCCCTGAGCGTTTCGATGTCATGGCGGCGAGGGCGTCATGCACGGTGGCACCGAGCGAAACCAAAGCGAGGTGATCTCCGCTACGCATGATCTCCGATACCTTGATGAGGAGGGCGCGTCCTAGGCTACCTCCGGGGTGGAAGCGGGCAAAGTCTTCCTCGGTAAAGCCGCGTTTTTCGAGAAGGACCATTGCGAGGGCGTCGCCCATTGCGAGCATCGCGGTGGAGGACGAGGTGGGAGCTAGATTGAGAGGGCAGGCCTCCCTGGGAACGCTGGTGTTTAGGATGTGATTGCTCTGTTTGGCGAGGCTGGACCCGGGTTTGCCCGTCAGGCTGATGAGTCGAACCTGGTATCTTCGGATATAGGGAAGAAGGTTGACGAGTTCGTCGGTCTCACCAGATTGAGACAAGATGATGACGGCATCACCATCTGAAATAAGACCGAGATCTCCGTGGAGCGCGTTCTGAGAATTGAGGACGACCGCGGTGGCGCCCGTAGAATTTAGCGTAGCAGCAATTTTGTGGCCGATGTTGCCTGATTTACCGATCCCGACGACGACAATTTTGTGATGAGCCGAAAGGGTTTGATGGAGTGTTTCCACGGCGCTGGAAAACTCTTCGTCGAGATTCTCGATGAGCTGATGAAGAGCTGCAATCTCGGTTTCGATCACGCAGCGGGCTTTGGTCAACATATCCACGGGCAGGAAAATAGCGGGTTGAGGGCGAAGTTCCAGTTTATGCCCTGATTTCTTTCTTTGAGTGACGGTCTGGAGCGCTAGTTCATTGATATGAAAGTTGCCATGCAGTTTGCTTTGGTATCCTTGATTGCCGTAGCTCCGCTTTTTTCCGACTGGAGCGAATGACGCGGTCCCAGCGGAAATGGTGCGATCGAAAAGGGGGTCATTCCCTCGGAGTCTTCGTCAGCGGGAAAGGGAGTGGCATGGAAAACGGAGCTTCCAGGCCGGGGGGGGTGACTCCAATTTTTTAGGGTGACTCACTTTTTTGATCTCTCCCATCGATGGTAAAGACGCTCTCGTGGCCTATATTTTAGGTGGGTGAGGAAACCAAGGGCCGTGGCCAGCGGTTCAAACTCTTCACCTGTTTCCGACGGGAAGCATGTCATTGGCTATTTTAAATCAGGCCACGTGGTGGGTGCGACGGTGAAGGGAAAGAACTTTTGGGAAATTGACCTGCATGAACTTTATGGAAAAGACCATTTCTGGTGGGACCAAGGAACTTCGCCCGTTCTTGCCAATGGGAACATAGTGATTGCCGTGATGCAGACTGAGGGGGCCTCATACCTTGTCTCTCTTGATCCCGCGACCGAGAAGGAAGGTAGGAAGATGGATCGTAAGTTTGAAAGCGGGAAAGAGACGGGAGACAGTTACACCACACCTCATTTCGTGGATGTTGATGGGGTGGAAACGATCATCACCTTCGGCGAGGATCACCTAACTGGACACGATGCCAAATCAGGCAAAGAACTCTGGGCCTGCGCGGGGATTAACCCCGATAATAAAGGGATGTGGCGCACGATTGCTTCTTCGGTTTACACGCGATGGCGTGGTCATCGTACCTCATGGTAGAGGAGAGTGGGTCATGGGTATCAAGGCTGGAGGTTCGGGAGACATCAGCAAAAAGGTGGTTCTTTGGAGAAAGAAGCTGCCTTCTCCCGATGCGGCCACGCCAGTGGCATGCGATGGAAAGGTGTTTCTCTTCGTCGACCGCGGGAAGAAGAGAGGTTGGATCACTTGTCTTGATGCAAAGAGTGGAAACGTGGTCCGAGAGGGGGATTTGGCCAAGGCACCCAGCGCCTCCTATGCCTCGCCGATCTTGGTCGGAAACAAGCTATGCTGTGCCCGGGAAGACGGAACAGTCATCATCGCTGAAGTGAAGAAAGATGGCGTGGGGAAGATCGTAAAAACAAAATGGGCGAGGCCATTATTGCCTCACCCATTGTAGTGAATAATTCTCTGATCGTGAGAAGTGATAAACACCTCTGGTGCTTTCGCTAGGAGCTTCTAAGAAGGAAAATACTGGAGGATTTTTTCGAGAGCGGCAGCTGAGGTGAGGCCATGCTTCTCGCGAAGAATATCGGGTTTTCCATGTTCCACGAACTGATCGGGCCAGCCGATCCGTTCGACTTGGGTGTTGATCTTGCGATCGTGAAGCAGTTCGATGATGGAAGCGCCGAAGCCATTGGCAAGAACGTGATCTTCGAAGGTGCACACCACCTTTGAGGAGGCGGCGAGGCGACTGATGCATTCAGCATCCAGTGGCTTAATCCAGCGAGGGTTGATGAGGGTCACCGAAAGGCCTTTCGCTTCGAGTTCTGTTTTCGCTTCAAGGGCGAGTTCCATCATCGTTCCGAGAGGAATGAGGCAAACATCGCTTCCTTCCTGAAGGACTTCCGCTTTTCCAATCTCAAGAATAGTGGGCTCATCCTTGATGGGTGCGCCTGGTCCATTTCCACGAGGGTAGCGGATGGCGATGGGACCTTCATCGTAGTTGGCCATCGTCCAAAGCATATCGATGAATTCATCTTCATCCTTAGGCTGCATGTGGACGATGCCTGGGACATGGCGAAGATAGCCGATGTCAAAGAGCCCATGATGAGTCGGGCCATCATCTCCTGAGAGCCCACCGCGGTCCATACAGAGGCGAACCGGGAGCTTTTGGAGAGCCATGTCATGAATGATCATGTCGTAAGCCCGCTGCATGAAGGTGGAATAGATCGCCAGGAAAGGGCGGAGCCCCTGAGAGGCGTGTCCGCAGGCAAACAATGCGGCGTGCTCTTCGGCGATGCCGACATCGAAGTAGCGCTCGTTCATTTCCTCCTTGAAGGTCTCGAGCTTGGTGCCGCCAGGCATCGCGGCGGTGATCGCGGTGATCTTTTCGTCCTTCTTGGCAAAGTCAGTGACCGCGCGTCCAAAGAGCTCGGAAAAGGTAGGTGCTCCGGAAGCGGTAGAGCCGTCTTCGATCTTATAGGGTCCTAGGCCGTGGAACTTACCTGGCTTATCGAGAGCGGGCTGATAGCCTCGACCTTTCTCGGTAATGATGTGCAGAATGACAGGCTCCTCCTGCTTCTTAAGGTAGTCGAGAGTCTTGAGGAGAAGGGGGAGATCATGTCCATCGATAGGGCCGAAATAACGCATCCCAAATTTCTCAAAGATAACATTGGGGACGAGCATGTTCTTGGCGTTACGCTCGATCTTTTGGGCAAACTTTTTAACTGTGGTGCCTCCAATTTTTTCGACGAACTGCGATGCTTTCTCGCGAATTCCGCTGTAGATACTGTGTGTCTGGAGGTCGTTGAAATATTTGGCAAGCGCTCCGACATTCCGGTCAATCGACCATTCATTGTCGTTGAGGATCACGATACAGCGCTTGGTGGTCTGCGCCATATTATTGAGCGCTTCCAAGGTAGGTCCACAAGTGAAAGCAGCGTCACCAGCGACCGCGACAACGTGGTTGTTTTCGCCTTTTAGATCACGTGCCGATGCCATCCCCAAAGCGGCGGAGAGAGCTGTGCCAGCGTGACCGGCACCGTAGCAATCGTGTTCGGATTCGGTGCGCAGAAGGAATCCATTGAGACCCTTATACTGTCGGATGGTATCAATCTTCTTGGCTCTTCCGGTGAGCATTTTGTGGACATAGCCCTGGTGGGAAACATCGAAAAGGAACTTGTCTGTTGGAGATTTAAAAACGTGATGCAGGGCGATCGATAATTCCACCACACCCAGATTGGGACCCAAATGTCCACCCGTATTTGAGAGAGAGTTGATAAGAACATCCCGGACCTCTTGAGCGAGCTTGGCGAGGTGGGTAACCTCAAGTTTTTTGAGATCATCGGGTGACTGGATTTGATCCAAAAGTGGGCTATTAGAAAAGTCTGACATCGTCGTTTACGTCGGAAAAAGATTTTGAGGAATCATCGAGTGCGTCATCTTCAGATTCATTCTGAAGGGATGCTTGAATGACATTGATACGTTCGCGGGCACTCTTTAGTGCGCCATGACAAAATTGGATCAAGGATTGGCCTCGCTCGAAGTCATCGATTAACGCACCCAGTGATTTTGGTTCATGCGCAAGGCGTTCGGTAAGCTCCTCCAGCTCATCAATGGCCTCCTCGAATGACGGGGCGGCAGGTGGAGCTATTGATTCTTTCTGATCTGCCATTAGCTGCTTACTGGTTCGAAGAAGGTTTTGGAGAAAAGAGGACAATTCTCCCGGGGAATAGCTCCAGAGCGTATGGGTAGCGTCTGGTGACGCCGGAAAGCTTGGGGGATGTTTTGCTGAAATTTCCTACTGGACCCACGCCTCCCTCGGTCACCCTGGAGGCGGTTGCATCTAGCATCATGGGGGCAAATTCCTCATCTGAGCCAAAAGCACCAGGAGTATAAAATGGGTTGTCCTTGAAAGAAGTAGGAGAAACAAGAATTCCTCCAATGGTGAGTAATTGATCATTAGCCATTTTTTCCAGCGTTACCAAATCTTCCACCCGCTTGGGAAGCCAGACCGAATGTCTGTCCGCATACCAAGCGACAGCCCATGGCTGGTCGGTAATGATGATGGCGTCGTCATCCGTTTCGTCGTGCAAGGTTCGGTTGAGAAGTGGCGGCCAGTAAGGCGGCCAGACGGTCTTGGGCGATTCGCTTCTTAATAAACCACCTCTAATTCCATCCGGGATACTGAGTAACAGTGGGCCGGCACTTATAATGACGACGAGGTAGAAATGGCCATAGCGCAGGATGCCACTCCCTTCCGGGAGCTCAATTCGACTCCAGATGATCGAAAGAAAGGCCAATCCATAGGCGGCCATAATAGGGGCGAAGAGGATGTGAAGTTGATTCGAGTCTACCGCGCTATCTGATAGACCAAATAGGGCCATGCCCAATGCCGCTGTGACCCACATGATAAGGATGATCCAACGAAATTGTGCGATGGAAGCCCGCTTGAAGGGATGGAGGAGAGCGAAGAAAAAGAGAGGGGCAGAAATGATGGAGCCCAAATTCGTGTAGAGTCCGTCCACTTGCAGGAGGATGTTGCGGAAGGTGTTCAGCAACAACGAATTCATGTTGTAGATGATGGCGGTGGTTTTATCGCCGGGATTCATGGAACGCATGATCCCCTCTTCAGATTGGGTAAGGCCACCATAAAGCGTGAGCCCCGCTGTGCCAGCTGGAGAACCAGTCCACTCCAAGTTTTTCCCGACAAAGTAAAGACTGAAGAGGAGAAGAATGCCAAGAACTGCCAGAGCAGCCACTCCTTTGGGACGGAAGAAAAAAGCGGCGTAGAGAACGAAACCGATAGAGATCCAGATGCTCAGCCAGTGGGACAGGGCAAGGAGGGCGAAGAATATGGCAGCAACGAGAATTGATCCCAGCGCCACTTTCCCTTCAATAGAAGCCTCCAAAGCGCGGTAGGCGAAGAAAAGAGCGCATGAGAACAAGAGAAGCATGAGCATCTGCGGAAGGCCGGTGTTCGTGAATTTCCACATCAAGTCACAGAGCGCCATGAGAAGGGCCACCACACCTGCGATTCGAACATCAAAGATGCGAGAGATGAGGAGATAATTTACTCCGATCGCAATCAGAAAACAGATCACCGAAACAGCTGCGATCACTCGATCCAAGCGGTAGATAGTACGATTTCCTTCGGTGATTTGGTATTTATCGAAATCATCACCACCAACAGCTTTGAGCACCGCGCCGTAGATGAAGGGATTCAAAGGGGAATGATAGGTGTCGTAAAAGTTATCAAGAGCTACTTCACCACCTTCCGTCTTCTCCGCTTGTTTGATCGCTGCAGGACGAATCACCTTGGTCGTGAAATTATTGCCTCGCGCGATTTCCCGACCAATTTGAGCCTGCTCCATTCCGTTGGCTGAGGTGAGCCCTCTGAAGGTTAGAGCGAGGTAGAAAAATACCAGCGAAAAGAGGAGGACGAAAAAGAGGAGTCTCCGGATCATGATGGCGGCATCTAGACTGCCGCCGAAGGATTCATTTTTACTCATATTGATTAATTTTCAGTGGGGGAGACCTTTCTCAACTTTCGTTGAAGAGTTCGTCGGCTGATGCCTAGTAGGATGGCAGCTTTCGTGCGGTTTCCCTTGGTTACTGCCAGAGCTCCGAGGATTGCGCGTTGCTCCTGTGCATGCAAATTGAATTCTTCGACAGGAGCAAGGGTGTTTTTCTCTGAATGGGAAACAGTTTGGCTTCTAGAGCTATCCAAGAATTCGGGGAGATGGAAGATGTCGAGGGTATCTTGATTCGACATGACCACGGCATGCTCAATGGCGGTGCGCAATTCTCTAACATTTCCAGGCCAGGAATAGGACAGGAGTTTGGCTATGGCGGCGTCGCTCAAGGGCTTCACTGAGCGCCTATTCTCCAGTGCAAATTCTTCCAGGAAGGAACCGGCGAGGAGGACGATATCCTCCCGGCGGTCCCGGAGCGGCGGCATTCTGACGGAAAGGACGTTGAGCCGGAAATAGAGATCTTCCCGAAAATCCCCCGCTTCCACGAGGTCGGCGAGGTGTTTGTTGGTAGCGGTGACGATGCGGACGTCGATCTGCACTGGTTGATTGGAGCCGACCCTCTCAATGGTGCGTTCCGAGAGAGCTCTAAGCAACTTTACCTGGGTCGATTGGTCGATTTCCCCGATTTCATCAAGAAAAAGAGTGCCGCCATGGGCTTGTTCGAATCGGCCAACCCGGCGTTGGGTGGCACCGGTGAAGGCGCCCTTTTCGTGGCCGAAGAGCTCGGATTCTAAAAGTTGAGGGGAGAGGGCGGCGCAATTGACCGCGACAAATTTTTCTTTCGAGCGTCCGGAAAGGTCGTGAAGGGCGTGAGCGACGAGTTCTTTGCCGGTTCCTGACTCTCCCTCGATGAGAACAGTGGCACGAGTAGGAGCGATTTGGATGATTTTCTCTGCGATGAGAGCCATCGGAGCAGATTTTCCGATGAGTCGGGAGAGTCCGTGGTTTTGAGAGCCTGACTTTTTCTTGAGGGTCTCGTTTTCGGCAATGAGTTCCTCATTTTTCTTCTCCAGACTGCGGCTTCTGACGGCGCGCTTAAGGAGGAGTTCGACTTCATCAAGATTGAGGGGCTTGGTGACGAAATGCCAAGCTCCGCGGCGCATGGCTTCAACGGCGGTGTCGACAGAGCCGTAGGCCGTCATCATAATGGATACGGGGGGAGAGGGGCCGGCGAGGGCGGCATCGAGGACTTCCATGCCGGAGTCTCCGCCGAGGCGGAGGTCAGTAAGGAGGAGATCGATTTCTCCAGTTTTGAGGACTTGTTTGGCTTGGGTGAGATCGGCGGCAAGATAGCAGTCGAAGCTTTCCTCGAGAGCCATGCGGAGGGCATCGCGGGTGGCTTTCTCGTCGTCGACGATGAGTAGGGTGTGCATTAGACTTCGATGGGCGCTTGGTCTTCGAGAAGGCGTACTTGTTTGTTGGTTCTTGGGAAAAAGAGCGTCACGGTGGTACCGGCTTCTTCTTCGCTTTGCACTTCCAATTCACCACCGTGTTCGCGGACGATGCGGCGGACGATGAGGAGCCCGAGGCCATTTCCGGCAGCTTTGGTAGTGTGGAAGGGTTCGAAGATGGCTCCCATGACTTCGGGGGACATCCCAGTGCCGTTGTCGCTGATGGAGAGGGTGACCTCGTATTCGTTTGACGAGCTGCGGATGGTGATCTCTCCATTGGGAGGGCTGATCGCCTGATAGGCATTTCGGATGAGGTTGTAGAGGGCTTGTTGGATTTGGGTGCGGTCGAGTTCCAGTAAGGGGATATCACCGACGAGATCGAGGGCTACGGAGATGTCGCGGCTTTCGAGTTCCGGGCGAAGGGCTTGGAGGCTTTCGTGGAGGATTTTGTGAAGATTGTCGGGTTTTCGCTCGGGGGCGGAGGGGCGAATGGCCTGGAGGAACTGCTTAAGGATGGTGTCGAGGCGGACGATTTCGTTCCGTGCGGTGCTGAGGTGGTCGCCGAGGGATTGCTGGTCGCCTTCTTCCAAGTGGCGGACTTTTCGCTCGAGGAGTTGGAGGTGGAGGGAGAGGGAGTTGAGGGGGTTTCCGATCTCGTGAGCGACTCCGGCGGCGAGGAGGGTGAGGGCGTTGAGCTTTTCGGATTCTATTTCTTCTGCGGCTTCAGCGCGGACGTTGGTGACATCACGGACAAGCATGACGTAGCCGTAGTCTGCTTCGTCTTCTTCTTCGGCGATGGGGGAGAGGTAGAAGTTGAGGTAGCGATTTTCGGGGTAAAAGACTTCGAGGTCGCGGCTGACGGTGCTTCGGGAGGACCCCTTTAAATGATTCCATTCGAGGCCGCGGACGATCTTCCCGAGGTGCTGGCCTTGCGCTTGCTCGGAGGTGGTGCCGAAGAATCCGCAGGCGGCTTGGTTGATAAAGCTGATTTGGCCGGCTTCATCGAGGAGGAGGACGCCTTCGCGGAGTGCTTCGAAGACTTGTTGGAGGAAGCCTTTTTCCCGGACGAGGCGGGAAAGGAGCGCCTGCACTTCGCCGGGTTCGATCTGGTCGACCCGGGAGAGAATTTTTTCAAGGACGGCGGATTTCACGACGAAAGAATTGCGAGATGCCTGATGCCCGAATCATTCTGACAACATTACCCAGTAGCAAGAGGGGCGACAGATTGGCACAGCTCTGCTGGAAAGGCAACTCGTAGCCTGCCTGAATCTTTTTCCTGCGGGAGAGACTTCCTCCTTTTGAAACACTACTTGGCATTAGTAAAGCAACGAAGCCCCCCGTTTCAGAAGTGGAAGAGGTCTTAATCCAGCTTCATCCCTATGATGTGCCGGAGATTTTGGGGCTCGAGGTGGAAGAGGGAAGCGAATCTTATTTGGATTGGCTCCGAAGATCCGTGAAGAGTTAGAGGATGTTATTGACGAAGTCTTTTTTCTGAAAGCGCGCGAATTTTTCGGGTTCCTCGCCTGTGCCGATGAAGCGGGCCGGGATGCCGAGTTCCTTTTGAATCCCGGCAGCAATGCCGCCTTTTCCTGAGCCATCCATCTTCGTGATGATGAGTCCATCGAGGGGAACGGCTTTGCCAAACTCCTTGGCTTGATTGAGGGCGTTGCCGCCGGTGGTGGCGTCGACTACAAGGAAAGTATGATGAGGAGCATCAGGGTCTTGCTTGCTAATGGTGCGCTTAATTTTGGAAAGCTCCTCCATCAGATTGTGCCTCGTGTGCAGGCGTCCGGCAGTGTCGCAGAGGAGGAAATGGTCGCCTCGTTTGATTGCTTGCTGATGCGCTAGGTAACAAACCGATGAGGGGTCGGCTTCATGCGCGCCGGTGATAACGGGAAGGTTGAGGCGCTCGCCCCAGCGGACCAGTTGCTCCACCGCAGCTGCGCGGAAGGTATCGGCAGCGGCCATTGACACGGAGTAACATTGCTGTTGGAGGAGCGAGCCGAGCTTTGCGCAGGAAGTTGTCTTACCTACACCGTTCACCCCGACCATGAGAATTACGGTGGGTTTGCCTTCGGTTCCAGGAGTGAGTGGTCCTTGGTCTTCAGGGAAAAGTTCGGCGATGCGATCGCGAGTCACTTGGACGACGTCTTCAGGAGAAACCTTGCGGCCGAGGCCTTTGAGCTCTTCTACGATTTCGAGCGATAGCCGAACGCCTAAATCGCCGGAGATCAGTTCGGCTTCAAGATCATCCCAATCGATCTCCGCGGTGTTGGTGATGCGATTGATCAGTTTTTTAAAGAAGCCAGCCATGAGAGTCGTGGAAAAAAAATGGCGCTCCCGAGAGGAATCGAACCTCTATCTAAGGTTTAGGAAACCCTTGTTCTATCCGTTGAACTACGGGAGCGAGCACTGTTAATGAATGAGTTAGGTGAAAATAAGGCCTCTGAAGACTCCCATTTGTACACCTTTGTTGCAAAGAACTGCACTCTTTGGGCATGTCAAAAGATTGGGAGAGGGTTTCAGAAAATTTAGTTCGCTACGTGCCATCGGGGATCTTGTATCTCCGAGCTAAGCTCGCTGGCAAGGTGATAAAGCAAATCCGTGAGGGCGGGAAAGATTAAGAGGGACGTGATGCTGGCCGACTTAAGAGCGCAGGCTGGTGGGGAACTATTCGGGATGACTGCTAGGAAATTGCTATTGGCGGGAGGGTCTTGAAGCCGCCTTTGGACCGGAGCGGAGGGGGGCGAAAGGGGTTTTCTCAGAAAGTTCTGACAGAAGGATATTGAATCGAAGGTCGGGCTGGCCAACCCTTGCGTTGGTTGTTTAGGTGTTAGCGTGACTTCCAAAACCCAAAAGCCCTACTACGGATGGTTAATAGTCGTGCTCGCAGCGCTGGCCATGGTCGCCACCTTGCCTGGACGAACGGTTGGTCTAGGGCTAATTACAGAATCTTTAATCGCTGAGTTTGGCATGGCTCGGACTGAATACGCGAGGCTCAACATGATTGCCACCTTACTAGGCACAATTGGTGCCTTAATCGCTGGACCGCTCACCGATCGTTTCGGCATACATGTCACCCTCTCAGGGACATTGATCTTATTAGGCTGCTTGGTCATGGCCATGAGCCAGTGGGTGACGGCGGCTACCATCATGGCATTTTTAATTCTGACGCGTGCGGTTGGGCAAAGTGCGCTATCGACTATCAGCGTCACCAGCGTTGGTAAATGGTTCACCACCCGCTTAGCAATCGCCATGGGTGTCTTCTCTGTAATCGTGGCTATAGGTTTCAGTGTAGCGATTGTGGGTGCCCAGGCGCAAATTGCGATCGATGGCTGGCGCAAGGTGTGGATGACAATAGGCCTATCAGTCCTCACATTGGGCTTACTGTGTGTCGCATTAGCGGGACGAGGAGACCCGTCTCACCAAGCCAGCGAAGAGCTCAGTAACGAGGCCGTTCTCACATTACGAGAAGCCCTGCGCACGCCGTGCTTCTGGGTCTTTGGAATTGGAATGGCTTTGTATGGCGGTTTAATCGCAAGTGTGAGTTTGTTCAATGAATCCATCTTGCAAGAATTAGGCTTTGGCCAGGAGACATTTCGTTATGCTATGGCAGGGCTGATGAGTGCCGGCTTAGTAGGTAACCTGGTAGCAGCATGGTCGGTGCGCCGAGTCGGATTACCACGTGTGATGGCTGTGAGCCTTGCGATTCTAACCAGTGTGATGCTCATATACAGCCACTTGCAATCAGACTGGCAGGTCATCATGCATGCCAGTATTTTTGGCTTCTGTGGTGGGGTGTTTTCTGTGCTGTTCTTTACTGGCTTTGGTCAAGCCTTTGGGCATACCCACCTCGGAAAAATCCAGGGCTGCGCCCAAGTTTTGGCTGTCATAGCTTCAGCTTTAGGGCCCTGGTGGTTGGCCGATGTCCAGCAGCGCCTCGGCAGCTACTTTTCCGCTATGACTAGTGCAGCGCCCGTGTTTGCCTTAGTCGCAATCTGTGCCTGGTTCACCAAGATACCCTCCCGACAATCACTGTAATAAATCAACACTATTTATTAACCCTGTCATCACAAGAGCACTGATCTTCAGCTTGAGAAAATTGCACGCTGAATTGGAGAGGCAGGGGGTGAGCAAAAATACCATGATTGTTTTTATCAGTGACAACGGACGTCCTTTCCCAGGAGACAAGACCACACTTTATGATGGAGGTATTCCCCACTCCGTGGATCGTGAAGTGGCCTGCCAAAATCAAGCTAGGACAGAAAACGACGTGCCTCATGTCTTCGGTCGATATCGCTCCCTCTTTTCTTGAAATCACGGGTTTAAAGTCACTGGAATCATTCGAAGGAACCAGTTTTTACCTATCCTGAAAGATGCCCGGAAGATCACCCGTGAGTATGCTTTCTCAGAGGATCACTGGCACGATTTCGAGGATCATGGCCGTGCGGTTGCGAATCAGCATTGGAAGCTCATTCACAATACCTATCCTGATCTTCCCAATACTCCATCGGCGGATGCCGGAAGGAGTCCCACTTGGATTGCTATCCAGAGGTTAAGAAAGGAAATAAACTCACTCCTGCCCAACGTCGTTGTCTCAGCAAACCTCGTGCTTCCAAGAAAAAGATGTTTAGGACCAATGGGTCTTATTAATTCAGCAAAAATACTAGCTCTGAAGAGCGGGTCAGCGATTAAAGAGATTCTAGGCCATAATTTTTTCTAGAACTCCGGTGCTGTCGCCGTGTTTCTTCGTTCGAATGTCGAGTTGATTGAGTAATGACAACCAAAGATTATTCAACGGAGTCTCATTTTCCATAACATGGTTGTGTCCAAGCTTGATTCCTGATGCGCCTCCAGCAACGAGGGTTGGGCAGTTGTCCACCGAATGACTGGTTCTGAGGTTGCTGCCGTAGACAAGGGAGAGGTGATCGAACAGGCTGGAGCCATCTGCTTCTTTCGTTTTTTTGAGTCGATCGATAAAGCCGGCCAGTAGTTCGCTCTGGACAAGATCCCGCTGTTTAGAAGCATGCATCTTCTCGGAATTCCCGTGGTAGTGACTGATGTCGTGACCGCCGACAGCGATGTTTTCGCTGTTGAGCAAACTTTGGACTGGTTGACGGAAGGTCATGATCCGGGTGCTGTCTGTTTGCATGGCCAGGACCATTAGATCGTAGGTGGCTTCGACAAGTTCCCGACCATTGTTCACCTTGGGTTCGGAGATTGGTGCTTTAGGGCGAGGGACGTCGAGCCAGGCCTCTTCCTTAGCGATTCGGTTTTCAAGTTTTCGAATGCTTTCAAAATACTCGTCCAGTTTGTCTTTATCGGTGTGCCCCAATTTTTTCTCAAGTTGTTTGGCGTTCCCCATCATCGTGTCTAGCACACTGCGTTTCTCGGATAATCGCTGCTGCACTTGCTCAAGTGGAATCTCACTGCCGGAAAACAAGTGACGATATAATTGGACCGGATGATTTTGGCCCCCTAATGGTTTACCTTTCGAGTCCCATGACATGGATAGCCCAGGACCGTGACCATCACCGTTGACGTTTCCGCCGCCATTGATCTGGATGGAATCAAAGCGCGTGTGTTTGCCGAATTCTTGGGCTGCTACCTGATCGACAGAAATGGTATTGGCGAAGCTTACGCCCGGTTGCGCAAATCGATTGGCACCAGTTAGCCAGAATGTGCTGCCCGAATGTCCAGCATCGTTGAAGAGGCTATACTTATGCCAAAGGCCTTGGACAATTGAGAAGTCTTGACGATGGCGCTCAAGGGGAGCGAGACCAGTCGGCATTTTGTAAGCGTCGCCCGGTTTGGTGATATCCGGATACCAACTTTCCTCGGTGACACCCCAACCAAAGCTAAGAAAGACCATCCGCTTGGCCGGAGCCTTGGTCTGACGAGGGCGATTTTCGGCGAAAAGATCTAACGCTGGAAGAGCTAGGAATCCGGCTGCAGATCGGAGGAAAGGGCGTCGGCCCATCGGATGATTCATAAGACTACTTTAGTTTGAAGTTATCGTGTTGCACCAAGGCGTGGAAGAAAGATCGGAATGTGTAGTTTTGGTCTTTCGACTGTTTTACGATCTCCTGAAGAAATATTTGATCACTAAAACCAATCGGTCGACCCATTCCGTACTCGATCGCAGCCGAGGTGAAGCTGTGAGCAAAGGCATCCGAGTGAGCGGCAATATGGTTACGTAAACCAAAGTAGTCGGAAAAATTCGGACCGTTGTGGATTTGGCCACTGGGATTGATCTTCCAGGCTTTCCTTTCTCCTTCTTTGTCCTGAGGTTCATAGCTGTTTTCGGTTCGCCACAAACCAACCGCGTTGAAATTTTCCAGACCAAATCCGATTGGATCGATTTTGCGATGACAGCTGGCGCATTGCGGGAGTTCCTGGTGAGCCCTCAAGCGATCGCGCGTGGTGAGGACTTTATCCGAAAGTCTGGCTAAGTTGGGAACGTTGGCAGGAGCGGGCGGAGGTGGTTGATGGAGTAGTTTCCGGAGGACCCAGGCCCCGCGTTCGACCGGACTCGATTCGTCGCCATTTCCGCCCATGAGGTGAATCGCCGCCATGCCTAGCAAGCCGCCTCGTGGCGAGTTTTTTGTAAGAGCCACCTTTCTGAAGTGGTCGCCTTCGACGTTAGGGATCCCATAGAATTGGGCCAGAAGGTTGTTGATCACCACATAGTCCGCCGATAACAGTTCCGTGATACTACGGTCTTCTGCGAGAAGAAAAGATGAGGTTTGATAAACTTCGTCGCGAACGGCCATCTTCACACTATTGTCGTAAGTTCGATGCTTAATTAGATTAACGTTAAAGAAATCGAGTCGCTCCATATCTAGCCATTGATGAACAAGCCCGTGGATCATTGCGGTAGATCGTGGATCCTCGAGTAGTCGGTCAGTTTGTTGGCGGAGGACTTTGGAGTCAGATAGTTTGCCAGCGCTTGCCAGCTTTATCAGTGTGGAGTCGGCCGGGGCGCTCCACAGAAAATAAGAGAGTCGTTGGGCGAGTTCTTGCTGGCTGATTATTTGTTGGTTCTGCAAAGAGGACTCGGACTTATAGAGAAACATTGGGGAACTCAAGACGATCGCCAAGGTGCTGGTGAGGGCCTCCCGATGTTTAAGCCCATCGACTTTTCGTTTAGCGTGATAATAGTTTAGGAGACGATCGATAAAGCTTTGGTCTGCCTGTTCTCCCCGAAATGCTTGGGTTGAAAATTCTTTGAAGCAGGCGGCGAGCTCTGCGGTTCTTGGATAGTTATTTCCCTGAGGTTCCCCTTTCGCGTCTATGATTTCCAGGATGTAATCTTTAAGGCGAGACTCTATCGTTGGGCTGTCGTTCCGGTTGTAAATACGGACTTCATCGATTAACACTTCGCGGCCAAGATCGACCTCCCACCATTCTCCGGAGTTAGTAATATTCGAAGTGTGATTGATACTCGTCATGTCTCCATCGATTGCACTTTTTGCGCCCCGTTCATTTTCATTACCGTGGGTGGAACTCTGTGAGGCAGTTCCCTCTAGTGCGATATTCTTACCTTCACTCATTACTTGTACTTCACGAAGGTGGAGGAAGTCGTTGTCACCGGCATCTGGGTTAATAATACGGATCCTTTGGGCCTTAATTCCGCCTGTTTGATGGATAAAGAGACCTTCCTCGGAACGCTCTTCAACCAACTTCTCGCGATTTAATAACTGGACCACTGTTTGCATGCCTTCTGGAAGCGAGTGGTCTTCTGTAGTGACACGTTCAACCTCTAGCCAGTCGATCCAAAAGACATATTCGGGGCCATATCCGTTTCGTTTTTTAGTTTCCGCGAATACTTTGCGCGGGTAGTGGAATTGATGATGCATCCCTTTTTCACGGAGATAAATTTGCCTCTCGTCGCGGTTTTCGCCCAGAGAATGCTTGCGCGTGATTTCTAATGAAGTCTCGATTATTTGGGGGTTCTCCATGGTTCCGGTCACTTCATGGGCACTTAATAAGTCTACATTACGCACACGCAGTCCAAATTCCAGAAAGCGACGGTCCTCAGGTGCATTGTCCGCGCGTGCAGCTCGAAATCTCACTTTATATTTTCCGGGTGGCCAACCCGGAGGGAGATGGTATTCGATATACCCTGTGGGCAATTGATTTGGATGAATGGTCGGTATCGTGATGAAGGCACCTTGCTCAATTTTTGGCAGATTCAGGTATCTTTTGAGATAAGAATGATTGGGTGCGGAAGCACTGATAAATTGATCGACCCGAGTGGGGTTGTCGAAAAAACGAAAGGCATTATCACTGGGGACTGGTGGCGCTCCCGATATCTCATCAAAGTGGAGATAGAAGGGAAGATGTTTATCTTGTCGGGTCGGATGTTTCTTTTTTAGTGATTCATAGATTTTTTTATTCACTGTTTGGGACCCTGCTTTTGCGAGTTCACTTCGCCATTTTGTTGAGGTATCCCATTTTTTGAAATGTGCCCGGTATTTTTTGGTCAGCTCTTCGCCTTCGTGCCGGTGGTTGACGGCAACTCCGCGTGCAAGGTAACGGTCGATTGCTTCCTCTACTGCCTCGCGTCCTAATTCCAAATACGATTCAATTTGGTTACTTGAAATGTAGAGGCTGCTGCCGGAAGTGTCATAGTTACCAAGACCATGATCTGCGGGTAATTGGCTGACATTAATTTCGACGCCAAGTAATTCGCGGAGAGTATTACGGTATTCGCGTCGATTAAGGCGGCTCATAGCGATTTCTCCATGGCGGTCGCTCATTTTCTTTCGCAAGGAGACCATCGCCTGTCCTAGGTCATCAACCAGATCTGCTTTTGCCAAAGGTGGAACTTGCTCTTCATCCTCGGGTGGCATCTCGCCGGCATTAAGGGCATTGAGCACCTTTTGCCATCGTTCCGCATCGGCTGTCGTTTGAATGGTGAGGCTAAGTTTATCAATTCGGAATTTTCCTTTGCTCTTCTTCTCGTTGTGGCAAGACGCGCAGTGGGTGGCTAAAAGACCGAGATGTTTGCTGTTAATGCCCGATAGCGAATGACTTGTTTCACTCGCTTTGACCGTTGTGGTCATGGAGATAAGGGTAACAAGGCTTGTTAAGAAAGTAGGTCTCAAAGAAGCCCGAAAACTTGAAACCGAAAAATACAGTCTTGCCATTTTTTTGTATTAGATCTGGAAGCAGTGAGTAGTCAGAACTTCTGACAAACCAACGTCTCCTAAGTAGAAGACAGTCTTAATACTACGAAAATGAACCGTTGATCCTTTCGACTGCTAGGAATTTGCTTTTAGTGGGAGGGCCTTGAAGCCGCCCTTGGACCGGAGTGGAGGGGGCGAAAGGAGGTTGTCCCAACCAGATTAACCCCCAATGAATCCAAATAATTCTCAAAATTGACGGGAGCTCCGGTCTCAACAGATTGGTGAGCTGCATTAGCAAGCAAATGGCCTAAAAGGCATTCGTCTCGGGGGACGTTGGATAAGCGGCCCTCTGAGATCGCTTCACCAAAGTCCCTAATCTCAGCGGCGTAAGCGTCTTTATAGCGTTTAGGGAAAGACTCATTGATGGCTGCCACTTCCATTCCCTTGGAGGTATGCATTTGCACCGTATGATCCCGCTCATTTTCAGCGATCGCCATGCCCCCCTCACCAAAAATTTCTAACCGTTGGTCATATCCATAAACAGCATTTCGGCTTGTATCGATTGAGCAAATCAGACCCGTCTTGTACTTAAGTGTTACCATTACGGTATCGAGATCTGGAATATTCCTGATGTCTTCATCGTAAGCATGGCCATAGGCGAAAACCGAAATGGGAGGCTCGTTTCCTAAAAGAAAGATCAACATATCGAAATCATGAATTAACATGTCGTGAAAAATATTACCTGAAATCTTTAGGTAGTCTAACGAAGGTTGGGGGTTGTCCCGAGAGCTCGCCTTAATAATTTTTACTGGCTCAAGGGTTTCAACCCTTGATTTAAGAGCGCGGAAATTTCGGTCATACCGCCTCTGAAATCCTAGGAATAACGCCTTTTCTCGCTCAGCCGAAAGTTCAAAACAGGTTTGGATTTCAGCAAGGGATCTTCCAAGAGGCTTTTCTGTAAAGACATGTTTGCCAGCTTTTAAAAAGCGAGTAACACAATCAAAATGGAACTGCGTGGGTGGTGAGATAATCGCGGCATCAAGCTCGTCATCAACTAGCGCCTCTTCAATGTCTTCCAGCAAAATGAAATCATTATTTTGAACGATGTCATCCTGTGTCGAGAGGCTAGGATCAATGACATATTTCAGATCAAAGAAATCTAGATTCTTAATCGAGGTTAAATGGAAACGACCAGCTCTTCCGAGCCCTACAATACAAACTCTGATTTTTGTTTTCATTTTATTTTTTAGCGACCTTCAGAACTGCCTTAAGCATTCAAAATGCAATAGTATCTGGCAAATACTTGGCAGCGAGGTCCTCATAAAAAGGACGTAACTCCGCCACGTTTGGAGGAGCTGGTGACTTGGAATAGAGATCATAGGAATTAAACCGCTTTACCCATTCAAAGAGTCTATGGTCATGCTCCTTCATCAAGTGGTCATATGCTCCTTCTTTGTGCTGAGCATAGAATGAGTGATAGCGAATCATATACAAGGCAGGCTCAGGTAAATATTCTTTGAGAACGTGGTATAAATATTCGTCATGGCCCCATGAAAGCTCGACTTTATCGAGGCCGCAATTTGGCTCATATATACCATATTTTGTGTTAAAACGTTGGTCGTGGAAATCGGAATTTTCTTTGAAGAATTCGGGATAAACAATGGACTGGGAAAACTGACATCCTACGGGGAAAGTATCTCCCACTACCGCCCATTGCGGTTCCCCAAAGAGGCAAAGAACCTTGCCTAGGTCATGTAAAAATCCGGTCAGGATAAACCAATCGGGATGACCGTCAGAACGGATTGCCTCGGATGTCTGCAACAAGTGCTGAGTTTGGTCCAGATCGATATCAGGATCGGAGTCATCGACGAGGGTGTTTAAAAATTCAACAGCTTCCCACAGACCCATCTTCCGCTTTTCGAGCTTCGTGTAATGCGCTTTTTTTTGAAGCACGAAGTCATAGTTCTGATAGTGATGATTCAGGCGGTAAAACTCCCGCACCGTATCTCTCGCCGGATCGTTATAATCTCGGAAATCTTCCTCTCCTTTATCTCCATTTTCAGGGTAGCGACTACGCAAGTTATCCTCCCATAGGTCTTCGATATCAGGGCTTTTATCTTTAAGGCTCTTCATGCTGGAGGAATGCGGGTCTTAAAATACGAGTTGTGACGCCCCGGAGGATTTCACAATCTTGAGATTTGTCCCGGGAGGCACTTACTAAATTAACCACCCTAGCCAAATATAAATTCCCACAATTAGTAAAACCAAAAATCTGCTAAACACTTTTGTGTATTTCCATTCTTCAATTTCCACAAGTCCTTTGTCCTTCGGTTGGAATGGGTTCTTATTGGGATAAAAATGCGTTACGACAAACATCACGACCATATTTAAAACAAACTCAATGCCCCAAATATGAACAAAATGGATTTCGACCTTAAAAATGAATTCGGCACTGATGTAAAACGCAAGTCCCACAAACAATGCGGCTTTCGCTCCTTGAGCTGAGATTTTGGGCAGGAACAATCCAGCGAGCATCACTGAGGCAATTGGAATAAAAAAGATTCCATTTAGTTTTTGGAGTAGGTCATAGAGCCCGTCTGGAGCTCCCGCTACCAAGGGTGCCGTTAAAATCGCTACGACGGCCAAAATAATGGACACGGTCTTTCCTGCGCGAACCATTTGGCGATCATTTGCGCCGGGATTCATGAGCCTCTTATAGATTCCCATACTAAAGATGGTCGCGGTGCTATTTAAAACACTGTTGAACGTGCTTAGGACCGCTCCCATCACGACCGCCGCAAAGAATCCTACGAAACTTAAAGGAAGGACTTTTTTGATCAACTCAGGATAAATGAGATCTTGGTTAGCAAATAAGCGGTCTCCAAAATAATAGAACCCGATTACTCCAGGAAGGACGATGATCACTGGGACAAAGACTTTTAATAACCCGGTAATTAAGAGTCCTTTCTGAGCCTCTACCAAAGATTTTGCACCCAAGGCACGTTGAATGATGGTTTGGTTCATCCCCCAGAAATAGAGTTGGTTGATCACTAAGCCAGTGAACAAAGTCCCAAAAGGCAGCACTGAATCTGAGGCCCCCACCACATTGAATTTTTCGGGGCAATGCTCATAGACCTTCACTAGGCCACCCCAGACATTACCATCTCCAATATTCCACAGGGCCAAAATTGGTACTAATAATCCCCCTAAAAATAATCCTACGGCATTGATTGTATCACTATAAGCGACTGCCTTGAGGCCGCCAAAAATGGCATAGCACGAACCCACGCAGCCAATCGCTATAACGGTGTACCATAACGCTGCCGACTGGCTGATCCCAAAATTTTCAGAGATATTAAAGATACTCTCCAGATTAATAGCCCCCGTATAAAGTACGATCGGCAGTAGAGTGACCACGAAAGAAATTAGTAAAAACAAAGCAACTATTGTCCGGGTAGTTGCATCAAATCGTTCTTCGAGATATTGCGGGATAGTGGTTAATCCCATTTTTAAATAAGTCGGTAAAAAGTAGGTAGCGGCGACTACTAAGGCTAATGCTGAAGTCACCTCCCACGCGATGATGATGAACCCATTTTTGTAAGCACTTCCATTCATCCCGATTAAATGTTCGGTTGAAATGTTGGTTAAGAGCATCGAGCCAGCAATGACGACACCGGTCAGGCTTCGACCACCTAAGAAGTATCCATCTTGGGTAGAGAGCTCCTCTTTCCGCAAGCGGAACCACGAATAGAATGCCACGAAAGCGGTAAAGCCTATGAATGTGATAAAGACTTGCATCCTTGGAGGATGCGATTTGAGAAAGCTACTAGGAAGTTAATTCCGAGAGGAAGGAGCTTGATAGTCAGCGTTGGGCAGATTGGGAGGCGGTGGGAGGCCCAGGCTAGGATCTTCCACTCAGCTCACCCACCAAACAGGCTATGCGGACGCATAAGGTGTGATTACTGACTGATTACCTTTCCCCTTTCCCCTTGCTAGACCGCCTGCCCACTCGTCACTGTTCCGGTATTCCGCCCCTCTCCGATCTCCCCAATAACGTCCTCAGGGACGCCCCTTTCTTGCGGCCCTGTTGATCCTGCCATTACTGCTAGGAATTTACTTTTAGCGGGAGGGCCTTGAAGCCGCCGCTTGGAGCTGAGGGGGGCGAAAGGGGGGGCACTCTGGAGAATCAGGGAGCATTCGTGAAGGCAATATAGGAATCGGATGCCATAAACTCCTCACCCATCCCCACCAAAAGAAACTTCCCCGCAGGTTTAAGACAAAATAAAACCTCACTACTAAAAGCAGTGAGGTTTGTGGGAAAAGAAATTCCGAACCAAACTAGCGCCGGCGTCTCATCGCCAACAAAGAAGCGAAGCCAAGAAGGATGCTGCTGGAAGGCTCAGGAACCGTCACAAACTGGGCATCTGTTCCTGCCCAAAAACGAAGTCCAGTAACTAGATTAATGGATGCGGTATCTTCAAGATTAGCAATAGATAGAAGGTTTTGATTTTCACCATTTCCCGCAGCAAAGTTTCCTCCGAATACACCCAGCCCAGCCCCGTTTGCTCCACTCCAGTTATTCTGAGTTCTGGCAACTTCAGTCGTATCGACAGTGGTTCCACTACTGACTCCATCAACGAAGAGCTCAAAGTCGATTTCGCTGGCATCGTATGCCCACACAACTTCGAGTTCTCCCCCTGCAACTTGCGCAGCTGTAAGTTGATAAGTTACCACTCCCAACGCGAGTCCAGCGTTCGTTGAGTGGTGCACGCTCACAGCAGCTGCAGCTTGGTTGTAGGAAATAGTTGATCCGATTGTTGCTCCACCGCTCTCCCAAATGACTCCATTATTGGCGTTAAGACCTGCGTTGAAATCAATTGAGACTGCAAAAGTGGCGTCTTTTGTATGAACTGCCGTAACTCCGTCAAGAGAGCGATTAGCATAAGTCGGCATAAACCCGAGTGTGTCGATGGTCTCCGAAGGAACTCCCAGATCACCTAGAGAACTTATACTGACAGTTGCCGATGAAGCGGTGCCGATAAGAAAGGCACTTAGAAGAATTGAAGTTTTCATAAAAAAGGCGCTGATAAAATGTCCAACATTTAAAAAAGGACCTATTTGACCCTTTAAGTCAATAAAAAATTGGTGCCGATTCTCCTCCATGGATTGATTGGTCCTTTGGATGGGAAAACCTATCAAGCCGGATTTATGGCTCCCGGAGCGAGCCTTGGGTTGAGTCGGTAACGCGATATCGCGCAGGTTCTGAGCTATCTCCGCTACGCCTGGGGTGGAAAAGGCGGTCCTGTGACCGAAAAGGAGGTCAAAGAGATCTAGAAAGCCCAAGCCGGCCGGAAGACGCCCTGGACGCAAATTGAGTTGGAGGAATTGAATTAGGTTTTGGGTTTGCGGTGGGAAAAAGGCGTGCCTATTTTGCCACGTTGTTTATGAAAAAATTATTATTGATACTACCTGTGGCGGCGGCATCTCTGGTGCTCAGCTCCTGTAATGACAAGGAGTCCAAGAGTTCGGAGCCAACTGGCGGAAGCCCCGAATCTGCCGAGCCGGCTGAAATCACCGATGTCAATATTGTCCTGAAGACTTCAAAGGGAGATATTGAGGCGGTGATTTATGCGACGAAGACTCCCATGACGGCGGCTAACTTCCTTAATCTCGCCGAGAAGGATTACTACGATGGCATTACTTTTCACCGGGTGATCCCCAACTTCATGATTCAGGGAGGTGACCCGGAGGGAACCGGTGGAGGTGGTCCGGGATATCGTTTCGCAGATGAGTTTGACCCTTCTCTAAAGCATACTGGTCCTGGGATCTTTTCCATGGCTAATGCCGGACCTGGAACCAATGGCTCGCAGTTTTTCATCACCCACGTAGCGACTCCTCATTTGGATGGAAAGCATTCGGTGTTTGGAAAGGTGACCAATGGGCAGGATATTGTGAATGCAATTGAAAGAGATGATGTCATCACCGATATCGTAATCACCGATCCAATTGCTGCTCTCTTCGCAGCTCAGAAGACCAATCTCGACGAGTGGAATTCGAAGCTGAAGAAGTAAACTACTAGGAAATTGCTTTTGGCGGGAAAGGGTTGAAGTCGCATTTGGAACGGAGCTGGTAAGGAGAAGGGGGGGTGATTTGGATTCCAATGATGCTGATTCGTCACCGGTATTTCGTAACCAACATTCATCCCTGTCTAACGAGCAATCGGTTATGAGGGCAATTTGATCTCTTGACGGAGTGGAGATTGGGGTGATGTTCTATAAATGTTAAGATCATTCCTATACTCCGTCTGCCCTCTGTTTTTGATTGCATCTTTTGTCGCTGCTTCCCCGTTGGACGTTAAGGTGAAAACCATAGATGGCAGGAAGACGACCTTGGGCGCGACTAAGCCTAAGGTCGTTCTGATCGTCAATACCGCTTCCAAGTGTGGCTTCACGCGTCAGTATGAAGGACTGCAAGCCCTACATAAGAAATATGGAAAGAAGGGGCTCTTGATCGCTGGCTTTCCTTGCAATCAATTTGGAGGGCAGGAGCCCGGCACCGAGACTGACATCCAGGCCTTTTGCAAGACGAACTATGACGTTAGTTTCCCGATGTTTTCGAAGATTGAGGTGAATGGTAAAAAGCGACATCCCTTGTATGAGGCATTGGCAGGGAAGAAGTCTCCACATGCCGGTGACATTGGCTGGAACTTTGAAAAGTTCCTCATCAATGCTGACGGTAAAATCATCGCTCGTTTCAATTCAGGGGTTGAGCCAACCTCAGCTGACGTCACTGAGAAAATCGAGAAACTTGTGAAGTAGCTTACTGAGACCGTATATAAGGGGGCAAACGAACTTCTTATGGTGCAAATCTTGCTTCCGCCCTCAAGGTAGCTGCTGCGATGAATTTCAAGGCAAGAGAATCGTGACGATCGGATGTTCTTCAACTGAACGCTACCTGAGCACTCCGCTTGCTGAAACATACCGGGAGGAAGTGACTTACCTTCCGGTAGCTGATCTTCTCGAGTGAGGATAGGATTTTTCTCAGAAGCCCCGGCCGGTTGGTTGGGGCTTTTTTATTCTATGAGAAACATGAAGAACTCATCCGATTGCATGGGAAAGCCTCTCATTTCATTAGGAATTCGATGACTTCGTTTTTGGGGGCTACTTCACGGGGAAAGGAGGTCAGGCTGAGGAATCAGAATTCTTTATGCGCATAGATAATCGTAGGTGAAATTTTTAGATAGTTTGAGGATTCATCAGATCTGGGGAGTGACTACCTAAAATGCCGACTTTCGGGAAATTTGTTTGAATCCCCGTGAAGTGGTGGGGGAGTTGGTGGGATTCTGGGGGTGGTGGAGAGAGGGTGCGGATCCTCCTGGATGGGAGCCAGCAGACGGGGTTTAACCGGGCGCGAGGGAGGTGTTCAAAAGGGGCTTTTCGGAGGGCGGGCGAGTCATGGTTCAGGGTGATTTTAGATCAGTCTGGAAAGAACCATTTGGCGGTGAGGTGGAGCCATTCTTTCGAGGTTTTGTCTTTCTGGACGAGGCGGCGGATTTTCCGAAGGATGGCTGCGGTTTGGTCGTCGGCGCGATTGTATGGTGCCGAAGATTCGGCGAGGGTGTTTGGCTGGGTTTCGCTGAAGCTGGCTTCCTCCGAAAGCGGAGCCGGGAGGAGATCGTGGCAAGCGGCAAGGCAGAGGGATTTTGAATCATCGGCGGAGAGGTGGGGGGTGATCCTTTCGGGGGTCTTGGTGGTGAGAGATTGGGCCTGGGTGAGAAGGGTGATGACTCGGGGAGCGATGTCACAGGCTTTAGCGAGGTTTGATTTCTTGTCATGGTTTTCGGTTTATGGGAAAATCCCGCTCACTCCCGCCAGTTGTAATCGATACCGCTCTCCCAACTATGAATTCTCTTTCCCTCGTTTTACGCCTCTTTTGGCTGACCGCTCTTGTAACCTCTGCCAATGCTGGGCTTGTCATCTCCGAGGTCATGGCGCGAGGCGGTCATGACTTTGCCGATGATGATGGTGATCACCCTGATTGGCTCGAAATCTTCAACAATGGTTCGGAGGATATTGCACTCGGGAAGTACGCCCTTACTGATGACGAAGAGGACCTCCTAAAATGGAAACTTCCTGCGCGCACTCTCCCAGCCGGCACCTTCGTGACCGTGTTTGCCTCCGGAAAAGACCGGAGGCCGGAAGAAGGAGCCCTCCATGCCAATTTTGAGTTGGACGGCGATGGCGAGTATCTGGCCGTGGTCCAAATCTCCGACCAGAGTCCCGTCAGCGCATTCGCCCCCTACTATCCAAGCGTGGGCAAAGGAGAGTCCTTTGGATACTCTTTCAAGGGCGGGAGCATCGATGCCAAGAAGATCGTTTTTTTCAAAGATCCCACACCAGGGAAAGCAAATGGCAAACCCTGGCTCCCTGCCGTCGGCACGGCAAGCGGTGAGGACCTTACCCTCGACCTGGTCTTCCCCACCGCCCGGGTGATCGATGTGCAGATTACCGTTGCCGAAGCGGACTGGGAGACGATCCGGAATCAAACCCGTAATTTTTTTGAAGCCCTGAGCGAGAAACGGAAGGAGGCCCCCATCGCCGGGCCCTATACCTATGTTGAAGCCAGTGTCACGATCGACGGACACAGGTTCCCCCAGGTCGGGCTTCGCAAAAAGGGATTCATCGGCTCCCAGAGCACCACCCGTCCGTCGCTCAAGATCAAATTGAATCACCTCGACAAGGAGGCCGGGATCGAGGGCCTGACTAACCTCACTCTCAACAACAACAAACAAGACTCCACCTTGGTGAATCAGTACATGGGATACGCCTTCTTCAATGCTGCGGGTGCACCCGCGCCACGTTGTGCCTTTGCCAAAGTCACCGTAAACGGAGTCAACCTGGGGGTCTATTCTCATGTTGAGACCATCCGCAAGACCCTTATCAAAAGGGAATTTGGAAATGACAAGGGCACTCTCTACGAAGGCACGGTGGTCGATTTCCGGGAAGGCTGGGAGGGCAGCTTTGAGAAAAAATTTGGGAAAGACAAACGTGGCCGCGCCATGATCAGAAAACTCATCTCCATCCTTGAGAGTGAGGAGGTGGACAAGGATCCCGAAAAGATCATCGGTGAACTGGTTGATCTAGACTCCTTCTTCACCTTCTGGGCGGTCGAAGGTCTCCTTGGTTTTTGGGACGGCTATTCAGGAAATCACAACAACTTCTTCACCTACTTCAATCCCCAGAATGGCAAGTTTCACTTCCTGCCTTGGGGGGCGGATGCTCTCTTTGATAAATTCAGTGAGCTTGATTACGATCCCAAGGCCCCAATCTCCGTTAAGAGCAAGGGCATGATCGCGCACAAGCTTTACCAATCAAAATCGGGGCGGGAGCGCTATGCCAGAACTCTCCATGGATTACTCGAAGAGTTGTGGAAGGAGGACGCCCTCCTGGCGGAGGTCGATCGCATCGAAAAACTCCTCCTGCCCCACCTCGCCACCATCCAATCCAATTTTCCGAAAAAACTCGAAGAACTTCGGAATTTCATTCGAGCTCGCAGCGCTGATCTCCTCGCTGAGATCTCGAGCGACATGCCCGAGTGGACCAAAGTGCCCGATCATCCTCCGCTCATCCCATCCTCCCTCGCCAGTGGCCTGAAATCAGACTCGATTTGGAACTCGGCCAAGAATGGCGACCTTGAAGGCATCAAGGCCCAACTCGCCAAGGGAGTGGATGTCGACGCTCAGGATTCCTTAGGGTCCGTTCCCCTGGCCTTGGCCGCCCTGACTGGGAAAGCGGAGGCCGTGAAGTTCCTCCTCCAGAAGGGTGCAGACATCGATGCAAGGGATAAGAAGAATCAAACCGCCATGCATTCCGCGGCCTTTCTTGGCCAACTCGAGGTCATCCAGGTCCTGATCGAAAACAAAGCCGATCTCAACGCGCGCAACGATGAAGGTGAAACGCCCCTCGACGTTGCCGCCGCCCCATGGAGTGAAGAACTCAAGGGGATCATCCAATTCGTCGGCGGCCTGCTCCAAACGAAGTTTGATGTGGAAAGAATCGAGGTCGCTCGACCCAAGGTCGCGGCCTTCTTGCGCAAGATGGGAGCCGCCTCGGGTGGCGACCTTCCCCCCCCCGCCCCAAGGAACATTTGGGAGTCGGTCAAGGTGGGAAATCTCGACGCCCTCAAATCTCAGCTGGCTGCAGACGGAGCGGACGCAAATCAGCCAGATCCCAATGGGATGACCCCATTGTCCTGGGCCGCCTTAACCGGTCAACTCGAAGCCGCCGAGTTGCTCCTTTCGGCCGGGGCGGACATCAACGCCACAAACCGGGACGGCGCCACCGCCTTGCATTCCGCCGCCTTCCTCGGTCACCTCCCGGTGGTCGAGCTCCTGGTCAGCAACAAGATCGAAATTAATGCCATCAATGGCACCGGTGAAACGAGCCTCAATTCGGTCGCGGCGCCATGGAATGACGAAATTGGTGGATTTCTCAAGTTGATCGCTGGCCTTTTAAAAATCGAAGTCGATGTGGATCAGGTCGAGGCGAGCCGACCCAAAATTGCCGCCTTTCTTCGAGAGCATGGCGGAAAGACCTCTGCAGAGCTGAAGTAAGCCTCAGGCAGACCGCACCGAAATGGGCGATCCCCACCCTGCGACCTCTGGGGACAGACCCTCGAGATTCGAGCCGCTCCACTCCGCCGCTTAGTCAACCCTCCATTCTCCGGTGCGCTGAAAGCCTTGTTCTATCCGTTAAACTACGGGAGCGACGGGGGATTACTGGATGTTTTATCCTTCAAGGTCGAGTCGTGCAAAAGGGTTTCCCAAGAAACCGTTGACTACGCTTCAGGAGATTTTGTGACTTATGGCCAAATCATGGGCGTGCTCAGACAGAATGAGGGGATATGTGCATTGCAGTTCTTCAAATTCCTCCCTAGCGTTTTGGCCCCTTCAGGAAACACGATTTTATATGAGCGCCCCATCACGAGTTCAAATCTACGACACCACCTTACGGGACGGAACCCAGGGTGAAGGCTTTTTCTTATCTGGCCTAGATAAGATGCGTATTGCCAAGCGGCTTGATGAGTTCGGTGTAGATTACATCGAAGGCGGTTGGCCGGGCTCGAATCCCAAGGATATTGAATTTTTTAAGGCGGCAGCAAAGGAATCGTGGAACCACGCGAAAATTACCGCATTTGGCTCGACCCGTCGCGCCAATATAGCGGTAGAAGAAGATCCTCAAGTTCAATTGCTCCTCGATGCGGAAACGCCGGTGATTACTATTTTTGGAAAGAGCTGGGAGCTACAGGTGACCGAAGTACTCCGCACAACGGCGGAGGAAAATCAGGCGATGATCCGTGATACCGTTCGTCATTTAAAAGATGCGGGTCGTGAGGTCGTCTATGACGCCGAGCACTTTTTCGATGGCTTTAAAGATAGCGAAGAGCATGCCATGGCGACCCTGAAAGCTGCGGTCGAAGGTGGCGCGGACTGGCTTGTCCTTTGCGATACTAACGGGGGTTGCCTGCCTACTGAGATCGCCGAAATGACCAAGACAGTTTGTGAAGCTTTCCCAGATGCGAAGGTGGGAATTCATACGCACAACGATTGCGAGCTTGCCGTGGCGAATGCCATTGCTTCGGTGAACGCTGGTTCGACTCAAGTGCAGGGAACCATCAATGGCTACGGAGAACGCACCGGTAACTGTAACCTCACTTCGGTGATTCCAATTCTGGAATTAAAAATGGGACGTAAAGCAGTCAAGGATCTCACTCAAATGCGGGAGCTTTCGTTCTTCGTGGATGACGTTTCAAACAACCCGCACTTTGCCCGTGCCGCCTTCATCGGGCGCACTGCCTTTTCTCACAAGGGGGGCATGCATGTGAATGCTATTCAAAAGCTGGCGAGGACCTACGAGCACATTCGTCCTGAAGAGGTCGGCAATCAGCAGTATATTCTCGTGAGTGAGCTTTCGGGCCAAACGAATATTCTCATTAAAGCTGAGGAAATGGGGCTGAAACTTGAGAAAGGAAGCACCGAGGCACTCAATGTTTTGACGCAAGTGAAGGACCTGGAGCAGGCTGGATATTCTTTCGAGGCAGCCGGTGGGTCTCTGGAACTTCTGATCCGGCGGGAACTTGATGATTGTGACCGTGCTTGGAGTCTTGATGAGTATCATTGCTCATTCCGCCAGTATCAGGACCGTCAGCGTCCAGTGTGCGAAGCAACGGTGAAATTGGTGGTCGCGCAACAGGAAGCATACACGGTGGCCGAAGGTCATGGGGTGGTGAATGCGCTCGATAAAGCCTTGCGCAGAGCGCTTGTGCCCTTCTTCCCTGAGATTGAGGGAGTCTCGCTCGTGGACTACAAGGTGCGGATTTTGGATAGTGAGGAGGCGACCGCGTCCAAAACGCGCGTGTTGATTGTTCACTCCGATGGAGAGTCTACCTGGGGCACCGTAGGGGTCTCCGATAGTATCATCGAAGCGAGCTGGATCGCTCTGAATGATGGGATCGATCTCTTCCTTCAACGTAAGGGATAAACCTTTTGGCTTGTCGGATCTTTAGAATTAGGCAGTCTGGAAGCGGTTCATATAATCACACTTACGAGAACCGTTATCGTCAGATAAACAAAAAATAAAAAGGGGGCTCCGGTCACCTGGGAAGGCCTTCGGGCCTGTCCAAATTTCGAAAAACAACCCATCCCTAAATCAGTTCAGGGTTGTTGGGATTTCCTAGTCAGGGCGGAGAGCATAAAGCTCCGTCCTGACTTTTTTGTTAGAGAATGGGATTTGGCGCAATCCTGAGCTTGTCATGTCCGGCGAAATGGTCAGGATAACCGAATCCCAAACTAAGCAGGGTAATTTTAAGACGAACACAATGAGTGATAATCAACAGGTAAACAGAAAGCGCCTTTTGTGGGCAGGTTTTGTAGCAATTCTTGCTGCTGGTGTCGGATTCGGAATTCGAGGAGGTATCTTTGCCAACTGGGCATCAGACTTTGGATTTTCTGGAGCTCAGCTTGGTGCTATTGGTGGAGCAGGTTTCACGGGGTTCTGTTTTGGAATCATGATTGGCGGAGTTGTCGTCGATAAAATCGGTTATGGAAAATTAGTTTTTGTAGCCTTCCTTTGTCACGTTTTGTCAGCATTTGTGACTTTTGGTGCGACGGCCGGTCAAAGCACCGAGACCGCCTATAATTTCCTCTTTTGGGGAATGTTCCTTTTCGCATTTGCAAACGGAACTTTGGAAGCTGTGGCAAACCCCTTAGTTTCCACTCTCTTCCCAGAGAACAGAACTCACTACCTGAACATTCTTCATGCCTCTTGGCCGCTGGGAATGATTTTTGGAGGAATGGTCGGTTGGTTCCTTGGAACGGGTGAAAGCGCTCTCGACTGGAAAACCCAGCTCGCATTCTACCTTGTCCCGACAATTGTTTATGGGGTGATGTTCATGGGACAGAAGTTCCCGAAATCAGAAGCCTCCGAAAAAGGGCTCAAGATGGGGGAGATGTTCAAGGACGTGGGCCTTATGGGTGGCGCAGTCGTTGCTTACATGCTCTATCTTTTCTTTAGTGGCACCTTCGCACCGATGTTCGATGAGGGTTCAAGTGCTCCTCAGATCCTTGCAACCTTTATTGGTCTAGGGACTCTTTTCTGGATTGGTAAGATCACCAACTTTGCTCCCGGTCACTGGTTGATCTTTGTTCTCTTTATCACCCACGCTCTTGTGGGTGCTGTTGAGCTTGGAACAGATGGATGGATGCAGAACATCACGGGAGCGATTCTGGACGAGAAGCAGGGCAAAATTCTATTTGTGATCACCTCATTGGGAATGTTCCTCCTTCGTTTCTGTGCTCACTTTATTGAGAAGAAATTGGGATTGAATCCAATCAGCCTTTTGTTCGCGAGTGCCGTGATCGCCTGTATCGGACTCAACGCAGTGGCAGCGATCAATTCCTTTGGCCCGGCTATCGGTGCCGTTCTGATCTACTCGATCGGTAAAACCTTCTTCTGGCCGACGATGCTGGCAGTGGTTGGTGACCGTTTCCCTGCGACAGGCGCAGTAGCGATGAGTCTTATGGGTGGAATCGGAATGATGTCCGCCGGTCTGATTGGCTCGGCTGGTCTTGGATATTTCAAAGATCGCTACGCTGTAGATGAGCTGAAGACCGAAGACGCTGCTCTTTATGAAGAATGGCAGAGTGCAGGGGACGAGAGTAAGTTCCTTGTCTTTGAGTCAGTCCAGGCGATCGATCCCAAGCGCTTGGAAGATACGAAGAAGCTTGGAAAAGATGAGCGTTCTAAAGCAGAGCAGACTGTCGTGGACGCCGATATCCGGGGTAACCGCCGCACTCTGAAGACTGATTCACTGATTCCGGCCACGATGGCGGTTATTTATCTTCTCTTGATCTTCTACTTCAGGTCCACTGGCGGCTATAAAGCAGTGAAAATTGACGAGGCTTAAGCCCAATTTTTTCTGGAAAATGATTCAACGGCGACCCTCGGGTCGTCGTTTTTTTGTGCCTGTGGTATGAGGTCTAGGAGATTTCCCCACATAAAAAGTAAATCCGATCATGACAAATTAGCATTGAGTTTCTTTCAAAAAATCTAGACATTCCCGAGCTCATGTCTCAAGTGTCGCTCGAAAGGAACCGTAACCAACTTCCTCTGAAATGAAAGCAGCAGCCATGATTAGTATTGCCATTAGCATCCTTCTCTCCAGTTGTGGGGATTTAGGCAGCTCCGTTTTTGATCGGAGTGGAATCCATGACGGGAGGAGTAAAATCGTTTTTAGCGGTAAACTGACCAGGTGGTTCTCCGTTCCCCGGGGCAAAAGCCCGAACGGATTTCATCCCGCTCCTGTGTCGTCGTCGACTCGTGATAAAGCTGCCCGTCTTCCTAAGGACAAGCATGGCATGGCGACCTACAAGAGTAGCCAGCGCCAGCGCCTCGTCCGCACGACTTCATACTCTCATGAAGAAATGGAAGTGGGTGCACCGTGGCGCAAGAATGCCTTGGGAACCTACCTGAAATATGGTCAGGTCAGAAGTGCTGCCGCTGATTGGTCGCGCTATCCGGTTGGTACCAAATTTAAAATCAAAGGCCTCCCTTACACCTATGTTGTCGATGACTATGGTTCGTCTCTTGTTGGTACCAACACGGTTGATATTTATCACCCGAATCTCACTACTATGAGACGATGGGGGACCCGTCTGGCGGAAATAACGGTGATTCAGTGGGGATCGTATGAGCGGACTGTCAATATCTTGAAGGGGCGTCGTGGCTATGACCACACTCGCAAGATGTATTATGCGGCAAAAGCGAAGCTCGATAGTGGATCAGTCGCTTCGAACTAAGTTGCGCTTTAAATTTCTGAGCGGCTGGGTTTTTGAACTCAGCCGCTTTTTTGTGTCGATGAATAGGCAGGGTGGGGCTTGCCTTCACGTCGTTGATCCGATGGAATCCAGCATGCTGAAAAAGGAACGGGCCGCATATATTTTGAAGCGTTTGGAAGAACTTTATCCCGAGACCCCGGTTCCTCTCGATCATACAAATTCCTACACGCTTTTGGTAGCAGTGCTGCTGTCGGCTCAGTGCACGGATGTGCGGGTGAACCTTCAGACACCCGCGCTCTTTAAAAAAGCGGACAGCGCAAAGAAGATGCTCAAGCTCACCATTGAGGAAATTGATGCCATTGTTCGGCCTTGTGGTCTCGCTCCTCGAAAGGCGCGTTCGATTAGGGGACTCTCGGAAATTTTGGTGGAAGAGCATGGAGGAGAAGTTCCAGCTGACATGGAGGCCTTGGAAGAGCTTCCTGGGGTGGGGCATAAGACGGCATCCGTCGTGATGTCCCAAGCATTTGGGGAGGCGGCCTTTGCTGTCGATACGCATATTCATCGGCTCGCGCAGCGGTGGAAGTTGACCGATGGTCGGAGTGTGACCCAGACGGAGTCAGATCTTAAAAAACTCTTCCCTAAAAACGTTTGGAGTAAGCTTCACCTTCAAATTATTTTCTACGGAAGGGAGTATTGCAGTGCGAGAGGCTGCGATGGGACGGATTGCGAAATTTGCCGTCATCTTTTCCCAAAGAGGAGAACTCCGGTGGCTACCCGGAAGTAACTTGAAAGAATTTCTTTTACTTATCGTGATTGTCGCAAGGGAAAACCACCATCACTTCCTAATAATACAATGAATTGTGGCCGAATTATCCAAGAAATTACGTGGGAGGTGGCCTAGCCTCCGAGGTGATGGCGATCTCAGGTGTGAGGGGGTTGGATGATTTTAGAACCTCCTAAAAAACGTAAGAATTTAGGCAAATTGCTCCTTTACTAGGATGCCGTCATTTCCGAAGAATAGCGTCCCGGCAACACTCTAAACGTAATTCAAACAACATGATTCTTAATATGTCCCTTCCAAAAGCCAACGCATGGACTGTTGGTACCGCAATGACCGTCCTTGCCTCCGGCTCAGCCATGGCAGCAGAGAAAGGAAACGCCCTACAGCGTTTTATCTTTGATGGTGGTCCTCTCACGATTTTTATCGTTGCGATAGGACTCCTCTCCCTCATCAGCCTGACGGTCTTCAACTTTATGAATCTCACCAAGGCAAAGTATGCGCCCGATGATCTCAAAGGAGCACTTCTTGATCACATGGTGAACTGCCGGGTTCGCTCCGCAATTGAGCTCTCTGCTTCTCACCCAAGCTACTTGGGACGCATGATGGCTTACTCGCTTCCAAACATCGACGCTACCCAGCCTGAAGACCTCGGCCGTGAGCGTGTCGAAGATGCTATCGCTGACTTCTCGATCAACGAGACCCGCAAGCAGATGACGTTCATCAATATGATCTCACTCGTGGCCCAGTCCGCCCCCATGCTCGGTCTCTTCGGGACCGTCTTTGGTATGATTGAGGCCTTCTCAACTCTCGCTACGAACAACTCAGCCGACCCTAGTGAGTTGGCCGGATCGATCTCGATCGCTCTCTTGACCACCATGTGGGGACTGATCGTCGCTATTTTGGCTCTCTTTGCCTACTTCTTCTTCAAGAACCGCTTCAACACACTCGTTGCTGACTGCCACGGAACCGCTGAGAATCTCATCAATGCTTCCATCCAGACCGTCAACGCAGACGCTCATTTGGCTAAGATTCCGGAGGGTATCGCCGTCTAAGCAGCAGGGTGTTTTTGGCACCCACTTTGGTGAATTTAATTAAATCTCTAGAACTATGGCTTCCAATCGACTCCGCGCTGCAAATGCAGCCAAGCAGGAAGAGGACAAGATGGACATGTCGCCCATGATTGATATGGTCTTCCTCCTCCTCCTTTTCTTCCTCGTTGTTTCCAATCCCAAGACTATCAAGATCGACCCGGATGTCACTCCTCCAATCGCTTCCGCGGCGAGGACGCCTAAGAGCAAGTATGGTAAGATTGTCGTGAATATTCACGAAAATGGCGATCTCCGTGCGGAGAACTTTAATGTCACTTTGGATGATCCTGACGCTCTAGAGGCATACATCACTAGGAGTAAAGATGACGCAGAGCGTGTCGGTCACGTTGCTAGGCTCCATATTCGAGGAGACCAGAACACGATTTTCAAATATTGCCGTAAGGTCATTCGGGTTGCGGCCCGCGTGGGCGTTACGGAAGTCGCCTTCGGTGGATACATCAACGACAAATAATTACCCCTGATATAATATGGCCCGCCATAAAAAAATGCAGTCTCCGGATGAAGATGAGCCAGGTTTGGACATCTCGTCACTCATTGATGTCTGTTTCCTACTCCTCATTTATTTCATCGTCACGACAACGATTGTGAAAAAGGAGCAGGACCTCGACATGGCACTACCTTCGGTGGCGCCATCTGAAACACCGCCCGAGATTAGTCCATTTTTTATTAAGTTGGAGGAAAATGGTTATATCTCGATTCGATCAGACGGAACTCCGGAACAGCTCGTCGAATCGGATCCCGATTCTCGCGCTCTACCAACGCTTCAACCTCTTCTCGAAACTTATCGTGACGCGGCGATGGCGAGTTCCCAGGAGCCTCTCGTTCAGATCTACGTTGAAGCGGAAGCACGCCAGCAGCGGGTGATCGATGTTCTTAACTCGCTTGCTGCGACGGGGATTTCGAAAGTTACCTTCACTGATTTGCTCGACGAAGAATAAGATTTTTGAGCTTCTACCGTTACCTCCTTTACAGAAAGGCTGCTGTGCTCAGCAGCCTTTCTTTCTCCAAAAAGCCAACCTTAAAACACCACATATGACTCCCAATACCAACCTCCGACGCACCTTCGCTCTGTTTCTTCTGACGCTGGGGCTTTTTGCTGCTCCGTTGCAGGCCCAAGCGGTGCGCGAGTTTAACACGAATGCCATCACCGCAATGAAAGCGGAAAAATGGGCTGAAGCCCATACCATTCTGAAGAAGGCGACCGAACTTTACGATGGTCGCGCCATGACTCTTTTCGGACCTCGTTTCGGATCGTTTTGGTACAATCGCGGTTATTGTGAACTCATGCTCGGAATGTATCCGGATGCGATGAAATCCTTTAAAACTTGCTACAGTAAGTATCCCAATGGCAAAGGGGGAGAAAACGAGAGTCTCAACATGTACCATAAAAAATCTCTTCTTTACTGGGGGCACGCTGCCAAGGGATCAGGAGAGTGGGACACTGCGATTAAGAGCTACAAGAAGTTCCTCGCCGAGCGGGACAAGACCCGGGACAAATACAGTCGTGGCGTGTTTTACACGAACATGGCAACTTGCTATTATAAGTTGCGGAAAATTCCGGAAGGAAACAAAGATCTCGAAACGGCCATCACCAATAAGGTTCAGTTCCCGACTTCAAATAAGAATATCCTGCTGACCTTCAATGCCATGGTGGAAGCGGTCATCGAAAAGAATGACGAAAAAGCCCTCCTCGATTTTATCGCCAAGAATCGCGGCCACATTAAGTTGGATCCTTTCGAGGCCTACGAGTTTGCTCCTCTCTTCATGAAGCTTGCTCTCGATGCCAAGGGTGCTGATATGATGCGCTCTTCCTTCGAGCTTTACTCGCTCGTTCCCAGCACGGTTGCTGCGATCGATGACGTGCGAGCCCGACTTAAAATGGTGGGTGATTACAAGCGCTTGATCCGTGATGGCTCGAAGCTCGTTCGAAAAGAGAACCTTGAGAAAGATCTTGAAGCCCTTCAGGACGCCCAGAAAACCGGGCAGATGAACGAAGTTTACGCTTTCCTCAACACGGCCGTAATGCACGAGGACGACGGAAATACCCGTGGTGCCTTTGCTGTCTACGAACAACTTGAGCGCTACTTCCCCAATGCCAAGATTTTCAAGGATAAGAAGATTGTCCCAGCACGGGAGAAGAATCTTTATAACCTTGTTCGAACTTCTTCGATCATCGGAGAAGTGTTGACCACCGAGAGGTATGGCAGCCGCTTCTTGAAAGACTTTCCTACAAGTGATTACGCCGAGGAAGTCCGTCGCCTCACGCTTTCTAGTCTCTTCTGGGAAGGGGAATATGAAAAGTGCATCGAGGTTGCCTCCGTGATGATCGATAAGCTTCCCAAGCCCTCTGAGCAGCACGATATTTGCCTCTTCGTGCTTGGTGGGAGTTACCACTACACCGGCCAATTCGATATTGCGCAGAAAGAGCTTGATGATCATGTGAAAACATATGCCGAGACGAAAGCACATCGTCGCCAGGCTGTTCTCTATTTTCAGGCCTCGAATCTTTTCCGCCTGCAATATTGGACCAAGTCCGCCGCTCTTCTCGACACCTTCTTGAAGACTTATCCGGACGCAGGTTCCAATGCCTATCTTCCCTTTGCGCTCTTTGACCGCTCGAATTGCCACTTTGCCGAAGAGGAATATCCCGAGGCTCTTGAAAAGGTGACCCGGGTTGAGACCGAGTTCCCCGGGTTCTCGGCGATGGAGTCAATCTACGCTCTCAAAGGAAACATTCTTGAGAATACGTCCCAACCAGTGGAAGCCGTGGCCTACTACGAGAAAGCACTTGCTCTCGCGGAGACGAAAGAGAACGCGATCGTCGCTGCTGAATCGCTCCTTTATCTGGTCAATATTCTCGGTGCGGAGAAGATCGACGGAAAGCCAAACCCAGATGTTCAGAACGCGCTTCCGTTCTATGATCGCTTCTGGAAGAGCTATGCGGATTCGCCCTACCGAGCTCAACTCGCGGTTACCGGTCTTCCTGCGATGCGTGCTGCCGGCCGTATTGATGAAGGTCTCGAGAGACTTCAGAAGGTCATTGCCGAACTTTCCAAGATCAAGGGAACTCCCGGACTTGAGCAGTCGATCAATTCATACACCGAAGCTTACCTTGAAGAGCACAGTGAAGATGAGCTGAAGGCGCACTACTATGCCTTCCCTGGAATTGATTCCCGCGATATGGCGAGCCGAGCCTTGCTCCGGATTGCGGTGATCGGCGTCTTCGAAGATAAGCTGGAAGCGGGAATTAAGACCAAGGATGAGGTCCTGATTAGTAAGGCTCAAGCCATGATCAAGGTTCTCTTTAATGAGCTGAAGACCGACTTCGATGTGAAGGATCTTTCAGACTATATTCTTGTGAGCATCGGCGACTTCCTTCGTGAGAAGACTTCTTCGACGGGCCAAGCAAAACCCTATTATCAGGCTGCACTTGATAGCTCCGATCCTTCCTATGAGTTCCCAGCTCTCTTCGGTCTCGCAGATGTTCTCGGAAGCGGAAGTTCTGCGGAGCAAAAGAAAGCAGTAATGCTTCTTGATCGAGTCTACGCCGACGCTAAGAAGGACCAAAAAGAAAAAGCGATCTTCCGAATCGTCACCATCTCATTCGGTAACAAAGAATACGACGAGACGATCAAACGTGGTCGCGAGTATCTTGATGACAAGTCCTTTAAACAGCGCAGTAGCGCAGATGTCCGCCTTCTGATTGCCCAGTCTTATGACGCGCTTGGAAAATCGGAGGACGCCATCGCTATTTATGGTCAGATTTGGACAACTTCTCCGGGTTACGTTAAGGTCTCAGGCCCATCGCTCAAGCGCTGGATGGAACTCTTGTGGGATCGTAATGGCACAAATCGCGAAGATGGAAAGTCAGACCGCCAGAAGGTCTATGAAGAAGGCTGGAAGTGGCTCAATAATACCAAAGGGTTTAAGAGCAAGCTTAGTGATCCGGAAACCGCTAGCTGGACTGCAGTTGAGTCGCTCGTTTCAGAATACGAAGCACGCACCGAGATCAAATCGATGGAGGATATCCTCGAGGAACAGAAGAAGTAAGACGAAACCAACAACGATTGATTCCACTAGAACCATGAAAACATTCTTATTTTCCGCCCTTTCCCTCGTTTCCGCGTTTTCGTTTGTCTTTGGGCAGACGGAGACCAAGGAGCCATTTGCTCTCATCATGACTGAGGGGGATAGCTTCTCCGCTTATATCGTCGCTTCATCAAAGTTGAGCCTCCGTTACCGTAAGGAAAAGCAGTCCACAACCTTCAAGAACGTGCGTCTTGCTAGCACGAACGTCTACTTCATTGAACCTGCTGAGTATACTCAGGCCATGGAGCTGTTTCGTGCCCGAAAGTATGTTGAGGCGAGGGATCAGTTCACGATCTGTGCGGCGACCTACGCCAAGGTCGATGAAGTTCCCGGGAACTATAGCACCTTGGCAAACTACTTTGTCTTGGAGTGCCACCGAAAGCTTGGTGATTTAAACGCGCTTGATACCGCGCTGGAGAGTTTCATCGCGGGTCCACTTCTTCCTCAGCAGTATCACGCTCAGATTGAGATTTATAAAGTGTTCTGGGATGCGGTCCGGACCAGCGCCTGGTCTCGTCTTGTTTCTATTGCCGTCGACCCTGAGTGGGAGGAAAAGAAACTGGCGGGAGAGCTTCGTGCTCAGGTTTCCTATTGCACCGGCCTTGCATACGAAGGAAATAAGAAGCCCGGAATGGCTCTCAATTCTTACAATGGCGCTTTCGTGGCCGACTTTGCGGCTTCCGAGGTGATCACGCGCAAAGCGGCTCTCGCCTGTCTGCGGATCCTAAAGAATCACGAAGACGTCGTGCTCGCGATGAAGCTCTACGGCAGCGAAGAATATGATGAGAACTCAAATGGCGCGTTCCTCATTCGTGAAGGAATCGCTTTGGTGAAACTCTGGGACAAGTCGCTCGGCGGCGGGGAAAAGATCCCAGCTGAATATAAGATCTTCTTGAAATACCCATAAGAAGGATAATTAGACTGATTCATTCCAACTTTTCAAAGCGACCTCGGACTTGTCCTTGGTCGCTTTTTTAGGGCTTCAACTTGTGCGCAATGAGCGCTGCCGATGCTGGGGTCGAGGCAAGACGACGATGTGGAAATTCCGTATTCTCAAGTTTGGCGAGATGGGCTATCGTCGCGGCGTGGATCAGACAACCTCGACACTTATCGATCTCGCATTGGCGGAAGATATTGGAACAGGCGACGTCACTTCGGAATATTTCGTTCCCGAGGATCGAATGGCTCACGGTGTGATTATCGCTAAGGACATCGGAATCGTTGCCGGAGTCGAGATCGCGGCCGAAGTCTTTCGACGTGTCGATTCCGAAACCTCAGTAGAGATACTTCTTGAAAGCGGAAAGGCGGTCTCTCATCGGACCAAGGTTCTCAAGGTGAAAGGGAAAGCCTGCTCCTTGCTCACGGCTGAGAGAGTAGCGCTTAATTTTCTCCAGCGCCTGTCTGGGGTGGCCACCAAGACGAGACAGTTCGTCGCGCTCACCGAGGGGACATCGGCCCGCATTCTTGATACCCGTAAAACGACTCCTGGCTGGCGTTCTCTAGAAAAAGGCGCAGTGCTTGCAGGAGGGGGAAAAAATCACCGCATTGGCTTGTATGATCGTGCCATGGTGAAGGACAACCACATCGTGGCAGAAGGGGACTTGGCAGCGATACAGGACGCCATTTTACGTCTCCGCTCGGAGAAGCCGGGCGTGGAGGTGGAGCTGGAGGCAGATCGCCTTGATCAGGTGGAAGCATTTTTAACGCTGGAAGGGGTAGACTACATTCTCCTCGATAACATGTCTCTTGATGAGCTTCGGGCAGCGGTGGCCTTGCGCAAGGGGGATTATCCTGAGCTGGAAGCGAGCGGCGGAGTGAATCTTGAGACGGTCGCCGAGATTGCCAAAACTGGGGTGGACTATATTTCCGTGGGCGCGGTGACGCATTCTGCGGTCGCCTTGGATCTCTCTCTCGAATTTCTGAATGATGACGAGTGAAGAAAGCTGGGACGGCTCACGGATTCGGGCGCTTTCTCCGGAGTGGGCGGCGAAGATTATTTTTATCGATGAGTGTGCCTCGACCAACGACGAGGCCCGGCGACTGGCCCGCGAAGGACTCGTTCATGAGAGCCTTGTATTAACGGAAAGGCAGACCGCTGGAAGAGGGCGCCGGGGGCAGGCCTGGAGTTGTCCTCCGGGTGAGAGTCTCGCGTGTAGTTTTCTTTTAAGGCCTGAAGAACCGATGCAGTTGTGGTCGCGATTTTCTCTCGTGGCCGGACTTGCCGTGGCTGAAGCACTCGATGGCTTTGGTCTTGCGGCGGAGGTGAAGTGGCCCAATGACGTCTGGGTTCATGAACGGAAAATTTGTGGGATTCTGGTCGAGAGCGCCGGCGACTCTGTCGTCATCGGGATCGGTCTCAACATCAACACGGTGAAATTTCCAGAAGGCTTGGTTCATCCTGCCACTTCGATCGCTCTCGAGAATGGGGAGGTTGCAGAGAGAGAGGGGGTTCTTGTTGCGATTCTGGATCGTTTGCGCATTCGTTCGAGGCAGATCGGCTCGTCATTTGCGGAGCTTCTTGAGACCTGGAATACCCGCTGTGTCCTTCGGGGGAAAAGAGTGATGCTGCAGACTAATGGAATAAGGAAGACCGGGGTGATGGAAGGCCTCTCGGCGAATGGTGAGCTTCTTTTACGGACTGCTGAGGGCTTGGAGAGAATTCTTCACGCCGATACTATTCGCTTGGTGAAGAGTTCTTGAGCCAGTTCTCAAGAATGAGACGGAATTCTTCTGCGCGGTCTCCTATGAAGGGTTCGTGAAGGGCGTCGGTAATTTCGCGGTAGGTGATTTGATTACGAGGCAGTTTTACGAGTCGGCTTCGAAGGATCTCGGGGGTGCAGACGGGGTCCGCTCCACCCTGCGTAAAGAGGATGGGCCTGTCCGTGGCCATGGATTGGAACCGGCTTTCAAACTCCTGTCCCACCGCAATCAGGTCTCGTGCCCAGCCGAGGGAAATTTTGTTGTGGTAAAGAGCCTTGTCATCCGGTTCCGAACTGCCGCCGTTACGGCATTGTTCCGAGGACACGCCGGTACTCCAGGTGATCCACGGAAAAAGGCGGGCAACTTTTGGAAGAATGAGGCTCATGCATGGAGTCGTCTGTCGAGCTGGGGCCAGAAGGGGAGAGCTAAACCACGCGCTTTGAAAGCGAGACGGGTCTCGCAGAAAGCAGCGAAGGGCCATCATGCCACCCATGGAATGACCGGCGATATGACAAGATCCCTTAGTTGCCACTAGTGCATTGTCGAGGAGTTGGTCGATAAACTTGAGTCCGGGAACGTGGCCTCGTTTTCCTGAAGAGCGGCCGTGACCTGGGAGATCCGTGAGGATGCAAGTGAGACCGTTGTCGGTGAATGGTTCGAGGATCGGTGGGTAGCGATCGATGAAGTCGCCTTGGCCATGAAAGAAGATGAGGGTGCCGCGAGAGGATCCAGCGGGTTTCAAAATGAGGCGATGCAATTGATGTCCTGATTGCTCGAGAGTTTCACTTATGATTCTCATGAGCGCACGGTGAGCATCAGTTCTTTCACCAGATTTTCGTCTTCGTTTCTCTTTACCTTCGCGAAGGCATAGTGGAGGTTCGCGAGAATACGAGAGAGCATTTCTCCGAGGGTGCAGGGCTGTTTTAGCGCTTTTTGGGCATCCTTGGAAATCTCAGGATGATCCTTGATGAGCTGTCTAACCGGAGTGGCTCTCCCATTGTGAAAGGGGTCGATGATGGTGGCCTCTCCTTCGTGATCGATGAGTGAGAGAAAATGGCCGGGATAGTTGCATCCAAATACGGGAATGCCCAAACGATTGCCGACCAACATGTAAATGAGACTCAGCCCCAGTGGATTGCTTTCTCCTTCCTGAATGCACCAAGCAAGATCCGAGTTCCGGATGTCGAAGGGTCGGAGGCGATTGCCGGTGAGAGTTGTGGTTTTAAAGAGGTGCTTAGCAAGGTCCATTGGCGAGTGCACTTTTCCAGTGGCAGTTTCGGAGAGGAGATCGAGTTCGTCGGAGAGTGATTGCCGCATCGTGATGCCATCATGGAGGAAATCAGAAAGGAGACGAAGCAGGGCTTCGAGAGATTCCCAATCGCCATCCACCGCGTCGAGTTGGCGGGCAGGGTAAGCCCATTCCTCGCGAATGACCGTGCGTCGTCCCGGTCGGAGGGATTTTGAAAGGAGCTTGGCTTGCTTGCGGGGTAAACGGAGACCGGCGGCGACGAGGTCATCAGTGGCATCGCCGTTGAAATCAAGAAGCGCCTTTTGAAGGCCCTCTTGAACCTGTTCGTTCTCGTCATCGAGAAGAGTGAGGATGGAGGAAATAGTGGCGGTTGGCATTGCTTCTTGGAGGAAGATAATGCCAAAGCGAGAGATTTGCAAAGAGCGGGATGAGACTCCGGAAAAGAAACAAAGGCAGTCTACGACTGCTGGGAATTTACTTTTGGGGTGGGGAGCTTGGGGGAGTCGATCCAAGGGATCGAAGAGGGGGAGAAAGGGGATTATTTGTCCATCACTCGGCGGCAAGAAAACGGCGGAGCTCTGACACCGTCGGCGCCCCCGCACCTGTCCAAATAATCTCTCCTCGCTGGTTCGTTACGACAGATGTGGGATACGGCAGCTCAGCGGCTCCGATCCAACGCTGAAGAAACACTGCTACTTTTTTACGGTCCAACATCGAGAGGTCCGTCTGTAAATTATACGGGAGGTCGTGCTTATTCTGATAAGCGACGAGTGCTTCGCGGCCTTCTTTTTCATCGAGAGGAAAGCCACGGAATTCCACGCCAAGCCCCTGAGTCATCGCTTTGAGCTGCTCGAAATGAGGACGGTAACGAGCGCAAGCGGGGCACCACGTGGCCATTCCTTTCCAAACCGTCAAACGAGCTTTTGATTGATATCCGAGCGGAAAGATCGCTTTTCCCAGCAAAGAATTCTGTTTTAGTTCTACGTGCCGGCGGTAGGGTTTCCGGTCCTCGTCGCCCCGCTCATCGACGGTCAACCACTCTCCATGCTTCACCTTGGTAACCGTTGATTTTTTTCCAGACGGCCACCTTACGATCAGCTCATCAATCTCTTCCCAATCGCCCAATCCTACGATCATCACAGCGCTATTTTGGGAACCGTAACCCTGGCCGCAGCGATGCTCTCTCTCGATAACATCCTTACCTTTCCTGACTTCAACGCGGGCGCCGTATCCATCACGATTACTCCAATCTGATGCGGTGGCAGTGCGATTACCTCCCCTGAAAGAAAGGGCGATAAAGTTACCGCTCCGATCTTCATTACTCATTTCATTGTGAAACAGCCGTGTCAGCGGGTTCATCGCATTTACCGAAACGATGTCACTCCACCCGTCCCGGTCATAATCGAAGACGGCAAATGCCCGTCCATCAGATTCATCGTCCAAGCCAGAAAGGCCGGACTGGTCTGAAAAGTTCGAACCAGTCCCTTCATTTAGGTAAAGCTTGTTTCGCTCGTGACCACTCAGGGAGTGAACCCGAAGTTTCCCCTCAAACATCTCATCACCAGCTTCGACACGGGCGTCCAGTAAGTTATCGACGATCCCTGTTTGAGGGTCGCGATCCCAAGCTTTGGATTTACGGAGTTTGCCTCCGATATTTTCATCCTGCCGCACGACCGTGCGCCAGAGGTTACTTCACAAATCAATATCCGATTCAAAAGAACGAGGGGCGGTAAAATAACCACTCAAGACATGAATATCGAGATCCCGGTCGTTGTCGATATCGACAAATTGACCACCCCAGGACCAACCAGATCTGGCAACAGGGATCATTGACCCTCCATATCCGGCAAGCTGTTCGAACTTCCCCTCATTCTGACGATAAAGAAAATTACCGGACGCCGCCTCAACAAAGCGGGAATCAATCTCTGCGAAATCGCCTAAAACCCGTTGCCCTGCTTTGCTAAACATATTGGTCATAAAAAGATCGTCTTTACCGTCCCCATCGTAGTCCCCCCAACACGCTCCCATCCCAAAACCCATTCGCTCCAAGCCAGTTTCAGAAGCGATATCGACGAACCCCTCCTTTCCATCATTACGAAAAAGGTGATCAACAGCCCAGTCGTTTGCCACCGCAAGATCGGGATCCCCATCTTCATCAAAATCCCCCCACGTCCCTTGAAGGGAATTTTTCCAGCTACTGATTGAGGAGTCAGAATGAACTCTTTCGAACTGCCCGTTCCCCATGTTTTTAAGAAGCCAGTTAGGAGGTCCCGTTTGATTCAGGTACCCCCCATGAGATTCCCGACGAGATTCTTGATACTTATTGCGGAACATCCGCGCCTCCCCAGCTGGCAGGTATTTGGAACACCAATCTGTCCCCTCCTCTCCCGCAAATCCGGGAATACCCCCGGTCAGATTTCCCCGACGATAGGTCGTAACATAGAGATCAAGAAGACCGTCCCCATCATAGTCCGCCGCCGCGAGGGAAGTCGCCAAGTAGGGAAGTTCCGCCTTTTTCTGTTCGACGACCCGAAACCGACCTCCAACATTCTCGAGATAAGTCATGCGCTCAATACTTCTTCCGAGCATGAGATCCTGATCCCCGTCATTGTCGAAATCCGCAAATATTCCGCAGGTGGAATTGCCCGGCAACGAAAGCCCAAGCGGCGTGGCCTTTTCCACAAAAGTCCCGTCACCCTGATTGTGCAGGAACAAGTTTTTCCCAAGACGGACCATGACATAAACATCGTCCCACCCGTCGTTATCCACATCGACCACCGAGACGGCAGGCTTAAAGCCCATCGAAATGGGCTCAAAGTCCTGCGAAGGGGCCATTTTTTTATTGGTGCTGTAATGGTAACTCAGCGCCCTTCGATGTTCGGATAGAGTGAGGCGTCGACGTGTCGAGAGATCAGGCAAAGCCTCGTCCATGCGATCGCGAAAATATTTCCGGGATACCTCCGGTTGGTCGGCCTCCCGGATCAAGGTCCAATCGCCCATTTCATACTGCCCGTCTTTTCTGGACCACTGGACTTGGTATGAAGAATAGCGCTCCTTCCATTTCTTGCTCCGGGTCCGGACCACTGCATGAAATGCCACTTCAGCGACATAATCGTCCTGGCTGTCAGACAAAAACTCTCCCTTCACAATCTTCAGAGAGGCACTATCAAAAAAGTCGACCTCAGTAGTCCACATAGAAGCCAGTTTTTTCAGAGAATCTGAATCTGGAGCTGGTTCGCGCAAATTCTGTAGATCCCGGGCAATTGCTTTAAGCTCTTTCGTGAGTTCCAGGATAAGCTCTTCACTCGCCACAAGCCCAGGAATTCGCCCGGAGATCTGATCACCCGAGAGATCCTTACGGTCGCCTTCTCTCAGAAAGAAAAAGCTCATTCCGATCACGATGATCGTGAGGGCAATGATTGAAATACCCTTTCTCATCATTTTTAGTGAAGCAAATTTAAATTTTCGCCACAATGTTCAATTTAATAAAGCGCAACCGCTTTATTTTTGCCTTGAAATCAAACGGATTTTTTTTGTATTACAGATAAGTTCATGAAATATATAAAATATTTAATAATGATGGGTCTGGTGGCGATTCCGGCCAAGGCTGCAGTTCTCTGGAATATTGGAGTGGATGATGACAACCAAGACGCCAATGGTGATCCTGAAAACGGATTGACCGATCCTGCTTACTTTAATGGAACCGATTTTTTCGTCTCGGGGGTCCAAGAAACCGGTCTGCAGGATCTACCTGGTAACCCGGCGAATACTGGCGGACCAAATGGTGGTGATCGTGACATTGATGATGATTACTACTTTGCGGGAGTTTATACGACTGCGGCTGGCGATGGTGTCTATGTTCCAGTGGGTGTCGTTTCGGAAAATGAATCCTTCTATGATCGCGCTTTAACCGGCGGCGACCCAAATATGCGTTGGCATTTTAATCTCCCCGAAACCGTGACAGAAGATGACAACTTCACCTTCACGATCGACTTTCACAATTTGAGTGAAGCAAATGCCGCAGACGTCTCAAGCTACCAACTTACTTTTTGGGTGGATGGGAAGCAGGTTGGGGAAATGCAGCCCCATTTGGAAGTTGATCTCCCGTCAGCACAAAGCTGGAACTTTGAATTGGATGACTTGGGTGGCGTCGAACAGGTTGGTGAAGGATTCGATCACTACGTTGAAGTAAGGAGCACTCCGACCGGCAGCGCCCGATGGACCAGTCTTGACTATGCGCAGCTGGAAGTCTCATCTGAACCCCTCGTTGAGGATGACCCAAACATCTCGGTAGCGATTGAAGTGAACTTTGATGTTATTCCAGTGGGAGGCGAAGCGTCCACCAAAACCGTCGTATTTACAAATTCCGGGCTAACACAGGATCTCGTCATCACTGAGCTTACGCTCGCGGGTTTCAATCCCGACTCCTTCTCGATTGTTGCGCCAGCTTTGCCTATCACCGTGGCGCCCGGAGCTGAATCGCAAATTGAGGTGACCGTTACTTCTGGTGCGATCGAGGAAAGCCTTTCCGCCACCTTAACGGTGACTTCCAATGACACCTCGGATGGCGCTAAGGTCCTATTCCTTGGTGCCCGGACTATCGTGCCTTTCAACGATGAGGGGACTTTGTGGTTCGTCGGAACTGACGACGGTGGGCAGGACGGAGATGGCGACAAAAATCTCAACGATCCTGCTTACTTTAATGGAACCGATTTTTTTGTCTCGGGGGTCCAAGAAAGGGGAGAGGATTTCTTGCCTGGAAACCCGGATAGCCAGGGAGGAAGTGGTGGTGGTCGTGATGTTGATGATGATTTCTATTTTGCAGGTGTTTTCAACACGGTTGTCGATGGAGGTGCTTACGAGCCTGCCGGTATTGTGGCAGCCAATGAGCGCTACTATGATAGGGCATTGACTAATGGTGACCCCAATATGCGATGGCACTTTAATGTGCCGGATTCTGTGGGGCGTAACGACAACTTCACTTTCACCATCGATTTTTACAGCATCGATGATGACGGCGCTGCAGAAACCTCTGGATACGACCTGACCTTCTTCGTCGATGGACAGCAAATCGGAGACATGCAGCCTCACTCCGAAGCCGATCTAGATGCCGCGCAAAGTTGGGACTTTACTCTTGATGATTTGGGCGGGGTGGGCGAGCTCGGACCGGGCTTCGACCACTATGTCGAAGTTAGGAGCCAGGGCACTGGCAACTCTCGCTGGGCCAGTCTGGACTATGCAAAGCTGGACATCGAGGCTGGAGGGAAGGGGCTTGTTATCACGGAACTTTCGGTGGATTCACAAACCAACAACGTGACCTTTAGCTTCCAAGCAAAGGTCGGAAGACCCTATATTATTGAGCGCAGCACAACGATGCTCCCCACCGGAGAGCCTGGCGGATGGCAGGAGATCGAAGATTTTCTGGTGGCGGAATCCGAGATTCAATCGTTCACCGATCTCGGAGCTGCTGCAGGCAGCGAAAAATTCTTCTATCGAGTCCGTGTCACCGATGAATAGTCTGTTCTTCAGCCACCGTTTTTTAAAAGCCTGGCACAGATAGATTCTTTCCAAGGTCGGAACGCACAGTGCGATTCGGCCTTTACTCTTACCTGCTAGGAGCCTGTCGGAGTGGGCGCACGTTCCGCGGAGAATTCGGCGAGTAAGCGAAGTGACCGCGGAGAGATGGAATGGACAATTTCACCAAGCCAGTCGCTCACCAGTGAGATTCCAGAGGGCTTTCTGACCATAGACGGCGATTTCGGGCCGCCCGCTCCGTTCGTCACACTTCCCACCATCCGGTGGAGGCGTTTGAGGTTGTAGGCCAAGCAGACCAGCGTCCACTCGCCGCTGACTTTCTCTTTGCCGCACAGACTAACCCCGCGAAAGCCCATCACTGTCTTGATGATCCCAAAGACCGGTTCGCCGTTGTGGTTGCGCCGTCCATACAATGCCTTGCCCTCTTCGGTGCGTAGCTTATCGCGCATCGCCACGAGTCTCTCATCGGTAGGTTCCTTCACCTCGCGCCCGCTGGCCACCCCGTTCGCCAACTCCACGTAGTCGCCTGCGCTCTGGCTGACATGCTGACCAACGACGAGTTGACTGCCGTTGGCGTCCACCGCGGCCGGCCACAAAGGAGGCAACAATTTCACAAGATGCCATGCTCTCCGACCACACCAGGCTTGCGGGGCCTAAACCTAGAAATCTCTCATGGTCGGGGATTTTCCGATACGACGTAGAATCGGCGATTTAGACTTGGATTCGGATCCGTATAGGTCGTGGTCGCACCCTCGCTGGCCCAACTGTCGTCGAGCTCCTCCCAGGTGCTGGGATCAGTATCGAGGCCTTCGTCGGCTAAAATGGTATAAGTCCGGTCGGGTTTGGAATTCCAAGTAAGGACAACATCGCCAGTCTCCGGATCTTTCGAAATATCAGACACTTGAAAAGGAACCGAACTGGACGAAGTCTGGACGAGCTCAAAGCCGTTAATCCCAAAAATCTGGGTGTGCACCGCGCCCTCGGAAAGACAGGTAAAACGAATGACGACATCGCTGCCCCCATCGGTTTGAAATTCAGTCACCACCGTGGAGCTCAGCGAAGTCGGGTCAGGGCCGAATTCGAGATCGGGATTGGCTGGATTCCCCCCCCCCGAGCTGGAAGACATTTTCAAGTCACCCTCGACCGGATCAAAACTGACCCCTCCATCGGTAGACACATCCATTAGGAAAGGGGTATGCACGTTTTCGGTATCATGATGGAAGGAGGTCCACTCATAAGCCCCTGCGGGAAGGTCACCCAGGGTAAGAAGCATCGTGGTGGCTGTCCCGACTTTGCCATCATAGTTGCCATTTCCGCCATTGCCTGTCCGGGTGTCTATTCCCAGAAAATCAGTTACAAGCTCTAGATCCGTTCCGGTCCAATTGGCGTCGTTGCCACCCCCCCGATCAATCATTTGCTGAGCCCTGTTGTCGGTAGTGTCTGGCCAACTCGGAGTCACTGAAACCGAAGTTCCGAAGGCGTCATAACTTTGCGTTACGAAATCGACCGCCACCTCGTGACCTGCGTCATAGTTGCTATATTTCCCGCCCACGGGATTCGGGCCTCCGTCTTGGGTCGTTGAGTTAAAATCAATGTTAAGCTCTGCCAAGATATCGGCTTGAGTTGAAAACATGATCAGGGCGAGGGTGCATGGAATGTGAGGCTTCATCATAAATTTTTAAATCAGTGGTTTTGATAGCATCGACGAATTCCCTTTCAGGGCAAGAATCAAAATCCTTTTAACTGTTAGGAGTTTGCTTTTGGCGGGAGGGCAGGTGACGGGCTCGTAGCGTAGACTTCGAGAAAAGACGAACTTTTCAAAGAGAGTCCGGCTCCGGGAATGGTGAGGATGTCATCAATGAGATGAGCCGAGGAGAAATCGATGGAGGTTTGGATAGCACTGGTGGGTGCTTCCAAAGTCAGTTCACACTGTGAAAGAAAGGACACGTTGCTCCAAAAGGACGGAAGCGAGGTATTGAGTCGGTGCATGGGACTGTTGGTTTATAAATGTGCTTTTCTGCAACGGTTGCCAAGGCCAAGGGTGATTCCTAGTATGGAGATGAGCGCGGTCGATGGCTCGGGAACGGGATTGATGGTGAGGAAGGTGGCTCCGGGAACTTCGGTGTTGTTGGAAAATCCGTGGAGGAATTCGTTTCCGCCGATGTCATTTTTTCCGGTTAGCGCGATGCTGAATTGGGTGTTTGTTCCTGCGATCCAATCGTTGATGAGGGGGGTGACGTCGAACTGGAAGACGCCGACGTCGTCGATTGAAGTGGAATCGACTGCTGCAAGGATATTGTTATTAAGAAAGGCATTCCAGGCGATGGATCCGGTCGCGTTGGTATCGTCGGTGATGGAGCTGAAAGGGTCGGCATTCACGGCATGGGCCGAAACGAGGAAGGGAGTGGCGGCACTAGCATCCGCATTAAAACCTCCGGAAACCGAGGTCACGGAGAGAACGGCACTTGCAACAGGCCCGGTGTAGTTCGCAGGGTCGAAGCCGAAGGACATGTAGATGGTTTCGGCATTACCAACACTGAAAGGATTATCAGTGCTGACACGAAGAGTCCCCCGGTTATCTCCACTGTATCCCCTGACAAGGTCGGTTCCCTGAAAAAATGATGAGGTCATGATATCCTCGCTCGGGGCGAGGACGGTCACCGCTTGCATCGGAGCGGAGAAGGAAATGAGAGCGACGGCGAATGGCAGTTGGTATTGATTCATCGCTTCGGACGATGGCGGAAATTCTAAGACGGTGCTGTCGTTCGGTTGACAATGAGTGGCTTTGATTTGCGAAAAAGGTAAAAACACCCTAACTACGGGTTTCGTCGTACTCCAACGCGTTCTCCCAAGTTATATGATTGGCTGGCCGGGACTTTGATTTTGATCTCCTGCGATTGGTCATCCGGTTGGACGAAGATTTGTTGGAAGGAGCCGAGAAATTCGATGGCTGTGATTTTTCCTTTGGCGAGGCACTCCGGGGACTCGCTTCCCAAGGTGATTTGGTCGGAGCGAAGCCAATCCGGGGGACCACTCTTTCCTTCGGAGTTTTGAATCTCATTGATGCTGCCAAAGAGGGCGGCCACTTCGGCAGAAGCGGGATTCTCCCAGATGGTACGGGCCGAGGCGTATTGGATGATCTTTGCGTGGTGCATGACCGCGACCTGATCGCCGACTGCGAGGGCGTCGTAGGGATGGTGGGTGACGAAGAGGACGGTGGTTTGTTCCTTGCGAAGCACTTCAACGGTGATGCGGCGCAAGTGTTCCCGGAGCATGGTGTCGAGATTGCTGAACGGCTCATCCATCAGGAGCAAGGCGGGGCGGGGGGCGAGGGCGCGGATCAGGGCGACTCGTTGGGCTTCTCCGCCGGAGAGTTGGTGGGGGTATCGTTTTTCGAGGCCGGTGAGGCCGACGGCTTCGAGGAGATTGAGGCAGCGTTTTTTTTTAGCGGAACGTCGCCATTTTTTGAGTCCGTAGGTGACGTTTTGAGCGATGGTGAGGTGGGGGAAAAGATCGCCGCTTTGGGAGACGAGTCCGATCTTGCGCTGGTCTGGTCTTAAGAATTTTCCGGGGCCGCTGAGGAGAGTTTCGCCCAAGGTAATTCGTCCTTCCTGAGGTCGTTCGAGCCCGCTGATGGCGCGGAGGAGGCTAGATTTTCCGCTGCCGCTTTTTCCGACGATGCTGAGAATTTGGGAGGGAGCGAGATTGAATGAGATTTCTGAAACCGAGGGGAATTGTGAGCGGGGATAGGTCAGTGAGACCTTTTCGACGGTGAGAGAATTTGCGAGAGTGATCATGAGTCGGATTTGTGGTGGAGCTTTCGCCAGCCATTGAGTTCGACGAGAATGAGTCCAATCATGGAGAGAAGGATGAGGAAGAGAGAGGGCATGGCGCAGGCGTAGATTGTCCCTTGATCGACTTTTCCATAGATGAGGGTGCTTAGGGTTTCGAATTCGAAGGGTCGTAGCAAGAGGCAGAGCGGGAGCTCTTTGCAGACATCGACGAAGACGAGAGTAGCTCCGCCGAGGAGGCTGGGGGTGAGAAGAGGGAGCGCGATTTTGCGGAAACTTTGGAGGGGGCTGTCGCCGAGGATGCGGGAGGCTTGGCCGAAGTTTTCCGGTTGGCGAGCGAGCCCTTGCTGAACCATCTGGGCCGCGACTGAGAAGTAGCGTGCGACGATGGCGAAGATGAGCCAGAGTATTCCTCCTGAGATTAAGAAATCGCCGATGCTTGTGCCGGCTGGAAACCAATCGCGTGCTGTCACGGCAACGCCCATGATGCCTAGGGCGATGACAGTGCCGGGGCTGGCGTAGCCCGCGACGGTGGAGACGTGGGAAAGGAAGCGGAGGAGTTTTCCGCGCGAGTAGCGCACGATGCCCATGATGATGAGCGCGGAAACGAGGCAGGTGACGGTCGCGACGAGGCCGAGGATGAGGCTGTTTTTTGCGGCTTGGAAAATCTCCCGCCAGCTTTCGGCGGTGGGTTTGGTGGCATCTTCGAGGAGCCAGTGAACCAGAGAATAAGTTGGGAAGATGAGGCCGAGGGAGATGGGGATCAGGCAGGAGAGATAGCAGAAGATCGTGACGAAGAGGCCACGTGGAGCGGGGGTGATGGGGCGGCCTTCTTGATGAAGGTTGAGGCGTGCTTTACCACGGTGCCAGCGTTCCAGCGCGACAAGAAGAAAGATCGTGACGAGGATGAACCCGGCAAGGCGTTTGGCGGTTTCGATTTGATCGAGACCGAACCAGGTGCCGAAAAGAGTCACGGTGAGAGTGCTGAAGCCGAGGTGCTTGACCGCGCCGTAGTCGTTAAGGACTTCCATCGCGACGAGGAAGAGTCCGGCGACGAGCGCGGGGCGGGCGAGGGGGAATTGGACGGTCCAGAAAACCATCCACGGGGAGCGCCCAAGCATTCGTCCGGCTTCGCCCAGGATGATGCCACTACCGGAAAAGGCGCTGCGTCCCGCCAGAAAAACGTAGGGGTAGAGGACGGAGGCGAAGAGGAGAATGAGGCAGCCATATCTGAGGCATTCTTCCCAGAGGAGATAAGTATCGATACCTTGCTCGGTCCGAACCTTGATGAGGAAGGGGATGAATTTTTCGCGAGCCTCGGTGGAAAGGTAGGCCGCGATGAAGGGCGGGATGGCGAGGGGCAGGACGAGGGCGATTGAGAGGAAACGGCGACCGGGGAAGTGGAAATTTTCGACAAACCAGGCGGCCGGAACTCCGAGAATGAAAGCGAGTGAACAGGATCCAATGATGAGGATTAGGGTTTCCTTGATGGCATCCTCAAGAAGGTATTCTTGGAGTTGCTGCCAGGCTTCGGCGGCATTCGGCGTGAGGGGCGTGAAGAGGGAGGCGAGGAGGACGATGACGGGCGAAAGCAAGAGGAGGCCGAGGGCCCACGCGAGAATTTGCCAGAGAGAAAGATCCCACCCGCCCGAGAGTTGTGAGTGCTTGTTTTTTTGAGCCAACGAAGGGACGGGTGAGGATGGATGGGCGGGGCTTTATTTCCAACCCACGAAGTTGAAGATCTTGACGGCTTCCTGATCGTGTTCTCCCATGACGTGAATGGTGTCACGATCCGGGGAGATTTTTCCCCAAGATTTTTGGAGTGGTTCAAGCTCGATGCCGGGGACGACAGCATATTCGGAGGTGAGTTTTTGGTAGAGTTTTTGCACTTCTTCCGAGACGAGAAACTCGAGGAATTTTCGCGCGTTTTCTTGGTTCGCAGCGCCTTTGATAATTCCTCCACCGCTGACGTTGACGTGGGTTCCTTGATCCCCGGAGGTGGGGAAGATGACCTTGACGGCGGCGCGGGCTTTTTGGTCTTCTTCGTTGGATGATTGCTCAAGGAGGCCGAGATAGTAGGTGTTGACCACCGCGAAGTCACCGAGGCCTTTGGCGAGGGCACGGACTTGATCGCGGTCACTTCCCTGGGGAGGACGGGCGAGGTTTTTTTTGACTCCGGTGGCCCACTTGGTAGCTTTTGCCTTTCCGTCGATAGCGATGAGGGAGGCGAGAAGGGAGCGGTTGTATTTATTGCTTGAGGAACGGATGAGGATGTTTCCTTTGTAGGCGGGAGAGGCGAGATCCTGGTAGCTTTTAGGGAGGTTGCCTTTGACCCGGTCCTTGGCATAAACGATGACTCGGCCCCGCATTGTGAAGGCGGCCCAGGTATCGTCTTTTCCTCGAAGTGAGGCGGGAACTTGCTTGTTGATGATTTCGCTTTTGAGCGGCGTGAGAAGGCCGGCCTTGGTCGCTTTGGTCAGACTGGCGGCATCGGTGGTAATGTAGAGGTCGGCTTGGGGAGCGTTCACTTCCGACTTGAGTCGGGCGATCAGCTCGTTGGCCCCCGCTTTCACGACTTTGACATCGATTCCGGTTTTTTCGGTGAAGGCGGCGAAGACTTTTTTGTCGGCATCGTAGTGACGTTCGGAGTAAAGGCGGACTTCGGCAGCATGAGCGGATAGGCCCAAGGCGAACAAGATGGAGGTAAAGGAACGAGTCATAGAGTCTTAGATCAGGAAGACGATGAAGGGAAAGGTATCATGGTGCTGGTGGTGAATTGTTTTTTTTTAGCGATGGATTCGGATTTCGCTAAAGGAAAGAAACCGCCCGCGTAATTAAGGGCGAGCTACTTATTCAGTCTTACCTTCTTCCAAGACTGCCTTAAGCCCCTCATCACTGATTTTGGTTACGACCCAAAACTGCTAGGAATTATGAGTGGGGTTCGCTGGCAGTTTTATACAGGAATTGCATTAGCTGCATTGGGTGGATTTTTAGTAACGAAATATAAGCCTGATCCTCCGAAAAAGCCTGCCACGGAAAGAGCTGCTGATTAGTTAGCGATCTCCGGGAAAACGTGGGGCACCTCCTCCGTAAGTGGATACAGCGAATTTAAATTCTGGTCCTCCATGACGAGGGTCTCCTGAAGCTTTCAGTTCTGATCGGAGTAATTCGCGATATTTTGCAACAATCTTTGGCATCTCCTTCGCAAGGTTGTTGAGTTGGTCTGGGTCATTACTGACTTTATAGAGTTCCTCGCTAGGTCGCTTTGAAAAGCTCCATTGGTAGAATTTTGATCCAGGTCCTAAGTTTACGATAATCGACTTGGTTGGGCCATTATCGGTATCTCCATACCATGCGTTTTTTATCGTTGCCTTCCTCCAGTTTGGGGTGCCATTTGGCCAGAGGCTTGGTGAGTAATTATGGATGTAGAGGAATTTATGATCTCGGTATGATCGTGATGGATATCCTTCCATACTGGGTGCCTCTTGACTTGGAACGTGCCGCTCTTTACCTGTAAGGATGAACTTTCGAAGTTGCCCATTTCCTGTTAAGGCGGGAAGAAGACTCTTACCAGTCATCTCGACGGGAATCTTCACGCTTGCGGCTTGAAGAAAAGTGGGACCTAGATCGGTCAGGGAGGTGAAATCTTTGAATTGTAGTCCCTTTTTGATTTTCTGACCCCATCTGATCGCGAGGGGAACACGAGTTCCAGAATCGTAAAGATTAGATTTGCATCGTGGAAAGGGCATTCCATGGTCGCCAGTGATTACGATAATGGTGTTTTCCATTTCACCTATTGCTTCAAGCCGGGCGATGGCTTTGGAGACATCGGAGTCGAAGCGCTGGACTTCGAAATAGTAGTCTGCGACATCGCCCCGAACCTCTTTGTTATCTGGAAAAAAGGAGAAGAGTTTGATTTTAGAAAGGTCCATGCCGGATTTCTCTCCAGAACCTTTTTTGTAGCCCCGGTGGGGGTCGGAAGCTCCTAGCCAAAAACAAAACGGAGTATCCTTTGATGGACGGTTGGCAAGGAAATCAGAAAAGCCTTTGGGATAAACTTTCCCGGCAGGATGTTCTTCTAGGAATTTTCCTTCGAGTTTTCCTGGGCCGAATGATTTGCGCCATGACCCGGTGTGATAACCTGATTTTTTGAGAAGTCTTGTGTAAGTTTCAACTTCCTGTGAGAGGGTTCCGTAGAGATTTGCGCCATCTTTCAAACGCCAGTGCCACTGTCCAGTCATGATGGAGTTCCGGCAGGGAGTGCAGGAAGGTGAAGAAACGTAGGCGTTGTGAAACAGCGCGCCCTCGCGGGCAATTCTGTCAAATGCCGGAGTTTGAACGACATTATCATTTTCGTAAATTGAGGCATGAGGCGCACCCCAGTCGTCAGCAATACAGAAGAGGATATTTGGTCGCTCTGCTGCTTCAAGTAAGCAAGCAGCTAAAATAAAAAGTGAAAGTCGGATGATCATCGTGGGAGCCTGATTAAATCCTGAGGCTTTGCCAAGACGAAGAATCAGGAGACCACGATTAGCTTTTCATCGGTGTTGGTCAGAATTCCGATTTTCGTAACTATGTTGGCACCATTTACGTTAAGAACATCTTGAGCCTCCTGGAGGTCATCAGGATTGACAGCGACGAGAAGTCCACCAGAAGTCTGGGCATCGGCGAGAAGAATTTGCATTTCTTTGGAAACGTCGGTTCCGAAGGTTGTAAATTCCCTCGCAAGTCTAAGGTTTTCTCGGCTACCTCCGGGAATACATCCTTGCTTGATAAATTCGAGGACACTTGGATCGATTGCAGGGACCTTCCTTGAGTTGAGGTGGGCCGTAACGCCAGATTCGCGGTAAAGATGACTTAGATGTCCAAGAAGTCCAAAACCTGTCATATCGGTGCCAGCCCTAGTCAAGCCAACTGCTGCAATCGCGGAGCCGGGCATGTTCAAGGTTGCCATCTGGGTGGAGGCTTTTTTCTCAAGCTCAGGTGAGCAGATGCCCCGCTTGATAGCAGTTACTGCTAGGAATTTGCTTTTAGCGGGAGGGCCTCGAAGGCGCCTTTGGACCGGAGCGGAGGGGGCGAAAGGGGGTTCTGTCTGTCCGGAACTAGACAACGCCCTCTACAGCCTTGAAATGATGCCGCTTACCCCGAATCAAAGGAAGAGCGCAAAGATCGGACAGAGGCAAATCGACCTCGCAAGGCGCTGGAATCGAGATGGATTACTCAGTGATGAGGGGCTCAAGGCCGCTTTTGGAGCGGAGGGGGGGGCTGACAGAAAAACTGAGAAAGGGCCCATGGTTTACTTAGCAAAAATCCTAGAAAACTTAGCCCAAAATCCATTAGAGGCTTTGTCGAACTCTAAGAGAGACTCTTCCAAATTTCGATCAAAAAACACTTCGAGTGCTTTTAATTCACCTTTATTCAGCCAAACACCAAAACACTTGGGACATTTATCGATGACAATTTGAGTGGCATAACCTTCTTTTTTGAACATCTCTACTTTGCAATTTGGGCAAGTGATATCTGCGGCGTTTTGTTGACGAGCTTTCTCGTAAGCAGCAATCATCTCATTTGGAACTTTTTTTAGGTCCTCGGAATAATCATTTTCTTGAATATCTTGTATTTTTTCGAGTTCACCCTGGTCAAGCCAGATTCCAGAACACTTTGGGCATTCATCAATTTCAACCAGTGATTCGTAATTTTTCTTCTCTAATTCGATTTGGTCTATTGGACATTTCATAATGTCGATTATAGCTTTCTGAAGTGGCCCCAGGAAACGGAGCCAGTGGTTTATTGACGAATTGAGCTGGTTTTCGAGGGCGACCACCCCGAAATAAGACCAAAATGAGCAAACGAAAACGACGGCATCTAAGTGCCGAATTCAAAGCCCGCATCGCCCGAGAGGCGATGGAAAATCAGAAGACGATTCAACAGATCGCCAAAGATAATGACATCGCGCCGACGCAAGTCAGCGCATGGAAGAAGGAACTCGAGAGTCGCGTCAGCGAAATCTTCGAGCGCAAAAACGCCACCAACGAGGCCTCGGTGAACTTCGAAAAGAAGTCAGCGCGACTTGAACGTAGAATCGGTCAACTCCTCATCGAGAAAGAATTTCTTGAGGGAAAGTGCAACGAGCTGGGGATCGACACGAGCGAAAAGCTATGATCACACCGAACCACCCCAAGCTCTCAGTTCGGCGTCAGTGTAAGCTGCTCGATGTGAATCGCAATCGCCTCAAAAAACCACCTGGTAAAATGACCCACAGCGATACTGAACTCGTCCGCCTCATTGACGTAATCTACGTGGAATGTCCCTTTTTCGGGACACGACAAATACGCAATGACCTCCGAAAACTGGGTCATCGAGTTGGACGTAACCGAATCCGGCGTCTCATGAAAATCATGGGTATTGAGGCTCTTTGCCCGAAGCCATCAACAAGCACGCCTTCACCAGCGCACAAAAAATACCCATATCTGCTTCGGAACATTAAGGTGACTGAGGTGGACGAAGTGTGGTGCACCGACATCACCTATATCCCGATGCCGCAAGGGCACTGTTACCTCGTCGCGATCATGGACTGGCATAGCCGAGCGGTGCTCGCGTGGGAGGTCAGCAACACAATGGACACAGGGTTCTGCCTCAGAGCTCTCCAAAGAGCGTTTGAGCGGACGGGCCGTAAGCCCAAGGTTTTTAATACGGATCAAGGTTCACAATTCACGAGTCCTGAATGGATACAAACGATCGAAGGAAACGGTATTAAAGTCAGCATGGACGGGAAAGGCCGCTGGATGGACAACGTGTTTATCGAGCGCCTCTGGCGAAGCATCAAATACGAGAAACTGAGGCTTTGGAGCTATGAGACCGTAGGAGAAGTCACCCAACTGGTATCCGACTGGATGGAGTTCTACAACCATCGCCGAAACCATTCGGCTCATGGAGGACAGTCTCCATGGGCTGTCTACGAACCTGAAATAACCCTTAAAACCGCAGCATAAAACCTTGCCCCGCAGATCAGCTGGATCATCAACAAACTCCAGAATTTACTGGCTACAATAACGGGACCACTTCATTCAAAACGCGCATGGCCAGTAAAAGGAGACACTTGGCCTTTGACGCCTTCTCTTCACGGCATTCAACCACTAGCGCTGATCTGGTCGGCGGAAAGCCATTCCGCTTCAAAGAGGACGAAAGGAAATAGACCCAGGAAATTACTTTGCGTAGTGTTTCTTCATTGCTTCACCCATCGCTTCACCAATCAGATAATAAGTCTCGGCATTGCCATTCCAATGGTAACCTTGACGGGACGGCGATTCTTCGGCCGGACGAAAAAACCCGGCGGTCTGGACACAGTCGAAATTGGCTTTGAATTCGGGACTACTGCTAGGAATTTGCTTTTGGCGGGAGGGCCTTGAAGCCGCCTTTGGACCGGAGCGGAGGGGGCGAAAGGGGGTTGAATATAGAGGCAATTAATAAAGGACTTTATTATTATTTAAGTACAAACGAAGGAATAACCTCTTCAACTAAATTCATTAAAAAATAATACGTCTGAATATTAAATTTTTAGGCATATTGTTCTTGTTTCAGAAATAGTATTCTTATTGACATTACACTAATTTTTTTAATTTACGCCAGTTAATCCTTTAGTCTCATTTATTTCTTTGTCTCTTTTAACACCTATTACTATAGGAACAGCGGCTGTAAAATACATAAACAAGCTGTATACAGCGGCAGGAAAACCTAACGTAATATTTATCAAAGAAGAAACCTGTATCGCCAAAGTTCCATTTTGATTTCCTGACTCTAAGCATATGGTTAAAGCCTCTTTAAATTTTAGTTTTACCATTTTTGCAGTAATAAAACCAACCAACATAGTTAAAACATTAAGCGTAATGACAATGGAAAATGATTCGGATATTTGCTCTACTAATTGTGCTCTCTCTTTAATTACAATACCTATAATAACCAAAACAATAATAGCTGTACTGACTACACGAACGGGTTTATCCATTTTTTTTGCTACTTGAGGCTTTTTATTTTTTATTGTCATACCAATAATTAAGGGAATGGCTATAATTACGATTAATGAACCGACAATAGCTCCAACGGGTGAGGTGACCTCCTCTCCAGAAGAAAATTCGCCAAGTGCAAAATTCACAATTATAGGTATGGTAAGAATAGTCACTATACTGTTTACGGCAGTAAGAGTAACCGATAATGCTGTATCGCCTTTGGCTAAGTGTGTAACTAAATTAGAGGTTGGTCCTCCAGGGCAGGCCGAAAGTATCATTACTCCGATGGCAATTTCATTTGAAACATCAAACAGCTGAATTAATCCAAAAGCAATCAAGGGCAGTAAAACGATTTGATTTAAAAATCCCAATAATACGGCTTTGGGATATTGTAACACTCTTCTGAAATCTGCCTTGGTTAAGCTTAATCCCATCCCCATCATAATAATAAAGAGAGACACAATTAAAAATATTTTTGATCCTGAATCCATAAAAATCGTTTTAGTTATAGGCTTGTATACTTTTAATCATAAAAAAGGTTTTCTTGTTATTTAACAGAAGAATGAAATAAGTAGTTCGCTATTTCTTTTTTATTAATTTTTGATGCTTATTTTTGGACTATGAAAATATTGATGGTCTGCTTAGGTAACATCTGTCGTTCTCCAGTTGCTGAGGGAGTAATGAGAGCGAAAGCAAAGGAACACGTACTAGAGGTTGAGATTGATAGTGCGGGAACATCGGGATGGCATGATGGTGCAGCGCCAGATGAACGATCGTTAACAAATGCTTCGAAAAATGGTATTGATATCTCCAAACAGAAGTCAAGAAAAGTTGTTCTTTCCGATTTTGAAGTGTTTGATTTTTTGTATGCTATGGACGAATCAAATTACAACAACCTTCTAAATATGGCGTCCCAGAAGTATCACCACAAAATAAAAATGATTTTAAATGAGGTTAACGCTGGAGATAATAGAAGTGTTCCCGATCCCTACTACGGTAACGATGGTTTTCAATTAGTTTTTGATCTACTCGATGAGGCTTGCGAAAAGATTGCTCAAAACTTAAAGCGATGAATAAAGGAGTTGTTTATTTAGTACCCTGTCCGATTGGAGATAATTCTCCTGCGTCCGTGCTGCCTTCGGTGGGAAATCACTCCCGTGAGAACGAGGATACATAGGTCTCAACTGCTCTTGCGGAGGCTCCGAACATTTTTCCCGCGACAGTTCCCGCAATAGATGCTGCTAAAACCTGCATTTAGGCGCATTTTAGAGACATTTTGGCCCACCCTGAAATCCAAAGAAAAACGCTGTAACCCTTTAGATTACAGCGCTTTATGTGGGGATATAGATGGTGCTCGACGCTGGATTTGAACCAGCGACCCCTACAATGTCAATGTAGTGCTCTACCCCTGAGCTAGCCGAGCTAAACTGATGGACGCGGAGGCTAGGAGTGATTTGAGGAGCTGGCAACCCAAAATTCAGAGGATTTTAGTCGAAGGAATTGATGGTTTTTATTACTCAAAGCCGTTCTTGGTCTTCCATTACCGGAATTTTTCGTCGCGTTTTTTGGTGGGCAGTTTGGCGGCTTCCGCATCTTCGGCAAGAAAGTGACGGTAGAGCTTATTCTGTTCGTTGTTCTGCTGTCGGCAATTGTCGGGCTGATTGGCCTGAGGAATTGTTGTAGAGGCTGTTGTCGAAGACGGGGAAGGAAGGAGGTAATTCTGTCTTTTGACTGGAAGCCACAAGTTTGCTCAAATCGCTTGCGATCCTCTCGTGTGCTTTCATCGCCCGCCATCCAATGATCAGCCAAATGACGGTAAGAAGGACGCTGGAAACCGCCGATATCAGGGCAACCAGGATGAAAACGCGATTGTTGGACTTAAAGACGACGGGAGATATCTCGGTCATGCAAGAGGGGATCTCACGATTTTCCGGAGAACGAAAAATCTAAAACTACTGGGAGTTAGCGCTTTTTATGCGAGGGTCCGGATGCCGATCTAAATCTCTATTCTATGAAGCTACTTACGACACTTTTCATTGTTTCTGCAGGGATTCTCTCTGCCTACAAGCCGTCGACAATTACCCTTGGAGCGAAGGCTCCCGACTTCTCGTTGCCAGCCACTGATGGCAAGACCTACACACTGAAGGAATTCTCAGGCGGTAAGGCCCTAGTGGTGATCTTTACAACCAATCATTGCCCCGATGCGATCACCTCGCATGACCGCATGATTGCCTTGGTGGATCATTTTAAAGGGAAGGGCGTTAAGTTTGTCGCGATCAACAGCAACTCTCCGGATGGACTTCATCCGCCGGAGCTGGGTTGGACGATTTACGATGACGGCTTTGAGCACATGAAACTCATTGCGAAGGACAAGGGTTTTAATCTCCCTTATTTATACGACGGTGAGACGCAAGGAACGGCTAAGGCCTTTGGCGCGCTCGCGACGCCGCATGTCTTCGTCTTTGATAAAGATCTCAAGCTCCGCTACGATGGGAGAATGGACAATGGCCGCCGTCGGGTGGGGCCCGTGGAGAAGAATGAAGCACGTGATGCAATCTTAGCGATTCTGGTTGGAAAAGAGCCTGTGGTGACCAAGACGCGCCCTGCGGGTTGCTCGATGAAGTGGAAGGAAAAAGCGGGAATGGTCGCTGGTGAAGATGCCAAGTGGAAAGCGCAACCGGTCACGGTGGAACTGGCGAAAGCAGATCTCCTTGGAAAGCTCGTAGCGAATCAAGGGCGGAGTGGAATGCGTCTGGTAAATATTTGGTCGACGAGTTGTGGTCCTTGCGTGGCAGAGTTTCCTGATCTGGCAAAAATCTACCGCCAATATTCCTGGCAGGAGTTCGAATTCATCACTATCAGCCTTGATCCGCCGAGTGCGATTGGAAGCGTTTCTAGGTTCCTGAAGCGGAATCAGGCGGGTCTCTCTCCTAGGACTCAGCCCCTTCTCGAAGAAGAGGGAAGAAAGACGAACCATTTCATTTTCGATGGGGATACCGAAGATCTCGGAAAGGCGATCGAGGGCTGGGACGGAGCGATGCCCTACACTATTCTGGTGGGGCCTGAAGGAAAGATCCTCTACAAGCACTCGGGTATCATCGATCCGATGGAGCTTAAGAAAACCATTGTCAAGCAGGTGTGGGCAGGTAATTCAGAGTAATTTTCACTTTTAGATATGATGGACAACGATATCGAGCGAATCCTCGTCGCAGAGGAAGTCATTGAGAAGCGTCTCGATGTCATCGCGGCACGAATCACGGAAGACTTCCGGCACGAGGAAACTCTCCAGGTGGTAGCCATTTTGAAAGGGGCTCTCGTCTTTATGGCGGACCTTCTTCGAAGGGTGCCGCTGAAGCTTGAAATTGAGTGCCTCAATGTCGCGAGCTATCACGGCAAAACTGAGTCGTCGGGGCAGGTCGACTTTCTGGATCAGAAGCTTCCGGATGTGAAAGGTCACACGGTTTTACTACTCGATGACATCCTTGATACGGGCCGCACTCTTCAGGCGGTTTCAGCTAAGCTCATGGAAATGGGAGCAAAAGAGGTGAAGACCGCGGTCCTTTTGTCGAAAGATAAAGTGCGGGCTACTGAAGGGGAAGCGGACTACACCGCCTTCGAGATCGCCGATGAATTCGTGGTGGGCTACGGGCTCGACTACGATGGCAAATACCGGAATCTGCCGTATGTGGGAGTTCTTGATCCCAAGGTGATCAAGTCATGAAGTGTGCGATTGTTCGGGAGTTGGATTCGCTGGATGCCTTGCTTCGGCAGAATGGGCAGCTTAATTGCAGCGTGATTCAGGGGCTTGACCTTTCGAAGGCGGATTTGGACTGGAATACGCTGTCTTGTGATGGGGCGATCTTTTTAGGTTGCACCTTTCCTGCGGGTGTTGGCGTATGCGAACTTTCGGATAAAGGCGCGCTGGTTTTTCCTTCCTTCAATGGACTCCCGTATCACTCCTATCGTTCCAAGCTCTATTCCCGTGAGGAACTCATGGATGGCTGGAATCCGGAGGAAGATTTGAGCCTCGATAAGCGGATCTACGATCACTTTGTTACGCACGGGAAAACGAGTCCCGACATTGTGGAAGCGCTTGCGGAACGACTTCATGACCATGCTATCGATGACGCTATGACCGACCTTTTGGAAGGTCGGGTCGAGGGCGATGGACACAAAAAAGTGGTTGCGGTCATGGGCGGTCACGGGACAAGTCGGGCCGACAAGTGGTTCCGCAAAGTCGCGCACCTGACCCGTCGGCTCACGATAGAGGGATACTTCATCGCAAGTGGGGGAGGACCGGGGATGATGGAAGCCGCTAACTTGGGCGCTTACCTTGCGGGGATTTCGGTGGAGGAGCTTGATGCGGTAATCGATGATTTGGCTGCTGCTCCGGTCTATACCAGTGATGGCTATGTCGACGCGGCGCAAAAAGTGATCGACCGCTATCCGACGGGGTACTCGAGTCTCGCGGTTCCGACTTGGTTCTACGGACACGAACCGACCAATCTCTTTTCCGGGCACGTTGCAAAATATTTTTCAAACAGCATCCGTGAGGACGGGCTCCTGGCGATCGCGCAACATGGCATCATTTTTTCGCCGGGGAGTGCAGGCACGACTCAGGAGATCTTTCAGGACGCGACTCAGAATCACTACGCGACCTTCGAGAACATCAGCCCGATGGTTTTTCTCAGCAAAGAACGCTACACGAAGGAAACGTCGATTTGGCCTACCCTCAATCACTTAGCCGAAGGGCGGGACTATCACCGCTATCTCTGTCTCAGCGATGAAGTGGAAGAGGTGGTTCAGTTTATCAAAGACCATCCGCCGGTGCCGAGCTCGGGCATGCCCGTCAAGTGACGGAAGTCCTGATCGGAGATGTCTGACCCGTCGGACGTGTCCGATCCGTCCGACTTCCCAATACGCGAAAACGCCCTGTTCACTCTATGAAAAGCTAGTTGCTGAGGATGTCGATCTTGCATGGGGCCAGTTCCTTGCGCTTGATCAACTTCAAGGTGAGAATGCCATCCCCGTGCTTCGCTTGGTGGTTCCCGGGGTCGAGATCCTCGTGGAGTGGCACTTGCAGCTTGTAGTCTCGATCCTCGTAGCTGTTTTGATAGCGCCGCTCGGCATTGAGCGAGAGATGACGATCTGCGACATTGACGGAGAGGGTATCCTTCGCGACTCCGGGTAGGAGAATTGTCAGTTCGAGTTTTTAGTGAGCGTCTTGTCCCTATGAAACGAAGCAGGCTAATCGTAGAAATTCCCGTAGATTTGATGATTCAGTCCCCGGAAGTGCTGTCTCTTCGGAAGGAGACGACACAAAATGACCCGGGGATATACAAGTTGTTACACCAAGGTGTCGCGCTCAATCCTGACAAGGGGCAAGAGAGTTGGTGAAATCCTTGCGTGATTTCCTATGGCAGGTCGAGGAAGTCTGAGAGGGCGGTAGTGCTCTCCAGCAGCGGCCAGTTTTCCGGAGTGCCGTAACCCCAGGAAACGATCGCGGGCACCATATTTCCGTTTTGCGCGGTGGCGAGATCGACGGTGGAGTCTCCAACGTAGGCAACCTCCTCTGGAGTGAGTCTCCAAGTAGCGATGATTCGGTGCGCGGTAGTAGGATCGGGCTTTTTTGGAAACTCGTCCTGATGGCCTTCGACAGGATCAAAAATCGAGGTGCCAAAGAGTTTGTGGATGATCGCCTGTGTGAAGGGGTGGGGTTTATTTGAAAGCACTCCGATGGGGAGTTTAGCTTCGCGGCATTGATCAAGAAGTTCGATTATGCCGGGATAGATTGTCGTGCCGGTTTTCCATTCCTCATCATAGTGAGTTTGGAAGCCTTTTAGGAGTTGGGGCCCCAGCTCATCTTTGCGATCTCCGAGGGCTTTTTCTGCGAGAACTTGCGCACCATTTCCGATGAATTCGGTGATTTCTTCATGGGTGAAGGTGCTGAGTCCGTGGTCTTGCAGGGCGAGGTTGAGAGCGCTGGCAATTCCCGGAAGGGAATCGACGAGGGTGCCATCGAGATCAAAAAGAATGCCGCGGATCATCAGGAGGAGGTGGTAGCTTCTTTATGATAAAACTGCACGGTAGAAAGTTTGACAGGATCACTCACTTTCGGCAGTAATCTGCGTGCATGATTGTTAAAACCTCATTCAAATCGCTGGCTCTTATTGCTGTCCTCGGCTTTGGCTTTATTGCCCCGGTCTCAGCAGATGAAGACGAAACCCCACTTTCCGAGCAAATGGACGAATTAAGTGGCTCCTTGAAGCGCCTTCGCCGTGCCGAAAGCGTTGATGAAAAAGTTGCTCTGATTCACAATGCTCAAGGTGCTGTGGTCAAGGGACTTGCCTTTCTGCCTTCTGGATTTGAGAAAGTGAAGGATGCCAAGGAGTTGGCTAAAATGACCGCGGGTTACAAGAAGATGACGGGGCAACTCTTTGTGCTTCTTTGCGAACTCGAGGAAGCGGTGCTTGCGGAAGACGAGGAAAAGTACGACGAAGTCTACGACAAGCTTAAGGACATAAAGAAAGAAGGTCATAGGACCTACAAGGCGGAGGACGAATAATTTCACCCAAACGCCTTTATTTTTTGTGAATTACCCGACCGGAAGGTCGGGTTTTTTGTAGAGATGCCGGTCGGAGGCAGGAATCCGGCACCCCTACAGGGTGCGTGAAGTTGAGTGTGACCTTCTCCCTGGGATTTTATCCGCCCGTTATCGTTTGAATGCCCTCCGGAGATTGGGAGAAGGGGATGGAGAGAGAAGGTGACAAAAAACACGCGTCCCCCAGGAACGCGGGCTATAGAAAAATGAGGAGTCTCTCTTTACTGCACAATGAGGAATGAGCCTCATTTGCGCTTCATCGATTACGAGTTCGTTGTGTTTAGCTTGGGATTGGGGGTTAGGGTTCAACAGAGACTGGAGTGCCAATGCTGGTCTTTAAAAAAACAATTGGAACCGCGGAAGAGTGGCTCCGAATACAGCCGTGCGAGGCCCAACGGGAGCTGACGTCTCCTTTGTGCATACCAATACCGTCGCGCGTCAGGCGCATCCAGTAGGACATAGGAGCACCACGGAATTCTCCGCCTTCAGGCACCTCGTCCTCACGGGAATCTGCATCGCTTTTGACTTTTTCGCCTGCGGCATCGTAGATGGTGCCATAGAGGTTCGAGCGCTTGTCCTTGAGCTTTTCAGTGATAAGAAACTGCCCGGGCGGAGTGTCATATTTGTTTCGGCGGCCAGAGGAGACTCGATAGTCCATCGCAACTTCTTGTCCGACCATGAGAAACCCGCGTTGATCGGAAATGTCGATCTTAACGTGAGTGTTTAGGGAGTTGGCAGTTGCCAAAAGCGATTCGTTTTTCCAGGTGCGGGTTGTTCCGGGGTAGTTCTTGGCCCTAAAGTGATCGTAGGTTCCCGGAGGATAGGGATTGACGAATATAGCCTTTTTAATCTTAGCGAGATCTGTTGACGGAGGGAGCGGCGGAAGGGGTGGCGGAGCGGAGCTACAGCTTGAGAGGAAGGCTCCGATGAGAAGGGATGAAACGAGTGCGGACTTGCGGTGACAGGACATGGAGCAGTTCTGGTTTGGGAAGCTGAATTATACTATTGGTTCAGATGAACACAAGAGTAAGCCTGTAAATAATTGGGTGTTGGGAAAATAGCATTTCAAGGTTGATTGGCGAAGAAATTGCTGTTTTTCTAGCAGATTCATAAGGCTAAAAATCCCTCGAAAAAACTGGGCCCCGGGGCTTTGGGTGTGTGGAAATGGCATTTTTGCTCTCACGCTGTTCCCCTGTGGTAAATGGGGCTTCATCTCCATCAGCATTCTCGACAACGGCTGATGGAATGCTCGGACGAAAGGTCGAGCCTGCAGCGATGCTGATGGAATCGGCCGGGCCTCGCGACTGGGTTTGGCGACCGGGTGGTCGCTTCTGGTGAAGAATCGGAGTAAATCCCGGCTCGAGGCCGTTCTCAGTGTCGATGGGTTGGACATTATCGATGGGAAAACGGGGAGCATGAAGAAACGTGGCTATCTCGTCTATCCGGGGAAGACGCTTGAACTGAAGGGATTTCGGACGAGCCACGAGGCGGTGGCTGCCTTCAAATTTTCATCTGTGGGGAATTCCTATGCAAATTTGCGTCATGGAGAGACGCGCAACGTGGGCGTTCTCTGGCTTGCTGTTTTTGCTGAGAAAGGAGTCGATCCATGTTTCCCCACTTGGCGTGAAGCGCAACGGAGAGATGGTGCCAGGGCCTTTGCGGAAGGGCCTCTTTACCGGGCGCGGAACACTTATACGGATTAAACGATTCTATGAAAACATTGATGGAACTACTAAACGTCGCCTTGACGACTGCTGCACTGGGAATGCTTTCGAGCTGTGGGTCCTTTTCAGATCGAGAATTTACGGGCCCTTGCCCACCCATCATTGACGCGAAGTGAGCAATGACTGACTAGATGCACCATCCGGTTCCTGGTGAGCTGGGTGGTTATTTTTTGGAGGAAATAGTCTGGAGGTAAGCGCGGATAGCTTCGAATTGTTTTGCTGAGTCGCCGCCCAAGAGGTTGGGACGGAGGCCGCTACCGTCGTCGTTGGTGTATTTTGGCATCTTGGTATCGGAAATCATCCGGGTGGGATTTTGCATCCATTGATGGAAGTAGTCGGGGCGGAGACGTTGATGGGCGAGCCCGAAGTTGATGCCCTGAACTTCGAAGGCGGCGAGAGCGGGAGTCTCGCCGATGGCGTGGCAGGTAACGCAGGCGTAGCCGGTTATGGCCACGAGGTTCTTTCCTATTTCGACCTGGTCGGCAGGTGGTGCTTCGGCCGAAGGCTTGGAGGGAGCTAGTCCGTGTTGTGCTGCCAGTCCGTGGGCGAGGTCTTTGGCGTGGAGGGGGAAGGAAGGCATGCGCATGTCAAGCCAGGGGCGGGCGCGCGGGACGGTTTGGCCGAGGAGCATTTTCTCGAGATAAGGCGTCTGGAGCATGGCGCCCATGTGGGTGAGGGGGGGGCGTGATTGCTCGAGCTTCTCGGCATATCCTTCGATGTGCGCGACGAGAGATTTCGTTTCGCCGTGGTTTTCGGTTAGGAGCGAGGGGAGGCCGTCATTCGCGTGGCAAGAGTCACAGCGGAGGGCATCGGTTTGACGCGTGGCGTAGGCTGTGGCGGTGTCGAAGGAGAGTTTTTCGTTGAGCGTGGGAGCCTCGGAAATGAGGGCAGCTTTTTCCTCTTTGGTAAGCATGACGCGAGGAGCGCTTCCGCGTTTTTCATCCGGTCCGAGGCAGCCTTTGTCCGACCAGTTTTTCAGATTAGCAAGTTTGGGAGCAGTCGTTGTTGCAGCGGGGAGTCCTTGATGACACGAGGCACAGTTGAGAGAGGCGGCGAGAGCTTTACCACGTATGACGTCGCCGGGTGCGAATTCGGAGGGATCAGGGGTGTGGTTGCCGGTGGATTTTTCCGTCAAGAACGAGGCGAGTGAGGATGCTTCGTCATCGCTGAGACGGAAGTTGGGCATTTTGATGGCCTCGTGGTGGGCATTGGGCTTCTTAAGAAACTTGACGAGGGAGTCGCCACGGAATTTGGTGGCGACGTTGTTAAGAGGAATGCGTCCTTGGTCGTAGTCGGGTTCATTGCTGTCTGGATTACTGTGGCAAGCGATGCAGCCGAGATTATGGAAGTGGACGCCGCCGGTTTGAGTGAGCGCTTTGTCTGGAGCCGGGCCAGGCTCAGTGAATTTTAGCGAAGCGAGATAGGCACCGAGATCGGCCGCGGCTTGCGCGCCCTCGGGTTTGGTGTGATCGACCATGGCGGGCATGGTGGTGGTGGGCTTGAGTTTGTCAGGCTGGGAGATCCAGCGGGTGAGCCAAGCCTCGCTGACGCGGTCGCCGATATTCGTGAGGTCAGGAGCGGTGTGAGCAAGCTCAGGCATGGCGTGAGAGCCGAGATCACCGGGGGAGTGGCACTTGGTGCAATTGTGAGACGCGACGAGGTGGCTAGGGTCGATGGGTCGGTCGGTCCTGGTGAAAGCGGTGGAAGGGATAGGCTCAAGAGGGAAGGATTTGCTTCCTTCCCACATGAGGCGGAAGGATCCGGAGCCCTCGGGAAGGGACGAGTAGATAACTTCGAGTTTATGTTCTCCGGGGTTAAGGCGGAGACGCTCGGATTTCCCGGAGGTGAGATCGCCTTTTAGGTTGAGGATTTCTTCGTCAGCGATCTTTAAAATGGCATCCCCTTTCCCTTCGAAGGCGAAGTAGAGTCGGGCGCGTTTTTCGATGACAAGAGTTCCTGTCCAAGTAGCGGTGAAGGCTCCAGGTTTGAGACCTTGAGCGGGAGGGTTTTGGGCTTCGACGTGGAGGGCTGGAAAGCGGGCTGGAGCGGTGGTGGATTTACCGCCTTGTTTGAAAGTTGCGGTGAGGGCAGCGCTAGCGAAAGCGGAGAAGGAGAGAAGGAGGGAGAGGGAGAGAAGGAGTGATCGCATGGCGAAAAGGTGGCCGTCGGTTGTAGAGGATGGCAGGTGATAAAACAGCCCTTTCAGTGCTTAGGATTCCTTGCCGAAAGTTATCATAGGGAGACACTTCACTTTGGCTTGGCCTAAAGTTTGCCCCTTTGGGGCGCTGAGAGTGACTTTGTGAGAGATTGTGAGGCAAAAGAGAACCAGTGCAGGACGTAAGTGGACCGCTTTTAACACAGTGAGAGCGACGATTTTGGAGGATATTGGTCCTTTGGAGTGCTAGTAGGTTGAGGTAAAGATTAAAATTTTGATCGGGCTTCGTGGAGTGAAAGAAAAAAGTGGCACTGGTGGCGTGCCGCTGGGGATTACGGGGCGAGACGCTTCGGCTCATTCACCTGAACCTTGTGGATCGTGCTGTAGATCGTACCGATGAGTTCGTCACCATCGACTGACTCAAGGTCGTAGTCGATTTTAAGTTGTTGAGTGGGCTTGTGGCCCTCGATAGCGATGTGGACGGTTTTGCCGTCTTCCGAAAGCTTAATGCCAAGGACTTTGACTTTATCATGCACGCGGACCTTTTGGGATTCCTTCACAGCAGCTCTTTTTTCAGCAGCGGCGTCGGGTTTGTCGACGGAGAAGTGGCCTGAGCCATACTGCTTGCTGCGGACATATTTCCAGCGCTCCAAGGTGAAGGAGGAGGGGTCGTTGGCCAGTTCGTCATCGAGTTCGACGGCGAAGGTGAGTTTCACGCCCTTGGGCGTTACTTCCATCGCGTTCGGGATCGGGTAAGCTGCTTTCTCATTGCGACGCACTCGCTGGAAGGAGCCCTCGTTTGCGGCATTGGTTTGCCATCCGCGGAAGCCGCAGACATACATGGAGCCGTCCGGGTGGAAGGCGGCACGTTGAGCGGAGGAACCTAGTTTGATTGGAAGTTTGGTCACACCGCCCTGGTATCTTCCTTCGCCGATCTTCTGGCGGAGGACGTGGTAGATGCTGGATTGTCCGTACGAAAGGTGAAGCAACTCTCCGGCTGGGATGCCGAGCTTGGATTCTTTGGTGGTCCAAATCTGGCCTCCGCCTGAATTATCGACGTTCATGGGAAGGTAGCAGAGAGGCTCGGTGAAAGGAGCATCGTTATCGTGGCGAGCGTTCTCAACACCGAAGAAGGCTTTTGCGCTGGAGGTGGGCTCGAAGTAGTTGATCTTGCAGCAGGGCTGCCACGTTCCTTCGTTTTCGCCTGAGGTGATTTCACCATTAGGACCAACGCCGATTCCGCCGGGAGCACGGAGGCCAGTGGCAAGAACTTCAAGAGTGGATCCATCGGCAGAGACGCGGATGAAGGAGCCGTGGTGAGGAAGGATCTTGTCAAAGCCACGACCGCCACCGAGGACGGGAGATCCTTTGGCGAAGTAGAAGTTTCCTTTAGCGTCGGTTTCGAGGCCGAACTGGTATTCGTGGAAGTTGTTCGTAATGAGAATGTCGCTATTGAAAATACGGAACTCATCGGCTTCGAGGTCACCGTTGAGATCACGAACCTGCCAGATGGCGTCGCGGCCTGCGATGTGGGCAACGTCGTTCACAATACGAAGACCGAGGGGCTCGAAGAATCCCGTGGCCCAGCGTTTCCAAGTTAATTGCTTGAACTCCTTTAATCCCGAGATGTGCCAGATGTCTCCATCCCAAGTGGAAAGAAGGGCGCTGTCTCCATCGGAGAAGAAGTCGAAGTCACTCATGCGCACTTTGCTGAGATACGGGGAATCTTTGAGTCCGGGTGGAAGCGGGATGGTGTCGACTAACCAAGCGGACTTGGAGTTGTCGATCTTAGCATCAACGGTGAATGTCTCCGGAGAGATTCCGTGGCTCGGCTTCATGTAGGGAGCGAAGGGGACAGGAGGAGTCACTTCGCCTTCCTTCGTATGGGAGAAGAGGAGTGAGATAGTGCGCTTCACCGGGGAAGGAGCTATATGGAGTGTGTGGAGGCCGTCCTTGACCTTGATCGTGGCGCCATTTCCGGCGACTTTAAGAGTGAAGTCAGGATAGCTTGAGCTATCGAGCAAGCGGCACACGAGCAACTTGTTATTTGGATCGACCTCGAGGAGGCGGGCCATGCCATGGCGGCTGTCTGCGACGTAGTCGAGAATCTTGGTGCCATTGACGGTGTAGTCTAGGACGACGCTGTTTCCGATGCGGAGGTAGCCGTTGAACCTCGCGTTGGGCAGATTGCCGTGACCTTTGACTGGACGCTTGTCTTCGAAGGATCCGCTCTCGTCAGCCCATGCAGGACCGGAGGGTGCGGTGAAGAGGTAATTCTTCTCGTTAAGAATCTTGTTGACCTTCCCGTGGCCTCCACCCCAAGGAGTGTTGTGGAGGAAAGATCCTTCGCTGGTGGCAGTGACCATCGAAAGGGTTTCCAGATTGAAAAGAGCCTGGCGAGTGGGGATGGCGGAGTAGGAGAGGGCGATGCCTTTGATGGCGGATTCGGCGCGATACTTACCTTTGTGCCAATCAGAGAAGCTCTGGAAAAAGGCGGGTCCGTGGTCGGCAGTGCGATACCAATCGAGTTTTGCTTTTTTCCTACCATCTTTAGCGGTGGGCTTCATGGGGTTGGTGATGGGGGCCGCCTTGGCCCAATATTGCACGAGCTCGGAGCGAGGAACTCCAAGACGCCCAAGGGATTCCATGAGCGATCCTCCTTTTCCAAAGGAATCGACGGTGATGTTGCGGAACTGGACGGGTGAACCGTCGTCGTGATTCTGAATGCCGATGTAGCCACTCACGTCGCCACGACCTTTTTCGGTGACGAAGATATTGATAAGTTTGCCATTGAGGATGATGGCGATTTTTTCGTTGGCGCCGATGATCTGATAGTCATTCCACTCGCCGATTTTCACGGGGTTCGCGATGGGGCCTTGGATTTCATAGACGGAGCCGGTTTGGTTTTTAGCGACTTCGTTGCCTGCAATTTGGATTTCGTATCCTTGCTTGACCGCGACCCAAGGGTCGTTTTTGGGATCAGGGAAGCGGATGAAAACGCCTGAATTATGCTTTGGATCGTCGAGCTTGAACTGGAGCTTGAGAGAAAAGTTTTGCAGTTCGGTTTCGTGCCACCAGAGGCCCATGCCCCCCTTTGCGGTAGCGACCCCATCGGCGATTTCGAAAGATCCGGGTCCAGCCATTTTCCAGCCATCGGGTTTTCCATCGAAAAGAGTTGTTTCTGCTTGGCTCAGAGGAGCGCAGGCCATTAGGAAGGACAAGACCAGTTTTTTCATATGATGTGAGAGAAGAGAACCCTAAATACGGCTCTCGTCAACTGAGTCTTTAGAAAATTCTCATTATTTTGGAATGGCTGATCTGACGATTCGAGTCGATAAACATGGCGTGTGGGAGTGGACTCTTGAAATGACGGTGACTTGGGGGGTGTGGATCGTCACGGGGTGCTTGGTTTTACTTGGGCTGATAGGAACCATCGTTCCCTTTCTGCCGGGGCATTTGTTAATTTTTGTAGCGGCTTTTGTACCGTTTTTTGGGTTGGAGGACCGGGGGAATGTGGAATTGTGGGGCATTATCGCGCTGGGAATCGGGCTGATCGGGGCTCAGGTGCTGGAATATTTAAGCGGAGCGATGGGGGCTCGTTGGTTTGGTGGGACTAAATGGGGGGCCTTTGGAGCCTTCGTAGGCGGGATCGTGGGGCTCTTTTTTATGCCCTTTGGTTTGTTGTTGGGCCCCTTGATTGGGGCGGCGGGCTGTGAATGGATTTTGGCGGAGAAGACAATGAAGCCCGCAACGGTGTCGGGGGTAGGCTCGGTGATCGGGACGTTGGCTGGGCAGGTAATGAAGATGGTGGTGGCGTTTTTGATGGTGTTGGTTTTTGCGGTGGATTTGTTTTGGTGGTAGGTTCGTCCTTCCTTGGAGGTTTTAGCTGGCGCAGAGTGACTGGGTGAATTAGGCTGCGCATCCGCTCCCCGGGCAGTCGCGGGTTTTCTTTTTCGGAAGAGGGCTCGAGGAAAGTCCGGACACTACAGAGCAGTGTGCCTTATGAAAATGAGGGACGGTGATTCGGAAGGATCGCCGGACAGATAGTGCCGCAGAAAACAAACCGCCTTCTTCGGGAGGTAAGGGTGAAAAGGTGAGGTAAGAGCTCACCGCGCCGAGGGTGACCGAGGCGGCAGGGTAAACCTCTCACAGTGCAAGACAGAACAGGGGAAGAGCTGCTCGCTCGTTAAATCCCCGGGTAATAGTCGCAAAGATAAATGACTGCCAAGGCTGGTAATTGGACCAGCTGAACAGAATCCGGCTTACAGGGGAGCGGCCTCTTTGAGGCGTTCGATGTTGAACGTTTGATGTTCGAGCAACGCGACTATTTGGTGAGGGCATCGGGGAGCGGCCTCTTTGAGGCGTTCGATGTTGAACGCGGCTCCATCGGGGGCTCCGGCGAGGCCGAGGCAGTCCTTGGGATTTTAGGTTAAATTCTGGGCAGTAAAATCGAAGAGGGTTGTGATAATTCCTAGCTGCTTTCGGGTGGACTTGAGCGAGGTGGCCATGCGGAAGCTCGCGATGAGCATAGAGGGGATGTCGCCTTCGGTAATCCTCTGTCCGATGAGTTCCACTTCTTTGTCGGAGAGGTGGGGCCGTGATCGGGTTGGGGCATGAGATCGTCGGGGTCATCGCTGGTGATCCGGCGGATCATCTCCGAAGCCCCGGGATCAACGGGAATAACGACGAATCCCCCTGATTTCTCCTTGGCCTTGTCCATGAGATCACCACCGAGATCACCGATATTTGGTGTTTCACCTTTCATGCGGGAATCCGCAATTCTTTCCATGTGGTCGAGAAGATTTTCCTTAATGAAAACGAAAACAGCTTAAAAAACGGAGTCGATTTGGTCTTCCTCGATGCCAAATTCTGCGAATTTTTGTCTTAGCTTTTCCCCATCATGATTGATTGGGGGGAGAAGTACCGGGAACAGGGGTCGAACCTGCACGCCCAAGGGCACGTGATCCTAAATCACGCGTGTCTACCAATTCCACCATCCCGGCGACATACGGGAAGATAAGACTTTCCGGACAGGATGCAATGGGAAAGGGAGCTGGTGGAGTGCTTTTTAGAATGATCCGTTATACCACTTCGCATTACAAAAGAGACGAAAGATGTTTTTAAATAGTTAGGAAATAGCGCGGCGCGTTAGAATCAGGAGCCGGGCACTTTCTCGAAATGGCAGCGTTGATTCCCAGTTGTAGTGCAGCCAAGGGCATTTTATCCACACCACACCTCGGCCCCGCCTTGCCTTGCCTAGGAATCGCTCGCTGCGAACTCGGCGGTGGGGCAGAGGAACTATCTTGAGCCAGCGAAGGAAGCGGCAGAGTAGGGTGCATTATTAACTGGGGAGAGGAGAAGGCGCGCCATGCGTATTGGAAACAGGAGAAGTAAAGGCGCGAGCGATTAAGGAAAAGCGGATAGGGTGTTTCTAAATCCCGTTTCTCCCGGAACGAAGCTGGAAAAGGGGAGCATCGGGGAGGCCGTTTTCATAGCGATATCAAAGGCTTGTTCCTTTGTTTCTAGGCAATGGAATCTAGGCCGCCGGGCTACGCCTTCGCTTTGACCCGGGCTACGTTAGATCGCCCCGGTTGGGGCTGAGATTTGTTCGAACGCTGAATGCCAGAACCCCACTCCAGCAAGCTGAAGTGGGGTTCTGGCGGAGGAAGTGGGATTCGAACCCACGGATACTTGCGCATCACTCGATTTCGAATCGAGCGCCTTAAACCAGGCTCAGCCATCCCTCCGGGAATCGGGAAGCTAGCAAAGGATTCTGCATGGTCAAGAAATGCGGGTAAGAAAAAACCCGGGGTGCTTGGAGCATCCCAGGTTTGAAAGTAATCGTTTGGCGATTTATTAGCCTGCGTTGCGCACCTTCTTGATGATGCTGGCGACGGTGGTGGAAGCTTTAGCGCCAAATCCGAGCCATTTGTCAGCTTTTTCGAGGTCGAGCTGGTAATTTTCACCTTCGATCATGGGATCGTAGGTTCCAATTTGCTCGATGTAGCGGCCGTCGCGGCGCTTGCGGCTATCGACGGCAACGATTTTATAATAAGGGCGGTCGGTAGAACCTTTGCGAGTGAGACGGAGAGAAACCATAAGTGATGGGCTGTGGAGCGCGGAAGCTGTGTGATATTCGCGGTTTTGCCAAGATTTTTCTCACGTTTTCTTGATGAAGGTTAAAATTGTGAAAGATGGAGAGGAATCTAAGCGATCTCAAAAATAAGGAAGCGAAGGGCTTTGACCCTTGTTGTTTCGCTTTGTTTAATAGACCCAGTTATGAAATGTCCACGTTGTGTCCAGCGCATGCACAATGCCGCGACGTCGTGTCCGCACTGCGGATTTACGATGGCGGACGTTGACGCACTTTTTGGAAACGAGGATGTCGTTATTAAAAAGTTGGATGATTCGGCGGGGGTGCTTCGGATGAGGGAGCGCGAAGCGCTGCGGGAATTGATGGCGCGCTTCGAAAGTCGTTTTCCCCAGTTGTTTCTCTCCATCTACGTGGCGGCGTTTGAAGAAATGCCTAGTCTGCGGCAATTCGGTTTTTGGTTGCTCAATCGAGCAGACTACAGCGATGGTGATGTCACGAGACCGAACGAAAACGGAATCCTCCTTGTAGTGGATGTGAACGGGAAGGCTGCTACGATGACTTATGGATACTCGTTGATGCCCTATCTCGATGAGGACAGCACCTTTGATGCTCTCTCGGCGGCGCATCCGTATTTTCTGCAAAGAGAGTATCTGAAAGCCTTTAAAATCGTGATTTCACGGGTTGAGGGAACGCTTAGGAAAGGTTGGCGGATGGCGAAAAAGGATCCCGAATCACTTTTTGCGGCGAGCGGGCAGCGGGTGCGGTCGGTAGATTCGATTCTTCGGCGCATTCGTGAGGGAGATCAAAATTCGACTCAGGGACCGGAAGTGGAGGAGGAGAAATCGAAACGATGAGGTTTCTTAAAGGTGTCATTCTTACGCTATTTGTTTGTTTCTCCCTGAATGCGGAAGAGGAGCAATTAGTGATGCCGCAGTGGTCGGATGAGGAGATGGAGGAGCTTGAAGGAGGAGCGCTTGTTCCGGGTTCATCGCTTATGGGGAGTCTTGCGTTGGAGCGCTTGTTTGAAGGGAACCGAGAACCGATTGAGTTTGAGAAGGAGCTGATGAATATCCCGAGCGAGCCACATCCTGAGGACGAGTTGCCGACGACGATCGACGAAAGCTATTTTCAAGTCTATTTTCGTCAGCCACCCGGAAGCTATCTCATTGATCCTCAAAACATCCTGACGCCTCAGGAGAAGCGAGAACGGGAAGGGTTCTTGACCTACCACGCGCGGGATTCGTCGATTGATATTTATCTGTATCTCTTCGACGCCAAGCAGGAACTCCCTGAGGGAGAAACTGCCGAGCGAGTGATGAGCGAGCATTATGGAGAGAGTGGGCACTCCTTGGTCGTCTTTTATTTCCTGGGGATTCCGGAGAGAACTCAGATCGTGATGTCTCCCATGATTACGGAAACCATCGGGTTAGAGATGCGTAAAAATGCCTTAATTCGCTCGGTGGAAGAGGCGCTGGATCGATCTGAAGCGGTGGCGCAGATCGAGAGTTTTTCGGTGCAGCTCTCGATTCGCCTCTATTGGATGGAGAAGGAATTGGGCCATGTTGAGGTGCGGGAGGCTTCCGTCTTGCATCCGCTGGGGGTTGAGGAATCAGAGGAAGCGGAAGATGAAGCGGTGAGCTGGAACTCGTTGAGCAATTCGCCACGGGTTCGTCTGATTGGGGGCGGAATCGGAATCTTGATCGTCACGGTAGCATCAGCGCTTTTTGGGAAATGGTTAGCGGATCGAAAACGAACCTATGTCTTCCCTGAGTCGGAAGGAAATCTTCTTCTCGAGGCACCCCATGCGGCAGGGGTAGGGGCCGTAATCGCCTATACCAGCGCTTCTTCTCCACCATCGGTTCAGCGGGATGAGGGTTCGGATTATCTTCAGCGGATGTAGCGTTCGCACATTTAAACTTGTCAATATTTGATCTCAGCACTCGCTGTTTCTCATTCGGCTATCATCTTTTGAGATCGGGCTGGCTGTTCATCTTATATGGGTGAGGGGGTCTTCGTGTTGAGCGGCGGTCGGGCTTCTGATATTTTCTAAATCACATCGGTTGGTTTTGTCCATTGCCACGAGGGTCTTGATCACTTATTCCCAAGTGAAATGATTTGTCGTCCTCATTGCATCCTGCTCCTTGCTCTGAGTATGCTCTCTTCTCTTCTTGCCCGGCCTTATTTTAATAACCTGGAAGCGCCCGAATCTCTCGAGGATTTGAAAAAGATCCAAGAAACTTTGCAAGTGAGCCTTCCGAAGACACGGGCTGCCACTGTTTGTCTGGAAATTGGCGAAGGCTCGGGAAGCGGAGTCATCATTTCCGAAGATGGATTAGTGCTTACGGCAGCTCATGTGAGCGGCGGAGTTGATAAGGAAATCACGGTGGTGTTGGAAGATGGCCGAAAGCTGAAGGGCCGGTCGCTGGGCCTTAACTCGGAGACTGATGCGGCGATGTTGCAGATTACTGATCCCGGACCCTTCCCTTTTGTGGAGGTTGATATGGATGATTCATTTAAGTTGGGCGACTGGGTCTTTGCTCTCGGTCATTCCGGGGGATTTGACAAAGAACGCGGCGTCAATGTGCGCATCGGCCGGATGGTAAGGCAGGCTGACTCAACGGTGCAGTCTGATTGCATGCTGATCGGTGGAGACTCCGGAGGGCCTCTTTTTGATATTGAGGGAAAGCTGATCGCGATTCACAGCCGAGTAGGAGCTTCCAAGGAAGAAAGCATGCACGTGCCCATTCGCGAGTTTCAGCGGAGCTGGGAGGAAATGTCGAAGGGTGAGTTTCTCGGCGAGGGTGGTTTTGCGAAAAAGCCTGAACCTGGATCCGGGTTTCTTGGGGTGATGGTGGAAGAAAATGAGAAAGGGGAAATCGAAGTGAAGGAACTCTTTTCCAAGAGCGTGGCAGAAAAGGCTGGGATTAAGGTAGGCGCGATTCTTTTGGAGATCGACGGCAAGGCCCTAGCCAATAAGGACAGTTTTTACGACGCCCTTAGTACAAAAGGAGTTGAAGAATTCGTATTAATAAGGTGGTCTTTTCAAGAAGAAGTTTTTGAAAAGAAAATCGAACTCGTTGAACGCCCATGAGAGTCACCATTTTTTTCCTGTCCGCCCTTTTGGGATTGCCAATTTTTGCGAGTTCACTTCCTTCCGAGCAGCGGAAAAACAACAAACTTGTTCAGGCTGCGCTTAGTCCTGTGCAGTTGTCGCTGCAGAGCGGAAGTGCGGTTTTCTATAATGACTCGGACCGGAAGCCCTTTCTTTATGGAACGGTGGTCAGCCCGGATGGCTACATTCTAACGAAAGCGAGTGAGCTGGAGCTTGTGGAGGAGTTTCATGTCCGCATTGATGAGGAGCGGTATCGCGAGCTCAAAGTTGTCGCGATTGATACTGTCTGGGACCTTGCTCTTGTTAAGGCGGAAGCCACTGAGCTCACTCCGGTTGTTTGGGCTCCGTCCAGTGATTTGGCCCACGGGACTTGGGTGGTATCAAATGGTGCGACGGAAAGAAGGTATCGTCGCCCGCGTCCTGGAATCATCAGTGCGAACAAGCGCGCGATTTCCGGAGGAACCCAGATGGTGCTGGGGGTGGGGTTGAAGGATACCGACGAGGGGATCGTCATTACGTCGATCACCGAAGGATCGGGAGCGGAGAAAGCGAAGCTTCAGAAAGGGGACTTGATTATCAAAGTCGACGATCAAGATTCCAAGAAAAGGGAAGATTTTGTCGAACTCATCAAAGAGAAGACAGCAGAGGATTCCATCGAGCTTGTCGTTAAGCGTGATGAGGAGACGCTTACTCTCGATGTCGAACTCACCTCTCGCTATAAACTCTACGGGGGCTCGAAAAGCAGGAACGATCAGATGAGTGGAGGCGATAATCACATTTCTCGTCGTCGCACTGGATTTCCGATGGTGATCCAGCATGAAACCCAGCTGACCCGTCGCAGTGTGGGAGGGCCTCTTTTGACTTTTGACGGCGAATGCGTCGGTCTCAATATCGCCGCCGTAAATCGTGTTGAGGTGTATGCTGTTCCGGTAGAGAACCTTCTGGAGGTTCTTTCCGAGATGATGGAAGAGGCCGAGGCGAATGGGAAGAACTAGCGCTGTTCTTCCCGGTGCTTTTTAAAGCGAGCGAGTGTGAGTAGTCGTTCATGGGAGTGATCGACAATTGGTATGACGTAACCTGGAGCAATCGGTTGGCCGTTCTCCGGGGGGGCAAGGAGGGCCTTCTCGGGAACATCTGCGAGTTCAGGGACCCATTTACGAATGTATAACCCTTTTGCATCGTGGCTTTTAGTCTGCGACCAGGGGTTTTGGATACGGAAATACGGTGCTGCGTCCGCTCCGGTGCCGGCGCTCCATTGCCAGCCGCCATTGTTCGCAGCGATTTCCCCATCGACCAAATGCTGCATGAAGAACTGCTCGCCGAGGCGCCAATCGATGTGGAGATCCTTTGTGAGAAACATGGCGACAACCATGCGGACACGGTTGTGCATAAAGCCGGTGGCGAGAAGTTCCCGAATTCCGGCATCGATGATGGGGAAGCCGGTTTGTCCTTTCTTCCAGGCTTCAAATTTCTCATCCGGTTCGTCCCAAGGAAGGCCACGCCAGTCCTTATTAAATTCAAGCTCCAGAACTTCTGGGAAATGGTGCAAGATGGTAAAGTAAAATTCCCGCCAAGCCAGTTCCTTCAAATATTGCTGGGAGCGACATTCCTTGGCCCGGTGGAAGAGCTCGCGGACTGAGATCGTGCCCCAGCGGAGGTCTTGTGAAAGCCGACTGGTTCCAGGCGCTGAGGGGACGTCACGATATTTCTCGTAGGTCTCGATGCGCTCGCTGACCGCGGCCTTCATGCGGGCGCGGGCCGCTTTTTCTCCACCGGGTAGGGTTTCCATGCCATCTAACTTGAGATTCCAGGTGTCCAAGCTGGGTAGCTTTTCGGATGCCAGTCCTGCAGGGGTGGCAATTGATCGTGGTTTGCCCTTTGGCTTCGCCTTTTCTAAAGCGAGCCAAGGTTTTGAATATGGGGTATAAACGCGATAGGGGGAGCCGTCGCCCTTCAGGACTTCATCGGGACCGTGGAGTGCAGCATCTTTGAAAGAATGAAAAGCGATCCCAAGTTCGTCGCACAGTCGGCTCAGCGCTTGTTCTGTTTCTTTGCCGAAGGGGTCGACGTCCTGGTTAAGGAAAATGGCGTCAGCGTTGCTTTCCTTAGCGAGCTTTCCAAGCTCTTCCAAGGCATCTCCTTGTCGAAGGATAAGAGAACCGCCAAGATGCTTAATATTTTTAGCGAGAGACTCGAGGCATTCACAGAGGAACTGCTGTCGCTTGGGCCCGGTCCATAAATGCTCTTTGGTCCAGTTGCTAAGAAGGTAGAAGGGGATGACTTGGTCCGACTCTTGCAGAGATGCCTCAAGCGCCGTGTTATCGGTGAGGCGGAGATCACGTCGAAACCAATGAATGGCTCGGGAATAGTTTTTGGACATCTAGAACGATTAATAGTTCTCGAGGATCATTTGTCCCTTTAAAATCGTTACTTTACTCAATTTACCGTTTACCCGACAGGAATTATCTACAAGTTTTATTAAAGTTTCTTTAACTCGTTCTGCCTCCTTGAGCGACTTCCTTGGTCCTCCATAGAACTTATCAGAAAAGTATTTGGTAAAGGTGGTTCCATCTCTGCTCAAGCAGAGACGCCAGCCTTCAAAGGCAGCAGTTTCATAGGTGAAACGGGTGAGGTTCTTGCGCGACTTCATGTGGGTTTAACGATTACATTGTTTCTCCATACTTCATTCTAACCTCTTGAGGTGGCACAGCTCTCTCGAAAAGCAAATTTTAAGTGTCTTTGGGTCAACGGGTTAATGCAACACTATGCAACCTGTATTCCTCTTTCCCTAAGAGTTTGAGCGACAATGGATCTTGTGGCATTCGTGATTCTCATCACTTGGGGCAGCGCAGCTCTCTCGAAAAGCAAATTTTCAACAAGAAGCGACCGTATGATTTGGCATTTTTCATACCGCGGCATTTTTCACACCAAATTATAATTTATTGAAATATAAGTGGTATTCCCGCTTTTCGGTGGCTCCTTTCCATCTCTAGATTATTGAGATTGCATCTAATTTTGTCGTGAAATCTCAAATTTCTTCCGAAGTTCTAGGGAGAAAAGCATTGCACTGCCGGTCTAAAGCTGGTTCTTTCCCGCCCCGCGAGAAATTGCAACCCGCCGTTGGTCCTCTGAGGGATGTTTCAAAAGCATCCGACCTCGCCAGAGGGTAACCCGGCTCCACTACTACAGAAATGTCAGAAGAAACCGCTGAAACCCAGCCAGAAACCACCGATGCCGTGAAGCTCAACCGCTTCGAACTTCCAAATCGTCTTGTGAAGGACGAGGATACCGCAACCGAAACATACGCTCGCTTCACTGCTGAGCCCTTCGAACCCGGTTTCGGCCATACGATTGGTAACTCTCTCCGGCGCGTCCTCCTTTCCTCTTTGGAAGGAGCTGCAATCACTTCCGTGCGTATTGCCGGAGTGCAGCACGAATTCGCTACTCTTCCTGGAGTTGTTGAAGATGTCACTGACATCGTGTTGAACCTCAAGAAAGTCAAATTCATTGCCCACGGCAAGGAGCCTCGCGTTCTTACACTTTCAGCGAACCAAGCAGGGGAAGTGACCGCTGGAGACATCCAAGAGGACAACATGTATGAAGTGGTCAACAAGGACCTCGTCATCTGCACTCTTGATAAGAAGATCAAGTTCGACGCTGAGTTCGAAATTCAAGTCGGTCGTGGTTTCCACACCGGTGAAGAGAATAAGCGCGACGGTGCCCCTATCGGGGTGATCGCGATTGACTCCATTTTCTCCCCTGTTTCCCGCGTGAAGTATTCCGTGGGAGCCACCCGCGTGGGACAGATTACCGACTTCGATAAACTTGATATCGATATCTGGACTGACGGTCGCGTGGAGCCACACGATGCACTCCTTCAGGCTTCGGCCATCCTTCGTCATCACCTTGATGTGTTCGTTAACTACGACGACAACGCGGTGGAGTTCGAGGAAGCACCAGCCGAGCAGTCCGAAGAGAATGCCGCTCTCAAGAAGCTCCTCAACATGAGCGTCAACGAGATCGAGCTTTCCGTTCGTGCTGCCAACTGCCTCAACAACGCAAATATCACCTCTGTCGGTCAGCTTGCGCTGAAGACCGAGGCAGAAATGCTCAAGTATCGTAACTTCGGAAAGAAGTCGCTCAACGAGATTAAAGACAAGCTTCATGAGCTTGGACTTGGTCTTGGTATGAACCTTGATCCATCTCTCCTCTCTGGTGTGAACTTGGGTGCCCCAATGGCCCCACGTCTCGGCGTTGAAGAAGAAGCTCCTGTAGGACTGGCCGATTTGATCGCTCAGAACCTCGACCAGTAAAACACCCTACCGTTAGAAATTCAGACCGATGAGACATCGCCGTAAAACAGTAAGACTAAAGCGAAGCGACGGGCACCGCCGCTCGCTGATCTCCAATCAGGCTTGCGCCATGATTGAACATGGACGTATCCGCACGACCCTTGGTAAAGCCAAAGCGATCCGCCCTGTGGTGGAGAAGTTGGTAACCTTGGGTAAGAAGGACAACGTGCATTCCCGCCGTATGGCCTTCCGTGTCCTTCGTCAGAAGGATTCCGTGAAGCGTCTGTTCGACGTGGTTGCACCAGCTATCGGGGATCGTCCTGGTGGCTACATCCGCATTACCAAGCTCGGACCACGCATTTCCGATGCCGCCGAGATGGCCTACATTGAGTGGGTTGATCTTGAGAATCTTGCGCCAGACGATGAGCTGGTCGAAGAAGCTGCTGCAGAGTAGATCGTAGCGAAGCAACATTATTTCAACGACCGTCTCCAAAAAGGGGCCGGTCGTTTTTTGATATATTCTAGCTCTTTGGGGTTCGGGATTGCTCGTTCTCAAATCACCAGAACGAGCGCTGATTATGTGAACTCGGTGATCTAGATCAGCTTTTACGGGTCATTAATCTGGCAAGGAAAAGCAGCGCGATGACGGTAGCTATGAGCGCGATCAGCTCGAAGGGCCATTCATCGGAGTGAGTGTGTCCCGGAGGGCCGGGGTGGGAGGCTGCGGTGGCGGTGAGGGCGATGCTGGCGAGGGCAGTGATGCGGTGGATCATACTTGTTGGAGTCTTGGGTTGTAGGGATGATTTGGGAAAACTGGATTGAGCGCGGCTCGGATTTCTTGGAGCGCTTTTTTTAAAATGATGCTGCGGGGAGCGAGGACGCGGATGACGGCGACTTGCTCGGTGAGCTGGGTGAGGCCGCAGAGGAGGTTACTTTTTTTGAGGGAAGCTTCGATCCCAGCGAGGGTGTCGCAGTGCGGATCGAGGGAATCTTTGACGATCCAGACGGCGCTATAAAAGGCGACTTCCCAGTCGGGGACGCTGAGGGGCCAGCCTCCGAGTTTGGGTTCGAGGACCATGCGCTCGAGGGCGTGGAAGGTGCCGTCGTAGTGGAGGGAAAAGTTGGTGGTGAAACGGCGGTAGCGGTATTGCTCGCCGTGCTTCACGCGGCCGGGGGCGAGTTGATCGAGGAAGATCATTTCTGCTCCCGCAGCGAGGGTGATCTTTGTTTCCAGTTCTACTTCTGAGCCTTGCTGGGGGACGGAAAAGTTGGGGTGATATTCGAGCCAGGTTTCGGTTTCGAGAGAGAAGCTTTGGGTGATTTTAGCGGATGATTTGTCCATCGCGTAGAAGCGCGAGGCGCTGGGGGAGGTGAGGGCAACGCTCGCACCTTTTTGGAGATGGACGTCGAGCGACATGGTGTCGCCATCGAAGAGACCGGCGGTGGGGTTGACGATTTGGAGGGCGAGGGTTTCCCCATTCCAGTAGGGTTTGCTGAAATGGTAGAGTCCTCCGGCGCGTCGTTTTGAGAGGACGGTGCGGTGGCGCTCTTCGAGGCGGAAGTCGAGTTCCGCGGCGCTCTGGAGGCTACCCAACATCGGTGAAAAGGACGTGGCGGTCGAACCACGCGATGAGGTTATCGACCTCGCGGCCGGTTTTTAAATCAGTGAAAAGGAAGGGGCGCTCGCCGCGCTTCGCGGAGCAGTCGTCGTGCATTTGCACGAGGTCGACTTCGACGTAGGGAGCGAGTTCGGCTTTATTGATGACGAGGAGATCCGCACCCACGATTGCGGGGCCGCCTTTTCGCGGAATGTCGCCGCCCTCGGTGACATCGATGACGTAGATGAAGACATCGGCGAGCTCGGGGGAGAAGGTTGCGGTGAGGTTATCGCCGCCGCTTTCGATGAGGATGAATTCGAGATCGAAGAAGCGGGATTGGAGGTCGTCGACTGCTTCGAGATTCATGGAAATGTCATCGCGGATTGCGGTGTGCGGGCAGCCTCCGGTTTCGACGCCGAGGATGCGGTCGGCATCGAGGGCGGAGGCGCGGATGAGCATTTGCGCGTCCTCTTTGGTGTAGATGTCATTCGTGATGACGGCCATGTTTCTCGACTTACCGTAGTGGCGGCAGAGAGTGAGGCAGAGAGTGGATTTACCGGAGCCGACGGGTCCGCCGATTCCGACTCTGATGGCATTTCTTTCGGACATAATTTTTAGGAAATGAAGAGGCGGGCATCAGCGCGCTCGTGCTGGCTGGCGGCGATATCCCAGAGGGGATTGAAGGTGCCGAGTTCGTGATCGGCGAGGGCGATGATGGTCTCGTTTGACTGGCTCATGGCGGCGAGGGATTCGGCGAGGATTTTTTGGGCAATGGTGGGCCCGATGGGGAGGAGCTTGAGGGCGCTTTGGACGAGGGCGGAAAAGGTTTGGTAGCTGAAGGCGCAGAAGGCATCGGTGAGCGGGACGGAGGATTCGGCGAAGATAACGCCGCTGACGACGGGGTGTTGGAAGCTGGGGAAGTGGTCTTTTCCGCTGAAGAAGGCCGGCTTGCGCCAAGTTTTTTCGTAGAGGAGCCAGCTCTGGCGGCCGATGCGGGAGGAGGCTTCCCTGAGTTGGCGGGTGGGGCGCATCGCGCGGGCGACTTGATCCCAATGGGTGAGGGCGGCGAGGTCCTGAGCGAGGACGGCTTGGTAGGCGCGCAGGAGGATGGGGAGTTCGCCGTGGATGAGGGCGTGACGGACGTCACGGAGGAGGAAGGTGCGGAGGTCATCGCCGGTGGTTAGGTGGCCGGATTGCACGAGGCCCTCGAGGCCGAAGGAATGCGCGTAGCTGCCGACGGGCAGGGCGCTATCGGTGAACTGGAGGAGGATCGAGGTGCCGTGGGAGGTCATTTTTAATGACGGTGGTCGCTGTGGGGGCGGCAGTTGAGGATGTCCTCACGGCATTCCCAGGGGATACCGATGCGGTCGAGGGAGTCGGTGAGGGTGGGGAAGTTTTCGGCTAGAATGGCTTCTTCTCGTACTTCGACGGGGATGTGGCGATTGCCGAAATACCAGCCGATCTTGGCTGCGAGATCTGCCTTTTCGGGAAGGGCGATAACGATGACTTTTTCGGGGAGTTGGGTGATTTGAAATGAGCGTTCGTCGGTCCAGAGGTAGTCCTCATTTTTCGCGGGGGCGGGGAGGTCGATGGCGACCTCGGAGCCATCGGAGGCAGTGCCACGCCAGCGCCGTTTCCAGAGATCGATACGGGCCACGGGAAGGGCGATGGCATCGGTGGAATCGGGGCCGATTCGGCTGAGGAGGAGTGCCATATTTAAAAAAGGAAATAGCGTTGGGCGAGGGGAACCTCAGAGAGCGGTTCGCAGGTGAGGTCTTCGCCATCAGCCGTGACGCGGTAGGTCTCGGGGTCGATCTCGATGTCCGGGCAGCTGTCGTTGAAGAGGAGGTCTCTTTTTGTGATGGAGCGGGTGTTTTTGACGGCGACGAGTCGTTTGTTGATCTGGATATTTTCTTTGAGGCCCTCTAAAGAAATGGCGCTGACGAAGGTTACCGAGGTCTGGAATTTAGCACGGCCGTGGGCCGCGAACTGCGGTCGATAGTAGGTCGGTTGCGGCGTGGGGATGGAGGCATTTGGGTCGCCCATATTGGCACAAGCGATCATGCCGCCTTTTAAAATGAGCTCGGGTTTGACTCCGAAAAAGGCGGGCTTCCAGAGGACGAGATCGGCGAGCTTTCCGGCCATGAGCGAGCCGACCTCGGAGTCCATCCCGTGGGCGATGGCGGGGTTGATGGTATATTTGGCAACGTAGCGGAGGGCGCGGAAGTTATCGGCGGCGGGGTGTTTCCCAGAAGGGTCCTCAAGCTTGCCGAACTGGATTTTCATTTTGTGTGCGGTCTGCCAAGTACGGATCACGACCTCGCCGACGCGGCCCATGGCCTGGCTATCGGAGGCGATGATTGAGATGGCCCCGGTGTCGTGGAGGCGATCCTCGGCGGCGATGGTTTGGGGGCGGATTCGGGAGTCGGCGAAGGCGACGTCTTCGGGGATTTTCGAATCGAGATGGTGGCAGACCATGAGCATGTCGAGGTGCTCATCGAGGGTGTTTACGGTGAAGGGGCGAGTGGGATTGGTGGACGAGGGAAGGACGTTCGGATGGGAACAGACCCTCATAATGTCGGGAGCATGGCCGCCGCCCGCGCCCTCTGAATGATAGGTGTGAATGGTGCGGCCTTTGATCGCGGCGAGGGTGTCCTCGAGGAAACCGGACTCATTGAGAGTGTCGGTGTGGATCGCGACTTGGACGTCCATTTCATCGGCCACACTGAGGCAGGTGTCGATGGCGGCTGGAGTGGTGCCCCAGTCCTCGTGAAGCTTGAGGCCGATGACACCAGCGCGGACTTGCTCGCGGAGGGGTTCGGCTTGGGCGCAGTTTCCCTTTCCGAGGAAGCCGAGGTTGACGGGGTATTCGTCGGCGGCTTCGAGCATGCGGTGAATGTTCCAAGCGCCAGGAGTGCAAGTGGTGGCGTTTGTTCCGGTCGCGGGGCCGGTGCCTCCGCCGAGCATGGTGGTGACGCCGCTCGCGATGGCTTCGTCGATCTGCTGTGGGCAGATGAAGTGGATGTGAGCGTCGATTCCTCCGGCGGTGATGATATTTCCCTCTGCTGCGATGACCTCGGTGCCAGCACCGATGATCATGGAGTCTTTTTTTCCAGTGGCTGGATCGGGAATGCTGGAGCCGATGCCGCTTTGGATGCAGGGATTTCCGGCATGGCCGATGCCGACGATGCGTCCGGCGCGGATGCCGAGATCGGCTTTGATGACGCCAAGTTCGGCATCGATGATGGTGGCGTTGGTGAGGACGAGGTCGAGTGATTCGGCATCGAGGGCGCTCGAGGATTGGCCCATGCCATCGCGGATGACTTTTCCGCCGCCGAATTTCACTTCGTTTCCATAACCTCCTCCTTCGGCGATGAGGTCGCGCTCGATCTCGATGAAGAGTTCGGTGTCGCCGAGGCGAACCTGGTCTCCGACGGTGGGGCCGTAGTGTTCGGCGTATTGGGTGCGGGTGACTTCGAGTGGCATGGCTTAGAGTGGTCCGTTGATTTTCCCGGCGAAGCCCCAGACTTCGCGTTCTCCGGCGAGTGCGACGAGTTCGATTACTTTTTCATCGCCGGGCTCGAAGCGGACGGCGCCGCCGGAGAGAATATTGAGGCGGAATCCACGCGCGGCGACGCGGTCGAAATCGAGGGCTGAGTTGACTTCGAAAAAGTGATAGTGGCTGCCGACCTGAACCGGGCGGTCGCCGGTGTTGGCTACGACGAGGATCACTGTTTCCAGACCGTCGTTGATGATGATCGGGTCGGCCTTTTTTGGAATGATTTCGCCGGGAGTCATGAGATTGGGTGGTGGACGGTTACGAGTTTGGTGCCGTCGGGAAAAGTGGCCTCGGCTTGCACGTCGTGGATCATTTCCGAGACCCCATCCATGACATCGGCACGGGTGAGGATGCGGGTGCCGGAGTCCATGAGTTCGCTGACGGACTTGCCGTCGCGTGCACCTTCGAAAATTTCGTAGGTGATGATGGCGACTGCTTCGGGGTAGTTCAGCTTGAGCCCGCGGGCCTGGCGGCGGCGGGCGAGATCGGCCGCGACGACGACCATGAGTTTGTCCCGTTCTCGTGGGGTGAGGTGCATGGTTAAACTGTGAGATGCTTTGTGATGAGGTCCTCGGAGAGGTCGGCGATGGGGCCGCTGGTGAGTATGGTGCCTCGGTCCATGATGTAGAATTTATCGGAGACTGCTTTTGCAAAATCGAGGTATTGCTCGACGAGGAGGATGCTCATGTCGTGCGTCTTTTTGAGGTAGATGAGGGCATCCTCGATTTGGTCGATGATTGAAGGCTGGATACCTTCGGTGGGTTCGTCGAGGATGAGGACCTTTGGGCGGGTGAGGAGGGCTCGGCCGATGGCGAGCTGCTGCTGCTGGCCGCCGCTGAGGACGCCGCCTTTTCGGTGGAGCATTTCCTTAAGGACGGGAAAGAGTTGGTAGACTTCGTCGAGGCGGTCGGCGGATTCCTTTCCGTAGATCGAGAGGCTGACTTTGAGGTTTTCCCACACGGTCATGGAGGAAAAAATATCGCGGCCTTGGGGGACGTAGCCGAGTCCGGTGCGGGCACGGTTCTCGGGTTTCATTTTTCCGAGGGGCTGGCCGTCAAGGTTGATTTCTCCGGCGGTGGCGCTGACGAGGCCCATGATGGTTTTGAGGGTTGTCGTTTTTCCAACGCCGTTTCGGCCGAGGAGGGAGACGACTGATTTGGGGGGGATTTCGAGATCGACGCCCCGGAGGATGGCGGACTGATCGTAGCCGGCTTTGATGGCCCTGAGTTCGAGGAGATTAGTCATGTTTTTGTCTTCCAAGGTAAACTGAAATTACTTCCGGGTCCTTCGAAACGTGGTCGAAGCTGCCTTCCTTGAGGACGTGGCCTTGGTGGAGGACGGTGACGCGGCGGGCGATTTGGCGGATGAATTCCATGTCGTGTTCGACGACGATGATGCTGTGTTTTCCCTCAAGACTGAGGAGGAGTTCGCCGGTGCGTTCCGTTTCTTCATCGCTCATCCCGGCGGCGGGTTCATCGACGAGAAGGATGCGAGGTTTTTGGGCGAGGAGCATTCCGATTTCGAGCCATTGCTTCTGACCGTGGGAGAGGAATCCGGCGAGCTCGTGCTGTCGATCTGTGAGGCGGATTGTCTCGAGAATTTCCTCGATGGCCTCTTTGTCCTCCGGGGTCATTTTGTAAAAGAGTCCCTGGAAGACGCCGCGTGGGCGGTCGAGGGAGAGGAGGAGATTATCGAAGACGGTGTGCTGGGCGTAGACGCTGGGGGTCTGGAATTTTCTGGCAATTCCGAGTCGGTTGACTTTGTATTCAGGAAGCTTGGTGAGATCGATATCGTGGCCGTCGTTTTCGTGGAAAGTGATTGTTCCTTTATCGGGCCGGGTGCGTCCGGTGATGAGGTCCATGAAGGTGGATTTTCCTGCGCCATTAGGCCCAATGACAGTGCGGAGTTCGCCCTCGCCGAGGTAGAAGTTGAGGTCATTGATGGCCTTAAAGCCATCGAAGGAGCGGGTGACGCCTTCCGCAGAGAGGACCAGATCGGTATCGCGGTGGAGTGTATTCATACAGTAGGGCGTTTGAATTTTTCCCTGAGGCGGTTGACGAGTCCGACAATGCCATCGGGCATGAAGAGGACGACGATGACGAAAATTCCGCCGAGGATGAGAAGCCAGGATTCGGGGAAGGCGGAGGTGGTGTAGCTGCGGAGAAGGTTGACGAGAACCGCTCCAATAATAGGGCCGAGCTTGGTGCCGCGTCCGCCGACGGCAACCCAGACGACAATGTCGAGTCCTTTGGCTGGCCACATTTCTCCAGGGTTAATGATGCCAGCTTGGGGAACGTAAAGCGCTCCGGCGAGCCCGGCGATCATGGCGGAGATGACAAAGATGAAGAGCTTGAAATGGGTTGTGGAGTAGCCGGAGAAGCGGACCCGGTTTTCGGAGTCGCGGATGGCCTGCTGAACTTTGCCGAGCTTGGTCGTGAGGAGCCATGAAATGAGCCAATAGACGCTCAAGAGAAGCGTGCCGGAAGCAATGAAGAGCCAGCGTCCGGTGGCGGCGGAGCGAATGTCGGCTCCGAAGATGAGCTTGAAATCGGTGAAGCCGTTATTCCCTCCAAAGGTGGTATCATTTCTGAAAAAGAGGAGTGCGGCGGCGTAGGTGAGAGCCTGGGTGAGGATGGAAAAGTAGACACCCTTGATGCGGGAGCGGAAGGCGAGGAAGCCGAAGGTGAAGGCGACCGTTCCGGGGACGACCATGACCATGAGGATGGCGAACCAAGGGCTGTAGAATGGGACCCAGTGGGCAGGGAGTTTTTCGTAGCCGAGGAAGACCATGAAGTCGGGGAGGGAATTCTGGTATTGCCCGAGTTCACCGATCATGAGCATGAGATACATGCCGAAGGCGTAGCCTCCGAGGGCGAAGAAAAGGCACTGCCCGAGGCAGAGGAGTCCGGTGTATCCCCAGAGCATGTTGAGGCTCATCGCGACGACGGCGTAGCAGAGATACTTGCCCCAATTACCAAGTTGGTAGGAGGAGATGGCCCCCGCGCTATTGAGTAGGGGCATGGCGATGATGAACCCGAGCAGGGAGAAGAAAATGATGAGCTCGGACTTTTTCTCGAAGGGTTTCAATGCGGAGATCATTAGTCGTCGAGGCTGCGTGAACGTGAGGGGAAAATGCCTCCGGGCTTGAACTGGAGGAAGAGGATGATGGCGAGGAGGACGGTGATTTTTCCCATGACCGGTCCGAGGAAGGGCTGGAGGACCTGCTCGGTCATGCCGATGCCCATGGAGGAAAGTGCGGCTCCGAGGAGATTGCCGACTCCGCCGACGACTACGACCATGAAGCTGTCGACGATGTAGGTTTGGCCCATGGAAGGACCGACGTTTCCAATTTGGGAAAGGAAGGCACCCGCGAGTCCGGCAAGGCCCGATCCGTAGGCAAAGGTCATCATGTTTACGCGGGTGGAATTGATGCCGAGGCTGGAGGCCATGAGGCGGTTTTGCATCGTGGCGCGTACGTGGAGCCCCCAGCTTGTCTTATTAAGAAGAGCCCAGGTGGCGATGATGACAAAGAAGGCGAAGGCGATCAGAGAGAGCCGATTGTAGGACATCGAGAGTCCGGCTGACTGGAAGCTTCCGGAGAGCCACTCGGGGGAGGAGACCGAGACATTGGCGGCTCCAAATTTTAATCTGATAAGCTGCTGGATAATCATGGAGACGCCCCAGGTGGCGAGGAGTGATTCGAGTGGGCGGCGGTAGAGAAACTGGATGACGCTGCGCTCGAGGAGGACGCCGCAGATCGCGGCAGTCATGAATGCGCAGGGGAGGGCGGCGATGAAATACCACTCGTAGGCGGTGGAGCCGACGCCAAAGGTGCTCTCGAAGTAGCCCTGGATGAGGTAGGTGGTGTAGCCGCCGATGGCGATGAATTCGCCATGCGCCATATTGATCACGCCCATGAGTCCGAAGGTGATGGCGAGGCCATAGGAGACGAGGAGGAGAACGGATCCGGTGCTGAGTCCGTGGACGAGTGAGCTGTAGAAATCGAGCCTCTTCTGGGCTGCGTCAATTTTTTTTAAGGCGGAAACGGCCGCTTTTTTGATACCGGAATCTTCGGTTTCGGAACGAAGATCTTCGATGAAATCGCGGGCTCCGAAGGATGTTGATTCTCCAAGTTCTTTGACGGCTTGAAGTTGTTGTTCGGGGGTGCCGTGCTTCAGGCGGAGGATGTATAATCCTTCCTGGAAAGCGGCGCTCACGTTCTCGTCTTTTTGCTGATCGATGCGCTCTTTGATGACTTCGATAAACTCGGCCTTCTGACGTTTTGCGAGCTTGAGGACCGAGTCGATGCGCTCTTGGGGATCGTCGGAGCTGAGGTCGAGGAAGTCGATGATGCGGCGGAGTTTTTTGCGGAGGTTCCGTGAGGCGCGGTTGATTGTTTCCTCGCCGTTGGGGAAGATGAGTTCACCCGTTAGGATTTTTTCGAGCATGTCACCACGCTTGAGGAAGGCTACTTCGCCATCTGGGGTTTCGCGGGTGACAACCTCGCCGACGCGCCAGCCTGCGACGGTGTCATTGATGATTTCATCACCGTGATCGTAAAGCGGGACTATTTTTTCCAGTTGTCCACCGCGTTCCGTCAGGATCAGATCGGAGAGGAGGCGGCGGGCTTCTTGTTCCTCCGCACCCGAGATGTTGATGAGCAGGACCATGAGAAGGCTTGTGCAGAGAGTTTTTGCGAAAGCTGTTAGATCCATGAGGAGCTCTAATAGAGCAGGCGAGATGCCAAGATCGGAAATAAGAGATAAAAAAATCCCCTGCTTCGGCGTAGCGAGCCAAAGCAGGGGTGGTCAAAAGAGATCCACTATTCTTTTAGATTTAATGACCAGATTTCTATGAAAAGGTTACTTTTTAAAAGTGCCTTTGAGGAAGGGCTCACCGACGACGTTATCGAATGATTCAATGATGTCGAACTGACCTGTCTCAAGGGTTTCCCCGATGTAGACGTTCTTGGTCATGTGGTGGTTTTCCTGAGAGGTGACGGTGCCAGCAGGACCATCGAACGAGATGCCGCCCTTGAGAGCTTCACGCACTTTGTCGACATCGAAGGAACCGGCTTTTTCAACTGCCTTTTTCCAAAGGTAGACTCCATTGTAGGAGAGGACCATGGGTGAGCAGGTGACGCGGTTTTCTTTGACTACTCCGGGAATGTCGCTCTTGGCGAGCCAGGCTTGGAAGTTGTCCTTGAATTTCTTGTTCGCGGGGGAATCGATGGACATGAAGTAGGTCCAGCAACCGAGATGGCCGACAAGATCCTTCGCGGGGAGGGCTCGGAATTCATCCTCGGAGATCGAGAAGGAAACGACGGGGCAATCTTCGGAAGTGAGAGCTGAAGCGGCGAACTCTTTGAAGAAGGGCACGTTGGCATCACCGTTGATGGTGTTGATAACGCAGGCATCTCCAGAGGCGCTGAACTTCTTGATGTCGGCAACGATTTGTTGGAAGTCGGAATGACCGAAGGGGGTGTAATTTCCAGCGGAGATTACTTTGCCAGATGAGTCCTTACGAAGACCGCCACCGATGTTCTCGACGGGGATTCCTTTGGAAAGGAGATATTCGAAGAGGACGAGGTTGGTGGTCTGCGGATAGACGTAGTCGGTTCCGATGAGATAGAACTTTTCCATTCCTTCTTTCAGAAGATAGTCAACGGCAGGGATAGCTTGCTGGTTGACCGCTTCTGCAGTGTAGAAGATGTTCGGGGACATTTCCTCGCCTTCGTATTGAACAGGGTAGAAGAGGAGGCCGTTGTTTTTCTCGTAAACTGGAAGGACTGATTTACGAGAGACGGAGGTCCAGCAGCCGAAGGTGACAGCCGTCTTTTCCTTCACGAGGAGCTCCTTGGCTTTCTCGGCGAAGAGGGGCCAGTCGGAAGCGCCATCGACAACGACGGGCTCGATCTTCTTTCCGAGAACACCGCCACTGGCATTGATCTCATCGAAGGTAAAGAGGAGGACGTCGCGGAGAGAGGTCTCCGAGATGGCCATGGTTCCGCTCAGGGAATGGAGGACGCCGACTTTTACGGTGTCTTCTGCTGAGGCGGAGAATCCGGACAGGAGGGCAGCTGCTCCGAGTGCGGAGCGTTTGATGATTGAATTCATGGTTTTAATTACCTGAGATACAAGGATTTGTTAGAAGCTGAAGGAGATGCCGGCATTGTAGGTGAGGAAGGAGTCCTCGGCATTTCCGACGACTCCGGAATCGGTGTCGTAGTAAGTGATGCCGAAGTTGAGGGAGCTCATTTCGTTGAGGACGTAGCTGCCTTGAAGTCCGATGGATGCGTAGCCGTATCCGTCTTGAGCGGTGTGGAACTCACTGAGGGCGAATCCTACTGCGACGGGGACGGTGAGGCTGAATTTTTCATTGATATCAAATGAATGCTCTGCACCGAGGACGAGGAAGCTGCCGTTGGATCCGCCACTAGCACCTGGGTCGAGGCGGTTGTGCCAGGTGAGGGACGGGCTGAGGAAGGTGTCGAGCGAGAGAGCGACGTCGAGGATCTCCTCGGTATCGCTAGCGTATTGCCAGGATTGATAGGTGGCGGAAACGGTGTAGATGTCCTTCGAGTAGGCGAAGCCGACCCAAGTATCTGTTTCTTGAGTGCGGAAGCTGCTTCCTGCTGGCTTATCATTTACGTCGAGCCAGAATCCAGTGCTGAAGGCCCAGTTGTCGTTGATCTTATAGTCAACGCTGAGACTGGGGTTAAAGAGGATGTCTTGATCGTCGCCTGCTCCCCAAACGTCAAAGCCATAGGAGATGAAGTGGGAGTTGGTGTCGAGGGAAAGCGAGGCTGAAAGATCGCCTGCTTGAGCGGTAGAAGCGGTGATGAGGCTTGCAGCGGAGAAGAGTCCAAGGGATGTCTTTTTGATGATGGTCATGATGTTATCGTTAGTTGATGTGCCCGTGCTTGTTTGTGACGGGCACGGCGGAGGGAGCACCAGTTGGGCCAAGTGGGTATGACCAAATCGACGAGGGGGCATGCATCCCGCTCATGGGTTGTGAGCGCTGTGAAAACAGAGAGTCTGTGAAATCGTAAGGCCTACGGAAGTGGTGAGATAGTCACTTGAATACCGCACGATTACAAAGCCACTGCCGTGGCTTGATTCTTCGAACGCCTTTTCCGCAGGTGTGCTCCAGCGGCTAAGATTTGATGCTACTGCCGTGGCTAGCTCGCCGGGTGAGGTGACGCCGCCTTTCTCATTGGGTGATGGCGCTACTCTTGTGAGTTTTTTGAGTGGGCAAGAGAAGTGGATCGAGCGGCTCAATCCAGTGCGCGCTCTTGCTGCCAGCTTTTCATTCCGCCGGCGACGTTGGTGACTTTTTCGAAGCCATTATCGAGCATCCACATTCCGGCGCGGGCGCTGCGCATGCCGGCGGCGCAGAGGACGTAGTAGGTTTCTTCTTTCGGCAGATTGCTGGCGGCCTCCGGCCAGCCGCTGAGGGGGAGGAGTTGGCAGCCATCAATGTGGGCCATGAAGAACTCATCTTGTTCGCGGACATCGAGGAGGATGCCATCGAATCCGGAGTCTAAAATGTTTTTGAGGTCTTGGGTGGAGATTTCGGGAAGGCCGTCGTTGTTCATATCGCAGGATTTTTCAGGGTAGGCTACGGGAGCAGTGATCGTGGGCTGCGTTCCGCAGAGGGGGCAAGAGGGATCGGGTTTGATCTTAATTTCCCGGAAGCTGGTGTCGAGGGCGCGATAGTGGACGAGCCTTCCGAGTGGAGGTGAACCCAAACCTGCGAGGAGCTTGATGGCTTCCATCGCTTGGAGTGAACCGATGATTCCTGGGAGCACGCCCAGGACACCTGCTTCGCCTCATGTGGGCACCGCTCCTTCTGGCGGAGGCTCTGGAAGGAGACAGCGATAGCAGGGCCCCCCCAGATGGGGAGCGAAGACGGTTACTTGGCCCTCGAATTGGAAGATCGCGCCATGAATGAGGGGTTTTTTGAGGAAAAAAGCGGCGTCATTTGCGCAGAAGCGCGTGGGGAAATTATCGGATCCGTCGAGGATGAGGTCGTAGTCCTTGACGATAGCGAGACAGTTATGGGCGTTGAAGTAGCCGGAATGCTCGATTATTTCGACATGAGGGTTGATCGCAGCGACGCGGGAACGGGCGCTCTCTAGCTTAGGTGTTCCCACCCGGTCGCTATCATGCAGGATTTGGCGATGGAGATTCGAGAGGTCGACGATATCGGGATCGATGAGGCCTATTTTTCCGACACCCGCTGCCGCGAGATACATGAGAGAGGGGGAGCCGAGCCCTCCAGTTCCGATGCAGAGGACCGCAGAGTTTTTAAGTCGCTCCTGCCCTTCCTTTCCGAATTCCTGAAGAAGGGTTTGGCGGGAATAGCGAACTTGTTCTTCCGACGTCATCGTCATGGCGGAAGTTTGTGCTCTGGTGAGGTGGGTGTCAATCGGCTCGCTTGCCGAGAGCTAATTAAGGTGGTAGAGATTGGGAGTGAGAGTTGCTATCGTTGCACATCCTAATAAGCCTGAAGCTCTGGTTGCCATTTCGCGCGTTCGCCAAAGTTTGGTCGCACGAGATATTGAGGTGGTGCTTGAATTCGAGACAGCGGAACTTCTGGGGGAGAAAGGGGTTAAGAAATTTTGGAAGGATGCGGACATGGTTATCTCCCTTGGTGGAGATGGAACATTGCTTCAGACTCTTCACAGAATCGGACCGACTGCGATTCCTATTGCCGGAGTCAATATTGGAACTCTTGGATTTCTTACGGCATGCACCGATGAGGAAATCGATCAACTGAGCAAGGTGATCGCGGTTGGAAAACAGGAGATCGTCGAGCGGGCGATGCTCAGGGTGGAGATGACGGAAGAGGGCGGAAAGTCCCACGAATTCATCGCGCTCAATGAAGCGGTCTTGATGCGTGGTGAGACGGGACGGTTGGTGTCGCTCGAAGCGCGGGTCGATGGGGATCTTTTAAACGAATACAACGCCGATGGTCTCCTGGTGGCAACACCGACGGGATCGACCGCATATTCGCTTGCGGCAGGAGGTCCTCTGATTGGGCCTCGCTCGGGGGTGTTTGTGATCACGCCGATCTGCCCTCATAGTATGAGCAATCGCTCTCTGGTCCTCAGCGATGATTCGGTGATTGAGCTGACCCCAACGGGGCGGACCGACGAGCCGATTCTCTTTTCGGCCGACGGTCGTGATATTTTACGAATCGATAAGGGAAGCATGGTGCGGGTGACAAAGCATCGGCAGTGCCTGAATTTGGTGCGACTTCCCGGGCACTCGTTTTACGACACGCTGAGGAAGAAGTTAAAGTGGTAGGGGACCCCGTTGGCTTGTCCTTCGTTGAATTATGGACGGACAGAGGCCTTTAATCGCGGATGCTCCGTGTTCAGCTCCGCGATAACTGCGAAACTGCCAAGAGACCCGTTCTTCGACGATGTTAAGGAGTTCGAAACAGATCGAGAGAGGTTGGATTTCTTCGTATTCTTGTCCATCGGGTAATTTTTTTGGAAAGGTGCCTTGTCAATTCCGAGGGACGAGGGCGCGGAGCTCGTCATCGAGGGGGAGAGATTTGGCCAACACAGAAGTGGTTTCTGCGAATGTCTCATCAACTTCTCGAGGGGCTCTAGCAAAGTAATTGGCGTTTTTTATCGTGCCAGAAATTTTGCGGGATAATGGAGAAATTAATAAGGCGTCCAGGGATCGTGCGAACTTTGAAGTTGGCTGGATCGCGAGTCGCGCTAATATGCGGCATGAATAAAACTCTGATTACTCTCGTCCTGGGATCGATGCTTCACGCGGAATCGATCCCCATTCTCATTGGAACTGGTGCTGAAGGGATCTACCGCGCTGATCTTGACAGGGAAACAGGGAAGTTATCGCCGGTCCGTTTGGTTGGTGAGGAGCAGAACGCAGGATTTTTAGCCTTGAGTTCAGACAGCAAGGTCGTCGTTTCGACTGCCAAAGTGGAGAAACTGGGTGCCGTGGCTTCATGGAGGGTCACGAAGGATGGGGTCGAGTTGATCAATCGCTCGACCTATCAAGGCGGAGGACTCTGCCAAGTGAGTATCGATGCGACGAATCGGATGGTCATGGGGGCTGACTACGGCGGCGGCAAATTGGTTTCATTTCCCATCGATGAAAGTGGAAAGCTTGGAGCTAATGCCTCTCTCCACCAGCACGAGGTCATCGATCCTCGTCCGTCTCCACAAAACCTTCCTCGCGTGCATGCCACTTGGCCGGGACCGGAGAACAAATTCGCCTACGTGCCCGATCTCGGGATTGACCGGGTGAAGATCTACACGATGCATCCAGCCAAGGGAACTCTGACTCCGGTGGGCGCAGCTGTAAGCCCTCCTGGATCGGGTCCTAGGCACATGAAATTCTCGCTTGATGGGAAGCATGCCTATGTCCTGAACGAACTGACGCTTTCGGTGACCGTGTTTAAGCGTAATTCAAAAACCGGAGCCTTGACCGAGGTCCAGACCGTGAGTGTTTTCGAAAAGGGGAGTGAAAAGGATAAGATGAGCTGCTCGGAGATTCTTGTCTCGAAGGACGGCAAGTTTGTTTACACTGGAAATCGAGATCTCAAAGGCCCTGAGCGAGATTCTGTTTCAGCGCTTGCGGTGCAAGAAGATGGAACCTTGAAACATCTACAGACTGTTTCTTCCGGGGTTTGGATCGTTCGAAATATTGCCCTCAGTCCCGAGGGAGATTTCATTCTCGCGTCCGGCCAGAGATCGAATCAGGTGACCTCGATCAAAGTGGACCCTACGACTGGAAAAATGACTCCAACCGGTCATTCCACCCCGGTGCCAAAGGCGATGTGCGTGGTGTTTCCCTAGACGACGCATCCGTTCAACCAGTTCAAATCCCAAGGCGACCTGCTTGTCCTTCGATGCGGCGATCGCCGCGATCTGCTGGTCCACCAGATTTGCTCCGACGGTATTTGACGAGGTTAATTTCTTAGGCTGACTGGTGGTCTGTTCGTTGTCGCCCTTTTGGGTGACGGGAGCTGCTCTCCATGCGACCCTGTTGATGGCCAACTTCAAGAGGCTGATCGATACTCCGAGGAGGTTCTTCCGGGTGCACCGGTGGTCTTTAAAAACATGAACGTCAGTCCGAGCGAATCCCTTCAAGTAGACATTCACATTATCGGGAAAAACAAAGCTGCGCTGGCCCGCTACATGCCCGGAATTGATCCGGGTCGAGATTGAAGGAGTGAAGTGAACCAAAAGCTTACTTTTTCTTCTTTTCGCCCCGAAGCATGGCCTCGATGAAGCCATCGATATCGCCATCCATGACGGCCTGGATATTGCCGGTTTCGTGGCCAGTGCGGAGATCCTTTACCATTTGATAAGGTTGGAAAACGTAGGAGCGGATTTGGCTTCCCCAGCCGATTTCGCCTTTTTCGGAATACTCACGGTCGGCCTCGGCCCTTTGTTTGTCTTCTTCGATCTGGTAAAGTTTGGCACGCAGGGTTTCCCACGCCATCTCGCGGTTCCGGAGCTGAGAGCGCTCTTGTGTGGAGCGGATCATGATCCCGGTAGGGAGGTGCTTCATAATGACCGCAGTCTCTACCTTGTTTACGTTTTGGCCTCCGGCTCCGCCCGAACGGGCGGTGGTGATCTCGACGTCTGAGTCGGGAATTTCGATCACGATGCTGTCATCGATTTCTGGGGTGACATCCAGTGAGGCAAATGAGGTGTGCCGTTTTCCTGCTGAGTCGAATGGCGAGATGCGCACAAGTCGATGGACTCCGCGCTCGGCTTTGAGATAGCCATAGGCGTAGTCGCCCTCGATCTTGATCGAAGCGGAGGAAATCCCTGCTTCATCGGCTTCTTGATAATCGGTGGTGGTTACGGTGAATCCACGATTTTCCGCCCAGCGCTGATACATTCGGAGAAGCATTCCGGCCCAGTCGCAAGCCTCCGCCCCGCCTGCTCCAGCTTGGATAATGACGTAAGCATTGCTGATATCCGAGGCACCATTGAGAAGGGTGATAACCTCGAATTTTTCGATGTCGGTGGCGAGCGTCGCGTGCCCGGCGTTGGCTTCCTTTGCGGAATCGAGGTCATCGAATTCTTTAGCGAGCTCGATGTTCGCGAGGAGGTTTTCGATATCTGACTCTAGTTTGAGGAAGGGAACTACCTTATCCTTCCGATTCTTTGTTTCGGAAAGGACCTTACGAGCCTTTTCCTGATCGTTCCAGAATTCGGGCTCGACTGCTGCTGCTTCAAGCTCCGCAAGCTCGGCTTCGAGAGTGGGAAGGTCAAAGATACCTCCTGAGTTCAGAGACCCGGTCCTGCAAGGACTGGGTGTCGACCGCCAGGAGGTCAGCGATAGATTCGTTTGCCATGTGAAAGAGGAGGTAGGGAGCGACCCGATCAGGGTCAATTGAATATTGAACAGCGAAGGTCTTCGAACGAAGCTCCGCTCATATGGAACATGCCCGGGGGACCATCATTCGCCTTACCAAGCTCACGGAGACGAGTCTCATCGTGCACTGGTTGACGGAGAATGACGGGCTCATCAAAACAGTGGCCAGAGGGGCGCGACGGGCGAAGAGTTCTTTTGCCGGCCGCATAGATCTTTTTATCGAGGCCGAACTCGAGTGGACTCGGAGCAGCAGATCCGAACTTCATGCTCTTCGGGAGGTTAATGTCGTGGATTACCGGCAAGGATTGCGAAAAAGCTATCGGGATGCGGTGGTGGCGGCCTATTTTGGACAACTTTTAGAGCAAGTCCTGGAGCTCGACCACCCAGTTCCGGAGATGTTTGATCTTCTCCAACGTGGATTGGGTTATCTTTCAGATAATGGGGCAGATCGACGTAGTTTCTACCATTTCGAGAAGGAAGTAGCTCGATTACTTGGTTTGGGGCTTTCTTCGCAAGCCGCTCTATTACAGGCCTATGGAAAATTACCGTCTTCCCGCGATCACTGCCTTGATCTTATTCAATAAAAGTGTTTTAAAAACGCGGTAGAGCCTCAAAACTCTTACAAAAATCTATCCTGATTATGGAACTCGAAACGGCGAATTTTCTTCACATACTCGAAGATCGAGTGCGTACTTTGTTGGAGGAGGGGAAAGTTGACGAAGCCCGCCTCTCTGCTGATACTGCCGTCGAAAATGCCCGCTCCGTGGGGGGGGAGGGTGCCGACAGAAAGAAGGACCTCGCCCTTGCTCTGGAAGTGAAAGGGGACATGCATCGCTCTCTGAATGAGTGGGATAGTGCATGCACCGATTATCAGGAGGCGCTCGGTCTCCTGGGGGTGAATTTTAATTTTGACGAAGAGACCGGTCGTGTCGCGGCCAGTCTTGCGGGCATTCACGATAACGAAGGCCGGAGGATGGAAGCGAAATCACTTTACGAAAGATCGATCGCTTGTTTTGAGCGCATAGGTCCTTCAGCTCTTCTTGATGTGGCGAATTTGAGTAATAATCTAGCATTTATTTACGAGGCCGAAGACAACTTTGACCAAGCTGAGACCCTGCTTCTTAAGGCTTTGCGGATCTCCCATGAGCATCGTGGCCCGGACGATGTCCTGACCGCGAGTATTTGTAACAACGTTGGGTCTCTCTATTTCAAAGCAGATTACGCCGAGCAGGCTCGAGAGATGCACATGTTGGCGCTTGAGACCCGCTCTAAGATTTTAGGTGAACACCACCTTGATACCGCGCAGTCTCATGCCAACCTAGCGTTGGTGTTTGTGAAAAGCGAGGAGATGGATGCCGCCAAAGGTCATTTTGACCGCGCTATCGAAGCCCACGAGGGCAACCTTACCGAGGCCTCTGATGACTACAAAATTGTCGTGGCAAACTACTCGGACGTCCTGAACCTCCTCGGGGAGGAAAAGGCGGCTAAGGCGCTTCAGGAGCGGGCCGCGAAGAAACTCAAATAGTTTTACGCGGCAATCGATTCTTCTTTGCCTACTCGGCGGTGACCCGGAAGAAATGTGTCTCTTCGGGGCCTTCGTAGCTGATCGTCAGAGTTATGAAGCTTGTGCCCAGTTGCGAAGGGCTGGTGGTTTGGCTCATATTGGTATCTAGCCAGGTGAGTAAATCGCTACTGCGCTGGGTAACGAAGGTGAGGCTTGGATCGTCGACTCGAATGTTTGCTTTGACCGCTTCCTCTTCTGCATCAACGGAAATGCTGGGAGCAGAAGTGCCCGATGTTGGATCACCACCAAAGAGATATTCCTGAATGTTAGACCAGCCGTCTCCGTCGTTGTCATCGGTTTGGGGATCACTTTCGATTCCAAATCCGGTAGCCCATGACGCGTAGGTTGAGGAGAGGGAAATGTAGGGGGTGAAATCTTGCGTTCGATCGACTTCCCCGACACCAATAGGGAGGAAAATATTAGGAGCACCGAAGGTGGAGCTTGAGGAGGAATCGTCGTATCCTGATTGACCGGTGCCACTGGCATTGTCGTTGATTCCGACAGAGGGAGAGGGGTCCGCTTCGAGTTCGAAGATTTCCTCGCTGCCGACGCTGATGTCTGAGATTACCCCTTCCCCAACAGGCCCGAAAACGAGGAGTCCGGCGCTATCAAAAAGTCGGAATTGAGTATTGTTCGAGTCGATATCGATGTCGTTGAAATTGACATTCAAGATGAGCGAGGAATCGACGAGGTTGATATTGCTCCAGCCCCAGCCTTCGGTGTCGAAGTTCACAGTTCGATTGAGGTCGGTATCCAAACCTCCTTGCGCGGTATTAAACTTGGTGAAGGTAAGAAGGGTTCCCGCCCGAACTGCAGACCAAGCAGCGTTGTTGGTGAGGGTTCCGAGGACTTCGGTGACGAATGCTCCGGAAGCATCGGGCTTTCCGATGTCAATCTTCCAACCGCGGAGATCGACGGTGCCGACTTCGCCATTTCCTACCACGGCGAGCTCAAACCAATCACCGCCGTTTCCAGCGATGCGTCCAAAGTGATTGTCTGCCGCGTTGGGGAGGCCGTCTTCATCGCTTGAGGCAGAGCCGCCATTGAGGAACTTAGTGCTGCTGACGGCATTGTATTCGTTGAGAACGACAGTTGGGATAGGGTTCACCACGTTGAGGCGGAAGGGATAAAAAGTGCGATTCAGGGTAGCGGCACCATCGTCAGCCTGAAGGATGATGTCGTAGGTGCCGATGTCAGCCACCGTGAGGGGGCGATTGTTTTGTATCGTGGCCGCTCCTCCGTTGTCGGTGAAGGTGAGAAATGAGGGCAGATCGATGATTGAAATTGTCACTGGCTGCCCTTCCGGATCAATCACGGTGATATTGCCCAAATAGCTACCTTTGGTAGCGTAAAGTCCGGGAAGCATTCCAAAAATGGGGGGCGCATTCCCAGGGATGAAGGCTGCAAAGGATTGGGTCATTGTTCCATTGCTCCATTGGTTGGGGCTGCCGAAAGTCGAGGTAGCCCCGTCGTCGTATAGGCCAAAGAAAGGATCGACGTTTGCTAATGGGTTTTGCTCGAGCTTGTAGATCTCCGTGTCATTGACGCTGAGAAGATCATCGGGGATTTTGTTTGCATTCGAATCAATCGCTCCCACGGATTCCCCGCTGGGCCCATAAGTGAGATCGCCGCTGGGGGAGTAGACGGTCACGCGGGTGTTATTCGAACCGATGGCAGGGACGGCAGGGTGGGTGCTGGCATCTTGGTCGATGAGGATCGGGTCATACATCCAGATATTGCTCCAGCTGTGACCGGTAGTTTGAAAATCAGCGGTGATGTTGAGTTTGGAAGAAAGGGTTTCGCTGAAGGTTAAGATGGTACCTACCGGTATCTCGGAAAGGGCGATGCTTTGGGAAAGCTTCAGGACGCGGGTGCTATCATCACTGGTGATTTCGATTCTGACCCCTCGAATGTCCATGGAGGTTTCTCCATCTGAGCCGGCAAGAACGAACTCAATCCATTCACCACCATTTCCTTCAATTTGTCCAAAATAAGTGTCGGTAGGTGCGCCCACGTCTCCCAGGGCTATTCCGTCGAGAGTTGATTGGGGGCCAACGGCATTATATTCGTTGAGAATTATGGGACTTGTTTGAGGAAGAATATACAGGCTGAAGACCTGGGTGTTGGGAGTGGTGACTCCTGAATCATCCTGAGCCCGTAGTTCGAAGGTGTGAGATCCGATTTCGGCTTCAGTGGGGGTGCCTGAAAGTTGAATGATCCCGCTTCCTTGATCGACTAGGGTGAGCCAGTCGGGTTTGGAAAGGACGGTGACGGTGATGGTGTCGGCGGGATTGGGATCTATGGCGACGGCAAGGAACTCCGAGGTGTTGAGATTCCGTTCGACGGGCCAGTAGATATCGAAGGGGGCAAAATATTGTGGAGCGACCGCTCCTGGAACTGGCGCTGCTGTTCCGGGTGAGCCGATGTCGCTGGGGCTTAAGATGCTATCATCTGCGCCGTAAAGGCCTTTCTGGCTGAGGCCGCCTGGGACAGGAGAGCCATCGTCGAAAAATTCAAAGGAAGCCCCGGCGGTTGAGCTTGGGTAGGCGAAGGAATCGATGAGGGCGCCATTTGGCAAATAAACGAAGAGGGAGTCACCTCCGCCTCCGAGTCCGGCGAAGCCCCCCATTTCGGTTTCATGGAAGATTTTCACGGTATTGGGAATTCTCCATGATGCGCGGAAAGGGGCAATGGAACCACTGGTTTCATCCAAGATGACGACCGTTTCTCCAGCTTGAATGGTGTAGGCGGGGAAGGTTTGTTGGCCGGCGAGATTACTTGAGTCGTCCCAGCTGTAGCTACCAAGGTTCACTGCGCTTGCGCCCTTATTAGTGAGTTCCCACCAGTCTCCGTCGACAGAGTTATTGGAGTGTCGGCTGGAAGGCATCACTTCCGTGATCACAAGATTCGCGGAAGCAGCTAGGGGGAGGAGTGCAAGAAGGGGGGCTTTCATGAAGTGACAAAATCTTTACGAAACTAGCACAAATCTTGGAAGTTCGAAAGAAATTCAGTTTGGGTTGGCTCTTACGTAAGGAGAAGATTGCCCCATGGCAGTTAATTTAACCCTACCCTGAACAGAGATTTTTTTTGTCCTTGGTGAAGTGGCCCGTGGCCCCAGGAAACGGAGTCAGAAGCTTGTTGATGAATTGAGCGGGTCTTTTAGGGGGCGACACCCCTGAAATGAAACCAAATGAGTCGACGAAAAAGAAGGCACCTTGAGTGCCTAATTCAAAGCCCGCGTCGCCAGGGATGCGATTGCGAACCAGAAGGCGATTCAACAAATCGCCAAAGATAACGACATTGCCCCGACGCAAGTCAGCATCTACGAACCCGAAATCACGACTGCAGAGAGATGAGCATTATCGAAATACTGGAGATGGCTGGATATTCTGCAGCGGATTTATTCAAACGCGGCACGTCAATAGGTGATGATCATGATTTTTTTTTGGAGAAAAAAATTGACGATCGTAATAATCTCCTCCTCCTCTAGTTTGAATAATTATGACGATATTAAGAAGGATCTGGAGAAATCTAACTCGATTTCCCTACGAAAAATTCGTGTTTCGATCATCGCGTGGTGTTGTGCTTTCCTGTCTTTTAATTTCCTTCTTTTCTTTCGTTCCGTGTGTCAGGGCCACAGAGACGCTTAATATTCTACTTCTCGGGCAATCGAATATGAAGGGAACATTGGGTTCCAATATCACCGTTCCGATGTCAACCGATCTAAGGAATGGCAGGGGTAGCAGGCTCGCGAGAACATGGCTCACTTGGTATGGGAAGCCAGGGGACTCAAATCAAACTCATTTGCACATTGTCAGGCCCTCGTCTTATTCGATGGGTCTCTGGGGGCCCGAGGTTTTCGGGGGCTGGACTCTGGCCAATCCCGACTATGATGTCGTCATGACGAAAGCTAGTTTTGACGGGGTTACCCTCAATGCCTTCATGCCCGGGAATTCTGGATGGAATCAGATCGTGGACAATTACGCGATTACTCAGGCAGAGGCAGCGCTTGAGGGGCTTGCCCCGATTGGCGAGGTTGACGTCCTGTGGTGGGGTCAAGGGGAAGCTGGAATTACCCCCCCCGGAAATTACTATAATGAACTCACGACCCTTATTGAGGATCTGAAGGTCCAGTTCTCAAGTCCGAATATGAAGGTGGTATTCATGGGTTTGGGGAGAGGTTCCTCAGCAACCGCCGAGGCGGATATTGCTTTCAAGGACTATGTTGCTGCGCACCCAGCCACCACACTTTATGTCAGTGGGCAGGAGCTTGATTTACGAATGGATCATGTCGTGGAGTTTCCAAGTGAGAGTTCGGCAGGGCCGCATTACTCGGCGATCGGGATGCAGCGTTTGGGAGTGAGGATGGCGAGCGCGACCCTAGCGCTGGTTGCGCCGGAGGATGACATCGACGGTGACGGGCTTACCGCCGCCCTTGAGTTTCAAGCGGGCACCGATCCATCTAAAGCCAATACTGATGGTGATCAGTTTGATGATGGGATTGAGTATCATGCCGGTGGAGACCCTTTGCATGATGATACGCAGACCTTCTCTGCAATATTAAGTAGTGCTGCGAGTTACGATCTCTATACCTCTTCCCAAGTGCAGGCACTCCATGTGGATGCACCCCTGCTGGCGAAGGACCCCGTGACGGGGAAGTTCCGGATGACCATCAAGGTTCAGAAAAGCACCGATTTGAGCACCTTCAGACCGCTACCATTCTCTCTGGAGCAAACCATCATCAATCCAGCTGGCGAACTGGAGTTCGGATTTACATCGCCGGAGAATGCTACGTTCTTCCGACTAGACGTGGAATAGATTTTTGATGTTTCCTGAAGCGTAAGTAAGTCACTAATATTTTTTATTAATAATATTAGTGACTTGTCTGTAGTTAGTCGGAGGATGAAGTTTTCTCTTACGTCGCCGGCGCTAATTCTGATCCTTTTAGTTGAGCCGGGCGGCATTTTAGAGATGCTGCTCGCAGATGCTCCCACAGGAAATAATTCGACGGAAGCGGGATGGAGAAATCCTCTCGACGGAAGAGATTCTTTTTTTTTCCAAGGGAATCGGAGACGGTTCGATCTCGGAAGGGCAGATCGCGGCTTTTGCGATGGCGGTTTATTTTAAAGGGATGACGTTGGATGAGAGAGTGACGCTGACCGAGGGAATGCGCGATTCGGGGGAAGTGCTCGAGTGGAGGGGGCTGGATGGCCCGGTGATCGATAAGCATTCCACCGGGGGAGTGGGCGACAATGTTTCTTTAATGTTGGGTCCATTGGTGGCCGCTTGTGGTGGTTATGTTCCCATGATTTCGGGGCGAGGCTTGGGTCATACGGGTGGGACTCTCGACAAGCTTGATAGCATTCCTGGCTATGAGACGATGCCGAGTAATCCACTTTTCCGTGAGGTGGTCCAAGGCTGCGGAGTGGCCATCATTGGACAAACGGGTGACCTCGCTCCAGCGGACAAGAGGTTTTATGCGACCCGGGATATCACAGCGACGGTGGAGTCGCTTGATCTCATTACGGCTTCCATTTTATCGAAGAAGCTAGCGGCAGGGCTTGATGCGCTCGTGATGGATGTGAAGACGGGGAGTGGCGCCTTTATGAAGGAGTATGCGGATGCGCGGGCTCTCGCTAAAAGTATCGTTGGAGTGGCGAATGGAGCGGGAGTGAAGACGAGCGCACTGGTCACTGATATGAACGAACCTCTCGCTGGGAGTGCCGGAAATGCACTCGAAGTGCTCGATGCCGTGACCTTTTTAAGAGGCGAGGGAGATCGCTCCCGACTCGAAACGGTGGTGATGAGTCTTTCTGCCGAGCTCCTTGTTTTAGGGGGGCTGGCTGAGAATCGCGATGAGGCGAAACGAAATCTCAAATCAGCACTCGATACCGGTAAAGCTGCGGAAGCCTTTGGCCGGATGGTGACTGGCTTGGGCGGCCCCTCTGATTTTATGGAGCGTCCGATGGAGTATCTTCCGGTCGCGGAGCTTCAGGCGGAAGTTGCCACTGAGACCGGCGGATGGGTCTCACGGATCGATACTCGTGAACTCGGTGTGGCGGTGCTTGAACTAGGAGGAGGAAGACGCCGGGCCGAAGATGGAATCGATTATTCGGTCGGGATTTCAGACGTCGTTGAACTGGGGCAGCATCTCGAAAAGGGAGATGCCCTTTGTCGGGTTCATGCGAAGACCGAAGACGATCTTGCAAGGGCGCGGAAGAGAATTAGCGACGCCATTTCTCTGAGCACTGATCAAGCAGCGGGCCAACCCGTCGTCTACGAAAAGGTTGGCGCCGACGACGTTTAGGCGAAGCCTAGCGTGCTTGCAAAATCCGGTCGGTTTCGAGGCCGGTGAGCTTCTTGAGTCCCTTGATCAGTCGGGCGAGGATGAATCCTCCGATGATGAGAAGGGGGCCGCCGATGGCGAGGAAGCCCCACTTCGTGATGCGACCGACTTCTTTATTGTAGAGCTGCTCCCAATCGGCAGCGGCTGGATCGAGCCCGCTGAGGAACCAATGGGCGAGTCCGAGGTTCATCACGGCAGAGAGACAGAAGGATCCGAAGAAGAGAAGAGTGGAAGACCAGAGGAGCTGCTTGAGTTCCGTCTTTTTTTCATTGGCGGCAATCGCTTTGTTGATGCGCGAGTGGTCGAAGATGCCTTCGTTGTAGATGAAGGCATTAAAGAGCGGGCTCTTGCGATTGTGCGTGAGCAGGAAAAGGGATCCTAGGATCAAGGGCTGGATTGCTTCTTTGATTCCGAAGAGGATCGGAGCCTTGGCCCGGATCGCGGGATCAGCATTCGAGTAGAGGTAGATCGTGATGACGCCGGTGAGAAGGACGTTGCCTACGCCGACAGCGGAGAAGACGTTGACCTTCTTTTTGACGATAAAATGCCAGATGCCGTAGGCGAGGGGAATGGCGAGGGCCAGAGCCATCGCCACGTAGGGTCCGAGATGCCAGAACTTGCCTTCGTTGGCGCTGCATTTCTCCAGGATAAGAACAGGGAGGATGACATTGACGATGATGTCAATGAGCGGGTTGTCCTGCTGTTTTGGAGCGGACTTAGGGGCGGTTTTCTGTTCTTCAGACATGGCGATAAAAGCGTAAATAAAAGGCCCGCCAAGTGAGGCGGGCCTTTGTTGGAATTTCAGGAGCCGGTTAGGCTTTGTAGATCGTGTTTCCGGTGGAGCGGAGCTCGTCGCAAGCCTGCTTCATGCGGTCGCAAAGAGACTGCTCGGCTTTCTTGAGGTAGCTGCGTGGGTCGTAGCACTTTTTGTTACCAACTTCGCCATCGATCTTAAGCATGCCCTCGATGTTTTCACACATGTGCGTCACAATGGGGCGGGAGAAAGCATACTGGGTGTCAGTATCAATGTTCATCTTAACGACACCGTAGTCGAGGGTCTCTTGAAGGTCATCCGAAGAGGTTCCGGAACCACCGTGGAAGACGAGGTCCATTTCTGCTTCCGGGCCATACTTATCGGTGACGACTTTTTGACCGTCGCGGAGGATGGTGGGCTTGAGCTTCACTGAACCGGGCTTGTAGGCGCCGTGAACGTTTCCGAAGGTCGCAGCGAACATGAAGCGGCCGATTGGGTTGAGCGTTTCGTATACCTGCATCATGTCCTCGGGAGAGGTGTAGAGCTTCTCGGCAGGGAGGCCGGAGGTGTCGTGACCATCTTCTTCTCCACCGACGCAGCCGGCTTCGATTTCGAGGATGATGTCGAGTTCGACACATTCCTTAAGGAGTTCTGTCGAGATTTTCATGTTCTCATCGAGTTCCACTACGGAGCCATCGAACATGTGGGATTGGAAAAGGGGGCCTTTGCCCTCGGCGATGCGCTTGCGGGAAGCGTCAAGAAGGGGACGGAGGAAAGAATCTACTTTGTCCGGGTGGCAGTGGTCGGTGTGAAGGCCGACGAGGATGTCATACTTCTCAGCGAGAGTGTGGACGGCCTCAGCAAGGACGATAGCACCAAAAGCGGCGTCATTAACACTTGTTCCGGAAGCGAACTGACCGCCACCAGTGGAAACCTGGATAATGCCATCGGAATTGGACTCAGCGAATGCTTTGAGCGCGCCACTGGCAGTGGTCAGTGAGGTGATGTTGATGGCGGGATATGCATAGCCTCCTTGTTGGGCGGCATCGAGCATCTGCTTGTATTGTTCTGGGGTCGCGACTGGCATGACTGCGGGAGGATTAGACTAGTTGTTAGCGAGAAGCAAGAACCGCTTGGAGACAGAAAAAGCTCCCAATTCCGCGAGGAAAAAGGAGCTTTTGAAATCTCGGAGTCCTTGGACTAGTTCGCTGAGGCGCTGTATTTCCCACTTGGGATCCCGTTTACGGCAGCGATAATATCTTTGGCAGAGGCCGAACCAGTGACTACTGCGGAATCAGGCATGGAGACATTTGCTCCGGAAACGCCATCTACTTTGGCAAGTGCAGCCTGCACTTGCTTCACGCATCCGACGCCTCATGTCATTCCTGACACTTTGATCGATACGGTCTGCATTTCTCCGGAAGGAGCGGCAGTGCCGTCAGCCTGCTCTTTCGGATTACAAGCAACGAGGGTCAGGGCGAGGCCTGCAATCCCGCTGAGGAGGAGTTGGGTCATTTTCATAATTTGATGGGTCGACGGCCAATAAATTTGGTCGTGCCTCATCATACCGCCTTACGAATTGAAAGCGATGAAGTTTTTGTTGTCAGACGAGGTGAGATTGCATCTTCTGAAGGGAGATGAGTAGTAATTATCTTTCCATAGGACTCCTCGCGATGCTTCTTGGCTCGTGCAAGCAGGAAGATGATCAAGCTGTTGCGCTCGCCGATCTCCAAGCGCAGATGGAGGAAATGCAGAAAGGGAATGAGTATTCTCCCCTTGTTGAAGAACCGTTAGAGAAAGAAGAAAAAGAGGAGGAAAGCGAACTTCCAAAAATCTCAGAGAGCGAATTTTCGGATCTGAAAATTGAGAACAAGGTCCTTCGGGGAAGCGTTGATCGCTCAACGGAGACTTTGAAAAAATCGGAGAGTAAGATTGAAGAACTTGAGAAAACTCTGGAAGATCTGCAAAAGGAATTTGAGGAATATCGTAAAAAATATATCTTAAAGATTCGGGCGAAAGCTGAGGGGACGAAGCTCGCGACGTTGAAAATCCCTTCAGGGAAAATCTATAAGGATGTTGTGATTAGCGAGGTCACCGAATTACGAATCAAACTGAGGCACGCTGGTGGAGCTGTCAGTCTTAACGTCGACACGGCCCCAAGCGAGTGGGTGAAAAAATATGCTTTGGTCTCAAAGGAGTCTTTAGTTCCCGAGCCGTTTACCTCCCGGAACGCTGACGGATCGGAAAAGGCCGAGATGGCCGCGGCGGATGCCATCGCCATCATTACCGGGGACAAGGGGGTGGGCACAGGGTTCTTTGTTGAGGGAAAGGGGGGCTATTACCTTTACACCGCAGCACACGTGCTGAGCGGAAATAAGCAACTGGAAGTGACGACTTCTGATGGGAGGAAATTTAAGAGCTTTGGTCGACTCGAGATCGCTGAGGGCGAGGACCTTGTGCGTTTGGCCATCGGGGTGGTTCCCAAGCATGCCCTGGAACTTCCGCTGTCGGGCCAGGTGCAGGATGGGGTGGGAATTACAGCCTTTGGAAATTCCGGAGGAGGAGTGGTCAATCAAGCAGAGGGAACGGTGAATGGAATTGGCGATAGTTCTTTCGAAGTGACGGCCGAAATCATTCAGGGCAATAGCGGTGGAGCGATCGTCGAGAGAGACACTTCAGTGGCATTGGGCGTGGTGACCCATGCCATTGCGGCACGAACAGATGTCTGGGCACAATCAACTCGTTTCACAAAGGTCCGACGCTTTGCGGCTCGTCTTGATCGGCCCATTGAATGGAAGACGACGACGGTCTTCGATTTTTTGAAGGAACCTAAGGCGATCGAAGAAATAGATCGAGTGACTCGCTTGATCTTTACGTTGTCGATGCTGCAGCCCTCAGGTAGCGGACTTCGGCTGAATACCCTCGTCGGCGAAGGGGTCACAGCCATGGATATCTTTCGAGAAAATAGCAATATGCGAGCGGTGCAAGATCTCTTGAAAATGAATGAGGAGCTAAGGGAGCGGAAGATTGGGCTCAGCAAGGCTGATCTCAAAAAGCAGTATTCCAGCTACTATCGCGATATTCTTTCCGGATCTAAAGCTCAGTCCTACCGATTTCAAAACCTCACGATGAGTTCTTTCCACAAGAAGAGGTCCCAAGAGTCACTGATGTGGCGCGCCAAGGCCGAGAAGGCCCTGGCTGCGAGAGTTGTTTCGATGCGTTAGATGAGGGCATTATCAGGTAACTTTGGGGTGTTTGACCAATAACGGCTAAAAAACCCTAACAGGAACCAAATCCTGTGGGCTTGATAAATGAGATAGAATTTGACCCACTTTCGGCGATGGAAGAGGAAGGTTATTCCCGAAAGTCCCAGAAGAAACACTCCTGATGGCTCGGGAACCGTTGCGCCAGCCCGCACTTGGTAAGCTGAGAGAATGGGATCAGTGATGTTTCCAACTATGATGTTTTGAGTTGCTCCATCAGCAACAAAGGTCCCAAGAACCGATGAACGCATGAAGGATCGGACCTAATAACAACGCCATCACCGCTAAAGTTTTTCTCACGCTTCGCGCAACAAGCCCGGGTATCGCCAACAGCGATGATTTTGATTCAATAGGTATCCCCTAGGGTCAGACCTATGATGTGGAAGTTTGCACCTCCACGTCCTGGGCATCGACCACTGGGGTCTCACCTTCCGCTACCAAGGCCGTCAGTTCCGGCTCACCAATGTGCGAGGGAAGGACGTCAAAGGGGTTCTGGCTTAGGAGACTGTCTCAAAAATACCGGACGGCTGTTGAGATCATATTTCTACTACTTGGAAAGTGTTTTTTTGGTGAGGTCGCTCAAGTTTGGATTAGAGTCGAGTGACGCGATAGAAGATCTTTGTCGTTGCGGGAGGCACGGTGCTGTCGATGAAATTCGTCGAATTCCCGTCGCTATCATGGTCATCGGTAAGCTCAAACCAACTTTCAAGATCGGTGGAGCGTTCGATGACATATACTGCACCGTTGAGAGAGTTGAAGGTAATGGTGACATTGCCATTTGCCGGGTCAAGGGCGAGGGCGGTGATCTCAGGAGACTGTGAAACGCCGGCGAAGCCTGCAATGCCATTGAGCATGATTGAGGCGATGTCTTCCTCGGATAGAGCGACCCGGAAGAGGCCAACGTCGTCGATCTTACCATCAAACCAGAAGTTGTTTCCATCATCCTGACCTGCACCAATGTGCAGATCTTCGCTTTCGAGTGTGCCGTTGGGGGAATACTGGGTGGGTCCTGATTGGGGGACGTCGTCAGAAGCCGAGAGCACTCCGTCGATCCAAAGACTCTTGGTGTCGGTTCCAGCATCATAGGTGATGGCAAGGTGGCTCCAGGTGCTGAGAGTGACCGCATCTCCCGGCAAAGTATCCCAACCGTTATCGCTGTCTCCGGTCCAGAAATTCCAGTTTCCGCCGTTGTCGTTATAGATGATGTATCCGTGAGTGAGTGGACCAGCGACATCGTCCCGGCTGGTGATGGGCGAAGCAAAACCGTCCGTGGTATCGGCATTGGCCCAAAGAGTGATGGAAAAGCTCTCGGGGTTCAAAGCGGAATCAAAAGGGACATCGATTCGCGTGGAACCATCGAAGTCGAGTGAGCCGCTGGTCGCGCCATTTGCACCGGCGCTGGCGATAGGGCTTCCAACAACCGTGCCATCGAAGCCATTACCGCTGGCGTCGGTGCCATCGATATCGAGAGGCCACCAGGCGACGAGTATTTCGCTGAAAGGAGCTTCGGCATTTACCACGACAATGATGGCGGGGTTGATCGGGTCATCGGTATTAATCGTCAGGGTGACGCTGAAAGCACCTTCGAGGCCCAAGGCATCAAAAGAAATGTCGATGTCGTCGGTTCCGCCATTGGCAGCGATGGTGCTTGGAATTGAGGTGAAATCAAAGTGATCGGTATCTCCAACGATATCGACGCCGGAGACCTGCAGAGGACGCTTGGCCCCGCCGTTGGTGAGGGTGATCGTTCCGGTGGTGTTTTCGCCCAGATCGACGGTGGCGTCCGTGACGAGCACGGGATCGTGAATGCTTCCCTCTACCGTGATGGTGCGGAGGGGGTTCAGCGAGTCGTTGCTGGTAATTTCAAGATCTGCGGAGAACGCCCCGTTGGCCCCTAATGGATCGAAGTTGATGACGAGATTATCACTGCCTCCCGGTGCAATTACGCCGGGCAGAGTTGTGACGGAAAAATTGGCATCGCCGTTAAAGGTCGCCGCGGACACGGTGAGACTTTGAGTCTGCCCGTTGTTTGTAATGGGGGCATTAAAGCTCTGAATTGTTCCGTCGAGAACCAGGTCGAGAGGGTTGGGCCCTGACAGGGTGGGATCGGGAAGCCCGCTGCTGATACCATTGGCCATGATGCTCTGAATGGTGGCTTGGTCGAGGGCTTCGTTCCAGACGCCGACATCGTCGATGAGGCCATCGAAGTAGAAATTGAGGCCGTCGTCTTGTCCGGCCCCGATATGGAGGTTTTCCATCTCAACGGTTCCGTTTAGCGCATATTGCGTCGGACCGGATTGTGGCACGTTATCGGTTGCCGAGGAGACGCCATCGATCCAGAGGGTCTTGGTGTCGGTGCCGGCGTCATAAGTAATCGCGAGGTGGGTCCAGGTGCTGATCGTAACCGCGCTGCCAGCCAAACCATCCCAGCCAGGATCCCCGTCTCCGGTCCAGAAATCCCAATTTCCGGCGTTATTGTTATAGAGGATATAGCCGTGAGTGAGCAATCCAGGCGCGTCGTCCCGGCTTGTGATGGGTGAGGAAAATCCCCCAGTGCTGGCGGCATTGGCCCAAAGGGCGACGGTGAAGCTCTCGCCATTGAGAGCAGCATCGAAGGTGACATCGATGTGGCCATTGTCGGGAAAGGCGGCCGCCGTGCCGGTATTGGCATTGGCTCCGGTTTGTCCGAAATTAACGGCACCATCGACGACGGTGCCGTTGTGACCATTACCTGTGGAATCGCTGGCATCTGTATCGAGTGGCCAGTGGGCGATGAGATCAGCCTGGACACTGGATGCAGCCAGGCAGCTTAGGAGAAGGGTGGGGAGATATTTCACTATATCGGCAATGAATAATTCCAGAATTTTTACTATTTTTGATGGAGTGAGATCAATCCTTAAAGTGAAATTATTTCCGCTCGAATGCGGATAAACCATTTCTCTGAAGGAGCAGAGGGCGAAAGGGAGTATTCGATCCGCTCAATGCCACCGCCGGGATAGGTGGCTTGTCGATTTTCGAGGAAGGGACTTGTATCGCTCCAGGTTGAGAGATCGGTGGATGATTCGATAATCAAATTGACGTCGTCTATTCCAATCGGGCGTTGGAAAATGAGTGAGTCTGTAGTCAATGTCATGATTCCTCCGTCCCCGAGCGCGTAATCGATGAGGTCGGGTACGCCGTTTTGGTTGGCATCGCTATTCGGGTTACCGCTGAAGGTGGTGGCGTCGGTTTCGTCAGGATTGCCGCCGTTTTCCGCGCTGGAACGCCAATTGGAGGCCAGGCTGGGATCGGGGTTTAAAAAAGGATTGATTAGGATCAGGCTGGGTCCGTTTCCGTCGGATTCCAGTGGCCACGGTGAATCGTCTTCGTAGCGGAATTCCTTGATCGTTCCGCTCGAGGAGTCTTCGAGTTTCAAGATCTCTCCACCATTTGAAAGAGCGGTGCCATTGGCGAAGTCGAGAGAATCGATCATGATGTAATTCCCGGGAGCAAGTGTTGTGCCAGCAGGAAAGGTATAATTAATGCCACCAGTGAATGCAATTCCTTCCAGGTTGAGGGTCAGGCTGTCGCTTATGTTGAACAGTTCGATGAATTCGAGGCCCGAACCATCGGCCGGGTGATACATGATTTCGCTAATGACGAGAAACTGCTGGGCGTCGCTGGGCATATTCGGAGTGGTGGTCTGGGCAACCATGGTGCCGGAGGCGTCAGACAAGGTGAGTGTCTCGGAGAAGTTGGAGAGGTGGCCCTGGTAGTGTCCGACGACAATATTTCCTTCACCTCCGGTCGGGCTGGGACTGCGCGAGCGGAAGTTACGAACATTCGGTGAGAGGTAGATACTGCCGTTTCCGGGAATGACCGTTCCGGGAGGGAGTGTGAAATCGACTCCTCCGTTGACAGTCCAGGAGGACATATCGACGGCATAGTTATTTGGGTTGGTGAGCTCAATGAACTCTTCATCTTGGTTGCCAGAAGCGGGATTGGTTTCGATCTGATTGAAATTAACGAGAGCGTTCGAAGGCTGAGAGTCTGGAATGAGGCCCGAGCCAGCCGGACCATAGGTGTCGAAGAGAGCGATCCGCCGGTTGGGCAGAGAGGTGTTGATCACGCCATTGTATCCATTGTTAAAATTGGTGATTCCAGCTCCGGACCAGAGAGCTTGATCGACGATGACATCATTTGCGATGGTGTTTCGAAATCCTCCGAGGAGGTTTTCAAAGTATCCTCCGGAAGCACCCGGTTGATCAATTAACCCGGGTTCACAAATAAGATCGCTGCTGCGTGATGATTGGTTGATGATCTGAATGGAGAGGATATTGGTGCCCGCATTGAGAGTCACTCCGGCGAGTGGGAAGTCGACGAAATTGACGGCGAGGGAATCGGAGTGAGAGCTGGCGGTGGAATTGTATGCTACGGTGCCTGTGATGTTTTGCTGTTCAACCAGAGAGCCATTTAGATAGGCCGAAAATCCATCATCGTAGCGCATGCGTAGGATGAGGTTTTGGAATTGCGCAGGATCGACCACTTCAAAGTGGTAGCGCAAATAAATGGAAGTCGCGCCAGTAACGCTGTCGGTGGGTCTGACGACTGTTTCGAGCAAGTCGACATAGTCGCCCGGGCTGTTTTCGTATCCGAAGGCCGACTTTCCGGTGGGCCATGCTGAGTCATCGAAGGTGGTGGTAAACCAGGTGGATTCGAGAGAGTTGTCGACTGGGACAAAGTAGCTCGCGGTGGCTCCTTCCGCGAGGATGGTCGTCGATGGTCCGGCCTCGGGGATCGCGAGGTATTGGTCCATCAAGGTGCGCACGCGGCGCATGTACATTTGTCGCGTCACCGGGTTGTCAAGGATGGCGGCGTGGAGGTGGTTTTGCCAATTTGGGTTTGGATTTCCGCCTTGAAGTTCTTGCGTATGGCGCGCGTCGCCATAGAGCGGGCTGGCCCAGTTTTCTGTGGTGTTTTTTTTCCCGGTGGGTAGGCCCTGGTCGCCATCCCAGGCAATGCGGAACCATTCCTCACGATCGAGGTCGTGGTAGACGTAGTAGTTTTTTGTCAGTTGGTCGTGATTAAAGGGAACACACATCGCAGCCATCACGTTGATGTAGTTCGGCAGATTGACTTCGTCCGCGACGTAGTCGAAGCGATCTGGATTGGCGATGTTGATGTTGGCAGTGAGATCGCTGAGATCGGTGTAAGGCTCGGTTTTGCGGAGAACTTTGCGATAGAGGCTGGAATTCACGGTTGGCGAAAGGGTCGCAGGAACGTTGATTCCTTTATACATCGATCCGGCGGCATCGATGCCGCGGCGAGTGAGGAAATCTTCATCGACCTGCTCGACGAAGGTGAAGAGGCCGACGTCGCTTCCGTTGCGGCGAATCCAGAGGTAGCGAGTGTCCGGAGCGAGGGCACCAGCTTCGTTGAGGAAAGCGAAGATGGAGTTTTCGCGAACGTAGGAATCGCGATAGTGCGAGTTGACGTTGATCTCTTCCACGCGGGGAAGGTTGGGATCCCATTTGAAATGCCCTCCGCGATAGAAGTCGAATTTGTATTTGTGTTTCGGCCAGTTGGCGGTGCTTTGGCCACGGATGCGACAGAAAATATTATCGTAGAATTGCCCTTCGAAATAGAGCGAGCCCCGGGTGCCGCCCCGGGTGTCGGCTGCTCCGGGGTTTTCCACGAACCAGTGCATCACCGGCTGATCGACGGAGATCGCGAGGTCGCTGATGACGGTGCCAAAATACCGGGCCGATTCAAGCGGATCGGAGAAAGCGGGCGCGCGGGTGGTTTCGCCGGTGGCGGTCGTTGCGATGAGATACCAGCGGACCATGTCGTCTGCGCGATAGGTGGAGGAGGGGATGATGGCGGTGAAGGAATCACCTGCTCCGGCAGTCATCGAAATCGATTGTTCTGCTCCGAAGCCGATTCGATAGAACAGGGTCGCACCGGTGATGGTGCCAATCCGTGGGGAAATAATGGCAGAGATGGTGAGGTCGTCATTTTCTCCGGGAGCGGTGGGATCGAGAGTGGCTGAAGCAATATCCGGGCCTAGTTCGTTGCGTGGCGGGCCATTGAGACTGCCGGGAGTCGGGACGAGATAAGTCGTGCTACCATCGTCGCTCCTACCGTAGGAGACGTCGTCGAATTGTGCGGGGTAAGAAGGTGAGAACTCTTGGGTGATGTTCCCCTCGGGATCGCTGAGAGCGAGGTAGTCGCCGCCTTTACTGAGGAGGAAGTTGACCGCGCCGGGTTTGTCGGAGGCGAAGAGGATGAGGTAACCGCCGGCATTGATTTGCTGCGAGGAAATGCTGTATTTTTGTGGGTCGAGCGGATCGTCGCTGAGATGCCATCCGCCGATCTCGATGGCAAAGGGATTGGGATTGAGAATTTCAATCCAGTCGGAAAAGTCGCCATCGGAGTCGGTGAGTCCTGTTTCGTTGTCGGCCAGGAATTCGGTGATGATCGGGTCGAGTGATTCGACGTCGACTCCCACCGTGATCTGGCTGGTTGCAACCGGAGGGGAATCGCCAGTGGCAGTGAGAGTGTAGGTTGTTGTCGCGGTCGGGGAAACGACGATGCTTCCGGTGGCCGGGAAGTCTCCGGGGAGAGAGGAAATGTTCACCCTGGTGGCGTTGTTGCTTGTCCAGGAAAGGGTCGTGCTCTGACCAGAGTCGACGAAGGGAGGACTCGCGGTGAAGGAGGTCACAGATGGAGATCCCCCCGGGACGCCGTTATTCATCACGTCCTGGATTTCGGCCAAGGAGAGAGCTTCGTCCCAAAGGGCGACATCGTCGATGAGCCCATCAAAGTAAAACTGGGAGCCATCGTCAGCGCCTGAGCCGATGTTGAGATTTTCGGACTCAATAGTGCCGTTTGGTACGTATTGGGTGGGTCCAGATTGAGGGGTATTGTCGGAGACCGCCAGAGCGCCATTGACCCAAAGAGATTTGGTGTCTGTTGCGGCATCGTATGTGATGGTCAAGTGGGTCCAGTTGCCTGTCGCGACTGCAGGTCCTGCCAGGCTATCCCAGCCTACGTCTCCATCTCCTGTCCAGAAATCCCAATTCCCGCCGCTATTATTATAGATGATGTAGCCATGGGTAATTGGACCTGCCACGTCATCGCGGCTCGTTACCGCGGAGGCGAAGCCGCTAGTGCTGTCGGCATTGGCCCACATCGAGAGGGTGAAGCTGTCGGGATTGAGATCGGAGCTGAAGGGAATCGTAATGGTGGAATTCGATCCGTTAAACTCTGCCGCCGTGCCGGTATGGGCCGCCGCGCCGTCTGCACCGTAGACGACTGATGAGCCCGCGCCGTTGTGATTGCCAAGGGCGTCGTCGGCATTGCCATCGAGGGGCCAGTGGGCAATCAGCTCGGCAATCGCGGAGCCGGAGAATAGGACGATCGCCAGCGAAATGAGGAGAGATTTAAAGTAAGATGACATTGTGAATGGATTAGTCTCTTGAGTATGACAGCGCTGATCAAGTAGCATCTTTTCGACCATCTCTTATGAAATCTCTTCTCCCATTTCTTCTTCTTTTTGTCACTTCAGTTGCTTGGGCGCTTGAATCTGAGGTTCTGGCCCAACCCCTTCCTTCGGAGGGAAAAACCTTGTTTGATCGGCTTGGAGCAGAGCGGACTGGAATCGATTTCGTGAGGGAGTGGAACCCACCCGCGAAATGGGCGGCGGAGATCAGTGGGTCGTTTACCGGAGGAGGGGTGTGTATTGGAGACTTCGATAATGATGGTGACGCTGATGTCTTTCTTTCCCGGATGACCGATGGTGGGCGGCTTTATCGAAATCTTGGAGGCTTTAAATTTGAGGATGTCACAGACGAAATGGGAATGGCGTCACCGGGCGTGTGGGGGGCTGGATGCACTTGGGTGGACGTCAATGGCGATGGATGGTTGGATCTCTATTTGTGTGCCTTTGACGCGCCTAATCGACTTTTCTTGAATCAGGAAGGACGTGGGTTTAAGGATCAGGCAAAGGCTCTCGGTTTGGATTTTAAGGGAGCGAGTATGATGATGGCATTTAGTGACTATGATCTCGATGGTGATTTGGATGGCTATCTCCTGACTAATCGAATTCCGCCGGGAGAAGAATTGAAAGATGTCCGCTTCGGTTTGGTGAAAGGGCCAGATGGCGAACCCATTATTCAGCCTGAGGTCATGCAGGAATATGCGGGGATTATTAAGTATCCAGAGGGCTATAAAAAAATCTCCTCGGGTCAGTTTGATCGTCTCTACCGAAACGATGGAGGAACGTTCACCGAGGTCGGGAAAGAGGCCGGAATTCGTGAATCGGAATTTGGTCTCTCTGCGACCTGGTGGGATTACGATGCCGACGGCTATCCCGACTTGTATGTCTCCAATGATTTTTATGGAGCCGATCATCTTTACCGCAATCAAGGCGATGGAACTTTTAAGGACATGGCACCTGGGGCCCTGCCTCACACGCCTTGGTTCTCGATGGGCTCCGACGTCGCCGACATTAATAACGATGGGCTATTCGATTACATGGCTTCGGACATGGCGGGGAGCGACCACTATAAAGAAAAGATGTCGATGGGGAATATGACCGGGCAGGATAGTGATTCGTGGTTTCTCAATTGGCCCACGCCCGCGCAGTATATGCGCAATGCGGTGTATGTGAATACTGGTGCCGGACGATTTAATGAGGCGGCCTTTTTGACCGGGATGGCGGCGACGGACTGGACCTGGTCGATCAAATTTGGCGATCTTGATTGCGATGGTCGGGAGGATGTTTTTATCACCACCGGGATGAGTCGGGATTGGTTTAATAGTGATCTGCGGAACCAGGAGGAAGCGCTCATCATGAGCAAGGGGTCGGCTGCAGGAAAGGCGTTTTGGAATGACAAGGAGCCACTCGCGTTGAAGAACTGGGCATTTCGGAATGACGGTGATTTGAAGTTCACTAATGTCGGGGAGAGCTGGGGCCTGGGTGATTTGTCGGTGAGCTATGGAGCAGCCCTGGGTGATCTTGATGGTGATGGGGACTTGGACCTCATTGTGAATAATTTCGGAGGGGAGCCGGGAATCTATCGCAACGGTCAGACCGGTGGGAATCGCCTGATTCTAGAGCTTCGCGGTAAGGGGATGAATCCAAGTGCTCTGGGTGCGGTGGTGCGAGTGGAAACAGCGAGCGAACCCAAGATACAAATGCGGGTCTTGACTGCCTCGCGCGGGTTTATGTCGAGTAATGATTCTCTGCTGCACTTTGGACTGGGTGAGACGGAGAAAGTGGAGCGAGTCGTGATTGATTGGCCGGGGTCGGGGAGGCAGATCTTAAAAAATCTTGAGGCGGGGAGGCGCTATCTCATCGAGCAGCCGGGAAAGTTGATGGTTGTTGAGAAAGAGGAGGTGAAAACGATGTTTGTTCGCAGCGAGGATATTCCCCGGGTCGTGCCCAGAGAGCAGTTTTTCAATGACTTTGAGCGTCAGCCCTTGCTGCCTGCAAAGCATTCACAGATGGGCCCGGGCTTGGCTGTGGGAGATGTTGATCGCGATGGTAAAGAGGATTTTTACGTGGGACATCCGTCGGGACGCTCGGGTCGGCTTTATCAGGGGGCTGAAGGCGAAGGATCTTCATTTAGTCGCAAGATATTGCCTGCGTTCGATGCTGATTCCAAAAGCGAGGATATGGCTCCTTTGTTTTTTGATGCCGACAACGATGGTGATCTTGATCTCTATATTGTGAGCGGAGGTGTTGAAGGGGAGGATGGAGATCTTGTTTTTAAGGATCGACTCTACTTCAACGATGGTAAGGGACAGTTCAGCGAGGCAGGCACCGGGGTATTGCCGGAGTCGATGGGGAGCGGTTCGATCGTGTGCGCGGCAGACTATGACCGCGATGGTGATCTCGATTTGTTCGTCGGTGGGAGAGTTACTCCGGGATCGTATCCCGAATCTCCGCAAAGTCAGTTGTTGCGCAATGACTCCGGGGAGAAGTTCGTTGATGTTGCGGAAGGCCGATTCGGGGGCTTGGTCACCTCTGCTCTCTGGACTGATGTGGATGGCGATGGCTGGCTTGATCTCCTGGTTGCCCACGAATGGGGCCCGGTGAGACTTTATCAAAACTCGAAAGGGAAGCTGGTAGAGGCAACCAAGGAAGCCGGATTGTCTGAACGGACCGGATGGTGGAATAGTCTCGCTGGTGGCGATCTCGATAACGACGGGGATATCGATTATGTCGTAGGGAACGTTGGATTGAATACCAAGTATGAAGCTCCGGCGCTTCTCTACTATGGTGACGTCGACGGCTCGGGGAAGAAGCGTATTCTTGAAGCTGAGTTTGAAGGGGAGAGGTGTTACCCGATTCGTGGTTTGAGTTGTTCCAGTAGTGCGATTCCTTTCTTGAGGAAAAAGACGCCAAAGTTTCATGACTTTGCCTCTGCTACATTGACTGACTTGTATGCCGGAATTCTTAACACAGCTCAGAAATTTAAAGCCAATATCCTGGCGAGTGGGGTGCTCATCAACGATGGAAGTGGGAAGTTTGAATTCCGTGAGTTGCCCTTGATGGCGCAGTTATCTCCCGTGAATGGAATTGCCATCAGTGACTTTGATGCCGATGGAAACCTGGATGTCTTTCTGTCGCAAAACTCGCATGCGCCACAAGTTGAAACCGGCCGAATGGATGGTGGAAGCGGAGCTCTTCTCCGTGGGTTTGGGGACGGAACTTTCACTGGATTGAGAGCGGATCGAAGTGGCATTGTGATTCCCGGAGATGCCAAGGCAGTCGTTCTCGTCGATCTCAATGGCGATGCATGGTCCGACTTGCTGATCGCCGTAAATGGCGGGGAGATGCAGGCTTACGAGACGGTGCCGCCAGTGGGAGGGAAGGTATTGACTGTTGATCTTCAGGCAGCGGAGGCCCTGAAGGTGGGAACGTTGCTCACCGTTGAGCTTACCAGCGGAAAGCAGCTCTCATCGGAAGTCTACGCCGGGGGATCGTATCTTTCACAATCTTCACCCATCGTTCGCTTTGCGATTCCAGATGGTGAGAACGCATCCGGGCTGACCGTGCGATGGTCGGATGGCAAGGTGACAAAGAAGCAATTAGGAGCGGAACAATTGAAAGTGAAGATCAAGCGCTGAGTTTGAATCTTGACGGATGACGCCGTCATCTCAAGGCTGGGTTCCTTCCATAATGATCGTGTTTTTCAGCAAAACTCTCAAATCCCTCGGGCTCGCTCTATCAGTCTGTTTGCTCACTCAATGTGGTGCCCCTGACTCCTATCAGGGAAACGGAATTTGGCTGAAAGCCGACGGCTCAACTTACCAAGGAGCCGCACCGGTGCCTGTATCACGCGCGCAAAGCCTCGGCAGTCTCTATGTCAGGGAACGAGTGAGGGTCACCGAGCAAGAATCAACTAATTCCCAGGGGCAAACCGTCATTCGGGAAAAGGAAGTTACCACTGTCGACATGGATTTTCGGGTTCTGGTTACCCTCGAAAATGGAGAGCAACACGAGATGTCATTCGCCGTTTCCGGCGATCGTAATAGCTCACAATATACGTCAGCTTCATTCAACGGAAGCAACGGATATTCCTATAGCGCTTCCGGGCGAGTTCAGCTTTCGCAATATAGCCCGAATTTTACCATAACCATCAGCTCGAAAGGAATTTCGAGCTGGCAAGGGAGCATTCCCCTTCGTTAAAACTGGTCGCCTTGAGCAGCGTCTGGAATCAACTCAACCAGCAGGGTTTTCTCCCCAGCTTCAAGATCGTTGAAGCCTTCGCTGCGAGGTCTTTTCAAAGGACCCGCCGTTCATGGCTATTGATCGAATCAGGAGTTTACGAAACAAGGCATGGATGAAGAATGTTGGCGATAACCGTGAGAAGCTGGTAACGCCTCAACCCTTGGGCGAGACTGAACGCGCGGTGGCGTAAATACGAGGTCGATGCGCCTCGGAGAAAGAAGGAGTTCGACCAAGGGTGCTCGGTGCCGCATAATTCCAAGAGTCTCAAATAAGATATGAAAATTAACATTTCAGAGGGAAAACAAGAATCAGCTCGACTGGCGGCGCAATGCGGAGCGGGGTATATTCGGCGAGCGATTGAGGAGAAGGGGGAGGCGACTATTATCGTGGCTACTGGTGCGTCACAGTTTGAGATGCTTGAGGCCTTAGTTGCTGAGTCAGGGATTGATTGGTCGCAGGTGACGGGGTTCCATCTTGATGAGTATGTTGGGATTCCAATTGACCATCCGGCATCGTTTCGAGGGTATCTTTGGCAACGTTTTGTCAGTCAACTTCCTTTGCCGCTCCGTGGATTTCATTTTCTCAGCGGTGAGGAGAATCCTTTGGCAGAATGCCAAAGAGCGGGTGCTTTGATTCAAGAGAGAGAGGTGGATGTCGCATTCATTGGAATTGGTGAAAATGGGCATATTGCCTTTAATGATCCACCGGCAGATTTTGAAACGACAAATCCTTATCTGGTCGTTGATCTGGATGACGCGTGTCGTCAGCAGCAGCTTGGAGAAGGCTGGTTCCCCACCTTTGCCGATGTCCCGAAGCAGGCGATCTCGATGTCAGTAAATCAGATTATGAAGAGCGCGGCGATAGTCTGCACGGTGCCTGATGAGCGGAAGGCTGAGGCGGTGGCAAATTCTTTGCAGGGTACCGTGACGCCCGCTGTCCCGGCTTCGGTCATGCAGAAGCATGCAGATTGCCATCTGTATCTCGATCAACCGGCAGCTTCAAAATTATCATCATGAGCGAAAACCCTATACGAATCGGATTTGTGGGAGCTGGCTGGATGGGATCTACCTTAATGCAGCGATTGATTGAGCATCCGGATGCCAAGGTGGTGGCCCTCTATCAACGTTCTCGTGAGAATGCCGTTGCGACGTTGGAAGAAATGGGTCTTCCGGCTTCGGCCTACCATGACGATTATGCGGAAATGCTCGCGAATCCAGAGGTGGATGCGGTCTTTCTCTGCAGCCCAAATAGTTCGCACGGCCCCCAATCGATTGCGGCGATGGAAGCGGGGAAGCATGTTTTTTGTGAAAAGCCTTGCTCCACCACTTTTGCGGATTTTGAAAGGCAATTAGAGCTTGCGAAGGCTTATCCTAAGTTGATTACCTACGTCAATTACCTCCTGAATTTTGACCCGATGGAGCAGCGTTTGCTTAAGATGGTGAAAGGTGGAACCTTCGGCACCATCACGCAGCTGCAGGTCAACTATCGTCATCCGATTAATATTTCAGATGACAAGGTTTGGAAGCTCAGTCGCGAAATCATGGGCGATGCGATTGGGATGGGAATTATTCACGCTCTGAGTGTGATGTTGAACATCATGGCGGCGCAGGGTGCCAAGCCGGTGCGTGTTTACGCAACTTCCGGAGGGGAGAAAACACGTCCCTTTGAAGTGGATGCCATTTATAATATCCAGGTGGAATTCAGCAATGGCGCCTCGGGTTGTTCCTTGGGAAATGTTGACCAAGCGAATGGTTATGATGCTTACCATAATCTTCACGGAACGAAGGGAGGATTTATTTTCGATAGTTACCTCGAGCGTTCTCACAAAGTCCGCTATTGGTCTGAGAGCGAGACGGATGGGAAGTGGGTTCGCCCGCTTGATCCCGCGAGTTCGTCAGAGCATTTCTGGGGTGAAGAAACAACGACTCCTGATAGTGGCGATGTGATGCAACATCAGACCGGATCTTGTGTGGAGCACTTCATCGGCTGTGTGCGCTCTGGCGAGCAATCGTTTTTAGGGTTTGAAAATTCGGCATCGACTGCGGAATTGGGGTGGGGGATCTTGCTCTCTGTCGCAACAGGGGCGCCTGTCGATCTCCCGCTTGATCGTGAAATCGCTCGTGCCCACTTTGATGATGAGAGCTGATGAATTACTGTGATTTACAAATCAATGGTTATGCGGGAGCTGATTTCTCTTCGCTTGATCTCACTGATGAACAACTCCACCGAGCCTGTGTTGCTTTGAAGGAGGACGGCGTGGAGACGATCCTGGCGACCATCATCACGGATCATGTTGATTCACTCTGTGCAAAGCTTCGACACCTGGTGAATCTCCGGGAGAGAAATCCACTCGCGCGCAGTTTGATCCACGGTTTTCATGTTGAGGGGCCATTCTTGAATCCCGGAGCAGGTTGGATTGGGGCGCATCCGGCGGAGGCCGTGATTCCCGCGAATCCCGCAGACGCAAAGCGACTAGTCGAGGCCGGGGGTGGCTTGGTGAAACTGGTAACCCTGGCGCCTGAATGTGATCCGGGAATGGTGACGATAAAAGCGTTGAGTGATCAAGGAGTGGTCGTTTCTGCCGGGCATTGCAATCCAAGTCTCGATCAGCTGAAGGAGTCGATCGACAATGGTCTGACGATGTTTACTCATCTGGGAAATGGCTGCCCGATTGACCTCCCGCGTCACGATAATATCATCAATCGTGTCTTGTCTCTCAGTGATCAGCTTTGGATTGGGTTCATTCCAGATGGTGCGCATATCGATTTTTTCGCGCTTGAGATTTATTTGAAGCAGGCGGGGCTCGATCGTGTCTTTGTGGTGACTGATGCCATCGGCGCGGCCAAGATGGGGCCGGGGTCACATCGCTTGTCAGGGATGGAGATTGAGGTGGATGCCGAGGGCGTTGCCCGCCGTCCCGGCTCTTGTTATCTTGCTGGTTCAACAGCTACCATGCCGCAAGTTTGTCGAAATCTTGCTGGCTCGCTTGGCAAATCTTCGGAGGAGATTAATCGCCTCACTTCCTCCAATCCCCGCCGAGCAATCGGTCTTTCGGTATGAAACGTCTCAAACAGCTATTCAGCTCTTTTGGTCCCGCAATTATCGTTGCGGCGATTGTCCTAGGTCCCGGCTCCATTTTGACGAGTTCCAAGGTTGGTGCGCAATATGGTTACCCGGCTGTGACCGCGATTATTTTGGCGGTCATTCTTATGATTGCGATGGTGGCTCTGTCTGCGCGCATTGGAGTGATCTATGACGACAGCCCCTGTGACCAACTTGCGAGGCGTCTCGGTCGACCTGTTTCCGTCATTGTGGGGGCCATTCTTTTCGCGCTCGTGGCAATCTTTCAGTATTCCAATAATGTTGCCATAATTTCTGGTCTCGCGCCGCTCTTTGATTCCGAGGATTTCTCTCTGACTGCAGGAGCGACTCCGGCCATCATTCTGGTGTCGTTTAATGCGGTTGTTATTTTTTGCTTCTACCGGATGCGTCATCTTTATGACTCGATTGAATCATTGATGAAATGGCTCATCGGCTTGATGGTCGTGGCTTTTTTGATCAATTTCCTCGTCGTTTTTTCAAGTCCACGCGGCTACATGCCGGTTTCCTCGAAACAGGAACCTGATGTTATCGTATTGCTGGGTTTGATGGGGACGACATTCTCTGTTGGGGGTGCATTCTACCAAGCATACCTGGTTAAGGAAAAAGGGTGGAAGTTGCCTGATGCACAACGTGGTCTTTTTGATTCCGTCATCAGTATTAGTGTGGTGGGGGTGGTCTCGATTGTTATCCTGATGACTGCGGCGAGAGTTTTCCATGGCCGTCCTGACCCGGTTGTCTTGTCTGGAGTCGGCGACGTGGCGATGCAGTTACAACCTCTATTTGGGACGTGGGCGAAAGTTATCTTTTGTCTCGGCATCTTCGCGGGCGCTTTCAGTTCCTTCCTCGTGAATGCGCTCGTTGGTGGGACGGTGCTCTCCGATTCTTTAGGGAAAGGTTCACGCTTGGGAGAAGGGTGGACTCTGTCGTTGACGACCGTCGCTTTACTGTGCGGCCTTATCGTTGCGCTGTTCAATTTGAGTGATGCTGCTAGCACAGTCAATCTGATCACCTTCGCTCAAGCACTCACGGTTCTGGGGCTGCCTGCGTTGGCTTTGGCGCTTCTTTATCTTGGAACGCGCCCTGATCTCACGGGCGAGCGGAAGGTTCCTCGTTGGATCATTTCCCTTGGCTGGGTAGGCTTCATTGTCGCGTTGGCGTTAGCCGTTCGTACGAGCGTGGCAGTGCTCGAGAAGCTGGGCTGGTGATACTGCAATCTTCGTTTTTGAAAAATAGACGTTTCCGGAAAAATTGTCTTTTTTCCAAGAAGATCGTGGTTCGCGGTTTTTTGTAGTGTAGCCTAGGGCGAAAGGCCTCCAATGATCTTCGTGTCTTCAAATCATCCTACCCCCATCGATCCTATGAAAATGATCACTCGACCATTGCGACGCTTCCAATGCCTCGCCGTTCTTAGCGGACTACTTATTTTACCCTCAAGCCTGACGGCTCAGCAGGAAGTCGGATTTATCGAAGACTTCGCGCTAGCAGAAAACCGCGCCGAAGCTCTCAAACAGCTTATTCAAGGAACCGAGGATTACTACTATTACCATGCCCTCCATTTTCAAAATGAGCGACAGGTAAAGGAACTGGATCGTATTCTTGGCGAGTGGAAAAAGCACTTTCTTCGTTCCTCCTACCGCAAGCAGATCGAAAATCGGGAGGCCTTGATCCGCTACTCCGACGATCCCAAGGCCACTCTGGCTTATCTTAAAAAAGAACTTGGCTTGCAATTCAATCATCAGCAGGAAGGAAAAGCTCAGGATGCGAATCATCCCTCTTCGCTCGATCAGAAGCTCATTTCATGGAAAACCTTTCTCGACGACGCACTGAGAAATATCGACACCCTGCAGAACCTCGACGAATCAGCCTTTCACCTTTTCCTTGAATCAAAGCCTAAGTTGAACTCCGCCGAACTCCGAGACCTGCTCTTACGAGCTACCCTGCCCGACCTCCCAGGCCTCGCCGATCTCATCCTCACCGATCTCAAGGGCAAAGAAAGCAAGGGCTTTGGTGAATTCACCATCCATCGCGCTCTCACCAAAGCGCAGTTGGTAAAACTACTCGATGGAAAAAAAGACCTCCTCAATAACGAGGCCTATGTTGAAACCTACCTCGTCAAACTCCTCCCTGGAGCCGACGAAAACCTTGCGGCCTCTCCCGCCGTTCGCGAAGCATACCTAAACCGTGCTTGGAAGTTCGTTTCCACGCTTGCTCCTTCATTCAATTCTCTCAAAGCCCACATTCTCTATCAGCGATTGGTGCACGACCGGGCGCTCGGCAAGATCGACCCCAAACGCTTCCTCACTTACCTTGCCCTTCCCCGCAACGTCTCCTACCTCAATCCAGACTGGCGTAAAAACGACGCCGTCGCCTGGCGTCATGCCGCCGACCTTGGCCGGAACTTCCGTCCCGTCACCACTCTCCCACCCGTTTCAGGAAGCGATGAAAGTTTGGTAAAGCATTATCTCCTTCACCTTCTAAAGGACGCCCCCAACGCCAAGAAGTTCGCTCCCTTTCTCCGCGATAGTTGGCTGCGCCGGGTATTGGCGGAATCAAAAATCACCCACGGCATTGGCAAACCCGGCGATTGGGCTTCTCTTCTCTCTCCCTCAGAATTCCAAGCCCTCAAAGATCGCGTCGATATCGAGTTCGACCCCACCAGCCAAGAAGTCTACGGCCTCAATGACGAAGTCACTCTCCTTGTTCATCTTAAAAATGTCCCCAAGCTTATCGTGAAGATCTTCGAGATCAACACGCTTAACTACTACCGCAATCTCGGCAATGAGGTGAGCACCGATATTGACCTCGACGGCCTCGTCGCCAACCACGTTGAAGTTCACGAATACAAGGAAGCTTCTCAACTCCGGGTCCAACGTGACTTTAAGATCCCCGTCATTGGAAATCGTCGTGGACTTTGGGTCGTCGAGTTCATTGGTGGCGGGAAAAGCAGCCGGGCCATCATTAGAAAAGGCGCATTGGGAATCCTAAAAAAAACCATCGCCCAGGGAGAACTTCTAACCGTTCTCGATGAAAAGCACCAACCCGTCAAAGGCGCGGGAGTTTGGTTGGGACAACGCAGATACAACTGCGATGATCAGGGACAAACCCTTCTTCCATTCTCCAACTCTCCCGGCGAACGCTCCGCTGTGGTGCAAGACGCAGCTGGATTTTCCACGATGGCCCGCTTCGTCCAGTCAGGAGAAACGTATAAGCTCTCGGCTGGAATGCATCTCGACCAGGAATCCCTGCGCTCTGGCGGGAAAGCAAAGATCCTTATTCGTCCCACTCTTACCTTGGCAGGCGAAACGATCTCCTTGATGAAGATCGAAAGCTCCAGTCTTCAGCTTCTCTCCAAAAATCTCGACAATCTCCCTGCCTCCACAAGCGTCCCCAATTTTAAATTGGCAAGCGATCGTGAATCCATCCACAAGTTTAGTGTCCCGGACCGCCTCACTCAAATCACCGCGACATTGCGCGTGAAGGTGAAGATCGCGAGCTTAGGGGGAAAAGAAATCGAACTCGTCGCCTCCCGGGATTTCCGAGTGAATGAATCTCTCGGTAGCGACAAGATAGGCGATTTTTATCTCAGCAAAATTAACGACAGCTACCGCATCGAATTTCTCGGTCGCAATGGCGAAGCTCTCGACGCCCAAAACCTCAACGTCAACTTCCGTCGCAAGGACTTCAAAAACTCACGCAACATCACTCTCAAATCCAATCAGTTTGGGGCGGTGGAGCTAGGAAAGCTCGATGATATTCATCACGTGACCGTTCGGGGGACTGGTGGATACTCTCGCTCGTGGACTCTTCAAAATGATCGTCGCGATCAAATAGAACTCCTCACGGTTTACCAAGGAGAGGATCTAAAGATCCCCTTCGTCGGTCAACTGAATCGCCGTGAAGTCGCTCTCTACTCACAGTCGGCGGGCGGATACCTTTCCGATGAGTTTGCCCAGCTAAAGTTAATCGATGGAAATCTCGTAGCCTCGGACTGCGCTGCGGGTGACTACCGCCTCCTCCTGAAGGACAGTGGCCAATCTATCAAGATCATGGTCGCCGATGGCACTGTTTCGCAAGGCCATGCCTTCAATGACACCCGGATGCTGGAACTATCGGCTCGTCAATCATCCCACATCTCAAGAATAACCACAGACAAGAAAACGATGGAGATCGATGTCTCCGGAGCAGATCCCCTGACCCGCATTCATGTCATCGCGACCCGTTTCCTTCCAGGTCACGATCCGTTTCAGTCCCTTGGCGGCTCCCAACGTACAGGGCTCGTCACTGGAACCGCTCGCTTCCTGCCCAGCCTCTATATCAGTGGACGTAATCTGGGAGATGAGCTTCGCTACATTCTTGAGCGACGCTACTCTCAAAAGTTTCCTGGCAACATGCTCGTTCGCCCCGAAATTCTCCTCAACCCTTGGGCGGTCCGCGATACCAAAACAGGTGAAGAGAAACTCGTAGGCGGAGATAAGTTTAATCGTAAGCCTATCGCTCCTGCAGCCCCTGCGTCCGGACGGGCGAAAGATGGTAAAGGAAGATCCAGCGCTCGCAAAGATGGTGTAATGGGGAGCCCGTCCTACGAATTTCTTCTCAACGATCCTGTTCTGGTTTCCAATCTTGTCCCCGATAAAAACGGGAAGCTCTCGATCAATCTCGATGCCTTTGGAGATCGTCAACATATTCACGTTCTCCTCGTCGATCCCGAGGGCTCAACTTACCGCAGTGTCTCGCTTCCAGACCGCGAAACCGAACTTCGCGACCTACGCCTTCTTAAAGCACTCGATCCAAAACGCCATTTTACCGAGCAGGACCGTGTCTCCCTCCTCAAGAAAGGCGACACCATCAAGCTCCCTGATCTAGCCAATTCACAGTTCGAATTATTCGACCATCTTGGATCGGTGCATCGCTACTTCCTCACTCTCAAAAATGACGCGACCCTGCGCGAGTTTTCCTTTATCGTTAGATGGTCTAGTTTAACTGATGAGGAGAAAATGGAGAATTACTCCAAATATGCCTGCCATGAGCTGAGCTTCTTCCTTTCCCGCAAGGATCCAGCCTTCTTCAAGAAGATCATCGTTCCACATCTCGTGAATAAAAAAGATCGCACCTTCATGGACGACTATCTTGTCGAGAAACCACTGGAGAAATACTTTACCGCTTTTGAATACGCCCGCCTGAATGTCGTCGAGCGAATCCTCCTATCCCAAAAAGATCCCAAGCGCCTTGCCGCTCTCACGCTCGATCTCGAAAACCGTCTCGCCTTCAAGACCCCCGACCCCAGACAAGCCCAACAATGGTTCGGAGCGGCCATCTCTGGCGGTGCCTTCGGAGATACTTATGCCAGCAAAAAGAAAGAGAACGCCTCAAGATTCGCAGTGGCCGGGAAATCGACGGATGCTGCGCTCAATGATAGTGACTCATTTGCCTCCGATGGCCGGCGACTGGGAGCGACAAGAAGATCAGGCGGTGAAGAGAAATCGAGCAAGATGGCGAGAGGAGCTGAAGCATTGGCTGTGCTCCAGGAAAAGGCGAAGGAAGTCTACTTTAAGAATGGAGCAGAAGCCTTCGGTTTTCTTCAACAAAGAAAATTGCTAGAAAAAAGCGAACAACTCTACCGCACTATCGAACCCACCAAAGAATGGGCGGAAAATAACTACTACCATCTCCCCATCGCTCAACATCATTACAAGCTCGTCGACGAAAATCGCTTCTGGCTGGATTTAGCAAAGCATGGAGCAAAGCCGGGCTTCGGCTCCCGCCACCTCGGCGAAGCGACCGGGAATTTCCACGAAATGATCCTGGCTCTGGCCTTTCTCGATCTTCCCTTCACTGCTCCCATCCATCAGGACGAGATCAAGGACGGTGCTCTCGATTTTACCGCTGGTGGCAATCTTCTTTTTTTCCATCGCGAAATCAAGGAAGCCGGAATGGCCGCCAAGCGTCCTCCTCTTTTGATGAGTCAGAACTACTTCCTGCTCAACGATCGCTTCCGTATGGAAGATGGACAGAAAGTTGACAAATTCATCACCGGGGAATTCGTTCGGGGACTGGTCTACGGAGCAGAGGTTGTCGTGACCAATCCCACCAGTTCACGTCAACGACTCGACGTCCTGACCCAGCTTCCAAAAGGAGCCATTCCCATGATGGGACAGCGCATCACTGCCACGAAACCCATCCAGTTGGAGCCCTACTCAACACATCGGGTTGAACTCGCTTTTTACTTTCCCTCCTCCGGTAAATTTCCGGTGTATCCTGCTCACCTCTCGCGAAGCGGAGAGGTGTTCGCGCACGCCGACTCGCTCGTTCTCAACGTCGTCGATGAACCGTCATCAGTTGATGAAACCTCATGGGCTTGGATCAGCCAGTGGGGTGACGACGCACTCCTCCTTAACTACCTTAAAAGCGAGAATCTTCACCTCGTCGATCTTGGCAAGATTGCCTGGCGCGTCCGGGGAAGTGCGGACTTTCACCAAAGTGTTCTCACCATTCTCAACTCCCGGGGCCTCTATCATCAAACCCTCCAGAGCTACTCCATCGCGCAAAACAACAAGGCCGGAATTGCCCAGTATCTTTTCATGCAAGGCACGTTCCTTAATCAATGCGGACTTGCCCTCGAATGCGATCTGGTGACCATCGATCCTATCGCCCGGCGCAACTACCAGCACCTCGAATACAAACCGCTCATCAACAACCGGGCGCATGCTCTGGGTGGGGAGCACCGCATTCTCAATCCTGTCATCCGCTCACAGTATCAGAACTACCTGACAATCTTGAGTCAGCGCAAGGCACTCGATGCCATGGATCGCCTGAGCGCCACTTACTACCTTTTCCTGCAAGATCGAATCGAAGAGGCCCTCGCTCATCTCAAATTGGTCGATGCCAAAGAACTGCCGTCACAAATGCAGTTTGATTACTTCCAGGCCTATGCCGCCTTTTACCAGGCCGATCTCGGCAAGGCCCGAAGCATCGCCAAGAAATATGACAAGTATCCCGTTGCTCATTGGCGCGAAAAGTTTGCCGACATCACTGCTCAGATTTCCGAAGTCGAAGGAGCCGGTCCGGTCGTAATCGACGAGGGAAATCGCGAGCAAGAACAACAAGATGCTGCCGCTCGCGAACCATCACTCGAGCTCAAGGTGGAAGGAGTGAAAGCCACCCTCGACCACCACAATATCGCCGAAGTGACCGTGAACTACTACGAGATGGATCTTGAATTCCTCTTCAGCACCAACCCCTTCGTCTCGAGCGGAACCTCACGCTTCTCTATCATTCGTCCGAACCAATCGATTAGCATAAAACTGACCAAGGGAAAGAACGCTACCTCCTTTACACTCCCAAAAAATTACCATGCCAGCAATGTCATCGTGGAAGTCCTGGGCGGAGGCAAGGCGACATCGCAAGCCGTCTACGCCAATGATCTCAAGACCACCCTCAGTGAAACGATGGGCCTGCTCACGGTGCGCCATGACAAATCCGGAAAGCCTCTCTCGAAGGTCTATGTGAAAGTCTACGCCAAGACCAAAGGCGGAGTGAAATTCTTCAAAGACGGCTACACTGACCTGCGAGGAAAATTCGACTACGCCAGTGTCAGCACATCAGACCTGGGCCAAGTTGAGCGTCTAAGCATTCTCGTCATGAGCCAAAAACATGGGGCCACCGTGCTCGAAGCCTCCGTCCCGCAACGATAACTGAGGAAAGTTCAAACTCAGTCCTTCGTGTTGAACGGATTGAGATTGGCGGGGATAGAAAATGTATTCAGCATGAGAGAATGAAGAGACGTCAATTTTTGTCGATGAGTGGAGCCTGTCTTGGAGTGGGAACGTTGGGTGCGATTGAGCCGATTAGGCGTCAGGGTGATTCGAGGCTCTTGCTGGGGCTGGCCGCCTATTCTTTTCGTAGGAAGATGAAGTGGATGAAGGGGAAGCCGAATGAAGAGGCGCGGGCAGGAGGGGATTGGGATATGATCGACTTCATTGATTACTGCGCGGATCACGGATGTGCCGGGGCGGAATTGACGAGTTACTTTTTTCCTCCGGAGTTTGATGAGGCCTATTTACTGAAACTCAAACGGCACGCTTATCTGCGCGGGGTGGCGGTTTCCGGGACGGCGGTTGGGAATGTCTTTACACATGCGAAGGGGGAGGAGCGGAGGAAGGAGATTGACTATGTAAAGAACTGGATTCGTCATGCCGCGGTGATGGGGGCTCCTCATATCCGGGTCTTTGCTGGGAACGCTCGGAAAGGGGTGAGTCAGAAGGAAGCGGAGAAGAATTTCCTGGAGTGCTACGAGGAGTGTTTGGAGTTGGCGGGAGAGAAGGGGATTTTTCTCGGCTTGGAAAACCATGGCGGGATTGTTTCCGAAGCCGATGCCTTGGTGAGAATCATGAAGGCGGTCGATAGTCCGTGGGCGGGGATTAATTTAGACAGTGGTAATTTCCACACCACAGATCCCTATGGCGATCTGGCAAAGATCGCGCCCTATGCTGTGAATGTGCAGATGAAGGTGTCACTCAAAAGGAAGGACGCGAAAGAGAAGGAGCCGATCGATCTTCCAAGGCTCCTGAAAATTCTCCGGGCGGTCAATTACCAGGGGTGGTTTACGCTAGAGTATGAAGAGGAACAGGATGCCGAAAAAGCAGTGCCCGGAATCCTCACGGAAATGGCGGCGCTCCTGAAATAGCATCCATTGACATTGACTTAAGCTACTTCCTCTTCGGCGAAATATTTTTCCACTCTTGGACTGTTCTCCTCAGTTATGTTGAACAGTCGATTCACCGGCAAATAAGAAAACACTTCTTCACGCCCCGACGGCCATTTTACCACGAGTGAGGTCCAATTTTAGGATCTCTCCGACTCCAATCAAAAGAGTCCGGCTATTCTGCGCGTTGTATCCTTCGCCACATCGATGTTCTTCCACGAATGTGCTGTGCATCCCCCTTCAAGGTCACGGCTCGCTCAAAGCCCGTCAGCCGGGCACGGCCAGGGTTGATTGGATCTTGTTAATTTTCATCCATCGCGACGACCCCGATCGTATCAGGATAAACCCATGAAAAGCAATAATCGTCATCTTTCAAGGTGGCGTTCCCGGGAGCTGAGTTGACACTTCTCTCCTGCGCGATTTTTCTTTGAGAATCATTATCGATTTCCATGGTCCAGAGATCCTGGAACTGAGCATTCGCTTACATTGTGGTCCCAAAATTCAAAATTTCGTTGATGAGCATTTTCTCAATATGCCACTACAGGAATTTTTTGAGGTGGATCGCATGAGGGCGTCGTCGACGGATACCCGAAGTGAAGCCTGTTAACCCCAATGGCGGGAAAGCCAGACCTTATCCCGGCCGTTCCGTTAACGACACTTCAGTGAAAAGTTCCAGCTTCTTATCTCGACGAGCCTCCCGTTGCCCATTACGAGATAGGTGATGAAACGATTTGCCCTTCTCTTTCTTATTTCCCCGGTTCTCTTCGCTCAGGAGAAAATCGATGCTGTTGCCGAAGGAAAAAAGACTTTCGACACCATGGGCTGCATGGAGTGTCACGTGGCTTCACCCACCGATGATTCTATTAAGACTGGCCCTTCACTTTGGGGGCTTTTTCCTAACGATGCAAGGGATCGAGCGGTTGTCCCAAAAGGGAAGACCGAACATGCCACCATCAAAGCAGATCGGGGATACTTCGATCGTTCCGTTCGTCAATCATGGGATCAACTGGCAGTTTCGGAATCCGGCCCAACCAAAGGAGCCGCCTTTCCTCCGGCCATGCCGATGTATCCCAAGGAGATTATTTCCGACCACGACCTTGATAACCTTTGGCACTATCTTCGCACTCTCTCGCCCTCGGCACAAGCTGGCCCTGCCACCGTCATGGTCGAGAAAGCGAAAGTTGCAGAGGTCAATTCCTTGTTGGAAATTGCCAACGAAATTCCAGTAACAAATCGCCCACGGGTTTTTCGGGCGCCACTCCGCGGATCAAGCGGTCGCGCTCTGCATGTCGGTCTTCCGAACGGAATGAACTACACCTTTGATCCACAAACCCTCTCTCTGAGGAATGTCTGGACCGGTGGATTCCTCAACCTTTCACAAGAGAGGAGAGGGCGGGGTAAACCCGGTTCGGCACGTGGCTTCATCAACAAAGGGGTCGCTGACAGCAAGGGACTCCTTCAACCACTGACCCAGTCAGGTGAACCGATCAGCTTTGACTTTAAAGAACCTGATGTTCTCGATCACGGCTCCATTAAGAAGTGGCTCTGGGAAGACCGTGATTTTCTGGAGCTCCTGGGTTCGGTAGATGCCGAATTCCTCGGCCATTCCCTTTCAAAAGAAGACTCAGCTCCTTCTTTCCGATTCCGGGTTGGCCAGAATCAACTCAGCCAAGCCATTCGCTTCACTGACACTCTCAAGCTTGAAATTACGATCTCAGGGACACTAACTTCTCCTCAAAAATTCCAGTTTGATGACCAGGGGCTCTCCGAAATCAAAGTCACTGGAGGTTCTCTTAGCGGAAAAATAATCACACTCGATCCAAGCAAAGGCCCAAATTACCTCGTCACGGCTCAGTTACCAACCGGCTTGATCGCACGCCCGGCTATAGCGAAGAGTGAGAACTGGGAGCCTCAGGCTGTCCAGAAACGTCCATCCCAACCTGGCAACCGCCCACTTGAACTACCCGTAGGATATTCTATCGAAACTTGGGTGGCTCCAAAAGATCTCTATGGTCGCAATCAACTCTTCGAGCCCATCGGGATCGCCGTTGCCAAGAATGGCACGATTGTCGTCACTACCCGGACTGCGGGTGTCTGGCGCATCCGAAACAACCAGTGGAGTCTCTTTGCGGAAGGAACTTATGAAGCTCTCGGTGTTCAAATCGAAGACGACAAAGGTGATTGCATTGTCATCATGCAGAAGCCGGAACTCACCCGCCTCACTGATACCACCGGTGATGGGCGTGCTGATCAGTTCGACACCCTTTGCGATGATTACGGGTTCCACGGAAACTACCACGAATACGCTCACGGGCCCGCTCGTGACGCCAAGGGGAATTACTACTTCGCCCTCAACCTCTCTCACGGAGGTGACGAAAAAACATCATGGCGCGCTGGAGGCCCCTTCATGGGTTCCATGGGTGGTTACCGCGGCTGGGCATGTCGCGTCACACCTGAAGGAAGGTTTGAACCTTACGCCAATGGACTGCGCTCCCCTGCCGGAATCGGAGTCGGTCCCGATGGACGCCTTTGGTATGCCGAAAACCAAGGTGAATACGTCGGCTCGTCCAAAGTGGTTCCCTTGGAGGAGGGCAAATTCTACGGTCACCTCTCTGGGTTAGTCACTCTCCCCGGGAAAATGAAGCCTGATTCTCCTGAGCTCCAGTTCAAGAACTGGGACGAGAAGATTCGTAAAGGTGCCGTCTGGCTTCCACATGGGCGCCTTGCAAACTCACCCGGACATCCCGCTTGGGATCTCACCGAAGGAAACTTCGGCCCTTTTCAAAAGCAAATGTTCATTGGCGACCAAACGCTTTCGACGATGCTGCGTGTCCAAACCGAGCAACTTAACGGTATCGATCAAGGTTGCGTCATTCCATTTGCCCGAGGCCTCCACGCCGGAGCGATGCGTCCTTGTTTCCTCCCTGATGGTTCATTGCTCATCGGTCAAACCGGCCGCGGCTGGGGAGCTCGCGGAGGTAAGCAAGATAGCCTTCAACGAGTCATTTACGACGGAAAGACCAACCCCGCCGACATTCATCATATGACTCCAACCCAGAAGGGCTTTGTCATTCGCTTCACGGCTCCAATCAAAAAGGGTGTTACCGAGAAGGCCCTCTTGGAAGCCCTCTCAATGGAATCATGGTTCTACGCCAACACCGGTAAGTATGGCTCACCCGAGCACGACAAACGGAAAGAGGAAATCACTTCCGCAAAGTTCCTTCGTTCCAGCCAACTCCTTGAAATCACGATCAAGGATTTCTCAAAGAAGCGCTCCATTGATCGCATCCATTACCTCAAGCTAAAAACGGAAGCTCTCTTCGAGGCTTCTGCTTGGCCAACTCTGGAAGTTTATTACACCCTCCGCGAGCTTCCTTAACTGATGGTCCAAATTTGCATCCGCCCGCCTCAAGAATAGCATCACTGATTTTTAGAAGTTATTCTGACCCTGATGGTGATTCTCGGCTTCCTCGAAGTCGGATCACCCGAGGTCGCCAGGCGAAACGCTCATCTGATCGTCTATCGAGTTATGATTCTCAGGCATATAGAGTTCTTTGTCGACTGTGACCGGGTTCTCTGAGCCGTTGGCATTGTTAGTAGGGCTGAGAAGGGTGGTGTTGCTTTGCCAAGCTTCAAGATCGTAGGAGATTTCACTTACGAAGGAAACGTCGTCCGCTGCCAGCTCCACGGTCACGGATAAGGTGAGGTAATCCGCAGTCACTCCATCGACTGCGAGGGTTTCGAAACGGGCGTTTAGTGAACCGTAGTCACCGAGGAGGTAATCGAAGAGGGCTTCGTCTTAGGTGGGGTCATCGGTGAAATTCACCGCGTCTGAGACAGTTGGTGAGCCATGGGTGTCTACACTGGAGCGCCAGTTGAACGGATCGGCGTGAATTGGATTACTGGTGGGTCTGATGAGAGTGAGGCTGAAGCCATCTCCATCGGAGCTATCGGGCCATGGAGCCTGATCGTTGTGGGCGAAATTACGGATGATTGAGTTGTCGTTAGCCAGGAGGATCAGCTGTTCCCCATCATTGCTCAAATTCCCGGAGTAGGCGCCGGCGATATTCGCGGCGGGCACTCCGATGTCGCGCATTTCAGAGGCTGCCCGATTGTTTATGAGAATGACCGGCCACCGGGAGGGATGATAAAGCCAATTTCAGAATCATCGAAGTCGAACGTGATTCCTGAAGTAAAGCGAACGTTGGTCAGATCAATACTCGCGGAGCTGATATTCATCAGTTCGATGAATTCGAAGTTGCTACGCTCATTGAAGCCGGCTGCTACTGAGCCGGCATCGCTAATATCTTGGGATCCTCCCCAACCGCCGAAGTGGATGTTGTTTACACTGTCGTCCCGCATACCATGGTGGAGCATGGCGTTATTGCCCTCACGGTCGTTGGCGCCGAAGACCATGTGGTCGCTACTCCCACTCCTCGAACCGTCCCAGCGAATCCAGGCCATCGCGGTGTAGGATTCTCCGTTGTCACCCTGGCCGAGTTGTCTGCCCAAAAAACCGGTATGGACCCGTGCATTGTTTGTCCCTGCGCGGTTTCCAATAAATGCGGTGCCGAGAGTGCCATCCTTGCTGGTCCCGTATTTCCCGTCACCCATGATCGTGCCGTCATCCGAGAGGATTCCCTCATTTTAGACTGTTATACCATTCTGGTTATCGAATGGGTAGTAGACAAGCAGTTCAGCGCGTGCGGTGAGGATGAAAAGTGGAATAGACCGTGAGAAGGACCAGTGAGACGGAAGGGGAGTCATGATGATTGGCTCTTTTAGAGCTGTTATCAACCGGGTTTTAGACGGCCTAAGCGGAGAAGTTAACCCGTCCCTGACGATGAAAATTCTGTCAGGGACAGGGTCCTGGGAGATTTCACTTCGACAGCCTGTTCGATGACAAAGTAGGTAGGGATGTTTTTGGCTGCGAAAATATTGAATAGGCTTTGGTAGTAAATATCGCCTGCTTTGTGAAATAGTTCCGTTCAGATTCTGAGGATCGAGAGATGAATTGTCATGCGACTTTCGGGCTCGTTGACCTTTGCCGCGATCTTACGCAGTTCCCAGGTCAGGACTAGGACAGTGAAAGCGATCAGTCAGGGATTGACGGCGAAAACGGTGATGGTCGCCGGGAGTAGCAGGAATTTCGTGCCCTGCCGTCTGACCGGACAGAACTAGAGCCAGACGAGGAGCTAGGGAAGCCAGAGGGATCGCCTTGATTGACCGCCGGGTATCCCGCGAGAGCCAAAATTACAGTGATGACTGGTCGTCCCAAGGTGGAAAGGAGGTCGGATACGGAAGAAAAATACAATAAAGCGAGAATCCCCGCCCCGCCCAAAATAAGCGTAAACTCCTTCTCCGATAACGAAAGAATGACGGCGGAGAACTTTGGAAAAATTCCAAACGCTTCCCCGCCGCATTACAAATGCGAAAGAACAGTCAATCGCTATGGTTTCCGAACTCGGAAAAAGAGGCGTCCAGATTCACTGAGGGAATTGGCAGTCGCCGCATCGATTGCGATTTCGGTAGTGGTTCCCTGCGATGGCAAGGAGTCATCCAATTCCTGCCACTGTGAATCCAATGAGGTAGCGTAGTCCAAAGCATAGATGATCCAAGGCGAAGAATTCCACACCAAGGTCAAGTTTCCGTCGGCATCCCGTGTGATGCTGGTGAATTCAAATGGAGCACGCACTTGGGAGCTGTATGCTTGGAGGCCTCCGTTTGCGACATCATTCAGGAGGACCTTCGTCCCATCATCTTTCACGCTGAAGAGCTCAATACTACCGCTCCCGCCTCCGTTCCACCAAATGACTCGAATCGGGTAAATGCCAGGTTCATCGACCCGGAAAGCGAAGATTGAGTCTGCCGCTCCTCGGGCGTTGGGTTCCTGGCCCAAGGTCTTGCGCAGCTGGGGTTGACTATGCGGACCGCCTTCCATCCGAAAGCCATCGTCACTATTCACGCCGAATGTGATGATTCCAGCCGTCGGGAACTCGATGAACGTGAGGATTTCAGCGCTGGCGCCGTCGCCAATATCGTTTACCCCCGGAACGCCTGGCATTTGGTCGTCCGGCTCGAAGTTGCCGTTCGCTTCTCCTTCAAATAAGCCCAAGTTGATCACCGTAGGGATCTCAAACTCGACAAGCGGACCAGCAATGATGCCTGGTCCTATCGCCGGACCAAATAGTTCCGGGTTGGCGAAGTTGCCGGCAGCGTTCCCTAGTTCGCCGGCCAACGCAAGTTCCGTATCTCCGAGCAAGTCACCTGCTGCGGGGGGGAATTCGCTCAGAAAGACTCTCCACATAAATCCTGGATCGCCCACTGAAGTGACCTTCATGTCTGCCGTTAGGATAGCGAACCTGGGGGAAATAAAGTCTCCCGAATCTGCCGCAACGACATTTCCGTTGCTGTCCCGTAACTCGATCGCGAATGTGTGATCGGATCCGGTTGCAAAGGGTGCTGCCATGGTATGGGTGAAATCGACCGCGCCCTGTTTTCTTTCGCTGGCCACCAATTCAACCGCTTGTCCATCGATGTGAAGTGTGGTGAGCGCCGGATCAAATACGCAGCCCTCGAAGTCGTTGGCGCGGAATTTGAATTTATCTAGCGAGGTAACTGTCGGCGAGTTGATCGCCGAAAGAAAGCAGCCGCTACCGCCTCCGATGCCCAGGGTCACCAGTGCGGTTTGCTCAGGGGATTTTCCGTGGACGATAGAGTGTGCACCGAGGCCGCCCCATCCCTTTTGACCTGGCGTGGTCTCATCACCGTCGTTGATCGCCATGCCGAGTCCGAACTGCGTTCCCAGTTCTAGACTATCGATACCCAAGGATGCCTTGGGCAGCTTGATTTCGTAAACGGTGCGTTTCGTTTCCGCATTACGCGTTACAACGGCCTCAGTCCCTCCTGGTCCCGCCTCGTGCATGGTGATGATATCTCCCAGAGTGCCGTCGACCCCACCGAGTGCGTAGTTGTAGAGAGCAACCTGTGTGTCTTGCTTGTCATTGGAAATCATAAGTTGAACGGAATCGCCGTTCCACGCGCTGTTGGCGGAATTTTCATGATACTCGTCCGTCACCACGATGGCAAAATAGACGTTCTCTAGATCGAAAGCGACCTGCACCGCCGAGGTGTGATCGTCGGGACCCGTCCAGTTTCCTCCCTGCCAGAGTTCGAAATTGATGAGTTCTTGGTCCTCCCTTGCTTCATTTTTTTCATGCCAGAATCTCGGATCGGATAGGATTCCAATGCCGCCCCAATCGTTGAGTTCGCCGTCTAAGGCGATCGGTGATGTCACCGGACTGGCAAAATAGAACTCTTTGCCCGATTCGATGTTATTGGCGGTGGCCAAGGTAACAAGTGCGGTCTCCTCCGGCGATTTACCGTGGACAATGGCGTGAGCCCCTAAGCCGCCCCATCCCTTTTGACCGGGCGTATCCTCATCGCCGTCGTTGATGGCCATACCGAGGCCAAATTGGACTCCGCCAGTCAATTCATTGAGCTCGAGCGCCGCTTTGGGCAGCTTGATTTCGTAAACGGTGCGTTTTGTTTCCGCGTCACGCGTCACAACCGCCTCAGTCCCCCCTGGTCCCGCCTCGTGCATAGTGATGATATCTCCCAGAGTGCCTTCGACACCGCCAAGCGCGTAGTTGTAGAGCCCGACCTGGCTGTCGCGAGCTGCATTTGCGACCATCAGTTGGACCGAGTCGCCGTTCCACGCGCTGTTAGCGGAGTTCTCGTGATACTCGTCTGTAACGACAAATCCGAAATAGACGTTATCATCGTCGTAGACAACCCTCACGGTCGAGGTTTGATCGTCGGGGCCTGTCCAGTTTCCTCCCTGCCAGAGCTCAAAGTTGACGAGCTCTTGGTCCTCTCTTGGACTCGCTTTAGGTTCCCAGAATCTCGGATCCGCGACCACTTGAGCTCCGCTCCACTCGTCGAGTTTACCGTCGAGAACAATAGGGTTAGCGGCCCTAATGGCAGTGTAGTGCTCTTTTCCTTCTTCGATGTTATTTCCTTCCGGAAAGACCGGGGGTTCAAACAGGGTGATCAGGGCAGTTTGATCGGGAGATTTCCCATGGACAATGGAGTGAGCCCCCAAGCCGCCCCATCCTTTTTGACCTGGCGTATTCTCGTCGCCGTCGTTGATGGCCATACCGAGTCCGAACTGTATTCCGCTGGTGAGTTCGTCTAGTTCGAGCGCCGACTTTGGCAGCTTGATTTCGTAGACGGTGCGTTTTGTTTCCGCATTACGCGTCACAACTGCCTCGGTCCCCCCTGGTCCCGCCTCGTGCATGGTGATGATATCTCCCAGAGTGCCTTCGACACCGCCAAGCGCGTAGTTGTAGAGCCCGACCTGGCTGTCGCGAGCTGCATTTGCGACCATCAGTTGGACCGAGTCGCCGTTCCATGCGCTGTTAGCGGAGTTTTCGTGATACTCGTCTGTAACGACAAATCCGAAATACACGTTATCATCGTCGTAGACAACCCGCACTGCAGAAGTGTGATCGTCGGGCCCTGTCCAGTCGCCGCCCTGCCAGAGCTCAAAGTTGACGAGTTCTTGGTCCTCTCTTGGGCTATTTTTAGGTTCCCAGAATCTCGGATCTGCGATCACGTTAGCTCCTGACCACTCAGAGAGATCGCCATCAAGAACGATTGGGTTTTTGGCCTTAACGGCCGTGTAAAATTCTTTTCCTTCTTCGATGTTGTTGGCTTGCGCGGCGGCTCCCATAAAGAGCGTGATTGCCAAGATGGGTGTTAAGATTTTTCGGGTATTCATATTTTTGTAAGGGTCGGTCGAGGATTCTCTGCGTCAAAATTGGTGCTTCTCCAGACATCGTTGGATTTAAATATCCATCAAAAGAAGATTCAGACACCCTCCTATATTGCAGATGGCTCCGTCAAGCTGATTCCCCAAAAAACTATTCGCTAAGAAGTCTGTTTTCCTTAATGATCTGTTGAGCCTCCGCGTATTTGGGATCAATTTTTAAGGCCGTCAGCAGCGCTTCGGAAGCACCTTTTTTATCGCCGAGGGCCAGCAATGAACGGGCGAGCTGAGTGTAAGATTTCGCGTTCTCAGCGCCCAGTGAGATTGCTTTGCGTAACGATATGACAGCCTCGGGATGAAGTTTCCGACGCGCCTGCAAGGTCGCAAGTCCAAGATGCGCATAGGGCATTTTTGGGTTTAGCTGCCGGACGAGTCGATATCGTTGTTCAGCCTTCTCCCACAGCTGTTTCTCCATATAGACGGAGGCTAAATTAAGGTGTGCAATGGCCCGCTTTGGATTGAATGCGATGGCTTTCGATAGGTGGAAAATTGCCCTATCAAGTTGTTTCATGGATGCCAAGAGAGAGCCAAGATTCAGGTGGGCCTCTGCATAGTCAGGATTCTTGGCGACCACTTTTTCAAGGCGCGCCAGCGCGCGATCCTTCTGTCCCCGAGATTGGTCAATCATCGCCAAATTGATCAAGGCAGTGGCATGATTGGGATCAATAGAGAGGGCTTTCTCGAAGAGATTTTCCGCCTCTTCGACGCGTTGCTGCACTAAAAATAGTGCTCCGAGACCCGTCAGCGCCTGACCAAACTCCGGCTCCAGGCGGAGCGCTTCGAGGTAGAGTTGCTCCGCATCTGCCACCAATCCTTGACGCGCTGCGGCCTTCGCCTGGTTATAGTGATCTTTTGCAGTGAGAGCCCCATCCTGGGGTTTGATCATTCGGGAGAGCCGCCGCGATTCCCCTGGGAATCCCCCCTTCGCAAAAGAAGTTGCATAGTCGCCAAGAAAGGCAACCCGATCGATTTGGCGCGGATTGTAGAACCACCGTCCGGCCCGGGCTGTTGCTCGTTTCAGCTGCTCAGCGGGCGGGCTTCTCAAAAGATCAATATCCTTGATCAACTGCTTTCCCTGAATCTCCCCCACATAAATGGCCGAAAGATATCCTTCCCCATCGATTAGGAAACTCGACGGGATCGTGAGCGACTCCCGGCGGGAGGTTAGAAATTCGATCATCATTTCTATTTTCGCCAAACCCTCACGGCTTGCGATTCCGTGAGGAAAATCGTATCCGGCGCGCTTCAGAATTTCCTCGATCGTTCCCTCTGATAAAGCCCCTCCATCTAGTGCAAGCCCATCGACATTGAGGGCTAGAATTGTCGCTCCTCTGGATTGCAGGAACTTGTCAAGCTTGCCAAATTCTTGAAGTTCCCGGACACAAGATTCACACCAGGTTGCCCATAGATTCACCAAGATTGGCTTGCCGATGGAAGAAGTGGTCGTACGGGCTTCCCCCGTATTGTCGGTATAGTCTAGCGATGGAAAGGGCACTCGATTGGCAAGCCAGAGTCCCCCTGGAACGGTGTTTTCCAGAGTGTCCGGGATCTCATCACGACTTATCGGAGCCTGAATCGGGTCCGACAAAGGCATCACTTCGAATTCCTTACGCCCTTGGGTGATGACATAACGGTTCCCCGATTTTAGGCCGGACAAGGTTTCGGTTTTTCCTCCCGGCCAAGCCACGCTCAATCGAAGATCATTGGCAGACTCACCCAGGCCGAAGTGAATCACTGCACTTGATTGGGCCAGAAATCCTCCACCTGCATGAACCGTCCTGATTTGCTCTTGTTCGGGATCATCCGCTTGTCCGAGGACAAGCCGCGCCCCGATGGCATCCCGGTTGGTCGTTGTCCCATTTCCGATGAGTCGGATCAAAAGCGAAGATGAGCCAGCGGGATGATTGTTTCTCAAAAGTCTTACTTGAGGGGCGTTGCGATTCGTGACCCACAGATCGAGATCACCATCCCGATCCCAATCCATGGTTGCCACTGCGCGAGCATCATCTGGAAAATCGACACCAAGAAGCCCGCCGACCTCTGCAAAGCCCTCGCCTTTGAGGTTCAAGAACAAAGGATTTCGCTCGCGGCCACTGAAAGATTTTCCTCTTGAAAGTAAATCATTCAATTCTCGAAAATTGCGCGAATAGCCAGGCGTCGCAGTCGGCTTGAGATCATCCTCCGGACTTTGCAGCGCGACCCGCCGCCAGAAAAACATTCACAAATCGTCTTCGTCCTCTTGCGTAATGTAGCCGTTCGCCACGTAGAGATCCTCCCAGCCATCGTTATTGAGGTCTGCGAATTGAGAGCCCCAAGCCCATCCCCCAAAGCCCTCGTTCATCGGAGCGGTCACATCAGAAAAACTTCCACTGCCGGAATTCCGCAACAAGGAATTCCCGCGTACCATCTTAAGGTATTTCTTCCGGGTCTCTTCGCTTAAAGTGGTATCGAGATTGCTTTGAGGCAAAATTTGGTTCCCAGCGCTTGAGAACATATTCGAGACATACAAATCCATGTGACCATCACGGTCATAGTCGGCCCATGTTGCCGACATCCCAAATCCCCAATCTTGTGATCCGCTCTGGACGGAAACATCCTTAAAGCGTTTCCCATCGTTTCGAAAGAGTTGGTTCGGACCAAAATCGTTGACGATGTGAACATCAAGGAGGCCGTCGTTATCAAAGTCTTCCCACGAAGCTGCGAACGAAAAGCGATGGTTTCCAGCACCCAGGCCACATCTTTCAGTGGCATCTAAGAAGCGAAAGCCTCCTTGGTTTTCCAAAAGAATATTCGCGCCACCATTACGAGCATCCCGAAAAGGATGAGGGGTCGGAAAGTCGCCAATATCCGATTCCGTCGCACCATATCTCAGCACAAAGAGATCGAGATCGCCATCAAGATCATAGTCGGCAGCAGTCGGAGAATAGCCCATTCCGACTTCGGGGTAGCTCTCTCGCAAAGTGAAATTCCCTTTACCATCATTGTCCATCACCAGAAAGGCCGCCTTTGTCGCCACCGCCATATCTGCATCTCCATCATTGTCCAAATCCACCAACAAGGCACCTGTCGAATTATCGAGGAAATCGACACCCGCAGCGGCAGAAATATCTGTCATTTTCCCGTCAGGGGTTTGTCGGAACAAAAGGTTTGGCAATCCTCCTGGCTGGCACAGGTAGAGATCCTCTAATCCATCCCCATCGACATCTCCAATCGCAAGTCCATGGTAGCCCAAAAAATCAGGATTCAGAGAATGTTCGATATGGCGCCCCCAGGTATTCATGCCGAGGCGAAGCTGTTCCCACGCAGGGTTGCTCTCCAGGACACTGCCGGCGATGTCCTTAAAAATCGAAGTCGGCGCGGACGTAAGTTCGCTCTGAACAAGGTTTGTCAGAGTAAAACCTGTCAGTTGTGGTGGATCATCTGTGGTCGGCGTGATCCACGTTGCCTCGACCACCGCAGACGATCGAAAATCATTGCCCCCCCGTATCCCCTCTGCTGTCAGGCGCTGCTTTGTGCTGAGATCTGCGCCATTCCTGCTAATGCCAAACAATTTGAGGTGGACCGCATCCTCAGGCGCCTCAGAACCGAGAGAAAGTAACGGCCGAATCCGATCGATGAAGTCGCTCTTATCCACCTCGATCAGGGCCGAAGTCTCCAGCTCCTCGGGTAGGCTGAGGCCGACGACTCTTACTGATTGTCCATGGTAGAGTTCCTCCTTACGAAATTGTTGGGGATCGACGATGCTGACGCGGTCAGCGAGTGACATCGAGATCTCATCGCCATCGGGGTTCGAAATCGCATTTGCGATATGAAGCAACTGCGTCTTGATCAAAGGACTCCACAAATCCGCGATCGCATTAGCGCCCCCGGGGGTACTATTTAAGTCAAGTAAGCTCGGATCGAGCTTGGGGGGATTAGCCTCGATTTCAGAGGTCTTGTCCTTATGGTAATATCCCGCCAGAACAAAGGCGATGCCGCACAGGCCTACTCCGAATAAGCAAATACCAAGCGCTCTCGCCTTGCCATTTGCTGATCGGAATGAGACGAGGTCTAAGAGTGGGTTCCTCCTCATTTGTGCCAATCGTGATGCTGCTGCAAAGGTACGTCAAGCTCGCCGCTCCCTCGGGCAGGTGGACAAATCTTGCTTTGGGACCTGTGACCCGTTAGGAATAGAAATGTATGTTTGCCCCTGTCTCGCGATCTTTTTGCTAGGGATCAATTTCACAATGGCTCAAGACGCGGTTAAAATCAAAATTGTCGAGGTTGGACACGATGGGACGCAACTCGGGGTGACGGTTAAAAATACCAGTGGGCAAGACTTGGCTTACACATTGCAACACTCCCCGGATCTTTCGGCGGGCTCATGGGTAAATCAGAAAAATGCCAGCCTGACTGTGCTGGATCCCTCGCGAGTGAAGCTGACCCTGCACGTGGATGGGGCAAGCACGGGCTACGTCCGGGTCATTGCGGGACCGGTGGAAACGATCCCGGTGTCCGTCGTTATCAACGAGGTCATGACTAATAACGAAGCCGTTTTCACTGATGGCGATGGAGAATTTCCGGACTGGATAGAGCTCTACAATCACGGTGAGAAATCTGCCGATTTAGGCGGGCACTACCTGAGCGACAACGACAGCAGGCTGGACAAGTGGGCATTTCCGGCAGGCACAATCCTTGATTCGGGTGACTACCTGATCGTCTTCGCTTCGGGAAAAATGGGTGACGAAATTCCGGCTGGCGAACTGCATGCTGCCTTTAAGTTGGGCAACGGCAGCGAACCCGCCATCCTCAGCTATCCAAATTTGACAATAGTCGACCGCTTGGATCCTGGCCCACTAACACCGGATACGACGGTCGGTCGCGCGCGTGATGATCTTAAGACTTTCTATCAGTTCAGCTCCGCCCTGGCGACTCCCGACGAAGCGAATCACGAATTCGGCGCGGGGGCCCCTGCCTCGTTTATTCAAGCTCCAATATTCAGCGTGCGCGGAGGTGTTTTTGGCGGGCCGGTCGCTTTGGAGTTGGTCGGTCCGGTCGAGGGAAACGTCATTCGCTACACTACCGATGGTTCCGAACCGGACAGCAGTTCCATCGTTGCCAACGGCTCGATTGAAATTAGCAGCACCGCTGTTATCCGAGCGATGGTGGATGGCTCTCCCGCCAGTCGAATTGTCACCCATAGTTATTTCCTCGGCACCGATCACGAACTCCCGGTGATTTCGATGGCGGCCGATCCTGACAACTTCGATTTCGCTGATGGCTACCTCTACGGATTTGGAGACCAGATGTTTACCAACGGTGGAAACATTATTGGCAATTTCCCCTACAATTCGTCCAACGCTTGGAAGCGCAACCGCGAGGTGGAGGCAAGTTTCGAAGTCTACGAACCCGGAGATGGAGAGAAGCTCCGCATCAACCTTGGCTTAAAAATATTTGGCGGTTGGGGATCGCGGGGATACCCGCAGAAATCGATGGCGCTGTTCGCGCGCAGCGAATATGGCTACGGGAAAATTCGTCATCCTTTCTTCCCTAACAAAGCTGTCGATTCCTTCGAGTCGATCGTCCTGCGAAATTCGGGAAACGACAACCAGAGCACCTGGCTGACCTACCCGCGCTCGCCGATCAGAGATTTTGGTACACCTGTAGGTCATGGTAGCTATTTTGTGAACGGGAACTTTACGATGTTCCGCGATGCCATGATGCAGAGTCTCGTCGATGGCACCGGACTCGATACCCAGGGATATCGCCCGGCGGTCCTCTACGTGAATGGTGACTACTGGGGCATCTACAACATCCGCGAAAAATTCTCCGAGCACTATGTGGAATCGACCCACGATGTTTCGGCCGACGACATCGATCTGATTGAAGGCTATGGGAGTGCCAATTCGGGTTCGTCATCGACTTACAACCAGATGCGCAATTTCATCCAATCCCGCTCGATGAACAACAGTGCGGACTACCAGACCGTCGAAGATCTCTACCTGAATATTGACAACTTCATCGACTACCATCTGGCTGTCATATACGGCCAGAATTTTGACATCGGAAACATCAAGTGCTGGCGCCAACGCAGTGGCGCAGATGGACAGTTTCACTGGATGCTCTACGATCAGGACTACAGTTTTAATTTGTGGAAACCGGACGTCTACATCCCTGCAATGCGGCGCGATTATTCGGACTACGAGAACATGTTCGAGTTCTACACCAATTCGTCCGGGAATGGCACCGGCTGGCCCAACAGCGGTGGGCGCACTCTTTTGCTGCGTGAAATGCTGGAGAGCGATGAGTTTGAGAACCGCTTCGTGCAACGTTGCGCCGATCTCTTGAATACCTTGTTTGAGAGTGAGAGGGTGTTGGGGCGTATTGATGCCATGGCTGGGGTGATCCGCCCCGAGATGGGTCGCCACCTATCCCGCTGGAGTTGGGCAGGTATCCAATCGCGCGGTTTCGGTATCCCACACAAGGAAGAAGATGAGCCTCTCTCCGTGGCGCATTGGGAACGCAATGTAGAGTCGATGCGTGAGTTTGCCAGGGCGCGTCCCAACAAATTGCGGCAGGATCTGATTGATCATTTTAATCTCTCCAAAGGCCTTGCCTCGGTCACCATCGAGTCCAGTGATCTTTCCAAGGGAACCGTTCAGATCAATACCATTGAGATAGACGAATCGTCCTGGACGGGGCAATACTTTCGCGATTTCCCACCGACGCTCACGGCGATCCCGAAAGAGGGGGCTAGCTTTGTTCGTTGGTCTGGCGGGAGGAGCAGCCTTTCCCCGACCATCGAGTTGCCCCTCGATGGCGCGACGGTTTCAGTCATCGCAATTTTTCAATAACTTGAAAATCACAGTTTACATCGCTACGACGGTTGACGGTTTTATTGCGAGAGATTCCTTTGTATCATGTAACGAGTGAGCAATTTACGAATGGGCTGGTGCAGTCGGAGTATCAAGTTTGTGAGGCCCGAGATATCGAGGCTTATTTATACGGAACGTTTACTGTAGTGAGGAAAACGGGGTGGTGGGATCCCGGTATGAGTAAAAAAACCTATTGCCTCGCTGTCGTTCTCACTATTTTCACTACTGTTGCCGCTCTTGCGGGTGGGCGCGGTTGTCGGTTCGATGCGGATGGATTGCGTTTGATGAAGGATCAACCGGTGTTTGGGGAGCTGCTTCAATCGAAACTTTCCATCGTGGATAACGGTCAGATGGGGCCGGATGATTCGCCTTGGGACGATGTGATCGGAAGGATATCCTCGTTTATGGAGTTTCAGGCGACTGCGACTGGGGATGCGAAACAGAAGTTCCTCGCGCGCGTCCATGGAAGTTCCTCGTGCGCGTGCATTTTACCAGGGTCGAGAAAGCGATTTTTTTAAGAGCGTGGAGGTCTAGCGTGAAAGGTCGATTCTCCGGATTGTTAGAGAATTCCTCGTGCCTTGAAGTTGTTCAAGCGGTGGGCGGTTTCGATGAGGCCGTCGACCATGACCTGGGTGTAGCTGCGGCCGTCGGTGGTATCGACTCCGTGACCGGGGTCGAGGTCGCGGAGGCCTTGAAGGGCAGGGTCATCGTGGGTGAAGAGCTCAACAAAGGCGCTTTCGAGCTTTCCGGATTTCGCACTGGCGGCGAGGAGGGCGGGGATCCAGCCGTCGTCGGAGGTGAGGCAGCCCCGGGTGGTGGGAACTGAGCAGTGGAAGGGGCCGAGCATCCTGGCGTCGGCAAGTTCGGCAATGAGGGTTTCGTTTTGTGCGATATTGAGATCGGAGTCGCCACAGTGAGCGGCATCGACGAGGACGCGAAAGAAGGGCGATCCAATTTCGGCAAGGAGGCCTTTCATGATGGGCATCAATTTTTCAAGAGAGGTGAAATTTGCAAATTCGCCGGGGCGAAGGAATTCGATGTTCCAGTTTTCGACACAGGAACCGGCAAGGCCGCTCTCGCGGTATGCGCGGGCGTGGAGTTTGATGTTTTGAGCAACTCGGGCTTGAAATTCTTCTTCGTTGGTGGGCTCGGTTCCGCTCATCCATTCCTCGATCGAGGTGGAGTTGATTTGCTTCACGTTGTTGCGAAGGGCTGCGTCGATATTGACCTGAAGCTGTGCGAGGGAGGCGTCTTCATCGGCCGGTTCGTAAGGGTTTGCGCCTCCGACCATCATGACGAGTTGAGGCTCGAGGCCGATGCTGCGAACCTTGGTGAGGAGTTCATCCATGTCTTCTGGAATGGTCGTGCCGAAGGCAGAAATTTGAATGGCATCAACTTTGACGGGGGAGAGTTCGCAAATGTCGCGGGCTCCGGCAAAGACGACCAGTTCACCGGAGGCATCGCGCGGGAGGTGGCCTTCGTCATCGGGGACCAGGGCTTCGAGAAAGCCGAGGTGGGTGCCGAGGATTCCGAGTTCGACGCCTGATTTGTTGGAGATGGTCATGTGGGGGCTACATTTCCAGATCGAGGAGGCGCTGGAAATCTATTTTTCGGGGAGAAAGTGGCTTTTTACCTTCTGGATGAAAGGACGGTGGGGAGCGGAGGTGTCGTCGTGCCACTTTTTGAAATAGCCGGAAAGCGGGAGGTCCTTCTTGGCAGGCGACTTGTTTAATGCCCCGAGAGAATTCCAGTGCCCCGGATTGGTTTCGAAGAGCGGGAGGAGGGCGACGGCCATGGCGCCATTGAGTGGGCGATCGGTGGCGTCCTTGCGGAGGGTGGTTTCGTGCTTTTGGTAAAAGGCGGCGAGGGTCTTGAGGTCGACCTTTTCACGGTTGGCGATGATTTTTTCAGCATAGTCGTGAAGGTGATGGCGGTAGCTGTCGAAATTAGGGTGATCGCGAAGGGTGAGGGAGAGCTTCCGCAGGGCATAGAGGGAAGCGGTCTCGCAGAGGGTCTCTTCGAACCACTTGTTATCGCGGGCATCGGGACGGAAGTTGGCCCGGACGTGGGCGAGTTCGTGGGCGAACTGGTAGATCATCTGGGCCCAGTAGCGCTCGCGCACATCGAGCTTGATGATGACTTCGCCGCGGGCGCTGCGATCAAACAAAGTGATGGGGCCTTCAGGAGAGTTCGTGACGAAAAGAGGGGGTAGGTCACTCTTGGAAAAGGCGGCGATGGTGAGTTCCAGGACCTCTCGGATTTCGGATTCCGGAATGGCGAACCGCTTGGGGTCGATCCTGAGCTGGGCACCCAGGAAGGAGGGTAGAGCGAGAAGGAGGATGAATATGCCCCTCATGATCTACTTTTTTTGATTGGGGAGGCGCTTGCTTTTGAGGCGGGCTTGGATGAGGTCGGGGCATCCACCGCTGGTGCGTAGTTTTTCGCAATTGGCTTCAATTCGAAGGCTCTGTCTCAGCGGGCGATAGCCGAGGCGGCGAGTGACGCAATCGTTGAGAAGATCGAGATGGGAGTCCTCGAATTCGACTACTTTTCCGCAATCGACGCAGACGAGGTGGTTGTGGGTGGGGCGGTCGACGAAGTTGGGGTCGTAGTTTTTTTGGCCATCGCCGAGGTCAATCTCGTGAATGAGATTGGCCTCATCGAGGAGTCCAAGGGTGCGGTAGACGGTGGCACGGGACGCTTTGGAACCCGCAAGACGCAGCCGGTCGAAGAGTTCATCGGGTGTGAAGTGCTCATCCGAGGCAAAAATGACCTCTATGATTTCATCGCGCTGGGCTGTTTGACGCAGTCCCTTTTTGCGGATGAACTCGTCGAGTCGCTCTCGAATGTTCTTATCCATGGTAATACGTCGGATCATACGGATTTCTGACCTTCTGGAAATACCAGAATGAAAGACGGGTAAAATAGTAGGAATTCGAAATTCCCCTAGGGGCCGATTCACTTTACATTCTCCGTCACCATGAATCGTCGTCACTTTAGTCTGCTGACAGGAGCTTCGCTCGCCACCCTTTCCGGAACCCCAGCTTTTGCTGATCACCATGGAAAACATAAGGGAGAAGCCTTTAAGGCGCTCTTTGGGCCGCATCCTGGCCTCCTCTTCGGCGGTAAAGATAAGAAGCTCAGCTATGTCGATCAACTCAAGTTAGCTCACGACCTTGGCTTCCGTGCATGGGAAGATAATGGTCTCAAGGGACAGAAGAACGAAACGATCGAAAAAATCGCCGAGTTCATGAAGGACAAGAAAATGGAACTCGGCGTCTGTGTTATTACAAATGGAGCCGGAGCAATGTTCAATAAGCCCACCGAGGACCAGAAAAAAGCGGTTAAAAATGACCTCGAGCGAGGCATTGAAGTCGCCAAAATCACCGGTCAGACCAACATGACCATGATTCCCGGCGCTCGGGATAAATCCATGACTCGTGAAGAGCAGATCAAGGCGTCCGTCGACTCCATGAAACTCTGCTGCGACTTGGTCGAAGAACACGGCATCATCATGGCTCAAGAGCCCCTTTCCCATAACGTCAAGGGAGGCGAGCCTCTCATCCGTTCTTTTGAGGACGGACACCTTCTCTGTAAGCTTGTGGATCGTAAATCATGCAAGCTTCTTGCCGACTTCTATCACGAAGGGCAGATCGGCAATGGTGACAAGCTCATCGAAAACGCCGAGAAGGTCTGGGACCAGGTCAGCTACGTCCAATACGGAGCCTCACCGGGACGCAAAGAGCCTGGCACCGGAAACCTCGACTACGTCGCCGTCACCAAGTTCCTTCGTAAGAAGAACTTCACCGGCATCATTGGTATGGAGCACGGAGCCAGCAAGAAGGGCCAAGAAGGCCTTGATGCGCTTATTGCTGCTTACCGTAAGATCGACGCGTAAATTTTGGAGTTACTTTCCCTTCTGGTTTGCAGGAGGGAAGCTAACTTTTTTGTTCCTAGTGAACGCTTTATTTGGGAAGCAAACTATTCAAAGCCCATGAAGGAGAAAATAGGGAGTGAATCCATACCCCGCTCCACGTGGCTGATGATCCTGACTGTTAGCCTAAGAAAATTGAGTAGCAGTCATTGTGAACTTAATGATTTTGGCTAATCCGCTAGCTCCAATAAATTTTACTCATTCTGCGTTGGATCCATGGGTTATCGCAGCGGGAGAAGGTGTTCTTTCTGGTTCGATTAGGTGATTTTATTCACTCCTCTTCGATATCAATATGACGCGGTAGAGGTGGTCTCGGTTAGCTTCGTTTGACTGCGACAACCCGGGCTGAAATACGCGACAGCTTTGTTGTCGGATGCTAGCCTCCCATTCCCTCAAACCAAGCGTTCAAATGGGATAAGGCATCTTTCTAGAAATGTTCCCGGAGCATTTTAAGGCTCTTGGGGACTGCGGTGAGGGGGTCTTCTTTTCCTTCGAATTCGAGAGAAACGTAGCCCTTGTAGTTTGCCTTTTTCATGATCTTGGCGATGCGGGCGTAGTCAAGGTCGAGGGTGTACCAGCGGCCTCCGCCGTGGTAGGTTTTGGTCTGAAGGAGGACGGTTTTGGCGGCCAACTTCTCGAGACGCGCATAGGGATCTTCGAGAAAATTTCCGGTGTCGAGGGTGACCTGAAGCCAAGGGGAGTTTACCGCTTCAACAACTTTGAGAACGCCTTCGGGGCTGATGCCGAGACCCCAATGGTTTTCGAGACCGAGGACGACGCCGCATTTTTCGGCGTAAGGGACGAGCTGTTTCATGGCGGTGATGACCCATTCGAATCCCTCTTTTTCGGTGTGGCCTTCGAGGACCTCTTCGATTCCACGGTGGGCCATGAGGTCATCGAAGTCCTTTCGGGTTCCCCAGCCACCGGTATTGATGCGAAGAGTGGGAATGCCGAGGGCGTAGGCTTGCTCGATATAGGCGATGGTTTGCTCGACGTTTCTACGTCGGACCCTTTCGACGGGGTCGACGAAGTCCTGATGGGTCGAGAAGCCCATGAGGTCGATTCCGGCAAGGAGCGCGCGTCTTTTGATCTTCTGGAGAGCGGCAGGGGAGAAGTCTTCGAGTTGGACTTGAAGGATTTCGACACCATCGAAGCCGCTGGCGGCGGCGAGATCGATGCATTTGCCGACGTCGCGGTATTCATCCCGCTGGAAGCCCCAGTAGCTGTAAGTTGATACGCCGATAGGGTTTCGTCCTGCCTCGCGACCGAGGGAAAGTCCGGGAGCTAAGGCAGCGAGGGAGGTGAGCGAGGTAAAAGAGCGACGGTTCATTTTTTAGGGAGTTGCGAGGGTGATTTTGACTCTGGCGAATTGTTTGCTCTGGCCAGAGATGGGGGAAAGTGAGCGGACGGTGATCGGAGCCGACCAGAGCGATCCAATGGAAAGGACTGAGAGAAACGGAATGAGATGGCTATTCTTCATAGGAAGGGGAGGTGTAACCATAGTTCTTACGGAATCATCCAACAATCAAAAAAGTCAAAGGGGGTAAATATAAAGCATTTTTGATTGATGTTGAGTTAACGTATCAGAACTTTCTCCATAAAGGTTTATCGATCTTCAATTTCTAGGAGCACACAACCGCAAAGACAATGAGAACAAACATAAATCAGTTTGGCTGGTTCCATACGCTCATAAGCGTATTATGGATACTCCCGATGACGTCAAACGCCGCACTCATCACGGTGAATAATTCTGGATTCGAGTAACCAGTGCTGGCCGCTGGGGCATGGAGTAATCCTCTGACCGATTGGAGTGAGCGAGGTGGAGATGGAGATGGCGATTCCTTCATCGAAAATATTGGTGGATTCTCCGATGAGGGAAGCCAGCATGCGGGATTGAACAATCTTAACTACATTTGGATTGATACCGGCGTCGCTTGGGAGGCGGAGACAACCTACAATTTGAAAGTGGCTGTGGGGAACCGGGGAGGACAAACCGGAGCGGAGAACGCCACTGTTTATGCGCTTCTCTCGGGAACCGATAATCTTGGATTAGCGACGGCGGCAGATACTGCGGCGGTGCTCACTGATCCGCTACTGATCGCCTCTGAAACATACAACGTTGTGGGGAATGTGAGCGCAGGATCCTTTGGGGATCCACAGGTTCTGAGCTTTAATTCAGGTGATACTCCTCCAACCGGGACGATCGTTTTTTTACGTCCTATTTTGAGGTCGAGAGGGGTTTCGCGTTGGGCGGAGTTCAAGTCTCCTTGTTACGCTGGCGTTCGATTCACCAGATTTTGGGAGCGAGATCAGTGTGGGTCTTACGGCGATGGTCGATGATTCAGGCGGGATCTTCCAGAGGGCCTTGAAATGTAATCTACTTACCCTTAGATTAAAGCAGTGATGCTAGGAGGTCATCCATCTACCAAGGGACTGCGGTTCTCTTGCATGGTTGTGGTGCTATTTCTGCAACTTGCCAATGGGGTTGAGCCTCACCTGGCTGGGATGGGGCAGAAGATCTTTTTTGATACCGGACTTTCCCAACCCGTCGGACAATCTTGTGCGTCCTGCCATGATCCTAAGCAAGCGTTCTCGGATCCGAGGCCGGTTTCACCCGGGGCCGTTCAAGGTCGAGAAGGAAATCGAAATACTCCAAGCTTGATGTATGCCGCGTTGATTCCTGCGATGGCGGTGGAGGATGTTTATGATGAAAATAGCGAGTTGAGCTACATCATCGAAGGAGGGTTGTTTCTTGATGGTCGGTCTCATGATCTTTTGGATCAAGTGAAGCAGCCATTCTTTGAGAAGAACGAAATGAATCTCTCTGGCGAAAAGGAACTGGCGGCGCGGTTGCGCCGGGCCAGCTATGCGCCTGAGCTTCGGAAGGCTTTTAATGGAGCGGATTGGGAGAACGATAAAATGGTGGCGGGGCTCGCCTATAGGTCTTTGGTCGCCTTTCTCCGTGAGCCGCTCTTTCGTCCCTTCAATGCCCGCATCGATGAATTCTGGGCGGGGAAAGAAGATGCCATTACTCCAGCGGAGAAACGGGGCTTGGCAGTTTTTATTACGAAGGGGGAGTGCGCCAAATGTCACTTTGTGGGAACCGGAGTCTGGCCCAAACCTTTGTTGACTGATTACGGATACGATAATCTCGGAGCGCCATCACGAGGATCGAAGGATCCGGGATTGGGGGAGTTGACGAAGCGGGAAAATGAAATGGGCCAGTTTCGGGTGCCTTCACTGAGGAACGTGGCCCTCACCGCGCCGTATCTTCACAACGGATCGATCGGCACGCTTAAGGAACTCATGGAGTTTTATAACGCTCGGAATCTTGAGCCCGAACGTTGGGGGAAGACGGATTACCCGGAAACGGTGAACCATGAGGACATGGGAGATCTCAAGATGACCAAGGAAGAAATCGATGACCTTGTCGCCTTCATGTTTGCGCTGACCGATCAAACTCTGTTGAAGATGAAGCCCGACGACGTTCTTCCGGGAGTCGCCGAAGGGGTGCCGTCGACTGAGTCAGTGAAGACGTTTTTCGAGAGCCGTCGGGATCGTATTGATCCGGCTGCGGAGCGCTAGTGGCGCTTATGTCCCAGAAATTTAACTCACCTCAAAAGGTATTGGGCCAGCCTGCACTACGAATCGGTCGCTTGGGTTGAGGGGAGACAGGCTGGAGGCTGCCTATGTTCCGGGGGAAGCGGGTTGGACGTATGTTCTCCTTATTCGATGTGGAGGCGGGCGCCGTTTTTTGGGATGATGAGGTGGCCAAGAGTGGTGCCTGATTTTGTTTTGAGGAGCCAAGTGTGACCGACATGGGTTGGGATGGTGCGGGTGGAGGCTTTGGCAATTTGGCGGAAGGTTTTGTGATTGCCCTGTTTGTCGATCTAGATGAGTTGAAGATGGCTGTCGGATTGGTTCTTGATTTGAAAAGGGATTTTGCCGGAGCCGGGGAGTGATGGGGGTGGATCGGCTTCGGTGGTGAGGACTACTTGCGGGTCCTTTTTTAGCTTAGTCAACTGCTGAGGGCGTTTGTGAGGGATGGCGTTGTTTGGAGCTTTAGAGCGGAAGAACGAACCCACTTTATTGTGCCGAATGGATATCCGGGGAAGTGATTTACTGGCAAGTCTTGCTGGCTTGCATTTTTGGGATTCGAGCTGACTAGTAAACTGATGAAGGTTAGTGACGCTTTGAGAGATAAGATTATCCGGATGGCTTGGGAAGATCGGACGACCTTTGATGAGATCGAGAAGAAGACAGGGTTCCGGGAGGCGGAGGTTATCAAGGTGATGCGGGGCAGTCTGAAGGCGTCGAGTTTTCGGTGCTGGCGGAAACGGGTGAGTGGGAGGGTGACGAAGCACCAGGCGCTCTTTCGGCAGAGCCGGGATGACTTGAAGAAGGGGTGGAAACAGCGTGAGTTATTAGAGTGAAGCAAGGAGGAATTCGGCGGTTTGTTTGCCGGAGATAATGGCGCCTTCGATGGAGGCGGTGGTGTTGTGGTCGCCGCAGATCCAAGTGTTATCGAGCTTAAGGTAACCGGGGGATTTGTGGCCGGGTTTTTGCTCGGGGAGGGCGTGGCGGATGTGGTCGGTGCGGAGGTGGCGGTAGTTTTTGGCAGCTGGGCCGAACCAGGTCTGGAGTTCGGCTGTGACGAGGGCGGCTAGGTTTTCATTTTGGTGGAGTCCCAGGATTGAGACGGAGAGGAGGGCTTGTCCAGTGGGCGCGTAGCTAGGTGCGACGTTTGAAAGGATGGCGATGTTATTAATGAGGCCTTTACCAGTGCCGTTAAGGGCGATGATGGAGTCGGGGAAGGGGGCTTTTTCGGCGGTGAAGTAGAGGTTGGTGACGGCGCGCCAGGTGGGGGATTGGGCTTGGAAGGCGGGGAGAAGTTTTGCGGTCTGGTGGGCGTCAGTGGCGAGGATGAGATGGCGGGCGGTGAGAGTCTCTCCGGTGTTGAGTGTGACTTTTTTTCCGTCGATCGACGTGACGGGTGAGTTGAGGCGGATGGTGTCGGCGGGGAGTTGGTCGACGAGTTGCTGGGGGATGCTTTGCATGCCGGCGGCGGGGAGGGTGGCGCTACCTTGGGTAAACATGCGGAAGGTAAACTCGAACATGCGACTGGAGGTTCGGAGGTCGTTTTCGAGGAAGATGCCGCCGTAGAAGGAGCGGAAGAAGGTGTCGATGATTCGGGGGGAGAAGCCGAAGTTTTTGAGAAAGTTTTCGGTGGTTTGGTCTGGGGATTTAGAGGTGCCGTGCAGGATCTTGAAGCGGAGAAGGGCGACGCGGAGTTTGTCGGCGAGGGTGCCGATGGGGGCGAGGGCGCTGCCTAGAACAGAGGCGGGGCGGCGGAAGACGTCCATGACGGGGTGGAGTTTTTCGCCATCGAAGATGAGGGCACCAGGCTCGAAGGGTTTGAGATCGAGGGCGGGGAGGTCGAGGAGTTTGCCGGCTTCGGGGTAGGCATCGAGGTAGACTTGGAAGCCTCGGTCGAGTAGGAAGCCGTCGCATTCATCGGTGCGGACGCGTCCGCCGATGCCATCGGAGGCTTCGAGAATTTGGACGGGGATTCCTTTTTTATGAAGGTGGAGGGCGCAGGAGAGGCCCGAAAGACCGGCGCCGATAATGAGGACGGGTTGCATTTGGAATTGTGAGTTATGAAGAGTAAATTATGAGGGGCTTTGAGGTTGTTGTTGGAAGTAGGATTCAGGGGCGAAGGTGTTCGTGCTGCGGTGGGTTTCGGCGGCGACTAGGGAGCCTACGACGGCTCCGCGGTGGCAGCTGTCGCCTCCGACTTTTGCGTTGGCGATGACGGCGGCTTCGAAGTTGTCGTGATATTTCCAGGCGAGGTAGAGAGAGGCGGGGAAGGACTGGTCGATGTAGCAGGCGGGACTGAAGCGCTGGCCGATGATGATTCGATCTGGCTGGCGTAACCAGTCGGTAGCTTTTCGGGTGGAGAACCAGTCGCCGGCGCAGGACATGAGTGCGTCGCGGAGTGGGGTGCCGCCGGCGATGGTTTGGAGGAGGCGGGTGAGGCAGTCGGCAGCGCGGAGGACGTTCGAATGGCGGTGGGTGAGTGTGACGTGTTCTTTTGCAGTCTGGCGGTGGTCGCCCTCCGGGAGTGCGGCGAGTAGAGAGGTGACGGTGGCTAGGCCTCCGATATGCTCATCGGAGATACCGCATTTTAGGATCCTTTTTCCGGAGGCATAGCGGTTAAAGAAGGCGCGATGATATTCTTCGACGTAGGTATCGCGGTGCCAGTCGGGCGTGCGCATGAGCTGGACATAAAGTTCGGCCCAGCGAGTGGGGTCGTATGAGCCGTGTGATTTTACTTGCTCGTGGAGGGCGCGGGCGAGCTGGAAGTTGACGGTATTTTCTCCGGCGAGGAGGTTTTGGTGGTAGTGGATATCTCGCTGGCCCCAGAAGCGGGCTTGGTCGTGGAGGATGTCGGCTTGCTCGTTGACGGGGTCGTATTGGGAGCGCCAGAGGATGCTGTCGGGGTGATGCGGGAGAGGGGCGAGGAAAGTGGTCAGGTCTGGGTAGTCGCGGTCAAGGGCATCTCGATTGTAATACCAGTGGACCGGCATTGCGAAGGCGTCGGCTAGGAGAGAGCCGTGGTGGGCTGCTTCGTGAATCGTCATCGGGGATGATGACGCGGGAATGGAATTTGTCTCAGGAATTCTTTGGGAGCTTCTGGAGTTTTTCGAGATAGGCGTTTTTTGGGGCGGGTTTTTCGGGGGAGGGTTTAGTTTCTAACATTCCTGAGGTGCGGGCAGAGCTGGTGGCGATGAGTTCTTCGATGACTTGGGCTTCAGGGAGGTTCTTCCAGTATTTCTTGGGCATCTCGGCTTGCATCGCTTTGACCTTGAGGCGGGCGGGGTTGAAGATGCTGCGGTAGTAGGTGCGCCAGAGTTCGTCTTGGGCGTCGGAGTCTGGGGCTTGGGATTGATCGACGCCTTCGGTGAAGTGAATTTTTTTGCCATCCCAGTGGACGGATTGGTCGGGGGTGAGAATAGACCAGTCCATGCCGGCGAAGCGCTTCTTGAAGAAGGGGGTGGCGAGGGGGACGATGAGGTGATCGGGCTCGAACCAAGCGACGAATTTTTCGCGGTCGTCCGAGGGGTCGCTGACCTTTCGGAAGCGGACGAAGGCGTGCATTTTATGGATGTCGCGGCTGATGTGTTTCGCCATGGCGCGGAGAGCGAAGACATCGGGGTCGGTGGGGAGTGAGAGGAGATGTGTTTCGCCGTGAGTGAGTCGCCAGAGGAGGTTGTAGAGGTGGGGCCATTGGTTGCCGGTGCGGTGGGCGGCGGCGGTGCTGGCGAGGTCGAGGAAGTGTTTTGGAACGTGGGGGATTTTGGCAGTTGTTTTTGGGAAGGTGGGTTGCTCTGTGAAGAGGGATGATTGGTCTGGGGATTGCCATAGGATTTCTGACGGAAGGACTTTTGATTGGAGGAGCAGGCGGGTTAGGGAGCGCCAGGTTTGGAAGGAGGTGGGGTTTTGGAGGGTGAACATGGGGGCGGGCTTGGTGGAGGTGTTAAACCACGGATCGATGGGACTAATGGAATAGGGAGCTTGGTTTTGCGTGGTAAACACCAAACATCTAACACTTAAATTTAAACTGTTTCGTCGGTGGGTTTGCTAAGTTAAGTGGCGAGGCATCGCGGATTCTTGGTTGGGGACGAAGGGCGAGACACCCACGCTCCAAATTTTGGTTAGAATTCGCCGGCTAGGATTTCGGCTTTTGGAACTAGGATGGGGAGGTTGAGTTCGAGTTGTTCTGGGGGTGGGGCGTGGAGGGCTCTTATTTTTTTGGAGTCGATTTCTAGGTTGGCGGGTTGGTGGTCGCTGGTGATGATGAAGGGGAGGCTTTTTTTGAGGTTTACCCGCATTTTGATGAGGTCGGTGAGGCGGATGGCGCTGTGGCGGCGTATGGAGATGATGCGCTGGGCATTCCTGACTCCTAGGCCGGGAATGCGGACGAGGAGTTCTAGGGGGGCGCGATTGATGTCGAGGGGGAAGGTGCCGCGGTTGCGGAGGGCCCAAGAGAGCTTGGGATCGATGTCGAGATCGAGATTTGGATTGTCCTTGGTAGTGATCTCGTGGACGTCGTAACCGTAGAAGCGCATGAGCCAGTCGGCTTGGTAGAGGCGATGCTCGCGGACGAGCGGCGGGGCTTGGAGGGGGAGACGGGCGGAGGAGTCGGGAATGGGGCTGAAGGCGGAGTAGTAAACGCGGCGGAGCTTGAAGTTTGAGTAGAGGTCGCCGGCGCGGCGGAGGAAGTGGGAGTCGTCTGAGAGGTCGACGCCGACGATCATTTGGGTGGATTGACTGTTGGCGAATTTTGGCTTTTTGCGGCTCTTCTCGGCTTTGGATTCGGCGATTTTGACGCCGATGTTCTGCATGGCTTCGCGGGTGCGAGTGACGTTTTTTTCGGGGGCAAGATGGTCGAGGGATTTTTGTTGGGGGAGCTCGATGTTGATGGAGATGCGGTCGGCGTATTTCCCGGCTTCCGCGATGAGGTCGTCGGATGCCTCGGGGATGGTTTTGAGATGGATGTAGCCGCGGAAGTGGTGGACTTCGCGAAGGGTTTTGGCGACTTGGATGACTTGCTCCATGGTGAAGTCGGCGCTGCGGACGATGCCTGAGCTGAGGAAGAGCCCTTCGATGTAGTTCCGTTTGTAGAAATCGAGGGTGAGGGTGATGACTTCTTCGGGGGTGAAGCGAGCACGGCGGACGTTGCTGGAGCGGCGGTTGATGCAGTAGTGGCAGTCGTAGAGGCAGACGTTGGTTAGGAGGATTTTCAGGAGAGAGACGCAGCGGCCATCGGGGGTGTAGGAATGGCAGATGCCGGCTCCGCCGGTGGAGCCGACGCCTTTTCCGGAGGAGGAGTCTTTTCGGGCAGCTCCTGAGCTGGCGCAAGAGGCGTCGTATTTAGCGGCGTCTGCGAGGATTTCGAGTTTCTTTAAAGTGTTTATGTGAACAGTGTGTTCTATTGAGTTGTTTTTTCAAGTGGATTTAAGAAATGTTAGAATAGAAGGTGGAGGAAGAGCCGGGAATGATGTGAATGGGGTTAATCTTAGTTGAGGGACCTAGACTAGAAGGATATCCGCTGAAAACGCTGAAAGTTGAGGGGATTGGATGGGAATAGAGTTACCACGAAAATTACTAAATCGACGAAACTAGATTACTGGGTGGCCTACGGAGAGGTAGCGGAAAAGGTGAGTTTGAATTACTTGCTTGGTGAGGGGAGAGATTTGTAGATTGGGGTGGACAGGTTGGGGAATGGGGTGACTTTCTGGCGATGGAAATTTCTTTGGTTTATCCTCATCAGTTGTTTGCCGAGCATCCGGCTTTGGAGGCGGGGAGGCGGGTTTTTGTTTTGGAAGATCCGCTTTTTTTTGGGACGGATTCGGAGCAGCCGCTACGGCTTCATGCGAAGAAGTTGATGCTGCATCGGGCGTCGATGCGGCGGTTTGCGGTGGGGTTGGAGGATCTTTATGAGGTGACTTATGTGGAGTTGCCGGAGGGAGCTTTTCGGTCGGATGAGTTGCTGGAACGGATTCTACCGAAGGAGGTGACTCGGGTTGTTTGTGTGGATCCTACGGATTATCTACTGGAGAGACGGTTGAGGCGGTTTTGTGAGAAAAGAGGGATTGATTTGGAGTTGGTGGAGTCGCCGATGTTTGTGACGCCGGATGAATGGATGGAGGAGACGATGGACGGAATGAAGAAGCCGTTTATGAAGACGTTTTATGAGGGGCAGCGTAAGCGGATGGATGTGCTGATGGACGACGGCAAACCGGAGGGAGGAAAATATTCCTTTGATGCGGATAACCGGAAGAAGTTGCCGAAGGGGGTGGCGGTACCGGAGGCTTATGGGCCGCCGGTGCACGAGGAGGTGAAGGAGGCTGAAGCTTGGGTATGGGATCGTTTCCCGAAGGCGCTGGGGCAGACTCATGGGTTCCAGTATGGGATTTGCCGAGAGGATGCTTTTGAGGCGCTGGAGCTATTCCTCAAGGAGCGCTTTGGCTTGTTTGGAGATTACGAGGATGCGATTTCGATGAGTCATCGGGTGGCATTTCACTCGGTGCTGACGCCGTATTTAAATATCGGGTTGATCACGCCGCAGGAGGTGGTTGATCGAGCGTTGGAGTTCGCGGGGGAGAGTGAGGCGATTCCGCTGAATTCGCTGGAGGGTTTTGTGCGCCAAATTATCGGGTGGCGGGAGTTCATGCGGATCATTTATCTCCGGCATGGAGTGATGGAGCGGAAGGAGAATTTTTGGGGCTTCACGCGGAAGATGCCGCAGTCATTTTATGATGGGACGACGGGGGTGGCACCGATCGATCATGTGATTCAGGTGCTGCATGAGGATGGGTATTGTCATCACATCGAGCGGCTGATGGTGTTGGGGAATTTTATGATGCTGTGTCGGATCGATCCGGATGAAGTTTACCGCTGGTTCATGGAGTTTTTTATCGATGCCTACGACTGGGTGATGGTGCCGAATGTTTATGGAATGAGCCAGTTTGCTGATGGGGGGATTTTTGCGACGAAGCCGTACCTCTCGGGGTCGAATTATATCCGTAAGATGTCGGACTTTAAGAAGGGGGAATGGTGCGAGGTTTGGGACGGGCTTTTTTGGATATTTGTGGAGGATCACAAGGAGTTCTTCCTGAAGAATTATCGCATGGCGCAGATGGCGCGGTTGCATGATCGGATGGATGAGGAGAAGAGGGCACTGCACCGGAGGAATGCGGAGGGGTTCTTGGCGCGGCTTTGAGGTGGGGATTTCGCTGCCTTAGGCACCGAGATCTGAATCGCCCATGTCATCGGCTAGGATGACGATGATGTTGGAGCGCTGCGCGACAATTCAGAAAAACAATGAGGAGAAAGACGATTGAAATTCCCAAATTGAATGAAGGCGATTACATCCAAGTCCGTGAACCTGAAGCTTGATTTCGAAAACGCCACTATCTCTGGTCTTGTCCTCGCAAAAGTTGGAAATCCCTCGCGGGACGAAGCCTTGCAGACGTCGAAGACGCTTTTTCATGTCGAGGAGGAAGATCAGCCGACCTTGACTTCGATTTTCCTACGCCCCTTTAAGAGCTTCAGCCTCGTGGGGCAGAGGTTTCATCATCATAGCTCGCTTGCGAAGCATGAGCTGAATACTTTGGTGGAGGAGCTTTTCGATGATTCTTCCAAGTTGCTTGATAAGGGAAAAGAAATTGCCCAGCGGCTGCACTCGAAATCGACTCACCCGAACATCAAATCGGGAGATCTTTGCATTTCCCAGATTGATGGGATTCAGATGGACGAGGATCAAGTGCAGGGGCTTTGCATCCTGAAGTCCGAAAGTGTGACTCCTTTTCTCAGCATTTCGGCAAATGACGGCGACCTTCAACTCAACACGGAGCACGGGATTAATCCGGAGAAGATTGATAAGGGGTGTTTGATTGTGGACCACCATCAGAAGAAGGGCTTTTACGTCCTTACTTTCGATCGGGGGAGTTCCGAGTCACGTTTCTGGGTTCGTGATTTCTTGAGTGTCATTCCTATCGCCGACTCAGCGCTCCTTTCGAAAAAGATGGCTGAAATGGCGGTCACCGCGATTTCCGAAACTGCGCCTCCTCGTGCGGCGGATGATACCTCGCCACCTTGGGAGGTGAACAACGCGGCGCAAGAAGCGCTTTCGTACTTTGATGACAAGAAGCACTTCAGCATGCAGGAGTTTGAGGAAAAGGCGCTGCGGAGCGATGCTGCGCGGCAGAAATTTAAGGAAGAGCGCAAGCGGGTGGAGGAAGAAGATGGCGTGACCCTGGAAGAAGGATTTGAGCTTTCTCAGAAAGATATTTCCAAGGCGAAGAAGATGATGAAATCGATCATGAAGCTCGATACCGGAGTCGAACTTCGTCTCAAGCCATCGGTGGTGGCTTCTCCCGAGAAGGTCCTTGAAAAAGGCTACGACGAGGAGAAGAAGATGCAATTTATCAAGGTCTACTTTAACAAAGAGACGAGCTAAGATTTTATGCCCCTATAAGGCGGGCCTTCAGCTCACTACTTTTGAATGGCTGAGGACATGGGGCGGTGCCCCATGCTGGTATGAGGTCGAGCCTTTGGCCCTGTTTATTAGGACAAGATGTTCCGTTGCACTCTCTAGAGAAGCGTGTCGCTCGCGGGTGCCTGGGAATCGAGGTATCCTTGGTCGGTGACGAGGTTACCCGCGTCGATGGCTTCGTGGACGAGTTCATCGCAGCGCTCGTTGAGTTCATTGCCGGCGTGGCCCTTGACCCATTTCCAAACCATCTTGTGCTTGGCTTGAGCGGCGTCGAGGCGTTGCCAGAGGTCTTTGTTGAGGACTGGCTTTTTGTCGGACTTTTTCCAGCCCTTTTTCTTCCAGTTGGTGAGCCAGTTTTTGTTCAGAGCATCGACGACGTATTTGGAATCAGAGTGAAGCATGGCTTCGCAAGGTTCGCTCAGGAGTTCCAATGCGCTGATGGCCGCCATCAGCTCCATGCGATTGTTCGTGGTGTGCCTAAAGGCTCCGTTGAGCTCCTTTTGAAACTGTCCAAAGACGAGAATAGCTCCGAATCCTCCGGGTCCGGGGTTTCCCCGAGCTCCTCCATCGGTGTAAATTACGACAGATTTCATCGAGAGAAAATGAACGCAGGAAACGGCCTTTACTGACCGACCTTCCGAGCTTGCATGAGCTTTTGCATGGTTCCCTGGAGCTTGGTCCTGAGCTTGGGGTCGGCCATGAAGACGGGAGCGGCTTGCATCATGGCAGCTTGAAGGCGGGCTTGAGGGGCCGCCGCGATTTTTTGAAGGTCGGCGGTCAGCTCCGGGTCGAGGTCTTTGTTGGCGGAGGCCATCGCTTCCCCAAGAACTTTCATGTCGTCGAAGATGGGGTCGAGCTCGAATAGCGCGAGTTCGGCGGTTTCGGTATCAACGACGCTTTCCATCAGTCCAGCAATTGCGCCCTGAAGATCGGCCACTTTTTTAGCGACCGCTTTGGGGTCTTTAGCGATATTCGCGGCAAGCTCTTCAATCGTCATTTTCTTAGGTGTGATGACTGGAGCTGGCTTGGGTGCAGGAGCGGGTTCGGCGGGTTTCACCACGGGAGCCGAGACGACAGGAACTGGTGCGACAGGAACTGGTGCGACAGGTTTTGGCTCAACGGGTGCATCTTCTTTCGTTGCGGTCTGGGTCTCAGTCTTGTTTGAAGGCTCATCGGGCGTTGCGGGGGTTTCTTCCGACTTACAAGAAGTGAAAATGAGGAGAGCGGAGGAAAGAAGGAGCGGGGTTTTTAATTTCATAATGATGCGGGTTTGACAGAGTGGCTTAAAAGGGCAAGCGAGAAGAGTAAATTCATTCTAGGCGATCTCTCATTTCCATCCTCCTCCCAGGGCTTGGATCAGTTGGACAGTGGCTTGCTGGCGAGCGGCGCGGGTCTGGCTCAGGGCCCGCTTTTCTTGAAGACCTTCACGCTGCGCGTCGATGATTTCAAAGAAAGAGACGAGACCGGCGTCATATCGGAGTTTGGTAAGGCGGGATGCTTCGTCAGCGGCGTCGGATGATTTCCGCTGGGCCATGAGGACTTGGTCGAGATTACTGATTCCAGAGAGGGCATTTTCGACATCGCGGAAGGCGTTGAGGACGGAGTCGCGATGCAGGGCGAGTGCTTCGCGGTAGCGTGCTTGCGCGATTTCGATGTCGCGGTCTTTTCGGCCAAAGGTGACGATGGGGCCAGTGATGGTGGGTCCGATCGACCAAAGTCGACTACTTTGATTAAAAAGGTCCGAGGATTGGAGGGCGGCATAACCTCCTGCGCCCGTGAGGGTGACTTTGGGGAGGTAGCTGGCGATGGTGATACCAATTTGCTCGGCGGCCGCGGCAAGGCGTCGTTCGGTGGCCGCGACATCGGGCCGACGTCGTAGCAGATCGGCGGGAACTCCACTGGGGATGTTTGGGGTTCGGGGTGGTGAACCCAGAGGGAGTTTGAAACTAGAAGGATTTTGGCCGATGAGCACGGCGATTGCATTTTCGAGCTCGCGGCGGCGCTGAATAAGGCGGAAGAGTTCGGCGCGGGTTGTTTCGGTTTGGCTTTGAGCGCGGGCTGAGTCGATGGAGGTAGTGGCACCGGCGTCGACCCGAGCTTTGACGAGAGATTCGTTATCTTGGCGGAGTTTGATCGTTCCGGAGAGGAGAGAGATTTCGTCATCGAGATGCCGAAGGGCCAGATAATCGCGGGTGACTTCCGCTTTGGTCGAGAGCATTGCGGTGACGTAGTCGGCTCCTGCTGCTTGGGTGAGCGCTTCTTGCTGGTTGATGGATCTGCGGACGCGGCCCCAGAAATCGATTTCGTAGCTCAGGTTTAACGCGGAGCGGTAGCGTGAGTAGGAATCGGAGGGGACCGGGAATACGTCGCGGGTGGAGTCTTGCTGGCGGGTGACAAGGGCCTCCGCAGTGAGGCGTGGAATGCGCTCAGAGCGGGTGATTCCTAAAATGGCATGGGCTTGATCCAGCCGGGCGAGAGCGGTTAAGGATTGAGGGTTCGCTTTTTCGGCCTTGATGAGGAGTAAGGAGAGAGTGGGGTCGGAAAAGGTGGACCACCATTTTCCGGTCATGGGAGGAGTTGAAAGTCCGACGGCCTTGTAGGAGGGGGGGAGCGGGGTGTCAGTTTTTTGATAGTCAGGCCCAACGGAGGTGCAGGAAGCGATGATCGCGCAGGAGAGGGCGAGGAGGCTTTTTGAAAAAGGAAGGCGCATGGCGGTGGCGAAGTGAGAGTTAGGCAGTTTTCACTTTTGGTTTGCTGAAGGCGAAGACGAGGGAGAGGACGGTGGGAACGAGGAACATGGTAAAGACCGTGGAGACTGCCAGTCCGCCGACGACGACGGCTCCGAGGCCCCGATAAAGTTCCGATCCTGATCCCGGGAGGAGAACGAGGGGGAGCATTCCTCCTACTGAGGTGAGGGTGGACATGAGAATGGGGCGGACGCGGGAAGTGACGGATTCCCGGATGGCTTCGTTGGTATCGCGGGAGGGGTTCTCTTTCATTAAGTTGATTGTTTGGTGGACGATGAGGATAGCGTTGTTCACGACGACTCCGGCGAGGATGACGAATCCTAAAATGGTGAGAACGTCCATGTTTTGAACTGGCATGTAGGGGTTTGCGAGAGAGGCGTGGTGGACGAGGAAAAGACCGAGCAGTCCGCCGACAGTGGCGAGGGGGACGGAGAGGATGATGACCAAGGGGTAGGACCAACTTTGGAAGAGGACGACCATAAGGAGATATACGACGAAGAGGGCGAGGAAGAGAGAGGAGGTGAAAAGGCCGAAGAAAGAGCCATCGCCGAGGAGGGCTTCTTTGATTTCGCCGAGGGCGTCTGAGGAGCCGGCGATCTGGACCTGGACGCCGGGGGCGATGGCGCCGGAGGCTTGTTGGGCGGTAATGATTCCTTCGACTTTGTCGATTGCTTGCTCGAGGGCCATGCCGGTGGGAGGGGTGACCTCGATGGTGACGGCGCGGAGTCGGTCGACGTGGCGGATCTGCTCGGGGCCGAGAGTTTTTTGGAGAGTGGCGAGGGAGCTGAGATCGATGATGCTGCCGCCGGGAGTGGCGATGGGAGTTGAGAGGAGGGCTTCGAAGGGGCGCTTCTCAAGCGCTCCCTGCGTGATAATTTTCATGTCCTTGAGCTCGCCGTTTTTCTCGAAGTCGCGGAAGAGGAGGATGCCTTCGCCCGCAGCTTGAACCGCGAGTCCGAGGTCGGTGCGGGTCATGCCGAGTTCACGGAGGCGCTCGTCATTGGGAACGATGCGGAGCTCTTCGAGAGGTTGGTTAAAGTTGGGCGGCGAGGTGTTGACTTTTCCGGGGCCGAATTTCTGTAAGAAGGTCATAAAGAGGCCGGTGGCGGTCTTGGCGACGGAGTCGAGGTCGTTGCCTTTGATGTCAATTTTGATGGCGGAGCCAGTCGTTCCGGCGACGCGGAAGAGGGGGACTTGGAAGGCGAAGGCAATGGTGTCCGGAGCAGCTCCTCCAGCGGTTGCCTGATTTAAAAGGGGAATGGTATCGATTACGCGCGTCTTGTCAGCGGAGATCGCGACTTGGAGCATGCGGCCCTCGAAAGAGACGAGAAAGTAGTGATCAAGAGGCGGAGGCATCACGGTGCCGGGCTGGCCATAGGGCCGGGGAACCTCGACACGGGAGTCTTGATCGGGATCACGCTCGCTGCCGCGCATAATCCTTTCGACTTGGAATTTATCTTCGGTGGCTTCCCAGGCGGGGGCGATCGTGGACTCCATACGCTTTCCTGTTTCCTTAAGGGCTTCGAGGTTGTAGCTGGGTGCCGGGAAGAGGAGGCCGATGACGAGGTTCCGATTTCCTGAAGGGAGATAATCGAGCGGGGGAAGGAGGATCTTGACGCCGAAGAAAGTGATGAGGAGGAAAACGATGACGACGGTGAGGCGGCGGAGAGTTCCCGCAATGAGCCATCCGACGGTGCCCCCGATGATCCGGGGAAGGCTGTTGAAGAGCATCGCGATCGGACGGAAGGGAGCGCCGATGATGCGGAAGAACTTGCCGCTGAAGAGTCGATCGAAGGAGCTATCGCCTTCTTTTTTAGGAGGACTGAGGAAGCGGGCGGCAGCGGCGGGGATGAGAGTGAGCGAGACGATCATGGAGAGCCCGACCGAGACCATGATGGCAAGGGCGATGTCGCGGAAGAGCTGCCCGGCGATCTCCTGAATGAGGAGGATGGGGGCGAAGACGATGAGGGTAGTCATGGTGGAAGCGACGACCGCGCCGGCGACTTCCTTTGATCCGTCGAGCGCGGCTTGTCGGGGCTTTTTACCGAATTCAAGATGGCGGTAGATGTTCTCGATGACGACGATGGCATTGTCCACGACCATGCCGACGGCGAAGGCGAGACCGGCGAGGGAGATAATATTGATCGAGCGGCCCAGTGCGACGAGGACGACGAGCGAAGCGATGACCGAGACGGGAATGGCGAGTGCAATGATGCCGACAGTGCGGAGTGAGCGGAGGAAGAAAAGGAGGGTAAGAGTAGCGAGGACTGCTCCGACGAGGATGTTACTGCGGACGAGATCGATGGCGTCCTCGACATAAGTGGTGGAGTCGTAGGTTTGGACAAGCTCAAGGGTGCCGCTCATTCCGAGATCACGCGCTTCCTGAGCGAGAAGGCCGCCGGGTGCGTTGAGTTTTTTGACCTCGTTGCGGAGGGTCTCCATGGACTCGAGGAGGTTGGCGCCGCGCTCAAGCTGGAAGTTAAAAAAGGGCATTTGGATGCCGCGGGCACGGACCCAAGAGGTGCGTTCTTTAAAGGCGGTTTCGACGGTGGCGATATCGCGGAGGTAGATCGTGCCGGAGTCGTTACGACGCACGACCATATTCTCGACGCTCTCGGGGTCTTGGAATCTACCGGTGGCGCGGACGCGGATGTCGCGCTTTCCGTCGGCGAGTTTTCCTCCTGAGAAGTTGGCGTTGGCCGAGGTGATCGCCTGGCGAAGAGCTGCGTAAGTGATGCCACGTTGGGCCATCGCGACAGGATCGACAATGATGTGAAGTTCGGACTGGACCGAGCCCCGGACGCCGACTTGCGATATCCCATCGATCCGCTCAAAGCGGGGGCGGATACGGCGCTCCATGAGGTCGTTGAGAGTCTCGGCGGGGAAGTCAGGGTCGGTGGAGGCGAGGCCGATCCAGGCGATGTAATCAACCGAGTCGATATCGACCGGTTCGACGGTGGGCTGGAGGACGCCGTCGGGATAGCCGGGGACTTCATCGAGTTTTTGAAGGGCGTCGGAGGTGGCTTTTTCGATATCGGTTCCGGTTTCAAACTCCATGCGGATGGAGCCTTGGCCGTTGGCGGAGGTGGAGGTGAGTGAGATAAGTCCGGTGACCTCCCCGAGAACTTTTTCCTGCTCCTCGATGATGTCTGATTCGACTTCATCGGCAGAGGCTGATTCCCAGTTTGTGGTGACTGAGACGACGACCGAGGAGACCTCGGGAGTCATACGGATGGGGACGACAGTGACGGCGAGGATGCCAGCAAAGACTGCAAGAAGAGTGGCGACGGCGACCGTGATAGGTTGCGAGATCGCGTTGGCGATGATTCCGCCTTGAGATGACTTTTGAATGCTCATCGGTTGAGAGTTTTACGGGGTGCCTTTTTCGCGTTCCGCGATAATGAGAGGCTGGAAGGGGAAGAGGCGCTCGTTGCCCTCGACGACAATTGGGTCACCCGCTTTGAGGCCATTAGCTTCGATATAAATGAGAGCGTTATCTTGAAAGAGGATGGTGACGGGGATGCGTTTGGCAATGGGCAGGCCTTCGCCTTGCCGGGTGGGAATGAAGACGCTGGGACCGGCATAGCCTTGGACTACGGCATTGACCGGGACGGCGAGGCGTTCGGCTTTTTCGGTAACGGGAAGCTCGGCGGTGACCGAGAGTCCGGGGACGAGTGTGTTGTCTGGATTAGGCAGCGTGGCGACGATCTGGAGGGTGCGGGTGTTCGTCTCGGCTTCCGGGATAATGGTGAGGGCAGTGGATGTGACGGTCTGGCCGGTGGCGGTTAGGGTGACGGGGATTTCTTTCCCACGGGCGACGGTGGCAAAGCGCTCGGGGACGTTGAGCCAGGCCTCGATGGGACCGGTGGAAACGAGGGTGACGATGGGAGTTCCGGGCTCGACCCACTCACCGAGCTCGCTGTGGCGTGCGACGACAGTTCCGGCGAAGGGAGCTTTGATGGTGAGGTCCTCGAGGCGTATGGTGAGAAGTTCGAGGCGTGATTCAGCGGCCTTGAGGGAATCGAGGGTGGCGGCGGAGACTGATTTATCGACGTTACTTGCGCTTCGTGCATCGAGGACTTCGGACTGAGAGATGGCTTCGTCGCGGTAGAGCTTCTCTTTCATTTCGAGATCGATGGAGGAGCGCTTTACGCGGGATTTCTTTTGGTGGACGGTGGCCTTTGCGACGGTGATCTGGGCACGGGCTTCGCCGATCTGGGCGGTGAGGCGGCGGGGGTCGAGGAGGGCGATGACGGTGCCCTTTGCGACGGAGTCTCCTTCATCAGCCTTGATTTCGAGAACGGCTCCGGATTCGCGGGCGGCGATTTCTGAGCGGGACTTGGCACGGAGAGTGCCGACGACGCGCTGGGTCTGGGTGGAGGAAATGCTTTGGACCGGGGCCATGATGACGGTGGCGGGCGGAGGTCCGGAGGGGGCTTGGGCGGCGGGGCCTCCTGCAGGCTTGGCATTGGAGAGTGCGTTAATACCCCACCAAGCGGCGCCGAGGACGATGATCGCGAGGACGATGAAGACGAGAGGAGAAATACGGGAATTCGATAGAGATGACATTTTACTAAACAGTCAAGGAATGTGCGGAGGGTAGGGTGGTGCCGAGGAGACGTGCGACGCTGATGGGGAGGCGCTCGATCGGTGCAAGTTTGTTGGTGATGCGGCCTTGGGTGATTGCGCCCTGGACGAGCGTGAAGACATCGCGGGAGATTTCTTCAGGGTCGTCAAGGTCGAGATTATTTTCGGCGATGGCATCGCGAAGAGTGGAAGTAAGGAAGGAGCGGGAGCGCCGTAAGATTTCGGTAACTTTTTCGGCAACTGCGGGTTCCAAGGTGGAGATTTCAGAGCCGATGTTAAAGAGAGGGCAGCCGTGAAGTTCGCCGTGAATGGATTGGCATTCCTTAGATTTATGGATTCCGGTGGCGAGCCAAGTGGCGATGCGGACGAGGGGCGGCTCGGTGGGCGAGAAGGCGGCGGCGAGCCAGGGGCGGGAGTGGGTTTCCCAGAAGTATTCAAAGGCGTCGAGGGAAAGGGCGGCCTTATCGGGGTAGGCGTGGTAGAAGGAGCCCTTTTTTACACCGGCGCGCTCGCAGATCGCGTCGATTGTGACGCTTCCGTAGCTCTGCTGCCACATCAGGTCGCAGAGAGCGGCCTGGAGTTTTTCAGGAGTATTGGAGGTTCTGCCCACGAGGGACAGATACTTGACTAATCGGTCAAGTAAAGTGGTTTCGTGGGAAATTTTAGTCCCACTGGCAAAGTGACTCGATGTGTTCGGCGGAGCCGTCGCGCAGCCAGGAGTCAAGTTGGGCAGGGTTCTTGAGCTGTTGTCCACGAAGGCGGGGGACGACGAGGAACTTGCTTTGGGTTTCGGGCATGGCCGTAAGATCTCCCCAGAGTTTCTCGAATTGAGTGACGGGGAAGATGTCTTCTTGTCCGTGGCCCCAACGTTTTTTGACATCTTTGAGAGTGATGTAGGTGGGGAGGCGAGAGGCGATTTTTCGGATACCGGAGGTGATTTTTTTCTGATCGTCCGCAAGGATATCTGAGCGCTCCAGTTCGAAGAGAGCGAGGAGTTGATCGAGGTCGATCCACGTTGTCATCGAGTTGTAATAGGAGAGGTCGAATTCCGCTTCCTCGTGGGGAAGGGCGAGGCCCTCGAGGAGCTGGAGGTTCTTGTTCACGCGAGCGAGACCACCACCCCGGTCTTCGAGTCGGCGAGTGATGACCTCGAAGCTGAGTCCTGCTTTGCTTTGCAAATGATGCCCTAGAATTCCAGGGTCGAGATCGGCACCCAGGGTGTCGATGTTGTGAAGCATGAGCGTCTTCAGCTGAGGACGTTCTTCGAGAAGAGATTTCAGAGTGCCATTGAGAAGAAGGTTGGGTACTTCGAAGAAATGACCAACGGGATGGAGGCACTGAAGGGGGAGGTTGTCGGTGTAGTCGGACGCTTCACCGGAGGATCTGGCCCATCCGATGAGTGCAGCACGGCTCGATTGACGCATCTTTTGCTGCTGTTTGTCGAGTGTTTGCTGGGGCATTTCCTCCCAGGCAAAACGGAGATCTCGCTCGGTGGGGATCATGCGTTGGCCGACGGAGCGTCCGGGCGAGAGATACAGAGGGCCAGGATACTGGTAGTTTTCCTGGAGGTTGAGAAACTCCTGGGTGGGTGGATTGGTCAGGTATGACGTGGTGAAGATGTGAGGAACTGAAGTGCCGCACTCGTTGCCTCGTTTGCGGGATTTGGCGAGGTGGGTTTCGATGAAGGTCCGGTGCCGTCCCGAGAATTTTGAAAAGGGATGGAGGGCCTTGCAGACACCGGCGCCTTGGGTCCAACGGGAACCGACACCGGCGGCGAGGGTGATGACGGCGACTTCGCCATTTTCGAGAGCACTTTGACCGAGCTGTTGAAGGTCCTGAGAAGGAGAGGTCTGAGAAAAATCGGTAATTTCCTCGGGAAGAACGTCTTCGATGTGGGTGTTGGCAGGGAGGCGATTTTGCGAAAGTCCGATCCGTCCTTCGCGGAGGTCGCGGCGGATCGCTTCATGCTGCTTGGAGTCGAATCCGTGAATCTTGAGAAGTTCTTTGAGTGAGCCTTGCTCGCTTTGATCTTCCTCGATACGGGGAATCAGGGTGTCGAAAAGTGACTGAACGGAGTTGGTGAAGCGCGGGTCTTGACGGCAAGCGTTTGCGAATTGATCGAGTTCGGCTCGTTCGCAGGCAGAGAGAGTTTCTGGTTTGGCACGCAGGAGTTCCGCGACGCTCAGTTGATAGTAGCCCGGTGGAAGAATGGAATTTTCGCCTTTTAGTAGATCGCCAAAAGTTCCGTGCTGGTTGATTTGAAAATCGTAGACGACGGGGTCCATGGCGAAAGGGAGGGCATTCTCCAATTCGCGTTTGGTCTCGAGCATGATTTCCTGGAGGCGACCGAGGGCTTCGGCCTTTCGAGTCGGGTTGACGATGAAGCCCATCCCGCCGCCGGACATGCCCCCGAGCATCCAGAAGCCCCAAAAATCATCGCCGAACTCCGCTTCGGCTCTTTCGATGAGGGTTTCGGTGAAGTGATTGGTGGCCCAAGGGATGATCGTCTGGAGAGGGCCGCGAAAGTTCTCGGTGGTGAGTGCGCCGAGACGCTTGATATCGCCTTGTTTGAGGGCATCGAGGACCTTATCTAAAAGGGAAAGCGCGGTACTGCGGCCGGCCCATTCTTCCGAGGATCGCAGGAGGTATTTTTCGGTCACCATTTCCAAAATGGGGCCGACATTGGAAGCCATGCCGCCATGGACAAGGATGAGTGAGTTTTGGAGAGCTTCGCGTGAGGAAGTTGGGATTTCGTCTTGATCAAAGACGCGGTGCTTTGGCATGAGGCGACCGCGTGAGACACCTTGCTCGGAGTCGGTCTCGCCAGCGATTTCGCCTTCGATGATTTTGATGCCAGGCCAGACGCCACCGGAGTCCTGCCATCCTCCTCCGGAGCCACCGATCCATTCGCCTAGAATGGCGCGAGCGAGGACGAGTCGTCGCTCGTTCTCAGCGAGGGGGCCTGTGAGGGATTTGGTTTGTCCGGTTGCCCGCATGCAGGCCGAGATGAGAGCGGCGAGAAGATTGGTGGAGACGGCGAGACGGGATCCTTTCGGGATGTTGTTTACCGAGGAGATGATTTCGATTCCATGACCGGGGCCGACGATCTGTTCGAGTAAGTCGGCGAGCGATTCCCCGGATCCTTCGATGCCTGGAGGGACGATGCCAGAGGCAATGACGGCTGCTTTGAGGAGGCCAAGGTAGTCTTTGGCGAAGTCGAAAACCTCAGCGAGAGATTCGATTTCAGCGGTCGCTTTGAGATCGATCGAAGTGAGCTTGAGGACGGGCTTATCGATGACGCGGAAATAGGCTTCGACAGGTGGGGTGGGGGTGTCGTCGCGTCCATGAACAGCGAGGTCAATCGAAACATTAATGACGCGGGCACCCTCGGGGTAGTCCATGCCGAGGAAAAAAATATCGGACCAAGCCGAGTGAGTGAGGTCCATGCGGACCGGAGTCAGTTCGCGGAGAACGGGGAAGAGATGGGATTCTTCTTCTAATAATTCCGGGCGAATGCGAAGGGGCTGGTTGGCGGGATGACCCATACGAAACATCCATTGGTTGCCTCGGACGGTGCGGACCGATTTACGAACTTGGTCGGCGAGAGTTTGGAAAGCTAGTTGGTGGTAGGCGGATGCGAGAGAAGAAGAGATGGCGTCACTGGCACCTTGTGAGTCCTGCCCGGCGAGAAAGGTATCGATAGCTTTTTCAAAACGACGCTCCAACAAATCTTCGTATCCCGAAAAGGGGATCGAGCCCGTGGCCTCTCCGGAGAGCTTTTTGGGAAGGTGGTAGCGATGAATGGCTGCTAGAAAAAAGAGGGCGCGGACCCGATCATAAAGGTTCTCAGATTTACGACGAAACTGATCAAGCTGAGAGCACTCCTGAAGAAGTGATTTTTTATCGAGAGATGCGCAGGCGGATTCCAGGGGTTGATCGCGGACCAAGGCGTCTTCCGATGTGATGAGGTCGAGAAGCATGATGGTATTCGGTTAGCGAGTCGCAGCGATGAGTTCGATGATGGAAGCCATGATTTTGTCGCGTTTAGGACCGGCCAGCGCCATTCCTAAATTTGCACGCAGCAGACCATAGGGCTCACCGATGTTGAAACGGCGCCCTTCGAGTTCGAGTGCGAGGTAGCGTTCGTTTTGAGCGTTGGCATCGAGGCTGGGCGTCAAGGGGAGTCGGCCGGATGAGTCGACAGAAGATCTGGCGAGCTCCTCCATAAAGGAAGGAGTGAGAACGTGCATGCCGAAGAAGCAGAGATAGTTTCCGGCGCGCAGCCCGGGGACGATGAGGCTTTGCTCGGCTTCGGTGGGCGAGGGTTTTTCGAGGATCGTTTCGACCTCGTAGAGGCGGGGGTTCCCCGAAACTCGTTTTCCTCCGACCACGCCATAGTAGGGAAGGAGGCTTTCATGAGTTGCTTGTACTGCGGAGACCGGACAATTTTCTTGCGATGCCACTTCAATGAGTTGCCGCATGCAACTGCTCTCCTGGCTGCTGAGGTAAAGGTGGTCGCCTACGAGTAAGAGGAAGCTGTCTGAGCCGACGAAGTCGCTTGCGATGAGAACGGCGTGTCCGAATCCAAGAGACTCGGTTTGCTCGATGAACGTGACTTTTTCAAGATGGCCATTCACAGCGCTCTTGAAATCGTGCTGGGTTCCGGGCGCAATGACGATGCCGATGGATTCGATCCCCGCATTGAAGGCTTCGTCGAGAAGAAGGGAGAGAACGGTTTTTGTGTCGCCAGAGCTACTGACGAGGGTTTGAAGAGGGAGATGTTGGTGGTCGGGGCCGGCGGCCGTGATCACGGCTTTGGAGATCTTCATAAGGTGCTACCAATTTGCCCGATAAAGCTTTGCTAGACAAGCTCAAGACGGAATCTGGGGAGATTTCCCGAGAGCTAGCCGCACTCCGGCGGCCTTTTGTTCGGTCTCTTCGAACTCTGCCTCGGGCTCCGAGTCGGCGACAATTCCGGCACCCACGTGATAAGCGAGTGTTCCTTTTTCATGGATTAAGGTTCGGATGGCAATATTAAACTGGGACTCACCATTGAAGCCAAAGTAACCTAATGTTCCGGTGTAAAGTCCGCGAGAGCAGGGCTCGAGCTCGGAAATAATCTCGCGAGCTCGCTTTTTTGGCGCTCCGGTGATCGAGCCACCGGGGAAGCAAGAGGCGAGGGCGTCGAGATGAGAAACGTCCTTTCGCAAGGTTCCCTTGATGGTGGATACCAGATGGTGAACGTGCTGGAGCTTTTCGAGCTGGAGCATGTCGGTTACTTGAACCGATCCGAACTCGGAGACTTGCCCGAGATCGTTTCTGAGGAGATCGGTGATCATAACCAACTCGGCAGTCTCTTTTTCAGACTGGCGGAGGTCGAAGGCGGAGCGGGAATCAAGTTCGGGATCAGCGAAGCGAGGTCGGGTGCCCTTGATGGGTCTCGATTCGATCTCGGATCCTGAAAGACGTAAGAAAGTTTCGGGAGAAGATGAGAGAACTTCCCGGCCCTCCAGATTGAAGTAGGAGGCGAGGGGAGCGGGTGAGGAGCTCCGGAGTCGGTCGTAGAGGTCGAGGAGCCCTGAGGGAGCGTGGCATTTCGCGGCTATCTTCCGTGAAAGATTCACCTGATAAATGTCTCCTGTGACGATGTATTCTTTGGCGGCTGCTACGGTTTCGATGAAGGCTTTGCGGTCGAGCGATTCACGCCATTTTCCGAGAGAAAAGGCTTCGCTCGTTTTAGGCTCACGCAGCTCCTCGCTGAGTGAGCCGCATTCCCACCATTCTCCGGTGTGGTGGTGGTAGATGAGAAGTTCGGGATAGATTCCAAAACAGTAGCGTCCATCGTAGTCCACCCATCCGCACGCGGCTCCGGTAGGGAAACCGTAGTCTCGTCCGGTCGATTTTCTGGCTTCCAGTGCCGCTTCCAGATTTTTTGGGTTCGAAATATCGCCTTTGAGAACCTTGATCGGACGCGCTCCGATGATTGAAAGTGGAGGGGCGTGATTCGAGGGAAAGTTGCCAACGCTGTCGAAGAACACGAGTCCGGGCAGATGGGCGAGCCCGCGCGCCACCGCATCAGGCCCCGCATTGAGTGGAGAGAGCTTGGGGAGAGAATCGGCGGTAATAGCCATTGCTTTAGAAATAGGGGACATTTTGAGAAGTGCAAGGCCCCGTTGACAGTCGATGACCCAGCCTTTAGACTTGCTATCCCCATGAAAAGTTCAACTTTGCAAGCTCAGCCCAATCTTGTGGTGTTCCATGTTTCGTGTTGGATCATGGGGCTCATCGCCTTTGTTCAGCTGATGACTGTGGGCGCGGCGATGGCCTTTCGTACTAGTTCTTCGGCCACGCCCGAGGCCGTCACGCGTGTTGTGAAGGAGTATGTTACGGTGGAGTTGAAGGCTCCGATCGTCGCCCAAGCTCTCGAGCTGAAAGGACTCACCCAAGCGGAAATGAGAGCCCTACTTTCTTCCGTAGATGAAGCGTCTCTTGGCGAATCCGAAACACTTTCGACCTCGCCCATGATTGCCGATCCGGTAATTGAGCGTCTCGTGAATGATGCACGTAGCGCCCGAATCGCGAGTGACAATGTCGCAGCGATGACAAAACTTGAGGAGGCGTATTTGAAAGAGCCAAAGAACTCTCATGTCCTTTACGAGATGGCCGTCACTTTCGAAACAATGGGAATCAATGATACCGCAGCGGACTACTATGTGAAAGTGTTTCAACTGGGGCCAAAGGCGGGATCACTCTTTAAGAAAGCGGCCAGCAAAATTGCGAAAGGTCTTGAAACAAACGTTACTGGTCTCGCATCCCTTGGAGCGGTGCGCAAGATGCTCCCGCAAAAGATGCCTGAAGGAGAACGTCGTGGAATCACCCTTTCGATTGCGGTGGCGCCTGGAAGGGAATTTGATCCGATGCTTCTCCAGCCGACGGTCCACTTTTTTGAGAAAGTTGATGGAAAAGTGGTGGGGGCAAACGTGGAAGAATCTGAGTTGGGGCGGGGCAATTACTGGATGGATCAGCCGGTGAATTACCAAGATGGGGAGGAAATGGTGGAGGTTTGGTATCTCGTTAGGAATCAGGATGCGCGTGGGCAATTTATCCTCGGGGAGCGGAAATTTTACGGCTTCATTGCAGAGCTCTACTACGATGGTAAACTCGTCGATATTGTCCCCCAACCGCGGACCTTGTCTGTCGAAATGCTCGCGCAAAAGGTCTCCGGTGACCCCTCGTGGGACCCTGAACTTGACCGCCTCCTTAAAGAGCTAGAAGATCGTGGAGCAGGAGATTCTATCCTTCCGCAGATGCCTTCGGATAATGGTTCACAAGGCAGGTAGATAATAAGATGGGTCAGACGCGCCAGTCAGGAGATATTGTGGGGGATTATCGGCTCTTAGAGGCCGTATCCGGAGGGGTTCATACGCGCACTTGGAAAGCGGAACAGATCTCGGTGCAGCGGGATGTGATGCTGGAAATGCTCAAACGAGAATCTGCAGCTGATATCGTTTTAAAAACTAACTTTCTTTCAGATGTCAGGGCAAAGGCAGCTGTTTCTCATGCAGTGATTGGAGCCGTTTATGAGGCTCACGGAGATGAGGATGCCACCTATTATGCCCGGGAACGTCTCCTAGGGAAAAGTTTGGACCAGTTGATCGAGGAGGGTAATGAGTTTGCGCCACTTGAAGTGGTCTTTCTGCTGGAGCAACTTGCCGATGCCCAGCTTCATCTTGAGAGCCAAGACCTTGCGGCCGTCTCGATCGCGGCGCACCATGTGATTGTGGATGGTTCAGCCCTTCGCATGATGAACTTGGTCTCGGACGGTCCGCGCTCTGAGGCGCAGTCCACCGCTGGCAAGCAGCTGTTGGGTGCTCTTTTTGATGAAATGCTTCTTCCTGCTCAGCCTGGGTCTACCCGGGTTGGGTCACTGCTTGCCTATATGATCGATCTTGATCGGCCCGTTCCTTTGACCTGGAAGCAAATCAAGAAACTTTCACGGCAGGTGATCGATCAGCTAGAGGGAAATGATCAGCCTAGCGCCTCCAAATCGGTGGGCGAGGATACGGTGCCAGTCAACGGCTCTCCCGGTTGGGGATGGGCTTTGGTTTCTGGTTTGATCTTCGGCGCGGGGCTCATTTTCTACTTTGTGGTAGTTCAGCCTGGAAATGATTCTTCTGTCGAGGAAGTTGAGGCTCAACTTCCGCCCGTAAAAATCGGCCCGAGTTTGTCTTTATCCGCTCATGAGGTGACGATTGGTCAGTATCGCGCCTTTCTTGAAAGTATTTCGAAGCGAGATGCGGCTGACCGCGCTGCCTTTGATCATCCTGATCAACCCAAGGACAAGGAGAGTCATCATCCAGATGATTGGTTCTCTCTCTCCGGTGCCGCCAAGCAGGGTAATGCTTGGAGTGATCGATTGGTCAGTGACGGCTGCCCAATTGTCGGGGTTGATTGGTGGGACGCTTATGCTTTTAGCCGTTGGCAGGGGGGGCGCTTGCCGACTCTTTCCGAGTGGAAATCTGCTTCGGAGCCCACGGAGGCGATCTCCGGATGGGGAAATGCTTCGGCTCCCGAGATGGATCGCACGGAGTCCGGCCTGATCGGGATGGCTGGAAATGTCAGGGAGTGGACGCGAGATGACGAAGTGAATCCTGCTTTTCAGCTTCGTTCGAAAAAGCCCGTTGCTTGCGGAGGATCATTCTTGACTCCAGGAACCGGAGTTGCTTCCCGTGTGTGGCTGGATAGCCGGTCACATCGGGCGGATGATCTTGGATTTCGAATAATTTTCGAAAAATAGGGTGCCTATAGGGGATGTTTTAATCTGATTCTTCTGATTATTGGCATAAAAAAGCCGCTTCGTGTGAAGCGGCTCTTTGAAATTGTGTGTCTCAACAAGTAACTACCACTTCTGAGTGCGGGAATGCTTGAAGTAGGACTCCGCACCAAGCTCGGGTGGGAATTCGCTAAGGCCATCGGCTGGATTCATTTCAATCCGGTCATCGTTGCCACACTTGGTGTAAGGTGGCTTGAAGGTGCCGTGGTGACTTGGGCAATAAAAGGTGACGAGTTCGTAGAAGCCATAACCAAGACGGCGGAAGGTGCGGCGAGTGCCATCGACAACTCCAAAGGAGTAGCCCGCTTTGCGGCCGTTGACTTCGGTTTTACGAACCATTTGCTCGGGGATTTCAACGATTCCGTAAAGGATGTTGCTGACTGCACGGCCAAGTTTACGAGTAGAATCGTAGCGTGATCCTGGAGGCGCTTGGATGTCTCCAAACAATGGAGCAGCTAATCCGATGGCAATTGTGGCGAAAAGGAATTTTCTCATTACAGGGATTATTTCAACGGAATTCGGGAGGCTTGGCAATGGAAAATTGTCGATAAGCTACGAAATTATTCCTGTGGAGGGGTTGAAACCCACTGGGATTGGGGATTGTCATTGGCGATCTTAACATTAGAGTCCCGCGACTCCCATGAATCTGAAGCAATTTTCTCTGCTGAACTTTCTCTGCCGACTTCTCGCAGTGACTGTACTCATAAGTACATCGGTGGCCGCGCAAGAGAGCTACATCGCGGTAGAGGCGCATAGCGGGAAGGTGATTCTGGAGTTGAGTGCAGATACGAAGCGCCCGGTTGCCAGTTTGACCAAGATTGCTACCGCTATGGTTGTTCTCGACTGGTCGGATTTAAGTGATTCCAGCATGGCTGAATTGGCATTTGTTCCTCTTGAAGCTTCTTACCTTGGTGGTTCGAATCCCATGGGGATGGTTCCGGGAGATCGTATTTCTCTGCGCGATGCCATGTATTCCATGCTTTTGGGCTCTGACAATATCGCGGCGTACACCCTTGCTAATCACGTGGGGCGATCGATTTGTGTTCGAAACGGCCTTTCCCGCAATCCCGTGGACGCCTTTGTTGGGGAGATGAACAATCTGGCCCAAGCAGTGGGAATGACGAGGACCCGCTTTGCTAGTCCCCACGGAATGGACACAGCGCGCCAAAGAGGATTATCGACCGCTCGCGATATGGCACGTCTTGGTATTTACGCCATGCGCCACACGGGGATGCAATACTACGTGAAGCAGAAATCTCGTAGCATTGGCTCCTATCGAGGAAACCAGCGGCGTGGGTTCAAAATCGCCAATACTCACACTTTGGTGGGTTCTCTGGGGATCAACGGAATTAAATCCGGATCGACCGTGCTTGCCGGCCCTTGTTTGGCCACGAGCGCGGTAAAGCCGAATATCGTAGAGAAAATGCCCAATGGGAGCACCCGCCTGACTCCACGCAATCTTATTGTGATCACGCTAGGTAGCCCGAATCGCGAAGCCCGGACCCAAGAGCTCATTAAGCAAGGATGGGAGCGCTATGAAGCATGGTCCCGCCAAGGCCGTCCGGTCGCCGATTCAGCCCGGGAGTTCCTTATTGTTCCGAAGTTCTAAACATCCTCAAGCACACACACATCAATCAAGAAAATTATCATGCGAATCGGAATTTTAAATAGCGGGGGCGATTGCCCAGGGCTTAATGCAGTGATCCATGGAGTGGTCGGTGCGGCAGCGGCGATGGGCGGAGAAGCAGTAGGCTTCTATGACGGTTTCGAGGGACTTTTGGACCCAGAAAATGGGCATGTTTTCCTCACTCCTCGCGAGACCGAAGGAATTCTGAAACTGGGAGGCACCATTTTAGGAACCACTAATAAAGGGAACTTCGCGGCGAAGATCGGTGAAGGAAATGTTTCGGCCGTTCCCCAGGATATTGTGGATCGCGCCAAAGCGACCTTGGACGGACTCAAGATCGACGGCTTGGTCGTCGTGGGTGGTGATGGCTCTTTGACGACTGCCCAGCAGCTTTTTGAGCAAGGCTGGCCCATTATCGGAGTTCCCAAGACAATCGACAATGATCTTCAGGCGACGGCGATGACTTTTGGATTCGATAGCGCAGTCAACTGCGTGGTCGATGGCTTGGATCGTCTTCAAACAACGGGTGCCAGTCACAAGCGCGTGATGGTTCTCGAAGTGATGGGACGTCACGCTGGTTGGATCGCTCTGTGGGGTGGGATGGCTGGAGCTGCCAATGTTATTCTCCTTCCGGAAATTCCTTTCTCATACGAAAAAATTGCCGAGCATATTAAGGCACGCGAGGAGGAGGGCTACGGCAGTTCGCTCGTGGTTGTTGCCGAGGGTGCCCTGAGTCCCGATGGGATTCTAGCGACGGTTGATGAGAACACGGGCGGCGAAGTTCGCTTGGGTGGAATGGGGGAGCAGGTGGCGGCTGGAATTGCCAAGCTGACGGGTAAAGAAACGCGCTGCACCACGCTTGGACACGTCCAGCGCGGAGGAGCTCCGACCTCACTCGACCGGATTCTGGGGGTGCGCTTTGGAGTGATGGCGACCCAGCTGGCCACCGAAGGGAAATTTGGCCAAATGGTAAGCTATCAGAGCTACCATGTCGGTTCTGTTTCTATCAAGGAAGCGGTGACAAAATTACGTCTTGTGGAGCCAACCTCCGAGGTGGTGACGGCTGCTCGTGCGATTGGGGTCTGCTTTGGTGACTAGACTGGTATCTTTATGAACGCCCTCCTCGAACTCCTGCGCCAGAATGCAAGACTCTCTTTAGAAGTTCTTGCGGACAAGTTGTCATCGACCCCTCAAAAAGTGGCCGAGAAGATTGCGAGACTCGAAAAAGAGGGTGTCATTCGCGGTTACCAGACGATGGTGGATCCGGCGCAGACCACTTCAAAACAGGTTACTGCTTTCATTGAGGTAAGGTTAAGGCCAGAGCGCGGCGATGGGTTTGATCGACTCGCAAGGCGGATTGCGCGCTTCGAGCAAGTGAAGAGTTGTTATCTCACTAGCGGAGGTTTTGATCTTCTCGTCCTGGTCGAAGGCGACGATCTCATGGGCGTAGCAAATTTCGTAGCCGAGCAGCTGAGTTCACTCGATGGAGTGGTCTCTTGTTCGACCATTTTTCGTCTCAAGTCCTACAAGGAGAATGGTTTTTTCTTCGGTAGCGACGAAAGCGTAGAACGACTTCCGGTCTCTCCCTAGATGAAGATCGAAGATAAAATAGCTGATCACCTCAAGGCGATCCCGCGTTCTGGAATTCGAGATTTTTTCGAACTCGTGATCGGGCGCGATGATGTGATTTCGCTCGGGGTAGGCGAGCCAGATTTTGTGACCCCTTGGCGGGTGCGTGAGGCCGCCATTCTTTCGCTGGAGAGAGGGGAGACGACTTACACCTCGAACTTGGGTCTGTTGTCATTGCGCAGTGAGATTGCCATCTATGTGGAGAAATTTTTCCACATCAGCTATGATGGTTCGAAAGAAGTTCTCATCACGGTGGGCGTTTCCGAGGCTCTTGATCTAGCGCTTCGGGCTTTGCTGAATCCTGGAGATGAAGTGATTTTTCACGAACCTTGTTACGTTTCTTACTCACCTAGTATCGCGTTGGCTTACGGAGTGCCGGTATCGGTTGCGACGAAAAAAGAGGATAATTTTTCGCTCAAGCCAGAGGATCTTGCGGCCGCCATCACCGAGAAAACGAAAGTGGTGATGCTTAACTTTCCGACGAATCCAACGGGAGCAGTGGCTTCACGAGAGGATCTCGAAGGGATCGCCAAGCTTTGTATCGAGAACGATCTTATTGTCCTCACGGATGAAATTTACAGTGAGCTTCGTTATGATGGCGGAGAGCATCTGAGCATTGCGGCCCTTCCTGGGATGCGGGAGCGGACGATTTTACTTCACGGATTCTCCAAGGCTTTCGCGATGACGGGGTTCCGTCTGGGCTATGCTTGTGCTCCTGAGGCTTTGATCGAGGCGATGATGAAAATTCATCAATACGGGATTCTCTGTGCGCCGATCACCAGTCAGATGGCTGCTCTTGAGGCGCTCAAGGGCGGCGAGGAGATTTATCAGCACATGAAGGGCGCCTACCGGGAGCGCCGGGACTTTTTGGTGAGTCGACTCAACGAAATGGGAATCGATTGCCACTCGCCGGGTGGAGCGTTCTACGTTTTCCCGGACATCAGCAAATTCGGTCTGAGTAGTCAGGAGTTTGCGATGCAGTTTTTGGAAGCGGAGCAAGTCGCGGCGGTGCCGGGAACGGCCTTTGGTGAATGTGGGGAAGGTTTTTTGCGTTGCTGCTACGCCACGGGCATGGATGGTTTGAAGGAGGCGATGATTCGTTTGGAACGCTTTATTGGAACCCTTTCCTAGAAATGAGAGAGCAACTCGCACTTTGGCGGAAAGACCGAACTTTGGCTCATGTAGTGCCTTTTGGGGTGTTTATGGTTTTTCTGATGTTGAGCCAGTTTGTCGGGGAGGCTATGCTTTGGGAGCATGACAATGCGCCGTGGTATCGTCATTGGCCGGAGCAATTATTTTACCCCATTCAGGTGGTGGTGACGCTCGTGACGCTGTGCTTCTTTTGGCAACACTATGACCTAAAATGGTCGAAAAAGGTTTGGATCGGGGTGATTGCGGGATTGGTGGGAATCGGTTTCTGGCTTCTTCCGACGACCCTTTATGATTACTGGGGAATGACGGAGAAGCCGGATGGTTTCTTCGAGAAACTGACCGGGCTGGCTCCTCGGAAAGAGGGCTTTGATCCCTATGTCTTTGAGTCCACTTCGGCGCAGGTGTTTTCGGTGGTGATGCGGATTTTTCGTGCTGTCGTGATCGTTTCTCTCGTGGAAGAGATTTTCTGGCGGGGCTTCTTGATGCGCTTCCTCTTGGATATGGATGGTGATTATTGGAAGGTGCGCTTTGGAAAGCCTGCGTGGATCTCTTTTATTGTGGTGACACTGGCTTTCATGATCGCGCATGCTCCGGTAGACTATCTGGGTGCTGTTATATACGGGTCCCTCACCTACGGGGTGGCGGTTTGGACCCGAAGTCTTCTCGCCTGTGTCGTGATGCATGGAGTGGCCAATGCGACGATGGCTGTCTACGCGCTGCATTACGGAAAGTTAGGACTCTGGTAATATTTTTTGAGATTGGTGGTAAATAGACATTAGTGCAGACCCTTCACGACATGAGCGAGCAGTCGAAAACGATGACGAGAAACGAGGCGCGGAAATGCCTGGGACTCAAGAAGCGTGATCGTGTGGCTGACTACCTGCCCAGGTGGCTGGAAGCGGAAGAGCGCCTCGCGATGCTCGTCGTGTCCACGGAAGATCTTGAGCAGCGAGCGAGGTATGAAGCAGATTTAGTGTCTCTTGGGGAGGTGCTTAAGACTCTCAAAGAAACCCCAGAGAGGCAGCTCCCCCCTTTTGGAATGTGGGTTTGGGCCGTGGTGCTACTCGCAATTGCGGTAGCCGGCTTGGTGGGTTACCAGAAATGGGTTGGTATAGAGACCTTGGAAAAACCTGTTGTATCGCTGGTGCAACAGAAGGAGGCTCTTTCGCAAGCGATCGAGAATCGTCGCTGGGATGAGGCGCAAGGCAGTATCGAAGAACTCAAGGCAGCGGGCGTTAACGATGCATTGCTCGCCGAGGCCGTCGAGAAAATCTTGCTTGGAAAGAAAGAGGAAAAGGGACAGCAGATCGGCTTTTTGATTGGAAATGCTCAGGCCGCTCTCGAGGCAGGTCGCCTTACTAAGGCGCGTGATTTCTGCGACCAGGTTGAGGACCTTGAGCCAGATCATCCCAAGCTTGCCGAACTACGTAGTCTCATTTCCGAAGGATTGCTTCAGGTAAGGAGTCTTCTCATTGTGAAGGCTCTTCGAAAGGCGATTTCGAAAGGCGATCTCGATCTTGCGGATAATAATCTCGTTGAATTGGTAAAAATTAATTCGGAGCACGTTGAAATCCCTGTGCTGAGGGAACGCATAGGAACGGAGCGGGAGCGGATGAAGAAAGACCAAGAAGCGGTTGGCGAATTTCTTGCCAAGGCCCGGAAGCTCGATACGGGAGTTTATTCCGGAGAGGCTCTTGAGTTCCTCAAGGAGGCGATGCGACTGGATCCTAATAAAGAGGTCCGCGAGCTTTATCTAAAGATGTCGGGTTACGGGCGCGTGATCCGTGTGCCCAAGGAATTTAAAACGATTGCGGGAGCGATCGAAGCAGCCGGTAAGAACGACCGAATTCTCATTGCGAAGGGCACTTATGAAGAGTCTCTTATCATCCCTCCCGGTATCGAATTGGTGGGGGAGAGCAGGAAGTCCACGATCCTCGAATTTGAGGGAGGAAAAGGATCGGTGATTACCCTGAACCAATCTGGGACCAAAGTCCGCCTCGCTTCCCTAACGCTGCGTCACAAGGGACTGGCAAACGATGAGGAGCGCTTTCCTGTGGTGGCGATCAGCAGTGGAGTTCTGGAGCTTGAGGACTCGACGATATCCGGAGCAAGTGGGCATGGCCTCGCTGTCATCGATGGAGGCTCAGCTCAACTTGCTCAGTGCGATATTAGTAAGTCCGGTTGGGACGGGGTTGCGGTGAAAGGGGAAAACTCACGTGCGACTTTGGAGAATGTTTCGCTCCGCGAGAATCTCCACCATGGAGTAGATTTCTGGGAAGGTGGTTCGGGAGAGATCACCTCGTGTCAGTTTCTCAAAAACGGACGCTCCGGGATGGTCGTTCTCGCTCCTGACACAAAATTTTCAATCTCCTCATGTCGCAGTGAAGGAAACCGTGAGGTGGGGCTCTTCTTCTCCAGAATTCCAGAGCTCTTCATTGAAAAATGTGAGGTGAGTGGAAATCTCCTCGGAGGAATTGTCATTCAGGACGAATCGCGCCAAATAACGCTCGTTGGAAATACTGTGACCAAGAATGGGGAAGCGGGAGTGGTTCTCGAAAAAGGGGGCGAACTCGCTGCTTATGAAAATAATGTGGTGAAGGAAAACACGGGCAAGCAATTGTGGAAGGACGCCGTCTTTCCCGCTCTGACTTCCGAGGAAGATCCTCCTCCGCCCGCTCCGCCTTTTCCAAAGGATGGAGAATAGCTGCGAGATACGAGCAACAGGCCTAAACTTTTAGTGGGCTGAAGGTAAGATCAATAGTCACGAGGAATTCGCGGTTGGCAATCGGCTGATCCTCTCTAGGTTCGGTATGTGGATTCCATCACACAAGCAGCGCTCGGCGCGGTTGTTGGAGAGCTCGTCTTAGGAAAGAAGATTGGCTGGCGGGCATCTGCGTGGGGTCTTCTCTTTGGCACCCTCCCGGACTTGGATATCCTGTTCTTGCCCTTCTTTGATGATGCGGCACGGCTTCATTGGCACCGAGGGATATCGCATTCATTTTTTATGATGGCCTTGGCAACGCTGCTCTTTGCAAAGCCTCTGTCGCTCATTCATCGGAAACGAGGAGTGATGACGAAGGAAGCGGGCTGGTTTGTGTTTTTAGCCTGGAGCACGCATGTGCTCATCGATATTTTCACAAGTTACGGGACTCAGCTGCTTGAGCCCTTTTCTGACCAGAGGTTTGCGTTTAGCAATCTCTTCATCATTGACCCTCTCTTTACTCTTCCTTTGTTGGTTTGGTGTGTGGTGATATTTTGGCGCTGTGTGAAAGTATTATCCTATAAACTGAGGATGTTGGCGCTTAAGTTTGATGCCAATCCGGACGGCTGGGTTCGCTTTTTGTGGGGCACCTTGGAGACGACGGTGATCCGTTCGTCCATCGCGAAGAAGGCTTTATGTGTAAGCTGTCTTTATGTCGCCTTCAGCTTTATCATGAAGCTTTGGGCGGGGGATTCTATTTCTAGACAAGTTGCTGCTGATATCCCGGGGGCGAAAGTGGTAGCGGTCGCACCCACTCCGTTGAATACTCTCCTTTGGCGGGGCTTGATCGAGACGGAGGAGGGATACTTCGTTAAATTTTGGTCGCCCTTTGATCGTGGTGAATCGAGCTATGATTTTTTCTCGAAAAATCATGCATTGGTGGAGCCGTTCGAAGGGGAAAAGATGATGGAGGCTCTCAAGTGGTCCTCCCGGGGGCATTGGGTGGCACGTCGGGGACCTGAGGGAAAGACGGTCTTCATTGATATGAGATTTGGAGAAATGCGGGACCGTGAATATCGGAAGCTTCTTCCGATGTTTCAGTGGCATTTGTCCTACGATGACGAAGGAAATTTCGAGGCTCCATCCTATCGACCAAAAGATCTCGATGTTTCGGGCAGTTTGCTGCTTATTGGGCAGAGAATTTTCGGCGACAGTAAAGAATGGGAAAGAATGAAAGCATTTTGAAGATGGGAAGGGTTCTCGCAATCGGGGATGTCCATGGATGTCTCAAAGCGCTCAAACGGCTTTTGAAATTCGTCGCTCCAGTGAAGGGGGATATTATCGTGATGCTGGGTGACTATGTCGATCGTGGTCCCAAGTCCAAAGGAGTCATCGACTACCTCTTGAATTGGAAATGGGATGCGGAATTGATCTGCCTCAAAGGAAATCATGAACTCATCATGGATCATTCCAGGCGCTCCAAGATTCACAACGATCACTGGATGGAGGTGGGCGGAGAGGAGACCTTGGGCTCCTATGGGGGAAGCCTTTCTGAGGTTCCGGCGGCTCACTGGAAATTTATCCGGAAGGCTTTATCCTTTTACGAGACGGATGATTGTATTTTTGTCCATGGAGGACTGGCTCCGAAGGCCCCTCCGGAAGAGCAAGACGAAGAAGAAATGGCGTGGATGCGATTTTGCGATGCCAAGCCTCATCAATCTGGGAAGCTGGTAATTTGTGGACACACGGTTCAGCGGAAAGGGATTCCCTCGGACCGGGGACACAGTATTTGTATCGACACGGCGGCTTGTCGTGGTGGCTGGTTGACTTGTCTCGATCATCAACAAGGAAGATTTTGGCAAGTGCAGCAGAAAGGTAAGCTGAAGCGCATGGGGAAGCTTCCGCGGAAGTACCGCAAGCTTAGGAAAAAGGTTACTTTGATGAAAGGCCGATAGGCCCGGAGCATCGAGATGCTTGGTTGACATCGATCTTTTCGATGAGAATCTTACATCTAGAATATATGCTTTTGACGCAGCAAATACCCAGCATTTTTAATGATGTCCTTGGACCTGTGATGCGTGGTCCAAGCAGCTCGCATAGCGCGGCTGCCAATCGGATCGGACGGATTGCTCGAGGACTTGTGGGTGAGCCCATCAAGAGTTTGCATGTTTTTTATGATCCCAATGGTGCGCTCGTGACCACTCACAAGGATCAAGGAACTGATTTGGGTCTCTATAGTGGGATTCTGGGTTGGGAGCCTGATGATGAAAGGCTTCCGGATCATCCCAAGGCATTGGAGGAGGAGGGGATCGTCGTTAAGGTCACTTACGTCTCCTATGAGGCCTCTCATCCGAATTTCTACCGTCTCGAGCTTCACGGTGTGAGTGGAGACGTTTACCGGCTGGATGCAATTTCAACAGGAGGTGGAATGATCGCTTTGCAGGCGATTGATGGAATTGTCTTTGAAGGTGCGGGTGATCTTCATTCAGCAGTTTTTTGGTTGGATAGAGAGGTCAACGAGGGAGATTATTCGGAATCGGCCCTCGCGCGCGCCTCGGAATTTATCACTTGGAATCCGCGGGAAAGCTCGGGAGGACTTTTGCGTTTTGACCTCCGAAGTGAGCCTGAGGTTGAAGTAATAGAAGAGCTGGCGCGTAGGATCGGAGCAAGTAGATCAAGGATTCTTCCGGCTGTTCTGCCAGTGCTATCCCGAAGAAATCTTACCGTGCCCTTTGTCCGATGCGGTGAGTTAATGGAGGATGAGGGACGCGCAAATGGCCCACTTTGGGAATCAGCCTTGGCCTACGAGGTGGCTCGTTCTGGGAATTCAGAGGAGGAGTTGATGGAGAAGATGATGGCCTTGACGGCCATCATGGAATCCGCGATTCAGTCGGGGCTCAAGGGGACGCACTATCAAAACCGTATCCTCCCGGCACAGAGTCCTTTAATGGTGAAAGCGGAAGAAGAGGGACGTCTTATTCCGGCGGATATCAATAACCGGATGATTCGATACGTTTCGGCTATTATGGAAGTGAAGTCGTCGATGGGGGTGATCGTGGCCGCGCCAACGGCTGGATCCTGTGGCGCAATGCCGGGGGCGGTCTTGGCGATTGCGGATGCGTTGGGGTCAAGTAAAGTGGAAAGATCACGCGCGCTCTTCGTGGCGGGACTGATTGGGGTCTTTATTGCCAAGGATGCCACCTTTGCCGCGGAGGAAGGAGGCTGTATGGCAGAATGCGGATCGGGGGCTGCAATGGCTGCCGCTGCCGCTGCCCATCTGGCTGGAGGAAATACGCAGCAGCAATTGGCGGCCGCGTCCTTGGCTCTCCAAAATAGCTTTGGCATGATCTGTGACCCCATCGCCAATCGGGTGGAAGCTCCTTGTCTCGGGAAAAATATCATGGCGGCGTCGAACGCGCTTTCCTGTGCCAATATGGCCTTGGCGGGATATGATCATCTTATCCCCTTCGATGAAGTGGTGGCGTCGATGAACAAGGTGGCCCATCAGATGCCACGGGAGTTACGCTGCACCAATCTCGGAGGGCTTTCGATCACACCGACGGCGGAAAAGATCGCGCTGCGACTTGCCGGGAAGTCTCCTGAAGGATGTTCAATATCTGGGGATTGCGCTTGTTCTTAAGAAGGTTCCTCTAGGACTTCTTGCACGCGAAGAAATGGACCTTTTGGAGGTAAGGAAAATAGAGTCCTCCCGGAGGGACTTAGGCGATGGAGGGCGCGGTATTCGGGCAGGCGTAGGAATTTTCGTCATCGAGTTCCGACTTCGGGCCGTCATCATATTGCACTGGTGTAGACGATTTAGGAAGCAGCCCGACAATGGTCACGGCTCTATAGAGATTTTTCTGGCCTTCCGGTTAGACCCATTGCGAAGACTTAATTTCCCCTCGGGGGCGGCATCCCGCAGGTCCCGAAAGGGTATGGGACCCCTGATCTTCATGTTTACGTTTTCGTAAAACCACCACAGAGCCTTCCGGTAGGCTGAGTGGTGACTTATAGTCGCATTTTTTATGACGAGGAAGTTCCACGGGAGGAGACCGTCAATTTTTAGAAGTGAATGGCGTGACCATCCGCATCGAGAGTGGCTTCGTGAATTGCTTCGGCCAAAGTGGGATGCGCGTGAATGGTCGCGTGGATATCATCAATAGTCGCTTCCATCGTTACTGCGAGCCCCATCTCTGCGATGAGGTCGGTCGCATTCTCACCAATGATATGCGCGCCGAGAACCTCGCCGTGCTCTTTACCAAAGAGGAGCTTCGCGAAGCCTTCGGTCTCGCCGCTAGCCTGTGCTTTACCAAGTGCTTGGTAGGGGAACTTACCGACCTTGTAGTCGATTCCCTCTGCCTTAAGTGCGCGTTCGGTCTTACCAACCGAAGCGACCTCAGGATACGAGTAGGTGCAGCCTGGGAAGACGTCGACCTGGCGGACCTGGTGACCTTCGACAAACATGCCCTCGACACACTGCATTGCTTCGAAGCTCGCAGTATGCGCGAGCCACGGAGGACCGGAGATGTCGCCGATGGCGTAGACGTCCGGGATAGAGGTCTGATAGCGGTCGTCGATCTCGATCCAGCCACGGTCGGTGAGCTTGGCCTGCTCTCCACCGGGAAGAACTGGGGCGACGCCGATCGCGACGAGGCAGGTGTCGGCGGTAATCTCCTGTGTGCCATCGGCGTTTTCAACCGTGATGGTGACTGAAGAGCCGTTGTCCTTGGTTGCGGTGACTTTGGTGTTAGTAAGGCACTTTATACCAGCCTTCTTGTAAATCTTAGTGATGGTCTCGCTGATCTCATCGTCTTCGACAGGGAGGAGGTTGGGCATCATTTCGATAAGAGTGACCTCGGTATCGAAGGCATTATAGATGTATGCGAACTCGACTCCGATAGCGCCTGCTCCGATGATGACCATCGACTTGGGCTGCGTTGCCAGAATCATAGCCTCTTTTGAGGAAATGACGGTGGTTCCGTTGATGTCGAGGCCGGGAAGAGGCCGGGATTTCGCTCCGGTGGCGATGATGACGTTCTTAGTGTCGAGAATTTCGGCTGAGCCGTCTGCCTTCTTCACTTCGACCTGGTTCGATCCCTTGATGGAGCCGAATCCCTTAACGTAGTCGACTTTGTTCTTTTTGAAGAGAAACTCGATGCCTCCGGCCAGCTTGCCTGACACTTTGCGTGAACGCCCAATGACTTTGGTCCAATCGTATTGGAGGTTGTCGAAACTGAGACCAAAGGTCGCGGCATCGTGCTTTAGCTGATGGTAGAGGTGAGCATTTTTGAGGAGGGCTTTGGTAGGAATGCAACCCCAGTTGAGGCAGGTTCCGCCGGCACGCTCCATTTCGACACAGGCGACTTTTTTTCCAAGTTGGCCAGCGCGGATGGCTGCGACGTATCCGCCAGGGCCACCACCGATAACGACAAGATCGTAGGACATTCTTGAAACTGGCTGCTAGGTCCTCAAGAATCAAGGGCTAAGGGGCGAATTTAGGGTGCGATTTCACGATGGTTTTCCGCTCAAAAAGAGTCATTGAGGCCATTTTGAAAAATCCCAGTTACAATTCTAACTTATTTAGGGTCTAATAGGGTGAAGATGAGTCTGTTGCCGAGTATTGCAGGCAAGATCCAGTCCGATGAGGAGCTGGTTTGCCTCAGTCGTGCTGGTGATAAAAAGGGCTTTTTCTCAGTTTGAAACGATGCAGGAGTATCTCGTAGCTCATGGGGCGACTACTCCTACGACTTGCAAGATTTTTGCCAAGGGATGGCCTCGGAAGATCCGGTGCATGTTCTTGATTGGTCAAGGGGGCCGCTCTCACCGAGGAGATGGAAGCGAACAAGGAAGCCCGAGAGAAGGAGGTTGCTGATTTTTTGAACGATAAATAGGATCAAAAAGCTTCGATGACTTCCATGAACAACTTGCTGAGCATCAACATCAGGAAGAATAAGAAGTGATCCCTACTTCCCAGGTGCCTTGTAAATGAGGCGGAGTGAATCCAGTCTCACGCGGGAACCGGTGATGGCCTTCTTCAGTTCCTCCTCACGCTCGCGCACGGCATTGATTTCGCTGTCGTCGATTATCGGGTTCACCTCGCGGAGATCCTCGAGACGTGCGACTTCTCCGTCCATTGTCTCGCTCATCTTCGCGAGTGCTTTTTTGACGATAGTGACCCGGCGTTGGCCGACGAGGGATCCGAGGGTCTCGAGCATTTTCGGAACCATTTCTTGGTTGATCTTGGGTTGATCGAGGAATTTGCGATGGGCTCCAGGGCGGAGGACCGAGCGGATGAGCTTGTTGTCGGTGGTGAGATTGGTCCCTTCATGATCGACCGCGACTCGAACCGGGATGGCGGGAAGGAAGTGATCGGTCTGGAGGGAAGCCGGTGCGATGCACTCGATAACGTAGTAGGCTTCCAAAATAATCGCTACATCGCCGGGTGTCTCCCAAACTCCGAAGCAGCTGTTTCCGGCTTCGCTTGAGAGGAGAAGATCAATAGCGGAGACGAGCATGGGGTGGTCGGCTGACATGAAGCCGATTTCCTCGCGGCTCAGGGCCCGATGGCGGTCAAAGGTCACGCCCATTCCTTCGGAAGGGAGATCGGGAAAGGAATCGGTGATGACATTTCCTGGCTTGAGAAGGTAACCGCGTGCTCCGAGTTCTTGGACGTGGAGTCCGAAGTAATCGAAAAGGCGCATGATCCAGTCCTCGAAGTTTCGATCATGGTCCCATTTGTCCATGAGCTCGAGAGTGTCATCGACTTTATCGCCTCCATCCGAAGTCATTGAAAGCAAGCGATCGAGACCGCGCTCCATCTCAATTTCGGTCTCTTGCTTGAGGGTTTTTGAGGCCTCGATGAATTCGTCAAGGGTGTCCGTCTTGAGTGCCTGCAACCGTTTCACGAGGATCTGGGCCCCGTGGAGGTTCTTTTCAAAGGCGTTGAGTCCTTCGGAATACCAACGGGCATAGCGCTCTCCACGATCTCCTTTCACAAAGGGAACATGGATGTTGATGGTCTCGCTCTGCCCAATGCGGTCGAGTCGCCCGATCCGCTGTTCTAGGAGTTCGGGATTTTCTGGTAGATCAAATAGGACGAGATGGTGGGCGAACTGGAAGTTGCGGCCTTCACTTCCGATCTCCGAGCAAAGGAGCACGCGGGCACCCTCCTCTTCGGAAAAGTAAGCGGCGTTTCGATCGCGCTGGATTAGGTTCAGCTCCTCGTGGAATTGCGCCACATTGAGAGTCATGCGATCGAGAATCGCTCCCGCGATTTCCTCGACCAGATCGATGGTCTTGCAGATGAGAAGCACTTTTTTGTCTGGGTGCTCTTTCAGAAAAGAGACGAGCCAGTTTACCTTGGCGGTGAAGCCGGGGTCGTTGGACTCTTTACTTTCTATGTCGTCGAGGGGAATGAGATACTGCTTCCGCTCGGGGAAGCCACTGAGCTGTTTGCGCGTGTTCCGGAACATCACGCGACCGGTTCCGAAGGAATCTAACAGGTCGGCGACGACCTGATCACGCACGCCGTCTTCATCGATGCGAGCAAGGCCATCGGCGATTCGCGGGGAGCGCTCAGCGAATGAGGCCACCGTTTTTGGATCGAGGGTCTTTTTCGACTTCACGGTATCGATCACCTCAGCGACCAATTCATAGTGTTCGGACTCAGCGATGAAGGCGTCGAGATCATTGTAGCGATCCGGGTCGAGCAGTTGGAGTCGGGCGAAGTGACCTTCGGCTCCGAGTTGCTGCGGCGTTGCGGTGAGAAGCAAGACTGAGGGAGTCAATTCGGCAAGAACTTGCACAAGCTCGTAGCTTTCGCTCGCTTCTTCGGGCGACCATTCCAAGTGGTGGGCTTCGTCGACGATGAGCAGATCCCATCCGGCTTCGATGACCTGTGGAACCCGCACGGGATTATCGAGTAGAAAGTCGGTGCTGCAGAGAATGAGTTGGTTCTCGAGGAAGGGATTAGTTTCGGGGGAGTGCTGCGTGAGAGAGTGGCAACGCTCTTCATCGAAGATGGAGAAAAGGAGATTGAAGCGTCGCAGAAGTTCAACGAACCATTGGTGAACCAGAGCTTCCGGTAGTAAAATGAGAACGCGGTCGGCGCGGCCGGTGAGCTGTAGACGATGAAGAATGAGACAGGCTTCGATCGTTTTTCCAAGACCCACTTCGTCGGCAAGGAGGACACGAGGGGCAATGCGGGAAGCGACTTCCTGCACGATGGCGATTTGATGGGGGATCAAATCAACCCGACCACCCAGCATTCCGCGTACGGGAGACTGGCGGATTTGGCTGCTGCGAAAAAGCGATTCGGCGCGGAGGTTGAACTTTCGTAAGCTATCAACTTGTCCGCTGAGCAGGCGCTCTTCGGGTTTGGAAAATGAAATGGTGTCGGAAAGCTCGCCTTCATTCACCGCGCGTTCACCGGTGTGATAGGTGAGGATGCCATTTTTCTCGGTGACTTCGTCGATTGTGATGGAGTCATCGCCGTCGATAAGGACGACGTCGCCCTTCTTGAAGCGAACCCGTAGAATAGGGGCTGATTCTAGCGAGTAGATTCGCTTCTCCTGCACTGCGGTGAAGAGAATGGTGGCCTTTCCTGATTCTTCCTCGAGGAGGACTCCTAGGCCCATCTCCGGTTCGGTTTTACTAATCCATCGTTGACCGGGCGTGAAAAGAACTGAAGGCACGCCTGTAGATAGAGGAGAGGGGAGTGAATGTCGAGGAAGTCGGTAAGGGAAGTGGTGGCACTCACCGGATCACGGGCTGCTCGATTTGCCCATCACTATTGATGCACCGCACTCAGGCCGCCGCCGCCGCTCTGACCTATGCCTCGCTAGATCGTCTCTTTGGGGATGAGGACTTAGATGTCATCTGCTAGAAAAAGCATTAGTATCTTTTACCAGAATCATTTCCACATCTCAGGGTCGATCGGATCAAATGCCTTCATGTTTTCTTCCCACTCCGCACCAAATTCATCGGGCGAGTCACCCACGCCTCTTTAATTTTTTGGACCGTCACCTGAGTCATGCATGCCCCAGAAGCGAATGCAGTGAATCTCCCGCGGCCATGATAATCTGTTCTTTCTTGCGTCAGATTCCTCACTCCTAATTCTCTCCAGCTCGCTCTATCATTTCGTTTAACTGCTGTGCCGATTTTCGATCCTGATCTTGATCCATCCACTGACGGGCTGTCTATAATTCCCCTGCTTCGACCGCTTTTGTCTCGTAAAATTTAGCGATATATTTTTTGATCGGGCTTTCAATGTTCGGCTGATGATTGGTTTTATTGTTTGAAGAAACTATCACAAATGATCATTCCTCGTAGGTTGTTACTATGATGTCCAGAAGGGTATGGGTTGACGCCATTAGCGTGTTTACCAAAAAATACCCTGATTACAGATAATCCAGGAGATGGCTTTATGGGCTGCCGGTCTTGCGGTAGCTACGAATGAGGTTTATTCCTCCATCGATTTGAGATGTTGGAGCGGGAGTGTGAGATCTACTTTTTCTCTGACGCGGTCATGAGCCAGGCGTCGAGCTTTGGGACATCAGCTAGAAGCTGGAGCGCGACCAAGTGGTGCCCGAGTGGATAGGTCCAGCGTTCGGGGTAGCTGAGTGCTTGGTAGAGTTCTGTGAAATGGTCTGCCGGGATGATGCGATCCAGAGTGCCGTGAATGAAGAGCAGGCGTTCATCGGAAAGGTGGGAGGCGATCCTGCCGGAGTGCAGGGTGGTGAGGCGGGATGCTCTTCGGAAATACTGGCGGTATTCCTTTTCGCTGGGGATTCGGCTGACCCTTTTGGGTGCATGAGATCGGACCCATTCGATCCAGTCCATCGCGCCTTGGAAGACGTCGGCGGCGTCCCGCTCGTAGGCATCGAGAAGATTGGTCCCGGCGCTGACAAAGACGATGGCATCCCAGCCGGGAGTCTGAAGAGCGACAGCAGGGGTGGCGAAGGAGCCGGCGCTGGTGCCGATGAGGATTCGTTTTTTAGAGAGCCAGTCAGGGCGGGTTTGGGAAAGATATGCAAGGGCGCAACGAGTTGCGTAGGCTTGCTCAACGTAGTGAAGGTCCATCTGACCGGCAAGGAAGCGAGCGGCCGATTCGGGGTTTTCCTTTTTTGTGGCAAAGGCGGGAAGGCGACTGCGGTAGAAGCTATCAGATGGGAGTCCAACGAGGACGTTCCAGCCATGGTTTTGGAGACGTTTCACAATCAAGCGTTCCACCTTCGAGAGCATCATGATGGAGGTTTGATAGTGAATCATCCCTTTACTCTCGGGAGTGATGGCGGGGAACGTTTCGAAAAAAGTGCTGCGGAAGGGAAAGGCGCTGAAGAACCAGAAGGCGTTGTTCGGGCCGTGGAGTTTGTTGAATTTCGATTTGTAGGGGCTTTTCCCCGCGAGTATCGAAGTGGGGAAAAACTGCATATTGAGGGGCACGATGTCGTCGGGCGCCTCGTCTCCTCGTCTGGAGACGATCATGAATTCTTCGCCGCCTTCTTTGTCCGGGCCGTAAGTGGTGACGGGTCCGGCAGGGGTGTGATGAGTCTCGGGGAAGTTAGGGATTCTCTTTTCTTTTTTGCTCTCAGCGAGAGCGATGGGGTTCCATGAGGGCCAGTTTAGAGAGGTCTTGGGAAGATTGGGAGCTGGGCGCGGCAGGTCGATGTGAGCGATGCAGGAGCACAGGAAGAGGAGTGGAACGAGGAGGAGCCGCACGGTTTATGTGGAAGGTTCCATTCTTTGTTCCGATTTTCAAATGCGGAATAGTGGTGATCGGCTACGCGCTTATCGCAGCGACGGCTGTGTCCTGGAGGACGTCATCTCGGTCGCTCACGGCGTGCACCATCGAGCTCACAAATGCCGCCACTTTGGGCAAGGTGCTGGTCCAGAGTCGGGTAAAATGTCTGCTCGAAGAGTCCATTGTCACTATTACTTATCAATAGGACCCTTTTAATGACCAAAAAATACAAAAAAGAGCCGCCCGGTCTCCTTGAAGAAGATTCGGACGGCTCCATTTTGTTGTGCGTGCTAGCAAGGGGTCTTCTGCCATTTTTTGAAACGGTTGGGCATCTTCTTTGTGAAAAAGTTTCCCAACACGAAATCTTGTCTGTCGTCCATCCTCCTCCAAGATCTCTGGCATGCCCCATATTTTGGTCATTGGTGGAGGTCCTGCGGGACTGCGAGCTGCTGAGATTGCCTCTGCGAGCGGGGCAAAGGTGACCTTGTGCGAGCAGAAGCGCTCGGTGGGGCGGAAGTTCCTCATTGCTGGAAAGGGTGGGCTCAATCTCACTCATTCTGAAGAACTCGATACCTTTGTCGAAAAATACCGGGGTCCCGATCAACCAGAGGGTTTTTGGAAGGAAACAGTGGGTCGCTTTGACAATAAGATGATCCGAGGATGGGCCGCTCGCCTAGATGTGGGAACTTTCGTGCAAAAGTCGGGACGGGTTTACCCGAAGTCACTCAAGGCCGCGCCTTTGCTCCGTCGATGGATCAAGAAATTACGCGACCAAGAAGTTGAGCTTCGCATGAATCATCGGCTCGTTTCTCTTTCTCAAGAGAGCGCGGAGTTTGAGACACCCGAGGGGACGTTGACGATCGAAGCTGATGCGATCATCCTTGCGATGGGAGGAGCTTCTTGGCCTCAGACCGGTTCCGATGGCGCGTGGGTCGAATTTTTGAAAGCAGCGGGTATTTCGGTGACGTCCCTTTCTTCCGCGAACTGCGGTTGGGAAGTGGCGTGGCCAGAGGACCTCGTTCCGCTAGTCGAAGCGCAACCTTTGAAAAATATCATCCTCTCCTGTGCTGGTGAAGACGCTCCGGGAGAACTCATGCTCACTCGCTACGGGATGGAGGGAGGCCCCATTTACAAACTCGGGCCTGCGTTGCGGGAGATGGAGTCGCCGCTCATTAAGATCGATCTCAAACCCACCTTCACTGCTGAAAAACTTGCTGCAAAAATGGAATCAGTAAAACGCAACTTCCTCGCGGAATCGGCCCAGCGATGGAAGCTCAGTGAGGTCGCGCGTCTTCTACTTGAATATTTTCATGGACCCTTCGAGTCTTCCAGGCAACTAGCGGTGGCAGCCAAGGCGCTCACCATTCCGTTGACAAAAGCCCGGCCCATCGCAGAAGCAATCTCCTCCGCAGGTGGAGTCACTTGGTCGGTGCTCGACTCGGAGCTTATGTTGAGAGAGCTCCCCGGCGTCTTTGTTGCGGGAGAAATGATCGACTGGGAGGCTCCCACGGGTGGTTATCTTTTACAGGGTTGTTTTGCTTCCGGGACCCTCGCTGCGGAGGCGGCTTTGAAATTTATCGAATTACCATGATTTGTTGATTTTCTTCTGTCATCACTTCCGTATCGTAAAGAGATGAAACAACCCAAAAGTATTTCGCGCCGGAAAGTCCTCGGAAGCCTGGCCTCACTCGCCTCCATTTCCATCGTTCCTAGTCGCGTTCTTGGGCTTAACGGGCAGACGCCTCCCTCTGAAGAATTGACACGCGGAATTCTGGGATGCGGAGGAATCAGTATGTCGCATTTGAATATGCCGGGTCGAATCCTTGCTCTTTGCGATGTCGATTCCCAACGTCTCGAGCAGCGCACCAAGCAGGCCATCCAGATGGGGAACAAGGACGCGCAAACATACGACGATTTTCGTGAGGTTATTGCGCGCAATGATATCGATATTATTCACACCTGTACCCCGCCGCACTGGCACGCGCACATGGCGATCGCGGCGGCCAAAGCGGGCAAGCACGTATGGGGGGAGAAGCCCATGTCCCGCACGATTGGTGAAGGACAGGCCATGGTGAAGGCGATTCAAGAAGCTGACGTCAGGTTCCGTCTGAATACTTGGTTCCGTTTTAAGGACAATTTTTATGGTTCGGGAGTCACTGCGCGACAGGTGAAAAAGGCGGTCGATGGCGGGCTCATCGGTGATGGTCCTTACAAGGTCACTTTGAGTGGTGTGACGGGTTTCAACTGGAAATTTAATTGGTCGGGTAAAACCGATCTTCCGGTGCAGCAAGTGCCTGATCACTTTAACTACGACACTTGGCTAGGACCAGCGCCTTATCGACCTTACCACGCCCACCGCACCCACGGAACCTTCCGTGGATATTGGGATTATGATGGTGGTGGACTCGGCGATATGGGTCAGCACTACCTAGATCCTGTTCAATATATCCTTGGAAAAGATAAAGAGCTTCCCGTGTCGGTGGAGGTCGATGCAGACCCTCAGGATGCCGATGCTGTCGGGAGTTTTCGACGTATCACGTATACTTACGCCGATGGAACGAGCATCGTTCTCGACGGAGAGAACAAGGATAAGGACGCGGCCTTCATCGAAGGCTCAGAAGGAAAGATCTTTAAAGGCTTCAAATCTGATGTGGCCGGCTTTGATGGAAAGATCAAGTTGCTCCCCGAGCCCGAAGCGCAAGTCACCGACTTCCATCAAGCGATTCGCGAGAAGAAGAAATTCGCACTCAATGAAGAGAACGGATTCCATTCATGCACGCTAATTAACCTTGGGAAGATTGCCCATCGCTTGAACCAAAACCTCAAATTTGATCCGAAGGCGATTAAGTTTGTGGATAATCCGCTGGCTGACTCTCTTATCAATCAGCGAGATCGCGAGAAGTGGAAGTTGCCGGTTTAAGAGTGTCTTAAAAATAAAGTGACACTTTTATTCTTTCGCAACTCTCTTAGAGATTGAATCCTGATCGATCCCCCCTGAGGCTCATGGAGTGAGATTGTTACTTGGTGCTTTAATGTTGATGCTCGTTTCCTGCGGGAATGATGAGGTGCTGCGCGTGCGCCAATTTCATCTGCAGGACACGGAGGTTGTCCGGGACTCCTATCGCTCAAGCAAAGAAAATCGCTTTGTCCGTGGGGAGATCAACAAGCGCCTTCACGGATCGGTCTCAGCCAAGGAGCGGGAAGCGAAAAAAGGATGCTATTACACTGTGTCGTGGGATACTCTTAAGGGTGCTTCTCCAATTAGGATCGTTTTTGATTATCGGCAGGCCCGCGGTGGGGCTCGCGAGAAAAAAATGGAGGAAGCCTTGCCGCCTTCAAGGCAAGGAAAGGCTGAGTTTCAAATCATCGGTGAAGCCTACAAAAAAGGGGGGGATGTGGTCGCATGGCGGACTACCCTTTATGAGGGCGGGAAGCTTATGGCGGTCAAAAAATCCTATCTCTGGGACTAAACGAGATGAGCGATCTCTGGGTCAGTCCTTACGTCCTAGAATCGGCATCGCGACTGAATGCCGTTTCCAAGAGGCGGCAATTTTCGGGAGCCTTAATTCGAAAGGGAGCGGGATATGCCTGCATTCATCCCTGGCCGGAATTGGGTGATCCATCTTTGGAAGAATGTCTTGCTTGCCTTCGATTGAAGCAAGTGCTTCCCATAGTGAAACGAGCGCTGGCCTGCGCGGCAGTCGATGGACTTGCGCGCTCGGAGGGACGATCCCTTTTTAAGAATGTGGATGTTCCGCCGAGTCACGCTACCTTGCCTGAGATGTCGGATTTACGTCTGGATGAGACCGTTGCAGCGGGCTTCGATATTGTGAAACTTAAGTCGCCAGATCTTGAATTGCTCCGCCAATTACTTGTTCGTTTTTCCACGCTGCGATTTCGAATTGATCTGAATGAGACAGGTCGCGCTGAGGAATTGGTTGCGTCGTTTTCAAGGTGGTCGGAGGAGGAAAAAGCTCGTGTCGACTTTCTCGAAGACCCGATTTCTTTTCAGCCTGATCATTGGAAGGAACTTAAGGGATCTTTGGGAATTCCGCTCGCGAATGATCGTCAGGTCGCAGCGGATCTAGGGTCAGATGTTCTTATCCTCAAGCCTGCGGTGGATGATCTCTCGATGTTCATGAATCGTTCTGCGCGGATTGTCGTGACCAGCTATATGGATCATCCCTTAGGGCAGACTTTTGCCGCTTTCGAAGCAGCCCGCTTTAGAATATCCGAGTGTTGCGGGCTTCAGACGCACGGGCTCTTTGAAAAGGATGCGTTCACTGAGGCTCTTGGACCGGTCGCGCCCTCCTTTTCGCCTCCGCCGGGCACTGGGCTCGGCTTTGATTCACTGCTTGAAAAACTTCCCTGGAAGAAGCTCTAAAGCACTTGCACAAATGCTCATCGGGGAGGATCGTTGGGGGTGATTCACTTGGATGATGTCTTGGATCCTGATTTTTGGGAGGATAAAAAACCGCTCGTGATGGATGGACATCCTGAGCTGCAGGCTTGGTCGGAGACGCAGGAGGAACTACGATCCCATCTTCTTTTCCGAACCTCGGGAAGTTCCGGGACGCTCAAATGGATCGCTCTTTCTAAATCGGCCCTTTGGTGGTCGGCTGAGCGGGTTGTTGAACATTTGAAGATCACAAGCGATGATGTTCTCGTTCTTGCGCTTCCGGTGTATCACGTCGGGGGGTTCGGGATTGTCGCCCGAGCACAGATTGCCACTTGTTGCTTTTTGGAATTTTGCGAGAGATGGGATCCGAAGGTGTTTGCGGATTTTTGTCACCAGGAGGGAGTGACGATTGCTTCGCTTGTCCCAACCCAAGTTCGAGATCTGGTAGATGCTAAAATTGCCTCACCACCCTCATTACGGGCCCTGGTCGTCGGGGGAGGTGCGCTCGAATCCGAGTTGGCTGAAAAGGCGATTTCTTTGAGTTGGCCGGTTTTTGCGAGTTATGGAATGACCGAAACCGCGTCCCAGATCGCAACCCAATGTGCCCCGGGTGAATCGGGCCTTCCTCTTATCGATGGCTGGGAGGCTCGGATGGAGGGTGATCAGCTTGCCGTGAAAGGGGAAGGGCTTTTGAGTGCCATCGTGACCGTAGGAAAGGATGGCTTTCAAATTCACGACCCCAAGGTGAAGGGATGGTTCCTGACGTCGGATTTGGTCGATCTTCAGGGCGATTCGCTGAAGATCTTGGGCCGGACCGATCGCAAGGTGAAGATCTTAGGTGAACTCGTGGACCTTGACGCGTTGGAAAAATTTTGGTCTCAGAAGACGGGCGGAGGGGTCGCCATTATTGCTCGGGCGGATGAGCGGCGAGGGAAAACTCTTCATTTATTTTACGAAGGTGATGATTCTGAAGTTGAGGCTTGGAATTCGACCTTTCCGGGTCCGGAGCGACTCCGTGGTTGGACTTTGTTGGCACAGCTTCCGTATACGAAACTTGGAAAAATTAATCGCTTGATGCTGAGCGAGTTTAGCCGTGATTAGGGTTACTTTTTCTTTGCGAACTTTCATTTATACTAAAGTTGATCCCCAGGAAGCCGCCAAGAAGGAGATGGCGCGGCTCGATGTTGACGCGAACGATCTCCAGCGCTTCGCAAGTTCCGGGGAACTGGCAGTGGCGCCCGAACGTCGGAGCGAGTTTTATACGAATCAGGAAGGTGAAAACAGGCGATGCCGGCGCGGATTGTTCCTCCAGGAGAGTTTGTTCGCCTCGTCATTCCCGAGGTTCTGCGTATTCCGGTTGGGAATCATCTCAATCCGCTGAATTTGGGACAGAAATGTCTCATCGATGCGCTGCTCAATCTCGACGATCTCTCATAATACGTTTCAGCGAGATTACAATGGTCTTACTATTTCGCGTCCGGTAGTCGCGATGGGAGAGCAACTTGATTTCCTTCCCGGATCTCTTGAGGAAAAAATGCGTCCTTGGCTTTAGCCGATTTATGACGCTCTCGAATTTTTGATAGTTCCCAAAATCTCACAGGAACCTCGACGTAAGCGCACCAACAAGACGGAGGAGCAGGAGAACAAGAAGCCCTATGATGATCTCGTTGCCCAAGGAGTGATTGTAGTGGAGGCTCTTGCCCATCTTAAAGGCCGCTCCATTCCTAAGTTTTTCTTTATTTTGGATGAAGCACAGCAGCTCACTCCCCGTTAGGCCAAAAAGGTGGTGATCCGCATGTCGAAGGAGTCCCAGCTCGTAATGGTGGCAGATCCCGCCCAGATTGATCACCCTTATGTCGATAGCCGAAGCAACGGATTAGTCTTCATGCGGAAAAAATACGTGGCCAAGCCTTTGCTACTCATGTCACAATCGGGTAAGTAGAAGGTATTGAACTCGCCGAAGCGGGAGCCCACCTGATAGAAGGTTTCCTCCCCTATAAACGTCATTCTTGTTATGAAAATCGCCACTCTTGCTTGTTCCCTCTTTTTGGTGGGCTGTGGTATCGAAAACTTGGAGCCGATCCCACCGAGATGGGGGCCGGCTGTTACTCAAGAATTGAATGCCTTGGGATTTGGAAATTGGATCGTTGTGGCGGAGGCGTCCTTTCCGGTGCACTCGGGGCGTGGAGTGCGGACGGTAAGCCTTGATGCGGAGATCCCAGAAGTCGTGGATTATATTGTTGATAGCTACGACAACGCCGAAAATGTTACGCCCACTTTTAGCACCGCACGCGAGCTGCCATTTGTGCAGAACGACCGTGCGCCTGGAATCGATTTCTTCCGAAAGAGGCTCAAAACCTCTCTTTACGGGCATCAAGTCCACGAGATGGCAAATCGATCTCTGACTCTCCTTGCCCAGAGCAGTTCAAAAAAATTCGCCATTTTGGTGATCAAGACGAAGACCGCTCTGCCTTACTCAAATGTTTTCATCGAACTCGATACCGGCTACTGGGATCACGGGTCCGAGGATGCGCTGCGAGCTGCGATGCGCAAGAAAGCAGAGATAAAACCAATTGATACCCCGTAATGAAACGAAGTCCTAAGGAAATAGATCGTGAACGCGAAGAGGCCTGGGTTGGCGATGCTGTGCTGGCTCTTTTCGTGCGCGAGTGGCTCCTTCGGGAAAAGGGGAAGATCGATGGCGAAGCTTTCATTCGCTTTACCGCGAACGATTTTCTTCGGATCGTGGGTAACCCAACTGCAGTTGAAGCTGAGATCGGGCAGGTTTATGCCAAAGACGGTTTACAAGCGGGATTCGATCACATCGAGTCCCTGCTTCTTCCTCTCTTCATTCAGCGGGAAAAGGTAAGAGCCCGCCAGGGGGCTCGACGATAAGAGCCCGATTTTAGCGTCCGCTTTCGGAGGTCAACTGGACGAGGATCCGCATCGTCAGCCTTCCCGCCTGCGCAAGTGCTTCGGAGGAGATCTGCTCCAATGTGTCGTCTTTGGTATGCCAGTAGGGCATTTTGTTGAAGTCACCGATGAGGTGGAGCGTGGCCAGATTTCCCCGGGTGAGAAGCGGAAGGTGGTCATCGATGATGGGACTGGGAGCCATCTGGATGTTTTTTGGCGTAAACTTTAGTTTGTTGGCGGCATTAATTGCCTGGGTGCGAAGAGACTTGGTTGAATCGAGTCCAATCAAGAGGGGGACTCTCATGTCTCCCACCAGATCGAGAACAATACCGGCTTCTGGTTGGCTTGTTCTTCGATTGAGCTCAGCTGCGTAATAGCGACTGCCGTAGAGGCCATCACGCTTGGGATCGATGTTGGTTAGAAAGGCTTCTTCACCATCGAAGAAGACAAGTTCGATCTGTCCTGCTGCTTCCGGCGCTTGCGAGAGAGCCCGGGCCATTTCGATGAGAACTCCGGTTGAGGAACCACTATCGTTGACGCCTAAGAAAGTGATCGAATGGAAGCGTTTGGTGTCCAAATGGGATCCAAGAATAAAGGGGACTGATGAATTCCAATCGACTTCCTTTTCTGGAGAAAAGCGGGCGATGAGATTGGTGAATTTCACCTGACCCACCGGGGTGACGGCTGAGAATTTTTGTTGATGAGTTTTCCAGCCGAGGGCTCCCAGTTTTTTTTCGAGGTAAGCGAGACTCTTTCGGTATCCTTCTGATTCAGGGGGGCGGGGGCCAAAGCTCGTGAGGGTTTTGATTTCCTTGAGGGACTTTTCGCCCGAAAATTCGTCAATCAGGTTTTGAGGAATCGAAACTTTTTGAGCAACGATCTTGCTCTTGGCGTCCTTAGGTGATTCTTCGCGCTTTCCACAGCCTATCAAGGCTAAGGTTACGATGATGAATAAAAGGGGGAATTTCATTCCTAGACCTCATCTTGAAGACCAAGAAGAAGCAAGACCCGCTGGAGGTCATCGTCTCCATAATATTCGAGCTCGATTTTTCCCTTTTTCTCCCCGTGCTGAATGTGGACGTGGGTTGAGAACCGCTCACGTAATCTGTTCTGAAGAGCGATGAGATGAGGGTCGAGGAGCTCTTCCGGTCCCATATTTTTCTTGTTGGAGGACTTCTTTTCCGGAGCATTGAATTCCTGGACAAACTTTTCGGTCGCCCGCACCGTCATGGACTTCTTCAGAATATGCTCGGCGGTAGCGATCTGCTCTTTCCCGTCCTTGATTCCCAGGATGGCTTTGGCATGACCCACTGAGAGGAGGCCGTCGGCGACATGACGTTGGATAGGAGCTTGAAGATCGAGAAGGCGCATAGAATTAGCGACACTGGCGCGTGATTTACCGACTCGCTTGGCGATCTCATCCTGTTTCATTGAAAAATCTTTCGCCAACTTGACATAGCCGGCAGCTTCCTCGATGGCATTGAGGTCTTGGCGCTGCAGGTTCTCGATGAGAGCCATCTCGAGGACTTCTTTATCTGTTGCTTCCCGTTCGATAACGGGAACGGTTTTTAGTCCGAGAGCTTGGGAGGCACGCCAACGTCGTTCGCCCGCAATCAGCTCGAGTTTGCCGTCAACGCGACGGGTGATAAGCGGCTGGATGATGCCGAGCTCTTTGATTGACTGCATCAGCTCGTCGAGTTGACCTTCTGCAAATCGTTTCCGAGGCTGCAGGGGAGAGGGGGTGACCTCGTCGAGAGTGACCTTCTGCACCCGCTCGCCGGGACGGAGGTCTACTTTGTTACCGGAATCCGATGCAGATCCTGTCCCTTTAATGAGGGCTCCTAATCCTTTTCCCAATGCCTGTTTCGCCATAGATTCTAATTTGGTAATCAAAGGACTGGGAAAATGCAAAGCCCGATTGCGTCATTAATCATTCGAAATGATCAAGAGCTCGGTGAGCTTGACGGAAAGGCCTGCAAGGGCCATAGAAAGGGCATGAAAGTGACACTTTTTCTCCTTTTTTCTTGCTCCTTGGGCTTTTCCCAGCAGGGCGGAGCGGTTATGCCGCCCCGACAACCCGCTCCGGAAGTGATTCTCATTGAGGCTCAAAAGGCGACCCAAGCTCTCATCAATCAAGTGGTCAGAGGTGACACCGATGCGGCCTTCAAGTACATGAATCTCGAGTGGAAAAAAATCGAGGCACGCAAGAATGGCGGAGTGGTGAAACTGGAGAGGAAAATCAAGCAAGGCTTCGCCGAGCTGCAGGCCAAGGGAATTACCCTGACCGCGGCGAAAACAAAGCATCCAAACATCGCCTTTGAAGTCGATTACGGTCATATCAAGAAGATGGTCAATGGAGAGCTGCAAGCAGTGGGACAGGAGTATAAACAATGGATGGTTATGGTCCCGACTGTAAGCCACGCCACCGCAGTAGATCGTAATGTGCGCCCGCCCGAGATGCACAATGTTCTTCTAAACGGCTTTCAAATTGCTCTTTGTAAAAAAGAAACCAATGACTGGACGTTCATCGATGGAGCGCACATTACGGCAGCGCAATTACGCCAACTTTTTCCCTTTCTCCCGAAGAAGGACGAGGATCTTCATTTTCCCAACAGGGGTGGGAGGCTCCTCGAAAAATAGAAGGGACGCGGTATGAGAGGCTTCACTCCGAAGGTCAGCAAGAAGAAGGGATGCTAAATATTTTTTCCTGTGGGTAAAAAGAACAAGAAGACGCCAAAGAAGAAGGCCCTCACGCCGGAGGAAGATGCGAAGCGCATTGCGAAGCTGACCAAGCGAGGCCAGAGTGGATGTGTCGAAGTTCGCGGCTCGGTGATTCACGGACGTGGGGTCTACGCTACTCGTGATACCGAGCCGGAAGAGCACGTCATCGAGTACGTCGGTAACTTTATCGATAAGGAAGAATCCGAGCGGCGAGCGTGGGCTCTTTTTGCAGAATCGGAGAAATCGGGAGGTGCCGCCGTTTATATTTTTAACGTTTCTAAGAAGTGGGATCTCGATGGCGATGTTGAGTGGAATCCTGCCCGGCTGATCAATCACTCTTGCGATCCAAACTGCGAGGCGATTCAGGTAAAAAAGCGGATCTATATCAACGCGACCCGTCCCATTAAGAGGGACGAGGAAATCACCTTCGATTACGGCTTTAGTGCCGATTCCTACGTCGATCATCCCTGCCTGTGTGGATCTCCGAAGTGCCTCGGCTACATTGTCGGAAAGGATTACCTGAAGAAGTTTCGCAAACTTCAGAAAAAGGCAAAGAAGGCTGCAGCAGAGGCGCTTGAAGGATAAACAATGATTGAATCTCCTGTCGATCTAGGCATGACACATCTACCTCTTCGCATGCGCACACTCATTGTTTCCCTCTCACTTTCATTGACGGTTCCGCTTTTCGCGGGAACTGCCACCCAAGCCCGAAACTTAACTCGTGCTTACGAACAATCTTTTCAGAACTGGGTGACGCAGGTCCAGGGTGCCAAGGGAGGCGACGCACAAGGAGCAGCTTGGGCGGCCCGTCCCGACCCTGATGAAACGGGGCGGAGGCTTTGGAGCGAGATTCGGAACAATCTCAACGAATCGTGGTCCCTCGACTATGCCGCATGGCTCTACGAAAATTCTCCTGCGAGCCTGGCTCAACGCCGAGCCGGTGAAGTTGCGCCAGCGATGAAAATCTTAAAGGCGGTCGATCAGTTTCATGTCGGGAGCCCCCGCGTTGCCTATCTTGCGGTGAGTCTTTCGAATATTCCCAACCACAAAAATTTGGGGGTTCTTGAAAAGATCGAGGCTCAGAACCCCGATCCCAGGGTGCAGGGTGCGGCTGCTCTAGGTCAGGCGATTAGTCTGAGAATGTTGGGGGGCGACTGGAAAGTGATCCGGAAGCGTCAGGAAAAGCTAAAGAAAGCCATCATTCAGGGAAATGATCTCCCGGTAGGAAAGAATACCGTGATCGGCCTCGCCGAGGTGGAGATTTTTATCATGAACCATCTCAATGTGGGATCGGAGGCACTCGATTTTAAAGGAGTCGATATTACGATGAAACCGTTTTCTCTTTCCGACTATCGCGGGAAGGTGGTCGTTCTCGCCTTTTGGCACACCTGGATGCCGGAAGCCGATCGTTCGATTGAGTTGCTCCGCAATCTTCATAAGGAAGTTCAGGGAAAGAATGCGGTCGTGATCGGGGTCAATCAGGATCACCCCTTGACGCTTCGCAAAATGACGGCCGACGGGGTGACTCCATGGCGTAATTTTTCAGATTCAACCCGCTCGATTGCCAAAAAATATCATATCAAGAACTGGCCTAAGGTTTTTGTTTTGGATGTCGATGGGAAGATCAAGCACGTCGGTGCCCCTGATTCGTTCATGAATATCGCGGTGGACGCGCTCCTTGCGAATTGATCTGAAAAGTGTGCATCTCTTTTCAATGCGATATCTTTGAAGGATGAACAGTTGGAATTTACGGTGGCTAGTAGTTTGCTGAAAAATCTCATACCTTTTCCGAAAGAGAAAATTGGCTGAAAGCTCAAATGAAAGGTTTCTCGTCCGTCATCGGTAAAAAACTTCAAATGAAATCATCATATCTCGTTCATGGTTTTTGGGGCGCCGCTTGCGTGGCCTCGTTTACGATTGGATCGCAGTTCTTTACGGATGATGATACGAGCTCTCGGGCGATTGACCCTAGGGTCGGATCAGGGGCCTTGGGGCAATCTGTCCGGGTGTCGTCGCGACAGGATGTTGGATCTGGGACAAGTGAAAGAGACGCTGGCGCGCGATCTGAAATCCGGACGGTAACGGGCGGAACGACCAAGCTGAGTGATGCAGGCCTTCTCGCCCTTGCTGAAGAATTTAAGAAGGGAAAAGGGCCGATTGAGAGGCGTCTGGCCTTTTCTCAGCTGCTTGAAAATCTCACAGCTGAAAATGCCAAGACCGTTAGGGAGCAACTCCTGCACCTTTCTGAGCGAAGCGACGAGTGGCGGGAGTTCCACTATGCTTGGGGAGCCCTCGCTGGAGATGTCGCTGTGTTGAATGGAAAAGAGACCAAAGAGCGCGATATGTCGGCAACTTTTGCAGGATGGGCCAGCTCTGATCCGGTAGCTGCGCTTGCTTGGTTCGATTCCTTGTCAGCCGAGGAGAGGGGGAATGGAAACGATTTGAAGTGGGGCGCGGTCTTTGGGCTCGCCGATGCGGATCCCAATGCCGCGACGAATTTCGCGGTGTCACGTTTGGAGGGGGGCGACAAGGATGCGGGGAGGATGATGGATTTAATCGCCCGCAATGTGCTCCGCGCTGGCAATCCCTCTGAAGCCGCCCAATGGACCCAGGGACTTCCGGAAGGAGAGATTCAAGAAGCGGCCGTGCGCCGAGTCGCGGAAGAGTATGCCGAGGAAGATGCACCTGGTGCCGTTTCGTGGCTCAAGACTCTTCCTGATGGAAAGGCGCAGGAGCGCGGTTTGGACCGTGCCTTTTCTGAATGGGCGCGGGAAGATCCTGTCGCAGCCGCCACCGAGCTCAATACAATGACTCCATCGCCTGCGCGAGACTCGGCCATTAATGGCTACGTCTCCCGACTGGCCTGGGAAGATCCCCAGGCAGCGATAGAATGGGCCGGATCAGTCAATGATCCCAAAGCCCGAGAACTTACGACTGTCGAAGCTGGTCGAGCATTTTACCGGAAAGATCAGGAAGCGGCACAGTTGTGGCTCGCAAGTAGTGGACTTTCGGCAGAGGCCCAGAAAAAGGTTACGGATCGTGGACGGAGACGCTAGTCTGCCCATTGGTCGTGGGGTTCGATCGGTCGCAAGTTCTTCGCGAGTTCGGAATCGGCTTCGAGTATTCGCTCGCGGTCTTCCTTTTTTGCGAAAAGATAAAGAGCGTAACCGCCATGTCCGCCGCCGCAGTATTTCCGGGCGATGCTGCCCTCAATTTCAGGCAGCGGGTCCATTTTTTCGGCAAGCTGGACTTGGTAGGAAAGCCCCACCGCTTTGGCGATGGTCGCGAGTGATTCTAAAATGACGCCTTCACGCGCGCAGGCTCCGGCCTTTTCAATGAGGTCGTAGTCGCGGTTGAAATCGACCGATCTCGGAGTGTCGTGTTGACTGCCGGTCCAGAGGAGAGCCATGTGGCCTTTGAGGAAAGAAGGGTCACGCTTGAGGTCGAGTCGGGGTCTTGCACCGCTTTGCCAGACGCAGAGCCCGCTTTCACGAATCACGGCAGGGTCCTGCCAGCCGACGCCGAGATCGAGTTCGGCGGCGACCGGATCGCGGCCGTTGAGAAGAGCCCAAGCTCCGCTGCCTCCCAGACCGGCCTTTTGTTCGTAGGGCCAATCAGCGAGGCTGACTTGAGGCGTGATGGCGCAGTTGACGATGAAGCCGCCGGGGCGCGAATGCTTCGGGACGTCGAGCCACCCGCCTGCGAAATCGACGCGGAGAGGAGATTCCGAGGGTGCTTTTAAACCGGCCAGAATTCCACTGGTGGAAATCGGCTCAAAGCGAGGGGGAGATTTAGGAAGCCTCACGTAACGGCCTCCGAGTTCCTGACAGAGCGCGATTTTAAGATCGGCATACTGATCGTCTTCGGTCACCGCAAGAATGTTAGGTCGGAGCTCTCGAAAGACGGGCTCAAAGTCCAAGCCAGTCGTTTTGCCATCACCGGTGACCACCTGATCGACCATGGGAAAGGCACTAAGAAGAGCCATTTTGTGATCGTCTGGGAGGGAAGGTCGACGATTTTTGTGCTGCCAGAGAATTTTTTCGTCGGCAAAGCACACCGTAAGGTGATCCCCAAGGGCACGGGCTTCTTCGAAGAACTGTAAGTGGCCTGCATGAAGTAAATCGTAGCAGCCGGAAACGAACACGCGTGTCATCGGGCAAATCGTGCTCATTTTCGACAAAATCCGACAGTGTTTTTCTCGCTCATTTTGCCAAAAGAAGAAAGGATGCAACGATAAAAAGTTATGCATTCATCCTGGTATGTATGAAACACCTTTCAATTAAGCCCAGTATCCTTCCCGTGATCTGTCGATTTATCCCTGCTCTCTTCGCGATTTCTCTGGCTCACGCGGTGCCGGAAAAAGTGACCTTTAATGAGGATATTCGGCCTATCTTGTCGGATAAATGCTTCGCCTGCCATGGGTTCGACAAGAACGCCCGGGAAGCCGAACTGCGACTCGATACCGCAGAGGGTGCGGCCAGCGTCATCAAGCCCGGCGATCCTGACAAGAGCGAACTCTTCCAGCACATCACGGCACATGATCCCGATGAGATCATGCCTCCACCAGAAACGATCAAGAAGCTCACGGATGCCGACCGCAATCTCATTCGCAAATGGATCGAGCAGGGAGCGGAGTATGAAAGTCACTGGGCCTACCTGAAACCCGTGCGCCACTCTTCCGATAAGAATGCCATTGATCATTTCATCACGAAGGAACTCAAGGAGCAAGATCTCAGGGCCTCGCCACCTGCAAAGAAGTGGCGCTTGGTGCGTCGTCTCTATCAGGATCTCATCGGTCTTCCTCCGACGGCTCAGGAGATGGAAGAGGGATTAAAAATGGAGCATGCTCAGCTTGTTGATCACCTCCTGGCGTCGCCCCATTATGGAGAAAAGATGGCCATCCCTTGGCTCGACCTTGTCCGCTATGCCGACTCGGTGGGCTACCACGGCGACCAACTGGTGACAGTTTCACCCTACCGCGACTATGTCATTAATTCCTTCAACGCGAACAAGTCCTTCGAGGAATTCACGCGCGAGCAGATCGCAGGAGATCTTCTCCCCAACCCCACGGAGGAGCAGCTCATCGCATCGGGATACAACCGGCTCAACATGACCTCAGAAGAGGGTGGAGCACAGGCCAAGGAATACCTCGCGAAGTACGCCGGCGACCGGGTCCGCACCACGTCCTCCGTCTGGCTCGGCTCGACCCTCGGCTGTGCGGAGTGCCACGATCACAAATTTGATCCCTATTTGACGAAGGATTTTTACACCATGGCGGCCTTCTTTGCGGATCTCGAAGAAAAGGGGGTCTACAGCGCGCGCGCGCGACCTCCTCAGATTGTTCTCTACACCGATGAGGAAAAGGCGCGCATCGCGGAGTTGGACAAAGCGATCCCTGAAAGCAAGGCCCGCATTCCCAAGGATGCTCCCAAAGAACATCCCGAACGTGCCGTTCTTAAGGAGCTCGAAGATGAAAAGAAGAAGGTCCAAGGGGCAGCGCTCAGCATGGTCATTTCCAAAGCGGTCAAGCCGCGCACCGTTCGGGTTCTTGCTCGTGGCAACTGGATGGACGATTCTGGCGAGATCGTACTCCCTGCGATTCCCGAATTTCTGGGAAAGATTAATCTGCCAGAGGGAAAGGAACGCCTGACCCGCCTGGACTTAGCGAACTGGATTACCTCCCCGGAGAACCCGCTCACGGCGCGCACCTTTGCCAATCGCTTGTGGAAGCAATTTTACGGCTCTGGAATCTCGGGGAATCTTGACGACCTGGGCAACCAGGGCGACTGGCCGATGCACCCCGAACTCCTCGACTGGCTTGCGTTGGAGTTCGTCGAGAGCGGATGGGACATCAAGCAACTCGTGCGGACGATGGTGAACTCGGAGACTTACAAACAGAGCTCGCACCCGCGTTCCGAGCTTCGCGAAGTGGATCCTTACAATCAGTTTTTCGCACGACAGGCTCGTTTCCGACTCGATGCCGAACTCGTCCGCGACTCGGCGCTTTCGATCAGCGACCTCTTAGTTCGTGATGTCGGAGGACGAAGCGTACGTCCTTACCAGCCAGCGAAATACTATCAGCATCTCAATTTCCCGCGTCGGAATTATCAGGCATCGAAAGGAAACGATCAGTATCGCCGTGGCGTTTACACCCACTGGCAGCGCACTTTCCTGCATCCCATGATGAAGTCATTCGATGCTCCCTCGCGTGAGGAATGCGCGGCGGACCGACCTAGCTCGAATACGCCGCTGCAAGCGCTTGTTCTGCTCAATGATCCCACTTTCCTGGAAGCGGCCCGCGTCTTTTCCGAGCGTATCCTTGCTGAAGGAGGAGAGGATTTCCAAAGCCGTCTCACGTGGGCCTTTCAAGAAACGGTGTCCCGTAAGCCGAACGAGAACGAATCCAGCGAGATGAAGATACTTTACGAGAAACAGCGGGCCCGTTTCGAAAAAGATCCCGCGGCGGCCGCCGAATATCTCAAGAATGGCGACTCTCCCGTGAGCGCGAAAGATCCCATTGAATCAGCCACCTGGATGTCGCTCTCCCGCGTCCTCTTCAATCTCCACGAAATGATCGCCCGTTACTAGATCCATGGACTACCAACGATTTCTTCTCGACCAAACACGCCGCCATTTCCTCAAGCGAAACACCAAGGGGATTGGCACACTGGCGCTGGCTTCACTTCTGAATCAAAATTCCCTCGGCTCCGAAGGGGCCAGGAATGCCTTGCCCATTCATATTCCGGCGAAATGCAAGCGCGTGATCTGGCTCTACATGGCCGGAGGTCCCTCGCATCTCGAATCGTTCGACTACAAACCGAAGCTTGCTGAGATGAACGGCAAGCCGATGCCGAAGTCGATCACCGAGGGGCAGCAAATTGCCCAGCTTCAGAGCCAAGCGAACCAGCTGAAATGCTTCGGTCCCCAGCACAACTTTTCCCGTCATGGAACAAGTGGGCAGATGATCAGCGATGTCTTTCCGAAGATCGCCGAGATCGCCGATGACATCTGCGTCGTCAAATCCCTCAACACCGAACAGATCAACCACGACCCGGCGCACACCTTCATGAACACCGGGTCGATCATTCCTGGTCGCCCCAGCATGGGCTCATGGCTCACCTACGGCTTGGGGAGTGAAACGGAGAATCTCCCCGGCTTTGTCGTCCTCACGTCCGCGGGCGGAGGTCAGGGGCAACCGATCGCGGCGCGTCAGTGGAATAATGGTTTTCTTCCCGGTCGTTTTCAAGGGGTTGAGTTTCAGTCGTCGGGAGATCCGGTGCATTATATCAGTCGTCCTAAGGGCCTCTCCGACGCAGGACAAGAAGATGTCATTCGGGCCTCCCAGCGCATGAATGCCCTTGGGGATGAAGCGCTCGATGACCCGGAGATCGCCACCAAGATCAATCAATATGAAATGGCCTTCCGCATGCAGACGAGCGTGCCCGAGTTGGTCGATTTTTCAGATGAGCCCAAGCACATCCTCGACATGTATGGCACGGAGGGCGCCGATGGTTCTTTTGCGGCAAACTGCCTCATGGCCCGCCGCATGGCGGAGCGGGGCGTTCGTTTTATCCAGTGCTACCATCGCGGCTGGGATCACCACGGCGGATTAAAAAAAGGAATGGAGCAGACAGCCAAATTTGTGGACCAAGGATCGGCCGCACTGGTGAAAGATCTCAAACAGCGGGGCATGCTCGAAGACACCATGGTCATCTGGGCCGGTGAGTTCGGACGCACCCCCATGGCCCAAGGCTCGGGCCGCGATCACCATATCAAGGGCTTCTCAGGCTGGCTCGCCGGAGGCGGAATCAAACCGGGAATCAGCTACGGCGAAACCGACGACTTCGGCTACCACGCCGTGAAAGACATCGTCCACGTCCACGATCTCCACGCCACCATTCTCCACCAGCTGGGCATCGATCACAAGAAGCTCACCTACCGCTTCCAGGGCCGCGATTTCCGCCTTACGGATGTTCATGGCAAATTGGTGAAGGGGATTATCTGATCGTCACAGAAGAATCCTTGGGTATGAAACTAGAATCATCTATTTTCGTGGTGATCGCTATCCAGGGATTTCTGAAGTTTTCTCAAACCTAGGAAGGAGTGCGTTACCTCTTTCTGAAGGAGTTCAGATTCGACTTCTCCCAGAGGGCGGATTCACTTGGCTCTCAACAGGGATTGACTCAGCAATATTGGCGCTTTGCGTTTCTACTGGCTGCGAGGGTTTATTCTATGACGAGAATTTGGGTGGAATCCGTGCACTTCTTGCTGTCGAGTTTGAAGCTGCAGATGGAGTGCACTATGGCAACTTCGATATAGAATTTGGCCAATTTAGCTCAGGTGGCTTAATTCACGGGTGGGCTTACGAAACTAATTCGGGGATTGGTATTGAAACTTCTCTGGTTCCTGAACCGTCGAGTATTATCCTTTCCGGCCTAGAGATCATTTATCTAGCTTTCAGGCGAAAGCGTTAAGCTAAGGACCTTTTGTTCCATGAGATTTAAGCTCGAGCCTCACTTTGTTTCTCAAAAGCCCAAAGGGTTGGCATGACTCAGCCCTAGTCTAAGTTCTGAGAATTGGCTTTGTGAAGATCGGGGGCAAGCCTTTGATGTTGAAGCGAGTGCCGTATTCCCGCAGCCCGCTTCTTCTGCTGCGATACTGGAGAGGCAACCCTCGGGCCCTCCGTTTCCGAATCGAGATCAAAGGCTCGCGCTATTCCTTTCTAGCGATGAAACTCAGGGCTGCCCTCGTCCCCCGCTTACCGCTGGGCTGAGTTATGCTGCCCCAATGGGGCTGGGAACCTGATCTCCGAGAAGGGGAATGGTGAGGCAGATGACGCAGCTAGGGTAAGGTTCATTTATTGGACTCAGCTGGCGGGCGCTCTTCGATTACCTTCTATTGAAGGCCCCTAACTTAATGACGGCGCCCAGCCAAATGAAAGTCTTGGCGGCTGGAGTGCGTAATTCATACTGCTGCTTGCAGTTTGACCCTCTGAGGCGAAACTGAATCTCTTCCTGATGAAATCTAAACTCAATCGCCGTCGCTTTTTGCTGAGGGCTGCTGGTGCGACCTTGGCGCTTCCTGGACTCACTTCTTTGATGGCGAAGACGGCTGGGTCGCTGGCGACGGTGCAGGCGACGCGGGGAGCGGGGATTGGGGCGAAGCGCTTTGTGGGGGTGGGAAATTTATTGGGTTTTCAGACGAAGAGTCTTTTTCCGAAAACGGTGGGGAAAGGGTATGAATCGACGAGGTTGCTCAAGCCGCTTGAGGCGATGCGTGACCAGATGACGGTGTACCGGGGCTTGGATCACGGGATTAAGGGGGGGCACTTTGCAGTGCATTCATTTTTGTCAGGGGTGCTGAACTCGGAAGCGAAAGATCGGGAGGATGGCAATGTCACGATCGATCAATATCTCGCGGAGGAGATTGGGAGCCAGACGCGCTTTCCCTCCTTAACGGTGGGCTCGGAAGGCGGGATTCATGGTGGGTGTCAGCTCTCGTGGACGCGCTCCGGAGTGCGGGTCCCGCCGATCACGAGTCCGGCGGAACTTTTTGATCGCTTGTTCGCGAGTGATTCGCCGAAGCGGCGTCGTGAGATGGTGGAGGAGAATGGACTTCAGGGATCGATTTTGGATGCCATCAATGAGGAGGCGAAGGGTTTGGCGAAGAAGGTGAATCGCGAGGATCAGGAGAAGTTAGACGAATATTTTACTTCGATTCGTGACGTTGAAAAGCGGCTTGAGCTGCGACGCCAGTGGACGGATCAGCCGAAGCCTGATGCTCCTTTTGCAAAGCCGGCGAATGCCAATACGGTGGAAGATTTACCGATGCTTTATGCGCTGATCGCGCTGGCGCTGCAGACGGACTCGACGCGGGTTGCGACGCTCGAGATTGGCGGCTCCTTTTTGCCGCAGCATCTTGGGATTGAGAAATCGTATCACGGTTTGTCTCATCACGGGAATGATGCGGAGGCGGTGGGCCATTTGCTTGCGCTGGAGGCTTATCAGATTGGGCACTTTGGGAAATTTCTGAACAAACTTTCCTCGGTGCAGGATGGGGAGGGAACTTTGTTGGATTCGACTTCCGTTCTTTTTGGAAGCGGGATTGGCGATGCTAACTCGCACAAGAACTCGGATCTTCCGGTCTTACTTGCGGGCGGTGGGTATCGTCATGGCGAGTTTAAGAAGGCGGAATCGCAGGGGATTAAAAAGGTGCCGCTTTGTAATTTATTCGTCGATCTCGCCCAGCGTATGGGGGTGGAGACTGAATCCTTTGGAAATAGCACGGGGAATTTTTCCTAAGCGGAATATGAGGATCGCCTCTTTTTTGTTGGGGGTGGCTCTGGGCTGCGGATTTGGGCAGGCGAAAGAGCCGGGCTCCCATGAGGTGATTGTCGATTTCTTGGACTACCATTGTTACGAGTGTCACGATTCGGCCACGGAGAAGGGGGAGCGGGAGTTTGAAAGTCTTAATCTTCCGCTGACGAGTCTGCATGACTTGATCATGGCGCAGGAGATCATCGATCAGATAACGCTCAAGGAAATGCCGCCGAAGAAAGAGGAACAGCCTAAGGACGAAGAGAGATTGGCGGTGATTCGGGCGTTGCAGGGGGAGGTGGCGGCTGCGCGGAGTCGTTTTAAAAGCAACGGCGGTAAGACGGTGATGCGGCGGCTCTCGGATCGGGAGTATGAGAATACCATGGCGGTTTTGTTTGGCCGTCGGGTGGACACGCTTGGACTGACGCTTGATTTTCCGAAGGAGAAGACGAGCCACCATCTCGATACGGTGGGGGAGAGTCTCGTGACTTCGGGCTTTCTCTTAGATCAGTATTTCCAGTCGGCGCAGCGGCTCGTGGAGAATCGACTCGGGAAGCCGGAGATGGAAGTGAAGAGCTGGCATTTTACCGAGAACTTTAAGCAGTATGAGGAACTAGCGGGGAGTCATCGGGCTGTTTTTAAATACAAATTTCTCTGTATCTACGAGCAGCCGGATACGGACACGCGGCAGGGAAGCTATGGGCATATCGAGGACTTTTTGGAGGGAGTTCCGGTGTCAGGGCTCTATGATTTAGAGGTGCTGGTGCAGGCGATGCATCGGGACACGCATTACGATCCTAAAATTTTCGGAATCGATTTTAGCGAGCCTTTTATTTTGGGAGTTGTGCCGGGGGATGCGACGAAGGGACACATTCATTATCCACAGCGGATTGAACCGGTGCTGGCGAAATCGGTGGTGTCGGATGAGAAGCCGGAGTGGGTGAAGTTTCGGGTGTGGTTGGAAAAGGGACAGACACCGCGTTTCATTTTTCCGAATGGTCCCTTTGAGTCGAGGCGATCGGTGATTGAGGTGAACAAGCGCTACAAGCATGAGTTTAAGAATCCCAGCAAGGATGTCAGTCGAGCGACGCTTTTACTGGAGGGCAAGCTTCCGCATCTTCGGATTTCCGAGATTAAGGTGCTTGGTCCGCTGGCTGAAGACGGTGGAAGTTTGGAAGAGAAGGCGGTTTTTGGAGAGGGTGGATTTCAGGAGAAGAAGGCGCTGGAGCAGTTGGAACGATTTGCGGAGCGAGCCTTTCGGAGGCCGCTTGATGAGGAGGATCGGAAGCGGTTGGAGAGTTTTTATGGGAAGAGATTGAAGGAGGGCGCGAAGGCACGGCAGGCGGCGCTTGATGTGGTGAAGATGGTGCTTTGTTCGCCCTCGTTTTTTTACCTGAGTGAGATCACGCCGGAGGAGAAACCGGAGCTGAAGCCCTACGATTTGGCGGCGCGGCTTTCTTATGCGCTTTGGGCGGGGCCGCCGGATGAGGAGTTGTTGAAGTTGGCGGAAGAGGGACGTTTGAATGAGCCAGAGGTACTGCGTGGGCAGGTGGAGCGGATGTTGGGAGATGAGCGGGTGGCAGGGTTTGTGGAGAGCTTTTTAGATGGCTGGCTGAATTTGCGGGACTTGGGAGGGATGCCTCCACCGAGGGAGCGGGCGCGGCGCTATTATGCGGAAAATTGGCCGGCTTCGATGAAGGAGGAGGTGCGGCGTTTCTTTGGGTCCTTGCTGAAAGAGAATGGGCCGGTGCTGGAGTTGCTCGATGCAGATTACACCTTCGTGGATAAATACTTGGCGAAGCACTATGGCTTGGTCGAAGGGAAGACTCTTCGGTTGAAGGATGGGTTTCGGAGGGTGAAGCTGCCGGATGGGAGTAGTAGAGGGGGAGTTTTGGGAATGGCTGCGGTACTGACGGTGAGTTCGAATGGGGTGGAGACGTCGCCGGTGACGCGCGGGGTTTTTGTTTCCGAGAATATCTTGGGAGTCGTTCCGCCTCCGCCGCCTGATGAGGTGCCGGAGATTGAGCCCGATGTACGGGGCGCGAAGACTTTGCGGGAGCGCTTGGCAAAGCATTTGGCCTCAAAAACGTGCGCGGAGTGTCATCGGAAGATCGATCCGCCCGGATTTGGGTTGGAGATGTTTGATGAACTGGGCAAGTGGCGGGATCGTTATCCCAAGGCGAACAAGAAGGCGAAAGCTCTCAAGGTCGATGCGACGGGGGAGATGCCATCGGGCGAGAAATTCGACGGCTTCGAGGGCTTGAAGGAGGTGTTGGTGTCGACGAGAGCGGAGGTTTTCCAGCGACATTTGATTTCGACGCTGCTGGCTCACGCCACCGGACGGCACATGGAAGCCGTCGATCAGTTTGCCATGCGAGACATCCAAGCGAAGGTCGAGTCAGGAGGCGGAGGGCTTCGGACTCTGGTAGTCGAGGCTCTCGTGAGTGAAATCTTTCAGTCTCGCTAAGGAGGGGGATATGGGGGGTTGACTCGACGAGAGAAAACTTCTAACTATCAAGGTGTTATATGAATATTCCTAATTTATTAACCCTTTCGGCTCTGGCTCTCGTTCCTGCCTCGGCTGCGGTCATCACGCTCACTCCTGGACCACGGACTGATGATCCGGTGACCGGAGTCAATGACTGGACTCTGGACGTCGGTTTGGTTGTGGGAGCTCTTCCTTCCAATCCGAATCGCATCATTTTCGAAGCGGGAGGCGATGGCCTTGGTAGTGCTCTAGCTTTGGTCGACAACAGTCTCGTCTACTACTACGACCAAGGTGGCTACGCTGCTTCTTCACCGACTGGTGATGGAATCATGACTTTGGATATTTCGGGTTTCGCGAACTCGGTGATCTCCATTCGTCTGGATGCTGATATTTCGACGGCCACTGATGTGATCACTTTGACTGCCACCGACGGCGCAGTCACTCTTACCAATAATTTTACGTTGGCTGCTAATGCCGCTGCGATTGCGGGAGGAAATGATACTGGATTCGGCGTTGTGGCAGCGGATCTTGCCGGTCTCGACGAATCGATCGAACCGGGGTCACCTGACATGGCTCAGTTTCAAAATGCGTCTTACTTTAATGGGGGAGTCAATGCCTTGGGTGCGGATTCTCTCGCTGGAACCTTATACACCGCAGCTGATCAACCTCCTTCGCAGCTGGCCGCTCCCTCGAGTTGGGCACTGGTGCCTGAGCCAAGTTCAGCTCTCTTGTTTGGAACAGCGCTGATATTCGGTGCGTCGCGTCGCCGGAGAGTTTAACTTAGCAAGCAACGAAATTTTCAAAGCGAGGTCCCGTAGGGCCTCGCTTTTATATTTGGAAGGAGAAGGACGAGGAAAGAAAGTTCATCCGGCTTTCCTACCAATCGCCGTCTCCTCCGCCGTCGCGCTCTTCGTTTAGGTCGTTATCCCAGATGTTGAACTCGATCCGAGAGAAGGCAGTAAGGTCGAATTCAGCATCACCGAAGACCTGAGAATAGCCGGCGATTTTTTTGTCGTTAAGGCGGGCGATTTTGAGGGTGACAAAGCCGCCCTCGGTGAACCAAGCGCGCACATCTTCTTTATACATTCGGGGTTCTTTGAGGGTTTCCTCCGATTCGTGGAGTTGGAACGAACGGAGGCGGTTGACGGGAATGATGACGTCACCAAGGCTGGTCTTCACTTTAGTCGCGCCTTCATTGACGCCCATGATTTTCCCCAAGAGAGAGTCGCCATTTGCGAGGTCGATGCGCTGTCCCTCCATTCCTTCAAAGAGTCCGGTGGCATCGGGGTTCTCTGCATCGGTGATGATCGGAAGGCGTCCATCCCAAAGGCTGACGATGATGTCCGAAATCTTGATTGCTTTGTTGGAGGTCTGGGGGCTAAAGAGAATCCATTTCCCCTTCATTAAGGTGTCATCGACTCCGTCCCATTCGTGGAACTTTTTTCCATCAATGTAGATTGCGTTTTTTCCTTCAGGGCGCCGGTCGATATAAAATTCAAAGAGGGCATTCGTCTGTTCCCTGAGTTGAGGCGCACTTTGATGCATCAGGTTGTTCTGCCCGTTTCGGCTCAGGTTCAAGTAGGTGCGATTGACCTGGAGGGAGTATCCGGAGCTGGGGTGGCGGCTTTTTCCACTGGTCGAGAGGAACGTTGCGCGGAAGTAAGCATCGTCCTGCCAGTGGGCCCGGAAGGAAAACTTGCTTCGTTCCGACATTTCAACCTCCCGGGCGATCGAGTTATTTGTTTTGGAAACGAGTGCTCTTTTTTTGAAGGACCAATCATTCTTCAGCTGGCGGCCGCTTGAGACCCAGCCATCCAAGCCATTTGGGCCGTGGTAGAGGCTGGGAGAGTTGGCATAGATATCGAGTGCCTTTACCATGAAACGGTCGAGCCTCAATTTTCCGGCATACCAAGTGTGGAGAGTAACTGATTGGTCATCGACGCCGATGAGTGAGCCCCGGATGGTGTCTTCAAAGGGATTATCATAATGGTGCTCGACGGTGGCGAGTGCGTGATGATCGGATTCGGGGACATCGGCATCTTTGTTGAGCTGAATATCCAGAAGCTCGTCCATTTTGAGAACTGCTTCACCCTTGAGGAAGGGAGAGGTCATCTTGAGGATCCCTTTCTCGGGGTCAATGTGGGTGACGGTTCCCGAGATGACGGTCTGGTCGAGAAAGGTGAGACGAGAAAGGTTCTCGTTGGCCGCAAGTGCAAGCGGAAGAGTGAGGAAGAGGAAAAGTGATCTCATGGGTTGCAAGGTTAGTTCGCTTCGATCTGGAGGCGGAGTTGTTGGGCGCTTTTAAGCGCTCTCGGATCATCGGCTTTGGGCGCTTCTTCGCGTACGGTTTTCTTTTCTTCGTTGAGGCGACTGATTTTTCCCACGACCTGTCTGTCAATCGTGAGCTTTCCGAGCCAAGGGTGTTTTCCGGTGAGCGATTTTTTGGTGAGTTGGATTTCGGAAAGGTCGATTTCACCTCCGGAAGCGAGTGAGAGCCTGTAGGATGACTTGGAATTCTTGGGGAGAGTTCCTTCGGCAAAGTAGAGGATGGCAGAGCACTTTTCTGGGATGGTCACGATTTGCTCGAGGAGGGGACTCTTTACTTTGAAGGAGCTGTTCTCTCCAGATTCGAAGCGTTCCAGGATTTGACCGGAGTAGCGGTCACCTTCGTCTGTGGTGAGAGTGTCGCTCTCTTCGTCCTGACGTGGTTCTACGCGGAGTCGCTGCGTCACGGCATCCCATTCATGAAGTTTGATCTCGCTTAGGGTGATTTGTCCTCGCACCGAAGACTGGCTTTCGAAGATCACCTTCTTTCCTGCGGGGGCGGGATTAGGATCGAGGAAACTGCCCTGCAATTCGCCATCGAGATAGAGCATGATGCGCCGGGTGATGCGATCAACCCGGAGTTCGACGGTGGTTTGGCGTCCCTTAAAATCGTTTGTGCTTTTGGACGATCCTCCCAGAATTTGGATCTGGGGTTTGTCCTCATCGGTGCCCGGAGGAAGAGCGCGTTGAAGAGTGGCGCCACGGCTGGAAAAGTAGAGGGAGTAGCCATCGTGATTCTCTTTTCCTTCCTCGGCATCGGTGCAGAAATGAATGCGGATACTGGGTGAGTTTGGCCAGCTGAGGTGGAAGCGGAGGATGAAGCGGTTGGGTAGATCGAGGTTCTGCGCGATGCTGCTTTGGCTATTGGATGTAAGGGACCCATCTCGAAATTCCCAGGCCTCATCGGGATCCCATTCTTCCAGGTTGTCGGGTCCTTGGTAGAGGAGGCGCTGTGGAGTGACTCCGTAGAATACCGATTTAATCTGGCTACGGGGAATACTGAGTGGTCCTGCGAACCAAGTTTTGAACTGAAGATTTTGAGCATCAAGGCCAGTAACTTCTCCCGGAATGACATTACCATTGCGAAGATTAACCTGGTGGGAGTGAGCAGGGGCCTCGATTGTCTCGACTTCCTCGAAACTCAAGTTTTCAAGCTCGTCGCTGACGATGCTCAACGGTTGATCACTGTGAGGACTCTGGATTTGAACAAGGCCGCTGGAGAGCCCGACGATGGTTCCCGAAAAACGGTCTCCATTTTTGAGAATGATGAGATCGTTTGCAAATGCGCTTTGGAAGGCGAAGCAGGCGAGAGCGGAAAGAAGGAAGGGAGCACGCATGGCTTAAAAATCGGTGACCCAATCGCTAAGGACATCGGGGGTTTCGGCGAATTGAAGGAGCGCCGCAGAATCGAGTTTCACCTTGAGGTCACCCAGAACGGGGGACTTGCCGGAGAGGTGGTTTTCGTCAGAAGAAGTGGGAACGAGCGAGATGCGGCCGATAGGATTGAAGAGGAGGATTCCGGTGTCGTCCGGCCATTTAATTTTTTGAAGATCAGCAAGTCCGGATCGTTGGAAGTGAATTTCTGAGAGTTCATCAAGAGGGAGCGTGAGGTCTGCGTAGGGCCCTTTGAGCGTGGCCTTGCCATCGGCGATGCTGGTTATCTGGCCGGAGAATCGATCAGTTCCATTGGTGAGGAGGACGATGTCGCGATCTTCGTGCTCTAGAGAGCGGGCTCCGTCAGGAGTGCCGCTCCAGGAAGTGATGAGGATATCGGATACCCTGATGCGAGAATTTCCATTTCCGGCAAAGGCGAGGCCATCACCGGGGGCAACATAGCCATCTAGATCATTCCACTGGGAAGCATACAGGCCATTCACGTAAAGATAAATGGCGTTCTTGGTCCGGTCAAAACGAAGATCAAATTCCGCTTCTCCACTTTGTCCCAGATTAACGGGAAGACGTTGGTTTCGAAGGCTTTTAGTGGAGGGTTTCCCATCTTCGTCAAAGCTGCAGCGCCAGAGGTTGACGTAGGAAGAGGAAAAGTTAAAGACGTAGGAACTGCCGTAGGTCTGGGGATGGCCGGAGCTAGTATTGGCCGGAAGCCACTCTAATGACTGGAAGGCGTTGCCCTTTTTGAGGTCAAAAAGGTGCTGGTATTTGAGTGGTTCGGGTTCCTTTGCTTCCTCAGGAACGATGGGCTGGTCCTCGGCTTTTCCGGCATCGGCGTCGATTTCGGGCTCAAGAGCTACCTCTTTCCTGGGAAGGGGGCGCTTGAAATCTGCGTGGAAGGCGACAGTGGAGGAAAAGCTATTGCGCCATGCGATTTTAAATCGAAGGCGGCCCACATCAGGGAGCTTCCCATCGAGGGCGACCGCACGGGTGTTGGTGGAGTAGAGGGAGGCCCCTGAATAGAGCCATGAAGGATTTGGTTTGGGTTTCTCTTCGTCCTCTTCTTTCTTTTCTTCAGCCTCCTTTTCTTCGGGTTCTGTGACTTCTTCTTTTTCGGTATCGATCATGACCCATTGGTCACTGCTGAAAGGGCCGGCATAGTGGAGTTGACCGCCGAAGGGATTGGGATTGAGAGTCTTGAGTTGGTCGCGTGGGATGCTGATCTGACCCGTGAGGGGGCTGTCGATCACAAGTGCTTTTTCATCGAGGGAGATGATTTTTCCTGGGATCTCGTCGCCATTGACGAGCGAGACGAAGGGAGATTTGGGTTGGGCGGGAGAGTTATTTCCCCCATCGAAGACGACTTGGCGGAGGTTCTTGAGCTCAAAGCGGATGGGTTCGTCGATGTCGGGCCGATTCCAAAGGATGCCGTCTTTTAGGCCGGCGAAATTGCCGTGCATGATGTCGCCGTTGGTAAAGCGAAGGAGGTCAGTGCCTGAGGGGTCGGACTCGGGGAGGTCGAGGATCTCGTCGTCGCCTGCTTGGTTTGGGATCCGAAAGTTATTGACGTTTTGGAATTGTAAGGGGCGCTGGGAGTATACGGACTGCAAAGACAAGCCTCCGAGAAGCGCGGTAAGGGTGAGGAGGCGCAGATTCATTTTTCGTAGATCGGGAGGAAGCGGTAGTTGAGAGCGAGAGAGAGGAGAGCGCCGGAGGTCGAGAATGCTTTTCCTTTGTTGCCCGGGAAGGAGCCGTCAGGCCCCTGGAGAACGGACATATAAGCGATGTTCTTGGCGTTCCAATCGTTCCAAGATTTTTCATCGGCGTGAAAGAGGGCTTGGGACATGTAATACTCGAAGTAGTAGGGGTAATACTTCTCGCGGTAGTTGAGCTTTTTACTGAGATACTTGGTGCTGGCCTTAAAGCTGCGGCTGTCGTGCTGCTTGGCGAGAGCTTGGGTGAGAAGGCCAATGGCGGTGAGGGTGGGCTTGTCTCCTATGCCGGAAGTGTAGCCGTATCCCCCATCGCCTCCGCGACATTTGGCCATGTATTTGAGGCCTTTGGTAAAGGCTTCTTCAGGGACCGGGATTCCGGCATTGCGGGCGGCATAGAGGGCGACGATTTGGCAGCCGGAAACGGTTGAGTCGGCGTCGGTGCTCTCGGGTGAATAGCGCCAGGCTCCTCGTGAGTTTCGTTTTTGCGACGAGAGGATCAGATCGACGGCCTGCTTCAGAGCAGGAGCGATGCGATCGTCTCGGAACATGCCATAGCTCTCGGCGAGAGCGAGAGTGGCAAAGCCGTGGCTATACATGCTAGTGCCAATGTAGCCGTTGGTTTTGCTTTGTTGCTCGAGAATGAAGGAGATTCCTTTTTGGATATTCTCGGCGTAAGGTCCGTGATTCGGGTCCTCTCCATGGGCCAGGAAGGCCATGATGCAGAGGCCCACGACTCCGGGCTCTTTTCCCTGACTGTCATCCCACGCTCCCTCGGTATTCTGAGACTGTGAGAGGTAGCGTAATCCGCGGGTGTAGATGTTCTCCACTTTAGCTGGGATCGGGTCCTCTTCACGACGAGGAACCGATTGCCCGAAGAGGGGCAACGCTAAAGTAAAGAGGAGTGCGGATGGGAGGAAGCGCATGGAAGGAGGGCTTACTTTTTAGGAGTGGATTTGTTGTAGGCGTCGAGCGCCTTTTGGAATTCGGGAGGGAGTCCGGCACCGGAGCGCCCTGCGGCCTTGGGGACACGGCGTTCGGCAGTGATTCCCTTCGATGGTCCACCATTGGCGGTGTTGGCTGCGTCGGATTCCGCCGTTTGGCCTTGGCCTGGCTTGTCGCCAGGTTTTTGACCTGGCTTTTCTCCGGGCTTATCGCCTTTACCCATCATTTCTTGCATCATTTGGAGCATGGCACCCATGCTCTGTTGACTATTCGGTCAACTACTGCTGCTTTGTCATTGGCTCTTTTCTTTGGCCGCTTCGTAGATCTTCTCGATGATCTCGGTCTGGATGGCGATGGTCTCGCCGCCGGTGTTTTTCTCGTCGAGACGGTCTGTGGTCTCCGCCATGAGCGTCTCCACTTGGGAGAGAAGATCGATGACTTTGGCATTGGTCTGCTCGTCGATGAGTTCCTGAACGTCTGCGGAAACAGTGTCCTGGTCATCGGCGAGCTTCTGGGTGCCTTTATCGTGCTTGACGGCGGCCTCCGCCTTTGCGGCTTCGGTTGGCTTTTTGCTCTCCTCAGCTCCGGAGGGGGCCATAAGCCCGAGCCCGAGCAGGGAGGTAAGTATCGTTTTTTTCATCTACTGTTTTTGGTTTGAGGTTTTCTTAATTTTGTCCGGCTTTGCGAAGTTCGACGGAGCGCATGAGCTGTTCTAGAGAACGGGTGCGGGAGCGGATATCTTGCTCGGCTTGCACCATGCGCATCACTTTGAGCATGAATTCGAAATCTTTCTCCTCGGGGTTGGCTCCTCCTTCGCCGCCGCCATCACCACCAGCGGCATCGGGCGGGGTGCCTTCGAGTTTCTTAGCCCATTCTCGGAGTTGCGCTCCCCACTTCTTGGCTTCAAGAGCGGCGGTAAAACTCCGATTCTTGCTAATCCGGGTTTGGAGACCTTCAAGCTTCAAGCTGATCTCGGACTTCTTCATGTCGTCCACGATTTCCTTATGGATTTCTTTTTGAGTGCGCGCGTAGAAATTGGCGAGGTCTTCTTGAATCCAGTTCACGTCGCTTCCGGTGCGGCGTTGCTGGGTGCCTAGCATTTCAATCATGCGTCGGAAAACGGGATCGAAGGTGTCTGATTCGGCAGCGGCTCCGAGGAGGGGCGTGGCGGCCTTTTTGCTCTCGGAATTCTGACCCGTCATTGAGGAGACGAGTTTGTTGGAGATTCCGTCTTCGTCGGAGGCGGCGCGCTTGAGTCGATTGATGAAGGTGGAGGCTTCGAAGTTGTTGTTGGCCTCGTTGGCCTTCTTGATGGTCTCCTGCATCTTTTTAAGCGCTTCCTTTTGTTTCTCGATTGCTTCCTGGAGATCCTTCTTGGCTTTTTCAGGGGTGGACTTGTTGTCTTGGGATTCGTTGAGCTTCTTCTCGATCTCAGGGAGATCCTGCTTGGCCAGCTCCTTCATGTTTTGGAGTGAGTCGGCCATTTTTTTCATGGTCTCCTTTTCGATCGATTTGTTACGGGCGGCGTCCTTGAAGAGTTCTTCCATCTTCTTGGTGATCTCTTCCATCTTCTCGGCATTTTGATCCTCGGCGTCTTCCTGCTGGGCGAGCTTTTCTTTGTTCTCCTCATTTTGGAGATCTTCGGGCTTATTCAGCTGGTCGAGACGCTCGTTGGTATCGAGGTTGTTTTGCTCACGGCGGGCGGCGTCCTCGAGTTCGCCGATGAGGCGGTCGAATCGCTGCTTGAGAAGCTGGGCGTGTTCGTCTTCGGTGAGGATGTAGATGATGATGGGCTCGGAAAGACTCCGTTCCCGCTCTGGTTTGAAATCCTGCGCATAGCCAACGAGGGTCAACTTTTGCGGAACGATTCCGTGGGTCTTGGGAGAAAAGATGGCGAGCTCGGAAAGACGCGAGTTGCTGGGAGAACCCTGCTTCAGAAGGAGTTCCCCGGAGGCGGGGGACTCGTCGGTAGGCTTGGTGAATTCACCTTGCCACATCAGTCCGATCTCTTGGATGCCGTAATCGTCCTCGGTCAACACCTCGAATTCGAGGGTTTCTCCGGCGAGGATGACGATCTGTCGCTCGATGCCTTGGGTGTAAACAAGAGGCGCTTGATCGTGGGCGGTCTGGATCTTGAGGTTGAAGCTTGTGGAAGATTCGAGGCCCTTGACGTCGGTCCATTGAAGGGGGATTTCGACACGGAATTCGCCCAGCTCGATCGGGGACGAGGTGATTCGGTCTTCGAAAATGGTGAGTTCCAGTGGGGTCGGATCGGGAAGGGGAGCAGGCTGTTCGGTTTCTGTTTCTGAAGCTTCCTCAAAGGTGCTGACGACTTCGTCATCGGGAGGAAGAGCTGAGACGGTTCCGGTGGCACTTTTGAGGTCACGGGAAAAGGTTCCTTCGAGTTCAATCTTGCTTCCGGCAAGCGCGCTCAGGGTGCCGGAGCGGATGTCGATGGTCTTGGTTTCGAGTTGAAGGTAGGCGGGAAGAGTGACCTTTGCGTCGAGGGCGGTGAGTTCTGGACGAATCTCGGGTTCGATGCGGATGCGGTGGAGAGCATCGCCGACGCGAAGTGTGAGAACGTCGCTACTTTGTTGGCCTTGGAATTCGAAACGGTAGCCCTTTTCACTCAAATCGGTTTCGAGCCAGTCCTGCAAGCCGTAGCGGGCTGCGGCGATTGCAGGGCGATCATCGGTTTCTTCCTTGAGAGGGACAATGATGACGAAAGGCTCGTCATAGGGGACGGTGTAGGGATTAGGTAGTCCTGAGAGGTCCAGCTGGGTGAAGGTGTAGCGCTCGGTGCCCGAGAGCGGAAGAAGCCAGCGCTTGAGCGCGTTGGATCCGGCCTTGGGAGCGAAGGAGAAACCCAGGATGACACAGAGAGCTCCCAGAGCTACTCCCAGACCGAGCATCTTATAGTGGGAAATCGGGAGGGCCTCACCCATGTCTTTTTTCCCGACTTGGCGGGCGACGTGTGCCATCGCAGCAGCCCGGAGTTCGGGAGAGAGGGTTTTGTGGGATTCCTTTTGGTCTTGAAGTTCGACGACTCCGAGGAGCCGGTCACCGAGTTTGGGGAACTTTTTAGAAATGAGGCGGGCAAGCTGGCCTTCTTTGCGATGGCCATAGATCCAGCGGCGCATCATGAGCGGCGCGAAGATCGCGAAAAGCGAGGTGCCCGCGATGAGAATGCCGAGGCGGGCAAGCGGTGGGGTGGCGATGAAGCGATCGAGGACAAAGACGACCAAGAAGGAAATAATCAAGCCGAAGAACCCTGCGAGTATGGCTTCGACTATCTTAGTGCGCCACAACTGGCGTTGAAACTCAGCGAGCTGTTTCTTGAGCTCCTTAGGAATGGGAGTCAGTTGCGGTGATGGATCAGAATCAGGCATGGCGATGAGGTGTCCTCTGGAAACACAATATCTTTGATGAGATTCTTGCAGGTGAAACGTGCTGGGACCAGCGAGAATTTAGGGAGAGTTACTCCTATTTAACGATGCTCTAAGTTTTTTTTGTTGGCTTTTTCTCTCGCGTCTTAGAATTCAAATTGGTAAACAGATCTTAAATTTCAACTTGTTATGATAAAATTCGAACGCGAACGCCAGCAGACCATCCCTGAGAGTGCTGTCAAAATAGTGGGCCTGGGAGGAGCCGGAGCCAATATGTTGGATCGCGTAGCCCTTGATGGGATTGAGGGTGCAGAGCTTTTGGCGCTGAATACCGATGTGCGGACGCTGGCCAGTTCAGTGGCGGGCGAGAAGATTCAATTAGGGCGCGATTTGACGAAGGGTCTAGGTGCTGGAGGTGACCCTGAGTTGGGCCAAAATTCTATTCTTGAGGCTGAAACTGAGATCCGTGAATCTTTGCGTGACCGTCAAATCGTCTTTATCTGCGTGGGACTTGGTGGCGGAACAGGTTCGGGAGCTGCTCCGATTGTGGTCCGGTTGGCGCGCGAAGTTGGTGCTTTTGTGGTGGTATTTGCAACCATGCCCTTTGGATTTGAGGGGCGTCGTCGGCGCGAACAAGCGGAAGAATCGCTCAATCAGCTTGCGGTGCTGGCGAACGCTTTAGTGACTTTCGACAATGGACGAATGGGCGAGCTGGTCCTTCCTAAGCAGGGAGTTCATGAAGCCTTTTCAGCTGCGGATCGTATGATTTCCGACAGCATTACGGCAGTTTCTCGCCTCGTTCTTCGTCCCGGACTGATCAATGTGGGCCTTGATGAGCTGATGTCGGCGCTGAAGACGACTCGCTCGCGTTGTCTCTTTGGCTCGGGCCTCGCACGCGGCGAAAATCGGGCTCAAGGCGCGCTCAAGTCGGCATTGAATAGTCCGCTACTGGATCGCGGATCCCTTTTGGCAGATGCCACCACTGTCTTGGTGCATATTTGCGGAGGCGAGGACATGATGCTTTTCGAAATCGAACTTCTGATGGAAGGCCTCATGAAACATCTTCCGGAAGACGCCCACGTTCTCTTTGGCGCGGCTACGGATAAGGCGATGAAAGATTCATTGAGTGTGACGATTATCAGCGCCTTGCCGGAAGATCGACTCAATATGGTTTCGATTACCGACCTTCCCGAAGTGGAGGAGCCTGTCCTCGTTAAGGAAGTCAAAGAAGTGGCCCCTGAACCGAAAATGGAAAAGGTGGAAGAGTTCGTCGAAGAAGTGGGAATTGAGGAAGAGAGCGGCTTAGAGCTTGATATCGAATCTGTGGTGGAAGAGGAGATGGAGGCTGTTTTTGAAACGGTGGATGAAATCGAAGAAGATGTTGTGGAGACCGAGAAAGAGCTTGAGGTGCAGGAGGCCGGGATTGAGCCTGAAAAAGATTTTGCAGTCCCAAAACTCCGGGTTGTGGAAGATGATGAAATTTCCGATCTTGATGAAGAGATGGTTCAGCTTGAACCAGTGGTCGAATCGAATTCCACGGCAGAAGAACTTTACGAAGCGCCGGTGGGAAAAAAGTCAACGGGTCAAGGAGAGCTGGAGCTCGAAGGCGGGCCGAAAGGTCGTTTTTCCGGTGGAGATCCCAATGTTGAAAAAGGGGAGGATCTTGATATTCCCCCTTATCTTCGCCGTAAAGGTCGCCTAAAGTAAGATGGCTTTTAGGAGGCGCTTTTTCTGCCTAGAATTTGGGTATGCAGTGCTTTCATGGACTCCAGGAACTTTCGACGACGGAGAGTGATTTCGGTTTGGCTCTTGGTGTCTTTGACGGATTGCACCTCGGTCATCAGGCGGTGATTGATGCTGCTCGTGGATGTGGGCGGGTGGGCGTTCTCACCTTTGATCCTCATCCGGTCCAAGTGCTTGCGCCGGACCATGCGCCCCGTCGGATCCTGACTTCCCTGGCCCATCAGGAGCTCATTTTAGAATCTTTGGGAGTTGATTTTCTGTGCGTGGTTGAGTTCACGAAAGACTTTGCTGCTCTTTCGGCTCGGAGCTTTGCTGACGAACTTTTTGCTACCGGAGTGCAGCGTTTGGCTGCGGGAAGCGATTGGGCTTTTGGAAAAGAGCGATCAGGAAACCTTGAAAAACTCACCGCTTGGGCGGGTTCCGTGCCAGTGGTGGGGGTTGAACCAGTGTTACGAGATGGAGAGCGGATCAGTAGCACCAAGATTCGCGAAGCGCTTAAAAGCCAAGATCTGGCGACTGCGGCATTCTTGCTGGGACGATACTATTCGGTCTACGGCGAAGTGAAGCAGGGGCGTCAGTTGGGCCGCCAGCTCGGATTCCCGACGGCCAATGTAGCCGTCCCGCACGAACAACTCCCGCCCAATGGAGTTTACCTCGTTCAGGCACGATGTAAGGGGGAGTGGGTCAAAGGGGTCGCTAATGTCGGCGTCCGACCTACAGTAGATGACTCAAAAAGGCGCTCGCTCGAAGTGCATCTTTTCAGCGAGGACGTCCCAGATGCTTACGGCTGGTTTCTGGAAGTGGGGTTTTGCGAGAAGATCCGCGACGAAATGAAGTTCTCGGGAATCGACGCACTGAAAGAGCAGATTGCCCGTGATATCCAGGTATCAAAAAAATGAAACTTTTTTTCCCCGAGCTCCTCGGGTAGAAATCTACGGCGTGGAATTAAGTGATCTGGGATGGGACGGCTTTTTCGAAGAGGCCTTTGAGAAGGTGTCGAAAGAAGAGTGGGTTCCGGCCAGGCTGACAACGGAGACGAAGATCAATTTTTCGGCTCTTATGGAGGGCGGCGAAGAGATCGATTGTGTCGTGGGCGGCAAGGTCTGGCATGAGGCCACTTGCGACGCTGATTTGCCAGCAGTGGGTGATTGGGTTGCGCTCGAACTGGGTGGAGGAGAGGATGATGAGCATCTCATTCGCGCCCGCCTTCCGCGTAAAACTTGTTTTTCAAGAAAGTCTCCGGGGAAAAGCAGCCAGGAACAGGTCATGGCTGCCAACGTCGATGTGGTCGTAGTGGTGACCGATGCGGGAGCTGATTTTAATGTCCGTCGGATGGAGCGCTACTTTGCGCTCGTTTCGCGCAGCGGTGCCAAATGTGTCGTCTTGGTTAACAAATCGGATCTCTTTGATGAGGAAACGAACGCGCAGGCCCGTGAGGAAATTCAGGCTCTCTGGAGTGATGCGGAAGTCCATGTCACCAGCGCGACCCGCAAGGAAGGGCTCGAAGTGATCCAATCCTATCTCACGCCTGGGACGACGCTCACGATGGTGGGATCGAGTGGTGTCGGGAAGTCGACTTTGGTGAATCAGCTTTTGGGTGAGGAATGGCTCTGGACCGGAGAAGTGAACGAGGTGACCGGGAAAGGGCGCCACACCACGGTTGCACGCGAACTCGTCGTCTTGCCTGATGGCGGAATGTTGGTCGATAACCCGGGAATTCGAGAAGTTCAAATGTGGACCGATGAAGAGACTCTTCGGGAGAGCTTTGCCGATGTCGAAGATCTTACGAATCAATGCAAATTTCGCGACTGTAAGCACCAGGGGGACAAGGGTTGTGCCATCGCGGCGGCAGTGGAAGCGGGGGAACTCAACTCCGCGCGCTACGAAGGGTTTCTCCGGCTTGATGAAGAGATCGAGGAGCTTTCTTTCAGAAAGAAAAAACGCCAGATGATCGTCGAGCGCTGGAGTAAGAGAAATGCCGTGAAGGCGCGAAATCACGAAGATCGTGTTGATGAGGGCAAGCAGGACCGGGGAGAGCTTTAGTGCTCACCACCATCCGCCAAATTCGACACGATATTTTCCTGGTGGAATTCCCACGGTGGATTTGAACTGGCGCGTGAAGGCGGGCTGCTCGCTGTAGCCAAAATCCAGCGCGATTGTCAGAGAGGCTCTTCTTTGTTTCGACAAGGAGTCGTGAGCTATGCTCAACCCGGGTCTTCCGAATGAGGCCACTCAGGCTCATGCCGAAGACGCGCTTCATTCGCCGTTCGAGTTGCGCTTCGCTTATGCCTGCTTGAGTCGACAAATGACGACGGCAGAGATCGTCACAAAAATGATTTTCGATCTCTCTAACAACTCCGACGAGTTGCGCAAATTCCTGTTCTTTTCCGGAGGGGATTTTGAGGTCGCGGGAAATAGAAGCGAGCCCGATGACGTTCTTTCCTCGGAGCAGGCGACTTATATTTAGGTGAAGCTTCCCGCAATTTTGCTAACGCTTTCCTCAGCGAATTCAATTCCCCTGGATTTGCAAGAAATGGCGATGAATCTTGGGGTGACAGTTATCATCGAAAGTGATGAGGATCTTGTGTCACGTCTGGATCAGAATCCGCTCACGGTTCATGCACGTTTCGAGCTTCTTCCCTATCTCTACGAGTAATCGTTCTCGGAAAAAAAACATCGGCACGGTCGCATTTCTGAAAACTAAGCGAACTCCGTGAGGCTGACTGTTAGGATTTTTCTTTCTAGGTGGACCACTTGAGGCGGGAAATATTTTCCTTCGATGAAGGTGGCGTCCGGATTTCGGTGGTATTCGGGTTGGCGTTGGAGGAAGTGTTTGAGAATGTCACGGAGTCAGGGATCGGAGAGTAAATTGGGTGACTGGGGCTATAGTTCTTATTCTAACGCCTCAGCACGGATCGAGTGAACACGATTCTTTTGTGGTAATTTCAAATCAAGCGTGCGGCCGCCAGGCCAGCGGATCGTCGCCTTCGTTACCTCGGCCCGTTTCCCCAGTCCAAAATGAGCGGTGAATGCATCCTGACTGAGAAACCCGTCCCCGGCAATGAGCGGATGCGTCTGCGTTCCGTTCGACGTTTCGATCGTCACCACCGCACCCAAAATCGCCTGTCCTGCTGATGGCAATAATTTGAATGCGATCCAGTCGTTTGGTTCGGTAGCCAGATCACTTCGGTTCAAGTAGAGATGCAGTTTCGATTGAAATCCGCGACCTACGAACAGGTATTCGCTCACGAGAAGATCCTCCCGTCCATCGCCATCAAAATCTTCCGTGATGGCGACCCTCGCGTCATATTCGAAGCTCGCTCCGAACAAGAATGCCACGTCCGCAAAACTACCACTACCCAGATTCCACTTGAGATGATTGTGTTCAAAGCCATTCCACGAGATCTGCCCGAGGTTCAACGCTAACATTGACTTGGCAAACACTGGAACAAGCGCCGCGTTCTCCTTCGAGCCACCCGAATAGATATCCTGAGTCCAGTAGTGCGAGCAATAATCCTTCGCTGATTTGCCACTGCGAAAACCATTGGAGATATAAAGGTCGCGCCGTCCATCGTTATCAAAATCGAACGAACTGACACCCCAAGACCAGCCCGTGCGAGCGATTTGCTCATTGAAAGGACTCTGCAGGAGACCCTTTTTACCACCCAGATAGAGTCGGTTTCCATAACCCATGGCAGCGCGGTTCTCCTGATAGTCTTTGCGACTCTCAGGGCCCAATCTCAGATTGTCCAACCGGCGAGCGGTGCTGCTGCTCATGCCGATCGCAAGCAGATCCAACCAACCGTCTCCGTTGTAGTCAGCAACACTCTGCGCCATGCCAAAAAGGCGATTCGAGTTCAATGCCGCAGAGGTGTCAACAAAGCGACCACTGCCATTATTGGAATAGACGTCAACTCCTGCGTAGTCGCTAACCACCGACAGATCGAGATCACCGTCCCTGTCGAGATCTACCAGAGACGCGCTATAGGTGCGGCGATTGCGCTTCTTGCCGAGACCACACTCTGTTGTCACATCGACAAATCGCCCTCCGTCATTTCTTAACATGAACGACGGAAAACCATCGTTCGCGTCGTAAAAAGGCGTCGGCATTTGACCCCCGACATAGGATGGCTTGTACTGCGAAAGAAACAAATCAAGATCGCCATCAGCATCGATGTCGCCAGCTGTCAGCGCCATCGGGGCAAGTAGGTGCTGATGCGTGAAAATGACACGTCCAGGTGTTGGAAATCGACCGAGCGCTGCACCATCGTAGACGGTCAATCCTTCATTCTTGACCATCGTGATGTAGTCGATTTGTCCATCCAGATTGAGATCCGCCAGCAGTCCACATTCTTCCTGCGGCTTCCAGTGATCCAGAAAAGCCGAGTCGACAAGCTTGGGTTTTTCGGTCGCGAGCTGATTGTCATAGCGTCGATTCCAGCGCGGGATGATGATCTCGGGATCACCATCGTGATCGAGATCATTGACGAGGATCGGATGGGCGGACTGGAACTCGTTCTCCCGCCTCTCGAAGGTCGCAGCCTTAAGAAAGCCATTTCGCAACGGAGATTCCAACACCTTAAGTTGCTCTACCGCAATCTCACTCGCTCGGATTTCTTTGCCGCCAGGCCCACCGCTCCACGTTACTCGTGCCACGCCATCCACTGCCAGTCGCCGGTCACTACTCTGCAGATGAAGCATAAAACCAACCGTTGACGATGTGGCCTCCTCCTTCGAGTCAGGCGTAAACGAGGTGTGATGAAATTCCGAAGCCACGAGTCGATACCCTTTGTCGGCAAAACCAGAGACAAAGCTCACAAAGCTGGCTCGATTGAGCGTCTGCGGACGCGCGAAGTTGAAAGCTTTCTTTCCAATCCCCATCCCAAGCATTGTCGAAGCCTCCTCCTTTGGGAGAATCCACTGATCGCATTGAATTGAATGCAGCACATCCACCGCCGACGCTGCCCCGCGCAGGCGATCCCAGAGACTGGTGATCGATGCCTCGTAGCGCTGGGCCAGCTGCTCGGGTGCCCAGACGGTCTGATCCAGTCTGTCGCGTTCGAGCTGCAGCCGAGCCGATGCTGGAGGCAACTCCTGAGCATCCACCGACAGCCCGAGCACACTGATCAGGGCTGAAATAGCGATCAATCGCCAGCGATCAGCGCTCATTCCTTAAGCACACGAATATAGCGTTTCGCTGGCGCAGGATTATTGAGCGGAAGGTTAAACGAAGTCGAATCCCCACCGCTCGGATACGCGTCCGTCACTTCTTCCCATTCTTCCAAGTCAGCGCTGGTCTCGATAATGAACGAGTCACCAGCTTGAGACAACCACGTAACATCAACCGATGGGGTAGCGCCAGTATTGTAAATGATGTTGGTAATCACGAGCGGCACCGACTTACCGCGGAAGGCACCCAGCACTTCCCAGTAGGCCTCGATAGGATTCGTTTCCGGCTCCCGCCTCGCCGTGAATGCGTAGTCAGGCGCCTCGCCAATTCCACGATAGATCAATAGGGAAACTCCGGCATCCCCAGTATTCTCCCAATGCAGGAACTCAAAATCATGAACACCTGCAGATAACGATACATCGATGATGCTGCTTGAATTCCGGCCACGATTCTCAGCCTCGCCAACAAGATCTCCATCGATCGATAGCTGGAAGCCATCGTCGCTGTTGCACACAAATGTCGTTAAGCCGGCGTTGCGAATGTTGATCTGACCGACGGATCGGATGAGGAAATTGTCACGATTCCCAAAACCATCGGTGTCGTTATCCCAGAGCGGATACGGCCGTGAAGAGGCGGCAAACACGGGTGGCGCCGAGTTATCGTGAAAATGGATGAAGGGCGTCTCAGCTTCGATACTCACAAACCCAACCTGATCAGGATTGCTCAGCACTTCATCGACAGTGAATAAACCTGTAATTTCAAGAGCATCGTTGGTCCAGATATGAGTGGTTTGGAACACTCCTCCTGCTTCCACGGCGGAAGGCAATAGCCCGGCGACGGTGGGGTTGGTTCCACCACCTACTTCCAATCCGTCTAAACCACCATCGCTATCGGTGTCAGGATTCACGGGCGACGTTCCTGGTCGTGCTCTCGGATTGCCAGGATCGTAGTCAATATCTGGATTTTCGACACCATCCATCAGTCCGTCGGAGTCCGTGTCAGGACGGAGAGGATGGGAACCGGTATCCTCCTGGCTGACATAGATACCCGTCTTGGTCTCAACCCCGTCCTTTAAACCATCCTGATCGGTATCCGACTCACGTGGGAATGTCCGTAGTTCAAATTCTTGAAGATTGGTCAAACCGTCATTGTCGTGATCTTCGGCGGAATCATCCTTCCCGATGTTGAGTAAGTGGGTGGTTTCCCAAGCATCGTCCATCTGATCATTATCAGTGTCAACGAAGTCAGGACCCACAACCACGATCGGATCCACCAGCGTCCCTGACAACTTAACATTATCGAAGCCAATCCAGCCCCAACCACCGGAAACCGAATCAAAGACATCCACCGTGTATTTTTCAGTGGCACTGATGTGCTCTGCCAGATCGGCTGCCGCCACGACGATCTCTTGATAAATGTCGTCATTCGTGCTGCGTGCTCCCGTGACAACATAGCTGTCATCACTGACCCGGCGCACCCCAAAGCCCATCGCTTTCACGCCTTCAGCCGCATCCGTTGTCTCTGCGACTTCCGCAGAACTTGTTGGCAATGCGCCATGCGCATCCCCTCCGACGATGGAGATGGCAAAGTCACCATCCGCGAGGAAGAATTCCGGCGATCGCATCAAGAGACTCTTGTGTGCACCATCTCGGGTATTGCCCCCATCGGCATTCTCGAATTCAAGGCCAAGCACCTGGTAGTCACCGCTGGTAGGCACTGGAAACGCCGAGCCATTCTCAGACGATTCATTGGTCGGCTTGAACTCATGCGGAAGAAGAGGATCCGAAAGCACGGTCGTCCAGCCCTGCGTGGTGCCATCTTCAAAATCAAACACCAGTTCGGTCGATTGCACTAAGGAACCGGGAACCGTCACACTATCAAAACCGATCCAACCCCATCCGCCAGACGACGAATCGAATACATCGACCGTATACGTCTCCGAATTGCTCACAAAGCCTGCCAGTTCTGCTGCAGTTACCACGATCGCCTGATAAAGATCATCATTGCTACTCCGTGCGCCCGTCACCACGTAACTATCGTCACTTACTCGGCGCAGCCCGAACCCCATCGCCTTGACACCTTCCGCGGCATCGGTCGACTCCGCGAGGTCAGAAGGGTTAGCCGGAAGCGCTCCGTGGGCATCTCCGCCGACAATCGCAATAGAAAGGTCTCCAGCCTCAAGGATGAACTCGGGAGATCGCGCCAGCATTGTCTTGTGATCGGCATCTCGGGTATTGCCCCCATCAGCATTCTCAAACTCCAGTCCCAACACCTGATAGTCTCCACCGGATGGAACCGGAAACACGGTCCCATTCTCAGTCGATTCGTTCGTGGGGGTAAAGGCATGTGGGATGTCCGGATCAGATAATACGGTGGTCCAACCCTGGCTGGTGCCATCCTCAAAATCGAACACCAGCTGCGCTCCGGCGGGAGCGTGGGTGGACAATAGAACTATGAAGGTAAACCAATACTTATTCATGAAGGGACTCGTCCCATATTTACCGGGCAGTGGCGAGGAGTTTCTCGGGCTTCCAAGGTCAGGGCTCCTGCGCTAGGAAGACCCAAGATGGAGTGATTTAATTCCGGGCTAGTCACCCAGAGCGGTGAGGCGCCTGAGGAAAATATCATGGAGAAATGGCAAACGCTGAGCAATCGCCATTGCGAGAGTCGAGCACACCATCTTGCCCCAGCAGGCAATGAACCACGTGTCCTTCTTGGTGTGGGAATAGCTGTCGATCAGTTCGTTCTTCGACGAGAAATACGACCCTTCTCCTGTAGGAAAAGCCGTCGCGATCCGCTGACGTTCACAGGGAGTTTCAAGAGGGAGATTAATCACCCGAGATCTTAGCCCTCCTTCATGCCATGCCAAGGATTGTCCTGGTAGCGGCTATTTTGGGTCTCATCGAGTGGAGTCAGGAATTTTCGAGAACCAAGCCCTTAAAAGGATTGGACGGTTTCGGTGACCACTGAAGGAGGAATAAGCACAGCGGCGAATCCTTAAGCGCTAAGCTCCGCTGGCCTGCTTCAATTTTTGGGGCAAGAGAGCGGGCAGGTTGGCGTGGGCCAGCATGAACGCGCCCGTGAAGACTGCTTGCGAGATCAGTGAGTTGCGGAAAAAGGTCCAAGTCGGCGGGAAGCCGGGAAGTCCGGTGAAGAGAGCCTGGCTCCAGCCTCCAAGCGACTTCGCGTAGCTAGGATTGAGAGCCCAGCTTAGGGTGTTTGTCAGCAGGTAAAAGACAAGCGCTGCACCGAGCGAGCCGAAGAAGATCTTTCTTAACGATTTTCCTTTAAAGAATTTTGCGAACGCGACGATGGCGATAAATCCCAGTAGTGGCACCAGGAGTTGCGCGCTCAAGGCGTAGCCATTCAGCGCACTTGTCAGCGGATAAGTCAGGAACCAAGCAAGCGCTGGGGCCCAGAGCCACTTCACTCCAAAAAATACCATCCCGCAGAAAAAGAGCGCGCCGAAAGGCTGCAAGTTCGGAAGGTCATCAGGAGTAATCGCGCCCAAAATACGGGCCGCCCCGAGAATAATAACGAAGAGGATAAAGGGGAGCCATTTTTGCATGGCGAAACGCTAGGACAGCGTGAGTGCTTAGGCCATGTCAAAATCATCAATATCCCCCATGTCGTTGGCACCGCTGCCCTCGAAGTCGACTTCACGGACACGCTTGCGATCACGAAGGATTTCGACCTGCGCACGCAGTTTCTCACGGATTTCGCTGCCATTTCTCACTGCGGCGATTTTCACGGTGGGGCTGGAGCGGTCAGAGGTGTCGATGATCAGAGTGGAGAGGCCGAAAAAGCGGATCCAGAAGGGCTTATGGGTCGTGGTGTCCTTAACCCGGTAAAGTTCTACTTCGTTGATCTCCTGATTGAAAACGCCCTCGTAGATACGCAGTCTTTCCGTGGTGAATTCGAACACTTTCACCCTAGTGTTCAGCCAGATCCAACCGGCATAAGCGAGCGGAATTAGGGCTCCGATCGCAATGAAAGGGGAGGAGAAGAAAGCTAGGGCGATGAAGATTGCCGCAATCAGCAGCGAAATGACAAAAGGCAAGAAGTTGATGATCTGACTCGAGCGCCCTTTCCAAACAAGATTTTCTTCAGCTTCCATGTTTCAAGAATCTCCTTAAAGACCCTTTTACGCAAGTATAGAGCTCTGGGGATATTATAACCCCAGTTGTTTTCTAACTGAGCAGCGCACTACGGCTTGATGGCAGGAAATTCGGTTGTTGAGCGCCGTGCTGCTGGGGGTTTCGAAGGTCAGGGAGAGTGGGCAACCTTGTCGTGAAAGGTAGATCGCCTCGGGCCAGCCCTCTGGGATATCAGGAGAATCAGGATGGAAAATCCAGCCGGGCTTAGTCACAGGGTGGTCGTCGATCTCCTCTTCGGGTTCCGGTGGGAAAAAGGGACCTGTTGCGGCGAGCACTTCTTCGTAGGAGGGAGCAGGCGCGCCGGTGTTGATTTCGTAATAGTAGAAGCCGCTGCTTTCCCAGTCCTCGTGCAGGGAAAGGAAGAGCACGGGTCTTGGTTGCGCTTCCAGCCACTTGATATGGGCGCAGACCTCGGGCGCTTGGCACATGAGGTAGTCGCGGTTGAGGTCGATGCCTTCGGAGTTCTCCCGCTTTCCCCGTTCCAGTCCGGTGGGATTCAGGATCGGGCAGATCATCCAGCGCGCGCGTGCGTCGAAGAAGCCTTCTTTTAAAAGCCCAAGAAGCGCCTGGGGTCCCGAGGGCTCATCGCCATGGATACCGGAGGATAGGTAGATCGAAGGAAGGTCCGGGGATCCTTTTGTGCAAGCTAGGATGGGGTAGCTTTCTTTTTCTAAGAGCACGTCGACTTGGAATCCCTGCGCTTCGGCTTCGTTCTGCCATTCTTCGAGAAACTGGTGCCAGTTCATTACTTTCTCTCAGGGCGATGAGGCCACTTGGGAGTTCCTTTTGGGTCGTGCGTCTCGGGCACTTTGCCCAAGCTAAAGTCCTCGGCGACCAAGGCCCGCTTTTCCCAGATCTTAGCATTTTCGCCACTCCAGAATCCGTAGAAGCTGGGATAGAAGGGGTCGATGTAATTGACGTCCGCTTCTGCGGGGACTTTGAGTCCGAGCAGGTGGTAGGTGCCGTTCACGACGAGACGTCGGAGATCTTCGCTGAGGAAGTCGACCGAGGCGCCTGCGGTGGTGCAGAGGGAGGTGCCTGTTGCTTCTCCATTGGGAGCGGTGTAAGTATGGAGCCATGCAAGTGCCATCATGGGATCATTTTTTTTCCCTTCAGTTGGAGGGGAATCGGGGGCGAGAGTCTTGGTGACTTGGCCGCGGAGAAGAACGGTGTCTTTTTCAGTGAGGTTCCTCACGCCGTAGACGTCGGAGGGCGCGAAGATGTCGCTCACGGAATTCAAGATAGGGTGCTTTTCCTGGCCTTTTTCGATGATCCCACGGGCTCCTTCTCCTTTGTGCTGTCCGTGGTGATTCACCCATCGTTCGCCGACAATCCTGAGGCCCCAGTCATTAAGGCTGATAGTGCCAAATTTTTCATTGCCAATGAAGGCGTGGGTGGAGGTGCGGTAGCCAATGACGGGTTTTCCAGCGTTGAGATATTTGGTCATGTGCGCGCGGTCCCTTTCATCAGCGATCTTGCGCATCCGGGTGCCCACGATGATGAGGTCGGCTGAATCGAGCTTATCCCAGCCGATGACTCCGGCGGAGTTGTTGGGGTCGATGTATTTTCTGTCCTTGCTCCAAGAGAAGAGGACGGTGCAATCGAAGCCGTGCTTGATAGCGAGGATTTTGGCCAGCATCGGCATCGTTTCTTCGGAGCGGTATTCTTCATCTCCCGAGACGAGAACGATGTGCTTGCCTTTACCTGGGCCGATCTTGCCCTCGAAGTGGAGCGTTTTTTCCTGAGCGGAGAGATTGCCGAAAATGGCAGCGAGTGCGAAGGTAAGGAAACTTTTCATCCCGTGCATTATGGAAAAGGCGGGGAGAGAGGGAAGGGGAAACTGTTACTTTACGATCGCTTTCGGGAAAGCAGGTCCCAGGGAGCCCTCTGGCTTCCCGGACAAGAATGACGCGGGAGCGAAGAATTTGACCTCGATCGTTTCGGTGGTGAGTCTCTCCGATTTCCCCTAGAAAAGGCTTCGCTATTGTGAACCCATTGAGGAGCAGGCTGAAGGAAAAGAACCTGTTCGGATAAAGAAGCTAGGGAGAATTGGGTGGCGGCCTAATCCCTTGGGGTGTTGACTCGATTTATGAAAAATGTGAGGTGATGTCAGGACGTGCGCGTATCACGATTTATACGCCAACTACGGGCAAAAAGGGACTTTATGATTTTTTACACAAAGAATACTTGCTTGAACTCACGCCTCTCGCTAAATCCCGCGGGTCGCTCCTGCGGAACGCAAGACCAACATGGCTTTCATTTCCAGATTTATACTTCTCTTAGCTCTCCTTCTTGCTACGGCCATGCCATCGGCAGCAGCAGGTGGGCACCAGCTTCCGCTTTATCCTGAATCTCCTTTCGGAGGGACGATGTTCTCATGGATTTCGAATTCCATGATCATGGTGTGGTTGGCTGCAGGTATTATCATTTTGTTCTGCCGAGTCGCTACCAAGAAGATGGCGCACATTCCTCACGGAGTGCAGAACTTCGCCGAGTGGCTCGTGGAAAGCCTATACGATTTCTTTGGAAGTATCCTTGGTGATCATCTTGTAAAGCGCACTTTTTGGTTCTTCGGCGCAACCTTCATGTTGATCCTAACGGTCAACTACTTGGCGCTTATCCCAGGGGTGGGAACGATCTATCGTGAGGGCGCCGACGGTCACGTGATCGGATTTCTTCGTGGCGGTAACGCCGATCTCAACATGACGGCGGCAATGTCGCTAACTTTTTTCGGTCTCTGGCTCTATTGGTCGTTCACTGAAATCGGCGCGAAAAATTTCGTCTCCCATATCTTCGCTCCTAAGGGTAACTTCACTGGTATCATGAGGGGCGGAATGATCGTGATCTTCTTCCTCGTGGGGATTCTCGAGATCGTTTCTATCTTCATTCGTCCTGTTGCGCTTAGTTTTCGCCTCTTCGGTAACATTTACGGTGGTGAGCAAACTCTCGAAGGTCTGATGGGGCTACTCCCTAAGTATCTCGCTTTCCTCCCGGCTCTTCCTTTTTACTTCATGGAGCTACTCGTCGGACTTGTTCAGGCGCTAGTCTTCACGCTGCTCTGCGCAGTCTTCGTCAAACTCATGTGTGACCACGGAGAAGAAGAGCACTAAAATACTTTTGGAGTCTGACCATAGGCAAACCGTGGGGACTTCCGAAAACAACAATAACCAAATAAAACAATGGTAACTAAAGCATTAGCAGTCGGACTCGCCGCCCTTGGCGGTGGAGTTGGAATCGGAATCCTTGGATCTAAAGCAGCTGAAGCAACTGGGCGCAACCCTGGTGCAGCAACTCCAATTCTCGTGATTTCCATTATTCTCGCGGCACTGATCGAGGGTCTTTTCATCCTTTCAGCTTTCGCTGTGACCTATAGCTAGGATTACAGCGGAGTTTATCTCACTTCGATCAGGTGTCGTCAGAGACAAAAGACGACATCTGATCATCCCACTTTCACTTTTCTTTCACAATGATCCCGATCATCGCAGCAGCCGGAACTGAAGCAGCCCAACAAGGGTTTCTAGAGACTTTTGGCGTGAACTGGCCTTTCTTCATCGCCCAGCTCATTAATTTTGCCATCGTGCTCTTTGTGCTTAAGAAATATGCCTTTGGGCCCATTCAGGGTATTCTTGAAGAGCGTCGCCAGCGTATCGCTACGGGTGAGGCCAATCTCGAAGAGATCGCCAAGAAACTCGCCGAGAGCGAGCAAACCACCGCCATTCTCCTTGAGAAAGCGAACGATGATGCCAAGCGTATGATCACCGAGGCCAAGGATAGTGCTGTCACGCTTGGTGAGCAAAAAACTCAGGAAGCTGATAGTAAGGCGCAGAACATCATCGCCAAGGCTCAAGAGGCAGCGAAAGCCGAGCGCGTCCAAATGGCCGCTGACCTGAAGAAGGAGTTTGGTCGCCTCGTTGTTGCAACAACGACTCAGGTCTCCGGTAAAGTCCTCACGCAGGGTGATCAAGACCGCATTAACCAGGAAGCTCTTTCGAGTGTCCAAAACTAATTTTCTTTTACTAATCCGACGATGAAAGCTTCCAAGGTCGCGACCAGCACTGCTCGCAGCATTTTCCGCCTCTGTTCTCAGGACGGTCAGCTGGACGAAGGGCATATGCGCGTGGCGATCAATAAGCTCTCCACTGAGAAGCCCCGTGACTATCGCGGGATCCTTCAGGTTCTTCGTCGTCTGATTAAAGCTGAGGTCGCTTCCAAGCAGGTGACGGTGGAAAGCGCCACATCACTCGATGCCAAAACGGCTGAGTCCCTTACTTCTTCCCTGCGCTCGCAATACGGCCAGGATCTTACCTTTGAATTTAAGACCAAGCCCGATCTTCTCGGCGGTCTCCGCATCCGCGTCGGAAACGACGTCTTTGATGGCTCGGTTAAGGCTCGCCTCGACCGTCTCGCCAACGCTTTTTAATCGTCCTAATTTTTCCCTATTATTGTCATGAGCAGCATTCTCCAGGAACTGGAAGCCCAAATTAACAACGTCAACACTTCTGTTGAGAAGACCAACATTGGTATCGTCCGTGAAACCGGTGACGGTGTCGCAAAAGTTGAAGGTCTTAGTGACGCCCAGCTGAACGAGATGATTGAGTTCCCCGGCGGACTTACCGGTCTCGCACTCAATCTCGAGGAAGGCGAAGTCGGTGTCGTGTTTCTCGGTGACGGAAAGCACATCACCGAAGGGATGGAGTGCAAGACGACCGGAAAGCTTCTTTCGATTCCCGTTGGTGAAAATTTCCTCGGTCGGGTTGTCAACACACTCGCCCAGCCGATCGATGGTAAGGGCGAGATCGCAGCAGCGGACCAATATCCTGTTGAGAAGATCGCTCCCGGAATTATTAAGCGAAAGTCGGTTTCCGTGCCTCTTCAGACCGGAATTGCGGCAATCGATGCCATGATTCCAATCGGCCGTGGTCAGCGTGAACTTATCATTGGTGACCGTTCCACCGGTAAGACCACTATCGCGATCGATACCATTATTTCTCAGTCTAACCAAAACAAGGCAGCCGCCGAAGGTCGTCTGAAGGATCACAAGCCCGTTTACTGTGTCTACGTTGGTATTGGCCAGAAGCAGTCGAACATTGCACGGACCATTTCCATTCTCGAAGAAGCCGGCGCTCTCGATAACACCATTATCGTTTCCGCTTCCGCTTCAGACTCTGCGACCAACCAGTTCCTCGCCCCTTACTCCGGATGTGCTCTTGCCGAGTATCTCATGGACCAAGGCAAGGACGTGCTTATCGTCTTTGATGACCTCTCCAAGCAGGCTGTTGCCTATCGTCAAGTTTCTCTCATTCTTCGTCGCCCATCCGGTCGTGAAGCATATCCTGGTGATGTTTTCTACCTTCACTCGCGCCTTCTTGAGCGTTCCGCACGTCTCTCCGAAAAAGAGGGTGGTGGTTCATTGACCGCACTTCCAATCATCGAGACCCAAGCTGGCGACGTTTCCGCTTACATTCCAACCAACGTGATTTCCATCACCGACGGTCAGATTTTCCTCGAGACCGACCTGTTCTACCAAGGCATTCGGCCCGCGATCTCCGTTGGTCTTTCCGTTTCCCGTGTCGGATCGGCGGCACAGACCAAGGCGATCAAGAAAGTGGCCGGAACAACCAAGCTCGATTTGGCACAGTTCCGCGAGCTTCAGGCTTTCGCTCAGTTCGGTTCCGATCTCGACGAAGCTACCAAGGGTAAAATCAATCGTGGTGAGCGCATTGTGGAACTCTTTAAGCAGAACCAGTATTCACCGCTCTCCATGGAGATGGAGGTCGCTGTCCTCTGGTCGATGCAGAACGGTCACTTCGACGATGTTGAAGTTGAACGCATCAAGGAGTGTCAGGGAGCCCTTGACGAATTCCTTTCCACTCGCAAGGCCGATCTTCTCCAGAAGATAGCCGACGAAAAAGCACTCTCCGACGAGATCAAGGACGGTCTTAAAACAGCTCTTGAGGACTTCAAGGGTTCTTGGAAATAAGCGCAAAGCGCACCGATCTCTGACCCCCGATTTCTGACCTCCGAAACTCATGGCCAACCTTCGTGACATCCGCCGACGTATTAAGTCGGTCAAAAGCACCGCGCAGATCACCAAAGCGATGGAGCTCGTTTCGGCTGCCAAGATGAAGAAGGCGCAGAATCAGGCTCTTGCGGGTCGTGACTATGCCGACAAGCTTAACAACGTCCTCGTCAATCTGAAGGAAAACACGGAAGAGGAATCTCATCCTCTTCTGGCAAAGCGCGACGGGAGCAAGGAGCTGATGCTCGTGATTTCCACTGGTCGTGGACTTTGCGGCGGTCTCAACACCAACCTCTACAAGGCAGTTTGCAGAGATGCGTCGGATGACGCTGAATATGTCACCGTTGGTAAAAAACTGCGTCAGACCATTGGTAAGACCGGAAAGAAGATCGTGGCCGATTGGGAAGTCGCTGATCCGGTGCCCTTCAATGATGCGAAGCCGATTGCCAAGTTCCTCACCGAGAAGTTTCTCAGCGGGGAATACGACAAAATCTCGGTTGCCTTTAATAATTTCGTCAGCACCCTGACTCAGACTCCTACGGTCGTCCAGCTTCTGCCAATCTCGGCAAGTGGCCTTGCTGAGAAGCAGGACTATGAAGGTGTTGGTACGGATGAGATTGGAGAGACCGACAAGGCAGCTGCCATGAATTCAGATTACGAATTCGAGCCTAATGCCGATGGAGTTCTCGATAAGCTTCTCCCTCTCTACATTAATTTCCAGATTTACCAGATGTTGGTAGAGGCCCGTGCCTCCGAGCACTCCGCGCGGATGGTTTCGATGAAGGCCGCCACCGATAATGCGAAGGGAATGATTAAGGATCTCACTCTTGAGTATAACAAGGCCCGCCAGGCTGCGATTACAGCGGAGCTTCTTGAGATTACCACTGCCATGAAGGCGATGGAGTGATTTTTTTATATCGAATTAAAATGTTTATTAAGAGGACGCCACAAACACTACTAACTGCATTTATTTGTAGGTTAGTCAGGTTTTGTGCGACTTTATATAAGCTCGAGGGAACTCAAATCGGTTCGAAACTACAGGTTTGGATCGAGGATCAGCAGATGGAGAGGAAGTTTTCTCCTGTCGTCACCTCCGGCTATCAGCGCACTCCTCAGAGCACGATGATCATTATCCCGATATCTTCTTAATATTTTTTCATTCTAAATTTCTAACTCTCCATCACCATGAGCAACCAAGGAACTATCGTCCAAGTCATCGGCGCCGTCGTCGACGTAGACTTCTCCGCCGCAGCCAAGCTGCCTGAGATCTACAACGCCCTCGAGCTGAACTACGACCTCTTCGGAGTCGCTACCAAGCTTGTCCTCGAAGTCCAGCAGCACCTCGGTGATGGTTGGGTTCGCGGTGTGGCCATGAGCACTACTGAAGGTCTCAAGCGCGGTATGAGCGCTACCAACACTGGAAAGCCCATCGCGGTTCCCGTTGGTAAGCAGGTTTTGGGACGTATTTTTAACGTGACCGGCGATGTGGTGGACGAAAACAAGCTTTCTCTTGAAGATGAGAACAGGCGTTCTCCAATTCACCGCGCTGCACCGACCCTTGTCGAGCAGTCTGCTACGACAGAAGTTCTTCCAACCGGAATCAAAGTCATCGACCTCATCTGCCCCCTTCTTAAAGGTGGTAAAGGTGGAATGTTCGGTGGTGCTGGTGTGGGTAAGACCGTGGTCATCATGGAGCTCATCAACAACATTGCGAAGGCACACGGTGGTTACTCCGTCTTCGCCGGCGTGGGTGAGCGGACTCGTGAGGGTAACGACCTTTACTGGGAAATGATCGAGTCTGGTGTTATTTCGACTGAGAAGGACGAGAAGGGTCATCCTAAACTCGACGAGAACGGCAACCCTGTCCTCGCTGATGGATCCAAGGTGGCACTTTGCTACGGTCAGATGAACGAGCCTCCGGGTGCGCGTCTCCGTGTTGCGCTTTCCGCCCTGACGATGGCTGAATATTTCCGTGATGAGGAAAACTCTGACGTTCTTCTCTTCGTTGATAACATTTTCCGTTTCTCCCAAGCTGGTTCAGAGGTTTCTGCCCTTCTCGGACGGACCCCATCTGCGGTTGGTTACCAGCCGACTCTTGCCGAAGAGATGGCTGGACTTCAGGAGCGAATCACTTCCACCAAAAAGGGATCGATTACTTCCATCCAGGCCGTTTACGTCCCTGCTGATGACTTGACCGACCCCGCTCCTGCGAACACCTTTGCCCACCTCGATGCGACTGTCGTTCTTGAGCGTGCTCTCGCTGAGCAGGCTCTTTTCCCGGCGGTTGATCCTCTCGCTTCCACTTCTTCTGCACTTGCTCCAGAGATTGTCGGCGAGGAGCACTACAAGGTCGCTCGTGGCGTTCAGCTCGTGCTCCAGCGCTATAAAGACCTTCAGGACATCATTGCCATTCTCGGAATGGACGAACTGTCTGACGATGACAAAACGACCGTTTTCCGCGCTCGTAAGATTCAGCGTTTCCTCACGCAACCCTTCTTCGTTGCGGAGATTTTCACTAACGTTCCTGGGGTGCTTTGCTCTATCGATGACACAGTGAGAGGTTTTGCTGAAATTCTCGACGGCAAGCACGACAGTGTTCCGGAATCCAACTTCTACATGAAGGCTGGTATCGACTCTGTTGATAAGGTCTAAGGTGGGAAAAACTTAAAATCTAGATTCCCAAACTCTAAACAAATCCGAATTCTCCAAACAAGAAACTCAAAACCAGTGGCTGATCAGCCGATTCTCAGTTTCGGATTTCATCATTCGTTTTTTGAGTTTGTTTAGAGTTTCCCAATTTAGAGTTTAAGATTTCCCCAATAAGCATGTCCTTCCAACTCGATATCGTAACTCCCGAGAAGACCATTTTTTCTGACACCGTCGATGACGTCTACCTTCCCGGTAGCGAAGGTGAGATGGGTATTCTCACGATGCACGCGGCCCTCGTGGCCCCGCTGCAACCTGGCTCACTGCGCTATCTCAAGGATGGTAAGATTGAGGAACTGGCGGTCGGCGAAGGCTTCGTAGAAGTTGCCAATGATAAGGTTGCCGTTCTGATCGACCTCGCGATTGGCGAGGACGCTATCGACGAGAATCAGGTCGAACAGGCAATGAAGCGCGCAAACGATGCCCTTGAGGGGATGGATGTGGATCATGGTGAGTTCGAAGCCCTTCAGGCGGTCCTCGCTAAGTCGGAGGCAATGCTCAGGCTTAAGCGCAAAGGTCGCTAGTGGGATCAAATCCAATTTTTTCAAAAGCGGCTACTGGTTTCAGTCGCCGCTTTTTATGGCCGCTTGAGAGAGTTTAGCCTCTGGCAGCAATAATGATACTAGCGAGGAGGCAGCCGATAAGATTGGAAACGAGATCCCATCCGGTGTTGTAGTAGCCGCCGACATTGGTGTTATCGAGATTTAGAACGGCAAAGAACTCAATGATTTCGTTGAGTGCTCCCAGACCCATTCCACCGAAGACGGCAAGGGCGATGGGACCAAAGGAGGGATAGAGTTTTCTGCCGAAGCGATTGTGGATATTGGCCCTGAGTGCTTCCCAGCACAGCCAAGTAGCGAGTCCGAAGCCGTATGCCTGAATGATGTTGTCGTACTTGAGGCGATCTTCGATGAGCCACCAGGAATAGAGGACGGACTGCTCTCCTTCGTAGCTCCAACCCTCGGGAACTTGCACAAGACCTCCCGCGAGATGGGCGGCTCCCCAGACGGAAAGGCACCAAAGCAAGCCCTTTGGGAATCCCACCCGCTTGTGCATGAAGGCAATGATCACACCGAAAAGGGTGAAGAAAGGGAGGTAAAAGCTGATGAATTCCAAATTTTTCTGCGTGATCGCAGCGCTAATCGCGGCCACCAGATAAAAGGCAGTCACTAGAAGAATGCTGCGTGGAATGGGATTTCCTCGTCTCATGAGGGTGTATTCTAGAAATGGCGCTGCAGAAGAGCGAGACCGAATTTCGCTCACTTTATCGTAAACCGCTCCTTGGAAATCAGCATTTGCCAACAAGGCTTCTAATATTTCATACTAAATCACCCCATCTCAGAAAATGATAATGAAACAATTTCCACTTGGCTCCCTTTCTCTCTTGGCATCTTTGCCGCTCTTGCACGCAACTCCGCTGGGTTTAGAATCGTTTCCGCTGGACGGTCCGGGGTATCTCGCAGGTTCGGGAAACCTTGTTGGACAAGAACGACTTGCCGATGGCTTCACCGGTCCTTGGCTGGAAGCCTACTCTGGTTCGCAATCTCCGAATGTGGAGACGAGTGGCCTAAGTTTTAAGGGTGTCCCTAGCAATGGAGGTTCGGTTTCCTTTCACGGAAGTGGAAATGGTCGGGCAGGACGTCTTTTAGCAAATAGCTACGATGACTCAACTGATGGAGAGAGCATTTACTTTAGTGTTCTAATGCAGTTGGGCTCGGTGACGAATTCTTATCGTGCCTTTGAGCTTCATCAGGGGGGATTCGATGACGGGGCCAATCGCAAACTCCAAATTGCCACGGGTGAATCAGGGCTTTCTGATGTAGGCATTATCACCGGGGCGGAAAATTTTGCGGTCCGTTTATTTAATTCAAACACGGTATCTTTGGCAGGGGATCTCGGTGTCGGGGATTTCAATGTGAATCTTTTCGTAGTCAGGATTGATTTCTCGAGCACCGTCAATACAGATGTCGTCACGGTGTGGCGGAATCCATCGGATCTTGCCGATGAGGCCAAGAGCGCGTCCGACTATACCGCAACGGGATTTGATCTCCAAATCGATCGGGCGACTTTGGCGCGCTTTGGAAGTGACGGTCTCACCTTTGACGAGATTCGTGTGGGGTCCGAGTGGGTCGATGTGACGACGGGTGATTCTTTCGATACTGATTCCGATGGGATCCGAGATGCCTGGGAGAATGCCAATGGTTTGAATGTCGGGATTGATGATTCTGGCGACGATACGGATACCATCGGAGGTGCGGATGGACTCACCAATCTTGAGGAGTTCCTCGCAGGGACAAATCCTCAGCTTGCGGATAGCGACGATGATGGTCTTATCGACGGAGTCGAAGATATGACTGAGATCTACGCTGATACTTCATCGACCGGAACCGATCCCTTGGACGATGATTCCGATGGAGACAGCATCAAGGATGGTCTTGAGAACAATCGAGGGACCTATCTTTCCGATACAGATCCCGGCACGGACCCGAACAAGCTCGATACCGATGGTGACGGAGCATCCGATGGCGACGAGCTGGCTGCGGGATCCGATCCGACCGATATCAGCGATACTCCTGAGAGTGGGAATCCTGAGATGGTGGGGCTAGAGTTTTTTGACTATCTTAATGCGCCGATAGCAGGTGCGAATGGCGGCGAAGGATTTGATTACTCGAATACTGATGGAGGTTTCGTTGGGCATACGCAGACGTCGGGAGCTTGGACGGCAACCTCCGGAGCGCCTACCGTTGATTGTGGGACTTTGCGAACTGCGAACAGTGGTGCAGCGCGGACTTTGAATGGTCCAGGAGCGGCAGATGTTACTGCGGGAACCTTCAGTGATGAAGCTTCCAACGACGTAGTATACGCCAAGGTGAATTTGACGAGAAGAAGAGGAGTGAGTTGGAGCGGACTGAGTTTCTTGGATGATGGCGCTGAAGTGGTTCGCGTTGGGGTGGTTTCTGAGATTTCTCCTTCGGTAGGAGTGCGCACCTTTGGAATCAATGATCTGACTTCTGGTGGAGCGATTTTCTTTTCTCAAAATGACAAGGCTCCATCTGCTACTGGAGGAAATATCATCGTGGCCAAGCTCAATACAAGCACTCGTGAGATTTCGCTTTTTGTCGATCCGGATCTGGCCCAAGCAGAAGGGCAGGCGACGGTGGAAACGAAGGCTACCTTAACTGGAGTGGGTGTTTACGGGGTGACCGGGATTCGGCTCGCTTCCGGTGGCATGGGAGAATCAATTTGGGATGATTTGGCGGTGACGACCTCGTGGGAGGAACTTGCAAACAGTGGTCTGGATGCGGACGGCGATGATCTTAGAGATTCGTGGGAAACAGCTTTTTCCGTCACGGACGCTACGGGAAATGCGGATAGCGACGGATTGACGAATCTGGAAGAGCAAGCGTTTGGAACGAATCCGATGGTGGCTGATAGTGATGGGGACAATCTTAGCGATGGCGTGGAAGTTGCGACGCATGGAACGAATCCTTGTTTTACGGACAGCGATGGAGACGGCTCTGCTGACGATGTTGAATTGGCAAACATGACCAATCCCAATGATCCTGCGGACGGAGAAACCTTCATCGTGGATGGCTCGCGTGAACTCTCTTACGGAGCTGCAGTTTCGGTGCAAACGATTGAGACGGGATTTGGGGATAACCAAAGCGAGTGGAATGCCGCCTATGCCCATGTGGAGAACGAAAAGCTCTACCTCTTCTTCAGTGGTAATTTGGAGGACAACTTTAACAAACTGGAAGTCTTTCTCGATGCTGGAGATGGCGTCACGAGCAACGTCTTTGCTTCTGCGGGAAATGACGGATCGGCTTCCATGAATGGAATGACCTTCGATGCCGCTTTTACTCCAGACTATCACGTCATTCTTCGTAGGGGATCGAGCAAATTCGATGCGGATTTTTCTGATCTTGCGAGTCAGAAATTCAGCTCCTACCTCGATGTCTTTGGCGGTAATGATGCGGGGAGTGGGTTTCTGAATGTAGGGACTTCAACCCAGAATACGTTCGCTGTTCTTCCTGAAGAAATGTTGCTGGCTTACGATGGGTCAAACACGGCAGGAATTGGTGGAGCTACAGGTGCTCCGGCTGATCAGACTGCTGCTCAAGATGTGAAAACCGGAATTGAACTCTGCATTCCTCTGGTGAACCTTGGAATCTCCGCTGGTTCCATCAAGGTGATGCTTCTTCAAAATAATGGAGGCCACGATTATCTTTCGAACCAATCTCTGGGCGGACTTCCCGCAGGGGTTGGGAACCTTGAGGGGCCCGGTGGAGTTGATTTTAGCACCTTTGAGGGTGAGCAGTTCTTCGAGGTGGAGCTTGCACCCCGGGAGATCGTGATTACTCGTGCCGAATTCACAAGGGGAGACATGATCATGAATATCAGTGGTCTTGTAACAGGTAATCCTTATTATGTGGAGCGGAGCAATGGAGGATCTGACTTCAACTTTTTCCAAAGTATTGAAGGCACTTTCCTAGCGGAGTCAGAGAGCCAGCAGATTATTATTTCCTCACCGGCTCCCACTCAGTACTTTCGGATCGTGTCAGGGAATGCACCGAGCGAGTAGCGTTATTCACTCTTTGGAAGACCATAGTCGATTTTTAGGGCTAGTTAATGAAGGCAAGTAGTAACAGAAGTCCAGCGACTCCATCTCGCAGGGAAAAGCGGGCTTGGGCTGATGACTTACGCAGGAATTTAAAGAGGGCTCCGGTGGGGCAACCGTATTTGCAGTAGGCGAGGGGAATGAAGAGGGAAGCGAGTAAGCCGATAATGGCAATTGCGATAGTGGCGATTCCGGCGCTGCGCCAGAGCCAGGCGTCGAAGGCTTCGAAGTCGGCGTAGTTCACCGAGGTCGTGCTGATGGCGAGTGCCACGATGAGGACAAGAAGAACCGAGGGGAGTAAGGAGAGCGGCTTGGTGAGTTTTTTTGGCAGTGAGAGAGTTTTGATCGGGAGCTTTCCGAGCCACTGCTGGATGAAGCCGTGGGGGCAGAGTTGATGGCAGTAGAGTTGATGGCCGGTTGACCAAGGGATTAACCAGGCCGCTCCTGCGAGGAAGAGGAGCCCCCATGAATCGGTTAGAGGAAGTCCGTGTTTGGCCCAGCCGATGAAGAGGGCCTGCGAAAGGAGGTCTCCCAAGAGGAGTCCGTAGATTACCACTACGCTGATTTGCCAAGCGAGGCGGAAGAGTGGTTTTCCACGGAGCTTGGTGAAGGAAAAGATAAAGGCTCCCGAGGTCAGGAGAATGAGGCCGATGTTTCGCCAAGGAATTTTGGTGGGCGGAGGGTTTTGGTCGCTCTTGAACTGAGCGAGCCTTCGTTTGACGCCTTCGGCGATGGCCCATGAAGTGTCGGTCGCGCCGGAGACGCCCTCGGGTGCTTCAGTGAGGCCGATGATTTCGTCAATGGAATTTCCGTTGTAGAGCTCAAGGTAGTCGCTGTTATCGAGGATGCGTTCGTAATATTCTTCGTTGTCGTAGCTCTTACGGAAGCGGAGTCCGTTGATTTTTTCCGCCTTCGCGTCGAGGACGATGAGGATGTCAGTGGGTCCTTGGAATCCGTGGAGATATTCCAGCGATGGAGCGGTGCGGAGCGCGTGGGCGATGAGAGTATCGGAGGCGTTATGAAGACGGACCACGCCGGGCCAAGCGGGATGTTCGTCCATGGTCTGGGCCTCAGGTAAAAGGAGGGCGAATTCCGCGAGGAGAATTTCGGTGGGGAAGAGGCGCGAGGTGGTCTCACCACCCAGTCGTTCGATGATGCTTCTTGAAATGGCGACGCTGGTGAGGGTGGAACCAGAGACGGCGTCGACTTTTGGGCTGCCTGGAGCGCCGAGTTTGAGGCCAAGGTGGGCTTGCCAGAAGGACGTTTCTTCTTCGACGGAGTCGAGATGATCTTCGGTGTCGGGAGATTGAAGGATTTTGAAGTTGATGATGCTACCCCCGGCATCCAGGGCGATGGCAATATCACTGGGGCCGGAGTAGCCGCGGATATGGGCGGTCTGCGGTAGGGTGGTGAGGAGGTAGCCGATCAGTTTACCTTCCTCGTTGTGGACTTCGCCAGTTTCTGGAGAATGTTCGCTTGCTGTGGGAAAAAATTCCTCGAGAGGAACGGGTTGGCTCGGGGATGCCGGAGCCCCTGTCAGGTACCAAGCGATGCCGATGATGACGGCAAGGCGGTAGAGGCGGACGAGGTTTGAAATTTGAGAATTTAGCACGAAGAGGAATCGGCTGGAGGAGGGGGAGAGGAACGCGAATCTTGAGAATGAGGCTAATCTTAGTTGGTGGGCTTCTTCCTTTGCTAAGGCCTTTTTCTGAACCCTTCGGGCTGCGGCCGACGAGACGGCAAGACAGGTGTTTGGGGACGTAGTATTAAAATACTCGAGGGTATTTTAGCCGCGCTTTCTATTATTTTTTAAGGAGTTGGATGGCGTCGATTCCGAGGGTTCCAGTGTTGTTTGCGGAAATGGTGACCGCTCCGGGGAGGACGTCTGTGAAGGAGAAGGTGCCGAGGCTGGTGAAGAGTTTGTTTTTTGGAGCGACGGTTTGATTGAGGGTGAGGGTCTTCTTTCCTCCGGCGTGGGCGATTTCGATTTGGGCGGCTTTGGCGCGGTTCTCATGGGCCTGCCAGTAGAAGCGGACTTCATAGTTGCCGCTTTCTTTGATGCGGAGCGGGAAGGTGGCGGTGGCGTCTCCGGTAGCGTATTGATAGCCGCCGTTGAGGTTGGGCTTGAGGTTGGAGCTGCTTTTCCAGTTGCCTTTGAGTTTTGCTTTGCGGTCATCGATGACGAGCCCAGCCATGTTTTTGATGTTTCGTTCCTTGGGGTTGGTGCGAAGGCCGCCCTCGGGGATGGGTGGGATGGTGAGTTTGCCATCCTTGGTAGGACGGAAGGCACGACCGGGCTGCTGCATGAGGTCGATGAGAAGGGGGAGGTAGTTTTGGTAGACTCCACGCGGGGTCGTTTCCTGGGTGGCGGCGATCCAGGCTGCTTTACCAACCACTTCTCCCATCATGCCACAGGTGCGCATGACGCGGGTGGTACCGAGGGCACGTCGGTCGACGGAGACACAGCGGCCGGCCATGAAGAGATTCTCGATATTCTTCGAGTACATGATGCGGTAGGGAATGCCGTAGCCATTCTTACGATCGACCCCACTGCCATGCTTCGCGACGGCGATGAAGGGGTTATCTTTGGCGACACCTTTCATGAATTGCTCTTTGGGGTAGTGGAGGTCGATGGACCAGGTGGTTGGGACGGAGGCATCGGGGAATTCTTTGCGTGCGACGATGTCGTCTCCGGTGAGGATGACGTCACCCTCGAGTCGACGAGATTCGCGGTTGCCGCCGATGAAGGCCATCCATTGAAGTTTAGCATTTTTATGTTGATCGGCTTTGGGTCCCTGCTTGAGGGCGGAGAAGGCTCCGAAGTTTGCGCGGAGGTTCCAGTCGCGGATGGCTTCGAGGTCCTCGATGGGGTGTTTGTCGTAGCCGCCTTCCCAGAACCACTCGGCTTTGTAGAATTTCTCGTAGGGACCACGGGAGGGGTGGAGGGGTGGGAAGTCGCCGATTTTAAGGGGGAGTGCCCATGGTGTCTTGGGCCATGCGACGGCGTTATTTGCGGATTTCCAGGACCACATGTTGGACATGCCCATGTGGCCTTTTTCTTGGATCATGAACTTGGCTCCAGCGAGGGCGCCGATGGTGCCGTGGCCGGTGCCATCGCAGAAGAAGGTTCCTTGGAAGCGAGTGAATCTGCCGGTTGTGGTATCGACCGCGGTGACGGATTGGATGCGGGAGTCCTTGGCGTCAACCTTGAAGGCGAAGTGGTTGAGGTAGAGGTCGAGATTCTTTTCGGCTCGGGCGACTTGTTCCTTGAGCTTGTCGGTGAATTCTTCGTTGAGGCCGGGGGAGTCTCGGGAGAAGTCGGTGAATTCATCGACGATTTCGCCGAGATTGGGATATTTGCCGCGCTGGGTTCCGCCCATGGCCCAGACGTGGACTTCGGAGGAGCCGTTCCCGCCGAGGACGGATCGGTCGTGAATTAGGGCAACTTTTAAACCCTGGCGTGAACCGGAAAGGGCGGCTGCGAGGCCGGAGTAGCCGCCACCGACCACCACGAGATCGTAACCGTCCTTTGTGGGTGGTTCAGCGGGGAGCTTTAGCTGGGTGCGGCGGAAGTCGAAGAGGGCTTGGTCGTCGTTGGGTGGGGTGAAGTTGGCGTCCTTGGTGAAGAAGAGGGCATCGCAGCGGCCGTTAAAACCTTTGAGGTCCTTGAGGGAGATGGTGGTTTCGGGGCGGGTGATTTTGACAGAGCCGCCTTTTTGCCAATGCCATTCGGCTCCTTCGTTTCCGAAGGTTTTGAGAGCTTTTCCATTGATGAGAACCTTGAATTCTCCGGGAGTGCCGGGGGCGTCCCAGGCGGCGACCCAGTCCTTGGTGCGGACGTGGAGGTGGTAGGTGCCGATGGAGGGAAAGGTGACTTTTTGGGTGGCGTCAGCCACGGGAGTGCCCATGCCATGGGCGATGAGGTAGGCCGAGCCCATGTTGAGAATAAACTGGGAGTCGGTCGACCAGCCGCCGCGGTTTTCGAAGGCTTCGGCTTCGAGGAAGACGGAGTCGGCAGCTTGAGCCGGGAGGGCGAGTGCAGTTGCGGTGAGGATTCTGGTGATGAAAGGACGCATAGAGATACTAGGTTACGTTTCGAGAGGGTCAAAAGAGCACTTTTTTTCAAAAAAGGGGAGAGGGATGATTGAGAGGGGGTGGGATTTCCAACACACATTTAATAGGATTAGGCACAGATTGACACAGATTTTTTGAGATAAACGGGGCGCTAGGGTTAGGATTTGAGTGACAAGCCGAGATCGGGAAGTGATTGTCGCGCATGTGAAATGGGAGTTGTCGACATTTGGGAAAAACCTCTGTGAGGGAAGTGGCATCGGCGAGCTGATGGACGACCTCGGGGAAGCTCTCGCTGGAGGTGAAAATATGCGCATGCTTGGCGGTGGTCAGCCTGCGCATGTTCCAGAAATGGATGCGGTTTGGAGGCAGCGGATGGAGGAGATTGCAGCCGAAGAAGGTGGTTTGGAAAAGATGCTGGGAAACTACGACGCCCCCGCAGGAAGTGAGGCCTTTCGCAGTGCGCTGGCGTCGCTTTTCAAAAAGGAGTTTGGCTGGGACGTTACTTATGAAAATTTTGCGGTGACGATGGGCGGTCAGACGGCCTTCTTTTTTCTCTTCAACGCCTTGGCGGGACGTTTCCCGGATGGCCGAAGGAAGAAGATTCTGCTTCCGCTGCTCCCGGAATATATTGGCTACGCCAATCAGGCGGTAGGTGAAGATTTCTTCGAAGCAATCCCAGCGAAGATCGAAAAGCAGGGAGATCATGGCTTTAAGTATCGCGTCGATTTTGAGGCGCTCGATCCAGGAGATGAGATTGCAGCAATTTGCGTTTCCCGGCCGACGAATCCTTCGGGGAACGTGCTGACGGATGACGAGATCAAGAGGCTTCGAGGCATTGCGCGGGAGCGGGGGATTCCTCTCATTATCGACAATGCTTATGGGGCACCGTTTCCGAATATCATCTTCTCCGAGGTCGCTCCGGTGTGGGACGAGGACATGATCCTCACCCTGAGTCTTTCGAAAATCGGTCTTCCGGGAACCCGGACCGGAATTGTGGTAGCTAGCAAAGAAGTGTGTCGTGCGGTGTCATCGATGACTTCGATTGTAGGGCTGGCGAACGGAAATGTAGGCCAGGAGATCATGCGACCCTTGATTGAATCAGGTGAAGTGCTGCGCTTGAGTCGGGAGGTGGTGAAGCCTTTCTATGAGGAGAAATCGAAGCAGGCGCAGGAATGGATTACGCAGCATTTTGGCGAGAAATTTCCTTATTATGTTCACCGAAGCGAGGGCGCTCTTTTTCTTTGGATCTGGTTTGAAGGATTGCCGATTTCGACGAAGGAACTTTATCAGCGGCTGAAGAAGCGGAGCGTTCTTATTGTTCCCGGAGAATACTTCTTCTTTGGACTGCCCGAGGGGACCGAGTGGGCGCACACGCGCGAGTGCATTCGGATGACCTACACGATGCCTCCGAAGATGGTGGAAGAAGCGATTGAGATCATTGCGGAGGAGGTGGAGAAGGCTTTCCGGTAGGAAGGCTAACGAATGGGCTTTCGGCTTTGATCGATTTCGGTAGCGGTGACGAGGAGGATGAGTTCGGTCTTAAAATTCTCGGTGGACTTTTTGGTAAAAAGGGAGCCGATGAGGGGAAGGTCGCCGACGGCGGGAGTGGCGTCTTCGATTTGCTGTTGCTGGTCGGAGACGAGGCCTCGGAAAAGGATGGATTTTCCGCTGGTGAGGGTGACTTTTTCATCGAAGCAGCGCTCTTTGAAAATGGGTTGAAGGTCGCCTGATTTTTGTGTTTCGAAGCCGAGGTGTCCTTTGACTTGGACGAGGGCGTTCTTTGGGGTCTTGAATTTTGATTTCGTCCGGGCGGGGAGAAGCTGGAGCGGGGCGGCTGAGGACTGCAGAGTGGGTGAGCTGCTTTGGCAGCTGGCAAAGAAGAGAGAGGTGAGGAGGGCTTATATGATGGTCTGTGCTTTCATTGGAATCGTGGTGTAGATCTTGAGTAGCGGAGCACTGGTTCTAATTTGTTCCCTCGGAAGCTTTTTGAAGGATGGGGGAGAGAAAGGAGAAGAGGTCCTTTCCCGAAATCTTGTAGGCTTGAGTAGTGGAGTGACCGCAGTCGGAGATGAGGAGGTGACGGTGGGGGATTTTCAGGAAATCGAGGTAGGTGGAGTAGGCGACATTTCCCTCCCAGTTGAAGTCCTTCTTTCCATCGCCGGTGTAGAGGAGGAGCTTGAGGGGAAGGGTCGCTTTCTTGGTTTCGGCGTATTGCTTGGCCAAGGTGTAAACGTCATCGCCTTGGGAGAAGCGGGTCTTCTCACTTTCGGCTCCCTTGTTTTCCTGGATTTTGAGTTCGGTCGCGACGCCGGCGGAGCCGGCTGATGCGGCGGCAAAAAGTTCGGGGTAGCGGAAGGCCGTGCGGAGGGTTCCTCGTCCGCCTTGGGAGTAGCCTTCGAGGACGCGTCCCTTGCGCTCAGCGATGGTGCGGTAGGTTTTGTCGATGTGAGGAATGAGCTCCTTGGCAAAAGCTGTGTTGCCCTTGAGGCCGAAGTCGGGGCCAAGATGCTTGAGGGGAGTGGGGTAATCGTAGTGGCTGACAGGGCCGCCATTGACGAAGACATAGATGGTGGGCGGGATGGTTTTTTGGGCGATGGCCTCTTTGACGAAAGGAGTAAGGTTCAGGAGCTTCGCTTCGCTTCCCGGACGTCCGCCGTGAAGGAGGTAGACGACGGGGAAACGTCGCGAGGGTTCGGCTGGGTAGGCTTTTGGGAGGAGGATGTTGTAGCCGATGGTGGTCTTATTTGCGGCGCTCTCGAAAGTGCCGTGTTGGACGCCAATTTTCTCGAACTTCGAGGGGAGAGGGTTGTCCCATTTGAAGGGTTCGAGATGTTTGAGGTTAGGCTTCTTTTTCTGCGCGAGCAGGGGGAGGCAAAGGAGGGAGAGGAGGATGAAGAATTTCATGAAGCTTGAGGGATTATTAGACTGCTTGGTCGGAGGAGCGGAGGAGGACGTCGTTGATTTCGACTCCGGGAGGCGCGCTGAGAATGTGGAGGGCGGTGGCGGCGATGTTTTGTGGGGTGAGCATGTTGACCTCGGCCCTGGTTTGCGCGAGTTGGTCTTCGCGGCCTGCGAAGTAGTGGTCGAGGAGTGGGGTATCGACGAAGCCGGGAGAAATGGAGGAAATCCGGGTGGCTGAATTTACGAGTTTGAGCTCGGAGCGGAGGGCCTCGGTCATGGCGCGGACGGCGAACTTGGTGGCAGCGTAGAATCCTCCGGTGGGAGGAACGCGATGGCCGGAGAGGGAGGAGATGTTTAAGATATGGCCGCCGGATGGAGGAAAAAGTTTGAGAGCCTGTTGGGAGCAAAGTCCGAGGGCGTGGACATTGATCTGCCACATGCTCTTCCATTTTTCGGGATCACCCGTGCTGATGGGTGAGAGGTAGGCCAGGCCGGCGTTGTTGATGAGGATGTCGAGATGGTCGAGGGAAGAAAAGGCGGTGGCGATTTGATCGGGTTCGCTGAGATCGCAGGATAGAGGAGTAACGCCTGGAGGAAGGTTTTCGACCGATCGACAGAGGCCAATGACTTCTGCTCCCTCTGTAAGAAGGGCTTCTGCGATGGCCCTTCCAATCCCGGAGGAAGCTCCTGTGATGAGGACCTTTTTGTCAGTAAGCATGGAGGCCTTTTAGAGAGAGAAGGGTTAGGCTCACAGTCCAAATGACGGCAGTAAGGATCTTCTTTCTCAAGCTTGCCCGAGAAGCGTCTACGGGATACATCGGGGCGTGGCATTTTCCGTCGAAAAAGCATTTGAGTTGATTCAGTCCGCGCATGAGCGTGGGCGGCTGGCCCACGCCTTTCTCATCACGGGCCCGAAGGGCAGCGGGAAAGAGGCTTTGGCGGCCCAAATGGCCGATCTTCTTAATGGAGAAGACGATGCTGCCGGAGGTGACCTTTGGGGGGATCCGGTCGCGAAAGAAGCACCGACTTTAGGAGGAGTTGAGGGAGAGTTTGTTCGCGTGATTCGTCCTCGCTCAAAATCGCGCATCATCCGGGTTGAGGAAATGCGCGGGATTGAGAAGATGATGAATCAATCCGCCCCGAGAAAAAAGTGGAAGATTGGCGTCATTGTCGATGCGGATCGCATGAATGAATCTTCCGAGAACGCCTTTTTGAAGACCCTTGAGGAACCTCCGGGGCAGAGTCTTTTATTGCTCCTTTCAGGGGAGCCGGAGCGACTTCTTCCTACGATTTGGTCACGCTGTGTTCATCTGGCGCTTCTGAAGCCTGCCGATGCGGTTCGCGGTGAGGAAATCGAAGCTTTGTTGCCGATTCTGGAGACCGCGACACGGGATGGTCTGGGTCAGCTTGATGCCGGGCTGCTGGTGAAAGCTGGCTTTGAAAGTCTCCTCAAGGAGCGCAAGGCGATCATCGCAAAGGGCTACGAGCTTACTTTTAAGGAAGAGTCCGCCAAATACAAACAAGCAATCGAAGGAGACTGGCTGGCGCAGCGGGAAAAAATGTATGAAGCGCAAACGGCGGCCGACTATCTTGGTGAGCGTTCGCGCATGATCGATGCTCTGCTTGCTTGGATGGGTGATCTCATCCGCCAGAAAGCGGGAGCGACGGGGCTGGAATTTGACGACTTTGCCGCGGTGACTAATGCGGCTGTTTCCAATGAAACGCTCGACTCTCTTCTACAGCGTGTTACCGCGGTGGAGGAACTGCGACGCTTGCTTGAGACCAACGTTACGGAAGCCCTTGCGCTTGAAGTTTGCCTGATGAAGGCCTTTGGGCCAACCAACGCTTAATTTTTTTATTTATGAAAGGGGACAAATCATTCGTCGACCACATCCGTATACGCTGCAAATCGGGGGATGGTGGAAATGGCATCGTCAGCTTCCGACGGGAAAAATTTGTCCCCCGGGGTGGTCCTGATGGTGGTGACGGAGGTGATGGTGGCCAGGTCGTCATCAAGGTGGATGAAAACACCGATAACCTGCGGGCATTCCATTATGATCCCAAGCTCATTGCTGAAAATGGCGCTCAAGGTCAGACCTACAAACGTCATGGAAAGAATGGCAAGACGGCGATTGGTCGCGTTCCCCCTGGGACGGTGATCTACAAGAGCCCGGCCGTTACGGTGACGGATGCGGTTGCGATGGAACGCAGCGAAGATGGCATCGATCTCGAACCGGTGATCGATCTCACGGAGCACGGTCAGGAAGTTACTCTCTGTGTCGGAGGAAAAGGAGGACGTGGTAACTTCCACTTCCGCACCGCGACCAACCAGGTTCCGCAGGAGCGTGAGATGGGCACGGATGGCTCGGAGGGGATCTACTACCTTGAGCTCCGCCGCATCGCTGATGCCGGACTCGTCGGCTTCCCTAATGCCGGAAAGTCCACCCTCCTCGGTAAGCTTTCAGCCAAGAAGCCCAAAGTGGCTTCTTATCCTTTCACTACCCTTACCCCGCAGATCGGCGTTGTCCCCCTCGGTGGGCACGTCCGCTGCACCGTCGCCGATATTCCTGGCCTGATCGAGGGAGCGCATGAGAACCGGGGACTTGGACATGAGTTTCTTCGTCACATCACGCGCTGTCGGGTTCTTCTTTTTGTGGTCGATATGGCCGGAAGCGAAGGACGTGATCCGATCGAAGACATTCAGACCCTTCGGACGGAGATCAAAATGTATGACGAGGAACTGTCGAAGTTCCCTTGGATGGTCATCGCCAATAAGATGGATCTCGAGGCATCGACCGAGAACCTCGAATTCTTTAAGCAGCGTTTTCCAAAGGTCAAGATCGTCTCTATTTCTGCAGATAAGGAAGAAGGACTCGACAAGGTGAAAGACGCTCTCGAAGAAATCATGGAGAAGCAGGAGAATGCCTGATCTGATTTTTGTCTATGGCGCGCTCAGGAAAGGGGCGTCGAACGACTGGCGCATGAAGGATGCGCGTTGGCTGGGGCCGGCCAAAGTTGAGGGGACTCTTTTAAAAATCGATTGGTATCCCGGGCTCGTTCTTGGCTTGGGAGGATGGGTCAAGGGGGAGGTCTATGAGATTGGGGCGGAACTTCTCAAGGAACTCGATGAGTTTGAGGGCATCGAATTGGAGGATGAGCGCAATGGTGAGTATCATCGGGTGAAGCGGGAGGTCCTGCTTGATGGAAGCCCCACAGAAGTTTGGATTTATGAATGGCTCAAGGGACTGGAGGGATTTGAGGTCGTGAGTTCCGGGGATTGGCTCAGCCAGGAGTGAGGGCGGGAAACTCTTGGGTGACTCGGGTTGGGCGATACGGCGATTGCTATCTTCACTTCGTTACGGTTGCCCCTCCTTGGGGGAAGTTAAGCAATGGGGTCCGGGCAGGTGCTGCGCCGCTGGCACTTCTGGCAAAAGTCACCGAGGTAAAGAGCATCGATCCATTCCATGATCGGGTCGAGATGTCGGGCTTCGTCGGTCACAAAGCCGGCTTCAAAATTCCTCCTAAGAGGGCTTTTTGCACCGAGCCCGGCTCCGGTGAGGTTCGCGGAACCAATGAAGGCTTCCTGTCCATCGACCACGACAGCTTTGGTGTGAATACGCGGGCAGAGAATTCGCTCGAAGAGATCGGATTCGATAAGGGCGGGGTATTTGTCAAAGTCGGCGCGGAATCGGGGCCCGGGTTCCTTGGCGTGAAAGAGGCGGACGGCGACACCGCGCTGGATGGTGTCTGAAAGAATTTCGAGGAAGGGGACAAAGCGGCCCCCTTTTTTGACGTGAAGATCTTTGACGTCAGCAGTGACGATCCAGAGAAAGCGCTCCGCACGAGGAACCATCTCGACAATGACCCGTTGATGGATGTCTTCGTTGAGGATGAGATCGTTCATCGCTCAGGGAGTAACAGAATGGCAGCGTTACGTCAGCACTGGGTGACGAAATTCTGACCGCAGACAGGATCGTAAGGTGTGAAGTCTACTGAAGCTGAACCAAGAGTCGGGTAAATCTAAGGGGCTTGGGTTCGGTGAAATTAAAACGATCTGTGATGGTGTCGATGCCGTTTCCTAAAGGAGTTCGTGAAAGGAGGATTCCGTTGGTCGACCAAGCCTCGAGATCGTTTGAGAACTGAGGAGTGATCGTGACGTCCGTCGCAGCAGTTTGAATCTCGAAGGTGGGAGTCATCGAATCATTGGCACCCGGAGCGACAGAGATCTGAGGGATGTCTTGAGAGTTCTCAGGATTGCTCGCGAGGGCATACTCGGTCACGAAGTGTTCCCGATCGCTTAAATTTTTCTTGTCCAAATTCTCCATAAACTGCCTTTTTATATTAAGTTGCCAAAGGAAGGCTGGATCTCACCCAGGTTTTGAAAAAACACCTTAGATTCGGTTTTTTGATTCGTATTTAGGGTCCAGATATTGGACTCCAACTTTAATCGACTCATGAAACCCTTAACTTTTTCGTATTTTTCGCTCTGCTCTTTACTCTTCGTTCACCCATCCAGTGCGGACGAATCCTGGACCGTCGATTCCCAAGAAGATTGGACGAAAGCGCAAGCTTCCCAAAGCGGGCTGGATGTTCAAAAGGGGAGCATTTCTCCTGCCGGGAAGTCAGGGTTGTTTCAGAGTGCCGTGAAGCGGTTCGAGAAGAAGCGCGCGGTGAGTTCGATCACGCTCACTCAATCTCCGATTTGGCAAAACTGGAATCCGACTGAGAATCTGGGTCCGTCGAACTTGGGGGATGCGCCGGTTCTTCTGACGATCGGGCCGGATAACTACTGGATGTTCGGAAAATATGGCGGCGGGCAGCCTCGCCGGAAGAAGGGGGAGAAAGGGAAACCACTAGTCAAGCATCGCCCGAAGGAGGCGACGCTCGAAGGATTTGAGATCCCGCTCAAGACGACCTTTTTTGCGAATCAATACGATGCTCCCGGTGGTTTGAAGCCGAGAACCGGCGGGTATCATGCCTGGCAAAGTAGGGATATGGTGAACTGGGTGCACCACGGGCCGGTGACGGAGGGCTTTTCCCGTTGGGTCACGAGTGCTGAACATGTGGATGGCAAAACCTATATCTATTACGACTTCCCCAACGACCAGGACCCTCATGTCTACGTTGATGCCGATCTCGCCGATGGACTACCGGGAGAGAACAAGGGAAAGGTTCTGAGCGATCCCTCTCATGGGTCGGACGCTGGGTTCATACGCGATCTCGAGGGGACGTTTCATGTCATCTTTGAGAATTGGGATCCGATCAATGCGAGCAAGCGGGCGTGGGATTCGCCGCTGGCCGGTCATGCGGTGAGCCCGGACGGAGTGTCGCCATTTAAAATTCAAGAAACTCCTGCTGTCGATGTGCGGACCAAGCCCACCGGAGAAATCAAAACCTACAAGCACCCTCATTGGACGAAGGAAGACCCAAAAAATTACCCCACGAATATCGCTGAGTATGAGGTGCATAGTCCCAACCAGGAAGCCTTTGGCGATTGGGCCGCGATTTCAATCGGAGGACAGTATTACCTCTTCGGTGATTATGATTCCGAACATGGGAAACCAATGCAGGCGGCGTGGTTCACCTCGTCGGACATTGGAAAGCAGTTCACTTTTTGTGATAGCATCGGGAAAGGGCATCCCGATCCGGACGTTTGTTTTGCGGAAGGACGTTTCTATTTGGCGACCCAGCAGTCAACCGACTTTACGAGTCCCGGACCGTGGGTAGAAACTGCCGAGGTTCGTGTCGGCGTGGACACCGACAACGACGGAAAAACGGATCAGTGGACCGAATGGAAGGAAGTCAAAGAGGCATACGACTACATTCCGGGATTCTCGAAGCAGGTCAAAAAGACTCCTGCATCGCTCGATGTGTCATCGCTGCCGGAGGGATACGGATTTCAATTTGAGATCAAGTTGACGGATTCGACAGACAACAAATCGAAGCCAATTTTGGAGAGCGTGGAGCTCGGCTTTAAGAACTGAAGTGTCTGTGCCCTGTTTTTGGAAGTGACAAGTGGGGCCCTCTGCGAGAGAGTTTGTTCGTGAAGATCACGTTGGCCCTCCTCCTAAGTTTGCGACTCGGACTCTAGTCCGCAGTCGCCCCGTTCTTTGGTCAATCATCCATCTTCCAACTGTCGCGGAGAAATCACCGTCCAAGGAACAGGACTTATCGAGAGCTTCCGTGCTTCATTGTCCCTCAATCACTGAGATCATGAAATCCGAATCCATCTCCAAATACCGTCCATTTCCGGCCGTCGACTTACGCGACCGGATATGGCCCGACCGTGTCATTGAATCCGCTCCCATTTGGGCTTCGGTTGACCTCCGTGATGGGAACCAGGCTCTCCCGATTCCGATGTCGGTCGAGGAGAAGCTGGAAATGTTCGATATGCTGGTGGATGTCGGCTTTAAGGAAATCGAGATCGGCTTTCCCTCGGCGAGCGATACCGAGTTCGCCTTTATGCGTCGCCTCATTGATGAGAATCGCATTCCGGAAGATGTCACGGTGCAGGTGCTGGTGCAGACGCGGCGGCATTTGATCGAGCGCACCTTTGAGGCGATCAAGGGGGCCAAGCGAGTGATTGTTCATATTTATAATTCGACGAGTACGCTGCAGCGCCGCGTCACTTTTGGTGACGCTTCGCGGGAGGATATCAAGGCGATCGCGGTGACCGGTGCTGAGGTCGTGAAGGAACTGGTGCCGACGATTCCCGAGACGGAAATTGTGTTGCAATATTCGCCCGAGTCCTTCTCCGATACCGAGTTGGACTTTGCCTTGGAATGTTGTGAGGCGGTGATCGCTGTCTGGGAGCCTTCTCCGGAGAAGAAACTCATTTTGAATCTGCCGGCGACGGTGGAGTGGGCCACCCCGAATGTGCATGCGGATCAGATTGAGTGGATGTGCCGGAATATTTCAAAGCGGGACTCGGTCATCATTTCCCTGCACACGCACAATGACCGGGGCACCGGAGTGGCTGCCACTGAGTTGGGTCTCATGGCGGGTGCGGATCGGGTGGAAGGCACTCTTTTCGGAAGTGGCGAACGGACCGGGAATCTCGATATCGTGATTGTCGCGCTTAACATGAACAGCCACGGGATTGCGACCGGGTTGGACTTTTCCGATCTTTCGCGTTTGCGAGAAGTTTACGAGCGCACCACACGCATGATCGTTCCGGATCGTCAGCCTTATGCGGGAGAGCTTGTCTTTACTGCATTCTCCGGGAGTCATCAGGACGCCATTAAGAAAGGCTTGGATCGTCGGGCGAAGGAAGAGTCTGAAAAATGGGGCGTGCCTTATTTGACGATCGATCCGCACGATATTGGACGGAGCTACGAGGCGATCGTTCGGATCAATTCACAGAGTGGAAAGGGAGGCGTCGCCTACATCCTTGATCAAGAGCACGGCTTCGATCTCCCCAAGACGATGCATCCGCAAGTTGGAAAGCGAGTTTACGATCTGGCCGATAAGCGAGGTGAGGAGCTTTCGGCTGAAGAAGTTGGGAAGGTTTTCCTGGAAGAATTTGCCAACGTTGCGACGGAGATGAAGATTCTCGACTACAATTTGAATCATCATACTGCTGGTCGCGGGGAGGTGCTGTGCACCGCAGAGATCTTGATCGCCGGGGAGTCGAAGAGCGTCCAAGGGATCGGGAATGGTCCGATCAACAGCTTTGTTTCTGCATTGGATAAAGCGAAGTTGAAGGATTTTGTTCTCACCGATTACCGCTCCCATGCGGTGCGTGGTGGGTCGAGTTCGGACGCAGCAGCTTACGTGCAATTGCGCCATGATGACGGCCGTATTCTTTGGGGTGTCGGAGTCGATCCTAGTATTGAGATGGCGGGACTCAAGGCACTTGTGAGTGCCTGGAATCTCTTGAGGGCATAGCCTATACTACAAACGGGCCACTGATTTACTCTGCTGCCCAGTCGAGCTCTCTGAGGAGAGCGTTGGTGGCGCGACCGTATTCGATGTAGGAGTCGTAGCACTGCTTCCAATCGGGTTCGGCGCCATCGACGGCGTGGAAGACGGTTGCGACATGCGGCTCGATCGCGAGGCCGCCATTGTAGTCGTCGTTTTTCAAAGCGGTGAGGATTTCGCGGACCTTGGCCTGGCCTTCGCCGGGGAGGGTGTATTTTGCGGGTTCCGTTTCGCCTTCGGGTGGGTTGATGCAGTCCTTGATGTGGACGTGGACGACGTGTTCTTTGACCTTTTCGTAAAACTCGAGCGGGTCCTGCCAAGGGAAGGGCTCTTCTTTCGAGCGGTCTTTTTGGAAAATGGGATTGGCGGTGTCGAAGACGAGTTTGAGGCCGGGAACTTCTTCGACGAGGCGCAGGGTGTGGTCGGGGGAGAAGCCGCCCCAGTTCATGCAGTTCTCGTGGATGGCCTGAAGGCCAGCGTCGGCGAAGCGGGAGTAGATTTCCCGGAGGCGGCGGAAGCGCTCGTTTTCGTTTTGATCATTTCCCCAAGGTTCCTGGGCGTAGGACATGACGCGGATGAGGCGGGTGCCAAGGCGGAGCATGCGGGGGATGGCGCGGTCAACTTCGGCGAGGGTGACGTCGAAGTCGGAGTCGATCTTTTTACCCCAGTTGCCGATGAGAGAGCCGAACTCGGGGATGGTGATGCCGGCTTCGTCGAGTTGGTCAGCGACTTTTTCGAAATCCTCCTGTGGGAGTTCGTGGATGTTGGCGCCGTTGACGCCACGGGCGGAGATTTGGGTCCAGCCGACTTCTTTGGTGGCTTTGATCTGGGTGACGAGGTCCTTGGCCGCTTCGTCGGCGAATCCGGTGAGATACATATGGGTGATTTAAGCGCTAAATCTTGATTGCGAAACTCTAAACATGGGAGATTTGAGGGTCGAGGTGGGATGGGCGGATGGAAGGGGGATGCTGGGCTTGGCCAATTAACGGTGGCTCAGATTACCTAGGGCGTTGCCCTAGGCTTGTATGACGATGGCAGTTGGCCAAATGAGGGTCGCTGATTTACTGGAATTCAACTTTACCATTCGTGAAGAGTGTGGATGCAATGTAATTATATCATGAATGAGAATATTTCATTGGGTAGTGTTTCAAGACGTAAACTCCGAAGAGAAATTGGGTCGTTATCCTGCATCACAGATGTCGATGACGGTGAGCTAGACTCCGCTGGCCTCATTGACGATCTTTCACATAGTTCGTTTATGATTGGGAGCGGTAATCGGCTGATTCCTTCCTTTGCAAGATCCCTCGATGATCGTGTGTTTCGCACCATGCGAGTGACGGGGCATTCTCGATGAGATTGGTCAGCAGCGCAGGAAATGAGGTCCCAATCTCTAACCTTTCAGATTGATATTGGATCGACGGGGTTTGGAGGAGATTACCTTGTGTTACGATACTCAACAGGATCTCAGGAACGGATACGCAGTTTTCCTTTTCTGATATTCTCGGTAACCCAGACTTTAGTGATGTGCTTTGGCTCCGAGTTTATGTCCTTCCTCTGGAGCAATAATCGGAAATTAAGCTGAACTCTATCCGCCTCATCCCCGAGCCGTCATCAGCGCTCCTGCTATTATTTGGACTCCCAATGATTTGGATCCGACGAAAAGAATGAACCTAGTTTTCAACTGGTGAGAAGGTGGTGACCGAGGGCGACGCAGCCGAGGAGGCCGGCGTTATCGCCGAGGGATGGGGGGACGATGAAGTTTGTAAGATCGCCTTGAAGTGGGGGGTGGGCGAGGTAACCATTGAGGAGTTCCTTGAGGCGCTTTCGGACCATCGGGAAGAGCTGGCTTTGGTGCATGACGCCGCCGCCGAGGATGATTCGCTCGGGCGGGGCGATGGTGAGGAGGTTGAGGCAGGCTTGGGCGAGGGCGTCGGCTTCGATTTCCCAGGCAGGGTGATCGGCGGGGAGTTCTTGGGCGGGTTTTCCCCAGCGGGCTTCGATGGCGGGGCCGGCGGCGAGGCCTTCGAGGCAATCTTGGTGAAAAGGGCAGTGACCTTTAAAGGAGTCATCGGGGTGTCGGGCAATGCGCATGTGGCCCATCTCGGTGTGGCCCATGCCGTGGATGAGCTTGCCATCGATCATGACCGCACCGCCGATGCCGGTTCCGATGGTTAAGTAGCCGGTGTTTTTTAATCCTGCGGCGGCCCCCCAGCGGGCTTCGCCAAAGAGGGCGGCGTTGACATCGGTGTCGAAGAGTGATGGGACGCCGAGAGCTTTTTGGATGGGGCCGAGGAGGTTGGTGTTTTCCCAGGTGGGCTTGGGAGTGGCGGTGATGTGGCCGTATGCGGGAGAGGTGGGGGTAATGTCGGCAGGGCCGAAGGTGCCGATGACGAGGGCGTCGGGCTGGCCGTGATTGGCGATGGCGGATTTGAGGAAGGAAATGAGGGCGGGGATCGTTTCCTTGGGGATGGTGGTGGGGATTCGTTCCCGGGCGCGGATGTCATCGGGCCCAGAGGCGAGGGCGGCGACCATTTTGGTGCCTCCGGCTTCGATGGTGGCGATGAGGGGGCTTGGCATGGGGGGAGGGTGAACGTTCAGCATCGAACGTTCAACATTGAACGTTCAAGTGAGGGACTTGGGTTTTGAAAGATTTGGACTACTGGGGAGGGGTTTTGGATAGGGGGCTTCCTCCTTCGCCCTTCGGGCTACGGCGGACGAGACGGCGCGACAGGTGGTTGTGGTGAGAGATGCGTGGTGGACAGATGAGGAGGATTGTTTGAGTGTTGGGCAATGAAGTTGCTTGGTATTTTGTTGATCGCTTTGACGATGGTATTGAAGGGGGAAAACCGGATGACGGAGGTGCAGGCGGGGAGGTTTGTGGAGTTGGCGCTGAAGGGGTTGGCGAAAGAGTTTCCGAGTAAGATTTCGGTGGTGCTGAAGAGCGAAGCGGATTTGAAGACGCCGCAGGAGATGTTTCCGGTTTTTTACGGGCACTTTGATTGGCATTCATCGGTGCATGGTCATTGGACGCTGGTGCGGTTGATGCGGATGTTTCCGGAAGCTGATTGGCAGGAAAAAGTGAGAGAAGCGCTGCGGGGGAAGTTTTCGGAGAAAAAGCTTCAGCAAGAGGCGGCCTATTTGGAGAAGAATAAGTCGTTTGAGCGGATGTATGGCTGGGCTTGGGCACTGCGGCTTGGGATAGAGTTGCGTCTTTTAGAAGATGAGGAGGGAGAGAAGTGGGCGAAGTGGTATCGACCGCTGGAGGAAGTGATTGTCTCGAATGCGAAGGTTTATTTGCCCAAGCTTGATTGGCCGGTGCGCTGTGGCTTTCACCCGGAGTCGGCCTTTCCGCTGGGGCAGATGTTGGATTGGGCGAGGGCGACTGGGGAGGAAGAATTTGAGACTCTTCTTCTCCTTAAGGCGGCTCATTTTTATTCGAAGGATCGGGTTTATCCCGTGCGCTATGAACCGAGCGGAACGGACTTCTTTTCGGCGGGCCTCAATGAGGCAGATCTTATGCGCCGGGTGATGGGTAGGGAGGACTATCGGAAGTGGCTCTCGGAGTTCTTTCCCAAATTCGACCTGGGGAACCTGGCCAAGCCGGTGTCGGTGAGTGATTTGGAAGACGGGCATTTGGTGCATCTTGCGGGGCTGAACTTAAATCGGGCTTGGAGTTTACGTGGGGTGACGTCGGCTCTGAAAAATCCTCAAAAGGAGAAGTTTCTCGCGATTGCGAAGGCGCATGAGGAGAAGGGATTGAAGCAGATTTTTAGTGGAAGCTATGCGGGGGAGCATTGGCTGGGTTCATTTGCGACGTATCTTCTTACGGGGTCGGGGGAATGAAAAAATTAGGCTTCTTTCAGCGGATCTTGGTTTTTAAGAAACCGACGATCAAGGGGCAGATTTTTACGCTTCTTTTCTCGGGAGCTTTTCTGGGAGGAGGTTTGTTGATGGCGTCGGCTTGGGTAGTCCCCGTTTCTAATTTTATCGAATCGCAACAGTGGGTTGCGGCGGAAGCGATCGTAACGAGCAGTGAAGTAGAGTCTCTGATGATTCGAGCGCTTTCGTCGCAAGTTTGGATTATGGCTCCTTTTTCAATACCTTTTCTTTTGGTGGGGATTGTCGGCGTGAGCTACGCACTTTTAGGTGGTGCGGTCTGGAGTCGGAGCCAGAAGTTGAAAGAGGAGGTAATTTCGGAGGCGCCAGCCCGGATTGCGGAAGAGCTAAGAGGCCCGCATGATTCAGAGGAAAATAAACTGACCTTTACAGGGGTTGAGAGTATTCATGAAGGAGTCATTCTCTTGCTGGTCTCCATTTTTTGGAATGGCACTATCTCCGTGTTTCTTATTGTGGTGATTCAAATGTGGATGACGGGGGATTCGACGGCTCTAATGATTTCTCTTATCTTGGTCCCGTTCGTTCTGGTAGGACTCTTCCTCTTGAGGACGACGTTTCGATCTTTGTTTGGTTCGCGACCTCCGGCGTGGGTGAAGGTATGCGGGTCGATGATGCAGCTTGTTTTGTATGGGAGTGCTCCGGGGACATTGAGTTTGATGTGGATGCCCGAGCCCGTGAGGCGCCCAGATTTTTGCAAATGGCCGATCGGCTTGGTGCGCATGAAATCCCAGCAGAGGCTCAAGAAATGGAAGCAAGAAAATCCGGGATGGAAGGGTGACTTGGTGCCCTTGAAAAAAGATGAGGTTGGAGAAAGGGCATTCGAATTTGAACGATTGGATTCGAATGAAAAATCATGGTTAACGAGAACCTATGATCTCCATCTTGTGCTGTGCTGGGAACGGCCCGATGGGCACGAGAAGGAGAAGACCTGGCAGGTGAGTCCAATTCGGAATGAGGGTGCCTGATTTTTTGAACTGATGAAGATCTTCCTCTTTTTCCTAGCGAGCGTGCTGTCCTCTCCACTCTGGGGGCATTACGGAAATTTTGTGCGCGGGGAGATACTGGTAGGAGAGAAGAAGTGGGAGGCGACGTTTTGGATGGAAGGGTGGATGTTCTATCCGGAGGCCGGGCCGCTGGCGAAGGATGATCCAACGATTGCGGGGAGTTCGGGGCAGGGGTGGATGGACTCGCTCGATGATGAGGCGTGGAAGGTGATGAAGAAGATGGCGGAAGCAGATGTTAGGAATTTTTTCGAACCGAGGTTAGAGGATAAGGTGCTGGAGGTTGCTTTTTCTTTTCCTGATCTGAGGAGGGAACCTTGGAAGTTTGAGCTAAACGCAAATTACAATGCGCTGCTGCGGATTCGGATGGAGGGGGAGCTTCCGGAGGTGCCAATGGGGAGTTTTTCGGTGATTTGGGAGGAGCCGGACGAGGCGGATTTGATTTTAAAAGTTAGGAGGCTGGGAGTGATGCTGGAGGCTCGGACGATCGAGTCGGGGAGCGGGGCGCAGGAGTTACTTGTCTTTTCTGCCGGTGGGGAGTCGGAAGTGGTGGAGGCGTCGCTGTGGAGTTGGGTGAAGTCGGGCTTTGAGCATATTTTGCCGAAGGGGCTGGATCACATTCTTTTCATCCTTGGGCTCTTCCTGCTCGTGCCGAAAATGAAGCCGCTTCTTTCCCAGACGGTTGCTTTTACCATTGCTCATTCCATCACGCTTGCGCTTGTCGTGCTGGGGACGATCGCGGTGCCGGGACTTTTCGTTGAGGCAGCGATCGCATTGAGTATCGGCTATGTGGGGCTTGAGAATTTATGGGTGAAGGAGCTGAAGCCGCGTCGGGTGGTGTTCGTGTTCGTGCTGGGCTTACTTCACGGGATGGGTTTCGCGTCAGTGATGCAGGAGCTGGAGCTGCCGACGGGGAGTTTGTTAAAACCGCTGATTGGGTTCAATGTGGGGGTGGAGCTGGGACAGGTGGCAATCTTGGGTGGGGCTTTCCTTTTGACCTTTTGGGCGGTTAAGAAGGCGGGGTTTGAGGTGTTTCGAAAATTTGCCTCGCTGGGGATTGCTGGGGTGGGGATTTGGTGGACGGTGGAGAGGGTTTGGTTTTGAAGAGTGAATTCTTGGTTGGGGAGATTGGAACGCGAATGTTGCGAATGAGGCTAATCTTGGTCGGGGAGCTTAGACTTGGGACCTGCGAAGCTAAGCGGTGGGGGCGCCGCGACACCTTTTTGGGTTATGGTTTTTTGAAGCGGTAGTGCGAGACGATCCATTCCTGGCCGTTCTTGAAGCCCCAGAGTTCGGCGCAGGCGAGGTAGAAGCAGCGCCACCAGACCCACCATTTTTTGGCTTGGTCGGCACCATAGGTTTCGGCGATGAGGGGTTTGAGCTCATCGGCGTGCTGGTCCATGAGGGCGAGCCAGGCTTCAGAAGTTTTTTGGTAGTGGGTGCCGGAAACTTGCCAGTGGTCGTCGATCTTGAGGTGGTCCTGAAAGTAGAGGAGGAGGTCGTCGGAAGGCATTTGGCCACCAGTGAAGAAGTAGCGGGCCATCCAGTCGTCTTCGTTTTTGGCTTCGTAGTGGTAGGCGTATTCGCGGTGGGTGAAGATGTGGACGAAGAGTTTTCCGCCGGGTTTGAGCCAGGTGGAGATGCGCTCTAACAGGAGCTGGTAGTTCTTCATGTGCTCGAACATTTCAACGGAGACGCCGCGGTCGAAGATGTCGGCGCCCTCGCCTTGGTAGTCGATCATGTTGACGGTCTTGATCTCGATGTTGGTGAGGCCGCGCTCTTTGGCTTGGGCGTCGATGTAATCCTTCTGGGTGCGGGAGTTTGAGACGGCAGTGATTTTTGCGTTGGGGTAATGTTTCCCCATCCAGAGGGTGAGGGATCCCCAGCCGCAGCCGAGTTCGAGGATGCGGTGTCCGTCTTGGAGGTCGGCGCGCTCGCAGGTGAGGGCGAGCATGCGGTCCTCAGAGGTTTTGATGTCGGTGACGCCGGGGTCCCAGTAGCCGGAGCTGTATTTCATGTTGGGACCGAGGCACTTTTGGAAGAAGGCGGTGGGGAGCTCGTAGTGCTGCTCATTGGCTTCATCGGTGGCGATGGCAATGGGGGAGGTTTTGAGGTCGGCGACGTGCTCCATGAGGAGCTTTTGGCGGCCTTCGGGGTCGAGCTTTTCGAAGGGGTCGAGAGTTTCCTGGAGGCGCTGTCGGATGCCGTAGCGGATGAGAAAGTCTGGGAGGATGTCCTTGGCGAGAAGGTCGTCGATGGTGCTCATGGTGATTTGGGTGGGAGAGGGATGAAAGGGCTGGTGGTGCGTTGGTATTGGCGATAGCGGTCGCCTTTTTTCTTTAATGAAGAGGCTTCCGAGGGTGGTATGCCGGTGACCTTAAGAAGGAGGTATGTGATGATGACGGGGGCGTGGAGGGTGGCCCAGCCGAAGGCTGATCCGCAGGCAAAGAGGTAGACGCCGATCCAGATGACCATTTCAAAAAAGTAGTTGGGGTGGCGGGAGTAGCGCCAGAGGCCGGTCTTGCAGATGGCGTTGGGGTCGGTGCGATTTTCGACAAATGTTGAGAGTTGGTGGTCGGAGAGGATTTCTCCGCAGATGCCGATGAGGGCGATGGTGAGGCCGATGGTCTCGAAGAGTCCCCAGGGTGTGGCGTCGCGGGAGACGAGGAAGTAGGGGAGGGCGAGGATGAGGACGGAGAGGGCTTGGGCCTGGAAGAACCAGAAGAAGGCGGAGTGGACGCGACCCTGCCAGATCTCGCGGAGTTTTTGGTAGCGGGAGTCTTCGGTAGGGTGGTGCTTGCGGATGCGCTTCTGGAGATGGTAGCCAAGGCGGATACCCCAGAAGGCGGCAAGTGCACCGGCTGCGATGCGTTTCGGTTCATCGCCATTTCCGAGGAGAGCAAAGAGGATGCCGGAGAGGGCGATCCCGAAAGCCCAGAGGGCATCGACCAGGGAGTAGTTGGTGACTTTTTTACCAACGAGCCAGCCGATAAAGAAGAGGGCGTGGATGAGGAGGCCGACGCTGAGGAAGATGGTCCAATCGTTCATGCGGTGGTTTCCTTTCGCTGTTTGATTCGACGCGCGAGGCGTTTAAGGAGCGGAATTGAAATTGCTTTGATGAGGATGAGAAGGACAGGAGCGAGGATCAACCAGGCGACGATTCCTTGCAGGGCGGCGACACCGAAATTTTGAGCGAATCGCCAGGGATCTTCCATGAATTGTTTGATGAGTTGGGGAATGGAGAGAGAGATGGGTTCCGCTCCGAAGAGCCACTGGCCGGCACGAATGAAGACGAGGATCAGGGCAAGGTGAAGGGCATAGACGGCGTGGCAGGCGACTTGCATAACGGGTTGGTTCAGCTTGAAGAACCAGGCGGCGAAGAAGCAGATGAAGGTGGTGGATCCCATGATCGGGAAGATGCCGAGGACGACTCCGGTGGCGATGGTCCAGCCGAGTTTTTCAGGGGTGATGCCCTGAGTGAGCTGCTTGGTAATGGGCTGGACGAACCAGCGCCTCCACCAGGGGGTTCGTTGCTGTATCGCTTCGGTCATGAAATAGGTCCAAAAGGTGAAGGCAGTTCTTACACAAATTTCACCGGATTGAGAACTGATTCCACAGATTGGGAACCTTAGTTTAGCTTAGTGTCGGGTTGTTGGGACGAGTGTAGACGGCTTGGACGACGGAGATGTTTCGAGTGCCGAAGCCGGCTTGGCAGTATTTGAGGTAGTAATTCCAAGTGCGAATGAAGGGTTCGTCGAAGCCAAGCTCGGCGAGCTTTTCGGAGGAAGCATTAAAGCGTTCGTGCCAGTGGCCGAGTGTTTTGACGTAGTAGGCACCGAAGTCTTCGAGGTCGTGGAGGAACATGTCGGAGGTTTTAGCGAGGACGTCATTGACGCGGCCGATGCTCATGAGGAGGGAGCCGGGGAAGATCACTTTTTGGATCCAATCGACACCTTTGGTGAGGCTCTTGTATCGGTTGTCGGGGACGGTGATCATCTGGATGGCGAGGAGGCCTGCAGGCTTGAGGACTTCGTGGCACTTGGCGAAGAAGGGTTCGTGGAATTTGTCGCCGACTGCTTCGATCATTTCGATGGAGACGATTTTATCGAAGGTGCCCTTGATGTGGCGGTAGTCCTCGATACGGATCTCGAACTTGTCTTCCAGGCCGGCGTCCTTGACGCGCTGGCGGGCGTAGGTGGCTTGTGCTTCGGAGATGGTGACACCGGTGACCTTACAGCCATAGTTTGCGGCGGCGTGGCAGCCGAAGCCGCCCCAGCCGCAGCCGATTTCGAGGACGTGGTCGGCGGCGGTGAGTTTGAGCTTTTGGCAGAGAGCTTCGTATTTGGCAGTCTGGGCTTCTTCGATAGCGGCGTCGGGGTTTTCGAATTTGGCGCAGGAATAGGTCATCGTTTTATCGAGCCAAAGGGAGTAGAACTCGTTTCCAAGGTCGTAGTGTTCGGCGATGTTGCGACGGCTGGTCTCGACGGTGTTGGCGCGCTTGAGGTGGCGGAACCAATTGACGACCTTGAGAAGATTGACGCCGGGGAGTTTGTCCGAGGCGGTGTCCGAGCCTTGCAGGGCTTCCATGTTGAAGATGAACCAGGAGATGACGGCGCGGATGTCGGGGGTGTCCCAGATGCCATCGGTGTAGGCCTCGCCCATGCCTACATTTCCGTAGTAGGCGCAGCGCTTGAAGAACTCTTCGTCATTGTTGATTTTGACGCTGGCGGTGACGTCGGAATCCGGGGCGCCGAACTGACGAATCGAGCCATCGGCATATTCCATGCGGAGGCCACCAAGGGGCATCTTTTTGAGGAGTCCGAGGACGAGTTTTTCGGGGAGGCCGTGTTCGGCGGGGGCGTCGGAGTTCATGGTTTTTTGGAGATGGAGGAGTGGGGGCGGAGGACTTCTTTTTGAGCTTCCGGGCGATCTGCCTTTTTGTAGAAGCGGACTTTGTTGAGCCAGAGTTTCAGGGCCTGCCAGTGGATCAGAGTGATGATCTTGAGCGAAAGGAGAGGGTATTTGAAGGCGTAACTGATCAGGCGGAGAGAGGTGAGTTCGCGGGAGGATCCACGGACGGTGGAAGTGAGGGTGACTTCGTTTTCAGTGAGGTTATTGATGGTGACTCGGAACTCCTCCCGGGGGAGGCCAAGGCGGAAGTCGAAGGCGTCGCCAGGATCAGAAAAGGGGGAGACGTAGAAGTTTTTCGCGACTTTCTTTTTCCAAATCTCAGCGCCGTCCTGATCGACGAGATAGAGTTTCATTTCGCGATAGGTGTTGACCACTTCAGCAACGGCAAAGAGGGGTGTGCCATCGGCCTTGTTGAGATAGAAAAATGACACCGGGTTGAAGCCGTATCCCAAGACTCGAGGCAGGGTAACGAGTCGGACTTTGACATCGTTAGGCACTTCGATCTTTTGTCCGGCGAGCCAGGCGAGGAGGTTGACTTTGATGCCGCCGGGGTGGCCGAGGTCGATGTGGTCGGCGTCGTTGAGAGAGTAGAGATTGAAGCGGTTGTGGCTGAGAAAGGTGGAGGTGGGGATGGTATCGAGGTCGATGCTGAGCATGAAGATACGGTAGTCGAAGCGTTTTTGTTCCGGCTTGAGGCGGCGGTGCATGACATCGCATTCATAGAGGGCCGAGGTCATGGCCAGGGGTCCTTTCCGAGGAGGGATTTACAGAGTTCGATAGCTGACCAGAGGCCGTCTTCGTGGAAGCCATTGCGTTGCCACGCGCCGCAGAAGTAGCGGCCGGACTTTTGGCCGGCTTGGTGAAGTTCAGGAATGCGGGCTTGAGCGCCGATGGCCTTGAGGTCGAAGAGTGGGTGTTCGTAGTCGAGTCGGCGGACCACTTTGGATTCGTCGATTGGTTCAGAGGGATTGATTGAGACGAAGTAATTCTCGCGATCCGAGACCCCCTGGAGGCAGTTCATCCAGTAGATGGTAGAATGTTTTCCGCCGGTGATCTGGTAGTTCCAGGAGGCCCAACAACGTCGGGTTTTAGGCATGAACCGGGGGTCGGTGTGAAGGACGACTTCGTTTTTTTGGTAGGAGAAATTTGCGAGGACTTCCTTTTCCAAGGGAGTGGGGCTGGCGAGCAGCTGAAGGGCTTGGTCGCCGTGGGCGGCGGAGATGACGAGGTCGAAGTCCTGAGTTGCCCCGTCCTTTAGTGTAATGCGATTCTCGGCGGAGATGTTTTGTACTCCTGAGCCTTGATGGATGCGATTGGCGAAAGGTGCGCTGATCTTCGTAACATATTCGCGGGAGCCGCCGCAGACGGTGCGCCATTGGTGTTGAGTATGGAGGCCGAGGAAGCCGTGATTGTGCCAGAAGCGCATGAGCGTGTGAGCGGGGAATTCTTCGATCTTCTCGGGTGGGCTGGACCAGACGGCGGCAGCCATGGGCGAGAGATACCAGCGGAGGAAATCTTGGCCGTAGCCGCGCTTTTCGACATATTCGGCGAGTGTTAGATCAGCGTTTTTAGGGTTCTTAAGTTCGGTCACCGTTTCACTATTGAAACGGTTGATTTGCAGGAGCATTTTCCAAAAGCGGGGTCGGAGAAGATTGCGGCGCTGGCCGAAGAGAAGGTTGAGTGAGCCGCCATTGAACTCGAGCTTGTCCTGGCGGTGTTGCACGCTGAAGGACATGGTGGTATTCTTCGTTTCGACGGCGAGCTCTTTAAAAAGGCGGGTGAGGTGAGGGTAGGTGACTTCATTGTAGACCATGAAGCCGGTGTCGATCGGCACCTTGCGGTCGTTCTCGGAGGCCATGACGGTGTGGGAGTGGCCACCGATGTGGTCGTCTTTTTCAAAAAGAGTGATCTCGTGATGGGGATGCAGAAAATGAGCGCAGGCCAGTCCGGAAATTCCGCTTCCTACAATGGCAATGCGTTGGCGTTCCATCTTCTTAGGTGGCAAACTTGGCCTCTTCTTTGACGGAGTTTGGGACAGGGCGGAGGTCCCAAATGAGGCCGGTCCATGAGAGGAATTTGAGGCCTATGTAGGTGGGGTCGAATTCCCACCATTGAAAGCCTTGTCGGGTTGAGTGCGGGTAGCGGTGGTGGTTGTTATGCCATCCTTCACCGAGGGTGATGATGGCGAGGAGAAGGGAGTTGCGACTGTCATCACTGGTTTCGTAGCGACGTTTCCCCCAGACATGTGCGAGAGAATTGATGAACAAGGTTCCGTGAAGCAAGACGGTCGTGCTGATGAAGAAGGTCCAGATGAAGAATTGTCCGGTGGTGACTCCTAGCGAGGGGGCGAAGGTTTCGAGGAGTGCGCCGATGGCGAGCATGATGATTCCGTAAATCAGGGGGACGATTTGATCGAAACGGTTAAGGAAAATGAGTTCGGGAAATTTTTTGAGATCAGGGATGTTTTCGTAAGCGGTCGGGAAATTTTTCATCGAAGTGAGCCAGCCAATGTGGGACCAAGCGAAGCCGTGCGTGACGGGGGAGTGGATATCGACCTCTTCATCGGAATGCCGGTGGTGGTGCCGATGGGTGGCAGCCCACCAGAGTGGTCCTCGTTGCATGGAGCTATTTCCCAATGCGGCGAAGAGGAACTGGACCGGGCGCGAGGTCTTGAAGGATTTGTGGGAGAAATAGCGATGGTAGAATCCGGTGATAGCAAACATTCGAATCACGTAGAGGAGAATCGCGGCCACTACGACGACCCAACTGATGCCGACCCAGAAGACGGCGAGGCAGCCAAGGTGGAGGAACACAAAAGGAAGGGTCCTTTCCCAATTGACCTTGTCGGGAAGTTTCTTTGGATCAGGGGCGTCACTCCGACGGAAGTCGGAATCCAACCATTGTCCGACGACGCGGAAAATCGTCTGAAAGAGACGCTGCTTTCGAGGGAGAGGTGAGGGGGTGGGGTTTTGATTCATCGGGGTCACGGTAAACAACGGATTTGCTCCGCTGATGAATTTAGAGATCTCATTGCTTCATTTGCTTTTGAACGATTCCGATGAAGCCGCCGACAAGAGGGATTTGGCGATAGATATTTTGTCCGGAGTCCCAGAAGTCTTGATGGAAATTTACTTGGCCTTTATTGTTGAAACGCACTTGGCTAATTCCTACGGAGTGAATGGGCTCTCCTCCTCCAAGCTTTGGAGCAGAGAAGATCATGGTCCAGCGAATGTAGTGATCTGGGCCGGAGCGTGAGGTGTCATCGATCTGGACCTCAAAGCTCGTCATCGTGTCGGCAGTTTTGAGGAAGTAGGCTTTGATCTCATTCGGTCCGTAGTGAGTAGCGAGCGTGTCATTGAGATAAGCTCCGGGCGCGTAAACTTTAGCGGTGTTGGATTCGAGGTAGTCTTTTTTTCCGACATTCCTGAGGAAATTGGAGAAGTGCTCGAGGGCTTCTTTTTCGCCGGTGGAACCTGCTACAGGACCGACTTCTTCACCTTTGGACATGGCATTGCGGTAGGTAACCACTGATTCTTTCGTCTGGTTGGGGCCGGAGTATGAACTGAGAATCAGTCCGAGCGCGATTACCGCCAAAAGAATACCCGCAAAGAAGGTGGTAACTGGGTGGAAAAGGACAAAGTGCATGGATTTATAAGAAGTCTTCCGGTTTTTTGAGTCCGCAAGTGATATTCAAGAACATTTCGAGGGGGAGCGTAGCCAGCGGAGTGGGCAAGTTCTAGAATTTTTTGGTGAGAAGTGGTGCGATGGGAGTTATTTACATCAGGAGTGAATTTTGCTTCATAGGGGAAGAATGTCATTGGAAGTGGATCAGTTACGTATGGTGAATCTTCTCTTGTCCGGGCTTTCGGCATCGCAGAACTCTTTTTATCAAAGGAAACTGGGGGGCCTTAGTAAGGTGGGCGACCTTTCGGAGTTTTCTGAAAAGGTTCCCTTTACGAGGAAGGCCGAGCTGGCTGCCGATCAGAACGACCATCCGCCCTATGGCACTAATCTTAGTAGGCCCCTTATAAATTACTCGCGCCTGCACCAAACGAGTGGGACCAGCGGGAGTCCGATGGTGTGGCTGGATGATCCCGAAGGATGGGAATGGGTGCGCGGAAATTGGGAGTGGGTCTGGCAGGAAGCAGGAGTGAAGCCGGGTGACTCGGCTATTTTCCCGTTTTCCTTCGGGCCGTTTCTGGGGTTTTGGGCGGGCTTTGAATCGGCGACCACACTTGGAATTCGAGCGATTCCGGCCGGGGGACTTTCGAGCGAGAACCGGATCAAGATGATGGAATGGTTGAGGCCCGAGGTTTTATGCTGCACGCCCACTTATGGTCTGAGGCTCGCTCAAATTGCCAACAACCCCGCTGATTTGGGAATTCAAAAACTAATTGTGGCAGGTGAACCGGGCGGGAGTCTGCCTGAGGTTCGCGCAAGGCTCGAGGACGCGTGGGGTGCGGAAGTGATCGATCATCACGGGATGACTGAAGTGGGGCCGGTGACGGTGGGAGATCTCAAAGATCCGACGCTTTTGAAAATTAAGCACTCATCTTATTTCTGCGAGATCATCAATCAGGATGAGAAAGGGGTGGGTGAGCTTGTTCTAACAACGCTGGGTCGTTATGCTTCACCCTTACTCCGTTATCGTACTGGGGACTTGGTGATGCCGGTCGAGACCGAGGATGGCTTTGCTTTAAAAGGCGGTATCATTGGGCGGGTCGATGACATGGTGGTAGTACGGGGGGTGAATCTCTACCCGGGTGCGGTCGAGGAGGTGGTGCGCAGCGTGCCGGGTATTCTCGAATACGAGGTCGTCATTGAAGAAGTGAATGCGATGTCTGAAGTGAGGCTTCGGGTGGAAGGCGCCGGGAGCGCTGACCTGGCGCAGAGACTGCAGGAAGTTTTCAGCCTGCGCATTCCGGTGGAGGAAGTGGATTCGGGCAGTTTGGAGCGCTATGAAATGAAGTCGAAGCGATGGAAGTTTGCGAACGTTTAACATTGAACGCTCAACGTTGAATATTGAAGTTTTTAGAATGGAAGCGACGCGAAAAGAATGGATCGGCGTGTTGTTTGGCGCGCGCATTTAAGATCGGGGAAGAATCTCATGACGAAAGCGATTTTCGTTGGAATAGGATTTTAACTGCACCTGAAGCGGGGGAGTTGATTACGCTCTGCTGGTCTCCGAATGGAGTTATGATGAGTAGCCAAGCGCCTTTCCGGGCTTCCACTAGATGGGCTTCTTTTTGGAAATAGTGATGTGGGGAGGCCGAATATAAAAGGCCTCGGGCGGAATTTTCTGGAGTGCTTCCTTTTCCAATTCGGAGCGTTGGAGCCAAGCTTGCAGCAATCCTTCAGCAGTCGAGGTGACCTGACTAACCCGCTGGGCCGGGCAGTTGAGTTTTTCGACGGCCTCGAAGGTCCCGATGCCGCCCGAACATTTCCCCAGTTTCTCCAGGAACTCTGCTTGTTCAAAGAGTTCGGGTTTTCCGCCGATGGGCATGAGGAAAAAGCTTCCCCGACGCGCATCTCCGGCGGCCCAGGAAATTTTTGGGACACTCTCGAAGGAGCACAATCCAGCTACGCCGCAGCAATGCACCTGAGCAAGGGCCTGTCCGGCGGCAATGCCGACCCTGGCGCCATTGTAGCTTCCTGGCCCGGTTCCAAGAACGACCGTGTCAAGCGTCTCTCCTTGAGGAAGTGCGCTGAGAATGTCAGCGAGAGGAGCAAAAAGATCTACTTCCTGTGACCTTTCACTGTGGAAAGTTGCCTGGGCGACCATTTTGTCACCACGGGCCAGTGCAAGGGTGGCTTGGGCCACACTTGTTTCCATTACTAGGGTCCATTTCATCTCCATCTTTGCAAGGCTGGCAGACAGTTCACTCCTGCTAAATAAAAAAACGACCTCTCACAGAAGAGAAACCCTTGCGTGGTTCCGATCCCGCCCTTATTTCTTTTCGGCCCACATCATCGATTTTTCACTGTTCACCTATTATTTACCATGTCTGATTACGCTAAAGGTCTCGAAGGAGTCATCGCCAATGAATCCGCCCTCTCCAAAGTAGAGGGCTTAGAAGGTCGTCTTTCCTATCTTGGCTACGGCATCGATGCGCTGGTGGAGAATTGCTCTTTTGAAGAGGTGACGCACCTTCTTCACCGTGGGAAGCTTCCGAATGCTGCTGAACTTTCTTCTTTTGAAGATGAGCTTCGCGGTGATCGCAAGATTCCGGAAGGAGTGATCGAATTTCTCAAAGGAGCTCCGAAAGATGCCAACCCCATGGATGTGCTCCGTACCGCGGTTTCCATGCTCGGCCTTTATGACCCTCGCGCCAAAGTTGGTGAGCCGGATCAAGAAGCGAATCGGCACGTGGCACTCTCTCTTGTAGCTCAAACTCCGGTGATCGTGGCATACTTCCACCGTGCTCGTCAGGGGCTCGATCTTCCGCCCGTTCGAGGTGATCTTTCCGAGGCGGCTCACTTTCTTTACCTCATGACAGGAGAAGAGCCTTCCGCTGCAGCGGTCAAGACTCTCGATATCGCCTACACGATTCATGCGGATCATGGGATGAATGCTTCAACCTTCTCGGCCCGCGTGACCATCGCGACCCTTTCCGATTTTTACTCGGCGATGACTTCGGCTATTGGAACTCTCAAGGGACCTCTGCACGGAGGAGCCAATGAAGGAGTGATCAAGATGCTTAAGAAGATCGGCGAGCTAGATAGGGTGGACGCCTTCGTCGAAGACTGCCTTGCGAACAAGAAGAAGATTATGGGTATCGGTCACCGCGTCTACAAGGTGCTCGACCCTCGTGCGCCGCATCTCCAGAAAATGGCGATCAAACTAACCGAGGAGCTTGGCGAGTCCAAGTGGATTAGTATGTCTGAGCGCATTGCCACTCTCATGCGTGAGAAGAAAGGCCTAAATGCCAATGTCGATTTCTACTCTGCGACCGTTTACTACTCGCTTGGAATTCCGACCGATCTCTTTACGCCTATCTTTGCGATTGCGCGCATGGCGGGATGGACAGCCCAGGTGCTTGAGCAACTGGAAGACAGCCGCCTCTATCGTCCGCTTACGAAATACGTGGGACCAGCGACACTCTCGCCAGTGCCTCCCATTGGTGAGCGCTAAAGAATGATTAAGGCAACCAGCTCCTTCGACATTACGACGCTGAAGCTCGGTTCGGCTTTGCATATGCGCTACCGGCATCCGGTTTTCGTGATGATGCGGTATCTGTATCTCCTACTCATTCCTCTGGGTGCTTTCCTTTTGTGGAAAGGGGACGAAATGTTCGGCTACCTCTTCCTCATGACAGGGCCGATTCTTTTTGTGCGGAAGTTCTTCTGGCAATATCGGCTGATACAGAATGCCAAGAGTTCTCCGCAGGCCGGGCACAATTTGTATTGGACGTTTCGTGAGGACGGGATCCACCAGAAGTCTGAGTTTCATGATGTTGATCTCAAGTGGGAATCGCTCTGTGATCGCTTTCTTTCTCCCAAGTGCATCCTTCTCTACCCTGAGAGGAATCAGTATCTTATCCTCCCGAAGGAGTCCTTTGAGACGCCGGAGGATTTTGAGGTGGTTTCTCGTCTGATTAGCGGCAAGATTCCCTCACTCAGATAGCGGGGCAGACTCGTTCGTCCTGAAAATCAGGCACTCCGTTTTTCCGGGAAACGAGGCGTTCGTTGACATGGGAAAATTTTCCCGCTTTTTGATAGCGGAGATCTGCGGAAGCGAAGTGAGCTGCTACCGCTCGACGGGGGATGTTGCCGAAGTTGGGCGGGTTTCCGTGAAGGGTGTGCGAGTTGAAGATGACGAGGTCGCCAGCTTTGAGTGCCATCCGTTTCATGTGCGATTCATCGCGGCCATCGGGAATGATGCTGATCGGGCCCATTTCTTCGGTATAATCGATGAGAGGAATCCACGCGGTTGCCATGTGTGTGGCGGCGCAAGTGAGCCAGCGCGATTCCTCCCGATGCCAGTGGTAGTTCATTTTTCCGGGATCACGGGGCTCTTCGTAGAGAAGTTGATCGTGCCAAAAGCGGATGCCATCCATCCCGGTGTTTTCAGCAACCAGTTTTGCCAGTCGCCCGTCCCGAAGGAGCTGGGCGAGGGGCGAAAGAAAGAAGGAAGCGAAGGGATTCTTGCGCGCGCGCGCGCGGCAGGGTCGGGGGCTAGGCCAAGAGAATGTGGGCTGGACGTCGTGCTCGCCCCGGTAGTAAGCGTCTTGTGCGGTAGCGACCTTTTCGATTTCCTCAGGCGAAAAGAATCCCCGCACGACAAGGTAGCCCTCCTGAGCAAGGAATCTACGACGTTTCTCAGGCAGACACATATTGACGAGCTAGTCTCGCGGTGGGAAAAAGGCAAATGATTCGTGAGGGGAATGATGCGTTTTTTGGAGGTGATTAGCTCGAAGATCGAGAGCATCCTCTTCCTTCCTCGGGTCAACTCCCATTACCGTGAGGATTTCAACGTGATGGGGCTGAAGGTGGGCAAATAGCTCTCCGTGACTTTTATGAGAGACGATATTGATGATTTGTCCGTCGCTATATTGGGGGCTTCCTCAGGGAGAGGAGAGAATTATTGATCGTGAGGGACGCAGGCCGGGACGGTTGTGGCTCCATTTCCAGAATGTATCTTCCTTAGTGGCAGCGCTCTTTGATCACCGCTTGGGTCGCTGGATGGTGGCGGTGCGGTAGAAGACGATCGAGTCGCAGATGGAGCGAGCAAGGGTCTTCTGGTAGGCGTTGCTGTGGATGAGTCGGGCTTCGGTAGGATGGCTCATGAAGCCGCCTTCGAGGAGGATGGCGGGATGCTTGACTCCAGTGAGGACACTGAAGCGGGCGCGGCGGACTCCGCGATCGGGCACTTCCATGCCGGCTTTTTTGAGATGCATGCGAGTGCCCCAATGAATGGCGGTGGCCAAGGCAATGTTGGCAGAGTCTTGGCGGTTTCCTGCTTTGAGGACGAAGTCCGACGCTTTGAGGGAACGGCCATAGTGGGCCACTCCGACAGGGGAGAGGGTGAATGTTTCAATGCCCCGGGCGCGGGTGCGTCCCCGTTGGCCGATGGCATTGAAGTGGATGCTGACGAAGATCGCGTTGGAATATTTATTCGCGATATTGACACGTTGTTGGAGGGTGAGAAATTTATCGGAGTTTCGGGTCATGACGACCTTAAACTTCAGCTTGGTTAGATGGTCCTTGAGCATGCGCGCGACTTTGAGGTTGTAGTTTGCTTCGGTGCCGAGGCTATTACTACAACCTGGATCGATGCCTCCGTGGCCTGGGTCGATGATAACGGTGTCAAAAGGGGTGGCCGAAGCGATGGACGCGGGCCGGAGGATGGGATCGATAATTTTAAGTAGATCGGTGACCGATACGTGGTAGCTCCCGTTGATTGCAATGATGGAATTGCTGAAGATGAATTTGACGTTATTCATCAGAACTTCCTGGGAACCGGCGGCGAAGAGAAGGGTGATGTCCTTGTTCTTCATCTCGATCCTAGAACCAGAGAGAGAGAGAGTAGGGAAATTGTAGAAGCCTTTGACTTGAGAGAGGTCGACGTATTCGACACCATTGCGCTCCACTTTTTTCCAGGCATAATCGGCTGCCTGGCCAGCGGTGGAGAGGAGGATCGTGAGAGTCGCAAACCACCAAAGGGATTTTTTAAAAAGGATGTTCATGGAACAAGAAGCAAGAATGTTGCCGATTCTCTGCGAGAAAAGGCTAATGCCAAGGGGAAAAGTGGCCAGTATTTCATGTTTCTTGGTGATTCCGCTCGTGTTCGCTGCTTCTCCGTGAATCTATGATTGGCAAGAGCGAGGCGGGAAACTAACTTTCTTGCATGGAGCCAATTTACGAGGGCAAAGCCAAGAAACTCTTTACGACCGACGACCCCGAAGTGCTCCGCATGGAGTATAAAGATGACGCCACTGCCTTCAATGCGCAGAAGAAGGCCAAGTTTGAAAATAAGGGGAGACTGAACAAGGCGATCACGCTCCTGATGTATCAGATGATGGAGGAAAAAGGGGTGCCAACCCATCTTGTATCTGATGTTGATGAGGTCAATCTGTTGGTGAAGAAGGTGGATATCCTGATGGTCGAGGTCATCGTGCGGAATAGCGCTGCGGGTAGCTTTTGCAAGCGAACGGCCATGGAAGAGGGAACGGAGTTTAAGATTCCCATTGTGGAATTTTCCTACAAGTCCGACGAACTCGGAGATCCTCTCATTAATGAAGATTACGCCCGTGAGATGAATATTGCTTCGCCCGAGGACTGCGCCTTTTTAAAAAAGCAAGCGCTTGTGATCAACGACGTTATGTCCGCCTTTTTCCTGCAGTGCGGGCTCAAGCTGGTGGACTTTAAGATTGAGTTTGGAAAAGATTGTAATGGTAAGATCGTGCTCGCCGATGAGGTGAGCCCCGATACCTGCCGTCTTTGGGATGCCACGACCGGGAAGAAGATGGATAAGGATCGATTCCGTGAAGATCTCGGCGGTGTGATGGAAGGCTATGAGGAAGTGCTTGCGAGATTGGAGAAGGCGCGCGGATAGGAAGCTTTGAACGCGGATCTCTGGCCGTGGCCGCTTAGGCTTTGGGTTTTTATAGCCACGAAAGGGACGAAATTTGGTTAGGAAGATTATTCTCTCCCCACGGGGCGCTTGACGGTGTTGACTTTCGGCATGACTCGCATTGGAACTCCATTCACGTCGTCTGCTAAAAAGGTAATGCTCTGTGGCTCGGGGGAGCTGGGGAAAGAAGTGGCGATCGAGCTTCAGCGCTATGGTGTCGAAGTAATCGCTTGCGATGCCTACGCAAATGCTCCGGCGATGCAGGTGGCGGATCGAGCGCATGTTTTTTCGATGCTCGATGGTGAGGCCCTTCGCAGGGTGGTTGCGGAAGAGAAACCCGATTTGATCGTTCCCGAGGTAGAGGCGATTGCCACCGATACTCTTGCTGAGATGGAAGCGGAAGGAATGGCGACCGTGATTCCCACCGCGCGCGCGACGCAGCTCACGATGAACCGCGAGGGGATCAGGCGGATGGCGGCGGAAGAGCTGGGCTGTAAAACGTCGCCTTTCCAATTTGCGGGCACGCTTGAAGAATATCGGGCCGCCATTTCTGAGATCGGACTGCCCTGTGTGGTAAAGCCGATCATGTCGTCTTCTGGAAAGGGTCAAAGCACGCTGAAGACGGATGCGGATGTGCACGCGGCATGGGAATATGCTCAAGAGGGAGGTCGAGCGGGCGCAGGAAAAGTGATCGTGGAAGGTTTTGTTGATTTTGATTACGAAATCACCATGCTCACGGTGCGCCACGTGGGTGGAACTTCGTTTTGTGATCCGATCGGGCATATCCAGGTCGATGGCGACTACCGCGAATCGTGGCAACCGCAGCCGATGACTGAGGCCGCTCTCGCGGGCGCGCATGAAATGGCCGCGAAGGTCACCGAAAACCTTGGGGGGCTTGGTGTCTTTGGAGTGGAGCTTTTTGTCAAAGGCGATGAAGTCATCTTTTCTGAGGTCTCACCGAGGCCCCACGACACCGGAATGGTGACGATGATTTCGCAGGATCTGAGCCAGTTTGCGCTGCATGCCCGGGCCATCCTGGGGCTTCCGATTCCCAATATTAAAACCCATGGGGCGAGTGCCTCTTGCGCGCACGTGGTGGAGGGGCATTCTGAAAATGTCAGCTTTGGAAATGTCGAGAAGGCTCTCGGGAAGGCTGATACTCAACTGCGTCTCTTCGGAAAACCTGCAGTGGCCGGGAAACGTCGCATGGCAGTGGGACTCGCGCGTGGCGGGGACATCGAGATCGCCCGTGAAAAGGCGCGCGGCGTGATTGAGGCCTTGGAGACGAATCTCTAGCTGAAAGGGATCAAAAATAGGCTCTTCATCTTCCTAGTCCTCAGCTTTTTCCTCATCTGGAAAGCTACCACGGCGAAGAGCTAGCCCATCGGGGAATGAGGGGAGCACCGCCGTTCAGGTAGTTTCGCTCATTACGGCCAGTTCCGAGGGGACTAGATCCTTCCGGCGAGGTCAGTCAAGGCTCCGCGTGGCTTCTGGGCTCCGGTTTCGCGTTTGGAACCAAATTTTTCACGGCTTAGATTGAAGACTCCGTCGACAAAGCTGCGACTTTCCGAGACGACTCCATCGCGAAAGTATCTCACGCGGCAGCAGACGACTTTGGCGATTTGAAGGTTGTAGGCTTCCTCCTTAGCCAAGCCAACGGTGCGGCAGGTGTTCGTGCTTTTCCTGAGTTGAGGATTGGCGGCCTTTGGGTTTGTTCCTTTAGGAGAACTGGAGGGCTCCGCCTTGGCAGAGTTTTTCTTCGCCGAAGTGGGGGATGTGGTGGCCCATGGAGTGGGCGAGGGACATGAGGAGCCGGTTGTGGGCGACTTTGACGAAGCTGTGCATCCGGCCAGTAGTGAGGCCGCTTCCTCCCCCGATGATGACGGTGGGGATGTTGTCAAGGGTGTGGGTGTTTCCTTGTCCGAGTTCGTTGACCCAGACGATTGTGGTGTGGTCGAGCATGTTGCCATCGCCTCCAGGTTCTGGAGTTTCGCGGAGTTTTCCGGCGAGGTAGGCGAGCTGCTGAGCGAACCAGATGTTGATCTTTTCGAGCTTATTTTGAGCCTCTTGATTCTTATCGGGTTCGTGACTAAGGGAATGGTGGCCGTCATTGATGCCGAGCCAATTCATGCGAGCTTGTCCGACGGAACGCATGAACTGCAGGGTGCCGACGCGTGCCATGTCATTGGCCATGGCGTTGATGAGAAGATCCATCTGCATGCGTGCGATCTGGGGAGTGTTATCATTGAGGAGTTCGATATTTGGGTCGAGTTCGGGCTCGGGATGGACGAGTTCATCTTGCTTCGTGGAAGCCTGCATTTCCTGCTCGAGTTGGCGGACGAGTTCGATGTGCTGTTGTAAGAGGGCTTGGTCTTCGGCGGCAAGGGACTTGGACACTTTTTTGAGATCGCTTCCAAGGGAGTCGAGGATCGAGGTGTAGGTTTCGCGATCCTTTGACTGGCCGTAGAGCTTATTGAGCATCTGGTAGGGATCGTCCATTGGGGCGACGGGCTGGTTTGATCCGGCGTAGGACATGCGGGTCCAGGGATCGGCGCGGTCGGGGACGGCGATGCCTACTTCGAGAGAGCCGAAGCGCGTGCGCGTGGTTTCGTTCTTCTGGAGGAAGTTTTTGATTTCCTGATCGATGGAAATGGCGGAGGCCCAGCCGGCGGGTGAGTCGGATCCGCCTTGAATATTACCGGGGTGGAGCCGTGCTCCGGTGAGGAGGCAGGACATGCCGCGCATGTGTCGGTCGCCATCGCCGCCGACCCGGTTAGCGATTCCCTTGAGGACCATGGACTGCTTTTGAAAGGGAGCGAGACAGGAAAGAATGGGGGAGGTCTTGAGATCGTTGGGGTCGCTGGGCCAGAACTTTGCCGGGACAGTGCCGTTTGGCGAGAACATGACGATGATCCGCTGCTTGCGGCCGACGGTGGCGCGGTCGGCAAAGGCGGGAAGGCCGGAGACAAAGGGAAGCGCGGCCGTGGAGATTCCGAGATCGCGGATGAATTGGCGGCGTGAGGTCATGAGAGAATATACGGGGAAGGGGAGAGGGTTTTATCCACAGATTTTGGAGATTAAGGCAGATTTTTGAAAAAGTGGTTGAGGGGCTGAGGTTTGAACATGAACGGTGAGATTTGAGCGGACTTCCGTCTTCGGAGCCTCTTTTGCCGAGGATACGGCGCGACAGGTGCTTGGGGACTTAGAGGAGAGCTCCTACGTGGGCTTTGACGCCGGCCGCCAGGCCCTCGAGGGAGTAGCCGCCTTCCAGTGCTGAGATGAGGCGGCCATTAGAAAATTCGTCGGCGATCTGGCGCATCCAGTTGGTGAGGGTTTGGTAGTCTTCGTCGAGGAGGCAGAACTGGCCGAGGGGATCGCCGAGACGGGAGTCGAAGCCGGCGGAGATCATGACAAGTTCGGGTTTGAACTTTCTCATGGCGAAGAGGAATTGGTCGTCGATCACACCGCCGATTTCGTTCATGGCGGAGCCGGAAGGGAGGGCTGCATTGAGGGTGAGGCCGCGGCCTTTTCCGCTTCCTTTTTCATCGTTGAAACCGGTGCCGGGATACCACGGAGATTGATGGGTGCTGCAGAAGAGGACGGTTTCGTCTTCGTAGAAGATGTCCTGGGTGCCGTTTCCGTGGTGGACGTCCCAGTCGAGGATAGCGACTTTTCCAACGCCGTATTTTTGCTGCGCGTAGCGGGCTGCCACGGCAACGTTATTAAAGACGCAAAATCCCATACCGCGATTCGGGGTGGCATGGTGACCGGGAGGGCGGACGGCGCAGAAGGCACGCTTGATGGGATCGGGCTCCGATGAGAAAACGGCATCGACTGCGGCGCAGACGGACCCAGCGGCATGGGTGGCAACTTTCCAGCTGTCCGGGCAGACATCGGTATCTCCGGTGGAGAGTTGGGAGACGCCGGAGAGAATTTCTTTTTCGGCAAGCGCGACGTAGGAGGGATTGTGGACGGCTCGAAGATCCTCTCCGGCGGCTCGATGCGATTGGAGCGGTTTCATTTTTGTTGCGAGGCCGCTTTCCTCCAACATTGCGGTGACCGCATGGTAGCGGGAAAAGTGCTCGGGATGCTGGCCGGTGACGTGCTTGAGGTAGAGATCGTCGAGGACCAAGCCAACTTCATGAGAGTTACCCATTTTTATGAGGTGAGAATGAGGGTGATTTGAGGAGGATGCTAGAGTCGAATTCTTATTGGGGAACGGTCGAAGCGGCAATCGTAGCGATGAGGTTTCGGATGTGGAAGTTGGATTCCTGTAAGGTCTTGTGGAGTTCGTCCATTTTTGCGAACCCGTAGCTATTGACGGGTTGCTGGATGAGGTGATGGAAGAGGTGCTTGATAAAGGCGCGGTGGGCGTGGGGAGATTCGACGGCGAGTCGTGCGAGATCGCTGGGGCCCTTGATTCGGATCTTTTTTAAATCGGGAGTTTCGTAGTCGCTTTCAGAATTGATGGGTTTGTTGTTATCGGAGGTGCGGAAGCGGCCGACGGCGTCGTAGTATTCGAGGGAAAACCCGATGGGGTTGATGATGGAGTGGCAGGCCATGCAGGCTTGGTCCTTGGTGAGAGCGGTGACCTTTTCCCGCATGGTGAGAGTGGGATCAAAGTCGGCGTCCTTGAACTCGATGGCATTGGGTGGGGGTTTGAGGAAACGACCGAGAATATTTCGGCTCAGGTAGACGCCGCGGTGGATGGGGGAGGTTTGCTTGTGGTAGGAAAAGGCGGTGAGGATGTAGGGGTGGGTGAAGAGGCCGGCCCGTTGTCGGTCGGGGGTTGGGAGAAATTGGAAGGTGCCATCTTTGGGCGCGGTGGCTCCGTAGAATTTAGCGAGGCGGGGGTTAAGGTAGACGTTTTCGGAGGTGAACAGGCGGCGGTAGTCGGAGTCCTCGGACCAGACGACATCATTGATGAAAAGGTTCAGCGAGGTTCTCAGGTCGGCGATGATGTGTTCATCGAATCCGGGGAAGGTTTTAGGGTCTTTGTTGAGGTGTTCTTTTTCGGAAAGGGAGAGCCAGTGGTAGAAAAAGGCATTGAGCTTGGTTCGCGCACGGGGGTCGCCAAGCATGCGCCAACATTCGTCCTGGATTTGCTTTGGAGTGACGAGGTGTCCTTTTTGGACGAGCTCTTGGAGACGTTTGTCGGGAACGGAATCCCAGAGGGTGCGGGCGAGATGGGCGGCTGTGGAGTGTTGATCGTAATCGCCCTTTTCGTTCCGTTTGAAAGAAGGATAGAGGAAGGAGGGCGAGGTCAGAGTGAGCATGAGGGAGCGCTTGGTGGCGGTCTCGTAGTCGCTTCCGGGCTGGGCGAAGATGGCATCGACGTGGGTCTTTTGCTGTTCCGGGGTGAGGGGGCGGGAGAAGGCGCGGCTGGCGAAGTCGGCGCAGAATTGTTTGAACTTTTCGGCACGGTCAGGCTGGTCGGATTTAGTGCGGGCGAGTTCGTCGATGTCATCGAAGATGAGCATGGTGGCCTCGATGGCGGCATTGGCGACGGCTTCACTCCAGGCTTTGGAAATGGAGGAGCCACGTTCGTAGCCCATTGAGGCATCATCGGCTGGGAAAGGAGTTGTTATGATGGCGGCTTTCGAAGCGCCATCGGGGTAAAGAATATGAGGCGGAAGGGGTTCCCAAGCGCCGTGGGGTGGTTTCCACTCGATGCGGAGGGATGATTTTTCTTCTTTGAAGCAGAGGAACTCGATGAAGACCGAGATACCGTGACCGCCGAGGAGGAAGAGGGATGATTCGATGGTGCGCATTTCATTTCCTGAGGAAACCCAACCGTCAATGAAGGGGACTTTCTTGTGGTCGGATTCGTTGAGATACATGCGTATCCCATTGGGAGAGATCATGCGGAAGGAATAGGTTCCGGTTTCGGGCGGAAGGAGGGATCCGGTCCAGTAAATGGAGTGGGCTTTTGGATTGATGCCATCGACTCCGTGTTTACTGTTGATTTCGAAGGCTGGGACAGGGTCGAGACGTTCGATGAGCTTTCCTTTTCGGTCGTTCATCTTTTCCTTGTTAAAATAGTTTCCCTGGAGGCCTTGCTTGTCGCCTTGGTAGGGACGATTGCGGAAGGACTGGACGATGTCGGTGATGGAGCGACGATGTTGTTGCTGGCTGAGCCGGAGGAGATCTTGGCGAATGGGGTGGAGTTTGGCTTGTGCTTCGGGGGAGTAAAATGTGGCGTGGATGTACGCTGCGACGGCTTGGGCGTCTTCGTTGATGACGAGGTCTTCTTCGTCCTCTGGCATCGATTTGTGGATGTATTTGGTGAGCGATTCGAGGGATCGCTTGCCGACGAGGGATTCGTCATATTCGTCATCGACTCCCTCGCCTTGATCTCCGTGGCAGGAGGCGCAATGCGTGGTGTAAATTGCGGAGCCATCGGGCGCGGAGAGGGCGAGCGACGGCAGAAGCAGGAGGAGGAATTGGAGAACTCGTGGCATTCTTTGAGGACTACGGTGAGGGACGGGGAATTTATCCACAGATTTCGCGAATTGACGCAGATTTTCAAATTACGGCTGGCTGGATTATGGGGCTTGGGCTCTGGTGGGAGATTTGAACACGAATAGTAAGATTTGAACGTGCTTGGTTGAGGGGCGTCCCTCTTCGCTAGGCAGCGGCGGACGAGCATTTTTTTAGCAGGTTGACGGATTTTTTTGGGAGAGTAAATTGAATGGATGATGAGATTTTTGGTGATGGCGGTTTTGTTGACGGGAAGTTTGGCGGGGGATGATATGGCGGTGCCTTATCGGGCCAATCAGAAAAATGACGGCTACATTGCCGAAAAGTGCCTACTCGATTATGACTTGCCGGAGGGGGAGAAGGATTTTGCCACGGTGGTCTGGTTTCATGGCGGCGGGTTGACGGGTGGGAAACGCAGTATTCCCAAAGAGCTACGTGGGCAGGGTTTTGCGGTGGTCGCTCCGTCTTATCGTTTGAGTCCTGAGGTGACGTCGGTTGAGTGCTTAAAAGATGCGGCAGCGGCGGTGGCTTGGACCTTTAAAAATATCGAGAGACTGGGGGGATCGAAAGAGAAGATCTTTATCAGTGGCCATTCGGCGGGAGGTTATCTTACGAGCATGTTGGGTTTGGATGAACGTTGGCTTAAACCTCACGATGTTGAGTTGAATCAGATTGCTGGGTTGATTCCTTATAGCGGGCACACGATTACTCATTTCAATGTGCGTAAGGAGCGGGGCTTGGCGAACACCAGGGTGATCGTGGATGAAATGGCGCCACTATTTCATGCGAGGAAAGATGCTCCGCCTATTTTGTTAATTACGGGAGATCGGGATAAGGAGCTGTTGGGACGCTATGAGGAGAATGCTTACTTTTGGCGTATGATGCAGGAAGTGAAGCACCCGGATTGTGAGTTATTTGAACTCGAGGGATTTGACCATGGGGGGATGGCTGTACCCGCGCACGGATTGTTAGTGAAGTGGGTCAGGGGAAAGTCGAAAGGGCACTAATTCCTTAAGTTTGTTTCGGCCTCGGAACAAATTGGGGTGGCTACTTTTTCTGCAGTCCGTCGTAAAGCGGGAGGGGGAGTCTCTCGCTGGGGGTGCGGTCGGTTTTTGAAATGTGGGCGAGGCGTTTGAGGATATCGGGTTTTTTGTCAGCGAGATTGTTTCTCTCGTTGGGGTCGTCCCGGAGGTTGTAGAGCTCCCAGGGTAACTTGCCTTTTCTTGCCTGCTGGCGGATGGCCTTCCAGGGGTAGTCGGTCACGGCGAGTTGCAGGCCATACCCGTGGAATTCCCAGACCATGGGTTTACTGCGTGTGAATTTTTTTCCGGTGAGGGCGGAGGTAAGGTCGGAGCCATCGAGTCCGTTCGGTTTTTCGGTTCCCGTGACTGAGCAGAGCGTGGGGAACCAATCGGGGAAATAGGAGGGTGCATCGGTGGTTGATCCGGCTTCTGTTTTTCCGGGCCAGCGCACGATGGTGGGAACGCGAATGCCGCCTTCGTAGAGCGAGCCTTTCCAACCACGGAGGCCGGCGGATGAGTTAAAGAAAGGCGCGTCGACGCCACCGATGTGGAACTTGGGATCGCGGCCGGGGTGGGTGGTGCCGTTATCTGAAGTGAAAATGACGAGGGTGTTTTCTTCGAGGCCGTGTTCCTTGAGTCGTGTCAGGACGGTTCCGATGTGCTCATCGAGATCGGAAATCATCGAGGCGTAACCGGCGCGGGGACGCGAGTGGGGAAGGTAGCCATTTTGGCCACGATAGGGACCGTTTTCATCGTCCCATTCCTTGGGGTAGCGATCTATCCACGCTTGCGGAGGATGCATGGAGACATGAGGTTCGACGAAGGGAAGGTAGAGAAAGAAGGGCTGCGGCTGCGCCGAATTTTGAGATTTAAGATTTGAGATTTGAGACGCGCTTGTGGCGCATTGATCGAGGAAGTCGAGGGCTTCTTCGAGGATGCGGTCGGGCGCGTAGACTTCTGCGCGGTATGTGTCGGCGAGGACTTCTCCCTCGGGTTGGCGGGCGTGTCCGGGGATGGGGTTCTTATTGATGGGGTCGATCGAAAGGTCATCGTCGAGGAAGGGGGGGTAAAAGGAATGAGCGTTGCGCTGACAATTGTAGCCGTAGAAGCGGTCGAAGCCCTGGGTCATGGGCGAGCCGGTGGAATCGGTGGGGCCGAGTCCCCATTTTCCGAATCCACCCGTGATGTAGCCGGCCGCCTTGAGAACCTCCGCGATGGTGATGGCTTCGTCGCTTATGGGCCACTGGCCGGGGAAGGGGCGGCCGTTTTTTGAATCTCCGTTTGAGCGAATTTCGGCATTGCCGAGATGTCTTCCGGTAAGAAGGGTGCAGCGGGCTGGCGCACACACGGCGGCTCCGGTGTAGTGGTGGGTGAACCGAAGGCCTTCCTTGGCAAGCTGATCGAGATGGGGAGTCTTGATTTTTTCCTGCCCGTAACAGCCGACTTCACCATAGCCAAGGTCATCTGCTAGAATGAAAATGATGTTGGGCTTTGAAGCGGCCGAAGCGGACGCAATGAGCAGGGGTGCAAGGAGTGAACGAACCATTTTTTCACGCTAGCAAAGAGACATGTAGAAAGGCGATCTTGAAAAATGAGAGTCCTCACCGTTTTCTCAGGGCTTGAGCTAAGGGCGAAGCAACGTTAGGAAACAGCGCATGAGAAAGCGCGCAGGGGAAGCTAGACAGAATCGTCACAGTGGTGGCCGCGAGGCAAAACCATTTAATGAGGGTGATCTCAATGATCTTCTCGAGGGAAAGGACGCTCCTTTTCTTCTCATTCTGGATTGCATTCAGGATCCCAATAACCTGGGGGCGATCCTGCGGACTGCCGATGGGGCGGGCGTGGATGCGGTGATTGCGCCGAAGGATAAGGCGGTTGGTTTGACCGATACGGTGCGACGTGTGTCGGTGGGCGCGGCGGAGCATGTTCCTTTTGTGAAGGTGACCAACTTGGTGCGGACGATGGCGCTATTGAAAGAGCGCGGCGTCTGGATGGTGGGGACGTCGGACCGCGCCACTCAATCGCTTTATGAAGTCGATTTAAAGGGTCCAATTGCGATCATCATGGGCCGAGAGAGTGAAGGGCTTCGGCAACTTACCGAAAAAGAATGCGACTTCTTGGTGAAGTTTCCGATGAAGGGTTCTGTTGATTGTCTTAATGTCAGTGTTGCTACCGGAGTCTGTCTCTACGAGGCCGTGAGGCAGCGGGAGGTTGTGAAGTGATTCGTATTTTTTCAGATCTTCATCTGGGCCACACTGCATCGCGAATTCAGAACGTGGCGCAGCTTGCTCCGCTCTTTGAGGGTAGCGATGAGATCATCTTTGCCGGTGATATTTGGCAGGAAAAGGAACACAGAAGTGAACGTCCGGCGCGAATGTTTTCGGAACTCCGTGAGTTGGTGGGCGCGCAAGGTATTTTTCTTCGGGGAAATCATGATCCCGGCATGGAACAAGGGATCGCTTGGTTGGCCGGAAAGTCTGTTCTGGTGACTCACGGGGATGCCGTTTTTCGGGACGCCACTCCTTGGTCACGGGAGATGTCGCACCACCGAAAGGCCGTGGAAGAAATTGTTAGTCGCTATGATGGAGAGGACGCGCAGGCTTGCTCGGATCGAGCGAGGGATATCGCGCTCACGATCAAACCGCTTCCGCTTCCCAAGCTCCCGGTGCCTTTTAATTTCTTGGCCACTGCGCTCTGGCCACCGAGTCGGACGCTCGAGATGTTTCGAGTTTGGTCGACGATGGGCGAGGAATGCCTGCGCTTTTTGGAACGAGTGTCACCCGAGAGTAGGGTTGTCATTTGCGGGCATTTTCATCGGGCCGGGAGTTGGGAGAGGGAGGGCCGGGTCGCGATCAATACGGGATCGTTCATGAGGACGAGCCGACCTTGGTGCGTCGATATCGATGATGAATGGGTGACGGCCCGTGAGGTGACTTTTTTCGATGGTTGGAAAGCCGGAAAGGTGAAGGGGCGGTGGATCGTGAAAGAGAGCTAGGAGATTTTTTCAAGGACTCGCTACGCCGACCCGGAAGAAGCGTTTTTGAACGAGGCTGGTGACGTCGATTATGGCGGGAGAATTGTTTCCATTGATTAAGGTGAAGAAGGTCCAGTTCTCGAGGTCGGTTGATGTTTGGACTTCGTAGGTTGTGCCATTGATGGTGGGGAAACTGAGAATGAGGTCTGCTGAGATCGAGAGGGGGATGTCGAGTGGGGGAAGGAGCGCGGTGACGGCGAGATTGTCGATGGCGATTCCTTGTCTCTGGACGGAGATGCCGAAACTTTGTCCCTCGTTGAGCACTCCCTTGGTGAAGGGGCTGCTGAATTTGGTCCAGGTGAAGTCGTCTGGCCCTGATCCTTTTCCAGTGAGTCCAAGACTTCCCTGACCTACTTCCTGCGCTCTGCTCTGTGAAACGCCGATGTCGGTCGAGGTAATGCCATTGGCCGGACCATTCATGGCGAGCATGGTTCCTTCATAGCTAAGGAACTGAAGCACTGAGGCATTGTGCACAATGGCGATACCATCGGGGCCTCCGTTTTGAATGCCGCTGATCGCTTTGGAAAAGATGCGATGGCCGCTGGCGGCGGTTTTATCGAGGGTGAAGGTATCGAGGCCGTGGGCGCCGTAGGTAAGGCTGTTATTGCCATTATAGAGCATGATTTCGACATCAGCAATGGCTCCTGGAAAGTTGGGGCCGACGATCACTTCGATAAATTCGCCGGCATCACTACTGACGTTATCGTAGTGAAGTTCGTTGAGGAAAATAGTGTCGCTTCCTCCGGTCCCAGGCGTTCCAGGGATGGCGCTAAATTGGATCTCGAAAGTCTCATTGGCGGCAATCGCTACTCCTTGAATGGTGGCGCTTAGGGTCGTGGTGGCTCCGTTTATAATCGATCCGGAAATGAGTGTGTTGTTTGCGGTGAAGGTGAGGGCAGGAATTGAGATGGTGCCCGCGGCGGTGATGACTTGGACTTCCCAACGATCAATCGAGCCTTCGATGGATGAATACCATTGCTCGGCGTCGTAGCTGATTTCCAAAGAGCTAATTTTGGCGATGGTGGCATTGTGGAAGGTTCCCGAGAAGGTGATGAGTTTACCATCCTTAACTCCCAAGGAGCCTTCGTTTCCATAGGAGCGCAGGCCATCGGCGCTGGAGGAGCCGTCGTCGGTTCCGATCCAGCTTGAATCCGAGATGGTCCATTCCGAGGGGTGGGTGGTGCCTTCGAATCCGTCGAAGGTTTCCGAGACTGCCGTGCCGAAGGCAGTGATCTCGTAGGTGGCGGTATCGGCATCGGTCACGGTGAGGGTATCGACATCTCCCTCGAAGCCTACGGCGGACGCGGTGATGGTGACGCTTTGGCTGCCATCCATGATGCTATCGGGTTTTGAAAGAAGAGTGGTGGACCGGGTGGTCACGCCCGCGGGAAAGGTGAGCGTCATGTCCGTGGGCATCACCTCACTAGTGTCAGAGGAGCAAAGTAAAACGGTGACCGCTTCTCCCGCTGCCGGAGCCTGGGGAAGGGTTACGGTGAGGGTGGTCCCGGCTGATCCTTCCGCAATGAGGTTGGTGCTGAGAGTGAGGACGAGGGGGTCGGCGCTTTCCAGATCAAAGTCTCCAAAGATGAGGAAGTGGTCGGAGGCATCCTGCGAGACTCCTGAGGCCAGAGGTGACCCTGATTTGGGGAGGCCCGGGAATCTTGCTTCCAGTTCGCTATTGAAGACCTCAAGGACGGGGGCGCGGTTTGCGAGGGCTTGAGAAATGAGAATGTAGTCGAGGACAGAGCCTCCTCGGAAGGTGGCATCCTTCAGCCCATTTTGCTGGAGAGGTAGAGGATTAAGAAGAGGGTAGCTCGTGAAATAGGAGACCGGGTTCATGTAATATTGCACCGGGAAGGAAATGTCGGAGCCCAAGGAATAAGTGGATGGGAGTCCGGAAGGGAGCGAGTTGAAGGTGATGGGAGAGCCGAGCAAATTGTAGTCGCCCAAGACGATAATATTGTCCGAGCCGTCGAGGCCTTCGTTATCGAGAAAAATTTTTACCCTCTCCATTTCGACGGCCCGGCGAAAGGGATCGTCCGGCATAAAACAGCATTTTAGATGCAGTGTGATGATGGTGGGATCGCTGGCGGTGCCTGGGACATCGACGACGGCCGCTGCATGAATACGGGTGAGATCCTTGGCTCCCGATGGCGAAATAATGCTGTGAGTGCTCAAAAACGGGAATTTAGACATCAAAATTACGCCTGACCCGGTGTCAAAGGCCGGTCCGCCGGGGACAAAAAGGTGAGAATAACCTAAGCTAGAGGCCAGTCGTTTCAGGTTGCTGGGGTTCCCCGAGCGGTCGGTTGTACGTACTTCCTGTAGGGCCACGACATCGGCGTCGATTCTCCCGAGAACTGCTGCAAGCGCGTCATGGCTTACTGTCCCGGGGGCTTCGATCCCGAGGAACACATTCATGGTGGCTACCCGAAGCTCTGCCGCAGGAAGTAGCAAGCTACTAAGAATAAGGAGAAAAACTACTATCACGAGGTGTGGAACATCTCCCGACAATGGCATTCCAGCAAGAGGGAATATGTTGGAGATTATCGATGAGTTTGTTAATTCCTTGCGCAGGTGAAGAACGACTACCAAATCCAAGAGCTCGTTGCGCAGTCGGCGAAGATGGTTGTCTACCTTGCTACTGACAAAGAAGGACAGAGCTATGCGCTGACTCGATTGCTCCTAAGTGATGAGATGTTGGAGAGCTTTCTTTCCGAGCAATTTGATGCCGCCTTATCCCAGCTTATGACCCTGGAGCATCCCTGTCTCAGGGGGGTGGTGGATGGCGGATTAGACGAAGTCGACAATCAACCCTGGGTGATTAGCCAATGGGGGGAGGGTGCAAATCTCGAAGATCGACTTACCGATCAGCAATTTGGAGAGCCGGAACTTAAGCGCCTGCATGGATTGGCTCAGGTCCTCATTGAAAAAATTTCTCCATTTGCTGGAGCGATCACCTTTCAGCCGAATTTTATCATCAAGACCAAGGCGGCGGATGGGAGCACGATCGAAACCTTCACGATTGATTTCTTTCATTGGTTCGACGATTGGGCTTCTGGAGTTTCTCCGGGCTCGTCAGTCGATCCCAACTGGAAGTTGGCTAACCTCGTGACCTTGATCCAAGGGCCGCCGATCAGTCGGCCGATCTTCCCAACCGTGATCGAGCCACCTGCGGTCACTCAGTTGGCATCTGCGAAATCGAGCGGGTTAACGTGCAAGGTGCTTCTGATCGTGGGAGTTCTTGTGACCCTCGTAATGGGAGGGTTAGTCTTCTTGAAAAATAGAAAACCAAAAGAGCCTGGAGTTGCCTCGATTGAAGAGAGCAAAGAGAAGAAGTCCTCGAAAGCGATCTCTGAGGGGAGGCCTAAGAAAGTAGAAGCTTCCGCCCGCCGGCCAGTTGAGAGTTCAGAGAAGACGTCGAAATTGAAGGGACGCCCCGAAAGGCCGGATATTGAATGGTTGGAGAAAAATCAGCAATTGTCGGCAAAGGACGAAGGGCGCCGCAAAGAGCTAGCGGGTAAGTGGGTCAATGTGCGTGGATGGGTCGAGGCGGTCAGTGGGGAAGGTGAGTGGACCTTTGAGCTCGAAAGAAGCGATGGAGTCCCGCTCAAGGCCCGGCTTGAAGGGAGATCGACGCTTAAAGTGGAAGGGCAAGCGGTTGCCGTGATCGGATTCCTGGTAAATAAGGATCTCCTCGTCATTCCGAAACTTTGGGGGGACGATGTTCTGGCCGATGATGAATTACTCGAGGAGCGGAGGCCCTTCACGGTTCAGGACGCGACACGAATTGAAGAAATGGAAGGGCGAACGATTCGTCTGACGGGCAAGGTGCTCGAACTCGAAGAAGGGAGCACTTCAATTTTTCTTCATTTTAAAAAGCTGGAAGAGAAAAACGCGATTTTGGCGGGGAAGATTTCCAAGAAAAAATTCACAAAGACTCACGACGCGAAGTTCTTTGAGGGATTGGTTGGGAAGAACATCACGGTGACCGGTGTCGTGACGCAGTCGTTAAGGAGAAAAGGACAATACGTCCTCTTTGAGCGCAATAAGGATCTTGAATTAGCAGGGGAAACACCGGTTGGAGTGATGGTGAAAAAGCCATCGGAACCGACAAATCCGAGAAATGAACGCCCTTCTCTTGGAGAGATGAAGGATGTCAAAGCGGACGATGAGAAAGCGCGTGAGGAGAACGAGGGGCGCTGGGTGATTTTAGAAGGTCAGGTCGAAAAAGTGAACGCCGAAGGAGAGTTTCATTTTGTGGTCGACGAGGGAGGAGAGCCCTTGACGGCGAAATTGAATGAAGGTGAGATCGAGAACCTGGCCGGAAAAATGGTGACGGCAGTGGGAGTTCTGGAAAATTCGGGTTTGTTGGTGATCGAGAAGGCTAGCGACGTTGAGGTGGGAGAGTCAGTTGTCGCGCCCGATAAAGGAAAAGAGTTTACGGTCGCCGATCAGATCGAGATCCGCTCGAGCGAGGGAGAAGTCATCACCGTGCGGGGGAAAATTCTCAGCGCAAGCGCCTCGAGTTCTGGAAAAACCCTGTATCTCAACTTCACGGATAAACGTCCGATTCTTGCGTTGGGAGTGAAGGTGAAGGATGCGGAAGAAGGGCTTAATTTGCAGTTTCTTAAGAAGTTTGTGGGATATGAAATCGTGGTGACTGGCTTGGCACTCGAGGAATATGGTGGTCATCGCTTTGTGATCAGCATCACGAAAAAAGATCAGATTAGTAAATGAGCCAGAGCGCTTATCCGGAGACGATCAAGGCGCTGGCACGGCAACTCCGTGAAGCTGCGGTGGATCACGAAGCCTTCGAAATGCCGCTTCCGCTTTGTCAGCTTTCGGAATGTCGCGCGACTTGCTGTCACGATGGGGTGATCTTGTCCAAGGAGGAGGCGGACTTCATCTCTGAAGGAACGATTCAGCTTTCTGACGGACGTCGAAAAACGGCAACGGTGCCATCGGAAGCTTCCGAGCGAGCCGATGATTTTTCGGGGCATTTCCCAAAAACCCGCTGCGTCTTTTTGGATGAGCAGCATCGCTGTCAGTGGCAACTGCGCTCGGTGGCGGAAGGAAAGCACCCGTGGTTTTATAAACCGGTTTCCTGCTGGATGCATCCCATCCTTCTCGAATCGCAAGACGGAAGGCCGGTCCTGACTCTCCGTCGGCCGGAGAATGATCCTGCCGGGTTTGCCTCGCAAACGCCTTGTGGTCGGTTGATGGAAGATGCGGATCCCGCGCGGGTAACTCTTCAAATGGAGCTAGAAATGCTGCGCGAGATCTCGGATCGTGATTTTTCAGCGGAGCTTAACGCGCCTGGGATTTGAGCTGCTCATCATTTTGTTCCTTCGTTGAAATGCTTTTCAGTCGGGGGAACGGGGCGTAATCTTCTGAGGAAGCGAGTCCAATGATTATTTTGAGGGACTGCGCTGTGATTGGTTTCTTTCTCTTGGTAAGTCGGCTTCGTTTCGTGTCAGGTCTCGAGGCAATTGGGATATTCCGGGAGGCCTAAGCTAACGGTTCGCTATTGCTTAAGACTATGGGGTGCTGCTCCATGCCGCTACGAGAACGAACTTTTGGCCCTTTTTTGAGTATAATGAATCGCTCGATGATTGTTGGAAGTAGGCCTCGGTTCACGAATTTTCATGTGTGCAGAGTAGGTTCTAATCGTTGCGATATTGGGGTAATCAAGAATGCCCTTTTCGTTTCTGGGATTTGATGTCCAGCGGGGGGGCTTGCGGCTGTCATTGATTGCCGCTACAAAAGTCCCTGTGAAAGTTCTCGAACTCATTGCGCCTTCCCAATTTGTGGTTTCCGAAAAACCCAAGCCTTCGCCTAGGAATGGTGAGGTGCTGATTAAAGTTTCCTTTTGTGGGATTTGCGGGAGCGATGTGCATGGGATGGACAATAGCAGCGGGCGTCGGATCCCGCCGATGGTGATGGGGCACGAGGCTAGTGGGGTGATTGACGAGTTGGGTGAGGGCGTGAAAGGCTGGGCCGTCGAGGATCGCGTGTCCTTTGATTCAATGGTTTTCTGTGGGGAATGTGATTTTTGTGAACGAGGGGAGACGAACCTTTGTGATGAACGTCAGGTCATGGGGGTTTCCTGCGATGAGTTTAAACGTGATGGGGCTTTTGCGGAATGGGTCATCGTGCCAGCGCTCATTTTGGAGCGCATTCCCGAAGGTCTGAGCTTCGAGGAGGCGGCCTTTACCGAGCCCCTTGCGGTGGCACTTCACGCCGTTAATTTGGTGAAGGTGAAGCCGGGTGAGAGTGCTCTGGTGGTGGGTTCAGGTCTGATCGGACTTCTCGTGATCCAGGCTCTTAAGCGGGCTGGTTGTGGTGAGATTATCGCGGTTGATTTGGACCGTGGTCGACTCGAACTTGCGATGAAGCTGGGGGCGACGTCGGCCTTTCATTCGCTGGAGGATGAGATCGTGCTTCCTGAGGGGGGCGTGGATCTTTCGATGGAAGTCGTGGGTGCCGGACCAACGTTAGATCTGGCGATTAAGTCACTGAGAAAAGGAGGCCGGGTTGGGCTCGTCGGGAACGTCGTTCCAGAAGTGAAGTTTCCTTTGCAATATGTGGTGACGCGCGAGATTTCACTGATTGGATCCTGCGCGGCCGCAGGTGAGTGTGCTCAAGCGCTTGAGGCGATTACAAAGGGGGAGATTCAGGTGAAGCCGCTGACCTCAGCGACTGTGCCGCTTGAGGAAGGCGCTGACTACTTTACGCGTTTGCGTGAGGGGAAAGAGGGGCTTTTGAAGGTTCTTTTTCAGCCTCATGCTTAGAAGTTGAGGGCCTAGGATAGTTGAGGTGTTCTTTGAATTCCGCGAATTCTTTCCCTGCTTGGGGGCTTTTTCCCTGTGTTTTTAATATAGATTTGAAGGGATTTAAGATGATTCTACAGATTTCCCCTGAAGACTTTTCTGTCTAACGATTGTTTTTTTTGATTTCGCTGATGGCCCAGTCGGCGTGCTCTTTGAGTATTTCTGATTCTTTTCGTACTTTGCGGAGGGCGGGGAGGTCCTCGGTCTTGCCGACGTTTCCGAGGGCGACGCACACGTTTCTCAAAAAACGTTCCCGTTTGAGTCGTTTGATGGGGGACTTGGCGAAGACGTTTCGGAATTGTTCTACGTCCATTTCGAGAAAGTCGCGGAGGCGGTGCTCGAAGATTTCGCCCCGGGCGTGGAAGCGTGTCTCACGTGAGATTTTTGCGAAACGATTCCAGGGGCAGGCATCGAGGCAATCGTCGCAGCCGTATATGCGGTCGCCCATGGCTTTGCGGAATTCCATTGGGATCGAACCCTTATGCTCGATCGTAAGATAGGAAATGCAGCGGGTGGCGTTCATTTTTCGAGGGCCGGTGATTGCTTGGGTGGGGCAGGCTTGGATGCAGGCAATACATTTTCCGCAGTGATCGGGAGAAGGCTGATCAGGCTTTAGGTCGAGAGTGGTCAGGAGTTCGCAGAGGAAGAACCAGGTTCCCAATTTTTTGTGAATTTGTACGGTGGATTTTCCATTCCAGCCGAGACCGGAAGTGGAGGCGAAATCGCGCTCAAGGATGGGGCCGGTATCGACGTAGTAGCGCTGAAGGCCGCCCATTTCCTGGAGGGCTGTATCGAGGTCCTTGAGCTTTTCCTTGATGATGTCGTGGTAGTCGTCATTCCAGGAATATTTGGCGATGCGGTAGCCCACCTCTGGATGTTCTTTGGCGGGAAGGTAATTGAGGGCTAGAGAAATGACAGAGCGGCAGCCGGGGAGGACTTCCCGTGGGTCGCAGCGGCGTTCGAGATTGCGCTCCATCCAGCCCATGTCTCCGGCATTTCCGGCTTCGACCCAGGCGAGGTAGTCGTCGGCATGTGCGGCCCGGCCGGCTAGGGAAATGCGACAGTCATCGAAGCCCAGTTGGCGGGCGATGAACTGGACGTTCGATTTAACGATTGTCGAATCCATCGTTCACTTGGTTCCGTAGTGGTAGCGGGCGGATTCGATGATCCCATTGCAAATCTCATCGAAGCAAAGCTGGTCGGTTTCGATATTGAGATGAGACGCTTCTGAGTAAAGCGGGCTCCTTTCCGCGAGGAGTCTCAGGATTGTTCCGGACGGGTCTTCGTTGTTGAGCAGCGGGCGGTTGTTGTTGCGTGAGGTTCGGTCGAGGATTTCTTCCGGGCTGGCGGCGAGCCAGACGACGTAGCCGAGTCGGCGTAAGATGTTGCGATTTCGTTCCGATCCGACGATTCCGCCTCCGGTGGCGATGATGTTGCCTTCTTTTTCGAGGAGTTCCTCAAGCAAGTCGGTTTCCATTTTTCGAAAGGCTTCTTCACCATCTTCGGCAAAGATCTTGGGGATCGACTTTCCGGCCTTTTTGGCAATCGCGTGATCGGTATCGATGAGTGGGTAGCTGAGCATTTTCGACAGCTCACGCCCGATGGTGGACTTGCCAGTCCCCATGAAGCCGATCAGGACAATATTTCCCTGCACGTGAGGATGGTAGCGGATCGAGAGAGGGAGACCAATCTAAAGTCTGGAGATGGATTTGAACCACGGATGGGCGCGGATTTATTTCTGAATTTTACGGAGAAGTTTTTAATTGAGGAGAAGCTATCGAAGCTTGGATTCGCCGATGATTTTGCCACCGTATGGTGAAGCAATCTGGAATACCGAAGCGTCTTCGAATTTTCGTTTGAGGTAGCCCAAGGCAATTTCTTGATCCGGGTAGAGGGAGGCGACCGAGGTGATGAATCCGGCTTCCTTTCCATCGACGAGGAGTTTCGCTTTGGTCGGGATGAGCGGTTTGTTGAGAGTAAGCTTTACGAGCTTACGATTTATCTTTCCTGCGCGCTTCATGCGGGAAATCACTTCCTGACCGGTGTAACAACCCTTGGTGTAGGAAATTGCGGTTTCCTCGAGTCCCGCTTCGGGAGGGAGGAGTCCGGGGAAGAGTTCGTTGGGCCACTTAGGGATGCCGTTGAGGATACGGGCGGCTTCGGCTTGGGATTCTGCAAATGGCGCGGATTCAATCTCACAATTTCCTGAAGGAACGAAGATGTCGAGGCCATCCCAACCGAAGCGATTGGCTGAGGAGGTGAAGGATCCAATTCGATGGAGGGCATCAATGTCCTCGGGGCTGTGGATGAGATCGAATTGATCGCTGATATCTTCGAGTTCGACGTCATCGGCGATGAGGTAGCGGTCCAGTCGTTGAAAAAGGAGCGAGCGTAGGGAGATGTCAGTTTCGAGATAAAAGGCACCTTCATGCTGTGAGAGATGGATAAAGGCGTCCATTTTTCCTTTCATATTGAGAACGCATGCGGAGATCGATTTCCCAGAGTCCGTGAGTGTGACATCATTGGTGATTTGCCCGTTGAGAAAACGGACCGAGTCAGGGCCGCTTACCTTTAACATAGTGCGGGGTCCAAGATTCAGGGTGCTGGGTTTTCCGGTGACCTGCTGCTGCAGGAGGTAGGTCGAAGAGAAATCGTTTTCCTGATGCTCGGGTTTGAGGCAAGCCAGTTGATCGGCGACCTGTTTTGCAATGGGTGTTGCCACTCCAGAAGTACGTCCGAGCTCGGATGAATATAACACATCCTTGAGCATATTTTTGGTCGAGAAATGAGGGGAGTAGTCGCCTTCTAACAGAGTGGGGATCTTCATACCTATCGCTCCGGCGTAGCAGCCGTTGAGCTTTGCGGCTTCGTGCCAGGCGCGGGGATCGACGCCGTGACGTCGGGAAATCTCCAAGGCTTCAGTCATCGCTTGCACGAGCGCTGCGGTAACGTGATTGGTGGTGACCTTTACGACGGTGGCGGCGGGCGGCGGGCCGAGGAAGACGATTTCACGGGAGGTGATTTCCAGAAGTGCGCGATGTTTTTCGATTACTTCGGGGTCTCCGGAGAGGTAGTAAACAAGATTGCCACCGGCAGAGGCGTCCTTGGAACCGGTGAAGGGGCAGTCGAGGAAGTGGCAGCCGAGTGCGCGGCATTGGGCGTTGAGCCACATCGTGGTGTCGGGATCGATGGTGGCGTGGTTGATAAAGGTTTTGCCTTCTGCGAGGGAAGGGGTGATTTGCGAAAAGACATCGCGGACCGCAATTTCATCCATGAGGTAGCAGATGATGACGTCGGCTTCTGCAGCCGCCGCAGGGAGATCTTTGACCGAGTCGGGCCGATTCTTGGGAGTGCGATTCCAGGTTTTGAGGTCAATTTTTGCCGCTGTGAGATGGTCTGCACAGCGGGAACCAATAATGCCGAGTCCGAGAAGAAGTGTCATGTGATTGATTAGCGGGCAAATTTAGCGAGGGCGGTAGCGACTTCTCTAATTTCGCGCACTCCTTCTTTGGTAGCTTTGGCTCCATCTTCGAGGGCCATCGCGTTGCGAAGTCCAGAAAGATACTCCCGCATTTTTTTGATATGGGGGAGATCGCTGATTTGGGGATTTAGGGAGCCGATTGATTCGGAGTAGTAATCAGCGATATCTTCGCGGAAGAGACGCTGGGCGCGTTCGGGGGTGAATTTCTTATCAACGGCAGTCGAGGCGGCTTCGAGGGCTTCGATCCAACCTCCGAGGGAGATGAGGTGGGAGAGATCGGGATCGCGCAGGCTCACGAGTTCTCGTTCGACGTCTCGCTGGGTGGCTGCGAGGGCGGCTTTTAGTTTATCGAGGTCCTTGGCCTTGGCGTGATCGAGAAGGGCGGCGGCGTGGCGCGTGATGCGATCGCCCGCTCCGAGGGCTTTGGCGTAGCGGGAAAGGTGGGAGGCGATCGAGGGGACGTCGTCGGAGTTGCCAGTTTGCACTGCAATGAAGCCATCGGCGATCAGAGTCCCGAGTCGGAGGGCTAATTTGGAGCGGTCGAGTGGAAGGCGTTCGTGTCTTTTTAAATGATCGGAGGAATAGGCCAACGGGGAAATCTTTTCCAATTCGTCGAAGACCTTGACGATCGATGGAACGGTGAAATCATTGAGAGCACTATCGGAGCGAAAATGTTCGTCATCGAGTAGGTCCGGGGGGATTTCCGGGCGATCCTGAGCCCTGAGCGGGGAAAGGAGGCTGAGAAGAGTAAGAACGATGCATGTTTTCATGAAAAGAGTTTCCCACAGGGCGGGCAAAGGTGCTATCGAAAATTTCCGAGGACTGGAACTTGACAGATGTTCTGAATTCCCTAGGTTCTCGGTCCGCTCAAAAAGCGGATTTTATTATGGCCAATAGCAAGTCAGCAGAAAAGCGTGTGCGTCAGATCGAAAAGCGCACCGTACGTAATCGTGCGATTAAGAGCGAAATTAAGACTCTCCAAAAGAAGACTCTTACTGCTGCTGAGGGTGGTAATGCCGATGAAGCGAAGACCGCATTCAGTGCATTTGCTTCAGCTGTCGACAAGGCCGCGAAGCGCAACGTCATTAATGACAGCAAAGCGGCAAACATGAAGAGTCGCACCAATAAGGCGATCAAGCCTGCTTAAGCGTTCCTTCAGCTTTTAATTTTTTCTAAAAGCCAGGAGGTCGTCACCTCTTGGCTTTTTTTATCCCCGATTATGTCCAGTCAGAACCAGCAAGACCGCCTCAAAAAAGCCAAGGAGATTGCCAATAATCCCGTGGCCTACAAGGTCTGCGAGGGCTGTGATTCGATTGTGGTCAGCGATGTCGTGATTTGTCCGAACTGTCATGGCTACCGTTTTGATGGGAACCCTGAGCGTGTAGTAGATCAGGCTTTGGAGCTTGGAACCCGTGAGCAGCGGAGTGTGACCGCAGAGGACCTTGGATAATTCCGGATGTCAGATCTCGGACTGAAATAAAAAGCCGCTTTCCGGAAGGAAAGCAGCTTTTTCAAATTTTAAAGGGATGATCTAGCTCACGTTGACGGCCTCCGCTCCGGTTTCGCCGGTTCTGATGCGGATGGCTTCTTCGACTGAGGAAACGAAGACTTTACCATCACCGATTTTTCCGGTGTTGGCGCTCTTGACGATCGCTTCAACGACCTTGGCGGAATCGTCGTCGTTGACCACGATTTCAATCTTCACTTTAGGAAGGAAATCGACGGTATACTCGGATCCTCGATAGATTTCAGTGTGTCCCTTCTGACGTCCGAAGCCCTTGACTTCGGTGACGGTCATGCCTTGGACGTTGACCTCGGCGAGTGCCTCTTTGACCTCCTCGAGTTTAAACGGCTTAATGATAGCTTCGATTTTTTTCATGATCTAATTGCAGGATTGTTAAATGATAGCAACTGCCGTGCCAGATTCTAGGAGAAAAGAATTTAGGGCTTGGGCTGGGGCTCTGGCGTGGGTTGTAAACGCTTTAATGGCGCGTAGATCCAGCGGGATACCAGGAAGATGAGGAGAATGAAGGACAAGAGAACGACGGCCCGGCTTCCCCATTTTATTTTTTGGGGACTTGGAGTTGCTAATAGTTCTTAGGGAGGAGGGCAGTGGATCTTCGGCTTTAGGTCGGCCAAGACGGTATCGGGACCATTGTCGAAAAGGCTTTTACTGCCTTATCTTTTGAGGAGAGGTCTCCCATTCAGGCCGATTTTTTCGGTCGCGACGGAATTTTCGTCTGTGAGGTAAGGCATTTCTTCTTTGTAGCAATGGGTATCGAAGCGGCCTGTTCTAGGGAGAAGTTGAGCTAGCAGCCGAAGCCGCCGGCGATTAGCCGGATCTTAAGCGGAGCGGCCCAGAGTTGCTCATTGAAGGAGAAGCTTCCCAGGGTGAGCCCGAAGATGATGAAGGCGGCAAAGGTGAGTCCAAGAAGTTTGGCTGCGAGCGCGGGGGGCATCGTTTTGATGGATGGTATTGATGAGTGAGTGAGGGTGCTTGAGGAGGCACTCAAAAATTTCAGAGAGAGTGGCCTTTTGGTTCAGAACCGGCTCGGTGCTGTGGTTTTCTTATAGAGGAAGGGCGGGTGGAGTGGGATTTTGGTCATTCATGATTTGATGGGATTTGGGTCGGTGAAGAATTTTAAGAGAGGGATGAGGAGGAGGAAGAGGCCGAAGCAGGGCCACGAAGCCTTCGATGGGATGGCCGCTGGTGATGACGCTCATGGAGCGCCAGATTATTTCGTAAAAGGTGCCTCGCATTGGATCGGCCCGGAGGAAGGCGACTTCCAATCCGGGAGTTCCGAAGAAGGGGCGGAGAATCCAATGATGGGCCCGAAATCCCGGATTCCCGAGGTCGAGCTTGCAGTGTCTGGTCTGATTTGGCATTTTTAACCATTATGATACTGCGCCACTTTTTCCGTCATCTGATCGTTTCTCCGAGGTTGGTTACCGTCCCGCTTCTTCTGGCCTCTGTCCTACCCTATGCGCAGGCGGATGACTGGCCCCAGTGGCGTGGCCCCCAGGGAAATGGAGTTGCTCCTTCGGGTGATTACCCAACCAAATTTGGCGAGAAGGAGAATGTGCTTTGGAAATACGAGCTGCCGGGCAAGGGGACTTCCACTCCCACCATCTCCGGTGATCGAATTTTCATGACGAGCCCGATCGAAGGGAAGGATGGAGTGGTTTGTCTAAACCTCAAGGGAAAGGAGCTTTGGCGCAAGACTCTGGGACCGGAGGGCAAGGGACAGCGGGAGCACCGCAACGGAAGTACCAGTAATCCATCTCCGGTGGGCGATGGAACGCACATTTTTGCCTATTTCCAAAGCGGTCGCCTGGCTTCGTTCACTCACGCCGGGGAAAAACAATGGGAGATCAATCTTCAGGAAAAGTATGGGAAAGACACCCTGTGGTGGCCTTTGGGTTCCTCACCGGTCCTGACGGAGAAGTATGTTGTGGTCGCGGTGTTGCACGCGGGGAATTCCTATCTGGTAGCTTGCGACAAAAAGACAGGCAATATCACCTGGAAATCAGATCGCAATTACAAGACCCAGACAGAAACCGATCAAGCCTACACCACGCCCCAGCTTATCGATCAAGATGGTCGTCAGGTCCTGGTGACCTGGGGAGCAGACCATCTCACAGCTCACGATGCCAATTCCGGCAAGCCCGTGTGGAGTTGTGGCGGATTCAATCCCAATGACAAGGCGATGTGGCGAGTGATTGCTTCACCGGCACTCAGCGATGGCATTGCTGCGGTGCCTTACGGTCGCACGAAATTTTTAGCTGGAGTCAAGCTTGGTGGTAAAGGCGACATTACCGCGACGCATCGTCTCTGGGAGAGGAATGGGATCGGAGCGGATTGTCCTTCTCCGGTCGCGGACAAGGGGCGTCTCTATCTTCTCACCGATCGTGGAATGATCCATTGTCTCGATCTCAAAACGGGCAAGGACATTTGGAAAGAGAAGCTTCCTCGTTCAAGCAAGAGTTTTTTTTCCTCGCCCGTGCTAGCGGGAGATCTCCTCTACTGTGGGCGAGAGGATGGAACTCTCTTTTGCGGCAAGATTGGACCCGAAGGATTCAAATTGCTCCACAGTGCCACGTTTGAAGGAGGGATTGTCGCGACGCCGATACCTCTCGATGACAAACTCTACCTACGCACGACTAAGAGCCTCTATTGCTTTGGAGACTAGATTTTAGTTTGACCAAGGTTGGTCTAGAAAAGCGAAAGGCTGGAGCATCTCCTAAGAGATTCAAAGGGCACACGGCCGACACACCACTCGGACGGTCCTGAGCGGGTTTTCTTTGAGGTCTGGTTGCGTTAATTGTAACAAATTTGATCTTGATTTTTCGTCATCGGCTTGTTACCATCTAGCCTATGAATAGGGCAAGAGTAGGTAAGATTGTATCCGTAGCGGCAGGACTGGCTGTGACCGGAATCGCCGGAGCTGAAACAGTGACACTTTTGGAGTCGTTCGAAGAAAACATTGAGAATGTTTACCATTATGCTGCAGAAGGTGAGCGCAGGATCACGGCCTTTGCGCAGTCTGAGATCAATGATTATGATCAAATCACTGACGGTAAAAAAGCACTGAAAGTGAGTTTTGAGGCGATCAGTGGCTGGAAGCAGGACTTCGGTGTTTTGCTCTCGCCAGAATCGACGGCGATCCTCGAGGGCGTCGTTGAAGAATTGGAAGAGGCATCAGAATTAGGGCGCTACTACCTGCTCTACGATATCACCTGGGACAAGTTAGAGTCTGACGCTGCCTGGTCGAATAATCCACTCAATTTTGGCGGGCATGCGACTGGCATTCAAATAGAATGGAGAGGAGGGAATCAAATGGTGACGATGACTTACGATCTTGGCGCCGGATTGCCGGAAGGATTCTTATTGGCTCTTGAGGGCGACAATGGTGATCAAACGGCTATGCGATTCATTTTCAATGGAAACTCTACTCTTCCAATGGATATTTATGTCGACAACATTCGTCTTCTGGACACGAAGCCTGAAGGCGGAGTGACGGAAGTGTCAGTGCTCGATTCGTTTGAGAAGGGGCTCGATTCGCTGCAGCAGACGGGGCCGCGGGTGATTGATGCTCCCACCATTAATGCGAATGCGCTGTATATCACCGAGGGTTTAGGGAGTGCGAAGTTTGTCCTCTCTGACACCTCTGTCGGTTACCAGAAGGACTTCTCGATCCAGTTGGATATTTATCCAGAATTAGAGGGAATCCTGCAGCTTCCTCAGGAGGAGCGGTTACAGTATTCTCTCGCGTGGGATTGGATTGTAGAGACTGAAGGGGCGACGGTGAACTGGTTTCAAGAAACACTCGCTCCAGTTGGACCGGGAATGGGTATGACTGAGTCGTGGGCCGGTGATGGGAACGTTAAAACGCGCGTCATCAATCTTGGGATGGTGGAATGGGATTTTCTTCCGATAATTACGGTCTTTCATAACAGTAGCCGGCCTTGGGGGACACCGGTGAACCTCTATCTCGATAACTTGAGACTGATCAATACTGGAGCTACGAACGTTCAAGAAAGCTTCGAGATTTTCTCGGTCGAACGTAATGCTGGCGGGACGGTTACCTTGTCGTGGTCGTCCGTTGAGGGTGCTCGCTACGCCATAGATTCTTCAATTGATTTGAAATCGTGGCTTGAACTTGATGACGATATCGGTTCAGAAGGTGATACAACGAGCTTCACTACTCCTGCAGATGAAGCCGAAAAGACATTTTACCGCGTGAAGCAGTTGACGGAGTAGTTTTCGGGCTCAATCGAGCAGGTGAGATTGGTAACCTTGAACTAACTGCTAGGAATTTGCTTATAGCGGGAGGGCCTTGAAGCCGCCTATGGGCCGGAGCGGAGGGGGTCGAAAGGGGGGCTGTTTTGTAGCGCCGTGGCATTTGAGGCAGTTGTCCGCAAAGAAGGGAGCGACTTCCTTTTCGAAATCCACGCTGGTTGTTGAGAGGGGAGCGGGCAGGGAGCCAAAGAGGAGGATTAGCAAGCGGGAGGCCATCGGAATACGAGTATTTCATAAATCAGGAAATCTAACACGAAAATCATGGGGGTTTGGTGCGGCGGGGCTAAGGAGAGGGCTGCGGCGGAGTGTTGACGGTGGGCTACATTGGATGTGGGGACGGAAAACCCAGGGCGTCGCTTTGCCTCGGGGCTACATTAGTTCATCCCGATTGGGGCTAACGAGCGACTTCGATGATTCTCAGGAAGAAGCGTTGCTGATTTACGGGGACGCAGGGGAGTGATCGCCAGGTGAGGGCGACTTGGTTGACTCCGTCATAGGTGATATGAGTGAGGGCGTTTTTCTCTCCGGTTTACGGGGTGATGTCGGGAGTGCCCTTTTAAGCTCCTGTCTCTCCTTGGCCAGATCATCAGCCTGCTTGGATCGATATCCTCTCTTACCCTTGTTTCGCGAAAGTTCCTTACTCACGGTCGATTGCCCGATCTCAGCCTGGCCAAAACCGCCTTTATTTATGTTGTGAATTACTTCGCGATCTTCCACGCAGAGGCGGTGGTATTTTTCACTTACAGTCAGTTTGTTGTAAAACCAGACTAGCCCCCCGCCTCTGTAACTCTAAAATTTATGTGCTAGAATTCTAAAAAAGCCCCGCCCTCCTATCATCAAAGGGGTTATTGTTAATCTTTGCTAATTTTCCTGTTAATTTCCCTCAACTTTTGAGTTGCAACTGACCCACTGTTTACTTAAGAAGAGTGGATTGCTTAAATTATAAGCGGTTTTGACGATTCACACGCAAACCTAAGAATTATGAAAAATAGACTAATTATATTAGTGGCAGCGCCTCTTTTGGGGGCCTCAATAGCAAACGCCGCACTCCTCGTTCACTATACCTTTGATGACAACACCGCGGCCAATAGCGGAACCGGTGGAGACGGAACTCTGGTAGGTGGAGGCACCTTCGGCGCTGGCGTATCAGGAAGAGCTTGGCAGGGAAACCGCACCGGAGCGAATGATGGCTACATCCAAACTGGCTTCACTGGAACCCAGCTCGGCTTGGGCGGTGGAGACGGTAGTGAAGTCTATACCGCGATGGCATGGGTTAAGTGGGATGGCTCATCGGGCAATGTGGACCACATGATCTTCGGACAAGAAGATGGCCCCGGAAATACAGCCATGCTTCACCATGGGATCCGTGATGATAGCCCAAGTAACGCCCACTACGGTGGCTGGGGTAATGATATTGGTGATGCGGGCGTCGTGCCGGTTGGTGAATGGACCCACCTTGCGTTTCAGTATGATGGGACCGACAAGGTGGTCTACTTGAACGGAGTAGAGTCTGCGCGTGATGCTGGTAGCCCGATGAGTGGGCATGCCTTTCCTGTGATCGTCGGCGGTCATGGCCGTGATGCTGCTGATCCTGCCGGAAATAGCTTCAATGGTCTCATCGACGAGGTTCGTATGTATGACTCGGTGCTTAGCGCTGCAGAGATCGGCGCTTTTGGAACGGCGGCTGTTCCAGAGCCTACCTCTCTCGGTCTTCTCAGTCTTGCCGGCTTGGCTCTTCTTCGCCGCCGTCGCTAGTCGACCCGGAGAAGTATTGATAAAAGCGAAATTTACAAGACCGATCCTCTCAGAGAGGATCGGTCTTCTGCTATCAACGTCTGTGACGTTTCGTGACCATGCGCCTGCTTATAACAATACCATCGTTTTCTTTCTTGTTAGTTCTTTTTCCGTCTTGTTCGGATCCTGAGGCAGAGACCAAAAATGATCCGGCGGATTCTGGGGATGCGATGGAATTCATTCAGGGATCGGTTTCCTTTCGTGAGCTGAATTCATCTTCGACGAGGGGAGAAGGGGAAACGCTTTTTCAGAGCCTGCCGGTGGCTGAGACGGGGATTGATTTTGTAAACTCGATCGTTAAGGACCATCCGATGCGCTACCTTTATGCCACCGAAAAGGTTTGCGGGGGTGTCGCGGTAGGTGATTTGGATGGGAACGGGCTGCCGGATCTTTTTTTTACGAGCGGGCCGAACAAGAACCGGATTTTCCTGCAAACCAGCACGCTAAAATTTACCGATCATAGCGCACTTGCGGGAGTTGATGGGGGAGGTGTTTGGAGTGCGGGTGCTGCGATGATCGACATCGAAGGAGATGGTGACCTGGACATCTACGTGGCCAACTATGCCGCCCCCAACCAGCTCTTTATCAATCGAGGTGACGCGACCTTTGACGAGAAGGCCGAGGCATTTGGTCTGGCCCATCTCAGCGCGAGTCACATGCCGACATTCTGTGACTATGACCGTGATGGGGACCTCGATCTCTATCTCCTGACCAATCGCTTCCACCCTCCCAAGGGGCAGCCAAAATCCGAGGATGTTTTGCGGTTCAAAGTTGAGGGTGGAGTCGGCAAGATCAGTTTTTCCGATCCTACGCTTGGAAACTATTTTCGCCCGTATCAGGCGGGGAAGGAAGTAAATGGACGTCCCATTTTTAAGATTCAAAAAGTGGGCCAGCCGGATGTCCTGTTCCGCAACGATGGTGGGAAGTTTACCGATGTGAGCCGGGAAGCTGGAATCTACGGGGTCGGCTTTGGGCTCTCGGCAACCTGGTGGGACTACAATTCGGATGGTTGGACGGATTTGTGGATCGGTAACGACTTTGATGATCCCGACCGAGTTTATCGAAATAATGGTGATGGGACATTTACTGATGTGGTCAAAGAGGTGACGCCTCATACTTCCTGGTTTTCCATGGGGGCGGATTTTGCAGATTTGAACGGGGACAATCTTCCCGACTTCCTAATCGCCGATATGTCGGGCACCAACCATTTTAAACAGAAGGCCAATATGGGTTCAATGGGGGCCAAGGCGGAGTTTCTGCGCACCGCAAATCCCCAGCAGTATATGCGGAATGCCCTTTTTTTGGGAACCGGGGGAGAGCGTTTAATGGAGGCCGCCCACATGACGGGTTTGGCCAATTCGGACTGGACGTGGAATGTTAAGTTAAGCGACTTGGATTGCGACGGATTGCCCGATGTTTTTATGACAAACGGGATGTCGAAGAACTTCAATGAGTCCGACAATGCCGCCGTCCTGGTGAAGGCCGGGGAAACCGAGTGGGACCGCCATGTTCGTGCGGGGACCGAGGAATTGCGGGAACAGAATTTGGCATTCCGCAACGAGGGCGACCTTCAGTTTAAGAATGTCAGTCAGGAGTGGGGACTCGATCACGTGGGAATGAGTTTTGGGACTGTGCATGCTGATCTGGATCGCGATGGAGATCTGGATTTGGTCGTTTGCAATCTGGGGGAGCCTGTCACCGTTTATCGTAATAACGCCCAAGCGGGGAATCGTCTGCTAATTGCTTTGCGGGGATCCGGCGAGAATACCTTTGGAATTGGAGCCTCGGTCACGCTCGAGCTGACGGATGGAAGCATCCAGATCCGCCAGTTGGTTCCGGTGCGGGGCTACCTCGCCTCGAATGAGCCCCTCGTGCACTTTGGGCTTGGAGAAGAAGAGCCGAAGAGCCTCATGATAGAATGGGCCGATGGCGATCGTCAGGAAATCACGGGGGTCAAAGCAAACCGTTTCTATACCATTTCCCAGTCGGATGAGGGCGCTCAGCCGGATCCAGGTGATTCGAAGAAGCCGGCCCCCATGTTTGTGGAATCGAGCGCCCTTGAAGGAGCGATCCATCAAGAGAATAAATTCGATGATTTTTCAAAGCAGCCGCTTTTACCCAATCAGATGTCGCGTCTTGGGCCCGGGCAGGCTTGGGGGGATATCGACAGCGATGGCGACGACGATTTTTGGCTTGGAGGCGCCGCCGGTTCTCCTGGAAGGATTTGGATCAATGAAGGAAATGGTGTCTTCAAGGTTCAGGTCTGTGCTGCGTTGCAAGACGATGCCGGGCATGAAGATATGGGAGGCCTTTGGTTTGATGCTGATGGGAATGGTTTCAGTGATCTCTACGTGGTGAGTGGGGGCTATGAGTTCGAGCGCGGTGACCCGGAGCTGGGTGACCGACTTTACTTGAATGATGGAAGTTCATTGAGGAGAGCACCTGATGGGACCACCCCGGATTTAAAGGTCAGTGGTGGTGTGGTCGTTGGTGCTGATTTTGATCGCGACGGTGATGTTGATTTGTTTGTTGGAGGGCGGCAAATTCCCGGAGCATATCCGGAGGCTGCCACGAGTTCTCTGCTTTTCAATGAAGGTGGAAAATTTACGGAGGCGGATCTTAAAGTGACGGGTTTGATCACTTCGGCTCTCTGGTCTGACATCAATGGAGACGGCTGGGTCGACCTTCTCCTGACAGAGGAGTGGGGAGCGATCCGGGTTTTTCAGAATCTAGAAGGTGAGCTCACGGACGTGACTGAGAGCAGCGGAACGGCGACTTTGACGGGATGGTGGAATGGCATCGCAGGTGGGGACTTTGATGGTGATGGAGATGTCGACTATGTTGCGACCAACTTTGGTCTCAATACCAAGTATCACGCTTCTCGGGAGCGTCCCGTGTTGCTCTACTATGGAGACTTTGAAAATCGGGGACGCAAGAGAATCGTGGAAGCGGAGTTTGAGAATGATGTTCTCTATCCAGGACGCGGGCGGAGCTGTTCGAGCAATGCCATGCCTCATTTGAAGAAGATTTTCACTAGCTTTAAACAGTTTGCGGGGTCTTCGCTCACTGACATTTACCAACCCGAGAAATTGAAGGATTCGATGAAGCTTGTGGCGACTTCTTTTGAGACTGGAATTTTCATGAATGAGACGCCTTCCGGTGGTTCTCCGAAGTTTGTTTTCAAAGCGCTTCCGCGGATTGCTCAGATTGCGCCTTCGTTTGGTGTCGTGGTGAGCGATGTGAACCAAGATGGAATCCTTGATATCTATCTTGCGCAGAATTTTCACAGCCCGCAGGTGGAAACAGGACGGATGGCAGGTGGTCTCAGCCAGCTTCTTCTTGGATCCGGAGACTGTAATTTTGAAGCGGTCGCGGTGGCGCGGAGCGGCTTGCTGGTTCCGGGCGATGCGGCAAGTTTGACTCAGGCCGATCTCGATGCCGATGGGGTTCTTGATTTTGTGGTGGCTTGTAACAATGGGCCGGCTTCAGTTTTCAGAAGCAATCAAGCTGCGGGAGCGAATCTCGCGATTCGTCTGAGCGGGGCGAAAGGAAATCCGACGGCAATCGGCTCACGCGTAAGATTGGAATTTGCGTCTGGTAAGATCGCAACCCATGAGGTTTATGCTGGCGGAGGGTATCTGTCGCAATCGACCCCAGTCGTTCACTTTGTGATTCCAGAAGGGGAAACTGCGGTGAAGATCAATGTCGTTTGGCCGGAGGGGAGCCAAAGCGAACATCAACTTAGCCAAGATCATGGCGCTTTAAAAATCAGCCAGAACTAACTCATTGATGAATCTTTAAGATCAGAGGCTCTGTAACCTAACCTACCTCCTTTTATGAAACATCGAGTCCTGAAATCAACGTTACGATTTTTAATTGTAACCTTTTTCACTTTTGGAACCTCCCAGGCGGATTTATTGGTTTACTATCCGTTCGATGTTGAAAGCGGGACTGTCGTTGATAACCAGGGAACGCAGGGAAGCGGCGTCTTGGTAGGTGGCGGGAGATATGGCACGGGTAAAGACGCAACATTTGGCAAGGCGTTCTACGGAAATCGCACCGGAGCGAATGATGGCTACATCCAAACTGGCCTCACTGGAACCCAGCTCGGCTTGGGCGGTGGAGACGGTAGTGAAGTCTATACCGCGATGGCCTGGGTTAAGTGGGATGGACCATCGGGCAATGTGGACCACATGATCTTCGGACAAGAAGATGGCCCCGGAAATACAGCCATGCTTCACCATGGGATCCGTGCTGATAGCGAAAGTAACGCCCACTATGGTGGCTGGGGTAATGATATTCAAGATGCGGGCGTCGTGCCGGTTGGTGAATGGACCCACCTTGCGTTTCAGTTTGATGGGGTCGACAAGGTGGTTTTCGTGAACGGAGTAGAGACTGCGCGTGGTGCTGGCAGCACGATGTCGGGGCACGCCATGGATGTGATCATCGGCGGTCATGGACGTGACGCGGCTGATCCTGCCGGACAGAGCTTCAATGGAGCGATCGACGAAGTGAAAATTTTCGACGAGATCCTCACCGAAGCACAAATTCAAGCCGAAATACCTCCAGGTGCCGCCGCTGCCGACACCGACACCGACGGACTAAGTGACGACGACGAAACTAACATCCACGGCACCGACCCCAACGACCCCGACAGCGACGATGATGGCATCAATGACGGCGATGAAATCACGCACGGCCTTAATCCCAAATCTGATATCGGTGACGATGGAGCCAGCGGAGATCCCGATGGTGACTCGGTGACAAACATCGCCGAAATTAACGCAAACGGCACCGACCCTAATGATGCCGACAGTGATGACGACAGCCTTAATGATGGTGACGAAATTACCGCGAATTCCGACCCCCTGAATCCCGATAGTGACGGCGACACTCTGCGGGATGGTGCCGAGGTCCAAATTCATAAAACCAACCCAACCAAAGCCGACTCCGACGGGGACGGTTATAACGACAATATCGAAATCACTGCCAACTCCGATCCCAACAATGCTGCCGATATCCCTACGGCACCCCCGGCCGATGGACCACTAGTCTACTATTCCTTCAACCAAGAAAACGACACTGTTGTCGCAAACCTCGGCTCCCTGCTTACCCCCGGCACTCTGCGCGGTGCAGCTACCTACAGCACCGGCAAAGACGATTCTTTTGGCTCGGCTTTTTCAGGAAACCGACTCGGAGCCAATGACGCCTACATCCAGACTGGATACAGTGGAACTGAACTCGGCTTAGGCCCAGATTCTGTCTACACCGCCATGGCCTGGGTGAATTGGGATGGTGCATCGGGCAATGTGGACCACATGGTCTTCGGACAAGAAGACGGCCCCGGAAACGCAGCCATGCTTCACCATGGGATCCGTGCTGATAGCGAAAGTAATGTCCACTACGGTGGCTGGGGTAATGATCTTGGTGATGCGGGCGTCGTGCCGGTTGGTGAATGGACCCACCTTGCGTTTCAGTTTGATGGCACCGATAAGGTTGTCTTTGTCAACGGAGTCGAGACTTCCCGTGGTGCAGGTAGTACCATGGCAGGACACGCTCTCCCGGTGATCGTCGGTGGTCACGGACGTGACGCTGCCGATCCTGCCGGGCAGAGCTTCAACGGCCTCATCGACGAGGTTAAGATCTACGATCGCGTCCTCACCTCCGAAGAACTCCAACTGGCGCTGTCCCCTGTGCCCATCGGACCGAAGATCGTTTCCTTTTCTCCGAATGCTCAAATCATACCCACCGGTTCGCCATTGACCTTATCATGGAATATCGACAGCGAGCTCACGTCACTCACCATCGAGCCAGACATCGGCGATGTTTTGGGAGTCACTAACAATGGGGTAGGACAAATCACCCTCAATCCTGGACCGCTTTCCAACACGACCTATACCCTCACGGCAATTAATACTGACGGAATCAATACCGCTGAAATCGCTCTCAGCGTAAGCGAGCTTCCGATCATGGAATTCTTTAATTCCGATCAGATTATCGTCGCACCAGACACGCCTATCCAACTCAACTGGAAGGTCATCAATGCCGACAGCCTCAGCCTAAACGGAACTGATATCACTGGTACTTCTTCAATCAATCTTGCACCGTCAGAAACGACAACATGGATTCTTTCTGCCACTAATTCCAAGGGGACAAAGACCAGCGAAATTACTGTCACTGTGGTTATCCCCGGCGAACCTGCGATCTCCGAAGTCAGCACCTCCAATAGCTCGTTAATCGCTGACGAAGATGGCGACAGTCCAGATTGGATTGAAATCTATAACCCCAGTGGCACAGCCGCCATCCTTAACGGGTACTATCTCACAGATGACCCGAAAGACCTTCGCAAATGGCGTATCCCCAATATGGTACTCCCTTCGGGTGAGCTTCTCATCATATTTGCCTCTGATAAAAATCGGGCTGTCGCAGGCGCCGAACTACACACCAATTTCAGTCTAAGTTCCAATGGCGAATATCTCGCTCTTTCCAAGGAGGACGGAGCAGACACTCTCATTCTCTCTGAATTCAATCCACTTGCGGCCCAGTCCAATAACACCTCGTGGGGTGTCTTTCCCGACGGCTTGACTCAGGGATATTTCACCTCACCGACACCAGGATTGGCTAACAACACCGGCTTTGTCGGTTTCGTGCGCGATACGAAATTTTCCTCGAAGCGCGGGTTCTACGATGCCCCATTCGAGGTCACTATTAGCAGTAATACCGATGGAGCTAAGATTCGTTACACCACCGACGGAAGCACCCCCACCACCGGCAGAGGAAACCTCTACACCGACCCCATAAGCATCAGCGCAACTACCACCTTGCGAGCCATCGCCTACAAGACGGGATACGTTTCCACGAACGTTGATACTCACACCTACATCTTCCCTGAAGACGTCGTTAACCAAGCCCGTATGCGCGACTCGGTCACCCAATCAGAAACTTTCGGGCCGCAAATGATTGATTCCCTAAAATCAGTACCCACGGTGTCAATCGTCACCGAAAATCCCAGTTCTTTTCAGAATGAAGGCGGAGCCGTCATCCGCAGTGAGTCACCCGCATCCGTAGAGATGATCTTCCCTGACGGCACACCCGGCTTTCAAGAAAACGGGGGATTAAAGCATTTCGGTGGATACTACACGAACTTTCCAAAAAAGAGCATCCGCATCGGCTTCCGCTCGAAATACGGCGCCACCAAGATCAATTACCCACTTTTTGAGGGTTTTGATTACAAACACTACCCGCCCACCGACCGCTTTGACGTGATGGACCTCCGCAGCGGTTCCCATGACATGGTTAACCGCGGTGCTTACATGTCCAACCGTTTCACTGATGACTCTATGTTAGACATGGGTAACCTTGCTCCTCACGGGCGCTTCGTGCACGTCTACCTCAACGGTATCTACTGGGGGCAATACCACCTGCGCGAGCGCTGGAATGCCGACATGGCCTCAAGCTATTTCGGCGGCCCCAAGGCGGACTATGACGTGGTCAACCTCAACGACAACTTCCGCGCCGATGAGAAAGTTTATGACGGCACCGGCGTTTTCTGGAACGAGGCGAAGGCACTGGCATCAGGCTCTAACCCTTGGGAAAAAAACGACAACAACATTGATGTCGCTAACCTCATCGACTTCATGCTTCTGTGGGTAAGCGGCAATTCGGAAAGCGAGGTCAGGCTGCTCGGCTCCAAGGCCCAGGGACAACCCTTCCGCTTCCAGATGAAGGACGCTGATGGATACCTGCGCAATCCCGGGCACTCCGCAAACGATGCAGGACCTTTGAGTCTGATGTCACGCCTGCGTAGCGGCAACACGGATTTCGCCATGTTGCTCGCAGATCGAATCCACAAACACTACTTCAATGATGGGGCAATGACGCCAGCGAAAAATATCGAACGCTTGCAGAAGCGAGTCGATGAGGCACGGCCGGGCTTCATTGCCGAGTCCGCACGCTGGGGGAACCGCTTCCGTGAATACCAGAACTGGCTGAACTACCAGAACAACCTGGTCAGCAACCACTTCCCGGGCCTCGCTCAAACCATGGTTGGACGCTTCAAATCTGCCGGAATGTATCCAGACATCATCGCCCCAGTCTTCAACCAACACGGTGGTTCAATTTCAGATGACACCCCGCTCACCATGTCGACCGACGCCGACAAAATCTACTATACCATCGACGGCAGCGACCCACGCCTGATCGGCGGCGCTCCAAATCCCTCAGCCACCGAAGCCTCCTTCGGCGGGGGTGGACCCGGCGAGCAACAGCCGGTCACTTATATGACGACCGGTTACGCTTGGAAATATCTCGACAATGGATCGAACCAAGGCACCGAATGGAGAGCAATCGATTTCAATGACACCGCATGGTCGCCCGGACCCTCACCACTCGGTTACGGTGGAGACGGCGAAGCCACCGAACTCAGCTTCGGAGGTGATTCTGGAAACAAATACGCAACAACCTATTACCGCACCACGATAGAAATCCCGAACCCGACTGTGTTCCTAAACTTCCTCCTGCGCGTGAAGTATGACGACGGGGCCACAGTTTACATCAATGGTGTCGAACAGTTCCGTCAAAATCTTGCCAACAACGCCGCCTTTGACGACTACGCCGACGGCACCACTTTAGATGAAGGAGGGTGGAAGGACGCCACCATTCCAGTGTCCGCGCTCGTCTCCGGTAGCAACACCATCGCGGTGGAAGTCCATCAGGCCAGCGGCACTAGTTCCGATACCCGCATGGATCTCACCCTGCGAGGCCAGACCTCTAACGTGGGCGGCGGCGACAACGTCACTACTCCATTTAATCTCAGCAAACCCACACTAGTTCGCGCCCGAGGTTACAACAGCACCAGCGGCGAATGGAGTGCACTCAATGAAGCGTTCTTTACCGTCGACTCAGTTCCAGCGGACGCCAGTAACCTCGTCGTTTCTGAATTCCACTACCGCCCGGCCAAGCCGACCACACCCACGGAACTCGCCATCAGCTCAGACCGCGATGATTTTGAATTCCTCGAGCTCTTCAACATCGGCGAGAGCGCCCTCGATATGAACGACGTCCGCTTCACCTCAGGGATCAACTTTAGCTTTCCCGACAACGTCGTCCTCGGAATTGGAGAACGGATTCTTCTCTTACGTGACCGCGATGCCTTTGAAGCCCGATATGGCCAGCTATTGGTTCAATCGTTCGAATTCACTGGTCGGCTCAGCAACGATGGCGAGCAAATCCTCATTCTGGGCACTAGTCCTGATCCCATCAAAGACTTCATCTACAATGATCAGACCCCTTGGCCAACCGCCGCAGATGGCGGGGGCCCCTCCCTGATCCTCGTCGACTCGACATCGAACCCCAATCACAACGAGCCCAATAATTGGATGAGCAGCCAAAACGAAGGCGGATCACCGGGAACTGAAGAACCATCGGGATTCACCTATGACACTTGGGCTTCCGACTTTGATCTTCAGGGAGGCCCCCTAGATGATGACGATGGCGACCATCTTCTCAACTTTTTCGAATTCCTCCATGGCTCAAGCCCTGTCGATTCATCCGACGCACCCGGCCCCGTTGCCTCCGTGCAATCCTTCGAAGTCGACGGTTCAATCAACGACTACCTGACCCTTACCTTTAATGAGAGCTCTGGAATCAGAGGTTCTCTCACCGTCGAAGTTTCCACTGACCTGAAAAACTGGTCGAGTAATCCTTCGCTGACAGAAGTCGTCTCTCGCATCGACAACGAAAATGGCACTTCCACCACCACCGTTCGACTCGCTTCGCCCATTGGCACGGATCAAGACAAAACTTATCTTCGTCTCCGCGGCCGCTAAATCCCGGCAAATATCCAGAACCGAGTATTCACAGTTGGGCCTTCCACCTTCGATATTCAGTATCTCTGCGACTGACTGCTAGGAGATTGCTTTTGGCGGGAGGGCCTTGAAGCCGCCTTTGGGCCGGAGCGGAGGGGGGCGAGAATGGTTTGGTGACGTAGTCATCGGCTCCGAGTTCGAGGCCGAGTATTTGGTCAATCTCCGAGCTACGGGCGGCGAGAAAGAGGATGGGAACCTGGGAGCTCTGCCGGATGGTGCGGCAGACATCGAAGCCGGTGAAGTCGGGGAGTCCAATATCGAGCACGACGAAGTCCGGGGCATGGCTCTCAAAATGCGCTAGCGCCTCACCTCCGGTGGCAATATGGGTTACGGCGAAATTCTCCGTTTCCAGCGCTTAGATGAGAGTGTCGGCGATGGCGGGTTCGTCTTCGACGATGAAGACGGAAAGCATGCCAATTTATGAAGCAATTTTGAGAGCTTGGCGAGTCTGTTTGAACCCCATGCCGAACCTCCTGCGGCAATGACCTTTCCAGAGACCTCAACCGCTTAAAGCAGTCCTGCGATGACGAGACTGACGATGGCCATGACGTTGATGAGGATGTTCATCGAGGGTCCGGAGGTGTCCTTGAGAGGATCGCCAACGGTGTCGCCGACGACGCTGGCGGAGTGAGTCTCTGATCCTTTGCCGCCGTGGTTGCCTTCTTCGACATACTTCTTGGCGTTGTCCCAAGCGCCACCGGCATTGGACATCATGAGGGCGAGGAGGACACAGCCGAGAAGGGCTCCGCAGAGAGTTCCGGCCAAGGCCTTAGCGCCTGACTGAGTGCCTTCAGCACCGATCCATTCGAAACCGAAGCCGACCACGAGTGGAGTTCCCACGGCGAGAATTGCTGGCCCAATCATTTTGCGGGTAGCAGCGGCGGTGGCGATATCGATGCAGCGATCCGTTTCGGGCTCTGCGGTGCCTTCGAGAATTCCGGGGATTTCCCGAAACTGTCGGCGAATTTCTTCGATCATATCGAAGGCGGCTTCGCCGACGGCATTCATGGTGATCGCTCCGTTTAAGAAGGGGATGGCACCTCCGATCATGAGACCCACGAAGAAAATTCGGAGGTCATCGGGATTCGCGAGATCGAGGGAGATTTCGGTTTTCTGAATGAAGGCGGTAATGAGGGCGAGGGCGGCTAGTCCGGCTGCTCCGATGGCGAAACCTTTTCCGATGGCAGCAGTGGTATTTCCAACGGCGTCGAGGCCGTCGGTGATTTTTCGAGCTTCAGGTCCCATCTTGGCCATTTCGGCAATTCCACCTGCGTTGTCAGCGACTGGGCCATAGGCGTCGATCGCCATCGTGATTCCCACTGTACCGAGCATACCGACTGCGGCAAGGCCGACGCCGTAGAGGCCGGCGAATTCATAAGAAATGTAGATCGTGGCTGCGATGGTGAACATGGGAATGACGACCGACTTGAGACCGACGGCGAGTCCTGAAATCATAAGGGTAGCCACTCCGGTATCGCCTTGGCGGGCGATTTCCCGGACGGGGGCTCCTCCGGTGTAGTGTTCGGTGACGAGCCCGATGATGATGCCGCCGACGGCTCCCGAGAGAACCGCGAAGGCGATATTTGGAGAAAGGCCAAGCGTGGAGCTAACGATGAAGGAAGCGATGATAAAGAGAATGGCGGAACCAATGGTGCCAAAACGGAGGGCATTGGCAGGGTCCTTATCGGAGAGAGTCCGAACGAGGAGAATTCCGAGGATGGAGCAGAGCAAGCCTACGGAAGTGAGGATGAGCGGAAGTTGAAGGAGGATGGAAGGATCCTGTGCGGCTCCGAGCTTGTTCACCATGGCGGTGGCGACTTCCGAGCCACCTTCGGCGAGGCGCGCTCCGAGGGAGGCTCCGATCGCGATGGTTGCGATTTGTGCACCGCAATAGGATTCGAAAATATCGGATCCCATGCCGGCGACGTCGCCTACGTTGTCGCCAACGTTGTCAGCAATGACGCCGGGGTTGCGTGGATCGTCCTCGGGGATTCCTGCTTCCACCTTGCCGACGAGGTCAGCACCGACATCGGCTGCTTTGGTGAAAATACCACCACCGACGCGGTAGAAAAGAGCAACGAGGGAAGCGCCCATAGCGAAGCCTTCGAGGATTTCGGCGAGGTGAGCGGAATCAGATTGGAAGTAGGCGAAAAGGCCACCGAGTCCGAGTAGTCCCATGGAGGCGACGGTGAGTCCCATGACCGATCCACCGAAAAAGGCGACGGCGAGGGCTTCGGCAGCGCCCTTGTTCTTAGCGGCAAGAGCGGTTCGGACGTTCGCTTTGGTCGCGGTATACATTCCGATGAAGCCAGCGACAGAAGAGGCAATGCACCCGAGGAAGAAGGCGAGTGATTGTTGTTTGCCGAAGTCGGGATCCTGGAAGAAAAAGAGGGCGGCTCCAATCGCGATGGCGAAGTAGGAAATGAGCTGAAACTCACGTCGCATGAAAACCATGGCTCCTTTGTGAATCTTCTCGGCGATTTCTGCGACTTTGCCTTCGCCACCATCACGGCTGACGATATTTCTGAGGATCAAGCCGGCAAAAATGAGGCCAATGATTCCGAGGAGGGGAGTTATATAAACAGGCACGTGACAGATTAGTTGAAGGGGCTCCCATTTGCGCCAAAATCACATTGGGGAGAAAGTGTGAAGCTATGGAGAGAAGTGGTTGAATCAATGGTATTCTCTATGGCCGCGAACGATTATTTGAGTTGTATTACAGAATTTAGTCCGAAGCTCCGGCTCGTTTGGCTAAATTAGTGGACCGGGCATTGGCTGATTTGCTTGAAAAAATCGTTACCCTTGTCATCGACGAGGATGAAGGCGGGGAAGTTTTCGACGTTGATTTTCCAGACAGCTTCCATCCCGAGTTCGGGAAAGTCGACGACTTCCTGGCTCTTGATGTGCTCTTTCGCGAGGAGGGCGGCGGGGCCTCCGGCGGAACCGAGGTAAAAGCCGCCGTGCTTCTTGCAGGCGTCGGTCACCATTTGGGAGCGGTTGCCCTTGGCGAGCATGACCATGGAGGCGCCGTTTTCCTGGAAGAGATCGACGTAGGGATCCATGCGGCCGGCGGTGGTGGGGCCGAAGGAGCCTGAGGCCATACCCTTGGGCGTCTTGGCGGGGCCGGCGTAGTAGACGGGGTAGTCTTTAAAATAGTCGGGAAAATCGCCTTCGGCTTCGAGGATCTCCTTGAGCTTCGCGTGGGCGCTATCGCGGGCGACGATAATGGTGCCGGTGAGAGAAACAGCGGTGGTGACGGGATACTTCGAAAGGGTGGCTAGGGTTTGTTCCATACCTTTGTCGAGATCGATTTCGACTCCCTTAAACTTCCAGTCGCGGAATTTCTCGGGGATGAACTGGCCGGGATTCTCTTCGAGTTTTTCGAGAAAGATGCCGTTTTTGGTGATTTTGGCTTTTGCTTGGCGGTCGGCCGAGCAGGAGACGCCGATGCCGACAGGGCAGGAGGCACCGTGGCGAGGGAGGCGGACGACGCGGACATCGTGCGCGAAGTGGCGACCACCGAACTGGGCACCGATGCCGATTTGGCGGGCGGCTTCGAGGAGGTCTTTTTCCAACTCTAGATCGCGGAAGGCTTGGCCGTGTTCGTTACCTTCAGTCGGGAGTCCATCGAGGTAGCGCGCGGAGGCGAGCTTGACGGTCTTGAGACAATTCTCGGCTGAGGTGCCGCCGATGACGAAGGCGAGGTGATAGGGAGGGCAGGCGGCAGTGCCGAGAGTGCGCATTTTTTCAATGCAGAACTCACGGAGGCGCTTGGGATTGAGAAGGGCTTTCGTTTCCTGATAGAGGAAAGTCTTGTTGGCGGAACCGCCACCCTTGGTCATGAAGAGGAAGGAATACTCGTCGCTATTGGTGGCGTAGAGATCGATCTGGGCCGGGAGGTTGGTCTTGGTATTGACCTCCTCGAACATCGTGAGGGGTGAGACTTGGGAGTAGCGCAGGTTTTCCTCTTGGTAAGTTTTGTGAATGCCTTGGGAGAGATGCTCGGCGTCATCGGCTCCGGTCCAGACATGTTGGCCCTTTTTTCCCATGACGATGGCGGTGCCGGTGTCCTGGCAACCAGGAAGGATTCCGTGGGAAGCGATCTCGGCATTTTTTAGGAGCATGAGAGCGATCATGCGATCGTTCTCGGTGGCCAAGTCGTCATCGAGGATGGCGGCGACTTGTTTGATGTGAGAGGTGCGGAGCTTAAAGGAGATCGCCTTGACCGCCTCGTTCGCGAGAAGGCTCAGGCCTTCGGGGGCGACCTTGAGGATCTCTTGGCCGTCTAACTCGAGTGAGAGAAACGTGATCGCTGGTGAGAAGCTCATATTCAGTCTCGTCGGCGCTGAGAGGGAAAGGGGGCTGATAGTGGAAATCGCTCATGGTTTTCTTTGGATGAAGTTTAAAGGCTGCGTCCTTCGTCGACTTCAATGTAGTCCATAAAGGTGATGATGTCATCGTGATCGGTTTTGGGATCCTCTTTTTTGCGTTCTGCGAGACGCTGACTCATGTCATCGCGTAAACCGCGATTAGTGATGTAGGAAGTAAACCAAGCAAGTTCGTAGTCGGGGCGGGTGATGCCATTGTCACGGGCCCAGGCGAGAGCGTCTTCATCGGTCGCACCTGCAAGGATCTGAGCCTTAAGGTCTTCGTAAGCGACGCCAAGGAATTGGCAAACCCAGAGGTCCATGCCGAGGCCGAGGTTTCCGTGAAAGTCGGGATGAAGGGTGCCGGCGTGTATCAAGCGGACCTTGTCGCAGAGACGTGGGAAATAAATGACTCCACCGATTTTATCACGGGCGGAGCGGGGCAGAGTGGTTGCTTCAGGCATAAGGCAATGAAAGCGAGTGAAGGAGATCCCACCAGTGCAAAAATGATTTTTCAGGCTGATGGAAAATGTGCGAGTCGGGGAAATGGGGGCGACAAATACAGTTGCTGCGATTTGATCGTCGAATTAAGATCACTAGCATGGGTTGGTTTGGGTTTTTTGTGTTGTGTTTGATCGGGATTCTTCATGCCGAGATCGTGGAGTGGACCGCGGAGGGTGCGGTGACTCGAGCGGAGGGAACTTTTGGGGAAGGGGGCATTGCGCCCGACGATGAAGTGTCGATGACCTTTTTCTATAATGATGATGCTGGGTTCGTGGTGACTGCGATGAACTTCTTGCAGGAAGACCGAGCCTACTATGAAGAGGTAAATCTCGGGATTAAAGTGGTGATCGGGGAGCGAATCTGGGAGGGGTCGGTTGAGAATGGTGTGGAGGGAATTCCACAAACCCTTTTAGCAAGATTTGGCCAGGTTCCGGAACGGATGAATCTAGAGCTTAGAGAAGTAGAATCAGCTGAGTTTGTGTCCTTCCCTCTGAGCGATGGAGGAGGAATCGATATCTTAGGAATGGAGATTCGTGGAAGCAATGCTCTCCTTGGAGATGGGATCGATGTGGCATCGATCAATCTCGACCAGATCAGTTCAGCGACCGGATCAATTATGACGGGTGGGGTTGAACTGCGCTTTAGTCTCGACCTCGCTTCTATCGCGGTGGGAATTCAAGGAGGTGGACCGACGGGGCCAGAGGCCCTTGAGTTGGGGATTGAGGTAGTCGATAGTGACGTCGCGCCAATTATTTTGGTATGGCAGTCGTCACTTGGTGTGAAATATCTAGTTGAACAAAGTATTTCGCTTAAGGATGATGACTGGAGCCCGATTGAGGCAATCGATGGAACCGGCGATGTGATTGACTACCCCCTTACGCAATCGCCGGGGCCAAGGTTTTACCGTCTCGTCATTCCTGAAGTGCAGCGATAGATTTGGCCCATGAATGATCCTTCCTTGGTGGAACAGTTGGAGCAGATTCTCGAAGGCCATTTGGATTCCTCGGATGGGAGTCACGATTTGCATCATGCGCGTCGGGTTTTAGAGAATGCGAGTGAGATGGTGAAGCGGGCCGGAGCCGGGAACTTGCGTTTTCTCACTGCGGCAGCTTATTTACATGACTTGGTAAATGTGCCCAAGGATTCGCATGAGAGAGATCAGGCGTCGAGGCTTTCCGCGGAGGCGGCTAGGCCTATTCTGAGTGAACTGGGATTTGAGGCCGATGAGATTGAAGCGGTGCATCACATGATCATCGCTCATTCGTTTTCCGCAGGAGTGGAACCGCTGACCTTGGAAGCGCAAATCCTGCAAGATGCGGATCGACTGGAAGCCCTAGGAGCGCTAGGGATTGCGCGGACGTTTTACACGGCGGGGAAGATGAGTTCGCAGCTTTTTGATGGCGATGATCCTTTCGGGAATGAGCGTGAATTGGATGATCGTCGTTTTGCGGTTGATCATTTTAAGGTGAAGCTTCTGGGGCTCGCCGAAACGATGAAGACGGAGGCGGGCCGAGAGGTGGCCGGCGAACGGAAGGAATTTATGGAGCGCTTTTTAGAAGAGCTCGCGGGTGAGATTGGAGCCTAGCCCAGAAGATCTTTGATGAGCCGACCATGGACGTCAGTGAGACGATAGTGGCGACCCTGGAATTTATAAGTCAGTCGTTCGTGGTCAATGCCCAAGAGGTGAAGGATGGTGGCGTGGAGGTCGTGGACGCTGACGGGATCCTTGATGATGTTGTATGAGTAGTCGTCGGTTTTTCCGATGGACTGTCCTTGTTTTATGCCGCCTCCGGCAAGCCACATCGAGAAGCAACGTGGGTGGTGATCGCGACCGAAGCTTTTTTCGGTGAGGTTTCCCTGGCTGTAAACCGTGCGGCCGAATTCTCCTCCCCAGATGACAAGGGTGTCGTCGAGAAGTCCGCGTTGTTTGAGGTCCGTCACTAAGGCCGCGGAGGCTTGATCGGTTTCTCTGCAGCGCTGGCCGAGTTGTTTCACGAGTCCTCCATGAGTGTCCCAGCCACGATGGAAGAGTTGGACAAAGCGGACGCCGCGCTCGCTCAGGCGTCGGGCCATGAGTGCGTTGTGGGCATAGGTTCCGGGCCTTCGAGCATCCTCGCCGTAGAGTTTGAACGTGCTATCGGGTTCATCGGAAACATCGGTGAGTTCCGGAACTGACATCTGCATGCGGAAAGCCATCTCATATTGTGCGATGCGGGTTTCGATCTCGGGGTCGTAGAATTCCTGATGATGGATTCGGTTGAGCTCGGCGATATGATCGAGCGTGCTGCGTCGCAGATCCGAGCTAATTCCGTTGGGGTTATTAAGATAGAGCACGGGGTTTTTTCCGGAGCGGAAACGGACGCCTTGATGTTTCGAAGGGAGAAAGCCGGAGCCCCAAAGTCGATCGTAGAGGGCCTGGCCTGAGCGGTTCGAAGTCATGGCGACAAAGGCAGGGAGATTGGCGTTTTCGCTGCCGAGTCCGTAGGAAAGCCACGAGCCGATTGAGGGACGGCCGGCGAGTTGAAAGCCGGTTTGGAAAAAGGTGATGGCGGGGTCGTGATTGATGGCCTCGGTGTGCATCGAGCGGATGACGCTGATTTCATCGGCGATCCCTGAGAGGTGGGGAAGAAGGTCGGCGTTGAGCCACTGTCCGCTTTGTCCGGCTTCTTTAAAATTGAAGGTGGAACGGGCAACCGGGAAGGCAGTTTGGCCGGCGGTCATCCCAGTTTTGCGTTGCCCGTTGAAGATCGATTCGGGGACATCCTTGCCATGGAACTTTGCGAGCTGTGGCTTGTGATCGAAGAGGTCGATCTGCGAAGGTCCGCCACTTTGGAAAAGGTAGATGACACGCTTTGCCTTTGGCTTGAGTCCAGGGCTCGATTCACCGACGGCAGTCTGGGTGAGAAGGCTGGCGAGCGCTGCCGAGCCCAGCCCGTGGGTGCCTTTTTCGAAGAAATGACGGCGGGAGAAGGAATGCTGGTTCATACCGGATGAGGGGTTTGACGTTTCGTGATCATTCCTTGGTGATCACTTCATCGAGGTTGAGGAGGACGTTGGCGAGCGTGGTGAAGGCGGCGAGTTGAATGGGGTCCAGATCTTTTGGGACGGGAGATTCTCCGATTGAAGAGAGCGCGGCGGCTGACTTGGGATCGTTTTTAAATGATTCGAGATAGGTGGAGAGAGCAGAGGTCAGGATATCTTTCTCCTGGGGCTTGGGCAAACGCAGCGTGACGATCTCGAATGCATGGGTGATCGGGTCGATCGGGTTTTCTCGAAGGGTGCGTTCGGCGAGCTTGCGTGCGGACTCGACGAAGGCGGTTTCATTTAAAAGAGTGAGGGCCTGGAGTGGGGTATTAGTGCGCTTGGTGCCGACCCAGCAGGCTTCGCGGTCGGCGGCATCGAGAAGACCCATGGAGGGCGGATTGACGGTGCGTTTCCAGATCGTGTAGAGGCTGCGTCGGAAGAGATCATGGCCCTTTGATTGCTTGTATTTTTGGCCCATCGACATTTCGATCCAGAGATCCTTGGGTTGATAAGGATTGACCGAAGGGCCGCCGATTTTTTCGACAAGGAGACCGCTGACGGCGAGTGCTTGATCTCGGATGACGTGGGCGGGAAGGCGTTGGCGGGGACCACGGGCGAGGAAGCGGTTGTGAGGGTCGGCTTCCAAGAGCTGAGGATTCAGGTTGGATTGTTGACGATAGGTGGCGCTGGTGACGATGAGGCGTTGGAGGTGTTTGACGTCCCATCCGGAGTTGATGAATTCGGTGGCGAGCCAGTCGAGGAGATCCGGATGCGAGGGTTTCTCTCCCTGGACACCGAAGTCTTCGGATGTTTTTACGAGACCGGTGCCGAAATATTTTTGCCAGTAGCGATTGACGGTGACGCGAGCGGTGAGTGGGTGATCGGGTGATACGAGCCAGCGGGCGAGGCCGAGTCGGTTGCGCGGAAAGCTCTTAGGGAGAGGTGGGAGAATCTCCGGAACGTTGCGGGAAACTTTTTCGCCATAGTCGTTGTAGAGGCCGCGCTTGCGAATGAAGGTTTTCTTCTCGGTGGCATTCTCCTGCATGACCATGGTGGTGGGGAGGGTGCGGAGGAATTGGTCGCGCTTCTCCTCGGCGGCGAGGAGTTTGGGGTGGGCCTTGTTGCCGGGGCCTTGTTCGAGGAAGGCGGTTTGGAGTTCAGCTTGGGCGTTGCCTGAAAGGGTGAGGATTTCGCGAATATTGATGGGGCGGCGATAGACGCGGAGGTCGCGAATGTCACCTTGGTAGTAATTGTTCTGATAGCCGCCGAGTCGCAGTGGGGAGCCTTTTTTTGCAGAGCCGGTGTTGCTGTTGGTGTTGTGGATGATCTTGAGTGAAGCTTCTTTTCCATTGATAAAAATGTGTTGGTTGGTGGCGCGGAGTTGACCGTGGAAAGTCAAGGTGAGGTGAGTCCATTCGTTGGCGGGGATTTTCTCTTTTGTCTCAACCATGGCAACGCCCGCAATCCAGTTGGTGATGATGTTGAAGCGGAGGTGGCCGTCCTTGAGTTGCAAGTTGAACCCGGGAGTGAGCCTACCGTTTGATTGTCGGGAAACGATGGTTCCAGAGGTAAGATCGTGGGGTTTGATCCAAAGGGAGAGGGAGTAGCGGCCCAGAGGTGCGAGGGAATCGAAGCGACCGGGAGCCTTCTTTTTGTCGCTGAGTGGGGTGCCGGGGATGCTGATTGAGGATTTCCCATCGAAGTGAAGAGCTTCGGGTGGGTGTTGATAGCTGAGTTGATGGGTGACGAGGGCTGTCTTTTCAGCGGCAGTGAGTTGTTCTTTCCATTCTGGTTTTTGGAGGGACTTGAGGATCGCTTTGGCGGCGGCGACTTTAGCTTCGAGGTCAGCGAGTTGAGTCTGTTGAGGTTGGGTGGGAGCGACGATGTAGGGCTCGGAGTTCCCGGCTTTTACCGCGCGGCCAAATTCGGGGATGTTGTTGAAGAAAGCGATCATCTCGTAGTAGTTCTTCTGCGAGAGAGGGTCGTATTTGTGATCGTGGCAGCGGGCACAGCCCATGGTGAGACCGAGCCAAACGGTGCTGGTGGTGTCGACGCGATCAACGGCATTTTCGAGGAGGAATTCTTCGACGACTAATCCGGCCTCCGAGTTGTAGCGATGGTTTCGGTTGAAGCCGGTGGCGATCTTTTGGTCGAGAGTGGCGTTGGGCAGGAGGTCGCCGGCGAGTTGTTCGATGGTGAATTGGTCAAAGGCTTTGTTGGAGTTGTATGCCTCGATGACCCAGTCGCGCCATCGCCACATGAAGCGGGGACCATCGTATTGGTAGCCATCGGTGTCAGCGAAGCGTGCGGCTTCGAGCCAAGGAAGGGCCATTGTTTCGCCATAGCGGGGAGAGGCGAGGAGCCGATCGACGGCGCGCTCGTAGGCTTGGGGTTGATCATCGGTGAGGAAGTCGGACACTTCAGCGGGAGTGGGTGGGATACCATTGAGATCGAGAGCGGCTCGGCGGAGAATTTTTTTAGGAGCGGCTTGGGGAGAGGGATTAAGGTTCTTGTGATCGAGGGTTTGGAGAATGAAGTGATCGATGGGATTTTTGGCCCATGATGGATCAGAGGTTTTGGGAAGGGCGGGGGTAGCGGGCTTTACGAAGGCCCAGTGTTTTTCCCACTTAGCTCCTTGGGCGATCCACTTTTGCAGGGTTTCCCTTTCAGCCGGGGTGAGCCGACGGCGGAAGTCGGAAGGGGGCATCATTTCCTTCGGATCATTATGGAGGATTCTGTCGATGAGTTCGCTCCTCTCCGGATGGTGAGGGACGATCGCAGGGAGTCCGTCGCGCGGGGCTTTGGCGTCAGCTTCGAGGTCGAGTCTGAGGTCGGCTTCCCGGGTGGCGGAGTCGGGACCGTGACAGGCGAAGCAGGTATCGGAGAGGATGGGCAGGACGTCTCGGTTGAAGCTGATCTCCTGCCCTGCTGTCGGAAGACAAATGAGGAGGAAGAGGAGAGACCGCGAGACCATTGGGAATGGGGGTGAATGCTTAATTTTTAGAGTAGAGCTTCGTTGCGAGAGAGGGCCCCCTGATCAGATCTTTTCCGTGTGACGTGGTTTATGATGAGAAGCGAGTTGGGTTTATTACTCGATCTCGGGAATGGGTGCGCCTTTTTCGATGGACTTTCCTTCCCAGACCACGGCCTTTGTTTCGGGGTCGTAGGTGATGATTCGATGCGCGGATCCGGGAGCGGGAGGACGATTGTCCTTGGGGAGGAATTTGGCTAAAGCGCTGGCTTTCTTTTTGAAGGCTTCAGTGACGATTGAGGGAGCAAGAAGGTTGCGCCATTCGTGGGGATCTTTGGGGTGATGATAAAGTTCTTCGGAGCCATCGGCGTAGCGGATGTAGCGCCAATCCTTGGTGCGAACGCCGTGATTGTGGGCTCCGTGGGAGGTGATGGCGGGTTGCTCTCGGGGAGTGGCAGGATCGTTGATCTGCGGAAGAAGAGAGATGCCTTGGAGCTTGTGGCTGGGAGGGTCGAGTTTAAGGAGATCGCAAATGGTGGGGTAAATATCGAGAAGTTCGGCGGGTTCAACGACGGTCTGTCCCTTGGGGAGTCCGGGTCCGGCGAAGATGAGGGGAACGCGGGTGCCATCGTCCCAGAGGGTATTTTTTCCGGTGATGCCCTTTTCGCCGATGTGCCAACCGTGGTCGGACCAGAGGATGATGATGGTGTTTTTATCAAGGCCGGTTTCCTTAAGGGTGGACATGATGCGGCCGATCTGGTGGTCGACGAAGGTGGTGCAGGCGAGATAGGAGCGGGTGAGGTTTTCCCATTCGTTTTTCTCTTGGAGGAATTTGAGACGGACTTCGGGGAGTTTCCAGTGGAGATACCAAGAAAAGCGTGGGGTGTCATCGCGGTCGGTCGCTAGAATTTCAGGAGCGCGGGAATTACGATGCATGTCGTACCACTTAGGGGTGACGAAGCAGGGGACGTGGGGGAGGAAGAAGCCGGTGGCACAGAAAAAAGGTTTGTCGGGTTTCTGATCGTTGGCGGCTTGGCGTTTTAGGAAGTCGATAGTCCAGGAGGCGATTTTGTGATCGCCTTTGTCTTCATCTTTATGAGGGAAGACGCCCCAGTCGACGAGTTTGTGGGGCTGGGGGGTGTCTTTGACGAGGCGTTCCTTTGGAAAGGGTGCGCCGGTGGCGCGCGGGCCGAGTTCTTGCCACTCAGTGTCTTTCTTTTTGTTTCCGTAGGAGCCGTGGTAGATTTTTCCGGCGGAGGCAGTGTGGTAGCCGTTCTTGGCGAGATGTTGCTGGAGAGGGACGTGGTCTTTGAACTCGTCGAGGTTGCGGAACCAGGGGGCGAGGCCGTAGATGCCGGTGGCGTCGGGTCGGAGGCCGAGCATGAGGGAGGCGCGGGAAGGGTTGCAGAGGGGAGATTGGCAGTGCGCGTTGGTGAAGAGAGTGCCGGATTTGGCGAGGTCGTCGATGTGGGGAGTTTTGGAGTTGGGGTGTCCGTCGAGGCAGCCAATCCAGTCGTTTTGATCATCGATAGCGATGAAAAGAATGTTCGGTCGGCCTTGGGCCGAAAATCCTAAATTCGAAACGCTAAATACTAAACTTAGACAGAGGAGGAGTTTCATGGGTGGTGTGATTGATGAACGAAAAGAGCTGACCAAAGGTTAGCTAACTCTTGGATGTGAAATTTAGCACCTGGGGGCAAGGCTGGCTTTTTTTCTGTCCTTCCTCTCTTTGGGGAGGGTTGACCTCTTGCCGCTTGGGTTAGCCTTTGTCGTCGAGGTATTTCCAATCGCCTTTATAGCGCTTGAAGCGGGAGCGTTCCTGGAGCTGGTGGGGCTCGGTGTCGAGGAAGTATTCGGCGATAAATTCGACTTTGCCGGTTTTGTCTTTGGGGCCGCCTTTTGAGGATCCGACGACGGTGAGGAAGCGCCAGTTGACGTCGCCGACCATCTCTTCGAGTTCTTGTTTGAGATTAGGATCGCGGGTGTCGGGATGGGTGGTGCGAAAGATGTAGTCGGTGAGCCGGAAGAAGTAGGCGGTGTAGCGGGAGCGCATGAGTTGCTCGGCGGTCTGCGGTTTTTTCTTCCAGTCAACGAAAGGGAGGCAGCAGTCGGCGTAGGTTTCGCGGCTTTTGCAAGGGCAGAGGGATTCGTCTCTGCTCTTGTAGGGTTCGTCGGGCTCACTCACGGACTGAGGATTGGCAGGTGAGGGATAGAAGGCAATACGAGATTAGTCGCTTGCGGGTTGCTTCTTATCGCCGAGGCACCAGATGAGGTAAAACGGGCGTTGAACGTCCAACGTCGAAGGCTTGGGTCGTGGAGCTTGTTGGCGGAGCGCTAGGTGGGAGCTGTCGCTGGATTTTGTTTGGGAGCTGGGGGCAAGGCTTGCCCAAGATCTCGCTTTAAATTTTGACGCTGGGTTGGAAACCCGGGGCTATCATATGGATCCCCTTCGGGGATGGGAAAGGGCTAGAGATCGTATTCTCTTGAGAATTTTTTAAGGTGATTGAGGAGGCCGCGGGAGCCGTCTTCGATGAGGTCGGCTCCAAGTTCGAAGCCATCGTTTCCGCCGTAGTAGGGGTCGGGGACTTCGCTGAGGTCGTGTTCGGTACAGTAGTTGGTGAAGCGATGGACGAGGGCTTTTTGTTTCTCGCTTTTGGCAAGGGCGATGATGTTGGCGTAGTTCTCGTCGTCCATGGTGAGAATGAGATCGAAGGCTTCGAAATCGTGGAGGATGAACTGTCGGGCGTAGCCGGTGACCTCATAATTGCGTTTCTGGATGGTGCGTGACATGCGGGCGTCCGGTTTGCTGCCGGTGTGGTAGCCGAGCGTTCCGGCGGAGTCGCAAATGATTTCCTTGGAGAGGCCGGCTTCTTTGACGAGATGGCGGAAGATATTTTCGCAAGCGGGAGAGCGGCAAATATTGCCCATGCAGACGAAGAGGACGTGGGTAATTTTCATAAAGAAGAATTAGAGATGAGGTGAGATAAGCCAGGCGCCGAGGCGCTGGTGCCAGGGAGCGAGGAGAGGCTTGCGAGAGTGATCTCGCGGCAGAGTTTGAGGTCGCGTTGGAAGACGGCTGTTTGCTCGCGGGAGAAAGAGGAGGAGTCGACGTGGAGATTGACCTCGTCATTGATGAAAAACGAGCTGTCGTCGAGGTTGGCTGAGCCTGTGATGGTGAAGCGGTCGTCGGCGACGAGAAGTTTGGTATGCATCATGGATGCGCATGGGTTTAAGGTGGGAGGCCGGTAGCTCCGCGGAGCCGATGGCATCGGAGATGACATAAATCTGCACGCCTTCTTGCGCTTTTAAGACCAAAGCGTTGGTGAAATCAGTAGCGATTTGGCCGGGCACGTAGGCGAAGGTTTCGAAGGTGATACTGTGCTTGGCATCTTGGATCGCTTGCGGAATTTTTGGATAAAAGGCGTCGCCATTGACGAGAGTTTCGATCTTGTTTCCCTCGGTCCAAGGAGTTTGGGCAGTCTTAGCGATCGAGTGCGAGAATCCGGGGTTGGAGATTGAGATATCCATACCGACGGAAGAATCGAGACTGCGATGAAAACACGAGGGTGTTCCCAGAATTAAGGTCGCGGACAGAGCGATCCTAGCGACCGTCTGCAAGACGCTCGGCGAGCATGTCCGGAAGGCCAGCGTCTCTGATTTTCTTCTGTGTGGTCTCAATATCATATTCGACACGACGGAAGGAAACCGTTCCAACAGCGAGGTCATAGATGACGTAACAAGCCCGCCAGTCTCCGTCACGTGGTTGGCCTACTGAGCCAATATTGACGAAATATTTCTTGCCAGCTTCCAGGGGAATCGTTTCTGCGGGGATTTCGGTGACGCGGTTTTCGCGGACGAAAACTCGCGGCACGTGAGTGTGTCCGTGGAAACAGAGGTTGGTAAATTGGTAGGAGAAGTTCGACATGGCATCGAACTTGGTGGTGACGTAGTTCCAACCCTGGGGCTGATCTAAGGTCGCATGGACTACGGTGAAGTCTTCGATTTGGCGCACCATGCGGAGGTTCCGAAGCCATTCCTTTTGCTCGTCGTTTAACTGATCGCGCGTCCAACTCAGGGCGGCAGCGGCCACCGGGTTCATGTTCTTGAGACTGTCGTCGTTGCTGGCGACGTCATCGTGGTTCCCTTTTACGACCGGCCAATTGGCTTCGCGGATCTTTTCTAGGCAGGCATTCGGGTCGGCATTGTAGCCTACGACGTCTCCCAGGCAGATCCAATCGGTGCAGCCTTGATCGTTAGCATCTGCAAGAACTGCGTCGAATGCTTCGAGATTGGCGTGGATGTCTCCGAAAAGGGCGATACGCATGGCGATAAAAATGAGGGCTAATAGAGTTACGAGCAGAGCGCAGGGTGTAAAGGTTAGATTCGCATGAGCTTGGGAAATAGAGAGGCTTCAGCAATCTAATGATGGTGCAGGCGGTCCGGGTCATTTTCCCATGGTGACCCGGACCACGAGGGCAACAAGGAGCAAAAGAGGGAGGGCTGTCCCGTTTCCGAGGACGGAGGTGGCGATGGGGGCGTGGATGAGGGACCAATTTAAGAAAGGACAAGAAAGGACAAGGAAGGACAAGAAAGGACAAGAAAGGACAAGGAAGGCGAGGAGCGCGGGGGTGGCGAGGCCGAGGGCGACAAAAAGGAAGAATTGGGCCTGCTCTTTTCGTCCTCTCGCGGCCTTTTGAAGAGTGCTGCGTTGAACCAGCCGGTTGGGCCTTCGTTTAGTCCTGCCACCAGCTCCTAGGAATGCGGCGTTGGCGGGGGCTGAGGAAGGGATTGAATTCGAAGGGAACGTTGAGATCGATGACGAGTTGGTGGAGGTCGGCTCCAACGTTGCCGGCGTAAAAGCCATCGTCGTTGATCCGGTACCAATAGCTGTGAAGGTCGCGGTAGGCTCGTTTTTTGCTGCCAAAAAGCTGGACCATGGTGGGTTTTTTGAGGTCGAGCGGGAGCTGGGGGTTTTGATAGAGGCTCCAGAGGACGCAGCGGAAAGTGGGGATGGTAAGGTTGCGCGGGTAGACTTCGACGAGTTCGAGGGCGACATCGAGTGCTTCCTTTTCGCGGCCTGGGATCTTGGCGAGGGAGAGAAAGTAGTTTCGCTCGTATACGTGGTTGTTGCTGAGCGCGGCGGCTTTTTTCCAAGCCTCGACGGCACGTGGAATATCAGGGCGCTTGAGAGGGTGACTCCAGATCCGGCCGATTGCGGCCCAGAGGTCGGCATCTTCGGGGAGGTAGCGGAGGCCATTGCGCAGGAAGGTGTCGCCTGCCTCAAGATATTCTTTTTCGATCGAGATACGTTTTATTTCCGGTTGATCACGCTGGCTGCGAGCCCAGGAGGCGGCATTGTATGCGAGGTGATGACTGCCTTGGTCCCAGTAGAACGCGTTGTAGGGGTCGAGGGAGGTTACGACCTTGAAGTCGTTTTTAAGCTCATACCATTCTTGGTCTTCAAAATGTAAGTGAGCTTCTAGGCTCTTGAAGAAAGCGAGGACCGAACGCAGGCCGCCGAAGGCTCCGGCGAGGCCGTTTTGGCTCATTTGGGTCCAAGCTTCTAGCGAAAGGGTGGGAGGGGCAAGTCGTTGTTCGCGCAGTTCTTCGGTGAACTTCTGTTCGAAGGGCATTTTGGTGAGCCCGGCGGCAGTGAGTCCGAGAAGGACGACGATGATTTTTTTTGGACTGGCCACGGCTAAAATTCCTTATCTGAGAAGACGAACCAAGAGAGCACGGTGTAAATGCCCAAGTAGAAAAGGGTGAAACCACCGAGCTGCAGGATCTGGTCCGAGCTGATATTAGCGGCTCGAGTGGCGGCCTCGGCGACGGAGTCGAAGATCTGAAAATCAGGAAAAAGGAGTGAGACGAGGGTGGCGAGAATTTTGGCGATTGGCCCGGAGTCTTCGGCGAGCCCTCCTTGTTCAAAGAGTCCTTGGCGGGCGATGTTTTGGGCCGCTCCGATCATCCAAATCATGACTGAGGAGGCGATGGTGAAGAGGGTGGAGGTCGAGAAGGTGGAGATGAGGAGGGCGACGGCTGCGATAACGGAGGCTTTGAAAAAGTAGGCCAAAACCCCGTATTGGAGTGTCATGGTGGGACCATGAGCAGAGATTTCATCGAGCTTCTCGTCAACTAATTCTTGGGGCCATCCTAGTTTTTGTAAGTAGGGCTCTACGTCGGCTAGCACGGCACCGGTGCGGAAATGAAGGGTTATGACGAGGATCATGTCCATCACGGCCAGGGCAATGAAGACGACCGCCATGACCCCAAGGAGTTTCCCCACGAGGTAGTCAAGGCGGGGGACGGGTTTACAGAGGATGGTATAAAGCGTGCGGTCCTCGATATCACGCGGGATCAGAAGAGCGGTCGAGACGATGGCGAAGAGGGAGCTGAAAAGCATCATCGTGCCCAAGCAGAGGTTCTTGTGCATCTGCAGTTCCTGCTGGGGTTGGGAGGCTTCGGGGCCGGCATACCAAGGCGCATCGAAGAACTGGATTCCTACAAAGACGGCGGCGATGGGCGCGAGAAAGTAAAAGACCTTCATGCGCACTAATTGAGTAACGGTGCTTTGCGCGATAATTAAAATGCGCCGGGGCGAAATGAAGGAGGTCTTATTTCGTTGCCGTTGGGTCTTTTTATTTGAAGAACTCATACGGGTGATCAGGAATTGGTGCGCTTCCGGCGTTTTTTAGTAACCGTGCGACGAGGTTTCGTTTCCTTTAAGAAGAGATTCTCGAGAGTGGTGCGAGGGTTGCCTTCGGAGACCATATCGACCCCGTAAGTGATATCCACCAGGGTACGAATTTGGTCGAGGAGCTCTGGGCTGGCATTTTCGAGAACGATCTCGGTGCGGTCTTCGAGGGCGATGAGGTCATCGAGTTTCCCCTGACGGACCATTTTTCCATGGTTGATGATTCCGACACGGTCGCACACTTCCTGAACTTGTTCAAGAAGGTGAGAGCAGAGAAAAACGGTCATGCCACGGTTCTTGAGCTCGAGGATCAGATCGCGGATTTTGCGTGAGCCGGAGGGATCCACTCCTGCGGTGGGCTCATCGAGGATGACAAGCCGAGGGTCCTGCACGAGGGCCTGAGCGAGTCCGATGCGCTGGAGCATGCCTTTTGAGTAACCTTTGAGCGTGCGATTACGGGCGTCATCGAGTCCTACGAGGTTGAGCATTTCATCGATTCGATGCTTTAACTTGGCTCCTCGCATACCACAGAGTTTGCCGTAAAACTTGATTGTTTCCGCTCCGGTGAGGTGTTTGTAGAAATAGGGATTTTCCGGGAGGAAGCCCACATCGTTTCGTGAATCGACTTTGAGGGAATCTTTTCCGAAGATGGAGCAGGTTCCGGCGGTCGGTTTTACGAGGCCGAGGAGGGCCTTCATGGTGGTGGACTTGCCGGATCCGTTGGGCCCGATCATGCCGTAAACTTCGCCGGGCTCGATGCGGATCGAAACGTTGTCGACGGCACGCAGCTTTGGTCCCCGGAGGGAGATTTGAAAGTCCTTCACAAGGCCGCTGACCTCCACTGCCGGAATATCGCTCATGTATAAAAATGTTAGGGTGGGTAACGGTGGCGTGCAAGAAGACAGTTGCGGCGGGAAAGCAACTTTCTTTGACCTAAGCGGCTGCCTATTCCTCTCTTGTGCTGGCTAGTTTATTTTTTAGGGAAAGAGGCCGCGAGTTTGTTTAACATTGGCGACGGTTTGGATGCCGGTGGCGAGGGCGCCTAGGCGCATGCCGCAATTGTGTTTCTCACAGAAGTTGTTGAGGTTGGTAAAAGCCTCGTTGAGTTTGGTCTCGAGCTTGGTGAGGACTTCGTGTTTTGTCCACGAGAAGCGCTGGAGATTCTGAACCCACTCGAAGTAACTGACGGTGACGCCGCCGGCATTGCAGAGGACGTCGGGGATGAGGAAGATGTCGCCGCGTTGCTCGATGATGGCATCGGCCTCGGGGGTGGTGGGACCGTTGGCGGCTTCAGCGAGGATGCGGCATTTGAGTTTGGCGGCATTGTCCTTGGTGATAACGCGCTCGAGGGCCGCGGGGACAAGGGCGTCGCACTCTTGAAGGAGGAGTGTATCGGGGTCGATGGGCTCTGCTCCGGGGAATCCTTTGATGCCTCCGTGGGTGGAAACGTGTTCGTGGAGGGCGTGGTGGTCGATGCCTTTTGCATTCCAGATCGCTCCGGAGATATCGCTGATTCCGGTGACTTTCATGCCGTAGCCAATCATGGTGTCGACGGCGTGAGAGCCGACGTTTCCGTAGCCTTGGACGATGGCGGTGGTTCCTTGGATCTTGATCCCGAGTTTGGCGAGGGCGAGGGTGATCGTGAAGGCAACGCCGTGGCCAGTGGCTTGGGTGCGGCCCTCGGAGCCCTGAAGTTCGACGGGTTTCCCGGTGACGATTTCGGGGACGAAACGGCCTTCCCGGGTGGAGTAGGTGTCGAGAATCCAGGCCATGTGCTGGGCGGTGGTTCCAACGTCGGGGGCCATGACATCGATCTCCGGCCCGATAAAGGGGGCTATTTCCTGGGCGAAGCGCCGAGTTAGGCGTTCCTGCTCCCTCATACTCATGGTGCGGGGGTCACAGGCGATGCCGCCTTTTCCTCCGCCGTAGGGAAGTCCCATGAGGGCACATTTCCAGTTCATCCACATCGCGAGAGCAGCGACCTCGCCAATGTTGACATTGGGATGGAAACGAAGGCCCCCCTTCACGGGGCCACGGGAGAGGTGGTGCTGAACGCGGTGGCCGAAGAAGACCTCGGTGCGGCCATCGTCCATGGTGACGGGTAAGGTGACGGTAATGAGGCGCTTGGGCCACTTGCAACGCTCGCGGACTTCGGCATCGAGTTCGAGGAAATCGGCGACGCGATCGAACTGCTCGGCAGCCATGCCAAAGACGGGGTCTTTTAAAAGGGCCTCTTTCATTGATGAAAAGCTAGCGTGAATTAGAGGGGGAGCACATCATTTTTCAGCGGGAACCCACCTTTCTTGAACCGCGTCTGGAGCTCCTTAGTGAAAGAGTTCATGACTGCAATGAGACCCCTGCCCGCCATCACAGCTTCCGTTTTTTAGGAAAATAATTTCGCAAACGACGCCTCGTAGTCGGTCCAGACCTCCGGGCGCATTGAGAGCCAATCCTTCCAGTTGCTTCGCCAGTAGATGTCCTAAGTAAACCTCTCTGCTAAGAACGCGGTAGATTTTATCAGTGGAGCTTCCGCGATCTCCCATTCTGTCACGGATTTGAGAGGCTGTCAGCGGCTCTGGCTCAAGGAGTGAGAGATCATTTATGCTGTTCCTTGCAAGAATGGCATGGAAGGTGTTGGCTCCATCTATGTCTACGATCAATCTTTCCTCCTACGGAATCGAAGGTCCTGTTGTTTTGCGGAACCTCCCTCCATCACGGCTTTACATCGAGGCCATCCGCCACGAGCCGACCTCTACGATCTCGGATACCGGAGCACTCATCGCTTATTCGGGTGCAAAAACGGGACGTTCTCCGAAGGACAAGCGCATCGTTTCTAATCCTGATTCCAAGGACGATATCTGGTGGGGTAAGGTGAATATTGCGATCGATGAGAACACCTTTTTGACCAATCGGGAGCGAGCGGTGGACTACCTGAATGTCTGCGAGCGGCTTTATGTTGTCGATGCCTTCGCGGGCTGGGATCCGGAGGAACGGATCAAGGTGCGCGTCATTTGCACCCGCCCATACCACGCGCTCTTTATGCATGCCATGCTCATCCGCCCGACCGATGAGGAATTGGAGAACTTTGGTGAGCCCGACTTCGTGATTTATAATGCGGGCCGCTTCCCCGCGAATCGCCACACCGAGGGGATGACCTCGAAGACTTCCATTGATGTCTGTTTTGAGGATAAAGAGATGGTCATTCTCGGCACCGAATATGCCGGCGAGATGAAAAAAGGGGTCTTCACCCTGATGCATTATCTCATGCCTAAGAGGGGTCATCTTTCGATGCATTGCTCGGCCACCTCCGATCCAGAGACGAATCGCAGCGCCGTTCTTTTTGGTCTTTCGGGAACCGGGAAAACGACTCTTTCAGCCGATCCCAAGCGCATGCTCATCGGCGATGATGAGCATGTCTGGACTGAAAAAGGAATCTTCAATATTGAGGGTGGTTGTTACGCCAAGGCCATCGACCTCAGTGAGGAAAAGGAGCCCGATATTTTCAATGCGCTCCACTTCGGAGCGGTTCTTGAAAACGTCGTCTATGATGAGAAGCATCGCGTTGACTTCTCCGATGTTTCGATCACGCAGAACACGCGTGGGGCTTATCCCATTGAATTCATCAAGAATGCGCAAGTTCCGTGTGTCGCGGGTCAACCAACTGATCTAATTTTCCTCACCTGCGATGCCTTCGGCGTCCTTCCACCTGTTGCCAAGCTCTCGGAGGCGCAGGCGATGTATCACTTTATCTCCGGTTACACCGCGAAGGTTGCCGGGACGGAGATGGGCGTCACCGAACCTTCGGCGACCTTCTCAGCCTGCTTCGGCGCGCCCTTTCTCGTTATGCATCCCTCTCGTTACGCCGAGCTCCTTGCGGAAAAGATGAAGCGTCATGAGGTTAATGTCTGGCTCGTGAACACCGGTTGGAGCGGGGGAGTCTACGGTAAGGGGTCACGGATCAGTTTAAAATATTCCCGTGCTATTGTGGAAGCGATCTATGGCGGCGCACTCGCGGAGGTGAGGACCGAGAAGGATCCTCTCTTCGGCTTCAAGACTGTCACCGAATGCCCCGGCGTTCCAAGCGAAGTGATGATTCCGCGCAACTGCTGGGCGGACCCAGCAGCATATGACGCCAGTGCGCAAAAGCTTGCAGCGCTCTTTATTGAGAATTTCAAGAGCTATGCTGAAGGCACAAGTGAAGAAGTTCAGGCTGGAGGTCCGATAACGTAATCTCTCATATCGGGAAGGACTGGTCCTGCGATCAGTCCTTCCGTTTGAGCTGCGGGAAGAGGACGACGTCGCGAATGGTCGGTGCTCCGGTGAGGAGCATGATGAGTCGGTCGATTCCGATTCCGATTCCGCCTGCGGGTGGCATTCCGTGCTCAAGGGCTTCGACGAAGTCTTCATCGATCGTTTGGGCCTCGCCTCCGGACTGCTCATGAAGTCGACGACGTTGGGTGTCGGGGTCATTGAGCTCGGAGTAGCCCGGTGAGATTTCCTGTCCGTTGATGATGAGTTCGAAAACATCGATCACGCTTGGGTTTTCGGGATTCTCTTTGGCGAGAGGAATGAGCTTGGAGTCGACGTGGGTGACGAAGCATGGGTCAAAGGTGTGCTCTTCGATGAGCTTCTCGAAGACCTGCTGGGTTACTTCGTAGTCTTCCAGATGATCGTGAACTTCGAGCTTGAATTCGCTCTTCGCTTTGGTGCTGCGTTCGTCGGGTGAGAGGTCGAACCAGTCGTTTCCTGCCGCCTCTTTGATGAGGTCCTGGTAAGAAGCGCGCTTCCAAGGACGGTTGAGGTTGAGGGTGCGGATAGACTCGCCGTTTTCATCCAGATGCTCGATTTCGAGGGTGCCGAAGAATTTCTCGGCGAGGTGGCAGACCATTTCTTCGACAAGGTCGGCCATAATCTCGAAGTCGCCAAAGGCTTGGTAGGCTTCGAGCATGGTGAACTCGGGATTGTGGCGGCGGGAGATGCCTTCGTTACGGAAGTTGCGGTTGAGTTCGAAAACCTTGGTGAGGCCACCGACGAGGAGGCGCTTGAGGTGGAGTTCGGGCGCGATGCGCATGGTGAGGTCCATGCTGAGAGCATTGTGATGGGTCTCGAAGGGCTTGGCGGCAGCGCCACCAGCGACGTCATGCAGCATGGGCGTTTCGACTTCGAGGTAGCCGCGGTCGTGTAGGAAGTTGCGGATCTCGGCAACAATCTTGGAGCGCATGATAAAAAGGTCGGCGCTCGACTGGTTTGACATGAGGTCGAGGTGGCGCTTGCGATACTTTGTCTCGCGGTCCGAGAGCCCATGCCACTTGTCGGGCATGGGCCGAAGGGCTTTCGAGAGAACCGTGAGAGAGCTGGCTTTTACCGAAGGCTCTCCTTTTCCGGTGGTGAAGGTCATGCCGGAGATTCCTATCCAATCGCCGAGGTCGAGGAGCTTGTAAGCGGACCACTCGAGGTCGCTCAGTTCCTTTTTGTTGAGGTAGATTTGAATGCGCCCATGGGCGTCGCCGAGAGTAGCGAAGACAGATTTTCCCATGTCGCGGATGGCGAGCAGGCGGCCTGCGATGGTGACTGAGCGGTCGTCGGAGTAGTCTGCCTTGAGCTCGCCGGGGGTGGTAGTCGTCTTAAAATGCGCGCCGAAGGGATCAATTCCTAGTTGCTTCAGCTTTCCGAGCTTCTCGCGGCGGACTGCGATGAGTTCTTCTTCAGTGGATTGGGGGGCTTGGTTGGAATTTTCCTCGCTCATTTCGGCGGGACTTTAAGAGTCTACGGTAGAATGAGAAGGGAAATAGTCGGCTGAACAGATGAGATTTCAAATAACGTAGAGAATTTTCTTGTCGTAAGATCCTATTACTGAGTATCCCTATACCAGCTTTCTTACTTTGGGGGGGCAGTGGCCCTGACTGGTTTCTTCGGAAATAAGCGGGGCTGCTGTATTTGTAGTTGGTGGCTTAAGGCTATTACTTTTGAATTTTGCGTGGGAGGGCGTCGAGGACACTGTTGATCTCCTTGAGATGATGTTTAGTGGGTGCCAACGGTTTTGAGAGTAATATTGAGAATATGGGGGCGTCTTTTCTTCATGATTGCTATGTCGTCAATCGGGCCAAAAAATCACTGGGCTTGCTAGCTATATGAGGGATTCGATATTCATCAATATTCGTGTTCTTAGGGAGTGCCAAGAGGCCTAGATTTTGTGAAACTTCCTTGGTGAGCAGGAGAGATTTAGTTGCGGAACTTCGAAAGGCTATCCATCAGGCACGGGCCCGGGTCTATCAGGTGGGGAAGCCAACGCCTTTGGAGCGTATGGATCTTGAAGGCGAGACGCAGCCGATCTGGGTCAAGCGTGAGGATCTGGGTCCAATAAAGGCTTACAAATGGCGGGGGGCTTTCAATGGCATGGCGTGCCTAAGTGAAGAGCAGCGGGAGCGAGGGGTAGTCGCGGCTTCGGCGGGAAATCACGCGCAAGGAATTGCGATCGGAGCGCGGGTGCTCGGGTGCGAGGCGAAGATTTTTATGCCCAAGCCGACCCCGGCGGTGAAACGTCAGGCGGTGTCGAGCCATGGCGGGCCCCGGGTGGCGATTGAGTTGGTGGGCGATAGTTTTTCGGAGGCACAGGAAGCGGCCATCGGGTACGCGAAAGAAACCGGGGCGACATTTATTCCGCCCTACGATTCGATCGATGTCATGGGTGGGCAGGGAACCTTGGCTGATGAGATTTTCACGTCGGGCGAAGGTCCTTTTGATCGGGTTTATGTGGCGATCGGAGGAGGGGGCTTAGCTTCGGCCGTGGCGACGTGGCTCAAGAGTTCCTGGCCGGGAGTGAAGGTGATTGGAGTTGAGGGCGTGGATCAGGCGTCGATGACGGCGGCTTTTAAAAACGGTGGTCCGACGAGTTTGGATTACGTTGATCTTTTCTGTGATGGCACGGCGGTGACAAAGGTGGGGGAGTTGACATACGAGATTTGTCAGAGTCAGTTGGATGAAATCATCACGGTGACGAACCAGGAAGTCTCTAGTGCGATCAAAGCGCATTGGGACGGCATTCGGGTGATTCCGGAGCCGAGTGGAGCGATGAGTTTGGCGGGGTATCTTCAGCAGCGGCGGGATGGACTGGTTCCTGACGGCGATAAGGTGCTCACTATTCTTTGTGGGGCCAATATGGACTTTGCCAAGGTGGCGGATATTTCAGCGCAAGCCGGGATCAGTCCCGGAAGGAAGCGTGCTTGGCGCTTTGCCATACGCGAGGAGCGGGGCTCCTTGGTGCGCCTATTGACGGACCTTCCGGAGGAGGTGTCGATTGTCGACCTTCAGTATGGACGAAGCGCACAGGAACCGCAGGCTCCGATTCTTAGTCTCGATGTCCCGGAGGAAGATGAAATCGCCTTTGAGGCATGGCTGGCAAAGAGGAGAGGTGAGGCGACCGATGTGACGGATGAGGTTGAGGCCCGCTATCGGGTGATTCCTTTTTCACGACCACTTTTTCAGGCTCCGCTTTTTGTGGAAGTAGAGTTTCCCGAAAGGGCGGGTGCTTTGTTGGGCTTTATGAAGGAAGTGAGTCCGGTGGCCAGTTTGTGCTACTTTAACTATCGCTTTTCCGGGGAGCGGATTGGTCGGGCGCTGGTGGGGCTAGATTTTGAGGATTCCGAGGCGCGGGAAGCGGGACGAGAGATCGTCTTTTCTTCTTCAAGAAAGCAGGTGCGCGCAGTCAAAGAAGTCACACTGAGAGAAGCCGAGGCACTTATTTAGCTTTTTCAATGCGCTTGATGTAGGCGACGAGACTCCAAATTTCTTCCGGCTTTAGGGTGGCTGAGAATGCGGTCATAGGGATGCCATCGAGATTAGCATCCGTCATTTTTGTGAAGGCTGGCCTCGCGGTGCTGGTGATACCAGGGCGAATGGTGCGACGAAGATTGGTTTCGAGAGGGAGCTTGCCAAGCGGGGTGTGGTGCGGGATTTGAAGACACCGCTGCGGAAAGTGCGTGGCTTGTTGTGTTCGAGGGATTCGGCCGTGGCAATGGGTGCATATTTGGTTGTGGACGCGCGCTCCCCAGAAATAGCGGGAGGTTTTTTGGTGCTTCTAAGGGATGAAGTGTCTGTAATAACGAGAAAAATTCTAGAGGAGACAGTCCCGGGATTTTAAGTGAAGTAGGCACGAAAAAACGGCGCCGAATTTTTTCGAGGCCGCTTTTTGAGAATGAATAAGAGAGCTTAGCTATCTTCGCTCGCAGGGAGGTTCGTCCGGCCTTCGAGGACTTTGTCGACGAGGCCGAAGGCGACGGATTCTTCCGCAGACATGTAGTTGTCACGGTCCGATGCTTTCTCGAGCTCCTTTGAGGTTTTCCCACAGTGGTGGGCCAGGATATCGTTGAGGCGACGCTTGAGGGAATACATGAATTCCACGGTGCGCTCGACGTCGGCTGCTGTTCCCTGTGCTCCGCCGGAGACCTGGTGGATCATCACGTGGGAGTTCGGAAGAGCGAAGCGTTTGCCCTTGGTTCCTGCCGTAAGAAGGACAGATCCCATGGAGGCACAGATGCCGATGCAGTAGGTGTTCACATCACAGGTGAGGAACTGCATTGTATCGTAGATCGCGAGCCCTGAAGTGACCGAACCACCGGGGGAGTTGATGTAGATGTGGATGTCCTTTTTAGGATCTTGCATCTGGAGAAAAAGCATCTGGGCAATGACCGAGTTGGCCACGCCGTCATCGATTCCCGTTCCGATGAAAATAATCCGGTCCTTGAGGAGCCGAGAGTAGATATCAAAGGCACGTTCGCCACGGCCATCGGACTCGATGACGGTGGGGATGTAGTAATTGTTCTGAGGCGTCTCAGAGGAAGAGGTGGGTGTAGTCATGCTTAGCTTTCTTCAGTTGGAGGTTCAACTTCATCGACGTTCGCGTTGCTTACGAGAAAGTCAACGGCCTTACTGAGAAGCATATTCTGACGGATGTTGCTGAGTTGTCCGTTCTTTTGGAGCTCTTTCATATACTTCTTCACGGGCTGCTTGTCCTGCTTGGCCATTATGGTGACCCGCTGGAGAACTTCGCTGCTCTCGACCGTCATTTTTTCGGTCTTGGCAATTTCCTGTAGAAGGAAATTTGACTTCAGGCTATTGACGGCACGGCCTTCGGCGGCGGCAAAGAGTTCCTGTTGGCGGGTTTCGATGTCTCCGTCGGACATGCCAGCCTGCATTCCTTCTTCGACCATGGCATCAGCCTGGCCTTGAGTCTCTGACTTGAGCAGTTCCTCGGGGAGTTCGAAGTTGGTTAATGAAGCCAGCTTGTCAATAACGGCATTGACCGTGATTTCTTGCTTCTGCTTGTTCGCGCGCTCTTCCAAGTCGTCGCGTATGAGGCCTTTGACGTCTTCGAGCGTCTTGTCAGGGGCGATCTTTCCGGCCAACTCGTCGTCGAGTTCTGGGAGGGCTTCGCTTTTGAGCTCCTTCACTTTTACCTGGAAGACGGCTTCTTTTTCGCGGAGTGCTTCGATAGGGAAGTCTTCAGGAAGAGTAACGGTGATCTCTTTTTCATCGCCGGGCTTGGTGCCGATCAGTTCGTCGGTGAAACCAGGGAAGAATGCTTCATCCTCGATTCGGATCCAGTAACCCTCGTTCGAAGATAGAGGCTTGGCTTGTTCGCCGCCGATTTCCTCGAGAGTTTTTCCGTCGCTAGTGGAGGTGTAGTCGATAATGGCAAGATCCCCTTTTTCGGCGGTGCGGTCTTCGATGTCTTCGTAGTCAGCAAAACGCTGGCGAAGCTGCTCCAGCTGCTCGTTGACATTTTCGTCGGTGACCTCGATTTTAGGGATTTCGACATCCAGGCCTTTATACTCCGGAAGGTCAAAGGTAGGAGCAAGGACAAGCTCGACATTGAAAGTAAAACTTCCGTCGGCGTGGTGGGTGACATCCTGAGGAGCTTTGACGTTGAGGATATTGAGATCCTCGTTTTGCTTTACTGCTTCCTGAAAGGCATTTTGGAAGAGGCGGGACTCCAGTTCCTGGATGATCGCTGGTCCGTGATGCTTGGTGATCACTGCTTTGGGAGCTTTGCCGGGGCGGAAGCCTGGGATGCGAGACTGACGAGCAAAAGCTTTCACGATTTGATCGCGCTCTTTGTTTACAGTATCGGCGGGCACCTCGGCACTGAGGTTGGCAAGGCAGTTCGGTTGGTTTTCGACGCGAATATTCATTAAAAATCTTACTCGGTAGTAATGGAGGCGGAACGCTAGGGAGGATCAGACGGGAGGTCAAGGGAGGGGGAACGCGATTTTTTTTGGGGATAAATCCTGACAAGGGGCACTTCATTCCGCTTGACGTAAGTGGGGATGGCGGGGCGTAATCCTTTTGGTAACTTTTAACAAAAGCTTATGTTCCTACGTTTTCTCGCGCAGCGCGCAATTTTATCTCTCAGTATGGGAGTCGTCGTGGTGACGAGCCAGGCTCTAATTCAGCCGGCTTCGGCCCAGAACTTCCTCCTCGAAGCCAATCAATTCGAGGGGAAGAAAGTTACCGATGTGCAGATTCGCTATCGCGGTCCCAAGACCGTGAATGAAGCCCGACTTCGTAATCATATGTCGGTCGCTCCGGGAAAGAAATATAGTCAGGCGGTTCTCGATGAAGATATCCGCAGTCTCTATGGTAGTGGGCTCGTCGACGATATTCAGTTTTATGCCGAGGATCAGGAAGGTGGGGTCAAGGTCATTGCCGAAGTGGTGACACGTCCGCTCATTAATGGTTTGGGCTTTGATGGAAACACCACCTTCTCAGACAAGAAGCTCGCGAATGAGACTAAGCTTGGTGTCGGGCAGGTTCTTAGTGATGAGGATATTCTCACCGCGCGAAAGAATATCGAGAAACTTTACCAGGGCTATGGCTACCCGGATATGGGAGTGTCGCACCGTCTTCAAGCGACGGAGCGCCCCGGCTTTGCAGACCTCATCTTCCTCATTCAAGAGGGATCCAAGAACGAGATTAGCGAGATTCGTTTCCAGGGAAATAATGCCTTGAAGGATGCTGACCTCCGCAAGGAGATGGAGACAAAGGAGAAGGGTTGGTTTTCTTGGTTCACAAAGTCCGGAAGAATCGACAACGTGTCGCTTGATCAGGATCTGGAAAAGATTGCTGATTTTTACCGCAGTCGGGGATACTGGCGGGTCAAAGTTGGGGTCCCCCAGCGGGTAGCGGTTAAAAATGGACGGGTTGATCTCGTGGTTCCTATTAAGGAAGGTCCAAAATACACCGTGAATTCGGTCAGCTTTCCCGGGATCAAGATTTTCACTCCCGCGGAACTTAATCCTGCTCTGACCCTCGTAACGGATATGCCCTTTTCCTCTAGTAAAATGAGCGACGATATTCGTATGATCCGGAGTTATTACGGATCTCGAGGTTATGCTGATGCCTCTCCTGTTCCTGATATTCGAGATGCAGGCGGAAACAGGGTGAACATTTTCTACCGTGTTACTCCAGGCAGTCGTTACAAAGTGGGCGATATTCGTATCCAAGGAAATACCAAGAGTCAGGAACGGGTGGTCCGTCGTGAGATCCCTATGCTTCCGGGGGAGAATTTCAACTCCGTGGATCTTGAGACGACAAAGCGCCGTCTCAAGAACTTGAACTACTTTGACGACGTGCAAGTCAGCAATGGAGGAACGTCCCAAACCGGATACCGCGACGTCAATATTCTCGTAAACGAGAAGCAGACTGGTTCGATCAACTTTGGTCTTGGGCTGAGTTCGATTGATAACGTCGTGGGGTTTATCAATCTGGAGCAGCAAAATTTTGATATCTTCAATCCTTGGAACTTTACGGGAGGAGGGCAGCGATTTCAGATGAGCCTCCGTGCGGGAACCGAGCGTAAGGATTTGCGGGTCTCGCTCACGGAACCTTGGTTCTTGGGGCAGAAGTTGGCTCTCGGAACGGAACTCTTCTATCGGGATCTCCTTTACCTCAGTGATGAATATGACCAGACCAATGTGGGTGGTTCAATCTTCATTCGGAAGCCAATGGGCCGTAAGGCTTACTTGAAGGCAGAGTATCGTCTTGAGAGCGTTGAGGTCGACGCCGACGCCGGAACAAGTGATGCCTTCAATGCCCTCTCGGGAGATTTCCTTCGGAGTGCTCTTGCCCTCAACTACGTTTTCGATAGTCGCGACAGTAACATCACGCCACGGAAGGGTCACAAGTTTGATGTAGGAGTGACTTTGGCAGGGGGGGTGATCGGCGGTGAGGTCGAGACTTACACTTTAGCGGCCTCAGGATCGAAGCACTGGAACTTGGCCTGGGATACAATCCTGACAGTACGTGGTTCGATGAACGTGGTTGATAGTTTTGCCAACGACGACGACGTTCCTATCTTCGAGCGCCAGTTCTTAGGTGGACAGCGCGACCTACGGGGTTTCGAGTTCCGCGATGTTGGACCGCGCGACACGGGAGCGACGGACGAAGTGCTTGGAGGAAACACCAGTGCCTTCGCTTCGGCGGAATACACCTTCCCGATTATCGAGTCAGTGCGTGGTGCGGTGTTTTACGACGTGGGATTTGTGAATGAAGATTCTTGGGATTTCGGAGGAAGTAATCTTGCTAGCGATGCTGGCTTTGGATTCCGCTTGAATCTCCCTCTGGGCCCTTTGGCGGTGGACTATGCAATTCCCCTCAGTGCCCCAGATACGTTGTCGGACAAAGGTGGTCAGTTTAATTTCTATCTGAATTACCAATTCTAAAACCTCACTAAAGAGGTAGCTCTCTTTTCCTTGGGTTTGGTTTATCTACTTTTTTCCGATCTCAGGACGGGCAATCATCCTTTGGGTTGATGGGAGGAATTTACAAAAAGTAGGGGCTGGAAATCTCGATTGCTGAAACGTGAACATAAGCGATAAGCAAGTTCCCTCGGAGGGCCAAGATGCACCGTCGATAGGTTCTGGGAATTCTGCGTGGGGCGCTTGCTAGCGCGCAACGATCAGAGCGGGTTTGGCTTGCTTCGCCAGGCAAGCGCTCTGCTCAGCCAAGCCACCTGGATCTCTGACTAGAAAATTAATCACTTTACCGTCACTCGATGATCCATGAATGGCTTATTGACAGCTGATTGCGGATCTATAAGGATCACCGCTAAAGTTTAAATCTGTCCTTGTGAAAAAATACCCAGCGTCCCCATTAATCTTCCTTGCACTCATCTCCTTGGCTGCCAGCTCTGGTCACGCCGCAGATCTGTTAGGCTACTACGACTTCGACGATAACGCCGACCCAGCGGTCGCAGCTGCCTCCGGTGGAATCGCGCCGGACGCGGTGATCACGACACCTGCGGCATTTACCCCAGACATGGGCGGGCGCTCCGGGCTCGCGGGCGATTATGCGCTCGATCTCGGAGCGGCAGCCGGCAGTGGTGCTTTCGCACGTGTTCCGGCCGGACCACATTTCGACCTCGCGGTATCGACGAATGCGATGGCAGTATCCTTTTGGCAGATCAATGTGGGTGACGGCGGCGGAGGCTTCTCAGCCACGACGGCATTTTGGGTGGACTCCCCGACTGCCGCTGCTGACGGTCGCGGTTTTCAGGTGCACACCCCATGGTCTAACGGGATATTCTACTTTGACCAATCCGGCTGCTGTGGCGGCACACAGCGCTTGACCTCCGATGGGGTTATCACTGCAGGTATCTGGCAGCACATTGTCGCCCAGCGGGACAGCCTTGGTAGTATGGAAATCTGGGTCGATGGAGCGATGGCGGCAACTGCCCCTGGGGCAGAGGCGCTGGATCCTTTCTCTGGAATCGTCACGATCGGAGCTAACGGTGATGGCAACAATAATCTCACTGGGATGTTGGATGAATTTGCCGTCTACTCCGGCACTCTCACCGAGGCGGAAATCGGCCAGTTGTCAGCGGGCACCGCCACTCCGAGCGACATCGCAACGGCACCCGCAGATGCAGACAACGACGGCCTGCTGGACTCGTGGGAAGTGGCCTTTGGCCTTTCCACTAGTGACGACGGCTCGGTCGATCCGAACAACGGCCCGGACGGTGACCCGGACATGGATGGTCTGACGAATCTTGAGGAATTTGACGCTGGCCTCGAGCCGGATAACGACGACTTTGACATGGACAGTCTTCTGGATGGCGTTGAAACCAATACAGGCACTTACGTCGATGCGACCGATACCGGGACAGATCCGAAGAAAGCGGACACTGATGGCGACGGTCTCAACGACGGGGTGGAAGATCCAGCCGAGGCCTTCGTCGATGCGAGTCAGCCCGGCACAGACCCGACCCAAAAGGATACCGACGGCGATGGCTTCGGCGACCTTCTTGAAATCGACAATGGGAGCGATCCGACCGATATCGAAAGCACTCTGGGCACGGATGAACTTACGTTGCTGGCGTATTTCAATTTTGATGGCCAGCTGGCAGATCAAGCTGGCAATACACCTGACGCCGTTCTCGGCGGATCGGCAGTCCTAACCACCACGGGCATGGGCTCGTCTGGCAGTCCGGGAGATGAGGCAATCGATCTAGGCGATCTCGGCGACGGATCCTACGCGCAAACACCTGTTGGCACTCATCTCGACCAGGCATTTATCAACAACTCGATGTCTGTTGCTTTTTGGCAGTTCAATACTGGATTTGGTAACAGTAGCGCCTTCTGGATTCACTCTCCGGATGCGGACGGAAACCAGCGTGGATTCCAGGCACACGCCCCTTGGAGCAACGGCACCATTTACTTCGACCAATCAGGTTGTTGTGATGGGCCAGAGCGCTTGACCACCACTGGAGCAGTAGTCGATGTCTGGCAGCACTTCGTCTTCCAGCGCGATGAGTTTGGTGAACGCCAAATCTGGATTGATGGAGTTCTAAGCGCGTCTGCGGATGGTGCCGATCCTCTTGATTCGTTTGACGGTATTATCACGATCGGAGCAGAGGGACCATCCCTGGCGAACAGCTTTGCCGGGCGGATCGACGATTTCGCGATCTTCGCCAATATTTTGACTCCCGAACAAATCATGGAACTCGCCTCAGGAGCGAATCCATCGGATTTAATAGGCCCTCCAGTGCCCTTCATTATCACGGAGATCAATCACAATACGGCGACTGGCGTGACGATGATCACGTGGAACTCGCGAACGAACAAGACCTACGCGGTCGATGCCTCGGACGATCTCATCACATGGGAAGAGCTCGATGATGGTGTCGCGAGCGAGGGTGAATCGACTTCCTTCAGCGGCAGCTCCCCGGCGTCGCACAAATTCTTCCGTGTCCGCGAGGTCGAGTAGCCAGCCGTGGTCCGATGAATCGCTCACATTGCCCTCGAGGCCTCCTTCTTCTTCTACGATCTTAGAGAATTCAGAGAAGAGACGTTTCTTTTTCATGGCCTCTCTATTTCATGATCGAGCTTGTTTGAGGTAAAGCTCTTTCCGTGAAAGGTCCGATTCATGAAGAAAATAAAAAGTCCCTCCGAGAGCCTCCGACACCTGAACACCAAGATTAGCTTTAAAACTTTACCACGAAATGACCGGAATGGCCCTTTTCAGGCAGAAATCCCAATTTCGTGTCGGAAGGTGAAAAACCCCTAGAAACCCCTTCACTAAGAGGTTTCCATCCTATATTGGTGGGCAGGTCCGCAGGGAGTCGAACCCCGATCTATGGTACCGGAAACCATTGTTCTATCCATTGAACTACAGACCCTTTCCAAGTAGCCTGATGTTATCTTGGGGTCGATTGAAGTCAATACTTGAAGGATTCGATTAAGGGAAACGTCTCTAAAAGAGGAGGTAATCTGATGTTCCTCTTCGGTTTAGAAAAATAGGAATACTTCGCTATCGGGTGAAATGGCGCTGGCGCGCACTCGCTTGTTAAGAGACGCTTAGCTGGAATATTGCAGTAGCATCGATGCGTTATGGTAATTACGTAATTATTTTCTGGTAAGTTTTTGAGAGAAAATGCAAATTTTCGATTAATGCCGCTGACAGTGACCAGTTTAACTCCTATTTTGAGCAGACGTAATTTTCTCAGTAAGTCTGCGGTTGCAGTTACCGGGCTGGTGGCTTCAACAAGCGTGAGTAGCGCGTTCCTTTTTCGGAACTCCCGGCCGTTCGATGTCAGTTTTTTGCCGTTGGCTTGGGTCCGTCATCAAGGTGAGCAGCAGGTGCAAGCATATGGAGTGTATCTCCGGGCTCTTCGCTTAAAGTTCGTCACGCCAGAGCAGGTGCTTAATGCTCACGCCCGTATGAAAGGTTCACTTTGGAACAATCTTCCGGAACGTCACAGCTGGAGAGCGATGGGCCAGACGTTGATGGTGGCGGATTGCATTGGAGCCCAAGTGGGCATGCCGGTAAAAGATGTCACTTCCGCTTATCGCAGTCCGGCCTACAATCGTCGCTGCCCGGGTGCCAAGACGAACTCATGGCACATGAGAAACTCCGCGCTGGATCTCCAGTTTGGAACGTCTCCAAGAAATATCGCGGCCGCTGCCCGTAAGTTGCGTGAGCGCGGTTACTTTAAAGGAGGAGTTGGGAGCTATAGCGATTTTACACACATTGATACGCGTGGATCGAATATCGACTGGTAGATTTTACCGCTGAATTTTTCAAAGACGTCGGCTTTCTTCGGAGTGGGCGTTTTTTTGCGTCTTGACGGAACCTTTGATTTCTAAGAACTCTTAAGGAAATCATGGCCGCTAGTTACACCGAGGACGATATTAAGAGTCTGGACTGGAGAGAGCACATTCGTCTCCGTCCCGGAATGTATATTGGTAAGCTGGGTGATGGGTCTTCGCCTGACGATGGGATCTATATTCTCCTGAAGGAAGCACTCGATAATGCGGTGGATGAGTTTGTCATGGGACACGGTAAGGAGATTCGCATCCACATCGATGACGAGAGCCGGGTGGAGGTGCGTGACTACGGTCGCGGGATTCCTCTGGGTAAGTTGATGGACTGTGCCGCCAAGATTAATACTGGGGCGAAGTATGATAGTGAGGCCTTCAAGAAGTCGGTCGGTTTGAATGGGGTGGGTATCAAGGCGGTGAATGCTCTGAGCGTATTTTTTGAAATCCAAGCATGGCGGGAAGGTGTGACCAAGGCGATCGAGTTCAGTAGGGGCGAGGTCGTTGAGGAGATGACGGAGCCCAAGTCAGATTGTGCCGCGCAGGGAACTCGGGTAGCTTTTGATTTGGATTGTACTGTTTTTCCGAAGCGCACCAAATTTCGCTTGCCCTTCGTGGAGAAGATGTGCCGCTATTATTCCTATCTCAATCCAGGCCTGTCACTCGTGCTGAATGGAAAAAAATTTCGCTCTAAGAATGGCCTTCTCGACCTTCTGCGTGAGGAGCTGGATGACGAAGCTCTTTACGCGCCGATTCTCTTGAGTGGGGATGATATTGATGTCTGCTTCACGCATACGGCGGGAGGGAGTGAAGATTACTACTCCTTCGTCAACGGTCAAAATACCCACCAGGGAGGAACTCATTTGGCGGCCTTTCGTGAGGCCCTAGTTAAGGTGATTCGAGAGTTCTACAAGAAAAGTTACGACCCCTCAGATATCCGTGCGGGGATTATGGGTGCAGTTTCGGTTCGGATCGAAGAACCGGTATTTGAGAGTCAGACCAAGACGAAGTTAGGAAGCGCCACGGTGTCCCCCGGGGGTGAAACGGTGCGGACCTTCATTGCCAATTTCCTGAAAGAGAATCTTGATAACTTTCTTCACAAGAATCCGGTGGTCGCGGAGGCGATTCAGAAACGGATCATGGCCGCGGAGAGAGAGCGCAAGGAGCTCAGTGGGGTGAAGAAATTGGCTCGTGATCGCGCGAAGCAAACGAAAGTTCACAATAAAAAGCTAAGGGATTGTCGTGCTCACTTCAATACGAAGCACAAGCGCCGACTCGATACGACGGTGTTTTTGACCGAGGGTGATAGTGCCAGTGGCTCGATCACGAAGTGTCGTGATGTGGAAACGCAGGGTGTCTTTTCGCTGCGGGGGAAACCACTTAATACCTTTGGACTCTCGAAAAAGATCGTTTATGAGAACGAGGAATTTGCCTTTTTACAGGCCGCACTTGGGATCGAGGACGATATTGAAAGCCTCCGTTTCAATCGGGTGGTGATCGCAACGGATGCGGATGTCGACGGCATGCACATTCGCTTGCTGCTCTTGACCTTCTTCTTGCAGTTTTTTCCTGAGCTGATCAGGGAAGGGCACCTCTATATTCTCCAGACGCCGCTCTTCCGGGTGCGTAATAAGAAGGAGACGAGATATTGCTATGATGAGGCCGAGCGGGAGGAGGCGATGGCGGATCTGGGCCGCAATCCTGAGATCACGCGATTTAAGGGTTTAGGTGAAATTTCGCCCGATGAATTCAAATTTATGATCGGCAAGGACATCCGTCTCGATCCGGTGCAGATGGAAGAGGGAAAGGGTCTCAAGGAAATGCTGACCTTTTACATGGGAAAAAACACCCCGGATCGTCAGGTTTTTATCATCGAGAATCTTCGAGAAGACGTTGATTCTGCCGAAGTCTAGACGGCAAGTGACGCGCCTGCCACAAAGTAGGGTTTGCGCGAAAAGAGAGGGGGACTATACATGGCGTAAGCTGTGCTGTTTCAGTTTTGAACTCTTTTTTGTATCGATGAAAATATGTATTCCCTCTCTTTTGCTCGCGCTTGCAACTTCGAATCTCTCCGCCCAGTGGATCATTAATGAAATCCACGCCGACCCCGCTGCAAATGCTGGTGCTGAAACACCAGGGGATGCCAATGGAGACGGGACACGGCATAGCTCTGAAGATGAATTTATTGAGTTGATTAACAATACTGGTGCTTCTGTCGATATTGAGAATTGGGTGATCAATGACTTCACCGGTCTCCGCCACAGCTTCGTAGGGTCGACAGTGGTAGCCGATGGGCAAGTAGTGCTCGTGTTTGGAGGAGGAACTCCTACGGGGACCTTTGGTGGGGCGATTGTTCAAATCTCCAGCGAAGGTCTGCTTGGTTTCAATAACTCAGGTGATTCAATTACTCTGGCTGATGCTTCGGGAGCTTCTGTGGTCTTCTATGAATACTTCGGGGAAGGGGGTAATAACCAGTCTCTCACCCGCGACCCTGATATTACTGGAGCCGAACCGCTGGTTGAGCATTCGACGGCGGCCGGCGCGAACGGCGCGCTCTTTTCACCTGGGACCAAGGTCGATGGAAATCCCTTCGCTGGAGACAGTCTTACCGTTACCGTTGACCCTGCCACCTTTTCGGAGGGAGCAGGTGCTGGCGCGGCCATCGGGACCGTGACCCGTGCGGGTGATCTTTCAGCAGCACTCACTGTAAATCTTGCAAGTAACGATGACACGGAGCTCACCGTTCCGGCATCAGTAATGATCGGAGTGGGCCAAGCCTCGGCGACTTTCGGGGTCGATGCAGTCGATGACGGAGATCAAGACGCTTCTCAGTTGGCGACAATTACTGCTTCTGCCGATGGTGTTTTTTCTGGAAATATCACCGTGACGGTTGAGGACGATGAAGCCCCGATTCCGACCATTTCTGTCGAAGCTGATCCTGCTTCCATTTCTGAAAATGGAGGTTTATCGACCATTACGGTCACCATTAGTGCTTCTAGCCCGACGGGTTACTCTTTTGATGTGATTATTGATGATTTCTCAGAGTTGAGCGGGCCTAGCACCGTAGATATCTCTGCGAACCAGACCACGGCAACCTTCACTGTGAATGGTGTGGACGATGCCGAGGTTGATGGTTCTCGCTCGGTCCAAATCATTGTCGCTGACCCCAATGTGCTGATCGAGTCTTCAAGTGTTTCAGTCGTAGTGACCGACGACGAAGCCTTTGCTGCTCCAGATCTCGTGATTAACGAACTTCGCACGGATAACGCTGGAGTTGACACCCAAGAGTATCTCGAAATTTTTGGAGCGGCTCCGGATTATTCTCTGAATCGACTTTGGTTGATCGTGCTGGGGGATCTAGGTGGGAATGATGCCAGCGGGAATGTCGATCGTGCTTATGATCTGGGCGGAAATACGGCAACCGGTAATTATTTCCTGATCGCGAATGACGGTATTTTTGATGTGACTGCGGACTACTCAGCAGGAACCAACATCTTCGAGAATAATGACTCCATAACGTTCCTCCTGGTGACAGACTTTACCGGAGCGAAGAACACTGATCTCGATACTGATAACGATGGAGTCTTGGATTCAATGCCGTGGGGATCGATTCTGGATGCAGTCTCAATCATCCAGCCTGGAGATCCTGCGGTGGATGGGGTTGGATACGCGACTTCTCTTGGATTCATGAATGCCGAGGTAACAAGTGATGACGGCTTTACTCCTGCGCACGTTCTCCGCTCACCGAGCGGCACAGGCGCCTGGGTCCGGGGACCTTTTGGGAGTGCCGAAGTCCCAGCTGTTGATACTCCTGGGGCGGAAAACTCCGATACGATTAAGCCTCCGGTTACCGTTGATCCTGAAATTCTCATTCTAACGGTCAACGGAGCAACGGGGGTAGGTGAGATGGTCGTTACGGGCTTGGGGGTGAAGACCTTCAATATCGAATTTACCGATGACCTCGATCAAGCGAGTCCCTGGACGGTGCTGGCCGCTGGTTACACGGAAGCTGACAATCCTGACGGCACGGTGACCTTCAGTTTCACGGACGCGGGAATTCCTGCAACCGGGACCCGCTTTTATCGAGTTATCGAGGTGCGGTAGTTCACGGAGATATTGATTTTTAATCCGGGATGGCCGTCTGGCTGTTTCGGATTTTTTGTTTCCCGCGGAGGGTGTCCAAATTTTAGAATTGGCACGGAGTGACTGATAGTTCAGTTTTCTAAGGAAATCTCTCTTGATCCATGGAAGAAGCGAATGAGCCACGTGAAAAGATCTCCCTAGGGGGGATGTATTCCAACTACTTTCTGGATTACGCCAGCTACGTCATCATGGAGCGGGCGGTCCCGCATTTGGGCGATGGATTGAAGCCTGTTCAACGTCGGATTTTGCATTCGATGCGGGAGCTGGAAGATGGGCGCTTCAATAAGGTGGCCAACGTCGTAGGGAATACGATGAAGTATCACCCTCACGGTGATGCTTCGATTGGCGATGCCATGGTGCAGCTGGGTCAGAAGGATCTACTCATTGATACCCAGGGAAACTGGGGAAATATTCTTACGGGTGACCGGGCGGCGGCTCCACGATACATTGAAGCGCGTCTCACGCCCTTTGCTTTGGAGGTGGCCTTTAATCCGAAAACGACAAACTGGACGCGTAGTTACGACGGAAGAAATAAAGAGCCGGTTACGCTGCCCATGAAATTTCCGCTCTTGCTCGCGCAGGGTGTGGAGGGAATTGCGGTGGGATTAGCGTGTAAGGGACTACCTCACAATTTTTGCGAGTTGATCGAGGCCTGTATCGCAGTCTTACGAAAGCAGCCTTTCGAGCTTTCCCCTGATTTTGCGACCGGGGGATTGGTTGATGTTGGCGACTATCGTGACGGCTTGCGTGGGGGGAAAGTGCGCGTTCGCGCCAGAGTAGAAATTGAGAAGTCCAAGTTACTTCGAATCACTTCGGTTCCTTATGGGACGAACACGGGAGCATTGATGGACTCAATCGTCAGTGCCAACGACAAGGGGAAGATTAAAATTTCCAAGATCGAGGACAATGTTGCGGAGAAAGTCGATATTCTCGTTCACCTTCCCACGGGAGCTGATGCGGAGACGACTCGGGAGGCGCTCTATGCTTTCACAGACTGTGAAATTAGCATCTCTCCAAACTCTTGTGTGATCTCCGAGGGGCGCCCGCAATTTCTTGGGGTGAGCGAGATTCTGAAAGCATCCGCCAATTCTACCAAAGATCTCCTCCTTTTAGAATTGGAGATCCTTCTCGGGGAGCTTCAAGAGAAGTGGCATTTCAGTTCTCTTGAAAAGATTTTTATCGAGAATCGTATCTATCGTGACATTGAAGAATGTGAAACTTGGGAGGCGGTTATCGAAGCGATTGATCAGGGGTTGACTCCCTTCAAGAAGCTGCTGAAGCGAGATGTTACGGTTGAGGATATCACCCGGCTTACCGAGATTCGGATCAAGCGGATCTCCAAGTTCGATGCCTTCCGTGCTGACGATGAAATTAAAGGCTTGGAGGATCGGGTCAACGAAACCGAAAAGAATATTCGGAATATCACCCGCTTCACCATCGCCTATTATAAAAACCTGCTCAAGAAGTATGGCAAAGGGCGCGAGCGGAAGACGGAGATCGCGGAGTTCGGCGTGGTGAAACGTTCGGCGGTGGTTGTTGCCAACGAGACTCTTTATCTCGATCTTAAAAACGGGTTTGCGGGCTATGGTCTTAAGAAGGATGATCCGGTCGAGAAATGCTCGACGCTCGATGACATTATTTCCTTCTCACAAGACGGAGAGATGAGGGTGATGAAAGTCACCGACAAGGTGTTTGTCGGAAAGCGGCCAGTCCACGTGTCGGTTTTCCGCAAGGACGAGGAGAAAATTTACTCGATGATATATCGAGAGGGCAGGGATGGCCCGGTCTACGCAAAGCGTTTTCGTGTGGGAGGAGTGACTCGGGATAAAGTGTATCTTATGGGTAAGGGGACGAAGGGGACGCGTGTGCTTTACTTTGCGGTTCATCATTCTGAGGAAGCGAGTCGCGATAATATGGTCACGGTACATCTCAAGCCCGTCCTTCGTCTGCGAAACGTCTCCCGCGAGTTCCATTTCGGGGAAATTGCGGTGAAGGGACGTGCTTCGAAGGGGAATTTGGTGACCAAGCACACCGTTGACCGGGTCGTACGTGCGAGTTCTTCCGAACCTCTTGAAAGTTAATTCTTGCCGAAGGTCGAGAACTTACTAAGGTGTTCATGTGAACAAAATAAATTGGAAGGTTCGTCTGGCCTGCGCCCGGTGGCGTCTCAATATTCTTCGTAGTCAGGTGTGGAGTCTTCGCCGAAAACTGCGTTTGAGACAGGCGCGCGACGTCCATCAATTGGAGTTTCCATTTCGTTAGAATGATCTCAGGGTGATATTTCCTGATTTTCGGCTTATCGGATGACAAAATCCCCGTTATATCCTCTGGTCCTACGATTATGGTTAGATTGACCGTTTCAACTCGCCGCTTCATTGCGGCTTCGATTTTCGCTTCTGGCGGGCTACTTTCTGCACAAGAACTTCTTGTGGACAGAGAGGTGTCCGAGCGGGCGCAAGCTAGTCAAAGTTCCGATGCGCTTCTCCAGCAAGGGGACGTTGCATACCGGGACGGTGATTTTAAAACCTCAGTGGCAAAATATGGCGAAGTGCTTGGGAGGCTTCCGCGTCAAGCTTCGGAGGAGCGCGATTTGAGAGCTTCTGTAGTGGAGCGCTTTTCGCAAGCGGCAGTGCAACAGGCGCGAGTTCTTTCTCGCACTGGAGATTACGCAGCGGCCAACGATTTATTGGATCAAGTGGATGAGGAAGATGTCGATCCTGGGAATCCGGAAGCGGCAGAGATGCGGAGTAAAATTGACGATTCAGTCCGAACAAATCCTGCTCTGACCAAAGAGCATAGTGCCAATATTGATCGCGTGCGACGCTATCTTTACGAGGCAGAGGGCTTCATGGACTTAGGGCAGTTCGATCAGGCCCAAATGACTTTTGAAGATATACTGCGCATCGATACCTACAATAAGGCGGCGCGCCGGGGAATAGAGCGGGTCAGCTGGTATGGTAGTGACTATGCCGCGGCCGCTTATAACCACACTCGGGCCCAGATGCTTTTACAGGTCGATAAAACTTGGGAAAATCAAGTCTATTTGGAGCTTCCTGGTATCTCAACGGCCAACGATGTTTTTGATGGCAGGGGAGTGGTGATCTCCGCGCCTTTAATGAAGCTTCGCGCGATCATGGTGCCGATGGTTGATATGGAAGACACTACTTTGGAGGAGGCTTTGGAATTCCTGCATGTCATTTCTGTGGAGCAAGACCAGACAACTCTCGTCGAAAATGAGAAAGGGATCGATTTCATCACCCAACTGGGAAGCAATGACCATCCCAAGGTGAAGCAGATTCGGGAATCACGGATCAATCTTAAGTTGGAGAATGTCCCACTCGAAGAGGTTCTTAAATACATCACTCAAGCAACTCGGACCCAGTATCGTGTCGATGAGTTTGCGGTGATCGTGACGCCTACCGGCGCGACTGACGAAAACTTGATTCGCCGGGAGTTCCGTGTTCCTCCTGATTTCCTTTCGCGCGATTCCATCAATTCCGAAGGTAGCAATGATGATCCCTTTGCTGATGTTGGAGGTGCCCCAGTCTCGCTACTCGCGAAGAGGTTCACCGCATTGGAAAAGCTGAAGGCGATGGGAGTTCTCTTCCCGGATGGGGCAACGGCGATTTTTAATTCCCGTGCCAACACCTTGATTGTTCGTAATACGGTCACGAACCTCGACTTGGTTTCCCAGTTTGTCGCCGCCGCGGCCGAAACGGAACCAGTGGCAGTTGTGATCCGGACCAGTATCATTGAGATTACGCAGGATAAGCTTGAGGAGTTGGGATATGACACCATTCTCAACGAAATTGGTCTCGGGGGGGATGATTTATTTCTTAATGGAGGCACTGTCGGAAGTGGTTCCTCGTTGGCTGACCAGCTCAACGGTAATCCGGTGACTTCGGGGAACCGGAGTGGATCTGAAGCGGTGATTGTTGATGGTTTGGATTCTCTTCTCACCCGGCAACCTTCACCATCGGCAGTAGGTCGGATAACGGCTGGTTCCTCTGGGCTCGGTAGTACTTCCAGCTTGATTATCCCCCCACCAGGTGGTTCCGGTGAAGATCGTGCTCCGGGAGCGATTGCGGTGCGAGGAATCATCGATGGTTCGCTCCATGAAATTATGCTCCGGGGATTCGACCAGAAAAAGGGAGTGGATCTTATGACCCAGCCATCGGTGGTGACCCGCTCTGGTCAGAATGCTGTGATCAAATCAGTTCAAGATTTTATCTATCCTGATGAATATGAACCCCCTGAACTTCCAAATTCCGTTGGCGGATCGAGCTTTATTGACCCGATCACGGGAGAATCGGGGAGTGCTAGTGCTCCTACCATCGTGACCCCGGCAACACCTACGAGTTTCCTAACCACTGAACTCGGAGTGATTCTCGAAGTTGTTCCAACGGTGAGCGCGGATCGTCGTTATATCGAAGTCTCATTAAAGCCGCAGGTAAGAGATTTTCTTGGTTTTGTGAACTTTGGAACTCCGATCACGGGTCAAAGTAGTTCGTTGGGGATCAATCTTGCGAATATCGGGAATGCAGGGGCGAATACCTTTACCACGACTTCAAGCGTGGGAGAAATTACACCCAATGCGATTCTCAAACCACTGATCCGGAATATCGAGGCCAACACTACGGTGACTATCTTAGATGGCAGCACTATCATCATCGGTGGACAAGTTCGTGAGACGGTGCAGCAATTCGAAGATGGAACCCCGATTTTAAAGGATCTTCCTTTCGTGGGACGTTATTTCCGTTCAGAAGGACTTTCTACAGTGAAGACAAACCTGATGATCATGGTGCAAGTTGAGCTTCAAGACCCTTCCGGAAAACCGTATCGTAATCGTTAATGAGCCAAGTCCCGCCTCTACCATCAGGTAAGCCTTCCGAATCTCCCTCAAGCGAGCCTCTAGACCAGTCCTCCGGTAATCTTCCAGAGGGGCAAAACTCGGGAAATTATTCGCTCGATGAAATCATGAAGACTCTCCGTGATGGAGAGAGAAAGAAGGATGAAGATGGGGAAGTTGTGACCCGGGACGATGGTTCGCTGGCGCGTAAAGTTCGTAAAAGGAGGCGGAGATCCGAGCAGAAAGAAAAGGCGGCCCCTGAGAAGGAAAGAAATTCGTTGGTGCTGAGGGCATCGATGCTATTGGGTTTTTTTCTTTTCCTTCTGATGGTTGCGATTTTCATCGTCGCACGATTCAACAGTGGTTCCTATGCAGAGCAACTGGAAGCCAAGGCCAAAGAATGGACTGGAGCTGAAGTCAATATCCATGGTCCGCGCATTACGCCAGGCAGTGTGAGCGCCACCAGGGCGGAGTTCGATTGGGGGAATGATTCGTTCTTGGACCAATTGACCCTTAGGTTGATTTCGGGTGATATGCGAACATCGAGCTTTGTGGGAACGAAGTTGGGAGGACAGCAGGTTGGCGGAAGAAAAGGAACGCTGGAGCTTCAAACGCCTGAGGAGGAGTGGGGTTCTGCGAAGTCAATAGGACCCGATGAGTTCCCCTTTGATTTCCAACGCTACTATTGCGATTCTCTAGATGTGAGCTTTGGAAAAGGAAGCTCAACGACAATCCGAAAGGCAGAAACGAGTCTCAGGTATTTAAACGGTGAAGGCTATCGTCTGACAGTAGGAGGCGGTGAATTGAGTTTAGCGGGCTGGAATCGATTTCCGATTGAGAACGCTCTCTTGATGTTTCCTGCGGGCGAGATTAATTTGGTTTCGCTTCGCCTTCAGGGTCTCCAAAGCGAGAATCAATTGACAAGTTCTGTGATGGTTCTTTCAGGGAAGATTCCGCTCGAAGATGGTGCAAAAGCTCAGCTCAAAATTGTTTCGAGCGGGTTTCCATTCGAGGGAATTCTGGGGAATACTCTTGGGCCCATGTTTCCAGGGATGATTCGAAGTATCGAAGAGGGGGTGGTCAGTCTTGAATTGGGGCAACAACAACTCAGCAGCGTCGTCGTTCCTTTTAAAGGCAATTATGTGGAGTTGAAGCGCTTCGCATTTCTATCAGATCTGGAAGAGCTTTTTGGAGATGATGGCAAGGGTTCCTTTTACTTCGATTCCGCAATTTCAGGGACCTATCAATGGACGCCGGAGGCTGCAGGGATCAAGGATTTTAAGGTCGCTAATAAGAACTTCCGAGTAGACGGAAACGTGATTGCTTCCAAACATGGCCAATTGCGAGGGCAACTCCGTCTTTGGATCTCGCTTGGATTCATCAATGGAGATCCTGTTCTGAAGGTGCATCCAGGTTTCAATAATCGACTCAATGGTTATGCTTACATCGATGTCACACTTGGCGGGACGGTAGCTTCTCCTTTGGATGATTTTAAGCAGGTGACTGGACTTACTGACTCTCTGCCGGGAGGAGGGAATGACAAAAGACCAGGATTCGAGGATATTTTCAATGATATCACCTCCTCTGCTCCTAGTCCTGAACCTGAGGGCGGTGAATAATAAACATTCAGCCCTATCCTTGTCGTTGTCTTCTTGGTGGTTTAAACAAATCGCTAAAATATTAAGTTTTTGAGATGCCTAATCCTTTCGGTTCCACTTTTGAGTCTTTTGGGGCTCCCCGCGGTCCTCTTGTCGAGAGCGTTCACCAAGATCAATTTGAAAACCTTTCGAAACTCCTCGACAGTGGCGATGGCCATTTGATGTCGCTTCGTGCTCCTCGAGCGGGTTATGGTAAGACGATGCTTTTGTCTCGACTGAAGCAGGCCCGACAGGCGGGTTCTCTGTTCGTTCCAATCCATCTTTCGGACGGACGACGGGTGGAGGGTGAGCTTATTCTCGAGGGAATTTTGACCCAAATGTCGGAAGTGCTTCCTGCTGGAGGTGGTTTGACCCGGCTGGACCTGCACACACGACGTCTCTTTGCCCAAGGCCTGATTCCGATGGTTCATTCAGGGGAGGTTCCTTGCCAGGACCGTGAGGCTGCTCTGGCGAGTCTCTTGGATCGCCCCACCGAGGCTTTTGATTTTCATCATGAAGGGGCGGCTATTGCGCAGTGGAGCCGCGAGCATTTTTCCTTGCTGGGGCCTCGGCTATCCGCAGTTCTGAGCAAGGCCAGTGGGTCTTCAGGACGCGATGTTGGGTATTGGGCTGATCTCTTTTTCAACTACGCCATCCGCCCGCCCAGCGATGTCGCACGGGTGAGTGATTTAATGGATGCTGTCTTTGGTGAACGCAGTCGTTTTCACTCTGGTGCCGGCTTTCTGGAAGGATTGGGTTCGTTCCTGAATCTGATTATGCTGGTTGAGCCTGTAGTGTTGATCCTGGATGAAGTTGAGGGACTTTCGAGTGATTCTGATGCTGCACTGAGCGCGGCGTGTTGTTTGACCTCCCTATGGGAATCTGCTCCACGGGTGAGTGTGATTCTTTCCGTCAATGATGATGTCTGGAATTCGGCTTTTGTTCCGCGTCTTCCGCTAGGCTTGCTCGATCGTTTGGAGGATATTGTCATTCGTCTGGATTCTTTATCCGAAGAGGAGGCAAAAGCTTTGATTACAGTCCGAGCAGGAGACGAATCGGTTAAAATTTTCGACAGAGTCGATTTTGATGTTGATGCGCTCTATCCCCGCGGCGTTTTACGTCAAGCAAGAGAGGCATGGGACCATCGGGATGAAGAAATTCCAGCGAAAAACCCTGAATTGTCGGTTCCTCCCCCAGTCCTCGTTGTCGGAGAGCAAACGATCGAAGTGGCACCTTCACCAACGGTCGCATATCGCCAACATTTGGACGTAGCAAGTGAGTTGCAGGTTTCACAAGAGCCCACTCCGAGAACGAGCCCTTCTCAATTCGGAACTCATCCGTCTGCCAAACTGGCTGCCGATCTTAGGATCGATACTCTTGATATTGATGATCAGGATGTCGATTTCGCCTTTCCAACATATTCTCCCAGGCAAGCGCATGTTTCGCCCTTCGCCGCGGCTGCCACTTTCGTTAATCCCCCTCCCTCCTTGAGGGCTCCGTATCCGCCTGCTCCCGTAAAGCGGCCAAGTTTACCCCGACGGTATGCGGTTCAACGTCTGGTTCGGTCGGTCAACTATCCGCAACAAGCGGCAGCTCCGCCGCAGGCGATGACGCCTCCTTGGCAAGAACAGATAATTTCTCCCTTCACGAATACGCCGGTGGGTCAGTCTTCTCCGCAGCCAGCCCAGTCGGCTTTCGTGCAACAGTCGATCGCTTCGCCTTTCGCAATCAATAAGGCTCCAGAGCAGAGCGCTCCTGCTCAGGCACTGCCTCCTGCAAGGCCGATGGAAGAGCCGGCTCCTCATCAAGCCGCTCCAGCGATGAGTGGTCCCTTCGGTGTCGCGTCGGGATCACAGGTGAATCTCCCCCCTACTTCCCAGCCTTTTAGACAAGGCCAATATGAGGGGCAGCAAGTGGCTGTTCCTCAAGGATATTTACCCGAGCAGATTCATCCTGTGACACCTGCCCAGCAACCCGTGCCGTATCCGCCGGCCCAATCTCTCTCTCCGCAACAAAAACCGGTGGATCAAACCCCTCATCTTGCTGAGAACGCCGATGCGATCGACAATCTTCTTCGTCAGTTTCGGACACGGAACGATCGTTGAATTGGAATCTGTGCACTTGCCCGGAAGATTTACTTTTTTATTTTCCCCTTTTGAACGTCGTTTTTTCAGATCCAAGACCTTGATTGTTCGAGAACTTTGAACGCCTCATCAGCACCGGATAAACCAGCATTGGGGCTGAAGTCAGCCTGGGTCAGGAGGGGGGAGGCAGTGAAGCCAAGTTCCTTTCCCCACGAGATGAGATCATCGAAGTTGAGGTCGAAGGTTAGGTCCTGGTGACCGGGGTTTTGGTAGGCCTCCGGTGGAAGGAGGAGCTGATGATGGAAGTAGGCCCGCAAGGTTCCTGCAGGGCGACGATGGTAGTTTTCTTTGGCACTACCGCCGTAGTCGATGGTAAGGATTTTACCCCGTTTCAGAGCTGAAAGTTCGTCCTTCATCCACTGGTGGATGGATTCCGCGATTTCGATCCGCTGCCCTTCGTTCCAATCATGGTCGAAGAGATTTGATTGAGGAAGAGGGTGGGCTTCATGCCAAGTTTCGTTGAGAGAGGAGTCGAGAAAGAGTTCTTCGAAAGAGGATGAGATCTTCCGAAAAATCCTGATTGGAAAAGCGTCGAAGAACTCATTGGAAATGATGAGGGCGGCTGGTCCCGTAGAGTATAGAGCCTCAGTCAAGGTGGCATGCCATTGCGCTTTTGAGCCGATGCGCTCTTGCTGTCTTCCGCGAAGGTGGGGGGAGATCTCAACGAGGTGGTATCGAAGCTTTCGGCGCTGAAAGAAGCTCAGTTCCTCTCGAATATCGGCAGCCAAAGTGCCGTCGCCCGGGCCGAGTTCGATGATCGGGAGGGCGGAGTCAAAATAGGACCACTGTGTTGTGATCCACTTTGCGATGGATCGGGCGAGCTCTTTAGTGAGCTTGGGGGTGGTGGTAAAATCTCCCCGGGCTCCGAGGATGGGGCGGGGAGAGGTGTAATATCCGGATGGGCCATAGAGGGCCCTGGTCATGAAGTGATCAAAGCGTTCCTGCGACATCCAGCACTAGCGTAGCGCTTCGACGAGGGCTTGGCAGGCCTTGATGTCGAGTTTTCCAGAGGCAAGAACGGGGATCTCATCGGTGGGAACGATCACCTTGGGACACCAAAGCGAGGGAAGTCCGTCATCGAGGAGCTTGTAGCGGATATCGAGCGCTTCTTGCTCCAAGGCGTTACCTGCAATGGTGGAAAGCAAAAGGATCGCTTCCCCTTTTTTCTCATCAGGGACTCCGACGATAGCTATTTTTCGTTCGGACTCGTTGTCGAGACCGAGGACCTTGTTGACGGCTGCTTCTATTGTTTCGTGAGGAACCATTTCACCCGCAATTTTTGAGAAGCGGGAAATGCGGCCTTCGATGTAGAGGAAGCCATCGTCATCGACGCGACCTACATCGCCACTCTTGAACCAGCCGTCCTTGAGTATTTCTTTGGTGAGGTCGGGTTTGTCGAGGTAGCCTTGAAAAATATTCTGTCCCTTGATCCAGATGATGCCTGATTCGTTGAGTTCTGTGGGCTCATCAGTGGCGGCATTGGTGATCTTGAGGGCGACTCCCGGGAGAGGAGGGCCGACAGAGCCGGGACGGTGGCCGGGGATGATGGGGGGACCATCGCCGGTATCTTCGAGCGGGAGGTTGACGTTCGCGCCAGGGGAGGTTTCGGTTAGGCCGTAGCCTTCCATGGGGAGCTTACCAAATTTTTCCTCGAAAGCATTGGCGAGATTATTGGGGAGTTTCTCGGCTCCCGTGATGACTATCTTGAGCGAGGAAAGTTGCTCGGGCTCGATGCGGCGCATGTAGCCACGGAGGAAGGTGGGCGTTGTCAGGAGGAGGGAGACCTTATGCTTGTAGATGAGTTCGGCGAGACGCTTGTTGTCGAGCGGGGTTGGGAAGGTGACGAGATCAATCCCTTCAATAGCGGGGAACCAAAGGGTAACGGTGCAGCCAAGTGAGTGGAAGAGAGGAAGGCAGCCAAGGAGTTTCGCGTCACTGGGCAGGTTGAGGCGTGAGCCAAATTGGGTCACATTTGCCAAGAGATTACGGTGGGAAAGAGGGACGCCTTTTGGCTCACCGGAGGAACCCGAGGTGAAGAGAAGGATCGCTTCGTCGTCGCCCTTGCTCCCCCCAATTCCAAGAATCTTGGTGAGAAGAGAGGTAGGGAGAATCTTGGAAAGGACGATCCACTTGATAATGCGTTTCTTGATTTGTGGTAGAATACGCTCGATGAAGATGAGGTCACGGGTTGGCGGCCAAGGGAAGTCGGGGACTTTGCGAACGAAGGGGTCGGCGGTGATGAACTTATCGAGGTCGGCCTGCTTAATACTTGATTGCACCGCTTCACGGGAGGCGGTGAAATTGAGGTTCACCGGGATCTTTCCGGCGAAGAGGACGGCGAGGTTTGCCACCATACCGCCTTTTCCGGGAGGAAGGAGAATGCCGACCCGTTTTCTCTTGGTCGCTGCTTTGATCTCCCTACTGAGGGCGATGGATGCTCCAAGGATTTTATCGTAGGCGAGTTCCGAATCGTCAGTGCCATCAAAGAGAGTGGTGTTTGGGCCGTGCATTTTGAGGCCATCGATCAGAGCGACGGTGAGGGAACCGTTGAAGAATTCACGCTTTGAAAATGATTCTTCATAAGCCGAGAGAAGAGCTTCATGGTATTTCGCGACGGTCGCTTTTCCTGCGGGAATGGCTTCACCGAAGTTGAGGACTCCGGCGGGAAGTTTGGAGGTGTTTTCGACAGAAAGGCAGCACTCAGAGGGAACCGAGATATCGAGAGGGGAAACCGGTAATCCGAGTTGGCAGAGGGAGGAAAGGGTGTCGCTGGGTATTTGACAGGCAGTGGCTGGGAGGCAGACCACTTTTCCCGGGACAAAGATGAGGAGTTCATCGCCGCTGATTTTCAATTCGAGGCTTTTGCCGACTTCTCCGAGTGATTTGTCATTTTTGGAGAAGGCTGCCCCGCTCTTTCCACTTCCTTCCAAGTAAGCCTGGAACGCGGGGTCGAGAGCGGTAGAGTCTTCTACCAGCCAAGTGACATTGCGCTTGCCGACCGCGGAGAGAAGTTCGCGGGCTTGAGCGATATCGAGGCGGCCAGGAATGATCAGGGCACCCGTGGAGGGTAGGCGTTCAAGGGAATGCACTTGGAAGGAGCTACTCATAAGACGTGGGGAATCTGCGGAACGGCATTAGGAATACACGAATCTGGCTGGTAGTTAACGAAAAAGGCTACGGAAGCGGCTTTCTTTCTTCCTGCGCGATCCGTGGATTGTTAGATCATAAAGATACCAAATTCCCCATGAGAAATATTCAAGGAAAAGGCGACGCCCAAGATCGCTACTGGAAAGCCAACCTTCAGTGGTTGATAGTGATCTTAGGAACATGGTTTTTTGTGTCCTTCGGATGCGGGATTCTCTTCCGTGAATGGCTCGATGAGAACCTCTTCAGAGTTGGGACAGCGCCCTTTGGCTTCTGGATGGCGCAACAGGGATCGATTATCTCATTTGTGCTGCTGCTAATCGCTTACACCAAGATCATGAACGGGCTCGACGCGAAGTTTAAAGTGGATGAGGAGGATTCGAAATGAGTCAGGATCTTTGGAACTACATCTTTATCGGAACATCTTTCGCGCTCTACATCGGGATCGCCTTTAAGCAAAGGGCGGGGTCGACGAAGGAATACTACGTGGCTGGTGGCGGGGTTTCTCCGTTTGCTAATGGCATGGCAACCGCGGCCGACTGGATGAGCGCGGCGACCTTTATTTCGATGGCGGGGACGCTGGCGAGTAGTGGATACGACGGTTCTCGTTTCCTGATGGGCTGGACGGGAGGATTTGTCCTTTTGACGGTTCTGATGGTGCCCTTTCTTCGAAAATTCGGAAAAGCGACCGTGCCGGACTTTATTGGTGATCGCTATTATTCCAAAGCAGCCCGTTTGGTCGCGATCGTCTGCGCGATTTTCATCTGCCTGACCTACATCATGGGCCAGATGCGCGGAGTGGGGATCGTCTTTTCTCAGCTCTTCGGGATCGGAATTCCAGCTGGGGTCATCATTGGCGCTACGATTGTCTTCTTTTACGCCGGGCTCGGAGGGATGAAGGGGATTACCTACACGCAAGTGGCGCAGTATTGCGTGATGGCTTTTGCTTACACCATTCCGGCGATCTTCATCGCAATTGCTCTGACGGGTGATGTCGTCCCGCAGCTTGGTCTCATCGGAGACTTCACAAAGGGGGGCGATCCCACGCCTTTTCTCGAAAAGCTGAATAAGATCAACACCGATCTCGGCTTTAGTAAATACACGGACGGGTCGCTCTCGAAGATCGACATGTTCTGCATTACCGCTGCGCTCATGTTCGGCACGGCGGGGCTTCCTCATGTCATCGTGCGCTTTTTCACGGTGAAGAATGTCAAGGCGGTGCGTCGTTCGGCTTGCTGGACGCTTTCCTTCATCGCCGTGATCTATCTCACCGCGCCGACCATCGGTGCTTTCGCGCGCGTGAATCTCATCGGGGAGCTACACGACACCTCGTATAAAGATGCGCCCGCGTGGTTCCAAGATTTCGAAGAGACCGGGCAGATGGCTTGGATCGATAAAAATGGCGATGGCAAGATCCAGTATTTCGGCCCGGGTAAATCCGAGTCAGGAAAAGATGGAGCCGTTTTCGCGGGAAAGGCGCCTATTTTTGCCGAAGGCGTCGGAGCGAGCGGGGAGAGGTTGCTGACTAACGATCCTGTCAGCGCGAGCCCAAACGAGCTCTGGTTTGGAAAAGACATTATGGTGATGGCGAATCCGCGCATGGCGGGCTTACCGAAGTGGGTCATCGCGCTGCTCATGGCGGGCTGTATCGCGGCGGCGCTTTCGACAGCTGCCGGGCTACTTCTTGTGCTCTCGACCTCAATCTCGCACGATCTGATGAAGAAGGTCGTGAAGCCGGATCTTACTGATAAAGAGGAAATTAAATGGGCGCGCCTCGCCTCGCTGGGAGCGCTCCTGGTGGCCGTTTGGTTTGGTATCAATCCTCCTGGGACCTTCGTTGCCAAGACCGTGGCATTTGCCTTCGGGTTGGCGGCATCCTCATTTTTCCCAGCGCTCTTGTTGGGCATCTTTTCGAAGGGAATGAACAAAGAGGGCGCGATCGCAGGAATGGTGACGGGCATTCTGTTTACCTTAGGATACATCATCTACTTCACGTATCTTGGGGGAACAAAGTCGCAGTATCTTTGGGGTATTTCTCCTGAAGGAATCGGCTTTATCGGAATGATTTTGAACTTCATCGTCTCGATCGTCGTTAGCCGCCTCACTCCTGCGCCTCCGCAGGAGATCCGGGATCTCGTAGATCGTGTTAGACACCCCTAGGTTGAATGGCTGAAGCTGGCGTCGATTTTTCGGACCCTTTTTGCGAGACGCGCAAGGAGGGTCCTATTTTGAAATGTTCCTTTCAGGGTGAGTCGGTTCCTATGATTCTCGGGCATGCCGATCTTCGGGCTGCCGCGAAAGACTGGCAGACCTTTAGTTCGGACGCTCCCTTTCGCGTGCCCATTCCCTCGGAGGAATCGATGCGCACGATGCGCCAACTCCCGATCGAGTATGATCCGCCGGAGCATGGCGAGTATCGTGCGTTGGTGGAGCCGTTTTTTAAAAGAGCGCGGCTGCCCGAAGTGATTGCGCAGGTTGATTCTTTGATCGATGGGCTCCTTAGCGAAGCTCTCGCAAAGGAAGAGGTCGAGATCGTGCGCGGCTTTGCCTTGCCGCTGCAATCTCGTGCGCTCACTTATCTTTTAAAGGTCCCTGAATCCGAGGCGGAGACCTGGATTGGGTGGGGAATTCATGTCTTTCACGATGGCGACGCAGAGGGTGAAAAAGGAGGGGCGCTGGAGAACTACCTTCGTTCGAAATTTGACCAGGCTGAAGGATCACCCGATGATGATTTTTTTAGCACCCTTTCGCGGTCGACCTATCAAGGTCGTCCGCTGACCCGCGAAGAGCAGATGGGCTTCGCTAATCTTACTTTTGCAGGCGGGCGTGACACGGTGATTCACACAGTGTCTTCAGTGATCGCATATTTTGCCGAGCATTCTGAAGCCCTCGCGGAACTGCGCGCTGATCCGAAAAAGATCATGCATGCGAGTGAGGAGTTTTTTCGGGTCGTCAGCCCGCTCACTCACATTGGACGGGTGTGTCCGGTTGCGACGAACGTGCACGGAGCGGAGGTGCCTAAAAAAGGTCGCGTTTCACTCGCTTGGGCTGCCGCGAATAAAGACGACGCCGTTTTCGAGAATCCCGAAGAAGTGCGGCTCGATCGAACGCCGAATCCGCATGTCGCCTTTGGCTTCGGTCCCCACCTTTGTCTCGGTGCAGCGCATGCCCGCTTGCTGGTCAGGACTTTGCTTACAAGGCTTTCCCGGCAGATCGCTTCGATCACCGTTCTGTCTGAGGAGAAAAACGTGGAGGAGCAAGAGCGCTATGAGCGTTCGGTTGGTTACCTTTCGTTAAAGGTTCGCTTCACGCCAACACTGGAATGCGACCGTCCGGAGTGAGGGCTTCCGCAGGCGGGCCTTCGAAATGATTACGGACAAAGCGGTCCCATTGGTCGCGGGTGGAGACTGAAATTTGCTCTTGCATTTTAAATTCGCAGCCGCCGCACATCATGCGGGGAAAGGGGTCGAAGACCATTTGATCGCCAAAGGCGAGAGCGGCAATGGAGTATTCCTTTAGATCTTGCACGGGAGTTTGACAGGTCAGGCATTCTTTGAGCCAATCGGTGTGGTGCTCGTTCTCCGCCAATTTTTCCGACCGTGCGTCTAGATCGACATTTGCGCGAAAGAATGTTTCCAGATTGAACCGGGATTCTTCGGAAAAGGATTCCACCATTTCACCGTGACAGTTTTGGCAAAGGGCATACTCGAAAACGCATTCGGGCCCGCGAAAGGCCTTACTGATGATATGGGGAACCGCCAGTTCATCAAACGTCGATTCGCAATTCAGGCAGCGTTGGAAAGGGCCATCAAATTCGACGGAATGAAAAATGCGCGGAAATTCGCTCATGCGAAAACGTTACCGAGTCCTCGACGGAGGTCTAGTCTGGTCTTCCAACTTTTTCTTGAGTAGAAACGGGAGTGCTTAAAAGACGAAATATTCTCGCTGGTAGTCTTAGCGTGCTAGCACTCAGTTCAAAGGGAGCTGAGGTGCAGTCAGAGCAGAAGTTTCGCCACGCCGTTATGGCGTGGTGTTACAAGCCTATGAAGCCAGTGAATCTCGCTCGTGCAGCGCTCAAGGTGGGGGTTCGAGGGATCGAAGGCCTGCCGCAGGCTGCTTACCCCGCTGTGATGGCAGCCGGGATGAAAATTTCGATGGTTTCAGGGGCACACAGCTTTAAGGAAGGACCGTGCAATCCAGAGTTTACCGATAAAGTGCGGGCCGGGCTGCTTCACGGGATCGAGCTGGCGAAGCAAGTCGGGAGTAAAAAGCTGATCACCTTTCCCGGAATGCGCTTTCCAGGAATGGATGACGAAGAAGCCGCAAAGCGCTGTATTGCGCTTTGGAAAGAAGTGGTTCCGGCTGCGGAAAAAGCGGGTATTACCCTCGTGCTCGAGCATCTTAGTTCGCGCGATGATTCCGCCCCTATGAAAGGCCACCCCGGATGTTTCGGCGATGATGTCGATTTTTGCTTCGATCTTGTGCGGCGCGTTGGCTCGCCCAATTTCAAACTCCTCTTCGATATTTATCACGTCTCGGTCATGAATGGCGACCTCATCCGCCGTATTCGAGACCACCACGAGCTGATTGGCCACTACCACACGGCGGGAAATCCGGGGCGCGGGGAACTCGACGACAAACAGGAAATTCAATTTGCTCCAGTCATTGCAGCCATCGAAGCCACTGGATACGACGGCTGGTTGGCGCACGAATTTATCCCGACTTGGGACGATCCTATCGCAGCGCTCAGTCACGCAGTGAAAGTCTGCGGGGGATGATTTGTTGTCAAATCCTGGGAGGGGAGCCGCTAAAAAGAAAAGATGATGAAGAAAAAGTAACTTTTTATTCTGATCGAAATACTCCTGTTGGTTTCTGGTCCCCTTTCCTTTATCAATGAGGGAATTCTGCTTGCTCTTTTTAAAATCCCTGTCGGAAATCCTAAAGGAACGGAAAATCGTCGAGTCTGTCCAAAATCCCGGAAAACCGACCGATAATTGAGGTTGATTAACTTCCTTTCATGGAAAGAATTTGCCTGAGGATTTCGTAGCCTTAACAACATCCATGTCTGAAGATCAAATTCCTAACGAGCAAGAAGACGCGTCAAGCGATGGTAAGGCCGGCCTTGTGTTTCTCACTCTCTTTATCCTGACTCTCGTCGGCGTTCTCGTCGCCATGCCGTTCTCCGATAAGGTGGAGCAAATTGCCACTTTCCTCTCGAGTGATGACAAGTATCTCGCTGTTTTCGGAAACATGCATCCGCTCGTGTTGCACCTTCCGATCGGAATCGTTTTCCTGACACTCGTGATGGAGGTGTTCGGCTGGATTTCTTTCGGGAAATATCGCCCGGTGACCACGATGGCCCTCTTTTTAGCTGTCTTCACCGGTGCCTTGGCTTGTTTTACGGGCTATGTTGAAGTGATTACCGATGGCGAAAGCATGGCTAAATGGAATAACCACATGTGGGCGGGAATTGCTTTCGTGGGAGTTCTGGGATTGGCTCTTCTTTCCCGTGTTTGGGGAGAAAGTAAAGGAAGTCGGAATCCCGTTTATGCCATTCTCCTTCTCATTTCAGCGGGAGTGATGGGCTTCGGTGCTCACCTCGGAGGTGAAGAAATTCATGGCGATCCACTCGCCCCTATCTTTAGTAAAGTAAAGGAGAAGCCTTCCGATGGTGGCGTCACTAAAGAGCCTAAAGATCGTCTGGCCTATGCCGAGGTGGTCGTTTCGATTCTTGAGAGTAAGTGTCTTGCGTGTCATTCCGTCGATACCAAGAAAAAGGGAGGCCTCCTCATGGATTCTTGGGAAGGGCTTCTTGCGGGTGGAGACGAAGGTCCTTCCGTCGTTCCTGGTGATCCCAAAGAAAGTCTCATGCTCTACCGTATTCATCTCCCGATCGATGACGAGGACGAAGAGCACATGCCTCCGCCCAAGAAGGATCAGCTTGAAAAGCACGAGATCGCAATTCTCGACTGGTGGATCGCGACTTTGCCAAAAGGCGAAATTCTTGAGGACAAAACACTTGAAGGAATGGGTGCCTCCGCAGGGATTATCGAGGCTGCCAGCAAGTTGATCAGCCCTGAGGAGCTGAAGGCGATGGCAGATGCGTTGGCGGAAGAGGAGCGACTTGTGGAAGAAGCCAAAAACGCGAAACGCGAAGCCCTTGATACCGCACTCGGTGAGTTGAAGCAGGACGCGCAGCTCAAGACCGCGATTAACTACGTTTCTCAGGATTCCTCAGATTTGGAGTTCACTGCGATCAGTCTTCGTGAGTCGATGACCGACGATCATTTCTCCAAGTTGGGATCCATTTACGAATCGCTTATTTCGCTCCAGTTGGGATCCACTTCCGTAACCGAGGCTGCTCTTGAGGCCCACCTTCCAAAGATGTTCAATCTTCGCAAGCTCAACCTGAGCCAAACATCGATCACTGACAAAGGTCTTGATGCTATTGCTCAGCTTTCGAATCTCGAATGGCTCAATCTTTACGGGACTGAAGTTACCGATGCCGGGATTGCGAAGCTCAAAGGTCTCACGAAACTCGAGAAGGTTTATCTTTGGAATTCCAAAGCGACTCCTGAAGGAGGGAAGGCACTTCAGAAGGAGCTTCCGAATCTTGAGGTGATCTTTGGGATTCAGTAGCACTGAGGATTAAGACAGAGGCTGCGAGCCTCTGCTACGCTTTGCTCAGGGGAAGGCGCGTTCGACCTTTCCCTTCAGCAATTCCAAGACGTAAAAACGATTCCCGAATTGGCTGGGGTGAATGAGAGTCTGAAATTGCCTGATTTCGGCAGCATCCGGGGGATTTGTTGAGGTGAGCCATTCCTTGGCGGAGTGAGTCAGAAAGCGGCTCTGGCTCATCACTGGCGCGACTTGAAGGCCTAGCTGAAATGCCGTTTCCTCAACTGCGGAAAAATTGACATCGGCAGTGATGTCCTGTTCGCCGGGGGAATCGAGGGGGTGCGCTTTCATCGAGTGCTTCGAGTAGCAGCGCACCGTTCCGGCGGTGCGGGAGGGATGATAGAGCGAGGCTTTATCGAGCCCGTAATCGACAAAAGTCATCAACCCACGCTCCATGCATTTGGAGAGAGGTTCGAGGAATCCTTCAAGGTCGGGATTTCCCTCCGTGACGTAGCCCTCGGGATATTCTCCTGAAAGCGTGAAGCAGGTGGGTTGGGTGTCCCAAGTGAACTCTTTGTCCCAGATGACAGTTACTTCATGCCAGCTTCCTTTAGAAAAGAGATAGAGGGGAACGGGAAGAGCGTCGAAGACCTCATTCGCCACAACCACTCCGAGAGGTACTACCTTTTCTGGCGGTTCAGAGTGCACGCTGAACGGGGGAGGGAGAATTTTTTCGAGGTGGGCTCGTTGCTCGGCCAGGGGTTCGATGATGCAGTAGTGAGTCGCCTTTTTTATCTTCTCTCCCAGAGAGGAATAGATGTCTTTCGCGAGTGATCCGTCGTGAGCGCCTACTTCGAAGATTGTCAGATGATCGGGGGCTCCATTGGTCTTCCAGAATTTCTCAATTCTTCCCGCCAAGAGTTTTCCGAACATCGGGCCGACCGAGGCGCTGGTCATGAAATCGCCATTCTTGGAAACGGTCTTGGCGTGGGGGCGAGCATAGTAACCCAGGGTAGGATGGTAGAGGCAGGTCCCCATGTAGTCTTGAAAGGAGAGCTTGCCATTGATCTCGATGCATCCTCTCAGTTTACGGGCCAAGTCAGAGATTGCCCCGTCTGAAGATCGGGGGTAAGGAAAGGCATGCCGGAGCCCTTCTAGATCGGGGGAACAATCAACGCTCATGAGTCAAAAAGGGAACAGAAGGAGAAAACGACGATTATACAAGCGTGAGGGCTTTTTGATCTTCTGTGCAATTTGCCTACTCATTGGGGGGAGCGGGCTGCTTGTCATCGACGAGAAACTGGATCCTTATCGTGAAATTGCCAATAATTATAAACTGGAGCGCATTGGTGAAGTGGAGGTTCCCAGTTTGATTCTGGATCGAAAGGGAAGGGAAATCGGGCGCATGTATGTCGAGAACCGCAGTAAAATCCCTCTTTCGGAAGTTCCCCCTGTCTTTATCGACGCGATGATCGCCCAGGAAGACCAGCGCTTCTATGAGCACGATGGCGTGGACTGGGTGGGCGTGGCCCGGGCTGTCTATCTCAACTTAAAAAGCGGTGGCATCACCCAGGGAGCAGGCACGGTGACAATGCAGTTGGGCCGTAATGCCTTCGATCTTCTCGGTGAGGCCCGGCGCAAGGACCAATCCGGCTACGAACGTAAGATAGTGGAAGCTTTTCTAGCGATTCGAATTGAGGAATACCTTCACGAGGAATTTAAGTCCGAGTATTCAGATGAAAAGCAGCGGAAGAAGGTCGTGAAAGACCAGATTCTTGAATTCTATCTCAATCGTGTTCCTTTCGGAGCTGGCTTTTACGGGGTCCGTTCGGCCTCGTTGGGTTACTTTGGAAAAGAACCTGTCGATCTCGAGGTCCACGAATGCGCCTCTATCGTAGCCTGTCTCAAGAACCCTAGGAGATTGAACCCGCTCCGCCACCCAAAGGATAATAAGACGGCGCGCGACCACGTGCTGCGTCGGATGGCCTTGGAGGGAATGATCACGGATACGGAACGTAACCGGATGCTTCAGCTCCCCATCGCGGTGGCTCCGAATCCCATCATTCGAGGGAAATCTCATCTTTATGAACGCATTGCTCAGGACGCCCATCGGCTTGTTGGGGAAGAGACTCTCTCTCAGGGCGGTTATGTCATCCGTACGAGTATCGATTTAGATATTCAGAACTCGGCAAAGAATCGACTTTCGAGCCAGCTGGCTGAGATCGAATCGGATCCCGACTACGCCCATCCCAAGCATGCCGATTTCAACAAAGAAATAGAGAAGGTCCCTGCCTATATTCAGGGGGCCGTCTTGATGGTCGATCATGAAACGGGCGAAGTCCTGGCTCACGTGGGGGGGCGCGATTACGGCGATTCGCAGTTTGACTTTATTCAGCTGGGACGTCGACCGATCGGGACTGCTTTTTTCCCCTTCATCTATGCGGCTGCTTTTGAGAGGGGCTGGAATCCCGCATCACCTCTTCAAGATGAGCAGATGAATAATCGGGCGCTCATGGTGGGAGGAACCGAAGGAGTGGTGGGAGAATGGGGGATGGAAGTGCGAGACCCGCAGTATGAGGGACAAATTACTGCGAGGCGTGGCCTGGCCAGCTCGAAGATCGCCGCCTCGGTTCGCTTAGGAATTGATGTGGGCTTGGATCGAGTCGCCGAGACCGCGAGAACCTTCGGCTTAGGTATCCCGGACGATAGACTTCGAAACCGGATGTTGGTGGGTTGGGATAAGATAAGTCTTCCTGAACTTACCCTTGGCTACACAGCCTTCCCTCGTGGGGGAAATCGGATTACCGAAACCTTTTATGTCCGAGGAATTTGGGATAGGGATGGCAAGCCCGTGTTCACTTCGAATCATCTCAATAGCAGCCCGCGAGAAGAAAGAGCCTGCACAGATGCGACTGCTTTCCAGGTGCATACTATTTTGAATGACGTCGTAAAGCGAGGGAACCTTTCCGACGCTTCAGTGGGTCTCTCGGAGGAGCTATTTAACGGGGGAGCGAAGACTGGAACTCCCTATGGTTTTACCGATGCCTGGATGGTGGGATACAACAGCCGGATCACCTGCGGAGTCTGGATTGGGTTCCACAAGAGTAATCGAAAGGCAATTCATGGAGATGCCTTTGCCAAGAACTTAGCCTATCCCCTTTGGGAAGAGACCATGAATTCGGCTCTTCCTGATTTCCGGGGAGCAATGGTGAGCAAACCGGATTCTATCGAGCGGGTGACTGCCTGTCGCACTTCTGGAATGCGTCCCACCCGTTATTGTAATGAAGCCGTTGAAGATCCTTTGACGGGTTCATTGAGTTTTCGCTCAACCAGCTATTCTGAGTATTTTAGAAAAGGAGAGCAAGTGGGGATCTGTTCTATTCATGGAAGCAGTGGGCAAGTGGATCAGTTTGCGAGCAATACCCTCCAACGTGAGGCTCTGCCGGTCGTTCCAGTGAAGTCCAAAGCCCCTTTACTTCTGGGGTCTGATCCCTATCAAAGTGAGAAGCCGAGTCTCGCGCCCGAAGATGAGAATTCCGGGGCAGGGTTTTTACAAAATCAAATCACCCTAGTCGTCGAAGATCAGGTAAGGGGAGAGCGGGAAGCCCTTTTAATACTGTCCCGCCCACCTCGCTTTGAACTCCCTGTTGAAGAGTAAATCATATGTCAGCTGATCCTGCACCCTCCAGCACTCCAATTCGTTGGGTGCCCTTCCAATGTCCCTCTTGTTTCGGCCTCCTTCGGGTCACCCGGGAGGAAGCAAACTCTCATGGACGGTGCCCTTCGTGCTCGGCGCGTCTTCTTATCCCATCCTTAGAGGAGGTGAAGGTAGCCTTTCAAAAGAATATTTCCCAAGCTGATCAGGTGGGATCTTCATTACAGAACTCACCAACTTTAGAAAAGGAAGCGCCCGAAGCTGGCAGCTATGCCAAGGCCGAGGTTGTTGAGCCGTCCGATAAAAAAGCCCTTGACCCGGGCTGGAGTTCATCTCCGCACCGCAAGAAAAACTTTGTGGGGCAAAAGGACGAAGGATTGGATTGGGAAGAGGAGCAAGAGACGCAGAACCGAACCTTCCCTTGGTTGATCGCAGGGAGTGCTGTCATGCTTCTGGTCTTTCTTGGCGGAGCCGGGGTGTTCTATTTGCGAAGTCAGACTACATCTTCCGAAGATTTAGTGAGCCCCGGCATTCCATCATTTCTCGATATTGCAAGATCCGAAAGCCGCAATTTACAAGCAGAGGTTTTGCCTCCCGAAGAGGATATGATGGTGCAGCTCGTCGAGGATTTCGAGGAGTTCGACCTAGAGGTGGTGCAGAAAGTGGCCAAAGGATTTTTGAATGCCGAGACCGTAACCGAACGCGCAAAGTATGTCCGTTCTTCTGAAAGAGTCGTTCCCTTGATGAAGAAATTCTACGGTGGAGAGGACCTTGAAGCCGAAGGGTTTCGCGATTTTAACCAGTCCAAGATATCTTATCGGGATAGCTATCTTTCCAGCTTTGTGCAGATGAAGGACTTCACCAACTCGCCCATTACTTTCGAGAGGAAAGGGGATCTCTATTTCGTCGATTGGGAAAGCTGGGTAGGCTATGGTGATTTAAAGGTGGAGGAAATGGTCGTGCAGAAACCGACCGAAGATGTGACGATGCGAGTCATTTTTCAGAGGGAGAATTACTACAACTTCTCCTTCAGCGATGACAAGAAGTGGGCTTCTTTCCGGCTTACCTTTTTCAAGCAAGAGCGTTCGTTGTGGGCCTATGTGGACCGAGAAAGTGAGGTAGGTAAAAAGTTGCTGATGAATATGAAGTCAGGAGCTAAGCGACCCGCGCTGGTGAAGGTGAAGTATCCTAAAAATGCACGCGCTGACGATCAGGTTATCATGAGCGAACTTATTACGATTGGCTGGATCCTCAGCGAGAACTAATGATAAAAAATGTTCACCTTCTTTCTGTCGACGATAAGGCGCTTCAACTGAACTTGGATGCTTCGATTTACGGCACTTTTGCCGAGATTGGAGCGGGACAGGAAGTGGCCAATCGATTTTTTAGGGCTTCGGCCTCCGCTGGGACTGTCGCGAAATCAATTTCTGCTTATGACATGACGATCAGTGATGCGCTCTATGGCAAGACATTGCGATACGTTTCTCAGGAGCGTCTGACGGACATGCTGAACTACGAATATGAGCTTCTCGAGGAACGCTTGAGCGAATCGCGGGGAGATCGCTCCAAGTTCTTCTCGTTTAGTAATACCGTGAGAGCACGGGGTTATCAGGATGAGGGAGAATGCCATGGGTGGCTTGGGATTCGTTATCAATCGAAGTCTCACGGCCCTTCTGGAACGATCATCCTCCATGCTCGGCTTTTGGATTGTGAAAATGTGGATCAAATGGAAGCTCTTGGAATCTTGGGCGTGAATTTGGTGTGGGCCGCGTATCATCACTCGAAAGATCTCACGGCATTCGTGAAATCATTGGTGGATTTCCTCGTTCCTGATCGTATCGAGATCGATATGCTGAAATTTCTCGGTGAGCCGTTTTCGATGGTTGATAACCGTCTTTGCGCGCTTGAGTTGGTGAGCCAGGGTCTGACTCCGGCGACAGTTTTTTTGCCTGATGGAAATGTGGTTCAGGCAGCGGAAGCATTTTACAGAACTCCTCTCTTGGTGGTGCGAGGTAGTTTCGTTCCAGTGACCAAGCTTCATCTTGATATGTTCGAGCAGGCTGGGAAATCTTTTCCGCCAGAAGGAGCTTCGGAAAATGCCAAGCCCTATCGGGAAGTGTGCGAAGTCTCGCTCAGCAACCTCCTTCGTGATGGGGAAATCGATCTCGTTTCTTTCATCGATCGGGTGACTGTTCTGCAAGCATTGGGAAAAGTGGTGATGATCTCGAATTGTCCTGAATTTCATCGTGTCGCGGCCACCCTCAGACTCTACACGAGGGAGCCTGTGGGACTAGTTCTATCGATCGGTCTGCTCAACGAACTCTTTAAGGGAAAATGGTCCGAATCGCTCGCGGGAGGAATCTTGGAATCGTTCGGGCGGCTCTTTAAAACCGGGATCAATCTTTTGGTTTACCCTTGGGAAAATAGTAGCATCGGGGAGAGGGTCACTGCCGAGAATTTTCGATCTCCGAAGAATCTTAAATATCTCTATCGGCACTTTCTCGAAAACGGAAGGATCTCGGGAATCCCATGTGGCGACCCCAAACTGCTTCAAAAAACCGGCCGCGACATTCTAAAAGCGGCCCGCGATGGCGAAGATTGGGAAGATTGGGTTCCGGAGGAAGCTCGACCTTTGGTCAAAAATCATGTTTAGTCATCGGTCATGAATCTGCTCGATACTGCAGCTGTCCTCTTGAGTCTTGCGGCCATCTTTGGATATATCAACCATCGGGTGTTTAAGCTGCCCACCAGTATTGGAATTCTCCTGATCGGCCTTGTGCTGAGCGTCCTTATTCTTCTTCTAGGGGATCAATGGCCGGGGCTCGTGACTCAGGCCGATTACTTTGTCACCCAGATCGATTTTAATGAAACGGTGATGGGCGTGATGCTGAGCTTCCTTCTTTTCGCGGGGGCCTTGCATGTGAACCTCGGAGACCTTAGGGATCAAAAAGGGGTAGTGGCGATACTCGCAAGCGTAGGTCTCGTGGTTTCCACATTCCTTGTAGGAACTTCGGCCTATTTTATCTTCCAGTGGTTTGGAATGAATTTATCCTATCTCTGGTGTCTCGTTTTTGGCGCATTGATTTCTCCCACCGATCCGGTAGCAGTTTTGGGAATACTCAAGAAGGCGAAGGTGCCCAAATCTTTAGAGACGAAAATTACGGGCGAATCTCTCTTTAACGATGGGGTAGGGGTCGTCATCTATCTGGCTCTTGTCGGGCTTGCAGCCGGAACTCGGGAAGCAAGCATCATGAGTGTGGGTGACCTCTTCTTAAAGGAAGTGGGAGGGGGGATTCTTTTGGGTGGGGTGCTCGGCTTTGTCGCTTATTGGATGCTTAAGACGATTGATAACTATCAAGTGGAGATTCTGATCACCCTGGCCCTAGTGATGGGGGGATACCAACTAGCGAGTGCTTGGCACTTGAGTGGTCCACTGGCGATGGTTGTGGCTGGATTGATGATCGGAAACCAGGGTCGCCTTCTTGCGATGAGTGACACAACGAGGCAGCACCTTGATCTTTTTTGGGAATTGATCGATGAAGTCCTGAATGCCCTTCTCTTCCTCCTCCTCGGTCTTGAGATCTTTGTGCTGAACTGGAGCGGACAGGCGTTCTCAGCGGGTCTCATTCTCATCTTTGTAGTTCTCGGCGCCCGGATGGTGGCCGTGACTCTGCCCGTGATTATTTTAAGGAAGACGCGGGAATTTTCTCCCGGAGTCATCCGCATCCTCACTTGGGGAGGACTACGCGGAGGGATTTCAGTGGCTCTTGCCTTGGCTCTGCCAAAGGAGGGGCTTGAGGAAAGCGGACGCCAAGCTATTCTGATGGCGACCTACCTTGTGGTGATCTTCTCGATTGCCGTCCAGGGACTCACTCTTAGATCAGTCGTGGATAGGCTGCTCAAGAGAGAGGTGAATTAGTGTTTTTCGACCCCGATGACATTGGTAAACGGCTTCAAAAAATCGAGGAAGAGTCGTTGTAAATACAGCGGAATCTTTGAGTGAAGATAGTTCACACCATCTTGGTATCGCCATGTTTGAGGAGGGGGAGCTTGTAGGATTTCTCATGAAGGTTAGCTCCAAAATGCAGAAATGGTGTTCCCTTAGAGAGGAGACCTCGGGCCGAACGGTGTTTGATGAGGCCTATGATTCAAACGAAAATGGTGAGGCTCAGGATGCCAAGGAGAGAGATTGTCGATAATTTTGCTCCTTGATGGAGGTGAACGCTAATATTCCGAGGATCAGGAGGTAGTAAGCGCCACCCGAAAATGCGGCATAAATGAAGGGCTTCTTGTAAGGAACAAGACTGCTTCCGTTTTTCAAAGGGGAGCTTTTTCTTGAGGGAAAAGGCCATCATGTTTCAGAAATCTTGATTTAGAGAGTGCTGACAACAAGTCAAAGCTTCAATTTCCCTTGGGTTCTTTGAGTTCTTTTTTTAACCATGAGGGAAATTGGTTTTCTTGTTTGCTGCGATAGGAAATAGCTTTCTTATTATCGCCGAGCTTCTCAGCGGCTTGAGCTCCCCAGTAAAGTGCCTCAGGGGTGATCGCCGGATCATCCACCGCGATTTGGAGAGTGGTTTCGAAATGAGCCAAGGCTTCAGGAATCATTTTCTGGATGAAATCGACTCTGCCCAAGACGAGGTGGAGGCCTGCGTTGTGGGCTCCAGGAATAGTGAGGTCGAGCCCGGCCTGAGCCGCTTTGCGGGCTTCTTCAGGTTGGCTTAAGCCGAGAAAAGCCTGGGCGATATCAAGTTGACTATCTGCTTTCCAGCGCTCTTCAGTCTCCAGTAGGAGGACGATTTCGGCTGATTGCAGAGCATCTTGATATTGATTCAGTTCATTTTGGCCCTTTGTGAGGGTTCGCCAAATATTGATTTCGGTTGCCTTGGGTTTGTCGGGATCTGTCGCACTCTCGAGATATCTGACGGAATCGGTGAAATGACCTCCGTGAAAGAGTTGAACGCCAAGCCAAGTCAGCATCTGTTTAGGAACATTCTTACTGGGATAGTCGCTTAGCAAGGTTCTGAGGACTTCGTTCATGTCGTCGGCTTTTCCTTGGGAGAAGAGAAGCAGCACGAGAATATTTCCAGCGGGTTCGTTATAAAACTCAGGAATCATTTCCTGAGATTTTTCGAGATAGGGCCGGGCATCATCATATTTTTCAAGCTTGAAAAAGCCCCACCCAATCCAGTAGTTGGCATTGGCCATGGTGTCGGTCGGGAGGTCATCAAATTCGGCTAAGAGGCGGCGATAGCGCTCGACCATGAGGGCAATTTTTTTCTCTTCCCTGAGGACACGGGCACTCCCTTGGAGAGCGAAGGAACGGATTTCAGCATCCGTCTCCAATTTCAAAAGCGCTTCGTAGTCGCGGAGTGATGACATCCGATCTCCCAGGGCGGAATAGGCTTGGGCTCTCTTCGCGAGCGCCCTTCCTTGACGAGGATCATCCGGGAATGTTTCCGTAAATTCGGTGAAATTACGGGTTGCTCCATGGTTGTCGCCAATTTCAGCCTGACACCAGCCACGCTTGAAAAGGAGGTCCGCCCGCCGCTTGCGTGGGATGAGGACGGAGTCGATCTCACTGAAGGCATTGGCAGAAGCCTCGAATTCTCCCAGATTATAGAGCGTTTCAGCTTTAAGGAAAGCGGCCATATGGAGGTTAGGGCTGACACTGAATAGCTCGCCGTAGAGTTCAAGGAAGGTATTGACCCGTTTTGGAAGGTCCGGCTGTCTGAGCTGGTAATCGCACTCGAGGCAATGGAAGGCTGCATCAAATGCTTCCGGGGTGTTGGGGATGGATTGATCGACTCTCCGAAATGCGGAGCGGGCATCTCGAAAGCGCTTTAAACGATAGAAGGATTTTCCCGCGGTCATCGATCGACGGGCTTCCGTTCTTCCGGTGGCTCCAAAATCCCCCTTGCGGAAGAGATCGATAACTTCGTTAAATTCTTCCTTTTTGTAGAATAAGCTCATCAATCCAGTCTGGGCCATCGCCTTGTTGTGCGCGATTTTGCGGCGTTGGTCCTGGGTCAGGCTGGGATTGGTCAGGGAGACATCGAGAACCTGGTAGAGGTAGTCCTGGGCATCATCGCCTCGACCCAACTCTACGGCAGAGAGGCCGGTGTAAAAGATTGCTTGCGAGCGGTAGATGTTTGAAATGGTCGCGATAGTGAGGGGTTGTAAAATCTCGATGGCTTTTTCGAAATTCTCCATTTGGTAATATTGATACCCAATCATGAATTGAGCCCAGGAGGCGTGCGGATGTCCTTTGGCAGTCGTGATCTTTGAAAGAGCGTCCAAGATTCCCAAGTCGTCGGTGCCGATCTCCCTGAGGCACTTAAGTCGCATACTGAGGGCGCTGAAACGGAGTTCCTGATCGCTGAGGTTTAAGGCACTCTGGTCAAAGTATTTGGCGGCGTTTTTCCAGTCTTGTTCGGTGTAAGAAAGTAACGCGAGCTTGTTTGCGGCAAGACCGACAATGTTACCTCGCAGGTAGCGGCTGAGGATGTTTTTGAAAATGCGCTCGGCCTCATCGATCCGTCCTATGCTCTGCTCCGAAAATCCCATGTGGTAGTGGGCGTTGGCCGCGTTGGTTCCGTTGGGGTAGAGATCGAGGTAGTTCTTAAACAGGACAATGGCATAATCCATGTAGCGCGTTTTCTCGTAACGGTCTTCGACGTCCCTGCCGTAAATAAAGTAACGTTCCGCTTTGTCGTAAAGTTCCTGACCAGGGGCGGCAATCTGTCCCTGCACCGGAGAGGTGAGGTAGATCAGCGAAAATACGAGCTGCAGCAGAACGATTGGAAAGCGCATAGAACGAAATAAAAGGCCGGAGAGATTGCCGCAGCACATAAAAATTGGCACATCGTTCGAGAAAGAGCAACAATTCGTATTGCTCTATGTCAATGATGGACGGCCCTTGCCGAATTCAGTGGTGGCCCTTAAAAGCCCAGGCATGGAACATCATGTTTACTTCTGGCTGAAAAACGACTTTCAGAACGATGCCTCACGCGCTTCTTTTGAATCAGGCATTAAGACCCTTTGCACCTCGCCTTTCATTGGCCAACACAAGTGGGGGAAGCCGGCGGCAACTGCGGATCGTCCGGTAACTGATCACTCGTGGGACTACGCCATTTCGCTGAAATTTGCCAATATGGACGACCATGATTCATATCAGGAGGGAGATCCCATCCACGACGCTTTTATCGCCGGATTCAAAGACAGATGGGCCAAGGTTCAGGTCATGGATATCGCCTGATCAAACTCTTGTAGCACCAAAGACAAACGGAGGTGCGGGATTAGGACCCACACCTCCGTCTGATTGTCTGCGAAAGGAAATTGTGATTACCACATCACAAAATCCGTTTTAAGAGATAGGCGATTTTCAGATCGGCACAAGAGGAAAATGTCACTGGGGTCGTCTTATTCCAAAAGAGGAGCCTTGAGACCTCTTTAGATCAAGGGTAGGATCCCCCCGATGAAACGAATCTTACAAGTTTACTGTCTCGCGGTCCTGGCCGTGGGTTTGGTGTCTTGCTCATCGAGTCAAGTTGATACCGGCGAGGTTAAAGGGGCCGCAGTAGAGACCGGGGGCGAGTTTCATCTGAACCAGAAGAATCCTTTTGAGTGGAGTTCGGAAGACGTCCAAAAGGGCAGCGGGGGAACATACGCGGGGGGCAAGCGCAGCCAATTCGATGCAAAAGGGGAATCCTCCTACGCCAGGAGCCGGAAAGCTCCGGGATACTTCAGCAGGGATTTTCAATCTGCGGCATGGAACGGAAATAAGAATTATTCTACCGGTTCCTACGATGCCGGGAAAAAAACAAGCACAGCGGGAAATAAATCCTGGTTCGGTTGGAAAAAAAATAAGGATGCCAATAAAGTGGCACGCGCTGCGGGGCAGAATTTTCAGACGGGAGGCTACACCACGGCAGCGGCTCGCGAGTCTGGTAATATCGTTGCCAGCCCTAATAGTGCCTACGCCGATTCGCAGCGTATTGGAGCCAAGCCAATAATCATCTACTCGCAGGAGAGTTATCGTCAAATGACGATGGACCAGAGTCGCAGCCTTCTGGGAAGACGCTAAATGGTGCTTCTATTGATCCTGCGCCTTGAGTGTCGCGCGGGCTTTTACGAGGTGGGTAAGGTCGGCGCAACTTGGCTTTTCCTCAAGGATGCCCTTTATGATCGCCGCTTGTAGCAGTCGCAGAGCTTCGTCTTTTTTTCCCTCACGAGCGCTTTTGAGTCCGAGTCGTTTCAGAAGTTCGAAGGTGGAATCATCAGCGGCGAAAGCGAGGGCTTTTTCGTAGGCACGATAGCCTTTCTCGGTCTCTCCCGATTGGCCAAGAGCCTGACCAATCTTGATCCAAGCGGAGCTCTCACCAAGGGCGAGGGAGCGTGAAATGAGGGGGTCCTTTTCCGATAGGAGTTCCTTAAAGGCGTGAAGTTGAGGATCGGTCGGTGTAATTTCCAGAGCGATTTGGCAGGCGCGCAGTCGATGAGGAAGTGGCAGAGTGGCATCTTTGACTGCTAGGAGGAGGATGCGTCCGTCATCCTCACGACGGGCTTTTTTTTCGAGAGGAGCGATCATTTCGGGCAGGTGGAGCGAGATCGCCATCTCCTGGAGCACGCGTTCCTCAAGAACTGTTTTTTCCTGGAGTTGCTTCATCGCCACATCGAAGACATCTGGTGTTTTTAAAAATGCTTCGGCCTTTTCCACCGCATCCTTCGCAGTGAGATCGGGATTTGTTTCCCAAGCTTTCGAAGTCCAAAGCGCCATTGTCATTCCTCGCCCGGGAAAGAGGGAGCCCATGTCTCCAATCATTTCGTGGGCTGTAAAACCAGGGCGGACGTGACGGCTCAGGCGGAGAGCAGTTTCTAAATCGAAGACCCGTTTGGCCAGCCCCACCGTGCGCTGACGATGTCCCACTCGTTTTGGAATGTCATTAAGGAGGGGAGAAAAAATCTTTTGCGCAGATTCTTTATCACCACTGGAGATGAGCTTGTTCGCCAAATAAAGTCGCGCCTCGAGTATATCATCGCTTCCCGCATTTTTACTGAGCTTTTCGAGATAGGCGATTGCTTCTTCCTTTTGATTGTCTGCCAGGAGAAGGGCGAGGACGCGGCGATGGTTTCCGGTGTCGTGAAGAATCTCGATCGCTTCCTGATTGTGTTCCAGCGCACAGAGGATCTTGGCAAAGGTTTTGGGATACTCATAACCGTTGGCCCGCAGAGCTTCAATGTCTGCAGGGGCAAGACCGAGGAAATCTTTCATCACGGCGATTAACTCCGGTGTCAGATCCTTCGAGTCGATGAGCGCGTATAATTTTCCGGCGATGATCAAGCTGTCCTCCTTCACCTCCTGTGGAACGTCCAGTTGACTGGCTTCGATCCACTTTCCCTCCTCCCTGAGTTTAAAATGAAGGACTTCGAGGGGGTGTTGATTTCCGGCCGGCAAGGTTGCAAGATCCCGGGCGATGTCGCCGGTGTCCTTGAGGCCGGCTTGGAGAATAGCGTGGGCCTCCCTGCGCTTGTCTGTGAGCATCGCTCCGCGGGCAATTCCGAGAAAGAACTCTCTTCCAAAGGGAGCTTGGTGAGTCTGCGCTTCCTCCAACGTGGCGAGCGGCTGAGGCAAAGCGAGATTGATGGCGATCCGGCGTTCGTGCAGTCCTTCGTTTGCGAGAGTCGCGACCAAAAGTCCGCGGCATTTGAGCCCCATCGGAATCTTGAGCATTTCGCCATCGAGACGATCATAGAAGAGAATGGTGCTCGCAAGGACTCGCAAGATTTCTGATGAGAAGCGCTCTTCCCGAGTCCAGCGATCGAGAAAACGGAGCGCGATCTCGAATCCTCCTTCCTCGTCGAGGAGCGGTAGAAGGGTGCTTTTCTTGTTCGTGGGCGTTGACTTCATCGCGGCTTCCGCAAGACCGAGAAGCGCCTCGGGAGAATCAGGTTTGAGGCCCAGCTGGATGCGCTTGTGGAGAAAGGTGGCCCGCGTGCGAATCTCCGGATCATCGCTTTCCAGAAAATGGGAAACGAGGGGAAGTGCTTCATCGCCTGCCGCCCAGAGTTCCTTGGTGAGGGCTTCTCGCTCGGAAGACGAACCCTCCATGAATGTTTTGGTCGCCTCCTCAACACTTGGGAGCGCCCACAAAGGTCCCAGCAATAAAAGAATGATTATCCACTTCATCCTTTTCGAATATAGACAGCGCACTGGTTTGTAACGACGAAAGGTGCTACTTTCTTTGGCGTGGATAAACCCGAAGAGGAAAAATCACTGCGTGAGCGTCTGTGGAAAATCATTTTTGAGGCGGAAACTCCGTTAGGAAAGGCATTTGATGTCGTTCTTCTGGGAGCGATTGTTCTGAGTGTCTTTGCTGTCATGCTGGAGAGTGTGGATCATATCGCGCTGGAGTGGGGGCCGCAATTACGAGTGGCCGAATGGGTTTTGACCGGCATGTTTACCCTCGAGTATTTTCTTCGGATTGCGCTCGTGAGGCGACCGTGGCGCTACATTCGATCCTTTTATGGGGTCGTGGATCTTCTTTCCTGCCTGCCCTCTTATCTTTCGCTCTTTTTCGTGGGAACCCACTCCCTTCTGGTGATCCGTATTCTTCGCCTTCTTAGGATGTTTAGGGTGTTGAAAATGATGAGTCATATCCGCGGGGCGGAGACGATCATGCGAGGGCTGGCGGCGAGCCGCGCTAAGATTACCGTTTTCTTTATCTCGGTTCTTCTTATTGCCGTTCTGGCCGGAACCTTGATGTATCTCGTAGAGAATGGTCAATCAGGGACGCAGTTTACCAGTATCCCGATGAGTATTTATTATGCCATCGTTTCGATCACGACGGTGGGTTTTGGGGACATGGTAGCGGTCACGGTTCTCGGTAAAATAATCACCTCGGCGCTGGTTCTCGCTGGTTATGCGATTATCGCGGTGCCCACCGGAATTGTGACGGCCGGAATCATGCAGGGCCAGTTGGGCGATGCGACGACTGACGCCTGTCCAAGCTGCGGAGTGCACGGCCATCTTCCTGATGCGAAATTTTGCCGCCGTTGTGGTGAGAACTTGCATTAGGGTATTGCGGAGAAGGCAAAGCGACCCGATGATCACAGCATGTGGAACGTAGCGGCTGAATTTGAAGATATCAGATACGAGAAGACGGAAGATGGTGCGATCGCCAAGATCACCATCAATCGCCCGGAAGTGCGCAATGCCTTCCGCCCGGTCACCGTTGATGAACTTCTGCAGGCCTTCGAGATGGCCCACCGGGACCAAGACGTGGGAGTGATCATTCTTACTGGAGAAGGGGAGAAGGCCTTTTGCTCAGGCGGCGACCAAAAAGTGCGAGGTCATGCAGGTTACCTTGGAGCCGACGGAGTTCCCCGGCTCAATGTGCTTGATCTGCAGAAGAAGATTCGAGGCCTGCCAAAACCAGTCGTGGCCATGGTGGCTGGCTACGCCATTGGTGGTGGGCATGTGCTTCACATCGTGTGTGATCTTACGATCGCCGCTGAGAATGCCCGCTTTGGTCAAACCGGCCCCAAGGTGGGAAGCTTCGATGGCGGTCTCGGTTCCAGCTACCTCGCCCGCATCGTGGGTCAGAAGAAGGCACGCGAAATTTGGTATCTCTGCCGTCAATACGACGCCCAGCAAGCGCTCGATATGGGCTTGGTTAACACCGTCGTTCCGCTTGACCAGCTCGAGAGCGAGACGGTGCAATGGTGCCGTGAAATGCTCGCTCATTCTCCACTCGCACTTCGCTGTCTTAAGTCTGCGCTCAATGCCGACTGCGATGGTCAGATGGGCCTGCTGGATCTCGCCGGAAATGCCACTCTCCTGTATTATATGAGCGAGGAAGCGAAAGAAGGGAAACAAGCCTTCATCGAGAAGCGCGCTCCTGACTTTTCCAAGTTTCCTCGTGTTCCCTAAGTCTGATGAAAACGTCCGTTGTTGTTCCTTTTGTCACCCTGCTTGTGGGTGCGGGACTAGTCTATTTCGCGAGGTCGAATCAGATAATCGAAGAAGAGAAGGAAACCCCGACGGTTTCTAGCCCTGGCTCTAACGGGCCTCGGGCGTCTGAGGCTTCATTTGCTCTCTCCTCTGGGATTTTTTTTTCAGAATTCACCGAGAGAATTCTCGCTACGAAATGGAACGATCGAAAACAAGTTGTTGCGGAAATATTACCCAAGGATCGCCGTGCCCATCTCGAGTTTCTTCTGAAGAAATTTGGTCCCGAAGGGCTCGATCATAACTCTAAAAGTGCCGTTGGCGATTTGCTCGAAGAGCTTTTAGAGGAGGACATGGAGGGGACCTTGCAGTGGGTCTTGGCAGGTGAGCATACCGGGAATCGAGATTATCTTTTTGGGGAGGTTTTTGACAACGAAGAGGCGGCAGAGTGGGGAAAAGAGAATTTTAATTCTCTTCTCCCCCAGGCCCAGTCTATCGGGCAACCACATAAGGTTTTGCAAATGCTAATAGGGACCCAAATCGAGCGCGACCTCCTTAAGGCAATCCAGCTTTCGAAAGAGAATCTTGTCGATTATCAAGGCGAGATTGATTTTCCTAATAGGCTCCAAGAAAAAGCAATCGTTCATGAGTGGGAGATGGCCTTTAACTATTACAAGGGCAGTTGGAAGGAGGATAATTCATCAAGTGGGTATTCATGGAGCGGAGATTTCTCAAAAGACTTTGATTTTTCCTCCTCTGCTGCAAAATGGAAGAAGGACGAACGTGGGCTTGATTTGGAGAGCCTTAATAGAGGGTTTTATGAACCGCCATCCTACATCTGGAAAGTTTGGTCTGAGCAGGATCTTGAAGCAGCTTTTGAGTTTCTGTCAAAAGGAGGAAGCTCGAGCTTTGACTTCGATGATTTTTTCGGAGGGTATGCGAAAAGGGTAAGTTCAGAAGATTTTTTTGGGTTGAACGGTAGCATATTATCTGAATCGCCTGATGTGGAGATGCCTTTGGATCGAGAGTTTTTTGGTTATCTCGCAAATGACCTAGGAAACCTCAAATCTGTCTTGGACTGGTCCGAGGGAAATAATGCCGCACCAGTAACTCAGGCACTGATTAAAGGTATTCAATCCTCGGGTGACAGCGCGTGCGAAACGGGCTTCGCAATTTTAAAGACGATTCCGGAAGGACAACTGCTAAATGAGGTCCGTGATGCTTACACCTCCGAGGGGTGTTTTCGCTTGTGGAACCATGATCGGAAGTGGTTCGGCGAAACGTTGAAGTCCCTGGGTCATGCAGAATCTGAAATCAATGCCGCGATCGGCGAGAAGAGTGCATGATGAAATCCTGGCTCCTCGCATCCCGACCCAAGACGCTTCCGGCGGCGCTTGTGCCGGTGTGGTCGGGGGCTTTGCTGGCATGGCAGCTGACGGGGGAGTTTGACCTCCGACTCGCGATCCTTACGGTTTTGGGCGCGGTCTTTATCCAGATCGCGACGAATTTCTTCAACGATGTTATCGATGCCGAAAAAGGCGCGGACACGGAAGCACGGCTCGGTCCCCAGCGGGCCACGGCTTCCGGGCTCCTGTCGAGGCGCGCCGTTTATCTTGGGGCTGGCTTGATGCTTCTCTTGGCCTCCATCGTGGGCTGGCTTTTATTCCTCGAGCGCGGATGGTGGATCATTGCGATTGGGGTGCCTTCGCTCTACCTGAGTTACGGTTATACTGGCGGTCCTCTTCCGCTTGCTTATCGCGGCTTGGGCGAGGTCTTTGTCATTCTTTTCTTTGGCTTGATTGCGGTAGGGGGGACGGTTTTTATCCAAACTGGTCAGTGGCTTGCAGAGAGTTGGATCCTGGGGCTCCAGATCGGTTTTCTTTCCGCTGCTCTAATCGCCATCAATAACTACCGTGATCTAGAAGAAGATCGCGCGGTGCAAAAGAGGACGATCGTGGTGCGCTTTGGTCGACCCAAGGTCAAAATGCTGATCCTTGCGATGACCGTGTTGCCTTACCTTCTTATCCTGGCTCACGAGATATCCGGGTGGTTTATTACTGCCAGCATCCCGGGATTACTCTTCTTTGTGATCGTCTATCGTCTCATCAGTCCCTCGCGGGTTCCCGCGGCCTTGCTGGGAATTGCCGCGCTTCATCTAATCGTTTTTGTTCTCGTTCAAAATATCGTCATGATATTTTGACCTTGTCTATTTTTTGGCGTATTCACGTTTCAACCTTTAGACGGTTATTTTTCACATTTTGAAACCGAACGGTCAGGTCTTCATCCGCCAATATCAATCTATCTTCTGGGTCCGCTTAGAAGGAAAGGGCACCTTTATGGTCAGCCCTTCTATCAAGGAAGCGGTGGAGCGCAAAATCTCAGAGGGCGTTCGCGAGATCGTGGTCGATCTGGAAGCGTGCACCGGAATGGATTCCACTTTCATGGGGATGCTTGCCGGAATCGCGGCCAAGCTCCGTGGACCTGAGGGGGGCACCTTGGGTGTCGTTTCTCCGGGTAAGAAGAATCAAGATTCCTTGGAAGAACTCGGCCTTTCTCAGCTTTTGCAGATCGAACCGAAAGAAGGTCCGTGGATCGGAAAGCTGGACGAAGTTCGCGCTGACCTGAAACCGATTGGTGGAAGCTCACCTGGAAAAGAAGGCCACATCCTCGAGTGTCACGAAAATCTCTGTGAGGCAGACACGCAAAATAACGAGCGCTTTCAAGCTGTTCTCGATGTTCTTCGGGCGAGCGGGAAGTAAACGTTATTCGCGATAGGCCTTTTCCAGTTCACTCAGGGTGATACGTCCGTTTTGATCGAGATCGAAGGTGGCAAAGCCTTCCTCAAGACGTTTCCGAATTGCAGGAAACGAGGTGTGGGAGAATTCTTTGATCGAGAGCATCTTGTCCAAGTTGTAGTCTCGCTCCTCGAGCAGTTCATCCGGGGACTTCGGGAGGTGTAGTTTTTCGACAAGCGTCTTCTCTTTATTGGTCGGTGGGGTCTTCGGAGAATCCTTTGGCAGACTTGCGGCGGGAGTTGAAAAGATCGCCGGGACCATTTTCACAATCTCTTGGGGATCTGCTCCCTTGGGCCAGTAGATGAAAGCGATCATGAGGACTGCTACTCCAAGCAACGACCAAAGCCATCCTGAAAGGTGGGTGGAATTGTCGGTGATGAGAACCGGGTGAGTGAGGAGAGGGACCCCTGCGGTCCGGGGAAGGAGAACCTGAACGGTGGTGATGGAGGGCGGTGTTTGCGCGCCTTGCACCGCCGGAGCGGCCTTGAGGCGCACCGGATGGGTGATCATTTGGACTCCTTGAGGAACGGGGGGATTGAAGGTTCCTTGTCGGATGCCAACGAGCTGACTCAGCGCTACTTCACAGGAATTGGGTCGGTCGTCAGGCTGGCGAGCCATTAAGCTCATGATCCAGTTGCAGAGAGTTTCTGGAAGGTCGGGCCGATATTCGCGCAGGTCTTTGCAGTAGCCTTGAAGGTGAGAGGCCATCACCTGAGCGACCGATTCGCCGTTAAAAGGATACTCCCCGGTGAGGGCATAATAAAAAACGCCTCCGAGAGAATAGAGATCGGTGCGCGCATCGAGCGGGAGCTGCTCAAATTGCTCGGGTGCCATGAAATAGATGGAACCAAAGAGGGAGTTGCCGTGGGCAATCGTTTGGATCGATGGCTCAAGGGTGAACTTGGCCAGTCCGAAGTCGAGAAGCTTGAGCTGCATCCGGCCGCTGGGCAGCCAGGTGATCATGATGTTGCAGGGCTTGATATCCCGATGAAGCAAGTGGCCATCGTGCGCGGCGAGAAGGCCTTCGAGGCACTGTTCGGCGACACTGAAAAAATCGGTTTCGATGAGGGGAGCTCGGGAAATCAAAGTTTCCAAGGTTTCTCCATCGAGAAGTTCCATCACCACGAAGGGGCCGTCCCCGTCTTGCCCGATGTCGAAAAGGCTTACGACATGAGGAGAATTGAGCGCGGAGAGGGAATGGCACTCTCGCATCAAATCATCGACCTGATCTTGGGTGCTCCCTTCCTCGGTAAGGAGGCGCTTAATGGCGACCTTTCGCTGAAGCTGGTGGTCGTAGCCCTCAAAAACCGCGCCCAGGCCTCCTTGGCCAAGTTTACGTTTGATTTCATAGCGATCCTTTGGGTCCATACAGCTTGGGTGAAATCTCTCTTGAAAAAGGAGATAAACCGTTTCAGTGGAAAAGAAAGCTTGGAAGCGGCTTGGGGGAAAATTTCGATTGCCTCATTGCGAGTTGGTGGCTAGGTTGCGCGCCCGACCGAAAATTCTAATACGGACAGATGGCAGAGTGGTCGAATGCGCTCGCTTGGAAAGCGTGTGTGGCAGTGATGTCACCGTGGGTTCGAATCCCACTCTGTCCGCCATAACCCCGTGCCAGCTTGCTGGCACGGGGTTATGGCTTTCCAGGCTGGTCCTGCGAGGATCAGCGAGGGAATAAATTTTGAACGGTTTCCTCCTACGCACTGTGGGCGGGACAAGTGACTGAGGAGAAGAGGGGCTACTAAAGCACTGAGAGGGTATGTCTTATAGGATTTTCCTCAATCTATTCCAACACCACGGGCTCGATGCGCTCACTTGTGATTCTTACGATGACGGAGTATTTTTTTCCTTCCTGGCCGGTGCCCAGGAGGACCGAGTGGCCCTCTTCGGTGCGCCAGAGGTGAGAGCAGAGAATGAGTCCGTCCTGTAGTTCATCGGAGTTTGGATAAGGCGCACCCTGCGCCGGGCGACCATGAAGCATGGTAAGAACAGAAGCCATTTCTTTCCAGTTGTTCTTCAACATGCCTCCGTAGGATCCTCGTTCCACCACTTTACTTCGCAGGGTCACTTCCCGGAGGGTGTCGTTCTTGGTCCAGTCGAAATAGAGGTAGCAGTGGAGCCCGCCGATGGTGTTCTTGGTACGGTAAGTCCCGTTGAGTCCGATGCGCGCTATCATGACATTGGCGGCGCCGCCTTCGACCATTTTACTCACTTTAAGTTTGGCAATGACGTCTTTTCGCGAGTCTCCGAATTCGAGGGTGTCAAAAGCAGCCCCTTTTGGTGAAGCCGGAGTATCGATTTCGGAAGGACTGGCGAGGGGATGGTTTTCAACGAGCCATGCCTGATCTACCTCATGAAGCTTAGCGATGGGGAAGCTGACGATGCTGCTTCCTTTTTTAAGGGTAACCAGATTTCCATCGTTCGAGATGTGGTCCGCTTCAAACTGTTGGTCACCCTTGGCGCTGCGCCAGAGTCGGGCTTCGAGGCCGATTGTGGACGTCGCAATGGTCAGTAAGCAAAGAAACTTAGGCATAGTCATCGATCGTGTAATGCTCGAAGGGTTGTTTTTATTCTCTTTTTTCACAAGATTTTTCTAGCGGATAAGATTAGAAAGAAGAGGAGATTGTTGAGCGAGTGGTTGGGTCTCCTCTCACGGGACGGCCCGGCTGTGCAATCTTGCGGCAATCGAGTAGAGCTCTTTTTTGAGGGGGATGATACTTTTCGCGAGGTGCGATTGAAGCGGCGGAGCTCAACGTGCACCAGGAAATGTATATGTTTCTCTTTGATAAGGTGGGTAGAGGTGCGCGTCTTTCGGCCGGTCGCTCCTTGGCGAAAACGAAGTGGGATTTTAGGGCGTAATCACCGCAAAAATCTCATCGTCGATGGCCGTGTCGCTTATACCGGAGGAATAAATCTAGATTCGGTTTGGTCGCGCTCGAACAAAGGGGCCTTGCGGGACACTCATCTCTCCATCAAAATTCCGAGGGTAGTAGCTTGAGATCAGTTTTTCAAAGAGACTTGGCAAAAAGTGGGCGGAACTTCTCCCACAGAGACGGGGGCGTATCGGAAGGATGAGATTGGTCCGTGGGAGGTGATCTTCTCTTTGTGGGTGCGCGAAGGGCTCTATCCTTCGCTGATGGCTACCGGGGTGAAGTTGAGAAAATACACGGGATCGTTACTGCATGCGAAGTCGATGATCGCCGATGATCGCTTGGACGTGGTGGCGTCGCTGGCTTGGAGCTCTCGGTGCGAGCGTGTTGCGGAAGCTTTAAAGATTGTCAGGACCACCAATTGCCATGAGCATCCTGCTGTGCCCAACAAGGAAGATTTGACCACCTTTTTTAAAGGTTTTGCGATGGGGGCGGCCAACGTCGTTCCCGGTGTTTCCGGAGGAACCATCGCCTTCATTACGGGGATCTATGAACGATTGATTGAGGCTTTAAAAGCCTTTGATCTGGAAGCGGTTAAACTGGGTTGTTCATTTAAGATATTAGAGCTGTGGGCGAAGATTGATGGTCGTTTTTTGCTCTCACTGGGCCTCGGGGTAATCACGGCGTTTGCGACTTTGGCTCGCATCTTGAAGTATGGCTTGGAACATCATCCGACCTTGATTCTCTCTCTCTTTTTTGGGCTCATTGTGGCGTCGATTCCCTCCGTGGGAAAGATGATTCGGCACTGGTCTCCAGGAGTGGTTGCAGTGTTTTTGGTGGGCTTGGCGATCGCGGTGTCGATGGCTTTCATGACTCCAGCGAATGAAAATACGAATCCAATCTATTTAGGGGCATGCGGGGTGGTGGCGTTATGCAGCATGATTATTCCTGGAGTGAGTGGCTCCTTCGTTTTGCTGCTTCTAGGGAATTACAAACTCATTATGCTGGATGCCTTGAGCGCTTTCTTTACAGGAAATCTCGCTGTGTCCTTGCCGATTCTGATTCCCGTAGGGATTGGTGCGGTGGTGGGTTTGCTGGGACTTTCGCGCTTTTTGAGTTGGTTATTTCGCACGCATCACGACAAGGCAGTTGGGACGATTACGGGATTCGTGGCGGGCTCGCTGATGATTATTTGGCCGTGGAAAACGGAACTCACCCAGGAGTTCTTGAAAGACGGCGAAACGAAAATGAAGACGATTGGCTACGAGAACTGGAGGCTCCCGGACTTTTCGCAAAGTGGAGTGTGGTTTGAAGTGGTCGCTGTTCTTGTGGGCATTGGTCTCATTGTGGCGGTCGAGTTTTTTGCGAAGAAGAAACCAGAAACAGAAGAAGAATGACACCGGCAATTGGCATTATCGGAGGGAGCGGCGTCTCGGGATTCGACGGGCTCGAAAAAATGGAGCGTCGGAAGATATCAACTCCTTTTGGAGATCCCTCGGACGAATTGATCGGGGGAAAGTTTGAGGGGCGACAAGTCTGGTTTCTTTCGCGGCACGGACAGGGGCACACCATTTTGCCCACTGAGGTGAATCACCGGGCGAATTTTTGGGCGTTGCGGTCGGTGGGAGTGCGTTGGGTAATTTGTGCGACTGCGGTGGGGAGTTTGAAGGAGGAATACCCGCCGCGTTCAATCGTGCTGCCCGATCAGTATTTTGATCGGACGAGCCAGCGCGCAAATCACACCTTTTTTGGGCAGGGCCTTGTGGCGCACGTTGATTTTGGTGATCCCATCAGCGCTGGGTTGCGGGCGATCTTGCTGGAGGCAGGGCAGGCTGAAGGAGCGGAGATTCACGATGGGGGAACCTACGTCTGCATGGACGGGCCTGCTTTTTCGACTCGGGCAGAATCTCACTACTATCGCCATTTTGGCTTCGATATAATCGGAATGACAAATTTACCGGAGGCAAAGCTGGCCCGGGAGGCTGAGATCGCCCTGGCAACCCTCGGAATGGTGACGGATTACGATTCCTGGCGTGGGGAGGATGACTCGGTTACGGCTTCCTCGGTGGTCGAGCATCTCGCGGCCAATGCTGAGATGAGTGAAAGGGTTCTCAAACGGGCGATTCCTTTGATTCCGGCAGTCCCTAATTGGCCTGAGCATACTTCGTTGGATTCAGCAATTTTCACCCCGGGCGAGAGTTGGTCGGAAGCAGCACGAGAGCGTCTCGGGGCAATCTTGAATGGGCGCTGAATCAAGCCGTGACATGAGGGTGTAAAAAGGGTTGACTCAACTCTGTTTATGAAACGCCGCGATCTTCTCCAAATGACCCCGGGTGCAGTCTTGGGGCTTTCTGCGTGTTCAAGCAAAGACGCGTTAGCGTCTCTCGTAAGTTCGTCTGCTTCTGGGCGTGGGCAATCTCCGCTCCAAAGCGTCAAGATGCCGCCGAATACCCAGTATCGTCCGCCTGCTTATGCGAATCAGGGGTTGCGAAATCCGAACATGAATCTCCCGACCGCTTTTTCGGGGAGTGCGATTTCCTATTCACGTGGATCTTCGGCTTACGCAAATGTGGCAATGACCTTCGACGACGGTCCGCACCCAACGAACACGCCGCGTCTTTTGGATATGCTTCGGAAGCGAAATATCCGGGCGACCTTTTATGTCATCGGCGGAAATGTGGATCGCTATCCGCATATCGCCCGCCGCATTGTGGCTGAAGGTCACGAGATCGGGAATCACACATACACTCACCGAAAGCTTACCTCACTGAGCGAATCCGAAGTTCGTAAGGAGATGCGCCGTACTCAAGACGCGATTGTGCGAGCGACCGGAGTGAAGCCTCGCACGATGCGCCCTCCTTATGGAGCACTATTTCAGCGACAGCGACAGATGCTTTTTTCTGAATTTAACTACCCTACGATTATGTGGTCGGTCGATCCTCAGGATTGGAGACGCCCAGGACCATCGGTGGTCACTTCACGGATCCTTTCTGGTGCTAATAATGGCGCGATTATCTTGGCGCACGATCTTCATGCACCGACGGTCACGGCGATGCCGGCGACCTTTGATGGACTCCTCTCACGGGGATATAACTTCATTACAGTTTCCCAACTGCTCGCGCAGAAGGGCTAGAGCAAATTGCTCCTACCAAACTAAAGTTTTAACCCCTGATGTTTGGCGAACGATATTTCGCAACGCGACAACGCCTTACGGACGTTGTGGTGGGGGTTCGAGAATTGGGCGAGTCTTGCGGCGCTGACGTGTCAGCTCTCGCCGATGAGGGTGAGTATCTCAAAGGGTTGCGTAGCCCTTTCCTCTTTGTCGTTTGCGGTGAGGTCAATGCCGGAAAATCGACTCTTCTGAACGGCCTCTTCGGTCAGGATCTTTGCAAAACAAATGTCCTTCCTGAAACGAAAAAGGTGCATTGGTATCGCTGGGGCGACACGGAGAGAAATATCGATGTCACCGACACGCTGCAGGAGCGGCACCGGCCGATTGAGTTCCTTCAGGATTTTAATATCGTTGATACTCCAGGCACGAATTCGGTGGTCAGAGGACATCAGGCCATCACCGAGCGCTTCTTGCCGATCGCGGACCTTTTACTTTTCGTCTTTCCTGTAAGTAACCCCTGGGGTGCGGCGACTTGGGATTTCATCTCCAAGTTGGGTGCGGATAATTTGGAGAATGTCGCCTTTGTGCTGCAACAGGTCGACCTTCGGGATAAGAGAGATGTGGATTTGATTATCGAACACGTCCGCTCGCTGGCGGTTCAAAAAATTGGAGTTCATCCTGATGTTTTTCCTGTTTCGGGAAAGATGGCATGCAATGCCAAGCATGCGCTGCCTTTCAGCGACAATCTTTGGCGAAAAAGCGGATTTCCCGCCCTTGAGAATTTTATTTCAAAACGAGTCTCTGAAAATCCAGGGAGGCGTCAAGTGCTCTGTGAAGTACGCGACTCGACTCAGCTTGCGCTCCGTCGGATCGAGGAAAAGATTGAAGAAGACGCCATTCGGCTGGATCGTGATCAGTCATTCTTGCGAGACTTTGAGACGGAGATTGACCAACGGTGTGAAGGTCAAGCGACTAACTTTTCCTCCAAGTTTTCCGGGCTGACCGATGTCTTCATGAACGAAGCCCGTGAATCGGTGAAGATGCTCCGAAAGAACATCACAATTCCACGGAGTTTCCTTTCTCTTTTCAGATCGGAGAAGATTCCTTCGGAGTTAGAGGCTGGACTCATGGAGTCGGTGAAGGTTGCGGTGGAGGAACGTGCTAATTTCGATGGCCAAGAGCTCGTTGCGGATTGTCGCAGTCACTGGATCACGGTGGTGCCTCGCATCAAGGAACGACTCGAGGTGCCCATTCCAGATTTCGACAAAGAGACGGACTCGCTGATGGACACGCGTGAGCGCTTTGTTCGGCGTATGGGGCGTTCTTCCAAGCAAGCGGTCGCCAACTTAAAGTTGCGTGGAAATCTCGACCTTCAGATGGAGGCACGCCGGAGCGTTCTTCGGCGTTTTCTTTCCGGAGTACTTTTTAGTGTCATTGTGGCCGGCATCCTCGGGGGGCTTGGTTCGCATCCCTGGCCCTTTGTGGCCATTGGGACCAGCTTACTTTTTTTAGTCGCCGCTGGCGTTTATGCTGAGAAGTCAAAAAAGGAACTTTGTCAGAATTTTTCGGATCGTATTGAGAGCTGCCGTGATCCCTTTGCAGATGCCCTCAGTAATGAATACAAAGATGGCGTGCGGGAATTCTATCTCGAATACGGTGGGCTTTTCGAGAATGTCAGACGTCATATCGCCAAGCACAAAGTCGCTCTTAAACCTCGTCTTGAGCGATGGAATGATCTTTTCTTAGAACTGAAAGGTATTGAGCAGGAAATCTAACGGGATCCTGTTTTTCGCATTTTAATTTTCACCGATGACACCTTCGAATTTTTCTTTTCCACCGCCTCCCCTCGAAGCGGTTCTTGATGGGGAGTTGCAGCTTCGGGTTTTTCGGTCCATGCTGACGGCGCGGACTTTGGAGAATAAACTGTCGAGTCTTTACAAGGGCGGGAAGATCGTCGGGGGTGTTTATCTGGGGACTGGTCAAGAAGCGTTGAGCGCTTCACTGGGCGCTTCTTTGATTAAAGGAAGAGACTGCTTTTCTCCGCTGATTCGTGATCAGGCCGGACGCACCGCCTTTGGCGAGGATATGCTGGATGCCACGCGTACCCACCTCGGGTCGGCGAGAGGACCGATGCGGGGCCGAGACGGTAACATTCACCGGGGTCGGCCTCATCAGGGAATGCCTGCAATGATTAGCCATTTGGGAACCGCTGTTTCAGTGATTTCCGGCATGCTCATCGCAAAGCGGATGAAAGGGGAACTCGACGGAATTGTAGGAGCGACCTCAATTGGTGATGGCGCGACGTCGACAGGATCGTTTCACGAAGGACTGAACATGGCTGCGGTTGAAAATCTCCCTCTCGTGGTTGTTATCGCGGATAATCAATTTGCCTATTCTACGCCACGGAATCGTCAGTTCGCGTGTGAGAGTCTTTTGGAACGGGCCGTCGGATACGGCGTGGGGGGTGTGGAGGTCGATGGAACCGATCTCAAAGCAACTCTTGCCGGGATGCAGCAAGCAGTCACATCGGCTCGTCAAGGATTTGGTCCCCAGCTTGTGGTGGCTCGTTTACTTCGGCTCTGCGGTCATGGAGAGCATGATGACGCATCGTATGTTCCTCAGGAATTACGAGATTCTTTGATGGGCCGTGATTGTCTCGAAGTGGGTGCAAGTCAGATTATTGAAGATGGCTTAGCGACAGCGGAAGATATCGAGATTTGGAGAAAAGAGGCCGTGGAGGAGGTGCAGGAAGCTGTCGCCACTGCCCAACGTGAGCGTGGACCTGATCCTTACGAAGAGGATTGGCGGGCAACATCGGTAGAAGGGATGCAGTAAAAAAATGAGTGTTACCTATATCGACGCCATTCACCAAGCGCAGCTAGAGCTACTTCGCGAAGACAAGACCGTCTTTTTATATGGTCAGGATATTGGCGATTTTGGAGGAGCCTTCAAAGCGACCAAGGGATTTAAGGAAGAGTTTGGGCCCCGCGTGCTTGATGCCCCCATCAGTGAAGATGCCATGATCGGAATGGCGGTAGGCGCTGCGATCAACGGGATGCGTCCTATTGTCGAAATGCAGTTTGCCGATTTTTCCTCGGTCGCCTTCAATCAACTAGTCAACCAAGCTGGGACTCATTATTACCGCACCGGAATTCCGATTCCGATCACGGTGCGGATGCCTTGTGGTGGAACTCCGGGATCGGGGCCGTTTCACAGCCAAATGGTCGAAAGTATTTATGCTCATTATCCCGGGCTTGTCGTAGTCACTCCGGCCACGGTTTCAGATGCATATCAACTCCTGAAAGAGTCGGTGCAACTCGATGATCCCGTCATTTTTTGTGAGCACAAGTTTCTCTACCGCTGGCTCAAATCAGCAAGTATCAAGGGTGATGGCCTGCCCTTGGGTAAAGCCCGACTCACTCGTGCGGGCAAGCATGCCACGGTGGTAACCTACAGTGCGATGGTGCATGAAGCGGTTCGCGCCGCCGATCGTCTCGCGGAAGAGGGCTGGGAAATCGAAGTGGTCGATCTTCGGAGCGTGAAGCCGCTCGATATCGACACCGTCCTTGCCTCGGTCGCGCGCACCGGTCGACTTCTGGCCCTGGGAGAAGGGTTCCCCTGGGGGGGCGTAACGGCTGAAGTGGTTTCCCGGGTGGTCGCAGAAGGATTTCATCTTCTCGATGCCCCTCCTTTGCGCTTAAATGCCAAGGATACGCCCATTCCTTATCATCCTGATCTCTGGGCCGCTCACCGTCCGACTCCCGAGTCGATCGTTGAAAAGCTTCGCGAACTTTTGAATCTCTAACACGTCATGCCCCAGGTTCCCATTATCATGCCTCAGCTCGGTGAATCTATCGCCGAGGCCCGCATTGTCCGACTCCTTATTGCAGTGGGGGATACGGTAGTCGTCGACCAAGAAATCATTGAGGTTGAGACAAACAAAGCCACGATGGGAGTGACCACTCTCTGTGGCGGAACGATTACGGAACTTCGCGGTGAGGAAGGCGAAGACTATGCGGTAGGAACTCTTCTCGGAATTCTTGAGGCGAGCGAAGAAGAAATCGAGCGTACGGGCTCACCTGTCTTGGGCGAGCGAGAGGAAGAAACCGAGAAGAAATTTTCCAAAGAGGAAGAGAATCTTCACTTCCGTTCCAATGACAGTAGCTACGAGGAGCCGGTCTTGATTGAGCCAAGCGTGCGTGGATTGCCGGTCCCTGCCGGAGTCAAAGGAGCACATTATATTTCTCCACGGATGCGTGCTCGGATGGATGAGCTTGGTCTACAAGCGGCTGACATTTCCGCCATTGCGGGAAGCGGAGCGGGCGGACGGGTCACGGTAGAGGATCTCGAAAAATTTCTCGATTACATTCAAGGATGGCCCCGCAGTAGTGCCTCGCCCATGCGCTTGGCCGTCGCCGACGCGATGCGCCGCAGTTGGTCGCGCCCTTTCGCTTCTGTAGGTCTGCCTATTCCGATGGACAAACTTTTAGAGTATCGCTCGAGACAGAATCCCAAGCCCGGTCTCACGCTGTACGTCTTGCGGGCCTTTGCGATCGCCTTGTCAGAAGAGCCCACGACCGCTGGTTTCTTGATCGGCGACAAGGTGGTCCATCCCCGTGCTTTCGATTTGGGAGTCGCGGTGCAAGTGGAAGACGGTGTCATGGTTCCCGTTCTCCGAAACGTCGATCAACACCGGGTTTCCGAACTCGCTCGGGAATACGTTGAGCTGGTCAATGCGGGTCGCGAAAGACGTCTCACTCCCGAGCAAACTTCAGGCGGAATTGCCACGGTCACTAATTTTGGCACCTTCGGTTTGAAATGGGGAACGCCCATTCCGCTTCCAAACGAAACGCTCATCCTCGGATTGGCCGCTGGCATCAAGACGCCAAAGTGGAGTGATGAAGTGGGCGCCTTTATTCCCGTCACGGAAACGGAGCTTTGCCTGACTTTCGATCACCGGGTGGTCGATGGCGGTGGTGCTGGAATGCTTCTGCAACGCGTGGGCCAACTTCTGCAAGAACCCGAAAAACTCTAATCTTACCATTCATGAAAATCCTGATTCTTCTTTCCACCCTCTTCTGCTTCACTGCAACCGCTGATGTCTACGAACTTCGCACCTACTTCCCGGCCGAGGGGAAACTAGAAGCGCTCGAAGCCCGCTTCCGCGACCACACGGTTAAGCTCTTTGAAAAGCACGGAATGAAGAACGTGGGTTACTGGCTTTCTGAAAAGAAAGAAGGGGAAGTGCGGACGCTCATCTACATCGTTGCACACAAAGATCGCGCCGCAGCGAAAGCGAGCTGGTCTGCTTTTGGCAAAGACCCAGATTGGAAAGCAGCCAGAGACGCATCCCAAGTTGATGGGCGTCTCATTACGAAAATCAAACGTCAGTATTTGACGCCAACTGATTTCTCGAAGCTCAAGTAGCTCGAGTTAATCCTGATTTCCGTCTCTCTCTCCGTCGTCCTGATCCGCCGTTTCCTTGATGTCGGTGAGGGCGTCAATGAAGTCGCCTAGGATCTCAGCAGGCACCATAATGGTGTCTCGATTTCCGCCGACGTCCTCGGTGATTTTAACGACTTGGCCTCGACGGTTTTCCTTAAGATCGAGGAAAAATGTTTTCCGATCCGAGATGATTTTTTCGGTATGTAAAATGTCCTGTTCCACCTTTTTTTTCCGTTAATACCGTTAAAGGGTCTCGCTTGGCTTAGATGAAGTCAATGGGAAACTTTGAAAGGGGACCCTGATTTGCTCAATCCAAAGAATCAAAATTTTCCTCATATGGGTCTGGAGGAACGTGGGTCGAGAAAGAAGGAAATAGAATAGGCCGAAAGGATTCCATGAAAACAGAGCGAAAGAAGGGTGCAGCTTGAGAGGTTACAGCTCGAGATAATCACCGAACGCGCTAGTCCTAGGGACGATCTAATTCAGCTCAAGCCCGCTTCTTTAGAGGAGCCGAAGGCTATTTAGATTCCTATCGGTGAGGTTGAGTCGCGGGAGAGCGACTGATGAAGAGGGTTTAGAGGAACTGAGAGAAGCCGCAGAAAAGCTTCGAGTTTTCAGGAGGGAGCTCCGGGGCAGGGTCATCGTTATCGAGAAACTCCCGGCAGACGGAAAAGAATTCCTCGGGGGTTTTGACTCTTCTTATGGCGAACTCGAATTTGGGAACGTGTCCTTGCACAATGTAGACGAGGTAGCGTTTCATCTTTTGGACGTGCTTGTGCTCGATGAAGTCGCTGTGCTCGCGGGCGGTCTCCTCGTAGAGCATCGTGACGTATTCGAGAATCATGCGCCCTGTGACTGTCGGGATCTCCTCATTTAGGAAGGAAGCGCGTAGTTTAGCGAAAACCCAGGGATGACGAATCGCACCCCGTCCAATCATAAGTCCAGCGGCCTTGCTTTGTTCAAGATAGGTGAGCCCGCTCTGGAGGTTGACGACATTTCCATTGGCAATGACGGGGCAGGGGAGTTCTTCGACTGCTTGTCGAATTTTTTCGGGATGAACAGGCGTTTGATAGCGCTCTTTCACGGTGCGACCATGGATGGTGAGTAAGTCAATTGCGTGCTTCTTGAAGATACTCAAAATGTGTGAGAATTCATCGGGCGATTCGAAACCCACGCGGGTTTTAACGGTGAAGGGGAGCTCGCCGCAGGCCTCTCGAAGAGCACCAAGAAGTTGGTCGATTTTCTCGGGCTTTCGCAGGAGGCCTCCTCCAGCATCCTTGCGATAAACAACGGGCGCGGGACAACCAAGGTTGAGGTCGATCCCAGCGACGGGGTGTTTTTTAAGTTCGTTGACCGTTTGGACGAGCGCTCCTTCGTGCTGCCCGATCATCTGGGCGATGATGGGACGGTCCGTGGGATTCTCTGTCACGGATCGCAGGATGTAGGGATCGAGCCGCGAGTTCTCGTAGACGCGGAAATACTCGGTGACGTAAACGTCCGCGCCGCCGCAGGCCGCCATTACCCTGAGGAAGGGAAGGTCGGTGATATCCTGCATCGGTGCCAGAAAGAGGGCGGGGCGATCAGGAGGAAGCATGGCGCTATTTTTTCTGAGCGCCTGCGCCTTTTTCGTCGAGACCACCGGTCATCTTGGAAGCGTTCGCGCCCTTGGGAGCTTGGGGCCAGGGAGTCGTTCCCGGTGCCCAGGTTTGTGGTTGGGTCGCGCGAATGGCATCAACTTGCTTTTTGAGCCATTCAGGAGCGGCTTTGTTTTCGGCTTCGCCGTAGATGTAGGGAAGGGGAGGCTCCATGAGGAGGGGCTTGTCTCCGAGTGGGGGGCGCTCACTTGCGGCTTGTGCGAGGCGTGACTTGAGTTTTTTGACGAGGTCGGGATTTACCGAAGCAAGGTCGGCATTTTCGCTGGGGTCCAATTTGATGTTATAAAGGACGTCTCCCATGAGCTTGTAGTCGCCGCTGCGAATGGTCGGGAGGCGGACGCTTCCTGCGACATCGTAGATGATTTCGTTTCGTGGGCTGGGAGCCTCACCGAAAAGAGTGGGGGCCATGTTGAAGGAATCGGTTTTGAGCTCTTGCTTGGTGGAAGCGCCTGCGACGTTGATGAAGGTGGAAAACCAATCGGTGACAAAAGTGAGGCCGTCTTTTTTAGTGCCTGGCTTGGTGTGCTCGGGCCATCGGACGAGGCAGGGCGTGCGAACGCCGCCTTCGTAAGTGGTGTTTTTTGTGCCGCGGTAAGGAGCGCTCATTTCTTCGAGGACGGGTCCATTGTCATTCGTGAAAACGACGAGGGTGTTTTTGCGCAGTCCTTTTTGGTCGAGAGTTTTGAGGATCGATCCGACATTGGTATCCAAGTTAGCCAGCATGGCGTCCCGGATTGCGAGGGGATCAGAGGCATCGCCTTTGAAATTGGGCGGCGGGTTGAGTGGACCGTGCACGGCATTGAAAGCGACATACATGAAGAAGGGTTTGTCCGCGGTTTGTTCGCCGATGACGCGGCTTGCTTCTTTGGCAATGAGATCGGTGACATAACCCTTTTCTTGCAGAGGTTCCTGATTGCGGTGCCAGTCGTAGAGCGCAAATCTTGCGGGGGCGTTGTGCACGATCGTCTTGGAGTAGTAGTCGATTCCCCAGCCGTAGTGGCCATACTGATGTTGAAATCCCTGACCCATGGGAAGGTTCTCGGGGAGCCATTCGCCGAGGTGCCATTTTCCGATGAGGGAAGTGAAGTAACCTGCCTCGCTGAGCGCTTCCGCGACGGTGCGCTCTTCCGAGGCCAAGGCATGAATACGGCGGGTTTCCTCGCCGTCCGCTGTCTTGGCGAGTGTGAGACCGAGTTTCTTGAGGTAAGATGGTTTTCCGAAGTCTTCCGAGCGCCAGTCGCTCCAGTGGCGGAAGGCGTAGCGGCCGGTGAGGAAGGCTCCACGGGTCGGGGCGCAGACTGAGTGAGTGTAGTGCTGAGTGAGACTTAGTGATTCCTTGGCGAGTTGATCCAAGTTTGGGGTAAGCTTTTTGGGGCTTCCATTGAAGCCCGGCTGAGCCCAGCCCATGTCATCGGACATGATGAAGAGGATATTGGGTCGCTCGGCTGCTTTGGCCGTGTAGAAGGCAAAGACGAAAAGAAGGAATAGAAGATTCACGGGCGAAGTTTGACCAATTCCGGGGCACAGACCCACAAAAAAGTGAGGAAGGTAATCCTTCCTCACTGGGTCATTTAAGCGGTATAATTTCCGGTAGTTACACAGTGCAGATTTCGACGGCTTCCTTGAGTGAAGTCAAGGGGTCGAGCTTGGGCTGGAATTCCTGACCTAGGAATCCGCTGTAACCGGTAGCGGCGAGGGCTTTGGAGATGCCGCGATAGTTGAGCTCTTGATTGTCGCCGATTTCATTGCGACCCGGAACACCGGCGGTGTGGAAGTGGGAAATGGCGTCGATGTGCTTAGTGAAGGTGGCGATGCAGTCGCCCTCCATGATTTGCATGTGGTAGATGTCGTAGAGGAGCTTGAAGCGATCGGAGCCGACGGCGTTGACGAGGTCGACTCCCCACTGGGTGCGGTCGCAGAGGTAATCTTTATGGTTCACCTTGGAGTTGAGAAGTTCCATCGAAATGGTGATGTTGTGCTTCTCGGCGATGGGCATGATGCGCTTGACGCCTTCGATGCAATTTTTGAGGCCTTCTTCATCGGTGAGCCCGTTGCGGTTTCCTGAAAAGGCGATGACCTGGGGAACGTTCCCGGCTTTGGCGGCGAGGGGAATGGTTTCCTCGTAGATTTTCACGAGAGTGTCGTGGTTTTCTTTTTTCTCAAAGGCGGTGCCGATGCCGCCGATTCCCTTGATGGGCTTGGGGCGGCCCATGGCACAGGTGAGGCCATGCTTGGCGACAGTAGCCCATTGGTCGGGGAAGAGGATCTCGATGGACTCGATGCCGATCTTTTTGACTTCGACGCAGAATTGATCGAGGGGGATTTTTCCAAAGCACCAGTGGCAGACCGAATGCTTGAATTTTGAAGTAGGGCCGGCGCCTTCTTCGGCGGCTTTGATCTGTGATCCCAAGGCGGTGAAGAGGGCGGCAGTTCCGGAAGAAAGGGTGGCGAGTGACTTGCGACGATTCATAACTAATTTAATTACAGGTTTTCTGAGGCGTTCTTTTCGAAAAAATGAATTACTTCGTAAAGTAGGCTTCCTGAGACGTGAGTCCATATGATTCGATTCTTCATTTAGAGGAGGAGTTCTTTTCGACAAACTCCTAGGTGATTTAGGATCCCTGATACTAAACATCGTTTTTGTCTAATTGGCGGGTGATGTGTATTTCTGAGATTATTTTTAGAAGGCAATCCGAGTAGGTTAAATCACTTACCTGCTGCCTCGACCCATCCCAGCCTGTCCCAATCAATGAAACCCCACTTTCTCCCCGGTCACGGCGCTTGGAACTCTTTTCTCTGCCCATGAACAGTCGACTCTTGTCGATTGGACACAGAACTGGAATTTTATGCTTCTATCCAATGGTGTTCTTTCGAGTGCTGGTGGTGGCGATTCCAGAGTAATTTGAGAGGCTCTCGTAATTCCGATTTAAGCGCGAAGAAACAGAGGCGGCGCCGAGGATTGGATACCGCCTTTTTTTTGTCCCGCTCGAACTTACGAATTACTCAGAGCGATGGAAGTTCAGTGATGATGCGGATTGTCGTGTGACCACGTGAGAGTAGGATGTGGTTATGTTCCGCAAGGTTCTTGATGCCGTCACCTCGAAAAAGGGACCGGTGTTGCCGCGGCAGGGGAAGCGTTTGTTGAGGGAGGTCGAAGAAAATGGGGATCCTGTTTTTACGATCAAGGGAACGGGGAGGCCGGGGTTCTTCGTAGTCTTTGGGTTGATGTTTGGCGGGCCGACTTCGCTGATGTTATTGGCAATTATTTTTGGGACTCCGAATCCTGAGAATGGGCCATTTTCAACGATCGTTACGGGGCTTTTTCTGACCCCGTTTATAGTGATTGGGCTAGGGACGTTTATTCTTCTTATTTCTAGTTTGCGACGATGTTGACGAGCTTGCCGGGAATGACGATGACTTTGCGGACAATTTTCTCGTCGGTGTGGGCGATTACGTTTTCATCGGTGACGGCAGCTTTTTCGAGGTCCTCTTTTGAGATGTCCGCGGGGACGGTGAGGCGGGCGCGGAGCTTGCCGTTGACCTGGACGATGATCTGGATTTCGGATTCTACGAGGAGTGATTCGTCGAGGACGGGCCAAGTTTGTTCGCTCAGGAGTTCAGTTTCTCCGAGGGCCGAGTTGATCTCTTCGGCGAGGTGCGGGGCGAAGGGGCTGAGGAGTTTTAGGAAGGTGAGGAAGAGATCCTTGGGCACTTCCTTTGCGGCGGTGTAGGCGTTGGTGCACTCCATCATGGCGCTAATGCCGGTGTTGAAGCGGAGGGTGTTGATCGCTTCTTCGACGCGCTTGATGGTTGCGTGAGTGATCTTGGCGAGATCGTCGTTTTTACCTTCGGCGATTTTTCCGCTGAGTTGCCATTTGCCTTCGGCGTCTTCGGAGCAGGCGACGCGCCAGACTTTAGCGAGGAAGCGGTGGACGCCTTCGACGCCTTTCATGGCCCAGGGTTTGTCCTGGTCGAGGGGACCCATGAACATTTCGTAGAGGCGGAGGGAGTCGGCGCCGTAGAGTTCTACGACGTCGTCGGGGTTGACGACGTTGCCGAGGGACTTAGACATTTTTTGTCCGTCCTCGCCCATGATGAGGCCGGGGGCGAAGTATTTTTTGAAGGGCTCGGAGGATTTGACGTGGCCGAGGTCATTGAGGACTTTGTGCCAGAAGCGGGAGTAGAGGAGGTGGAGGACCGCGTGTTCTTTTCCGCCGACGTAGAAATCGACAAAGCCGTCGTCATTTCCCCAATAGCTTTCGGCTTCGGGGTTGATAAAATTTTTGGTGTTATCCGGATCGCAGTAGCGGAGGTAATACCAGCAGGAGCCTGCCCATTGGGGCATGGTGTTGGTTTCGCGTTGGAGGGTGTCGCTGTAGTTGATCCAGTCGGTGCAGTTGATGAGGGGGCCACGGGGGTCGCCGGTGGGCTTGAAGTCCTCCATCTCCGGTTGGAGTAGAGGGAGTTCGGATTCGGGAACGCCGGAGTGTTGGCCGGTTTCCTTATCCCAAAGAAGGGGGAAGGGTTCGCCCCAGTAGCGTTGGCGGGAGAAGAGCCAGTCGCGAAGTTTGAATTGGATTTTCTTTTCGCCCTTTTTGTTTTCGACGAGCCAGTGGATGATCTTCTTTTTGGCGTCTTTGGTTTTGAGGCCGTCGAGGAAGCCGGAGTTGATTGCGGTGCCAACTCCGACTGTGGCCGCGGCCTCTGGGTTTGTCTTGGCTTCGTGACCGGAGGTCGCGGCCATGGTGACGACTTGCTTGATTTCGATGTCGAACTTCTTTGCAAATTCGAAGTCGCGCTCATCGTGAGCAGGGACGGCCATGATGGCTCCGCTGCCGTAGCCCATCATGACGTAGTCGGCGATCCAGACGGGGATTTTTTTGCCGTTGACGGGGTTGATGGCGAAGGCTCCGGTTCCGACGCCGGTTTTGTTTTTGTCGAGGCCACGGTCCATGTCGGACTTGCTGGCGCAGGCTTTGACGTAGGTTTCGACGGCCTCTTTATTTTCAGCGGTCGTGATTTCCGCGACGAGAGGGTGCTCGGGGGCGAGGACCATGTAGGTGGCGCCGAAGAGGGTGTCGGGTCGGGTGGTGAAGACGGTGATGTCATTGCCTTCGACATCGAAGGTGACTTCGGCTCCTTCGCTGCGGCCGATCCAGTTGCGCTGGAGGGACTTGATGGACTCGGGCCAGTCGAGGGGCTCGAGTTCATCGATGAGGCGCTGGGCATATTTGGTGATGCGGAGCATCCACTGGCGGAGCGGACGGCGCTCTACGGTTTCGCCTTTCTTTTTCCAGTCTTCCACTTCTTCATTGGAGAGGACGGTGCCGAGGGAGGGAGACCAGTTGACGGGGGCTTCGTGGATGAAGGCGAGGCGGACTTCGTCGATCTCTTTTTGCGACCAGCCTTTCGTTTCGAGCTCGGAGACAGGTTTCGCTTTTTGGTCTTCGTCGCAGAAGTAGGAGTTGTAGAGCTGGAGGAAAATCCACTGGGTCCAGCGGACATATTTCGGATCGGTGGTGTTGATCTCGCGGTCCCAATCGTAGGCGAAACCGAGCTCCTGGAGCTGGCGTCGGAAGTTGTCCGTGTTGGCTTCGGTGGTGACGCGTGGGTGCTGATTGGTCTTGATGGCGTATTGCTCGGCGGGGAGTCCGAAGGCGTCCCAACCCATGGGGTGGAGGACGTTGAAGCCATTCATGCGCTTGTAGCGGCCCATGATATCGGTAGCGGTGTAGCCCTCGGGGTGTCCGACGTGGAGGCCGGCGCCGGAGGGGTAAGGGAACATGTCGAGGATGTAGTATTTCGGCTTGGAGGGGTCGAAGCCTTCGTCGCCTGGACCGGGGGTGCGGTAGGTTTTGTTCTCGGCCCAGTGGGACTGCCATTTGGGTTCGAAGAGGTCGAAGGGGTAAGGCTTGCGTTTCTCGGACATGATGTTGGCGGGAGGGAAGCTGGTTTTCAGGGGGAAAACACGCAAAAAATGGCTTTTGGAGGGAGGGAAAACCACGGATAGACACTGATGGCTGGGATGTTGGGAAAAGAGAGATGAGATTTGAGCACGAACTGTGAGATTTGAACGGCTTGCTTGAGGTGGTTGATCCGTAGATTTCGCAAATGGTCACAGATTGGTTGAGGTGGGGTGAACCACGAAACTTACGAAAGAGACGAAACTTTCTTGGGGAGGCTTCTTCCTTTGCTCTTCGAGCTTTCTTCTTCGCAAGGCTTCGGCGAGCGAGACGGCGCGACAAGTACGCTAGGCTGATTTTATGTGCCTCCTTGGCGGTAATTCTTACGAGATGGAGGGGAAGTAAAAGCGGAGCTTTTGGTTCCGTGGGGCTAGGCGATTATTTCGCTGATGGGGTCGGCGCCTTCGACGCCGACTAGCTTTTCATCGAGGCCGGCGTGGAAATAGGATAGGACGTTCGGGTCGAGTCCGAGCTGGTGAAGGACGGTGGCGTGGAGGTGCTTGACGTGGAATTTATTTTCGACGGCCCGGGAGCCGAGTTCGTCGGTTTTTCCGACGCTGATTCCCCCTTTGATGCCGCCTCCGGCCATCCACATGGTGAAGCCGGCCGAGTTGTGATCGCGGCCGGTGCCTTTGGCATATTCGGCGGTGGGTTGCCGGCCGAATTCGCCGCCCCAGACGACGAGGGTTTCATCGAGGAGGCCGCGGACTTTGAGGTCTTTGAGGAGTCCGGCGATGGGTTTGTCGGTGCGGCCTGCATGGCGCTCGTGGTTTTTGACAAGGTCGCCGTGGGCGTCCCAGTTGTCGTCGTTATGCGCGCCGCCGGAGTAGAGTTGGATGAAGGGGACACCGCGCTCGACGAGGCGACGGGCGAGGAGGCATTTTTTGCCAAAGTCGGAGGTGACTTCCTGGTCCATGCCGTAGAGGGATTTGGTGGCATCCGATTCCTGTGCAAGTTCGATCGCTTCGGGTGCAGTGGACTGCATCTTGTAGGCAAGCTCGTAGCTGGAGATGCGGGCGGCGAGGTTGGAGTCGCCGTAGCGGTCTTCGAGGTGGTGCTCGTTGAGCTGGTTGAGCGATTGGATGAGGCGGTATTGTTCGTCGCGGCCCATGCCGTTGGCGTTTTTGAGATCGAGAATGGGGTCGCCTTTTGAGCGGAAGACGGTGCCTTGGTAGTTGGCGGGCATGAAGCCAGAGGACCAATTTTTAGCGCCGGAAATGGGGCCGCCGGTTTTGTCGAGCATGACGACGTAGCCGGGGAGGTTCTCGTTGATATTGCCGAGGCCGTAGTTGACCCAGCTTCCGAGGGAGGGCTTGCCGCCGACGAGGGAACCGGAGTTCATCATGAGCATGGCGGAGCCGTGGATGGGGGACTCGGCCTGAAGGGAGTGGATAAAGGCGATATCATCGACGCACTCGGCGAGATGCGGGAAGAGGGTGGAGACTTGCTTGCCGCACTGGCCGTGTTGGTGGAAGTCCCATTTGGGCTCGACGATACGGCCTTCGTTCTTTTTTCCTCCGCGTCCGTGGGTTTTGACAGCGATGGTTTTTCCATCGAGGCCCTTCATCTTTGGTTTATGATCAAAGGTATCGATATGGGACGGGCCGCCATACATAAAGAGGAAAATGACGCTCTTTGCTTTGGCTGGAAAATGCTTCTCAGGAATGCCGGAAGCGAGGGTTGCTGCCTGGGCTTTGGAAAAGAAGCCTTCTTTGGCAAGCATACCGGCGAGGGCGACTTGGGTGAAACCTCCTCCGACAGTGGAGATGAATTCGCGGCGGTTGGTGCGGTGACAGAAAGACATGGGAGAGAATGGGTAGAGGGGAGTTTGTGAGGACCCTTTTAATCCAGATGGATGGTTTCGTTGAGGTTGAGGATGAGGAGGCAGAGTCTGGGGAGGATTTGCTCGTCGGGGACCTGGTGTTTGGTTTTTAGGTCTTCGACCAAGGTGAGGAGGTTTTGCAGCTCTTTCGCCTTTGGTAGCCGCCCGGTGGCGAGTTGGAATGCTTCCTGGATTTGGGTTTCAAGTGGACCCTGAAGGCGTTTGGCGAAGGAGAGCGAGAGTTCGTTCATGAACTCGCTGTTGAGCATGGTCAGGGCCTGGGTAGGAACGATGGTGGCGAAACGGGAGGGACAGGAGATATCGCGCTCTGGGGCATCGAAGGCAGAGAGGATGGGGAGTTTGATGGAGCGTTTCGCGTGGATGTAGACGGCACGGCGATAGGGATTGCGGTCCTTGGTTTCGCGCCACACATTGCGGGGTTGGGAAGAGGTGGCGAGGACAGCTTGAGGCATTTTTGGGCGCACGGGAGGCCCGGCCATTTCGAGATCGAGTTGGCTGGTGAGGGTAAGGTAGCTGTCCCAGATTTCTTCGGCGCTCATGCGGCGGGCGTTGTGTCGCCAGTGGAGCTTGTTGGTGGAATCAACCTGAAAGGTGTCTTCGCGATGCTCGGTCGACATTTGATAGGTGGAGCTGGTGAGCATGAGCCGGAGAATGTGCTTTTGGCTCCAGCCTGATTTGATGAACTCGGCAGCGAGCCAATCGAGAAGCGCTTGATTGGAAATGCCGGTGCCGAAGACTCCGAAATCGTTGGCGCTTTCGACGAGTCCCTTGCCGAAGCAATATTGCCAGAGGCGGTTTACTTGGACGCGGGCGGTGAGTGGGTGTTCGGGATTGGTGAGCCAGGTGGCAAAGGCGAGCCGGCGTCCGCTGGTGCCCGTCTTATCATACTGCTCGTCGTCTAATTGAGGAGAAGGCGACTTGGGGAGGAAGGTGGGAAAGTCGACGGGCACGGGGGCGCCGGGGGCGTGGACATTTCCGCGCTCATGAATGTGTGCGGGCGCGATGTTACGGGTTTCGCGGACGCCGATGTAGTTGATGCCGTTGATGGGGCGGCTGTAGTTGACGCGCGCATTTTGAAGCGATGTCATCTTTTCGGCGAAGGGAGCGCCGTAGAGGTCTGAGATAAGAGTGGGGGTGGTGAGGGCGAGTTCATCGGGTGAGATGTCGCTGATGGGGGCGGTGTAAACACCAAGGTCGAAGAGGATGTCGTTTTTTCGATTCGTTTCTGCGATGACGCCGATGACGTTACGGCCGGTGGTGAGTTGCTCCAGACCGGTGCGGGGGAGGGGAATGAAAAAGGTACCGTCGGTTTTGGGCGGAGCGCCATCGTAGACAGTGGTGCCATTGAGTTCGATACGGAGGCGGGTGAGTTCGCCTTTGGCATAAATGAGAAATTGGGAGGGGATTTCTTGAAGGCCGAATTCTTTACGGAGGACGAGTTTCTTATTGAGTTTCCAGATGGTAGAGTTTTTGGGAGTGAAGTTCCTTTTTCTTTGGCTAAAGGGGGCGAGCGTTTCTTTAAAAATAATGCCATCGTATGAAGGAAGCGACCAGCCGGGGTTCTTCGGGATGGTGAAGGCGTGCTGCCAGGGCTCGCGGTGGCTCTCATCGCTGAACTTGAAGAGGGGTTTTTCGGTGGGGGATTTTTTAAGAAAAGGAATGAGGAGCGACTGATCGACGGTGGACCAGAAGGTTTTTATCCCGGTTAGGTTAACCGCTTTTTTCTCTTCGTATTGTCGCAGGGCTTCGGGATCGCGCCAAGTATGGTTGGTGCCTTTAAATTGGTCTTGCTGGATGCCATCGAAGAAGGACATCATGGAAAAATAGTCGGCCTGGGTAATGGTGTCCCCTTTGTGATCGTGGCACTTTGAGCAGTTCATGGTGGAGCCCATGAAGGCTTCTCCGGTGACGTCAACAATGTCGCCGATGACGTCGGCATGAGCTTGCGGCCTGTCAACGGGTTCGTCATCGCGCTGCATGAGGGCCATGAATCCAGTGGCGATGTGGGAGTCGAGATTTCGGTCGGGAAGCTCGTCTCCGGCGAGCTGCTCGAGGAGGAAACGATTGTAAGGCTTATCCTGATTAAACGAATTGACAACGTAGTCCCGGTAGCGCCAGATTTCGGGTTTTTCGCTATCGCGCTCGAAGCCATTGGTCTCGGCGTAGCGGACGAGGTCGAGCCAGTGGGAGGCTATTTTTTCACCGAAGTGCGGGGAGTCGAGGAGCTGGTCGACGAGGTCGGGCCAGGATTGATCGGTCGTGTTTAACTGAGCTTTGGTAGGAGGGAGGCCAGTCGTATCGTAATAGACGCGCCGGATGAGATGGTTTTTTTGCGCGCTTGAATTGGGCTTGAGATCATTTTGCTGGAGGCCCTTAAGGATAAAGGCATCGATGGGGTTGGTGATGAAATCATCTTTGAGAGCCGGGGCCTCGGTGGGCTGGAGGGGCTGGTAGGCCCAATAGGGAGCGGGGTTTTTGGGCTTTTCTGCGGTGACGATGGTCGGCAAGAGCATCGCGAGAAAAATAAGGGGAAAGTGAAGACGACGATTCATGTAAGGACAGTATACTCTTCAATACGGTGTGAGTTAGTGAGTTTTTTCTCTCTTCTTAAGAATGATTTCAGTGTAGACCATGTAAGTACATGAGTCCTCAGCAAAAACAAACACTTTATACCGAGGTGGCAAAACTCATCGAAGCGGGGTTTGGAATCAATGATGCGGCGGAGGCATTGCTTGAAGCGGGTCAGGATAGTGAGGTTGAAAAGGTTTTGGAAGCGCTTAAATCGTCGTTGAAAGAGGGTCGGACGATCACAGAATCGTTTGCGGAAGGACCGATGGAGCTGCTGGAGATGGAGGATAGTATTATTTCTGCAGGAGAGAAAGGGGGGCGGTTGGCGGTTTCATTTCAACAGCTTGCGGAATACTTCGAATTGCTGGCAGATTCGCGGAAGGAGATTCGGCGAGGATTCATTTATCCCACGATCTTGTTTCACTTAGCGGTGCTCCTTTCGGTGATTCCTTTTAGTTTGTTGGATGGAGGAATGGGAAAGGAGGGCTCTGAGATTATTCGAGATTTCATCGTGAAAATTGCGATCTGCTACGGGATTGCCTTTTTGATTTTTCTGGGCATTCGCGCCTTGTTGAAGAAAGCCCCGGAAAGCGCGACGATTGACCGACTCTTAGGCTTCATTCCCTTGGTCGGGAAGGCGCGGAAGAATCTCGCCTTGGCGCGCTTTGTGAAGGTCTATCAGGGCGGGATTATTTCGGGATTGTCGATGCATGAAACAGTGCGGATGGCGACCGTCGCGGCGCACAGTGGCATGATCATGGAGGCTGGAAGGGTTCTCTCGGCGACGGTGAAAGATGGGCAGCTGCTCGGACCGGTGTTTCAATCGCACAAGGTTTTTCCGGTGGCCTTTTCGAGAGCTTATGTGACCGCGGAGAAGTCGGGGGCGCTGGATTCTGATCTGAATCGCTGGGGGAAGTTGTTTGCGAAGGATGCGAAGAGCAGTGCGGCGATGGTAACGAAGCTCTTGCCGAAGGCTTTCTACTTTTTGGTTGTGGGATACATCGCGTGGAAGATTATCTCGGTCTACATGGGCTATTTCGAAGGGCTCAACGACATGATGGAGAACGATTTCTAAGCTGGAAAAACCTGACTTTTTTGGATGCAAATCATCACGTTTGAAAAAAGGTGAGCGTTACAATTTTGGCGGGAGCCCGGGCTCAGGGATCCCTTCGATCTTGGGTTTTCTTAGCAGCCCCTGTGGCCCTAAAAGCCACACGAGGAGAAAAAGGAATCCTGCCATGGTGGCCATCATTCCGGAACTGGTTGTTTCGGGGAGGCCAATGAGGGATGGGATGAGTTGAGAGGAGAGGTGACCAAGGATGGCTCCGAGGGCGGCGAGTCCCAGACTGAGTCCAATCAAGAGGGGAAGGTTTCTCGTGATGAGAAAGGCGGTGGCCGGTGGGACGATGAGCATCGCGATGACGATGATGGAGCCCACGGCTTCGAATGAGGCGACGGTGGTTACCGCGACCATGATCATGAGGAGATAGTGCATGAGCATGGGGCGGAATCCATGAGTGCGGGCGAGGGCGGGGTCGAAGGAAGCAAGGGTGAACTCCTTGTAGAAGAGTCCGATGACGAGGGCATTGAAGAGAAGGGCACCACCCAGAACGAGGGCGGCCCGGGGGACGCGGAGGAGAGATGATTCGTTTTCCCAGAGGACGACTTGATCGAGTGGGGTGAATTCTATGGCCCCGTAGAGCACGCAGCCGGCGTCGAGGTCGACGTTGTCTGCTGTCTTTTTAATGAGGATGAGGCCGATGGCAAAGAGGGTAGTGAAGACGATTCCCATGGCGGCTCCGCGGTCGACTTTTCCGAACTTGGAAATCCACTGGGTGAAGAGGGCGGTGAGGATTCCGGCGATGGCTGCACCGATAAACATGGCCCAGCTGGCGCGGGAGTGAGAGATGAGGAAGGCGATGGCGAGTCCGGGGAGCACGGCGTGGCTGATGGCATCTCCCATCATGGACATGCGCCGCAGGAGGAGGAAGCATCCGGGGAGGGCGCAAGCCATGGCGCATAGGACTCCTACGAGGAGGATTCCGGTGTCTGCTTCTGTCCAGGTCATGATGGGGAGAAAATTCTAAATTCTAGATGAGGAAATGCTCAATAAATTCAACATTGGAAATGATGAAAGATAATTGTTGAGGAGGGATGAACTTTGAGATTTCAACGGCATGGTTGAGGGGGACGAGTGGAACGCGAATTTTCCAAGTCTTGGTTGAGGAACCGGACTTTGGAGGTTGGAATCACGAAAATCACGAAACATGGATTGAGGGGCTTTTTTTGGATGGCTTGGTTGGAGAGATGATCCGTAGATTTCGCAGATGAGCGCAGATTTTCTGGGAAGTTTTTTTTAGAAGCGCTTGGTGAAGCCGGTGAAGATGCCTAAATCTTCGGCGTGAGAGTTGAGGCCGGATTGGACTCCGAAGTCTAGAATGAGGTGTTCGTTGACAGAGTAGTTCATTCCTCCGGCGAGGTAGGCTTCGTAGCTGTCTTCCTTCCAGATGCCGATGTACTCTGCGTAAGCGCCGGTTTTTTCGTTGAGGCTGAAGCCGAGGACAGCGGTGTGGAGGAATTCGAATTCGTGAAGGGTGCCGTTGTGGATGTAATCGATTTCGGCCATGAGACCGAGGCCGATGGTTTCGGTTAGGTTGATGCCTAGGGGGATGATGAGGCCGCCCTGCCATTCGTCATTGCTGAGTTCTCCGGTGGGGATTTTGATCCAGGGAATGAGGGCGAGGGCGGTGCTGCCTCCGTCGTTTCCCCAGAGGTTGTGTTTTAGGCGAAGGGTGACGTCGCCGAAGCCGTCGGGGCCTCCTTCGGTTCCGTCGTAGAGATTAAAAATAGTTTGGAGGTCGGTGTTATGATTGAGTCCGGCCTTGAAGTTGATCGCTCCCCAGGTGGTGGATTCGACGCCGCTATCGCGTCGGAAGTCAAAGAGGGACATTTCGACTGCGAAGCGTCCGGCATCGACGGTGAGCGGAGATTCGGTGGCGTCGGGGCGATCTGGGGAGAGCTCGCGGAGGAGTGAATTGGGGGTGGGGTTGAAGAGGTTGTAGTTGGATTTTTCGGAGGTTGCGGGAACGCCATCAATGGGGCTGAAATTTTCCGGTGATTCAGCGAAGGCAGAGGAGTTTAGAGCGAGAAGGAGAGTGGTGGTTTTCATGTTTTTTTTGAGATTTTTTACTCTGATTGGAGAGGGATCTTCCCGGATTGACACAGATTATTTTGACGAGAATCCGGGGGCTATCAGCTCGCCTCGCAGACGTTGGCGATTTCTACACGGCATTGGGCGGTGTTTCGTTTTCAATGACGTGCGGAGATTCGAGGGTGTGCTCTTGGAGTTCGAGTTCGGCTTCGAGTTGGTGGACCATTTCGGCGCCGAGGATGTGCTCGACCATGTCGGCGTCGCGGTCGACGTGGGAGGGGGCGATATCGGCGTGCTTGATGAGATAAAGTTCCCAGAGGCGGTGGTTCCGGGTGATGCGGGATGCCTCGCCGAAGCCGGACTCGGAGAGGCGCAGTTCACCGGAAGGTTGACGCTCGAGGTGGTCCTCGCTGCGGGCTTGACGGATGAGTCGCGGGAGTTCTCCTTTGGACCAAACGCGGTGGTCGCGGAGCCGCTCGAGGGAGATGGGGAGATTTTTAAGCGGATGGCTTTCTTGCTCGGCCTCCATGATTTCGTAGACGGAGCGGAGGATGTGCTGTCGGCCGACTTGTCGTTTCAGCTGGCGCTGTCGGAGATAGCGGGGGAGGACGCCGCGGGTGGGGCCGAAGATCATGGAGATGAGGAAGATGATTCCTGCGGTGATGACGATAATCGCTCCAGCGGGGAGGTCTTCAAAAAAGGCGGAGAAGGAGGCGCCCAGCCAGCCGGAGAGGCCGCCGATGAAGGCGGAGAGCCAGAGCATTTTTCGGAGATCGTTTGTCCAAAAGCGCGCGGCCGTGGGTGGGGTGATGAGGAGGGCGATGATAAGGATGAGGCCAACGGACTGGAGACCAACGACGGTGACAGCGGTCACGAGTCCCATGAGGATGATGTCGAGGAAGGTGGTTGGGTAGCCTTGGGTGGAGGCGAAGGAGTCATCGAAGCAAAGAAGAGTGAGTTCTTTGAGAATGATGAGGCAGATGACGATGGTGAGAAGGAGGGTGACACCAATAATGATGAGGTCGCTCATGATCATCGAAGCGGGTTTGCCATAAATGAATGAGTCGAGGCCAGCAGCGGAAGCGCTGGGGATTTCTTGGACTATTTTTAGAATGGCAACGCCGAGGCCGAAGAAGACGGAGAGGACGATTCCCATGGCGGCATCATCTTTTAAACGGGTGGTGCGACGGATGGCGAGGACGAGGAGCACTCCGAGAAGCCCGGTGATCGTGGCACCGAGAAGGAGGCCGGGGAGGTAGCGTCCCGAGCCACCGAGTGCGACCATGACGGCGAAGGCGATTCCGATTCCGGGGAGGGTGGCGTGCGAGAGAGCGTCGCCGAGGAGGGACTGTTTCCGAAGGAGAAGGAAGGAGCCAATGATTCCGGCGGTGGCTCCAAGAAAGGCGGTGCCGAGGACGACAAGTCGCGTGTTGTATGACTCTAGAAAAAGAGTCTCAATCAGGGTGTCGAAAAATCCCGACGAGGCGATGATATGGAGATCAGCGACCGACATTTTGAAGGGCGTGAGCGGCGTCTTCGAGGAGATTGAGCTTTCCGCCGTAGGCTTTTTGGAGGTTCTCGCGCGTGAAGGTTTCCTTGGTGGGGCCGCTGGCGACGATGCGCATGTTGAGGAGGACGAGCCAGTCGAAGTAGCGTGAGACGGTGGCGAGATCGTGGTGGACGCAGAGAACGGTTTTTCCGCGTGAGTTGAGTTCCTGCAGGAGTTCGATGATGGCTTGTTCGGTGGCGGCATCGACGGCGGCGAAGGGCTCGTCCATGAAGTAGATCTCGGCGTCCTGTACAAGGGCGCGGGCGAGGAAGGCGCGCTGCTGCTGGCCACCGGAGAGCTGGGAAATTTGGCGGTCGGCAAGGTGGCCGATGCCCACTTGCTCCAGGGCGGCCCGGGCTTGCTCTTTTTGTTTTTTGCCGACGCGTTTGAACCAGCCGATCTTGCGGTAGGTTCCCATGGCAACGACATCGAGCGCGCTCACGGGGAAGTCCCAATCGACTGATTCGCGTTGGGGGACGTAGGCGACGAGATCGCGTTGATCTTCGTAGGGCTTGCCGTAGATGAGGACTTCGCCGGAGGTCTTTGGGATGAGATCGAGGCAGGCTTTTAAAAGAGTGGATTTTCCGGCTCCATTGGGTCCGACAATTCCAGCGAGGGAGCCTTTTGGAATGTCCAGATCGAGATCCCAGAGGACGGGCTTGCGGTGATAGGCGACGGTGAGATCGTGCACCGAGAGGGGAAACTCTGGTGAGTGGTCACTCGCTATGCTGGAAGGGCGTGCCGCTGAGGAGGGGAGGGGGGACATGGGGAGATTTTGAATATACAGTATCAGCAGCGCCTTAATGCTTGGAGAGCTTTCCGTAGATGCCTTGTGCGGGGATGTAGCCGCCGAGGGCGCGGGTGATGGTGGTGACGTTGTGATCGATCATGCCGATGTAGGTGCCGCGGTAGGTGCCCGCTTGTCCCATGGCATCTGAGAAGAGTTCACCGCCGATGCGAACGTTCTTTCCCTGGGCCCTGGCTCCTTCGACGATCGCTTTCACGCTTTTATCCGAAACCGAGGATTCTACGAAGACGGCGGGGATGTTCTCGCTGACGAGGTAGTTGATCAAGTTGTTGACGCCTTTGAGGCCCGCTTCGGATTCGGTGCTGATCCCTTGGATGCCGCGAACATCGATTCCGTAGGCGCGGCCGAGGTAGGAGAAGGCGTCGTGGGCGGTGACGAGGACGCGGTTTTTTTCAGGAATGGAGCCGAAGCATCGGCGGGCTTGGGAATCGAGATCGATGAGCTTTGCCTGGTAGCTTTTAAAATTGGCCTGGTAGTCGGCTGCGTTTTTGGGATCGAAGGCGACGAGTTGAGCTGTGATTTCTTTGACGACAAGGGTCCACGCTTTGACATCCATCCAAACGTGGGGATCGGAGGCTTCCGAGCCGCCGATGATTTCGTAGTCGCTGCCTAGGAGGTCCTCGGAGACTGCGTGCACGGCGACGCCCTCTTTTTTTTGACTTTCGAGGACCTGGCCCATTTTCCCTTCGAGATGAAGGCCGTTGTAGAGGATGAGATCGGAAGTATTCAGGCGATCGATATCTCCCTTGGTTGCGTTGTAGCTATGGGGGTCGATTCCTTCCCCGATGATGTTGAATACCTCTGCGTGTTCTCTTGCGATTTCGCGGGTAACATCGGCGATCATGCCCACGGTGGTGGTGATCTCAAAGGGATAGGTGAGTTCGCCCTTTTCGCTGTCCTTCTTTTGCACACAACTGTTGAAGAGGGCACCAGGGAGAAGGGAAAAGATGAGATGACGTCGCTTCATGAAGAACATATCGCCGAGGGACTTTGATTAGTCAAGATAATAACTTTGATTAACCGCAATCCAAATCTACTCAACCGCTTGGATCAGGCCATCAAGGCTCTGAGTGAGACCTCGGCGGTTCATCGTAAATGGCATTACTGGAATCGGTCATTCAATTGAAATTTTCAAGAACTTGGACCGTAATCAAGTTGATGTTCCGTTCCCTTAAATTAGCGGGTCCTCTGATTGTTCTCAGTAGTGCGCTCGAGGCTGCCCCGGAAGGTCATCTTTTCTTCGAAGAAAAGGTGCGACCGATTTTGGCGGAGCATTGCCTCAAATGCCATTCCGAGGAAAAAAAGATTAAAGGAGGTCTTCTTCTTGATCGGAAGGCGGGTTGGGAAAAAGGGGGTGACAGCGGAACCGTGATTGTGCCGGGAAAGCCTGATAAGAGCCTTTTAATGCATATGGTGCGGCGGGAGGCTGACTACGAGTCGATGCCTCCGAAGTCCAAGCTCAGTGACGAAGAGGTGGCTATTCTTGGCGAGTGGATCGCGAAGGGTGCTCCTGATCCCCGTGACGAGGCGATTGGCGAACAAGCGCTCGATGATGGCTTTGATCTCGAAGCGCGAAAAGGATGGTGGTCCCTCCAACCGGTGAAAAAGGTGGCTGTTCCCGGGGTAAAGAACCCTGAGTGGGCGCGTAACGATTTTGATCTCTTCCTTTTAGCGAAGCTCGATGAGAAAGGGTGGAAGCCCGCGGAGGAAGCGCCGGCTGAGCAGGTGTTTCGTCGGGCGAGCGTCATTCTCACCGGGCTGTCTCCAACACCGGAAGATCTTACAGAATTTCGTGCTGATCAGGAGGAAGGAGCTTACGAACGCGCGGTCGACCGGCTCCTTGCTTCAGAGCACTTCGGCGAGCAATGGGCACGTCATTGGATGGATGTGGTGCGCTACGCGGAAACGAAAGCCTTTGAGGCCGATTATACCATGGCTTACACGTGGCGCTATCGCGACTATCTCATCAGGGCCTTCAATGAAGACGTACCCTTTGACCAATTCACGCGCGAGGCTTTTGCGGGCGACCTTTTGGAAACATCCCGCCTTGATCCGAAGACCGGGTTCAACGAGTCGGTGATCGGCCCTGGTTTTTTTCTTTTCACGGACGGTCAGCATGGCCCGACCGATCTTCATGAAGACGAGGCGCGCATCTTCGATGGGATGATTAAGACCGTTGGAACGGCCTTCCATGGCCTCACTATTGCCTGTGCTCGCTGTCACGATCATAAGTTCGATGCCATTACTGATGAGGACTACTACTCGCTCTATGGCACACTCAAGAGTTCCCGTTTGCACTATGCCAATATTGCTGAAGCAGTATGGAATGATGAGCGTCAGCGGCAGTTGGAAAAAGCGGGAGCGGAGGTGACCAAAGCGACTCTCGCAAGCGCGCGGTCCCAGCTTGGACATCTTCCCAAGACGATTGCGCGGGTTCGTGCGCTGGCGGCATCTGACGAACTCCGCAAAACACGGGAACTCCTTTCCAAGTTGAAGGCGCCAGAACGGACGAAGAAGTTAGCAGTGATCCGGAGAGATCTCACCGAGCGAGAGGGCGCAGAGGTGGCCACGTGGTTCCTCTATTTTGCGATGGAAAATGATCAAGAACTCAAAGGGCTTCGGCATTGGCTCCAGCATGGAAAAGAGATTCCGAAGGGAGAGGCGATAGGCCCCAAATTTGAGTATCAATGGATCGCAAGTGGCGCGGGTTTTTCTTCGGCGGAAAAGGGGGCCTTTATTTTGAATCCTGATACTCCGCACGTGATCGTTTCCGGAGTGGGGCAGGGCCATGTCGCTGGAAATCTCTCGGCTCGACTCGATGGTACCATCCGCTCGCAGGATTTCACGCTCGATGGCAGCCCGGTGGAATTTTGGGTGAAGGGAAAAGGGGCGGTGGCTGTGCTGGTGATTCGTAATTTTGAACTCGCGGGCGCTGGGCCGACGACATCGGTTCTGAGAAAACCCATCAACAGTGACCAGTGGATCAAGGTGCGCTATCCGACAACCCTTTGGAAAGGGGAGACGGCCTTTTTGGAAGTCAGACATCAGGGCGATTTAAAGACGCATCTTAGAGGCGCTCAGGCTCCCGGTTCGCCGAGTGACCTTGCTTGGGTTGCGGTTAGTAATTCACTGCCGAATTGGAATGAGGCTTGGCAGGGCGAGACCTTACTGGACGAGAGAATTGGTAATCTTCTCTCGCGCTCAGATCTCAGCCCGGCAGAGCACGAAGTTCTTGGGGGCTTATTTTCAAAGGGGCTCCTTAAGGTCGATCAAGGTGATCCTGCATTCGCTGCGATGAAGGCGCTTCGCCAGGCGATCGATCCGCCGGTTTATGTTCGTAGTTTGGTCGATGGCGATGAGCACCATGAACCGATCTACATCCGAGGAAGTCACAAGAGTCTGAGTAAGGCTCCCAATCCTCGCCATTTTCTCGATGGACTCGGTGGCGACCGGCTTTCCGAAACTGGCAGTGGGCGTCTTGCTTGGGCTGAAAAAGTTCTCGCTCCTGAAAACCCTCTTACGGCCCGGGTTCGGGCGAATCGGATTTGGGCGCGCGTCTTTGGAAGAGGGATTGTGGGATCGGTGGATGACTTTGGAAAAATGGGAGAACTTCCCAGCCATCCCGAGCTCCTTGATTTTCTCGCCCGTGATTTTGTCGAAGAAAGATGGTCGACGAAGAAGCTCCTCCGGAAATTGCTCACTTCGAGTGCCTTCCGCATGTCCTCCGTGCCTGATTCTCTCTCGGCGCAACTGGATCCTGATAACAAATTGCTTCAGCACATGCCGATCAGGCGCATGGATGCGGAGAGCATCCGTGATCACATTCTCGCTTCTAGTGGAACTCTTAAAAACGAGCTCTATGGCCGAGGAGTTTTACCTTACGTAAACGATCAGCCCAACAGCCGAGCCAAGCCTCCCACTGGACCACTCGATGGCGAAGGGCGTCGATCCATCTACATTCAGGTTCGGCGTAATTTTCTTCCCTCGTTTCTCCGCGCCTTTGATTTTCCTCCGTCGACTGAGCCTGTGGGGCAACGTCCGATTACGACCGTTCCCGCACAATCGCTGGCGCTTCTTAATCATCCACTCGTTCATGAGCAGTCCCGCAAATGGGCGGAGAGAATCCTCAAATCGGAGGTTTCGGTCGAAGATCGGATTAAGTTGCTTCATCGACAAGCCTTCGCACGGGAAGCGCGCGCCGATGAAATTATTTGGGCGTTCGGTGCGCTTGGGAAGTTTGATGTTTCTGTAGACCAAACTGCTGCTTGGTCCTCGCTTTGCCATCTCATGATGAACAGAAAGGAGTTTCTTTATGTCTTTTAATACAAGCCATCTTAGTCGTCGCGAATTCATGCACCGGGGCTCGATGGGCTTTGGTTCGCTCGCCCTTGCCGGGCTTCTTGATAAAGAGGCGCAAGCGGCTCCGCAAGGAAGGCATTTTCAGCCGAAGGCCAAGAGCGTCATCTTTCTTTACATGGATGGTGGGGTCTCACACGTCGACAGCTTTGATCCCAAACCCCTTTTGGCGAAAGAGAATGGTCAAAAGCCAAAGTTCGAAGTGGAAGCAACCGTCTTCAACAATAATGGTAATATTCTTAAGAGTCCCTGGGAGTTTAAAAACTATGGTGAGAGCGGGATACCGGTGAGTGATCTCTTTCCCTATATTGGCAGCTGCGCGGATGATCTGGCCGTGATTCGTTCCATGACGGCGTTCTCGGCGAATCACCCCAGTGCTAATTATTCACTGCACAGTGGTCAGATTTTGGCGGGTCGTCCTAGCATGGGAGCCTGGGCTTCCTATGGTTTGGGAAGCGAGAATCAGGACCTCCCGGGTTATGTTGTCATTCATGGAGGTCAGGTCCCATCGGGTGGGATGCCTATGACGGGCAGTGGTTTCCTTCCTGCAGCGCATCAGCCTTCGGTGCTTCATCCTAAGGGAGTTGTGCTGCGCAACATCAGCGCTCTGGAGAAGAAAGTTGGTCTTCAGGAAGACAAGCTTGCTCTTCTGCGTGAAATTGAATCCAAGCTTACTGAACGCCGTTCCGATTCGGATCTCATTAACGCAGCGGTGAAAAATTACGAGATGGCCTATCGGATGCAGATGGCAGTTCCTGAAGTCACCGATGTTTCCAAGGAGCCGGACCACATCAAGAAAATGTATGGCCTTGAAGCGAGCTACAATAACACGCGCACATACGGGGCGCAGTGCCTCATGGCCCGCCGGCTTGTCGAAAAGGGCGTGCGCTTTATCGAGCTGACGATCAACGGAGGAAACGGAGATCGCTGGGATCAGCATGGGGGGTTGCGTGATGGCCATCAGAAGAACGCGCTCGCGGTCGATCAGCCGATCGGTGCGCTTATCAAAGATCTCAAACAACGAGGACTACTCGACTCCACCCTGATTGTTTTCGCGGGTGAATTTGGGCGGACTCCGTTTGCGCAAGGAAGAGATGGACGGGATCACAATCCGCAAGGGTTTAGCATCTGGATGGCCGGCGGTGGGATCAAAGGCGGAACAATTTATGGGGCGACCGACGAATACGGTTACCATGCGATTGAGAACAAACTCACGGTGCATGATCTCCATGCCAACATGCTCCATCTTATGGGAGTCGATCACACGAAACAGACTTTCCGATACGGGGGGCGGGACGTGAGGCTCACCGATGTGCACGGCGAGATTATTCCGGAGATCATGGCGTAGGTAAATCTCTACGACCTCAGCTTCTTTCTCAGGACGTCGCTTAGGATATCGCCGGCGATGACGGCGGCGGCACCGAGGAGGGCGAAGAAGAGGATTTGGTCGTATTGGAGGAAGCTTTCGCGGATGGAAATGTAGTAGCCGAGAGAGCTGATGCCGAGCATTCCGAGGACGGTGGCTTCGCGGACGCAGGATTCCCAGCGGTAGAAGAAAAAGAGGATGAAGCGGTTGAGTGAAAGCGGGAGAAGGGCGGCAAGGAAGGCCTGGAGACGGCTGCCGCCCAGTCTCAAAATTTCTCGTGGTTCGGAGGTGTTTCTATTTTCAACCACTTCACTCCAGAGTCGGCCGAGGATACCGAGGTTGTGCAGGGCGAGGGCGAAGACGAGTGGCCAGGCGCTGGGTCCGAGAATTCCGACGAGGAGGAAGGCGTAGAGATACTCGGGGACGGCGCGGGTGAGGATGAAGATGCCCCGCACGAAAGCTCCGATGAGCCCTCGAATTTTTCCTCCCATCATCTCGAGCCCGAGGGGCTTTGCGCTTGCCAGAGTGCGTGCTCCCCAGGGGACGAGAAGGAGGGCCGTGGCTCCGGCGAGGATGATCGCGGCGACTGACATCGCGACGGTGTTGGTGAGGGCTTCCTGGCCCGGCGACTTCCAGAGATTGGTAAGCCAAGGAATCACTTGGTCCGATCCTGTGTTCCAGGCTTTCTTTCTTTCTTCCCAAGTAGGGACCGGTCTTTCCGGGGCGACGGGATCAGGGGTGAGCTGTGCCAAGAAGCGGGAGAGTCGCTCGATCCGTTGTCCTTCGATGCCGGGTTTGAGGAGGATATCGCCTAAATTCCAGGCGGCAAGAATACCGATAATTGCGGCCATTCCGAGTGAACGGACGAAGTGATCTTTGGGGGCTGTTTTACGAAGGGCGGTTTCAGAATCGGAGGGGGCTTCCTTGCGGCGGGGGACACCATTTCGGAGGCGTCGGCGAATGAGGTTTCCGATCGATTCGACGATGATGACGAGTGCGATGAGAACGTAGAGTTGGGTCCAGACTTCGCCGTAGTAGATGTTATTGAAGGAGCGTCTGATGCCCAGGCCGATCGTTTCGATACCGATAAAGCCGAGGACGGCGGAGGAGCGGAGGGCGCACTCGAAACGATAGAGCGCGTAGCTAATCATATCGGGGAGCGCAGCGGGGAGAATGCCGCCAATGAATCCCTGGGCGCCGCTTCCGCCAGAAGCGGTGATGACATTACGCGCGGAACGGATCTGCTCGTCGATAAGTTCGGAAAATACCTTTCCTAAAATGGCGGAAGAGGGAATAGCGAGCGCGAGGCAGGCAGTGAGGGGGGAGTCGCCGACGGCGGCTAGAAATAGGAGGGCCCAGATCAGTTCGTGAATGGCCCGAATGAGGGAAAGGCCCATACGGAGGATCCATCGGAGCGAGTTCAGGACAGGGCGGGACTTGTTTGTGGGAAGCCATTGCTCGGAGGCGAAGAGACCGAGGATGAGGCCCAAGGGGATCGCGATGGAAATGGCGATGACGGCATAGCGAAGGGTGCGCAGGAGGTCGGTGCCGAGGCGCTCGAGAAAGGGAGTGGCGGTGGCAGGAAGGCTCGGGTTTTGATCCGAGAAGGAGGGTGAAAAGGCGGCTCCGAAAAAGCGGGCGGAGGCGGCCCAAGGGTCAGCCGTTTCTGAAAGGTTGACGATTTGAGTGCCGAGTCTGCCGACGGTCCAGGCGAAGAGAAGGGCTAGGATGACGAGGAGCCATCGACGCCCAAAGATCATCCGCCAGCTTGCATTCATGACTGGTAGAGTTCGGCGATTTGTTCGTCGGTGGGAGTGCCGTCGAAGACAATTTTTCCTTCTTTTAATCCGATGATACGGGGGAAGAATTCGCGGGCAAGTTCGACCTGATGGAGGGAGACGATGAGCGAGAGTCCCTGCTCGTCGGAGAGGGAAGTGAGGAGCTTAAGGACGTCGCGGCCCCGAGCGGGATCGACGGCGCTGAGTGGCTCATCGGCGAGAAGGATTTCCGCGCCTTGAAAGAGGGAGCGCGCGAGGGCGACGCGTTGGCGTTGACCGCCGGAAAGCGAGTCGGTGCGGTCATACATTTTTTCTGCGATGTCGAGTCGCTGAAGTGACTCGAAAATTTCCCGGCGGTCGCTCTTGCTTGGGAAGAAGAGGTCGCGACAAGTCCGCAGGAGGTTTCGGGTGCCGCTGCGTCCCAAGACAATGTTTTGGATGACACGAAGATTGGCGACGAGTCCGAGATCCTGGGGGAGCATCCCGATTTTCGAGCGGGTTTCGCGGATCGACATGGCGCAGCCAGCGCAGAGGTCGCAGCCGAGAGTAGAGACGTTTCCGGCGCTTGGTTTTTCCTGCAGCCCGAGGAGGCGGAGGAGGGTGGTCTTACCGCTTCCGGAGGGACCGATGAGTGCGACTTTTTCGCCTGGGGCCAAAGAAAGCGAGACCCCGGCTAGTGCCGAGGTCGCGCCGTAACGCCGGGTGGCGTCTTTGACTTGGATGAGGCTCATGGAGCCGTTGGGAGTTAGTCGAATTTCACCTTCTCCATGACGGAGGCGATGCCAGCGAAGGTGTCGTTATCGACTTTGACCAGCTTCTTACGTCCAAGGGCCTTAAGGGTGGCGGCGTCATCGCAGCTCACCAAGGCGTCCCGAAGCTTATCGATGAATCCTTCTCCGAATGTTTCTTCGAGCGCGGGGTGCGCGGTAAAGTTGTAGTCGGCATAGGGAGGGGTTTCCCAAATAACGTTCACCTTGGCGGGGTCGAGTTCTCCTGCTTCGAGCATTTTGTCGAAGGTAGAAAAGTTCAAGGCGCCTGTTTGGAAGGTTCCGTCCTGCACTGCGAGGGCGGTTTTGTCATGCGCGCCGGAGAAGCCGATGGGCTTCTTTTGGAAGAAGTCCATGGGCCCTTTTCCGGTGTTCTCCATGATGAAATGGGAGGGCATGATGCAGCCAGATGTAGAACTGGCACTTCCGTAAGTGAAGGACAGGTTGGCGATAGCACCAGGGAAGTCCTCCGAGCGGGTCAAGCCGGTGGAGGCATTGGCGATGAAGTAGGATTTAAAGGTGAGATCCGCTTCGCCGGAAGCAACGGCTCGAGCTCCTTCAACTGCTTGTCGGGCTTGTACTCCGGAGACTCCTCCGAACCAAGCTAGGTGGATGTCGCCATTCGCGAATTTTTGGACAGAAGCGGGGTAGCTATCTGAGGAGACGAACTCGACTTTGATTCCGAGTTTTTTGCCAAGATAGTCGGCGACTGGCTGGTAGCGCTCGGCTTGTGCGGTGGTATCGGCATCAGGGATGGCCGAAAATCTCAAGACAGCTGTCGATACGTCAGCATCAGCTTTCTTTTCTCCACAGCTCGTGAGCACGATAGCAGCTCCGGCGATTAACATGCTGCTTGTGCAGCATTTCAACATCTGGGCGATCGACCGATCCCCCGGTTTGAATGAATTCATTATTCTTATCTTATGGTGCGTATGTTTATTGCTACGCGTGGCGATTCTCAAGCACATCGGGACGAAGTGCAACGGATAATTTTCTCGCTAGAGTATTCTGCGGCGGTTCCATGTTCCAATGCGAAGGCCAAGGGAAGAGAGAAGGGCTCCTGAAGGTTCGGGGATGATCTGGATCGCCTGTCCAGTTTCCATTTCTATAGCGAGCTGATCGATAGACGGGCTATCGAGCGAAGATGGTGTGCCGTTTTCATTCACGTTGATCTAGCCGGAGCGCCAAGAGCTGCCATCTTCAAGGACTTGAAATCCCCAAATGGTGTTGCTTTGGTCGGGAGTGCCCTCAAAATCAAACCCAGTTTTTCCAAGATCTGTGATGGGAGTGAGTATGTTCATTCCTATTCCTTTAGAGAGGCCGCCGAAGCGGATATTCTTACAGACACCGACGGTATTTTCTTGCCTGAGGAGACCACTTGGGATCAGGGAGAGGGCTGTGTTGGAGTGGAAGAGTGGAAAAGGAATTCGACGGTGGTAATCCCACTTGCGGTTACTGAGTGATAGCAATCGGAGATGGGGATATCGTGGGTGCAGACGACTGAGCCACTTAAGGTAAAGTTAACTTGGCTATTTTGATCGAGTTCCAGAGATTTGGAGAACCGGAACGGCGAGATGTTTACGTCGTGGATGAGGACGCTCCCTAGCGTGGCCTCGGTGAGGCTGACGATTGGGATGAGAAGCTTAAGGTTCATACTATTAATATGACTATTGAGACCCTGGTGCCTTTAGCACCCAGACTTGGTTGTCCTACAAGGCTTCCCAAAAAGCGTCGCTTTGCTCCTTTGAGGGGACGAGTTCTAGGAGAAGCGGGCTTTCGGTGGTTTCAAGAAGGTCGAAGTCTTCTTCCTGGGTCACTTTGATGTGGTTGATTCCCCACATTTCGGCCCATTTTGAAAGGTCGGCTTCGTGTGGCTGGACGATGGCGGCGCGTTGTTGGTCGCTCATGCCATCGAGGCGGGGGAGTCGGTCAAAAATGGCGCCGCCGTTGTTATTTATCACGACAAGGACACGGCCGGACGTCTCAATTTGTGAAAAGAGGGCTGGCGAGGAGAGGTCATAGAGTGTGGTGAGATCGCCAAAAATTCCCCAGGCGTCTTCTTCGTCGGTCGTGGCTCCGAGCCAGGTGGAGAGCTGGCCGTCGATGCCATTGGCTCCGCGATTGGCGCGGACGTTGACGTAGGGGACTTCGCGCTGGGCGAAATCATTCCACTCTCGGATGGGGAGGCTATTTCCTAAAAAGAGGCTATCACTGGTGGTGGCGTAGATGGAAAGGGTGCGCACAAGGCCCGGTTCGCTGTCGGGGTAGGCTTCGAGGAGTTCGTCGATGCGGGAGAGTTCCCTGCGAGCATTCGGGAGGTCGTCGCGGATGTCGCCGATTTCTTGTGGGTCGCCCAGGCCTCTGAAGATACGACCGACTTCGGCGGCGATGATATCGGATTCCCGAGCGAGTCCCGGGAGTCCGTTTTTGCAGATCGAGAGAACCTCGATCTTGGGTTGATCTTCGAGGTCACGCCAGAGTCGACTCACGGGAACCTCTCCGAGGCGGAGGACTTTTCCAGGGAGATTTTTGCGTAGAACCGCTTCCGGAGTGATGAGATTGCCAAGGGCTTCGCGGAGTCCACTGGTGACGTCGGCCACGACGGGGACGGCGAGCTGCTTGAGAAAGTGGAAGGTCTCTTCACGGTCGTCTTCATCGAGTCCACCGACCATCACGACGAGGCCTTTAAACACTCCTTTGCTGAGAAAGTCGCGGAGCTTGAGGACATCGAAGGAGCGCCTTTCGGGGAGAAAAGGTTCGGGTTCCGGGTGCTCGATGGGGTCTTCAAGTTTCGCTTCTCCCAAGGGAACGTTGAGATGGAGAGGGCCGTGACCTTTCCAATCGGGTCCTACGTGGGCGTAGGCGGTGAAGATGCCATCTTGTTCGATGGCTTGGGGGGCGCCGCTTCCACGGAAGTCCTCCGGGCGATCGGCGGAGACGATGATGAGAGGAAGGACAGAGTAGTGAGCCTCGATGACGGCAGGAAGGCATTCGGCGACGGCGGTGCCACTGGTGGTGACAACGGCGCAAGGAAGGCCAGTGGCCTTAGTGCGACCAAGGGCAAAGAAGGCAGCGCTCCGTTCTTCGAAATGGTGGAAGGTCCGGAGTTTGGGATGCATGCAGAGATGGCTCACGAGCACGGCGTTTCGAGCGCCTCCGCAGAGGACAAATTCATCGCAACCCAGGGCGAGGAGTTCGGAGATGACTTCGGCTTCTGTTTTCAAGATGGGGAGAGTGGTCTGGGGAAGGGGTGGAGGCAAGACTTGGGACATCAGGGGGGAGCAGGGCGCTTATACGAGGAAGATTTAAACCGGAGATAGATAGGATTGAAGAGGAAAGATTTGGGTTTCATCGACACATGAAACGATTTTAATAAAAAAGGCCCCGAGTATGTCGGAGCCTTTTGAAAAAGTGAGAAGATGATTCTACTCAGTTTCGATCACCCGGAAGAAGTAATTTTCTTCATCATATTGGCTACCGATGGCGGCACGCTCGCCATTTCCTTCGAAGAGTGGGCCGAGGTCGTCGAATTCTTCCAAATTAAACGAGATTCCAGCTTGGTAGAACCGGTCGGATTGTGTTGGGAATTCGATACCCACACCAGCTTCGATGCCAAAGACGCTGACGACAGTTGTCCGTCCATCACCACCGGCAGCAGATACGAGCGAGAGATCGTCGATGAGAACTTCGCCTTTTGCATCTTCACCCGCAATGGCTCCGGTAGCGCCGAAGATCTGGATGTAGGCTGTCACGGCTCCATCAGGAGCGACGAGTCCAGTGCGTGTGATTTCGGCCCAACCACCGGTTCCACCGTTAAAGGCGGTGAATCCGAAGGCTTCACTGACGATGGCTCCCACATCATTAAGCCACTGAAGACGGTAATTCTGCACGTAGCTGACTCCGCTTGAAATCTGCTTTGCGCGGAACGAGAAGTCGTAGGAAGTGCCCGGTTCGATGAAGCTACCGCTAGCTGCGACGTTGTGCTGAATTTCCGATTGATGGGGTGTCGGGGAGGCATCATTCTGCACGGCGAGGCGCACGGATTTTGATCCGGAGAAGGCATCGGTATCGATCAATTCGGGAACCTGGCCGGTGGGTGAGAAGCAGACCCATTCCAGGGGGCAGGCGGGATCACCGAAGTCGGTGTCTTCAAATCCGCCATTGGTAAGAGCCTCACCCGAGGTAGTTGATGATTCAAGGATGCGGTAGAAAGGCGCATTGCTGGGATCGAAACCCTGTCCTGAGGTGCTTCCCGTGAAGGCTGGGCCGAGGTTGGTCCAGGTGACCTGATCCGGTGAGCTTTGAGGCTGGAAGAAGTTGCTGGCGCTGGAGCCGCGATTCCAGCGGAAGAGTCTTCCGAAGACGAGTTGGATTTCGGTAGAATCAGCTGTCGGATCTGGCGGGGTCGTGCCTTCACCAACGGTGATGGTGTCAAAACCAACCGATGATCCAGCGATGCCGAGAGGAAGCATCTTAACGTGGGTCGCTCCAGCGGGAACAGTGACTTCGAAGGAGTAAGTTTCCCAAGTCGAGCCATCGCCGATGAGATCGGGGTAAAGTTTCCCAGTGTTACCAACGAGATCTCCTCCATTGAAAAACTCGAGGCGGAGTCCGCCGATTCCACTTCCATCAAAGATTTTCATGTCCTGCTTGAAGTTGACAGTGTCTCCTCCGGTAAGGCCCAGGGAGCTGATTGTGATGGGAGCGCCGCCATTGGCAGCCCAGAATCCCGTGCCGGTAGTTGGAGGGACACTGTTAATGCGTCCGTGGCCATCGGGGTTTCCACCGGTGGAAGGATATGCAAAAGTGATATCGGTTCCTTCCTGGAACCAGCTGGTGCTGCCGTTTTCAAAGTCGCCATTTGGGACGAGCGGGGCTTCGCCTCCGGTGGTATTATAGCTGATGTTATCGAAACCTACCGAGGAGTTGGTTCCCCAAAGGGGAACTAGTTTAAAGCCATCGACGCCCAGAGGAATTGCGATTTCAAAGGTATAGGTTTCCCAAGTCGAGCCATCGCCGATGAGGTCGGGGAATATCTCTCCGCTTGAGCCGGTGTTTGCTCCTGCGGTGGTGAAGTCGAGCTTGAGGCCGCCAATGGTGGACCCCGAGAGGAGTTGCATGTCTTGGGAGAAATTGTAGGAATTTCCAGCTTCGAGTCCGAGGGAATCGAGGCTGATGGAATTGCCGTCATTTCCGACCCAGATGCCGAAGCCGCCGGAGGTCTTTTGATCGATGACGCCGAAGCCACCGGTATTTCCGTCGTTAGTTGGATAGCTGAAGGCGAAGGTGCCGGCTCCTCCGGAGACTTCCTCCCAAGAGGTGTTGCCATTTTCGAAATCACCATTTGGGAAGAGTTCAGCCAGACAAGGCTGCCAAAGAAGGCCTAGAGTGAGGGATCTTTTTAAGAGGTTCATCGGTCGGGTTCTTGTTGAGTTGCCAGACAATCACGATAAGTGGGAATTCTGCAAGCAACAATTGCATTAAATTACATTAATGTTACATGCGTGAAACGGTTCAGTGATTTAGAGATGAAGTTGGTTTTACGTAGGGAAGTTAGGCGGGACGCCTAACTTCTTTTTCTTAATGAGGGTCACCATTTCGAGCATAGTGGAGACTGTCGCGAAGCAGCGAGGGCCCGGAGCAACTACCCGCTTATCGGAAGTCGATGAGTTCGATGTCGAAGATCAATTATCGTCAGAAATGCGAGGTAGATTGAGAGGATAGTCCGCTTGCTTTTTGCTACTTCTTTTTCTTCTTTACGAGGGCTTCCATGTAATCGAGGAGGCTGGCCATTTCGTGCACTGTGAACCCCGCCATGAGGCCGGGAGGCATGAGAGAAGTGGGGAGAGTGGAGCGGAATTTGATCTCGGCCTTTTTAAAGGTGTGCTCGGCGCTCGTGATGTCGCGGAGGGAAACGGTGTCGCCGGACTCATCGGTGACGAAGCCAATGATGGCTTTGTCGTTTTTGAGATTGAAGAGGTTGGTGGCGAAGCCTTGCGCGATCGTTTTGTTGGGGTCGAGGATGGATTCGGCGAGCTCGTTGCGACGGTAGGTCTCGGCGATGTTGCCAAGGTAGGGGCCTTTCTGCGCTTCGTCTTGGGAGACGGTGTGGCAGGCGTTGCAAGTGGCGCGAGTGAAGATGGCCTGCCCGAGAGCGGCGTCGCCCTTGTGCTTGGTGACGGCGGCGACTGCGGCGGCCGGCTTGAGGGTGGCGATCTTGGGCGTCTTGTCTTCGTCTGGAGCCTGGATCTTGAGGCGTCCGGCGGCGTCTTTGGCTGCTTTGGCGATGGCTGGATCGGGATCGCTTAGAGCGATGGCAATGCGGTCGTTGATGACGGGGTTTCGCAGCTCGGTCGCGGCCTTAATGAGGGCGAGTTTTTGCGCGGGGTCGGACCAAGCGTGGCCGATCGCTTTGAGCGACATTTCGCGGGACTCGGGGGAGCCGCCTTTTCGTGAGGCGAGTTGGAGGACGGCCATGGAGGCCCAGTGGCCTTCGGGAGTGGTCGGTTTCTCGGCGGCGAGTTTTTCGAGAACGAGGTGGTGGTTCTCAAGTTTGGGTGCGTTGAGGAAATAACCACGGGCGGCGCTTTGGTCCTTGCCGAAGCCTTTGGCCTTAGCGAGAGAGACGAGTGCTTGAATGGCGGCGGGGAGAGCTTCCTGATTGTCAGAATTTACGAGGATTTTGACCGAGTCAGCGAGCGCTCCGGGAGCGGTTTCGGGATTGCGGGCTCCCTTGATCACGAGCGGAAGCGCGCTTGCGGGGGCGTCATCGACTGCCGCGATCTGAGCGATGGCGGCTGGGATGAGCGAGTCGTCTTTAGCTGCAAGCTCGATGATCTTAGTGAGAGCCTCGTTATCCTGAATGCGGTTTTTATTGAGCTTGGTGATGATGAAGGCGGCTTCCTCGGGAGGGGCGTTACTAAGGATGGCTTTGAGGGCGTTGAGGATGCGCTTGGACTGCTCCCATGTTTCCGGCTGGTAGTAGGGGCCGCGGGTGTCGGGGCGGGTTCCCCAAGAGGTGCCGGTCCATTCACCTTCCTTTTGGTAAAGGCGGGCGAGGGTGGAGAGAAGTGGGAGGCGCTTGGCGCGGTCCTTTTGGGTTTTGAGGCGTGCAAGGAGTCCGTCGACGACTTCTTTTTTGTGCATGCGCATGAGGGCCCAAGCGGCTGCTTTGCGGGTGTCGATGTTGTATGAGTCGATCTGGGAAAAAGCGGCTTCGTGCGCGGACATCTTTGCGAGAGCGCGGTAGGCGGTGTGGCGGATGACGGGGTCGAGAGAGGAGAGGTGGTTGGCGATGGCGGGGGCTTCTTTTCTAAGGTTTTTTCTGGCTACAGAGACGATCGCCTCTTGGATAGACCGTGGATTGCTGCTTTTAAGCTTTTCGCGGAAGAAGATTTCAGATCCTGAGAATACAGAGTCCTCAGTATCAGAAAACGCACGGAGAACGAACGGTTCAATTTCCCCAGTGAGTCGTTGATTCATCAAGGTGCCTGCTGAGAGTTTTGGGCTTAACTGCACTTGTGCATATAATGCGGCAATTCTTGATTTGAGCGATTTCGATTTGTCTGAAAGTAGGCTAGACAGAGAGTTCGATAATTCGGGTGAACTTCCTTTCCTTACAATTGTCCGCTGCGCCGCCAAGGTGCGGATGTGCGAGGGTGAGTCGAGGGCGGCGACGAGTTCCTTGTTCGTCATTTTTTCATAATCCGGGAGTGGCTCTGGCTTGTAGTCTTTGGGGGTGACTCGGACGATGTAGCCTTGGTCGGGGCCGGCCCAGTTGAAGGTGGCGGGGCCTTTCCAAGCGGCTTGGTAGACGGCGGACATGCCATCGACGTCGGCGTCGGTGGGGCGGGTGACTTTGATGAATTTTTGGGGCGGGGCGGTTTCCTTGAAGGTCGCTCCTTCGGGTTCGACGCTGTGACGGAAAAGGCCGGTTTTGCCCCAGTCGCAGGTGAAGGGGGCATTGTTCCACTCGGCTGGGAAACCGGGCTCGGCGATGTAGACGCCACCGCAGCCGGAGCCGCCGCCGTAGTCGGCGAGGGGGTGGAGGTGTTCTTTTTCGAAGTTCTTGTAGAGGCGTGGGTAGCCGTGATCGGAGAGGCCGGTGAAGTGGTGGAGGCGGACGTCCCAGCCGCCGCCGTCGTTCGTGTTGTCACGGGCGAACATGTCGAGAGTCGGTGACATGGGGGTGGCGAGGATGTTACGGGTGCCGGTGGAGAAGATCTCGAGTCCGGAGCCATCGGGTCGGAAGCGGATGACGCCTCCGCCGCGGTGTTGCAGGGTGCGGCCGTCGGTGCCGGTGGCTTTCATGAAGCCGAAGTCTCCGCCGGCGATGTAAATCCAGCCGTCGATGCCAAGTTCGAGTCCGTTGGTGGTGTGGTCGGCCGGGCGGTCTTTGAAGCCGAAGGCGATGTCTGAGATGAGGCGCCTGGAGGACTCGGCGACACCATCGTGATCGCGGTCAAAGAAGACGGAGATGTGGGGCGGGTGGAGGAGGTAGAGGCGGTCGTGGTCCCAGATGAGGCCGCGGGGGGAGTCGATGTTGCTGACGAACTCGGTGACTTGGTCGGCGCGGCCGTCTTGATCGGTATCGCGCAGGCGGAGGACACGGCCGCGATTGGGCTGGCGGCCGAGGGAGCCGTTGCCATCGGAGGAAACGTAGAGGTCGCCTCCGGGAGAGGCGGCGACGTAGACGGGGTAGTTGGCGGATTGCCAGGAAGCGAAGAGGGTCTTCTCGAAGCCTTCGGGGATGGTGGTGTCCTTGAGGATAGTTGCTTCTTCGGCGGGGGTGAGAGAGGGAATGAAGGGCTTGATGTTGCCTTCTTTTTCGAAGCCTTTACCGAGGGACTTTTTTTTCTGAGTGGCTTTATCGAGAGTGGGGAAGAGCTTGAGAGGGCCTTTTTCGTCGGTGAGTTTGATTTCCCAGAAGCCGGGCCATAGCCCGTTTTGTTGCTTGAGGACGGTGACGCGGAGGAACTTGGTTTTTTCGGCGCGGAAGGTGTCCTTGGTGTCGGATTGGCGGGTGTTGGCGGAGCCGTCGTGCGCGATGGTCCAGGATTTGCCGTCGAGGGAGGTTTCAATTTTATATTGATACCACTGGTCTCGTTTTTCCCAGGCGATTTCGGCCGAGGTGACGGTGGTGGGCTTTTTGAATTCGAGTTGAAGCCAGTTGGGCATGGCGGCGCCGTTGCCGGTCCAACGAGTTGTGAGGTCTCCATCGATGGCTTTCCAAGGGAAGTGGCCGGCGTCGGCTTGGACGTTCTTCGCGGTGATCTTGACCGCAGTGGCGTCCTTGGGTGGATTTGCGAAGGCGGCATCCAATTTTTTTGCCTCCTTTTTCACTTCCTTGATAAGATTCGAACCGGTGTAGGGAGTGAGGAAGTCGTCGTTGAGCTTACCGCAGGACCAAAGGAGGCCGCGAGTGACGAGGTCGAGGTAGCGTGGGTCCTCAACGGTGTAGTTGTTGTGACCAATGGTGGTGGAAAAGGAGGGAGCGCCTTGCTTGGTGTTGACCCAGGCAACGATGGCGGAACGCTGCTTTCCATTGACGTCCTGATGGCCGAGGGCGAGGGGCTCGGCGTCGAAGACCTGTGCGTTGTTGTAGAGCTCTTCCTTTTTAGTGACCCAATCGGTGAGCGGCTTGGTGATGGGATGGTCGGGATTGGTGAACTCGATGGAGACGGGTTCCTGAGGGCCGTGGCCAGTGGAATGAAGGCCGAGGTGCTTGGCCCATTGATCGGTGCCATTTCTGAACGAGTGTACGGCGCAGTGAAGGTGGACGGCGGGAATGGTCTTATGGACTGCGAGGATGTTCTTCATCGCGGTGAGGTCCTTATTCGAGGCAGCGCATTCGTCGTGAATGATCACGTCGTATCCCTTGGCCCAATCGGGGTTGTCATAAAGTGGGAGTGGGGGATTGGTGCTGCGGTCGTTGGTCCAGATGACATCAACGCGGACGTTTGCGCGCTCTTGGATGCCCTTGTAGAGGATCTCATGCTGCGCCTTGTAGTCGTGGCAGCAACCTCCTGCGATCAGGAGGGCTTTAAGGGGAAGGGGCTCTTCAACTGCCTTGGGTTCCGCCTTGAGAAAGAGGAGAGGGTTGAAGAGGATTAGTGAGAGGGGGGCGAAGATGCGAAGAGACTTCATGGGTGCTAAGAAAAGATTCGTGTTCAACGAAGGAAATCTTTCACGAGAGAATGAGGGATGAAGGAATCTGATGAGAGAAGACTGCGGGTAAACTATTTTTTGGAGCGAAGCTGATTGGCTTTTTTAGGGAGATGATTACATCGGTTTTTGAGGTTTTCCATTGGGACTGGGAGAGTTCGCTGAAGGCGGATATTATACGGATCAATGGAAGATTTTCGGTCATTCCTATGACGTCGATCTTCAGTCGACTAATCCTCTTCTCCGGTAATTCATGGAGCGTTGCCTGCATGCTGGTATGAATTTGACCGTTGGCCAAAAAGGAATCTTATGCTGCGCCTCTTGGTCGGGGCGTTGATAAAAATATCTGAGAGCTTAATCGTAAGTCAGCTGAGCCGTGGCAGTGGTGACGCTATTCCGTTAGGCTTGGAAGGAGGGGTTCGAGGGTGACGGTGCTTTCGGGGTAGGGATTATTTTTTGGAGAGTTGGAGGAGAGTTGGCGGATGAGTTTTACTTCAGGGGCGGGGAGGCCGGCGGTGATGGTCAGGGTTTTTGGGTCGGCTTTAAAAAAGGTTTGGTAGAAGACGCAGGCGGCGAGGTAGCCGTTTTTTTGGAAGGTAGTGAAAACGGTGGGAATGTCCTTGGGGAGTTTGTTGAAGCCGTAGCATCCGGAATTGTGACCGTAGCGGCCGGTGGCGATGATGGCCCGGCTGGGAGAGCTGAAAGCTTAAGCTTTCTTTTGCGAGCAGGCTCAAATTAGGGGTGACCTTGGCGAGGCTTCCTCCGAGGAAATCCATCGCTTCATAGCCAAGGTCGTCTGCGGTGATAAGAAGGATTTTGAGTGGTTTTTCTAAACTTGAGGTCTCTTTTGCCATACTTGTGCTGTCGGATATCGACGATGAGGGCGCTTTTTTCTAGGATGACATGTTGCCAGGCTTCGAGTTGCATATCGGAAATGATGATCAAGGCATCTTCCCCGGGTGCTTCGTGGATGGCGGCGATTAAGTCGTGTGCCTCCGTGTCACCGGTACGCTCGGCTCGGGCTAAGGTGGTGAGTGCTTCTCGCCAGGCGTATGACTGAAAAGTGTGAATGGTTTTCCACGTCATGAAGTCAGCGCTTAGAGAAGTGGGGATTCCGATGCTGCGGAGATGTCTCAGCGTGCCGCAAAGAAGGGAGAGGGCACGCTCGAAGTAGTCGGTCCGGATAAGGGTGCCATCAGAACCGAAGGAATGAAAAATCACGGTGGCGCGTCGAGGGCGCAATCCTGGTGGGTCCATTTCGCGGACGCGTGGAGCGCGGCCGCGGGCGAGGGCGCGCATGGTCGCGGGCCAGTGGATGTTTTTGGCGGGATCGCCGGGTCGGGCGGGGCGTAGTCCCCGGGGTTCGCCCGGGGAGTCACCGGCTTGGAGTCCTTCGCCGTGCCAGGCGTCATCAAATTCGCCACTGGAGAAGAATTCTTTGGGAAGGATCGCCTTTGGAAAGACGAGCATTTCCTGGCATACGATCGTTTGATATCGATGTTCAAGAATCCCCAGGGGGAAGGTGGAACTGAGTCGACAAGGATGTTTTGAAACGGCGCCACGTGATGAGATGGAGCCACGGAGTTTCGAGGTGGCCGATGATCGCGCGGCGGTCCAGCGCGAGTGACTGTTGATTTGGGCTCGGCCCGAGAGGGCGAGACGCATGTTGATGCCGTGTGCGTCCAAGAGTGCTCGCTTGTTCACGAGGGTGAGGCGGAAATCAAAGTTGGTGTCGGCAAAGACCCGTGCCGGGGTTTGAATGACAATCTTGAGGTTGGAGAGGTTCCATCGGCCTACGAAGAGGGCGACGAGGAAAAGGAGTAGCCCGGCTGCTCCGATGGAGATGAGGGCGCCATCGATTTTTAAAATGCCGACCACCAATAGCGCAATGGCTCCTCCTAGAAGAGCTGCGCCGCGTGGGGTAAGGGACATGGAGGAATAGTGATGGGTGAAGAGAGAATGGTGAACTCTGAAATGGGGGAGTTCGAACTAAGTAGAGGTTAGAGTATATCGTCATAAAAGGCATGAGCGATGGCGCCAGAGATACAAGCGAGGGTATATTTGATGGGCTTATGCATCATCGATGACGAAGTCGTATTACGAGAAGGGCAAGGAATCCGGTCCGGAGGGTCCAGGCGATGGTGCGGATCCAATTGGAGGTGACGAGGGCGGGGACGGTTGCGAGGGTGAGGGCTTCGTGCCGCGGGACCTGGATGAAGGCGGTTGAGAGCCAGGCAATTCCTAGGAGGGCGGAGGGGAGGAAAATTTCTCGTTTGTTTCCCAAGAAAAAGGAAGCGGCACAGCTTGCTGCTTCGATGAGCATGATCGGGGCAATGACGAGGGCCACGCGCTCCATGTAGCGTGCGTGGTAGGCCTCGAAGTTTTCCGGGGCGAGCGATCCAAAGAGGGGGTAGATCGCGATTTGTACGATCCAGATGATTCCCATCATCAGGGCGCTGGCGATGAGTTGGATGATGAGGAGGGTGGGAATCTGAGATTTGAGAGCTGAGACTTGAAAGTTAAGGGGCATGGTTCTGGAGTTTGGCTAAAGCACCCATAGGATATTTTACCTACACGGCGGACTGGAGAGTTGGGCGTGAAAAAGGCGGCTGGTGAGGCCGCCTTGATGTTGGATGAGTATGACGGGGCGGGACGCCCTAGCTCCTCTACTTGTAGACCCTCAAGAAGGCGACTAGGTCGGCGACGTCTTGGGCGGTGAGGCCGAGTTGGTCCGCTGAGAGCATGAGGGAGTAATTCAGTTTGTAGGGCCTTTTACTCTTGATGCGATCGCGGGGGATCATTTGGGTGATGCCACCGGTGGAGGTCATGATGAGTGGATCACCGTCGTTGGAGGCGATGCCGTGAACGTGGCCTCCTTTTTTGAGGGCGACACCGGTGCCGGAATATCCGTGGGAGATATCGGCGGAGGGTTCGACGATAGATCGGGCGATGACGTCGAGGGTTTGTCCTTCGCCCCAGCCTTTAAGGTTGGGTCCGAAGTTGACGCCGGTTCCATTGAACTCGTGACACATGATGCAGCGCATGGAGGTGGCTTTTCCTTTTTCAGGGTCGCCTTTGAGCTTTAGGACATCGGCGACGGAGAACTTGGATGGATCCGCCTTGGGGGCTGTGACCGCGGAGACGACGATCTTGGAGGGGTCGTAGATGCCCCGCTTTTTGAGTTCACCGGCAATGTCGTATTTCTTCCATTCACCGTTACCATTGCGGAGGAGCCAGTTGACAGCGTCTGCTTTGGCTGGGCCCTTGGTGGCGAGGCGCAGGGTGGCTTCGGCGGAGGATTTGTGATCGATAAAGCCTAGGGACTCGACGGCGAAGGAGCGTTGCTCGGCAGTGAGCGAGGGGTGATTGGCGCGCGCTTCGAGATCGGCGACTGCGGTGGCTGGCCAGAGGCGCCAGGTGAGCTTGGCGAATTGATCGGACCATTCGTGAGGAGCGCCGGGCTTCATAGCGGCCTTGATAGCGGTCCAGATTTCGGATTCCTGATTGGCGGCACCAAGGCCGATTGCTTCGACGGCGTTTTTATCGGTGTGATCGACCTTGGCGGCGAGCTTGGCAAAGATGTCCTTTGTCTTGGCTGCGGGGAGATCGCGGAGGGAGAGGGCAACGTCGCGGAGGATGGCGGGGTTGCTGTGGTTCGCCATTGCTTCGCCGAAGGGGATGATATCGACTCCGGCGCGGCGGAGGGCGCGGTAGGCGGTGAGCTGGAAGTTGGGGTTGGTGTGGTTCAGCAATTGCGTGCACTCGGTGAGTCCCTTTCCTCCGAGGTGGGGTAGGAGCCAGATGGCGCGGGCTGCCACGTGTTTATTGGAGTCTCTGAGGACTTTTTTAAGAGCGGGGATTACTTTTTCGCCCATTTCCTTGAGGGCAGTGAAGCCGAGGAACCGGGTGTTGACGGCTGGGCTTTTCAGCGCGGTGATTGCTCCTTCGATGGTTTTGAGGTCGAATTGAGGGACGCTTGGCTTGAAGCCTTTTGGGGCGATGCGGTAGATGGTGCCGGAGCAGGAGTCATCGCGGTCTCCGTGGCCACCGACGCGGGCGTCATACCAATCGGAGATGTAAAGAGCGCCGTCTGGTCCTACGACGATGTCGGAGGGGCGGAAGAGGATCTTGGTGTCGTTGGCATCAGCACCACCGCCGACGAAGTCGGAGCCGGCGTATTCCTTGTTGGGGTTGGTGGTGGTGAGGTTGCCTTGCTCGAGTTTGAAGGTGGCGCCTTGGGGTTCGGGCTTGTAGTGGAAGACGGTGTTTTTTCCGGGTTCGCAGGAGAAGAAGGAGCCGTTGTAGCTAGCGGGAAGGGCTCCGTTTTCATACATGCTGACGCCGGTGGGGGATCCTCCTCCGTAGATGTGGCCGGCGTCCATCGTGCCGGGGTCGTCTTGACGCCAATGGGCGCGTCCATGGTCCTGATCGGGGCGTTTGACGGAGCGATATCCTTGCTTGGCATCGCGGGTGAAGTATCCGGCGCTGCCGTATTCGAGGATGTAGGAGACGCGGCAGGCTGGTGGATCGTCGTTATCGTTTTGGAAGGCATTGCCGAAGGAGTCGAGCGATTGCTCGTAGGAATTACGGTAGCCGTGGCCGATGATTTCACAGTCGGTGCCGTCGGGGTTCATGCGGACGGTGAAGCCGGAGGTCCAGATGTGGCCATCATCCGAGCGCTTGCCGGAGACGGCGATGTGATCGACGAGGAAGTCGCCGCCACCGCCGCCGTATGGGCCGCCCATGTAGAAATTCTTGCCGGAGTTGTCTTTAAAGACGGCGCCGCAGTTTCCGTTGTTGAAGTAGAGTTTTCCGTCGGGTCCGCCGGTGACGGAGTGGAGGGAGTGGTCGTGGTTGCGGGCGTTGAAGCCGGTGAGGAGGACTTCGCGTTTGTCGATCGCGGGGTCGAACCTGAGATTGCGGTCGACGTCGGTGTAGACGAGGAGTTCGGGTGGCTGGGAAACGTAGATGACGTTGTCAAAAACGGCGACGCCGAGGGGGGCGATAAGACCTTTTTCCTGCACGAAGGTGTGGGAGGTGTCGGCTTTGCCGTCGCCATCAGTGTCTTGCAGGACCGCGATACGGTCGCCATCGGGGCGGCGTCCGTTGTGGCGGCGGTAATTCACTCCTTCAGCGACCCACATGCGACCGGCGTGATCGATATCGACGTTGGTGGGATTGTAGAGGTGGGGTGAGGTGGCCCAGACTGAGATTTCGAGGTCCTCGGGGAGCTTGAAGAACTCGAGGTTAACGAGTGCGGGATCAAGATCGGACTCCCAGGGGGCATTGGGATCTTTGGGGGCTTTTGGGGTGCGGATGGTGAATTGGACTGCGGCTTCGGAGACCGCGCCCCCTTGCTTTGCGCCCCCATCGTCAATGCCGACTTGGGCGGTGAACTTTACGGCGCCTTTTGGAACGCGGAGTTGGATGGTGGACTTGGCGTGGGTGCCGAGGGCGTGGTCGTAGGTTTTGCCATCGATGGTGAGGGCGCCACCGCCGACCGATTTGTTGACCTGAAGGTCGCGCCAGGCTTGTTTGGCGTCGGCGATGTGCTTTTTGGTGACAGGGATTTTTTTGCCGTCCTTGGTGTGGAAGGTGGGATTGACCCAAGCGGCCCAGTCGTGTGATTCGTTGCCGAGGTCGTTGACAAAGAGTTCGAGAGTTTCGAGGTTGGCGATGTCCGCTGAGAGTTCGTGGAGACGTTGGGAGTCTGCGGCGTGGAGCTTGGGACTCTGGGCCACATTCTTTGCGGCGAGGGATGAAGCTAAGAAGAGAAGAGATAAAACAAAGCGCATGAGGACAATTTTTACAGATAAAAAGCGCGGATGCTACCACTAATTGAGATTTGAAGGACTTCTGCTTTGCTTGGATCAGCCAAGGGGTGACGGTGGCGGCAGCGCAAAGAAGAAGGGTTACAAAAAGTATTGTTGTCCTTTGGGCATCATTTTAATTTCTATCGAAACGAGAGTTTGTCACAATGATGCTTCCCAGGCGGTCTTGATTGTTTTTTGGTGATGAGCTGGGCTTGCGACGGTCAGGGACCGACGCTACAGATAAGTGATGATTGACCAGTTGCGTGATTTGTTGGGTGAGGGGAAGGTTTCTGCGATGGCGGAGGTGCTTGAGGTGCATGGGACGGACCGTTGGGATTTCTCCCACTTGCCGGATGTCGTTGTTTTTGCGGAGTCGCGGGATGATGTGGTGGCGGTGATGAAGTTTGCGAATGCGCGGGAGATTCCGGTGACGACCCGGGGAGCGGGTGTGGGTTATGTGGGGGGATGTGTGCCGGTGCAGGGTGGGATCGCGCTTTCGGTGGTAAGGATGAATCAGCTGGTGGAGTTGAATCCGGCGGACGGGGTAGTGGTGACACAGCCGGGTGTCATTTTAAAAGATCTGCAGGATGCGGTGAGTAACTTGGGCTGGTATTATCCGCCTGATCCGGCGTCGCTGAAGGAGTGTTCGATTGGGGGGAATCTGGCGACGAATGCGGGTGGGCCTCGATGTTTAAAATACGGGGTGACGAAGAATTACGTGCTAGGCCTTGAGGTGGTGTTGGCGAGTGGTGAGGTGCTCAAGGTAGGCGGGCGCTGTCACAAGAATAAGACGGGCTTTGATTTGCTGCACCTTTTTGTGGGAAGCGAGGGGATGCTGGGGGTGATCACGGAGGCGACGCTACGAATCATTCCGCATCCGCAGGATCGGGCGATGCTCACGGCTACTTTTTCGGAGTTCACCGATGCGGCAGGGGCGGTGCAGGCGATTTTGAATGCGGGGCATTTGCCATCGGCTCTCGAGATCACGGATCGTTTTACGCTGAAGGCGGCTCGGGATTACCTGGGGCAGGATTGTCTCCCGGATGGGGATGCGCATCTCATTGTGGAGATTGATGGTCGTTCGCGGGCAATTGCGAGCGAATTAGAGGAGCTGGAAGAGTTGCTGAAAGAGGTTGGCGCACTTTCGACCAAGCGTCACGGAGATGCGGAGGCGTGTGAGGCGGTGTGGCAGTTGAGAAGAGATTTTTCGTATTCGCTGCGGGCGACGGGGCTGACGAAGTTGAACGAGGATATCGTGGTGCCGCGATCAAAGCTGGTCAATCTAGCGAATTTCGCCGCGGGCTTGCAGGAAAAGACCGGGATCCCAGTGGCGTGCTTCGGGCATGCGGGGGATGGAAATATTCACACCAATCTTATGGTGGAGGACTACGATGATCCGGTGATTCGCGAGAAGGCGGACGCGGCTCTGGATGTCCTTTTTACCTGGATCTTAGAAAACGACGGAGTGATCACGGGCGAGCACGGGGTGGGGCTGGCGAAGAAGCGCTGGATCAAGGATGCTCTGGGCGAGGTGGGCTTTGCGACGCATCTGACAGTGAAGAATGCGTTGGATCCGAAAGGGATTCTGAATCCGGGGAAGTTTTTGGACTAGTCGGCTTTGGGAGATGCTTCCACTACGGCGCGGTCTTTTACTCGGCCGGCCTTGTTTGAGCGTGATTCCGTCGGAATGCCATAATGGCCCCGAATCCCAGGGTGATTGAGCCCGTGATCACGTCGATGGTGAATTTTCACTAGCAATGTACAACGGCTTGCGGGCATTCCTGCAGTGAGCATCTACCTGTTCGTTTCTGAGTCATCATCGAGCCTCATGATCCTTCTCGGAAGCCTCTCGCTTCAGGGCCGCCGTTGTCGCTGGTCGGCTGAGCTTCTAATTTACTCAACGTAAACAAGATTAGCGGCAGTGGCTTCGATCTTGTCTTTGTTTCCGATGAGTTCCGCGATGGGGTCGTACTTTCCGGAGAGGAGAGCATGACGTGCGGGAGCGGGCATTTCGACTGGGAAGCTGACGTCTCCGGCGGTGACCGTCATGGCTTCGATGTCGATCTTCACCTCAAGGGTGGCATCGGCTGCCGTGGCTGCTTTGAGCGCATCGATGTCGGCCTTGGGCGCGGAGACGCAGGGGAGGCCGAGGGTGGTGGAGTTACCGTAGAAGATTTCCGCGAAGGACTCGGCGACGATGCCGGTAAAACCATACTTGGTAAGCGACTGGGGCGCATGCTCACGGGAGGAGCCGCAGCCGAAGTTGATGCCGGCGACGAGGATGGAGGCATCCTTGAAGCGCTCGTCATTGAGCGGGTGATCGGTTTTTTCGCCGGAGACGGGATCGAAGCGAACGTCGTAGAAGGCGAACTCGCCGAGTCCATCAAAGGTGACACACTTCATGAAGCGTGCGGGGATGATACGGTCGGTGTCGATGTCGGCTCCGGGGATGGGGACGGCGGTCCCGGAAACTTGAGTGATGGGTGCGATGGCCATGATGCGATAATTTGTGAAGGTTACTTGAAGGCGGGAGTGATGGTGTAGCCTTTTTTCGTGAGAAGGTCCTGGTTAGCGGTTGCTCCGGTATAGTGGGCGGCGCCGACGGCGAAAAAGTGTGAGTTTTCGGGCTTTTCGCTGTGCACTTTAGCGATGGTGTCGGGCATGGTGATGTCCCGGTCATCGAGGAGAGTTTTCATGGAGTTCGGTTGGTTGACCTAAGCGACGGCAGAGCTGCCGAGGGTTTCGAAAGTTTCGCGGGCGTCGGCGATCTTGCCTTCGACGGCGGCGGCGGCGACCATGACGGGCGACATGAGAATGGTGCGCCCGATGGGGGAGCCCTGGCGGCCTTTGAAGTTCCGGTTGGAAGAGGAGGCGCAGATCTGATCGCCGATGAGTTTATCGGGGTTCATCGCGAGGCACATGGAGCAGCCTGCGGCGCGCCATTCGAATCCGGCTTCTTCGAAGATTTTATCGAGGCCTTCCTGCTCGCACTGGATGGCGGTGATTTGCGATCCGGGAACGGCGATGGCGGTGACGCCTGCGGAGACCTTTTTGCCCTTGAGGAATTTGGCGGTTTCACGGAAGTCGGAGAGGCGGCCATTGGTGCAGGATCCGATAAAGGCGACATCGATGGGGATACCTTTGATCGGGGTTCCGGCGGGGAGCTTCATGTAGGCGAGGGCTTCCTCGATGACGGCTCTTTCTTCCGGGTCAGCAGTGGTGGCGGGATCGGGGATGTCTTCACCGATGGTGATACCGTGGTCAGGGGAAATTCCCCAAGTGACGGATGGCTCTACGTCCTCGGCATTGATGGTAATGATGTCATCGAATTCAGCGTCGGCATCGGAGGCGAAGGATTGCCAGCGGGTGACGGCTTCGTCCCACTCGGCTCCGGTGGGTGAGTAGGGGCGTCCTTTGAGGAACTCGAAGGTGGTTTCGTCTGGGTTGACGTAGCCGCAGCGTGCTCCGCCTTCGATCGCCATGTTGCAGACGGTCATGCGTTCTTCCATCGAGAAGTGATCGAAGGTGTCGCCAGCATACTCGTAGGCGTAGCCGATGCCGCCTTTTGCTCCGAGCATGCGGATGATGTGAAGGGTGACGTCTTTGGCGTAGACGCCGGGTCGGAGTTTGCCGTTCACCTCGATGCGGCGAACTTTGAGAGACTCCATGGCCATGGTCTGGGTGGCTAGGACGTCGCGCACCTGGGTGGTTCCGATGCCGAAGGCGATGGCGCCGAAGGCTCCGTGGGTCGCGGTGTGCGAGTCACCACAAGCGATGGTGGAACCGGGCTGGGTGATGCCCTGCTCGGGTCCGACTACGTGGACGATGCCCTGTTTTCCAGACTTAAGGTCGAAGTAGGTGACGTCGAAGTCATCGCAGTTCTTACGGATGGCCTCGATCATTTCAGCAGCGAGTGGGTCGGCGGGCTGGTCCTGATTAATGGTAGGGACGATGTGGTCGATGGTTGCGAAGGTGCGCTTGGGATACTTAACCGGAAGGCCGAGCTCGCGGAGCATGCCGAAGGCCTGCGGGCTCGTCACTTCGTGAATAAGGTGCGTGCCGATGAAAAGTTGGGTGCGTCCGTCGCTGAGTGTGCCCACCGTGTGTGCGTCCCAGACCTTTTGGTAGAGTGTTTTTCCCATGGAGTTGTCCCGTTGTTTGAGGCGGGGAGGGGGTTTTAGCGGATTTTTGCGGGAGATCAAGGGCTTGCTTGGCGAATGAACTCTGAACAGCGAATAGTGAGATTTGAACGATGGAAACTTGGAGGGAGGGGGGTGTTTAGTATGGGGAATCTTTCTGAATGAGGCCCACTCAATAAAGTGGGTTGTCTTTTTACAGAGGTGGGTGTGATCTGATCTCGACGTGGGACTAGGTTGAGAGTGAGCGTTTTATCTGCTGGAGCAAGGTCGCTGTTTTGGGCAATGAGTTCTACGATCCTGGAACCCTCTCCGGACTTATATGTGACCGAGCTTGATGGAGTTCTCTTTTTCGTCGAGAGTCTTGAGATAGGCCCAGCCTGAGGCGTTTTTAGGAAGGATGGTGACAAGCTCACCAAACGCAAACGAGGAGATGGCGAGGAATAAGAGAGATGAGTTTCATCAGGGGATTTTGGACTGAAGTTCAATTTTAAGCGCTTTCAGTGCGGGGAGGGATTTCTTGCGAGCGGGGAGTTTATTGAACTGAGAGAGTGCGCTTTTAAACGCTTTAGTAGCTTCGGGTTTTAGACCTTCTTTTGAAAGGAGTATACCCTCGTCATAATAAAGACGGTGGGATAAACTAGGATAGTGATTCCGTAGTTTTTTGAATTGGAGTTGGGCTGATTTAAAATCCCTTAGAGAGAGCATCAAGCGGGCAGTGGTTTGATGGAGGGGAATAGAGCGTGGGTATATGAGGAGGCCTTTCTCGACGATGCGCTGGCCTTTTTGAAATTCACCCTCTGAGAGGAAGGAGATTCCGGCGTCGGAGAATTGCTGTGCTGTTGGTGACTTGGAGAGTTCCAGAAAACGGCCCCATGATTTCGATGCCTCATGATGGGATCCGAGGGCGGAGAGAATGTAGGCTCGTTCGCTGTGGGAGACCTCTTTTGTTCCTCCCAACTGAAGATAGGCATCGATGAGCGAGAGCGCTTTTTTGTGGGTTCCTTGCCTTTTTTCGAAACTCGCAAAGGAGAGGAGGGCGGGGATGTGGGGTGGCTGAGAATTGGTTAGTTTGGATAGTTCCTTACGGGCCTTCTCTGGTTGGCTGTGGGCGATGAAGAGTTCGGCGAGACGAAGGCGAAGAGTCTTGTCGTTAGGGGCCGCTTTTAATTGAGTGCTGACTTCGACGATTTGTTCGTGGAGTAAGCCGTGTCCGCTGGTTGGGGGAGAGGAGAGGAAAACGACAAGGGCAATCACGAGGACGGTTGCCAAGGAGGTGCTCTTTGAGAAAAAAGCTGGTTCGGCTGTTCGTGTTGAGAGCATGAGAGATCCCTTTTTAACCTGATCGAATGAAGATGGAAGGGCTATGTCGTGTGGTCACCGAGACTAACTCGGTAATAGATGGTTATGGGTGTGTGAGAGGATTTTTTACTTGGACATTGTCTTGGGTGAGGGTGAGGAACTAGTTTTCAAAATGATCTTCCGATTTGGGTTTGTTTTTGCGTTGCTGGTTTTGAATGGCTTGTCGCGGCCGAATATTGTGGTCCTGTATTCGGATGATGCGGGTTACGCGGACTTTGGTTTTCAGTCCGGGTGCCGGGAGGAGATGAAGGCGCTCACGCCGCATATTGATCGAATTGCGAAGGAGGGGGCTCGTTTTACGAATGCTTATATGTGTGGGTCAGTGTGCTCACCGTCGCGGGCTGGGTTGATGACGGGGCGGTATCCGCAGCGCTTTGGTTACGATAACAATCTGCCTCCGGGGACGAAGAATGGATTGGAGCTAAAGGAAACTTTTGGAGCGAAGAGGATGCAGAAGATTGGCTACAAGACCGGGCTGATCGGGAAATGGCATTTGGGTTATCCGGAAGCTTATCATCCAAATAGGCGGGGATTTGATTGGTTCTATGGACTGCTTCAGGGTGCGCGTCCTTACCCGGCGCAGCAGAAGATTTCGGATCATAAGGTGATTCAGGAGAATGGGGAGAATACTCCGGAGGAGGGCTATGTCACGGACCGCTTTGGGGATGCCGCTTGTCGCTTTATCAAGGAGAATAAAGAGGAGACCTTTTATCTCTTTGTCTCGTTCACCTCGCCTCACGGTCCGCTGCAGCCGAAGGAGTCTGATTTATCGAGAGTCGCGCATATTAAGGAGAAGAAGCGCAAGGGTTATGCGGGATTGATTGTGAGCCTCGATGACAATGTCGGGAAGGTGCTCGATTGTTTGAAGTCGGAGGGACTTGAGGAAAACACCATTGTTCTTTTCACGAATGATAATGGCGGGCAGACGCAATCCGGGGCAAATAATTTCCCGCTTCAGGGGAAAAAGGGGACGGTCTGGGAAGGCGGATTACGAGTGCCTTGGGCGATGCGCTGGCCTGGGAAGATTAAGAAAGGGAGCGTGGTGAATGGAGTGGTGAGTTCTTTGGATCTCATACCGACGTTTTTGGATGCGGGGGGCGCTGAAGTGAAGGAAGAGTGGAAGCTCGACGGACAAAGCTTCTTAAACTTGCTTGATGGGTCGGAGGAACCGAATGAGAGGATTCTCTTCTGGCGACAAGGAGGTTCAAAGGGACCTCGGGCGATGCGCGAGGGGAAGTGGAAGGTAGTGGAGGATCGGAAGAAGGGAATGAAGCCGGCATTGTTTGATCTCACCACTGATATTGGAGAAGCGACCGATTTATCGGAATTGGAGGGAGAACGTTTTAAAGCGATGCTGAAGAAGCTGGATCAGTGGGAGAGTAAGCTTGAGGAACCTCGTTGGGGACCGGGGAAGGTGGGCGAATGAACTTTGAGATCTGAACAGGGAGATTTGAAGTTTGAACGATGGGGTTGCTTTTCATTCCTGAATTTTGTGGCGAGATGACAGGCGCGCTCTAGAAAGGGAGAGGGCTAACGGACGAGTTCGTGGATGGTGATCGGGGTTGAGAGAGGCGGTCACGCTACTCTTGCTGGTGGATCTTCCTCCTCTTTAGGAGATCGATTTCTTTTTGAAGATCTTCTTTGGTTTTGGTCGGGGCTTGGGTGGCGGAGGCCATGGCGATGAGACATTGTGTCGGTGGGTGCCGCAGGAAATATCAACGAGGGGCGTTGGAATGGCAGGCTGGGACTCCGTGATGAGGATGTTTTTCGGACTGGGGCGAAGCGGGACGATTTGGGGTATGACTAGCCGCTTTGAGTCTATTTTGGGAGGACGATGGGAGTTTGTTTCTTAATGGTTAGGGCACTTTGGTCCCAGCGTCTCAAGATAGATCCCCTCAGGGGAATGGTGTTCTCCGAAGAGTTGCTGAGATCTCTCCGGGTGTTGCCTAGATCGGTTCTCCTTCGCTTCTCACCAGAGCACGGAATGCTTCGGTGAGCTTGAGGGTGATGGGGCCGGGGCGGCCCTCGCTTTCACCGTGGCCGATTTCGCGTTCGTCGAGTTTAACCATCGGGATGACTTCGGCGGCGGTTCCGGTGAGGAAGGATTCTTCCGCGGTGTAGAGATCGTAGCGCGTGAGGGAGGCCTCACGGATGGTGATGCCAGATTTTTCACAGAGGTCGAAGATGACTTGTCGGGTGATGCCATCGAGCGAGCCATCGGAGACGGGAGGGGTGATGACTTGGCCTTTTTTCACGATGAAGACGTTGTCTCCAGTGCACTCGGCAACGTAGCCTTGCTCATTGAGCATGAGGCCTTCCATGGCTCCAGCCTTGAGGGCTTCGATTTTGGCCATGATATTATTGAGGTAGTTGAGCGACTTGACCTGCGGGCTCAAGCTCGCAGGGGTGGGTCGACGGGTGCCACAAGTGACGACTTCGAGGCCATTGGTGTAATACTCGGTAGGATAGAGTTTGATGCCCGAGGCGATGATGAACATCGACGGGGTGGGGCAAAGGTAAGGGTTGAGGCCGAGGTCACCGACGCCACGGGTGACGACGAGACGGATGTAGCCTTCGGTGAGTCCGTTCGCGCGGATGGTGTCGAGGGTGTAGGCCATGACCTCGTCGATGGACCAGGGCATTTTGATTAGGAGGGCCTTGGCAGAGAGAAAGAGGCGTTCGATGTGCTCGCGGAGGCGGAAGACGCGGTTTTCGTAAAAGCGAATGCCTTCGAAGATTCCGTCACCATATAAAAGACCGTGGTCGAATACCGAGATCTTGGCATCCGCTTCTTCGACGATGTTTCCGTCCAACCAAATTTTCCGACTCATGCTTTTGTGACAGAATTTCTGTCGGCGGCATCCTGACTTTTCCGCGCTTCCTTGCAATTCTTTTTAGGAGGAAGGGGGATGGAAGGTGTAACCACGGATGAATGGGATGTATTGGATCTTGGTTGAACCGATAAAGAGGGGCCTTGCTTGCTAGGGGGAGGAACGCGAATGAGACGAATGGGGCTAATCTTACTGGGGGGGGCGTGGGGCAGGGTTTAAGGGGATTACGGCGGGTTGATTTTTTGGTGAGGCGGAGTGCTCGACTTATCCTCGATTCCTCAGAGAGGCGAGTGATCCTCATCCCGGAGACGTTGATCCTTGTGCTGCCAGTATGAATTTTTGCTGGGGATTCGGGAGGTGAGCCTTTTTGGATCACTCCAGAGGTCTTGAGTTTTTCGCGCCGACTTACTCAGATTTTTTTTCTTGGGCTTGGTCTTTGTAGGACTTGACGACCATTTCGCTGAGGAAGGCGTCGGGATCGATGACGGCGGAGGCGGGGAGGTGGAACTCCTTCTGGCCGGTGTTCTTTTGGACGAGCTTGAGGCCGAACTGGTAGTCGCGGAAGAGCTGTCGGGCGACCTGGAGAACGCTGCGGGCTTGGGCTCCTGCTTTTTCGACGATGAGGGCGACGGCGTCGTCTTCGAGGGTGACAATGACGTTGTGCTTGTCCTTGAAATCGCGGACGAAGGCTTCGACTTCCTGGCGGGCCTTTTCGACGACGAGCTCCTGGCCAAGCTCGCGGAATTTCTCGAGATGGGTTTCGCGGTTGTCGATGAGATCGGCATCGACGATGAGTTCGTTGACGGAGGTGCCGGGAAGTTCGTATTTGAAATCGCGGAGGATTTGCTCGCCGACGGTCATGAGTCCTCGAGCCCCCGTTTTTTCTTCGGCCGCCATTTCGGAGATGCGTTTGATGCCTTCGTCTTTGAAAATAACGTCGATACCATAGGCCTCGAATTCGCGTTCGTATTGGCGGAGGAGACTGCCCTCGGAGTATTTCAGGATGGCTTCGAGGTCAGGTGCTTGGAGATGTTCGCAGACGACGCGCACCGGGATGCGGCCGATGAATTCGGCTTCGAAGCCAAAGTCGATGTAGTCCTGGGAAGTGACGTGCTTGAAGAGCTCGTTGTCCATCTCGGGTTCTTTGCTCTCGGCGGTGAAGCCGATCTGCGAAGCGGCGCTGCGCTTGCGGACGATTTTTTCCAACCCGGAAAAGGCACCGCTGACGATGAATAGGATGTGGCGGGTGTTGATCGTTTCCTTCGATTTTTTCCCCTGCTGCATTTCCATCATGGCCGCCATCTGGCCGCGCATGTCATTGGGGTTCCGAAGGGCGACTTCGGTTTCCTCCATGAGTTTGAGAAGGGTGGTTTGCACGCCGCGGCCGCTAACATCGCGCCCCATTCCCCCGCCGGTGCTGGCGAGCTTGTCGATCTCGTCGATATAAATGATACCATATTCGGCGAGGGAGACGTCGCCATCGGCCTTCGCTACGAGTTCACGGACGAGGTCATCGACATCGCCGCCGACGTAGCCGGTTTCGGAGAACTTGGTGGCATCGGCTTTAACAAAAGGCACTCCAACGAGTTCCGCTATGTGCTTGATGAGGTAAGTTTTGCCCACTCCGGTGGGGCCGACGACCATGACGTTTTGTTTCTGGATTTCGAGGGGCTGAGCGTCGTCGTCCTGCGCTTTGAGCGACTTTACGTGATTGTAGTGATCACAGACCGCGATCGCGAGGGCCTTCTTGGCATCGTCTTGACTAATGACGAAGCGATCGAGGTGCGCTTTGATGTCGCGCGGGAGGTAGTCGAACTCGAAAATATCGTCCTTTTCTGCCACTTCGGTTTCGAAGGGATCTTCCTCTTCCTGGGATGAGCCAGCGGGGGTCATGCCGGGGAAACTGAAGCCGGTCTTGCTCATCTTGCCAAAGATGCCTTCGAGGGACTTGCGGAGTTCCTCGTGATCGGGGGATTTGGGGTCTTTTTTGTCGTCGTCTGACATCGTGGGGGGAATATCCCCTTGCTTGGGTTCTGCGCAAGAGTGAATTGATCTTCAGGCCGTTCCTCAGACTTTACCAACCTTGAAAATTGGGGCAGTTTGACTCTTGTCATGAAGATGCTTCCCCTTTTTTACTGCTTCCTGATTTTCTCCACGGCCTCGCTCCCTGCAGATGTGAAGGACGTGCTTGAAGACAATTATAAAGCGATCGAGTTGAAGACGGACGAGAAAACCCGCTGTATCTACATGGACGTCAACGTCAATGAGGTGGACGGAATGCTCATTCTCGACAACCGTTCGCCCCGCACGATTCTTGCCTTGGAGAATCTTGAAAAATTTAAACTAACAAAGGGAGATTCTGCCGGGAATGATCGTCTGCCTAACGGGGAGACGACCTCGATGTATCAGGTGGCGGCTGAGAGATTGAATCTTGGAGGGTCCCTCATGTTTAATATGAGTTCGCTGGCTGCTTCCGCGCAGCATGGAAATGGCGTTCCCGATATGGGTGAGGATGGAAAATTGGGCGGCGATGTCTTTGGGGCGGTTCAATGTATCTTCCACTACCCGGAGAAGAAATTTTATTGGGCGGACAAGGATGGGGAACTCGATACTTCGTTTGCTGATGCGATGGAGGAGCTCGATGTCATAGCGATGGAGCTGGGGGAAAATGGGGCTGATGTGGCCATGGTGGTGAAAATTAATGGAACTGATGCGCACTTCCTTGTCGATACGGCTGCTTCTGAATCCCTCCTGGCTAAGGAGCACCTTAAAGATATGGGGCTCACGGTGCCCAAGCTACCCGAGGGCGTTTCGCTGCCAGTGCTGGGTCATATTGAGGAAATGAAACTTGGTTCGGTGACCTTAAAAAACCTTCCGCTCCGGGTTGTTTCGCTGTCGGCGCAAAAGCTCGATTCCCCTGCTCGCAAGATTGCGGGGATCATTGGCTCCGATCTTTTGTCGGAAACCGGTGCGGTTCTCGACTACACCAACAAGAAGATCTACTTCCCGGATATCGAAGTCGATGGCTCGGAGTTTTCGCCTCACCCCGGGGGCTTTCCTTTTAAGCCGGAGGTGAGGAAGCGCTTGCTCTCAAGTTCCGAGGCCGTTTTTACCGGAACACTCATTGATACCAAGAATCTGGCTCAAGTGATTAAGGTGGGAGGCGAAGAATATCTCGTGTTTGGAATCGCGTTTAAAGAGACTGAAAAAATCAAAGGGCAGTCCAAGGAAACCCAAGTGGTCAAGGTGCGTTTCAAGCGTTCGCTCGGGAATAAAGGAGCCGAAGAGCTCTTGCAGGCGAAATTCGATCAGTCGAACGACGGTTGGATCGTCTTCAAAAATCGCAGAGCAGTTCTCGAACTCGATCAAACGGTTTTCCGTGACAGCGCGCTGCGCCGAGAGGAACTGGAAAAGAAATAAGAGAAAGTTTGTAAGATTGGTTTACTGCGAGATTACACTACGGTGATGAAATATTTTCACCAACTAGCATTCGCTTTTTCTCTCTTGAGTCCGTCTTTCGCGGCTTCGCCGAATGTTGTGCTTATTTTATCGGATGATCAGTCGTGGACAGATTATTCCTTTATGGGGCATAAGGTGATTGAGACACCTAGCATCGACCAGTTGGCAGCTGAGTCGCTGACGTATACGAGGGGATATGTGACGTCGCCGCTTTGCCGTCCGTCTTTAGCTTCGATTTTTTCAGGGCTTCATACGCCGGTTCACGGGATCACGGGGAATGATTTGAGAAAAAAAGGTGAGTCCAAGAAGAAGTGGGATCGCACGGAAGAAGAAGGGTCGAAGAAGCATGAGGAAATCTATGCGGACTTTGAGAAGCATGACGGATTGGCGCGACTTTTGACGAAGGCGGGATACCTGACTTTACAGACGGGGAAATGGTGGGAAGGGAATCCGCAACGTCACGGTTTCACTCATGCCATGACACATGCCGACCCGACGAGGGGTGGACGACACGGGGATGTCGGTCTTAAAATCTCTCGAACTGGAATTAAGCCGATCCAGAATTTTCTCGATGAAGCCTCAAAGGAAAAGAAACCCTTCTTTATCTGGCATGCTCCGTTTTTACCACACACTCCGCACAATCCTCCGAAGGCGCTTTTCGAGAAATACCTCGCAAAGGGAGAGAGTAAATTCGTCGCTCGTTACTATGCTATGGTGGAGTGGTTCGATCAGACTTGTGGGGAACTCTTTCAGGAACTGGAGAAGCGCGGCGTTGCTGAGAATACCATCATTATTTACGTGACCGATAATGGCTGGATTCAATCGGAGGACTCAGGTCGCTATGCGCCGCTTTCAAAACAGGCTCCATATGAGATGGGGATTCGCACGCCCCTCATGATCAAGTGGCCGGGTAAGATTGCTCCCAAGATGGACAAGGAGACCTTGGTTTCTTCCATCGATATTGCACCGACCATTCTTAAGGCGGTGGGGGTTGAGGTTCCTGCTGCGATGACGGGATTGGATCTCCGTGACACAGAGGCTCTGAAGAAGCGCGACGCCGTCTTCGGATTCGATGGAAACCATGACATGTTTGATGTGAACGACCGGACCGCCAACATGGAATCTCGTTATTTGGTGAAAGGTGGATGGAAGCTTCTTCTTCACGATCAAGAAAATTACGGGCTGCCTTATGCGGGGAAATCAGCGGCCCATCCGAATAATCCTGAAGGTAAGACGGAGCTTTATATGGTGACGGGGGATCCTCATGAAAAGAGGAATCTGGCGGAGGAAAATCCGGAGAAGGTGGTGGAGTTGACCAAGGTTCTCAATTCTTGGTGGGCGCCTAAGAAGTAGGGGAAGGGAAACCGCAACCGGAGGGAAGTGGAGTTAGCCAGAGGCAAATGAATGGGATGGATGGCATTTTTTCTGCTAGTGGGGGAAGGCAGGCAGGGCTGGGGATGACGCTCGGATCGGGAGTGCTAATTTTGACTGCGCAGCATTGGCATGGGCGGGGGCATCGAGCGTTCTTGACTACCCCAAAGAGTGTCGACCGCGATGAAGAATTTGGAGGCGAGTGAGCCGTGTTCTGCGGTGGGATATCGGAAGAGTCTTTCGAAGGAGATAAAGTTCGTCGAGTGCGGCGATTGCCGGTGGCTATCTCCACTTTGTTACGGTTGCCGCTCCTTGGGGCGGAGAGTTTTCGTTTTTCTGTAATCTTTTGGGGATCGAATGCGTAATTTCCGTGAAGATGAAACTGTGTAGAATGAAGGTAAGATGATTATGGCTGATGTCCTCTTGTGGACTTTTATCATTTTAGGGTTTTATGCCATTATGCTGGCTTACTGGTTGGTGGCATTTGCGCTGGCTCCAAAGCTGGTGGGTGGGAGTCGGAGGCGCTTTGAGGTGTCGCCGATTCGTAGTTTGTTGATTGGGCTCTCGGTCGGAGTTCCGATTGTGGGCCTGGGAATGCTTCTTTTTTCGATTCCGAATACTTTTCCGAAGATCCTAGGCTTTGGGTTTATTCTTCTGCCCCTCTTAATGGGGCTCTTTGGTTCGGCGGGGCTGTGCCAGAAGATTGGAGAGGGACTGAATTCTCCTTCGGATGAAGGGGCTCCCTGGTTGGGGGTGCGTCGTGGGGGGGTCGTTTTGGGGCTTACCTTTATTTTTCCTTTGCTGGGATGGTTTATGGTATTGCCGCTGGTTTTGATTTCCGGAGTGGGTGCGCTGGTTCTGAGCTGGCGCGATGGGCGTAAGATGCCAGCTCCTCCTCCTTCTTCGGATGAAACTCCAAGCTTATAGAAGAATGGAAATGGAACGGTCAGACGAGGTCACGAGGCGGAAGTTCCTCATGAGCTCGGCGGGAGCAGCGCTCTTTTCAATGGCGGGATGCGAGCGGATTGAGAAGATGTTTCTCCTGGGGCCGCAGCCCGGCCCGGTGGTGCCGCCATCGGGTAAAGGGATCGATCTTATTTCACACGCGCTGAACCGGTTGAGCTTTGGGCCTGATCCGAGTGAGTATGCTCGGGTGAAGGAGATGGGTGAGAGCGAGAAAGAAGCGGTTGCGGCTTATGTTGATGAGCAGCTGGATCCGGACTCCATCGATGACAAGCGGGCGACGCGAGCAGTGCGCCGTTTCGAGGCGATCCATGCGCCGCTGGCCGAGATGTATGAATATAAGGAGGAGTTTCTCCTGGAGCAGATGACGCGGGCCACCTTGGTGGGGGCGACGCGGAGCAAGCGACAGCTCTTTGAGATGATGGTGCATTTTTGGAGCGACCATTTTAATATTGATGCTTCGAAGGAGGAGTGTCGTTGGCTAAAGGCGGCGGATGATCGCGAGGTGATCCGGAAGCATGCGCTGGGGAATTTTTTGGAAATGGTGCGGGCATCGGCGCTTAGTCCTGCGATGCTTTGGTATCTCGATGGTCGGGAGAATCGGAAGTGGAATGAGGATGAGAAGCCGAACGAGAATTACGCTCGTGAGTTGTTGGAGCTGCACACCTTGGGGGTTGACGGTGGTTACAGTCAGAAAGACGTGATGGAAGTGGCCCGCTGTCTCAGTGGGTGGACCGTGCGGGGATTAGAGCGAATGCTTAAGAAGGGGAAGGTGAGTTTCGATTCCGAGGCGCATGATGATGGTGTCAAGGTGGTGCTCGGTCACGAGATCGCGGCTGGAGGGGGAAAGACGGATCTCGATGCGGTGCTGGAGATCGTCTGCGGGCATCCATCGACAGCTCAACATCTCGCGCAGAAATTGTGCGTTCGCTTTATCGATGATGATCCGTCGCAGGACGCGGTGGAGGCGACGGCGAAGGCTTTTTCGGAGAGCGGTGGCGATATAAAGACGACTTTACGGGCTCTTTTTTCAACGAAGGCCTTTCTGGAAGGAAGTCGGGGGAGCAAGTTGAAGCGGCCTTTTGAATTTATCATTTCCGCGCTGCGGGGATCGCGGGCGGAGGTGCGATCGGAGTTGAATCTGATCGACTACCTGGTGCGGATGGGGCACGCGCCTTTTCAGTATCCTACGCCGGATGGCTATTCCGATGTGGCCTCGCCGTGGTCGGGGACTTTGCTTTGGCGGTGGCACTTTGCCATCGCTCTGGCGCGGAACGAGATCGACAAAAGAATTAAGGTCAATGAGGCGGATCTCATCGAGAAGGCGGGCGGGGTTGCAGGCCTTAGCTCGAGTTTATTGGGGCGCGTTCCCACGGAGGAAGAATCAGCAAGTATTACGCGGAGCGGGGAAGCGCTTGCGCTGCTGCTTGCATCACCGGGATTTCAATGGCGATGAAAGGGACAGGAATTGTTTCAGGAAATGGCGACGAGCAACGGACGCTTGTGGTGGTGTTTTTACGCGGCGGTGCCGATGGACTGACGCTTGCGCCACCGGTGGGCGATCAGGTTTATCATGACCTGCGGTCGAATATAGCGGTGTCGGAAGGTGAGGTGCTCAAGCTGGGGGCTGCGAATTGCGGTTTGCATCCTGCGATGTCGGGGCTGCATGATGTCTTTAAAGACGGTGGGCTTTCGGTTATTCCAGCGGTGGGGTCGGAAGATAAAACGCGATCGCATTTCTACGCACAGGATTTGATGGAGCATGGAGGGTCCGTGGCGGGCGGGTGGCTGGGAAGATTCCTGCGTTACCGGGAAGGGCGTCAGCCGACGGCGCTATCGGCGGTGGCACTGGGAAAAAAGATGCCCGAGGTGCTTCGTGGTGCTCCGGCAGCAACCGTGATGGAATCGATGGATACCTTTTCACTGGGGAAGAAGGGAGTTTCGACGGCGAAGTTTAAAGCAGAGCTGGCTGGGCTTTACGGTGCGGAGACATCGTTGCTGGGACCTGCAGCACGTGATACCTTACAAGCGCTTGATCGCGTGGCGGAGCTGGCGAAGACGAGTTATTCGCCTGAGCACGGTGCGGAGTATAGCGATGATTCTTTTTCAAATGGCCTGCGTCAGGCCGCGCAATTGGTTCGGGCGAGAGTCGGGTTGGAGGCGGTCTCCCTCGATTTGAATGGTTGGGATTCGCACTTTGCCCAAGAGACGTTGATTGCTCCGATGATAACGCGTTTGTCCGAGGGTTTGTCGACTTTTTATCAGGACCTTGGCCCGCTCATGCGGAAGGTCACCGTTGTCGTGATGACCGAGTTTGGACGGCGGGTCGCGGAAAATTCTTCTTTCGGGACTGATCACGGAAGTGGAGGGCTCATGATGGTGATGGGCGGGAAGGAGCGCGGTCTCGTGGGAACGATGCCCAAGCTGGATGCGGGAACCTTGATTGGGCCCGGAGACGTTCCGGTGGTGACGGACTATCGCAGCATTCTTATTCCCGAGCTGAAGATGCACGGAGTGCGCGAGACGGTGGGCGAGATCTTTCCGGGATTTGCTCAGGAGAAATAAATCTCTTCTTTACCGATTGCCCTTTTGTAGAAGGGGGAGCAACTGTCTTGGCGATGAATCAAGATGCTCTCTTTTCTCTTTTGATTGGTGGTGTGATTTTCGTCTCGACCGAGGTTGAACCGGTCACTCTTATTTCTTTTGAGGCCTCCTTTAAGCGTCCGGTTGATTTGCAACAGGCGAAGGGTTGAGGGTCCCCGATGGTGGTGGTAGAGCAGGACGGGAGAATTTTCGTGGACGATCCCGAGAGCGGGACCAAGGTGAACGAGGGTCTTGATCTGACGGGCGATCTTTGAATTCTTCCTTTGGTCAGGATCAGCAAGGGGAGCTGTATCTTTTCGATTTGGAGGGGGCGATTTACCGGATGGAGTAGTTTGGACTGCTTAAGTTTAAGATTGCCTCTGTCACGGAAGGGAGTAGGGTGCCCACTGCTTTGTAAAATTATGGAAGTGATGACCGAACGCCCCGTCCTTGTGTTGAACAGGCTCTGGCAGCCGGTCCATACCTGCTCCGTGAGGCGCGCCTTCAAACTTCTTTGCCTGGGTCGAGCCCAAGTGGTGCAGACCGAGGGGGAGTGTCGCTACCAAACCCACGATATTGAATCCTGGCTTGATTACTCCGCGCACACCTTAACGGGTGAGCTGATCAGAACAGTGAGGATTGCGCTGCAGGTTCCCAAGATTATCGTCTTGGGGATTTACGATCGGTTGCCACGAAAAGAGGTGAAATTTACCCGTCAAAACGTGTTCCTTCGGGATAAGCACACTTGCCAATATTGCCGCGAAATTTTCCCCGAGCATAAGCTCAATCTGGATCATGTCACTCCGCGTGACTTGGGGGGGGTAACCAGCTGGGACAATATTGTCACCTCCTGTGTTCCCTGTAACACGCGTAAGGCCAATCGGACCTTGGTGCAAGCCAACTTACGGCTTCTTAATGAACCCAAGGCCCCCCGGTGGCGGCCACTTTACGGGCTCAAAGAGCACACTAGTGATTCTGCGTGGCAGGAGTTTCTCTATCCAGATCGCAAGAAAGTCTCGATGTCGGCCTGAGATTATTTTCAAAAAGATAAAGATAAGCCAGAAACTCAGCTTTTCACACTTGTAATGAGCTGCTAGGGTCGTGTCAGTGGACATTATGAAAGAATCTGGCGGTATCATCCTGTGGTTGCAGGCTGCCCTCGGATTTGTGGGCCTCATGGTGACGGTGGAACGGATGATTTACTTTCAGCACACTCGCGGAAAGTTCGCTGATCTGCTCCTTGGGGTGACCAATCATGTGCGCAATAAAGCCTACGCTGAGGCACTGCATGTCTCCTCGCGACGTCGCGGCCCGGAAGCCCGAATCGTGCACGCGGTGTTGCAAAGGCATCATCTGGAGCGTTCCAATCTACGCGAAATTGCACAAGAAGCGGGGCAGCTTGAGGTTCCCCGCATCGAAAAAAATCTCCGGGTCATTCTGGCGGTTGCACTTCTTGCTCCCCTTCTGGGGATGTTCGGCACCGTGCTGGGTTTGATTGAGGTTTTTCTTAATGTCAGCTCGGCTGAAGGTGCGGTGGCCCAGACTGCTCTCGCGAAAGGGTTATTCCAAGCGCTTTCCTCGACAGCGATGGGGCTGGCGATTGCGATACCGTCCTATATTTTCTACCTTTATCTTTACGGAAAAGCGCGTCGCCTTTTGCATCGTCTGGAGCGCGCGGGTATCGAAACGGTCAATATTGTCTGTGACGGTCGGAGCCAGAATCACATTGTTTCTTTCCGTGATGAAGCGGAAGGGCGCACCCAGCCTGAGAAAAAATCCGGTTCGAAGGTATCGAAGAAGCCTAAGAATCCCAAGAAGACGTCCTAGTTTGTCATGAAGCTTTCTTTGACCATTCCTGAAAGCCCGGGCCTGGTCTACCTCGTTCCGGCCTTCGATTTTGTGGGGCTTCTTCTCGCGCTCGTTCTTCTCACGGGCGTGGTGACAAAGGAGAACTATGTCGAAATTTCTCTGCCTGTCTCTGAATTCCGGGGCTCACGCTTGGGGGATGAATCTCCCGTAGTCGTCAACGTGAAGCAGGGGATCAAGGGGCCGATTTTCTACGTGGCGAAAGAAGCGGTGGAACAATCGCGGCTTGAGGAAGCGATCGAGAGAGAAGCCAAGGCTCGAAGCACCACCTTGGTGGCTCTTCGAATGGACCAATCGTCTTCGATTTCTCTCCAGCAGAAAATCATCGATCTTACCCGACGTCTCGGCTACCGTCTTAAGGTTGCTCAACAAACGAGTGATGATGGTCAAAACTAGGAAGTCCGATGAGCCGTAAAAAACTTCATCGCGACCGCCAGGCGGGTCTTCATTTTCACTGGCATCTCCCGCAAGGATCGCTGGGGCGTCTTCTGATTGGTGGATTGGTAGCTACCTTTTTCTGGGGTGTCTTGATGGCTTATGTTCAAGTGCGCGTGCCCGATCCACCTCCGCTTCCTCAGCGATCGGGCGACCTCGAAATTGTCGATCTAGAGCATCCTTCCAACCGTTGGCTCTCCGAGGTGGTCGAACGTGAGTCACCTTTTCATTCCCGCTGGGAGGTGAGGGATGATTCTCGTCTGAAACAAGAGATCTCCGCAGCATTTAAGCAGTCTGCGCCTTCGCCTTACCAACCGACCCTGCAGGTTATCGATTTGAGTGTTTTGGCTCCTGAGTTGCGAGGGCTGCCCGGGGTGTCGAGCCACAGCCTTCCTGCTCCGGAAGCGGTGACCATCGCCGCGATTCAGACTTCTAATCCGGAATGGTGGATCGAGGTCAGTAATCGCGAAGGAAAATCCATATGGGAGGGTACGACCTTCCGTTGGGTCGGTGAAAATGCGGCCCTCAGCCCAGACGAAACTTGGATCTTTCAGCTGATCGTTGATTGGCGGGGAATCGTTGTTTCCTGCCTTCCGCTTCAGGAACTCAAAGAAACTACCGCTCTAGAGCTTGCCAAAACGCTTCGTGAGCTTCGCTATCCTCTCGCTAAAAAAGACGCTCCTTTCAGGCTCTGGATGCTGGAAGCGCGCTGCGTAAAGAAGAGTGCCCCATGACAATTGATATCACCCAATTTTTTCTAGGCTTCGTTCTCCTTGCCTTCGCTTGGGTCGTTCTTGATTTACTATTCGAGAGGATTATTGGTCGGATTTACCACTGGAATAAAGGCAGGAAGATCCGAGAATGTCACCTCTGCGGAAAGAATTATAAAGAGAGCACGTCTCTCAAAATCTCTCATTGTCCGGATTGTGACGCCCTAAATACCCGAAAGCGGCATCGTCGGCTGGGCTAAGTGTCTCCTGACTTCGCTTGCCTTTCTCTCCTTTCCATTCTAATTATTTTTAAATTTCACGAATCATGGAAAATCGTCGCGTTGTTATCACTGGTCTTGGTGCCCTTAGCCCTCTCGGAAATGATGTCTCCTCCACTTGGGATGGGATGAAAAATGGTCGTAGTGGCATTGGACTCATTGGATCGATGGATACGACGGATTATGCCGTGAAAATCGCGGGAGAAGTAAAGGGGTTCGACCCCAAGCCCTTTTTCAAAAACCCCAAGGATGCACGGCGTATGGATCGCTATGCGCATCTTGGAATCGCGGCCGCTAAAATGGCACTCGATGATTCCGGTTTAAATGAAGCGGAGATCGATCGCAACCGCGTGGGGGTCATGCTCGGTAGTGGCATCGGTGGTCTCGGTACCCTAGAGGATAACCACACCGCTCTCCTGCAGAAAAGCCCGAGCCGCGTTTCGCCCTTCACCATCCCGATGATGATTTCTAACATCGCGAGTGGCGTTTTCTCGATCGAATATGGTTTTGGTGGCCCCAATATGGCGATTGTGACGGCCTGTGCCACCGCGAATCACTCGATTGGCGAGGCTTGGCGCATGATTAAATTTGGCGATGCCGACGCATTTGTTGCGGGTGGATCTGAAGCTTCTATCCGTCCCATGGGGCTGGCGGGCTTCATGAATATGAAAGCGCTTTCAACCCGAAACGAAGACCCGACGGCGGCCTCTCGTCCCTTCGATGTCGGCCGTGACGGTTTTGTCATGGGCGAAGGAGCAGGCGTTGTGGTGATTGAGGAACTTGAGCATGCGAAAGCGCGTGGTGCCAACATCCTGGCTGAACTTTCTGGATATGGCCTCAGTGCTGATGCCTATCATCTGACCTCGCCTCATCCCGAAGGCGACGGGGCAGCTCGCTGTATGGACATGGCGCTCAAGCACGCCGGTCTCAATGCGGAGGACGTGCAGTACGTTAACGCCCACGGAACCTCCACTCCCCAGGGTGATGTGTGTGAGTCCAAGGCCATTCAGAAATCTTTCGGAGCTTGGGCTAATGACGGTCTCGTTGTTAGCTCCACCAAATCGATGACGGGCCACCTCCTCGGTGCCGCCGGCGGGGTGGAGCTGCTTGCCTGTCTGATGGCGATGCGCGATGGCGTTATTCCTCCGACGATTAATCTTGATGACCAAGATCCCAACTGCCCACTCGATTACTGTGCGCACACCGCTCGCGAGATGGAAGTGAAGGCGGCTCTGAGCAACTCCTTCGGATTCGGCGGGCACAATGCCTCGCTCCTTATTACGAAGTTCTTGTGAAGCCGGAGATGATTTTTGCGGGGCAATCCTGGGGCGTTGTCGGTCGAAATGGGGGAGGCAAAACGTCTCTCGCGGCTTCCTTGACGGAAAGTGGACAGTTCACAAGGTCGGCGCTCGTTTCTTTTGAGATCGAAGACGCGCTGCTCGAGCGCGAGATTCGCGAAGACGATACTGATTTCCTAGATCGAATTGATCCTGGAAGGTCGGTGGCGGAATTGATTCAAGAAGTTTGTCCCATAGGTGAGTCCATCGATGAACTCGTGACCGAATTGGGTCTTTCCGCCCTCGTTGATCGTGGACTCCGGCTTCTTTCCACGGGTGAGCGACGTCGAGTGGTGCTTGCACGCGCGCTCATCAAGTCGCCGGAGTTGCTGATCCTAGATGAACCATTCGATGGGCTTGATCAGGAGTTTAGGGTCCATCTACGATATCTTTTTGAAGAGCTATCGGAAAAGATGACTCTCGTGATTGTGGCCAACCGGCTTAGTGATCTCGATGGCTTGGTCTCCCATCTTGCTTGCGTGGATCGCGGGGAGCTTCTCCTATCCGGACCTCGCGAAGAAGTGGAAGGAAATGATCTTTTCAAGCAGCTGATGGAATTGAGTGACGAGCGAGTTTCTATTCCGGCTCGGAAGCAAGACTGCATCAAGAGGGAGGGATCTCTGATTTCCATGAAAGATGTCACCGTGATCCACGGCGGATGTGAGATTATCTCATCCTTTGACTGGCAGGTGGAGCCGGGACAAAATTGGAAGATTTCCGGGCCCAATGGCTGCGGGAAATCAACCTTGGTCAATCTGGTCTCGGGTGATCATCCCCAGTGCTATTCCAACGACGTTACGGTCATGGGGATGCGACGCGGAAATGGCGAGTCGGTGTGGGATATTAAAAGCCATCTCGGGATCGTTTCTCCAGCGCTTCATCAGCAATATCGCGTGGGATCTCCGGCGCTTTCGGTCGTCCTTTCCGGCTTTTACGATAGTGTGGGGATTTACCGCAAACCCGAGCCGGCCCATGTGGCAGTTGCCAAAGAATGGCTCAGCGTGGTGGGCATGTCCGGTCAGGAGAAGCAACTCTTTCGCTCCCTGAGCTACGGACAGCAGCGCCTTTTGCTGATCGCTCGTGCCTTGGTGAAGCAACCTCCTATTTTGATTCTTGATGAACCTTGTCAGGGACTCGACCCGCTCAACCGGGCGCTCGTTTTAAACGTGATTGATCGCATCGCATCGACGGGCTTGACCCAGATTCTCTACATCACGCATGAGCACGAGGATCACCTCGACTGCGTCACCCATGAGCTGGTCCACGATGGGGCCAGCTGGGAGAGTAGGGCAGCTTCGAGCTAGGATCCGGTTCCAGGTGGAACCCATGGACAATTCGCCGTCGCTGATCTGGTTCTCTATCTGGAGTTCACTGGTAACGTCTCCGCGGCCGACACTCGTGACTTCTGGCGAGAAAGCCCGGAGTCACCAAGAAATCAGGAATTCTACAGGAACCAAGACGGTGAAATCTTCGATAAAGCCCATACCCGAGGCTTTCCAGTGGTCCGAGCTCAGTAGCATGAGTGGCGACGAACTTGAATGGAGTGGCGCGACATAGACGATCCGAAAGGATTGCCCGAAGGGTTGGCGCGGAGGACCCATCAAGTCCACTACCCGCCACACTCTCGAGACCCTTGGCAAAGAGCCCGCTTCGTCGGTATCATCTCCTGCAAGGCACAGAACAAGATCTCCAACCCCTCCGGTTTCCAGCGCGTTATCAAGATGATTTCCGCCGAGATTGTGGCATCCCTCGAAGTTGCACTTGAAGAGTTCTGCAGAGTGGGAGATAAACTGATTTTAATAAAGCAACGTTCATATGCCAGAGAAGAAATCCACTAAAAAGGTTACCAAGTCTCCGCTCGGGAGCGCGGGCAATTCAAGCGAGGATGAGCGGATCCCCGAACACCCTGAGCAGACCCCGGAGGAATGGTTCGCGGGAATTGGTGCTGGAATTAAAGGGGTTTCCCGAAATCTTTTAGATCACGTGCCACCTGAAATTCGTGAAAAAGTAGTCGAGCAGGCACGCTCTAATGGACCGAGAGGGGCGGCTGCAGCCGTCAATGCGGCGGCCCTGAAGACAAGAAATCTTAAAGTAAAACTGGCTCTAAAAACACTGGGAGGACTGCTCAAGTTACTCGACTCCAAAGATCCCAAAAAGTGATTGTGATTGAGGTGGCTTTATTTTCTAGGTTTTGATGAGGTCCAGTGGGGAGACTTTGAGGGGTTTTTTCAACGGTGAAGAGGAGATTACCAAAGAGGGTGACGGGGAGCGCGGAAAGCCGTAAGTTCATGCGATCTAGTTTATTACGGATCAGGTGGCGGGAGTTTTGCTGATTGTGAGTGAGAGATTTTGAACACGAATCTCGTGAATGGCGCGAATTTTGGTTTTTGGGGAAGATGAACTTTGAGATTTGAACTCTAAAAAGCTTCCTCCTACGCAAGGTTTTCTCCTAGACCCTTCGGGCTATTGCGGGAGAGATGGAAGAGACTTGCGAAGCTAAGCGGCGGGGACGTCGCGACTCCTTTTCTTTTCATCAAAAAGCCCGGGCCATTGCTGGACCGGGCTTGTGAAGCTTGTGAAGCGAAGTGCTTAAACTGTTTCGATGGGTTGCATAGCGCCCATTGCCTCGCGGAGTTCCTCGCCGATGTGCTCGACGTGGTGCTCGCGGATGATGGCATTGACGGCGACGAGGGACTTGTTGTCCACGCTGGCGTCAGACTCGCCGAGACCTTTTCCGATGACGGAGGTGTCGACGCTGGACATGAACTCTTCGAGAAGAGGCACGGCGGCGTGCGAGAAGAGGTAGCAACCATATTCGGCAGTGTCGGAAATGACGTTGTTCATTTCGAAGAGCTTCTTCCGCGCGATCGTGTTGGCGATGAGCGGAGTCTCGTGGAGGGACTCGTAGTAAGCGGACTCAGGCTCGATGCCGGCCTCGACCATGGCCTCGAAGGCGAGTTCCACTCCAGCGCGGACCATGGCTATCATGAGGATGCCTTTGTCGAAATATTCCTGCTCGGTGATCTCTCCTTCACCTTCAGTTTTTTCGAACTCGGTTTCACCGGTTGCTTTGCGCCAGCCGAGGAGGTTGAGGTCGTCGTTTGCCCAGTCAGCCATCATGGTGCTGGAGAACTCACCGGAGATGATATCGTCCATGTGCTTGTAGAAAAGGTCCCGCATTATGTCCTTCAGTTCCTCGGAGAGAACGAAGGCTTCGATCTTAGCGGGGTTGGAAAGACGATCCATCATGTTGGTGATGCCACCGTGCTTGAGAGCTTCGGTGATGACTTCCCAGCCGTTCTGGATGAATTTGACAGCCCATTTGGTGTCGATGCCATCGGCCTTCATCTTTTCGAAGCAGAGGATGGAACCCGCTTGGAGAAGCCCACAGAGAATAGTCTGTTCGCCCATGAGGTCGGACTTCACTTCGGCAACGAAGGAGGACTCAAGAATGCCAGCCTTGTCACCACCTTGAGCGACGGCGAGTGCTTTAGCGAGTTCGATGCCTTCACCGGAAGGATCGTTTTCACCGTGGCAGGCAATGAGAGTTGGGACGCCGAAGCCGCGCTTGTATTCCTCGCGCACTTCAGAGCCAGGAGACTTGGGAGCGACCATGATGACGGTGAGGTCTTTGCGAATCTCGGTGCCTTCTTCGACGATGTTAAATCCGTGGGCGTAGGAGAAGGCGGCGCCTTCCTTCATATGCGGGATGACTGTTTCGACTACCTTGGTGTGCTGCTTGTCAGGAGCGAGGTTCATGACGATGTCGGCGGTGGGAAGCATCTCCTCGTAGGTGCCGACAGTGAAGCCATTTTCGGTCGCGTTGAGGAAGGATTGGCGCTTTTCAGCGATGGCGGCATCGCGGAGGGTGTAGGAAACATCGAGTCCAGAGTCGCGCATGTTGAGGCCTTGGTTGAGACCTTGAGCGCCGCAACCGACGATGACGATCTTTAGTCCTTTGGCAGCATTGACGCCATTGGTGAACTCGGAGGAATCCATGAAGCGGCAAGTGCCGAGCTCATCGAGCTGGCGGCGGAGAGGGAGGGTATTGAAGTAGTTATTGCTCATCGTAATGATGGGTTGATTGATTAGACGGGCTCTGCATGTCAGGAAATGAGGATTTGTAAACGAAGAAGACCGTTGCATCCGTTGAATTGATTGGTAGAGTCGGTTGCATGATATGCAACAGTTCGGAGCCGCCGTCTCTTTGTGGGGAATGAGGTGGGGCTTAGCGGGGACGATTCAACGACGGAAACTTTAAAATGAACTTCGACAGCCTTCGCTCATTTTTGACACTTGCGGAAACCTTGCACTTTGGGGAGGCGAGTTGGAGGAGCCATTTAAGCCGTTCGGCCTTTACGCGCTTGATTCAGCGTCTGGAAGAGGAGACGGGGCAAGCGCTCTTCTATCGGAATCAACGCAAAGTTTCGCTGACGAGTGCGGGGAAATCATTTCGTAAGTATGCCATGGGGGCGGTGAAGGATTGGGAGTTGGTGAAATCGGAAATGGCGGGAGGAGGGGAGCTGAGGGGGGGGCTGTCGATCTATGCCTCGATCACTGCGGTTTATGATTTGTTGCCGGATCTTCTGGAGACCTATCGTGAGCTTTACCCTGCGGTGCAGTTGGCGCTGAAGACGGGGTCTGCGGAAGAAGCTGTTCCGCAAGTGATGACGGGGGAGATTGATCTGGCTGTGGCGGCGCTGCCGGATCGTCGTCCAGGGGCCTTGGAGTTTCTGCCTTTGAAAGAGACAGCGCTTGTTTTCATTGCGCCCAAGGGATTGGAAAAAATTCCCATATTGAAAGGGAAACCTGATCTCGCGAAAGCAACTTTAGTGCTGCCTAGCGTGGGATTGTCGCGGAGGCGGATCGATGCCTATTTAAAAAAGAAAGCGATTCGAACTCAGGTCACTACCGAGGTCTCTGGAAACGAAGCCATCATTGCGATGGTTCGATTGGGTTGCGGGATCGGGGTGGTGCCGGAGCTGGTGCTCGAGAAGAGCCCTTTTCGGGACGAAGTGGAGATTCTTGAGAATGCTCCTAAACTGGCCCCCTATGAAGTGGGGCTTTGCTCGACGAAGAAGAGCCTCGCCCGTCCGAGTGTGGCGGCCCTTTGGGAAATGGCGGCGACGGTTTAAATGTCGTATGAAGGATGATTTCCCTCTAATTTTGAATCTTCTTACGTAGAGTCGGAGTGCTGGAATTGGGCATGGTTTGGCTGATTGGTGCACCCAAGGGAATTTCACCCGCCCCACGCCTTCGTCCCGCCATAGCCCTTTCAAGAAATCACTCCGGCATTCGTCTCTTTTGAAACACTATTTGGTATCATTTGGTTCGACCCTCAGGGCCTTGGGAGCGAGAGGGCTTTGAAGGGCGATTGGCGACGTTAGCTTGCTCTTTTGGAGCGGCTTGGGTTAAGGTTAGTGATTAAAAGGGGGCCACTTTCCTTAATAAAAAAGAGCCCACCCAAAGTATCGTGGCGGTTTTCTGGTTTCTAGCCTTCGGCTTCTGCCTCCCGATCTCTGAGTCCGAGTGCTCACTCAGCCATCGTCCCTCACCATCATCTTAGCTTTCTTAACGCTTTCTTTGGAAAGCTGCGCTGAAGTGGCACGGATCGTTTTTCCGGCTTCGGTTTCGAAGAGGAAGATTTTTTCGTCTTCGATGCCGACGAGCTTGGCCTTGATCGTGGTTCCCTTCGAGCTGATCCAATCTTCGACCTTCGCATTCTTGGTTTTGGCAACTTTGAGAGTAGTGCCACCGAGCGAAAATGTTCCGTCCTTCATCGCGGTGCGGATGTTGGTCTTGGTGTCTTGGAAAATTTCACCGTAGCGCTGGGTTTTCATCTGAGGATGATTATAAGAGCCATAGATCGTTGTCATGCCGGGGTCGGTGAAGATAATGATGGGAACGGCGGCGCCTCCTCTACGATAGGCTTCCTTCACCAAGTCTGGGAGAGCGGCGGTTTCCGAGACATCGACGATGACGCTCTTTGAGAAACTAAGAACTGCTTTGCTGGCCGACACACTGACGGCACCCGGGCAAGCCACTCAGGTGGCGGCCATTTTCTTCTCGGCGATGATGAAAGCGATCGGTTGTTTCGCTTTGCCGGCCTTCAACGCGGCATCATTGAGCTGGCCAAGATGATGTGTTCCCCTCGGGATATCGAACCCGAGGGCCGCGCTTGCGAGGGCGACGTTGAGGAGAAGAATCAATTTCATTTTCTAAGAGAGTGCCGGTTTCTAGGTGAAAGGTGAAGGGGAAAAGCGGTGGCGCTTGGAATGCCAATATATAATGTTATCATCTCACTGATGTTTCTCGCCGCAAGTAATGAAGTTGCTCCAGTGGTGGCGCTTTTAGGATTGGTTCTTGGGAGCGTGGTGGTGGTGTCGCTGATTTTGGTGAAGGTCCGGCAGTCGTTACTGGTGGGATATTTCATTTGTGGGGTGGTTTTGGCTAATACCGGAGCGACCAATTTTTTGGGCGAGTCCGCAGAGGATGCCATCGGGATGCTTGCGGAACTGGGAATCGTGCTGCTGATGTTCACGCTGGGAATCGAGTTTTCCATCAGGGAGCTAATGCATTTAAAAAAGGTCGTCTTCGGAGGAGGTGGGATTCAGATGGTGACGACCACGGTGGTGGCGATGGGTGTGGGATGGCTTTGTGGATTGGGCGGTCTGGGCTTGTTGGTGGTGGGCTTTGCGATGGCGCTGTCATCGACGGCAGTGAGTATCAAATCGTTTCAAGACATGGGGCAACCGGATGCGCCTAGCGCACGCCTGGCGTTAGGAATCGCGATTTTCCAGGATCTCGCGGTCATCTTTTTTATGGTGGTGCTGCCCTCATTGGTCGGTGAGGGAGCGGGGGGGATGGGGCCGGTGATCTTTGCTTTGGGAAAGGGTTTTCTCTTTCTCGGGATTTGCTGGGTGCTGAGTATTTATGTGGTGCCGCATCTCCTTCATGCGGTGGCAAACTCGCGAAGTCGTGAGCTCTTTACGGTGACGGTGGTCGGGTTGTGCGCGGTGATCGCCTGGGGGGCGAATTGGTTTGGGTTGAGTCTTGCGCTGGGGGCATTCGCGGGGGGGTTGGTGGTAAGCGAGTCGATCTATTCGTATCGGGTTTTGGCAGACGTGTTGCCTTTTAAAGATCTTTTTCTGACGGTCTTTTTTGTGTCGGTGGGCCTGCTCATTGATCTGCAAGCTGTGATCGCTTCGTGGTGGTTCATTGGGCTGGGCGTGATGGCTATTTTGGTGGTGAAAGGGGTGATCGTTTCACTGGTCGCACGACAAATGGGGTTACGAATACGACAGGCTCTTCTTGCGGGCGCGGCGCTTTCGAGTAGTGGAGAATTCTCGCTTGTTTTGCTGAATCGAGCTGCTGATCTTGGTGGGGTTTCGGAGACGCTGGAGCAAGTGCTGCTTGCGTGTACTGCGATATCGATGGCGCTTGTTCCGACTCTGATGCGTGCCGCCGGGCCGTTCTCAAAGAAAGTAGACGGTTGGTCCTTTTTCAAAGGAAACGACTGTAAGGGCGAGCTAAAAATGGGAGCGGAGGTCAAGCAGCTTCGGGATCATGTGGTGATCTGTGGCTATGGACCGGTGGGTCAGGCGCTGCATGATGCGATGGATCGGCTCTCGGTTCCGGTGGTGGTGATCGAGCTGAATGCGGCGACCGTGCTTAGTCTTCATCAACGAGGGGTGCAGGTGCTTTTTGCGGATGCTACGAATGTCGAGACGATGAAGCTGGCGAAAGTCGAAAGTGCGCGTGCGATTGCTTTTACCTTTCCCGAGCCGGAGTTGGCGATTGCGGGAATGCGGGCGGCGCGTTCATTAAATACAGGGATCGTGACATACGCGCGGGCAAAATTTTCCAATGGAGTGGAGGCGCTTCAAAAAGAGGGAACTCATCATATCTTCCATGATGAGGTGACTAGCGGAGAGGCGATGGTGAAAGCCGTGCTGGGATGCTATGAGGTGCAAGTAGATGATTAACGTTGGGTCATGGGGAGGCTCTTCTGGAGATGGGCGAGGAGTTTTTCGTGGGCGGCATCGACTTCCTTTGCCTTGAGCGTTTTGTTCGCAGCGCGGTAGTGGAAGCTGTAGGCGATCGATTTTTTATCGGCGGACAATTTTTCTCCGGAGGAGTCACGAAAGTGGTCGAAGCAGGTCGCAGAAACGAGGAGAGGATCGTTGTGCTTGGCGAGGGCCTTTTCGATATCGGCGTTGCTCGTTTTGGCAGGAAGCTCCATGGCAATGTCGCGGCTCGAACCGGGGAATTGTGGAAGTGGTTCGACTTGGAAGAAGTCTTTTTGAAGCGGGATGATTTTTGCGAGGTCAAGTTCCATAAGGTAGGCCGGCGCATTGAGGCTGAGCTCACGACTGCGCGAGGGAAGGACCTGGGCATAGGTGCCGATGGATTTTCCGCCGAGTTGGATGTCGCCCGCGAGTAGGAAGCCATCGCGAGGGCGGGGAGAAAACTGAACTGCCGCTCCGCCGAGGAGGGCTTGTACGGTTGCTTTGGCATCGAAGAGATCGATGTTTCTCTTTTCGCTGCTGGCCCATGAGAGAGGAGCCGCTTCGCCTCCGAGGAGGATACCGAGGGAGTCGGATTCGAGGTCCTTTGCTTTTCCGCCGCCGGCATTTCGGAACTGTCGGCCGGCTTCGAAGAAGCGGAGAGATTTTGCGCCTTGGCGGATGTTACGCTCGGCGGTCTGGATGAGTCCGGGAGTGAGTGAAGGGCGTAGAATGGCGTGATCTTCGCTGAGGGGGCGGGACACTTTGATGAGGTCGCCTTCCATGAGCGGACGCAGGGGAAGGCAGTCGCGGAGCTGGGCTTCGGAAATAAGCTTGATGGTTTGTACCTCGAAGAAGCCAAGGGCAGCGAGCTTCTGCTTGAGGCTCATGAGGCGGTCGTATTCGCGGTCGAACTGGCTTTCATCGACTGCGGTGCCGCCAGTGCGGGTGGGGACATTTTCGAGTCCGTGGACGCGGGCCACTTCTTCGACGAGGTCGGCGGAGCGCTCGAGATCGGCGCGCCAGCTGGGGACGTTCCAGACGTTACCTTCGGCTTTTTCGAGGCCAAGACGAGTGAGGATGTCTTCGGCATCAGGAAGAGAAATGGAGCCATCCATGAGTTGATCCATACGGACGATGTCGAGCTCGACTGGCGAGGTGACGCTGGGGACGGAACCTGCGGTTGCCGTGGAGAGGGAAATATTTCCACCGGCAACTTCGGCAATGAGTGCGGCAGCGAGTGCGGCAGCTGGGATGACCTGATTCGGATCGACTCCGCGTTCGAAGCGGTAGGAAGAATCCGAGGTGAGGAAAAGTCGACGCGACGTATGGCGGATTTCGGAAGGGGTGAAGAAGGCGGATTCGAGGAGGATGTCGGTGGTGCCATCGGTGACGCCGCTATCGAGTCCTCCCATGACGCCGGCGAGGGCAAGGGCTTTTCCGCTTTGATCGGAAATTACGCAGTCGACTGAGGTCAGTTCGTAAGTCTTTTCGTCGAGCGCGAGGAATTCTTCGCCGTCCTGAGCATTACGGACGTGGATGGGGCCGGAGACCTTGGCGGCATCGAAGGCATGAAGCGGTTGGCCGAGTTCGTGGAGAACGTAGTTCGTGATATCGACGACGTTATTAATCGGGCGCAGTCCGATGGACTCGAGCTTTTTGCAGAGCCATGCCGTGCTAGGTGCAACCTTGACTCCGGTGATGGAAAGGAGGGAGTAGAAGGGGCAAGTGTCGCTTCCGGCGGTGACCGCGGAGGCGTCTTCTTTAAGTTCGGTGGGGTGATTTTTCTTAACCGGAGACATCTCGGTTTCGAGCAAGGCCGCGAGTTCACGGGCGAGACCGGAGTGGGAGAGGAGGTCTGGACGGTTGGGGGTGATCTCGACTTCGATGAGGGTGTCGGATTCGAAGAGGGTTTTTACCAAGGTGCCCGGGGCGGCGTCGGTTTTGAGAATGAGGAGGCCATCGACTTCGTCTTGCAAGCCAATCTCAGATCCAGCGGCGAGCATGCCCTTCGATGCGACGCCGCGCATTTTGGTTTCTCCGATGACGAATCCGCCGAGGTCGGCGCCCGGGAGACAGCAGGGGACTTTGTCGCCGATCTGGTAGTTCGTCGCGCCACAGACGATTTGACGAAGGGAGCCTTCGCCAGCGTCGACTTGGGTCACTTTGAGTTTGTCGGCGTCGGGGTGCTGAATTACTTCTTTGATTTCGGCTACGACGATGAGATCACTCTGGACGCCTGCGGGATGGAGTCCTTCGATTTCGATCCCGGCAAAAGTTAGAAGATCGCAGACTTCTTCAAGAGTGCGGGAGCGGAAATCGAGGCGTTCTTTGAGCCAATTCAGAGAGACGTTCATGAGGCGCGAAGCTTTGTGGGATGCGCGTGATTTTCAATGGTGAAATGTCGGAAATCAGCCTTTGGTGAGATTTTTGGTTCGGATAGGGCCTTGGAAGGGCTATTTTTGGAAAATGAAGCCCACTTTGATCCTTCTTGCCTCTCTTGGAATTCTATCTGCTCAGGAGGTGATTTCGATCTGGCCGGTTCTGGCGCCGGGAGAAACGACGAAGAATCGGGGTGAAGCGCTGCCGGCCAATCCGAAGGATCCGAGCATCACGCGGGTGCAGAAAGTGACGCAGCCCACTTTAACCGCCTTTCTCCCGCCCAAAGGAAGCGGAAATGGCACTGCTGTGATTGTTCTTCCGGGAGGAGGGTTTTCGTATGTCGTGCCAGACTTGGAAGGGTCGGAAACGGCAAAGTTTCTTAACGAGAGTGGGATCTCGGTCTTTGTGCTGAACTATCGCACGACGGCCAACGGCCCCAAAGTTGCCGACGCTTGGAAACGGCCCTTGCAGGATTCCCAGCGGGCGGTGCGGTATGTGCGGGCTCACGGTGATAAGTGGGGAATCGATTCTTTAAAAATTGGCATCATGGCATTTTCCGCAGGTGGACAGGTGGGCGCAATTCATCTGGGAGACCATCCGGTGGCCTATGCCAATGTTGATGGCGTTGACCGACAGAGCAGTCGTCCTGATTTTGCGATGCTCATTTATCCTTGGCGCACTTACGTGCCGGCGATCGATGGTCTCAAACCAGAAATTCAGATTTCCAAGACCGCTCCTCCTACTTTTATCGTACATACGAGCGATGATGCCTCCACCTCTCTGGGGGCGGTTGGGATTTATGCCGCTTTGAAGAAAGCGAAGGTCTCGGCTGAGTTGCATATCTACCAAAATGGTGGTCACGGCTATGGGGCGCGGGATCGTGAAGGTTCGGCGATCGGAAGCTGGTCTGACCGGGCGATGGAATGGCTCAGGATTCGAGGTTTGGCTCGCTGAATGGAGTGGGAGAACTTGTTTAAGTTTAGTCTCGACCAAATCAGCTAGTAGGAGCATGGCACCGCGAGTGTCATTGATTTTGGCACTCAAGCTGTAAAGAAAAATGCCCATGCTTGCGAAAAAGAAAACCGCCACGAAAAAGACAACTGTTAAAAAATCGGATGTCAAAAAAAGCATGAAGAAAGCTGCTAAAAAGGTCGCGAAAAAATCGGCGAAGAAAGTAGCGGAGAAAGCAACGGTATCTATCCCGGTGAAGGCGCAAGTCTCTCGGTAGGAGATCGAGCGCAAGGCCTTTAAAATTTATATGAACCGCCAGAATCGAGGTGTCTATGGAGATCAAAAGAGTGACTGGGAAGCTGCCAAAAATCTGCTTTTTTTCTAAAAAATCAGCACCCCATAAAAAAGGCACCGCCTCGCGAGAGACGGTGCCTTTTTTATGGGGTGAAGTCGATTTAGCGCCTGCGCTTCATTATCTCAGGCTGCCTGAAGGGAGGACTTTACGCCTTTTTAACCTCAACCCATTGGCCTGACTTTGCCGATTCGAGAACGGCGTCGCAGACATACTGGGTGCCGAGGGCATTGCGGAAATCGGGGTAGGATTTTTCGGCACTGGGGTCATCGAGACTCTTCATAAACTCGACGGCTCCGTGGACGAAGGAGTGCTCGTAGCCGAGGCAGAGTCCGGGGACCCACCAATTGCCGGTGTAGGGGTGGTCGCTATCTGAGACGTGGATACTGGACCAACCGCGCGTTTCACCGGGGACGTCGTGATCGAAGTAGGCGAGGCGGTTGAGGTCGTGAAGGTCCCAGGAGAGGGATTTGTCGTGGCCGTTGATCTCGAAAGTTTTTAGGGCCTTGTGTCCGCGGGCGTAGCGAGTGGATTCGAAGATGGCGGTGGAGCCATTTTCAAAACGGGCGAGGAAGGCGCAGGCATCATCGATCGTGACGGGTTGGACTTCGCCGGTATCCTGGTGGACGCGTTCCTTGATGAAGGTCTCGGTCATGGCGGAGACGGAGGTGATGTCGCCGTTGATCCAGCGGGCGCAGTCGATGTTGTGTGCGAGGAGGTCGCCGGTGACGCCGGAGCCAGCAGTGGCGGTATCGAGTCGCCAGAGGGCGGCTCCGCCTTGGGGGAGGTCTTCGGACATGGTCCAGTCCTGTAGGAAGTTGGCGCGGTAGTGGTAGATGCGTCCGAGGTCGCCACGAGCGACGATTTGTTTGGCGAGGGTAACGGCGGGGAGGAAGCGGTAGTTATACCAAACGAGGTTGGGGAGTCCGGAGGCTTCCATCGCTTCGACCATTTTGAGGCCTTGTTCTCCGTTGAGGGCGAGGGGTTTTTCGCAGAGAACCATCTTGCCGTTTTGAATGGCGGCCATTGCGATGTCGAAGTGCGAGTTATTTGGGGTGCAGATATCGATCGCATCGATGTCATCGCGCTTCACGAGTTCGCGCCAGTCGGTCTCGGTATCGGCGTAGCCCCACTGTTGGGCGAAGGCTTTGACGTTATCCTCGGATCGCCCGCAGATGACCTGCTTGACGGGGACGTGATCGGTTTCAAAAAAGTGCTCAAGTTGGGAGTAGGCATTCGAGTGGGTACGACCCATGAAGCCGTAGCCAACGACGCCGATGCGGACAGGTGTTTTACTCATCTGTGTGACAGGTTAGAATAGGGGGCGGAGGGGGCAAGGCTGAACTATCCAATTATTGGGAGAGTGGGGAGCCAATGATGCCAATGCTGACAGATGTTTTGTTTATCTGTGTGACCGGGAGAGGACTGGGGAAATTTTGAGAATTTGGTGGGTTTGTGGTATTTCTTTACTGTGGAGGAGGGGAAAGGGAGCCGCAGAGGTTGACTTTGATGCCGAGAGTGTGGGCGAGGGAGGCTTTGGACCAGAAGCATTCATCGGCGGACTGAGCGTCTTGGGCGTAGGCGATTTGGATGTGGTTGGCTTGGTGCTTGGCCATGAGTTGGTCGCGGGTGACGCCGTAGGTGACAGCGTGCATGATGGGCCATTCTTTGGTGGTGGCTTCAAGGCGGCGGCGGGTTTCTTCTTCGGGGAGTTCGAGGGCGGCGCCGCGTCCGATGTCCATGTGGAGTTGTTCGTCTTGGACGTAGATGCGGGACCAGATGATTTCGCCGGGCTTGGAAATTCCGTGGACGGAGGAGCCGCCGTTGGGAAAGTAGACGTAGGGTTGGCGGTAGCCGTGGGCCCCTTTCCAGCCGCCTGCGAAGTGGGCGGGAGGGGCGGCTCCGCTGATAAGGAAGACCCAGACGAATTGGTCGTTGTATTCTTCTCCCCAGCGGATGTCGTGGAGGGTGTTTTCGGGCGGTTGACCGAGTGCGTTGTGGACGCGGTGAGTGAGGAGGGCGTCAAGGCCGGCGCATTCGTCGACTTCGTTGAAGTGGGGGAGCGGTTGGCCTTGGTGGAGGATGCGGGAGCCATCGCGGGAGGTGACGGGTGGGCGGTGAGAGTTGTTGAGCATGCCTTCGGCGAGGTCGCTGGCGGGGAGGAGATCGTTGAGGCCTTGTTGGTATTGGATGCCGATGGTGTCGCAGCCGAAGTCATCGGCGAGGCGCATGGCGGCGATATACATTTTGCACTGAAGGTGGATTTGTCCGTCGGTGAGTTGGGACTCGGGATCGCTTCCGGTGTGAAAGGTCATGCCTTCGCGCTCGAGCCAGTCGCGGACGGCTTGCGCTTCGGGGTCGGGGACTTGGTTGGTTTCGTGGAAGAGGGCGGATTGGCTGAGGCGTTCTTTGAAAACACCGCAGGCGTGGAGGGCGTGATCGGGAATGATGGCGTTGAACATGCCCATGCAACCTTCGTCGAAGACGCCCATGATGGCTTTGTCAGTTTTGAGGGATTGAGCGAGTTTTTGACCGATATCGCGGGCTGATTGAGTTGCGTCGTTTTGTGCGAAGGGGCGGGTGTGGGAAAGGTCGTGCGTGATGGTGGCTTCGGTGAGCCACTGGCGGAGTTTGGTTTTGAAAAAGAGGTCGTCGAAATTTTTGGACCAGAGGGTTGAGTAGGTGACGCCTGCTTTGGTGAGGGAACCGTTGATATTGAGCATGCCGACGAGTCCGGGCCACTGGCCGGACCAGTTGGCGACGGTGAGGATGGGGCCGCGATGGGTGGTGAGGCCGGCGAGGACGTGGTGGGAGAATTGCCAAACCGCTTCGGCCACGATGAGGGGGGCGTTGGGGTCGATTTTTTTGAAGACCTCCATGCCGTGCTTCTGGCTTTTTATGAAGCCGTGTCCTTCGTTGGTGACGGGGTGGGCGCGCTCGATGGCGAAGCCTTCGGCTGCGATGGCGGCGGTGAGCTTGGTTTCCATGTCATGTTGGACGGGCCAGCAGGTGAGGTTAGTGACGAGGCGGAGGTCTCCGCTGGAGATGAGTTGGATGGGAGTGGAGTCGTTCATTTCTTTTGACGGAAGTTGTTGATGCGGTAGGACTTAGGAGTTGGTTTTGGCAAGCTGGCGGTAGTCTTGGTAGATGGAGTGGTAGGCTTCTGGATTTATGGGATTGTAGGTGGTGAGGGTGGCTTGGGAGGTCATTTTTTCGATGGCTTCGCGGGTGGTGGGAAAGGCGTTGGCGGCGAGGGCTCCGAGGATGGCGGCGCCGACGGCGGGGCCTTGGGTGGTGTTGGGGACTTGGATGGTTTCTTTGAGGACGTCGGCGTAGATTTGGACGAGGTCGGGGTCGTGATGGGGGAGGCCGCCGGTGGCGATGAAGCGGGTGACCGGAACGCCTTTTTCGCGGAGGAGTTCGACGATCCAGCGGACGCCGCAGGCTGAAGCTTCCGTGAGGGCTCGGTGGAGATGGGGTGGGCCATGGTGGAGAGTGAGTCCGGTGAAGGCTCCGGTGAGGGCGGCATTCATGTGAGGAGTGCGGCATCCGTTGAACCAGTCGAGGCAGCGGACGCCATGGGCTCCGGGTGGGAGGTCGGAGGCATCTTTACAGAGGGCGGAGAAGTCTTTCTGTCCGGTGAGGCGGCGGAGCCAGTTGAAGGCATCGCCAACCGCAGCTTGGCCGGTTTCGTAGCCGTAGAAGCTGGGGAGAATGCCATCTTTTACGATGCCTGCGATGCCAGGAATGTTACGGTTTTGGCTACTGTTGAGCATATGGCAGGAGCTGGTGCCCATGACCATGACGAGAGTGTCGGGTTCGGAAGCACCGGAGCCGGGGACTCCGGCGTGGGCGTCGATTATGGCGGCGCTAACCGGGGTGTTTTTAGGGAGGCCAAAGCGGGTAGCCATATCACTGGTTAGAGTGCCAGCGAGGGTTCCTGGAGCGATGAATTCGCCTGAAAGTTTTTGGGCAACGAGATCGGGGAGATCGGGGTGAACGGCGTCAAGGTAGTCGTGAGAGGGGAAGCCATCTTCTGTTGACCAGAGGCCTTTATATCCGGCCTGGCAGGTGGAACGGACGAGGTTGCCGGTGAGCTGCCAGACGAACCAGTCGCCGGCTTCGAGCCAGACTTCGGCGGCGGCGGCGACATCGGATGCGGTTTCGAGGGTTTCGAGGATTTTTGGGAAGAGCCATTCTTCACCGATGAGGCCGCCGTAGCGGGAGAGGAAGGGTTCGTTGCGCTCTTTCGCGATGGCAGTCATGCGGGCTGCTTGAGCGATGGCGCCGTGATGTTTCCAGAGCTTGGGCCAGGCTTGGGGAGTGGACTTGAATTTTTTCTGGAGACAGAGGGGGGTGCCATCTTGAAGGACGGGGAGCATGGTGCAGCTGGTGAAATCGACACCGATACCGATGATGGTGGCATTGGATTCCAAGAGAGCTGCGCGAGTGGCTTTGGCGGCTGATTTCAGCCAGTCGCCGGGGTGTTGGTGGGCTGACTTGGGGGGGAGAGGTGACTTTGAACCGGGGAGCTTGTCGAGGATTTGGCCGTGTGCGTATTTTTCTTCGGCGAGGGCGAGTTGCTGGCCTTCGAGGGAGATAATGATGGCACGGACGGATTCGGTGCCGAAGTCAAGGCCGAGAGAGGCGGGTTTCATGAGGTGTGAAGGTTGAGCGATGAAGAGTGAAGCTTGGTTGGGGGCTTGGATGAGGGACTCGCGATCACGATTGCAAATCGCGGGTGCTTTCTTTTCTTGGATGAGCGGCTTGCGAAGCTAAGCGGCGAGGGCACCGTAACTTCTTTCCTTATTTTTTGTCGTAGCAGCGGCTATCTTCATCAATCAAAAAGGGATGGTATTTTTTTGGGAGACTTTTGGCGCTCGAAGAAGGCGTTTCAATTGCCAGCGGTGTATTCTTCGACCGAGCGGGTGCGGCGGTAGAAATAAAAGCCCATCGCCATGGTGCCGCCAAAGTAAAGGACGAGGACGATCCAATCGATTGAATGGAGGACTGAGGTGCTGGCTAACATGTTGGGAAATTAGGATTATCTTTTGTGAGGGTCCAGGCAGCCATTCCAAAACCTGGCTCTCACATGCAACGCCCTGCTGGTAATCATCCTCTGCTACGGACAACGCAACTGTAGATCGTTGATCAACTATTATCGCAACTAAAGAGAGGCGGTCAAACTCATCCTGCATGGCAGGCCAGATTGCCCTCCTCAATTCAAAGGCCCTGAGTCGATGAGCCCTCTGTTTTTTAGGTTATTTAACCTCAGGGTAATATCGGTTAGGTTATGATGGACGATATCCTGGTATGACCTACCACACGCAGTGTCGATGCCATGGTTTGAATCATACTCTCTGAGTGCTTGCAGAGCAGGGTCAGCATGGTGGAATACTTCGACGATGACATATTTTAGAGCGCCGGAAGTGGCGGCAGCCGAAAGCAAAGAGCTAATCCAATTATCGTCTGAGCTCACACAGCCTCTTGTGGTTGGGGCTGAGGCGTGAAATATTTCGAATTGTCCATCATCGGCTAACTGATGAATTAATTTGGCATTTTCTTCACGAGTGAGATCACCATCTCCACAATGGGCTGCATCTACTAAGACCTTAAAAAAAGCCTGATCTACTTTTTTGTTTAGCTCTGCCACAACACTTTGAATAGAAGGGATGCTTGTAAATGTATTCATCTCACCAGGACGAAGAAACTCGAGATGCCAGCTTTCGATTGAGGATTCGGCCATCTTTGCTTTCGTGAAAACCCGGTAATGAAGTTTAATGATCTGCTGCTTTTTTCGTTCGAAATCTGCCTCATCAGCAGGTGGTGGGCTGGCCATCCATGCTTCAACAGAAGTGGAACCAATATGTTTAATTCCATGTTTTTTTGCAACTTCGACACCGTTGAGGAGGAGTTCTGTGGCTGCGTCTTCGTCTGCCGAGTTCATCGGGTCAAGCCCTCCAACCATGAGGATGAGCTGCGGCTCTATTCCAATCTCGAGAACTCCATTGATAAGTTCTTGTGAATCATGATCACATATCCCGGGGAAATACATGATTTGAATAGCATCTATGTGAACAGGACTGGATGCACAGGTGTCAATAATACCTTTTAGTAAGAGCAACTTTCCCCTGTCGTCACGAGGAAGTTCACCTTTCTCGTTTGGTATGTGGGTATTCGCTAACTTAAGGTGTGCGGGCACGAAGCCCAGTTTTACAGAGGTATTGTTTTTTAAAGTTTCATTCATTGTGTGGATATTACGATTGGAAGACTAAAGGAGTCGTCGTTTTCCGGCCCGTGATGGCAATGAGGTATAGGCTTTCGGGCGTTCATAGAACCAGGTGTTTCCGGGGCAGAAGGGATGATTCTATGATCGTTGGACCGGTAATAGACGACACTCCTCCCGGCATTCGGCAGAGCAGCATGGACAGGAAGGAGATTATGCTTATTTGTCAGGATTCGAACGCCGTATTGGATAATTCGGGTGAAGATTAGCGAGATGCACCCGAAGGATATTATAGCTGCTCTCCTTATTGGGCGCAGCGGACCTGCAACATCGTATCGAGGATAGTGTTCCAGGTTTGTCGTTCTTCCAGCAATTCGTTTGAGAACATGCAGCCGTCCCAGCAGATGTGTTCGATCTTGCGGTCGGCGTGGTCTTTGAGCCATTCGGAGGAGCACTTTACGATGTCGAGTTTTCCGTTCGGGTCGTCGGCAGGGCAGTGGCGACCGGTTTTGTCGTGAGCGCTTGTACCGTGGACGGAGCCGTCGTTTTGGGCGACGTGGAAGTCGATGGTCCAAGGGCGGAGCTTGCCGACCATGGAGCGGTAGGCGGGCCAGAATTCTTCGTCGGTATGATCTTCTTTGATGAGGGCATGCTCGGGGGCATTGTAACCGAGGAGATAGAGGTAAGTGTGGGCAAGATCGGCTTGAAAGCCGACGGTTTCGGGGAGGCCGATGGCTTCGAGGAGGTCGAGGGTGTCCTTCCATGAATGGATGGCTCCCCAGCAGATTTCGCCTTCGATGGCGAGGCGCTCTCCGTTGTCGGCTGCGATGGCGGCGGCGCGCTTGATGGTGTCGGCCGCAAGGGCAGTGTTGGCGGCGGGGTTCTTGGCCCAGTCTTCGACGGATCCAGCGGTGTCGATGCGGATCGCGCCGTAGTCACGGACGCCGTGGGCTTTGAAAATATTGGCGATGCGACAGGCTTTTTCGACGGCGAGGACGAAGTCATTGCGGTCGTCTTTTGAACCGAAGGCGGGGCCTCCGACGGTCCCTGGCCAGACGGGGGCGACGAGGGTTCCGACTTTGAGGTTTTTTGAGGCGATGAGGTCGGCGATCTTTTTTAAGTCGTCCTCGGAGGCGTCGGGGTCGGTGTGGGGGTGGAAGAGGAAGTAATCGACGCCGTCGTATTTCTGTCCGTTGACTTCGGAGTTGGCGGTGAGTTCGAGCATGCGCTCGAGGGATATCGGCGGGTGGTCGGTGCCTTCTTCTTTCCCGACGAGGCCGGGCCACATTGCATTGTGAACTTTGAGCTTACTCATGGTTTGTGAATTGTGAATGGTGAGGAGTGGTTGGAGAATTCTATTTTTGGGGAACCTTAGATTTAATCATTACGAGGACGATCGAGAACAAGGTAGTGATGCCGGAGATGAGGACGATCAGTCCAAGGGCGAAGACGATTGTAAGTAAGCTTGGGATTTCAGAGAGGATGTCTTCCTTGGCGATTACTGGGTTTGCTTCGAGTTTTTCGATTGTTCTCTGAGCGATCCAAACGGTGAGCCAAGAGAAGGCGAGGCTTAAGACGAGGGCGACTGCTCCGATATTTCTAATGTTCTTGAGCCGGGTCAGTTTTTGGCTTGAGAGACTCGGCGCACTCATTGCAGCTTGAAGGGGACGGGTGCGCTCATTGAATAGGGGACGGCTTGGCCGAGGCCATTTTTTGCGGGTTTGAACTTCCAGGTTCGGGCGGCGGAGACGGCTGCGTTGTCGAGGGCGGCGTGGCCGCTTGATTTGGTGATGTGGACTGAGGTGACACGGCCCGTGGTGCCGATGGTGATGGTGAGAGTCGTCGTTCCCTGGAAGCCGGCGCGTTGTGCGGAACGTGGGTAGGTGGGCTTGCGACGGATGATGACGGTGGGTTTGGTGGCAATGTGTTGGGCTTCGGCAGCGCGCTTGCGAGCGGCAGTGGCTTGGGCGTCGCGTTTGACCTTAACGGCTTGTGCGGCTTTTTCGCGGATTCGCTTTTCGGTCATGCGTTTCTTGGCGATTTCGCGGTCGCGAACGGCTTTTTCCTGTTCTCGTTTGAGGATAGTGGGATCGGGTTTGGGTGGCTCCGGTTTTACAGGCGGATCGATCTTTGGAGGAGGCGGAGGAATTTGCTCGGGTTCTCGATCCGGTAATTGCTCCGGAGCTGGTTCGGGGATGGAGACCGTTTTCGGAGTGGCAGGTGAGGGCTGGAGGATGGAGAGGTCAAGCCGGGTGGGGGGCACGAGTTCCTTGGGCTCGGGATGTTTTGGAAACGTGATCCAGAGGAGGGCAGCGGCATGCAGACCCAAGGTGAGGAGGGCCACACAGATCCAGGTGAGGGGTTGACTACTCCGGGGGGACATCTTTTTTATGATAAGCGAGGTCGATGATGCCGCATTCGCGCGCGGTTTCCATGATTTGGATGAAGGTGCCAAGGTGGGATGCGCGGTCGCCTCGAATTTCAAGCGAGGTGATCTCGGTGTGGCTGACGACGTCGCGGAGTTTTCCGGTGAGCTCCTCCAGTGCGATTTCTTCGCCTTCTAGGGAGACGATATTTTCGCTGCTGATCGAGATGATGAGGGTTTCAAAATCTTGATCAACGGGTGAGCTTGCGATGGGCCCGACGGGGAGTTCGACGCGCTGGTCGGGCTTGATGAATTGGCTACTCACCATGAGGAAGATGAGGAGCTGAAAGACCACGTCGATGAGCGGGGTCATGTCGATCCCGGCATCAATGCGGCGCGTGCGGGTGATAGCCATTTTTAGCTCTCGGTGGTGCGCGTGAAATACCACTCACGCAGGTGTGAGGTGACCACGTTGAGATCATGGACGAGCCGGTCGACGCGGGCTTCGAAAATCTTGGCCATGGACATGGCGGGAATGGCGACGAGGAGACCGGCGACGGTGGTAAGGAGGCCGGTCCAGATTCCATCGGCGAAATCGGCGGGGGAAACCTTGTCTCCAAGGGCGGCAATTTCTGAGAAGGCGATGACCATACCCCAAACGGTGCCGAGGAGACCAATGAGAGGAGAGATTGCGGCGATGAGGGCGAGGATGCGAAGGCCGCGCTCGTGGGAGGCGATGAGTCGGGAGGCTTCACGTTCGCTGACATTAAGGCAGTGCTCTTCGCCTTGAGGAACGTCCTCCATAAAGGCTGCTGCGACCTTGAGAAGCGGGTTGTAGGAGTGGCTAGCTGCCGTTTGGTTGCGAAGTTGTGCGATCGCAGCACCGACTCGGTAGCGGTTGATGATGTAGAAGACGACTCGTTCGAGAATCACGATCACGGAAATGATCGAGAGGATGAGGATTGGCCACATGAAGCCGCCACCTTTAAGAAAGAGATCCTTGAGTTGGTAATTCATTGTCTGCAGAAAACTTGGACAGATCAGGAGAGGAGTGGAAGGCAGAAGTGGGCGAATCTTATTAGTGAAGATGCCGGGCTGACGAAAGTGGTCGTCGAAGGAGGCTGCGGCAGGGATCTTGCGCGACTCGGTCATGGTAAAGGAGAGGGCATCGACATAGGAGCATTACTTGTCCTGGAAATCCCGGAGCCAGAAAAGACGGAGGTTTCTCTCCTCTGGGGTAGGGGAGAGATGGCACACGATGGGATTTTCGAGAAGGTCTTGCATGGTCTGTTCACGTTTTGGAACTGATGTGACAAAGTCGGCCCGGGTCTCGGTGAAAATGTGATCGATGATGTCGAGAGTTTTCCGTCAGCGAAAGAAGTCCTGCATCAGGATTTTTGCCTGGCCATGGTGCGCGTAGCGCTCATTCCGGAAGGCGATCCAGAAAGAGGTATCGACAAAGATCATTCCTCGTAATGAGGGATCCACGACCGTGTCTTCCAAGAGGGGATTGTGATCCCAGTCTGTTGATTTTGGATTTATTTGGGCAACCTCGTGGTTGCAGCTCGCAAGCTTTTCTAAAATGAAGGGAAAGAAGACCAAAGAGCCCAAAAATTCTGCCAAGATCTCGAAATGATCGATGGAAATGATCAGCACAAACCGCTTTCGATCCGAATCGGAGCCTTGGTGCGACCGCGAAATTAATCAGAAAAGGATCTTGGGCGAATAGGCACTTTATTCAGCGTCTCCCCTTTTATTAAAGGGCACTTACAGACCGACATCTGAGTGGATATTAAAAAAATAAAAAACGGGCAGAAAATTATTGCTATTGAGACGCAATCGCAATAGAAGGGGCGCGACATGAGACTTAAACATACACTGTTAGCTTCTGTCATCGGATTGGCTGCCTCGTCGGCCTCCGGTGTCACATTGGAAGAACTTGCTGCTCCTTCCGGGGGAAGTAGCATCGACAACGCCTTCCTGGGAAATCCAGGGGGAAGTCGTTGGTATGAAAAAACGGCGATCGGAGGATACGGTGAGCTTCACCTAAACACGGGTGATAAGGATCAGATCGATTTTCATCGCTGGGTGCTCTTCGTGAATCACCGCTTCAACGATCGAATCAAGTTATTCTCCGAGTTCGAACTCGAGCATTCTCTTTCCGGAGACGGGAAGCCCGGCGAAGTCGAGTTGGAGCAGGCCTACATTGAGTTCGATCTCGACCAAGGGTTAAGTGCGAAGGCGGGTGTCTATCTCCTTCCGCTTGGGCTTCTCAACGAGACTCACGAGCCCAATACCTTTTATGGAGTTGAGCGAAATAATGTGGAGAAGAACATTATTCCCACGACTTGGTGGGAGGGAGGTGCTGCGGTAAGTAAGAACTTTGATAGTGGGCTCGGATTTGATTTTGGCGTTCACTCCGGGCTCAATGTGCCGACCGCAGGTTCAAAAGCATTCAGTATTCGCTCGGGCCGTCAAAAGGTGGCGGAGGCGGATGCGACGAATTGGGCGGCTTCTGCCCGGGTTCGCTACGCTGGTGGAAATGGGCTGAGTGTGAGTGGTTTCGCAAACTTTCAGAGCGATATTGCAAGTGGTAGTGCGGAGGATAATTCGGCTCTCTTGTTAGGTGCTGCGGCACAATATAACTCTGGAGGATTTGGTCTTCGTGCTCTTGTTTCCCAATGGGATATCGATGGGGCTTCCTTCGAGGCCGCAGATGCTGACAAGCAGTGGGGTTATTTCGTGGAACCTTCCTATCGTTGGAGTTTCGAGAATGGCGGGAGCGTTGGAATCTTCGGACGTTATAGTAGCTACGAATATGCTTCGGGAACTCGTAAGGAAGTTGACGAATACACTGTAGGTGTGAACTACTGGCCGATTGACAATGTTGTCCTCAAGGCTGATTACAATGTTCTCAAGCAAGATGGGAAATCCGATAATAATACCTTCAATTTTGGTGTCGGCTACAGCTTCTAAGCTGCGGTCGCTCTTTTTCGTGATAGCGCTTCTCCTTTCCGGGGGGAGCGCTTTCTCGGCTGATCGAGTTTACCAAAAGCCATCCGATTTTATCCGCGGAAGTTTGGGGGAAATTCCTGCTAACAAGGCGATCGTCCTTGATGCGACGCAGCAAAAAGCGGTGCGCGCGATTCTGGGGAAGCGTTATAAAACGACTTCGATCCGGCATTGGTCGGTGGGGAAAAAGACCGCCTTCATTTTGGAGGAAATCGGCAAAACGGAATACATTACGACAGGGTATGTGGTGTCCGGAGGAAAGATTTCGACGGTGAAGGTCCTCGTTTATCGAGAGACTCACGGCTGGGAGGTGGCGAGGCCCGCTTTCACGAAACAGTTTGAAGGAGCGCAGCTCAAGGGTGGAAATCAATTGAGTCGAGCCGCTAAAAATATTGCGGGTGCAACTCTTTCAGTGCGCGCCTTGACCAAACTCGCTCGTCTTGCTTTGTATCTCGACTCCATTAAATGAGTGAGCCCACCCCGAAACACCGCCGCCGCAATACCCGTAACTGGCATCGCTGGCTGGGACTTGTCGCGGCGCTTCCTCTCTTGTGGTTGTCGATTAGTGGTCTCCTTTTGAATCATGCGGAATTTTTTGGGCTCAATGAGGCCGAGGTTTCAACGGGGTGGGTCTTGAAGAGATACAATCAAGTTCCCGAGGGAGAGCCGAGAGGGGTTCAGGTTGGAGACCGGAAAGTGAGTCAGTGGGGAGTGTTACTCTTTCTCGATCACGAGGATCTGCAACTGAATGGAAATCTGGTCGGTGCGGTGGCGGTGAAGAATCGGCTGGTTATCGCGACGGATGAGCGAGTTGGAATTGTGAATGGTTCCGGTGAGATGGAGCTTGATCTCGATGAACTCTCGCTTCCGCCTCTTCCGGTGGAAGGGGTTGGCGTTAAAGGAGAACAACTCGTAATTCGATCTTCTGGTGGCACTTATCGTTTTGCGAATGATTTTTTGAGTTTTGAAGAATGCGAGATTTCATTGTCGACCACTTCGCTTCCGCTTCTGGGTGATGAGGCGAAAGACGAACTGGAATCGGCGATTAGAACTCGCAATGCGATGCCGCTATCGCGAGTGATTTTGGATGCGCATTCAGGGAAAATTTTCGGATTTCCCGGGACGTTTCTCACCGATCTTGCTGCGATCAGTGTTATCGTGTTGACCATTCTGGGACTTCGTCTTTTTCCAAAACGTAAGTTATGAAACGCCGACATGCGCTTTGGATGCTCGGAGGGCTGGCAAGCTGTCGGAAGAAAGAGAACGAACCGATTTGGAGGGGAGTGATGTTTGGGATCCCGGTGTCGATTCGGTTCAGGGGGATCGATGATGATGAGGCGCAAAAACTGGGACAGGAGGGATTGGAGAAGGCCCGGAAGGTGGAGCGGGCGACTTCGCTGTGGGATGAAAATTCGAGTATCAGTCAGCTGAATCGCGATGGCGAAATTTTCCAGGCGATATTGCTCAAGGAGATCATCCTGCTGGCGAAACAACTTTACGAGGAAACAGGTGGGGTCTTCGATCCATCGATTTATTCCTACTACGAGTGGCTCAAGAAGGAATATGCCAAGGGGAGGACTCCTTCTCCGGAAGAGGCTGCGAGAAAAAGGGTGTTGGTTGATTTCTCCAAAGTGGAGGTGAGCCAGTTGACCACGGCGTTTCAAATCGAAGGAATGAGCATCAGCCTGAACGCAATTGCGCAAGGATATGCGACGGATTTGGTGGCGAGATATCTTGAGGGAAAGGTGAATTCTGCCTTGGTGAACTTTGGAGAATATCGCGTGGTGGGAGAGAAAGCGTGGGACGTCGAAGTGGTAGGGAAAACGATTTCAGTAAGTAATGCTCTGGCGGTGTCGAGCGGGAGTGGGGAACGGTTGAGTGCGACGTCAGTGGCGAATCATTTGATCGATCCGCGCACAGGTGAGAGTCCGCCGCCGAAGAAAGTGGTGGCGGTGGAAGCGCCCGAGGCCTGGTTAGCGGATGGACTTGCGACTGTGGTGGCGATCGGGGGAGAGGTGCCGGATTCCTTTAAGGGAGTGAAGGTATACCAATTTTGAGAGAATCAAAAGCTGGGCGGTGCCTGTGTTTTAGACACAAGGCAGGGCTTGTCTTCTGAGGCCTGAAGGGTCGCTCTATGTTAGGTCGCCGGGAGAGGAGACTTCCTCCTTCGCTCTTCGAGCTTCATCTAAGCGAAGAGATCCATCTGGGGAGAGTCGGCTTCAGGGAGGGTTTTCTTGGCCTTTGGGGTGCCTTTTTTCTCGCTGGTGGGCTCTGAGGAGGTCATCTCGAGGTGGCTGAGGATTTCCTTGGCGCGGTCGAGGATGGGTTTTGGGAGGCCGGCGAGTCTTGCGACCTGGATGCCGTAGGATTTATCGGCTGGGCCGGGGAGGATCTTGCGGAGGAAGATGATGTCTTCGTTCCACTCTCGCACGGCGACGTTGAAGTTGGCTACGGCGTCCTTGGAGTCGGAGAGCGCGCAGAGTTCGTGGTAGTGAGTGGCAAAGAGGGTGCGGCATCGGACCTCATCGTGAAGGTGCTCGGCGACGGACCAGGCGATTGAGAGGCCATCGAAGGTAGCGGTGCCGCGGCCGATTTCATCGAGGATGACGAGGCTCTTTTCGGTTGCGTTATTTACGATGAGGGCGGTCTCATTCATCTCGACCATGAAGGTGGATTGGCCTTTAGCGAGATCATCGGAGGCTCCGACGCGGCAGAAAATGCGGTCGGTGAGGCCGATGTGGGCGTGCTCAGCAGGGACGTAGGCGCCGATCTGGGCCATGAGGGTGACGAGGGCGATCTGGCGAATGTAGGTCGATTTACCGGCCATGTTGGGGCCGGTGAGGATTTGGAGACGGGAGTCTGCGGGGTCGATGAGGGTGTCGTTTGGGACGAACTTTTCATTGACGAGAGTTTGCTCCAGAACGGGATGGCGGCCGTTGATAATTTGGAGATGACAGGACTCATCCAAGACGGGGCGGGTGTGCTGGTAAAGCTGTGCTGTTTCCGCGAAGCTGATGAGGACGTCGAGCGTAGCGAGGGCGTCGGCGGTCGTTTGAAGGGGGACGAGGTGGTCGGTGACGTGGGAGCGGAGTTTGATGAACTCGTCGTATTCGAGGGCCTTGGCTCGGTCATCGGCTCCGAGGACTTTTCCTTCCACTTCCTTCAGGCCGGGTGTGATGAAGCGCTCGGCGTTGGCCATGGTCTGCTTGCGCTGGTAGTCATCGGGGGCTTGGGCGGCCTTTGATTTGGTGATCTCGATGAAGTAGCCGAAGACGTTGTTGAATTTGATTTTAAGAGTGTCGATTCCAGTGCGCTTGCGCTCGGATTGCTGGAGTTCCGCGATCCACTGTTTTCCATCGCGGGAGGCGGAACGGAGTTCATCGAGGGCCTCGCTGTGTCCATCGCGGATGAGTCCGCCGTCCTTGAGTAGGGCGGGTGGTTCCTCAACGAGAGCATTCTGGAGAAATTGGACGAGTTCGGGGAATTCTTGAATGGAGGAGAGGAGCTGGGATCGGAGGTTGGGGGTGGCTACTCGACCGGAGGTCGCGGCTACGGCTGAGAGGTCGGCTTTGAGGTTGGGGATGTGTTCGAGAGAGATCTGGAGGGACTTAAGGTCACGGCCATTTCCTGAGCCCTGGGAAAGTCGGCCGGTGGTGCGCTCGATATCGCGGATGTTCTTGAGGGTGTCGCGGAGCTTGGTCAGCAGATAGGGCTCGGCGAGGAGGGAATCGACAAGGTTGAGTCGGCCGGTGAGGGTGGCGAGGTCACGGAGGGGATGGAGGATCCAGTCGCGGAGCTTGCGGGCTCCCATTGGAGTGGAAGTGCGATCGAGGACGCCAACGAGGGTGTGCTGTTTTCCGGAACGGGATTCGACGAGGTCGAGATTGGCCTGCGAGGCGGTGTCGATGAGCACATGGTCGGAGGCATTTCGGACCGAGAGAGTACGGAGGTGGGCGCAATTGCGCCGCAGCTGATAGGTGAGGTAGTGGAGGACTCCTCCAGCAGCAGCGATTGCGCCGGGCATATCGGAGCAGCCAAAGCCGTCGAGGGACTGCACTTTAAAATGATCTTTTAAAGTGTGGAGCGCCTGCTCCTGAATGAAGGCGTAACCGTCGTAGGGTTGGCAGTTCTCTAATCCGCTCAGTTCCTGAACCTGTTCATCGGAAATGAGGAGTTCGGAGGGAGAGAGCCGGGTGAGTTCGTCTTCGAGAAGCTGGAGGTTGGGGAATTCCGCGATGGTGAAAGCGCCCGTGGTGTGATCGGCGCAGGCGAGGCCGTAGCACGGTTTTTTGGCGGTGCCTCCGTGGTAGACCGCGGCGAGATAGTTGTGGCGGGTGTCATCGAGGAGGGTGAGGTCATCAATGGTGCCAGCGGAAATAATTTGGGCGATCTCGCGGTCGACGAGTTTTCCGGCGACCGGTTCGCTGGTTTGTTCCGCGATGGCGACGCGCTTGTTCGCTCTGATGAGCTTGGCAATGTAGCCTTGCGCCGCGTGATGGGGGACGCCGCACATCGGGACGTCGTGGCGCTTGGTGAGGGCGACGTTGAGAATGCCGGCGGCAATCTTGGCATCGTCGAAGAACATTTCGTAGAAATCACCGAGCCGGTAGAGGAGAAGAATATCCTCGGGCAGCGATCTTCGCATGGCCTGATATTGGGCCATCATCGGAGTGAGCTTCTTTTCGCCTAGTGCCATTACTGGCGGGAGTAAACGAAGCTCGACCGGAAAGGGGAAGGGGAAAGGCGATTCAGGCAGGAACTTTTCCCTTTCCCATGGGAAAGGGTTTAGTTTGACAGGCGACCGCGCTGCCACTTGGTCACGCGGCCATTTTGGAAATCAACGGTGGCGGAGGGAACGGGGACGTAATCGATGGTCTGACCGTATCCGTAGCGATATCCTCTCCTGCCATAGCCTCCGCGATAGGGGAATGGAGAGTAACGACCATAGCCGCCTTCTCCATAACCGCCATGGAAATTTGTGGAATAAACGGGGCTGAGACTGGTGTAGGTCCATCGTTCGAAGCGTTTTTTATCAGATTCGCCCTCGGCCACTCCGTCGGGTTTTCCCCAAGCGATAAAGACAGCGTCCTTGTTCATGCCATTTTTGATGCGCCCGGATTCCACCATGCTACGTTGAGAATCAGGGATTTTCTCGAAAATGACGGGGTTTTGCTCAATGCGGGTTTGAGGCGTGCTCGAAGCGCAACTGGCGAAAATGAATGCGGCAGCGGAAAGAAGGGAGAAGAGGATCAGTTTCACAACGAATAGAAGGTTAGATAAGACAATCTACTCGATGATTGGGAGGATTCAAATGAATCGGAAGGAAAAGTTTTTCTCATCGTCGAAAGAGTCTTGCCAAGATGAAGATCTCATCGTCAAACTTTCTGAGCCTTCTCCAACGACTATGTCCGATCTACTTGACGAAAACGAACTCGATGATGCCCTCAAAAATTGTCCAGACTGGGACGTACAAGATTCCACGATTGTCCGGAGCGTGGAGTTTGAAAACTTTGAGGAAGCGATTGAATTCGTGAACACGGTCGCTGATCTCGCCGAAGAGGCGCAGCATCATCCCGAGATCAATGTAAGCTACTCTGTGGTGACTCTGACTTTTACCACGACCGATGAGGGTGGGGTGACGACAGAGGATATCGAGATGGCCCAGCGTCTTGATAACCTGATTGATTAGGTTGTCGCTTGGAGGGGGGCAGCAATTAGAGTGCCCCTATAGAGCTTTGTAACCTCTTTGCCTGAATTTCCGGGGTGACGCTTTGCCTTGAACTCAAGGGTATTTGACCTTTCGCTAGGTTAGTTTGCCCCGTTGGGGAGGGGCGAATTATTTCGCGATGAGGTCGTAGCCGCGGTGATCGGTTACGGTAACATCGTAGAATTCGCCCACTTCTGAGTCGATGGGCACGAAGATGCGGCCGTCGATGTCAGGTGCGTCCCACATCGAGCGGGCGATTCCTTCTTCTTCGACGAGGACGCGGAGCTTCTTGTCGAGCTGGTGTTCGTTGACATCCTGGACGACTGCATCGATGGCCGTGGAAAGCTCGCGATGGCGTTTTTTCTTGGTGGCGTGGTGGATATGATCGTCCTTTTTGTAGGCGCGCGTTCCTTCTTCCTTGGAATATTGGAAGATGCCACAGCGTTCAAATTTGAAGGTCTTGATGAACTCCAAGAGTTCCTCGTGATCGGCGTCGGTTTCACCGGGGAACCCAGTGATGAAGGTGGTGCGGATCGAAAGGCTGGGAATGCCGGCGCGCATGCGATCGAGGAGATCGCGGATATATTGACCATCGGTCTTGCGGTTCATCTCCTTGAGCATGTGGTCGGAGATGTGCTGCAGTGGGATGTCCACGTAGCGGGCCACTTTGGGGCACTCGGCAATTGTTTGGATGAGTTCGTCGGACCAATGCGCAGGGTGGGTGTAGAGGAGGCGGATCCAGAAGTCGCCTTCGATGGCATTGAGCGCGCGAAGGAGGGAGGCGAGGGATTCGCCTTTTTCCGAGTTTACGCCAGAGGTGGGATTGGGACGGTTTCCAAGGCCCTGCCAACGATCCATGCCAAAGTAGGTCGTGTCCTGAGAGATGAGGTTGATCTCCTTTACGCCCTGGGCGATGAGACCTTGCGCTTCCTTGACGATCGATTCCTCGGTGCGGGAGCGGTGTTGTCCGCGGATTTTTGGGATGATGCAGAAAGAGCAGGTGTGATTGCAGCCCTCGGCGATCTTGATATAAGCCATGTGTTTCGGCGTGAGGCGGAAGCGGGGGGTGGTGTAGTCGGGGATGTAGCGCGACTTTTCCGTGACGGTGTCGAGCGAGCCATCGTCTTCTAGGTCACGAGTGAGGGTCTTTCGCACAATGGAGGCGACATCGGTGATTTGGTCGAGGCCGATAAAGGCGTCGACTTCCGGAAGGAGACCAGGGAGGTCTTTTTGAAAACGTTGGGAGAGGCAGCCGGCGACGATGATCTTTTGTTTCTCGCGAGCGGGGTCTTTCTGACGAGCATTGACGGCCTCGATGATAGTGCCGACGGATTCATCCTTGGCGACATCGATGAACGAGCAGGTGTTGATGATGAGTGCATCGGCGAGCTCGGGGTCAGGGACAAGCGTCATGCCTTCGGCCTGCAAATGGCCGAGCATGATTTCCGAGTCGATGAGGTTCTTGGCACAGCCAAGGGAGATGAGTCCAATCTGGGTCGGCATAACGTTAGGGCGGTGATAAGCAGGGATTGGGCGATTTGGAAGGCTTAAGGAAAGCTGAGGACGAGATTTGAGATTTGAACACGAAGGATGAGATTTGAACGACGTGTTGAGAGAGAAAAGGGAGAGGGGGAACGCGAATGATTCGAATGAGGCGAATTTTGGTTGGGGGATTTGGCTGATGAGGGGATTGTGTTAGAATAACTGGGATGAAGGGGATAATCGCCGGGCATTGTTTAGTTGGGAGGGACCATCTTTGGGAGACGGCGGAGGGAATGGTTTGTGATCAGTCCCTACACCGGAGACTCACTTTATGTGGTGGGACTTCCGGACGGGCCGTTGGTGGTGGACCGAGATTTGAACCCGAGGAGAAGAAGTATTTTAGGGTTCCTCCTCGTGCGAAATAAACTTGGCAGCTAATGCTGTTTTGGTTCTTATTTACTTACTATGAGTGAGTTGCATCACTACGTTAACCCGTCGACGGGAGTGGCCTGTGGTCATGAAATTGAAGACCTGGCACATTTAGTTTCCCCAGAAAAAGCCTTATTCCTTGTTGGAAGGATCTAAGTAGAAAAAGTAAATTTCAAACATGTTTTCTTGGTTCGATTTTAAGGATAATCGAGAGACTTATAATAACGAGTAGGATTTTGAGGGGTTTGTGCTTTAAGAATCGTCATTTCCCAGCGAACTAGTGAAACTGGCTCCGATGTCAGTGACGCGTGAATTTCTCGGTTGGGATGAGCCTTTTGGAAGGGCTACAATTGATTGGCTATGGGAGCGGAGAGCACGGCTTTCAGGGATGCTTTTGGTGGTGCCGACGGCGCAGAGCGGGCGTCGACTGCGGGAAGGGCTTGCGGAGCGCGGCGGCGTGCTTGCTCCGCGGGTGGTAACTTCGGGATTCTTCTCACCAGAAGGAAAACCGCCTGAGGCGGTGGAGATTCTTGCGTGGGTGGAAGTGTTGGAAAAGATGAACGATTGGAGCCAATTTGAGGCGGCCTTTCCGATGCCTCCGGGTGCGGATGAGGCTCCGGGATGGTCTCTGGGCTTGGCGAAATCTTTGGCGAGAATGAGGACGCAACTTCAGGAAGGGGGGCTCTCGATTAAGGGGGCGGCGAAGTTGATGTCGGATTCGGTAGAAGCGGAACGATGGATGGCGCTCGCTGAGTTGGAGGGAAAAGTGGACGGTCTTTTGTCGACTTGGAATTATGGTGATCGAGTTGCTTTTTCTCTGCCTCGCGGGGTGGATGAAGTGGTGATTGCGGGAGTGGCGGACTTGCCGGAGCGGGCGGCCCTTGCGCTGAAGAATGCGGAGGTGACGGTGCTCGTCGCTGGTGAGGAGAGTGAGCATTTTGATGAGTGGGGGAGACCTACGAAGGAGTGGTCGGATGCGGAGATTTCGTGGCCGCGCGTTGACTTGGTGGACTTGGTGCACTTGGAGGGCGAGCCGATGCAGCAGGCTGAAAAGGCTCTCGAGTTGATTGCTCAAGAAGGGCGCTCGTCAGACGAGATAGCGCTGGGTTCGGCCGATGACGAAGTCAGTCGCGAACTCGTGAAGGTCTTTGGACGCGCGGGCTGGCCGGTCTTTGATCCGGGTTCTCGGAAGGTGCCCTCTTTGGTAAAATGGTTGAAGGCTTGGCGCAGTTACCTTCGGAGTTCAGGAAGCTCGGAGGCTTTGGATTTACTGGGATTTTCTCAGAGTGGCGCTTTGGTGAAAGGGAAGCGGGCGCAGCGGGCATGTGAACTCGCCAAACTGCGGAATGAGCGGATGGTGCGGCATGCGCAAGACGTAACTCAAGCGAAGGAGAAAGAGCTGAGGTGCGATGTGGAATTGGTGGAGGAGACGATGGCTTCGCTGGAGAACAGCCGGAGTATTTTCCTGGGCCAAGGGTTTCACAAGGGAATGCGGTCGTTGCTTCCAATTATAGATCCTGAAGACGAGCTGAGCCTTCTGAACTGGCTCGATGATACGGCTGGTGTCGCTAAAGAGGTCAAACGAGGACCGGGCTTCTGGCTCGATCTCCTGCTTGCAGGAATTGCTTCGGTGGAGAATGGCGTCCCTGACGAGCGGGTTCTCGATGTGCAGGGGTGGCTGGAACTTTTTTTCGAAGAGGGACCTCATTTGGTAATGTGCGGGATGAATGAAGGGTTGATCCCGGCGCGTGAGAGCAGCGATGCATGGTTGCCAGAAGCGACGCGGCGGCGATTGGGGCTTTCGTCGTCGGAGTCACGTGCAGCGCGGGATGCCTTTCTTTTGACCTCGCTGATTCGGTCGCGAGAGAGCTCGGGGCGAGTGGATCTTATTTTGGGAAAAGTGAGCGCGGGAGGCGATGTCATGATTCCCTCGCGTCTTCTCCTTGCTGCGAAAGGGGAGGAGCTTGCGCGTCGGGTGAAATTGCTATTTAGGAACATCGAACCTTCCGACTCGGGTCTGGCCTTTACTCTGGAAGATGAGTGGAAATGGCGTCCTCAAGTCGGAGTGGGAAAGGCTCGCATGAGTGTCTCATCCTTCAGTGGCTATCTCTCCTGCCCGTATCGTTTTTATCTCAAACAGGTTCTTTATTTGCGGGATTCGGACAGTGAACGCTTGGAGTGGAGTGCACGCGATTTTGGAAACATCGCACACCAAGTTTTAGAAGCTTGGGCACTGGATCGGGAGGCGCGAGCCTTGGACTCAGGGAAGGCGCTGGAGGCGTGGGTGCATACGCAACTTGATGTCGAAGTGGCTCAGCAATTCGGGGATGAGATTCCGATGGCGATTCGCATTCAGCGAGAGGCGATGCGACAACGACTTAGTTGGTTCGCTGAGCAGCAGGCGATTATTTACGAAGAAGGATGGCGGGTGGTCGAGGCGGAGAAAAATTTTGAAATCGAGATCGGAGGAATGCCGGTGCGAGGTCAGGTGGATCGTATTGATGAGCACCTCGACGGTCGCATTCGGGTGCTGGATTATAAGACGAAGGCGAAGCCGGTCCCGGTGGCGACGGCGCATAAGAAGACGTCGCGTTCCAAGCGGCCGGTGCACCTCGACGAAGTGGTGGCGGCTGACTTTGATGGCGGGTTCTGGTCGAACTTGCAAGTTCCGCTCTATGCCGCGGGTTTAAAAAAACAGGACGGTATTGATGTTCAGGAAATTGGCTACTTTGCGCTGGGCGCGACGAAGGCCTCGGTGAAGGTCGATCTTTGGAAAGACTTTGATGAAGGAGTGGTGGAAAGTGCGTTGATCTGTGCTGAGTGGGTGATCTCGCAGATTCAGGCGGGAGTCTTTTGGCCTCCGGCGGAACGGTCACTGGATACCGATTTTGATGTTCTCGCACTCGGTCGAACTCTGGATGAAACAACGCAATGGGAAGGAGGGGACGATGAATAAGTCAGAAGTGGAGAAACACATCCTGGATAAGAATCTCATGATTCTTGCGTCGGCTGGTTCAGGCAAAACCTACCAGCTGGGAAATCGTGTTGTTGGGATGATTCGAGAGCTGGAAGCCGATCCCGAACGAATCGTGGCGCTGACTTTCACCCGGAAAGCGGCAGGGGAGTTCTCTGATTCGATTCTGCAAAAGCTCGCGGATGATCCTGAAGCAACGGCTGCTTTGGAACGCTTTGTGAAGGCGCTTCCACGTTTGCAATTTGGCACGATGGATGGGTTCTTCTCGCGGATCGTGCGGGGCTTTCAATACGAGTTGGGAATCAGTGGCGGAAACTTCGAGTTGCTGCAAGGCGCTCCGCTGGAAACGGCCATGCAGGAGATTCTTACCGGTGTGCTGAGTGAGGTGCTTGACGGAGAATATGGTGAGGAGTTTTTTCATGCCTTCCGTCGTGCTACGATGGGCTCTGAGGGCTTTGGAGTTCTCAATAAAATGCAGGACTTTGTTGGTGTGTGGCACGGGTATTGGAAGGAAGGAAGTGGATCCGGTTTCGGCCGGTGTTTTACCGAACTTCCCGACGTGAAGCTTTGGGAAGAGCAGAAGCATGGCGCGGTGGCGGCGCTGCGGATTGGAGAAGATTCGAAGACGCTGAAGGTGGTGTGGGACGCAATTGAAGCGCACACGATTGGGAGTGGTTCTTTGGGGAAGGTGAATACTCTTTACCCGCGCCTCTTGGACGAAATTCCCGGAGAGAAGCCGATCGAGGTGAAGGACGGGCGGAAGATGTTAGCATTCGATGTGCTGCGCTCACAGAAATGCCGGACTCTCTTTAATCTGCTGGCGCGTTGTGAATTGGCGGCTTCCTGCGCACGGACCGAAGCGGTCGGGCAGCTAGTGGAGCGAGTGGATAAAGAGGTGGAGAGCCGCTTGCGGAAGCGTGGGTTGCTGACCTTTGATGACGTAAAGAAGTTACTTGGTGGATGGACGCGCAGCGAGGATGCGCGCCTTCAGCGTGAGCTGGTGGATTACCGGTTGGATGCGCGCTATGATCACTGGTTTCTCGATGAGTTTCAGGATACCAGTCGATCGGAATGGGAGGCGCTGGAGCCGCTGCTTGATGAGGCGGCGGGTGAGGGTGAGGGGAGCCTTTTTGTGGTCGGTGACCGCAAGCAGGCGATCTACGGATGGCGCGGCGGAGACGTGCGCTTATTTGATCAGGTGGAGAAGCGCTACGGCGATGGGATGAAGGTCTGCACGATGCCGAAGTCGTATCGCTCGTGTCCGGCGGTGTTGGATTTGGTGAATCGAGTTTGTGGCGATCTTGGAAGTATCGCGGATCTTTTTGGTCAAGCCATCGAAAATCGTTGGGAGTGGGAGGATCATGAATCGGCTTGGCCAGATTTGCTGGGCGAGTCCCAGGTGGAGGTGGTTGCTTCCGCTGATGCTTGTGAGCGTCTCTGCGAAAAACTGACGGAGCTTGGAGTGGGTGAAAAGCAGTTGAGCTGCGGGGTGCTGGTAAGGACGAAGGATCATGTCCGGAAATTTTCCGACTTCCTGAGGGAACGTGGTTTCAATGTTATTGAGGAGGGTCAGCGTCAGTCGACGCAGGATCATCCGGTGGGCGTGGCGCTGATGTCGCTCTTTTCCTGGCTGGCCGATCCGAGTGACCAGATCGCGGAGGGCGTGGTGGCGATGTCACCTTTTGAAAAGATCCTGAACGAGCGATGGGGCTCGGTGTGGCAGGCGCGTTGGGAGGGTCTGTTAGAGTTAGCGCAATCGGGTGGCTATGGCGCGATGATTGAGGATCTTTTGCGGGATTATTGGGAGGGCCTTTCGTCTTTTGCGCAGCGTCGGGTCAAGGATATCGCGGGGGCGTTGTCGGAGTTCGATGCAGGTGGCGATGGCAATGCGCGGGCGGCGCGTGATTGGATCAATGAGCTGGAAGTTCCGCAAGCGCCCGGTGCGGCCGCGGTGCAGGTGATGACGATTCATAAGTCGAAGGGGCTGGGGTTTGATCTCGTTTTTCTTCCAGAGCTTTCGGATAAGCAAATTCCAAACTTGGGTGATTTTAAAGTGGCGCGTGGTGCGGGCTGGGTTTTGCAACCGCCTGCGGATTGGGTTCGGAATTTAGTAACTGAATTGAAGGAAGCGGAAGAACGTTGGAGCGAAGATCAGCGCTATGAGGCTCTTTGTGTCCTATATGTTGCATTGACTCGGGCGAAACGGGGGCTTTATGTTTTTTTGCCAGAGCTACCAAAATCGAGGGATGCCGAAGAAGACTGGCGCTCGTTGCCGCAGTTGATTCGTCGCGCGATTGGGGGAGATGAATTTGTGAGTGGTGATCCTGCTTGGACAAAAGTTTTGCCTTCGCGAGAGCAAGTGGAGCCTGTTGTGGAAATGAAGCTGGCTCGGAAGGTGGAATTACGTCCGAGGGCGACGCCATCAAGTAATAAGAAATCGGTCCTGACGGGCGGGGCGAAAATGGGTGAAGAGGTTCACTTGATGTTCGAGGAGATTGCTTGGCTGGAGACGAAGGAGATTCCGCGTCTTCCTCTGAGTGCGGCCGGAAAATTGGTGGAAGATGTGCTGAAGGTGACCGAGGTTCATCGGCTTTTTGAGCGACAGAAGGGAATGCAGGTTTATCGGGAGCAAGCGATCGAGGTTATCTTTGATGGTAAGTGGATGACGGGAGTGATTGATCGACTTTTGGTAACGAAGGACTTGGTCACGGTGATTGATTTTAAAACGGACGCGGTTCGCAGTGCTGACGAATTGCTTATGCGCTACTCAGGGCAGATGCAGTCCTATGCCGATGCGATGAAGGAGATCTTTGATCGGGAGGTCGAGTGCGTGATGGTGTCGACAAAGCTGAAGGAAGTAGTGAGTATGAAGGGGCGGATGGAGCAGGGGGAGTTTTTACTGTGATCGAACAACGTTTTCAAACGCTCCTTGAGGGAGAGGAACTAGGGGCTTCATTTGTTGCTTGGAAGGACGGAAAAGAAGTTGTCTCACTCCATGGTGGATGGCGTGATCGAGCGGAAGCGATTCCTTGGGATGCCAAGACGCTTGCGCCGGTGTGGTCGGCAACGAAGGGGCCGATGGCGGTGACTTTACTGATGGCCCTGCATCGAGTAGGGATGGATTCGGAGACTTTGGTGGAGCGGGTTTGGCCTGAGTTAAAAGTGGGAGAGATTACTTTTGGTGAACTGTTTTCGCATCAAGGAGGCTTAGCGGCGCTCGATGACAAGGTGTCAATCTGGGATCGGGAAGCGGTTATCGCTGCGTTGGAAAAACAGGAGCCGAAGTGGAAGGTTGGAGAGCATGGGTATCATCCGAGAACGATTGGGTTTTTGGCCGATGAAGTGGTGCGTCGGATCGACGGAAGATCACTGGGAGAGTTTTTTAGCGAGGAGATCGCAACGCCAAACGAAATCGATTTTTGGATCGGGCTTCCGGAGAGCGAGCATCACCGGGTGGCCGAATTGGTTCCGGCACGGGTGGGCAAGAGTGGGAAGCCGGAAGCTTTTTATGAGGCACTTTTGACGAAAGGGTCTCTGACGCGGAAGGCCTTTGGGTCGCCGAGTGATCTTGCGGGAGTGAGCGAGATGAATCTGCCGCGGTCTTGGCTTGCGGGTTTTTCGGCGATGGGTGGGGTGGGTTCGGCTTGCGGGTTGGCGAAGTTTTACGACTGGGTACTGCGGCAGGATTTTTTGGGGGAGCTGATGGAAGCACGGATTAATGGGATGGATTTGATTCAGAGAATTGAGAATGAGATCGCGTTTGGAATGATGTTGGGACAAGGGCCAGAAAAGAAGGGGTTTGGCCATCCCGGGGCTGGGGGGAGCTATGGTTTTGCGGATCCGGAAACGGGGATGAGTTACGCGTTTGTCATGAATCGTTTTGAGGCAAATCTCTATCCGAGTGAGGAGAGGTTGGAATTGATGAATTCTAAATGATTGAAGGAATATTCTCGCTGCGAAACAGCTGATTCGAATGATTGGTGATTTTGAGCTTGGCCTTTTTGATGTGATTTGGTGTGCATTTTTCTTCTTAGTTGGAATTTATTTTTGGCGGTTTTAAAATTCTAACGAATAAATCAAAGGATACAGCTGCGGCGATTTTCTAGTCTAGTTTTACGAAAAAATGACTATGGATTAAAAATACCACCGCCGCTGTGCAGAGGGCCGTAAGTCGATTTGCAACATGAACCAATCCGATTTTAACTAGGCTGAAATTGGAAGGGCAATTGGCTTCGGTTAATCCACTGTGAGTATGAAGCTGAAGCGAAATAGGCGGAAAAAGACTGTTGATATAGATGAGCTGAGGGTCTCGCTGGAACGAGGAAAAAACAGAAAAACGTCCGTAAGAAAGTCATTGCGGGAGAAGTGGGAAATCAAGTGGGTTCTGGTTTGCTGGTCAAGCACAGCCCTGATCAGATTAGCAGGAGATTGGTCTTGCTCGGCATGAGCGTGAGCCACGAGTCGATTTACGGATATGTCTCGGTAGACAGGAAAGGTGGTGGGAATTTATGGAGGTCACTACGCATCAATATAGCCCGCCGTTATCTCTGGCAAAACAAGGAGGGGCGTAGAGAGAAAATGAGAAACCGAGTGGATATTAAAAAACGTTCATCAGAAGTTTCCGTGCGTAGCCGTTACGAAGACTGGGAATTGGACCTGATTCAAGATGCTGAAGGGAGCGGTTCTTTACGAAGGTAAAAGCCGGGTGGGAAATCTCTACAAACTTGACAGAAAAAAAGCGGAGAGATTGCAATAGTGAGTATCGTAATTTTGAAAGATTTTAATGTGAAAACGATTACTTGCGATACCGACCTTGAGTTTGCGAAATCCGGTTTTTTAATGATCTGTTGGGGAACAAGAGTTACTTCTGCGAATCCTAGAACTGATGGGAGATGGGTGGCCTGGAAAACTACAGCGGACTGGTGCGGCAATATTTTCCGAAAGGATCTGACTTCAGCAGAATCACACTGGAGCGACTTCAAGAGGTCGAAGATAAGACCAACAACCGACCGAGAAATATCCGAGGCGATTAAACGCCCAGCGACCTCCTTGACCAACTTAAAGTCTCATGAATAGATTTCCCCGGTGTTACCTTCGCGGATTTGCGAGATTTCACTCCCGGATTCGCTGCGCTTGTCCCGTCTCGTGAACCCGCGAAAAAAGCTTAACGATAACAACATAAGATCAGACAGGGAAACGTCTCACTTCGTTATTCCTTAGCTGTTTGAAGACGCCATAGAAGAAAAGTTGAGCAGCACGTGGTAATCCAGATTACATGATTCATTTCAAGCGATGATCTTATCGACGATTTTGGCGGGGCGGGCTTTGGGGCCTAGTTTGGCTTTGGTGCCGGTGGTTTGGATGAGGGTATTGTAGAGGTCGAGGCCTTCCGTGTTGACGTCGAGGATTTGGCCAGTTTTGAATCGGCCGCCATTTGAGGTGGTGGCGTGAAAGACGCCGGAGAGTTCCCGCTTGGTGTCATTATGACGGCCGTCGCCGGACTCGGTGGAGATGGTGAGGAGGAGGTTGTCGAGGAGGGTCTTTCCGTTGGATTCGCGGGTGTCATCGGCATCCAGGAGGGTAAGGAAATGGGCGAGTTCGCGCATTTTAAAATGGGCGTGGGCGCGGAGTTGCTCGTTCTTTTGGTTCTCGCGGAATTTGTGCCACCATTCGTGGGAGCAGCCCTTGTCGCCGGAGGCGTTGAGCTGGGCTGCGTCATCGAAGTGGTAGATTTTTTTGCCTTCGAAGTGGTAGTCTCCTTTGAGACGGATGCGCTCGCCGGCGGCGAGGAAGGTGAGGGAGCCGAAGCGGGCGCGGTCGGTCTGGATGGAGAGGGCGTAGAGTTCGGCCATGAGCCGCCATTCGCGGGTGAGTTCTTCGACGGTGATGTCGATTCCTTGCCCGCCGGGGTCGGCTTTCCCGCCATGGGGAAGTTCGGAGGGCGCTGGTTTGGCGGGGGCGTTTTTATCGATCTCGAATTGGAAGGCGCGTTGCTCGTATTCGCGGATGCGATCGAGGTGATCTTTGAAGCGCCCCTTGGAGATTTTGCCGAGGGGGGAGCGCTTTCCAGAGAGATGTTTGTATTGTTCGAGAACGGAATCGAGGACGCTTTTTTGGAGCCGGGCGTCGGCGGTGTCGATGCCTTTGATGCGGCCAAAGACGCGGGCGAAGAGGTCGAGGGGACGCTCCTGCATGGTGGCGGCGACAGTGCCGTCGGGGTTGTATGAATGGACGTAGCGGGAGATGCGGCTGCGTCGGAAAAAGGTGCCGGCTACGAGGGTGGGAACTGTGCCAGCGGGTTGGCCGTCGGGGTAGTGGGCGTGGCGGAGGACTTGGTCGATTGAGGCGCCACCGGATTTGGCTTCGCCATCGGGCTTGGTGGCGGTGAAGGCCGCGGAGGCGCCATCGAAGTGGGCGTTGATGCCGTTTTCATCGGCTCGGACGTGGTCGATGCCGCGCATGATGAGGAGCTTGTCGGCGAGGGGCTTGAGGGGAGCCATGGGGCCAGCGAAGCCCTCGGTTTGGAGGGGAGAGGGGATACCGAGGCCGAAGAAGAGGTTGAAGGCGCGGATCGGGATTTCGGGCGACTTTACGGATTTTCCGAAAGCCATTTCTTCGAGAAAAGGAAGGCCGACAGTGGTGCCGGCAAGAGAACGGAGGAGGGTTCGGCGGTTCATGAGATTTGAAATTTGAGATCGTGGTTGAGAGGGGTGGATGAACGTTCAACTTTAACGTCGAGCGTTCAAGATTGAAGGCTTCCTCTTTTGGCGAGGCTAGGGCGGACAAGTTGTTGTCGGGGAGAGAAGAACGCTAATCTTGGTTGGTGGACTTGGGTTTAGAGTTTTTCTGGGTCCGCTATTCCGTGATCAGGGGGGAGGTTGCGAGGGAAATGATGAGTTGTTGGTAGGTGAGATTGGGCTTAGTGAGGGATTGGAGGTGAGGGCGGTCGGTGGTGGCCAGAGGGCGGCCGAGAGCGAATTGAGCGATTTTCCAAGCGATGTTCTCGGAGACGCGCGGGCTCTCGGCCAGGAGGGTCATGAGTTGTGGGGCGGTGTGGTATTTTTCCAACTTGGGCGCGCCGGGGATAAGAATTTCTCCGTCTTGGCGGAGGTCGTTTTGGTGGTTATCCTTGAGGGAGTAGCGGCCGATTCCATCGTAGCGCTCGAGGGCGAAGGAGAGGGGTTCGAATTTAGAATGACAGCCGGCACAGGAGGTGTTGGAGAGTCGCTCGAGGGCGATGGAGCGTTGGGAGAGGCCGGGCTTGCTGGGGACAGGGGTGGTGTCGACGGTGGGTGGCGGATCGTTGACGGTCCCGCGGAGGATATGGTCGAGGACGAAGAGGCCACGGGTGACCATGGAAGCTTCATCGCCGCCGATGGTGAGGAGGCTGCCTTGGGTGAGGAGGCCGCCGCGCTCAGGATTTTTTGAGAGGTCGTAGGAGGTGAGCTCGTGTTCTTTGAGGTTTGGAGGCGGGGTGAGGTTGTAGTGCTTTGCTAGGCGTGGGGTGAGGAATGTGATTTGGGCATCGAGGAGATCGGCGAGGGGTCGCTTTTTCTCCCAGAGAATGTGCTGAGCGAAGGCGAGGGTTTCTTGGCGCATGTCTTCAGCGAGGGCGGAGTCCCACTCGGGGAATTTTTCTTTGCCCGGGTTGAGGTGGTTGAGTCGGTCGAGGTGGAGCCACTCGGAGATGAAGTGGAGCATTTGGGCGCGGGTGCGTGGGTCGGCGAGGAGGCGGTGGGTGTGCTTTTCGATTTCGCCGGGATTGTAGAGGGAGCCATTTGCGGCGGCGTCGATGAGTGGTTTGTCGGGGGCGCTTCCGATAACGAGGTAACTGAGACGGGAAGCGAGTTGGTAGGCGTCGGGTGGGCCGTCGGTCTCGATGCGATAGAGGAAGCGCGGTGACTGGAGCATAGCGCGGATGATGTAGGCCATGGCTTGATCGAAGCCGCCGCCGCCGGAGCCGACGGTGGTGGCGATGCCTTGGAAAAGGTCGATTTCATCGTCGGAGAGCGGGCCGCGGAAGAAGTGTTTTCCGAGAGCGGCGAGGTGGGTGCGGAGGGGTTTTTGGGTGAGGCTGCGGTTTTTGGAAAAGTGCCGGGCGAATTCGGCGATGTTCATTTTTTTGACGATGGCGTCGGCGAGGCGGGCGTGAGCTTCGATGTGCTTGAGGTCGACGCCGAGGTTGTAGGCGGTGTTACTGAAGCCATCGGCGCGTAGGTCGGGCGGGAAGAGTTCGTGCGCTTCCTTGCCTATGCTGATGCCGGTGGTGGCCATCACGGTGTTGTTGTATTCGCGGATGGTGAGGCGGCGGGGGAACTTCTGGGGCTTGGTATGGAGGGTGTGTGCGGCGGGGTCGATGGCGCTGGTGGGCCAGATTGCGCCAGTAGCGATCCATTCTTTAAGGTGGGCTTTTTCCTGAGCGGAAAGCGGGTTGCGGTCCTCGGGCATTTCGTCTTTTCGAATCATCTTCCAGATTATGCTTTTGTCGGCGTGGCCGGAGCGGATGATGTCGGGGTCGGCGAACGCGGTGAGTTTCTGGGAGAGGTTGAAGTCGCCCTCGACGGTGGCGGAGTCGTGGCACTCGAGGCAATGGCGCGAGAAGAGAGGTTCGATGTGAGAGACGAAAAGGGATTCGCTACGGAGGCGTGTTTTTTCGGTTTCGGAGAGGACGGGTTCGGGTTCGGGTTGGGTGCCTTTTTTAAAGAGGGCTAGGACGTCGTTTTTGGAAAGGGCGCGGTCGTAGAAAGCGAGGTGGTGGATGGTGCCGAGCCAGGGGCGATCTTTGGTGAATTCATTTCCGAAGGCGAGGTGGTAGGAGTCGTCCCAGTTGTTGAGATCGCCTTTGATGGTAGCGCTGGCGGAGAACTGGCCGTTGAGGAAGAGGTTGGCTCGGCCGTCGGGGGAGCGCGTGAAAGCGACGTGCGTGCGCACGCGTTTGAGGGTGGGTCTGGAATTGAGGGATGGGAGGCCGTTGGTGCTGGAACCGGAGGTGCGGAGTCGGACGCTGAGTTTGTTACCGTCCTGGCCAAGGGTGATGTTTCGGTTGGAGGAGTTCTTTGAGATAGTGACGATACGGGCGGGGCCGGATTGAGCGAGCTTGGCGGGCGTGAGCCAGACGGAAAGAGTGAGGGCCTGTGATTTTTTGAGAGCGGCGGTCAGAGCATGTGGTGGTTTTTTGCTCTGCAGGAAAGTGGGCTTCTTAAGGGTAAGGCCGTTCGGGGAGAATTGAGTGTGGGGAGCGGTCTCGAGGGAGGCGGAGAGTTTTTCGAAGCGGTGCTCGAGGATGGGCTTGGGTGCTGCCGAGAGGAGGGGACAGAGGGCTAGAATAATGGAGAAGTGTCTTAGCATTTGCGTGGATCCCACTGATACAGGGTTGGGAAGTGATGCCTTTCAGGCCGGGAAAGATCGACTCCTAGTTTAACTAAGTAGAACTAGGGATTTTCTTTTTGCGTGGAGCGCTTGAGGACGGGTTTGATTGGTGTCGGGCGGAGGGAAAGGAGCGGGGGCATCCTGCCCCCAGTTGGATGTTAGGGGTGGGACGCCCCGGTTCCTTTGGGTGCTTTGGGCTTGGCCCATTAGCGAGGTGGCAAGTTTAGAAACATTGGAATCAGCTTCCATATTGGTAGAAGGAAGATTGCTACGTTTTTGTGACTTGGAGGTTGGTTTAATCAGTGCCATCGGCGCTGATTAAGGATTAGAAACGGCAGCGGGACGAATGGATAGAGTGTCATCCGAAGCCTTGAAATGACGCGATTGAGAAGGAGGTTTATCGTCGATTTTCGGTGACGATGGAGGATTGGATGGATCAGGGGATGAAGCTAGGGGGGTGACCACGAATCTCTTGACTATTCCCGAATGCAGTTCGAGGGATTTCGTTTTGAGAGGTCGAGTGGAATGGCTGCGCGACCGGAGGTAGGGGCCACGGTGGGGCTTACTCGTGGCCGTCGTCGGGGGTGATTCCGAGGATGATATTGAACTTGGCTCTGAGTTCTCCGGCTTTGGAATTCGGGATCGGTTTGAAAGAAACCATGAGGTGTTTAACTGGTTCTCCGAGGCGCTTGACGAGGCCGTCTTTTGCGTTTCCTTGATCGCCCGCGATGAAGCACTGGGTGGTGAGGGCGCGCTTGTTGTTCCGGTAGATGGCGAAGTGGATATGCGGGGTACGGGGGCCGTAGGGGACGGGTTTGATGGTGCGGAAATAGTAGCGGCCATCGCGTCCGGTCATGAAGCGGCCGAAGCCCTGGAAGTTGTCATCGCGCTTTGGTCCGGTCAGGCCACCGTCCTTGCTGTGGATGTAGGCACCTTGGTTATCGACCTGCCAGATTTCGACGCGGGCATTGGAAACGGGGTTGCCTTTTATATCGGTGACCCTGCCATGAAGGTGGGTGATGTCGCCAACTCCGGGATTGATGGAATCGTTGATGCGGAGAAGGTCGTTGTCGGTATCGAGAGGAAGCTGATCAGGGTAAAAAGGGCCCTCGGTCATCGGGGGCGTGATGGTGAGCGCTTCGGCAAATGCCCCGGGGACGGTGAAGAGGGCGGCGGAGCCGAGTGTTGCTCTGCGGAGGAAGTCGCGGCGGTGAAGATTTGAATTCATATTGAGAAGAACCTTAGCAGAAGCGGCTTTTTTTTGAAGGAGGAAGATTACCGAGGGAGGTAATGACTTCGGTTAAGCGGTCGCCGTGGCGGTTCTCGAGGATGCGCTCGGTGCGAAGCCATTGCGTAATCTTAAGGAGTTCGAGGGCGCTGAGTTGGAGGTCTTTTAGGAGATTCAGAGCGTTCTCGTTTTGGCGATGGACGGCTTCGAAAATGGCTAGGTATTTGAGGCCGCTTCGGCCGAGGAGTTGGACTTCGAGTTTTTCTCCAAAGTGGTGGGTGGATTGACCTTCTTGAAGGTCGTCGGGGAGCTGCTTGGGGGTGACGACCATGGAGAAGGAGGCGTGCATCCAGGTGGGACTCAGTTGTTCAGTCTCGGCGATGGAAAAGATACGCTCTTGGAGAGCGCTTGGGAGCGGGAAGGCTTCAGCGACGTCGCCATTTTCTTCGAGGGCAATGACGTCGAATGAGCCCGCCATTTCCGCGACGATTAGGCGCAGGCGGGGAGCTTCCGCTTTTTCGAGAGCTGCGCCTAGTTGAGAGAGATGGTTCATTTTTTATGGAAGGTAGGAAGCGCAGCGGACTTTGAGGAGCTGAATGAGATTGGGGTCCATTTATTCGTAGTTGTCGGAAATACCCAGCACAGCGATGCGCTTGCCGGCGAGAGAGTGCTTGAACTTGCAGTTGAGCCGGGTGCGGTGGGTTCGTTCTATCACGATAATGAAATCCTCCCATTCGAGCTGCTCGGTGGAGAGGGGGACGACGGCGTTATTATTGAGCCCGGCTGAGTCGATGTCGATGCCCGGGTGATCGGCAAAAATACTCTCGGCGGTGGGACTGCGTAGTTTGTTCTGCGAGCAGAGGAAAAGGAGATGCTTCATCGCTGGCTCTAGTCACCAAAGATTTCCCGGTCTTTCTACCGCTTTTCCTTGTTTCTTTAAGGACTGTTCATTTGAATGCTCGTGATGGCAACGGTTGAAAAAGCGCGAGAAGTCTTGCGTGAGGTCTTTGGCTTCGAGGATTTTCTCGATGGTCAGGAAAGTGTGATGGAGGAAATTCTCTCGGGTCGCGATGGCTCGGTGGTGATGCCTACGGGGGGAGGAAAGTCGCTTTGCTATCAACTCCCTGCCTTGTGTCGCGAGGGCGTTACATTGGTGGTCAGTCCGCTAATAGCGCTGATGAAGGATCAGGTCGATGCACTTGAGAAAAAGGGTGTGGCAGTGACGCTGATCAATTCGACTCTGAGTTGGGACGAGCAACGGGAGCGGCTCGACGGGATGAAGCGGGGGGACTTTTCTCTGGTTTACATCGCGCCTGAGCGTTTTAAGGCGAGCTCGTTCATGAACGCGCTGGAGGGCGTAAAAATCTCGATGGTAGCCGTCGATGAGGCGCACTGCCTCAGCCAATGGGGACATGATTTTCGGCCTGATTACATGCGGCTAGGAAATGCTCTGGAGGCGCTAGGGCGGCCGCAGTGCATTGCGCTGACTGCGACGGCCACGTCGGTGGTACGTGAAGATATTTGTTCGGTGCTCAAGCTGCGGGAACCTTTTGAACGCATTAGTGGATTTGAGCGGCCGAATCTGAGTATCAGTGTTACTCCGGTGGAAAAAGTTGCGCAAAAATATGCCAAGATGAAGAAGACGATCGAGGCGCACAAAACGGGGATCGTTTATTGTGCCACGCGTAAGAAAGTGGAGGAAGTGGCAGAGACGATTCACAGCTGGGGGCTGAACTGTGTGGCTTATCATGGGGGGATGTCGGACAAGGAGCGGGAGCGGACGCAGAATCAATTTATCAAGAAGGAAGCGGATATTGCCGTGGCGACCAATGCCTTTGGAATGGGGATTGATCGGTCCGATGTGCGCTTTGTAATTCACTTTGAGATCCCCGGGAGCGTCGAAGCATATTATCAGGAAGCGGGACGAGCAGGTCGTGACGGGGAGGCGGCGGTGTGCGATCTTTTATTCAATTATGCGGACACCCGGACGCAGGAGTTTTTTATCCAGGGAGTGAATCCTGGGGCGCAACTGATTCGGGAGCTTTATCAGTTTTTGTTGAGCGATGCGGACGAGAATTACGAGGTGTTTCGTACTTTGGATGAGATTAAGGAAGCGACTGGAACAAAGAATGCGATGGGGCTGGGGAATGGCTTGGGCCACTTGATGCGGAGTAGAATGGTGGAGCGCTTTGATGTTCCCGGTTCTCGGACAAAAGGGACCCGGCTCCTGAGGCCAGAAGTAATCGCGTGCGATTTAGAGATTAACGAAGAAGCGCTCGAGGAAAAGGAACGCCGGGACCGTGAGAAGCTTGAAAAAGTGGTGCAGCTTTGCTACGCGAATACTTGTCGACAACAGTGGATTCTGGAGTATTTCGGCGAAGTCGATGCGCCGCTTTGTGGGAGTTGCGATGTTTGCCAAGGGTCGGAAAATAGCGAGCGTCGGGGTCCGACTGATGACGAGGCTCTTATTGTGCAAAAATTCCTCAGTGGGGTGGCGCGGATGTCGCGTTGCACGGCAACGGGTTGGGAAGGTCGCTTCGGTCGTGGTCGGGTGATTCAGATGCTGGTCGGGAGCAAATCGCAGGATGTTTTGAGGACCCGTCTTCACGAACTAAAGACCTATGGTCTTTTGAAGCAGGAAGGCACGGCTTACCTTAATGTGCTATGCCGGAGCCTGCATGAGGGCGGACTTCTTGTGACCCAGATGGGCGAGTATCCTCTGGTGACTCTCACTCCACGCGGGGAGCAGGTGATGCGGAGCCTCACGAGTTACTCGATTGAGTGGCCCAATCAGGGTGGGGTAGCGCCTGCGGGAGTGGAGCTCGAAGACATGGGTTTCGATGCACGGGTATATGAACAACTTCGCGATGTCCGGACGCGGCTTGCCAAGGCTGAGCGCGTTCCGGCATACGTTATTTTTTCCAATGAAACGCTCCAGTATCTGGCACGGCTCAGGCCGACCACGATGGAAGCGGGATTGCTCGTTAAAGGGATTGGGGAAGCGAAGGCGGACAAGTATCTCGAACCTTTTCTTAGGGTTCTCCGGGAGAACTAATCTTCTTCGACCAGGATGGCGCGCGGCGGTGGTTTATCGGACGTGGGTCTGATAAAAATGGGTTCGGTGATTCCGCTTTCGCTTAGGACCCGGGGGTTGAGCTGGATGGAGGGGAGTCCGAGAGGAATCACTGGAATGATGGACATGGGAGGAAGAATGTCCGGAGTTTCTTCAATCGTCTTGGGCTGATCCGGGGGGGGGGTAGGCGTGAGGCCGAAGGAAGCGGGTTCTTCCGTGGCGACGGGAGGATCTTCGGATGTGATCTTGCGCTCGATCTGAATGAAGCCCCAGACGGCACCTGCAATAAGGCCCCCAGTGATCAGGAAAATGAGGGCAGTCTGACCGGAGTTTTCCGATGATTCTTCGATTTTACCCGGACGGGAGAATTTCTTGGGTTTCGCCGGGCGACTGTGCACTGCCTGCCGTGGCTCGGGATTATCGGGTACCAAATAATCGAGGTTCTCGGAGTGCACCAGGACGTTGCCGATCTCGAAGCAATCGAGCCAATCATCCGCATCGATTTGAAGATAATCGGAATACTGGGAGAGGAAGCTTTTGGCGTAGGTGGGGGTGGGGAAGCCGGAGTAATCGTTCTCTTCAAGGGCGCGTAGAGTGCCTATGGGAATTCGCATTTCATGGGAAACATCACCCAAGCTGAGATCCCGCTTTTCACGAGTCCCTTTGAGTTTTTCGCCGATGTCAGTCCATTCGCTCATGTTGCCGGGATTTAGGTTGTTTATTTTGTCTGATAAGGCCTGCTGCCAAAGGTTATACGACCACTCAACACTTAATCTTCTGCGAAATCTTCTGCTTCCCTTTATTTTAACTAAATTTAGCCACTTTATAAATATTTCCTAAGTAATCGATGGAGCCATTTTCAAACGTCAACGTCCTCCATTTCTTTCGGAGTGGGATGATCTCAAGAGAGAAGGTGGAATGCTTTAATGAACCAGATTCTGTCTTATAGGTCTGAATCCTTTAGATGAAGCGGATTCCTACCAATTTTCTTGTAGTTGTTCTCATGGCTCTCGGTTTCGGGATCTACTTCACAATTCCGGATAGCGACGATCAAACGCTTGCTCTGGAGAACTCTCAGAGTGAGCGGAGAGTCCGACTGCGCATATATATAGAGAGCCCTTGGACACGGTGCAGAGCGCCCAGTTTGGGGCCGACAAAGGCTGCGGAGAAAACCCGAGTGGCACGAATGCTTGGCCAACGTGAGCGGGGCGAAGAGGCAGAGAGGCCGAAGCAAGATATCGCGGCGAAGGTGGATGAGGAATACAAGAAGCTCGAAAAAGATTTAGCTAGGCTTGATTTGATGAAGTTAAATTCTGAAGGAAAAAAGTCCTTGGCGGGTTGGAGGAGTCATATGAAAATCCTAAAAACGTTCACGGTTCAAGGTTTGGGACCTGCCCAGCCTAAGGTCAAAGCTCACGCTAAAATTGCGGTTATGTTCCGCGATGAACTGGTGGATCAGCTTCCTAAATAGTTCTAAAAACTGAATGGGAAGGAGATTGCTAGTGCTAGCACGTGAGTTACCCGATTAATTGCCAGTAAAAGGCAGTGGGTCTTTGTTCGTTCTTGATCGTCTTCCCGTGCTAGTCAGAATCTGCCCCACCGCAGTAGTGGGGATTCATCAATGAGTAAGAACGCGACATTTCAGGAAATTGGCCAGGTCTTTAAGGACCATGATTCTTTTGTTGTGGTAAGCCATGTGCGTCCTGATGGCGATGCGATAGGCTCGATTCTTGCCTTGGGCCATGCTTTGGAAGGGATCGGCAAGACGGTTCGCTATCTCAATGAGGATGGCTGTCCGGAATCGCTCGTCTTTTTGCCTGGTTCGGAAAAGGTGGAGATTTCCTCGAAAGCGGGCCCGGTGGAAGTCGAAGTGGCAATTTGTCTCGATACCGCTGCTCATTCCCGAGTTGGCGAAGCGTCCTTTGCAATCGTAAATTCGGCGAAGGTGGTGATCAATATCGATCATCATATTTCAAACCCGGGTTATGGGGATTTTAATTTCATCGACGACTCCAGTCCGGCGACGGGTCAGATCGTTTACAACTTGATTAAGGCGCTCGACTTACCACTTTCTGAGATCAGTCGAGATTCCATTTATGTCGCGACTTCCACTGACACGGGTTCCTTTCAGTATCCTGGAACAACTCAGCAGACTTACGAGATGGCGGCCGACTTGGTGAGCTTGGGTTTAAATGTCGGAGAAATCAACCAGTTGACCTATGACAATCAGCCCTTTCGTAAGGTGGAGCTGATGCGAGCTCTTTTGAATGCCCTGGAGCGATCGGACGATGGACGGGTGGCCTGGTGGCACCTGACGAATGAGACGAAGGAAGAGCATCAGCTAATCGCCGACGATACCGAGGGGATGATCGATATCATTCGCTCGATCAAGGGCGTGGTGATTGCGGTCTTCTTTGAGGAACTCGACGAAGGGAAAATCCGGGTCTCGATGCGGTCGAAGGACAAGTGTATCAATTGTAGCGAACTCTGCGGGATCTTCGGCGGCGGTGGACATGCGCTGGCTGCCGGAATTCGGATGACTGGACCGCTCGAAGTAGCGCGCTCGAAAGTTTTGGCGAAGATCAGGGAAGCCATCAACTCTTCACTCTAGATTTTTTTACACACAACTATGCACTCTCCTCAAGACCTCCCCAGCGGCGTCCTTCTTATCGATAAAGCACCCGGAATGACCTCTCACGATGTCGTGGCGATCGCCCGACGTCAGCTTAAGATGAAAAAGATAGGGCACTGCGGCACACTCGATCCGATGGCGACCGGGCTCCTGATGCTCGTCATCAATCGTGCGACCAAGATTCAGGATCTTCTGATGAGCGAGGATAAAACCTACGTCGGCACGATCACACTGGGAGCGACTACGTCGACACAGGACAAAGAGGGGGATATCCTGATAGAGAAAGAAGTACCCGCTTTGTCAGAGGAGCAGATTAGAGGAGCTTTCGATCAGTATATGGGAGATTTTGAGCAGATTCCCCCGATGGTTTCGGCGATTAAAAAAGATGGGGTTCCTCTTTATAAATTGGCGCGTCAGGGGCAGGAGGTGAAGCGTGATCCGCGGCCTGTTTTCATTAAGAGATATGATCTTAGCCGCATCGCGTTGCCTGAGATCGATTTCTCAGTCGACTGCTCGAAAGGTTTCTATGTCCGTTCCTACGCCCACGATATTGGAAATGATCTGGGATGCGGGGGACATCTCAGCGCGCTTCGCCGAACTCGCTCAGGAAGGTTCACCTTGGAACGGGCGGTATCGGTCGATATCTTGAAAGAAGCTTCGGCGGAAGATCTTATCAAATCCTTTATTAGCCTTGCTGAGATTTCACTCATGAGGGGCGCGTAAATAGAATCCGATGAAGAATATTCCCCTCATCTTCATGGCCTTGAGCCTCCCGCTTTACGTGCTCGATCAGATTACTAAATGGTGGGTGGTATTTCGGTTCGAGGAGCCTCGTGAGCCTTATACCGCCTCTGGAGATGAACCGATTATCGTGATCGAGGGAATCCTCCGTTGGACCCGGGTCCATAATCAGGGAGTGGCTTTTGGTTTTGGAAACGGGACGACTTGGGCTCCGATTGTTTTTTTGCTCGTCCTGATCGGAGCCCTCATCGGCATTTCGTATGCTTGGAGGAAGGGTCACTTCAATACGAAGGCTCTCCGGGTCTCGGGAGCCCTTCTTGTGGCTGGGGTTGTCGGCAATCTTACCGATCGTCTTTTTCAGGGATTTTACCTCAAGCAGCACGAAGAGAAATCATTTCTCACGCGCTTGTCCAAGGGCTACGTCGTCGACTTTATTGACGTGAAGATTCCCGGATATGAAAAAATCGTAAAGAGAAGTGGCGGGCATTGGCCGACATTCAACGTGGCCGATTCCTGCATCTCGATCGCCGCGGTTCTGCTTTTCCTTTCTGCTTTCAAACCAGAGGAGGAAAAAGAGGGTCAGGTATCGGGAACACCGTAATATAAATATGTTGATTTGAAGATTTGGCTTGTCTCCTGCCTTACCGCGGGATCATTCGTGGGTGCTTTCGGTCAGTCGAGATTGTCAAAGGGGGGGGATTCCTTTGGCCCCCGAATCTCGGATCTACGATCCGGATCAAGTCTTTCGCACCAAGCCTGAGGTCCTTGCACGGATGTCGGAGAGATGGAAGAGGCTCAGGGCTGATTACGATTTTGATGCCTACATGATCATTTATTCGGGGATCCTTAGTAAGGATGTGGTTAGATTGGGTGACTAGTTTTATGGAGAGTGTCTCGACGGAAGGAGCGACGGTTTGGTTTTTGTGATGGACGTGTAGTCAGCGAATAGTTGCGAGATGGGACTATCCCTTAATACCACTCCACAAAACAGAAGAGAGGAATGTTTATTTTAAAGTTCTCAATTCTATCGCTTCGCGGAGGTGGAGAGAGCCGGGTGCTTTTGCGAGATGGCTGCGTTACTGTTCGCTCACAATACCCGCACCGCTCCTCGCAGCGCCTCGTCCTCTCGTGAAATCACTCTGGAATTTGTCTCCTCTGTTCTGTTACTTGGTATAAGCTCTACAATGGCGATTTCATCGACGAAAACCTAATGCCTCGAATTAAGATTTCTGCCGTTGAAGTTGCGGTAAAGGAGTCGAATGTGGAGATACAAAAGGCGGCTGATGTCGTTTTGAGCCTCGAAATTTTTATCGAAAGTTTGACTGATCGGATTACCAGTTAACTTGAGATCGACAAGAGTTTGAACCTGGTCAAAGAGAACGTCGATTTCATGGAAATTGGTTTACTTCTTATCGGATTAATTATCCGTGATTACCTCCAAACTACTGGGAAGGGTAGAGGGAGAGTCGGCGCAGCTTTATCGCTTTCCTGATGTTCCGTTGGGGAACGACTCGGAGTATAGGGAAATTAGCTGGACTGATTATTGCTCTCCCTCCGGGCGATGATTTTCGCTCGTGCGCGCTGGTAGCGTCGTTTCGGGATGAGCTTCGGCAGGATGGCCGAAAGGACATAGACAAACGGATAGGTGAGAAGCAGTAAGAGGAAGGCGAGGGAGAGGAATCCGAGAATGAAGCTGCCGACGTCGAACTGCAGTTGACTGATGCCTGGAAGGGAAGCTGTGATGTTTCCAAAAGGCACTTCGACCCCCAAATGTTCTCGAAGGAAGGTGCCAAAGCGAGCTTGGAAGATCATGATTGGAACTTGGGTGAACGGGTTGGTGACCCAACAGGCTGCGATCGAGAGGGGAATATTGGCTCTCAGTTTTACAGCGCCGAAGGCGGCGAGGAGCATTTGACCCGGGATGGGGAGCATCGAGACAAACAGCCCTACCGCAAGTCCGGTGGATACTGTTTCCCGGCAGGGGTGCCAGAGTTCCCGGTCGAACATCGGGGCGATGATTTTTTGGAGCCACACCCGCTTTCTCAAGCGGGGACTAAGTAGAACGCGATAGGCACTCCGGACTATGCGGAGATAACGTTTCTTCAGGGTGGTAATCATTATTCCGTGTTTATACAATGCATCTGGATCGGTCAGAATTCAAAGACTACCACAGGGCATCGTATTCTTTACTGTCCTTGATCGCACGAACTTGCTCCAGTCGTTCGGAAACTTCATTTGCCCAAGGCAGAAATTCTGGTGGGATCGGGGCTTCATTCTGAATCCAATCTCCGCTTCCCGGATGAGTGAAACCGAGTCGCCATGCGTGCAACATGAGGCGTGGAGTCGAATAAACTTGCCGGGCGGGCTTGGAGTAAATGGGGTCCGCTAAAAGAGGATGGCCGAGGAAGCGATTGTGCACGCGGATCTGATGAGTCCTTCCGGTATGAAGAGCACAAAGGATGAGCGAGGTGCCATCGAGTGCGGTATGAAGAAGGTGAATGTCGGTGATGGCTGGCTTGCCGGCTCCGGGATTACAGACATCCATCCGCTGGCGGTGGACGGGATGGCGGGCGATGTGATTGAAGACTGTCTGGTGGGCTTCCCTGGGGGGAGATTGTGTGACAGCGAGGTAGAGTTTGGCAGTCGTCCGTTCGGCAAACTGCGAGACGAGGGACTGATGTGCCTTATCATTTTTCGCGGACACAATACAGCCGGACGTGTCCTTATCGAGTCGATGGACGATGCCGGGGCGCTCCACTCCTCCTATACCGGCGAGTTGGCCGTGGCAGTGATGGAGGAGGGCATTAACGAGGGTGCCATCAGGATTTCCGGCTGCGGGATGGACCACCATGCCGTGGGCTTTGTTGATCACGATGACATCGGAGTCTTCATAAATGACCGAGAGTGGGAGATCCTGCGCGATCATATCAAGGGGTTTGGGCTCTGGGACTTCAATCGTGACTTGGTCGCCTGCCTTGAGTGCTATTTTGGCTTTCACCTTCGCTCCATTTAAGAGAATGTGGCCTTCTTTGATAAGTGCTTGGATTCGTGAGCGGGAGAGATCGGGGAGCTGGGCCGCGAGCCAGGAATCCAGGCGATCGCCGCCGGGTTCGGGAATGGTAAGGGCCTCAATCATCGCCCTTGAGTCGTATGCCGGGTCGGTCAATCTCACAACTCTGGATTGAGAATAAGAGAAGGTCTAAATCTGCGATGATATCTCCTCGCCCTCTTCGGCATTCTTTGGCACTCCTTAACCATGTCGAATGAGCCTCTGGAAGAGCTACTCAATAAAATGCCAGACGAGAGTGCCGGTGAGGAAGAGATTGCGGCTTATATGAATCAGTTCATGGCGACCGCCGGAGGCCCGGACATGCTCAAAACATTTGCGGATCAAATTACCGCAGGCGGTTCGCTGGATGCCATGCTGCAGGAAGAAGAGAGCCGTTATCCCAAACTGCAAAGCCCCGCGAGGCTCATTTTCCTGATCGAGCTGACCGGGACCGAGCCTCTTGTTTGGCGTCGAGTGAGTCTGCCGGCCGACGCCTCCTTTTTTGATCTGCACTGCACTCTCCAGGATGCCTTTGGTTGGCAGGATTCCCACGCGCACCTCTTCGAAATTTGGGAGGGAGGGCAGCTCGAACTCACCTTTAGTCCGGACACCGGGGAAGAGGCAGACGAAAACGATTACTGCGAAGTGGGGAATCGGATCATCGATCTCTTCAATGAAGGGATTACGGAGTTTCAGTATCTTTACGATTTGGATAAAGAATGGCGACACCGTATTGTGGTGGTCGATGTCGCCGAGGCCGGTGAAAAGGGGACTTCGAAAGAATTTACAGCCCAGCTTCACGATGGTGCCGGCCATGGTCCGCCTGAGGATTGCGAGGGAGTCGGAGGATTTCAGGAATTTCTCAAAGGAGAGCATCAGCTCTGTGAGAACTATGAGCCGGATATCCTGGAGAAATTCAGGGAAGGGAAGCCCGATCTTTCCTCGATCACGTTTCGTGAGCCGGCCACGGTTTTGCGTTCGTAGACTTGGTGTTCTCGATTTTTTTAGTCAGTTTAACTGACGATCGAAATCGTTGTTGCTAATGAGCTTCTTCCTGAGAAGTGTTCAAATTTCGAATTGAGATTAAAGTTTTTGGCGGCTTTTCACGAGAACTGAGAGCAGAAAGGCGGTCGCGAGAACGACCGTGATGCTTGAGCCAGCGGGTTGATCAAAGTGGTAGCTCGCTAGGAGTCCGATGGCGGCTCCGGCTGCACCGACAATGGCGCTCAGAGGAAAGAGGGCGTTGGGAGTGGAGACGAAGGAGCGGGCGATCGCTGCGGGGGCGACGATGAGTCCGACGGCGAGGACGCAGCCCACGGCTTGGAGCGTCGTGATGAGGACGAGGATTAGGATCACGAAGCTGACGTAGTCCAGAAGGCGGGTCCGGATTCCGAGGCTGGCGGCGACTTCGGGATCAAAGAGGTTCGCCACCAGAGCACGGCGGAAGAGGGTGAGCACGGTGACGGCGATGATACCGACGCCGAAGCTCATTTTGAGATCGAGATCAGAGAGGGCTATGATGTTTCCCAGCAACCAATCTTCCAGCTCTTGGTTCGAGCCGAGTTGATTGAGCACGATGATTCCGATGGCAAAGGCTCCGGTGTAGAGGACGGCGAGAACGGTTTCATCGTTGATCTTGGAAAGGCGGGAGAGCAGGACAGTGAGGACGCCGATGATGACGGCGGCAACCAGAGCGCCCAGAAAAGCAGTCACCACCGTAAGACTGAAGAAGTAGGCGGCAATCGCGACTCCGGGAAGAAGGCTGTGGCTGAAGGCGGCGAGCTTGAGAGGACTGCGATGGAGCAAGACAAAGGCGCTGGTGTAGCCATTGACGAAGCCGATAATAACAGCGGCGATAAAGGCGCGTTGATAGAGTCCGATTTCGAAGAATTCTATCATGAGCAGCAGTTGGTCTTGGTGGGATCGGTCACCGGGTGGGAATGAAGGGGATGGCAGGCGTGGAGCGTCTCCTTCACTTCGGGGCTCTCCATCACGCTTGTGGCTTCGCCAAAGCAAACTTGCTTTTGATCGAGCACGAGGGCGTGGGTGAAAATATCGGTGACGCTTTCGAGCTGATGATGAGAGGCGATGATGAGGTGGCCGCTATTTGAAAGTTCGATGAGGTTGGCTGCGAGATGGCAGCGGCTTTCGATGTCGAGGCCGTTGAAAGGTTCGTCGAGGAGAAGGACGTGAGCTTCCTGAGCGAGAGCGCGGGCGATGTAAGTTCGCTGCTGTTGGCCGCCGGAGAGTTGGTCGATCTGGCGATCGGCAATGTCTTCCAGCTGCATCGTGGCGAGCGCGGCTTCGCACTTCTCTTGGTCGATTTTGCGAAAGCGTTTAAAATGACCCAGATGAGGAAAGCGTCCCATCTCGATGATGTCGCGCACCCGGAGCGGGAAGTTCTTTTGATGCTGATCGACCTGCGGAAGGTAAGCGACTTCGCGGCGGGCTTGTGCCAGTGGTGCGCCTCTCCAGAGAATATTTCCTTCCTGCAATTTTAGCAAACTGGCGAGAAGCCGGATAAGTGTCGATTTTCCGGCGCCATTGGGTCCGAGAAGGGCGAGTCGCTGACCGCAGTGGGACGAGAATCTGACGTCTTGGAGCGCCTTTTTAGAGCCGTAGGAAAAGCCCACGTTACTGAGCTCCAGTTGATGGTGTTGGTGAGACATTAGGGTAATTCCTCCCAGCTAAATTGAATCTCCTCTTTCGCGCTTTCGCTTCCCCAGAGGGTGTGGGATTTTATTTCTAAGCCATCGGGGATGATCTCTAACTGGAGAGCTGATTCTGGAGTTCCTGCAGGCCAAGTGACTCCGATCGTGAAGGCTTGGGAGGGGTCGAAGCGCACTTCCTTTTCCTCTTCGCCTTTTAAAAAGAGGACACCGTTGACGGTGACTTGTTCGAAAGGGTGAGCGCTTTTTAAAAGGATATCAGCACGGACAAGGTCGTCCGCGTGGAAGGGCTCGATCACCTCGACTTGAACCACCAGATCTGGAGAAAGCACCCTTGAAAGGGGAATCGCGAGCGCGGCCAGAGGAATGAGGGCGCAAAGAGTGCTGACGATGGGCGAACGGGTCATTTTAGGAGTCCGGCAACGATGATGTTGACGTTTTTACGGGTCATTTCTTCGTAGTTTTCGACCGAGCCATCGGCAATGAGAGCTCGGCCCATTCCTGCTCCCGATTCCATTGCGATCTGTGCCAAGATTTTAGGGTTGGCTGACTGCTCAGGGAAGACGGTGGGGATGCCAGTATCGCGGATCGATTTGATTGACTCAGCCAGTTGTTTTACCGGGATCTTTCCTTGCGCGCTGAGACCTTGCACGAAGGTTGCCTTGAATCCGTAGGCCTTGCAGAAATAGCCGAAAGCAGCATGGGCGGTGACGAGGTGTCTTTTTGTTTTCGGGATGCGGGTCACTTGCGTTTTGACCCACTTGTCGAGGTTGCGGAGCTTGGCTGTCGCGATCTTGGAGCGTGCGACGTAGTAGGATTTCCCCTCGGGGTCGGCGCTTGCGAGCTTGCGCTCGATGATGCGGATGGCGCGTTCCATATTGCGGACATTGTGCCACCAGTGAGGGTCGATCCCTCCCTCGGCATGGGCGGGGCAGCAGGCATAGACTTCGTCTTTCGCTGAGATCTTTTGAGAAGGGATGTCCTTACCGACTTGGATGATCACTTGATTGTCGTTAAGGGAATCTTCGAGGTCGCCGAGGTAGGGTTCGAGCTTCTTGCCAGAGGCGAAGATGAGACGGGCTTTCGCCATTTTTTTAAGATCGGCTGCACGTGGTTGGAACTCATGAACGTTCATACCTGGCTTTCCGATCTCCACGATGCTTACACGCTCGCCACCAACTTGCTTAAGCGCGTCAGTAATCAATGGGTGCAACGAGGCGACATCGATCGCAGGGGAAAGATGGGTCAAAAGCAGCCCAAGGAGGAAAGTTGAGTGAATTTTCATAGCGTAACCAAATTGCATTAGCGAATTTCTCCTGTCAACTAACTAACGCAATCAAATTGCATTAGTGGTAAACTGAAAAATCAAGAATTTAGCTCGGATCGATCACCGATTCGAATTCGCCTTGGCTTTGGTCCTCAAATTTTCGTGGAAATTCCTCTCTTCTCCGTGCTTCATGTTGGGTTGATTGCGGATGCGAATGGCATTATTGTCACGTAACCTTAGGCTGATCGCTGTATATCCCGTGCCGAACACTACTGCTCCTCAGCATCGTCCATATGGGGCGGAGCGTCCCCAACGAGGAAAACCAGCTTGCGCACCTTGGGGACGGCGCTCCACTTGGAAAGGTAAAGAGATCAGTCTCGACACATTAAGCGGTTCGTCGTGCGAAGTAGGCCCTCTTTTTTACGGGGTCGGCACGATTTTGAGGCGAGCAAATCCCAGGGATCCATCGGAGTCGAGGTCGCTCAGTTCATCACCGGGTGATAAGCCGTGAATGGTCAGCCAATCATCAAGGGAGACGCTGTCGTCGGTGCCAGGAGAACCGTCGGGGGTCACACTGGCCTGCCATCCTCCCGTATTCGTTCCTCCGTCGGATAGGCCATAGTAGATCGTGACGTTTGGATTCTCACCTCCGGTCGAGGTGACCTCCGTGCCGAGGATGACCGAATTTGCTTCGATATTCTGTGCCGCCAAATTCGAAACCGTGGAAGCGTGCGAAGGTTTCTGTTTCCTTCGCCCACTTCGAGCCTCCGGCATTATCTCCCTTTGCCCCGAAGTGGTAGGTCGTCGCGGGAAGCAATCCGGTGACACTGGTGAAAAAGTTTCCTGATTGTGTTCCGGGAAGTGTCACTGAGCTGTCCCAAGAACCTTCGTTTTTTCCGCTGTCTTCGTCGCCATAATAGATCGTCACAGTGGGAGCGCTGATCCCCCCGTCGATCACCACTCCATTCAAAGTGGCATTGGTCCCATTCCCCGATTGATCAACTGATTACCCGTCGAAGTTATAGTAGGCCAAAAGCCCGGCTGCTTTCGAAAAGGAACCCGAAAAAAGTAGGGCCACAAGCGGAACGGCAAGCCTGGTGAATTGAGAAAAATTGTTCATGGAAATGGTGAAGGAAAGTCGAGGAGGAGCTTCGCCACTCTAACAGGCAGCGTGATCTTACCTAGAACTGGTTCCATATTGGAAAAATCGCCTGGTCGGAGATGGGCGTGCCAGTCGAAGCTACCAAGAAGGGCCGCATCCGGAAGGTCAGAGGGAAGTCCGGACGGTATCGAGGATAGGTCGAGGACCAGTCACTCGTCAAAGCTGCAAGCTGGGAGGCAATAGCAGACCGCTATTCATCCGCTCTGAGGGGAAACCCAAGCGACCCTACATCGATGCGTTTAATTTTTCTGTCTGATTAAACGAATGTCCTTGAGCTGGACGATCTTTTGAATTTCCTGTTTACTTAAACGTTCTGGTCTTCTCCGGGTGGTTGTTCAAAGTCCGCTTCTTATGAAGAAAGAGTCTTTGGGATATTTCGTTTTTTGCGCTTCGCTTACGGTTGCGGGAGCCTTTGTGAAACCACTGAAGGTGTATATTCTGGCGGGGCAGTCCAATATGCAAGGGTCGGCGCACCAGAGTACTTTTGCTGCGATTGGGGACGATGCTGAGTCGGCTCCGCTGTTGAAGGAGATTTTGGATGGAAGTGGGGAGCCGGTGGTGTGTGAAAATGCCTGGGTGGCCTATCAAACGACGAAGGGGGGAGCTGATACGACTTTGCGAGGGAAGGTGAAGGTGGGCTATGGATTCGATGATGATCGAATTGGGCCGGAATTTAGCTTTGGGATTCACATGGATGGAGCACTTGAAGAACCGGTTTTGATCATTAAAACCGCTTGGGGCGGGAAGTCGCTTGCGGTGGATTTTCGTCCTCCGAGTGCCGGGCCTTATTTTCCGAGTCAGAGGGAGAAAGATGGGAGCAATATTCCCGATGAGAAAGCGGTGGGCAAATATTATCGTGAGATGATGGGGTTTGTCAGGGAGACATTGAAAGACGGAGCAAGTATCAGGAAGGTTGTTCCCGATTATGACGATAAGGCGGGATATGAACTGTCGGGCTTTGTTTGGTTTCAGGGATGGAATGACATGTGCAACCGGCATCACATCGAGCAATACACCGGGAATATGATTCACTTTATTTCAGATGTGAGGAGGGAGTTGGAGCAGCCGAAGCTTCCCTTCATCGTGGGAGTGCTGGGTGTTTACGGAACGGATCCCGATCAGCGGAGATTCGACAAGGGCTTACCGGTGACAGATTTTAGGAAGACACAGTTTGCGGCAGTTGCGGAATACGATGTGAAGGTCGCGCCAGAGTATCGCGGGAAGCTGATCGCGGTGGATAGCGGGCCGTTTTACGAACTGGCTCTCAGCGAGATTTACTGGAAACGGAGGATGACGGGTGAATGGAAGCGGCGCCTCAAGAATGAGGAGATGACGCAAGAGGAGTATCTTAAGGAATGTGCCAAGTTTGAGTTTGGTGATGGAGAAATTACTGCGGAAGAAAAACGAACCTGGGACAGATCATCGTCGAATGCCGAGTATCACTACCTGGGGAGCGGAAAGACCTTTGTTCGCTTTGGGAAGGCTCTTGCGGAAGCGATGCTCGATCTCGAAAAGAAGTGACCCTAAGCAGACCTCAAACAGCTCATAGAAATCCGAAAAATGAAGACGACACTCCTCACACTTATTTGCGCCTCCTTGGTGGCCTCCGGGAAAGAACCTCCGAATATCGTGCTGATCATGGCGGATGATCTGGGGTGGTTTGATGCTCATTTTCAAGGGAATGAGGCCTTAGATACACCACATTTGGATCAGTTTGTGACGGAGGGAATGTTGTTTCCGCATGGTTATGCGGCGGCTCCGGTTTGCACTCCGACGAGGGCCGCGATGCTGACGGGGATGTCGCCAGCCCGACTGGCCATTACCAATCATGCGCCGGGTCATAAGGAGGGGATGGTGCCGGAGGGACGGAAGCAGGCAGGAGCGAGGAAGCTCACTTATTTACCGATTGAGAAAGTGACCTTGGCGGAGAGATTACGGGACGAGGCGGGTTATGCGACGGGCTTTGTGGGGAAGTGGCATCTTTCGCACCGGAAGGGGAATGATAAAGCTGGAAAGAAGTTCGAACCTGGGTTGCGTCCGGAGTTTCAAGGGTTTGATTCGAATGTCGGCGGGTATGACCGGGGAGGTCCACCGACTTACTTTGCGCCTTATAAGATTCCAACACTCAAGGAAGGAGAAGACGGGGAGTATTTACCGGATCGATTGGCGGATGAGTGCATCGCATTCATCAAGGAGCAAAAGAAGGGACCTTTCTTTCTCACATTCTGGAATTACTCGGTTCATTACCCGATCGAAGCTCCGGAGGATCTCATTGAGAAATACAAGAAGCGCCCAGTTGAGAACGCTCCCTATGCGGCCATGATCGAAGGGATGGATCGGTCGATTGGGAAAGTTTTGAAATCGCTCGATGAGCTTGGGCTGACCGAGAATACGATCGTGATTTTCACGTCGGACAATGGATCACTTTTTGGCAATGGACCGCTGCGGGCGAACAAGGGACATCTTTATGAAGGCGGGATTCGGGTGCCTTGGGCGATTCGTTGGCCGGGAAAGATTCGGGCAGGAAGTCGCAATGAAACTCCGGTTATTAGTACGGATGTTTTTCCGACTCTGCTGGAGGTGGCAGGATTGAAGCCGAAGGTGGGAACGCCGCTTGACGGAGAGAGCCTGGTTCCGATTCTCACGGGGGTTGAGAAGCTGAAGCGGGGGGCGATCTTTTTTCACTATCCCAACTATGCCTTCCACAATAGGAACCGGCTGGGAGGGGCGATTCGGAAGGGGGATCATAAGTTGATCCACTTCTACGACGATGACTCGGTGGAGCTTTACGATGTGGTCGCGGATCCAGGTGAGAGGAACAATCTGGCACAATCAAAAGAAAATTTGGCGCGTGAAATGCGGGAAGAGTTGGGCCGTTGGCTCAAAGAGTCTGGGGCCAAGATGCCCTACGTCGTCAATAAAAAATCTAAAGAATGAAGTCATCCAATCCTTATCGAATTCCCGGCCTTGAATTGATCAACCACACTTTCGAAGTTCCGCTGGATCATGGCGATCCGGGTGGGCGAAAGATCGAGGTTTTTGTTCGCGAAGTCTGTGACCTTGATCCGAAGAGTAAGGAGAAGCCGTTCTTGATTTTCCTGCAAGGTGGTCCGGGTTTTCGGGCGCCTTTGCCGATTCGGAAAGAGGGCTGGCTCAAGCGGGCGCTGACGGAGTTTCGCGTGTTGATGTATGATACCCGTGGGAATGGATTGAGCAGTCCGGTGGATTATCAGACACTGGCGCTGGAAGGTGATGCTCAGGCGCAGGCGGATTATTTGACGCATTTTAGACAGGATAACATCGTTCGCGATGCGGAATTGATTCGGGCGGAGATGAGTCCTGATACCCCTTGGTCGACGATTGGTCAGAGCTACGGGGGATGGTGCACGTTGACCTATTTGAGTCTGCATCCCGAGGGCTTGAAGGAATGCTTTGTCTTTGGCGGCGTGCCGGGATTAGGGCGGACGGCGCGGGAGATTTACGAGGGGACTTTTCCTTTCGTGGAGGAACGCAATCGACAGTATTTTGAAAAGTTTCCGATGGATAAGGCACGGCTGATCAAGTTGGCGAAGCATTTGGAAGAGAATGATGTTCGCTTTCCAAACGGGGACCGGATCACGCCGCGAATGGTGCAGACATTGGGAATGAAATTCGGTTTTGCGCATACGGCGGAGGAGGTTCATTTCTTGTTGGAGGAAGCCTTTGTGAAGGCGGGAGATCAGGAGATGGTGGGGCAGGCTTTTAAGGTAGGATTGCAGTCGGCGATCCGCTTTGATACGAATCCCATCTTTGCGATTCTCCATGAGGCGATTTATGCGCAGGGGGCAGCGAGTGGCTGGGCCTGTGACACGGTGCAGAAGGAGAAGTATGCACACTTCGATAATTTTGGAGACTTCCTGTTCTATGGTGAGATGATTTTCCCGTGGATGTTTGATGAGATTTCCGAGCTGAAGGGGATGAAAGAGGCGGCTGAAATATTGGCAGCGAAGGATGATTGGCCGGCCCTTTATGACCCGGAGGTTTTGAGTCGAAATACCGTGCCGGTGGCTTGTGCCGTTTATGCGAACGATATGTTTGTAAATGCCAAGTTTTCGCGCGAGACGGTGGAGTCGATTCCTAATATGGAGGCTTGGTATACCAGTGAGTTCGAGCACTGCGGACTTCGGGTCGGCGGCGAGCGGATTTTTTCAAGGCTCATTGATTTGGGACGTGGGGAGGTGGAGAGATGATTCGTTCTCTGGTTTTTTCGTATACGCTGCTCTCATTGACTTTCGGTATTTTTTCGCTTGCGAACGGGCAAATCACGACAAAGGGAGTCATCGATCTCGACAAGATTGAGCGGCCGAAGGATGCCGTGCAACTGGTTGACCAAAAGAGGCATATCCTGATTCCTGAGGGCAAGGGGCCGGGGCAGTGGGCATTTAAGGATGGAATTCTTACCGCGTCACCTGTTTGGGACAGTTTGTTGACGAAGGACTCTTATCAGGATTTTCGGATGCACCTTGAGTTCAACGTCAACCGAGTGGAGAACGCCAAGGATGCTGAAGCGGATGGGAATTCGGGTATCTACATTCAGGAGCGCTACGAGGTGCAGATTCTCAATTCCTTTGGGGTGGCCGAAGAAGATTACAAGGCGAGTTATTGCGGAAGCCTCTATCGGCTGAAGAAACCCGATCAACTTGTCTGCAAGAAAGCGGGGGAATGGCAGACCTATGAGATTGCCTTTCGGGCGGCACGTTTTGAAGGAGTGAAGAAAACTGAAAACGCGAGGATCACCGTTTATCAAAACAATCAGTTAATCCACGACGACTACGAAATTCCCCGTAAAACAGGAGCGGGAAAAAAGGAAGGCCCCGAGCCGATGCCGATCAAGTTTCAGGGGCATCACAATCCGGTGAAATTTCGCAATGTCTGGATTCAAAAGCTTTCGCTTGAGAAGGCCAAACCCGAGCTTCAGAAGAAGCCGAAGAAGAAGGGTTACACTTACGTTGTTCCTTTTGAAAAGATCCCACCTTCACCGGCTCTCAGTCCCGATGATGCTCTCAAATCTTTCGAGCTTCACGAGGAATTCGAGATCAGCACGGTGGTTCACGAGCCAGCGGTCCAGAGTCCGTTGGCTTTGCGTTTCGATGGCAATGGCCGGATGTGGGTGGTGGAAATGCGCGCTTACATGTTGAATGCCAAAGCTGAGGGCGAGGCGGATCCGATCGGTCGAATTTCCATCCATGAGGATACCAATGGTGACGGTTTTTATGATAAGAGCAGGGTGTTTCTCGATGGGCTCAATCAACCACGGTCGATCGCCTTTTATAAAAATGGCATCCTTTACGGTGGACACGAGAAGCTCTACTTCGTCGAAAATCTCGATGGAAAAGCAGGCAAGATGACGGTGATTGATGAGAATTATACCCAGGACCAAAACGTCGAGCATCGGACCAATGCTCTTCTTCGCGGTTTGGACAACTGGATCTACAACGTAAAATCAGATATGCGATATCGCGAAATCGATGGGGCTTGGGTCAAAGAAAAGACGACCTTCCGCGGGCAGTGGGGCATGTCGCAAGACAATTACGGGAGGCTGCACTATAACCAAAATTGGTTTGGAATTAAAGCCGACCAGCTCTTGCCAAACACCCTGATGCGCAATCCGAACTACCTGCTTGGAGGCGGGCATGCAAAGCACATTTCCTATCGTGATAAGCTTTATCCGGCTCGCATTACTCCAGGTGTCAATCGCGGGGGGGAGGGGGATATTGATGAGGACGGTTATCTCAAAGCTGCGACGGGTGCGGCCGGGCCGGTGGTTTATCGTGGTGACCAATTTCCAGCGAGGTATCGAAACACCGCCCTCTTTTGCGAACCAACTGCCAACCTCGTGCGTATGGTTCACGTCGAAAGAAAAGACGGCCTTTTGACGGGTGAATATCGCTTGGGGCAGAAAGAGTTTTTGGCCTCAACCGACGAACGTTTTCGTCCGGTGAATCTCTTTAATGCGCCCGACGGAACTCTCTACGTGGTCGATCTCTACCACGGAATCATTCAGCACAAACACTACCTGACCCGTTACTTGTTGGAGCACATCAAGCACCGGAATCTTGAGAGCTATCCTCGATTGGGTCGGATTTACCGGATCAAGCATAAGGATGGTCCCCGTGGTCCCCAACCTGAGATGCTCGGGAAAGAGGCAGTGGCGTTGGTGAGGTTTCTGGCTCATCCTAACGGTTGGTGGCGGGATACCGCGCAGCAGTTGATTATTGATCAGGGGGACTTAGCGGTCGTAGATGCTCTTAATCAGCTTGCGGGGGATGGTAGTAAACCGCTGGGTCAAATTCACGCGCTGTGGTCGTTGGAAGGACTGGGTGCCTTGAGCCGACCTGCGATTTTAGGGGCGTTTGCTTCAAATGATCCTTACGTTTTGGAATCTGCCATTCGACTTTCGGAATTGCTTCCGCAGACAGATGCCGCTGCCATTACGAGTCGGATGAGTGAGCTGGTAAAGCGTCCCGAGATGGTGGTTCAGCGTCAATTGGCGGCGAGCCTTGGGCGTATTCCGTCAAAGGAGGCCCTTGAGATCTTGAAGATCGTGCTGACAAAAAACATCAATGTGGCTTACTTCCGGGAGCTGGCGATCAATGGTCTGTTTGGCCGCGAGCAAGAGTTTAAGGATCTTCTTGGAGATGACTTTACGGACGCGAAATTCCGCAAGTATCTCGATCATTGTCTCACTCCGAAGACGACGGCGGCGGCCTTTAAACCACCGGGAGATGAGAAGCATCTGGCATCCTTTAAAAAGGGAGAGCAATTCTACATCGCGAACTGTATGGCTTGTCATGGGGCTGATGGAAACGGACTGGAACACTTGGGGCCGCCTTTGGTGCAATCCGAATGGGTTTTGGAATCTCCCGAACGATTGGGCGCGATTCTTCTGCAAGGCTTGATGGGGCCAATCACAGTGAATGGAAAAAATTACACTCCGGCAGCAGCCATGCCCGGCTTGAGACTGGTTCCTGAAATCAGTGATGGGGACCTTGCCGATGTCGCAACTTTTGTGCGCCACGCCTGGAATAACCGGAAGGGCGCGGTGAAGGGGGAAGTCATCGAGGCGGTTCGCAAAAAACTCGACGGCCGCGAGACGTCTTTTACCCTGGAGGAACTTTTGAAGGCTTTTCAATAAGAAGGGGTTTGGTTTCCTTGATTTTGATTCCGCGATCCGTTGCATACGTGTTGGGCCTTTTTCTGTTTGCTCGATAGCGGTTCATGGCGCAGAGGTGTGGCGTGAATTTTCGTCTTCTCTGCCTTCTGCCAATTCTTGGTTTGCTGCCTTTTCATCAAGGTGGGGCTGAGGAGGTGACAATTATGGCGGCGAATATTTCGAGTGGTAATTTTCAGTCCTATGATCCGGGTGAGGGGATTCGGATTTTTCGGGGGCTGGATCCGGATGTCGTGCTGATTCAGGAGTTTAACTATCAGCAGAATACCGACAGCCAGCTGAAGACCTTCGTGGAAGATTCCTTCGACGCGGGTTTTTCTTTCGTGGAGGAGGAGAAGACGAGTGGTCAGCTTCAGAATGGGGTGATTAGTCGTTATCCTATCCTTCAATCCGGGGTTTGGGATGATGCGGATATGTCGAACCGGGAATTTGTTTGGGCGCAGATTGATGTTCCCGGCGAAGCCCACCTTTGGGTGGTGAGTGTGCATTTTAAAGCGAGCCGGGGGAGTGAGGCCCGGCGGACGGGACAGGCGACTCAGCTTGCCGGCTACATCAATGCGAATGTTCCGGCGGCAGATTTCGTCGTGATTGGCGGGGATTTTAATGCCCAGAATCGCGATGAAGAATTTTTGACGAGGCTGGCTCCAGTGGTCGATGTGACCGGTCCTTGGCCGGTTGATAAGAACGGGAGCGGTAATACCAATGCGGGACGCTCGAGGCCGTATGACTGGGTGATGGTGGAGCCAGATTTGGGAGCGCTTGAGGTGCCTACCGTTCTTGGAGGGCGTAGTTATGCGAATGGTATCGTGTTCGATAGTCGGGTTTTTACGCCGCTCTCGGCAGTGGCTCCGGTGATGCAGGGAGACAGTGGGGTGCAAGGGATGCAGCACATGGCGGTGATGCGAACTTTTGAGTTGTCTGAGGACCCTTATCAGACGTGGTTGGGAGAAAATTTTACTTCTTTGGAGCCGGTTGACGAGTCCTCGGTTTGGGGAGCATTGGCTGATCCGGATGAGGATGGATTGGTGAACTTTCTTGAGTATGCCTTTGTCCGTGATCCGAATGTGCCGGTGCTGGCTCCTCCGATTGTGGCGGTAGCTTTGGCGGGTGGGAATGTGGAGGTGACTTTCCCAGTACGTGATGGAGTGGGCTTAACCTATGTGCTTGAGGGCGCGACGGATCTTTCTGGATTCTCGCTTGTTTCGGGAGGGACGGTGAGTGAGGGGGAGTTGCTGGGGCTGGTTAAGATGAGGTCGGTGACGCTACCGCAGTCTGCGCTGAGGTTTTTTCGGGTAAGAGTGAGGGAGTAGGCTTGGATGAGATTTGCACACGAACGATGAGACTTGAGCGGGCTTGGTTTTCTCCTTTGCCTTGCGGCTTTCTCCACCGCCATGCGGCTACGGCGGACGAGACGGCGCTCTCACTCTGGAAGAAGATCCCTTTTTAGGTATGTCTTTCAATCTCCTCACCCAACAGTCCATGCTCATTCTTACCACCGGCGGCGGGGTGCCGGCGGTTTGTGAGGAATTAGCGAGGATTACTTTTTCTCTTTGGCGTGATCGTGGTCCTTGTGCTCTGCGTGGTCATGGCCTTTGTGGTCATGGCCTTCGTGATCATCGTCGTGGTCACAGGTGCAGGCATACTCGAGGAAGTCGCAGGTGGGGCAGTCGGCCATGTTCACGTTGAACTTCACATTGGATTTCTGGCCCTTGGCGTTCTTGAACATGAGGACGATGGGGACGAGCTTGCCTTCGGGGAGCTTCTCATTTGAGAGGAAACCGTTTTTGGTTTTTTCAAAGGTGAACCTAGTGGCCTTGGTCCGCTTTCCGCCGATGGCTCTGAGAGTGTTGTCGGAGGCGACGCCTTTACCATCTTCATTGAGGAAGGTGATTTGGACTTTGCGATCCTTGGTGATGAAGAACTCGGCATGGGGTTCGACGTCGTGGAGGACGCGGCCTCCATTAGGGGCTTTGATATCGTGTCCGTGCTCATGCTCGGCGTGCTCATCGTGGTCATGTTTTTCGTCGTCGGCCCAAGTCATAGGAGTGACGAGGAGCGCGAAGGCGGTGATGGTGGATTTTATTTTCATATGGTTTTGGGATTGGTTGTTTAATGAGAAGCGGCAGCTTGGGCCGTGATTGCTTTTTTGGCGGAGGTTTTCCCGAAGGTCCAAAAAACCGCCGGAGTTACTAAGAGCCCGAAAAGAGTGGATGAGACGAGGCCGCCGACGATGACGAGGGCGACGGGGTTAAGGATTTCTTTTCCTTCGGCGAGGCTGGGTTCACCAGGTTCGACGAAAGGGAGGAAGCCTAGATCCATGGTGAGGGGAAGAAGGGCGACTCCAGCGGAGATCGCCGTCATGAGGACGGGGACCAGGCGTTCGGAGGTGCCGCGGATGATCATGGGGATGCTAAAGTCTTCATTCTCGTGCCTCATCAGGTGGAGATAGTGCGAGATGAGCATGATGGAGTTTCGTGTGGAGATTCCGGCGATGGCGATCAAGCCGACCAAGGTGGCGATGGAGACATTGTTGAGACTATAGCTCGTCAGCAGGATTCCGCCAGTAAGGGCGATGGGGATATCGAGAAGAACCTGGAGGGTGAAGTTGAAGCTCTGGAAGTAGGTGAAGAGGAGGAAGATGATGACGAGCAAGAGAATGGCCGAGAAGAAGAGGATTTGCTTGGTCGCTTTTTGCTGCGCGAGATAGTCGCCTTCAAATGAGATGGAATATCCCTCGGGGAGGACGAGTTCTTCATCGAGGCGTTCCTGGAGTTGGTCGACCAGTTCGACGAGGTTTTGCGATGAGGGGTTGATGGAAACGACGAAGCGGCGCTGGGTGTTTTCGCGGAGGATATTGTTGGGGCCGCTGGCGGGCCGGATGTTGGCGAGGTCCCGGAGAGGCGCCTGGATGCCGGATTGGGTGTCGAGGTAGATGTCGCCGAGTTTTCGGGGATTCTTGCGCCATTCTTCGGGGAGGCGGAGGACGAGGTCGTAGGTTCGTTCGTTGTCGTATACTTGGGTGAGGATCTCGCCGCCGATGAGGCTTGCGAGTTGGTCGTTGAGTTTTCCGGGGGTCATTCCGTAGGCGAGAAGGCGCTCGTGATCGGGTTCAATACGCAGTTGGGGAATGGCGGCTTGGGGCTCGGGGCGCGCTTGTTCCAGGCCAGGGATCCCACGGGCGATTTGGGCGACCTTGTTCCCGAGGTCGCTGAGAGTGTCGAGATCAGGTCCGTAGATCTTGATGGCGACCTTTGCTGAAACGCCGGAGAGCATGTGGCCGATTCGGTCGCCCAGAGGGGAACTCATGGCGGAGAAAGTTCCCGGGATGTTCTTCATCGTTTGGTGAAGATCTTTGAGGACCTCTTCTTTCGAGCGCTCGAAGTGCTCTTTGAACTCCACTTCAAATTCGACGGTGGAAACGGGGACGACGTGGTCGCCATTTTCGGCACGGCCGACGCGGAAGGAGACGGTTTTCACCTCGGGGATTTGGCCAATTAATTTCATGGCAGTGTGGCTGATCTCGCTTGTTTTTGCCAGAGAGGTTCCGGGGCTGGCGGCGGTGGCGATGACGGCGGTGGGCTCGCGGAAGGTGGGAAGGAAATTTTTGCCCATCTCGGGATAGGTGATTGCGCCGACGGCGACGAGGAAGGCGGCGATTGCCATGACCACGAAGGGCTGGGCGAGGGAGAGGCGAAGAACTCCTTCAAATGCTCCTTTGATGAGGCGGAGGACAAGACCATCGCGGTGGACTTTGTCTGGGTCTGGTCTAAGGAGAAAGGAGGAGAGGACCGGGATGATGGTGAGGGAGACGAGGAAGGAGGCGGCCATGCTCACGATGGTGGCGATGGCGATGGGGGAGAAGAGTCGACCTTCGACTCCGGAAAGGGAGAGGAGTGGGACAAAGACGAGAATGATGAGGATCGTCGCGTAGAGAATGGAGGAGCGGATTTCCGAGGAAGCGGCGGCGATGATTTTGAGACGGTTGCCTTTCGGGTTTTCGCGGAGGCGGCGGTAGACGTTCTCAACATCGACAATGGCGTCATCGACGACCATGCCGATGGCGACGGCGAATCCGCCAAGCGTCATGGAGTTGATTCCGAGATCGAAGAGAGAAAAGACGATGACGGAAATGGCGAGCGAAAGGGGAATCGCGGTGAGCGTGATGAGGGTGATGCGGAAGTTGAGAAGGAAGAGAAAGAGGACGAGTGCGACCATGATTCCTCCGTGGAGGAGGGCGTCCTTGAGGTTGGTGAGGGAGAGGTTGATGTAGTCAGCCTGACGGTAGCTCACTATAATCTCGGTATTTCCGGGGAGGGTTTTACGGAGGTCATCGAGGGCGGTCTCGAGCTTGTCGGTGAGATCGAGAGTGTCGTAGCCGGGGGCTTTGGTGATCGAGAGGATGACGGAGGGATGGCCTTCCAGGCTGCCGGGTTCGCCGGTGGTGGTGCCGGCATCGCCTCGCATGGGTTCGGTTCCCCAGACGACCTGGGCGACGTCTTTGATGCGGAGTGGTCGGTCGTCCTGGTGGCGCACGGTGGTGTTTCCGATGAGGTCGAGATCGGTGGTCATGGCCAAATTTCGGACCATGATTTCTTGTGAGTCGCCCTCGATGTATCCGCCGGTGGAATTGCGCACGGCATTTGCGACGGAATTACGAAGTTCATCGTAGTTTACGCCGAGTGCGAGCATGCGCTGGGGATCGGGTTGGACTTGGACTTGCTTGATGCCACCGCCCATGGGGAGGACTTCGGCAATTCCGGGGATGGATTGGAGGCGTCGGCCGATGACCCAATCGGCTTGGGTGCGGAGATCTTGTGGAGAGATTTCGCCGGTGGGATCGAGCACGCTCACGAGCATAATGTTTCCCATGAGCGAAGTGGCGGGCGTCATGTAGGGTGTGACATCCTTGGGGAGTTCCGCTGCGGAGAGGCGTTCTTGAACGAACTGACGGGCTTGGTAGATGTTGGTTCCCCAGTCGAATTCGACGAAGGTGAGCGAGAGGCCGATGTCGCTGGTGGTGCGGAGTCGGTTGAGGCCGTTGACGCCCATGAGGCTGCGCTCGAGTGGAATGGTGACGCGGGTTTCGACTTCTTCGGGTGAGAGGCCGGGAGCTTCGGTGAGAATGGTGACGGTGGGCTTGGTAAGGTCGGGGAGGACGTCGACGGGCAACCTTTTCGTTGTCTGCCATCCGAGGATGAGCACAATGACGCCGAGCGCGAGGACGAGTGCGCGTTGGGCGAGGGAGAAGTTGATAAGGTGGGTGAGCACGGGGAGATGAAATTTGAGATTTGAGCACGAACGGTGAGATTTGAACGGCTTGGTTGGGGGCTGGGACGGGGAGGGTTATTTTTTGGCGAGCTTGATTCCGGCCAGGATAAGGAGGGTTAGGAGGATGAGGTTTGCTAGAATGAGGAGGGTTGTGAGGCGGGAGGAGGTGGGATGATCGTGGTCGTCTTCCTTTGTTTTTTGGCCTTCGGTGATTTCGGAGCCGCCTTCGTTGTGCTCGTGGCCGTGGGCGGCATCGAGGACTTCTTTGAGGGAGAGGTTTCCGCCGCCGGCGAAGCCGAGGAGGTAGGCACCGGTGGTGACGACTTCGTCGCCGGGGAAGAGGCCGTCTTTAATTTCGATGAATTGGTCGTTTTCCTCGCCGGTGATGACGGGAGCCTTGATGAAAGAGTTGGGGAGATCAAAGTCCTTCACGTAGACGACGCGATTGGTGATGTCTCCCTGAACGGCTTTACGAGGTACGGCGGTGACGTCTTTGCGGGTGGCGGTGATGATGGAGAACTCGGCGCGCATTCCGGGGCGCAAGGTGTTCTCGGGATTTTCGATGAGGAAGATGGCATCGAAGGTGCCTGAGATGGAGTCGGCGGTGGTGCCGAATCGGATGAGTTTTCCTTCGATAGTTTGGTCCTGCAGGGCGGCGATATGAATACGGGCTTTGCTGCCGATCTTGAGTTTTCCGGCTTCTTGTTGGGGGACGCGGGCAATGGCCCAAATTTGTCGGAGGTCGAGGATGTCGAGGAGTTCCTTGGAGGGGTCGACGGGCTCGCCGAGGCGCACATGGCTTTCGGCGACGATTCCGGAGCTCGGTGCGTAGAGGGTGACGGTGGGTGGCGGGTTGCCGGACTGACGGCTCTGAACCTTCATGACGGGGTCTCCTTTTTTGACAAAGTCACCGGCAATGACGTTGAGCTTGGAGACGTGACCGGGGATGCGGCTGGAGACGACGGTGTGGTTGCTTGGGATTTCCTGGAGTCGCCCGATGACGAAGAAGATGCTTTCAAAGGTGATGTCCTCGGATTCCACGACTTCGATGCCGAGGTTTCGTGCGGCGCTTTTGCTGAGGTTGATGCGCTCTTCTTCATCTTCAGCGAAGAGTGGAAGGGCGAGGAGGAGGGGAAGGATGAAACGTTTCATTGGGCCGTAGCGGTAAGGTAGTTGGCGTGCGCGAGGTGGAAGTCACGGATGGCTTGGAGCTGAGAGGTAAGAAGGGAAAGGCGCTGCTCTTGGGCGCGCAGGACGTCTTGCAAGGGGATTTCGCCGCGGGAGTAGGCATCCTTTGTCTTTGTGATCTGGGCGTCGGCCAGGGGGATGAGGTTGGCTTCGATCTGATCCGAGAGAGCAGACCACTGGGCCATTTCCTGATAGGAGGCGTGGGCCTCGGCGCTGATGCTGCGGTGGAGGGCATCTACTTCAGCGGTGAGGCGTTGATGACGGGCGTCGGCGGCGAGGATGTTGCCGGAGTTGTCGTTGTAATAGGTGAAGGGGATTTTGAATCGGACGCCGATGATTTGCTCGGCCTCGATGCCATCGGGCGCGTCCTCGGCACGTCCAAGACCGGCGAAGATTCCGGCTTCGAAGTCGTCGCGGACTCGGGCTCTTTCGAGGTCCTTTGAAGCGCTCGCGCTTTTTGCGCGCAGTTGGGCGGCCTGGAGGTCGGGCCGTCGAACGGAAGCGACGAGCATCGGAGGAAGGCTGGGTTCGGGGAGGGTCTGGGTGGTGACGAGAGTGTTATCGGGCGACAGGCCCAGGATGGGCTTGAGGGAGGCGAGGGCAAGCTGGGATCGGATGGAAACTTGCTCGGCACGATTCGAAAGGCGGGTGGCTTCCAGAAGAGCGGTGCCGGCTTCGAGGAGGGAGGCTTCACCTTGTTCCGCGGACTTGATGATGAAGTCGGCGAGCTGTCGGGCGTTGGCTTCTTGTTTCTTGATGAGGGCTTGTTCCTGTCGAAGGGCGAGGACCTTGGTGAAGGCGGTGCGAGCTTCGCCGATGAGTTGGCGTTCGACATTGCGGATCTCGGCGGCTGCGGCTTGCACGAGAATTTGTGAGGCTCGTTTTTCGATGACGAGTCGGTTGGTGCGCGGGAAACGTTGTGAGACACCGACGGTGAGCATGAGGTCGTGGAAGCGATTTCCGGTTTCGAACTCGACTTCGAGTTCGGGATTGCTCCGGAGTCCTGACTGATGAAGCTTTCCTTGTGCTTCTCCGATGAGATGGCGGGCGGCGGCGAGATACGGATTGTTTGCGCGGACCTTCGCGGGAAGGTTTGCGAAGGTGAGATTAATAGCGGACGTGCTGTGCTTTGTGGCAGTTTCGACGATTGGCTTAACCGTGACGATGGGAATATCGACTTGCCGGTTGGAGCAGGATGCGAGGATCACAGGAGTTAAAAAGAGGAGCTTTTTCATGAGGCAAGAGATGATAAGTTGGGCTCGGAAATGAGAGGCTTCATAGGGATCAGTTTTTTGGCAACGTGCTTTATGTCGTGTGTTTCGATGGAGGAGCGGCAGGTGACGAGTAAGCCAGTGACGATAAGTGAGGCGATTGAGCGAGTTAAAGAGAGGGAGGTTGTTGCGGAGGATGATATAATAAAGCGGAATTTTTTGACAGGGAAGCTGACCTTTGCTGGTTTCACAAAAGAAGGATTGGCTGATTTTCGGGTGATTCCGGAAGAAGGAAGAAAAGTGATCGTGCCGGAAAATAAGAAGTATCCTGCGGTGGATGGATTTTGGTGGCGGGGAGATCGAGCGAAGTGGTTTAAGATTCCGGATCACGCCGAGGCGTGGGTTGTCTCCGGGAGTGGAGAAAAGCCAGCGCGTTTCGATTCCTCGGTGACGCGTGAACATTTTTCGGTGTTTTGGAAAACGCTGCCGGGACTTGGATGGGCGATTAGCCTGCGGGGCGGTGTGAGTGAGCCGGGATTCTATCTCAATGCGGGACCGAGTCGGATCGGGGTTGCGTGGCCTTTCTAGGTCACGGTCCTGTGGAAGATGACTGAGGAGTCATTCCACCTTTTAAAAATCAGAGGCGCCAGACGGAGTGCAGGCGGAAGAGGGGCACTCCCGGTGGGGGTGCACGGGAAGAGAACGAAGAAAGGGTGACCTTTTCCTGCTGAAGAAGGGGTGCCGGGGTGGCGGAGATCGGTGCCGTAAGGAAGCGGAGATCGGGTGAGAATTCGCTGCTGGCCTTAGTGAAATCATCGACATCGAGAGCGAGAAACTGGTGAGATTCGTCGCATGGGTCCAGAGCCTCCTGATCATGCTCGTGGTGGCAGTCGCAGTCGTGGTAATTGACATGGCTTTTTTCCGTCTCAGGAGATTCGCACTGCGGTGTGGAAAAGAAGAACGTCTGAGAATGTTGGCAAAATCCGAGCACAGGAGCTTGCAAGCCGATGAGAAGACTCATGACTGTAAGCAGAACGGAAGCTGACGTTTTGCGAAACACTAGGATACCCTAGCAGAGAAAATGGGTTGCGTCAACTGAGTGAGAAGGTTGGTGTTTGAACTGATCTACGCTAAAGAGGTGCGTGCAAAATCGGTTTTACGGAGCTTTTGATATCGAGAGACGATCAGGTCGGACGGACCAAGCGGGCTTTCGTAGTCCTTTTCAGGTGGATCGGGACCGGGTGCTTCATACGCCTACGTTTCGGAGAATGCAGAGCAAGACGCAGGTCTTTTGGAGTGGGGAGTATGATTTTTATCGCACGCGACTGACTCATTCACTCGAAGTTGCGCAGATTGGCAAATCGGTGTGTCGTTGGCTGAAGCATTCGAGTGATTTGTTAGAGGATGACTTTTTCGTCGACGAAGATTTGATGGAGGCTGTTTGTTTGTCGCACGACCTGGGCCATCCACCGTTCGGGCACGCGGGGGAGCGGTCACTGAATCATTTTATGGCGGGATATGGGGGATTCGAAGGGAATGCCCAGACGTTGCGCTTGCTGACGGATCGTATTTTTTCGCAGAGCCGCACTGGAATGGATCCAACGCGGGCCTTTATGGATGGGGTGTTGAAATACAAATCACTTTGGAGCGAGCTCAAGTCGGTGACGGGAAAACTACCCCGCAATCATTTCCTCTATAATTCTCAGGTGGGTTCTCTGGATTGGGCGCTCGGGGGGCATGATTTCCCGGCTGAGTTGGTGCCGGGGGATGTTCGGGATTCTTTTAAGTCGGTTGAGTGCCAGATCATGGACTGGGCCGACGACACGGCCTACTCGTTGAACGATCTTGCCGACTCGGTTCGTGCGGGGTTCCTGACGGTTGGAAAAGTGGAACGGTGGGCAAGAAAGAACGAGGTTGAGGTTTCGGACGAAAATCCCATGGGTAAGTTGCTACGGGCGATTAGGAGAGGACGTATCGAGCCCTTTGTGGGGAAACGGATCGGGAGCTTTATCCAAGCAGCGAGCCTGGAGCGGGAGGTGAACTTTTTAAGCGGCGTTACGCATCGATATTCCTATAAGGTAGTGGTCGATGATGAGATTCGTCAGGAGAGCGAACTCTTCAAGAAGCTGGCTTATGAAGTGGTTTTCCTTTCGCCCCAGCTTAAGCAGCTTGAGCACAAAGGGAGCTTGATGCTACGTCGGCTATGGGAAGTGCTGGAGAAGCGTTATGTCAAAGGAGAATCGATCGATGGTCAGACCTTTGAACTTTTGAGTGAAGATGATGCGCAAGAGATCGCTAATGCTCCGGATGAGGCTGCGAAAGCGCGACTCGTTTGCGATTTCCTGGCGGGCATGACCGATGGTTATGCGGTGCGCATGTATCGCAGGTTGTTCGAGCCTGGTTTTGGAAGCATCGGAGATTTAGTTGGCTGAGGTAGGTTCTTTCTGGGTGAGGACGAAAGTGCTCATGGCGGCGGCGCAAATCAGGGTGGAAATCCAGGCGGGTAATCCAAACGCCATGAGGGAATAGGCGATCGCTGCTCCGAGCGCGGTGAGAAGGGCGTAGGGGATTTGAGTGATAACGTGCGAGGTGGGCGAGCAGCCTGAGGCCATCGCGGAGACGATGGTGGTGTCGGAAAAGGGACTGCAGTGATCTCCGAATACAGCGCCTCCAAAGACGGCCCCGATGATCATCGGAAGAAGGGTGGTAAGTTGATCCGCGGCGCCTAAGTCGATCCCGATGGGCACGACGATGGGCATGAGCAGGCCCATTGTTCCCCAAGAGGTTCCGGTGAGGAAGCTTGTGACCGAGCCCAAGAGGAAAACCAAGAGGGGGAGATAGGCTACCGAAGTCGACCCCTTGATGACATCGGTTAGGAGGTTGGCGGTGCCGAGTTCGTTGAAGACCTTTCCAAGGGACCAAGCGCAGAGAAGAATGATGAGGGCAGGAAGGAGGCTGGCTGCTCCGTGGGTGACATGTTCGGGGAGTTCTTTCCAACGAGCGCGAGGGAAGGCAAGGCAGGCGACGGCGAGGGCGACGAAGCCCGCTGCGGTCATAGCATAGGGAACGCCATCGGATCTGAAGGCATTTTTCCAGGACCATGGAAGAGGGATTTTATCCTCGGTGTATAGGGTATCCTGCCAGAGGTAGATGAAGCCAGGGAGGATAAGGACAAGAGCAGCGAGAGGAATGAGGGAAGTGCGAGCCTTCAGCTCGTCTGATGATTCAATTGGCGTGGATGTTTCGTGCGGAAGAGCTTTTCCCATGGGGCCGGGTTTCCATGATCGATGGATGGCGAGAGGAATTAAGAGGAGGGTCAAAAGGCAGTAGGGATTCGCGGGGATGGAGGCAAAGAAGAGGTCAACGGGACTGCTCGTAACATCTGAACCCTTAAGGCCTTCATCGATGAGTGAAAGCTGAGTGGCGATCCAGGTGGAAATGAAGGCGACGCAGGCAACACAGGCGCTGGTGGAGTCGATGAGGTAGGCGAGGAACTGTCGGGAGATGCGCAGGGCATCGGTCATGGGGCGGGAGATCCGGCCCAGAAGGATGGCGTTGGCGAGTCCATCGAAGAAGCAAAGAAGGCCTAGGCCGTAAATGCCGAAAAGAAGACGTTTTTTCGGCTGCTTGGTTTCTTTGGAAATGAGGCGATTGAGGAGGGCGGTGAAGCCTCCCCCTTTTTCGAGAACGGTGGCAAATCCTCCCAGGGTGAGGGTGAAGAGGATCGCGCTGAGGTTCCAGGGACTCTCAAAAACTGAAAAAAGAATCTCTTCAAAGAGGGCTCTCAGTGAAGCGAGTGGGTTTCCCTGGTGGATGAGGAGGACTCCGGCGATGACGGCGGCCCCCAGCGAGAGTGCGGCCTGCCGAGTCACAAGGATGAGAATGAGCGCAACAACGGGAGGAATCAGGGGGACGAGATCCATTTGCGATTAGGCTACTGATTCTAGAGATCTTGTCGATCAGGGGGGCGGGTTATCGCAAATATTTTAAGAATCAAAGAGATGATGATTATTTAAATCTATCGAAACTCTACGAATAACTACTCCGTGAAATATTCCTCTTTTATCAACCTGCGTATTGCTGGCTTCTATCGGCCAGTCATACGCTGCGGTAAATGTTCTGCCCACGGCGCCTGAGGGCTGTCGCCGGGAAAAAATCAACCGCAATCCGATCCAGCTTCAACGCGTCGAAAGCGCTCCTAGCGAATGCGCTCGAGGAGCCATGGGAGGAGGTCGCTGATCGCGATGCGTTCTTGTTCCATGGAATCGCGGTGACGGATGGTGACGGTGTCCTTGAGCGAAGCGTCTTCTTCTCCGAGGGTTTCGAAGTCGATGGCGATGCAGTAGGGGGTTCCGATTTCATCCTGACGACGGTAGCGACGGCCGATGGCTGCGGTTTCGTCGTAGAAGACGTTCATGAAGGGCTGGAGGAGGTTCTTCACTTCCTTGGCCTTTTCGACGAGCTCGGGCTTGTTTTTAAGAAGCGGGAGGATGGCGGCCTTGATGGGGGCGATGCAGGGCTTGAAGCGCATGACGGTGCGGATGTCCTGTTTGCCGCCTTCTTTGGTGAGGTCTTCTTCAGCGTAAGCTTCGCAAAGAACAGCGAGGATGGTGCGGTCGCAGCCCGCGGAAGGTTCGACAACGTGAGGGATGAAGCGTTCTTTGGTGGCTTCGTCGAAATACTCAAGCGGTTTTCCTGAGGCTTCCTGGTGCTTGCCGAGGTCGTAGTCGCCACGGTAAGCGACGCCTTCGAGTTCCTGCTGACCGAAGGGGAAATCGTATTCGATGTCGTAGGTCTTCTTCGAGTAGTGGGCGCGTTCGCCATCCGGGATGTCGAGGACGTGGAGTTTTTCTTTATCGAGGCCGATGGTCTCGTAGAAGGCGAGGCGATTTGCGAGCCATTCGTCGGTGAGGCGGAGGCCGTCCCCGGGGCGGCAGAAGTATTCGATCTCCATCTGCTCGAATTCACGAGAGCGGAAGGTGAAGTTGCGCGGGTTGATCTCGTTGCGGAATGACTTCCCGATTTGGGCGATGCCGAAAGGGAGTTTGACGCGACTGGAATCGACGACGTTTTTATACTGAACGAAGATCGATTGCGCGGTTTCGGGACGAAGATAGGCCGTCGCGTTGGGGTCGTTTTCGTCAGCTGAAGCTCCCATTTGCGTTTTGAACATGAGTTCGAAGTCGCGGGGTTCGGTGAGGAGGGAGCCGTTATCAGGATTGAAGTTTGTGACGTCTTTTTCCTCGCTGGTGGTTTCGCCAGCAAGGGTCAACTTTTTGGGCGAAATTTGCTGATCGTTGAGGAACTGGGCGTAGAACTCCTTTGCGGTCTTGCGCGCCTTGTTTTCGTCCTGGTTCGGCTGATTGAGGAGGACGGAGTATGCGCGTTCGATGGACCAGCCGGATTCTTGGTGGGAAGCGCCGGTGAAATGGTAAGCGGTGCCTGACTGGGGCTCGATCTGATCGGCGCGGAGGCGGGCCTTGGTGAGAAGGCAGTCGCACATCGGATCAGAGAATCCGCCGATATGGCCGGAAGCCGTAAGGACGGCCTGGTGGGTGAGGATGGAGCCATCGAGGCCGAGAATGTCATCGCGCTCCTGAACGTTCTTGCGCCACCAGTAGTCTTTGATATTTTTCTTCAAGTCGGCACCGAGCGGGCCGTAATCCCAGCATCCGTTGAGGCCGCCGTATAGCTCGGCAGATTGGAAGATGAATCCTTTGCGTTTGCACAGGGAGACGATTTTCTCCATACGGGCGGTGTCGGTTTGGTCTTTGTTGGCCATGGGTCGAAATAAAAATGAACGATTTGAAAATTGCAGAATCAACAATTGGGCTTGGAAAATCCTGACTGCCTTGAGGGCGCGAGGAAACAGGAAGAAGGCGGTGGGGGAAAGGGTTTTTTGTGCTGGGTTCAAGCTAGAGAAAGAAGATGTCGACAAGTTTTGCGGCGATCGCGATGAGTTTCATGCTCCGAGCAATGGGCTTTTCGTGGTTGGGGGGAGACGGATCACGGACATGGGTCTAAAAGACTGTAGGGCTTGTCTCCATTCTGGAAAAGGATTCAGGCTTAGACGCAAAAGCGTTAGTGTTGGGAGATTTCGCTTGAGGTAATCCGGGGTAGCCTTCGTTTCACTGCGGCAGCCCTGAGCATATATACGAAACGGCGTTGGCGTTGGAGGCGGTGAGATGCCTTTGATTTTGAAACTGGGGATTTGCTCAGTTGCGCTTTGGTGATTCTTCGGGAATAGTTTGTGGGCGGAGGCTTTTACCTCTTTAAAACACAATGAAAGGATTATTGATCGGAACTAGTGTGGTCGCGGGATATTTCGCGCTTCAGTTATGGGTGCTCCCTGCGATGGGAATTCCCACATGAATGAGTAAATCTACATCCTCAGGTGGGGGATGACCGAAGAACAAATACAACGCTTCCGGTCGGAAGTAAGGTAGCAACTGAAGCGGAACCCGAGGGTTCCAAGGATGAGCAAAAGTAGAGACGATGTGCACTCTCACGTGGACACGGGGCGGCCCGGGCCAGCTTGAGGTGTGGTTCAATCGGGACGAGAATAAGGCTCGTCCGATCGCAGATCCGCCGTCGCTCTGTGAACTCGATGGCGTGAAATTTCTCAGCCCACGCGATCCGCAGGGGGGAGGAACGTGGATGATTGCGAATGAATTCGGGCTCGTCGTTTGTCTTCTGAACAAGTGGGAGTTAGGTGTGCATACGACCTTGGGTCGACGAAAGAGCCGGGGACAACTGGTTTGGAATATGGCGACAGCACGAGGCGTCGATGAGCTGGAATCATTTCTTAATGAGCTAGATCACTATCCTGCTTTCACGCTTGCCGGGATTTCGGGTGAGAATGAACGGTTTTGGGAGTGGAATGGGCAAGAGCTGCGAGAAGTGAAAGGCGCGATGCCGATGACGTCATCGAGTTACTGTTTCGAGGCGGTGCGAGAAGCCCGGGAAGAGGTGTTTTCGGATGGAAAGCGGGGTTCTGATTTCCATGGTTCTCTCGAGGAGGACGCGAGCGCCTATACGGTGCGGATGAATCGGCCCGATGCGCAGACATGGAGTCGGAGTTATCTTCGCTTGGGGAAGGTGCTGACTTGGGAATATCTGGCGGAGAAAGTGAACCTCGAAGGAGAGCCGGAATGCTCGCTTGTAACCCTGTCGCAGCGATGACCTGGCGGACGAAACGACTTTTGTGGGGCCGTTGGCAGCGTCTGGTGAGATGGGAGTTTTGGCCGGTGTGGGCGGTATATCCTCCGGTCTTGCTGTGGTGGGTGGTGGAAGCGATCCGTTACGGCGGGTTGACGCTCTGGACAAACTGTAATCCCGGGATGCTCGCGAGCGGAATGGCAATGGAGTCGAAGGGTGGCATTCTGGATGCCTTCGAAGGACCCGAAGGAGCAGTGCGCACGGCGAAATATCTCCGGATGAAGGAGGGCGGTGACTTTTCGAAGATGGCGGCTTGGATGGAGAAAGAGAACCTGAGCTTTCCGATCGTGCTGAAACCTGACCTGGGGCTTCGGGGTCAAGGAGTCGAGATCGTGAAGGATGAAACGACGGCCCGACGATGGATCTCCGAGTGTCGAGATGGCATTGTCGTTCAGGAATTGATCGGGGGGATGGAGTTTGGGGTGCACTGGGCGAAATCCCCCAATTCGGAAAAGGGGGAAATTGCTTCGCTCTGTGGAAAGTTGCCGCAGTTTTTGGCTGGCGATGGGGAGAGAACGCTCGAAGAACTCATCTTGGTAGATGAGCGAGCGGTTATGATGACCGCTTACTACTTTTCAAAGTATGAGGATCAATTGAATCGGGTCCTGCCCGAAGGAGAGAAATTTACGCTGGCACCGATTGGGACTCATTCCCGGGGAGCGGTTTTCACGGATGAGCGGAAATTGGTGACGCCCGGGCTGGTGGCGGCCTTTGATGAACTGGGTGCGCGTTATGAGGGATTTCACTTTGGTCGCTACGATGTCAAAGTCCCTTGCGTAGAAGATTTCAAAGCGGGTCGTAACATCGTCATCCTTGAGCTGAATGGCGTGACTGGAGAGCCTGCTCATATCTACCAACCGGGTTATCCGTGGTGGAAGGGGATGCGGGATTTGTGCCTTCACTTTTCAAGCGCGACTCAGATTGGAGCAGCTCATCGGGACCGGGGGGTCGATCCGCCGACGTTGAGTGAACTTTGGGAGCTAACGCGGGCGCATGCCAAAAAGGACTATCTCGAAGTGGATCAATTTCGAAATAAGAACTGAGATGGAAGAGCGATTTGCCGATGTGACTAAGCATGTTCCGTGGTTTGCGGGGCATCCGTTATTGGCATCGCTGGTGGAGTGGTTTTGCGGAATTTCTCAAGTGCGTCGGTTTTTTCATGAAGCGTCGAGGGATGAGAATCCTTTTGCGGGTGTGGCGTGTCGGGCAGAGATGGGGATCGAATTGAAGGGATTGAAGGAAGAGGTTCCGAGCGAGGGGCCGGTCGTGATCGCGGCAAATCATTCTCACGGGGGACCGGATGCACTGGCGCTGGCGGCCAAGTTACTCGAGTTGAGGCCTGACACGATGATCTTGTGCAATGCCGAGTTGATGGCGCTGCCGGGGGTGAAACGGTATTTTTTACCAGTCACCCTGATGAAGGAAGGAAGCGCGGGCGAGAACTCAGGGAGTCTTCGGTTGATGCTGAAGCATGTGAAGGGCGGGGGGGCGCTGATGGTTTTTCCGGCGGGGCGGGTGGCCTTTTGGCAGGAAGGGGGAATTAAAGATCCGCCCTGGAATGATCATGTGGTGAAATTGGTTTCGCGAATGAACGCCACGGTGGTACCGCTTTGGTTTTTTGGCGGGGTGCCCCCGTGGATGCAGATTCTCTCGAAGCTTTCGGGTTTTGTGCGGACGGCGCTCATTCCCCGGGGCTTGATTTCGATGCGCGGGCGCGTCATGGAAGGGAGGGTGGGCAAAGCGTTCCCTTCCGAGCGTCTCAAAATCGAAGAGATTGGCTGGCTTCGCAAGCATTTGGAGTCGCTGCGAGATTTAGGGAATTGAGTGGACCCTTCTACACCCATAATCTAACACACAAAGAAATGGAGCAACTGATTCGTGCAAACATTCACTTCCTTGATCAGGCAGAGCGGCTTTTGATTCAGGTTATGGACCAGGACTACGGTTGTGCGGTGGAATCGTTTTATGGCTCCACCTTGGGGCAGCATTTCCGTCATTGCCTTGATCATTATTCATCTCTTCTCATGGGGCTTGATTGTGCGAAGGTTGATTATGACTCTAGGTCCCGACAACGGGAGATCGAGTTGTCTACGGGTTCCGCCTTGGAGGAAGTTGGGTGCGTGCGTGCGTCACTGACTGGTTTGCTGGATCGAGAGTTTCCGGTGGGTCTGCTCGTTAAGATGGATTACGGAGGGGAAGGTGAAGATTGGCAGGCTTCGACCCTCGGGCGAGAGCTTCAATTTTTGGTCAGCCATACCGTTCATCATTTTGCGATGATCGGTGGAATGTGCGGATGTCTTGGAGTTGAAATGGAGGATGGCTTCGGAGTCGCCCCGTCTACTTCACGGCATCGAGAGCGGGCCTGTATCGATTGAATCGATTATTCCACCTCATTTTTCGATGTGCCTGATTGTTCTCTAGAGATTTATATTGAAGTCACTTGAAAAGAATCGTGATGAACGAAATCCTCCAACAAGATATCGCTCCTGCCATTCCGGTAGAGGATCAGTTTAGAGAAATCAAGGCACTAGGTGCGCGGGCGAAGGTTGCGCAGCAAGCCAATCTCGATGTCTATCTCGCGGCGGCAGATGCCATCCCAAACATCAAGCTGGAGATCGGTCGCCTTCGCGAGGTCACCTTCCGAGCGGTGGGTGAGGGAACGGGAAAGGCGCGCGATCTTGATCGCTTCGACGAATATTATTATCACCTTTTTCTTTGGGACCGCGACGCGCAGCAGATTGCGGGAGCCTATCGTCTGGGGAGAACGGATCTAATATTGGCAGAGTTTGGTTTTGAGGGACTCTACAGCTCATGGCTGTGCGAGTTCGAAGAGCCATTACTTGATTATCTCAATCCTGCGCTCGAGTTGGGCCGATCTTGGGTGGTGCCTGATTACCAACGTTCGATTCACGCCTTACTCGGTCTGTGGCAGGGGATTGGACAGTTTGTGGCCCGGTACCCCCGCTATCACAAGTTGTTTGGTGCGGTCAGTATCAGCGACGATTACTCTTTTATTTCGCAGAATCTCATCGTGCGCTACTTGCGCCGAACGAAGGTGGACGAGACTTGGGGAGATCGGGTCAGGGCTCTTCTTCCTTTCCAGGACAAACCCGAGAAGTTGAGCCAGAGTTTTAAGAGCATCGAAGAAGTATCCGCCTGTATCGCGGGCAACGAGCCGGATGGCAAAGGGATTCCGGTGTTGCTGCGTCAGTATTTTAAAATGAATGCGACCCTCTTGGACTTCGCGTTCGATCCAAGCTTTATGAACTGTCTCGATGCCATGGTTTTGGTCGATCTTAAGCAGGCACCGGCCCGTCTTCTGAGAAAATATATGGGACAGGACGGCTATGAGCGCTTTACCACTGCGCAGGAAGAATAGGACCTGAGAAATCTTCTTTGAATTTATGGGAGGTAAAACGAAAAAGCGCGGGCCGACCTCGACCTGCGCTTTTTGAGAGGGAATTGGAGTTCCGTGTTTACTCAGACTTTTCAGGAGCCTTGGCACCTGCGTCTTTCTTAACGGCGCCTGATTTTGCGAGAAGCGCTGCGATTTCCGCACGTGTTACCATTTCGTTACGGTCTTTATACTTTGCGCGCCACCCTTTGAATTGTTCTTCCGTGATGAGGTCCTTTTTCTCGGAGAAATCATTACGAATGTAGGTCATGATACCCGCGAGGTCCTTGTCATTTAGGGCAGCTCCGAGAGGGGCCATCATGCCCATATATTCGGCACCTTCTTTTTTGATACCCTTCAGCAAGACGAGAGCGAAGATCTCGGGGTCGCCTTCGACGACTTTTGATCCTTTATAACCGGGAGCCATCATCATGGTCGGTCCCAGCTTGAGGCCTTTTCCGTCCATCCCGTGGCAGGCTGCACACACCATGAACTTAGATTTTCCGTGAGCGATGGCGGCAACCTTGTCCTCGGCGTTTGCAAGGCTGAGGCTGGCGAAGAGTGAGAGGGTGACCAATGTGATCGTTTTCATGTTGTGGGAATCTTGTTCAGTTGCGCGACTGGCGCAAGTGAGAATCTACACGAAATTTGATTTATGATATTTTAACTATTTCACGTTAAAGGTGCGGCCCTTACCCGTATCCCATGCGGTGTAAACGGAACCATAGAGGGCCTTGAGTTCTCCGCGGGAAAGGAGTCGGAATTCCACCGTCCTGGCGTGGGTGGTGTCGGGATAGGTTTTCTGCACCATTTCATCGACGGAAATACCGGTGCGATCCCTGGTGCGATCCTTGAGACCCGAGCTGCGATTCTTGATTCGGTCAACGATGTTGAGGGTGGATGAATCAGTAATAGGCTCGAGGTAGTAGAAGCGAACGAGAGAAGCTCCGGTGGTGTCGACGGTGACTTCGGTGACCATGAGGTTTCCATTAAGAAGGTATGAGTGTTCGCTGATTGAAGTGATGTTTCCGAGGTTCACAGCATACTTTCCGCTGGGAAGGTTGGCGATCCACCGCCGTTTTTGGTTTTCCTCGTCCTCGGTATTTTTGGGCGCTTCGGCCTCTTCCTCCTTCTCGTTGTCCTTTGGCTGGGGGTTTTGAGCACTGAGAGGAAGGGCTCCCAAGAGGAGTAACATGGCAATGACGTAGGCTTTCATACTGAAGGAAAATATCGGCAAGAGAAGGGCTGACGTCAAAGACTCATTTCAGTGGCGAAAGCGAGGAATGAGGTTTAGCGTCCCGCGATGGCCCTTTATCGATCTAATGTTGCCGCTCTTGTGGTGAATCCTAGTGGGCAGATTTTGGTCTGTGAGCGTTTCAAAATCCCTGGATCCTGGCAGTTTCCGCAAGGAGGAGTAGATGAAGGAGAGAAGATTGAGCGTGCGCTCGTGCGCGAGATCGAAGAAGAAATTGGACTGGGGCCTGAGGCTTACGAGGTGTCTCAGTCGAAAGGGGGGTATCGTTACGTTTATCCCGATAACATCCGTAAAGGAAAGCCGAGCCACAAAAACAAGTTCGTGGGGCAGGAGCAGACCTATTTCTTGTGCCGTGTGCAAAAAGATCACCCGGAGCTCAATCTAATGCGGGAGCCCCGCGAATTTTCCCGGTCGCGCTGGATCCAACCGGAAGAATTCAAGCTCGCTTGGCTACCCGCTTTTAAACGAGAAGTTTACGAGGCGGTGATGAAGGATTTCTTTGGGGTGGATTTGAGTTAGCTACCAATAAAAAAGCCCGCCGCTCGGGATGAGGGCAGGCTTCAGGGAGTGGAATGGATGTTTAGGAAAGCTCAGCAAGCTTGGCCTTGATCGCGCTAAAGTCGGGTAGATCGCCGGGGGAGTCGTTGACTTGGGCATACTGGACGACGCCATTTCTATCGACGAGGAAGGCGGAGCGCTTGGGGACGCCCCCCATAATGAGGTTCTTCTCGGGGAGGAACTGATCGTAAGCGATGCCGTAAGCTTCGGTGGCTTTGTGATCGTAGTCGGAGAGAAGCTTGAGGGTGATGCCCTCTTTCTCAGCCCACGCGGCTTGTGCAAAGGGATTGTCGCCGGAGATTCCGAGAACCTTGCAGTTGAGGTCAGAGTAGGCACCGAGGCCCGCAGAGATCTGGCAGAACTCAGTCGTGCACACGCCTGTGTAGGCCATCGGGACGAAGAGGAGGAGGATGTTTTGCTCACCGATTTGCTCGGAAAGTTTAACTATTTCAGGGCCGCCTTCGCCGAGGCCGACGAGGGAGAAATCAGGGGCTTTATCGCCAACTTGGATACTCATGGTAGCGGCACTATAATTGCGCTTTTCAAGGGGCCAAGGAGGAAGTGAGTGGATTTTGGATTGAGTTAAGGACATCGCTCAAGTTCTCGATTTGCTCGCTGGAGTGGGCGGCGCTGAGGGTAATTCTTAGTCGGGCAGTTCCGCGTGGAACGGTGGGGAAGCGGATGGCGGGGACGAGGAAACCGGCATCGAGGAGTTTTTTGGAGGCGGCGAGAGCGGCTTCGTTGTCGCCGATGAGGTGGGGGACGATGGGAGAGGGAGCGTCCAAGATCGAACGTCCAACGTTGAAGGTTGAAATATTCTTTTTGAGCTTCGCTCTGATGGCCTGGCCTTCTTCGGTCTGGAGGAGATTGAGGGCGGCGAGGGAGGCTGCGGCTTGTGAGGGCGGCGGCGCGGTGGAGTAGATGAAGGAGCGGGCTTTGTTGATGAGGAGGTCGATCCACTCCCGGGAGGAAGCGAGGTAGCCGCCTGCGGAGCCGAGGGCTTTACCGAGGGTGCCCATTTGAAAATCAATCTGATCCTGCAGGCCTAGTCCCTCGGCGAGTCCCTGGCCGGTGGGTCCGAGCACTCCGATGGCGTGGGCTTCATCGAGGAGGAGGAGCGCTCCGAAGCGTTCTTTTAAAGAGACGATTGCTGCAAGCGGGGCGAGATCGCCATCCATCGAAAAGACAGACTCGGTCACGATGAGGGTGCGGCCGGATGAGGTGGTGAGGAGGCGTTCGAGTTTGGAGAGATCGTTGTGCGGGAAAACACGGAGGGTGGCGCCGGAGAGTTTGGCTGCATCGATAAGGCATGCGTGGGAGAGCTTATCGAGGATGATCGTGTCGCCTTTTCCGACGAGTGCCGGGATCGTGCCCATAGCGGTGGCGTAGCCATTTGCGAAGGTGAGGGAGGCTTCAGTTTTTTTGAGCCGTGCGATCGTTTCTTCGAATTCGTGGAAGAGATCGAGGGAACCGCAAACGAGCCGGGATGCGGTGGAGCCGGTGCCGTAATTATTTAAGGCTTCGGTGGCTGCTTGAACGAGGGCAGGGTGTTGTGAGAAACCTAGATAATCGTTTGAGGAGAAGTTGATGAGCGTTTTTCCGTCGATCTCGATCAAGGGGGGCGCGGGACGAGAGACTGGGCGCAGGGAACGAAGGAGTCCCTGTCTTTTAAGCGCGTCGAGTTCGTTCATTCCGGGGTAGAGTCTGGAGTCGTGCGAGTCTGATTCAAGGGCTTTATTCTTCGGTTGAGCGCTTTCTCCAAGGTGTTCGAGGCGACCTCTAAGGTGATGGAGAAGTTGCCGATGAACTTCACCAAGGCGATCCACTTTGAGGAAGGAAAGCGGATGAAGATTTCTCTTTTTAAACACGGGACGCCGGCATCAAAGCAGGCGGTCCTTTCTTCATGGAGCGAGAGGTTGTTTTACCGAGGAACTCGAAAGGAGCGCACGGCTTTTCTTAAAGGAATGCGAGCGGGCAAGAAGGGAGCGGACTTGCTCGAGGTGCTTCTTGATGGACGCAGTTGGAAGGAGCTAGAGGGGGATATCGCAGCAGCTTGGCGCTCGAAGGGGATTAAGCTCGAAGTTCGGTGAGAGGGACTCACTCCAAGGACCAACGGAGAAGCTTTTCGGAGTCGTTCCAGACTTGCGGGGAAGTGGATCCGAGGACGACGGCGATGGCAGCGCGGCCATTGAGCTGTCCGGAGCAAATGAGGCAACGTCCGGAGGCATTTGTCGTGCCTGTTTTCATGCCGTCGCAGTATGGGACATTTTTGAGGAGCCTGTTGGTATTCTTGAGCAGGCGGGTGCGACCATCGGGGTAGGTGAAGTTGTAGCTGCGGATGCGCATGCATTCGCGGAGGAAGGGGATCCGGTAAACGGCCCGGGCCAGAATAGCCATGTCGCAGGCGGTGGAATATTGGTTGGGTTCGGTGAGGCCGTGGGGGTTTAGGAAATTGGATTGCGTCATTCCGAGGGAACGAGCGGTTTGATTCATGAGAGTGGCGAATAGCTCTTTGGAGCCTGCAACGTCGCGGCCGAGGGCCATGGCGACATCATTTCCGCTTTTGACGATGAGGGCCTTGAGGAGGTCCTGGCGGGTATATCTTTCTCCCTCTTTAAGGTAGAGTTTGGAGGGTTCTACGAGGGTGTCGGATCTTTCCACGATCACTTCGTCGGCGAGGGGACCGGAGCGCATGACGATGAGCCCGGTGAGGAGCTTCTGAGTGCTGGCGACTGCGCGCTCGCTGTAGGCGTTCTTTTGAAAAAGGATGCGGCCGGTGACGGCGTCGATGACCATGGCGCTTTTCGCCGTGATAGAGGGTGCACCGGTTTTCGGAAGGGCGGGGCGAACTACTTGCGGCGTGACAAGGACTGCCTGGTCCGCGGGCGGGGCAGCCGAGCTGCAGGCCGAATAAAGTCCGAGAATGAAAAAGGCAGCAAAGGTCCGGGCAATCACCATGGCATCATGATGCCTTCGGGAGAGTGGATATTCAAGCATGAGAGTAATTTTCTCTCGACGACTGCTGTGATCTTGAATACTGTTCATCAAATCACTGTTCAAAAAATATGGCAAAAGGACTTACTAAACGGCAACAAGAGCTTCTCGACTTTCTCAAAGCACATCAGAGTCAATTCGGCGTGATGCCGTCGACGCGCGAAATTCAGGCGCACTTTGGTTTTGCAAGTCAGACGGCGGCGATGAGCCATCTTAGGGCCCTTGAGCGCAAGAACGTGATCTTGCGTTTGCCTGGTAAAGCACGGGCCGTAGTGTTTCCAGATGAACTCGAGAGGGAGCAAATCGTGGATATTCCCGTTTATGGAAGTATCGCTGCGGGAATGGCTGAATCAATAGAGGCCGAAAAAGAAGGGTGTATTTCAATCGATATTGCTTCTTTGGGGATCCCAAGAAATGCCCGGACCTTTGCTCTTCGCGTTCGAGGTGAATCGATGATCGACGCGCACATCTGCGATGGGGATACGGTGATCTTGGAATTTCGTGAACCACGTCAGGGAGATATCGTGGCAGCCTTGATCGATGGGGAGACGACCTTGAAGCGTTTTGTGATGGATAACGGGCGACCCTTTCTTCACGCGGAGAACGAGAGCTTTTCGGATATTATCCCCGCCCGCGAGTTGGTGGTGCAGGGAGTGATGGTGGGTCTGCTTCGAAACGGACGATTTTAGGCGGATTCATAAAGTTTTGGGATGGCGAAAAGGTTCCATGAATCTTGATTGAGCGGAGATTGGGCTTAGGAGCCTGTAAAGTGACTCGTTTTATGGCATTCCTCCGGGATGTGAGATTTATTGAAGCGGCGAATCCTCGAGGTTTTTAAAACCGTTCTGCAGTTCTATTCCACCTCGGCGGATGTTATCCAGATCATTGGTGCGACTGAGTTTGGAGTGGTCTCTTATAAAACCCTAAGAATCTGCATCATTGAACCGAACTGCAGTTGCTTTAAGGTAGGCCCATGTCCCGCAGAAGTCGCAAGAAGTCTTCCTCTCGCCAGTCCTCAGGTTCCCGGCTCTTTAAGTGGTTGGCTGGGGGATTTCTGGCCTTTGTGATCTTGGTGATTGTAGGGGTGGTGTTTGGTTATCGCGCGGTGCGAGAGTATCTCCGGAGTGATGACTTCCGGGTCATGCTCGAAGGGAAAGCGAGTGAGGCTCTGGGTGGTTCCGCGACATTTCAACCTTTTCGCTGGGACGGTTGGTCGGTCAAGACGGACGAGTTTCAGATGACGGGGAATGAGGGTGTGAGTCGTCTCGAGGTATCGACGATCCGGGCGGGCGTTGACATCGGCGCGGTCTGGGATGGTCTCTATCGAATTGAAAATGTAGTGGTGCAGGAAGTGGAGATCCTTGTCGACCTTCGCGAGAGTGAGGAAGTGATCCAAGGTGACACGACTGAGTTCCTTCCATCACAAACTTCGGGGAAGCTTGGGTTCTGGGAACGCTTTATTCCGACCAAGCTAGAACTCACGGGCGTCGATGTCGCCAAGGTTTCCGGGAAGGCGATCACCGATGATGGGGATTGGATTTTCGACGACATTTCAGCAGTGGTGCGACCGGGTGCTGGGGAGGATGTTTACGATCTGGCGTTCATGAACGGCAAAATCGAAGCTCCGATTTCTTTGGTTAAGGAACTCAAGTTACGGGAGTTGCGTGGCCGGTATTCGGCGAACCGTTTTTATCTTTTGTCTTCCCAATTTGACGCTTTGGAACGAGCAAGTCTTTCCGCGACCGGAGAATATGACATGGTGGCTAATTCTTGGTTTGGTCAAGGCACGTTGAAGGGGGCGCGTGCTGAAGAGCTTGTCTCGGAGGATTGGAAGCAACGTTTGATCGGATCCGTTGAGGCGGACTTTAAGATTAAAGGTGGTGAGAATCGCGACAGCGTGATCGATGGTTCGCTGAGTCTCAATCGAGGAATTTTGACGGCCCTGCCAATCTTGGATAAAATTGCCGCTTATACCGGAGCGGTAAGGTTTCGTCATCTGGCCCTAAGTGATGCCAGTATGGATTTCCGAAAAGAGGGGGAGCGCTTGGAGTTCAGCAAAATTCTTTTGGCAAGTGAAGGCTTGGTGAGGGTTGAGGGGCGCCTGACCTTGGACGGGAATGTGATTAAGGAAGGGCGATTTCAAGTGGGCATCACGCCAGGGACTCTCGCGCACATTCCGGGAGCGGAGACTGCGGTGTTTGAGTCTGGAAAGTTGGGGCTTCTCTGGGCTCCACTTCGAGTTACGGGAACACTCGACGCGCCCAAGGAGGATCTGAGCGATCGACTGATTCAAGCAGCGGGAAAGCGCATGTTTGAAATGATTCCGGCTACCGGTGAATGGGTCGTTAAGAATACCAATCAAATTGTCGGTGAATCGACGAAGAATCTTCTCGCGAAAAATGGCGTCGTTCTAGGAGTGGCAAATGCGCTTTTTGAAAAGGGATCGGGGGTGGTTCAGGGAGCGGTGAAAGATGCAACCGATCAAGCGATTGAGACTGGAAAAAAAGCGACGGAGGATGTCATTGATACGATCTTTGATATTTTTGGGCGCCCTGTTCGTAAAATTCCTAAAGGCGAGTAACTTAGAGAAATATGAAAGTTTACCTTTTAAAACGCGAACAATGGCTCCCGATTCCGGTCGAGGAAGCGTGGGCATTTTTTTCGACACCCCGGAACTTGGATCGGATCACTCCTCCGGAATTGGGCTTTAAAATTCAATCTCTTCCTTCCGAAGAAATGTATGAGGGCGAAATTATTACTTACAAGGTGAAGCTCCTCCCGGGGGTGTGGATTCCCTGGGTGACGGAGATTAAGTCGATGATCGAGAATGCGGCCTTCATCGACGAGCAACGTGCGGGGCCTTATCGCTTTTGGCATCATCGGCATCATTTCGAGTCAAAGGATGGAGGGACGCTAATGACTGATTTGGTGCACTATTCGGTGGCGATCTGGCCTTTTGGATTCATTGCCCATGAACTTTTTGTAAAAGAGAAGCTCAGGACGATTTTTGATTTTCGCCATGAGGTGATTGAGAAGCACTTCGGGAAATCGAAGTGACCGATTGCTTGTTGTGATGGAAAGGGTTAGTTTCACCCGCAGGAAAACAAGTGATGTTGGCATTAATCGACGAATATTGGCGGATGGGCGTGGAGATTATTCTCCTCTGGGTCCTCTTCTACCAGATTTACCGTGTTTTTCGGGCGACCCGGGGAATTCGAATTCTCGTGGGCCTTGCGATGATTGTCATCGCGCTGACAATTGCTTCGATTCTTCTCAAACTTACGGTTATCGGGTGGATCATTAAAAGTGCGGCGACCGTCCTCGCCTTTGCTCTGTTGATCATTTTTCAACCAGAGCTGCGAAATGGTTTGGCCCGACTCGGAAGTACCGGTTTCTTTTCCTCCACGACTTCCGAGCAAAAGGAATTTCTCGATACCTTGGCGGATGCTGTGGTGCAGCTTTCCAATAAGCGGTTTGGGGCCTTGTTTGCGATCGAGCGCTCCATTTCTCTTGAGAACCATGCTGAAACGGGAATTTCCATCGATGGGGCGCTTTCGAAGGAACTCGCGGTGACAATCTTCCATCCCAAGACTGCGCTGCATGACGGAGGGATGACGATCGGCTCGGAGCGGGTGGGCGCGGCTGGGTGTGTTTTCCCTTTGAGCCAGAGAGAACTCAGCGATCGTTCGCTTGGACTTAGGCATCGGGCGGGTCTTGGAATCAGTGAGGAAACAGATGCCGTTGGCATTGTGGTAAGCGAGGAGACCGGTTCCATTTCCATCTGTGTCGATGGCGAAATCGAGAAGCGACTCAGTGAGGCTGATTTTCGGAAACGACTAGAAGAACTTTTTTTATCTCCAGGAACTCCCCATGAAAAAGTCGATCAACAAGAATTGGACAGCGAAGCTCGCCGCATTGGCTCTGGCGATCGCGATATGGTATCTGATTAATCTCAACCTCGACAGAGGAGTTGACTTTTCTTCGGATCAAACCGAGGAGGAGCAATGATCTTTGGTGGACGCGAGGGTATTTTTGTCACAGGAACGGATACTCATATTGGAAAAACCTACGTCTCGGCACTCATTATTGAGGAGCTGCGAAAAGGGGGTGTTTCGGCGGTGGGGCTCAAGCCGGTTTCGAGTGGAAGCCGGGAGGATGCCCAGCGACTTTGGGAGGCTTCTGGCGGCGCGGTGGACTTGGATGTTTTGAATCCCGTTCACTATAATACGCCAGTCGCGCCCTACACGGCAGGCCAGATCGAGGGTCCTGCTCTTTTGGTGGAGGAAATGGTGGTGCGGGTTCATTCGGCGCGCGAGGGTTTTGATTTTGCTTTGGTCGAAGGTGCAGGGGGCTGGGAAGTTCCGCTTGGAAAAGGATTTGGCATTCCGGAGTTGGCTCGAGAGCTAAAGTTTCCCGTTCTTGTCGTGGCCGCCAATTGGTTGGGCGCGATCAATCATACTCTTCTCACGGTGAAGGCGGTTCAAGCGAGCGGACTGGAGTGTCTTGGGGTGATTCTGAATCATCTTGAGGCCGAGCGCGATGTCGCGGCCGTGACTAATCGGGCGATCCTCGACGAAATCTGCCCTGTCCCTATCTTGGGAGAGGTCATGACCGACGGGACCGAAATTGATTGGTTCGAGTAAAGTCCATGCTTGCCGGGTTCTATCGACCACGCCATACTTGTGGTATGAAGTTTTTCATTATCCTGGCTGTTCTGAGCTTAATAACTGGTGGTCTTGTTTCCTGCGAGTCTACCAATAGCCGAGAGGCAGGGGGCGCAGCGTTCAGTGATTCGCATCTCGCTCGACAACTGGATGCCAATGCTCCCTTGGACGATCCCAAGACACCTGGATCGGAATCCTATGAGCATTGGCGCGAAAAGGAGTAATCTAGATCAGCCAAGACTTTAGAGTTTAGCCCGAAGCGATTCAGCTTTAGTGTCCACCTATGGACCCGCGTTTTACTGGACTCGCTAGACAACTCGTTCGTTATTCGACTTCTCTCAAGAAGGGCGAAAAAATTCTCATTGATCTCGTCGACACTCCCGAGGACATGGCCATCGCACTTGTCCGTGAGGTGCGCTCGCGGAAAGGGATTCCCTTTGTGCGTCTTGGGACAAACCGGATTAGTCGTGAGCTTCTTCTCGGAGCGACCGATGAGCAGTATAAGCTAACAGGGAAACATCTTTTCACGGAGATGAAAGACATGGACGCATACATTGCGATCCGCGGATCCCACAACATTACCGAAACGAGCGATGTCGCAGCAGACAAGATGGCGACTGCTATGAAGCACATTCGCAAGGTCCTCGATCATCGGGTCAAAAAAACGAAATGGTGTGTTCTCCGCTGGCCGCATCCTGCGATGGCCCAGCAGGCAGGGATGAGCACGGAGGCCTTTGAGGATTTCTACTTCGACGTTTGCTTACTCGACTACAAGAGCTTCCTCCCGGCGATGAACCATCTCAAGAATCTGATGGAGAAGACTGAGAAGGTTCACATCAAGAACAAGGGCACCGATCTTCGTTTCTCGATCAAGGACATCCCCGCGATTGTGTGTGGTGGAAATTACAACATCCCCGACGGTGAGGTCTTTACTGCTCCAATTAAGAATTCGGTTGAAGGAGTGATCACGCACAATGCGCCGACCATTTACCGGGGCATCGCCTTCGATGGGATCAAACTCATTTTTGAAAAAGGGAAGATTGTCAAGGCTGAGGCCGCAGGTGGAAAAACGAAAGAGCTGAACAAGATTCTCGATACCGATGCTGGCGCGCGCTACGTCGGTGAGTTTGCCCTTGGATTTAATCCGATTATTCGGGAGCCGATGCGCGATATTCTTTTTGATGAGAAGATTGCGGGCAGCTTCCACTTCACGCCGGGACAGGCTTATGAGGAGGCTGACAATGGCAATCGTTCAGGGGTCCACTGGGATATGGTGACGATTCAGCGTCCGGATTATGGGGGCGGAGAAATCTTCTTCGACGACAAGCTCATCCGTAAGAATGGCAAGTTTCTCGCCAAGAATCTCGCCAAGCTCAACGGCTAGAAAGGCCTCGTGTTTTTTTATTATCTCGTTGACGGCTTTGCATGGTGGACCTGCCTTGCTTGGGATTCTTGGTCGGAAGCGCTAGTGGATTAGCTGCTCGCTGCAGAGATCGAAGACCTCTTCGAAATTATGTTCTTCGAGCATGGAGTAGCCGTCGTGGCTGGTGAGTCGGACCTTACGCCGAGCTCCTTCCGGAAGAAACCAAGAGTAGGAGGTGGCGGGTGAGGTCATGCCACAGAGAAAACGAGCAAGTTGTCGCGGTGTGCGCAGTCCGGAGTGTTTTTGGTTGATGAGGCCTTGAAGGATTTTCGTTTCGATGCTTCCGATCGCGGATGGAGGGTTGCCGGGAAGTATAGATGGTGGTTGGTCGCCCAGACAGCGACAGCAATGACCGCAGGGCGCCATTTCTTCCCCGAAGTGGCTGAGAAGCGATTGGTAGAGGCAATCGGGCGTAAGGGCGTGGTCGACCACTTGCTGAAGTCGCTCAAGGTCTGACTTTTCCCGACGATGAAATAGCTCAACGAGCCGTTGGGTTAAGGCTTTCATGTCCTCGGGCTTTTTAAGCGGTCGATATCCTTGCCGGATGCGGGAGGGCTTGACGATGAGGTCGCCGAGGTCTTCGAGCTCGCCGATTGCTTCGGTGATTTTATCTTTTGATTCGCCGATTCTTTCGGCGGCATCGGTGGGATTGATTTCGTGCCACTGATAACCGGCCTTTCCTGTGTCGAAGAGCTTGGTGAGGAATTCTTTGCGATCGGAATCGAATCCATTGAGCAGGTGCTCCAATGAGCGCACGAACTTAACCTTGTAGGTGGAATAAAAGGGGGAGGTCGCCTTGAGAAATCCCTCGAGCTCCAAGTAGGTCAGGAGGGTGTTGATGACCAAGGGGCGGATGTCGTGAGAGCGTGAGAGTTCGTATGTTGAAATGTCGAATTCACCGGGTTGATCGAGAAGGATACGGAGAATGGCGCGCAGTCCATCAGGTTGTGGAGTGTCGCCGTAAGTGAAGTTTGCCAGGGTGCGGATGTCATCTTGGCAGGCGAGGAGTTCACAGGTAGCTGGTTCTCCATCGCGCCCGGCCCGTCCGATTTCCTGGGTGTAGTTTTCGAGAGATTTTGGAAGGTTATAGTGGAAAATGTTCCGGATATTCGATTTATCGATTCCCATGCCGAAGGCGATGGTAGCGCAAATGATGGGCATCTCTCCCGCCATAAATTGATCCTGAATTTCCGAGCGCGCCTCTGGTCGGAGTCCTGCGTGGTAGGGTCGGGCGTTGAAGCCGTTTTGTTTTAAAAAAGAGGCCAGTGATTCGGCGGTGTGCTGAAGGGTAGTGTATATAATGGTGGGCTCGACGGGACCTTCTTGGAGCTTTTTTAGTAGGTGGGCGCGCCTTTCTCCTCCCGGGAGAGGAGCGATTGAGAGGTTCAAATTGGGCCGGTAGAAAGTGAGCTGGTGATGGTCTTCCTTGGCGATTTGAAAATGGCGACAAATGTCTGCTGCGACTGCCGGAGTGGCGGTCGCGGTTAGACCAAGAACGCGCTCAACATGGAGTTCTTTTGCGAATTGTGTGAGCTTGAGGTAATCGGGGCGAAAATTGTGACCCCATTCGGAGATGCAATGAGCTTCATCGATGGCGAGTAGGGAGATCGTGATGTTCTTGAGGCGGGCGCGGAATTTTTCATTCGCGAGGCGCTCGGGAGCGATGTAGAGAAGTTTTAAGTGGCCGTTTTCGAGGTCCTGATAGACGGCCATTGCCTCATCTATAGAGAGTGTCGAATCGAGTCGAGCGGCGGCGATTCCTTTTCGCTGAAGGGAATCCACCTGATCCTTCATGAGGGCGATGAGAGGCGAGATCACGAGAGTGAGCCCCTCGAGGAGGAGAGCAGGGAGCTGATAGCAAAGTGATTTTCCTCCTCCGGTAGGAAAGATCGCGAGAGCCGAGCGCTCCGCTAAAAGAGACAGGATCACCACTTCCTGGCCGTCCCGGAACTCTGTATGGTCAAAGGAGCGTTCAAGTTCTTCGTGAATCACTGACATGAGAGAGACTATGGCGAAGATGATGGCCTTGCCAAGGGTGGGGGTTTTGCCATCATTCCCCTTCATGAACCGCCGTCTTGTTCTTTCTCTGCCCCTCTTATGTTTTGTGTTCGCAGTTGGCCTTGTGAGTTGCGGATTCAATTCCTCCAGCCCTGCTGCGCTTGCGGCTGCGCGAAAGTCTCATGCCACCTGGATTAAAAAGTGTCCCAAAATCTCGCTCATGCGCCGACAGGTGAGTGGGCACTACGACGGAGCATCGTCTTGGGATAACATCGAAGCGACTGCCCGTGGCGGAAGCGCCAGGCGCAGTTGGTATGGCAATGCTCCCGGCGGATACACAAACCTCAATCCCCAGATGCTCCGGGCGATGAAGATCCTCGCGAAGCAAGGATATAGTTTTCATGTCACATCGATTGCCGGAGCATCGCACAGTCGGGGTTCACGACACTACGCGGGGCTCGCCTTTGATGTTGATCGCATCAATGGAATCAAAGTGGGTTATGGCAGTCCTTATTGGCGAAAATTTCTCAATCGCTGTCGCGAGCTTGGTGCGACTGAAACAAAGGGACCAGGAGATAGCGGGCACTCAAGGCATGTTCACGCGGCTTGGCCGAGGTAGCCTTGAGGTGTTCCCTGAAGCCTACGCACCGGACCGGAGGGCTAGATCTGAGACGGTCAGCCTTCGCTCTTTGAGTTGCGGCACGAGGTTAGCTTAAGCCAGTCCTTTGGGGCACGCCTGCGAAGCTAAGCGACGGGGCGCCGCGACTCTTCTCTTTGAGCTTGGTAGGTTGGGCCTTTTAGAGCATCTCGGAGCCGTAGTAGGGGACGAGGGCTTGGGGGATTTTGACGTCGCCTTCGGGGGTCTGATACTGCTCGAGAAGAGCGACGAGGAGGCGCGGTAGCGCGGTGCCGGAACCATTTATGGTGTGGCAGAAGGTGTTGTTTCCTTCGGCGTCCTTATAGCGGAGCTTCATGCGTCGGGCCTGGTAGTCGCCGAAGTTTGAGCAGCTGGAGACTTCCAGGAATTTGTCCTGACCAGGTGACCATACTTCGAGGTCATAGGTCTTGCAGGAACTGAAGCCGATGTCGCCAGTGCAGAGTTCGATGACCTGGTAGTGGAGGCCGAGTTTCTGGAGAACGGCCTCGGCATGGCTGGTGAGTTCTTCCAGAAGTGCGAGTGATTCTTCGGGACGGGCGATTTGGACGAGTTCGACTTTGTCAAACTGGTGCATGCGGATGATGCCGCGGTTGTCACGACCGGCGCTCCCGGCTTCACGACGAAAGCAGGGTGTGTGGGCGGTCATTTTGATCGGGAGATCGGCGTCAGCGAGAAGCTGTTCGCGGTAAAGGTTGGTGACAGGGACTTCGGCGGTGGGAGCGAGGAAAAATTCGCCGTCACTGGTGCCATACATGTCGTCTTCAAACTTAGGAAGCTGTCCGGTGCCTTCCATGCATTGACGTTGGATGAGGTGGGGAACGTTGACTTCCTCGTAGCCGTGTTCCTGGGTCTGCAGGTCGAGGAGAAATTGGATAAGGGCGCGCTGGAGGCGGGCCCCTTTGCCTCGATAGACGGCGAAGCCGGAGCCCGAAAGGCGGGCGCCGTCTTCGAAGCTGATGAGGCGGTGTTTCTCGGCGAGATTGAGATGGTCGCGGGCCTTCAGGAGAGCGGGCTTTTCCCCCCAGCTGCGGAGGACTGGGTTCGCGCCTTCGTCAGCACCGATGGGGGCGCTTTCGTGAGGGAGATTGGGGATGGTGAGGAGGAGTTCGCTCTGGCGGGCTCCGGCCTCACTTCCAACTTCGTCGAGGGCTTTGATTTGATCGCCGAGTTTCTTGACCTCGGTCTCGATGCCAGAGGAGTCTTCGCCGTTGGCGCGGAGCTTGCCGATTTCCTTTGAGGTGCTTTTGCGCTGCGACTGGAGCTGCTGCTTGTCGGTCTCGGCCTTGCGTCGGGTTTCATCGCAGGAAAGAACTTCATCGATCATGGATGCGGAATCATCGTGCCGGGTGGCTAGACGTTCCTTGACGAGATCGGGAGTTTCGCGAATGAGTTTGATATCGAGCATAGAGATGCGGGCAGTTATTGCGCTGCCGAGCGGTTACCGCATTCCGGAGCACAAGGCAAAGGATGATTTAGAATTCTAAAAGGGCTCCTTCTACTCCTGAATGGTGCTGGCGAGTTCAGCGAACTTGCCGTCTCGCTGAATCAACTCATTGTAATTTCCTTCTTCAACTACGCGGCCTTTTTCCATGACGTAAATGCGGTCGGCATTTTGGATGGTGGAGAGGCGGTGGGCGATGACGATGCTGGTGCGATTTTTCATCAGTTCATCGAGGGCTTGCTGGATGGAAAGCTCGGTCTTGTTGTCGACCGAAGCGGTGGCTTCATCAAGGAGAAGAATGGGTGGGTCTTTAAGGAGGGCGCGCGCGATGGAGAGGCGCTGTTTTTCTCCTCCTGAAAGTTTTACGCCGCGTTCACCGACATTGGTTTCGAGTTTCTCAGGGAGTTCCTTGACGAAGTCGGCCTTGGCGGCGTCGAGGGCCCGCCAGATTTCCTCATCAGTCGCGCTTCGTTTGGCGAGGATGAGATTTTCACGGACGGAGCCATTGAAAAGGAAGGCTTCCTGGGTGACGTAACCGATGGCTTCTCGGAGAGAGGTTTTTGAGAGGGAATTTAATTCGTGGCCATCAATGCTGAGACTGCCAGAGTCGTATTCGTAGAAACGGCAGAGGAGATTAACGATGGTGGATTTCCCCGCGCCCGTGGTGCCGGCGAGGGCGATCGTTTCGCCGGGCGCGGCCTTGATGGTGACATTGTGGAGCGTCGGTTGGTCGTCATCGTAAGCGAAGCTCACGTTTTCAAAGGAGACAGCTCCTTTGACAGGCCGTGGAAGGGGGGTTCCGCTCGCGGCGTCGGGCTCGTCTTCCGAATCGAGGACCTCAAAGACGCGGTCGGCGGCAGCACGGGACGAGAGCGCCATTTGATTGAGCTGGTGCAGTTTGCCAACAGGCTCATAAAAGAGTGAAAGCATAAGGAAATAGGAAAGAAATTCACCGAGTGCCATAGAGCCATTCATTACGGCCAAACCACCAGATCCGAGAACAAGGACGTAGCCGATCATGCCGATGAAGGACATTCCAGGTGAGTAGAAGGCCCAGTATTTCATGAGCTTCAAGGTCGCGTTTTGGAGCTTCTTCGAGAGCTTGTTGAAATTGCGGTGCTCTTCTTTCTCGGCGGCGTAGGCTTTAATCTGGCGGATGCCGGCGATGTTGTCGTGCAAGAATGCGTTGAGGTCCGAGGAAGATTCCCGTTGATCGCGGTATCTCGAACGGGCGTCCTTGGTGTAGAAATAGGCACCGATAACGAGAAAGGGAACAGGCAAGGTGGCCCAGAGTGCGACCTCCCAATTGGTGAAGTACATCCAAGTTGCCACAATTCCTATCTGGAAGAAGGAAACGAGGCCGAGTTCGATGCCGTCAATGAGGACTCGCTCCATTGCGGTGACATCCTCGATTACGCGAGTCATAATATCGCCGGTACGCCGGGTATCGAACCAGCGGAGGGGAAGTCGCTGAATCTTTTGATAGAGATCCGAGCGGATATCGAAGATTACTTTTTGTTCAAAGTGATTATTGAGGATGATGCGAGCGCAATTGAGACCATCTTTGGCGAAAAATCCTCCCAGCGCTGCCGCTACCCAGAAGAAAAACTCGCCGTGGCGTTCCGGATTCGGAATGATTTTATCGACAACATAGCCAGTAATCCATGGGAAAATGATGACCGAAAGTGCCATGATGGTGGCACACAGCAGTTGAGCCGCCCCTAATCCGGGATATCGGCGTAAATAAGCAAGAACCCGCAAAACGCTCTTCACATGCCCAACTTGCCCGTAGTCAAACAGGATGCAAGCGGCAAGGTCCCCTATTCTTGTCGAAAATATTGGAAAAGAGCAGATTCGGTGAACTTTAGGATTGCCGGACCTCTCCGACAATCGGTAGCTTATTAAAAACCACACCGGAACAATCCTTTAATACAATGGCAAACACCTTTGGAATCCTAGCAGCTGTCGCCCTCCTTATCGGGGCATTCGTCGCCCACAAAAATAAGGGCTTTCTTGAAGATACTATCGCCGACACTCAGTCGGAGGAGAGCAAAAAAGCAACGCTCACAAACAAATTCAACTCTCTTACCAGTGACATCACGGCGCTTGATACGGAGAGCAAGCAATTCAGCACTTTTCGTGATGAGACTCAGGAGAAGCTCGACGAGCAGGTCGCTGGCAACAAGAAAACCCAAGACAGTATCGACTCCAAGAAAGGCGCTGCTGATTCAGCTCAGGCTAAAGCGGATGCCGCTGATGAAACTCTGAAAGAACTAGGAGATGTTGTAACCTTAGTTCCAAGAATGAAAGCTCTGCGTGCTGCAGTGAGTGATCTTGAAGATGAGATCTCTATCAATTCGGCTCAAGTTGATCGCCTGACAGGAACCGAGAGCGTCACCTCAGATATCGCCAAGAATCTTGCAAAGAAACTGGGGGACCGCGTTAGTGGTTCTTCTTACTTCGAAAGCACTAGCGTTCGCTCAATTTTTCGTCAGTGGGGCTTCGTCACTTTGGCCGGAGGCGACAATATTGGAGTTGTCAAAAAATCCAAATTGTCCGTTCTTCGCGATGGGGAGGAAATCGCTCAGCTCATCGTTACTGGAGTGGAAGCAAACACTTCAGCAGCAAATATCATTCCCAGCAGCGTGAAAGGTGACGTGACTGTCTCTCCCGGAGACAAAGTTGTTCCTCTCACAGAAGAAGGAGGAGAAGCTAAGTAAGCGACTCTGAAACACACCAACCTACGATCACTACTTTACTATGAAAAATATTCTCTACATTCTCGCTGTTGTCGCCATCGGAGCAGGAGCCATCTTTGGCTGGCAGGTCAAAGATAAGATCGAAGTTCAGTTGACTGATCTCGACACTCTCAAAGGAGAAACTTCTAATCTCAGCAAGACTATTACCGACAAAGAAGGTCAAAAAAATGATTCTACTTCTTCTAACAAAGAAGCTCGTTCGGCGAAGGATGAAGCCGTTGCCTCGCTGGAGACCGAAGTCGGCAAGCAGGGTGAACTTCAAAAGACTCTCGCGGTAGAGACTGCTCGTCTCGAGGAGCAACAAGGTCGTATCGCTGGTGTCGACAAGCTGATCGATGAGATCAAGAAAAGCGCGGGCTCAGATGTGAAACTCGAAGACATTCCTGGAATCGTTAAAAATCTCGAGGAGCAGAAGAAGAGCAAGGATAAGCAGCTTGCGGAGCTGGAGCTTGTTCGTGAAAATCTCCTAAAGAGTGTCGTGAAGTCCAAAGCGGAAATCGCTCGTGTCACGACCAAGATCGACGAGAGCAAGGCCCGGGTTCGTGGCAATACATTCAGCGCTACTGTCACATCGGTCAACAACGAGTGGGGCTTCCTTGTGATTGCCGCCGGTGAAAAATCGGGACTTGCGGGAGATTCCCAACTTCTCCTCGTCCGTGATGGACGTCATTTGGGCAATGTTCTTATTTCCTCTCTCGAAGCAAACCAAGCGATTGCGGAAATTGTTCCTGACAGCATGGCTGTCGGAGTGCGCGTTCAGCCAGGTGATTCTGTGATCCTCGCTGACACCGCGGCGAACTAAGTTCTGCTTCAATAATTTTCAAAAGGCGGCTCCTAACGAGCCGTCTTTTTTTGTGTTACGGATTTGGGTGGCAGTCTGTTTTGGTGGCGATCCGGTGCTGGATGGGGGCGCTTTACCAGATAGAGTGAATTGGTATGGAAAAACTCCTGCTCCTCGTCACTTTGATTGTTAGTTCCTGCGGTTGAGCACCCCGGGCGTTTGGTCCTGAAAATTTGGATAATCAGATGCCGTGGAATCGTTCCGGGAGAAAATGCTTATCAGGGAGGATTGGGAATGGACCGGCGATGAATTTCAGTGATTTCAGAGAGGGACGAACGTTCTTTTTGCTGGAGGAGGTAGTCTTAATCGGAGTTCTGTGAAATTGTAGTCTTTTCAAATATTCTTCCTGATGTAGTTTTTCTAGCAATGAAGATTTTTCTTTCTTTCCTTTCTCTCGCCCTTTTTTCCTGTGCCAGCAATAAGGTGGACGAACGTAAGGCCGTCCCACCCCCGGGGTCCGATGATTCCAACATGCCATGGAATGTTCCTGGTGAAGGATCGAGCCAAGGGGCGTTCCAAGGAATGAATGAAGGCCGTTAAAAGAGACCTCTCTTAAATTTAGCAGTGAGTGATTCCGATCTTCCCCCATTGGTCCTCGAAGTTTGTTCAGGATGTCAGGAGGAGCTTGATGTCACCACTTTCGAACCCTTTGCAGAGGTCATCTGTCCCATGTGTGGGGTCAAGACCCGGGTGAAACGGCAATTGGGGAAGTATTTTCTTGAGCGGCGCTATGCCACGGGAGGAATGAGCGTGGTTTATCTCGCCACGGATGAGACTCTAAACCGCGAAGTTGCAATTAAGGTTCTCAACGAGCAGTGCAGCGTGGATGAAGTTCGCGTGGCGGCCTTTGAGCAAGAGGCGCAATTGACTGCGGCAGTCAATCACTCGAACGTGGTTCAGGTTTACACCGTGGGACGTGCTTACGGTCGTTTCTACCTTGTGATGGAACTCTTGAGGGGACATAGCTTCGAAGCTTTGATGGCAGAGCGGGGCGCTCTTCCGGAGGATGAAGTGCTGGAGATCGCGCTGCAAGTCACCAAAGGACTGCGCGCGGCCAATGACTCCAGCGTTCTTCATCGTGATGTGAAGCCTGGAAACATTCTCTTGAATGAGAACGGCCAAGCCAAATTGGTCGATTTTGGATTGGCCTTAATCACCCAAGCTGGTTCAGCCAAGGCGGAGGAAATTTGGGCGACTCCTTATTATGTGCCGCCTGAAGCTCTTGAGAAGGGGATCGAGGATTTTCGAAGTGATCTTTATGCGTTCGGCGCGACTCTTTACCATGGCTTGACGGGGAAGCCGCCTTTTGAATCAACCTCTAATGGGATGAAGGTTCTTCGGAGGGCCAAGCAAACGATTCCTCGCTTGGGGAAAGTGGCCCCGTGGCTTACGGACGCCACCTGTGATGCGATTGATGGAATGATGGCCTATCAACCAAAGCATCGGTGGGGTTCCTATGACGAAGTGCTTGAGGTTTTACAACGGGCACGGAGTGGTGCGACTAGTGCCTGCGGGCTTAAATTTGATGGCGGACGCGCGATGCGGCGATCGAAAGAAAATCGTTGGGTGCTCCCCGCGGCGGTAGGTCTGGCTCTTGTAGGAGTGGGGGTTGCGTCTTTTGTTTGGAAGCCCTGGGAGAACAAGGGTGAGAAAGAGGATCGTCAGGTGATCGAGCCAACTCCGATCGAGATGGTTCCTGTGGAGCAATCTTTTGATGCCAATCGAAATCTCACTGAGTCGTGGTCGTTTGCGAGAGGCTTGGTTGGAAAAGACGAATTTAAAAGAGCCGAAACTAAGTTGCTGGAACTGGGCGGAGATGAGGTGCTCCGTGAGCCGACGAGTTCGTTCGCGAGGATCGAGGCGGGGATTATTGCCTGTCTCGATGGAAGAGCGGGTGAGGCGCGGGAGAGAGCAGGAGAGATCTATGCCCACTTGAAAAATTTGGGAAAGAAGAATCAGGCAACTGAAACTCTTGAAGAACTGGCTCTCACTTTGAGCAAGACGAGGCCTCCGTCTGAATCAGACTTTCCAGAGAATCCAAAAGGGATTATCGATTGGGTGGGGGTGACTGCTCTGGCGCTGAAGTTATGGGAACAAGGACTGATTGTGGAGGCGATGCCTTGGCTGGAGAAAGTGCGCGACTCTTCCATTAATAGAGATTTTGAATGGTATTCTGTTTATCAAAAACAGGCAGAGAAGTATCTCAAGGATGCGGCCTTAATGACCAAGGTGGATGCCATGCCACTGCCGACAAGCGAAGAGGAAGCGCGGTATCAGCTGGATAATCTGAACGAGCGGATGAGCCTCCTTGAGACAAAAGGAAGGATGCGTTTCAATATTCGAGCGAAGCAAATTTATCTAACGCGCTTGCGCAAAGGATTCGAACTCCGACCGGAATCCAGCTCTAAAAATACTTGGGCGGAACGCCTCGAGAAGATTCGGGAACGTGCGGGTGAGCGTCGCTTTGATCTCGCCGCGGAGTTGATCGATCCCAAGGATATTGAGAGTAAGCCCGCTACGGTAGTTGCATGGAAGTATCTGCTGGAACAAGGGCAGGGATTTTTCAATGAATTTGCGATGCTTCCAGAGTGGGAGGTTGAGAGCACGAGGGGTGAGGTGGTGAAATGTGTAAGTGCAAATCAAGAAGGGGTAAAGCTTGCGAGCGGTGCTCAACTGGAGTGGACCGAACTCAAGACAAGTTCATTACTTACGGTGCACAAGGAGCTTCGTGATTCGAAAGAGAATGTCACGGCCCGACTGGAGATGCGCGAGCAGGAGATTTCCTTTGCCTGGTTAGCGGGCTTTGAAGATCAAGCCGAACAGGAAGCTGAGGAGCTTGCCGGGGCAAGTGAAGATTTCAGGAAGATCTGGCGTCAGGTCCTCGTTGGGATTTCTCAGTGATTGGGCGAGAAGAGGTCCGGGCGATTTGCCCGAGTGCGCTCCAAGGCTTTCTCTTTTTTCCACTTCTCAATATTAAGATGGTGCCCGGAAAGGAGAATTTCAGGAACCTTGAGGCCACGAAATTCGTTTGGCTTGGTATAGGCTGGTGCTTCGAGAAGGTTGGGATTAGAAAAAGATTCTTCTTCGGATGAACGTGCATCGCCAAGAGCTCCCGGAAGAAGTCGGACAATGGCATCGGTTACGACGGCGGACGCGATGGCCCCATTGGTGAGGATATAATCTCCGATGGAGAGTTCAAGGTCGACAAGATTTTCGGTCACGCGATGATCGACTCCTTCGTAGTGACCACAAATGAAGATGAGATGCTCGAAGCGGGAAAGTTCTTGAGCGGTGGCCTGCTTGAAGACGCTTCCCTGAGGGGTGAGGAGAATCACTTGGGATTCATCGGTGCGCAGGTCTTCGATGGCTGCGAAAATAGGGTTGGGCTTGAGTAGCATTCCTTGGCCGCCGCCGCAAAGGGAGTCATCGGTCTTTCGATGTTTGTCGGTGGCCCAGTCTCGCAGGTTGTGCGCCGCGATGGTCACGATACCGGCTGCCTGAGCGCGTTTCATCATGCTTTCTCCGAGTGGCGCGAGGGCGATTTCCGGGAAGAGGGTTAGGATGTCGATGCGCATGACTTAGGAGTGAAGGTCCACAGTCAGATCAGGACCCAATTTTTCGAGGGCATCGATCAAGGCCGAGGAGTTGGCTTCTAAAGAAATACGGACCGAGCCGCGGGTCCGGAAAAGGAGGTGCCCGGCCATGGGGGCTGATTCGAGCGAGGTCTCGAGTTCTTCGACATTGGCTCCGTGTGCGGAAAGGGTGGAAGCGATGCGCTTGACAATCCCGGGTTGATCGTGGCCGACGATTTCCAATGAGATTACTTTTCCCGTAGAAGCGCTGGCCGCTTCCTCGGGGATAACCGTGAGATGAAGGTCGCTGATTTGATTGAGTTCTGCTTCGAGAGCATCGACAGAATCAGGAGGACATTCGATTCGGAGAATTCCCGCAAACTGACCAGAAAGTCGAGCCATTTTGCTCTCCTGCCAGCTTCCTCCGTTTCGGTCGACGACTTGGGCAAGGGATTCTACCAAACCGGGGCGATCCGATCCGACAAGAGTGAGGATGAGGGAGCGGAGCATGATTTACTGAACGATGACGGGAGTTCCGAGAATGACGTTTTTGAAGAACTTTGTCGCCATCGGTTCAGGCATCCGCACACATCCATGGGAAGCGGCATAACCCGGGAGATGGCCGACATGCATGCCGATACCGTTATTGAAGCGCATGAAGTAGGGCATGGGGGCATTTTCGAAGACCTGTCCGGGACCGGTGCGGTGCTTGCGGGTGTCTGCATCATCGTTGATTACTTCGCCCGTAGCGGTGTCCCGAATGACTCCGTAGAGCGAAGATTTGTGGTCTATGTTTTTTTGAGTGATTTTAAAATTGCCCGCTGGAGTGGTGTGAGTGGTCTTTCCGGTGGCGATTGGGCTCATTCCGACAAGATGATTTCCTTTGTAAAAGTATGCTTTTTGCTCATCCCTCATGATGGTGATGGAGGAAGCTCCTTTGACGCCATCGCCATCCCAGTAACCTCGGGTGTGCAGGGGATCTTCGTCTTTTGGAGGAGCTGCTGCTCTGAAGGCGGTGAGGTAGCCACTTCCAGGGGGGGCGGTATCTGGGGCGACAGAACCGCAGGAACTGAGGAAGATGGTGGCCAAGGGAAGCGCGAGGAGTGCTTTCATGAAACTGACACTAATTTACATCTCCCGTTGGTCAAGAAGGAGGGCAGCGAAGGCTCCATCGCTCTGATCCACAAAGGGGAGATTTTGATGAGTTTCTGAGAGAAGGAGATGGGGATGGGCCTGCGCAACACGTTGAACAAGCTTGCTGTTTTCTTCCGCATCGATTGAGCAGGTGGAGTAAACAAGACGTCCGCCGGGTTTGAGGCATGGGATGGCATTTTTGAGAATATTGCTCTGGAGCTCCACGAGATCAGTGATGTCCGAGAGCTGGATCCGCCAACGGGCATCGACCCGGCGCCGCAAAACGCCCGTGTTTGAGCAGGGGACATCTAGAAGAATGGCATCAAAATGATTGAGCCACTTAGGGGGAGCTTTCTCCAACCAGTCATGGGTGTGCATTTCGGCAATCTCGACCTGGCAACGAGTGAGATTTTCTTCTAGCCGAGGGAGCCGTTTTTCGTTCGAGTCGGTGCAAACAAGGAGCCCTTTGTTTTCCATCAAGCCCGCCATATGGATCGCCTTTCCTCCGGGAGCGGCGCAAGCGTCGAGGACAGTCTCTCCGGGTTTTGGAGCGAGCATCTCCGGGGCACGAGCGGTGGAGGGGTCGGTGATGTAGTAGTAACTCGATGAAATTGCTTCGCGGGTATTTTCTGGTTCGGGAGCACCTTCCGGAGGCGGTGAGAGGAGGTTCGGGCGATAAAAGGTCTCGGCTGGCTGGTTGTTCCAGTCCATGAGAGCGATGGCCATATCCTTGCCGTAGGTTTTTTTCCATCGTTTGAATAGCCAACCGGGATGAGAATAAAGGGTGACCGGATCAAGCTCGCCCATTTCTCGCAAGAGGCGCGCCCGAGATGTTGCTGCTTTGCGGAGGACGGCATTAATGAGGCCGCGGACCGGCTTGCGGGCGCAGTTCACCGTCTCATTGATCGCAGCGTGGTCAGGAATGTGGAGAATGAGGAGCTGACAAAACCCGACGCGCAGAATATCCCGGACCTCGGAGTCGAGTTTGCCCTTTCTGAATCGTCCGATCCAGTGATCGAGAAGGCTTCGGTGTCTTAGGACTGCCATGAGGATGGCTTGGAGAAAAGCACGGTCCTTTGATGAGAGGTGATTACGTTCGGAGTGCCGTTCAATGAGGGAGTCGGCGTAGACGTGCCCCTTGGACCAGGCGCGTAGGGCTGAGACGGCGGCACGGCGCACATTTTTATCAGGTTTGTTCATCAGGAAAGAGCAGAGGTGATTTGAGCCCATTCGTCTTCGAGGGAGAGGTTCTGCGAGGGGATATCTTTTTCGGCACGGTGATACCAGTATGAGGCATTGCCAAGGTCGCCTTCTTCCCGATGGAGGTAGGCGTGGATCCATGAACCGGCAGTTCCGGGGATGTCGTTACAAAGTTCATGAGAATCGTGCCAGCGTCCGGCTTTGACGAGCCAAAGAGCTTTTTGGGCCGATGTGATTCCTGCAGGTGGGGAATCATCGGTTTGGGCGGATCTGGCGAGATCGGCAGTGGTCATGGGAGGAGTGTCTAGCGGAATCTCCTCAAGAAGAAAGGCGGAACGCTCACGGGTTCAGAGAGAAAGTGAGACGGAGAAAATTTTCGACAGATTCCCTAGGGAGCTTGAGGCCGTGAATTGTTCTCCTGAAGCCGATCGGAGACCAGTTTTGAAGGTCGGGAGATTGTTCCAGTCCCAGTGCCGCATCGCTTCGATCGGGAGCGGGGCTGTGGGAGAGAGTTGTCGACTCATCAGTTACGGAGATATCGAGCGAAGGAGCGATCGCTGGATTAGCAGGGTCGGTTGCTAAAAGATATTCTGCCAAATTGCTCCACCCATCACCATCGCTATCTTCATTTGGCGGGCGGGTCGTGGGGAAAAAGTGATTAGCCCATCTCTGGTAAGTTTCCTGATCTGAAATGATTAAGGTCGCGGTGGATTGAGCCCCTGGAGCAAATTCCGCGACGTCATTTGGAATCTTTAGGGTAAGAAATTCTTCTCCCTCGGTCAGTGAATCATTAACTGGCTTAAGGATGGCGAGAATACCGATCTCTCCGGGAGGAAGCGTCAAAGGAGTAAGCCCGACTAGATCAGCGGCTTCCCCGGTCCCACTGAGAGAGAGATTTATAGTCACCTCGTATAGCAGAGGAAGGGCGCTGGTGAGTTGCAGGGAGAGGCCAAGATTTGGACTCATTTCACTCAGTTTCGTTTCAGATAGCAAGATTTCGAGCTCTGGACGGTGGGGTTCACAAGTGCTTTGAATTGTTGTGAGAGTCACATCGTCGACAAACCAGCCTCCGTTTGAGCTGGAAGCATCGTGCGCAAGGATCCAGCGAAAACGGATACTCTGGTCGCTCCACGCTGCAGGAAGCTCAAAGATTGACTCGATGAATCCTCCTGAATCGCCCGTCCAGGCGCGCCGGCCTGCGAGATCGTTGTTGGCGGATCTGCGCATTGTGGCGGAGTAGTCGCCGCTGACCACGGAGACGGCGTTGTGTTCGGGAAGATCAAACCAAGGGCCGCTGTCGAGCGAAGCTTCCAAAACTCCTCCGTCCCAGCGTTCTTCGCTGTCGAGGCGGTGGAAGAAGCTGAGAGTAGAACCAAAGTTTCCGAGGGTAAACGGGGAGCTTGTCAGAGTGGACGTTGATCTTGAGGGAGTTCCTTCAGCAAAGATCGAATGGGTTCCAGACTGACTTTCGTCGGACGAAGAGCGCCACGCGATAGCGCCACCGGTCGTGCCAGTGGACCAGCCCGTAGGCAGCTTGTTTGATGCTTTAAACCCTTCAGCGAGAAGTGTTGACTCAAGTGATTCTCCGACGAAGTAATCGAGGGTGAAGGTCTTGCGATAGCCCTTCTCATCGAGAAGTTCTACCGTGATGGGAATTTCAAAGCCGCAAGCCCCCTCGACGGCAAAGATGATCTCGGCATTGCGGGCTTCGTTGAGAGGAATATCTTCCAGTTCGATTTGAGATGGAAAAAAGGTGACGCTATCCGGGCCTGAAAGGTTAGCGGTGAGATTTGTAGTCGGCACCTCACCGGTGTTGGAAAACTCAAGTTGAACTTTGATCGTTTCTCCGGAGTCGAGACGGGAGTTTTTGATAATTCCAGATTCGGCAACGATGTCCTGACGGATCAAATTGATCTCCGGGAAGAGAGGGGCGCCGGAAACATTCAGAAAAAGGGTATAGATTTGCGACGAGTTCGTGTTCCCACCGTTGACCCGAAGAAAGTAGGTGCCATCAGCTTCAAATTGGTATCCCGAAAGAATTTCGATTTCTCCGATCTCTGCCGCAACGGCGGAGGCCAGGATGGTGCGACCATTCACATCTAACAGGTCAATTATGAGGTTCTGCTGGGACGAAGCGTTGAAGGTTGCGCTGGTGTTGCAATTTTGCGTTGCAGGGCCCTCGGCGTAGTTCTCCGATCCTGGATTTACGGCGGCTTGGATTTGATCCAAACGTTTTGCCGAGAAGGAATAGTAGTCGATGTCGTTGTTATCGTCGATACTGAGCCAGGTGCGCTCCAGAAAACCTTCAGTGTCGAGAGTAAGAGCGGTTGCACGCGTCGATGCATCGTTGTCATTCCCGTCAGATACTCCTTCCAACTCATCGCCGTATTGACGTTGCAGCGAATAGAATTCGTCATATTGTGGGCCTCTGAAAGCTCTCGAGATCAGGGGCTCCATCAGTTTGGTCTCGTTCAGAGGACAGACGTGGGAAAGACCCAAGGCGTGTCCCAACTCATGAGTGAGCGCATTGAAAAGACCAATTGAATTGAGAATGGTGTCGTCGTAAAAAGGATCGGCGGAATCGAGAATGATATCGCCAAAATTCGGAGCATAGGCGAAACCAAGAGTATTGCTTTGGTCGTCGGGGTTTCCGCTTCCATCGATGGTGCGTGCAGAAATTCGGATGTCACCACGGAGTCCCAGTTGACCTTGATTTTTCTCGATGATGGGTGCTCCGTCGTCGTTTTCTTCGTAAACGAAGCTGAGCCCGGAGTTCTCTTCCATCGCTTCGAAAACGCGACTGACCAACTGGAACCAGGATTGTTCCGAGGGGATACCGGAGGGATTGTCACCGTAGATTCCGCTCAGCCAAGCTCGGAAATCGGAAGGTGCAGACGGGGTCGTCCCCAAGCCCGGAGCTGAGGTGCCATCGGGAACGATACTCCATGTGACCGTGACCGGGTTTCCCTGTTTGTTGGCCTTTGGAGTTTCGCTCGCGACGCGCGTCCATTTCCCCGAACCCATAAATTGAGTTGCAAGGGTTCCCACCGAATTTTGGGCGATGGCTTGTTCGATCTGATGAAAGGCCGTCGCCATTGCGCGGGGAGTAGTTTGATCCCGGCAAATCCAGGGTAGCGCTCCTTCATCGCTTTCTACCAAGCGCGTTTCAATGAGATTTGCTAACGATTTAAGCTGAGGTTTGCTGAGTTCGCTAAACGTTTCCGGAGGGAGGCTTTGCCAAATTTTTTGAGCTCGACCGGATAGGGAGGGGCATAGGGAAGTTTCCAACGACGGGAGGGGCGAGGAATGGTCTATGAGGGGACGAGGTGAAATAGAAAACGGCAGCGAAGGTCGCAGGCTCTCGTTAAAGTAATTTCCGTTGGCTAAGGTTGGCGGAGTGGGATCCGTCTTTTTAGATCGAGCGGAGAATGTGGATTTCTCAACTTGGAGCTGCGTCTCTGAAATACCTCGTTGATCGCTGCACCAGAAAAACCACAGAGATAAAAGGGGTAGAGCGAGTGGCAAAATTCGAGTCATAGATGAGACATGGATATTGTTTTATAATTCTCTGATCCCGTCATTTCTAAAAATAGACGGCTTAGTCGGTCACTGGGCATCCGAGGATCTGCTCGTAAAGCTTGATATAATCGCGCGCGGTATTCTTGTGATTGAAACGGCTGATCGAATCAATCATGATACGGCTAATGTGATGTTCTTTGACCTCAGCAGGCTGGCGGTGGAAGTTGAGCGCTTCGGTGATAGCCCAGTGAAGTCCATCAGAAGTGTAGTGCCCAAAGAGGAAACCGTTTCCAGAATTGAGGTCATAGTTGAACGGATCCACGGTATCATGAATACCACCCGTATCGTGTGCGACCGGGAGGGTGCCATACATGGGACTGACCATTTGCGGGAGGCCACAAGGCTCGAAGCGGGATGGCATGATCATGAAATCAGATCCCGCGTAGCCAAGACGTGAGAGGGGTTCGGTGAAGTCGACTAGCGCGACGCGGCCTTGGAGTTGATGTATTTCGATGATCTCGAGGAAGTCTTTCTTGAATTCACCGCTAGCCACGATGGCGATCTGAAGATCTGAATGCTCCTTAGTAAGACGTTGAATGATGTGGCTGAAGATTTCGGTTCCCTTCTGCACTGGATCAAGTCGGGATGGCCAAAGTAAAACGGGTGCATTTGGGTCGATCTTTAACCCAAGTGCGTGCTGCAGGGCGGCCTTATTCTTGGCCTTCCCCTCGGGATGGTCTTTTGCTGAGAAGTGGTGCTCCAGATGAGGGTCTGTCTGTGGATTGAAGCTCGCATCGGGGGCGTTTAGAATCCCGCTCGCATTCCCTGAATTACACTTTTGCCAAAGCTCGTGATTGATGTGGCTGGGGACAAACGAATGTTTGCCGTCGACGATCTCCGAGAGGAATGTCGGGCTCACCGAGTTCACGTGATCCGAGGCAAAGATGCCGGTGGTAAGGAGATCAACAGGATTGTGATCACGGGTCTCTTCGTAGTGGTGAGGGGGGCGAAGATAGTAGCACTCCTTCCAGAAGTCTGCGGCGTCAATTCCCCGGTCTTCAATTTTAGCAAGAGAGATTCTCTCGGTGTGGATGTTGTGAAGGGTGAAAAGCGATTTGATATTGTATCGCTTTGCAACCGCAGGAATGAGGCCTGTCATCCAGTCATTGCAGTGAATGAGGTCCGGCCGGACCTGAGGGATCGTGTGGTTGATGACTTCGCGTTGAAAGGCGAGGGCAATATTGTGGTTGTCTTTCGCGCTGTAGACTCTGTTGCGGTGGAAGAAAATACGATCCTGGGCCAGGTGAATGTGTTGTTCCGGTAGATTCCGGTCCACTTTTTCATACTCCGTCTTGAAGACACTTTGGCTCCCTAAATTGAACATCCGGCGAAAATTAGGAAGTGCTACATGGACATCTGCGCCTTGTGCATGGAGGGCATTGACGAGCGAAGCGGAGACGTCGGCCATTCCCCCGGCTTTTGCAGAAAGGCGCTGGGCCAAGTTCCCCATGCCATCCGGAAGGTAAGTGATTTCCGGGGTGACAACAAGAATGCGGGGCTTTCTAGAGTTAGGGGGCACGATAAAAAAGAGTAGGGCATTAGGTTAACAAGATCCGTGCCGATTCACAAGGAAGAGAAATGAAAAGAGAAGATTGTCAGGAAGGGATTCCCGGCGTTCTATTTTCCTGATGTCAAAAGAGTCCGTCACTGGAGAAACCGTTGAGTCGAAACACCCGCGCGTCCGTCAGGTCCTGAAACCATTCCTTGCTGGAATGGCGACGGTGATTCCAATTCTGGCGACGGGTTGGATCATCTTGATGGTCTTTAAGCTCCTTCATCGGATCGGCCTCGCGATTATCGATCTTGTCCTGAAGGGGCTCAATTTTCTCAGAGGAGTGGGCGATACATCCCCGGATTCCTGGAAGGTGGAATATTTTCCAGGGGATGCATTCTTACCTCTGCTCATTCCCTTGGTTCTTCTCTTTCTGATGGGTCTGACGGTAATGAACCGTCCGGGAAAAAGAATGGTGGCCTGGATCGATGGCGCGATGACCCGCGTTCCTCTTTTTGGGTTCATATACTCTACCATCAAGCAGTTCGTGGATGCCGTGAAGAACTTGGGTGGACCTAAAAGATTTAAGGGCGTGGCCTACGTCGAGTATCCTAGCCCGGGCTGCCGCATGATTGGATTCATCACAGGACACTTTCGTGATCCCCAAACGAAGAAGGACATCACTTCGGTATTCATTCCCACTTCGCCCAATCCCATGACTGGATTCGTAATTTTGATCGATGATGACAAGGTCTTCAATAGCGATATGACTCTGGAGGAGGCAGGGAAGATGGTGCTTTCTGCGGGTCTCGTGGCTCCCGAATCTTACGAAGAATTGGAAACGTATTCGAGTTAGGATGGCTTCCTTGCCCTCAGTCCCTGCAAGGTTTTGCCCTCGCCTTCCCATTGGAGCTGGAAGTCTGTTTTTGGGTAAAAGAAGGCATCTTCAGGCCAGGCCATTTTTTCCAGGGCCGGGAAGTTATCGAGCTGCTCTTCGGACCACTCGAAGTATTCCGTGTGATCTGTTTTAAAGAGAAGTTCACCGTCCGGAATAAGAACTCGCATGACTGCTTTGAGGAAGGGTTCCTGAAAGAGGCGTCTGCGATGGTGCTTCGCCTTTGGCCAAGGGTCCGGGCAGAGAAGGTGAAGTCGACTCACGGACTCAGGTGGAAGAAGCCACTCAAGGGTGTAAAGGCTCTCAAGACGGAGAACTCGTAAGTTGGTGAGTCCCATGCGGTCTCCTTTTCGGCACACTTTTCTTACTCGTCCAAGAAGGCGCTCGACTCCGATGAAGTTCCTTTCGGGGTGTTTTTCAGCCATTGCGAGAAGGAATGAACCATCGCCGCAGCCCAGATCAATTTCTAAGGGCGCATCCTGTGAAAAGTGATCAGCGAGAGGGAGTTCGCAAAAGTAATCCTCCGGGATGAGCTCGTTGGGTTCCTGCGGGCGGGTGAACGTTTGAGGGGGTTCCATTGTTAGTTCGTTTTTTGCCACACTCCGTCGATTTGGTAGCCGGTAGTGTCGCTTGCGGCGGTAAAGCGGCTGATTCTTTGATCGAGGACGGTGCCGCGACGGTAATCAAAATTCAAATTAAAGAATTCGAAGGGGAAGGTGGCCGGGCTGCCTGCGGTTGTCTGGCTAACTACAATCGAGACAACTCCGCGAAAAGGGTCCGTGTCGGCATCATAAGTCGAGGTGAAGGTGCCGAGGCTGTTCATCTGAGGGAAGGAAGTAGAGCTTCCGTCGGGAAACTGGATTGTCTTAGCCGGGAGAATGACGCGGAAGGTTCCCGAGGTGAAGGGGAGAATTTCGTTCGGGTTGGGTTGAGGGACGGTGTTAAAGGTCAGTTCTACTGAGCCGCTAGCTAATCCATTTTCGTTAAGGTTGTGACATTGAATGCGGGCTCCTGAGGCTGAAAACTCCTTGGAAGGCCATTCTGGAATTTCGGTCCAGTAGGCTTCAAAAAAGCTCTTCGGTTGCCCCTCGACAAAGGGAAGAAGATCTAGGCGGTTTTCTTCAAAGTCGAAGGGAGAGATGGAAGAGAAAAAGACCGTCCGATCTGATTGCAAGTCGGAGGAGGTCAGGAAAATACGCTGGGATTTCGGAGTCAGCAGAGTGACCAGCTCGAAAGTTGACTCGGTCTTCTCAATTCTAAGTGGCAGGGAATTGGTTTCACCGGGAAGGTGTTCCTGGATCAGGTGGGGAAAGAATCCCAGGTCTCCGTCAGAGATTCTCTTAATTTCGATGGACTGAATGTTGACGTTTGTTCTCGGAGTGCCGTCCGGTTCACCGAGTCCCAAGATGGTATTGATGACACTGCGTCCCCCTCCAGTCGTGAGAACCAGCCCGAATGCGGTGTAGCGCTTGTTCCATTCTTTCATGAGCAGGAAGTCGCCTGGCAGGGGAAGGCCGGTGATGAAAAAGCGGCTTCCGTTGGCGTTTCGCAGATGGTTGTCCATCGCGAGGACCCACCCTTGGCTGAAGTTGTTACCCCAAGGCGGAATAGTGGGGTGGTTCTTAGCAATTTCATCGGGGAAACGATAGCCCACCGTTTCGTTAGGATCGTTGGTGACTGTTCCGGCAAAGAAGCGTCGGCCATTGTCGATCTGAGTCACCGGGATGTTCAAATACATGGGAGCATCTCTCAGGACTCGAAAGCCCGGGCGGTTATCCAACCACTTTCGTTGATGTTTAATATGGATGCTGAAATTATCTGTTAGGGGCTCTTGATGAATTTCGACGATCCCTTTGCCTGAGACATCCTCGAAGATTCCCTGCGCATTGGCGGTGTCCTTGGTGCGACCAAGAATTGATTGCCCTTGGCGAACGACATAGGTAGCGACGCCTCCTGGTCCTTGTGATTCTTGGTGGAGAACATTCAGTTTGAGGCGCCCAAGCCGTCGGTATGGGATCCCGAGTCGACCTTCGGCGTAAAGTAATTCTGGATCCGCCGGAAAGGCGAGAGCGGATTGCTCTTCCCAGCTGTCGTCGGGAATGCCGGCGAGAAGCATAAAGTTGGCCGTTGCCAGAGGGGCGTTGTGCTGGTCGAGACGGACGGTGAAATCACCGACGCTGGTTTTAAATAAAGCGTCGATCTGTGCGGAGGCGGCGCAGACACTTAAGAGGAAGCATAGAAGAAAGAGTTTCATGGCTTTTGGGTGAATGAAAATGTCCCTGTCAAAGAACGCGGATTCAGAGTTATGAAGGCGGTGCCGGTCATACGGCCCTTGGGTTCGGAAGTGATTGGAAGATCAGCCCCAAGGCGGAGTTGAATTGGGACAAGTTCCTCTGAGAAGATGAGAAAGGATGCTCCGAATCCATCTGTTGTGATGGTGGTCCGGCTCAGATCGATGAGGCTAGGTTCGTTATCGACAAATTTGATCGTTGCAGGATCTCCAAGATCGATGATGAAGCGCCCTAAATTTGAATTGATCGTAATGATGAAATTTTCAAGCGCACTCGGAAAGGTGGCTTTCGATCCCCAAGTGATGATCGAGGGCTGATGGAAAAATGCACGAGTGCTTAAATTCTCAAGCTGATGTTCACTGATGCTTGGGTTTTGTTCCGAAAGGTAGCGAGAGGACGAGTCCCAAGAGATCAGATCGGGGCTGCTTAAGAAGTTGAGAGAGGTCCCTGGTTGTTGATCAAAGAAAATCTGGGGCGTTCCCTCGCTCGAAAGTTCAATTTGAATGGATGCTTCGCTCACTTCAGGGACACCTTGGGTAGAAACGTCGAAGGCATTTGCCTCGGGACCAACTCTGCGAACCTGGACGTCTGTGATCGACACCTCGGTGACGGGTGTGTTGCCAGAAACTGCTACCTGATTGATAGAATCAATGATGTCAGTGCCGACGGTGACTTTCCCAAAAACAGTATGAACTCCATCGAGCCAAGGAGTCGCGTCCACCGTGATGAACATCTGCGACCCGTTGGTGTTTGGTCCTGAATTGGCAGAGGAGAGAAGGTAGGCTTTATCGTGGAGGACGCCGTTTGAAACTTCATCAGGAAAAGTGTAACCGGGACCGTCGGTGCCATCGCCCTTTGGTGAACCCACTTGGTTCATGAAGCCGGCAATGACCCGGTGAAAGATAATGCCATTGTAATAGGGCTGATTTTTTTTGACCTCTCCCGTGGTAGAATCGATCCAATTTTTGGAGCCTTCCGCGAGGCCAATAAAATTGGCAACCGTCATGGGGGAGTCCTCGTAATAGAGCTCTACCGTGAATTCCCCCATTGTCGTGGAAACATCAGCATAGATTTGTGCCTGCAGGGGGGCGGCGCAGAGCATCAATCCGGTGAGGAATTTCATAACTTCACTCTGCGCAGAAGCTGGAAGAGATTGAAATTCCATTTTTTTGCCAATCCGCTACCCAGAATACCGTGAGCAACGTGCCGGAGACCGTCCTTTTTGATCTCGATCAAACCATTGTCCCTTGGGATACCCAACTGGTCTTCCGGAGCTATGTCCTTCAAGAGGAGGGATGGAGACGAGTTTTGACTCTCGTGTTTCTCTTGTTTCTTCCTCTCAATAAGCTGTTGGGAGCCGGAGGAATGAAGCGGGTTTTCCACTGTTATCTCTGGGGGATGAAGCGGGAAAGACTCGAAGAGCTGGCCGCTCAATTTGTGAAAGAATGGCTCCCACGGCTCACCTATCCCGAAATCATTTCCGAAATTGAGGAACATCGTGCGGCCGGGCGACGACTCGTTCTCTCCTCCGCGAGCCCGGAGCTTTGGGTTCAGCACATTGGAAAAGCGCTTGGTTTTGATCTCAGTCTTGGAACCCTTTTTGAGTGGGGTGATCAGGTGGAGTTTTTTCCGGATCTGATCGGGGAGAATCACAAAGGAGGGGCCAAAGTTGTCCGACTCGCCGACCTTGGAATCACAGAGGGCGTCGAAGGCTACAGCGACTCCCGTGCAGACGTCCCGCTTCTGGAACTCTGTCAGAAGCAGACGCTCGTCAATCCGCTGCCCTCGATCAAAGCGGAAGGTGCTGATCGTGGATGGCGTCTCCTGGAGCCTGCGAAACCCTGGGAGAGCCGTCTCGCCTTCGGCTGGGGCTGCGCGTTGCAACTCTTTGGAATCTGGAAGCCATGATTCGCTGTCTTCATGGGGCCGTGGGGATGGCGGATGACTGGGCGCGCTTTGGTCCTCATTATCATGGTGTCGATCTCTGGTGCTATTTGGAAAAGGACGACCTCACGCTGGAAGAAGCGGGTCAAAAAATGGCGCAGGATTCTCGCCCCGGAGACACCCTGGTGGGCTACTCGATGGGAGGGCGGCTTGCGCTTCATGCCCTGCTCAGTGGGGCGTGCGATTTCGGTGAGGCGGTCATCATTTCCGCTCATCCGGGCCTCTCTGTGGGGCGTGAAGAGCGTCTTGTTACCGATGAGAGATGGGCCCGGCTCGCGGAATCCGACTGGCCTTTGTTTCTCGAAAAGTGGAATTCTCAACCCGCCCTGGAGGGGAAGCCTCCTCAATGGGGCGATCGTTCTCAACTGGCGCCTCGAGCTTCTGAGGTCGGCAAGAGTTTCCGTCTCTGGTCCCTCGGCGCTCAAGACGACTTGCGCCCGCGCCTTTCGCAAATCTCTTGTCCCGTTCGCTGGCTCGTAGGTGAACACGATCTGAAGTTTCTTGATCTTGCGCGTGAGGTCATCGATCTGATTCCGCAGGGACGCCTCGAAATTGTCCCCGGAGCCGGGCATCGGGTCCCTTGGGACCGACCCGATGCTTTATAAAACAAGCGAGGTCTTATACTTGCGCCAGCGATGCTCCTTCCCCACACTGCGGAGGTAAATCTAAAAACATGTTCAAAAGATTAAGTAATTTGGTGAGGGGTTTTTTCGGGCTATTCGTGAGCGGAATGGAAAAGAAAAATCCGGAAGCTCTTCTTGAGGTCGAAAAGGAAAACCTCCGTGCTCAGATCGCCGAGTTCAACAAAGGCCTCGCGGCCCACGCTGGACTGGTAGAAAAGTTGATCTCACAGGTCAGAAAGCTCGATAAAGAGGAAACGGAACTTCGGACGAAGACGGCCGCCAACCTCAAAGCGGGAAACCGCGAGCTTGCGGGTCAACTTGCTCTTAAGCTCAAAGCCGTCGATGCGGAGCATGACGAGGTGAAGGAGCAGATGGAGCAGGCAGATGTCCGCTACAAAGAATTGGTCAGGGCTCGCGACGTAAGCGTGAAGACGGCCAAGGAACGCATCGAGGGCCTTGTGCGCAATCTTGACGAAATGAAAGTGACCAAAGCGATGGCTGATCTCAACGAGATGGCTTCCGGCATGGTCACTAGTATCGGAGGAGCAGGGGATACCTTGAATCGCCTCGAGGATATTGTCGAAGAAGAGCGCACCAAGGCCGCTGGACGTGCCCGGGTCGCTCGTGATCAGGTTGATATGACCGAAATTCATGCCAAGGAATCCGAGCAGGATGCTCTTGCCGATATGGCTTTGGCGGAGTTTGCCGCCGCAGAAGGAATCGAGTTGGAAAAGGCACCTTCAGCTGAAGCAGAAACGAGTGAGCCCAGTGAGACGACCAAGTCATCGATGGGCCCCGAAAGCGAATCCGTCTAAAAGATGTCCGCCGAAAAGCAATCCTACCGCGGACTCGCCTGGACCAGCTGGGTCCTTGTCGTCGCCTTCCTTATTTTTGCCGTCATTCCCTTCCTCGGGTTTCTCAGCTGGTTTCTCGTCTGGCCCATCGTGCTGATCGTGCTGATCCTGGCGATTATCATCCTAACTCGAGGTGGCACCGCGCAGGGTGTTTTTCTAATTCTTATTAGCGTCTTTGTTCTTCCGCTCTGGGCCTTTTTCGCCCCGATCATTTCAAGTGCCATTGTCACTCCAGAAGTCGAACATCTTGAGGATCCGGGTATTGAGAACTTGATGGAGGGAATCGAAGTCCCGTTAGATCCTGACGAAATCCCGACGGAATGAGCTCCCGCCTCCCAGCTTGGTCCAAGGAAGTTGTCGATCGCTATAGCAGCGGCTCGGCCGGCTGCTTTGTCCTTCATGGAAACGTGAATGACCGCATGCTCCTAGATCTCAAGGAAGCGCGGCTTGGGACGCTGGGGGACTATCTCAGCGAAGTGCTCGTGCCTCGTTTTAATGTCGTTCTGAGTTACGACCTGGGAGCTGGAATCCGGGTTGAACGGGGTCGCGAAGAATTCGCGAAGTGGAGCGATGGTGACTACCCGCTCGCGCCACTTGCCGCGATTCGTTTTCTCAATAGCTACCTCATCTACGTTCGAAACCTCCAGGCGATTGGTGCGGCCTCGCCCAAGGTCGCGCTCATCATCAAGGGCGCTCATCTGGTTTGTCCCTCTCTTCCCAATGCGCTGAACTACGACCTCCACGCCCTTGCCAACATCTGGCGAGCCTGGGCTTCCGAGGTCGATCTTCCGGCACATAATGAAGCGGTCTTTCTCCTTTCCGAGAGTTTGAATGATCTCCACCCCCTTGTTGCGAATCATCCAGCGGTGGCTGAGATCGAAGTGCCTCTGCCTGATCAAACTCATCTTACGGGTGTCATTTCCTGTCTCGCCAAAAGCTGTTCGGTTGCGCTTACCGAGCTTGGTGATCGCCCTGCTTGGGCTGCCAGTCGACTGCGCGGCGCGACGGTGAGTGCGGTCGAAGAACTTCTTCGTCGGAGGCACTACGAAAACAAGCCGATTAGCGAATCCGACTTTGGTCGTCTAAAAAAAGAACTCGTCGAGCGCGACTGCGGCGGACTCATCGAATTTGTCGAACCGGATCGCTCACTTGATGATGTGATTGGACTCGATGGTGTCAAAGCTTGGCTCAAGCAAGATCTTGAACTCTGGCGTCGTGACGAACTCTCCGCCATGCCGATGGGCTACCTTTTCTGCGGTCCGGTCGGCACGGGAAAGACCTACCTTGCCGAGTGTCTCGCTGGATCCGCGGGGGTTCCGGTGGTTGTTCTTAAAAATTTCCGGGATCGCTGGGTGGGAAGCACCGAGGCCAATCTTGAAAAGATCTTTTCCCTCCTGCATGCCTTGGGCCGCTGTATGGTCTTTGTCGATGAAGCCGACCAAGCCCTCGGAAAGCGCGCGGGAGGCTCGGGTGATTCTGGCGTCTCTAGTCGTGTTTATTCCATGATGGCCAAAGAAATGTCGAACCCGCGTAATCGTGGTCACATTGTCTGGATTCTCGCGTCGAGCCGCCCTGACCTCATCGAGGTCGATCTAAAACGTCCCGGAAGGATCGATGTGAAAATCCCAATTTTCCCCGCAGTCGAGTCGGACGAAGCGTTGGGCCTTTTCAAAGCCCTCTGTGGTAAGCGCGGAATCAAAATGAGAGCCGAAGAATGGCAGAAGTTAGTGCCTCTCTTTCCCGAGTTGGTCACGGCTGGCGGAGCGGAAGCACTCGCTGTCAAAGCAGTCCGCTTGGTGAAAACTGGGAGCCATAAACCGGAGGGAGCCCTCCTTCATGTCTTCGAGTCGAGTCGTCCGCCGATCCCGGTCGAGACTCTTAAGTTTCAGATGCGCCTTGCGGTCGATGAAGCGACGGAAAGCACGTTCATTTCAGATGCTGTGCGAGCAACGCTCGTTTGAACGATTCGAGGAATGGGAAGGTCACGGGTGCTTGTATTTCCAGTTTCCTCTGCTGAGAACCTCGACCTTCACCTTGGTGATTCCGCGAGAGTAGAAGCCGAGGCGTTGGGCGCTGCCGATGGTGACATCGATGATGCGGCCTTTGCTATAAGGCCCGCGATCGGTAATATAAAGAATCTCTGATTTTCCATTAAAGAGACAAGTGACACGCACTCGGGATCCCATCGGGAGTTTTTTGTGGGCAGCGGTGTGAGCTCCATTGGAAAGGAGGCGTCCACTGGCGGTCTTGCGTCCGTGATTGGACTTAATACTATACCAGGAAGCGAGCCCGTATTTCGTGGAAAGAACCTTGGGCTTTTCGACTTTCTTGGACGCCGGTTTAGGACTGATCTTTGGCGGGATCAGCTCGCTGCACGACGAAAGAACTCCCGCAATGATGAATGTCGGAATCAACTTCATGAGGACCAATTATTTAGCACTTGGTAGATTTCCTTAGAAGGAAAGAATCTAGCTGTGTTCGGTGGTGGAAATTAGGGTTCTCTCAAAATTCGTAGGCAACCCTTTCTCTGGATTTGAGGGATACTGATAAAATGAAGACTTCACCATATTCCACACGAAGAAGGCCCAACCGCTGGACCGAAGTATTTTCGAATTCAGCAGCGGTAGAATCTTTTCATCTAGAAGCTCCGGCTCACCCCGATCCGGAAAAAGGGGCCGGCGGCGATCGCGGTGGCATTGACATCTCGGCGAAGAGGGATGAAGACCGAGGCGGAGGCGGAGTAGCTCTCACCAATATCCCAGATCAAGGCTGGTGAGATGGCGAAGGTCGTCGAGCCGGTATTGGCATAAGCGACACCATGGAACTCGTCCCGAGTTCCATGACTGAGGGAGAGGGTCATTTTTCCAGTGAATGATTCGCTAAGCGGGTGGGCCGCGCTGCCGGACCAGAAGTAGGTCGTGCCGGGGCGGAAGCCTATGGAGGAGTCATCGAGTGGAGCGATAATATCGGCCGAGGTTGCGAGGTTCCAATCATCGATCGACTTCGAATAGCGAACTCCCATTGTGCCTTGGTAAGCGCCTGTTCCGAGTTGAAAGACGGATGGGATGGCGACGCCGACATTCGGATTATCACTGGAGTCACCACTAGGGAGAATGAGCCCGGCTGAGAATCCGAGAAACCGCAACGCATTTGTCTCGCCGATCCAGGGATGCCAGAGGGCGGAAAGGGTGATATCAGCGAGGCCTTCGATCGTCTTGTCGGCAAGCCCCAGCTCCTCGCGCGTGGCGTGGGTGTATGGCAGGGACGCGCGTAAGATCACTTGATCGCTGATTCGATAGGCCGCACTGAGATTAATGCGGTCGAAGATCGTCGCGACCTGGGTCGGGTTCGCGACTTCGTTGGAGCCTTGGTAGATTTCGTCGCTTTTTCGATACGTGTAATCGAGAGAGAGGCTGAGTCCGGTGGATTCGAGTTGGTCTGATCCGCCAACTGGCGGGGTGCTGAGTTTTCAACCGTCTCATCCGAAGGCGGCGAGAGGGAGAGCGAAGAAGACAGAAGTAATTTTTTTCATGATTAGAGAAGAGAAAGGGCGGATAAAATGGCCTTTGGCGACATTTTGTCCGCTGAGGTTTTAAGAAAAAGTGAAGCCATGAGAGGCTTCACGCGCGCTTCGGCCGAAGTTGGCTAGAAGCAGAAATGTGAAATTGGTTGGAACGAGATCAAAGGATCACGCGACAAATCACAGTCTGAGAACGCCGAGAGAAAGATAGAGAGGGAGGTCGCCGAGGGGCGGTGGCCGGGTCTTGGGCAGAACGTAAGAAAAGGTTCGGGAGGAAATGGCCTGAGCCTTTCCCGGCGTTTTGCCCTGAGCGGTCGCGCTCACTTTTACCTCCGAGCCATTGGGAACCTCGATGGTGGACCAGAAAAGCTCATCGAGATCGAGCAAGATGACTTTTCCGCAGTCATCGCAGGGGGCCTTTTCTGTCTGTTGACAGGGGCAGACTTCTTGCACGACTTCAGCGCAGTCACATTCTTCGACGAAAAAGCTCTCCGAACAGGGACAGTAAGCCATTAGTGGTTGCTTCAGGAGGACAAGCAGCACCATTCCCAGAAAGAAGATGGAGGCTGAAAATTGGCGATGCATCTGATGAATAAGCTCTAAATGTGCTGTATTTATCCATAAAAACTGCCGGCGAACAAACTTTTTGTGAGATCTGGAGGCTAATGTGCTCCAGTGCCCTCTCCTCTGGCATTTTGCTGCTGCTCAGCGATCACGACATTGGTGTTAGGGTCGTTGGATGCGATGATGCAGTTCGCATAACCCAACCCGGTGAGGGGATTACGCCAGAGGATTTCTCCGGTCGAGTGTCTCAGGTCAAAGAACTCTCCTTGTGTATGAGAGATGATCGTTTCTTTCAATCACATCTAGGGTGGTAAGGTGCCCGCTTTTCAAATGGTGGCGCCAGCGCTCCCAGCCTGTGACGGGATCGATACAAATAATGTGTCCCTTAATGCTGAGATATGTTTCACCCTGCATGTTTCCCGATCTTGGGAGATCGGGGATATTTCTGAGATTACAAAGAGGAGGCCCTTTTCCCACCTCGATGCCCTGGAGAGGGCGGTTTCAGGGCGATTTAACTTTCTCCAAAATATTCCTCCGGAGTCTTGACAGCTGGGGCGCGATCACTAGAGTGCCGGTCCGCGAATAAAGCACTCGTAGCTCAATTGGATAGAGCGCCTGACTACGAATCAGGAGGTTAGGGGTTCGACTCCCTTCGAGTGTGCCATTCTCACCTTGGGAAGCCCTACAGGGCTTCTCTAGGTCAGGACTAGTCATTGATCAATCAAGGGCAGGTCAGCGGAAAAGCAAGCAGGTCAGCGCCCCGCAATGTTTGTTTTATCCAGTGGGGCAACTTGTCGTCTGGACGATTAACCAAACCAACCTAACCTTAACCTATAGTTATGAGTAACCCCGCCGTTGCGGCGCCAATCAATGAAGAGCTTTCAGCCCTCATCGATGAGCACTTCCGCGAATTTAATGAAGGATCGATTGTCAATGGCACGATCCTAGACATCCGCCCACAAGTTGTTGTGGTGGATATCGGATACAAATCCGAAGGAGCGATACCAGTTTCCGAGTTCGAAGACGAAGAAATCGAAGTCGGTGACGAAGTCGAAGTTCTCCTCGAGCGTCTCGAAGATGATGAAGGACTGATTGTCCTCTCTAAAGAGAAAGCAGCTCACAAGCAGAACTGGGACAAGATCATGGCCGTCTACGAAGCCGGTGGTCTCGTCAAAGGAAAAGTCAAATCAGCCGTCAAAGGTGGCCTCATGGTCAACGTCGGTGTGGAAGCTTTCCTCCCAGGCTCACAAGTGGATATTATCCCACCACGCGACCTTCAGGAATATGTTGGTAACGTTTACGAATTTAAAATCGTCAAGGTCAACGACGACCGCAAGAACCTCGTTCTCAGCCGCCGTGAAGTGATCGAAGCCGAGCGGGCCGAACTCCGTCAGGAATTCCTCCGCACCGTCACTGTTGGTGATAAGGTTGAAGGTCAGGTCAAGAATATCACCGATTTCGGTGCTTTCGTCGATCTTCAGGGCATGGACGGACTTCTCCACATCACTGACATGAGCTGGGGTCGTATCTCTCACCCATCCGAGATGCTCCGCATCGGCCAGATGGTCGAAGTGCAGATCCTCGATGTGGACCGCGAGAAAGAGCGTGTCTCGCTTGGCTTCAAGCAGATGACCGACAACCCATGGGCGGACATCGAAGCTCGTTTCCCAATCGGGGCCGAGGTTGCTGGAAAAGTCACCAAGCTTCTTCCATACGGAGCCTTTATCGAAATCGAGAAGGGTGTCGAAGGTCTCGTCCACGTTTCCGAGCTTTCTTGGGTCAAGCGCATCACGCGCCCATCCGACGTGCTCGAACTCGATCAAGAGATCAAGGCTGTCGTTCTGGGCATCAGCATCGAGGAGCAGAAAATCTCCCTTGGCGTTCGCCAGCTCGAAGAAAATCCATGGGATGCCATCGAAGCGCGTTACCCAATCGGTAAGGAAATCAAAGGCGAGGTGCGCAACCTCACCGCTTACGGTGCCTTCGTTGGCCTCGAAGAGGGTATCGATGGTATGATCCACGTCTCCGACCTTTCCTGGACCCGCAAGATCAACCACCCATCCGAGATTCTTAAGAAGAACGAAGAAGTGGAAGCAGTGGTGCTCTCGATCGACAAGGAAAACCAGCGGGTTTCTCTCGGTGTCAAGCAGCTTGATAACGATCCATGGTCAGACATCGACGGTAAGTTCAAGGTTGGCGATCTCGTCAAAGGAACGGTTGCCAAGATTGCCTCCTTCGGAGCATTCGTCAGTCTTGATGGCGACATCGACGGACTCATCCACATCTCGCAGCTTAGCGAGGAGCACGTGGAGAAGGTCAAGGATGTCATCAAGGTGGGCGACGATGTCGATGCCCGCGTCATCAAGGTCGACAAGATCGAGCGCCGCATTGGTCTCTCCATCAAGGCCGTTGCCTACACCGAAGAGGAGCTCAAGAAGGAGTCCGCAAGCTTCGAGACGCTTCGTCCATCCAGCGATCTCGTTGGGCTCGAGCAGGCATTCAACCTTGCATCGACCTCCAACGACGAATCCGAGGAGTGGAGCCCCTCCGAGTAGTCCACGGACTGACAAAAATCACAACCGGTCGGGGAGCAATCCCCGCCCGGTTTTTTTTGTCTGCGTTTTGGACGATCAGCCGATGGTCGCTCGATGGGACGACGGATAAGCGAGTTGACTGGCTGAAGCCGTTTGCGGATGCAGCCAGCGATCGGCAGGGCTGCCGGGCAAGCAGCCACCTGGATTGGGAACAATGTCAATTTTCTCCGCGACTGGATCGGTGCGGATACCCGCAGGGCCCAGAGTGGGAATGGAGCTTGGGACGGAACGACTGGAACTCCGACTTATTTTCAACTTCGTTTCGCGGGGCTACCTCAGGCTAGCTACGAGATGACGGCTTTTTTCATGATGTGGAACACATGAATTCAGATTTTACGATCGAGGTTTCATCGGATGGAGGGACTACTTTTGGAGAGCCAATCTTGGGGCGTATGACCAACAGTCTCTCCGGCGGGAATCCTGCCGGGAATGAAGTGCTCTCTGGCACTGCTCCCAATTTGGAAGGTGGTGAACCACTGGAATTGAGTTCAACCCAGGTTTTCTCGTTTGATTCGCTTGATGGCGAAGAATTGGTCTTGCGGATTGCTGCACTATCCAAGGGCTCGGCAGTGCATGGCGAATTCGTTGGCTTGAATGGTTTTAAGCTCGAGCAGGGAAATGCCTCAAGTGTCCGTGGTCTGGTAATTACGAAGATTGAGCGTAACCCCAAGAATGGCGAAGTGGAGTTAACCTGGAACTCCAAGCCTGGGAAAATTTATGTGATCCGTGCCTCCGATGACCTTAGCGGAGCTCTCCAGAGTTGGCCGGACCTGGAAGATGGATTAGTCAGCGAGGGAGTGGAAACGACATTTACTGATACCTCAGCCGAGAGTCGGCGGTTTTATATCGTCGAAGAGCTTTAATGTTCTGATGGTTGGATTCTTTATAAATATTCTCTCTTAGCAGGGATGGCTTCTGAGTTCACGACCCATTGTATTGGTTGAGGGGCATGCGAAGCTGAGCGGTTAGGTGCCGCGGCTCCTCTCCTTGAAAGGGGCGGTGCCGGGGTGGAGGGTTTGGCAATGACGGGAATTTGAAGTGAGAGGTCTTCTTTCTTACTCTTGGCGGAGGGCGTCGATGGGGTCGAGCTTGGCGGCTTGGGAGGCGGGGTAGATGCCGAAGATGATGCCGGTCAGTCCTGAGATGCCGAAGGCGAGGAAGACGGACCAGGTGGTGATGATAGTCTTCATTTCGGTAAAGTAGGAGACGCACAAGGGTACAAGGATTCCGAGGAGGACTCCGATGATTCCGCCGCCGACGGAGAGCACGATTGTTTCGATAAGGAACTGAACGATGATGTCCTTGCGCTTTGCGCCAAGAGCACGGCGGACGCCGATCTCGCGGGTGCGTTCGGTGACAGTGGCGAGCATGATGTTCATGATGCCGATGCCGCCGACGAGAAGCGAGATGGCGGCGATGGAGCCGAGAACAATGTTGAACATGCGCTTGGTGGCCTCGGCTTCGCGGAGGAGCTGAAGGGGGACGATGAGTTCGAAGTCCTTTTTTTCGTGGAAGTGATTTAAGAGGTGCTGGATCTGCTGCTCACCCGAGATGACGGCCTTGGGATCGGTCATTCGGACGATGAGGCGGTGGAGCTCGACACGCTCCGCGCTTATGCTGCCGGAGCTTCGCTTGATAAGTGTCTCGCCGAAGCGGGAGCGGGCGGTGGAGAGGGGAATGTAGATGTTGTTGTCGACGGCTTCCCCCTGGCTATCGCCCATTTGAGGGCGTTGTTTGGAGGTGCCGATTTCATCCACGATTCCGACGATATTGTAGTAGCTTTCTTTCACGCGGACGGCGGATTTGAGCGGGTCTTGATAGGGGAAGAGTTTGCGGACGAGATCCTCGGTGATGACGCAGACGTTACGTTGGAATCGTTCATCGGTGGGGGTGAGAAAGCGGCCGGCCACGAGGTCGACATTCTGCACGAGGGCATAGGCGGGAAGGGTGCCAATGACTTGTCCTGATTCCTGGCTTCGGTCGAAGCGGATGTTCTCGCGGATGATGCGCATGGGGACGACGCGCTCGACGCCTGGAATGGTGTCTTGAATGCGGGTGACGTCCTTGTTGGTGATGCCGTATTCGACCGAGAAGGATCGGCCGCCGGAGTTTTGTTGGTTGTCCTCGGGTGGCTTGATGCTGTTGACGATGATATTCTCGCTGCCGAGTCGTTTGATCCGTTCCTGGGCTTCGTAGGAAGCGCCTTCGCCAATCGCGAGCATGGCGATGACGGAGCAGACGCCAAAGATGATGCCCAGCATGGTGAGCCCCGAGCGGAGCTTGTGCAGCAGCAGGCTTTTGATGCCGAGCTGGACGGTGTCGAGGAAGTGGGAGGAGATCACGGCTTTTGGTTGATAACCTCACGCGCGATCGCACCGTCCTTCATGTGAATGACGCGGTGGGCATGGTGGGAAACGCTGTCGTCGTGTGTGACAAGGACGATGGTGCGGCCCTGCTTATTGAGGTCATCGATGATGTTGAGGACTTCGATTTCGGTTTGTGAATCGAGATTGCCGGTCGGTTCGTCGGCGAGAATCATAAGGGGTTCGTTGACGAGTGAGCGGGCGATGGCGACTCGTTGTTGTTGTCCCCCTGAGAGTTGGTTGGGCCGGTGGTCGAGGCGATCGTTGAGTCCGACGAGGTTTCCGAGTTCGATGCAGCGTTCCTTGTGTTTTTCGAGATCCTCCTGTTGGTAGATGAGGGGGACTTGGATGTTTTCGAGAACGGTGAGTTGGGCGATGAGATTGTAGGACTGGAAGATGAAACCGAGTCGCTTTCCCCGGGCCGCGGAAAGGGTGTCGTCATCCATTTGTGCGACATCCTCGCCTCCCAGGTGATACTCACCGGTGGTGGGGCGGTCGAGGCAGCCGAGGATATTGAGAAGGGTTGATTTCCCGGAGCCGGAGGGTCCCATGATGGCCACGAATTCGCCTTGTTGAATCGTGAGGTTGATGCCGCGAAGAGCGTGGACCTGGACTTCGCCGACTTGAAAAATCTTTTCGACGTTCTGGATGCGAATGACTTCGGTCGTCTCAATTGCTGGGTCGGAATCGGACATGTGCGTTACTCCGGAGATTTGTCATCGGTGGTTTCTCCGGTGAGGTTGATCCGGTTGTCGAGAGGCGGGTTGAGGATGATTTGCTGATCTTCTTCGAGGCCGGATCTGATCTCGATGTATTTGGTGTTGAACTTGCCGACCTCCACTTCGAGGGGTTCGAGGTCCCCTCCGTCGTTGCGGTAGCAAAGCTGTTTACCATCGACGGTGGTGACAGCCTGGATGGGGACGGTGAGGACGTTGGTGAGTTCCTCGATCACGATTTCGACCTTGGCGGAAATACCGGGTTTCACGCCCTCGATGGTGCCGGCGATGGTGATTTCGGTGGCGTAGACCTTGAGGTCTGGATTGGACCAGTTTCGGTCGCTGTCGGGGAGGATTGCGACCTTGGTGACTTCTCCGTCGAAGCGTTGGTCGGGGAGGGAATCCAGAACGATATAGGCTTTTTGGCCCTTCTTGATCTGGCTGATCATAGATTCGTGAATCTTGACCGAAACCTTCATCGAGGAGACATCAGGAATGGAGATCAGGGTAGCTCGGTTTCGGACGGTTGAGCCCTCGGCGATTTGGGCATCATCGCCCCAGCGGCTGCGGGGTTTTGCGTAGATGACGAGCCCGTCCTGCGGGGCTTTGACCTTGGTGGCCTTGAGTTGCTCGATGCGTTTGGCCAAACTGTTCTCGGTGAGCTTGAGAGTGATCTTGGCGGAGTTCACAGCGGCTTCGTCCTGGGCGATTTTACTTTCACCTTGCTTGATCACGCGGTCGAGGCTGGCGCTTGTTTCCTTTTTATTTGAGACGAATTCGGCGTATGCCTTTTGCAGGTCGAAGGTTTGAAGCATCTGATGGGTGCTTTTGGCCGTTTCGAATTCTTTCGATCTATTGCTGACTTCCAGCTTATCTTTATCGACCGTGCTTTTGGTTTCGTGTCCTTTGTCGGAGAGTTTGATTGACCATTCGTAGCGCTGCTGGGCGAGTTTGAGGGATTCCTCGGCAGTATCGATTTTGAGTTCTGCCTCACGGACCTTGTGGGTGCGCTCAAGTTTCTCAAATTTTTCGAGGTCCATGGTGGCGAAATCGACAGCCAGTTTAGCTTCACTGATGTCACTTTCCGAGGTGCTCCTGGTGATGATGAGATCGTTCTCGGCCTTGACTAGGGCGGCCTGGCGGGACTCAAACTCGACGCGTTGTTCTTCGACATTTTTTTCGGCTTCGCCGGTGTCGAATTCAACAAGGAGCTCGTCCTTTTTGACGTATGTTCCTTCGGGGATGAGCCAGATGATGCGTGAATCACCATCGATGGTGTTTTTGACGACGACCTCGTTGACGGCTTCCAGGGTTCCTCCTTCGACAATGGAGATGACGAAGTCGCCCCGCTTTACGGTATGATTGAGGGCGGTGTCAGCATCGCCGTTACCGTTACCGATGATCAGGGCAATGATCAGGATGACTGCGGCAAGGGGGATGAGAATTCTTTTTTGAAGGAGAGCTTTCATTGGAATAATCGGTTGGGTGGGATGACAGTGCCGCCCACTTCAAGAGGGAGGCTTTTTTCAAAGGAAGGGGGCGCTTTCTTGAACTTGATGTTGGATGGGTTCTCCTTGAGCCAGTAGCGCTTTTGGTCGGATTGAAGGACACCGAGATCAATGAGGAGATTGAGGCGGGCTCCGAGGTAATCGACAAGAGCCCGGGTTTCGGCATTTTGAGTAGAGATGAGGGCGTCCTGGGATTCGCTTAGTCGACGGAAGATGACGGTGCCGGCTTTGAGTCGGAGTTGGTTGCCTTCGACTCGATTTTTGGCCAGGACGACGGCGTTTTGCTGGATTTGGTAGGACTGTCGGAATTGCTCGAGTTCACGGATGCGTCGGTCGAGGAGATTGCGGAGCTCATCGAAGTTTTGTCCGAGAGTGCGGGTGGCGGATTCGAAGTTAATGAGGGTGGCGCGGTAGTCGTTGCGTTCGCGAAGACGATCGAGGGGGAGATTGAGCTGGAGACCGACGGAGGTGCGGACGTTTTTGAAGTCGAAGTCTGTGTAGTCGGTGGGTCCGCCGTCGCTGTTCAGGGAGCCGCTGCCGATGATGTTGAGGTCGGCCTTGAGTTGGTTGGCAGCGATGGCGACTTGGCGCTTGTTGTCTTCGAAGCGGTCGATTTGGTTGAAGAGAGGAAGGCGGTTGTCGAGGGCGACGAGGAAGCCTTCTTGGCTTCCGAGGTAGAGTGACTTGGCTCCGGCGGCGCGGATGAGATCGATCTCCTTATCGTCGAGTCGCAGGTTCGTGGTTTGTGGGAGGCCGAGGGTGATCTTGAAATCGATCGAGGGCGTTTCGATAGCTCGTGATGGAACTGATATAGCGGTTTTTGGCCTGGAGTTCATCTTGCTTGGCATCGCCTTGGGCTTCGGGTGATTCCCGGTCGACACGGGCGGTGAGGTATTCCTTGTTGGCTCTGCGGGATTCGTAGTTGTTGTATTCGTTGAAGATAACGTTCTTAAGCTGGAGGAGATCGAAGTAGTCGTTGACGATTTCGACCGAGAAGGTGTTTTGGAAATGGGAGAAGTCACGCACGGCGTAGACGACGTTTCGGTTGGCTTGTGTGAGTCGTTCGGCGGCGATCTTGCTGCCGGCTCCCCGGAGGAGTGGTTGGGTCACGTTTAGATTAAGAACGGAGGCCGCGGAGCGCCGGGGATCTCCGGTGAAATATCTAAGGAGGTCATTGGCAATGCTGATGCCGAGGCTGCCGCCGTTGCGCAGGGCTTGATTGATTCCCAGGTCTGTGGAGCCGGTGCCGGTACGTTCGCCATCGCTGAGGCGATTGGATTCTGCGCGGGTGCGTCCAAAGAAACTGGGACGAAAATTGTGCCGCTCGCCCGTGAGGTTGAGGGCGGTGAGGTAGAGTTTTTCTTTCTCCGACTGATACTCTCGGCTGTTTTTTATGGCGTAGCCGAGGGCCTGATCGAGGGAGAGGGTGATTTTCCCGCCCTTATTGCGGGATTTGAGAAGCTTTAGTGCGGTGACGTCTTTGGTCTTCTTACCGGAAGTGGGGGTATCGATGGAAAAATTGGAGGATTCCCCGAAGATGTCATTTTCGACTTTTTTTAAGATTTCGTAGACGCCTTTGTCTGCCCGTTTTTTGTAAAAACCGGTGCTGCAGCCCCCCAGAAAGAGGATCGCGAGACAAGCACTAATAAAAGGAGTAAAAGTGGGCATTCGTGGTGATGATCGAAGAAGGATAGGTTTGTGAAGGGGAGAAACCTACAGGTTTAACGTATTGGAAATCTTGTTTTGTCACCAAAATGTCAAAAAACGCCGATGTGAATGGAAAGGGGGTTTTGAGAGTGATTGATGGAGGGGCAAGAATACCCGATCTCCCTATTACGCTTCCGCGTTGTCGAGAATCTGGTTGAGGGCGGAGCCGATGACGGACTGGAGTTCCTCCTCCGTAAGGTAGTTCTTGGCGATTTAGGTGTCTCGTTTCAGGAGTGTGCCGCCAGTTCGTCAATTGAAATGGGGTAAGTTTCTTCAGGTATGATGATTTTTTAACCGAATGGAGACTTAGCCGGAGATGAGTTTGGGGAGGTGCACGTTAGGTTGGAAGCACCCAAGGGCATTTCCACCAACGCTCCGTAGCCTTTTTAGGAGGTCATCGCGACGATGGGTGGTGCAAATTTGGTGAGGTCGATGCCTGCCACTGCGGCTTTGTATTCGTCGATAGTTGGGGTGCGTCCTAGGACGGAGGAGAGGACGACTACTGGAGTTGAAGAAAGGAGGGATTCTCCTTTTTTGCGGTCGGAGTCTTCGACGACTCGGCCTTGGAAGAGGCGGGTGGAGGTGGCCATGACGGTGTCGCCTTTGGCAGCCTTTTCCTGGTTGCCCATGCAGAGGTTACAGCCGGGGCGCTCGAGATACATCATGTTTTGGTATTCGGTACGGGCGGTGCCTTTTGGGTCGGTGTCGTTGAATTCGAAGCCCGAGTATTTTTGGAGCATGTCCCAGTCTCCTTCGGCTTTGAGTTCGTCGATGATGTTGTAGGTGGGGGCGGCGACGATGAGGGGGGCTTTGAAGACGACGGTGGCTTGTTGGGCTTCGAGGTTGCGGAGCATTTTGGAAACGATCTTGAAGTCGCCTTTGTGGACCATGCAGGAGCCGACGAATCCGAGGTCGATTTCTTTTTTGCCCTCGTAGTAGGAGAGGGCGCGGATGACGTCGTGGGTGTAGCGCTTTGAGACGTCATCGTTGTGGACGTCCGGGTCGGCGATCATGGGCTCGTTGATGATGTCGAGGTCGACCACGAATTCAGCGCTGTATTTTGCGTTGGCGTCTGGGGTGAGGGCGGGTTTTCTGCCAGATTGGATTTCGGCAATGCGCTGGTTGGCGATGTCGATGAGGCCTTGGAGGACTTGTCCTTTGTTGTCCATGCCCTTGTTGATCATGATCTGGATACGGCTCTTGGCGGTCTCGAGGGACTCGATTAAGGTGTCATCTTGGGAGATGCAGATGGAGGCTTTCGCCTTCATTTCGGCAGTCCAGTCGGTGAAGGTGAAGGCCTGGTCGGCGGGGAGGGTGCCGATGTGGACTTCGATGACGCGTCCTTGGAAGACGTTGTCACCGAATTTTTTCAACATCTGAGACTGGGTGGCGTGGACGACGTCACGGAAATCCATGTGCGATTTGAGGATGCCCTTGAAGGTGACTTTGACGGACTCCGGGATGGGCATGGTGGCTTCGCCAGTAGCGAGGGCGAGGGCGACGGTTCCGGAATCGGCTCCGAAGGCGACGCCTTTTGACATACGGGTGTGGGAGTCTCCGCCGATGATGATGGCCCAGTCGTTCACGGTGAGGTCGTTGAGGACCTTATGAATGACATCAGTCATGGCGGGGTATTTTTCATCGGGATCGCGAGCGGTGATGAGGCCGAAGTTGTTCATGAAGGACATGAGTTTCGGAATATTGGCTTTGGATTTTTGATCCCAGACGGAGGCAGTGTGGCAGCCTGATTGGTAGGCGCCATCGACGATGGGTGAAATGGTGGTGGCGGCCATGGCCTCAAGCTCCTGAGAGGTCATGAGTCCGGTGGTGTCCTGAGAGCCGACAATGTTGACCTCGACGCGGACATCTGAGCCGGCGTGGAGGGTGAGGCCGGGGGTGGTGCCGACGGCGTTCTTGTTGAAAATCTTTTCGACGGCGGTGAGGCCTTGGCCTTCGTGCGAGATTTCTTTGGAAGGAGCGAACACGGGGATGAGTTCGGTGCCGAGGGTGGTGGCGGCGAAGCTTTGGAGCTTTTTACCGAAGACGATGGCATAGGAGCCTTTCGCTTTGATGAATTCGACTTTTTGCGCGCTGAGGGCGGATGAGATGTCGACGAGTTCCTTTCCATCTTGGTAGAGCTTTTTGTCCTTGGTGTTGATGGTGAGGACGGAGCCTGTTTCGACCGAGTAGGTTTGTTCGAGGACGGGGTCTCCGTTGTCGTTGAGGATGGTCTTGCCATCTGCGCCCTTCTTTTTGACCCAGTTTTTGAGGTCGATACCGATCCCGCCGGTTACGCTGACGGTGGTGAGGAAGATGGGGGAGATGCCGTTGGTGCCGGCGACGATGGGGAAGATATTGACGAAGGGGACGTATGGGCTTCCTGGTTTTCCAGTCCAGAGGGCGACATTATTAATGCCGGACATGCGTGAGGAACCGACACCCATGGTGCCTTTTTCGGCGATGAGCATGACGCTCTTGTCGGGGTGGATCTTCTGAAGGGCCTTGATTTCCTTCTGAGCGGTTTCGGAGATCAGGCATTTTCCATGGAGTTCGCGGTCGGCGCGGGAGTGGGCTTGATTACCGGGTGAAAGGAGGTCGGTGGAGATATCTCCTTCTCCGGCGATGTAGGTGACCACTTTGATTTCTTCTGGGGCCTCCGGGAGTGCAGTGAAGAATTCGGCTTTGGCGTAGCTTTCGAGAAGGTCTTTGGCGATGGAGTTTCCGCTTTCGTAGGCGGTCTTGAGTTGTTCCATGTCGGCTTCGTAGAGGAAGACCTGGGTTTTTAGGACCTTGGCTGCTTCTAGGGCAACTTCGAGGTCGCTACTGAGGGCGAGGTCGAGGAGGACTCCTATTGATGAGCCGCCTTTCATGTGGGAGAGGAGCTCGAAGGCGAAGGTGGGGCTAATCTCCTCGACGACGGTGCTTCCTTTGATGATTTCCTTGAGGAAGTGAGCCTTTTCTCCGGCGGCGCTGGTGGTGCCGGGGAGGGTGTTGTAGATCAAGAAATCGAGAGAGCCTTTCCGGTGTTCGTGGTCGAGATCTTTGATCTGAGCGATGATCTCAGATGTGAGCTCGGCGCCGTCAATGGGCTTGGGGTGCAGGCAGTTTTCTTTACGATCTGCGATCTCTTGAAGGTAGTCTTGATAAAGGCTCATATTTGGCAATTACGTGAGTTTTTGGAAGCGCGAGAGGGTTTGTCGAAGGGGTGTCTGGAACGGGTGAAGATTTCTCACCCCCTTCGGATGGAAAATAGAATGGAATGGAGATAAGGTGAACTGTGAATTGGGGGAATTTTTGACGATTTGAATGACAGCAAAATGCGGAGTGGTGGAGGGAGACGAAAAAGCCCGGGCTCTTTTGGGGAGCGACGGGCTGATTGTTTTGATCCTTTTTATGCGGGCTTAGCGGAAGCGGTAGTAACCGTCTGGGTTGTGCATAAAGTAGACGTCCTTGGGATTGCGACGTGGGAGGAACATGACGGGATGTCCTTTTTCATCTAAACCGGGAGTGAGGTCCGAATTGAGTTCAGACGTTTTGCGCTCGGTGGTAGAGGGACGTTTGGCATCGGGGTTGATCAGAAGTGAGGTTTCGTGAATGCGGGAAACGATGGTGTCGACCCACTTCAGCTTTTTGGCTTCGTCGCCGAATTCGCTCCAATCGCCTGACTTGGTTTTTTCATACATTTGCTCGATGAACTCGTCGGAGGTGATGCCCATCTTTGCGGAAATGGGGTCGGCGAGGCGGTGCCACCAGCGTTTCATGTCGTCGTAGGCTTCTTTGTGATCCGTGAGGTTCATGCTGGTGAACATATAGGACGAGGAAATCTGGTGGTGCAGGATGACGGCATTTGGGTAGGCAAAGGATCTCTCGGCCAGAGTGGTGATGCAGGCTGCCATGGAGGCGGCGAATGATTTCACGACAACATAGACAGGAGCTTGGGAGCCTTCCATGGCCTTGAGGATGCGATAGCCAGCCATGACAGAACCGCCCGGGGAGTCGTCAATGACGATGAAGATGGGATTCTTCGGGTCCTTGTTGTTGTAGTAATTGATCTTCGTGGTGACGGCATTGGCGAGACTGGAGGTTACGGGGCCATTGAAGGGGATGCGACGGTCGGAAATGACGAGAGTGCCGTCTTCCTTAAGGGGATTGTCGAGATACTGTGGGGCGGCGTCGGCATAGGCATCGCGCTTTTTGCGGGTCTCGATCTCGCGGATCTCTCCTTCGATTTCGGTGGTTTCGAGAGAGGCTTTCGTTTGGACCGTCTTGAGGCGGGCGCTGATGGTTTCGAGTTCCAATTTTGCGACGGTGGCTTCGCGAGTAAGCTTTTCCTTTTGAGCTTCGTGTTCAACGAGCTCTTCCATGTGTTTTGCGCTCTTCTTGAGAGAGGCAGAAGCGAGTTTTTCAGCAAAGAGTTCCTTTTCGAGCTTTAGCTTGGCGATTTCTTCCTTGATCTGGTTGGTCTCGTCCTTGTGCTTCTCGGCAGCGAGGCTGTTGGCGAGAGTGAGGCGCTCGAGTTCCTCTGTGTCGGCGCTGGCTGGAGAAGCTTTTGCTTCTTCTGCTTTGGCGGCCGGGGCCGATTTTTCGACGGCCTTGATGATGGTTGCTTCAGGGGGAGTCTCAGGGGATTGACCAAGAGAGGACAGTGGAAGGATGAGACTCACTGCAATTGTAAGGGTGTACTTCAGCATGGGCATGATTACACCTTAAAGCGGAGCAAACTTCAATAATTTTGAAATTTCTGCAAGCGGGCTCAAATTCCGCTATTATTGGGTCCTTCGACTCTTCCTCCACCTACTGATGACGATGAAGAGGAGGATCATCGTGAGGATGAGGATCACCGCTCCCAAGGCGGCGAATTGCTTGGCTTTGTTGGCCATTTCGTCTGCTTCTTCCTTGGCGCTGGGAGCTTCGGCAGCGGGGTTAAATCCGAGGACGAATTTCCCGTCGCGGAGTTCGGCCGAGGTGAGCTTTGAGAGGAGGGCTTGAAGAGGTGCATCTTCTTCGAGATCGCCAGAGACGAGAATTCGGGAGATTCCCTGAAGGAAGGGATCGGGGATTTCGCCCTGGGTGGGAGTGAGCGACTTCAGCGTGAGGATGAGCTTTCCGTCGGTGAGGGTCGGTTTGGCATTGTAGGTGCCGTTGAGGTTATTGGGACGTTGCTCGATCTTGAGGATAGAACAGACAACCGAGGGAAGCTTTTCGGTGGAGTTGAGGGGGAGATGGATACGGCCACTGAGGGTCGATTCGGAAATGGAATCGGCCGAGAGCATTCCGCGGAAGCTCTTTAAGGAATCATATTGGGAGATTGCCAGATTGAGGTCGGTGGGGGTGAGGGCGAGTTCAATGGCGCGGCCGTTTTCTACTTCGTGTTTGAAAGCCTCAAGGCGGCTGACGAGGGAATTGAACCCGGCTTGGTGATCGACGGCGGAAGCGATGGGAGTCGGCAGGGGGTCGAGATCGGTGAAGGAGGCAAGAGAGGTTGATTGCTTTTTCAGGGCCCAAGCGGCGGAGGCAATGAGGATCATGACAACCACGGCCATGGTGATCAGAATGAGGCATCCGGCGAAGGCTGAGCGCGGTGGTTGGTTCTGATCGGGAGAATCTTTTGGGTCGGTCACGGGAAGATGATAATGGGAGAAATAAGAATTGGGAATTCTGAATTGAGATGGTTGATAAAGAGGAGAAAACCGCAACCGGAATGAAGTAGAGATGGTTGCTGAGAAAATGCACGAGGATGAATGGGATTGGTTGGGAAGGTTATCCGCAGATTACGCTGATTGGTTGCAAGATGAGATTTGAGTTTTGAATGGGCTTGTTCCTTCGTTCTACTAACTTTGATGGACAGGGATACGGGCGAATCACAGAAAGGAGGAAATTTGACTCTATGCCCTTCGGGCTATGTTGGATGAGATGGCATTGACAGGTGGTTGGGCTGGATTTTTTGCGAAGGGGGATTAGGTTTTTTGAGTGGCACGAATTTTGGTAGGACTTTCCGGTGGGGTGGACTCGGCGGCGGCAGCAGCTTTGCTTATTGAGCAAGGGCATGAGGTGGTGGGTGGCTACATGAAGAACTGGATCAACGAGGATGGCCTCCCGGGTGATTGTCCATGGGAAAGCGATCTGGATGACGCGTATGCGGTGGCTAAAAAATTGGGGATTGAGTTGCGAGTGGTGGATTTGATCGATCAGTATCGCGAGCGGATCGTGGATTACCTTTTGGAGGGTTATCGTAGCGGGGTGACTCCAAATCCTGATGTGATGTGCAACAGGGAGATGAAGTTTGGCGTCTTCTTGGACTACGCGCTGGACCAGAAGTTTGAGTCGGTGGCGACGGGGCACTATGTGCGTCGAAGGGTGCGGGCGGATGGCTCGGCAGATTTATTGCGTGGGGCGGATCCAAATAAGGATCAGTCGTATTTTCTGGCGATGACGACGCAGCATCAGGTGAAGCATGGGCTTTTTCCGGCGGGGGAGATGCTGAAGCCGGAGGTGCGTGAGGTGGCGCGACGATTTGACCTTCCGAATGCGGAGAAGAAGGATAGCCAGGGGATTTGCTTTATTGGTAATATCAAGATGAGTGATTTTTTACGTCACTACGTGCCGGATTCACCGGGTGAGATTGTTGATCTCGATGGCAAGGTGATGGGGAAGCACGATGGACTTCACTTTTATACTTTAGGTCAGCGGAAGGGGCATGGGGTGGCGTCGCCGCGCGAAGGGATGGCCTATGTTGTGGTGGGGAAAAATACGGAGGCGAACCAGCTTGTCGTCGGATGGGACGAGATGAGTGGTCACCAGCTTTACGCCACGAAGTGTATCGTGGGATCGGTGTCATCGACAAATGATCCGATTCGAGGTGGGAGATTGGATGCTCAGCCGAGGTATCGTGCGAAGAGTGAGCCGGTGAAGGTGACGGAGCTGGAGGATGGGAAGTTTGAAGTGGAGTTTTCGAGGCCGCAGCGGGCGCTCACGCCGGGGCAAATTTGTGCTTTTTATGAGGGCGGGAAGATGCTTGGGGGTGGGGTGTTTGAGAAGGTTCTGGGGGAGGAGGGCTGAACCAAGGGTGGATGGGATGAATTCGATGAGGTAGGGCTTGGGTTGTGGAGGTCTTTCCGCAGATTTCGCCGATGGGTTGGCTACGCGACCGGAGGTCGCGGCCACGGTAAGGCTCGGCTATCAGAGGCTGGGAGCCTCTGTTACTGTTGACGTTTTGAGGGTCTCGGGGAACTTTCGTTTCCAGAGGTCGAAGGCGGTGAGGATCTGCTCGGTTTTTCGGGTGGGAGAGAGTTCCCAGGTGAAGGGCATTTCGGGTTTGAAATGGCGGAGGAGCTGGTCGTAGGGGAGAGAGCCGGTGAAGGGGACGCGGTGGTCGCGCTTGGGCCATTGAACGTCGTGGAGGTGCGAGCCGATGAGGTAGGGGGCCATTTTTTCGAGCCACTGGTCGTGGTCGAGAAGACCGAGGTTGTGCTTGAGTCCGACGTGGCCGAAGTCGTGCCAGTAGCCGATTTGGGGGCACTCCTTGAAATGCTCCTGAAGGGCGATCATTTCGCGCTCGTCGGGGACGTCTTCGTACTTCGAGCGGGATTCGACGGCGAGGACGACGCCTGCTTCTTTGGCGGGCTCGATGAGTCGTTCGAGGGTGTCGATGGCGCGTTGATAATATTTCGGGCCGCTCTTTTCACGTTTCTTGACGCAAGCGAGTTTGTCATCGGCATATTCGCCGGTGAGTTGGAGTCCGTCGCCGAGTTTGTTGGTGAGAAGCTTGGTCCACTTTTTGTGGGGCATGCTGCGCACGGAGCCCATGTGGAGGACGACATACTTGGCATGGAATTCTGAGGCGACTTCGAGAGTGCGCAGGGTGTGGTCCATGGCACGGGCTCGCTCGCGTGGGTCATCGGATCCGAATTCGTAAGCGTCCGGGGCATCGATTATGACCTCGGTGGGCGAGGGGAAGTAGTTGTGGACGCCCACGCATTTGAACTTCCCCGCAGCGAAGGCTCGCTGAATTCCGGGGAGCTTGGCGATGGTCATGCCGTGGGAGAGTTCGAGGGTATCGAAGCCCATGGCGAGGATTTCATCGATCATTTCTTCGCCATCAGTGTGGCGGGAGTTGTTCCAGCAGGTTGAGAAGGAAAGCATTTGAACTTTGAGATTTGAATAGTGAGATCTGGATTGTGAAGGGCGGAGATGCCGACGCTCCATATTGTAGAAAGACCTGTGAAGCTAAGCCGCGCGGCTCCACGGCTCCTTAGCTACGGGAGTTTTTTGACGACTACGTAGTAGGCTCCGACCTCGCCTTTTTCGTGGAGGAAGACGGGGGCGAGTCGGTGGGAGCCTTTGGTGAGTTTGGCGGTGAAGGTGATGCTGGTGCTCTTGTTGGTGACTGGCTTTGTTTCGATGTCCTTACCGTTGAGACGGAGGGTGGCTTGGGTGATGGGGAGGGCCTGGCCGACGTTGGTGCGGAAGGCTTTGGTGGATCCCGGGACGTTCTTACCTGCGGGAAGTCCGGCGTTGATGGGGTGATTCGCTTCAGCAGGCCAGCGGAGGGCAGAGATCTCGTAGGTGCCATCGGTGACCACTTTGACGGCCCAGTGACCGTTGTGCTTCCTTTGGTTAGCGTGCTTTTTGTTGTTGTAGGCGTCTCCTCTACGGATGTGACCTTGGTTCCAGGGAGGGCTGGCGTTGAGCCAATCGTGAGCGGTCAGAGTGGAGACGGGGTCGTTAGGGTGGCCGAGGTAAATCTCGGTGGTTTGGGAAAAGGAGGGGGAGATGTCGGCCCACCACTTGTCGTAGAAGTCGCGCATCTTGGCGACTTGCTCTGGATTCTTTTTCGCGATGTCTTTTTTCTGACCGGGGTCAGCTTTGATGTTGTAGAGTTCCTTGCCGTTGATGAGGCGATATTGGGTGGACATGACGGACGACGATTTCCATTTGATGGGATCGACGACGCGTTGGGAATCGGTGACGAGGAAGCGATCTGCCCATTCGACATCCGTGTTGGGATCGAGGAGATCGAAGAGCGAGGTGCCATCGAATTTGACGCCGGCGGAGTTGGGGACTTTGCCGGCTTTGAGGAGGGTTGGGACGACATCGACTGCGTGGCAGAGGGTGTCGATTTCCCGATGTTGATTGAGTCCGGCGTTAGGCCAGTGGATGAACATAGGAACGCGGTGGCCACCATCATAAGGAGAGCCTTTTTTACCGCGCATGCCAGCGTTGAATACTTTGTCGCCACCGGCCGTTCCATTGTCGGTGGTGAAGATGAAGATGGTGTTGTCAGAGATGCCGAGATCGGCGATGAGCTTGCGGGTGGCGCCAACGTTAGTGTCGATATTACTGATCATGCCGAAGAAGGCCGCGACGTTCGGCTTCTGGTCCTTGTAGAGGTCCATGTATTTCTGCGGGCAGTGGAGGGGTCCGTGGGGGGCATTGAGCGAGATGTAGGCAAAGAAGGGCTCTTTAATAGCCGCTTTTTCTTTAATGAAGTCGTGAGCCTTGCTGAAGAAAACGTCGGTGCAGAATCCTCTGGCGGGTACGATTTCGCCATTGTGGAAATAGTTGCCATCGAAGTAGGAATTATCCCAGAGGTCGGGGGTTTGACCGACGCCGCCTCCGCCGTGCCGATAAACTTCTTCAAAGCCGCGGTCCTCGGGACGGTAGGGGTAGTTATCGCCGAGGTGCCATTTCCCAAACATGGCGGTGGCATAGTGATTGGCGAAGTGCTGGCCGAGGGTGATTTCGTTTTCGCGGATCATGGAGCGGCCCATGATGGTGTGCCAGACACCGGTGCGATTGGTCCAGTGTCCAGAAAGAAGTGCGGCGCGGGTGGGTGAGCAGGTGGGAGCGACGTGGTAGTCGGTGAGGACGGTGGACTCGGAGTAGAGCTTGTCGATATGGGGGGTCTTAATGACGGGGTTTCCGTGGCAGGCGAGGTCGCCGTAGCCTTGGTCGTCTGTGATCACAATAACGACGTTTGGTCGCTCTGCGGAAAATCCTAAACTCGAAATGAGAAGCCCCAAGCAAGAGATCAAACCTGGCGACTTAGTTTTCTGGTAGAATTGCATGAATTGATTCAAATGGTTAATTTGAAAATTGAAAGTTCCCATTTCAGAAGAGAGAGTTGGGCAGAAATGAGCTTGGACAAGGAAATGGTGATTGCTGTGCTGATGGGGGGACCCGGAGCGGAACGGAAAGTTTCCTTGGCATCGGGCAAAGCGGTGCTCAAGGCCCTGCTAGAGAAGGGCTATAAGGCCGTCGGGGTTCAGGTGAGTGACGATTCGCCGGAGCTTCCAGACGAGGTTGGTCTTGTCTTTAATGCCATCCACGGCACTTACGGCGAGGATGGTGGGCTGCAGAAATATCTTGGAGGCAAGGGGATTGCCTACACCGGAGCTGGGGAGGAGACGAGCCGGGTCGCGTTCGACAAGGTGCTGAGTAAGGAAATATTTCTTCAGCACGAGGTGCCAACGCCGCTTTCGGAGACGATCGATTGTTCCAATGGGGCTCGCTTACCAAGAATGGTGGTGCCTTTTGTGGTGAAACCACCCCGGGAAGGTTCGAGCGTGGGTATCAAGGTGGTGAAGAAGCAATCCGAGGCGCTGTCGGCGATGGAGCACGGAGCGAAATTTAGTCCGGACATTTTGGTGGAGCAGTTTATCGAAGGTCGAGAGCTTACGGTAGGAATCATGGGCGGAGAGCTTTTACCGGTGGTGGAGATCATTCCTCCCGATGGAGAATGGTATGATATGGCGACAAAATACCCTTGGTTGAGCGGCAAATGCGGTGGCAGTCAGTATGTTTGCCCCGCGGATTTGACGCATGAGGAGTTGGTTGCGGTCAATGCAGCGGCCAAGAAAGCTTACGATGCCCTAGGAATAGAAGTTTACTCGCGGGTCGATGTGTTGTTAAATTCGTCTGGAAATCCATATGTCTTAGAAGCCAATACTATTCCCGGCATGACCGAAACCAGCCTTTTACCAATGGCGGGCGCGGAAGCTGGGTATTCATTTGGCGACCTTTGCGTCCGGATTGCTGAATTGTCCCTCGAAAAACGGGGCTAGTCCCCATGTTTTCAAAACACACATCTCGTAGAACCAGTAAGTCCCGTGACAGGATGTTGGAGCTTCGTGTTCGTTCGCCCCGTATCTTTCTTTTTGATGCGGTGAAGCTGACCGCCCGTCTTTTTAAGTTCTCTGTTTTTGGAGCAATCGTCGTGGCTCTGGGATTCGGGATATATCTGGGTTACCAGAAGATGTTTATTGAAAATGAGGAGTTTGCGCTCAAGCGGATTGATCTTACGAACGAAGTGGGGGAGGAGCCTCAATTTATGACGAATCAGCGCATTCTCGAAATGACGGGGATCGATCCGGGTGCGAGCATTTTTACTTTTAATGTCGATGAGGTCGCAGCAGCGATTGCGAATCTTCCGGAAACGTCGTCGGCGCAGGTGACGCGGCGCTTGCCGGATATTCTCAAGATTCAATTGGGCGAGCGAATTCCAGTGGCGTGGCTTGCTTGTCCGTCCCTGGGAATTGAGGAGCGGAGTATCGGAAAAGGGCTTCTAGTGGACGCTTCCGGAGTCGCCTTTCCTTGCATCACAAAACCGTTGGCTAAATTTGCGGCGGAGCTCCCTGTCGTTTTCGCCGAAGAACTTCCGGCGGGCGCGATTATCGCCGGAGAGAAGATTGATCATGAGGGCTTATCGTATGCCCTAGAGTTGGCTCAGAATGCGGACGCGGCGCTCGAGGGTGATGATCTTCCAAGTTGGGTGATGGTGCGAGACGAGATTACTTTGGAAGTGATGACCATCGGCGGAACTCGCGCGACCTTTTCCTACTTCGAGCAAGAACATCAGCTCAGTAAGTTTAGTAAATCAGTTGGACATGCCCGTGAGAGCGGGCGTGAATTGGCCACGATCAATCTCATCCCGAATCGCTATCTCCCGGTGACTTACCGCGGAACGAATTAAGACTATGTCCCGTTCTAAAATTCACGTTGGACTCGAAATTGGTTCTACCAAGACCGTGATGGTTGTGGCGGAAATCAAACAGGATCAGTCGGTGAAAATCCTAGGCCTCGGTGAGACTCGTTCTGCTGGAGTGCGGAAGGGAGAGATCGCTGACTACAAGCAGGTGAGGGCTTGCGTGAAAGCTGCGCTTCTTGAAGCGGAGGATGTCAGTGACGTTGTGATCAAGAGTGTTTTTCTCTCGGTGACTGGTGCTCACATCACCGGGATCAACAATGTGGGAACCTTCCGCCTTCCGGATGATGAAGAGGAGGTCGATTATGGGCACCTTGATGAAGTACGTGAAATTGCCAAGGATATCGCGATCCCGAGTGATCATGTTTACCTGCATCACTTGCCTCGCCATTTTAATCTCGATGGGCAGACGCATGGTAAGGTGCCTTACGGACTTTTAGGGAAGCAGCTCGAGGCGGATTATCACATTGTGCACGGGGTCCGGACCCGGATTCAGAATAGCATCAAGTGCGTTCGTGAAATCCCGCTGGATGTTGATGATGTTGTTTTTGCACCGATTGCTTCGGCGCAGATTGCGCTCAATGCGGAGCGGAAGGAAGCGGGTGCGCTCGTGATCGATATGGGCGGTGGAACGACGGATTATGTGCTTTATCTCGATGGAGCGATTGCTGCTTCCGGTTGTGTTCCAGTAGGAGGTGATCATATCACCAACGATATTCATCTAGTGACTCATGTTCCCTTCAGCAAGGCCGAGAAAGTGAAGATTGCCGAGGGAAACGCTTCCGCTGATCCCGTTCACTCGGTGGGCACAATTCAGGTGAAGGATGAAAAAGGTTTTCCTGATATTGAGCTGAATCGTCAGCTTTTGAATGATGTCATTCGTGGACGTCTCGAGGAGACGCTAGAGCTTGTCCTTGGCCGACTTCCGGAAGACTCACTCCGTCATATTGGTACGGGAGTGTTTTTGACCGGAGGAGCGAGCCAGATGCGAGGATTTGGTGAGTTGGCTTTCGATATCTTTGGGCTCCCGGTATACCGACCTGAACAGCCGGAGGTGAGTGGGGTGCATGCTTATTTCAAAGATCCTCAGTATGCCACCGCGTTGGGATTGATTCGTTATGCCCAGATTCTTGATCAAGAACGGCCGGGTGCACGCGTGGGTAAGATGAAGGGAATTATTAAGAGTATCTGGCCGTTTGGTTAAGGGCTGATTCGTCTCGCTTGGGAGCTTGGTGATTTTGATGGAGTCGATTTGGGCGTGCTCTTTGGACCACTCGTTGGTGAAAAAGATGATGGCGCTTTTGTTGGTCGGGCCGGTTTTATCGAAGTCTTAGGTGGCTCCCTGATCGGTCTGCTCCGAGAAGGTAAAGGTCTCGTCCCACTTTGACGAGATGGTGAGATGGCCGTTTTTTAGAGAGACGTTGTCCGGAGAAAATTGGGAGGCAGCGCGGCCTTTTTAACGGTTTTTGTAATGGTTGTCTGCTCCTTGAATCCACCACTTTTTGGGATCGAGGGAGTCGGTGTTAAAGCCGTTGCTGACTTCCTGGTTGAGGATCCATTTTCCGGTGTTTTGAGGGTCGGAGTGGGGAGATTGGGCTCCAAGATTAGAGGCATCCTCTCAGGATGAACGATGCGAAGAACAAGATGGATTATTTGCAGCAGGTGAGCATGTTAGTTTCAGACTATTACTGTTTTGCTGCCAGAGATCTAACTCAACGATGAGATCCAGATTTAAACGAAGTAGTCGACGCCTGCTTTGAAGAGGGGTTGATGAAGGTTGCCGGAAATGTTTTGGCCGACGACGGGGCCACTGCGTTCGGTGTGGCCCATTTTCCCCAGAACGTGACCGCAGGGGCTGGTGATGCCCTCGATGGCGTAGACGGAGCCGTTGGGGTTAAACTCTGGGTCCATGGAGGCTTCGCCACCAAGGTCGGTGTATTGCGTGGCAATTTGACCGACTTTGGCGAGGGAGCGGATGTCCTCTTCGGTAGCGTAGAACTTTCCTTCGCCATGGGAGAAGGGGATGTTGTGGAGATCGCCGACTTGACAGCCTGCGAGCCATGGGGAGAGGTTAGATGAAATCCGGGTGGTGGCGTAGCGCGCAATGTGGCGGCCGATGTCGTTGTAGGTGAGTGTCGGTTGGCCGGGAGCAGGTTCGCGGATTTCACCGTGGGGGACGAGGCCAGTTTTGATGAGAGCTTGGAAGCCATTGCAGATTCCGAGGATGAGGCCATCGCGGTTCTTGAGAAGGTCCATGACAGCATCGGCGACGCGGGGGCTACGCAAGATGGTGGCGATAAATTTTCCGGAGCCTGCTGGTTCATCTCCGGCGCTGAATCCACCTGGGATAGCGAGGATCTGCGATTGGGAAATCTTTTGAGCGAGAGCGATGAGTGACTCCTCGACGGCTTGCGGTATGAGATTTCGGAAGACGGGAGTCTCGGTGGAGGCGCCGGCAAGATCGAATGCTTTTGCGGTGTCATATTCCGAGTTAGTGCCCGGGAAAACGGGGATCAAAACCTTCGGTTTTGGAATGTGCAACTTTGAACGTCCAATATTGAACGTTGAAGTGAAGTTTGCAGATTCGCTGGAGGAGGGGGCGGCGGACTCAGGGAAGATGTCATCGAGGGGGGCGACCCAGGTGTCGAGGAGTTCGTCGAGAGTGAGGGTGACTTCGCCGAAGTCGAACTGTGGTTCCTCTTGCGTTTTGCCGATGATCTTGGCGGCGAAAGCCTTGGGAAGGGGCTCGCTTGATTCCACGAGGAAGCAAATGAAGCGCTCGCGGAAGAGGTCGATGCTCGCGGTGGCGTGGAAGCCGATGCCGTTTCCGAAGGCCATTTTGGCGAGACCCGTGGCGATGCCTCCGTGGTCGAGACTGTGGATGGCGTGGATACTCCCTTTTGCGATCTCGTCGTGAAGTCGTTTGGCTGTTTCCTTGAGGAATCCGAAGTCTGGGAGATGATCGGCGTCGCGCGGAATTTTGATGAGAGAGACGGTTGAGCCGGTCTTTTTAAATTCGGGCGAGATGACAGAGCCAGTCGTTCCGGGAGCGACGGCGAAGGAAACGAGGGTGGGGGGGACGTCCATCTCGTTGAAAGATCCTGACATGGAATCTTTTCCACCGATAGCGGCGAGTCGGAGTTCGTTTTGCGCCCGGAAGGCACCGAGAAGAGCCGCGAAAGGAAGGCCCCAGCGGTGGGGATCACGACCGAGTTTTGGAAAATATTCCTGCAGGGTGAGGCGGATCTCGGATAGCTTCGCGCCGGAAGCGACAATGCGGCAGGCGGATTGGGTGACGGCATAGAGAGCTCCGTGGTAGGGGCTCCAGCTTGCGAGGTAGGGATCGAAGCCCCAGGCCATGTGCGTGGTGGTGGTGCTGTAGCCTTCGAGGAAGGGAAGGGTGGCGACCATGGCATCGACGGGAGTGCGCTGATGCTGTCCGCCGAAGGGAGAGAGGACGGTGCCCGCACCGACAGAAGAGTCGAAGCGTTCCCCGAGGCCTTTTTGCGAAGCGGAGTTGAGATCAGAAAGAGCGGAGCGGAATTTGTCCTCGAGCTCCTCTTGTTCGTTCACCGCAGGGATGGCGTGGTCGAGAGGACCATCGTCATTGGGGGCGCTGACCATGACCTGGGCGTTTTGCTGTACGCCATTGGTCTCGAGAAACTCACGGGAAAGATCGACGATCTTGTCGCCCCTCCAAGTGATGATGAGGCGGTTGGTGTCAGTCACGGTGGCGACGTGGACGCACTCGAGGTTTTCCTTTTCGGACTCGGCGATGAAATAGGGGGCGTCGGATGGGTCGACACAGATAGCCATGCGCTCCTGCGATTCGGAGATGGCGAGTTCGGTGCCATCGAGGCCGTTATACTTTTTCGGAACGGCATCGAGATTGATCTCAAGGCTGTCGGCAATTTCCCCAATGGCAACTGAAACTCCTCCGGCACCGAAGTCGTTACAGATCTTAATTTTGGGAGCGAGTTCGGGGTTGCGGAAAAGACGTTGGATTTTGCGCTCGGTGGGGGCGTCTCCTTTTTGGACTTCTGCTGAATTTTCGAGCGCGGTGTCGGTGTGCTCTTTTGAGGATCCGGTGGCTCCGCCGACGCCATCGCGTCCGGTGCGTCCGCCAATCAGGAGGATGTGGTCGCCGGTGTCCGGTCCGCCGCGGAAGACATTCTTGCGTGGAGAGGCGGAAATGACTGCTCCAATTTCCATGCGCTTGGCGGCGTAGTTCGGGTGGTAGACTTCGGAGACTTTCCCGGTGGCGAGACCGATCTGGTTTCCGTAAGAGGAGTATCCGTGAGCGGCTTCCTGACAGATTTTGCGCTGGGGAAGTTTTCCGGGAATGGTGTCGGCGTAGGGTGTTCGAGGATCGGCGGCTCCGCTGACCCGCATGGCCTGATAGACGTAAGAGCGACCGGAAAGGGGGTCGCGGATACAACCGCCAAGGCAGGTCGCTGCGCCACCAAAGGGTTCAATTTCGGTGGGGTGGTTGTGGGTCTCGTTTTTGAACTGAATGAGCCACTCTTCCTCGAGAGGGAGGTCGGCGGTCTGAGGGCGGTGTTCAGATTGAGGAAGGGGGACGTTGACGACGATGGAGGCGGCGTTGATCTCATTCGAGATTTCTAGGTTATCGAGTTCGCCGGATTTGCGGAGGTCCTTCATCGCAACGAGGGCAATGTCCATAAGTGTCACGGGTCGGTCGGTGTCCTCGCCGTAGACATTTTTACGGGTGCGCAGGTAGGTCTGGTAGGTTTCTTCGATGGTTTCAGTGCCGGGATCGAACTCTACCTTATCGATTTTTGAAAGGAAAGTGGTGTGGCGGCAGTGATCGGACCAATAGGTGTCGAGCATGCGAAGCTCGGTAATGGTGGGCTCACGGCCTTCGTTGTGGAAATATTCCTGGGTGTGGGCGAGGTCAGCGGTGGACATTGCGAGCCCCATCTCCGAGCGGAATGCAGGGAGGGTAGACTTGGAACGTTCATTGAAGCCATCGAGGACAGCTACTTTTCCGGGAGTGGGAGAGCTTTGTCGTTTGGCGGGATCGCTGACGGGAACCTCATGGGAATCGACAGGATTGATGAGGTATTTCTTAATGCGCTTGAGGTCCTTTTTGGAGAGATCGCCTTTTAGAACGATGACGCGAGCCGAAGAAACAAAGGGACGATCCTTACCGGTGAGAATCTGGACGCACTGGGCCGCGGAGTCGGCGCGCTGGTCAAATTGGCCGGGGAGATACTCGATGGCGAAGGCGTGTTCGCCTTTGGCTAAAGTGAGTTTGTGGGAAGATGACTCGACCTGAGGCTCGGAGAGAATGAGCTGGGTTGCTTGCGTGAATTCATCGGCGCTGAGTCCATCGAGGTCATAGCGCTGCACGACGCGTGCGGCGGTGATGGAGTCGATTGCGAGGTTGCTGCGGAGGTCCGCGATGAGGTAGAGCGATTCGCTGGCGAATTCGGGATTTTTTTCGACGTAGAGACGGTGCATAGCTGGGCTGTGGCAGTCATCGAAGCCTAGAAGGACGGGTGAGGAGGGCAAGTGTGAAGGGGATTGATTTGAAAAGCTTCGGACTTGAGGTCAGATGCTAAGAACTTCTACTACGGGGATAAAAAAAGCGGAGTGACATTGCCACTCCGTTTTTTGAAAGGGTTGAGGTTACCTTTATTTGGCGAGCTTGATTTCGATGAGTCCGTTTTCGATTTTGATGTCCTCGATTCCACGAGAGAAGGCGTTGTCTTCCACTCCACCGGCGGTGAGGCCGACGGCGAGGAAAATAAGGGTTGCGATGAGAACGGGGCGCCAAAAATTACGCTGAGGGAGAACGGGAGAGTCGGTCATAGTTTTTAAAGGAGGTTGTTCTTATTCCTATAACGAGACCAAGGGGGCACCTGTGCGCGCGAGTGATGAGAATTTGTGATGCTCTTTGTAATCATCGTCCTTCCGGAAGGGCAGGGAGAAGATTGAGGAGCATCTGATACCGGTCGGCATTGAACTGCCGATCTTCATTTTTCATGGTCTCAACTTCGTCGGCGAGACAAAAGGCGATCATGTGTCGGGCCTCTTCATCGTCGATTTCTGAGTCGGAGGTAAGGCGGTCGAAAGCCTCCTTCACATAAGCTGTTTCAGGCGAAGCGAGTTGTTCCTCGATGGCAGGAAGAAGTGCGACGACAATTTCATCCATAACGGTGATTAGTGAACACAAAAAAGACGACCCAGGGAAGGATCGCCTTTTGAAAAACTGAAAAAGATTTCCAGGGGGTGCGGTCTACGCAGAGCGGGTAGGCTTCTTCGCGCGACGCACAGATCCAAAACGCTTTTGGAACTTGTCGATGCGTCCCTCGGTGTCGACAAACTGATTTTGACCCGTGTAGAAGGGGTGAGAATCTGCCGTGAGACCAACGGAGATGATAAAGTGCTCTACTCCGTCGATCTCCTCGGTCTTGGAAGACTTGGCCGTCGAGCGGGTTAAGTAGCGTTTTCCCGTGGTCATGTCCTGGAACGCGACCCGGTTGTAAACTGGATGAATATCTTTTTTCATGGGATTCCCTAAGATTGGGGTTGCGACATTTCCGACGCCGCAGACGGGGTAATTCCCTAAAATGGCCCAGCTGTCAATGGGATTTGGACCTCAAAAAGTGATTCCGGGATTGAAATGAAGGCGGTTGACAGTTTTTTGCGATTCGGGAACGTTGAGTTTGTGAAATTGACGTCATTTGAAACGATGGATCCGCATCTGCTGTTGGGCTTGGTGAATACGGAGCTAAGGAATAATGCGAGTTCTCTCAAGGATCTATGCAAAACCCACGGGCTGGAGGAGAGGGCCTTGGTGGCGAGGCTTGCTGATGCCGATTATCACTTTGTAGAGGATCAAAAGACATTTCGTTAGGGATACGGGACAAAAAAAGCGGAGCTCCATGGGGAACTCCGCTTTTTGGTGAAGAGATTTACGATCTATGCGTTGAAGAGTTTGGTGTAATACTCGTCTGCCATGCGATCGGAGTCGAAGAAGGGGACGACGTCGTTCATTGAGTTGAGGACCATGTCGCCCCAGCCATCGGGGTTATCGTAGTAGAGAGGCTTAATTTTGTTATCGAGGATGTGGTAGAGGGCGTCCAAGTCATGCTGATCGCGCGCTTCTGGTGAGCAGTTGGGATCTGCCGGCGGAACGATGAAGGAGTTTTCGCCGTCTTTTGCGTATTCGCAGACCCAGCCATCATAGGTTGAGAAGTTGATCGAAGCATTCATGGAAGCGGTCATGCCAGAAGTTCCGGAAGCCTCACGGGTGACGACGGGGTTATTGAGCCAGGCGTCGGAACCCGCTTTCATGAGGCGAGAGAGATTGAGTTCGTAACCGACAAGGACGGTGGCGTTCGCGAAGGGCTTGGTGACCTCAATGAGATGATTGAAGGTTTCGATGGCGCCGTAGTCGTAAGGGTAGGGCTTTCCGGCCCAGATGATCTGGATCGGGCGCTGTTCGTCGGCGAGGAGCGTGGAAAAACGTTCCAGATCGTTTGCGATGAGATCGGCCCGTTTGTAGCCAGCGAAACGTCGTGCCCAAACAACCGTGAGGACTTCGGGATCGAAGATTTTTCCTGTTTGGTCGGCGACGGTTCGGAAGAGGTCTGCTTTGAGTTTCTTTTTGCGAAGCGCGATCGTTTCTTTGTCGGATTTCAATCGGGCCGCTTCGAGCTTGCGGTCGGCCCAATATTTCTTGTTCTGAGAGTTTGTGATGTGCGTGATCTCACAAATATCCGGGTAGACTCCCCACATTTCGCGGGAAACCTCGCCATGAAGCTTGGAGACACCATTAGAAATTCGGGCGAGGCGAAGGGCCGCGAGGGAATGGGAGAAGGCGTCATCGTGAATACCGGTGAACTCCTGGACTTGGTGGCGGTCGGCGCCGGAGAAGAAACCGAAGCGGACAAGTTCGTTGAAATCGTGTCTTTCGTTACCGGCGGCTTCTGGGGTGTGGGTGGTGAAGATGAGCTTCTTCTTGAGGCTTTCTTTATCATCTCCTTTTGACTTGAGGTAGAAGGCTGCCGAGAGGGCGTGGGCTTCATTGAGGTGGTAGATCTCCGGGGCGCAATTGAGTTCGTTGAGGAGCTTGGCCCCGCCGATGCCAAGAAGCATGTATTGAGCGATGCGCATCTTATGGTCGTTGTCGTAGAGACAGCGGGAGATGGCACGGGCGTGGTCATCGTTGTCCTCGAAGTCGGTCGTGAGGAAGAACATCGGGCAAGTTCCGAAGGTGTCGGCCGGAAGATACTTGGCTTTGACCCAGACTTCTTTGCCTTCGATCTGGATCGAGAATTTCGCCCCAGTGTCGCGGAGAAAATGAGGAGCCTTTCGGCGGAGAGCAACGGCCATTTGGCGATCCTCGCCGCGGACCTGATTATAATATCCATAGGACCAGAGAATTCCGATGCCGATCATGTTTTGCTTTAGGTCATGAGCAGAGCGCATGTGGGATCCGGCGAGGAATCCGAGACCTCCTGAGTAAATCTTGAGGCTTTGATCGATGGCGAATTCGGAGGAGAAATAAGCGACGCTTTTCGAGTAATCTGGATTGATCTCGTAGGGGTGAGCGAATTCTTGTGGTAGAAAGGACATGATAGGAAAAGTGTTTTTTGCAACAGGGTGTGACTGAGGGCAAACTGCCCATAAATGTCATGCTTTGGTCCGTCCAGTGGTTTAGGGAATTTTTTCGAATAGTTTGCTTCAATGTCAGAATTGAGGCATTTCTGGGACCAGATGCGATTCGCGGTTCTTGGTAGTGGAAGTGGAGGAAATGCAACCCTTGTAGAGAGCGAGGGAAAGTATCTCTTGGTGGATGCTGGATTGAGTTCGAAGCAGCTGTGTCTCCGGCTGGAAGCGCTTGGGGTATCGCCGGGCTCGCTGACGGGAATTCTTCTGACTCACGAGCACGGAGATCACGTTCGTGGGCTCGACGTTTTTTTAACGAAGTGGAAGGTGCCGTTGGTTGCGAGTATTATGACGGGCCGAGTGGTTCAGGAAGGACTTCGGCAGCCGGCCGAATGGGTCTCCTTTGAGAGTGGGCAGCGGTTTACTTGGGAGGGTTTCGATTTGGAAACTTTCGCGCTTCCTCACGATGCGGTGGAGCCGGTGGGCTATGTCATTTCCAATGGGGGCAGAAAGATGGGGGTGGCGACTGATCTTGGTCATGTCGATGACGGAGTGATGAATGCCTTGAAAGGGGTCGAAGGCTTGGTTCTGGAAGCGAACTACGAATGGAAGCTTCTGGAGGCAGACACCAAGCGTCCTTTCAGTACGAAGCAGCGGATTTCATCGCAACACGGTCACCTTTCCAATGAGCAGGCAGCGGATTTGATCGCGGAGCTCGTTCCAGAAGGGTTGAAAACTGTGATCTTGGGGCATCTCAGCAGCGACTGCAATACGCCGGATGTTGCTATCGAAGTGGTGCGAGGGCGGATTGGCGGCGATTGTGAACTGGCGCTTTGTTGTGCGGGCCAGCACGCAGTGACCGAATGGCAAAGTCTCATTCCGCCCCTTGATCCGGCTTTTTATGGGGAGCTTTTTGGAGGTTAGGCCCAGCGCCTTGTATACTAGCAAGGGCAGTGCTGAAAGCTAGTTGGAGTCGAAGTTGTCCGCGCCGTTCCCCGAGTTTGTTGGGAAGGTGAAATAGGTCTGCCTACAGAATCCGATTACGGAGTCCGCGCTGGCTTCACGGGTGAGATTTCTAGGGTGAAGGTTTTTCGGCCGATACGAATCGTTTTTCACTAAGCTTGATCCCTTAGCGCGTGTTCGGGGAGAGGTAACGCAGCGTTCGTTCTTAAGCGAGTGGCCCAGGAGGAAATTGTAAAGATTCACGCCAAGGATAAACCGGTAGTTTGCCTCGGTGAAGGATCACTTGCCAAGCGTTCTGAAGGTATTTGTAATGTAGAGGGATATTGCTGGAGTAGTAGCCGCCTTTGGCGGTTTGGTTGCCGTTTTTGGACACGCCGTTTTAGAAGGACCAATCGGAGGAGAATGAATTGGTCTGCCGGAGTGATTTAGCCCTGAGTAAGAGGGGGAGGAACAAGAGGAAGAGAGGGTTACTTTGTCTGAGTAGCCTTTTGAAACCACTGGCGAGCGGTGTCACGGGCGGGTGAGGGGAGGAGGGGCCAGCGGTCGGTGTGGGGGTGTGGGGTAATGGGATTGGGGAAAGGCGGGAAGATCGTTGAGATGGGGATGTCGAGAAAGGTGACGTTTTGCAGGGGGATTCGTCCCGCGAGGAAGTTGCGAGTTTCCTTGGTTGAGTTGTTTTGGCAGATGAGGACGGGGCGGCCGTTAAGGCGGGAGAGGCGTGCGGTGGCCTCCTTTTGATACTTGGTGAGCGGAGAACCCCAGGGCTTACGCCATTGTTTAACGCCGTCGAAGTGGTCGTGGGTGACAAAGCCGGACCAGAGCTTGGAGATGTTGTCGTTGTGGAGGCCAAGGTAGCTTACGCCGATGGCTCCGCGGGAGAAGCCGCAGAGGATGATGCGTTTTGGGTCGGCCCCGAATTGCTGGTAGAGGCGCGGGACGTTTTTGAGGGCGTAGTCGATGGTGGCTTGGGTATTGCCCCACCAGGTGACTTCGTTTTTGAGGCCATCTTTTGAAATATTGGGGAGGGTGAGCCAGATCGCTTTGCCGCCGGTAAGGCCGAAGCCGAGGGCGGCGTCTTTGACTTCGCCGGTAGAGCCCGATGCGGGGGAGTAGTTACCAGTGAACTCGACGATAAGGGGGTAGGATTTTCCTGCTTCCCAGTTAGAGGGAAGGTAGAGCATGTGGTGGACCTTGGTCCCCTGGTATTCGCAGGGAGTGACGGCGACACGCGTGCCTGCTGCGGGGTATCCGATTGAGTTTGCGGGGAGTTTCAGCGGCTCGGCATGGATCACGAAGGTCGTCAGGAGTAGGTAGAGGATTCGGAGAAGCATGAGAAAAATTCTATGTTATTTTACGTGAAGAATTGCATGAAATTTTTGCCGAAGATATTTCGTAATTGGATTTTCTTATGATCGTAAGCTCCTTGTTGATTTTCGCCGCCCTTGTGGGAGCGGCTTTGGGTCATGTGCTTGCGTAACTGGAGCCGTTTATGGAGCAACATTGTTATGATTATCACGATGACTTCGATGCAGAGGGAGATTTGAATCTCTTGGATTTGAAATTTGACCCGAAGGATCCGAGAAATTTAGCGATCTGGAAGGACGTTTTTTATCGGGTGGAGGATGGTGAAATGCCGCCGAAGAAGAAAAAGCGACCCCAGGCTGGTAGAATGGCGGCTTTTTTGAAATCGCTGGAGGAGCCGTTGATTGAAGCGGAGAAAGCAGATCTGAGGTTGAATGGTCGGGTTCACTCGCGTCGACTCACGCAGGAGGAATATGAGTATTCTCTGCATGACATTCTCTGTGTCGATATTCCATTGGGAGATTATTTGGCGGCTGAATCTTCCGGAGGTTTTGATAACAAGGCGGACGGGCAGCAATTATCTCATTTTCATCTCGATGGCTATCTTCGTGCGGCCGGAGCCTCGCTCGATGAGGCTTTCAAGCGTGCGCGGGAAGGAGATCAGAAGTTTAAGAAGGACTATTCTCCGGCAGCGTTAACGAAGAACGGGTCGGGGAACTACCGGGGACCGCAACTCTTTTAAGGGAAAGTGGTTTCATGGAAAGCTCAGGTTCAATTTCACGGTCGAATGATCCGCACGAAGGTTCCTGAAGAGGGATGGTATCGAGTGACTGTGAGAGACATCGAAGCGCTCAACCCCGGATCCGATGAAGTGGTGTGGGGGACTTTGCAGTCAGGATTAGGGTTTTACATCGCCCTGGGTGAAAGCCCAGCATCCAAGGGCAGTAGCCGCCGCGTCTTGACAATCTCCAAACGGTCAGATCTTGTCGTAACTATGGACTCCGGCGGCACCTGGATCGACTTCCGCATCGTCGCGGTCCTGCCCGACGGCCAGAAGAACCGCTCCTACGGCTGCATGGGCGGCCTGACGATCGCCGGCAAGGATACCCTCCTTTTTAGCAACATCGAAACCCCGAATACGGATTTGAGCAATTTAACCAAATTAGGCACTAAAAGATATTTTTTTAACAGTAATAGCTCTATGAAAATTGAGGTTGTTTACCCATTGGAAAAGCGATTAACCCCCTTTCGCTCCGGTCCAAAGGCGGCTTCAAAGCCCTCCCGCTAAAAGCAAATTCCTAGCAAAATCCTCCCCCGTATACTCTGCAGGTTTTCTTCCCAAAGCCCAGCAAGTCTTATCGATTCAATCACTCCTACCAACTTTTCTGGTGAAATTATCAAACGAGAGACGAGCACAGCAGAAAGCCCGGGTGCTCCCGAAAATACGGCGGAGCCGCCTTGAAGGCGACCCCAACGAAATACTTGTCTAGCGCGCTCTCTTTTTCGATCCCGAAAAACCCGCGACCTGAAACCGGATCTTTCTAGTTTTTGCGAACGAAGAAGAAGAGCCTATCTTCATCACCCAGAAGGTCCGATGGAATGATGTAGGTCGTGCTTACGCCCTCGGGCTGAACTTCATCATTGATCTCCAACCAATCTTCCAGCGGAATCGAAAGATCATCAGTTGAAAAAACCGCATAGGTTTTCCCCGGAGAACTTCCAGAGTTCCAAGTCAGTGCGACGTCACCATTTGCAGCGACCGAGATGTCAGTAATCGCAAGTTCCACAGCTCCAGGTGCGCCGCCGAGAGGATTAAATGTTCCGTCAGCGAGTTGCTTCACTTGATCTTCTGATAAGGCCTCATCCCAAACAGCAACGTCGTCAATTAGGCCCTCGAAGAAATTTCCTGCTCCGTCCCAGATACCATCACCACCGATATTAAAGCTCGAGGCGGAGGTGCCTCCAGCCGGGGGCGTATCGTTCTGCCCTGCGATTTCACCATCAATATAAATGACGCGCCCATTTTCACTGCCGACAATCGCGATGTGAGTCCACTCTTCGGCAGTATCGACCCCTGTGGTGATCGTTCCGCCATCCGACATCCACCAGGTAATGACGGTATCTGGGCCCACTTCGACGAGGTCATTTTGTCCGAACAGACCAGTCCGCGCGGGTTGAACAACGTCAAACTTTACCCAGCCCGCGACCGCGAACTCTGTGAGACCGTCGAGCAAAGGAGCGTTAGTAGTCACAGAAGAATCAATTCCATCGAACTGGATGGCCTGATCGCCTGCATTCCCCGTGTGGCCTTCAACGAAGATCGCTCCACCATTTACGGTCCCCGGCGTTGTGCCGATGAGGTCAGCCGTCTCAAGCGCTCCATCATCGAATGACCAGTAAGCAATTGGGATGGGGAAGGGAGGGAAGCTGTTTTTATCGTATGGATTTGTTGAGGCGGCGATTTCAGTCCCATCGTCTACGCCATCTCCATCAGAGTCGGCGTTGTTCGGGTCAGTCCCCGAGTCTGTTGCGCTGGCAACCACTCCGGTTTTGGTCTCGACTTTGTCGCTTAGTCCGTCTTTGTCGGTGTCCTTCGATCGGGGATTGGTGCCGGTGTCAGACGCGCTCACAAAGGTTCCGGTATTCGTTTCGACGCCGTCCCAAAGTCCGTCATCGTCGGTGTCGTTGTCCCGCGGGTTGGTATTGGCGTTGAATTCGGCGAGGTTGTTCGAACCATCGTTGTCCGGATCCAAAGTAGAATCGTCCACAGTCAGAGCGAGATCGTTCGCTTTTTCCCAGACGTCGGGCATTCCATCGCCATCGGTGTCTGTTGTGGAACGGACAATCTGGAATCCGGCAATGCCTGGTGTGCCGGAAACGACGTTACCGGTGATCGTAAGGGTTGGCCCGGTCAGGCCTTTAAACACGATGTAGTTGCCTGAATCGAAATTCTCGACGATCTGTCCAAACTCACCATCGAAGGTTGCAACGGTCGCCTCTATGATTTCATCGTTCGCGGTGAATGTCGCCCCAGAGTCTCCGTCGGATACGACGTAGAGATAGAGATCGTAGGTCGGGTAGGCGATGTTGCGAACTTCGATTTGAGTGATCACATCATCGCCTCCTGCCCCACTGCCGCGGGGCAGTAGAATACCGTGCATTAAGAGGGCATCGGCAGCGGCAGCGCCTGGTTCCGCCCCAATCGCGCCGGGGCCATTGGTTGCCCATTTTACGCGAAGGATGGACGCGTTGTCAGCATTGTCTACGAGGCTGAGAGGATCTCCGGCACCGCCGGGAGCATTGTTCCAGTTGCTTTGGCCGAAAACGCCCGCAATGCCTGTGACGGAGGCACCAGCACTGATTGCATCGCCTCCCACAAAATTGACACCCAACAGGATATCTCCGACGGCGGCGGGAAAGCTCCCGGATTGCTTGGGATCACTTCCTGCTGCAATCTCTGCCTGATCTTCGAACTGGTCGCCATCCGAATCAGTTTTGTTTGGGTCGGTGGTGTGGGTAATTACTTCGGCGCCATCGCTCAGAGTGTCTCCATCGCTGTCTGGATTGAGCGGATCCGTCACGGCTTCCTCATTGTCCTTTAGTCCATCGCCATCAGTGTCGGCCAGTTGGGGGTGGGTTCCCATTTCGAACTCTTCGAAGTTGGTTAGGGTATCACCATCCGGATCTTCTTCGCCATCGTTGAGGCTTGGATCCAGGTTACGAGCGACGCCGCGGTCTGTGCCGGTTTCCCATTCACTTGGAATGTTGTCACCGTCAGGATTCAAGTTGCTCGTCGCATCCAGCCTCACATTGTCGAAGTGGGAACGGGCACCGCTAAAGTCATCTCCAATGAAAATCACAATATTACCAGCGGGAGGTTCGTCGTCGGTGGCGAACTCAACCGTGACATCCGTGAAAGTCAATCCGACAGCATTATTGAGAGCAACTGAATCGGCGGTCACCGCATTCGATTTCAACAGGGAATCGAGGGCGAATTGGTCATTAGTGTCTATTCCTTCGAGGAATGCGCTCGCACTGGGAGCTTCGTCGAGCACGGTTAGGCCAATCGTCGACATGGAGTCGGATCCAGACTGGCCGGCATTGCGGTAACCCATTCCAACGGTTAGGGTATAAAGCGTATTCGCCTCATACGGAATGCCCGTATTTTGAAATGCATAGTAGCCATTGGCCATCCCGACGTGCTGGTTGCCCTCGGATTTGAATCCGCCAATGTATTCGATAAAAGCATTTCCGCTGTTTGCGCCCTCCAGGCCGATCCAATCGGGATCATCAAGGTTAATCAAGGTTGGGTCATTAAGGTCATTGGTCCAACCTCCTGCGCCAAGTTCTCGATTCTCGAAGCTGTGATTATTGATGGCAAGCGGGGCCGCCAACGTAACCGTGGTGAGTGCGGCAAGCGCCAGCAGTGGTGAGAGGAGCGCGATTATAATCGTTCGAGCGTGGGCTATATTCATATCTAAAATAGGGAGTGTAAGTTTGGGCGAATAGTAAATTATTGTCCAAATTTTATTGTTTGTTGTTAAGGGAAAATCGGCTGGTGAAAAGGAGTGGTCTTATATTGAGACCTGTTCATGGGGATTTGATGGAGAAATCATCCTACAGAATGGGTCGCCAGGTCAGCAACTCAATTAGGAGATATATTTTGAGCGGGTGGCAAGATCTCACTCGAGGTATCTGACCCGGCCCGGGATTCTTGCACGCGCTTTCGCCAAACAAGTGCTAGGATATAGCACTGGAGGAAAGATCCGTTTCAGTGATCAAACAGTCCTAGATCGCATCGTCGACTGGTCCGGCGCAAGTCAAAGAAACTACGGCCTCAAATCGATCATTCAAGCCTGCGTAGCCAGTCCTATTTTTCAGACAAAGTAAACCCAGCTATTATGTATATTTCGACTCGTAAATCACTTTCTTGTCGCGCCGTTCTTAAGCAGGCGGGTATCGCAATGGGGCTTTTGTTTCTGGATGCTATGAATCTGGCATTCGGAGCATCGAATCCCGCAAAACCGAAGCGCTTCGTGGCTGTTTCTCTCTCGCTGGGTCTGCACAATCCTTTCCTTGTTCCCAAGAATTCCGGAGCATCTTACACCCAACAATGCAGTTCGCTCGCTCGAAGGGATCGATGAATCCTATCACTCGCTGTCTCACCACGGACGGAGCGATGAGAAACTCGATCAGCTTGCGTTTGTTGAGCAAGCCACGATTGATCGTTGGGCTAATTTTTTGAGGAAATTCAAAGGTGCCGATCTCCTTGATGACACGATAGTCATGCTCACCTCTAATCTTGGAAACGCCTCCTCGCACGATAATCGCAACATGCCGGTTCTCTTCGCTGGCGGCGGTTTTAAGCATGGGCAACATCTGGCGTTCAGTCAGACGAACAACTATCCCTTACCGAACCTTTACCTCTCCATGCTTCAGAATTTGGGGATGGAATCGGAGAGTTTCGCAACCTCGACAAGTACGATGAAGGGATTGGTTTGATCGATGATCAGGTAGGCTTCTAGGAAGTGGTCTGTTTTGCCCAAGTGGCGATGAACTCGGCCGCTTGTTCTGCGTCTGGATTGACCACAGGTAAAGAAGTGGGCAAAAATAGCTTAGGCGCGGGGCTTGTCGGCGGGGAGTTCAAGGGCGGTATGGAGGATCTTTCCGTTTTCGTGGCGAGCACGGCGCTTGATGCGCGTCTTCGATTCTTAGCCTCGGAGGATATGATTCTCTGGGTTGAGCTAGGTCCCGATCAGATTGAAGAAGTCTAGCGTTGCGTGCTCGAGGGTGGGCTCAAAGTATTTTCCGTTTGCCTGCGCGAAGACGCTGCCGAGGGTCGTTTTTGGTTTTCGAAGGCGGTCGCTGAGCGCTGGTAGGAATCTCACAAGGAAGCGCAAAAGTCGCTTGGCAGAACTTATTTAAACTGCGAGAAAGAAGGAGACGTTACCATGATTTTTTTTTTGCTTTTGGCTGTTTTTGCTCACCCATGCTTGGCCGATGAGGCAAAGCAGGATCCCGCTCCCCGACCCAATATCGTCTACCTGATGGCAGATGACCAGAACACCTATTCATTGGGTTGTTATGGCAATAAGGATGTGCTGACTCCGAACATGGACCAGCTCGGGCGCGACGGGATGATCTTTGATCGGCACTATGTCACCACCGCAATTTGCATGGGGAGTCGGGCGAATGTTTTCACGGGGAGATATGAATATAAGACGGGCTGTAATTTCGTTCACGGCAATCTCAGTCCCGAGCTTTGGGAGAAATCCTACCCAATGAAGCTTCGCGAGGCTGGATACCTGACGGCTTTTGCTGGAAAGTTTGGGATCGTGGTCGACGGAAAGGGGATTTGCGAAAATGACTTCGATCTTTATGGCGGGGCTGAAGGTCAGAGTAATTACAAGACCGCGCAGAATCCCTCGATGAAGGATTACGCCAAGGAGTTTCCCCATTCGACTCTCTCGTATGGGGAATTTGGTCGGGATGTCATCAAAGAGTCGGTCAAACAGGAGAAGCCCTTTTGTCTTTCGATCAGCTTTAAAGCACCGCATCGACCGGCTACTCCTGATCCTAAGTTCGATCACGTTTACAAGGGGAAGACGTTTCTGAAGCCCTCGAATTATGGTCGGAGATACGGCGAACATCTCTCGGCCCAGAGCAAACAGGGGCGTCAGTTTGTCCGTCATTACGAATGGGGATACGATACGAAATATGACGAGGTCATGGCGGTGTACTACCAGCAGATCTACGCCATCGACGTGGCTCTGGGAATGATTCGTAAAGAGCTCAAGGCTCAAGGTGTCAGTGACAATACCGTCATCATTTATACGAGCGACAACGGTTTTATCTGTGGCTCACACGGATACGGATCCAAGGTGCTCCCGATGGAAGAATCTTCCCGGGTGCCGCTCATTATTTTTGATCCGCGGAGTAAGAATTCAGGCCGTCAGATTCGTTGTGGTCAGCTGACGGGAAACATCGACTTCGCTCCCACCATGATAGATCTGGCTGAACTGGAGCCGGTGGAAGGAACAGATGGCAAAAGCCTCCTTCCTCTTTTGAAGAACCCGGAAAAGGGCGGTCACTCCCATTTGGCGCTCATGAATACCTTTCCTCCTGCTCCGACGACGTGCATGAGCATTGTGACTAAGGAATTGAAATACACCTATTGGTGGTATGAAGACGAGGAAATGAAACCTGCAGAGGAATTATTCGATCTCAAAAACGATCCTGAGGAACTGTCTAATCTAGTCGCGCTCGATGATCAGTCGAAAATTTTGGCGACGTTACGCGAAACGTATGATGTGCAACTTGCGCATTGGAAGAAAGAGGTGGTAAGGGGGAAGGGCTATGAGAAATACATTACGCTCTTTGATCGGCATCTTCCGGCTTCCGCCAAGAAAATTGCCGGGGCCAAACCGGCAAAGATTAAGAAAAAAGGAAAAGCAAAATAGGGTCCCTGTTTTTTAGTCAAGCGACGTATCTACGATACGATGTCAATCCAAACACAATCATTCCGAGAATCGAGAAGTGGATTCATTCCTAACTTGGGGAAGTGACATGAACATGCGGAAGAAGTTAGCAGGGAGGAATGAAGCGGCGCTGCCAAGGTCTATTTGATAGGTATACACGATTACGCTTACTGGGATACCTGTGATCAAAAATTGAAGATTCATGAGTGTGGCGGTGTCTTTCACATTAAATTCAAAGGAGGAGACGTAGGTGTCGCCCCCCCCTCAGGGCGTAGTTCCCGCTGGGGAGTTCGATGATGGTCATTTTACCCGGTGCGAAGGTTGCGATGGGGACGGCTGGGATATTCAGTGTAATTTGGCCGTGGATCGTGACCAATAATGTAGAGTTGAGGGTAGCTGTAGCCCCTAATCGTGTTTGTCGTGGGCGTTGATAACATCCGTGTTGCCAAAAGAACTTTTCCCAATCGTCTAGAAGAAGGCTGTCGTCAGTGTCGCTATCCGCGGCAGTTGGGACGAACAGGACATTGATCGAGAGAAGTTCCATGGCGACGTAACCCACAGGGCCAGTGGCATAGGGATAAACGGTGATCGAAAAGCGGGTGCCTAGTGAGAGGCCCAGAGCTTGATCGACAGAGAGGGGGTCACCATCGGTTTCGTAAAGCGCGACATAGCTTAAATTGCCGGTGTGAATGTAGGCCTATTTTTTACCTAGGATGACAGGTAGCGCCACTTCGATGAATAGGAAATTGTTAGAGGGCTGCTGTAGAGTTCCCATTCATAGCCTGCAGCGCCATCGCGGAAGTGGATTTAATAAAGGTCGACGTCCGTTTCTTGGGGCTTGGTTAGGGTGCCCAATTGGGAACTGGGAGAGAAATTTGAAAATTGAGCACGAAGAGTGAGATTTGAACGATCGTGGCTTCCTTTTCCGCCTTCCGGCTAAGGCGGACGAGACGGTGGACTTAGGGAGATGAATCGATGGGTGGGGGGATGTTAGTCGAACCACTCGTCGTCTGGATCAAAGGTAGGAATGGCGGTATTGATGATCTTCATTTTACCTACGGCGCGATGGCGGCAGCCGGGCTTGATCATGATGGTAGTCATCGGTTTGACGGGGAGGAGCTCGCCATCGAGTTCGATGAAGGCCTCGCCTTCGGTTTCGAGGATTAGGTAAATCTCGGTGAAGGTTTTGTGGTAGTGGGTCCGCGCATCCTCGGAAATTTCTACGTAGTGGGTCGAGGCGGTGGAGTTGTTGGGCTGGACAAAAGCCCGCTTGGACATGCCGCAGGGGCAGGGCACTGCTTCAATATCATCGAAATGCGTGAGCAAGTAATTCTTCACGAACAAGATTGTGGCATTGAGACCGAGAGATGAGGAGGGCGAAATGGGGATCTCAAATTCGTTTGGAATGCTGGGCCCAAATCATGCTCAGGACGACGAGGGCGCCGCCGACAAAGAGTCCCCAGCCAGCGGATTCTCCTTCGAGGAAGAGAAGAGCCTCTAAGACTCCGCAGATCGGAATCAGAAAGCGATAGCTCGCAAGGAGAGTCACTGGGAAAATGGAGCTGAGATGGTTCCAGATGCTGAAGGCGGCGGCGGAGACAAAAGCGAGCCAGAGCGTGCTTCCGATGACGGGGCTGCTAAACATTTCCTGAAATGACCCAATGGCTTGGAAGCCGACGAGTATGAGAGAAACCCCTCCGGCGAAGAGGGAGATGCCGGTGGCATTAATCGACGACATTGTCGGCTTGATCCGTTGGAAGAGGAGCAGGGCAAGCGCGCCGCTGGCGGTGGCGCACAGCATGAAGATTGCCCCAAGCAGGGGATTACCCGCTCCGGCACCGGGGGCATAGACCGCAATGGTGACGCCCGTTCCTCCGATGACGAGGCCGAGCCATTGCATCGCACTTGGCCAAGGGCTCTTCTGAATGAGTGGGCTCATGAGCATCCACCAAAAACTGCCGGTGGCGACGAGCAAAGCGGCCAAGCTTGCGCTGGAAGCTGCGACTGCTTGGTAGAAGAAAATATATTGGATGAACGTTTGGGTGAGGGCGAATCCGAGAAGGAGTTTCCTGGGGGTAACTCGAAGTTCTGCGGAGATATTTTTTCCAAAGAGCAAAAGTCCAAATCCTGATACTGAAAAACGGATACCGGCGAAGAGAAGGATCATCGGGAGGGTTCGCTCTAAGCCCTGTAAATCCCAGTGAGCGTAGACGTTCTTGATCGCTGGAAAGGCGCTTCCCCAAAGTAGCGCGCAGAGAAGCGCGGGAGGGAAAGGGTGGCGGAAGAGGAGCACGTAAGAGTCATCTTCTTGAAGTCAGAGAATTAAAAGAGAATTCAGCTGGCTTGGATTTTTCTTGGAATCGTTTTGATGCTTGATTGAAAAATAAAATGAACAATAGGTTTACCGAAGCCTATAAAGTGGGAAATGGGGGGATTCATTCAGACCCCGCTCCGCGTGGCTGCTGATCCTTATTGTTCTGCTATGAAAATGAAGTCGCTCCGCCTTTTCTTCAGCTTTCTCATTAATACCGGAGTGGGAGATGTCGACGAGGTCTACTATGTTCGAAGAAAAAAGGTAGAACAAGTTAACGATTGATTGATGGAGCGCGGAGGGCCCTTCAATTAATTCGTTGTTGGACGGAGCTGCGGGTGAGGCCCTAGATGTCGCTGAACCAGGCGATTCCCACCTTATACGATTTTCTTTGGACTTAATATGGGGTGACCGCAGTTCGTTGGATCGCTGCGCCCTTGATTTTTGGGCGGGGTCTTGCTTTTTTTGGGATGTGGGGCTCGCTAGGCATGGAGTGCGGGGGCGCGGAAGATGCCGAAGGGCTGCGCTTTGTTTCGATGCCAGGTGAGGATTTGCTTGAAATGGCCCTGGCAGTGGGGGAAACATGGTGGTCATGAGGGTTCAAGGAAGAAGGTGTTTGTGGGTGATTGCCCTAGGTTAGGGTGAGAGGAAGGAAGAGAAAAGCGATGAACCAGCGTAGCATTACGAGAATCTCTCGCGGAGATCTTGGGAGGGCGATGTCACACATCTTCAATTTCGAATTCTTGCTCTCTCGTATTTTTTTGACATTCTGAATAGTCAACTTTTCTAAGTTCCTTTTTTTGATGATGAAATCATTTCGCCTCCTTCGTATTGCCTTGCCTCTCTTGGTCGTTTCCTTGATTTGGTTGAGGCAGAATTCGATTGGGCCGGAATTAGGCCGGTTGGAAAATCCCAAGCGGATCGAGCAAGTGAGGAAGAGCGGGCCGGATGCTTCGGCGGTGATCCTTTCGGAGGTGCTTGGGGAATTTGGGGCTTGGTTGGAGAACTACCGGATTGTTGGGAACTCGGTTGATTTGGAAAAGGGAGTGTCTCTTGCGCGGAAGCGGCGAGCGCTTTTGAAGCGGATGATCGGGGTAGATCCGGAACGGGCGTTGACGTTGGCGATTTCGACCAAGGGACGGGATGGTTTGCCGGAAGAGATTGTCGAGTTGCTGGAGACGCCGGTTTCGACGGCGGGTGAGTTTGAGCGGGTGGTGAGTTGCTATTTGGGTGGAATTGAGCGCCCGGCTGATGCTCCGACGGAGGAGCGGTTTGTGAGTTTTGATAAGAAGCGCTATCGGGCATTTACTTATGGCCGTCGGTCCGAGTTGCAGACGAAGGATCGAATTTCGCTTCATGGAATTTCGATTGATGATGTGGTCGCCTTTTCGCCGGATCCGGTGAAGAGAATTTCAGGAGTGAATGATTTGTTAGTGGAGGCTTTTGGTGAGGAGAAGCGATTCGTGAATGAGGATGATCTCGATCACTTTGTCGCGATGTTGGTGACGGATGAAGATACGGCGGGGCCTAGTGAAAATGCTCAAGTGGCAGAGAGCCCATGGACGGAGGGAAATAAGCGCATCCTTTATCTCCGTGTTCGGTTTTTGGATGATGATCCAACTTACGAACCGGTGACACTGGCGACGGCGCAGAGCCATCAAGATGATGTTGCGGAGCACTATCGCATCGCGTCTTATGGAAAGCTGAATGTGACGACGGTTTTTCCGGATATGATTACGCTGACCGAAAACAAGTCGGAGTATGTCGGGCAGGGTTTGGGAAAGATGATGAACGAGGCGCGGGCTGCCGCGATAGTGATGGGTAATGACGAGGGGATGGACTGGAACTATAGCAACTTTGACCTCTATACCATTATCTCGGCTGGTGGGATCGGTCCCTACGCTGGGATTGCGCAAGTGGGTGGTCGTCAGAGTCACCATCAACGCGGCTATACTTCACTCCGCACTTCGGGGCACGAGTTCGGCCATAATCTGGGATTATCCCATGCCTACTTCAACTACACGAGCGATCTCAATCCCCGCGGGTCGACTCCCACCAATGGTCTTGGTCGCGTCGAATACGGGCATCGGTTTAGTGGGATGAGTGGGCAGAGTGGGAGTGACATGGACAACCCAACGCTTCCTCATTTTACGGTACATGAAAAGTGGCGGCTGGATTGGATTACGGAGAGCGACTTTACCGAGATCACGAACAGCGCTCAAAACGGGACCTACCGGCTCTTCCAAAACGATGATGAGAATGCCACGGGCTTGCGCGCGCTGCGGCTGCCATCGGGCGGTGCGCTTTCAAGATATTGGCTGAGTTATCGAACGGCCTGGCGTCAGCCTAATCGGAGTTCGGATAACGATTATCTTTTGAATGGGATCCTTTTCAACTGGACGGGGAGTGGTGGCGGTTCCAGCACCTTGCTGGATATGACACCCTACTCGGATCAGGGGTCGACGGGGGGGGCGGCCTCGACTCGTGACAATAGCGATAAGTGGGATGCGCCCCTTTTGATCGGTCGGACTTACACCGATACGGAGAGTAAGGTGAGTATTACTCCGATGGCTCGAGGAGGTTCTCCGCCCGATGAATACATTGACCTTTTCGTGCATCTCGCAACTGGGAGCGAAGTTGATTTGGTGGAGGCCGACGATGGGTGCCGAGCTATTATCCCGGATGCAACGACTGCGACGGGGGTGGACTGGACTGCGATTGGATTTGATGATAGCACGTGGCCGCTGTCGGGGCTCTTGGGAGTGGGTTACGATACGAGGTCTGATTACAATCCTTACTTTGGGGTCGATGTGATCGCGATGAGATCGAGTGACGAGTCGTGCTATATTCGTGTTCCTTTTACGATCGACGGGGGGATTGATCTTGCTGATGTTGAATCGCTGACATTAAAAATGCGCTACGATGATGGCTTTGTGGCCTATCTTAATGGGGTGAAAATTGCCGAGGATCGCGCTCCGGTGTCGCCGGTCTGGAACTCGGGGGCGACGTCCAGTCACGATGATGACGATGCGGTGGGCTTTGTGGATTTTTCGGCTAACGCCGGATTGGAAGTGCTGGTGGCGGGAACGAATGTTCTTTCGATCCACGGGTTGAACAACGGGTCAGGGAGTTCTGATTTTCTGATGCAGCCTGTTCTCACTGCAACTCTCGCCACTCCTGTAAATGGTGGGCCGACAATCTCGCTTGCGGCGGATACCTTGGTAGCGGCGGTGAATCAAGATGTCACTTTGACTGCCACTGCGAGCGATCCGGAAGACGATGTCTTGGCCTACGCGTGGGACTTTGACATCGGTGATGCCTATGCGCCGGAAGGACAGAACGAAGCGGTGGCGGTGCGTCGCTGGAGTAGTCCGGGACTTTATGTGGTGACCGTCACGGTTTCGGATCGCAAGGGTGGGATGGCGCGTGAGCGGGTGTTGGTAAAGGTGGGGGATCCATCCAATGAGGGAGTGATCCGAGGGAGAGTTTTGCAAGGTGGTCAACCAGTGGCGGGCGCGCGGGTCTTTGTGGAAGGAAGCGACCGTCAGAGTATCACGCTGGAGGATGGTAGCTATTTCATGAGCGGGCTTTCCACTTCGTCGAGCACGGCGCTCGGAGCGATGTTTGATGGAGATGTTTTTCGGTCAATCGTGCCGATGCCGCTTATTCCAACTCCCGAACTCAGCGGGGTAGACTTCTATGGTCATGCGCCCGCGCCTGCAGAAGCACCAGTAGAAGTGATGACTTTATCGCCCCACACCGCGTCCGTGGACACGGCTTCGATGGTGCAGTTTGTGAGCCAAGTTTGGAATAATGCGATCGCTGAAGATCTGCTCATTCCTTTTGGAGACACTTGGCGCTATCTCGATACGGGAGTTGATCCTGGTGCGAGCTGGAATACGGCGGGTTTTGAAGACGGTTCCTGGTTGTCTGGACTCGCAGAGTTGGGCTATGGCGATTCACAAGCGACGGTGGTGAGCTTTGGCGGGGATTCTCGTAATCGGCATATCACGACGTGGTTTCGCCGTACGTTTAACGCGGCGAATGTCGGTGATGTTTCGCGGCTTAAGTTATCGGTGAAACGTGACGATGGCGTGCGCGTTTTTTTGAATGGCACTGAGATTGCCCGGGATAATCTGACGACCGGAACGGTGAGTGCGGGGACGAAGGCCTCGAACATTGTTTCCTCTGCGAATGAAGGGGTTTTAATTCGATTCAATATCGATCCCGGTTTGTTGGTTGAGGGTGATAATATTCTCGCGGCGGAGATTCATCAGGAGGATGTCGACAGCGGTGACTTGAGTTTCGATCTTGAACTGAGTGCGGCGCGGAGCCTTTCGATGGTGTCCCCGACCTGGGCGGTGAATCCGGCTGGTGCGAGTATTTCCATTGATGGTGTTTTTACCGCAAGCTCTCCCGGCAGTTATACGGTGATGGCCACGTCTGGAGCCTTGAGCGCGGAAGCGACGATCTCGGTCGCTACGGATAACGTGGTGACAATTGCCGCGCTTGATGAGTTTCTCTGGGAAAATGGAGCAGGGACTTCGACGCTTCAGGTGGCCCGCGTTGGGTCGACGGCTGCTGAGATGATCGTGCCTCTTTCGGTTGCGGGAGATGCCACTAGCGGGACTGATTTTTCAGGTGTGCCTTTTAGTGTGACGATTCCGGTGGGGCAGACTACGGCGGAGTTTGTAGTGACAGTTTTGGATGATACAGACTTGGAGGGGCGCGAGCTGGTTTCTGTGACTCCGGTGTCGGGTGGGGTGTTCGAGGTGGGTTCACCGGCGTTAGCGTTGGTGACGATCATCGATGATGAGAATACGCAGTTAGAGTTTCCAGAAGCTGGGCCGGATACGGAAGTCACTCTCAATGAGTCTTTCGCTCTTGCGGCGAGCACTTTTCAGCAAGAGGCATTCGTGATGGCGGGTGACTATTGGAAGTACGCTGATAATGGGGTTGAACCTGCGGTGGGCTGGCGTGGGTTGCCGTTTGATGATGGGAGTTGGAGCGATGGATTGGCGAAATTTGGGTATGGCGATGGTGACGAAACGACTACGCTAAACTTTGGTGGAACGTCATCCGATAGGCACATCACAACCTACTTTCGGAGGAGGTTTTATCTCGATGATCCGCTGGACTACTCCGGCTTGATGGCGAGTGTCTTGGTAGATGACGGAGCAGTGATTTACCTCAATGGGGTGGAGGTGCAACGCGTGAATATGCCCCCGGGTGCGATTGCGTTCTCCACTCGTGCCAATGGGGCGGTCGGTGGTGGTGATGAAGAGACTTTCTTTGATTGGCTACTAGATTCGGCCGATTTGGTGGCGGGCGAGAACATCATCGTCGTTGAAATTCACCAAAGTTCTTCGAGTAGTTCTGATCTTGGCTTTGACCTGACCCTGTCAGGAACTCTTGCAAATCCGCCTTTATCGGGAGGGGTGGTTTGGCGTCAGCAATCGGGTCCTGGGACGGCGACGTTTTCCGATGGAGCGAGTCCGACTTCTTCGGTGACCTTTGATCAGGCGGGGCTGTATGTTTTGGAAATGGAGGCCTTGGATTCCGGGGTGGTAGACGAGGTTGTTATCACGGTTAACCCGGGGCAGAGTTATCTCCAGTGGATCGCAGGATATTCGCTTGATGACAGTGGGCCGCTGGTAGATTCTGATCAGGATGGTTTGGTTCATCTTGTGGAATACGCACTCGGTGGAAATCCTTCCGGAGTGCAGAGAAATGTCCGTCCTACTCTTGTGGAGGCAGCCGGAGCTCCGGGTGATCTTCTCTTTTCTTATCGTCGGCTTCGGGAACTCAATTCGGGTGACGGCAGCGGGAACACCGGAGACGGTTATTCCATTTATGGTATTAATTATACCGTTCAGGCGACTACGGTTTTGGCGAGCTGGGCTTCTGCCTCAAGTATACTTGCGATGCAAGTTGAGGGTGTTCCGATTGACAACGGTGACGGGACGGAAACGGTGACCTTGCGTATGACTCTGCCTGATGCTGCTGATGATCGATGGTTTTTGCGATTACAGATTGAGGCAGATTGAGCGCTGCGGTGACCTGAACCGCGCAGGCTTCGTCTCTGGGTTGGCGCTATTCGCCGCGGTTGAGTAGGCTCTTGATTGGACAGCGATGAGGTCTTCGATGAGGTCATCCTTGTCGAATCCGGTAGCGGGAGTAGCGGTGATGTTGCTGACTTTGTCGGCGCCGGAGCCTTTGGAGATGAGGCCGTGGAACTTGAAGCGGAAGATGTCGCTATCGGAGGAAAAATCGTTTTCGGCTGCGTTATCAAAAATGGTGTCGTAGTGCGATTTCAAAGTGATCGATGACTTCTTTGTGCGATTCGCCTTGATTCCCTTTGAGAGCATGTGGGCTCCGTTGGGCTGACTTTGTGCTAAGAGTAATTTTTGGCATCTTCCCTGCTACGTATATTTTCGTGGTTCAAATGAATCACGATCATCATGATTGAATTACCCGATTTACGACAGGTACGCTCACTGGTGGCAGTAGCTGAAACGGAAAGTTTTACCAAGGCCGCCGAGCGCTTGAATGTGACCCAATCGGCGGTGAGTCATTCGATTCGGGCGCTCGAGACGCAACTAGAAACTACTTTGATCGAGCGAAGCGGGAAGCGGTTGGCTCTTTCCCAGGAGGGGATGGTCTTGTTACGGAGGTTCAAGCTTGCGCTCAAACAACTTGAGTCTGCCGGGGACGATTTAGCGCTGCTTAAGCGCTGGGGGCAGGGGCGATTACGGGTGGGTGCGACGCACACCTTGTGTCACTACCTTTTGCCCGATGTTCTTCGTGAATTTCGGAAGCTTTATCCTCGCTGTGAGATTCATCTTGATTCGGGAGATACCTCGCAGCTCGTTGATCTTCTGGATCATGCCGAAATCGATTTGGCTCTTGGGATTGGCGGCCGGTGTCCGAGTTGGGTTCGTTTTGAGGGAATTTTCCGCGATGAGATGGTGTTTGTTTTTTCGCCGGAGCACGAATGGGCGCAGCTCAAGGAGATCGATATGGAGGCGATGGAGGGGCAGTCGTTTTTGGTCTATGCGAAAGCAAGTGAGACCTACCGGCTGTTGAAGGAATCCTTTGAAAAAGCTGGAGGGCGTCTCCGTTCGGGCCTCAGTTTGGGAGACATGGGCGCGATTATGGAGATGGCCAAAGTTGGCATTGGCGTGGGGATCGTCGCTCCGTGGGTGGCTCGCAAAGAGATCGAGAAGGGTGAATTGATTTCGATGCCTCTCGGAGAGGTCAAACGTGCGCGCGATTGGGGAGTCATTTGTCACGAGTCGAGGCATCTTAGTATGGTTGAAGAGGATTTTTTAAGGATTTGTCGAAAAGTAACCGGGGAGTTTCCCGATGTGGTGAGTCTTTCGCGGAGCTAGGTGAGATCGAGATTGTCGCAGCTTTCCGGAAGGGGCAGGCTCGCGATGTCATGAAGATCACTCGCATTGAGCTTTCCTTTGTCCCGGTGGTGACCCGGGTCCCGTTGAAATTTGGCAATCAAACGCTTACCGAAGTGAACTGTGCCCGTGTGGCGGTTCATGCAGCAGATTCTGATGGGAAAAAGGGGATAGGATGGGCTGAAACACCATTAAGCGTAGCTTGGGTTTGGCCATCGGAATTGGGATATTTGGAAAGGGAGGAACGATTGCAGGCATTTTGTGAGGTTCTCCGTGGGGATCTGGAAGAGGGTGGCATCGTGGGGCATCCGATGGTGATCGGGCATGATTACATTGAGAACCGGCTGCATGATCGCCTTGCTGAAGAAGGTGAGGGACGCGGTGAGGAGGAAAAGATGCCGCACCTTGCAGCGCTGGTGTGTCTATCGGCCTTCGACTTGGCTCTTTATGACGCCTTTGGAAAGCTGCATGGGGTTGGCGCTTTCGAATGTCTGAGCAAGGAGTGGCTGGGGGGAAATGACTTGAGTCACTTCCTTGAGCCGGCGGAATCATTTGTGGGCAAGTATCCTGCTGATTACCTTGTCGTGCCGGAAATGACGCTTTTAGTTTGGCACTTGGTGGGTGGGCTTGATCCTATCGATGAGAGCGAACTTACGGGCGCGGAACCGGATGACGGGTATCCTGTTTTGCTGCGAGATTGGATTCGGCGGGACGGACTGGATTGTCTAAAGATCAAGTTACGGGGGAATGACCTGGAGTGGGATTACGAGCGGCTTGTTGCGATTGGGAAGATTTCGCTGGAAGAAGGGGTGACGAATCTAACGACGGACTTTAACTGCATGGTGACGGATCCCGCATACGTGAATGAAATTTTGGATCGGCTGAAGGAGGGGCATTCTACGATTTGGGATCGGATCGTTTATGTGGAGCAGCCGTTTCCCTATGACTTAGAAGCGAACCAGATCGATGTGCATTCCGTGAGTGAGCGAAAACCTCTCTTTATGGATGAGAGCGCGCATGACTGGCGGTTTGTGCGGTTGGGTCGGGAGCTTGGTTGGACGAGTGTGGCGCTGAAGACCTGTAAGACGATGACGGGAGCGTTGCTGAGTCTTTGTTGGGCGAAGGAGCACGGGATGACGCTGATGGTGCAGGATTTGACGAACCCGAGGTTGGCTCAGGTTCCGCATGTTCTGCTCGCTGCCTATGCGGGGACGATCTGTGGGGTGGAGAGCAATGCGATGCAGTTTTATCCCGAGGCGTCGAAGGAGTTTTTGAAGGTGCATCCGGGGCTTTACCGGAGACGGGATGGGGTGCTTGATTTATCGACGCTGAGTGGGGCGGGGTTTGGGTATGCGGGGGTTGAGAGAATTTGACCGTCCAACATTGAATGTTCAAGTTTTAGGAGAGGGGATCGTTTTTCGCTCATGAGGTTATCAGGCGTGGAAATACCAAAGTGGGGAGACTTTGGATAATAAATAGAGAATGGTGAAACTTTGGAATGTGTGGTCGGTGGGGGGACCTGCGGGTGGGTGTTAGGGGGGGGAATGGGATGCTGGGCTTGGCCCATGGGTTTTGGTGGGGAAAACCCAGGGCCGGTGCCCTGGGCTAAGTTATGTCGCCCCGATTGGGGTTGGATATTTGGATTGAGGGTCCGGCTGCGGGAATTCCTTGATGACGGGGATTGAGTTTTCGTTGGGGTCCGGCAAGCTTGAGAGCGATGAGCGCCATGGACGATCTGAAAACAATGCTGCTGGAGAAGTCGGTTCGCACGGGGGATTTTACTCTCGCGTCGGGACAGAAGAGTGACCTTTACGTGGATTGCCGGGTGACGGCGATGGACAATCAGGGGTCGAAGTTGATTGGGGAAACGGGTTGGAATTTGGTGAGGGAAAAGATTATAGCTGAGAATCTCGAGGTGGATGCGATTGGAGGGATGACGATGGGAGCTGATCCAATTTCTTTAGTAGTGGGAATGGCGAGTGCGGATCACGAGAAGGCGCTACAGGTATTCACGGTGCGCAAGGAGCCGAAGGGGCATGGACAGGGGAAGCAGATCGAAGGGAATTTTAAATCCGGAGACAGAGTTGTGGTGGTTGATGACGTGATCACGACTGGTGGATCGACTCTGAAGGCCATCGAAGCGATTCGCACAGCGGGAGGTGAGGTGGTTTTCTGTCTCGTTCTTGTCGATCGTGAAGAAGGGGGACGTCCTGCGATTGAAGCTGATGGGGTGCCTGTGGTGAGCATCTATACTCGCTCCGAACTTCTGGGTTCATGAAGCTATTGATTATCGGATTGTTGGTGGGAGCGGCCGCCGGTCTCGCTGGTGCGCTTTGCGGTGTCGGTGGAGGAATCATCATGGTGCCCGCCTTTGTCCTGATTCTTGGGTTGGGGCAAAAGACCGCGGTGGCGACGTCGCTGGCGGTGGTGGTGGTGAGTGGGCTTTCGGGGACGATGAATCACATTACGAGTAAATCTGGTTTAATTGACTGGAAGATTGTAGGCGTCACAGCGCTGGGCGCGGCCCTTGCCGCTTGGTTTGGAACAGATTTGATGAAGCAATTGAGCGGTCCACAGCTGACGAAAATTTTCGGAGTGCTCCTTGTGGTGGTAGGAGTGCGCATGCTTCTGATAAAAGGATAATTTATGATCAAACAAGTTCAGATCACCCTTCCTCCGAAGGAGGTTGCAAACAAGAAGAGTTGGCTTCCGCGGGTGGCTCGAAAATTGCGTGTTAAGCCGGAGCAGATTCAAGGGATGCGCCTGACGAAGAAATCGCTCGATGCGCGGAAGGCTCCGGTGAGATTTCTCCTGCAGCTGGAAGTGGGAGTGGATGAAAAGTTGCCTCCCCTCGCGGAGTCCGTTTGGGAGTGCCCTAAAATCAAGGAGGATGCCGAGGAGGTTGTCATCGTCGGTTCTGGACCGGCGGGGCTTTTTGCGGCCTTGCGATGCCTCGAACTTGGGATGAAGCCGATCGTTTTAGAACGGGGAAAAGATGCCTCGGCGCGCCGATTTGATCTCGCGCCGATCTTGCGTGAAGGCCGGGTGATTGAAGAATCGAACTACTGCTTCGGAGAAGGAGGAGCGGGGACCTTTTCTGATGGGAAGCTCTATACGCGTGCGACGAAGCGGGGGCCCGTGAGGTCAGTTTACGAGGCCTTTGTGGCACACGGTGCGCCGAAGAAGATTTTAATTGATGCGCATCCGCATATCGGCTCGAACCTTTTGCCGAAGGTGGTGATGGCGATGCGTGATTCGGTCCGGGCGGCCGGCGGAGAGGTCCACTTTGGGGTCAAAGTGGTTGATTTTCTAATCGACGATTCCCGCATGCATGGGGTCGTGACGGCGGATGGACATGAGTTTCGAGGAAGTGGAGTCATTCTTGCGACGGGTCATTCGGCGCGTGATATTTATGAACTCCTTCACGAAAAGAAGGTTCTCCTTGAGGCGAAAGCATTTGCGGTGGGGGTGCGGATCGAGCATCCGCAGCCTTTGATCGATAAGCTCCAGTATCATCTGCAGGAAGATGAGAAGCGCGGTGACGATTTGCCGGCCTCTCGTTATGCCCTGGCGACGCAGATCAAGGGACGGAGTGTTCATTCTTTCTGCATGTGTCCGGGAGGTTTCGTGGTTCCGGCGGCGACGGAAAACGATGAAGTGGTAGTGAATGGGATGAGCCTGTCTCGCAGGGATTCGCCTTTTGCCAATAGCGGTCTTGTAGTGGGGGTGGAGCCGGAGGATGTGAAGGGGACTGATGTTCTCGCGGGGATTCGATTTCAAAAGGAACTGGAGCAGCTCGCGAAGACAGCGGGTGGAGGTGGCCAGGTGGCCCCGGCTCAGCGCGTGACGGATTTTTTGGCTGGGAAGTTATCGAAAGAGCTTCCTAAGACGAGTTATTTTCCGGGTTTGAAATCGGTCCGTCTGGATGAGCTCTTGCCCAAGTGGATCAGTGAAAGACTGGTGGGAGGTTTGCGCAAGTTTGGCAAATCGATGCGGGGTTACACGGGGCCGAATGCTCTTCTGATTGGCTTTGAGACGCGGACGAGTTCACCTATACGGATTCCGCGGGGGGACGATCTGCAGCATCTCGAAATCAAAGGGTTCTATCCTTGCGGAGAGGGCGCGGGCTTTGCTGGCGGAATTGTCTCGGCTGCGCTCGACGGCCGGAAATGTGCGGAGGCGATTTTAGCGAATAAAGGATGAAGACCCTTCTCTCGTTCGCAGGGTTCTTAAGTGGTTCCATCCTTTCGCTTGTGGTTAAGTTGGATTCTTGGGGTTGTTCTTAGCGGAGGGGTGATTAGGATGGTGGGCAGATGAGTGATAATTTTCTTGGCGATTTTCATCCGGATAATTTTTATATGGGCCAAGCCTTGCGGGAAGCGCAGCGGGCCTATGCGGCTCAGGAGGTCCCGATTGGTGCGATCATTGTCAAAGGTGATCAGGTGATTGCCCGGGCCTGGAATCAGGTGGAGACCCTTAAGGATGCCACCGCTCACGCGGAAATGCTGGCGCTTACTTCGGCCCAGAACGCTTTAGGAGATTGGCGCCTTGAGGGTTGCACTCTCTTCGTGACGAAGGAGCCGTGTCCAATGTGCGCGGGGGCCATTGTGCATTGCCGGCTTGATCGAGTTGTCTTCGGCTGCAGTGACCTGAAGGCCGGAGCCGCCGGAGGGTGGATCAATCTTTTGGAGAGCAATCCTCCGCTGAATCATCGCTGTGAGATTCTTTCGGGCGTTCTCGAGGGCGAATGTGTGAGCATTTTAAAGAGCTTCTTTCGGGAGGCCCGCGAAAGGAATGCGCTGGGGAAAGCGCATAAGAAGGCGGGGCGGCAGGGCAGCGATTTTGGTTAGGAAACTTTGCGAGCGAGCCACCCGTTCTTTACGCTCATGGATCGCCTCGATGATTTGAAGCTCGCTCTCAATCGGGGTGGGCGATTTGAGATCCTAGATTCTTTGCGGACAACAAAAAGTCCGGGTGACTCCCCGGACTTGATCCGCAATAGAGGAAGATTGCAGTAATCGCTTTAGAGAGGCCGGACTAGCCGTAGAGTTCCTCCATGATTTCTGGATTTTCCATGAGCTTCTTTCGTTCGGACTGAACTTCTTCCCAAGAGGTCTTGAGTCGGTCTACAAATTCGTCGTCTTTCTCAGAATCTTTACGTCCATCGTGGAAGATTTCCGTGATCTCGAGCATCGCCTTTTGAAAATCGGTAAGGCGGGAATCAACCTTGTTATCCACCTCCTTGAGGAGTTCGAGAGCCTCAGCGGCGTCTGCCTTGTCGGTGCTCTCGCGGTTAAATTCTTCGGTCCAGGTGATCGTCTGAATCTTTTGTTTGATGCTGGAAGTTGCGGTGTCGATTTGGTGGAAAGAGCCTCCGATTGAGAGGGTCTTGGGTGGGGTTCCTTTGGCAACTTCGAGAAGAATACGGGCCGACTCGTGATTGGGCATTGCTTTAACGACCTTTTCGAGTTTGGAAATGACGGCAGGGCTGTTGAGTATGCCTTCACCCTGATCCTTGAGCAGGGTGGCAATCTTGTTGAAGTCATCGATCGTTTCTTGCACTTCAGAGGGTTTGTTAGCCGAGGCAACTTTCAGTGCTCCTTCAAACTTGGCGAACGAGAAGACCTGAATGTTGATGAGTGGTTCGATGCCATCGAGGACGTAGATGTCAGAAACACCGGGAATGTTTTCGGCGGGGACTCCGACCAGCTTGCATTTCTTTTTCGTGGCGCCACGAATCTTTCCTGCGACTCCACCGATCTTCCCCACTTTGCCATCGGCAGTGATTGTTCCGGTGCAGGCAAAACTTTCATCGAGTTTATTTCCGGTGAAGAGGGCGTCGATAATGAGGGACATCGCGGTGCCCGCCGAAGGTCCATCGAGAAGACCATCCTTATCCTCGAAGGCCATTTCTACCTTATATCCAGCAGGAATACGACCAGCCTCTTCGTGGCGGACGCGCATGAATTTTGCAATTTCTTCGAGTGAGTTGCCGGTCATGTTGCCGACTTTCTGGTCGATGTGGAATTCGACCCCATCGACATCCTTGTCCCGGAGGGCGGTGGCGGAAAGAGAGCTGGCGGCACCTGCGTGGCGACCGTTTGAAAGTTGACGGACAGAAAGGGCATAAACGGAACTCTGGATGCTAGCGAACTTTGCAGCTTTACCGCCAGGGATGGTTTCCAGACGTTCCTTAAATTCGTTGGGAGGTCCTCCTCTACCACCGGTGTTGTAGATGGGAGAACCGAGCATGTCCTTCCAGTCGGGCTGACCGGCCTCTTCGAGGATTTCCTTAATCTTCTTGGCTTCCTTGGCACCCTCATCGAGGCGGAGGGCGATATCTGCGCAGTAGCTCGCAAGCTTCACGTTGTCCTCGTTGTCCTTTTTTCGCATGAGGACACGAAGGCCACGGTAGATTTTGGAAACGGCGTGTGAGGTGGTCATTCCGTCGACGCTGTTAGCCTTACCGCGTTCCTTGAGGTCGCCGAGGATGCTGAGAAAGTTGTCATTTTCTGGCTTCAAGCGGCCAGCGATGGCGAGGGCATGACCGCGAAGTTCATAGTCCACTTCATGATCTTCTTCGTCGAAGTCTTTCGCAACTGAGAGCAGCCCGGCAAAAAGAGAGGACTCAGAAATCTTGTCGATTTTGATCTTGTCGGCATCGAAGATTTCCTTGTCGAGATTGGGCGGTCGATAGGTATCTGCGAGTAGATAACAGGCACTAAAGAGGAGGAGCAAAAGGGATTTCGCGTGAGCCATGTTGGTATCTAAGGCAAAGTGCTCCCTGATATCAACCGGTAACGAGAAAATTGTGTGCTAACGCTCAGAATTTCCAGTAAGGCGTTTGAGACGATCCCGGAACAAAGTAACCTCCTTGCGCCAAAACGTGAGTTGTAAGGTAGTAGCAGCAATTGATTGTTCTTTATCGAACAAGCGGATGATCTTTCGCAACTTATCGACGAGATTCTGTCCTTCTTTAACGAGAGGGCCGTCATCCTGTGAAACCCGCCGGCTCTCGCTGAATTCTGCGAGGAGAGCCTTTTGTTCGGTTTGAAAGGTTTTAAGCCCTCTGGAGCCGGAATTATAGTCGATGCCCGGAGGATTGGTGAGCGATTCCGTGATGCGAATGAACTCGCGGGCGAACATGGGAGTGGAAAAGGAGGATGGGCGGTTTCCTGATGCTTGCTTGAGAAGGATTTGGGCGGAAAGGTGCCTCGGAGAGGCTTCGGCGGCCTCTTGAAGTCGGGATTTGACACTGTCATAGACGAGCTTGGCGGCAATGTTTCCATCGGAGGTTCTTCTGAGCGCCTCGGTTACCTCTTTGAAGATCTTGCTCGCGGCTTGAATGTCGTCCGGTTGTTGGGCGTCTTCGAGATAGAGCTGACGTGCTTCATCGAAGCTAGCACAGGAAATGATTTCAAAGCGAAGGAGAAAGCTTGGATGTTCCAGGACAAGAAGAGCGGTGAGTTCTTCTGCGAATTCGGGAGGAACCAGGAGGCGGGTTCCTGCGGAGGGTCGTTTATTTCGGAGCGAGTAGATGAGGGGCCAGCTCTCGAAGGGGCGGGAAAGGGAACCATCGGCACGGAGGCGGGCGAAGAGGACGATGTTTGAAGCAAGGGGGCGGCCCGTGCTTGCTGCGTCCAGCATCATGGCGAGGGGGGCTACGATGTTTTCCTTATTCCTTTTGGCGTAGGTCCCTCTGCCGGTATCGAGATAAAGATCGTAGCCTTTGGGTAGCGGGCGGTCCTGGCCTCGGTAAAACTGTATGAGAGCGTCATGCAGGGGTTGAGTGGGACGTTCTGGGCCATTCGAGCTAGTGAGAGCGGGCTTGAACTTCAATTGGCCCGTGCCGCGTTCGGTAAGGATAAGGCGGACGTTGACCGGGCCATACCTGACTTGGCCGTTTGTTACGGTCACAAGCGGAGTCGTTGTAAGAAGGCCGGTGGTGGCATATTTGCTATTTTTTGGAGTCTCCGGTGTCGGATCGAATAGCTGCGGCTTGGAAGCGTTTTCGAAAGCGGTAAGTGGCGCGATGATTCCCTTCCATCGATCTTCATCAGAAGGTGCTCTTTTTTCTAAAAGGGGATGATCGCGTTGATAGGGTGCAAGAACATCGAGAAGGAGATTGCCGAGGTGCTTGCCTTCACTCTCTTCGGGCATCTCGAGGAGCCACTTCGCCGTGTCGAAACCATGGTCTCGCGCGCTCTTGTGACTTTCCTGGATGGAAGGCTGGTAGGTGCCGTTGATCACACTCCGGAGTATTTGGCGAGCGCGGCTTTGCGAAGGAGAAAGACGCAAGGTGAGGGCTAGAAGTTGAGCGCGTTGCCGCAGGGAGAGCGCGTTATTGTTGAGCGGGCAGTCTGCCATGGTGGTCAAAGCGTCTGCCAAATGACCGATCGCTGCGGAGTCCAGGGGGATGAGATCCCGCCGAATCAAGGGGACTGAATCGTCGGGCGCGACAAAAATGGGCGCTGCCGATCCAAGACCCATGGAAGTGAGGGTCAGAAGGAGTCCGGCAAGGAGCGGGCGAATCATGGGCGGAAGATAACCTTCCCCGAGCCAGCTGACAATTTCTTATGGGAGAGTCACGGTTTGTCGGATGAAAGGGCCGAAGTTGGCCGGGAGTGGGATGCTCACTTCCTCAATGTCTCCGCCGAGTGAGACCGAGGTGGCATTGCTTTCATCAATGTTGGTTGAGGAAAGATTGCCGAGAGTTCCTGAGTCGAATCCTCGTGCAATTCCTCCCGCCATCGTGAAACGGCGCACGGTCAATTGGAATCCATCTCCAGATGCGACGAGCTTTTGAAAGGGAAAGTCGGAAGCGTTAGTTGGATCCGTGCCCGAGGAAAACTCAAGAAGGTTGGTGGAGCCATCCTGATCTGGATCGTCGAAGGTTCCATTCTGTCCGGCGGGTGGAGAGAAATCAGCAAGCCAGGAGTTGAAATCGAGTTCACTGGGGGCAGGGGTATTATTAATAGCGGCTTGGATGAGCGCGACATTAGAAGCGCCGAGAGAACCTGAACCAAGGGGGAGGTCATTGTGGCGAATGACCGGGTTGAAAGCATCACGATTATCGATGATAACAATGCGTCGCCGTTGGGCGAAGCTCAGAGATCCCGGAGGCCCGGTCGATCCAACTCCACGATAGAAACTGAAGCCATCTCGCACATTCGAGTTGCGATCACTCAATGAATCTAGGCCATGCTGGGAGAACCCGTTGTTTTCAGCTGCCGTCCTGATCAATCTGTCGAAACCCGAAGTTTCCAGAGAGAGAAGGATGGAGGTGAATTCAACTCCGCTGTCATTTCTTCCAACAAGATCGCCACGTGAGGCGTCATTAAAGTGGTCGATGATTTCGTTTCCCAACTGAGAAACCATAGTGCTTCATCCTGATCACCAGGGCGTGTAATAAGCAATGAGTATGACTTTGCCTGCCAGCTCTGAGAGCTGTGAGTTCGTTAGTTCAGTGAACTGGTTTTGGCTATTAAGGGAGTTTACGCTCAAAGAGTAGGTGACGTTTTCTGAAGAAGCTCCGGGTTCGGGGGGAGCACCCAGCGCGAAGGAAGTGAGGAAAAAGAGCGAAAGGAAGCGGGATTTCATTTTTTAAAAGGTGTAAGTGAGGGCAAGGCGTGTGACGAGAAAACTACGGTCACGATAAAGGTCTGCGAAGAATTGGTTAGAAGGATCAAGCGGGCCGTAGTCGACGTCATAGATTCCAGCGGAGATTCGAACTGTCGTGCTCAGTTTTTGCCAAGCGAGAGAGGCACTAAACTCGGTCGAGGTGATTGCTGGTGCAGCCGTGTTAAATCCTACGGGGACGATCTCGCCGGTATCGTCGTAGACGCGGGCCGAAACTCCGACACTCCAATTGACGTTAAGATCATAAACAAGGGAAAGTCCCCCGTAGAAGGCCTCAAAATCCGGATGTTGGATCGAGGCTCCCGTTTGGGCGCGTAAGGTTAGCTCATCCGAAATGGCCCAGGCAGTATCGTTTTGTAGCTGGAAGCGCGGATTAAGTTCGGTCACCTCGCTGAAGCGGAATGTTGTCTGATTACGCAGCGAGGGGCTGAGCGCTTTGGCCCAAGCGACGGACCCAGTGTAGGTATCGAAAGAGCTTCGGGTTGGGGTTGCTTCGGGCATGAAAAAATTACCGGGATTCGGAACGAGGCTCCAGGCAGGAATGATTTCGTCATTTCCGTAAGAGAAGGAAAGGGTGAGGCGAGCTACTCCAGGGTCGTAGTCCCAGATCAGGTTGCCACTCAAAGTAGATCCACTTGGGTCTGCTGGATTGTAATTGGTCGGATCAGGGATTCCTACGAATTGATCGTAGTATTCCGAAATCCATAGGGATGCGTAGTTGTTGAATCCTTTGTAGTGCGAAAATCCAAAGGTGAACGAGAGATCTTCAGAGAGGTCGGTCCCCAGAATCAAGCGTCCGGACCAGGAGTCTTCCCGGCGGTTGGTCGCTGATGTTCCTCCCACGGGATCTGAATAGTCAATTGAGATATCGGTGAAGCCAACGTTGGCTTCAATATTCCAGCGGGAGCGCTCTTGACGGTAGGCGAAAGTGCTCCGCCAGACACTGACGTCACTGTCATCCAAAAGATCGAAGTCCTGATCGACTCGTTGGATCCCGGTGAAGACACGATCGAGAAAAGAACCGGAGTCTTCCGCATCGGAGGACGATTCTTCGATGGAGGAGAAATAATCGTCGGGCCCTGCGAAGGCGAGTCCAGTGAGGAGAAAGGGGAAAAGGAGCTTCATTGAACGCGATGATTGTTGTTCTTCGTCGCACTTTTAGTGGCATGAGGCGCAGCCCCCTCCGGCGCTTTGTGAACTGCTGGTGCGACCGCGTTCCAATTGGCTCACCAGGGTGCACTCTGAGAAATCGGCACCTTTTTGCGCAAAACTCATCGCCGGTTTGCTGAGCTGGGGCTGATCGATAATGGAAACCTCTGCACAGGAGCAAAGGGCGAAGGCAGCGAGGGGAAGAGCTAATTTCATGGGTGTGACTAATTTAAGTGACGTAAGAAGGGATTATTCCCAAAATATGGGAATAAAAAGAAGCCCTCCGATTCGGCGAGTATGAGTTGACGCCCCGAAAGGGAGGTCTATGCTCCAGAATATGTCAGACGTGGCCGCAGAAGCGAAGAAGATCCTCGAAACGATGCTTGGAAAGCTCGGATTTGAACACGAAATCGAGGTTAACGGTGATGAGGACCATTTGACTCTTAATATTCTTTCCCCCGATCAAACTCTCTTGATCGGGAAGGGCGGAGATCGTTTGGACGATCTTCAGTATCTTACTAACCGGATTCTACGCGGTGTGAACGACGATGCACCACGGGTTCGCGTGGATTGCGATGGGTTCCGTGCCCAGCAAGAAGAGCGAGTGCGAGATAAGGCCCGAGGCATCGCTGATAAGGTGAAAGCCAGCAGGGATGAAATTTGGATGACGCCGATGAACTCGTATCATCGTCGTTTGGTGCACAACGCGCTTGCCGATGATCCTGAGATCGAAAGCGTTTCTGAGGATAGCAACATGCGCAATAAGAAGATCCTCATCCGTCTGAAATAGGGCGCGACTGAGATCTCAATGTTTCCATGGAAACCCACCGCCTCGTTTTACCCGGGGATCTGAATCAGTTCGGGTTCCTTTTTGGAGGCTGTCTTTTGGGCTGGGTGGATGAAGCGAGTTGGATCGCGGCCTCCCTAGATTTTCCTGAGTGTCGTTTTATGACGATCGGGATGGACCAAGTTGTCTTTCGGCACAGTGTGCGGGAGGGGACTATTCTGGCGATTGAGTCTGAAAAAGTGACCCAGGGAAATACTTCCGTGACCTATCAAGTGAAGGTTCGTCGGGGGAGAGCCGGCCAAGGGGAGGTGATCTTTTCAACAAAGGTCAGCTTTGTGAATGTCGATGAGGCTGGTGAGAAGAAACTCCTGAGCTGATTGACTGGTGTTCTTTGTGGAATGGACGGTTTCCCTTCCGGTTATATTTCGGTTCACAAGGGACCTGAGCATATCTGGTTTGATCTTGGTGCCGATGTCCCGTTGAGCGAGATCAGCTATTGGGGTTACGCGAACACCAACTCCAACGGTATGCGGGAGTTCAACCTCAGCTTCGCTACGTGCGCCTCGGGATTGGCGACATCGCCTTCTTAGTGTCCGAGGCCACGCTAGGCCACGGTTTTGCCGCGACAGAAATTAATATCGTCGGCGAGGACGTCGTCCTCACGTTCAAATCCAAATCCGGCCTCAATTACAGCCTTTGGAGGACGACCGATCTGAGTACGTCGCCGGACGACGATTGGGAAGAACTCAACGACAGCCATCCATCAGAGGGAGCGTTTACGACATTTACCGATAACAACGTTCCTGAGGGAACCCTGCGGATGTTCTACCAAGTGCGCCCCGCATTGTAATATTGGGGATCTTCTCATCACCACTTGGCCCAGCTTGATCGTCTTGGTCTTGTTGACCCAAAAAATGGATCGCGTTATTTGCGGGTCGCCATTTTTCTGAGAGGGAGTAGGTTCTACCCATGAACCAAGTAATGGGCATGCAGGAGATGATATTGATCGTTCTAGTCATGTTGAGCGGAGGAATTCTTCTGGGAATGGCCAAGCTGTTTTTTTTGGGTTTGGCATGTTTTTGGCCAAGATGTAGGTGATGTTTGAAGTTCGCGAAAAACCAGATTTGGTCGAACGAGCGATGCTCGTCGGTGTTTGCTATAATAAGCGTGAGGAAGAGGAGACGCGGAAGCTACTTCTTGAACTCGAGGAACTTGTCGACACGCTCGGGATCGGAGTGGTCGGGATGGAGCTCGTACGCGTGCGCGCTACTCACAGAGGCTTGCTCTGCGGAACAGGGAAGGCCGATGAATTGGTAGAACTCGCGAAAGCTCGCGACTGTGACTGTATCGTTTTTGATAATGAATTGAGCCCGATGCAGCAGCGTAATTGGGAAGGGCTTTCGAACCTCACCGTGATCGATCGAGAAGAGGTGATCCTGGATATTTTTGCAAAGCGGGCGCGCACCAAGGAAGCCCGGCTTCAGGTTGATCTTGCCCGGATGCAGTATGCGCTTCCCCGGATGGCACGCATGTGGAGCCACCTCGACCGCGAAGGCGGTGGTGGTGGTGGTGGTGGTGGTGGTGGAAGTGGTGGTGGCGGAGGTGCATCCCGAGGAATGGGCGAGCAGCAGATTGAGGTCGACCGTCGTCTAGCTCGACAGAAAATTAGCAGGGTCAAAGATGAGTTGGATGCAGTTCGCAAACAACGTGCGACCCAGCGCAAAGAACGCACCCGAGGGGATATTGCGACGGCTGCGATTGTCGGTTACACCAATGCGGGGAAATCGACTTTGCTCAATAAGCTTGCGGACTCGGACATCCTGGAGGCGGATATGCTTTTCGCGACTCTCGATCCTACCACTCGGCGACTCGAGCTCGAAGATGGCCAGACCCTTTTAGTAAGCGACACCGTGGGCTTTGTGCGGAACTTGCCGCACCGATTAGTGGAGTCTTTTAAAGCGACACTCGAGGAGGCCATTTTGGCAGATTTTTTGGTTCACGTTTTGGATGCAAATTCCGATGAAATTCCAGAGCACTATGCCACTACGTGTAATGTGCTCAAGGAATTGGGAGCGGATGACAAGGAGGTGATCGTGGTGCTGAATAAGATCGATCAGATCGAGGATCCCGCGATTCTGACGGGACTTCGTGCTGATTTTCCCGGAGCGATGGAGGTCTCGGCTCTTGAAGGAATCGGAATGACTGAACTTCTCGGGAAGTTCGCCAACAAACTTTCGGATCGGGTGAAGCGCTTGGATTATCGCATCCCGCAATCTCGAGGGGATATCACGGGGCTTCTCCATCGCGAGGGCAAAGTGCTGTCGACGGATTATGATGGGAACGATGTCTTGCTGACAGCAGTGGTTCCCAAGGATTTTGAGGAACGATTTTCAGAGTTTATCGTTTCTGAGTAGATGAAGAAAATGCTCTTTCTTCTCTTGGCTTGCTTTGGTGTCACTGGGTTTGTTCCTTGTCGCGTTTAAGAAGCCCGCGATGGAATCGGGGGTGGACCGATCTCTGCCTCCGTTACGAAAGAATCTCTTTAATGACATGCCCGTGGACATCGGTTAGGCGTCGCTCGATGCCGTTGTGGTAGAAGCTGAGCCGCTCGTGATCGAGGCCGAGGATGTGTAGAATGGTCGCGTAGAAATCGTAAACGGTCGTGACTTTTTCGACCGCTTTGTGGCCGAAGGCATCGGTCGCACCGTAGGTGAAGGGTGTCTTGACTCCGGCGCCGGCCATCCACGCAGTGAAGCCGTCGGGGTTGTGGTCGCGGCCGCTTGCACCTTTTTGAAAAGTCGGCATGCGCCCGAACTCCGTCGCAAAAACGACGAGGGTATCTTCCAGAAGACCGCGCGCTTTCATGTCTTTTAGAAGAGCCGCTGTCGGCTGATCCAGAACGGGACCGTGAATGTTGTATTGTTTCTCGAGCGCCTTGTGGCCGTCCCAATTGCTGACGCCCTCGCCTCCAGTCTGATAGGCTCCGTTGAAAAGTTGCACAAAGCGCACTCCTTTCTCGATAAGGCGGCGTGCGAGGATGCAGTTGCGTCCGTAGGAGGCCCGCAGGTCTTTGATTTTGCTCCCGCTTTCATCCACTCCGTAGTCGCGTAGGATGTGGGCGGGTTCGCTGCTGAGGTCGGTGACATCGGGGATGCTCATTTGCATCTTTGCCGCGAGTTGATAACTGGCAATGCGCGCCGCGAGCTCGGTGTCGTCCGGAATTCCCGCGAGATGTCGATGGTTCTGACGTTGTAAAAAGGCCCTCGTTGCGGCATCGGTGCGGGTGGTGATGCCGCCGGGGATGGCGAGATTCCGCACTGGATTGACGGCGTTAAAATCGGTGCCTTGGAAGGCGGCTGGCAAAAATCCCGGCCCCCAGCAATTGCCACTCGACTGGGGCTTTCCTCGGACGTCGGGGATTGCCACGTAGGCGGGTAAATCGTCGGCCGCGCTGCCGAGCGCGTAGGTCATCCAGGATCCCGCGCTGGGAAATCCATCGAGGGTGAATCCGGTGCACATGAAATTCTCGCCCGGACCGTGGGTGTTCGTTTTGCCCGTCATGGCGTGCAGGAAGCACATTTCATCGGCGAGGTCGCCGAGCTTAGGAACCAAATCGGAGATCATCTTTCCTGATTTCCCGCGCGGTTTGAATTCCCAGGGGCTTCTGGTGAGGTTGCCTTGCTGACCCTGGAAAGTGATGAGATTTTCGCCGCCCGGCATGGGCTTGCCGTGGTGTTTGATGAGTTCCGGTTTGTAGTCGAAAGTATCAATTTGGCTCACCGCTCCTGAGCAAAAAATCATGAGGACTTGTTTGGCGCGCGGCTCGAAGTGGGGTAGCCGCGGGGCATTCGGATTGCCAGGGTCGATCACGGGAGTGATCGGGTTTTTCCCCGCCGCGCTTTCGCGGACTTTTTGCTGCGCCCCAAGCAAACCGTCGCGGGCGAGCAGGGAGGCGAGCGCAACACTTCCGAATCCACTGGCGGTGTGTGAGAGGAAGTGGCGACGATCAATGAAATGGTTGATGGGAATCATTGCAATGGCAGTGGATTAGAAGATGAAAAGAAGCTCGTTGGTATTGAGCATGGCACGGCAGAAGGCCTGCATGCCGTGAGCGGCGATGAAGGTGCTTGAATCCGCAATTTCCTCCGCCGTCGCGGGACGTCCGTAGAGGAGATTGAAGGCCTTGGCCGGATCGCTCCCGATGCGCTCGGACAGCTTGTCGGCCTGCTGAATGATGAAGGGACTGTTGAACAAATTGAGAGCCTGCAAGGGAGTCGTTGAACGGCTGCGTTTTGGCATGACCTGATTGCCGTCGGGGCAGTCGAAGGCTCCGAAAACGGCATCCTGTTCCTGGCGGATCTTCATCATGTAAACCATGCGCCGCCATTCTTTTGGTCCCGTAATTTTCTTTGGGCTGTAGTGCACGACATTCTCTCGATCGACCTCGAGGAGGTAAAACCCCGGTCCCTCGGTGTCTTCGAGATTGAGCGTGCCGCTGACCGCGAGGATGGAATCGCGGATCGCCTCGGCCTCGAGACGGCGGGGTGGGAAGCGCCATAAATAACGGCCGCTCGCGTCGATCTTGGCCGCTTCGGTGCGAGGTTGGCTCGATTGCTGGAAAGTGTCCGTAGTCAAGATCAGCCGCAAAAGTTCTTTGGATGACCAGCTGTTTTCCATGAATTCGGCGGCCAGCCAATCCAGTAATTCAGGATGAGTAGGGTTCGTGCCGTTGAGTCCAAAGTCGCTTGGGGTATCGACGATTCCGGTGCCGAAGACGAATTGCCAGAGGCGGTTGGCCATTACCCGGGCGGTGAGTGGATTCTCCTTCGTCGCGATCCACTCGGCGATCTTGACGCGACGTTGTTGCTCGGCCTCGTCAATTCCCATCTTGAGGGAACCCATCACCTCAAGGGCATCCGGCGCCACTTCTTCGCGCTTCGCCATGGGGTCGCCGCGGTAGAGACGGTGGGTTTTTCCGGGTTTGGAAAAATTAGCGATCCAAGCCTGCTTACCAGTTTCGAGGGAGGCGATGCGCGTGTTCTTGTCCAAGATCGTCGCCATCAAGCTACGGGCTGCCTTTGCCTCGGCGGTGTTCAATTTTGCAAGAAAGGCATTGGGGTCAGGTTGTCCTCGAAAGGGATGGCGGTCGGCGGATCTGGCGAGGGTCTTCCAGGTCTTTTCGTCCAACGAAGCCTCGATGAGATAATCGGTCGCGAGTCGGTCGGTGTTGACGCCATTACGGTCACGGGCCCACTCGATTCGCTCGATGGGTTGGGGGGTCTCGAATTCCAGTTGCACCCAACCGCTCTTTTTGTGACAGATCCAGCTGTGCTCGTTTCCGATTAGTCCGTCATTGATGTGCTCAAGCTGATGAATTGGGTAGCCGGGCAGGCTTCCTGAAGCGGTGGGTGACGCACCGAGCGCGATGTTTTGGCCCTCTGGATCGAAGACCATCAGCTCGTCAAGGCAGGGTTGTCCTGAATTTGTTTCCCGGATCGTAAAGCGCACGAATTTTGCTTCGATTACGCTGAAGTTTTCGACATTTAAAGTGGCATTCACTGGGTCTCTGAGATTCGAGGGCCCCTTTCCGTCTTCCGTTGCGGCCTTCTTCCTGAAGTCATCCATAGCGTTCTTGTGCGCCGCGAGTTCGCGACGGAGTTGCGCGGTTTCCTCCTGCGACTCCTTGGTCATCACTTTCTTCAGCGTGCGGTCGCCGTATCCCACTCCGGCGAAGACGGCTTGAAACTCATAGAAGTCCTTTTGCGAGATGGGATCGAATTTATGATTGTGGCATCTTGCGCAACCGATCGTCAGGCCCAGGAAGGTCGTGCCCGTGGTGTTGACGATGTCGGTGAGTTCATCCTGCCGCTGCATGAGAGTTAGGTTGATGTCCGGGCTTTTGACAATGTCATAGGATCCCGCGACGAGAAACCCGGTTCCTACCTCCGCTCCGAAGGCGTCGCCCGCGATCTGTTCCCGAATGAACCGGTCGTAGGGTTTGTCCTCGTTGAACGAGTTGATCACAAAGTCGCGGAATGGGTAGGCGTGGGGTCGCTCGCGATTCGTTTCAAATCCGTTGCTCTCGGCAAAGCGGACGACATCAAGCCACCTGCGTCCGATTCGTTCGCCGTAGCGTGGGCTGGCGAGGGCGCGGTTGACGAGGTTCCGCCAAGCTTCTTCTTCCGGTGATTTGTCGGCAAGAAATTTTGCGACTTCCGCGGTATTCGGGGGCATCCCGTGGAGCACCAGGTAGAGGCGGCGGACCAAGGTTCGGCGATCGGCGCGGGGCGAAGGAGTGAGCGCTTTGGCCCCTCTCATTTCACCGATCATTTCATCGATCGTCTTTTCCTCGTAACCATCGCGACTGACCGGCTGGAAGGACCAGTGATCGGTCGTCATTTTTATTTCGGCAAGCTTCTCCGATCCCGGTATTTTAGCCCCTTCGTCGATCCATTTCCGCAGCGTCTCTACCTGGGTCTCGTTGAGCGGTTCGCCTTTTCCTTCGGGAGGCATCGCGTTGTCCGGATCAGTGCGTGATACGAACTTGATGAGGTGGCTTTTTGCACTTTGGCCGGCGAGGAAGACCGGTTCCCCCGAATTCCCACCTTTCAGAATCATGGCGGGCGAATCCAGGCGGAGTTTACCTTTCTGTTTCGACTCGCCGTGGCATTGGTAACAATGGTCGGTGAAGATAGGTTTTACCTCGTTCTCAAAATTTACTTCGGCGGATGCCGGAGTGATCAGAAGGACGAGAAGCCATGGAGTTGATAAAAAAGACCTCATGAGGTGGGATTGGGAACTTTGCTACTTAATGTATACGTCTTAGGAACGTGTCATTCTTACGAGAACCCGCCTCCCAATAATCCGGTCACGGATAATGGTGTGATTCTCGGTCGGGTTCTTTTCTATGATGTTCGCTTGTCGAAGAATTCCGCCGTTTCCTGTGCCAGTTGCCACGATCAGGCGAAGGGTTTTGGCGATTCCGAGGTTGCCAGTACGGGGATCGAAGGAACGACAGGTCGACACTCGATGCGACTGATCAATTCCCGTTTTGCGAGGGAGCGGCGCTTTTTCTGGGACAAGCGTGCGAATACCCTCGAAATTCAGACGGCACAGCCAATCCTGGCTCACGTGGAAATGGGATTCAGTGGCACCAATGGTGACCAGGACTTTCCCGAATTTTTCAGCCTCGGAGAATCGGGGGAAGATCCTTTTTATGACTCCACCTCGCCAAGGTGGGGCGGGCTGTAATGTTTGTCATGAAGCCCCCGAATTCGATATTGATCCAAATAGCCGGAACAAGAGGGCAGTTTTTTGCGTGGGGAAAGATTACTTTCCGTAGACTTCGTCGGGATCAAAGGTTCGTTCGTCGTCGACAAAAGTCGTCGCGGCGGGATTGCTGTCGAAATTAACTGCACGATAGAAGCAGGAACGTCGGCCGGTGTGACAGGCACCAGCTCCCTGCTGAGTCACGTATAGAATGAGGGCGTCCTGATCGCAGTCGGTGCGGATTTCGTGGACCTTTTGAACGTGTCCCGAGGTGGCGCCCTTATGCCAGAGTTCCTGACGGGAGCGGGAGTAATAGACGGCCTCTTGTTTTTCGAGGGTGAGTTTAAGGGACTCCTTGTCCATGTAGGCCAGCATCAGGGGCTCACGAGTCTCGGAGTCGATTGCCATGGCGGGGATTAATCCGTCGACATCGAACTTCGGACAGAATCCAAGGGCCTCATCGAGTTCCCTCTTTTCCGGGCGGGGGGCAAATTCCAACTCGCTCATGCAGCGACCCTTAAGTGATCAGGGGAGATGGTCGAGACAATATTCCTCGTCATTTTCCGCAACGCGGAACTGTAGATCAGGATCGGAGTTCTCGGTGCGATCACAAGTTTTGCAGCGATGAAGGCTCGTGTCTTTTCCGATCCGGGTGGATTGGAACTTATTTCGTCGGATGGCTACCTGGTGTCTCGTCTTCCGCCATTTCCAGGCCTTGGGGATCGCCCAGACCAAGTAAGGGAGGTAGATCAAGAGGTAGAAGACAGCTAGGAGGGGGATTCCTGTTCTGACCCATGATTCGACGCTGATGATTGCGATACCAACACCGGCCAAGACAGCAAAAATCCAGACTTTGACGGGAAGGAAAAACATCAAGAGGAAGGTGTAATGGGGCTGAATAGTAGCAAAGGCGAAGAAGATTGCGAAGTAGTAGACTTTCCCGTCGAACAAGAAGGGGAAGAAATTGAGGGCCAGGCCTTGGCAAATGATGGTGGCGTACAGGTAAAGGGACGTCCGGGTGCTGCCCCAAGCGAGTTCCAGGGTCTCGTCGAAGAGAAAAAAGATTCGAAGGACGATGAGAGTGAAGAAGAAGGGAAACACGAGACTTCCTCCGGGACTGGGGGGATAGGGCGGATAGAGAAGCCAACTGAAGAGCCGCCAGATTTCCCCAGACATGACTTTGTCCATATTTGGGTAGATGATTTCGCCCGCTTTGGGATTGAAAATGAGGACGAGAAAGAAAACCCCTTGAAGCATTGCGAGTGCTTTAATGAGGCCCGGAAATGCGAGCCAGCTAAAGCGGCTTTCGATGGTTAATCGTTTCTGTGACACAGATCTGAAAATGATCTCTTCTGACAGGTTGACAAGTCCAATCAGCATTGACAGTTTTCCGCGGTGAGCGACGTCCTAAGACTTTCCCCCTTGGACGAGAAGCATCGAGACCTCGGAGGACGGATGGTGTCCTTTACTGGTTGGGAAATGCCGGTAATGTATTCGTCTATTATCGATGAACATAAGGCAGTGCGCGAGCACGTGGGGGTCTTCGATATTTCCCACATGGGACAGCTTTTTTTAAAAGGGAATGACGCAGAATCGTGGCTCAATCGAATGCTGGCGAATGATGTTGCTAAGCTTGAGGACGGGGAGGCACAGTATACTTTTATTCTGAATGACCAGGGTGGGGTGATCGATGATCTTATTATCTATCGTCTTGCCGAAAATGACTACCTGCTTCTAGTGAATGCCGCAAAGATCAAGGAAGACGTCGATTGGCTCACTCAGCATCTGGAAGGGGATCTGCGGTTGGAAAATCTCAGTGATGACTGGGCAGGCATCGCAGTTCAGGGGCCAGATGCCTCAGAGGTTTATTTTAAGATGACTGAAGGGCGCACTCTTCCTGCGCGTAACCATCTCGATGATTTGAGTCACATGGGTCATCGCATGATTGTCTGTCGCACCGGATACACGGGCGAAGACGGCTTCGAACTTTTCTGCCCTGCTTCCCAAGCCTCCTTTTGGTGGTCACTCATTATGGATGAGGGTGTCGCTCCCTGCGGATTGGGAGCCCGGGATTCGCTTCGATTGGAAATGTGCTATCCGCTCAATGGTTCGGACCTTTCTCCAAGCCGGAGTCCACTGGAAGCAGGATTAGGAATGTTTGTGGCACTTGGGAAAGAGCGCTTCATTGGCGGTGATGCCTTGCGTAATCAAAAGGAACAGGGGGTGAGCGAGCGACTGATGGCGATCCAGCTTTGTGAGAGAGGCGCGCCACCCCGGCCGGGCTATCCGGTCCATGATATGGAGGGTAAGCTGCTCGGTGAATTGACCTCGGGTGGTCTTTCTCCCTCGCTTGGTGCCGGAATCGGACTTGCTTATCTTCCGACGGATCGGGTGAAGGTGAACACCCCTGTTCAAATCGGAATTCGAGGAAAATACCTTCCGGCAAAAGTCGTGAAAAAGCCTTTTTATCGGAAATAAGACTTCGTAATAAATTCAATTGTATGACCGCACCAGACAACTGCCGCTACACCCCTGATCATGAATGGGTTCGCCTCGATGGAGATATTGTGACCATTGGAATTACCGACCATGCTCAAGACGAATTGAGCGATGTTGTTTTTGTTGAGCTTCCCGATCTCGGTGATGTCGACAAAGCGTCTCCGGTTGGGGTGGTCGAGAGTGTCAAGGCAGCCAGTGACATTTATGCTCCGCTCGCGGGAGAGGTTGTGGAGGTCAATTTAGACCTCGTTGCTGATCCTTCGATGGTCAATTCCGACCCCTACGATGGTGGTTGGATTTTTAAAATGAAGATCGATGATACCTCGCAATATGAGGCTCTCATGGATGCGTCTTCGTACACTGGCATCGTGCGCTAGACGGTCATGATGACGCAGCCCTTTTCCCGTCGCCACATCGGCCCGTGGGATCATTCTAGGACTGCTCTCCTGGAAGCTGTCGGCCAAAGTGATCTTGATGCTCTTCTCGCCAAGATTGTTCCTTCTGAGATTCAGTGGCCGGAGGGGACGACTCTTCCCGAAGCTCTGAGCGAATCGGAGGCTCTTGATCTTCTTAAAAGCAAGCTCGGTCAAAACAAGATACTCAAATCATTCATCGGCCAGGGCTATTCTGGAACCGTCACTCCGCCGGTCATTCAGCGGAATATTCTTGAAAATCCCGGCTGGTATACCGCTTATACCCCGTATCAGCCGGAGATCTCGCAAGGGCGATTGGAGGCCCTGTTAAATTTTCAAACCCTTGTGACCGGGCTTACCGGGCTCGATGTCTCGAATGCCTCGCTTCTCGATGAAGCCACGGCGGCCGCGGAGGCGATGAGTCTAGCGCTTACGATGAAGCCCAAGGCGACCGTCTTTTGGGTCGATGAAGAATGTCATCCCCAGACCATCGATGTCGTGCGCACTCGAGCCGAGCCTCTTGGGATCGAAGTGAAGGTGGAAAAAATTTCCAATTTTAGCGCGAGCGAAGATCTCATTGGTGCGCTGGTGCAGTATCCCTCGACTTTGGGAAACGTGCGCGATTTTAGTGATTTCTCAGAGCAGGTTCACGGAGTGAAGGCTCAGGTCGTGGTCGCTGCTGATCTTTTGGCACTCACTCTCTTAAAATCTCCCGGAAGCATGGGTGCTGATATTTGCGTGGGATCGAGCCAGCGCTTTGGCGTTCCTCTCGGTTTTGGGGGACCGCATGCGGCTTTCATTTCTTGCGTCGATAAACTGAAGCGGAAGATTCCGGGTCGACTGGTTGGGGTGTCGATCGATTCCCAAGGGAATCCCGGGTATCGCTTATCGTTGCAGACTCGCGAGCAGCATATTCGCCGAGATAAGGCGACCTCGAACATCTGCACCGCGCAAGTTCTTCTCGCCGTGATGGCATCGATGTATGCCGTGTATCATGGCCCCGCCGGACTGCGTCACATTGCTTCAAGCGTTCGTTCATTGACCGGTCGATTGAGTTCGGGATTGAGAGAAGCGGGGGTGGAGTTAGTGAATGACTCCCACTTTGACACGCTCACGGTGCAGGTCGGTGGTCGGGCGGAGGGGATTCTCTCGGCAGCGGTAGAGAAGGGATACAATCTTCGTGATTTTGGCGATGGCCGGCTTGGGGTTGCTTTTGATGAAACGACGACGGAGCAAGATCTAAGCGCTATTTGTGAACTCTTTGGAGCCTCTCCGGGAAAGGCCGATGAGCTAGCGGCAGAAATGCTTCGAGACGAAAATATTCTCCCGCAGGAGGTCTTTCATTCTTATCACAGCGAAACCGAAATGATGCGTTACTTGCATCGTCTCGAAGCTCGTGATCTCGCGCTGAATGAATCGATGATTCCGCTGGGCTCATGTACCATGAAGCTTAATGCTGCGGCAGAGATGATGCCCGTGACTTGGCCAGAGGTTTCCTCCCTTCATCCCTTTGTCCCGGAAGATCAAAGCAAGGGGTATCGCATCATGCTCGCTGAGTTGTCCGGTTGGTTGTCCGAAATCACGGGATTTGCAGCAGTTTCGCTACAACCCAATGCGGGTTCGCAGGGGGAATATGCCGGTCTTCTGGCGATTCGTTCCTACCACCAAGCCAATGGCGATCAGGATCGAAATAAGTGTCTCATTCCGATGTCGGCGCATGGTACGAATCCGGCCTCGGCTGTCATGACGGGATTCCGGGTCGTTCCGGTAAAATGTGACGACGAAGGGAACATCGATACTGATGATTTTCACGCCAAGATCGCGGAGCATCGCGAAACTTTGGGTGCACTCATGGTGACTTATCCCTCGACTCATGGAGTTTACGAAGAGGGGATCCAGGAATTGTGTGCCGCGATTCATGAGGCGGGCGGACAAGTTTACATGGATGGCGCCAATATGAACGCGCAGGTTGGAGTGACCAATCCCGGACTCATTGGTGCTGACGTATGTCACTTGAATCTGCACAAAACTTTCTGCATTCCTCACGGAGGCGGTGGCCCGGGAGTCGGCCCGATTGGGGTAGCGGCTCACTTGGTGGATTTCTTGCCGGGGCATCGCGACTTTGGAGATTCTGCCAATGTTGTTTGTTCTGCTCCCTGGGGAAGTGCTTCGATTAACGTCATTTCCTGGATGTATATCGCGATGATGGGGTCGGCAGGGCTGAAGGATGCCACTGCGGTGGCGATCTTGAGTGCCAACTACATCGCTAAGCGCCTCTCGCCGGTTTATCCAATTCTCTACACGGGGCGCGGGAATCTGGTTGCTCACGAGTGCATTATCGATACCCGTCCGTTGACAAAGGCGAGTGGAATCACGGTGGAAGACATTGCGAAGCGTCTCATCGACTACGGCTTTCACGCGCCGACGATGAGTTGGCCGGTGGCGGGAACGCTCATGATTGAGCCTACCGAATCGGAATCGAAAGAGGAGCTGGATCGTTTTTGCGAAGCGATGCTGGGGATTCATTTAGAGATCGAAGAAGTCATCACGGGGGAGGCTGATCCTGCTGACAACGCATTAAAGAATGCGCCTCACACTGCGGAAATGGTGATTGCTGATGAGTGGAGTCATTCTTATTCGAGAGAAAAGGCGGCCTTTCCAGTGCCACAACTTAGGAGGCACAAGTTCTGGCCAGTCGTCGGACGGATTGATAACGTGCACGGCGACCGCAATCTTGTGTGTACCTGCGACACCGTCGAAAATTATGCCCGACCATCCGAATAAAATAACGCCTCCCGATTGGGATCAATGGCAACCCGAAATCGAGGCGACTCTCCTTTTTGTCCATCAAGGAAGCCGGGTTCTTCTGATTGAAAAATTACGAGGGATCGGGATGGGGAAAATTAATGGTCCAGGCGGGAAGATTGATCCAGGTGAGACTCCCGGGGAGTGCGCGATTCGCGAGGTGCAAGAAGAGCTTCATATCACTGCGCTGGATCCAGTGAAACGAGGAGAGCTTTGGTTTTCGATGTCCAATCTTCCGGACATTCATTGTCATGTTTATACTGCGACGCAATTTACGGGAACTCCCACGGCGACGGATGAGGCGATTCCATATTGGTGTGAGATTGCCGACATTCCTTTTGAGCGGATGTGGGAGGATGATTCTTACTGGTTACCGCAGGCTCTGAAGGGCGAGACCTTTGATGCGCGCTTTCTTTTCGAGGAAGAGAAGATCCTTTGGGATGAGGTCGTCTTCGGTGAAGAGTCGGCAAAACTTTGGAAAAAGCGAAGTGAGCCGTAGCAGAGACTCTCAGTCTCTTTCCCAACGCCCAACCAAGGGATAATCCTACCGTCCGCGTCCCCGGGGCTCCACGGATAGAGAGGCTAAGAATCTCTCCTGCGTCCCGCCACAAAGCTTCGTAACCTACCCTTGCGAAAGCTTAAGAATTCCTTAGAGTCACAGTGATCTTATGGAAATCTGGAAAGCGATCGTTGTCGGTATTGTGCAGGGCTTAGCCGAATTTTTGCCCGTTTCGTCATCGGGGCATATTGTCCTGACTCAGTATCTTTTGGGTATTCGTGAGGTTGGTTCTTCGCACCAACCTGACCTGGCATTTGAAGTCATTCTTCATATTGGAACGCTGGTGAGTGTGCTGATCTTCTTCTGGCCGAGTCTTTGGAGATTGGTGCAGTCGCTTTACACACCGTCGATGATCGAGGATCGTAAGATGATTATGTGGTTAGCGATTGCCACCGTGCCGGCGGTGATTGCCGCTTTGCTCTTTAAAGATTTCTTCGATTCAGTCCCCGGAAATCCTTTCATGGTTTCGTCTTTTTTGATCCTGACGGGGCTCATTCTTTTTATTCCACGCTTGGTAAAAGGCCGCTTGGAGAAAGTGGGCTTAAAGAGTTCTGTGATTATGGGGATCGGTCAGGCCTTTGCCATTCTTCCGGGTGTTTCGCGTTCGGGGTCGACGATTGCTGCTGGACTGGTGAGCGGGGTGAAGGCCGAGAAAGCAGCCGTGTTTTCCTTCTTGATGTCGATCCCTGCGATCGCCGGAGGTTTTGTGCTAACGATGAAGGATCGGATTGAAGAAACGGGGTCTTTTTTCGAGGCTTTAAAATCCTGTTTTAATACGCCTTATCTCGCAGGAGCAGCGGCAGCGGCGGTCGTGGGCCTCTTAGCAATCTATCTCGTGATGGGTGCGGTGAAGCGCGGGAAGTTGGAGTATTTTTCCTACTACTGTTTCGCCGCGGGGATTGCGGGGATGATTTATTTTCAGTAGATTAATAAGGGTGGGCGTGCGATTAGATCGCCCTGTGGATGCTGATTGAGAGATGGATCTCGCGACTCGTGTAGTTGCCCGGCTGTGGAAGGGGACCTTAGTAACTACGACCCCAGAGCGCGCGGGCTTTGGTGGGCTTCCCGGTGAGGACACAGGGGACTTCCGCTTCTTCCTGTTTGTCGAGAGGGAGGCATCGGACGGTAATTTTGTGCTTTTTGGAAAGCTCTTCCTCTTCTTCGCGTGTTCCTGCCCAAGGGGTGAGGAGCCAGCCGGGATCCTCGGTGGACCAGTGGCTTTCGAAAGCGGCGAGGTCGGCTGATTCGGCGATATTTTGGTCGCGTAGAGTCCTTGCTTTTTCGAGGAGCGATTGATGCACTTCGTCGAGCGTGTCGACGACGTCACGAAGGAAGTCTTCCTTATCGAGGAATGATTTCTGATTGGGCGCTTGATCACGACGTTGGAGGCAAACTTTGCGTTCTTCCAAGTCGCGCGGTCCGATTTCGACGCGGAGAGGGACGCCTTTTTTGACCCACTCCCACTTCTTGATGCCTCCACCGAGGTCGCGGTCATCGACTTTCACGCGGAGGTGTTCGCCGCCATATGATTGCTCGCGGAGGCGGGTTGCGAGGGACTGGCAGGCGTCAATGATGGCGTCGTAGGATTCGGGTTTCGGCGTGACGGGAACAATGATGATTTGTTGAGGGGCCACCCGGGGTGGGAGGACGAGACCATCGTCGTCGGAGTGCGCCATGATCAGAGTTCCCACGAGACGGGTTGAGACGCCCCATGAGGTGGTGTGGACGTGCTGCTCTTTGTTATCGCGATCGACGAAGCTGATGTCCTGCGCCTTGGCAAATTTTTGTCCGAGGTAGTGGGAGGTTCCGGCTTGGATCGCCTTTTTGTCCTGCACCATGGCTTCGATGGTGAAGGTCATTTCGGCTCCGGGGAAGCGTTCGGCTTCCGTCTTTTCACCCATGACGACGGGGATCGCGAGGAGGTCGCGGAGGGTATCGGAGTAAAGCTGGTGAATCATCTTAGTTTCGACGACTGCTTCTTCTTTTGTTTCGTGAGCGGTGTGACCTTCTTGCCAGAGGAATTCGGCAGTGCGAAGGAAAAGGCGGGGCCGCATTTCCCAGCGCATGACATTGGCCCACTGATTGATGAGGAGGGGGAGGTCGCGGTAGGACTCGACCCAGCGGGAGAAAGCGGCACCGATGATGGTCTCGGAAGTGGGGCGGATGACGTAGGGCTCGGCGAGCTTACCCTTCGGGATCATCTTGGTTTTTCCGTTCTCGTCTTTTATGGTCTCAAGGCGGTGATGAGTAACAACGGCGCATTCGGTGGCAAATCCTTCGGCGTGCTCGGCTTCTTTTTCTAGATAAGAAAGGGGGATGAGAAGAGGGAAGTAGGCATTCTCGTGGCCAGTAGCCTTGAAGCGATCATCGAGGTCGCGCTGGATTGCTTCCCAAATCGCGAAGCCCCATGGCTTGATGACCATGCATCCACGGGTCTCGGAATTCTCGGCAAGGTCGGCATTGCGGACGACTTGCTGATACCACTCGGGAAAGTTCTCGGAGCGGGTAGGGGAGATTGCGTTTTTGGGCTTGGCCATGACCCGGGGAGAATCACGTAAAGTGGGGCGAAGGCAAAGGGTTTTCTGAGTTTACAGTGGGCAGTACCCAGTAAGAGCTTGGAAGTGGTGGTGGGCGTGGTGTGAGCCGTCCCTGTCGTGTTCAAGGCCGGAAGTGGGAGTGGCTGCGCACTTAATTGGAAGGGGTAGCCTGCTGAGGCTCCCATTTCATACAGTCCCCGAATGATGACCTCATAAGAAGCACTCTGTCTGGTGCGCGGATGGATTGAAAACTTTCAGAGCTTGTTAATGAAGACGTTCCGGATCGATTGGTGGGCGCGGGGATTGATGTCGCCGTAGAATTGAATTTTTTGGTTGCCGTTGAGATGGATTTCGCTGGTGCCGGAGCCTGTTCGCTGAAGAATCCCGCGGAGTTCTCCGATGAGTTTCGGTTTGGGATTTCCTTTGGCGGCGGTCACGGAAGTGCCATCGAAAATATAGACTTCAGTGGTGCCGAGGCGGCGGAACCAGTTTGAGACCCTAGAGAAAATCATCACGACAAGACTTCTAATACCACTCCGCATTTCAAAAGAGAGAAATGATGTTTTTAAATAGTTAGGAAATAGCGATGCGCGTTGGAATCAAGAGCCTGGCGCGTCATGGGCATTTCACCCACACCACGCCTTCGTTCCGCCTTGCTCCTTCAAGAAAATTACTTCGGCATTCATCTCTTTTGAAACACTACTTGGTGTAAATTGGATAAGAATTCAAAAAATGGAGCTTCCTCTATGTTCCGAGGGATTTGTGAGCTACGGTGCGGATTTCTTTGATTTGATCCAGGGAGGATGCTGTTTTCCCCTCGAATCCCCAGACGGGAGCCGGCTAAGCGGAATCGGACCCGGAGCGGCCGACGATGTGAATATGCATTTGACGGACGATGTTTCCGATGCAGGCGACATTGAGTTTCTCAGGCTGGAAATGGTCGTCGACGAAGTTAGAGGCTGCCCGGATGACAAATACGATCTCGGCGTATCGCTCGGGGGAGAGTTGGTGGAGGTCTTCAATGCCCTCCTCAACTTCAGGAATGATGAGTAGCCAGGGAAAGGAGGCGTTGTCTTTGAGTTGAAGATGGCAACCGCTGACGAGACAGAGAGGATGAGAGCCTTTTTCGAGGCGTGGGTGGAGCTGGAAGCTCCTCGTTTGAGGAAGAGGATTAGCGGACGTCGGGCTGGGTAAAATAGCTTCTAATATTAAGCATGCCTCCGGAGGAGGCTTCCCAGCGCTGGAGCCTATCGAGGCATTTTTCTATGATGTTAGAAGATGATTTTCTCTGCGAGAGGTCGTTCATTTCGAAAGGATCTTTGATGAGATCGTAGAGTTTCATATGCCGTTCGGTTTTCCGGCGATAGAGGACGAGCTTGTGGTCCTCTACTTTGATGGAACGCATATCGTTGCAGTAGGCACCGAGGATATCCTCCCAGGGGCCGGTTTCTTTTCCATTCATTTGCGGCACGAAGCTTCGGAATTGGCAGAGCTTTGGCTTGGGGATTTGGGCAAGCTGCATGAGGGTTGGCAGTACGTCTTGAAGGTAGACGGAGGTATCGATGAATTTGTTTTTGGGGATGTGGGGGCCGGCAAGAATTAATGGTGCCTTAAGGCTTTTTTCGTAGAGATTCTGGCAGCCTATGATACCATTTTCTCCATTGTTGATTCCATTGTCGGAAAGGAAAGCGATGATAGTGTTCTTATAGGATCCCGACTGCTTGAGTGCGCTGAGGATACGGCCGAGGTGGCGGTCGAGACGCTCGATGACGAGGTAGTAGTCTCGATACCGATTACTGGCGAATTTAGGGCTGATTTTCTTGGGCGACTTGAGGCTAAAATAGAAGTGTCTGTTTTTGATGTTGGGAGGGAGACTTAGCTGCTCTGACTTGATACTTTTAAGTTCTTTTTGTTCGTATTGCCAGGGAAGTGCGGGGGCGTTGAATCCGACATAGAGGAAGAAGGGTTTCTCTTGCGAAGTGGCTTTTTTGAGGAGCGAAATGGCGCTCTCTCCGGTGAGGTTCGTGAGATGCGTTCCGTTTTCCCAGTTAGCTCCTTGGTCATGATTCCACGCGGTGAAAGGAGTCTCTGTTTCTTCGAGAGAAAGTGGAACCGGGCGCTTGTTGAGAATGTGGTCGAAAGCAGAGTCCATTCCGTCTTTTGTGCCCACGTGCCAGGCTCCTGTGCCATAAGTTTCGTAGCCTCCATCCTTGAAGGCCCGAATCAGAGGTGGGTCTTCGTTGCCTTTCAACTTCGAAGCGGGCCAGAGGAACTTGCCGGTAAACATCATGGTGCGGCTCGCGAAGCTCACGTCATCGACCCAAGAGCCCATGTTGGAAGCGTTGGTGAAGGTGACGCCTGCCCTCACCAGGCTATCGATATTTGGAGTGTTGATTCCGTTGTTTCCGAGAGCGGAGATTGTCTCCAGGGCCTGGTCATCGGTTAGGATGAAGAGAATGTTTGGTTTCTTGGCCGCTTGAGATGAACTCACTGCGAGTAGAAGAAAGAAGATGGAAATGAAAAGTGGCTTCATTGCTGAGGTCTAAATGAGATGGTGATCCTCAGAGCTTTAGGGGGAAGCAAATTTTATTAAAAAGGGACTGGTGCGGTGAAGGTCATCTTTTCCCCGGTGGTGGGATGAGTGAACGTGAGTTCACAGGCGTGGAGTTTCATTTTTCCGGGGAGGTCGCCATTTCCGTAGAGCGGGTCATCGACGATGGGGATGCCGAGTCCTTTTGGGTGTGCGGAGTGGACCCGGAGTTGATGAGTGCGGCCGGTGATGGGGTGGAAGGCGATACGGGTTTTTCCATTTTCGATGCCAAGCTTCTTCCAGTGAGTAGTGCCGATTTTGCCGTGAATCTCATCGTAGATTTGATGGGGGCGGTTTTCGACATCGAGTCGGAAGGGCAGGGTGATAGTGCCTTCTTCGCCTGCTAGCTCGCCGTCGAGAAGAGCGAGGTAATGCTTGTCGGTTTCGCGGTTCTGAAACTGGAGCGAAAGGTGGCGATGGGACGCGGCAGTGAGAGCAAGAACGAGGAGTCCCGAGGTGTCCATATCGAGTCGATGGACGGAGGGCTGCGCGAGGCAGTCTGGGAACATCTGTCGGATGCGATGAGAAACTGAGTCGATCTTTTCAGGGCCACGACCGGGGATTGAGAGAAGCCCGCTGGGTTTATCGACGACGACAATGTCCTCGTCTTGGTAGAGAATTTCCACGTTATTTTACAACTTCATGTTCGCCGTTTTCTTTCACGATGGTGAGTTGACCGCCAGTGCGTTTGGAGAGGTCTTTGAGATCTTTGATCGCCTGAGGAACCATCATGGCGACGCAGTTGATTACCACGCCCATCTTGGCGGCCCGATCTCCGACTTCTTTTGACCAGACGTCGGCGCCTCTGGCTGCGCCATCGGTCATGAAGTAGATCATCTGTGGGGGAGGGTCCATGTTGAGGGCCATGTTGATGGGGTGATTCCAAACGGTGCCGCCAACAAGGGGGGTTTCCTTGACGATCTTGGTGAGGTTTTTTATTTGGGGATCTGTCACCGTGATCCACGATGCGTTTTCAAGTTTACCATCCGGCATCCAGCCGAAGGATCCACCTGTCGTCTTCCATTTGAACTTTTTACCTTTGGCTGAGGTGACCTGGCCTTTTTTGACGCTGCCGCCTGCTTCCCAAGATGGGCCGGCGAAGAAGATCATGCCCAGTTTCATTCCTGGTATCATTTTTGAGAGAGAGTCGGTGAGTTCTGCGCGCATGAGCTTTTCCCGGCCCTTTCCTTTCATCGATGAGGAGTAGTCGATCACGTAGGCAAGTCGTTCGGCGCGAACTTGCTGGCCAAAGAAGGTCGCGGAGCCGCCGCCATCGCCAAAGTCTCCGTCGCCCCAGCCATCACCGAAGTCGTCGCCATCACCGAAGTCGAGGGAAGGTTCGGGGACGTTGATCTCAGGAACCGGAATGGCGGTGGGGGAAGCTGTCGTGGAGGCAATGACGCGAGCGATGGCAGAGCTGGGGGAAGAAGGTTTACGGGAAACGTTCGTTCTAAGTTTCTGCTTTTCGACGACCACTTCGTCTTCCAAAAACGCATTGTAGCTGACGATTGTGGGTATTTCCTTCTTCTCGGTGACCATCATGATGATGCCCAGAATGATTCCAATAAGGGCGATTATAAGGAGAGCCGTGATGAGGCTGACCACGGTTGAGACCTTTTGTTGCCGGCGAAGAGCTTCTTTCGCGGTGGCTGAAGGGACATTACTGACATTGCTCATGGGATCTGATGTTGAGTTTTAACGAAGGAAACCGGAGAAATAATAGAGTGAAATAGCGAATTCAGGAGGATTTTTGAAGTCTCAATATGAGCAGAGAGGCGAGAAAGAGCATTACTGACCTGACCCAGAGACAAACAGTGAGGCCTCCGTGGGAGTGGGAGAATCGGATGATGGCGTAGGATTTTTTGTTAATTCGGGGGGAGGAACTCTAAATTTTAGATGGGTGAAACCTAGAAAAATTCAAATGTAGGGAGTTTAAAATAGGAAACGTGAGAGGGGACGATTACGGGGGAAAGAGGATGCGAAAGCTGGGGGGCTTGGTTGTGGGAGTGTATCTGCAGATTTTGTAACCGGAGCGAAGCGGAGATGACCGGATGCAAATGGACTCAGATTTTTTTTGGGGAGTAGTCTAAGGTAAAGGCGCCAAGATGGGGGAGTTTTTGGAACGCGGATTCTATGGATGAGGCTAATCTAGGATGAGGCGGAATCTAAGTTTTGGAGAGATCGGTTTTCATGTAGTAGATCGAAGATCTCTCGCTAAATGATGGTGAATGGATTAGGTGTCACTCGACTGAAGATTCCATGCTGGAGGTTCGCTTAGGGTCCAGACTCCGGTATCCAGAGGTGACATCTTCATCTCGATAAGAAGACGGAGGATTGGTCCTTGTGGAGGGGGCGAGAGCTTAGCGCCGATTTGTAAGTGAGTTTTTGACCTACTTTGAAAGCTCCCTCATGGACACTTATTACTATTCCGGTTTGAATGTTAGCAATCTTACTGGACAGGTTATGTCGGAAATTAACGAAATGAAAAGAGGAGAATAATGATGAGTTAATCCCGGATTTGAATGTTATCGATGAGGCGGACAGGGCCGAAGAAGCAGGCGGTGGCGAGGGTCGCGCGGGAGGTTACTTTTGCAAGAGGCTGAAGAGATTCGGAGTCAACGAGTTGTAAGTAATCGATGCGGAAATCTTCAGGTGCGTCTTTTGAAAGGTGGTGGCGGGTGGCATCGAGATAAACCTGAGGTTTTTGTTCGCCAGTCTGGTGGATACTTTGGGCGGCGAGCAAGGCACGGCGGATGCGGGGGGCGTCGGCGCGATGGATAGGGGTGAGCTTGCGATTGCGCGAGGAAAGGGCGAGGCCGTCGGCCTCACGCACTGTGGGGTGGCCGATGATTTCAGTTTGGGCATCGAGGTCGCGCACCATGCGACGAATCAGGGCGAGTTGCTGAAAATCTTTTTCGCCGAAGATGGCGAAGTTGGGCTGAAAGATGTTCAGGAGTTTTAAAACGATTGTTAGGACGCCATCGAAGTGCCCGGGTCGGGTGGCTCCGCAGAGATGTTTGGTGAGGAGGGATTCGGTTACGAGGACGGAATGGTCGGGCTGATAGAGTGTTCCAATTTCCGGGGCAAAAACGATGTCGACACCTTCCTTTTCGCAAAGGGCCAGATCTTCTTCGAGGGGCTGTGGGTAGGACGAGAGATCTTCCGGGCGATCAAACTGGGTCGGGTTGACGAAGATCGAGACGGCAACCGTGCCTTGAGGTCCCACCATTTCGCGAGCTGCTCGAATCAGGGCGAGGTGGCCCCCATGAAGCGCACCCATCGTCGGCACCAAGACTAAAGGGCTGGGACATTCTTTGAGGGTCTCTTGAACAGAGTTGACGTTGGAGTGTCGAAGTTTCATCGGTAAAGCGTGCTGACGTTTACATAGTTTTACGATGAACCACCGTCTGACCAACTTGATTTTTGCCTTGCTGCTTCTTTTTTCTGCTTCCTTGGTGGCTCACGCGAGGTCTGTGGAGTTCAAGGCGGGAGTTGTGGACATACAAAAGATTTTTGAACCTAACTACAAAACGGTGAAAATCCAGATTGGTATTGATCAGGAACGGGCTCGGATTCAGAAGGAGAATAATGAAGATCTGGCTCAGTTGAAAGAGATTCACAAACTTGTCGAAGTACAGACTGAGGCTGAAAATTTCGCTATTATTGTTGAGAAATGAGGGGCCAACACCAACCAGGTTGCCCCTCTCCTTTATGGTAAGGGTTTGATCGATATCACCAACGCGCTCATAGCTGAGTTGAATAAGAAGCGTTCCGACACCAAAGAATCGCGAATTTAACCCTTGTGGAAGGTTGACGCCTTCCCTTCAAAATCACAGAGTAACTCCAACTTCCCAGATTTATGAAATCCTCTCTTCTTTTCCTTCTTGCCGGCTTCTTTGCCCTCAGTTCGATGGCTTCGGCCCAGCGTCTTAAAATCGCGACGGTCAATATGGAACGACTTTTCAATGAATATCATCTCACCGGCGCGATTCAAAAAGAGATCAATATCGAGCGTGCTCGAATCCAGAAGGATAATAATCTGCGCCTCGCCGATATTCGGGAGATTGAAACGACAATTCAGGAGATTCGTGAGCAACTTAAGGATATCAACATAGGGGCGAAGAAGCAAAATGAACTTTTTCAGGAATCTAACGATCTTCAACAGGATGGTATTCACAAAGAGCGTGAGCGTTCCGAGTTCTTGGAGCGGCGGAATGGCTCTCTGAACGAGAAAATGAGAAAGCAGATGCGTGGTATTCTTGTCGAAATTCAGCGCGTCGTTTCGGATCGTGCCAAGGCTGGAAACTACGACTATATATTTGATAAATCCGGCAATAGTAGCCAAGGAATTCCCTTCGTGCTTCATGCCCGGGACATGACTGACCTCACTGATTCCTTGCTGAAGGAGATCAACGAGGAAAAATAAGCCGCTAATTTTGTGCCTCTGACTTCTTCTGAGCTTGTCCAGCTCATCGGGCTGGACGAAGTGGGTGTTGCTAATCGGGTTTTCTCGGGCATCAATTCACTAGACCAAGCTGGACCTTCCGAGGTTAGCTTTCTAGGTAACCTGCGCTACGCGCCGCAGCTCCCCGCTACGAAGGCTGGTGCCGTGTTGGTGCCTGAAGGCGATTGGGAAGTGCCAGCGAACTGCCTGGTTTTAACGGTTGAAAATCCCTCCGCCGCTTTTTCCGCGGTTATTGATCACTTTCAAAAAGAAGCCCATGATGTTGTTCCTGGAATCGCGAAAGGGGCGATTGTTGCAGAGGAAGCCGACTTTGACGCATCTAGCGTCACGATTTCGGCCGGAGCAATCATTGGCAAGGGTGCTAGGATTGGCGACCGGACAGTGATTCGAGAGGGCGTCGTGATTGGAAACAATGCTCGAATCGGTGAGGATTGTGTTCTCCATATGAATGCTTCAGTGAGAGAGCGCTGTGAACTGGGTGATCGGGTGATTTTACAACCGGGTGCCGTTGTCGGCTCGGATGGATTTGGTTTCGAGCTTGTTGAAGGACGGCATCTAAAAGTTCCTCAAGTCGGGATCGTAGTCTTGGAAGACGATGTCGAAATAGGCTCGAATTCTTGCATTGATCGGGCCCGGTTCGGCCGGACGGTTATTGGTGAGGGAACCAAGATAGATAATTTAGTTCAGGTCGCTCACAACGTTGAGACCGGCAAACACTGCCTTTTGGTTTCTCAAAGTGGCGTTGCTGGAAGTTCGAAGCTGGGTAACTACGTTACCGTTGCTGCTCAGGCTGGTGTCGCTGGTCATATTGAGATCGGCGACCAAGTGGTTCTTGCGGGACGTGCCGGAGCGGTTAAGAATCTTCCTGCTCCAGGAGCTTACATGGGAATGCCTGCGAGGCCAATGGCCAAAGAGCAGCGAAAGATGGCGGCCTTAAGTCGCGTTCCGAGGCTGCTGGAAGAGGTGAGATCTTTAAAAAAGAAGCTGGAGAAGCTCTGCGAGGAGTGAAATAATTTAGCCCAATGAAATCCCCCTTTCCTTCACAATTGCCATGAAATTAAACTCAGTACCCAAGCTCCTGACTCTACTCCTCACAGTGGGAATCATCAGTCCGCTTTCTGCTGCGCCTCTCAAGGTGGCGATTATCGATATGAAGAAGGCTTTGACCGAGTATCACGAGACCGTTGCTGCCGATGCCGAAGAGAAAGTGGAGCGTGCTGATATTCAAGAGGATAATGTTGAACGTATTGCGGCGATCGAAGCTCTCGAAGAGGAGATGCGCAAACTGCGTGCTGATTTTCAGGATGCCACTATTTCCCCTGAGAAAAAAAAGGCAATTGCCCAGGTCTTCGGTGAGCGGGAGCAGACTCTTGTGGCTCTCCGTCGCGAACGTGAGGAATTCATTAAGCGCCGCAGTAGGGCTCTCAACCAGAAGATGGTGACGAAACTGCAAAGCATTCGGGAAACTGTGGGCAAGCAGGTGAAGGATCATGCTACAGGAATTGACGTTGACTATGTTTTCGACAGTTCTGGACTTACTACTTCTCAAGTGCCTTTTATTCTTTACGTGCGTAACAAAGTTGACATCACAGATGATGTTCTCAAGCTGCTCAATAAAGACACCGTTGCCAAATAGGTCAGGGTTGTCGCCCCGCCATTTAAATTTAAATTACCGAGATGAAATACCCACGCTTTCTCTGTGCTCTTAGCGCTTCCCTTTTCCTTACCGGACTTTCTCCTGCCCAAGAGGGTGAGGATAAGATTGGAACCGTTGATATGAGCCGCATCGTAACGGATTACCACAAGAGTAAATCCACCCGCGAGACCTTTGTGACCTATCAAGAGACGATCAAGAGTCAGGACAAGGTGAGACTTGAAAAAATCACGACTTCCGCCGAAGAGGCGCAGAAGATGCAGCAAGATGCTGATGATCCGTCCTTGAGCGGAGAAAAACGTGACCTGCTTTTTAGACAGGCTTCAGCGAAACGGGACGAAGCGGAAAGTCTTCAAAAGGACCGGGTCTCCTGGCTTAAGCGAAAGCAATCCCAGCTTAACGAGAAAGCCGCCATGGATTTCGGCAATATCCGAAAGGAACTGATGTTAGTGGTTCAGGCTGTCGGTCAGGAGAAGGGGTTTGATTTTATTTTTGATCGTTCTGGAGCTTCGGGGGCGGGTGTGGCCGTCCTCGTCTATTCCAAAGATGCCACAGATCTTACGGGAATCCTGCTTGAACGGATTAACAAAGATGCTCCAGTAGAAAAGAAGGATGAATAAGTAAGGGTATTTCCATTTGTCACTGCTCGCTTTTCCCCGTTTATTTAAGGGGATGACGCGAGCAGTTTTTTTTGGAGCCTATCTCTGTCTAGGGATGGTCTTGGAGGCAATTCCCAATGCGGTCCTAAGTGCGGTGAATCAGGATGACAGCGCATTGGATGGCCAGGAAATTTCCGAGCACCTTCTCTCTTCCGATCTCTGGACTGGAAAAAAGAAGCTTTTGGGAGATTGGAAAGAGGAAGCCTCGGTAGTGGGGACTCGCTCGGCATATCTGTTGGCGCTCCCCAAGATGTTTGGGCTGGATTCTTTATTGGTCCGCTCGGTTTATCGAGGAGAGCGCCTTGAAGAAATGCAGGTCACCTTTGCAGATGCCGGCTCGTTTTTTGGATACTTCAATCCACGCTCTCCGGCGGGGCTTTCCCGGAAACAGCAAATCGAATGGCTTCGTGAGCAACTCGCGGGCCGCGACGCCGAATTTCAGAAAAGTTTCGAAGGGACGCGAGAGTCTCTGGAGAAAGAACTGGCTGAAATCAGTAAGCGACCACGTGACGTTTCTCGAGGGCGGACCCGGACTCTCCGTGCGGAGATGATAGAATACCGGTACGAAGATCTTATTCTCCATCTCATCGCCGCTCCCAATCGTCTCATCAGGTTGAGTATTTCTCGGGCTGGAAGCTCTCAGCGATCATGGCTTGATTCTGCTCAGGCCAATCTTTCTACGAAGGAACGTTTGGATCAGTTGAAGAAGCGTCTGGTGAAACATGAACGTGGTGATCTGATGCTTTCGGATTTGGCCGTGGTTCCGCAGGGATATCGACCATACTGTGGACTGAATACTCTCACGATGGTGGGGCGCTATCTGGGACTCCATCTTGATGAGGATTGGCTTGCCGTTGCGGGTAAGTTTCAAAACACGGGTTCTGCCGCTGGATCGCAGATGCTGGGCCTTTATCAGGCGGTGGCTAAGGAGGCAGGGTTTATGATGTCGAGAAGTTCGGATTATAGCCAAAGTGACGTGCGTCGCTCCCTTCAATCTGGAATGCCTGTCATCGTCTGGCGAAGATGGAGTCGCGATCGCGATCGCGAACACCAACGGGTTTCAGCGCAGTTGGACCAAGGGGAGGATGTTTCATTCTCTAATGATTCTTCCAGTTATCCTGACGAAAAATCTCCTTTGCATGCTTCAGTCATCATCGGCTTTAATGATCAGCGGAAAGAGGTGATTTTTCTTGAAAGCTGGGCAGGTCAATCTCGTGCGCGACGCATGCCGATACGCGAGATCGAAGCCACCGCTTATCTTACCTTCTGCTTCCATCCGTGAAACGAGTCACCCACGTCGCACACGATCTCATTTGCGCGAGCGTCTGTCCGGGCGACGTTGTCATAGATGCGACGGCAGGAAATGGGAACGACACCTTATTTCTTGCCAAGCTCGTGGGAGAGGATGGCCGCGTTTATGCGTTCGACATACAGTATAAAGCGCTACTCTCGACTCGAAAGCGTCTAAACTCAGAGGAAATTCCTACCACCGTGAGCTACCATTTGGCGAGTCATACCGATCTTGCCCGGCTCGTTCCATCAGCTTCGGCGGTGATGTTTAACCTCGGTTATTTACCAGGTGCGGATCATGGCACCATTACGAGAAAGGCCTCGACGATCGAGGCGCTTGAAGGCGCAGCAAATATTCTTTCTCCCGGTGGAGTGATCACTTGTATTTGTTATCCGGGACACGAGGGAGGGCTTGAAGAAGCGGAAGCGGTTCTGACGTGGGCCGAAGCACATTCGAGCTATCGAAAAGTAACCGTGATGAACGAAAAAGACCGCCTCGAAGGGCGGCCTTTTCTAGTGAGTCTTGCAAATATACCGATCGACTAGTGAGCGAGCTCTCCATCGCTAAAGAAGCGCTTGAGTTCAGCTGCAGCGGTGTCTTGACCGTCGGAGGCGTGGCACACGTTGCGCATCTTGGAGTCGCTCGTTTTATCGCCGAAGTCACCACGAATAGTGCCTGGGTCAGCGGTGGTTGAATCAGTCGGTCCAAGAAGGTCACGCACGCGGGCAATGGCATCGTCGCCAGCAAGCGCGAGCGCGATGACGGAAGTCTCCTGCATAAAACCGCGAACGGAAGGGAAGAAAGGCATTTCGGCGATGTGAGCGTAGTGCTCGGCGAGGATCTCATCAGAGAGAGAGATCATTTTAATGCCGCGAATGGTGAAGCCTTCTGCTTCAAAGCGCGAGAGGACCTTGCCGACGATGTTTTTAGCTACTGCGTCGGGTTTGAAGAGGATGAGAGAGGTTTCATGTGCCATGTTAGATGGGGATAAACGCACATGCCCCTTGCTGTCAACTCCCTCAAAGTCCAAGTCTAACCACTAACAGACCATCGGTGAGGGAAACTTCCTTCAGCAAAAGGCGCGTTGCGTGATCTTGAAGATCCTTTTTCTCAAGTTGGTAGACTGGCTGGTCGTTGAGATATTTCTGCGCGAGAAGGGTGGCGAGAAGGTGCACGGGCTCGCGGTATTGTTCCGGAATCTTAGTTGTTTCGATCTCCTCGATGACGGGGTCAATCAGGCGGAGCGATTGATCGGATGCTTCGTAACGAATACCACAGCGGAAAGAAGCACTTGCTTGATATTGGGCTAAGATCGCATCCATTTCTACTGTGATCCGGGCTCGGAGACGATCGGTATTTGGGATAAAGGTAACTTCTGGAGTCTGGACTCTCACTTGAAGGGGAAGTGGGAAGGGCTCTTTGATCACCTCCGTGATGGGAAACCTCTCATCCAAGCGTTCCGTGATTTGGGCCTCGGTGAAAGTAAGGATAACGCCCTCTTTGCTGTTGAGCTTCTGCCATGCCAGCCAGCCACCAAGGAGAGCAACACTGAGAAGCACAAATACAAGAAATTTGAGACCTTTCACTGGGAGATGGTCGAAAAAACGACATGAAAGGCAACGGCAATCCTTGATAAAATCAGGGTTTCGAAAGAACAATGGTATTATGAACAGTTTTAATTTGACTAAATAGTGTTCATCTGGTTACTCTTCGTTCACAATTTAACGAGAAACCATTGTCATGAGTACCACCGCTAGTAAAACTGCCGCCATGTCCGATAAGAAAGAGAAAGGCCCCGCCGCCGCTGCCGTCGATAAGGGCGCAGAAAAGCTCAATACTGCCCGCAAGAAGAACCTGGATCTCGCGATCACACAGATTCAAAAAGACTTTGGCGAATCAGCCATCATGCGTCTTGGCGATGACAACCGTATGGATGTCGACTCCATACCCACTGGAAACCTTCTCATCGATCGCGCTCTCGGAGTCGGCGGTTTTCCACGCGGCCGAATCGTCGAAGTTTATGGACCGGAATCCTCGGGTAAGACCACTCTCACTCTCACCGTTATTGCTAAGGCTCAAAAAGCCGGTGGCCTCGCTGCCTTTGTCGATGTGGAGCATGCTCTTGACCCTCAATATGCTAAACGGCTTGGAGTGAACCTTGATGACCTTCTCATCTCTCAGCCTTCTTCCGGTGAAGAAGCCCTTCAGATTGTAGAAACTCTCGTCCGCTCGAATGCGCTCGATGTTGTCGTCCTCGACTCCGTCGCCGCCCTTGTCACGAAGCAGGAACTCGCTGGAGAAATCGGTGATACCACCGTCGGCACCCAGGCCAAGCTTATGAGTGCTGCGATGCGGAAGCTCACTGGCTTCATCTCAAAGGCTCGCACGACATGTATCTTCACGAACCAGATCCGTGAGAAAATTGGTGTCATGTTCGGGAGTCCTGAAACCACCCCGGGTGGACGTGCGCTCAAGTTCTTCTCCTCAGTGCGTGTGGATATCCGGCGTATTGGTCAAATTAAAGCGCCTGATGGCACCGTCCAAGGCAGCCGGACTAAGGTGAAGATCGTAAAGAACAAGGTTGCCCCTCCATTCAGAGAAGCGGAATTCGATATCATGTATGACGAGGGGATTTCCTCGGTAGGCTCATTACTCGATCTCGCGCAGGAGTTTGAAATTGTGCAGAAGCGCGGAAGCTGGTTTAGCTACGATGGCGCGCAGCTCGCGCAAGGTCGTGACGGGGCTAAGACCGCGCTAAAAAAAGATGAAAGACTTTACCTTGAGATTGAGGATAAGGTGAAAGCGAAGCTTGAGGAAACGAAAGATTAAGAATTTAAGTGGACTTCTTTTTGAGAAACGGCCCTGCGAAAGTGGGGCCATTTTTTTTGTGTATTGACTAGACGCACTGAGAGCAGGGAAAGGTGTTTGAAGTGGAGAACTAACGGTTGGGTTAGAGAGATCCGCAGAGACTAGAGAGTTTTTCGGAATGCGGAAGCGGGCTTGCGCGAGCTTTAGCTTTCGATCAAGGCCCTCCCTTTTCGAGACCTCAGCCCCTCGGATAAACCCGTTAATCTAAAGCGACAGTTCCCCAAAGACTCCAATCTCGCCATTGTTCGGATTTTGAAGACAATCGGCCATGAGGAATTTGCTTTTGGCGGGAGGGCCTTGAAGGCGCCTTTGGACCGGAGCGGAGGGGGGCTAAAGAGGGCGAAAGGGGGTTGTTAATGAGAATTTCATGGATTGAGAGGATGCTGCCGCCTCGGCGGTCGCGATCAAAATCCAGAAATCTTGATTTAAGGAATAAGGCTGGTTGAACCGGAGTGATTTTCAGTTGACTTTGATGGTGAGTAAGTCAACCTCCACCCTAGAAGGGTAAATGGATAGTTTTTTAAATGTTCTGTTTCGCGCTTTTGAAAGAGAAAAACCCCGTTAAGGAAGTAATAGAATGAAATTAAATAATCGAACTAAGCACTTAGCTACATTGGCTATGGCACCACTCTTACTTGCTTCTACAAGCCAAGCTGCTTTTGTAATCTCGGCCGTCACCGATGGTGATCTTAGTGGAGGGAATCCAAAATCAATCATGCTTCAAGCGGTTGCGACGGTTGCAGACCTCACAGCTTGGGGCGTTGGCTCTGCTAACAATGGAGGAGGTTCTGATGGTCAGGAGTTCACTCTACCTGCTGGATCTGCGACCGTTGGAGATGTTTTCGTTATTGTTCCTAACTCAGCATCTAAAGATTTCTTCGCAAATAATTTTGTTCAGGATTTCACCCTGTTGGTCAATGGAGTGGCAAACATCAATGGTGACGATGCCATTGAGCTTTTCGGCGGCGGAAACGTTGTTGATGTTTACGGAGATATCAATATTAACGGTGACGCTGAAAGTTGGGACTACACTGATGGCTTCGCACAACGGCTTGGAGCTGGGCCTTCAGCCTTCGACCAAAATAACTTCGCGAGCAATTTTAAAGCTTTCAATAATATGAACGAGCAGGAGCACGTTGCGGTGTTCGCGGCAGCGGGATTCACTCCTGTTCCAGAGCCGTCTTCAGTCTTGCTTCTCGGACTTGCCGGACTTGGATTGTTACGCCGACGCCGCTAGATTGTCCTTCTCTCTATTTTATAAGAGTCGCCTTTTGAAGGCGGCTCTTTTTTTACTTACTGCTAGGAATTTGCTTTTGGCGGGAGGGCTTTGAAGGCGCCTTTGGACCGGAGCGGAGGGGGCGAAAGGGGGTTGGTGGGGTTCGTAGGAGTGGACTAACTGGATGAAGCTCTTTTAGGGATTTAGTTCTTCGAAGAGCCGAAAAAGAGAAGGAGGCGGGGCATGGGTTTACTTTGCGAATTGGGGGTTGGGTGTCATTTCCTCGGCTTTGACTGATTTTTTCCAACCCTCCAGATCAGTGAGAAGTTGATCGCGGAGGGTTGGGTTTTTGTCGGCGAGGTTTGTTTTTTCCGAGAGGTCGTTTTTGAGGTTGTAGAGTTCGATGCTCTTGGGGTCGTAGCTGAAGATGAGTTTCCAGTCGCCTTTGCGGATGACGGAAGAGGGGCGGGCATTGGGATGGCGGTTGTAGTGCGGGAAGTGCCAGTAGAGGGCGTCGCGATTGAGGGCTTGGTTTCGGGTGAAGGGGACGAGGCTGAGGCCGGCGAGGTGCTGATTGGGCTTGAGGGGGTGGCCGAGGGATTTGAGGACGGTGGGGTAGACGTCGTTACTGTTGATGGGGGTGGCGTTTTCTCCTGGTTTGATGCCGGGGCCTTTGAGTAGGAAGGGGACCCGGATACCGCCTTCGTAGTAGCTCCCTTTGTTTCCTCTGAGAGGAGTGTGGTCGGTGGCTTTGGCATTGCCGCCATTGTCGGAGGTGAAAATGATGAGGGTTTCTTCGTAGACTCCTTTCTTTTTCAGGGTGGCGATGACCCGGCCGATACTGTCGTCGATGCTCTCAATCATGCCAGCGTAGATGTGGCGGTGTTTGGGAAAGTAGGGAGTCTTTTGAGCATACTTTTTGATCTTATCTTCCTTGGCCTGGAAAGGGGTGTGGACGCCGTAGTAGCTCATATAAAGCATGAAGGGCTTTTGTTCTTCTTCGATGAAGGTGACGGCTTCGTCAGTGAGAACGTCGGTTAGGAAGTCGCCCTTTTTACCACCGGAGTAGGTTTGCCAGTGAGCATGCTGGCGCGGGTGGGAGTGCAGACGGCGCAGGTGGCGTAGGCATCGGTGAAACGAAGACCCTCTTTGGCGAGTTGGTCGATGTGTGGGGTTTCGTAGTAGTCGCTGCCGTAGCAGCCGAGGTCTTTGTAGCCGAGGTCATCGACGAGGAAGATGACGATATTTTTGGCAGGGGCCGCGAGGAAGGCGGTGATGATGGGGAGGTATATCTTAGTTTTTAAAAAAGTAGTCGGGGTAGGAGAGGTGGAGTTTTGATTTTTCGGGTTTGCCGTTTTGCAAGGAGGCGTTGATTTCGGATTGGAGGTGGGTGAGGTTTTGTTCTTTGAGGAGGGGATCTTTGGTGTCGGCGCGCCACTTGTGGAGGGTGGTTTTGAGGTCGGTGAGGGTTTGTTGGTGGGCGGAGTTGTCGGCGAGGTTGGTAAATTCGTGAGGGTCGTTATTGAGGTCGTAGAGTTCGAACTCGGGTGGTTTTTTCATGCGCTGGTAAGCGAAGCGGACGGGTTCGGGGGAGGCCGCGACGACGGAGGGGAGGCTGGGGAAGAATTTCTCGAGAGTGAATTGGTAGCCGGGATTGATCGTGTCGGGAAGAAGGTTGTGGATGAGCTTGAAGCGGTCGTTACGGACGGTGCGTTGGGGGAAGAAATTGTGGGCGGAGTGGAGGTGGTATTCGGTAAAGAGGTGGGTGCGCCACTCAGACTGGGGATTTTTGAGGATGGGGAAGAGATTGAGTCCGGGGAGCTTGGGGATGGGTTTGGCCTTGGCGGCGCCGAGGAAGGTTGGGAGGAGGTCGAGGGTGGAGACGAGGTGGGTGCGTCTTGAATTGGCGGGAATCTTTCCGGGCCAGGAGATGATGAGGGGGATGCGGGTGCCTCCTTCGTATGAGGTGCGTTTTCCGCGAAGCATGTCGGCCCCGTGGTCGCCTAGATAAACGATGAGGGTGTTGTCGAGTTTGCCGGATTTTTTGAGGACGGAGAGGAGGTCTCCGATTTGGGAATCGAGGCGGCTCATGCAGTTGTAGTAGTCGGCGGTTTGTTGCCGAAGTTCAGCGGAGTCGAGGCCGAAGTAGGCAAGGGGTTTGACGTCGGCGGCGGTGAGGGGATTTTTGGGGATTCCTTTTACTTGGGTGAGGAAGGGACGGTGGGCGTCGGGGTAGTTGATGGAGAGGAAGAAGGGTTTGTCGGAGGCGGTGATAAATTCGTTGGCTGAGCTGGCGTAGACTTTGAGGGACTTGCGGCTAAAGTTGGCGGAGGGAATCTTTTTCAAATCGAAGGGGAAGGCGGAAGAGGGATTGATGTGGAGTTTGCCGATGAGGCCGGTGCGGTAACCGACCGATTTGAGGGAGCGGACGAGGTTGGGGGTGGATTCGTGGTAGAGTCGGAATTTCCAGGTGGCGAGGCCGATTTGGCCGTTTTGGTGGGGGTAGAGGCCGGTGAGGAAGGCGGCGCGGGATTGAGAGCAGCCGGCCTGGGGCACGTAGGCGCGTTCGAAGAGAACGCCCTGTGAAGCGAGCCGGTCGAGGTTGGGAGTTTTAACGGAAGGTTCGCCGTAGCAACCGAGTTCAGGACCGTTGTCTTCGGATACGATGAGGAGGATATTGGGTCGCGGCGCGGCATTTCCGAAACTCGAAAGGAAAAATGCCAAACCTGCCAGCTGGAGGAGGCGGATCATTTTACTGCTAGGAATTTGCTTTTGGCGGGAGGGCTTTGAAGGCGCCTTTGGACCGGAGCGGAGGGGGCGAAAGGGGGTTATCACGAATGTCGCAATTTTCTTATTAAATTTGGCTGGATCGACTCGAGTCGATATTCCAGAGAGCCTGCTAACAAGTTCCATTGAGAGTAGACTAGCGAGAATCTACTTTGTGGGAGGTTATGATATATGAGCTAACTCCCTGAGTTAGGCGAGAACGTCTATGATCGGCTTGCCCTTTTCGCCGCCCATGCGGAAGGGACGCTTGGAGGGGGACATGACGACTTCATCGTAGTCGAGCCCCATGGCGGTGGCGATGGTCGCGTTGAAGTCTGCAGGACTGGTTTTCTTGGTGATGACGTTCGAAGCCGTTTCGTCGGTTTCTCCGTAGACGGTTCCGCCTTTGATTCCGGCGCCGGCGAGGGCGAAGGAGAAGGCTTTTGGGAAGTGATTCCGGCCGGCATCGTCATCGATTTTTGGCGTGCGGCCAAACTCGGTGGCGATGACAACCATGGTGGTATCGAGAAGGCCTTTGATTTCGAGATCGTGTAGGAGCGCAGCATAGGCACGGTCGAGGACGGGAAGCATTTCGTCGGCCTTGGTAAAGGCGTCGGAGTGCCAATCGAATCCGCCGAAGCCGACTTCGACAAAGCGGACTCCATGCTCCACAAGCCGACGAGCAAGGAGGACGCCTTTTGAGAATTTCTCGGTGCCATAGAGTGCGTGAGCGGCCTCTGGTTCTTTGGAGAGGTCGAACGCTTCGAGGTCTTTGGACTTCATCAGGCTGACCGCGTTATCGAACATTTCATTGTAGGCGCGGACGTTGCGCTGTCCCTTGCTGAAGCGTTCCATGAACTCGCCATCGAGCTTGGAGCGTAGAGCGAGTTGGCGATTGAACTGAGCTTCGGAGATGTCCTTGCGACGTTTAGAATTTTGAAGGCCAGACTGGGCATCTCCGATGGGGAGAGGGGAGAATGAAGGTTCAAAGAATCCGGCACCAGGATGGCGATTGCCAGTCTGGACGGTGACAAAGGGAGGGAGGGTTCCGCCCATGCGACCGGGGTCGAGTTGGTTGGCCCAGGATCCCATTGAAGGGTGAGTGATCGATGCCCGCTGGGTGTAGGAAGTATGGATGTTATAGTTACCCTGCGCGTGCGCTCCCTGCGTGGAGTTCATCGAACGAACGATAGCCATCTTATCGACGTGCTTGGCAGTCTGTACGAGATGCTGGCCGAGCATGATGCCGGAGACATTGGTGCCGATGGGCTTGAGAGGGCCACGGATATTCGAGGGGGCGTCGGGCTTGGGGTCGAAGGTGTCGATGTGGGTCATGCCACCGGCCATGTAGAGGTAGATGACGTTCTTGGCCTTGCCTTTTGAGCCAGCGATGACTTCCGCCGCTTCGGCCGAATTAAACCAAGATGTGGAGGCTCCACCGAGAGTTACGCCGAAGGCGGTGCGGGCGGTGTTGGAGAGGAACTCGCGGCGGTTGAGATCGTCGAGTTGGTTGAATGGATTCATTTTTCTAGGGCTGAAGGTTGAAAGGGACGAAACTTGGCTGAGGGTCAGAGGCTGAGAGCCTCTGCTACGGGCAGAGGTTACTGGACGAAGAGGAAGCGGTTGGAGGTGATCATGGCCCGCGCGAGGATGGCGGTGCCGTTGATGGTCTGGACTTCGGGGAGAAAGGCTTCTTTTTCTTGAGTGGTAGGTTTTGCGGAATAGAGCGAGAGGAAGAGGAATTCGAGGCGCTCCTCGGGAGATTCGATCTTCATGACGGACTTGGAGAATTGGTTTTTCTTCGAAGTCAGGAGAGCGGTCTCGATGCCGTTGAGGAGGCGGAGGGTCTGCGGGACGGTGGCCTTGGTGTGGGCTGCGTTAGGCGTCTCGCGATCGGATGCACCGAACTCACGAACGAAGGTGTTGCCTCGCGCAGGCGCGGGGATTTCCGAAGCACGCATTTCGAATTGCGAGTAGGAAGCTTTGCCACGAGGGGCGCGTCGTGAAATAGCGGCACTGGCCATCTCATAAGCTTCGTTGTCCATGCCATAGCGCTTACCCTTTTTGCCGATCTTCTCGCGAAGCTCTTTTGCCTTGGCATAAAGTCGTTGCATTTTTTTGGTGTCACCGGCTTCCTTTGCTTCGCGAATCGCGGTGCGGATTTTGGCGCCATCGGCTTGGGCCTGGCGGCGCGCTACTTCTGCTCCGTCGTTGATTTCATCGATCTCGCGGATTTCCTTAGCGGAAGCGTTCATGAGGAAGGTGTAGGAGTCAGCATATTCTGTCCATGCTGATTCGAGTCCGGTATTGATGTTGTCATCGACGACGCCCGAGCTGAGAGTGACAAATGAGTCACGAATTTCCTCGGCGCTCATGCGGCGGAGAATTGGTCCGGAGAAGTGGAAGGCGGCCCCCTGAATAGGATCGGTCGCGGAGGCTTCACGTTGAAAGAGCTCGGTATGGTAGAGGATGCGGAGGAACTCTGGGACGTCGTAGTCGGTCATCTTCATCGCGGTCTCGAGAGTCTCCATGAGTTCGGGATAGAGAGGCTTGGCTGAGTTACTCCAGTTATCGAGTTCAGGGACGACACCGGCACCAAAGACGTAGGCCCACAGGCGGTTTGCGATGACCTTGGTGAAGAATGGGTTTTGTTTGGCGGTCACCCAGTTGGCAAAAGCATCCTTGCGCTTCTCGGGCGGGACGTTGTCGAGCTTGTCACCAAAGATAGTGCGGGGCTTGATGGCCTCTCCGGGAATTCCGTCCTCATATTTATAGTCCTCCGGGAGCTTGAGCTGCCTGCTGGTATTCGTGGTTAGGGCGTTGCGATTGTGGTAGCGGAAGAGGCTGGCAATGTCCTTCGCTTCCTGGCGCATGCTGCTGCCCTTCTTCTTCATTTTAGCAAGGGTCTTGCGGCGATCTTTCTGCGACATTCTGCTTAGGTCGGGACGCTTTGTGGGGTCGACGCCCATCACCTCACGGACCTTGTCGCGGGTGCCAGCGAAGCGGTAGTCGGTTCCACCCAGGAAGGAGGCCAGCTGGTAGTAGTCCATCTGGGTGAACGTGTCGAAGGGATGGTCGTGACACTGGGCACATCCGATTTGGTGACCGAGGAAAACTTGGACGGTGTTGGAAACATTATCGAGGAGCATGCCACGATCCCGGAGGTAGTAACCCGCAGCGGGGTCTTCGGCGATGTGTCCATCGGCGGACAGCATAGAGTTGACCATCTTGTCGTAAGGCATGTTCGTATCGACAGCATTGCGGAGCCAGACATGCCAACCAAGGCCGGAAGCTTCTTCATTTGTCTGGAGACGAAGGAGGTCTGCCCAATAATTAAAAAGGCGCGACTTGAGGCCCGGTGAATTTGCAAGGTGTTCGGTGAGGTGGCCGCGCTTGTCAGCGTCGGTGGAGTCGAGGAAGGTTTCCGCTTCTTCGTGAGAAGGGAGGCGACCGGCGATATTCAAATAGGAACGGCGGAGGAAGGCTGGATCGTCGACGAGGTCATTCGGAGTGATCTTTTGTTCCCGCTGGCCGAGGCCGAGGATCTCGTCGATTTCCCGGGCAGTGTTCTTCACCACCTCTAAGGAAAGAGGAGAGGCCTGGAGGGCGGGGATGAGGAGGAAAAGTGGAAGGGTTTTCACGGAAATAGGGGGGTTAAAAAAGAAGGGCGACGAGTTCTTCGTCGGAAAAGAGTGAGGGGTCTTCGCTGGCAGTCACGAGAAGGGCGCTGGCGAGTTGGTCTTCAAGCTCGCTCCATTCTTCTGTGGGTGCGGGCTCGTTATTGGTAACGGGCGAAGGCGTCACCGGAGTTGGGTCGGCTTTGAGAGCGACCATGAGGGCAAGGGCCGCTATTGCGGTGCCTGAGAGGGAGACTAGTCCGGCAGGGGAGAAAATCTTCTGCCACCACGATGTTTTCTCGCTTTCCTCAAGCCGGGCACGGCGCAAAGTGTCCTGAGTAAAGCTTCCCGAGGGTTCCAAGGTAGAGGATTGGTCGATAAGATTCCAGACGGCGTCGCCATCAAGTTCATCATCAAAATCGGGTGGAAGGTGATTTTTCATAAGCGTATTTAGATTAGGAAACCCGCTCAGAAGCGTAAAGTTGTAGAAAAAATGTCCTTATTTCCCCCGTTTATCCCCCCAAAGGAGGACGTGGAGGCGGGGAGTGAAACGGTAGCCTTGATCGCGGCAGAGATCGGCGAGCCAGAGAGACTTCTGTGAGGTTTCTTCAGGACTGCGTCCTTCGGGCATGAGAAAGATGCGGGAAGCGGGGATTTCGAAGCGCTCTTGAAGCGATTGGATTTCTTCGAGATCGTTTTCTGAGGAGAGGACGAACTTGAAGATCGCGTTAGGAAGCGAGGAGAAAAGGTAGAGGGCCTCTGGATTCAGACGCAGGCTTTTGGTCATCCCGGAGTTCGAGAGTTTGGGTGAGACGTTGAACTGGGTTGGCATCGAAATGAAAGTATCATCGGGAATCTGACTGCCATTTGTTTCGACCTCGATGTGTGGGATTTTGGGAAGAAGGTGGAGCAGCTCGGTGAGTTCGCTTTGCTGAAGGAGTGGTTCACCCCCGGTGAGGACCAGTCGGTCGCAATCGAAGTCGGAAATGAGGGGGGCAATTTCGGCAGGAGAGAGCTCGAGGATTTGCTCCGATTTTGAAAACTTGATTCCGTCGTGGTGTTTCCATGGCGTCTTTTCCCAATTCCAAGTGTAGGGGGTATCGCACCACTGGCAGTGGAGATTGCAAAGGGAAAGTCGGAGGAAGACAGCGGGCGCACCAAGCGTTGGTCCCTCACCTTGGAGGGTGTGGAAGAGCTCCGGGGAGCCATCGGGTATGCGGGCCAGTTTCATTCCAGAGTCTGGATTAGAGTTTCTGGATTAGGACTCAGAGTTTACAGAAGAGCGTATGTCTTCAGGAGCTGTTTTAGTTGCTCGGTTTTCTCGGGAGTGAGATTGACGAGCGGGAGGCGAATTTCGTCGCCACAATGTCCCTGAAGAGCGACGGCTGACTTGATCGGGACAGGATTGGTGTCGAGTCCCATGAGGCCGGAAAGAAGAGGGTAGTAGCGCTTCTGCACTTCGCGCGCTTCGACGAACTGTCCATCGAGGCAGAGCGAGACGAGGTTGACCATTACTGCGGGAATCAAGTTCGCGGCCACGCTGACGAGGCCGACAGCGCCACAAGACATGAAGGGGAGAGTGAGAGGATCGTCGCCGGAGAGGATTTGGAAATTCTGGGGGACGGCTTGCATGAGTTGATTGACGCGCTCGACAGATCCGCCGGCTTCTTTGTTGGCGACGATATTTTCGCAATCATTGGCAAGGCGGGCGACGGTTTCGATTCCAATCTCGATCACCGAGCGGCCGGGAACGGAGTAGAGCATAATGGGCAGGCCGGTGTTTTCGGCAACTGCCTTGTAGTGTTGATAGAGGCCTTCCTGTGAGGGTTTATTGTAGTAAGGGCAGACTTGGAGAGAGGCATTCGCGCCCGCCTTTTCTGCAGCTTCGGTCAGATGGATTGCTTCGGAGGTAGAATTCGCACCCGATCCGGCCACGACTAGGGTGCGGCCATCGGCAAATTCGACGGCTGCCTTGATCACTTCCAGATGCTCATCAGGATTCAGAGTGGGGGATTCTCCGGTCGTGCCCACGGGGACGATTCCAGTAATGCCAGCTGTAACCTGACGATCGATGAGGGCTTTAAATGCCTCGTGATCCAGTCGGCCATCGCGGAAGGGAGTGATGAGAGCGGTAAATGTGCCTGCGAACATGGGCATTTCTTTAAGGGTAAATGGAGAATTTGTATAGCGAAGGTTACGCGGAAGTGCGAATGGCAGTCATTCTAAGGCCGTATATCTCTTCTCGCTTGAGATTGTTTAAGGGACGTGAAATATTGGGTCATGCTCTTTCGGGCCATCTTACCCTTGTTATTCTCCGCCATTGCCTTCGGGCAAAGTTATAAACCTTCGCGAGAGCGGGCCCCGATGATTCCTCGTGAGTTTCGAGGCGCTTGGTCGGCCTGTGTTTACAATATCGATTGGCCCAGTAATAAAGGGTTGAGCGCAGCGACTCAGACGGCTGAACTACGGGCGATGCTCGATAAAATGGCGAAGCTGCGGATGAATGCGCTCATTTTTCAGATCCGTCCTAATGCCGACGCGGTTTACAATTCCGGAATCGAGCCAGCAAGTCACTGGATCAGTGGCACGATGGGTCGCTCTTCGGGATATGATCCTCTGGCGTATTGCCTTCAACAGGCGCATGCACGGGGGATCGAAGTGCACGCGTGGTTCAACCCGTTTCGGGCACTTCCAAACGAAAAAATTCTGGCATCTTCAAAGCATGTGACTCGGACGCATCCCTCGGTGATTCGAAAGTTCAAAACCTACAAGTGGATGGATCCGTCCAGTAAGTTTACCCAGCAGCGTGCGATGTCGGTGATCCTTGATGTCGTGAATCGTTACGATGTCGATGGCGTTCACATTGATGATTACTTTTACCCTTATCCCGATGTCGAAAATTCGGGTGAGGCTCGTCAGATTTTTCCAGATGGGAAAACGGAATCCCAGCGCAGAGATTATGTGAATAGCTTTGTGAAGAACATGTATTCTAATGTGAAAAAGGCGAAGCCCTGGGTGCGCGTGGGGATCAGTCCATTTGGGATTTGGAGGCCTGGAGTTCCAAAGGGGACGACTGCCTCTATTGACAGTTATAAACACATTGGTGCCGATTCGCGAAGGTGGTTGGCCAAGGGCTGGTGCGACTACTTATCCCCACAACTTTATTGGCGGATTAAGGGGCCACAGAGTTACACACGATTGCTCACATGGTGGAGGGCTCAAGGAAGTCGGCCCGTTTGGCCCGGGATTGCCTCTGCTAGAATTAACTCAACTGATGATCCGGGAAGGCCCGTTAGCGAGATTATTAATCAGGTGAGTTATTCTCGATCGATTGGGAAGAACTATGTGGGACACGTGTTTTGGAGTGCTAAATCAATTGTGAATAACCGTGGTGGAGTCAGTAAGGCACTCGCGAAAAGTATTTATCAAGAGCCTGCTCTCGTGCCTCCCATGCCTTGGGTGAGCAAGGTTGTGCCTTCCGCTCCAGCCGTGCGGGTGGCTGCAGGTGGAGGTGGTGTTACCGTTTCTTGGAGTCGGGTCCGAGGATGTGCCAAATATGCGGTGCAGGCCCGGTATGGGAAGCGCTGGGTTCTTTCGGCGGTCTCATACGGTTCATCAGTAAAGCTTGGCGGAACTCCCGATGCTGTCGCAGTCAGTTCGGTGGATCGCTACGGAATCACGAGTGTGCCTGCAGTGTTGGGTAAGTAGGGATGTGACCGGAGGTCACGGCCGCGGTTAGAGGCCGCTTCGCTCCAGCAGTGCCGCTTGGTCCGGTTCACGTCCCATGAAGGCGTGATAAGATTCTTCGACGGGACGGGAGTTTCCTTTTGAAAGGATTTCCTTCCGGAAGGAATGGCCTGTTTCGGAGTTTAAGACGCCTTCCTTGCGGAAGCGGGTGAAGGCATCGGCATCGAGGACCTCGGCCCATTTGTAGGAATAGTAGCCGGCGGCGTAACCCAAGGGATCAGAAAAGAGATGATTTAAGGCACGCGCCATTGTGGGGTTTGGCGTCGCGAGGGGCGTCTTGTAACTGGCAAGGATTTCTCGATCGACACCGTCGAGATCACGGCCCTCGTATTTCGAATAGTGAGCGTGCAGTTCGAGATCTAGCTTTCCAACGGAGAGTTGACGCATGAAGCCGGAGGCCGACATGTAATTTCGGGCCGCCACCATTTTGTCGAAAAGTTCATCAGGGATGGTTTCGCCTGTTTCGTAGTGCTTCGCGAAGAAGTCGAGTGATCCCCGATCCCAGCAGAAGTTCTCCATGATTTGTGACGGGAGTTCGACGAAATCCCAAGGCACATTTACTCCAGCGAGTGACTTGATTTCGACGTCGGAAAGCAAGTGATGTAGCAAGTGCCCAAACTCGTGAAATACGGTCTCTACTTCGCGATGGGTGAGGAGGGCCGGTTTGTCGCCGGTGGGCTTGGTCATGTTCCCACAGATCAATCCAAGATGCGGAGTGCGGGGAGAGGGGAGACCGGTTTTGAGATAGTTCATCCAAGCTCCGCTGCGCTTGGAGTCGCGTGGGTGCCAGTCGGCGTAGAAGGAGCCAAGATGCTCGTCGCTTTGAGTGTCATGAATCTCGTAGAAAGTGACGTCGTCGTCCCAGGCTTCTGCTGCGGAGTCGGAAATACGGATGCCGAAAAGGCGGGAGGTTAGGGAAAAGAGCCCTTCCATCACCTGCTCGACGGGGAAGTAAGGGCGTAGGGCTTCGTCGTCGAAATCAAAGAGCTCCTTCCGGCGCTTCTCAGCCCAGTAAGTGGTTTCCCAGGGCTCGAGAGGTCCTTTTTCTTTGTTTGTTTTCTCGGCTTTGTATGTCTGAAGTTCCTCGATGTCCTGATGGAAACGAGAGAGGATTTGCTCGTGGAAGTCTTCGGTGAACTTGAGGGCCTTCGCGCCGCTCTGGGCCATGCGTCGTTCGAGAATTAGGTCGGCGAAGCTGTCGAAGCCTAGAAGCTTGGCTTTTTCATCACGAAGTCGAAGGATCTCCCAAACGAGGTCGCCGTTTTCATGATCCCCACCGTGTCCGATGGTGCAGGAGCCTTCCCACATCTCTTTACGGAGAGCTTCGTCGTCCGCGTGTTGCATCACGGGCATCATGGAAGGGTGCTGCATGCTGAAGCGCCACTGGCCTTCTTTTTTTTTCGACTTGGCATCCTCAGCGGCTGCAGTTTTTGCTGAATCAGGGAGTCCGGCGAGGCGGAATTCATCGTCGAGGTAAAGTTCCCATGCTTTGGTAGAATCGAGGACGTTTTCGCCAAATTTTTGAGTCACTTTAGCAAGCTCGGCATTGATTTCCCCCATCCGCTTTTTCGCTTCGGGATCGAGATCGGCTCCAGAGGAGCGGAAGTCGGCACAAGTTTCTTCGATGAAGCGCTTCTTGATTTCAGAAAGAGAGGAGAGATCTGAGCTCTCGTAGGCTTTGAGAACAGCCCAGAGCTGATCATCGAGCGAGATCGAGGAGGAAAATTTCGAGACCGGTGGAAGCATCTTGTTGAGAGCTTCCCGGAGCGCGTCGGAATTGGCGACCGAATCAAGGTGATTGACCCGTCCCCAACTGCGATCGAGATCTTCAGTGGCCGACTCGAGAGCGCCAAAGGTGCTTTCGTAGGAGAAATTTCCGTGGTCCTGCGACTTGATCTTTTCGATGTTTGTCCTGCTGGTTTCAATCGCCTGGGTGACGTCAGCTTCGATGTGATCGGGCGTGAGGGCGGACCAACGAATCTTAAAGTCGTCGGCCAGAAAAGGGTGCGTTTCGCTCATGGGCGATATGGAAACACCGTTTTGGTCGAATGCACCGAATTAATCGAATAAAATTAATGGCGTCGGTTAAAGTGGAGCCGGCCGCCGATAAGCTTGCTGAAGAATTCGCGCGAGTCAGCTTGAGGTGACGCTATTCTTTCGGAAGGAAATATCTGCGTTGTTTTTCGCTAACGGGGAGTCCCAATTTTTCCATGGCGGCGAGCATGTCTTCCCAGACCATGCGTTTCTCACTGGTGCCTTCGGATTGGCGGAGAAGATAGGAGGGGTGGTAGGTTACGCGCAGTGGGATGCCCTGGAACTGATGCCAGGCGTTGCGGAGCTGGCTGACTGGTTTGGATTCCTCCAAAAGACCTTCGATAGCTGTTCCTCCGAGGGCGATGATGACCTTCGGCTTCACCACGTCGATTTCCGCCCGCAGGAAAGGGAGATTCGCTGCCATTTCATCAGGGGAGGGCTTACGGCTTCCCATTGTTTGATTTTTGGTGGCTGGTCGAAATTTGCAGACGTTGGAAATGTAGATTTCATCTCGTGAAAGGCCCATGGCCTTGACGATTTGGTTGAGCTTTTCGCCGGCTGGTCCCACGAAGGGCTCTTGTTTTTTTTCCTCGTGGTAACCAGGAGCTTCTCCAATGAGCATGAGATCGGCCTCCGGATTACCGGTGGAGAAGACCATTTTGTCTCGTAGTGTTCCAAGGGCTTTGGTGGGGACCCAAGTGAGGCACTGTTCTTTAAGGGAATCGATTTTTTCAGCTGCTGAGTGTCCGTTGATGCTGATCTTGGTTTCCGTAGGGGGAGTTACGGATGCTGAGGGAGCGGGTGCTGAGGGAGCGGGTGCTGAGGAAGGTGTGCTCTTTCTTGCCTTGGGGCTGGCGGCGCCGCGACGATAGAATTCTCTGAGGATTTCACGTGCCTCATCATCGATCTCCACATGGCTGACGCCTTGTTGTTGGAGTTGCTTGAGGTAATCGATGACGGATGGTTGAGCCATGTCGAAGCTCATCATACGGAGATGATTCCTGCCAGTGTTGAGTGAGAAATAGGAGAAACTCTTGATAAAACATAAGAAACGGCTTGACCCGAAGGCCGATTTCCCTATTTCTCCCGGCCCACAACAATTTTGTTTTATGGCTAGAGTTTGTAGTATTAGAGGTTCAAAGGTTCGTGTTGGTCGTAAAATCCACCGTTCTGGTTTGGCCAAGAAAAAAGGCGGCATTGGCCGTCACGTCACTAAGACGGTGAAGCGTAAAGTTTCTCCGAATCTTCAAAGTAAGCGCGTCTGGGTTCCTGAACTCAGTAAGTTTGTAAAGATTAAGGTGTCAGCGAAGGGGATTAAGACCATCAATAAGAATGGTGCTTACGCGACTCTTAAAAAAGCGGGCCTCATTTAAGTTTCCTTCAAATCAATTATTAAAGGCGATCTTGGAAACGAGGTCGCTTTTTTGGTGGTCAGAGATTGGGTCTTTTATCCAAGATGCTTCTGTTTGGCGAGTTAACCGCTGATTCTTGGGATCTTGTAGAGATCAAATGTTTCGTCGAGAGAGAGGATGGGGATATTTCGGGTGATCGCTTCGGCGACGAGAATGCGGTCGGTTGGATCGCTGTGATGACTCGGTAGTCCGGCGGCGCGGCGCATCGTGCGCCACTCGATGGGGAGCATCTCGAAACCTTCTTCGATGAGAAGGTCCGGGAAATCGGGTCGTTGGGCGGCTTCGAATTTAAGTAGTCCCGAGGCCTGTTTTTGCGTGAGTTCCCAAAGGCTGGCGAGGGAAACTAGCGAGCGGTTTTGAGGCGACTCGATCCGCTTGGCAAGCGGATCGGGAAGGGCTGGATCATTTTGGAGGAAAAGAAGAAGCACCCGGGTGTCTAGGAGCTGTTCGATCATTTACGGGGAGGTTCAGGAGCCTCGGGTGGGTTGACTCGAGGAGGACTGGGTGGGGAAAGGGGTTTCTTAGTGGGGTGATCGAACTCAGGAGAGATGAAGAAGTTTTCGGCGCTAAGGCCGCCGCGGGAAGGAGAGCCCACCGAGGGGAGTCGGATTTCGGCGACGACCCGGCCGTGCTTTGTGAGTGAAACTGGATCACCTGATTCGATCAGGACAGAGACGAGGGCAGAGAGCTTTGATTTGGCTTCGTAGAGTCCGACTTGCTTCATAAAATAAGACTAGACTAGTCTGATCTTATTATGGAAGTAAAAACTTAAAAAAGGTTACACTTTTTCGCCAGCAGAAAAGTGGGCTGGTAAAACGATTTCTTTAAATAGTTTAAGGTGCTCTTGTTTTTCGTGAGCTAATCGGTCGAGAGAAATCTCGAGTTCTAGGGCGTCCCACTTAGGCAAGAACAGCCAGTAATAGGGCGAAGGTGAACATTATGCGGAAAGAGCGAAACAGCTCAGTAATATCATAGAATGATATTCGATGTCTCCGGTTGCTCGTGAGCCTTTCTTCCCGAGGGGTATTGCATGGAGCTTTATCGAAGTTGGTAAGACGGTCGAAAGGTTGCTTCGCCTCAAATTTGCGGATCTAGCCCGGCATAAAGACGCTGCGCGCATCTCTTCAGCCATCAAAGCATTGGAAGGTTTTTCGGACTTGCTCTCGTTTACGGGAGACTTTGCAGCAGCCCAAGCGCCCATTTTTAAATGGAAATCAACCTAGGATCATAGTGCGCATGGCAGCCTCCCGGCAAAAAAATTGGAGACTGGGAGCTGCGGACCGATCAGGCGGTTTTCGCAAATGCGATGAAGCACCGCTTTGCCAACCGGGTTTCTTTTTCCGAAGCTCTGAAGATAAGTTCGAAACCCGTGAAGCTCCTACCTAATTCTCAGATGGTGTAATTTTTAGGGAAAAAAGCTACTGATTGGTTCGTCGAGGGCCTAGGTAAGGTTTTAGCGATACAGGAAGAGGTTGCCGCTCGCGAGGTGCTCGCTTTGGATCTTATTGAAAAGGGCGAAGCAACCGAGAATCAACTCACACGCGAAGGGGTTCATCAAGCGCTCCAGTCAGAGGATGAGCTTTTTCATCTTCTTTTCTCAGGACCAACCGCTGTCCTGCGGAGGCGAGTGGGGAAGGAAGTCTATCGACGTAAGATTGAGATTTGGGCGGCAATGGCGATTGCTAGGAACCCAGGGCTTGATAATGGAGAATTGGAAATGCACTCATCAGCATACTACGAAAGGATTACGATCGTGGGATATGCTTTTGCAATTCTGGGAATTCTGGGGCTCTTCGGCTACGTGAAGCTCTGTTATGTCTTTTTTCGGGAAGGGGAGCGCAGGAAGGCTGTTTTTTGGGGAGCGATGATTATTTAGGCTCTCGATGGTTTTTTGGCCTTTCCTCTGGGCTTTTTTTTCGGAGGTGGGATGATCGTAGGCCTCCTTCAAAAGTGGAAAGAATTTTTTCCAACTCTAGGAAAATGAGGTGCTTGTAAACTGACTGCCTACCGCGACACAGTATGACAGGATCTTCACTCAGAGATTGCCTCTTTGGATTCCGACGCTAGGTTGCCGCTGTGAGTGGATGCGGATCTTCTGGAAGAAATTTTGGGCCTCGGATGAAAATGGATGCGTCCCTTCATCTCGATAAGAAACCCGATTGGATTAAGGTACGTCTGCCGAACAATCCGGTATTCTGGGATACGAAATCGATGATCCAAGATCTTAGCCTGGTGACGGTTTGCGAAGAGGCTCAATGCCCTAACCGTTGGGAATGCTGGGGACAGGGGACGGCGACCTTTATGATTGCTGGCGAAAAGTGCACCCGCGCTTGTGGTTTTTGTGCCGTGAAGACTGCGAAGCCTGATGCTCTCGAAGCCGATGAACCGCAACGCGTCGCTGAAGCGACGAAGCGGATGAGTCTCAAGCATGTTGTGATCACAGCGGTGGCGCGTGATGACCTCGATGATGGAGGCGCGGAGCACTTTCAGGAGACGATCAAGGCGGTCCGGGAAACGAACCCCGGAATTATTATCGAAGTTCTCGTGCCTGACTTTAATGATAAGGATTGGGCTCTTGGTTTGGTGATGCAGGCTCGTCCCCACATTTTTAATCACAACTTGGAGACGGTCGAGCGGCTGACTCCACTTGTGAGAAGCCGGGCGAAATACGATCGTTCGCTTTCGGTTCTTAAGAAGGCCAAGGAATTGGCTAGAGGAAAAGTGGCCACGAAATCTGGTATCATGCTGGGGCTTGGAGAACGGCCAGAGGAGATTGAAAAGGCAATGGACGATCTCCGTGCCTCGGATGTGACCGTTTTGACCCTTGGTCAATATCTTCGTCCTACGGTGGCCCACCTTCCGGTGGTGGAATATGTCACGCCGGAGAAGTTTGCGGAATGGAAAGAGATCGCCTTGGCGAAGGGATTTCGCCACGTGGCGAGTGGTCCCTTGGTGAGGAGTTCATACCACGCAGCGGATTTCAAGCCGGAGGAAGATGTCCTTGAGGCGATCGAGGAAGATTTAGCGTCAATGGCTTGAGGGCACCTCCAGTAACCTCAGCATCATTTAAGATTCCCTGATCGTTTCAGGCTTGCGAGTCTTTTGCGTGAAGAAGTATCGCAAGCTCGATGGCGGTGGGAATCTCTTTGCGGGCCTCGCTCATCAGAAGAAGGTCTCTCAGCGAGAAGTCGGCATCCTGAAGTTGCGCGATCTCATTGACTGGGAGCGCTTCCGGCCCGTGCTCGAAGAAGTCGCCGGATACGCCACCAAGGATTGGCACCCGCCATTCGATCCCATCTTCATGTTTAAGGTCCTCGTCTTCCAAAAATTTCGACATTCAGCTCCCCGCTCAAAAACAAAGTTTTCGGAGGCGTCCTTAAATTAAAAAATGCAAAAATTCCCCCAAATAACTCTTTTGCGATTTGTTAGACTGACGTAGAAACTGCCACAGGAAATACTGGGTTCCTCCAATGAAAAATGAGTGAATTGATAGCAGCACACCTCTGGGATTTCGAATTTGAAACTCGGGCAAAGTCTCACCCCAATGGCAAGCGTGCTACGATCGCTCTCGCACGAGAGGACGGTACTTGCTTTCATTATTTTTTTCATCTGTTCCCTCACGAGGGGGCGATGCGGACTGAGAATGAAAAGTATGTCTCACGGACGTTGAAGACTCTCTTTTGGATAAAGGGAGGATCACGGGTTCATCTCCATGCGGATGTGGATTTGATCAGTCATCTGTCATCGGTTTACTCGTCGACTGGCGCGCGCAATTTCGATGCTGACTTCATGGGGTTGAAACTTTGTGGCGAGCCCTTGAGCTTTATTCATCACGAAAGTGCTGACTCTTTGCCAGAGCCAAAATCGGAAGCGAATCCTCTTGGGAGGCACTTGGATGGATGCCGTATCGGTTTTGATCTAGGGGGGTCGGATCGCAAAACGGCTGCGGTGATCGATGGCGAAGTGGTCTTTTCGGAAGAGGTTCCTTGGGATCCTTATTTTCAATCCGATCCCAGCTACCACTTGGAAGGAATTCGCCATTCGTTGAAGCGGGCGGCGGAGCATCTTCCGCGGGTGGATGCCATCGGAGGATCGGCAGCGGGAAACTATTTTAACAATACGGTCCGGGTTGCTTCCCTTTTCCGGGGGGTGACCGATGAAGCGATTTATGAGAATGAGGTGCGCCCGATGTTTCTCAAGCTCAAGGAAGAATGGGGCGGAGTTCCCTTTGATGTGATCAATGATGGTGATGTCACGGCGCTTGCAGCGGCGATGAACTTTGATATTCACTCGGTTCTTGGTATTGCGATGGGGACTTCGATGGCGGTCGGTTATTGCGATCCTCAGGGGGAGTTAACTCCGGGGATCAATGAGTTGGCCTTTGCGCCGATCGATGATCATCCCGAGGCCGCGATCGATGAGTGGTCAGGCCACCGGGGTTGTGGAGTGCAGTATTTTTCCCAGCAAGCGGTGGCGCGTCATGCCAAGAATCTAGGACTGGATTATGGAGCGATGCCTTTTCCGGAGCAACTGATTGAAGTGCAAAAGTTGATAAAGCTGGGTGACTCAAAAGGGGCCAAAATATTTTCGGATATTGGCAGCGATCTAGGGCATGCGATCAAGCATTACGCGCGCTTTTACGAGATCGATAATCTGCTCATTCTGGGCCGCGTGACTTCGGGTGAAGGTGGGCAAGTTATTTTGGACAATGCGACCGCTACAATGGCGTCTCATTATCCTGAGCTGCACGAGCGAATTACCTTTGTCACGCCGGATGAGACGATGAAGCGACATGGGCAGGCGATCGCAGCGGCCTCGCTTCCAAGATCGGTTTAAGCTAGGATTTCTCTAATGTGCGGCGTGTAGAGTTCGGGTTCTAACAGAAAAGAGTCGTGGCCTTTTACGGAGTGCACCGTGATGTGGATGGTCGAGACTCCGGCTTTTTCTAAATGAGTGACCGTTTCTGCCTGTTCTTCGGGATAGAAGCAAAAGTCGGAATCGATCGAGAAGACGAGAAACTTGTGTCCGGCTTTCCGGCAGCGAGAGAATAATTCAAGGGGAGATTCGGCCTCACCTTCGGTGACTGCATTGTAGCGAGACCACAAGTCGATGATTCGCAGATAAGTGTTCGCATCGAAACGCTCGGTGAACTTTTTGCCCTGATGAAGCATGTAGCTTTGAAAGGTATCGCGGACCTGGAACCACGAGAGCATCTCTTCTTCGTGCACCACCTTTTGGCGCGCGCGCTTCTCGAAGGTGTCGAGATGAACAAAAGTCTTGTGCGAGATCATCCGGGCGAGGGCCAGACCGATCCTGGGATTTCCGTTTTCGTAGTAATCGCCGCCATTGAAATACTGATCGTTTTCGATAGCGAGGATCTGCTCGAAAAGGATTAGGCGATTCAGGACGGTGGTCTTGAAACCGGAGGCGATGGGGATGACGTTTTTGGTGCGCCCGGGATGACGCGTAGCAAAGGTGAGGGTGAGCAAGCCCCCCACGGAAGGGCCCATCACGGTGTGAAGTTTTTCAATGCCGAAGTGATCGAGAAGCGGGAGGTTGGCATCGACGAGATCCGAAGCATTGAGATGCGGAAAGGTGGAGCCGAAGGGTTTTCCTGTTTCCGGATTGATCGACGCAGGCCCGGTCGAGCCATAACATCCGCCGAGGTAATTGCTGCAGATGACGAAGAAGCGATCGGTGTCGACGGCTTTTCCCGGTCCTACCATTTCGTTCCACCAACCGCCGTGCAGTTCATCTGTCCAAAGTTCGCAGCCCTCGGGTGGCACCGGATGGGTGCCGCTGGCATGGTGAGTGCCGGAGAGGGCGTGGAAGAGGAGAATGGCGTTCGACTTTTCCTCATTTAGGGTGCCCCAGGTGGCATAGGCAAGCTGGGCGCCGGGGAGAGAGCTTCCCGCTTTAAGGGGGAAGTCGCCCAGGGGTAGGAAGGAAGTCGTCGTCACGGTTAGATAGTGAAACTCTAAATCCGAAAATTTGAAACTCTAAACAAATCCAAAGCGCGAATGGGGGCGATGCGGGGAAGGTTTAACCACAGATGGATACGGATTAGGAGGGATCGACTGGGGAAGGGGGATTTGGGGCGAAGAGTTTTGATAAATTAGGAAACCCATTCTCTGCGATGAGTGATTTAAGTTTGTTTAGAGTTTCAAAATCTAGAATTTAGGATTTGGTCGCCAAGTGATTGCTTTCAAAGAATGGGATGTTGTCTGTAAGGTTCTGGAGTCTGGTCGTCAGAAGATCATCCTAAGAAAGGGTGGGATTCATGAGGGGCGCGCGGGATTTTCCTTTGCCCATGAGGAGTTCGTTCTGTTTCCCACGCGCTTTCATGCTCAGGGAGATTTTGTCACCGTGCCTGACGTGGTGGCCCAACCCGAGTGGGAGATTGATGAAGAGGTTGTGATCGCCACCAAGGTAACGGTGAGCAAGGCGGTGACGCTGACGCATTGGGAGGAAGTCGCTAAGTTGAGCGATCAGCACATTTGGACCGAGCAAACGATTCGAGATCGTTTCTTCTGGGAAGGAAAGGGAATGGCTTCGGGAAGTATCCACCTAGCCTACGTGGAAGTGGAGAAGCTTCCGGAGCCAATCACCTTTAAATACGCCAAGAAATACGGCGGTTGCCGCAGTTGGGTCGAGTTGGACCTTTAAGTCGAATTAGTCGTCGACGTTGTATCCTGCTTCTTCGAGAGCGAGGGTCGCAGCACCGATGATGCCCGCTTCATTTCCAAAGCGGGCCGGGAGGATGCGCAGGCTTTCTTTGAAGGGCGTACTGAGTTGGCGCTGAAGGGCCTGCTCCAAAGGGACGAAAAGGACGGTTCCGGCCCGTGCGACGCCGCCGCCGATGATAATGGCCTCAGGATTAAGGAGCCAGCAGCAGTTCATCAAGGCACAGGCGAGTTTTTCAGCGACTCCGTTCCAAACTTGCTGGGCGATGAGGTCGTGGCGGATTGCGCGCTTGGCAAGATGTGCGGGAGAGCATTCCTCCAAAGTTTTCGTTTCTCCCGCAGCAGCGTAGGCCTCTACAGCAGTTTCGGCGATCTGCACATTTCCGATATATTTCTCAAGGGCGCCTCGGTTACCGTAGGTTCCGGTTCTGCCTTGGTAATCGATTGAAGCTTGTCCGAGTTCGCCGGCGAGTGATTTTGCGCCGCGGACCATTTGGCCGTTTACCACGAATCCACCACCGACTCCGGTTCCGAGGGTCAGGGCAACAAGGTTTTTCACACCGCGTCCCGAACCGCGTTTCCACTCGGCATAAGCCATGCAGTTGGCGTCGTTTTCGGCAGTGACCGGAAGTTTAGTGAGTGCTTCAAGACGCCGCTTTAAGGGGTAGCGGACCCAGCCTTCAACATTGGTGACATTGTGGACGAGGCCTGTTTTAAAATCTACAAACCCTGGGACTCCGACGCCGATAGCTGCGACATTTGGATGAAGTTTCTGGAGCTCTCCAATGACCCGTGCGATCTCCTGGACGAGTGCGTCTGCTCCTTGGAAATTTTGGGTTTCAATCGGTTTGGCATTACTGATGACATTACTGCGATACAAAACTCCAGCTTTCACTGTGGTTCCGCCAAAGTCTATTCCAATCGCGAGAGGGGTGTCACTCATTCGGGATCGAGGCTAGACTAGGCTAAGACTTCGTGCCACGTCAGAAATTCAATTTTTGTGATTTGTTACACCAATCTGACGAATTCCTTCTAGGGTGAGGTCGGATGCGATGATCCTGATTTCATTGAGGCCACTAGCAATGAGGGCGGCATCGCCTCCCGTGGCAATGATTGCCGGGTTGCCGCCTAGTTCCTTACGAATTTCTTTTAAAATTTCGCGAATGAGGCCGCGATAGCCGATCACTGCGCCTATTTGCATCGCGTCTTCAGTGCTTTTTCCAATCGCGTTGGTGGGTTCGGTGAGTTGAATAGAAGGGAGGAGAGCTGTTTGGCGGTGGAGGTAATCTCGCAGAGAAGCGGTGCCTGGTGCAATCGCACCGCCAAGGTAAGCGCCTTCTGCGCTGGCGACATCGAAGGTCACTGCGGTGCCGAAATCGATCACGATGGCGGGGGCACCATATTTGGAAACGGCGGCCACAGTATTGGCGAGGCGGTCTGCCCCGATTTGTTCCGGGCGAGGGTAGTTGATCTTGATCGGGAGGATCGACTGGTGGGAAATTTGGTGCAGGGGGACCTCGAAATAGGTCTCCATCATTTCAGCGGCTTTTGGGACGACGGAGCAGACGGAGACTTTATCGAATGTTACTCCCGCAAGAGCACTAGTAAGGGTTTCAGGCGATAATTCGGGTGTTGGAATGACGGCGCGCCACTCCGAGATGGATGCACCCTTAGCGAGAGCGATCTTGGTGCGCGTATTCGAGTTATCGATGAGAAGGTGCATTTGGGGGGATCTTAGATTCTAGCTGGAGAAACTCTAAACAAATCCAAATGAGGTGAATTTTATTAAACGGGGCTACTTTTCGAGGATTTCGACCTCGTAGCCGTCGGGATCAGTCACGAAAGCCATTTTGCGCTCGCCGGTGGAGAATTTTTCGCGCCAGCCGCCGGGCCAGATTTCAATACCGCTATTTTCAAGCGTATCACAGTAGGCAATGATGTCTTCGACGCCTACGGCGGTGTGCATCAGATCTTCGGGAACCTCGACTTTGTAGTCGGGAGAGTGGGTGAGTTCGAGAAAATGTTCATTTCCGGGGAGGTGGAGAAAGGCGAGCTGATTTCCTTGGGGGGAGGTTTTCTGATCGCCGAGTTCGAATCCGAGCTTCTGGTAGAACTCGATAGAAGCTGCAGGATCGGCGACACGGACACGGGTGTGGAGAAATTTGATCACAGCGAAGGCTATTCTCGTGATACGGCAAATTCCATCGGAATTTTAGCTCTCTTGACGCTCCGAGGAGATTGGGTTTGTCATTTCACCCAAGCGGGGGAATCTTCCGGTGTTGAAATCTTTCAGTTGGACCCTCGCTCTGCGGTATCTTAATCCGCTTCGGACATTTGTTTCGATCATTACCTTGATCTCGCTTCTCGGCGTGGCTGCAGGGGTAATGGTTCTAATCGTGGTGCTTTCAGTCCATGCGGGTTTTGAGCGGAACCTTAAGGAGATTCTGCTGGGCTATGCTCCGCACGTTCGGTTGGAGTCGGCCTATGGTGCGGGGATTTTGGATTGGGAGCCGACGGAAAAAAGTCTCGCTGAGGAAGAGGGCGTAATTGGGGCGTACGCGCTCATCGAGGGATATGTGCTACTGGATGCGAAAGGCTGGCAGAAGCCGGTGGTTTTTCGGGCGATCAATTCTGAGAACGAAGCACAGATCGAGGCGCTTGAAGAACAACTTGATCTGGAAGCGCACCCGACGAGTAGTGCTGATATGGGGCTGGATGACCGAGCTGTGATCTCACGTCAGCTTGCCGAGGCTCTGAGTTTACAGGTCGGCGATAAGCTTAATTTTCTGGCGTCCAAGAATCTTGATGCGGTGATGGAAGTATACCGCATCAAGCAGCAAGAGCGCGCCTGGATTCTTTACGAAGATCGCTTGGGGCCGTTTGCAGAAGCGGTTGAAACGATGTTTAGCAAATCTGGTGAGGAAGAAGTGGTGGAGGGAGGAAAGCTGACGGAGGCCTTCCGCATGATCCAAGACCTTATTCTGCTGGAAGAAGGAACAAGAGGTAAGCCGATGCGCGCTGGTGAGTCTGAGATTATCGATGGGATTCTCTTTGCTGTGCTCAATAAGCCCTTGCGGAAAGATGATTCGGGTAGGGAGTATTTTGCCGCCGGAACCCAGCAGGTTGTTAGAAATATGCTCGGGGATCTGAGGGATATTGATCTGAAGGAAGCGGACTTACAGGCCTTCGCGAATATTGAGGAATTTGTCACTCCTGTGGAAGTGACGGTCATTGGTGTCTATCGGGATACCAAGCGCTCGCAGGGACCAGGAGCCTTTGTGCCACTGGCGATCGGTCAGCAGCTTAAAGGTTTGCAAGAAGCAGTCGAAGCGATCGGAATCCGGGTGGAAGCCCCCTTCCATGCGGAAGTGGTCGCGGAAGTGCTGCAGAAGAAGCTGGGCGAGGATTGGCTCGTGCGCAGTTGGATGAAGACTCACGAGCAGCAATTTCAGTTGGTCAAAACGGAAAAGGTGATGATGAGCTTTGCGCTCTCCTTTATCACGCTCCTCTCGGCCTTCAGCATCACAGCGGTGATGTACACCGTGACAGTGCAGAAGCGTCAGGAGATCGGCGTGATGAAAGCGCTCGGTGCGCGGCCTTCGCAGATTGTACGCGTTTTCCTCTACCAAGGTGTGATCGTGGGCATCGCGGGATCGCTGCTGGGTTTGGGACTTGGTTTGTTGGCGCTCGAATACCGTCAGGGAATTTTAACTCTACTCAGAGGGATAGGGATCGATGCCTTCCCGGCTGGGTTCCATGGGATGGACGAGCTTCCGGCCCGCATTATTCCGGAGCACCTTGGAGTGATCTGCGTTGTCGCGGTGATTCTCTGTCTCATTGCCGCGCTTGTTCCCGCTCTCATGGCGGCCTTCCGCGATCCTGCAAAATCACTCCGTAATCTTTAAATTGAATGGAAATCTGGCTGATTGAGGATGGAGAAAAACGGGGTCCATACGAGGACTACGAGATTCGTGAACGGATTCGCAGGGATGAACTCTCCGAAGATGTTCAGATGTGGTATGAAGGAGCGGAGAGGTGGATGCCTGCTAAGGAGGTTCACTTTTTCGAAGCGGAGTTTGAGGAGAAGGTGGAAGAAATTCCGGTGCCGCCACCCTTGCCGGTGAAGACCGATTGGGAAATTCTGTGGCGTCGACTGGGGGCACGCTGGCTCGATCTGGCGCTTTATTCCTGCTTGATCTTGTTCGTCTTTCGTCTGGGCGGGATGAAAATGATGCCCGATCCGAGTGAGCAGATCACGGCTTGGGTCTTCGCCGCCCATTTTTTGCCAGCCATTATTTTTGAGGGGATTTTGCTGCATCTTTTTGGGCTGACCCCCGGAAAATGGGTCCTGCGGCTTCGAGTCGAAGATCAAGAGGGGAATCTTCTTTCGTTGGGGGCGGCAATAATGCGCTCGATGCGGGTCTGGGTGCTTGGCGTAGGCATGAGGATGCCCATTCTCCTTTTGATTGGGCATCTGGTGGCCCTGTGGATGGTGAAAAAGAGGGGCGCGCCCTTATGGGATCTCGTGATGGGATTTCGGGTTCCCGCAGCTCCGCTATCGGCAGCGAGACTGGTGTTTTATTTTGCGGTGATGGCAGGCATCTTCGTCTTGAATGCGTGGATTCTCTGGCCCGAGCTAGGGCCGCAAGTTTGGCCTGAGATTCAGAAAACGCTCGAAGAATACAAGCAAGCTTCATGACTTGCCGGAGGGGAAGGCTTCCTCTAGGAATAGAGCTGTGGCAGGAACGGTTTACTTTGATCTCGAGACGCAGCGCAGCTTTGGCGATGTCGGTGGGGCAGCGCATAAGGATAAAATGGGGATGTCGGTGGGGGTGACCTACTCGACGGAAACGGGTCGGTATCACATTTATGGTGAAGACCAGGTGGAAGATCTCATCGAACAACTGGTGAAGGCGGATCTCGTTGTCGGCTGGAACCATATCCAATTCGATTATCCCGTCCTTCAGGGCTACACCATTTACGATCTTCCGGTGCAGACGTTGAACTGCGACATGATGCTCAAGCTGGAGGAGACGCTGGGCTTCCGTCTCAAGCTCGACTCGGCGGCCAAGGCCACTCTTGGGGAATCGAAAACGGCGGATGGGCTTGATGCCCTGAAGTGGTGGCAGGAATATAAGAAGACAAAGAAGATTGAGCCGATGATGAAGATTGCGGAGTATTGCTGCTACGACGTGAAGGTGACCAAGGAAGTTTTCGAATACGGTCAGAAGCACGGGCTCGTGAAATACGATGACCGGGGCGGCCATCTCCAAGAGGTGAAGGTGTCGTGGTAAGCGCTTGGGTCAGGGGATTCGTGGTTTCGCGGCTTCTGACATGGGGCGCGTGGGCAGGAGATTCTCCGATGAAGCTCAAGAGCGGGATGAGCGTTGTTGAGGAATGGACCTCAGTCAGCATCTCTATTTAGAGGGAAACATTGGAGTTTCGCAGGGACAGCTGGTGGGGCTGGAGAAAGGGATTTCGGCGAATGCGCCAAACTGGACGGTCTTGCTGGTCGAGAGTTCCAATGGAGAGACCTACCACGGCATGGATGCGGTGGAGCAGGCAATGGGAAAGGGGCTTCCGGCACGAACGGCGTTTGGCAACCTCAAATATGAGAAAACCGGAGAGGCGAATGGGGCCTTCTTTATTCTCTTCCTGAAGGATTGTAAGTTCTCTTTTTACGGGTCGGCAGCTTATGAACGGCGGGGACTGAGTTCCAAGAACTGGGCCGGGAATTTGGATCGCGAAGCGAAACGGTCGATGCTGCATTTGAAGGGGATTTCGCGGCTTATGTCAGAGAAAGATCTCTTTCTCTTGCCGCCTTCCCAGACGGCTGTCATGTTGACAGCATGAATTCTTCAACCACTTCAAAGTTGCTCCTGCTCAGGCCGGGAGAAGCTCTGCTTACTAATAGTTCACGATCGCCACTCCTCTGCTTCTAAAGCGGCTTGTTCGGTCTTAGGCCGTTCTCATTTAGCAAACTTTGTGAACCTGTGAGTCAGGAAAATACAGCCGTGGAGTGGATTCTCCGCGAGGTCCCTGATGGTTGGGAGGATCTTCTAACGGAAGGAATGCCTCGTATTCTTGCGAAGCTGATGGCTCAACGCGGAATTTTGCGAGAAAAGGTGAGCAAGTTTCTCAAGCCGAAGCTGGCGGAACTTTCAGATCCTTTCGAGATCGCGGAGATGGATCTCGCGGTGGTGCGGATTCTTGAAGCGGTTGATCGAGGAGAGAAGGTCTGCATCTATGGCGACTACGACGTCGATGGAGTGAGTTCCATTTCGGTAATGAGTCTGGTGCTTTCGGCCTATGGCCTCAATCCCGATGCCTTTATTCCTCATCGCAGTAGTGAGGGCTATGGTCTCAGCGAAGCGGGCATCACGCGCTGTTTGGAAGAGAACGGGAAGCCAGATCTCTTGGTGACGGTGGATTGTGGCACTGTTTCAAATGAAGCCATCGCGGGACTGAAAGAGCGGGGGATTGAAACCGTGGTGGTGGATCATCACGAGATCGGACAGGCGGGCCGCCCTGATTGTGTCGCCTTGGTGAATCCGAAAGCTTCGGGTGACAAGCGGAGTTATCTTTGTGCTGCGGGTGTTGTTTTCAAATTGGCTCACGCGCTCTTAAAAACACGTCCCGTTCCTGACTTCGATCTCAAGGAGGTTCTCGATCTGGTAGCGATAGCAACCATTTCTGATATCGTCCCTCTTGTTGATGAGAACCGCTTGCTGGTTCGTCATGGGCTGCGTGGGTTGGCTGACTCATCACGTCCTGGATTGAGAGCTCTGCTGTCGCTTGCAGGGGTGGAAGGAAAGCTGAGCAGCGCGGATGTGGGCTTCCGTCTGGGGCCACGGATTAACGCAGCAGGCCGGATGGATCAACCGGAGAAAGCACTGGAAACGCTCATGACGGATTGTTCTAAAGAAGCGGAAATCTTGGCCCAGGAGCTTGATGATTTCAATAAGGCACGTCAGGCGGTCGAGCAGCAGATTTTTGCGGAAGCGATGGATATGCTGAATGGCGATGAAATCGAGGCCGACGGTCCGGCGATCGTGGTGGGTTCGCGAAAGTGGCATGCGGGGGTGGTTGGAATCGTGGCGTCACGCTTGATGCGCATGTATCATAAGCCGACCTTTGTCATTTCTATCGACGAGGACGGCGTTGGAAAAGGGAGTGGTCGCAGTATCGCCGGGGTTTCACTGGTGAACGCGATTCAGAAATGTGGCGAGCATCTCATTGTCGGAGGGGGGCATCACATGGCGGCTGGCTTGAGCATTGAGGAGGACTCGATTGGGCCGTTTCGTGAGGCTTTTTGTCGTTATGTGACGGAAGATTGCGGAGGGGTGGATTTGAGTCCCAAGTTGCACATGGATACCGAGGTGGATTTGGGTGAGTTGAGTCTCGGATTTCTTGATCAATATGATCTCCTGCAGCCCTTCGGGAGTGCGAATCCCCAGCCTGTTTTTATGGCGCAGAATGTCTGGCTCACTGAGCCGCCGTGTCGTTTGAAGAATAACCATCTTCGGCTTTTCTTGCGTCAGGGTATCGATGAGCGCGATGCCATTTTCTTTGGGGGCGGAGCAAAACCGCTGCCGGATCCTCCATGGGATATCGCCTTCACCGTGGATCGGAATGTCTTCCGTGGTCGGGTGAGTTTACAGATCAGTATTCAGCATGTGCGGGCTTCAGAGGAGAAGGAATGAACACGTTCGAAGAGCTTTCGTTTTTGAAAGGCCGTGAGCAGGAAGCCCTCCTCGCGGCGGGATTTTCTAGTGCCCTCGATTTGCTGGAATGGCTTCCCAAGCGCTATGAGGATCGACGTCGCTTTGACGCCTTCCCTGCGCAGGCGGGTGGCCCTCCGGTCTGTCTTCGAGGAACCGTGATCGATACTCAACGGAAAAGATTTGGAGGGAAGGGGTTTTACGAAGCGATCATCGAAGATGTCGGGGGCGGGGGCTTTTCCCGGATGACTTGTCGTTGGTTCAATATGCCTTTTATGCACAAGATGATCGCGGCCGGTCACGAAGTAGTCCTTTACGGGAAGCCCAAGGAAAGTGCCGGACGGGTCGTGATTGATCATCCCGAGTTTGAAGTGGTGCGTGAGGATGCGCTTGATTCGATTCACCTCGAATGCATCGTTCCGATTTACAAGAATGTCAGTGGGATTCCCCAGCGTCGATTGCGCGAAATCATGTACGCGACCTTGCAGGGTATTTCGGTGGATGCGCTGGAGCCACTTTACAATGTCGATGTCAGCTATCCCCGTGCGGAGGCTTTTCGGGAGGTCCACTTTCCAGGAGAGCTCTCTCAGACGGATGCGGCACGACGTTACTTTGCCAAGGAAGAATTCTTTCTTCAGCAGCTCCGTGTGGTTTGGCGGCGAGCGCGTAGTCAGGAAATGACGGGGCGTGTGCTTGGGAAGAAGACGACGCTCCTCAAGGAGTTTTACGAATCACTGCCCTTCGATCTTACTGGTGCGCAAAAGCGCAGTGTGAAGGAAATTGTTGGTGATCTTCGGGTGGCGCGTCCGATGAATCGCCTTTTGCAGGGGGATGTCGGAAGCGGTAAAACATTTGTGGCGATGTGCGCCATGCTCCTGGCGGTCGACTCGGGAGCGCAGGCTGCGTTGATGGCCCCGACTCAAATTCTTGCGGAGCAACATTACCTGACCTTCGCGAAATGGCTGGAACCGCTCGGCCTGCGCATCGGTCTGGCAACGGCGGATCGGCGGGAAGAGATTCACGATGCGCAGATCGTCATCGGAACCCATGCACTCCTTTATGATAAAGTGGAGTTCGATGATCTCGCTCTCGTAGGTGATCGACGAACAACATAAATTTGGGGTTCATCAACGAGGCAAGCTGATCCAGCGGGGGATCATGCCGGATGTCCTCGTGATGACGGCGACTCCCATTCCCCGGACCTTAACCCTGACGATTTATGGTGATCTCGATGTCTCGGTGCTCGATGAGCTTCCGGCGGGCAGGGGGAAGATTATCACGGGGGTGCGAGTGAGGCCAAAGGTTTCCGAGATGACGAAATTTCTCAAAGAGCAGCTCGAAAAGGGGCGTCAGCTTTATTTGGTATATCCTCTCGTGGAGGATAGCGAATCGATTAAGGCAGCCTCGGCCGTGGCAGAGCATCCAAAGTGGGAGAAGCGCTTTAAGCACTTCGAGGTTGGGCTCCTTCACGGGAAGATGCCCTCGGAGGAAAAAGAATCCGTGATGACCCGCTTTCGGGATGCCAAGACGGAGGTCCTTGTTGCCACCACCGTGATCGAAGTGGGAGTGGATGTCCCGAATGCCAACGTGATGGTCATTTTTAACGCGGAACGTTTCGGTCTCGCCCAGCTTCACCAGCTCAGAGGGCGTATCGGCAGGGGAGAGCACAAGAGTTATTGCGTGCTCGTGACAGATGGAAAAAGTAGTGACGCATTGGATAAGCTGAACATCCTCGCAAGGACACTCGATGGTTTCGAAATCGCGGAAGAAGATTTGCGGCTTAGAGGCCCAGGCGAGATCCTGGGGACTCAGCAAAGTGGTGTGGGGGGACTTCGATTTGTCGAGTTTCTAGCCGATACGAGCCTCATTCGGGAAGCGAGAGAAGTCGCGGAAGAAGTGCTTCGGGATGATCCAAGGTTGGAAAAGAATCCTCAGCTTAAAAAATGGGCGATTGAGCAGGCTGACGTTGAGATGAGTTAGCGGGGAACGAAAAAGACCGCAGGCGAACCTGCGGTCTTGGAAGTTTAAGAGATGGTTTCGAATTAGTCGGTGTATGCAGGAGCTCCGTGCTCTGCGATATCAAGTCCTTCAGCTTCTTCTTCAGCACTGACGCGAACTCCGCAGATTGCTTTTCCGATCAGGAAGAGAACCAGTGAGAAGACGAATGCAAATCCATAGACTGCAACGACTCCGATGAACCTGAGAGACGATACTGAAGGTTCCAGCTGGCTCAGTGGTGAAGAAGACAAGAGAGATCGTGCCCCAGATTCCGCAGACTCCGTGAACCGAAATCGCACCGACGGGATCGTCCATCTTGATCTTGTCGAAGAAGAGGATTGAGAAGACCACGATGACACCTCCGACAGCTCCCATGGCGACAGCGCCCCAAGGGCCAACGACATCGGCTCCTGCGGTGATGGAAACGAGTCCGGCAAGGAGTCCATTAAGTGCCATCGAAAGGTCAGGCTTTTTGAGGACGATCACTGCAGTAAAGATTGAAGCAACTCCGCCAGCAGCAGCTGCGAGTGCTGTTGTGGTAAAGACGAGGCCAAGTGGTCCGGGCGCGGCAGAGAGGACGGATCCTCCGTTGAATCCAAACCATCCGAAGAAGAGAAGGAAGACTCCGACTGCGGCCAGAGGCATGCTGTGTCCAAGGATTGGCTTCACACCATTTGCGGAATATTTTCCAGCACGTGGCCCGAGAATCATCACGGCGGCAAGAGCGGCAGCTCCACCAAAGCCGTGCACGACAGTTGATCCGGCGAAATCTTTGAAGGGCACCTCAAGGCTTGCAAGGAAACCACCACCCCAGTGCCATGAACCAGCAACGGTATATCCAACGGCAACGAGAATGGTGGAGTAGATCATGAAGTAACCGAGCTTGATCCGCTCAGCAACGGCACCAGAGACAATCGTGGCTGCAGTAGCTGCAAACATGGCCTGGAAGATGAAGTCGCCGAATCCGGTCATCGCGAGGCCCACGCCTCCGTAGCTGAAGGTGTCTCCACCCTCTGCGTTCAGGTCTCCGATGGGGCCTCCGATGGAGAAGTAACCATTAAAGTCGCCGGGATAGTGAGTGTTGAAGCCCATCGCGGCGTAGGTCAGGAGACCGATGCAGATGATCCACACGTTTTTGAAAAGAATGTTAACGGTATTCTTTTTCTGAGTTAGGCCGGCCTCAAGAGTGGCAAAGCCTAGGTGCATGATGAAGACCATTGCCGCGGCAATAACCGTCCATAGCATCGATGTGGTGAAGAAATCGAAGGCATAAGCGGTGTCGCCTTGTCCTGCGATCAGAGCATCATAGCCGGCCTTGGTTTCGTCCACAACTGCTTCTTCCTGAGCAAAACCATTCGCGATCAATGCGAACGGCGCAGTCAGCCAAATCAGTGGAGTTTTCGTTTTTGGGATCATTATTTTATTCTGTTAGGTTGAATCCGAGGCGGAATCAGCAAGGACTATGCCAGCCTTTATGAACGGAATTCATGATTGGCATGAATGATGCTCCATGCCAATCCACTGCACAAAGACGGGTGCCTTTATCTAAAAATACTATGACAACGAATCGAAAATCCCTTTGGGTCATCTTGCTGACTTTCCTGCTCAGCGCTGGTTCCCTAATGGCAGAGGAAGCTAAGACAACCTTCGACAGCGGAAACACCGCCTGGATGTTAACTGCTACGGTGCTTGTGCTCCTGATGACCTTGCCCGGCCTGGCCCTTTTCTACGGGGGGCTGGTGAGAGCCAAGAATGTCCTTTCGGTCTTGATGCACTGTTATGCTATCGCGGCGCTTGCCTCGGTCATGTGGGCCGTGGGCCTCTACACGATGGCCTTTGATCATCAAGAGGGTGGAAAATGGTTGGGTGGTTTTGGAAAGTTGTTCTTAAAAGGTGTTGGGGTTGATTCTGATGCTGGCGGATTTCCTGAGACTGTCATGGTGATGTTCCAAATGACCTTCGCGATTATTACTCCCGGTCTCATTGTGGGAGCCTTCGTTGAGCGCATGAAGTTTGTCGCAATCATGGTCTTCACTGCTCTCTGGCTCGTGCTCGTCTATGCACCGGCCGTTTATTGGGTTTGGGGGGGAGGTATCATGTTTCAGTGGGGAGCGATCGACCTTGCGGGAGGAATCGTGGTTCACGCCACGGCAGGTGTTTCTGCTCTTGTGCTGGCTAAGATGATTGGGCCTCGCAAAGGGTTTCCGAAAAGTCTTCATCCTCCTCACAGCCCAGGTCTCGTGATGATCGGTGCTTCTCTTCTCTGGGTCGGCTGGTTTGGTTTCAATGCGGGAAGTCAGCTCGCAGCAAATGGTGCTGCGGGAATGACGATGCTCGTGACTCATCTTTCTGCTGCCACCGCTGCTCTTGTTTGGTGTATCGTGGAAAGGCTTAAAACTGGAAAAACTGGCGTCGTCGGTATCGCGACTGGAATGGTTGCCGGACTTGCTACGATCACGCCAGCATCTGGAAACGTCGGTCCCATGGGGGCGATTGCAATTGGCGCCTGCGCCGGCGTCGTTTGCTACTTCATGTGCGGTTTTGTTAAGAACAAGATGAAGATCGACGACTCGCTCGACGTTTTCGCCGTTCACGGCGTCGGAGGTATCATGGGAACAATCCTCGTGGCCTTCTTTGGTGCGGAGAGTCTCGGAGGTCTTGGCTTGAACTCAGGCCCTGATGGTCAGATATATTCCAGTATGGAGCAGTTAGTCGTTCAGCTGAAATCTCTGGGCATCACGGTCGCGTGGTCTGCAATTGCCACTTTTATTATTGTGAAAGTGACACAGGCAACCGTGGGGCTTCGTGTGAGTGAAGATGACGAGTATGAAGGTCTTGATTCCGCTGAACACGGTGAGACCGCTTACAATTTCGACTAATTCATGAGATCATTTTTTAAGTCGGAGCCCTTTAAAGGGCTCGGCTTTTCTTTTTTAGATTTCAGATTTTTTTTTATTTAAAGAAGGATCTCTAAAATGTTCCAAATGGCGGGTAACGCTCTATTGCAAAGGCATGGTCATTAATTTATGAATCTTAAAAATAAACAAAAGTAATCGTTGCGTTCTGGAACAATCGTTGATTTACTGATCCCGTCATGAAAAAGACATCCACTATTCTTGCAATCGGTTCGGCTCTGGCCTTGGGTTCTGCTCAAGCTGAGATCGAAAGTTCCTTCCATGTTGGCTACAGCACAGACTACGTTTTCCGTGGTGCGAATCAGGGAGGAGCTGGTGAAGGCCTCTATGAGTACGGCATTGACTTCTCAGGGGACGCTAGCGGCGGTGCCACCTGGAATGCTGGCGTCTGGAGAGCTGAATTCGCAGACGGACTTTCCGAAGAAACTGACATTTATGGATCGGTCTCCAAGGAGTTCGGTGCTGTTGATTTGTCTCTCGGCCTTATCCGCTACGACGGAGCCGGTGATACTTCTGAAATTTTCCTCGGTGCTGGCACCGAACTTTGCGGTCTTAGCCTTGCCGCTGTTGTTTACTATGACGTCGACGCCGCTGACGGTAATATGTATGGAGAACTTTCCGCAGGAAAGTCCTATGAAGTCGGTGCAGGTACTACCCTCGATCTCGTTGCTAGTATTGGATCCACCATCGATGGTGGAGCCGCTGACGACTACGTCACCTATGGTCTTAAGGCTGCTCTTTCGAGAGAGCTTGGAGACAACCTCACTGGTTCGATTTACATCGCAGGTGAGATCACCGAAGGTGTTCGCGCTACTTCTACTGAAGGAGACGACCTCTATGGTGGTATTTCTCTTTCATACGGTTTCTAAGCCACTCGGTTAGACTTAAATTCAACTTTGAGAGCAGAGTCTTCGGACTCTGCTCTTTTTTGTGCGCTGATCCTTCCTTTACGCTGGATGAGTTTCCGCAGGGGGATAGCGTTTTTCTATGACGATCAATGTTCAATTATTAGAGCGGATTTGTAAGGCACCGGGAGCTCCCGGATTTGAAAAAGAGATTCGTAATCTGGTTCTCGCAGAACTTAAAAAGGGAAAGTTGGCTGACGAGGTGCGAATCGATGCGATGGGAAACGTCGTTGCTCTTAAAAAGGGAAAGTCGGACAAGAAGAAGATCATGGCCGCGGCTCACATGGATGAGATTGGGTTTATCGTGACGCATATCGATGACCAGGGTTTCATTCGCTTTAATCCATTGGGAGGATTTGATCCCAAAACTCTCAGTGCGCAACGGGTGATTGTGCATGGGAAGAAAGATCTTGTGGGTGTCATGGGAGCGAAGCCCATCCACATCATGTCTCCGGAGGAGCGGACCAAGGCCCCAAAGTTGGAGGATTTCTTTATCGATCTTGGCCTACCGGCAAAGGAGGTGAAAAAGCTGGTCGAGATTGGTAACCCAGTGACGCGCGAGCGGGAACTGATCGAAATGGGGGAGTGCGTGAACGTAAAGTCACTTGATAACAGAGCGTCTGTCTTTGTTCTGCTAGAAGCCCTTAAAAAGCTTAAAAAGAGCCGAAGGAAGCCGAGCTTTGACTTTTATGGCGTATTCACCGTTCAAGAAGAAGTTGGGCTAAGAGGGGCCCATGCTTCGGCTCTCGAGATCCAGCCAGACTTTGGTTTAGGATTGGATACGACAATTGCCTTCGACACGCCTGGAGCACAACCACAGGAACGGGTCACGAGCTTGAACGGGGGGGCGGCGATCAAGATCATGGATAGTTCCACCATTTGCGACTACCGCATGGTGGAGTTCTTAAAGAGCACGGCGAAGAAAGAGAAGATCAAGTGGCAACCCGAGATTCTCAAGGCCGGTGGGACGGACACGGCTGGGCTCCAGCGGATGTCGCCGGGAGGTTCCATCGCGGGAGCCATTTCCATCCCGACTCGCAATATTCATCAGGTAATCGAAATGTGCCACCAGAAGGACATCGCGGCCTGTATTGATCTCCTGACGGCTTCGGTTTGCGAGATTGGGGATTGGGACTGGAGCCATTAATCCCTTTTAGACGCCTATAAAAAAGCCCGTGGTTGCAAAACCACGGGCTTTTGTCATTCAAAAGATTTTTGCTTACTCAGGAACCCGAATACGATAGAGGAATTTCACTCCTGAACCTGGTGCGCCAAAGTCCTGATAGATTCGAGTGGTTTCGGCAGAGATCTCAGAATCGCTGAGTTCTTCCAGCCTGAAGGATCACCTACCGTGGTGAGGCCTGCGCTAAGATTGATGGCATAAGTCGTATCGGTAATTCCTTCGTAGGTGAGCGTGACGATGTCGTTTACGAGATCATGGACAATGTCCGTGATGACCGGTGGCCCTGACGGCTAGATGATTGGAGCGTCGATTTTCAAACTCACATCGTCGAGATACATGAGCTCGCCGCCAACTGCGTCCGCATTAACATCTTGATGACTCCAGAGGATGGTTAAAAAGGTGACCGGGTCTCCGTTGGGAACGACCGAAGGGATCAGGTCACCACCGGCAATACGGGTCCAGATTTCCTTCGGCATGGAACCAACTGTGAGGAGGTCGCCTGGGATGGTTCCGTACTTCCATTGATTTCGTTCCAGCGCGAAGATCGCGCGGCAGATATCGTTATCGGCCATTCCGCCAGTTTTCGGACTAAGATACCAAGCACCACAGTAGTAATCCTTCCCATACATGTCAGTGGTGATGGGGATACCATCAGGGAGATCGGCATCGAGATGCTCGATGCGCGCTTCGCCCCATTGGTTTGAGCCAGCGAGGTTAAAGACACCGGCGCTTGTTCCACTCCGTGCGAAATCGGTTGAGGAGGTGAAACGTGTATTGTTTCTCCAGGAAACGAGATCAGAAGCTTCGAGATGCTTCTGGATATTTGTCCATTTCGCGGAGACCCAAGAACGATTTCATGTTGCGGAGGAATCTGCCCTGATTTGCCAGCTGAGTGAAAAGGTAACGCTGGTCAGAAAGAGAACGCGTGAAAGATAGGTCATTGATAGATGGGATGTTAGCGATGGAGATTAGTGATTCAAGCTTAGGTCTCGTCCTCGAGACAAAGGATCAATTCGACGAAATAAAGCGACATTTTGACGATGAAACCACTTTTTGACTGCAATAAATCGCGCCGATATCCGGCGCAAATTGTCACCTTTTTTGTCACCATATGTAAAATATGAGACATGATGACACAGGTCTTGTGAGTGCTTTTGTGATTAGAGAAGAGAACGCGCAATTCTCTCTAATGTTTTATAATCTCTTGAAACATAATGTAATAAGGTTTTTTGGTAAAGAGAGATCATGAATCTGGATCCTTTTGAGAGCAGGAAATCGGCCCATTTTCCAACTCGGTATGGAACATGCATCTCCTCAATGACGCATTAAGAAAAGATTACAACGTAGTGACATTCATTCTGAATAAATCAGCTCCTGCAACGCTCCTATATGAGAGCAAAGCTTTTAAAGCATCACTCAACCCCACCAAAACAATGTCGAAATACGATTCAGACAGCAGCCTTCGGGTTTACATGAGAGAAATCTCAAAGACCGAACTTCTCACGCCTAAGGAGGAGGTCGAACTGGCGGCACGCATTAAAAAAGGCAACAAGAAAGCACGTGAGCACATGATCAAAGCCAATCTCCGGCTCGTCGTGAAAATTGCGCAAGATTACTCCAACTACGGCCTTCCTCTTCAGGATCTGATTTCTGAAGGAAACATCGGATTGATGAAAGCTGTGGAGCGATTTGATCCGGAAAAGGGTGGAAAGCTCTCTACTTACGCCGCTTGGTGGATCAAGCAGGCGATCAAGCGCGCCTTGGCAAATCAGAGCAAAACGATTCGCCTTCCGGTCCATATGGTCGATAAAATCGCTAAATTGCGCCGGATTACTGGTATGCTCGCCGAGGCCTATGGTCGTGAGCCGACTAATGAGGAGCTCTCCGAAGAGACTGGAATTGCGATGAAAAATCTCTCGCTTTTAAAGCGGGCATCCCAGCGGCCAGCTTCTCTTGATGCCCCTATGGGCGATGATGACGGCTCTAGCTACGCTGAGATTATCGGTGATGAGCACGCAGTGAATCCTTTTGATGCACTTTCTGACAAGAATATGCATGGGCAGCTCGACGATCTCATGGAGGTTCTTGACGAGCGGGAGAGCAAAATTATCGATGCCCGCTTCGGAATTGGGGGGGGGACGCCCATGACTTTGGAAGAGGTAGGCCGGGAATTCGGGGTCACGCGCGAACGAATTCGTCAATTACAGAACATTGCGCTCGACAAGATGCGTAGAACTCTGCGAAAAAGGGAGAAGCCGATGTTGAGGTTTCTTTCGAGAAGCCTTAGCTGAAGTTAGATAACACAATCCATTGCGATTGGGATCGTAGGTGTGAAGAGCGGTAGAGGTGACTCTACCGCTCTTTTTCTTTCTGCATCTCGATGCTTTTTAATGAAAAGACGTCGACGTCGACTCCGGGGCTCACTAGCGAGGAAACGGGAGGGGCTGGTAATTCGAAGTGCTCCCAGTCGAAAGGAGCCTTGCTCATTTGGGAGCAATTCGTGGATTTGAACTGGTAGGGTTCGTGGTGGACCCGGCCGCAGAAGAGTTCTCCGTCGCGTTTTCTCGAAAAGAGGAGGTAGCGCTCCAACAGAAAGAACTCGAGGCTTCCCGGCTTGGCAATTTCTCCGGACGTTATTTTCTCATACTCGTAGGAAGCGGGCTGCAGCTCACCCTGACGTCGGCATTGATAGGTGATTCCAGACCCGGATTCTTGAGCCTTCATTTGCGCATTATGATAGGGGAGGTGGAAAAATGAACGAGCGATTGAGACTGCAAGTGATTGGTTGCAATCCAGCGAGAAGAACCATACGCCAGGTCTTCCATCTTGATCTAAAACGTAGGTGCGGATATTGAGCTCAAGGAAGTTTGACAATTTAGAGAAGGCGGGGAGAAACTTGGGCCGCACGTTTTTCATGAAGAATGGAATGATCCCGATGTAGGCCTTACCCTCGTGAAGGTCGACATTGAGACGCTTTGGAATCCGCGCTGCAAGCAGGTCGGGATCAATCTCCCAATGGAGAAAAAGAAGATCACTCCAGCACTGATGCATCACGGGGATGCCCTTGGGACGCTCTCGATAGGAGAGGCGTTCTTCGAGAGATGGAGTAGTCATGGAGGAATAGGTGGCCACTTGGCAGAAGAATTGCAAGCTCTACGCACTCTGAGCTAGGGGGATCATCGAGGGTTGCATTTCCCATGGGAGAATGCTTCAACACGCTCCTCTTATGGCTGACGAAAGAAAGACCCTTGAAGTGCGACAACAAATGTCGGATCTCGAACGCTTGCGCCACTCTTGTGCCCACGTGCTCGCGACCGCGGTTTCGCGCCTTTGGCCCGATGCTCAATTTGCGGCAGGTCCTCCTGTCGAGGGTGGCTTTTACTACGATGTCGATCTGAAGCACCGTATCACGCCGGATGATTTTGAAAAAATCGAGACCGAGATGAAGAAGGTCGTGAAAGAAAATTCACCCTTCGAGCGCATGGTCGTCACTCGTGATGAAGCAATGGCACTCGCCAAGAGTGGCCGTCTCGCATCGGTTGCTGAGCGGAAAGTGGAGTCGGTTTTCAAGGTCGATCTTCTCGCTGACATTCCTGAGGGCGAGGAGATTTCGATCTTCAAAAACGGCGATTTCTGGGATCTCTGTGCCGGTCCTCACGTAGGACGAACCGGGAATTGTAAAGCCTACAAGGTGATGTCGATCGCAAGTGCCTTCTATAAAGGCGATAAGGACAAGCAATCACTTCAGCGGATTTACGGAACCTGTTTCAAGAACAGGACGATGCTTGAGGAGCATCTCGAGCGTCTGGAAGAGGCCAAGAAGCGTGATCATCGTCGCCTTGGAAAAGAGATGAACCTTTTCACCTTCGATGACTCGGTTGGGCAGGGGCTTCCTCTCTGGAAGCCCAAAGGCGGGCTCATTCGTCGAGCGCTGCAAGACTTCATCACCGAGGAACTGGACAAACAGGGCTATTTCCAAGTCTACACTCCGCACATTGGAAAACTCGACCTCTATCGAACGTCGGGCCATTTCCCTTACTATGAGGATTCTCAGTTTCCTCCGATTATCGAACCCGAGGCACTCAAGAAGCTGGCCGATGAAGGCTGCGACTGCGGTGATCTCATGAATGCCGTTCGCTCCGGCGAGGTTGACGGTTTCCTTCTCAAGCCAATGAACTGCCCGCATCACATCAAGATCTTTGATAGCGAGCACCATAGTTACCGTGACCTCCCGGTTCGCCTTGCTGAGTTCGGAACGGTATACCGCTGGGAGCAGTCGGGAGAACTCGGCGGGCTCACTCGCGTTAGGAGTTTTACTCAGGATGATGCCCATATTTTCTGCACCGATGAGCAATTAGGCGATGAGATTGAGGCCTGCCTTGGACTTGTAAAGAAGGTGCTGGGGACCCTAGGGATGGAGGACTACGGCGTCCGCCTTTCACTCCGTGATCCTGATTCCGATAAATATGTCGGCGATCTCGAGAGCTGGGACAAGGCTGAGAATGCCCTTCGAAAGGCGATTCAGACGCTCGGCGTAGAATATACCGAAGAGCCAGGAGAAGCCGCGTTCTACGGACCGAAGATTGATTTCGTGGTAAAGGACGTGATTGGCCGTGATTGGCAACTGGGAACGGTGCAGGTGGATTACAATAATCCAGAGCGCTTCGATCTTAGTTATATCGGTTCGGACAACGCTCCTCACCGTCCTGTCATGATTCATCGAGCGCCCTTTGGTTCGCTCGAGCGTTTCGTGGGGCTCCTCATTGAGCACTTCGAGGGCAAGTTCCCTGTGTGGCTTGCGCCAGAGCAGGTAAGGGTCCTTCCGATTTCGGAAAAGTTCACCAAAGAGGCCGAGTCACTCGTGCAATTACTCGCCGATGGGGGAGCCAGAGTGGCGATCGATAATACCGGTGACAAAATTGGTGCCAAGATTCGTCTTGCTCGAATGGACCGTGTTCCTTACCTTGCAGTCATTGGAGCACGTGAAGTGGAAGAGAATTCCGTGAGTGTGCGCCATCGGGATCAAGGTGATCTCGGAAGTATTTCAACGAATGATTTCGTATCCAGGGTTCAAAATGACATCTCCAGCCGCTCCCTATAGCGGATGTCCTGGTGGTGTGTGTCTCTCTCCTTTTCATGATGAGGCGTGAATTACCCTGTCAGATCAATCGTCCCAACTTTGGGGGCTATTTTGCTCCCTTTCGATTCTCATTTGAGAATCACCTCTAAACACAACCGCTACTGTCATCGCTAAGAAGAAAAAGAAGTTCAGGAGAGCGCGCCGGGATATGACCCGCGTGAACGAGAAAATTCGTGCTCCAAAAATCCGTGTTGTTTATGGCGAAGGCCAACAGCTCGGCGTCATGACTCCTCATGAGGCACTCGCAAAGGCAAAGTCCGTAGGGCTTGATCTTGTCGAGATTGCCGCAAAGGCTGATCCTCCGGTTTGTCGTATTGTCGATTATGGCAAGTACAAGTACGAGCAATCCAAGCTGAAGAAAACTTCCAAGAGCAAGGGTCCAATCAAGATGAAGGAGGTGAAATTTCGCGTCCGGACCGAGGAGCATGATTACAATATCAAGTGTGCTCGTGCCGAAAAATTTCTCGATGAGGGAAACAAGGTTCGGGTTCAGCTTCAGTTCCGTGGTCGTGAAAATGCCCACCGTGAAATCGGCTTTGTCGTCATGCAGAAGGTGAAGGAAGATCTTGCCGGAATTTCGCATTGCGACATGGAGCCTAAGCTCGCTGGTCGTGCCATCGGAATGGTTCTCGCACCAATCCCGGAAGAGAAGCGTGTGCGCAAGTTCATGCTCTCCCATGGGGAACTCATCCACGAAGACGAAGCCAAGGACGAAGAGTTCGAGGATTCAGACGACATCGAGGGCGAGGGCGACGGAGCCGAGGACGAAGAAGCCTCGGGCGAAGAAGCCGAAGCTGATGGCAATGGCGAAGAGAAGTAAACTCCTTCTCTTTGACGTCGACTGCACCCTAGTGAACACCGGCGGTGCAGGTATTTCGGCTCTGAAGCAGGCCATCGTCGAAGTCTTCGGCGGTGCGGGGCCTCCTTTGGATCTCGCTGGCAGCACCGACAGCGGGATTGTCCGTGGTATCTTCGGGCACTTCGGTCGCGAATATGATGCCTTGATCGAAGAAGCCTTTTACGAAGTTTACCTCCCCTTAATGGAAGCGAATCTCCGTGATGAGAGCTTTGGTGGTCGTGTTCTCAAGGGAGTTCCTGAACTCCTTGGAGACCTCGAAGAAGCGGGTCATACTTTGGGGCTCCTTACGGGGAACATCGAACGTGGGGGACTGATCAAAGTGGCCCACTATGGCCTCGCTGAATATTTCCAGTTTGGTTCGTATGGTGATGATCACTGGGATCGAAACAAGCTTGGTTCGATTGCGATTCAGCGTGCGAACAAGCATACTGGGAAATCTTTTACAGCAAGGGACGTCATTGTTATCGGTGACACTTGTAAAGATGTCGTATGCGCAAAAGCGATCGGAGCACCTTGCCTCGCAGTGGCGACTGGAAGTGTTTCTGCGGAGGCGTTGGGTGAATGTGGTGCCGATTTGGTTGTTCCTGATCTGACCGTTCCCGAGGTTCGGTTTTTTTTGGGTTGTTGAGGGATTGGTGTTAGTAAAAGGACACGAGTATTTTTAATGAACACTCCTGTGAACGAATCTAGGCCCTTTGGCTCAGCCACGGCAGTGGCGACAGAGATGAGTTCTGTGTGGGGATGAGATTTAAAATGTGAGATGTGAGCACGAAATATGATCTGCTTGGTTGGGGAGGGGGAGATTTTCTGGAGATCGATTTAGGCGAGCTCGGCGGCGATGGCGTCGACCAAAAGGGGGCCTTCGCCGGTGAGGCGGAGGTGGGTTTTGGTTTCTTCGACTAGGCTTTGGGCTTGGAGGTGGGAGAGGTTGGTTTCGGGGAGGAGGTATTCTTTAGGGAGGCCCTCGGTGGTGCGCAGCTGGAGGGCGATTCGTTCTAGGCGCCAAGCTTCGTCGTCGAGGATTTCACTTGTTTCCCGGGCGTGGCCGACTGCGGTGATACGCTTGAGGTAGGCGGCGGTGTCGCAGACGTTTTGGTGGCGGGTGCGGCGGATGGTGGAGACGGCGGAGGGGCCGAGGCCGAGGTAATCGTTTCCGATCCAGTAGCCTTGGTTGTGGCGGGATCGTTTTCCGGGGAGCGCGTAGTTGGAAGTTTCGTAGTGCTCGTAGCCGGCTTGGGTGAGGAGTTGGTGGCCGAGGGTGAACATTTCGGCGTTGAGGTCGGGGTCGTTCTGATAGGCCCCTTTTTTAAACTGCTCGAAGAAGGCGGTGTCTTCTTCGTAGGTGAGATTGTAGGCGGAGATGTGGTCGGGCTGGGCAGAGAGAGCTTCTTTTAAGGTGGAGGACCAGTCGTCGAGTGATTGGCCGGGAACGGAGAAGATGAGGTCGATGTTGACTTCGAGTGAGGGTGCTTCCCGGAGAGCGGCGACGGAGGAGCGGGCTTGCCCGGCGCTGTGCTCGCGGCCGAGGGTTTTTAGATGAGTGGGGTGGAAGGATTGGATGCCGAGGGAGACGCGGGTAATGCCGAGGTCGGCGTAGAGTTGGGCGGTGCGGGAGGTGAAGGTGGCTGGGTTTGCTTCGAGGGTGATTTCCTGGAGTTGGTCGAAGCTGAAGATCTCGCGGAGGCCGGTGAAAAGGCGGGTGAGATGGGTGGGCGAGAGCATTGAGGGAGTGCCGCCGCCCAAGTAAATGGTCTGGAGTGGGGAGAGGTCATTTTTTGTGGAGAAGTGAGCTTCGGCGAGAAGCGCGTCAACGAAGGCGCTGAGATCGGTGCCCCCCGGGGTGTGCTTGTAGAATGAGCAGTAAGGGCAGATGCGGTGACAAAAGGGGACGTGGAGGTAGAGATGCACTTGTCGAACTCTGAACGTTGAACGTTGAATATTGAACTCTGAATTTTTGAATTGGTTAGTGGGAACTTGGTTGGGGAGGTTTATCCGCAGATTAACGCTGATCGTTTAGGGGGCTTCTTCCGCCTACGCGAAGACTCCGGCGCGACAAGTGGTTGAGGAGGGAGGAGATTTTGAATTTGTTAAGGGTGGGATTTTGGGGGAAGAAGGGGGGTGGCAATGCAATCCGATTTGAGTACGCAGGTTTTGAAGGATGTTTCGCGTTCTTTTTATCTGAGCCTGCGCTTTTTGCCGAAGGGGTTTCGGGAGCCGGCTAGCTTGGGGTATCTGCTGGCGAGGCTGAGTGATACGATTGCGGATGCGGGGGAGGAACTGGTGGGAGTGCGGCAGGAATTGCTGGAGTCATTTACGAATGCGCTTTTTACCGGGGAGAGGGATTGGCTTGAAGATCTTCGGAAATTGAAGAGCTTGAGTGAGGGGGAGCAGGTCTTGATTGAACGAGCGGGCGATTGTTTGGATGCGCTTTCGCTCGTGCCGGAATGGCAGCAAGGGGCGATCAGAAGAGTGGTTGAAATTATCACCGATGGTCAGGCTTGGGATTTGACGCGTTTTAAGAAGGATGGCGTGGTAAGACTTGAGGAAGATGATGAGCTGCGGAACTACACTTATCAGGTGGCGGGGTGCGTAGGGGAATTTTGGACGGAACTGGGTTTTGGTTTGGAGTCTGGAGAAAATCAGTTTGCGCAGGTGAGCCGGATTCAGATGGATGAATGGGGGCAGAGCTATGGTCGGGCCCTTCAATTGATTAACATTCTTAGGGATGTGCCCGAGGATTTGGAAAGTGGGCGCTGTTATCTTCCGGGGAGCGAAGACATTTATCCGGATGTTCTTTTGAGGGAGCGGGGAAGGTGGATTGCGGAGGCGAGGAAAGGGCTCGATGATGCGCAGCGTTATGCCGAGGCGCTTAATGGAAAGAGAATGCGCTTTGCGACGATTCTTCCAGCTCTGATCGGGAGGGAAACGCTCAATCGGCTTGAGGGGGCAAGCTGGGAAGAATGGGTTGCCCGGGTGAAATTGAGCCGGGCCGAAGTGAAGGGGATGATGTGGCAGGCGGCGAAGTTTGCGATGTGATTTTATGAGATGGTTGAGGGAGAATGCAGAAGATCAGATCGTGTTTTTTCGCCTTCACTTTTCGAGCTACGGCGCCGCCGCGACTCCTTTTTTAAAAGACGCCGATGGCGGAGGAGAAGGAGAGGGCCACGGGTTCTCCTTTGCGGACGAGATTTTCTCCGACGTTAGACTTGGGGAAGTCTAGGACGAGAGTTGCGATTCCATTTTGTGATTCGGCGGCGATTTTCACGGTGCCGGTGAGTGATCTTCCTCCCCAGGGGTCCCGGTAGGAGACGGGGAAAGAGTTGGCGTTTTTTGAGATGGATTCAGGGAGACCAGTAAGGATGAGGTAGTGGCGTTTGAGGGTGAGCCAGGTGGAGACGTTTGATCCCTTGATGCGGCGAAGGGCAACACGGCGAATGCTCATGATCGGGGGAAGGCCTTTCTTTAGGGATTTGCGAAGTTTGGTATGGCTGCGCTGGAGAAGTTTGGCAGGAGTCTCGCGAGAGCCTTTAAAAAGGATTTCCTGTTTGATGGTGCCCATCCAGAAACGCGTGCGCATTTCGTTGGCCATGGCCGTGAGGTCTTCGGCATTCACGCCGCCGCGTTGATCCCATCGGCGACGGGTCGGGATGAGCTTGGAAGGGCGCGCTCCGTAGCTCTGGATGATCTTGATAAGGCGGGAGCGTTCCGATTCGCCTTTAATGGCTTTTGCTGAATCGCTCCATTTTTCCGAACCACACTGGAAGGCGTCGAGAAGGCAAGCCGGGCCGCAGGCGTTTCCGCTAGTACGGAGCTGATTGATGGGCGACGGAGTGAGGTTTGGCGCGGCGAGCCAGTTGTTCTGTGCCGAGAGGGGGAGCGTGCAGCAGAGGATGAAGAAGAGTCTAAGGACCATCGTTCGAGGAACTAGGAAGGGTGATTATTTCGCTACGGCGATTGTTAGAAGGCTGGGCGTCGGTGGTTTCCGTGCTGAAGGTGATGCTGCTGCTGACCGGAAGAGAGCCTGTGTCGTTGAGGGTGGATTGCCCGACCGGGAGGGTCGCAAGGTGACGCTCGTTGACACTTAAAGTAGGTAAATTAACAGGGTAGCTTCCGCCATCAACATTCACGATGAGCTGTCCTCCTTGGACGGTCTCGGTGCCTTGGTTTTCAATGCCAATTTGTAGACCGTTGCCAAATGCGCTGACTGAGTTGAGTTCGTAATTGTAGCTTGTAACAGCGAGGTCAACGATCCCCGGAGTGGCACGCTCCATGACGCGGCCAACGTCGAGGTAGCCACTGCCATAGGAGGAATCGTTTCCGTAGTCTCCTGCGTCATTGGTGTAGTTAAGAAGGATTTCTCCTGCCTGAGCCCCCGTAATGGGATAAGGGCTTTCGGAAATGATAGCTGCCAGAGTGCCAGAAACGAATGGGGCGCTCGCAGAAGTGCCGGTGAAGCTGATGGACTGGTCTCCGGGCCAAGCTGCGGTGGGGCCCACGCCGGGGGCAGTGAGAGAAAGATCTGCGCTTTGGTTTGAAAAACTCATATGAGTGCCTGTAGCGTCGATCGCACCTACGGAGATAACGCCGTCGTAGGCTGCTGGGTTGGCCGCGAAATTAAATCCATCATTACCTGCAGAAGCAACAATGACAGATCCGGCGCTTTGTGCGTAGGAGATCGCCTCTCGAACGAGTCCGCTGTCTCCGTAGGATCCCATGGAAATGTTAATCACCTGAGCTCCGTTATCGACGGCAGCGATGATGCCTTTGGCTAGGAGAAAGGAATTTGATGATCCTGTGCTATCCGCGACTTGAATGGATAAAATCGGAGCGCTGGGGGCGATACCCGGAACACGGGAGTGTTGTCCGACAATTAACGAGGTCACTGCGGTGCCATGGCCGTGAAGTTCTCCCTCTGCGACACCATCGACGACGATCTTCTGGATCCCATCGGGAAGGGCGATATGGGGAGCGACACCGGTATCGATGATTGCTATCTTAACACCTTTTCCCCATTTGGAGTTGTCACCCGTGATATTGAGAAATTCTAGGGCCTCCGAGCCAAAGGCAACTCCGGCGCTGCCAGTTTCGGGATCGGGAACAAGCGGAATGGAGACGACAAAGTTAGAGGCGATTGTTGCATCTTCATCTAAGAGGTCGTCTAAGCTGCGGAGGTCTTTTCCGCTGATGCGAAGTGAGCGAAAGCGGTTGAGTTTTCCAAGAATCTTAAAATCACTTCCTTCCAGAAGGGCGATGGCTTTGCGGTAGGCATCATCACTGGAAAAGCTGATGATTCTCTCATTGCGGATCGCAAGAAGGTCTTCAAGCGGACTATTTTTTTTCACGCGAGGGCCAAGGTTTTCCGGGAGACGAGAGCTGACTGCATGGTTACTATCGCCGACCGCTTTTTTATGGTTGTTGTCAGCGGCCTCAGAATTCGCCTCGACCGCATCTCGTGTGATCAACCAACCCACACCTATTCCAAGCAACAGAATGAAGAGGCCTAAAAGGATGCTGCGGTTCATAATGATTAAACGTCTTCCGACTCTTGAATTTGCCTTATTTATGCAAAAATGCGAGAGCTCATTCGTTGAGAAGTTGTTTGACTTGCTCCAAGGAGGTGAGGATTGCGTCGGGACGTGGGAGGTCCGAGCGCCTCGGGCGTGGGCGGAACGAGCGCGTATCCCCGGCGAAGAGAACGGTTCGCATTCCGATTCGGTGTGCCGGAGCGATATCGTTTAGAAGGTCGTTTCCAATGTAGAGGATTTCCTCGGGAGGCGGCCCATCTTTCAGGAATTTCTCGAAAAGAAAGGTTCCTGGTTTGGCTTGGCGATCTAGGTAGGAGTAGAAGGTGAGTTTAGGGACTGGGAGTGAGAAAGCTTCGAGTAAAAGAGGGGTGTAAAACTGAGCATTGGAGATCAAGCCGATCGTGGCAGGGTGGGAGAGTGCCTTCTTAGCGCCGGGAAAAGGTCGGCAGGGGTTCGTCATAAAATCGAATCGGAGGGCGAATTCTTCTATATTGGAAGGGGGAGAAAGGTCGAGGGATTTGAAGAAGCGGCTCCAAATCTCGAGGATATTGACTTCGGGGAAATCGATTCCGGATTTACGCGACCGGGCGTGGTCTTGTGCGATGAGATTTCGAAGATGAACGCTAAGGGAAAAATGAGGCAGCTCGCTTGAATCTATGAGAAGGGAGCGAAGAGTCGTTTCATGCAGCGAGGCATTTTGATCCGTTCCCGCGGACGACATTAAAAGGGTTCCGTAGAGGTCCCAAACGAGATAGCGGACACCATCGATTTTTTTCAGAGAAGGGGAGAGGTCGACAGGTTGAGGCACCATGGGGAGGGCGTTTTTGCGTAATAACCGGGCGAGAGGAGACATGAAATTAGGTGCGCAAGAAATGGAAGCGTTTGGGATCAAGAAAGCGCTCGAGGACACGGCGTTTATCGAGGAAATTTAGTCGGCCGGGAGTCGAGGCTGGAATTTTCGAGACGATCGCAGACAGTCGGTCCTGGTAGCGGGGCAAGGACCATGCTGAGAGATCTTGCGGAGGGGGTGAGTGGGGTTGAAGGGCCCGAGCAAGCCAATTTTTCAATTCGGGAAGCGGATGGTGCTTGATGACTTGCCGCTGCTGATCCTCTGGGAGATTTCCGAAGTCGATGGTTCTGTTTTGCACAAAATCGGACCATTCTCTTTCGGCATCAATTGGTTGCCTGTAAGAAGAATAGGTTTTTTTGATTTCTTTGAGGAAACTTTTCTTGAGCACTTCCTCGTCTAGGAGATGGAGTGGCAAGGGGATTGAGTTGTAAGTCTGGCCAAGAGAAATGCCCTCCCTTTTAAAATCCTCGGTAATCTCAGGGAGATCCCGACCGATCAGCGGCTTTTTGATGAGATGGGGTTCAAGGAAGGTTAGTCCGAATCCTTCGGCGACTGAGGTGGTTGCAATGTGGCTGGCGCGACCGAGTAGCCGGGCGAAATCGGAGGGCGATTTGACAGCATCAAATACGATGGGAAGGGCTTGTTGCTTTGCAAACTGTTGCCAATCGTCATGGACCTTGGTCCAAGCGGGATTTTCGGGGGCTCGGGCGATTACGAAATTTACATTTTCGGGTGTATGTTTGGCCCAAAGGCAGAGCTCCCCAAGATTCTTTCGACGAATTCCTCTCACCGGATAGAAGATCAAAAGCGCTTCCGAAGACGAGGGCACGATTTGAGGTGCGGTGACTGCGTTAAAGAGAAAATGGCACCGTTCTTTTGGGAGTCCGGCTTTGATTAGATGGTTCCGGTCCCGACGATTGATAAAGGCGTAGTGCACGTGCTCAGCAAGGGGATAAACGTTCTCTTTCCCTCTCAGCAATTCGTAATTTTTGGGCCGCCCATCTTCGGCGAAATCATGACATTGTAGGAGCAAGCGGTCTCCTCGCCGCGCAAGGGTTTCGATGAGATCAGGAAAGAGGGCATTTTTCCCCAAGGTTGGATTGTGAATGATCCAGAGGTCAACGGGTTCGCCAATTTGTCGATCCAAGGATTCAAGGAGGTCGGTGACGGAGCCCTGGGGTTCTCTCAAATAATCCAACTGAGGAAGATCTTGAGGAATCGTGACCGTGTGCCCCAAGTTCTTGAGAATAAGCTTCTGTGAATCGATCACTCTAGACACACCTCCAGCCCGGAGATGGTAGTGGAGGAGGGCGATTCTCATCAAAAAAGGGACTCTAAAGCGCTGGATAATCCATCTAGACGGTCGAAAGATGAGCGATCATTGCATTCGGTCAAGTTGACAGCTCTCCAGACTGTATAAAAAAGGCGTTTTAATTTCCAAATCTTGGGCTAGGTTCCCGCAGAGACGCGATATTTATCGGGTCCGAACTACCGAAGTTCATGTCCGACCATCAAAATAAGAAGCCAGAAGGCCCGAAAAAATCGACGCCAGGAGACTCTGAGGGAGGGGTGAATTGGAAAGTAATCATTCTTTTCACACTTGCGTTCGCTGTCATCTGGGGCGCGTTTAAATACGGAGGTGCAAGCGATTCTGATAAGCTGACCTTCCCCGAATTCCGGAAAGCATTTCTGGAAGGTCGAGTTTTGCGGACCGCTTCAGAGGATATCAAGAAGGGTCAGCTGGAACTCATCACATTCTCCGGAGAGACCCGCGCTGAGATTCGTGGTAAATACCACGATAATGAGCCATTTTTGAAGGAATGGACGAATCAGACTTCTGTTAAGATTAACGTCCAGTTGGGGGTCCACGGAGAAGAAATTGAGTCGACTTTTGGAGAAAGATTACTTTGGGAAAAGATAAGCGATCAACCTGCTGTTGAGAGTGAGAAGATCTCCTACTCGGCTTTTAAACAGCTCTTTTTCGACAACAAGATTGTCCTTGGACCGGACCAAAATATTACGGTCTATCAAACTCCTGGCTCTGAAGAGGCGGTCCTAGTCGCAACAAAGGGCGATCCTGTAGGTTATTCCATCGAAGAGATCAGAACGATGGGGAAAGACTTCGTTGTCCGCACCGATAGTTTGATCATGCGCGACCAACTTGCCATTCTCGTTGATTCAAATATTATGCCGCGACGCGAGGACAATACCTTCAGTAAGGTCCTATTTAGCTTTCTTCCTGTTTTCCTCCTCATTGCGCTGATTTTCTTCCTCTTTCGTCACCAAATGAAGTCCGCAGGTCGCGGAGCGATGAGCTTTGGTAAATCCAAGGCCAAGCTTCTTTCGGTGGACCAAGTAAAGGTCACTTTCAAAGATGTTGCGGGGATCCAAGAGGCCAAGGAAGAGCTCTTCGAGATTGTCGATTTCCTTCGTGATCCTAAAAAATTCCAGTCTCTCGGCGGAACGATCCCGAAAGGGGTTCTCATGGTTGGATCTCCGGGAACGGGTAAAACGCTCCTCGCTCGTGCGATCGCGGGTGAAGCTGATGTTCCTTTTTTCTCTATTAGTGGTTCCGACTTTGTCGAGATGTTCGTGGGAGTGGGTGCAAGCCGTGTCCGTGACATGTTCGAACAAGGAAAGAAGCAGGCTCCCTGCTTGATCTTTATCGATGAGATCGATGCCGTAGGTCGCCATCGTGGTCACGGAATGGGAGGAGGCCATGACGAACGTGAGCAGACTCTCAATGCTCTGCTCGTTGAGATGGATGGTTTCGACACCCAAGAGGGGGTGATTATCATCGCCGCGACGAACCGTCCCGATGTTCTCGATCCCGCGCTTCTTCGCCCGGGTCGATTCGACCGTCAGGTCACGATTTCACTGCCCGATGTGAATGGTCGCGAACAAATCCTAGTAGTCCATGCGAAGAAGATTAAGCTCGCTGCCAACGTTGATCTCGGGGTAATCGCCAGAGGAACTCCGGGATTCTCTGGTGCCGAACTGGCAAACCTTATTAACGAATCTGCTCTCCTTGCAGCCCGAAAGGGAATCAAGGCAGTTACGCTAGCTGAAATGGAAGAAGCGCGTGACAAAGTGCGCTGGGGCCGGGAGCGCCGCAGCTTGGCTCTTTCCGATAAGGAAAAGAAGAATACCGCTTATCACGAGGCAGGACATGCAATTCTTAATGTGCTCCTGGATCATACCGATCCAATTCACAAGGTGACGATTATTCCCCGTGGTCCTTCTTTGGGATCAACGATGTTTCTCCCTAGTGAGGACAAATTTAACCACCGCAAGAACGAGCTTCTGTCACAGCTGATAGTTCTCATGGGCGGTCGAGTTGCTGAGGAAATTGCCTTCGGTGATGTGACTAACGGAGCGATGGGAGATATCCGGATGGCGACCAACCTCTGTCGTAAAATGGTCTGCGAGTGGGGAATGAGCGATAGCCTTGGAATGATCGAATATGGCGACGGTGGAGGAGGTGAGGTCTTTTTGGCCCGCGACATTTCGAAGTCGAAGAATTACTCTGAACAGACCGCGCAAAAAATTGACTCTGAGATCAAGCGCCTTACTGATTCAGCCTATCAGGAAGCCAGTAAACTTCTGAACGAACGACGTGATCTTCTCGATAAGATCTCTGAAGCGCTGCTTGAGTTTGAAACTCTCGATGCTCATCACATCAACGATATTGTGGATCATGGCGAAATGAAGAACCCGCCATCACGCCCGACTCCTCCCGATATTCCCCAGGATCTTGAGAAAAAAGAGAATCCAAAGGTGGAGGAAGAGAGGGCGACTGAGGACGATGGGCCAATTGCTGGAGAAGTCGTCGGAGCTCCGGCATAATTCCTGAGAATCCTCTCTTGAGTTCGCACTTATACAATTATGGAAGACGTTATTATTATCGGAACCGGATGTGCTGGTTGGACCGCTGCAATTTACACCGCTCGCGCAAATCTGAATCCTCTCGTTCTTTCTGGCACCCAATTGGGAGGCCAGCTCACTACCACGACAGAAGTGGAGAACTTTCCTGGTTTTCCAGAAGGCGTGATGGGACCGGAGCTGATGGGTCGGATGCAGCAACAGGCAGAGAAATTCGGTGCCCGTGTCGAATACAAAAAGGTCGAGGAGATCGCCAAGAACGATAACGGAACTTTTATTCTCACTACAGATGTAGGGACGGTTCAGGCTAAAACGGTGATCATCGCAACCGGAGCTGCGCCTCGCTATCTCGGTTTGGAAAACGAAATGAAGTTGGTGGGGCATGGTGTCACTTCTTGTGCAACTTGTGACGGCGCCTTTTACCGCGACGTTCCCGTAGCGGTGGTAGGTGGAGGAGACTCTGCCTGTGAAGAGGCCAACTTCCTGACGCGCTTTGCTTCGAAGGTTTATCTCATTCATCGTCGCGATGAACTGCGTGCTTCCAAGATCATGGCGGACCGGGTTCTGGTGAATGATAAGGTTGAGCCCGTTTGGGATTCAGCAATCACTGAGTATCTCACCGACGATGCCGGTGAAGTGCGTGCAGTGTCTTTAAAGAACCTCAAAAGCGGAGAAGAGTCCGAGCTTGATCTAAAATGTGTCTTTGTAGCTATCGGTCATGTGCCAAACAGCCAGTTTGTGGGCGATTTGGTGGAACTTGATGAGGGGGGCTACATTCTTCAGAATGCCCATAGCACCTCTACCAAGACCCCGGGAATCTTCGCTGCTGGCGATGTGGCTGATCATGTCTACCGTCAGGCCATCACCGCAGCTGGTCAAGGATGTGCGGCGGCGCTCGAGGCAGAGCGCTACTTGTCCGATAGTGAGTAGCGATTATTGATCTCAATTACCCCAAGGTCTGAGCGTTTTCGTTCAGGGTGCTTTATTTGTGTTGTCTTTCTCTTGAAAAATTAGCTGGGCTACCGCTTATTCCATTTATGAATTTGACCCAAACAGCCTACGGCACTTGGAGCGGTGGCCGCTACATGCACTTCGGAGAAGTTTTAGAGGAAGAGCGCTATCGTGAGTGCATTCGAGTGGCTTACGAATCAGGAATTCGCACCTTTGTAACTGCTGATGTATACGGGCAAGGTCGTGCCGACCAAGCTTTGGGGAAAGCGCTTTCTGGCTATCCTCGCGACAGCTACTGCCTTGTGGGAATGGTGGGTCACGATATGGACCAGGAGAGGCAGGGGAGTGCCGGCTATCCACGTTTTACAAATCCCCAGTTTAGGAGCCCGGCTGGTTACCGCGATTTTCTTCGGAAAGCGTGTGAAGCTTCGTTGAAGAATTGCCAGACAGATCACTTTGACCTGGTGATGCTTCATAATCCGGATGAGGCGGGATATGTTCATGAAGATGTTTGGAAGGGAATGAGTGCCCTGAAACAGGAGGGCCTTTCCGAACGGTTGGGGATTGCTCCCGGGCCCGCTAATGGCTTTACGCTCGATCTACTGCATGTTTTCGAAAACTTCGGGGAAGTGATCGACTGGGCTATGGTGATCCTAAATCCTTTGGAGCCATGGCCAGGTCAGCACGTTCTCTCGTCGGCACAAGCAAACGGTATCGATCTTCTTACACGAGTGGTCGACTACGGTGGACTTTTCCATGGAGACATGAAACCCGGGCATGAATTTCGTCCGGGCGATCATCGTTCCTATCGTCCTGATGGCTGGATTGAGCGTGGTTGGGAAAAGATGCAGCAGATGAAGCCGATTGCGGAGAAATACGATTTGAGTATGATCCAATTTGCCTCAGCCTGGAACCTCTCGCAGGATCCGGTAAAGTGCGTTGTGCCTACTGTGATTCAAGAAGCAGGTGAGAATGCAGTCCCGATCGAAAATAAGATCCGTGACTATGCGGCTTTACCCGAAGATTTCCGCTTCACCGCCGAAGAAGTCGAGCAGATCCGTGTGATTGGCGATAACACGGGTTGCATGAGCCTCAAGGGGGCAAGTGTGCGTCATGAAGGGCCCTGTGAGCGACCTGACGAATGGCCCATGCGTAACGAGCTTTTGGTGCTTGCTGATCAGTATGACCTCACCCGCGAGTGGTAGGTCCGTGATGGACGTTGATCTTGTAGAAAAAGAAAAGGGACACTCCTGAGAGTGTCCCTTGAAATTTTTGGAGAATGTGATTCCTGACGAAACAGGAGATTAACACTCTACTTTTTCTTCTTAGCAGCCTTCTTCTTAGCCTTTTTGGCAACCTTTTTAGGGGCGGCTTTCTTGGCTGGCTTCTGGGCAACCTTTTTGGCGGTTTTCTTTTTAACCGCCTTCTTAGGGGCAGCTTTTTTTGCTACCTTTTTCTTAGCGGCCTTCTTAGGGGCAGCTTTTCTGGCTACCTTTTTCTTAGCGGCCTTCTTAGGGGCAGCTTTTCTGGCTACCTTTTTCTTAGCGGCCTTCTTAGGGGCAGCTTTTCTGGTTACCTTTTTCTTAGCTGCCTTCTTAGGGGCAGCTTTCTTAACTACCTTTTTCTTAGCGGCTTTTTTAGGAGCGGCTTTCTTGGCTACCTTTTTAGGGGTGGCTTTCTTAGCTACTTTCTTCTTAGCCGCTTTTTTGGCAGGCTTGCTTGCCGCTTTCTTGGCTACCTTTCTCTTGGCAGCTTTCTTAACGGGCTTCTTGGGAGCTGCTTTTTTGGCAACTTTCTTTTTTATTGTCTTCTTTTTGGCTGGCATGGCTTTGTGCTTTTTAAGAGTCCGCGTGAGTGCGGACTTCTCTTCCGGCGTTAATACGCCAATCGAGAACAAGGAGAGTATAGCCTCACCGAGGCTTCCTCCGAAAGTATATTGTACGAGTTCTTTAAGTTTTGGCTCAAGGACAACTGAGCGATCAACTTTTGACTTGTAAATGTGAGCGCGCCCTTCTTTGCGACGTGAAGCTAATCCCTTATTTTCAAGATTTCTGAGGACTGCGAGCGAGGTAGTGTAAGTGAGAGAGTCGCCGTAAAGAAAATCATGTACGAATGCCACCGTACTTGGGCCCTCGTTCCACAAGACCGAGAGGACTTGTAGTTCTTGGGGAGTAGGGGGATGGATGGTGCGCATTGTCTTTCTAAATAAAACTGGTTACTAAAAAGCGGAACATTTCATAAAAGATCAAGGTTAATTTTTCTTTATGAAACACTCCGTGCCTCTTGTGGGAGTATGATTCACTCCGTTTCGAGAGTCGGTAGTTCCTCTCTGACAGATGCTGAGGGTTGCTCGATCTTGGTTTCGATATTTTTTAATTCACGCCAAAAATCATCGCTTGCCGGATGACCGTTGAAGAGAACTTTACCCTCCTTGGATAAGAGAACTACGCTAGGTAAGGCCTGAATGCGAAGGAGTGATCCCATGGCTCCCTTTGGTGAATCGACTAGCCATGAAGCGGCGGCGGCTGTCTTTTTCTGTTTGATGAAATCATCACCATCGTTGCGTGATTCCGGAGCACCGGAAAGAAGGACTGAGACGACTGAAATTTTATTTTTTTTGAGCTCCTTTGCGGTAAGAAAAAAATCCTCCATACTTTCAATCGACTCCCGAGCCCATGGAGACCAGAAGTGTAAGAGGATGACCTTGCTCTCTCCAAGGTGTTCCTTGAGTGGCTTCGAAGGCTTCGCTGGATCTTGTGAAACGAGAGTTCGGTTCATGTCGATCTTCAGTTTTTCCATGGCGTCTTTTAGGCGCACTTCATTGATTAGTTTTCCAAAGATTACGGACTGGGAAGGGGATAACCAGAAGGCTTCCGTGATGTGTTTTTTGAAGGTGGAGTGATCGTCTTTTTCGAAAGCCGCGATGGCTTTGGCATATTCCACGATCGCGAAAAAATCTTCGGGCACTGCAAAAGCTATGGAGTCATCGAGTGAAAACTTTCGGGCCTGTTCTTCAAGAACCGGGACGTAAGCTGCGAGATCTGTGTTGTTACCGGTGTCGACAATATATAGAAATCTAGCTTCGACGAGAGTCTGCATGGGCACGCCACCGGCGATGGCTTTTTTGTAGGCTTCTTCGAAGGATTTGGGTTCGCGTTGCTCGAAGAGTTGTTCGATGAGCAGTTGGGGGTCTGGAGGTTCCTGCGCTGTGAGCAGTGAGCCAAGAAGGAGGGAGATGAGAATTACTTTCATGATAAAAAAGGCGGGCTGACCGAAGCCAACCCGCCTTAATTGAAGATATTAGATAAAGAACGTTAGTTTGCAGGGATGGTCAGTGATCGTCCTTCGATGATGGTGTCGCCCGTGAGACTGTTTGCCTGACGCAGTCCATCAATGGTGACGCCATACTTTCGGGAAATTCCCCAAAGTGATTCTCCTTTGACAATGGTGTGGGTCCGACCTTCAGCCGCTGGAGCCGGTGCTATTGGGACGTTAGTGGCCGGGTTGTAGGGCTCAGGAGTGGTATAGGGAGGATTGATTGATTGATAGGGTGCTTCCGCTTCCGGAGTGTAAGCGGGGTTAGCTCCGGGCCCGGCAAAAGGGTTTATCTGCGGCACACCGTAGGGATTTGCTGACGTTGGAGCACCGAGAGGCGGAGCTGCAGGGGTCTGCTGCCGAGAGTTACAGGAGGCTAAAAAGCCAAGCGGGAAGAGGGCGAGCAGCGGGATGATGTTTACTTTCATGGTCGGTAGTATGGGCTAATCTTTTGGATTTGTGAAATAGATTCTAAAAGGAACTATTTAGGTCGGTTCCCTTAAAGAGCGCGCGCTTTTCTCTGATTTGTCTTACGTAACGCGAAAAAAACAGCAGCAAGCATCGTCTGTTTCCCTCGATACCTCCTCAATTGTTTGATTTCGCAGCTCGGCAATGCGCGCTCCCGTGAATTTAGTGAAGGCGGGTTCGCAGCGTTTTCCTCGATGGGGAACCGGTGCGAGGTAAGGAGAATCGGTCTCTACCAAGAAACTGCCAGAGAGGCAGGCTTGGGCTGTCTCCATTACTTGCTGGGCATTTTTAAAGGTTACGATTCCTGTGAAGGAAATGAGACCTCCCAGCAAGATGACTTTTTCGGCTTGTTCGAAGGGGCCCGGGAAGCAGTGGAAAACTGCCCGTATTGATTCGTGGAACTCGCGGTAAATTTCGAGGGCGTCATCGAAGCTGGCCGAACCTGTTTTGTCGCGAGTATGGATGACCACATTGAGGCCGTGCTTCCCGGCGAGTTGGAAATGGCGACGAAGAAAATCGCGCTGTCGGGCATGGTAGTTTTCATCGGTCCATCCTTTTGGGGCGGGATGAAAATAATCGAGGCCGGTCTCTCCGAGGCCTGCGACCTTGGGGTCGTCGAGGTGGGGGCTGAGGAGAGATTCGAAGTCATCGCGCGTCTCATGCACATCACAGGGATGAATACCGAGGCAGGCGTGGACTTCGGGGTAGGTCCGGGCCAGCTGAAGATTCGTTAAAATGTCATCCTCGCTGGTGGCAAGGGTGATCATGCGCGAGATGCCATGATCTTTGGCATTCGCGATGATTTGGGGGATTTCTTCAGGAGAGAATTTGTGAGAACCGAGGTGGCAATGGGAATCGATCATGAGTCGCAGGATTGCAGATAGCTTCGTTCCTTAGTTAAAATGGCATAGGGCACAAACAGGAGGGCGGCAGCGAGCATGAGGCCGGTGAAGAACCAGTAGTAAGCCGGGCCTTCAAGCTTGGGTTGGCCGCCGGTGTAAGTAGATTTAGTGATGGGGGAGGTTGAAGCGGTGACTTCATCGACCACACCGAGTTGTTCCTTTCGCTTTTCGAGCCAGGTCTTACGGTTACTCTTTTTCTCTGATCCGGCGCTCTTATCTGGAGCTCCCATGATGTAGCCTATATCCCATTGGGTTCCGGATTTCTTATCAGGTCCAGGGCTGGAGATGCGGGCCGTTCGACTAGCGAGGCGGGTGTAGGTGATCTTAGATCCCCACTGATCGGTGAGGCTTGAGAGAAGGGGGAGAGCTTCCGCGGTCGTGGGTAGAGTGAGGTCGTTATTTTCAGACCAGAGGGTGATGATGTCAGCGGCGCGGTCGAGGGTCTCCTCATCGGGTAGTTGACGCTTGGTAGTTTTTCCTTCCTTGCGGGTGACGATGATGTCGTCGGTGGTATTCATTTCGTTATCGAATCCGGGATGGGCATATTCGCCATCGGAAAGTTCAGCAGCGAAGGTGACAACGGGGTCCTCGACCTGGATGAAGGAATTGACGAATTCGGTGATCTGATTGCCGAAGGAGACCGAGAGGAGGAAGATCGCCATGATGAATGATTTGAGATTCCGGGGAGCCTGAGTGTAGGAATATTCGAGGCAAACGATAGAGACCATGATTTCGGCACAGGTCAAAATGAGATAGGCGAAGAACTGCCAGCCGATATTTGGGGTGGCTCCGTTTGAGATGGAAACCTGAATGAGCGCGATAACAGCGAAAGAGAGAACGGTGATGAAGAGTCCGGCACCAATCTTACGAAGCGGGGTGAGCTTAATGACTTTTCCTAACGCAGGGTATATTACGAAGGTGAAAAGAGGAACAAGCGTAAGAATGAGGACGGAATTGATCGATTGGATTTGGGAGGGGAGCCAGTCGATAATGAGGTGTCGGTCCATATCCTGTGATTGGAAGATCCAAGAAGAACCTGTCTGATCGAAGAGCGCCCAGAAGAAGGCAACGAAGAAGTAGAGGGGGAGGAGCCTGAGGATGACTCCGATTCCCTCCTTGCTGAAGAGTTCCCTTTTAAACTCCCGGGGTTTGGGTTGGATGTGGATGAACTTGTTTCGGCCTAACCAGAAACAGAACGTGGCAAGGGCCATGAGGATTCCAGGGACACCGAAGGCGACGTGCGGGCCATACCATTGAAGAAACCATGGTGTCGCGAGCATCGAAATGAAGGCACCAAGATTGATTGAAAAGTAGAACCAGTTGAAGACCTTGGTGAGGAGGTTTTGGTTGTTCGGTCCGAATTGGTCGCCGACGTGGGCAGAGACGCAGGGCTTGATACCTCCGGATCCAAGGCAGATCAGGGCGAGGCCGGCGAAGAGCCACCATCCGGCGGAACCGGAAATTCCCATGACTGCAAGGCAGCCATGGCCCACGCAATAGACAACGCTGAGCCACATGATGATGCGATATTTCCCAAAAAATATGTCAGCGAGAAGAGCGCCGAGAAAGGGGGTGGCATAGACCCATTTATTGAACTTGTGGTAGTTCTCACTGGCGACGATTTGTGACATCTGCTCGGTCGGGGCATCGCCCATGAGCCAGAGGTATTGGACCATGAAGATCGAGAGGATTGCCTTCATTCCGTAGAAGCTGAAGCGCTCAGCAGCTTCGTTGGCAATAATATAGGGAATGCCCGTTGGCATGCCCGAGGTGTCGGAAGGAGTGGTGCTGATCTCTTGGCTCAAAATGTTACGGTTGGTTTAGCGTATTTCACCAACTCAGGGCGCTGGGTCAATCACCGAGACTACAGAATTACCATTCAATCGCGGCGGCGGCCCACGTGAGGCCGGCTCCAAAGGCGACCATTATGATCTTGTCACCTGGTTTGATCTTGCCCGTACGGTTGGCTTCATCGAGGGCAATGGCAATGGCTGCGGCCGAGGTGTTTCCGTATTTATGGAGGTTCACAAAGATGCGATCATTGGGGACGTCGAGTCGGGCGGCGATGGCATCGATGATACGCACATTGGCCTGATGCGGGATCACGAGGGCAATTTCCTCGGGTTTAAGGCCGGCGCGGGCGATGACCTCGTTGGCTGAATTCTTCATGCGCGTGACGGCATGTTTGAAAACTTCTTTTCCTAACATCGAGAGAGCGGCCAGTCCTTCGGCGGCGTTTTCGATGGTGGTTGGACAAGCGGATCCGCCTCCTGGAATGTTGAGGAGATGGGTCTGGCGGCCATCGGTGCCAATATCTGTGGCGAGGATGTGGCCCTCACCTTCTTCCGATTTCCTGAGAACAGCAGCTCCTGCACCGTCTCCAAAGAGGACGCAGGTGGTGCGATCATTCCAGTTGACGAAGGCGGAGAGTTTTTCCGCGCCGATGATGAGGGCATTTTCAAAGGCACCGGTCTCGATCATCCGCTTTGCAATTTTCATGGCATAGAGGAAGCCAGAGCAGGCTGCCGAAATATCAAAGGCGACCGCTTTGCTTGCTCCGAGATTCTCCTGCACGTAGCAAGCGGTGGCCGGAGTGAGGGTGTCGGGTGTAATTGTTGCGACGATAATGAGATCAATCTCTTCGGCGGGGATGCCAGATTGTTCGAGGGCTTTTTCGGCGGCCTTAGTGGCAAGGTGAGAGGTGAATTCGCCTTCGGCCGCAATGCGGCGTTCCCTGATTCCGGTGCGGCTGAAAATCCATTCATCGTTGGTGTCGACAATTTTCGAGAGATCGTCATTTGTCATCACTTTCTCGGGGAGATAGCTCCCGGTTCCGGCGATCGTCACAGCGTTGGGCATAAGCAAAGTGAAGAGTAGGAACCTCTGACCCGCAAGTCTTGAAAAAGAATCTCTGCCGCCAACTTGCGGCTCTAAAAAAGCGGGCTATTTTCATGAATGGAAAATTCTTGCACCGAACGTAGCTGCCAGCTACCACTCTGGATGGTGCCGTTGCTGCGTCTTGCGGGCATTTACAATATCCTCTTTGGGATTTGGGCTGTCGGCTGGCCGGGCGAGTGGTTTCGTATTTTGGGGATGGAGCAGCCCTCTTATCCTTTCCTGTGGCAGGGCATCGGGATGATCGTTGGAGTTTATGGCATTGGTTATGTTTGTGCTTCTACGGCTCCCCTCAAACACTGGCCAATTATCCTTGTGGGATTTTTAGGGAAACTCTTGGGTCCGCTGGGTTTTGCTTGGGCGGCTTCAAAGGGCGAGCTTCCCTGGGCTGCCGGATGGTTGATTCTCTTTAATGATCTAATTTGGCTTATTCCGTTTGGTATTATCCTGTGGCATGCGGGCTGCCTCGCCGTCGGTCGTCCGGTCAATGGAAGACCGATGGGGCTGGAGACAGCAATGAAGTCTTTCAAATTACATTCGGGGGAATCACTCCGGGAAGCCTCGGAGAAGGAGACTCTCGCGATTGTCTTTTTGCGACACTTTGGCTGCACCTTCACGCGAGAGCTTTTGCGAAAGTTGGAGACAATGCAGAAAAACGCCGATTCTCAGGGAGCCCGACTGATTCTTGTGCACATGTTGCAGGAGGGGGAAGAAACCCAATATGTGGGAAGCGGCCGGGTCTCGCGGATCTCTGATCCGTGGTGCGATCTCTACCGGGCTTTTGGCCTCGGAAAAGGGACCTTTCTTGAACTTTTTGGTCCCCGTGTTTGGTATCGCGGATTTGTCGCTGTTTTTAAAGGCTGTGGCGTCGGGCACCTGGCGGGGGACGGACTTCAGATGCCGGGAGCCTTTCTTGTGAAGGATGGAAAAATTATTAAGGGGCAAAAAGCCGCTTCCGCTGCTGACCTTCCGGATGTGGAAGGCTTGTTCACTTCGTGATTTTTGAGAGCCTTTTTCGGATGGCGAAAATTGATTAGCTCAAAAAGAGCGACCTAAAATCTTGAATTAAGAAGTCGAAATGGAAAGGGCATTTGTTTACCCAGGAGGAGCTTCTTAAAATGAAGGTCTAGGAGATGTCTTGTCTTGTGCGGTGGATCACCGGTGCGGCAGGAGTAGCGAGGATGAGCTATGCCATCCTTGCGGAAAAGTTTTCAATTTTGTGGTTTCTTCTGGGTCTTCTGCTTCTTGTCTTTGGAACGTAAGGCTATCGGAAGATGCTTTCCTCATTAGGTGAGCGGAGAGGTCGTTGTTAGATTAATTTTCGATGGAATAGTCGGGGCAGTTGGGTCGATCCTTGACTAAAAAATCCCCCGCAATGGATGGGGGTCACCGCGAGGGATTTCTTTTATTGGGGAGACTTATCGTCAGGTAGAGCCATGGGGGACTCCATTCCCGGTCTTATTCACGCTGACGTCGATCGCCACCGATGACGAAGACATTGTCGGGAATCTCATCGTCGCTTTCGGTATTTCGACGGATGATCCGAGCGAGGGTCTGATCATTCACGAGGCGAATCAGTTCCTCGGGAAGGGCGGCTTCATAGTAAAAATGGTCGCCATCACGAAGGGGGCGGAATCGATTGCTGAAGGAGATTTTGAAGTCGAGGTTGCCACGAGCCGTTTGGATGAAATTGGCCAGTTGAGTCGCTCTTTACAAAAGATGGCGGGGAAGCTGGATGACTTGGTTTCTGGTCAGAAGCGTTTTCTTGGGGATATTGCTCACGAGCTTTGTTCACCACTGGTTCGGATTCGGATGGGACTCGGAGTTCTGGAGAACCAACTCAATGCGGATGATCGAAAGAAGCTCGAGACCGTCGGGGGTGAAGTGGAAGAGCTATCGCAGCTTGTGAATGAGCTGCTTGATTTTTCCAAGGCCTCAATCCAGCCCAAGAGTCTGGCGGTGACTGAGATTAATTTGGAAGCCTTTTGCTCCGAGGTGATTTCGCGTGAGGGAGCGGGTGAGGATATTCAACTGAGTATTCCTGGTTCTCTGAAGTTGGTGACCAATGAAGATTTGCTGCGGCGGGCGCTCTCGAATGTGGTTCGAAATGCGGTGCGTTATGCAAAAGAAATCGAAATCGTGGTGCGGGAGCGCAACGGGATGATCGAGCTGGAAGTGTCTGACCGGGGGCCGGGTATTTCTGATGACTGGCTGGAGCATATCTTTGAGCCTTTTACTCGTCCGGACATCGCGAGGACCCGTGAGGCCGGAGGCGCCGGGCTAGGGCTGGCAATTACCAAGACCTGCATTGAGAGCCTAAAAGGTCGTATCACGGCGTCTAATCGATCTGAGGGTGGATTAAGCGTGCTCTTGAAACTCCCACCTTCGTAGATTTCCCGAGGTTGCGCTTTTTCGAAGTCCGCTTAGCATCGAGACAGCTTCATGAAGAAGAAACCTATTCTGATCGGCCTACTTGTTATCTCCACTCTGTGGCTTGCCGTTTGGGGGGTTTCAGGGTGGGCGTCGGATCGAAAGGCGACCGCAGACCGCGTGGCTGAAATGATTGAGGAATCGAACTTCGACGATTGGTCGTCCGAGATGAGCGATGCCGGCGATGCGGATGGCAGGCGCGTGAGACTTGAGCAAATCGCCGAGGTTTTCAATCGGCTTGATCTGAGGGAAAGAGAGCGGTTGCAAGATTCGCGTGCGGGCCCAAAGCTCTTCCAACGACTCAACCCCTCCGAGCGAATTCACTTCCTGGAACTCACGTTAACAAAGTCGATGGAGCGGATGATGGAAGCATTTGATAAAATGGATCCCAAAGAGCGCCAGCGGCTCGTGGAAAAATCACTCCGGGATATGGAAGGCCAGGGAGGTGAGGATTTGGTCCGACTCAAGGAGGAAGACCCGGAGGTCATTGATCGCATCGTGAAAGAGGGACTTGCGGCATACTATCAAAATGCCAGTGCGGAGACGAAGATGGATTTGGCTCCCCTAATGGATGCGTTTGGCGAGATGTTAAATGGCTTTGCCCGCCCTGGAGGATCTCTTTGATTTCATGAAGCGAGGATTCACCCTGACCGAGCTCTTGATCGTTATCGTGATCATCGCGGCTTTGGCTGGGATTGTCTTTCCCATCGGGATGAGTGTGAAACGCAAGGCGCAGGGAGTGACCTGTATGAGCAAGCTCAAGGATCTTGGAGTAGGACTTGAGGGCTACCTTTTCGACCACAACGATGTCATGCCGCCATGGTTTATCGGGAGAAAGTCCAGGTCTGAGGACGCGGCGGTCCTAGAAGTTGAGTTGTTGCCCTACCTTGGAGACGATAAATTCGCTTTCAAATGTCCCTCGGATCATGAGCATTTTAAGGAGTCGGGTTCCTCCTATTTTTGGAACGAGAATCTGAGCAATCTTCGTCGGACTCGACTGACCTTGATGGGGGCGAGAGCCGATAGCGCGATGATTCCTCTTATTTTCGACAAAGAAGCCTACCACGGGAAGAAGAATGGGGTAAATTTCCTTTATTCCGATCAATCGGTCTCCAGCAAAATTAATTTTAAAACCAGTTCCCGTGATTGAACCCATGCTACGCGTTAGCAATCTCAGAAAATGTTTCGCAGGAAAGGAAGCGTTGAAAGGCGTTTCCTTCGAGGTCGAGAAAGGAGAAATCTACGGATTACTTGGCCACAATGGGGCGGGGAAATCGACGACCGTGGGAATTATCTTGGGAATGGTGTCCGCTGATGGAGGCGAGGTCGAGGTAGGAGGTGTTTCGGTGCTCAAGGAGCATACGGCAGCTCTTAGGAAGGTCGGCGCAATTTTTGAAGCTCCAGCGTTCTACGATTACATGAGCGGCTGGCAGAATCTTAAGATTCTCGTTGGTTTGAGTGGCCCTTTTGATGAGAAAGCAGCGCGGGAGATTGTCGGAAAGGTGGGGCTCTCGGATCGCATTAATTCAAAAGTGGGCTCCTATTCCCATGGGATGCGTCAACGGCTGGCTTTGGCGCAGGCGCTTCTCCCGGAGCCTGAAGTCTTGCTTCTGGACGAACCGACCGATGGGCTCGACCCCGAGGGGATTAAGTGGTTCCGTGATTTCATCCTATCTTTGCGGGAGGAGCGAGGTTTGACGGTTCTTTTTAATTCGCACCTCCTATCTGAGGTCGAACTGATGTGTGACCGGGTTTCCATTATTCGAGGGGGGGAGCACGTCTTTCAGGGGCGGGTCAATGATTTGAGGGATGATCGTCTGGGCCTTCGGATTCAGGCCGAACCGGTCCATGTGCGGGATGAAGTGATCAAGCGGTTCCGAGGAGAGCCGATGCCCGGGGGGCGAATCGTTTTTCCTTTAGAGACGAAGGTGTCCGAAATCGTCGCGGCCTTAGTGGATTCCGGAGCCGAAGTGTCCGAGGTGACACCCGTTCGGCGTTCGCTCGAGGATGTTTATCTGGAATATAGCAAAGCACCATCCGGCTAGTCTTTCGCAACTAAAATCAAATTGGGTGGAGGAAACGTTTTTTTCCACTTGAACAAATCCACCAAGGGGAGCTAGCTTTTGCACGTCATCAGATGGCGGCCGTAGCTCAGTTGGTAGAGCCCCGGATTGTGATTCCGGTTGTCGCGGGTTCAAGCCCCGTCGGTCGCCCCATTTTTTGAAAGCCGTTCTTTCCCATGAAAGAGCGGCTTTTTTATTTTTGTGATCCCCTAGGAAACCCCAAGGTGATCTTTTACGATTTTCTTGTTGAGAAGGATGCAGCTGAGGATGGGGTAGATTACGATGATGAGGGGAAAGAAAAGTCCGCCGATCATCATAATTCTAATCTTCTCTTGTTTGCTTGGTTCCATTCCTGTGACGAGGTCAAAGAATTCGTTATAGGCGGGTAGTAAAACCACGACGGCGAGAACTAGAATGATCGCTTTTAAAATGAGGGAAAGGGCTGAATAGATATTCGAGAACGTCAAAGACCAAGTTGTGGACTTCAAGAGGCCGATCCCGCTAAGGAGCAGGAAGACTGCAACAATGAAACTGCCAATGACCAGTGGTTGATTATATTTAACGATACGATCCAAAGCATTGAGCGCTTCCTGATTGAAAGTGGCATTCATTCCCGGCTGCTCAAGGACTTTAACAAAGGCGTCTTTGGGATCTCCCTGTGCAAAATTGACGATGAGGCCACCGAAGCCAATGACGGCGCCAACGATGTGTAGGATTCCAAAAACAATGAGGCGCGATGGTTTCTGGGCAATGGGTGGAGGAGTTGATGGTGCCGCAGAAGTCTCCGGAGAAGCATAAGGATCAGCAGACATGCCGTCCTCGATAAGCGATTTCCAAGAAAAAGGAAGTGGGAAAGGGAAGCCTGCACTTGATCTCCGTGTCAGAGCCCGCTTGTATCCAGCTCATATGAGTCATCAAGATGCTTTGGCCCAACTCCTTGGTGGCACCGCCAAGGTTCTTTCCGAGAAGGAGCTCTCTGATAAGCTTAAAGAAGATCGCCCTCTCCGGATCAAGTTAGGGGTGGATCCGACCGCGCCCGATATCCATCTCGGTCATACCGTTCCTCTGGAGAAGCTTCGGCAATTCCAGCAATTGGGACATCAAGCTGTTCTGATCATCGGTGACTTCACAGCGACGGTTGGGGATCCAACCGGACGAAGCACGGCTCGCCCGCCTCTGACGCGCGAGGAGGTCTTGTCGAATGCCGAAACCTATACCGAGCAGGCTTTCAAGATTCTTGATCGTGAAAAAACCGAAGTTGTTTTTAACGGAGAATGGTTCCGCACTATGACCTACGAGGAGGTCTTGAAGCTCAATGCCCGGGTCACGATGCAGCAGATGCTTCAGCGTGAAGATTTCAAAGAGCGGGTGGCGAAAGGGCAAGAGGTGCGACTGCACGAAATCCAGTATCCTATCATGCAGGGTTGGGATTCGGTGGAAGTAAGGTCTGATGTGGAGATCGGAGGCACTGATCAGCTTTTCAATATTCTTGTAGGTCGCGACCTTCAGAAGGAGGAAGGCCAGTCCCAGCAAGTGGTGATGTTGATGCCGCTTCTCGAAGGCCTTGATGGAGCGAAAAAAATGTCGAAGAGCTCTCATAACTATGTGGGCGTCTCCGAAGAGCCGAACGAAATGTATGGCAAGCTCATGAGCATTAGCGATGAACTCATGGATCGCTATTACCTTCTTCTCCTTGGTGAAGCTCGTGACGAATCACTGCATCCGATGGAAGCCAAGAAGACGCTCGCGCAAAAAATCACCTCTCGTTATCACGATGAAGAAGCTGGTAAAGGAGCTCGTGAAGATTGGGATACTCGTTTTTCCAAACGTGATCTCGATGCGGCGGATCTTCCTGAGCTTGCGTCTTCTGATTTGAACGGGAAAACGATCATCGAAGCGGCTTCGGTGGTCTTCAAAGAGGCTTTCGGAATGGAGAAGTCCAATGGCGAACTCCGTAAGCAATTCATCACCACGGGCGCAGTGCAGCTCGATGGAGAGAAGCTCACTGAGCCTCAAGCGGTCTTTGCTGGTGAAGCAGGACAAATCTTCCGCCTCAGCAAGAAGCAAAGCGTTCGGCTTTCCTGAGCTTCGGAGAATCAAAAAAGCCTCTGCCGTCGTGATGACGAGCAGGGGCTTTTGATTAAAAAGGAACGAGGATTCTAGCGCCGACGGCGAAGGCCGAATTCCACGAGTCCAGCCCCGCTAAGAAGAGCTGAAGAAGGCTGAGGAACTGCTACGATTGTCAGAGTTAGGTAATCTGAAACAATCCCCGGAGAAGTGCCAATTTTACTGCCAATATTAGAGTATGTGGTTTCAGCGATATCTAAATTATTAGCACCGGCTCTGGAGTAATCGCTCCAGAAGCCTGTCTTGACGTCTCCTGATCCGGTGGTGGTCAGGCACTAGCTTTACGTCACGGAAAGGATATCTTTGTCTTCGCTATATTCGTCGAACGAAACGGTAGTAGAGTAATTTGGGACGCCAGAAAAAGCCCGCGCCTGGATGAAATTTTCCTGCCCAGATGCGCCGGATGAAGACGCTAGGGATACAGTGATGACGATAGTTTTTTGTTATTAGGGCTAGCTTTGAGAGAGTTATCCTGTGGAGATAGTCCCGTAAATGGATAGGGGTAAACTAGGCCATGACACCATCGGCGTCTTCGTGCTGCTGTTCGGCAAGTTCAAGGTCGTATTTCTCCTTGGCGATGACACGAATGAGTTTGGGGAGCTTGGCTTCCCAATTCTTCAGGATTTCCTTGGCTCGAACAGAATCGGTTTTCTCGGCGTGAAGTTCGATGAGTCCTTTAAGCTCAGTGACGTCCTGCTCGCGCTTGGCCGGAAGGGCCACGACCATCTCGGGATTGAGCCGGGATTGGAATTTTCCATCGATGTCGTATACATAGGCAGTTCCGCCCGACATTCCGGCACCGAAGTTCTTCCCGGTGAGTCCGAGGATGGCGACGAGACCATTGGTCATGTATTCGCAACCATGATCTCCGACTCCTTCACAGACTGAGGTGGAACCAGAATTTCGCACGCAGTAGCGCTCACCAGCACGGCCATTGAGGAAAAGTCGTCCTCCAGTCGCTCCGTAGAGGCAGGTGTTTCCGGCGATGGAGTTCTTACCCGCGGCAAAGTCAGGGCAAATATTCTCAGGCGGGCGGACGATGATTTCACCACCGGCCATTCCTTTTCCGACGTAGTCGTTTCCTTCGCCGATGAGGGTCAGGTTGAGTCCTTGGCAGAGGAAGGTGCCGAAGGATTGTCCCGCTGATCCGCGGAAGGTGAGGTTGATGGAGTTCTGGGGGAGACCGGTATCGCCATAGATCTCAGCAACGCGGCCAGAGGTGCGGGTGCCAATGTTTCGATCCGTGTTCACGACATTATATTCCTTCGTAAAGGGATCACGGTCCAAGAGAGGGCCGGTGGGATTTTCGTCCCCGGTTGTTCCGGTGTGGGCGGCGAGATCCTTTAGGATCTCCAGGTCGAGGGCTAGCTTGTGGATGCCGTCGTTGCGCTCTTCAGTGCATGTTCGCACGGTGTCGACGTCGGCTTTATCTGCGAGGACGGCTGAGAGGTCGATGGTGTTGGCCTTCGGATGATCCGGCACGATGCGTTGCTCGAGGAACTGGGTCGGACGTCCGACGAGTTCGTTGATGGTGCGAACACCCAGACTGGCCATGATCTCGCGCGCTTCAGTAGCGACGCCCATCATATAGTTTACCACGTGATCGGGAGTTCCTTTGAACTTAGCGCGCCACTTGGGGTCGGTGGTTGCAACTCCTACGGGGCAGTTGTTGAGGTGGCACTTACGCACGTAGACACAGCCCATCGCGATCATGGCAATGGTTCCAAAGTTCATCTGCTCCGCTCCCAGGATGGCAGCGATGATGACGTCGCGTCCGGTGCGGAGGCCGCCATCGGTTCGCAAGGTGACATTATTCCGAAGCTTGTTCATCATGAGAACCTGATGGGCTTCTGAGATGCCGAGCTCCCAAGGGAGACCCGCGTGTTTGGTTGAGGAAAGAGGGGAGGCAGCGGTTCCGCCGTCGTGTCCTGAAATGAGGATGTTATCGGCACTCGCTTTCGCGACTCCGGCAGCGACGGTGCCGACGCCAGACTCGGCGACGAGTTTGACAGTGACCTTTGCCTTTGGGTTGATCTCTTTCAGGTCGTGAATGAGCTGGGCAAGATCCTCGATTGAGTAAATGTCGTGGTGAGGAGGAGGCGAGATAAGCTGCACACCAGGTTGCGTGTTCCTTAGGCGGGCGATGATGCCATTGACCTTATGACCAGGAAGCTGTCCACCTTCACCAGGCTTGGCACCTTGGGCCATCTTGATTTCGATTTCATCGCAGTTGACGAGATAGTTCGCGGATACTCCGAAGCGGCCTGAGGCAACCTGCTTGATGTAAGAGCGGGCAAGGTCACCATTTGCGTATGGTTTGAATCGCCGGGGATCTTCTCCGCCTTCACCGGAATCGGACTTTCCGCCGATGCGGTTCATCGCGATGGCGAGAGTTTCGTGAGCCTCGGGAGAGAGTGCTCCCATGGACATGGCCGCGGTGCTGAAACGCTTCACGATCTCCTCGGCAGGCTCCACTTCATCGAGGGGGACGCCAGAGGCGGGAACCTTGAACTCAAGGAGGTCCTTGATGGTGATCGGGTTGTTGTCGAGCGAGGCTTTGACGTATTCGTCGTAGTCTTCTTTCTTATTGTCCCGGACAAAGGTGTGGAGGTTCTTAATGACGGGAGTAGTGAGGGCATGGCGCTCACCGGACTTGCGGTAGCGATTGTAGCCCGGATCTCCGAGGTTGAGCGTCTTGCCTGCTTCAGGATCGATTTCCCAGCCGGCACGGTGGCGGATGAGTGATTCTTCGGCGATCTCAGTAAAGCCCACGCCACCGATGCGGGAGTGTGCGCCGGTGAAGGCGAAGTCGACGACTTCCTTTCCAATACCGAGGGCTTCGAAGATTTGAGCTCCTTGATAAGAGTTGAGAACCGAGATTCCCATCTTCGACATGATTTTGAGGAGGCCTTTTTCAAGGGCCTTGCGGTAGTTAGCCATCGCCTTTTCAGGAGAGATGCCCTCCAGCTTTCCTTTGACGTCATGGGCGACGACGTTTCGGACTGTTGCGTATCCGAGATAAGGGCAGACGGCGGTTGCGCCGAATCCGAAGAGACAGGCGATTTGATGGGTGTCACGGGCTTCGCCGGTATCGACGACGATGGAGCAACGAAGACGCTTGCGGCAACGGTTTAAATGGTGATGAACCGAACCGATGGCGAGAAGCGAAGGAATAGGAATCCGGGCTGCCGAGGTAGCGCGATCGGAGAGAATGAGGATTTCAGATCCGGCGTCGACTGCTTCTTCGGCTTGAGCACAAATGGCTCCGAGTGCCTTCTTGAGGCCATCGGCTCCTTCAGATGCTGCCCAAGTGGTATCGATCACGAGGGAGCGGAAGCTGTGCTCATCGCGGTGGGTGATCGCGTCCAGTTCCTGCTCGAAAAGGATAGCAGAATCTAACTGCAAGATGCGCGCGTGCCCGGGAGTTTCCGAGAGGAGATTTTGCTCCGGTCCAAGTCCGGCACCCAGAGTCATGACGGCCCATTCGCGAATGGGATCAATCGGAGGATTGGTGACCTGGGCAAAGAGCTGCTTGAAGTAGGTGAAAAGGAGGCGCGGATAGCGGGAAAGGGGAGCGAGAGGGATGTCATCGCCCATCGAGAAAACCGCTTCCTGAGCACCTTTGATCATGGGAGGGAACACCATGTCAAGATCCTCGGAGGTAACGCCTTGGGTGACCTGGTGGCGGGAGAGCTCCACTTTATCGAAATCAACCGAAGGGACGTGTGGCTCGTTAGAAACAAAGTTCTTCAGTTCAACGCGATTTTCGTCGACCCATTTGGCGTAAGGTTTTTGAGCGGCGAGCTTCTCTTTGATCTCCTTGTCAGTGAGGAATTCACCCGTTTCGGTGTTTCCTGACATCATCTGCCCCGGTCCGAGGCGTCCGCGACGGATCACCTTTTCATTGGGAAGGACAACGGCACCGGATTCGGATCCAATATAGAGGAGTCCGTCTTGAGTGAGGGTGTAGCGGCTGGGACGGAGACCATTTCGGTCGAGTCCGGCACAGATTTTGATGCCATCGGTGAAGACGAGTCCGGCGGGGCCATCCCAAGGCTCGGAGAAGGATCGATGATAGTTGTAGAAGCCGCGGACAGATTCGGAGATGTCCTGATCGTAGCGGAAAGCGGGAGGCACGAGCATGCACATGGCTTGCTCGATCGGGCGGCCCGAGAGGACGAGGAGCTCCAGCGCGTGGTCGAGAGAGGAGGAATCGGATTCGCCCGCGCGCATGAGATTCTTGAGGAGATCAACATCGCCTCCCCAGATGTCAGACTCGAAGAATTCTTCACGGGAGGCCATCCAGTTTCGGTTGCCTCGCACGGTGTTGATTTCGCCATTGTGGCACATCATGCGGAAGGGCTGTCCGAGAGGCCAAGCCGGGAAAGTGTTGGTGGAGAAACGCTGGTGGTAGAGAGAGATCCCTGTTTGGAAATCGGAGTCCTGCAAGTCACTGTAGAACGCTCTGAGGGTCGCAGGCATTGCAAGGCCCTTGTAGCTGATAAGTCGTCCGGAAAGGGTCGGGATATAGAAGTCTGCTACGTCCTCAAATTCCTTTTCGATCTCGCGGCGGACTAAAAAGAGTTGTCGTTCGAAATGATCGCCGTCCCAGTCATTTGGCTTGGAGGCTAGGAGGTGAAGGATTTCGGGCTGAGTGTCCTGGGCGAGTTTTCCGAGTTCGTCGGGATTGACGGGGGCTTCGCGCCATCCGATGAAAGGGATGTTGCGCTTTGCGAGGGTGGACTCAACGAAGGTTTTGATTTGAGACGAGCCCGCGGTGTCATCGCCCGGGAGAAAGAAAACGCCGACGGCAAGGTCATCGGCTAAGCCGGAGTATCCGAATTGAGCAGCCGCTTTGGCAAAAAGGGGACGTGGGATTTGGCTGAGAATTCCTGAGCCGTCACCTGTCTTCATATCGGCATCGACGGCACCCCGGTGGGTCATGTTGCAGACGGAAGTGATCGCATAATCGATAACTTGGTAGGTTTTTTCTCCCTTAAGATGTGCGATCGCGCCCATGCCGCAGTTCGCGGTCTCGTTATCCCATTGGTGGAGAGTTCCGGTCGAGTCGGGTGTGTGCTTGGAGTGATAAGGGCTCATAACAAAAAGTAGGTTTCGGGAAGGGGGCGAATGCCTTGAAGCATTTTCCTTGCCGAGATGGTGATAAAATAGGCCCAGAGTGGGGGAATTGCCAAGTGCAACTTGCTTCGAAGCTGAAAGAGGGTGGGCATCGGAAAAGGCGTTTGAGTGTTGATTCGATCTTGGCGATTAGCGGTTTGTGGTTTGTGGTTTGCTTCCTCGCCTCCGGAGGGAACTGTGAGGCTGGCTTTTTACCCGTTTTTTTCAGGCATGAATTGATGAAGCCCGCGATACCTGTGAGGAAGACGAATGCGGCTCCGAGGCAGGCGAGGAGGGGCAAATTGCGGATAGAACGAGGCAGCTGGAGATGAGGAGGCTAATTTCTGTTCTTTCTATGTGCTCTGAGGCTGCTTGAATCTTTCACTTAGGGGAACTATTATTTAAAACGATGAAATCCTTCTGATAATCAATTTAATAGAATGAGCGAAGTTGTGCAGGGTGAGCCCGTGAATAAATCGGAGGTGAATCCAGGGTCTCGGGAATGGAAGTCGTTTTATGGTCTCATTGGGATGCAGACGATGAATGCCTTCAACGACAATTTTGCCAAGTTTCTCCTAATCCCGCTTGGCGTGGCGCTTTATAACATGGGGTTGGCCTTTGAGGGGGTTCAATATGTTTTGGCGGCGCTTTTGGTGCTTCCGTTTATCCTTTTCGCTCCGAGTGCGGGGTGGCTGGGGGATCATTTTGCGAAGCACCGGGTGATTCGCTGGTCGTCTTGGTTCCAGCTGCTGGTGCTGTTAGTGATGGCATCAGCCCTTTGGCTAGGCGTGCGATCCGGGGAAGATAATGCCGCGATCGCACTCGGAATCACGATGTTTGCATTCTTCTTACTAGGATCGCAATCGGCTTTACTGAGTCCGTCGAAGATGGGGGTGGTGAAGGAGTTGGTGGGATCAAGAAAGCTTGGGTTTGCTAATGGAGTGATGGAGGGAACGGTGATCTTGGCGATTCTGGTGGGGCAAATTGTCGGGAGCCTGTGGTTTGATTCCTGGGGGATTGCGCTGGGGAAAGGACCGTGGGAGGCGGCGCTGGTGCCGGTTTTGTGGGTCCTCATCGGTGCGGTGATCTCGCTCGTGTTTTCTTATATGATTCAGCCGACCAAGGCAAAAGGAGCAGGGCCTTACTCGGGAAAAGTGGCCTTTCGACACTTTGTCGATCTGGCGAAGTTGAAAGCGCAGAAGGGGCTGTGGCGTGCGACCTTGGGGATTGCCTTTTTCTGGAGTTTTGGAGGTTTCCTGCAGTTGCTCATTATCCAAATTGCGCAAGAAAAGAGCGGGGGAACAGTGGGGATGGGTTATCAGACTGCCGTTCTTTGGACGCCAGTGGTGGTGGGAATCGTGGTAGGAAGTATACTGGTGAGTTGGATTTGCCGGAAGCGCAATGAGATGGGACTGGTGGTGCTCGGTGGCGGTTTGATGGCGCTTTCGACCTTCCTCTTGGCGTTTGCGATTTCAGCCGACGGCCTGCGTATTGTTTGTCTCGCTTTCACGGGCTTGGGTGGCGCGATTTTCCTGGTTCCACTGAATGCTTATCTGCAAGACGGGGCCTCGGAGAACGAGCGGGGGCTGGTGTTATCGGCTTCAAACCTCTGCATCAATCTGGGTGGTGTATTGGCGGTGGTGCTGCAGCTGGTGCTGGGCATGCTTCTTCCGGTATGGGCGCAGTTCTTGCTGGTGGGTGGTGCCTGTTTGGTGGTGACGCTTTACGTGGCCCGGCTTTTGCCCAAGGATTTTGTTCGGCTTCTTGGTCTGGGGATTTTTAAGTCGTTTTATCGGATTCGGATGATTGGAGAGGAAAAGATTCCTGAGAAGGGAGGCGTTCTTCTTGTCGCCAATCATCTGACTTACATCGACGCAATCGTGCTCTCGGCGGCTTGCCCGCGTCCAATTCGTTTTTTGATGTTTGATACCTGCTTTGATCGCAAGATTATTGGCAAGGCGGTCCGCTTGTTTGAAACGGTGCCGGTTTCTCCCACGAAGGCGAAAGAGGCGATCCGGGTGGCCAAAGAGGCCCTCGAAGAAGGGGACGTGGTCTGCATTTTTCCCGAGGGTCAGCTTTCCCGAACAGGTGGGCTTTCGGAAATTAAGCGGGGTTTTGAAGTGATTGCCCGGAAAGCAAAGTGTCCGGTCATGGCAGCCTACATGGATGGCCTGTGGGGATCGATGTGGTCGTTCGAAGGAGGTAAGTTTCTTAAAAAGGGACCCCGCAAGGTTCCTTACGGGATCACGGTGGCCTATGGTGAAGCGCAAGATGTGAGTGAACTCGGTGGACCGAAGTTGGCTGAGGAATTTCATCGGCTCTCGACTCAGACGGTTGCGGCCCGGTCCCACGAAATGAAGTCGTCGTGTTGTCAAGAGCCCAAAGTTCTCACGGATCTCCCGAATGGATGGAGTGACATGATGGCACAATGCTGGGCTGATGATGAAAACGGAAAGCAAATGCGAGCCAATGCCCTCCAACTAAATCAGGTGAATTTATCGAGCCGCAAAAAGCGCATCCTGATCGATTGGCAGGAGGGTGCCGAAGAGTGCGGAATTCTCGGGGTTTTGTGGCCTCAGTTGACCGATGCCCAAGTGGCCTTCTGCGAGGGAACAGATGAGGATTTTCTTTCCATTATTTCCCGCGAGCGGATTGATCTCGTGATTTTGCGGACCCAGCGTGTTGACCTTCTTGCGAAGCTTCGCCGAAAAGGGATCCAACATTTGGTGCTCGAAGGTGCCTCCAGTCGATCCCTTCAGACAGGGCTGGTAAAAAAGGGCCGCGTGTTGAGCTATTCAATTCCTCATCCTGATTACGAAACAACGACGATGATGCCGCAAGCGGGTTGGGTGGAAGATAGCTATGGAAAACTCCTTCCGGGTTTTCTAGTAAAAGAGTCGGAGGCGGGGCTTCAAATTAGTGGTCCTGCCCTTGATGAACCTGTGAAACTCGCTGGAGTAAGATTTGGTTCTCAAAGCTTTCTAATTCACGTTGGAGTTGACGATTAAGAGAAGCTCGCTATTGGTTCGGCCATGCAAGAAAGCTCTCAGGAACCTGAAGTGATTGAAGAAGGTGCCGCCCAAACTGATGGGCAGGCCGATTTTTCGGAGAAACCGCAGGAAGAAACTCCGGTCGGAAACTCGGAAGAGGAAGCTGAAGTTGTGGAAGAATTTCCCCTGACGGCTGAGCAAGAGGCCGAGAAATGGAGAGAGACAGCGCTGCGGACTGCTGCCGACCTGGAAAACTACCGGAAGCGTATGGCACGTGAGCGCTCCGAGGATTTACGCTTCGCACGGGCGGGTTTGGTTGAAGAGCTTCTTCCGGTTTTTGATAATTTTTCGATGGGCCTACAAATGGCAGAGCAGGATCAAGATTCCATGATTTATAAAGGGATGGCAATGGTGAAGGGCCAGCTCGATGATTTTCTCGAGGCTCAAGGTCTCAAAGAAGTATCTACTGAGGGAGTTTTTGATCCCAATCTGCATGATGCGGTTGCGGAGGAAGAGAAGGAAGGGGCAGAAGCGGGTGAAATTCTGTTTGTAAAGCGGAAGGGATACACTTTGCATGATCGTTTGATTCGAGCTGCAGGTGTTATTGTCGCCAAGGCTCCTGAACCCCAATCTGAGGGCTCCAAGTAATGGCTGAGAAAGATTATTACGAGGTCTTGGGAGTTTCTAAGGAGGCTTCTCAAGACGATATCAAGAAAGCTTACCGGAAAGCCGCGATGAAGCATCATCCGGATAAGAATCCTGATGATCCCAAAGCAGAGGAAAAATTTAAGGAGATCGGTCAGGCCTACGAAGCGCTTGGCGATGAGGACAAGCGAGCCGCTTATGATCGTTATGGCCATGCCGCATTTGAAGGTGGTGGTGGTGGTGGTGGCGGTGGACGTGGTGGATTCCACGATCCGATGGATATCTTTAGTCAGGTCTTCGGCGGCGGCGGCGGCGGCGGAAGTATGTTCGATGATCTTTTCGGTGGCGGTGGCGGTGGCGGTGGTCGTCGGGGAGGACGAAGTTCGTCAGGGCAAAAGCGCGGGAGTGACCTTCGCTACGATCTTGAGATCACGCTTGAGGAGGCTGCCGAGGGCGTTGAAAAGGAACTGGAGATTGAAAAATCCGCTTCTTGTAGCAAATGCTCAGGAACCGGATCAAAGAATAAGGGTGGGGGAGCGAAGATCTGTAAAACTTGCGGCGGACGTGGCGCGGTTGCTCGTCAAGCAGGCATCTTTATTCAGCAAAGCACCTGTCCGGAATGCCGGGGTGCGGGTCAAGTAATTTCAGATCCTTGTGTTGATTGTAATGGTGAAGGCCGCAGGCAGGAAGCCGAGCGTGTTTCCATCCGAATCCCAGCGGGAGTCGACGATGGTACTCGACTTCGTTCCACTGGAAAAGGAGATGCGGGTCTTCGCGGCGGTCCTGCAGGTGACCTCTATGTTTTTCTCCATCTAAAAGAGCACGAAGTCTTTCAGCGCGAGAGTGACGAGCTTTTCTGTGAGATTCCCTTGCCATTTTCGACAGCCGCCCTGGGTGGGGAGTTAGAAGTTCCGACTTTGACTGGAAGAGCCACTATTAAAGTTCCAGCGGGGACTCAGGGCGGGACAATCTTCCGACTTCGTGATCGGGGAATGCCCAGCCTTTCCGGTCGTGGTAAAGGATCGCTCAATATTGAAGTTCAGGTCGAAGTTCCCACCAAGCTGAATCGAGAGCAAAAGGAGAAGCTCAAAGAATTTACGGAATCGATTGGGGATAAAAATTCGCCGATGCAGGAATCTTTTTTTGAGAAAGCCAAAGGCTTCTTTGACCTGTAAGATTTCGAGTAATGGACCGGTTTTGGATTTCTCCAGCGAAGTGGCAGTCACCTTTTTCCTTGAAGGATGAGGAGGCGCACCATTGTCGAAGAGTGATGCGCAAGCGGGTGGGAGATGCAGTTGAAATTTTTGATGGTCAAGGCCATCGTGCTCCGGCGCGGATCATTGCTTTTGGTTCGAATAACGTTCAATTAGAGCTTTCGGGCGACGTTAAAAGGTCTGATTCCGGGCTCCAAGTGGAGTTGGCAGTGGGAATTCCGAAGGGGAAAACCTTCGATTTGATCATTCAAAAAGCGGTTGAATTAGGAGTTTCCCGTATCCAACCTCTCATCACAGAGCAAGGGATGGTGCGTATCGAAGCCAAGGATTTTGAGAAAAAAAGATCGAAGTGGAATCGCGTGGCTCTCGAGGCCAGTAAACAGTGTGGGCAGGATTGGCTTCCTGAAGTACTTGAACCACAGCATTTTTTGGATTGGATGAGAAATCGAGAGTTTGCAGAAGTAGAGTTGGTGGGTGCGCTTAAAGATTGTGCCGTTCCTTTGTGTAAGTGCCTTCCGGTAATCGGAAACATTTCATCTATCAGGGTCCTTGTTGGTCCGGAAGGCGATTTATCAACAGTAGAATATGACCTCTCCAAGGCAGAAGGGTTTTCTTTCGTAAGCTTAGGCAAGTTGGTTCTACGTGTTGAGACTGCAGTATTCTTTATTTTAAGTAATATTTCCGGATACTTCGAAGGTGACGCTCGGATATCTTGAAGTATTCTCTAGGCGACCTCCGATCCCCCCCGTTTTTTATAGCGCGCCGATTTGCCTGATTTTTTTGGAACTTCAGAATTCGAGGATTTCCAAATTACTAGTTTTTCAGGACCGGCGGTCCGCTCCGGTGATCGCCCCCCCCTCCCCCTCTTTTTTGTAACCCCGATCCATTTCCCCGCGTCTCTTCCTATGAACGCGACAATGCCAATCGAAAGAACGTGCCATCAATTCGCATTTTTAATTTATCAGTAATCATCATTTTTTCTTCTTTTAACCTCTATTTTTCATGTCGAGTTCCCAATTTACCTTCGGTATTACAATGCTTGTTACCGGTGGAACCTTGGTGTTTTTAATCTTATTTCTGCAGAGTGATGACTACTATCAGGCCGCTGTTGATCAACCGTTTGCAAGTTCCCAAAGCGCTCCAGAACGAAAATTAGTAAATCTAGATCAATCGCGAAGCCGCGCCGCAAGAGCGAATTCCTCTTGGATTGTGGATTCCTCCCGTCACGATTTTGACCGCACGACCTCATCCATCTCGAATCTCACTAACGCTGATTGGCAAAAGGTAAATGCCATTGTGAACCGCACTCAGCAAAAAAGCCGGAACAAACACGATAAGCTCACCGAAAAGCACGACCCCACCAATAACCAACGTCGGGATATCTTCCCTCTGATCGTCGTTCATCACCAGCAAGCCTACCCCGCGATCCTTGTGAATGGCCAGCCTCTGCCAGGAGTCAATGTAGGTGATGAAAATGCAATGTATAAATCATGTTAGGTTATTTGGAGGTCTTTTTAAAAAAAGGGCTACTATTTGGTAGTTTTCTCTTAGTGGTTGGGCCGTCTTTTGCGAGTGAAAAGGCGACGAAGCTTAAGGTGAATCGTCATTCGCGTAGTGATGTTGTAGCGTTTTGGCACCGCTATTATCAGGCATCCGAAGGGTATGAGAATCGTTGGGATGGGGCTATTGACTTGGATAAATTTTCAGTGACTGCTCCTCCTGCTGAATTCACCAAAGACGTTCAGCGTCGTGTCAACTTCTACCGCGCTTTAGTCGGTCTTCGCGCCGACATTTCTTTTGAAGAAAAGGAAGTGTTCAGTAAAGAGGAAGATCTCTGGATGGTCCCCGCTGGAACCACTAAATCTGAGGCGGCACGAGCGGCAGCGCTGGTTTTTGATATAAATAACGGTGGATCAAGTGAAAGGTCAGGTTTTGAACTTACCCATTCATTGGACCCAATTTGGGAGGGTTTCACCGCAGCTGCGTGGAATGCTGCGTTTTATTCCAACCTTGCGGTTGGATTGTGGGGGCCTGGAGCGATCGATGGATACATGGAGGAGCCCGGAACGCCTGAAGATTCTTTCTTAAACCGCTATGTGGGTCACCGACGCTGGATGCTCTTCACCGCTTCAGCACATATGGCCACGGGAGACATTCCAACTATTATTGATGAAGATGGCCTTCTGAAGAGCCCTGGAGCAAATGTGCTCTATATGATTGGTGATTTCTCTGCTCGCGAAGAAAAGTTCGTGGCATGGCCTAATGATGGTTTCTGTCCTGCGCCGATCGTGCCCGACTTGTGGTCGCTAAGTTATCCCGGTGCAGATTTCTCGAAGGCAACGGTGACGATGACGGGGCCAAATGGTCCAGTGATCTCGGAGGTAGTGGCTCGCAGTATAGGGGTTCCTCACAATAGTCAGGGTGGAAGTGCTGAGGGCTCTGCGGGTGGGGGTGACGAAAAAATCTATGGCGACTCCACGATTACTTGGGTGCCTAGTCGACTAACGGACAAGGTTTCAAAGGATGCCACTTATGAGCTTACCGTCGATAATATCCTGAATGCGGGACTGACGAGCTATTCTTATAGTGTAACGATCATCGATCCTAATGTTCTTTTGGATCTCGAACTCGAGGGGACTGAGGCCCCCCCTGTTTCAGGAGCCAACTATTATTTCGGGCCGGTTCGAGGGGCAGATCAAGTTGAGTTCGAAATCTCACAGCGTGGGGAGATAATCGGGGTTGAAGGAGCGGAATTAGACCCTCAGATCATTGATGGTACTAACATTGGTTATGACCTCATTGGTGCGCACAAATGGGAAACAGATAATGGCATCTTTGCTGAGTATTTTGAGGGAACAAAGTCATTCCGGCTGGCATTTGCAGCACAAAGTAATGTGCCTGAATATTTTGAGCTAGATCATCAATATGCGACGACCGACGAATCCAAGATGAAATTCCAGTATCGCCGAGGCATAATGACCAATACCACCCACATGGATGTGGAATTCTCAACTGATGGTGGAGTATCGTGGACGAAATCGAATTCGCGAGTTAGCGGTGTCTACCAAACTACCGATGATATTTTTTTTACGGAGGTAGTCCAGCTTCCGGTCTCTGACAGTCTTAGTATCCGTTTTTTTCATAGCTATGAAGCTGATGGACTGACTGGGTTCAACTTTGTAGGCCAGGGAGCCCAATTTCCGATTGGAATCTTTATCGATGGTATCACCTTCGAAAAAACTAAAATCGCGACGGGTAGGCTGTCCGTGATTGTGGATGCGGCTGATCAGCAGGTGAGCTTTAGCAAGGAGGGCCTTGGTATTAGTTTGGAAGAGGAGGAAGAATACAATCTGCGCGTCAGACCAATTATTGCCGGATTTGCCTTTGCTTGGAGTAAGGTAAAGAGGGTAGAAGTAAAAGAAGGCCCAACATCTTCGAAAAATTTTGATTTCTGGGCCGAGTTTGTCTACCCGACGATCGACGATTTCGATAATGATTTCGATAATGATGGCCTCAGTAATGGGGTGGAATATGCCTTAGGAACGAGTCCGATCCATGCGGATGAGGGTATCGCTTCATTCTCTCTCATCCAGGAAGGGGATAATCTTTGCTTGGCGGTTCCTGCGAGTTCGATGGCCCCTGGAATCAGTTATTCCGCTGAATGGTCCACGGATATGGTGAACTGGTCTTCCGCCGGAGTTGTCATCAACGATAAAGGAGGCCAATTAAAGGCTTTAGCTCCCGCAGGGGGACTTCCTAACGGATACATTCGCTGGGTGATTTCTCGTGAGTAAGGGCTGACTTGATAGGAATCTGTATAAGGGGCTCATTTTTGGTTTCAAAAAATCTGATTTTGGCGGCTAGTCTCAGCGCCTATGAGACTTACTCTATTTCTGATTTCGCTCATTCTTGTCTCATGTGGTGCGAGTGAGTCAAAAAAACCGGGCTATCGGGTGAAGTGGATAAAGTATCGGGCGACTTCCGAGGAGGAGGCTAAGATACAGATTTCTCTTTGGGATCAGAAAGCATGGCTTCTAAATGGAGGGGGAGAGGCTGTCCTGGAAACAGATGTTGCCACGGGAGTAGCTGGAAAAGAGAGCCCGCAAGGAGTTTTTGAGGTGTTGGAGCGGATTGAAAGTAAGAGGTCCAACCTCTACGGAAAATATGTCAATGAGGCGACAGGAGAGGTCGTGATCGAGAAAGCCTGGGAGCATTCGGGAGAGGTGCCTGCGGGCTGCGTTTATGAGGGGATTGCAATGCCCTATTGGATGCGGCTCACCTGGTATGGCGTGGGCATGCATGTTGGTAAGTTTAAGAAGAGGATCCGGAGTAGCTTTGGGTGCATCCGAGTCTATCAAAAGGCACAACTTTTAATCTATCAGAAAACAAGGATTGGTACCCCTGTCGAGATTGTGTCCCAGAGTTTGCAGGAGCAATTTGAGTTTTAGTGGATCCCAGAAAGACTAAAGACTCGCCTCGATCGCGCGGCGAATAGGGGAGGCGATGGGGAGCGAATCGAGTTTGTATACCGGAACAAAGGTTTCAGCAGATGCCGGCGTGACCTCGCTGCGATAAAGATAAAGCGTTACCCGGTGGTGGGTAATGCTGTAAGTGAATTTAGATTCGGGTTCGAGGTGTGCCACTTCTTCTTCGTTCCTTAAAGGGAGGCGCCAAAAACCTTTCCTGCGGTCACCTGATTCTTGCGCGAGTAGAATGGACTTATCTTTTTCGAAAAAGATCGCATGCTCGTCGACTCTTACCACTTTCCTTCGGGGCTTCTTCAGGGGAAGTGACTCGGGAGAGGTTGAGAGGCAGAACTTCCGGACGGGACATGATTGGCAATCAGGTTTTTTGGGGGAGCAGTATGTCTGCCCCAATTCCATGATGGCCGAGTTGAAGATACGAGGATGCTTTCGGTCCAAGAGAGACTCGGCCCATTCCCAAAGTTGGCGGATGCCTGCGGTGGAATCAATCGGGCTGTGGTAATTGAAAAGGCGTGCCAAAACCCGGGCGATGTTCGCGTCGACAATGGGGGCTGGCTCGTTGAAAGCGAATGATGACACTGCTCCGGCGGTGTATTTTCCGATTCCGGGAAGGGATTCGAGGATAGTGGCATCCTTTGGGAAGGCGCCGTGGTGATCGGAGAGGACCGCAACGGCTGCGCGTTGGAGATTTCGGACCCGGTTGTAGTATCCGAGGCCTTCCCAAGCGCGAAGGAGTTGATCTTCTGGAGCCTTGGAAATTGTTTCCAGATCAGGAAACTCTTCGAGGAAGCGTTCGAATCGGCGATTAGCGATTACGGAACTTACGGTGGTCTGCTGAAGCATGATCTCGGAGACAAGAATCTTCCATGGATTATCAGTTGCTCTCCAAGGATAAATTTTTCCACCTTGTTCAAACCATTTGATGAGAGACTTTCGAAATGCGGAGCGCGTTGAGAGTAGTCCCTTGGTGATTGCCTTTTTATCCATTATTTAGGAAGTAAAACGCTAACTTTTTGAAATGAGCTGGCGAGTGAATTAGATGATTTTGGTCCCCGATATAGGGGCCATGATGAAATATAATTAATGATATTCTAATGATAAATCAGGAGTAGGTGACAAATTTGTCACGTGAAATAGTCCGATTCTCGTCTGATGAAATCGACTTTTCTAGGGTGAGAGAGGAATTCAAATTGTTTGTAATCGGATCTATCACTAGGGCCACTTATTAGCGAGGTCTTTGACCCATTGAAGAGAAAGAGAAGTTTTTTTCTTTCAAGAATTTTTGGGGATTAAGTATGGCAACTTCTTGGGTGTAACGCCCTTGATTAAAAATAGGTAGTAGACATTTTGACAAAGCGTCAATTTTGACTAATTTTATGACTCAAACGCAAGTAGTCAAGAATGCCTAACTTTACAAAGAAAGAGATTATTCAAGAAGTAAGCGATCGTTTGGGTCTGACCCAAACGATTTCATCCAAGATGTTTCACCTCGTTTTAGAAATTATTACACGAGAGCTGGCGAATACTAACAATGTTGTCGTTAGAGATTTTGGAACATTTGAAACAAAGGTGGCGAAGGGGCGACCCGGGAGAAATCCGAAGGATCCGACTAAGACGATTCCTATTCCAGACCGGGCTGTGGTAAAGTTTCAAGTCGGGAAAGCTCTTAAAGAGAAAGTCGCACGCACTCTTCCCGAGTTGGAAAGCCGAACAGACTAAGTGAGACATTTTTTTCCCATTTGCATCCTGCTCCTCTCCGCTTTCCTCACTTCATGTGGAGGGAGCGGTTACAAGGGATACCAACAATTTGGCTACACCATCAGGGGACAGTATTACCAGCCGATGTCGGTTGATGATGCGCTTCGATACGATGAGGTGGGCGAGGCTTCGTGGTATGATGAGAGCAGCTACTTCGGGTTGGTTCGTGGAGATACCTCTCTTGGAGAAAAGGTGATGCCTTTTGCCCTTTCGGCAGCCCATAAGACTCTCCCTATCCCTTGTCGGGTGAAGGTATCAAATCTAGAGAACGGCAAGTCGATCAAACTCAGGGTCAACGACCGTGGGCCCTTCATTCCCGGACGGATTATCGATGTCACTCCACGCGCGGCGGGTAAGCTGGGCTTTAAGAAACAGGGTCTTATTCAAGTTCGGGTGGAGGTTCTGAGCGTGGGCGATGGTAAGTATAAGAGAAAGGTGCGCCAGACCTGGTGGCCTTTTTAAGGAATTCCTCAAAAATTGAGGTGTTATTTCCACTTGATTTTAGGAGCCCCAGCTTCCTTTAAATTCTCTCTAAATAGCCCGCTAGACAAAGAAAATACTGCCTTGCTGTCGAACCTGATCTCGGTTCGAAAATGCCATCTTTATTCTTTTGCAACTCCAAAGCTGCGCAATGATCTTGAGATCAAGGCGGGGTGTCGCCATTCTCCATTCAGATGCTTCGCTCGCTGATGACGATTTCCGGGTTCACTTTGATGAGCCGAATCTTGGGATTTGCGCGTGATATTCTGATTGCTCGTTTTCTTGGTGCCACGGTGGTCGCGGATGCGTTCTTTGCGGCGTTTCGTTTCCCGAACATGTTCCGTCGAATCTTTGGCGAGGGAGCCTTTAATTCTGCCTTTGTGCCCCTCTTTGGAAAGAGAGTCGTCGAGGGAGGAACTCAGTCAGCGATGGGTTTTGCGAACAATGCCTTCTCGGTCCTTTTCCTCGTTCTAGGAGTGCTGACTGTCCTCCTCATTCCGGTCATGGCTTTTGTCATGTTCGCGGTGGTGCCGGGTTTCCTTTCTAAAGTTGATACGTCTCTTTCAGATACTCCCCAGGAATTTGAAGTCACGCTTCGGGGGGCACGTGCCATTTATTTTGAATCGAGTGAAGGTTCGGCGGTGAAGTTCCATGATCTATCCATGATCGAACGCGGAGATCCAGCGGTGGGGAAGGTGCTCGGAGAACTCTTTGGAGGTGACACCCAAGCGGTGGGCGAAACGGTGACGATCGAGTCCGTTCTAGACGATGCCTTGGAGCGCTCAGGCGAGGTGAAGGAGGGGGAGCTGGCAGAAGAGGTGAAGTCCCGGATCTTTACCGCTGGAACTTGGAATTTTCAAGATGGCTCACTCCGAATTCCTCTCCCTGAAGATCACGATTACGCTATTCTTTCCGGCTCCGTGAGCGGGTCAGGAGAGTTTCAGGTCTTTCGAAATGATCCCGGGGCGTTTGATCTCACGGTGAAGTTTTCAAAGATCACCTTTATCTACCTGCTCTGCATGGCACTGGTGGCCCATCTCAGTGGCGTTCTGACGACTCTGAAAAAGTTTGCCGCTCCCGCCTTTTCGCCGGTCCTTTTGAATGTCGTATTCCTAATTGGGCTCCTTGGGGTGGTGCAGTTTACTGATGCGAAAGGGGAGGTGCTGGCGTGGTGTGTTGCGATTGCGGGCGTGGTCCAGTTGGGCGTTCTCTGGGCGGTTTGTCGTCGGGCAGGGCTTCCGATTGCCCTCAAAAAACCGGTCTTCGATGATGGAATGAAACGGCTCTTCATTCTGATGGGTCCCGGTGTGATTGCGGCTGGAATTCAGCAGATTAACCTACTCATTAGCGGTGTGATCGCCTCCTTTCAGCAGGGTGCCATTTCCTATCTCTATTATTCGGATCGGGTTTATCAGCTTCCTCTCGGGATGATCGGGATTGCCTTTGGGATGGTTTTGCTTCCTGAGATTACCCGTCTTTTGAAATCAGGGGAGGAAGAAACCGCTTCGAAGACGATGGTGAGTGGACTTGAGCTGGCGATGATCGTCACGGTTCCGGCGGCCATCGCGCTGATGGTGATTCCGGTCGAGATCATGTCGGTTCTCTTTGAGCGGGATAATTTCACGGCATCCGATTCGCTTCAGACCGGCCGAGCGCTTGGAGCCTTTGCGATCGGCCTTCCTGGTTATGTCCTGATCAAAGTGCTCCAGCCTGGTTACTTTGCGCGTGAGGATACCAAAACCCCAATGTGGATGGCGGGAATTACGGTGCTTGTAAATATTGTCGTGAGTCTCGCACTCTTTCCTTTCTATGGGCACGTTGGACTCGCCTTTGCCACTTCGGTCGCTGCTTGGGTCAATGTGTTCCTCCTTTGGTTTGGCCTTCGTAACTTCGTGAATCTCAAGCGCGAGAATTGGCGACGGCTCATTGGAATGGTGATTGCCAGCAGTGTCATGGCGGTGGCTCTTTGGTTTGCTCGACCTATTCTCACCCCTTGGATGAGTGAAGCCTTTTGGCAAAAGGTCATCGCGATGAGCCTCTTGATTGGGTTGGGAGTCGTGGTCTATGCCTTCGGCGTGCTTGCGCTCAAGGTGACCAGTGTGCGTGAACTGAAGGTGGCCTTTAGAGGTTAAGCCTTTCTCGTCTTCCTGGTGATAGAGATCACTGTTGGAGGCCGAGAATTCCGCCTTGAGATTGACCTGTAGATCTGCGAGATCGACAAGTTTCGCTGTGGCAAAGGTCCGCGCGCGGGCGCGCCCATCGTGCGGGAAGCCCACAAGGAGGTGGAGGGCATTTTCAGTGACTTTGATTTTCTTGCTGGGTTCGAAGTAGAAGGTGCGAAAGCTCGATTTGATCGATGTTTCTTCGAAGAGCTTTGGGTCGAGATAGGCTACGGTGAAAGAAGCTCTACGGGGGCACTTCCTGCCCGAGTTTCTCAACCGAATTGACGAGACGGTTATTTTTGATCGATTGACGCGCGGTGAGATTGGCGAGATCGTGGGGATTCATTTGGAACGGGTGAAGAAACGTCTACTCGCTCAAGGTATCACTCTTGAGATATCGGATGAGGTCTTCGATTTCATCGGAAACCAGGGTCATGATCCGGTCTACGGTGCCCGCCCTTTGAAGCGGTCGATTCAGTATCTGCTGTTGGATCCTCTCAGTCTCGATCTCCTCGAAGGAACTTTCGCGGAAGGAGATACGATCAAAGTTTCGCTTCAAGACGGAGCGTTGGCATTCACCTAACCTCCAGCGGCGATCGTGATGAGCTCGAGCTTGTCACCATCGTTGAGCCTTCTTTCAAACTCGGAGGGCGAGAGCGCTTCGGCGTTGAGTTCGATAACGACGGGCTTGTTACCGAAGCCCAGCGATTCGAGCAGGGTCAAGATGTTTAGCCCATCGTCCACTTCGCGGGTTTTGCCATTGATGGTGAGCGTCATGATTTCGTGAGGATGGCCGTGTCCCAGTCTTTCCAAACTGGATCAAATCCCTTTTGGCGGAGGAGCTTGGCGATGTCGCCGACCGGGCGTTCGTCGTCGATTTCGAATTGTCCTGTTGCACGGGAGCAGCCTGCAGTATCCTTCTTTTCAATCTCGACGCGTCGACCTTTGACGGTGAGGTGAAGATCATCGTCGCCCGCTCCAGTGTATCCGCCGGGGGCGGTGTTGGAACCTGCAGAAATGTGGGTGACACCAAGTGGGAAGAGGGCGTCGCGAAGACTCGCGGGTTCGCGGGTTGAGAGAGTGATGCCGACCTGAGGGAAACAGAGACGAAAGGCGGTGATGAGTTGAACAAGATCGCGATCGTTGAGCGAAAGCTTGGGATCGGGAGTGTATTCGTAATTTCCCGCGTGAGGTTGCATGCGGGGAAAGGAGACGTTAAAAGTGGCCTTCCAGCAATGATGCATCAAGTAGTCGAGGTGTGTCGCCAGAGCGATGGCTTCGTGACGCCAATCAGCAAGACCGAAGAGGGCTCCGATTCCGATCCTTCGGAAATCGCCAGCGTAGGCCCGTTCGGGGCAATCGAGTCGCCAGTCGAAGTTCTTTTTCGGCCCTGCCGTGTGAAGAGTCTCGTAGGTTTCCCGGTGGTAGGTCTCTTGGTAGACAATGAGGCCCTCCGCGCCGTGGGAGACGAGTTCGCCATATTGATCGTCCTCCATGGGGCCGACCTCGATCCCGATGGTCGGGACGAAGTCCTTGATCGCATCGATGCAGGACTGGAGATAGCCGTCCGAGACAAATTTGGGATGCTCACCGGCAACCAGCAGAATATTTCGGAATCCCATAGAATGTAGATGCTGAGCTTCGGTCACTACCTGATCGACCGTGAGAGTCGTTCTGAAAATGGGGTTGTCGCGGGAAAAACCGCAATATTTGCAGTTGTTGACGCACTCGTTCGAAAGGTAGAGGGGGGCAAAAAGCCGCATCGTCTTGCCGAAGTGCCGGCGGGTGATCTGCTGGCTTTGCTTGGCGCGAGCCTCCAGTTGCCCTTTCGAGCAAGGAGCGATCAGCTGTGCGAAGCGTCGTATCAAAGAGGTCGGTTCCTCCATTAAGTGCTCGAACTGGCTTGCGAAACTCACGAGGGAGGAATCATGCCTGCAGGCCTCTTTGTCAAAAAGATTACGATTTTTTGAATTGTCACCTTATACTCAAGCTGCTGGACTTCACTCAGAAATGGCAAACGCAACCAACGTCCTCTCCCAAGGAATCGAGATCACTGGCTCGATCAAGTTTTCGAACGATATGATCATCGATGGTAAAATTGACGGTGAAATCCAGTCCGACAAGGGCAAGGTGACCATCGGCGAGAACGCCAATATCAAAGGCGATGTTAAGGCGGGCGAAGTCAAACTTTACGGTCGCGTCGAGGGCACGATCACTTCTGATCGCTGTGAACTGAAAGGGAAGTCCATTCTCAAGGGCGACATCAAAACCAAGATGCTCAGTATGGAAGAGGGAGCCAGCCTTACCGGCCGCACCCAGATCGGCGGCTAAGCTCTTCACTGAAAGATTTTAAAAAGCGATGCTCTTTAGGTCTCGCCGTTTTTTCGTTTCGGAGCGCAGCCAATCTCGGCTGGGAGCCCTTCTGCAAGAGTCTCTCTTGACTAGACAGGGAAGACTAGATTTTTATCTTCTCCCCCATTTCTGAGGTATACAAAGATTGCCCATCTCCTACTGAGGTGAGCTAAGGATTTTTGGCCAGTGGCATGTTCCTCGGCGTGTTTAGTAAACCCCTGAGAAGCTCGATAATCCTCCCATTTGTCGTGAGAAGATTACGAATGATGACTTCAAAAAATTCCGGATCAAGGTGCAGGACGTCATTGTCCGCTACACCGAGGAAGGACCGATGAACGTGATGATTGAGCGCTAATTTCCCGATGAAATCATCGAAGTGATTCTAGCTGATTTCAGTAAGAAAATTGAGATTCTGAGCGAGGGTGAGGTGGTTGTATTAAGTAGTGTTTCAAAAGAGCCGAATGCCGGAGTGATGGGCAAGGCGGGACGAAGGCGTGGTGTGGGTGAAATGCCCTTTGGTGCAACACAACTGAGGATTAACGCTGCCATCTCGAGAAAGCGCCCGGATCTTGATTCCAATGCGCAGCGCTCTTGCCTAACTATTTAAAAACATCATTCCTCTCTTTTGAAATACGGAGGGGTGTAAGGCCTCAACTGTCCTAAGATCAGATTAATTGAGCCTTCGTCTGAAATCTTTCGGTCAGCATCGGCAGCTTCTTGACCGTTTGGAGCTCTTCAACTAAAGAAAGAGCAGCAATCGCTCGCCCTAAGCATGTCCAAGATTATTTATACCAAGACCGACGAAGCCCCTTACCTCGCAACGCAATCTCTTTTGCCGATCATCAAGGCGTTTACGAAATCTTCGGGGATTGAAGTGGAGACGCGCGACATTTCTCTCGCAGGTCGTATTTTGGCGGTCTTTTCGGATCGTCTTCCGTCGGATCAGCAGACCGAGGACGCACTTGCTGAATTGGGTGAACTGGCGAAGACGCCTGAGGCCAATATCATCAAGCTTCCGAATATCAGTGCTTCGGCTCCTCAGTTGGTCGCCGCTATTTCCGAGCTGCAGGCTAAAGGTTACCTGCTTCCTAATTACCCTGAGTCTCCATCGAACGATGACGAGGCGGACATCCAGGCTCGTTATGATCGGGTGAAGGGCAGTGCGGTGAATCCTGTGCTTCGTGAAGGAAACTCGGATCGTCGGGCGCCCAAAGCGGTCAAAGAATTTGCCAGAGCCAACCCGCACTCGATGGGGACATGGGCGTCTGACTCAAAAACCAGTGTTACTACGATGGCTGCGGGTGATTTTGCCTCGAACGAGAAATCGGTGACGGTGCCGGAAGCGACTGAGGTAAAGATTGAGTGGACGGGAGCCGATGGCTCGATTCAGGTCCTTAAGGAGGGGATCGGCCTTCAGGAAGGTGAAATTTTTGATGGTACCTGCATGAGCAAAGCGGCTTTGGTCAAATTTCTCGGCGAACAGATTGTGGCGGCCAAGAGAGAAGGGACACTTTTCTCGCTCCACATGAAGGCGACGATGATGAAGATCTCTGACCCGATTATTTTTGGCCATGCGGTGGAGGTTTACTTTAAGGACCTTCTTGAGAAGCACAGTGAGGTTCTTTCGCCGCTGGGAATCGACTTTAAGAACGGTTTTGGAGATCTGGTTTCCAAGATTCAATCACTTCCCGCTGACCAGAAGGCCGCGATCGAAGCGGATATTGCGGCTGCTTACGAAGCGGGCCCTGATATCGCGATGGTTGACTCCGATAAGGGGATTACGAACCTGCACGTTCCAAGCGATGTTATCATCGATGCCTCCATGCCGGCGATGATTCGGAATTCCGGCCAAATGTGGGATGCCGAGGGCAAAGTTCGCGACACTCTTGCGGTCATTCCCGACAGCTCCTATGCCGGAGTTTATGACACCACGATTGAGTTTTGCAAAAAGCACGGCGCTTTTGACCCCACTACCATGGGCACGGTTCCCAATGTTGGCCTCATGGCGCAAAAAGCCGAGGAATACGGTTCTCACGATAAAACCTTTGAGATTACTGCTACTGGAACGGTCCGCGTGGTGAATTCCGCAGGTGAGACGCTCATGGAGCACGAAGTTCAGGAAGGCGACATCTGGCGTGCCTGTCAGGCCAAGGATGCTCCGATTCAGGACTGGGTGAAGCTGGCTGTAACACGTGCACGGGCGACTGGTGATCCAGCGATCTTCTGGCTCGATGAAGATCGTGCCCACGATGCGCAGCTTATCGACAAGGTGGGTCAATATCTCGCTGAATACGATATCGATGGCTTGGACCTACGTATTCTTTCTCCTGTCGAAGCGACCGAGGAGACCCTTGAGCGTCTGAAAGCAGGGGAGGACACCATTTCGGTTACCGGAAACGTCCTTCGTGACTACCTCACCGACCTTTTCCCAATTCTCGAAGTGGGCACGAGCGCCAAGATGCTCTCGATTGTCCCGCTCATGAATGGTGGCGGTCTTTTCGAAACAGGTGCTGGTGGGTCGGCTCCGAAGCACGTGCAGCAATTCGTGGCCGAGAATCATCTCCGCTGGGATTCACTGGGCGAGTTTCTTGCCCTGGCGGTTTCGCTGGATCACATCGGATCTGACAAGGCGAAGCTTTTGGGCGCAACTCTGGATGACGCTACCACTGAAGCGCTGCTCAATAATAAGTCGCCTCAGCGGAAAGTGAATCAGCTCGATAACCGGGGGAGTCATTTCTATCTCGCTCTTTACTGGGCAAAAGCGCTCGCCGCTCAAGATGAAGACGCTGATCTTAAGGCGGAGTTCGCGCCTGTGGCGGAAAAGTTGGCTGAGCAGGAGACTGCGATCTTGGAAGAGCTAAATAGGGTGCAAGGACAGCCGGTTGAGCTTTCAGGATATTACGCGCCGGATGAGGCTGCCTTAGTCCAAGCGATGCGTCCGAGCGCGACCTTTAATGGGATTGTGGACGCAATCTAATTCGTTCGCTAAGGCGACTGAAGGGCCACTGACTCAAATCAGAATATTGTTCTTGGGAGTAATACCACTCCGCAAGACAGAAGAGCCAAATGTTTATTTTAAAGTTCTCAATTCGAGCGCTTCGCGGAGGTGGAGAGAACTGGGTGCTTTTTCCAGATGGCTGCGTTCCTGTTCGGTCACGCTACCCGCACTGTTCCCACGCTGCGCCTTGCCCTATCGTAAAATCACTCGGGCAGTTTTCTATTCTGTTCTTCTACTTGGCATAACTTTTATTTTTCTTTGAGCGATATTACCCCAACGGTGGGCAGATCGTTTCTCCAAAATCTGCTTTCTAAGCCTTATCGTGAGCGGGGTCGTAGAAGATCTTCACATCGGCTTTGTTAGTGCCCAGCAGATCCTGAGCACGGATGAGGGCGTCGCGGGTGGAGATGTTTGGGTTGCTGGGAGCGTAGAAAAAGAGGTTGGTTTCGCCTTCTTCGCGGCGGCAGCCCTTCTGGAGAGTTTCCAGAACGCCTGAGCTTTTGAGGACCTTATAGACGTCTCTCGTAGCCCCTGAAACGATGAGATGGCGATCTTGGGATCGGACAAATCGGATGAGATCGCGCATCGCCATCACGCTGGTGGCGTCGAGATGATGCGCGTTCTTGAGTCTTAAAATAATGACTTTAAGATTGGGATCAACGACGATCCGCTGAACTTGGGTCCGAAAGAGTTCGCTGGCTCCAAAAAAGAGTGCGCCCTCGACGTGGACGATCGAGATCGCGGGGATCGGTCGGGCCCTCTTATTGTCCAGCTCGCGGAGTTCACCTTCGTCGGAGATTTCGTATTCCACGAGATGAGGTTTGGAGACTTTTCGCAGGAAGAGGAAAATGGAGAGCGCCACGCCGAAGAAGATAGCGACATAAAGCGGAGCGATTAGAGCCGTGACGAAGGTAATCACGAGGACGACTGCATCATCGGGAGTGGAGAGGAGACAGATACGGATATTTTTCCACTTAATGAGGGACGCCGCGACGGCCACCACGAGAGCGGCAAGGGCCGTTTTGGGGACAAAGGACACCGGGTTAGGGGCCATGAAGGCAAAGGCGAACACAGCAATGAGGCAGAAAAATCCGCAGAGCAGGGAGGCCAAGCCGGTTCGAGCCTTTGATTCGTAGTTGAGTGCGGAACGGGTCAAAGATCCGGAAGCGGGCATAGCGGCGGTGAAGGCGCAGGCGATATTGGCCATTCCGACGGAAAGCATATCCTGGTTAATTTCTGCCCGTTGCCCGGTGCGGGAGGCGATAGACTTCGACATTACGGTATTCTCCAGTGAGGCGAGAAAGGCGATGGCGAGAGCCACGCTCATCAGGGTGGAAATATCATGAAAGATACCGTTTTCAGAAGCGGTGGGGAATTTCGGCTGAAGATCGTTGAGAGCGTATGCCTTAAAGTTGGGGACGGTTTCGGACCATCCTGGAAGAAAATTGGCGGCAATGGCAGAACCCAGAGCCACGAGAAACAGGGTCAGCGCAAAATTTGGGAGGGTTGGGAGGAAGCGCGAGATGACAAAGTAGATGAGTAGGGTGGCTCCTCCGAGAAGAGCTGGTTGCCAAAGAAACGATGAAGACACCGTTAAAAGACCGTCGAGCATGCCGAAAAAATTGCTCGCCGATTGGACGGTGTCAGCCACGCCAAAGAGATGCTTCCCCTGGTTTATCATGATGAGTATCGCGGCTCCCGTGATGTAGCCAACGAGAACGCTCTGGCTAATATACTGCAAAAGATCGGCCGCTTTCAAAAGAGCTCCGATCAGACAAATGATCCCCACCATGAGAACGAGCAGGGGCATGAGGGCAAGTTTTTCTTCCATCGCTAGGCCCTGTGCGGCGAAGAAGCTGAAGACCATGAGCGAGGTCGCATTGGTAGGCCCTAGAATGGTTTGGCGGGAACTCGCGAAGAGAGGAGCTACGATGGAAGCAACGGCCGAACAGATGATACCGTAGAGAATCGGAAGTTCGGCGATCGCTGCGTAAGCCATCCCTTGCGGAATGGCGAGGAGCGCGACATTGACCGAAGCTTTGAGATCAAACTTGGCCGTTTCGCGCGAGTAGCCTTTTAAATCGGACCGAAAGGGGAAAATCTGCAGTGGGGTCTCAGCAAACCATTCTTTAAAGGAGCGGTATGCGGAGCGAAGTTTTCGACCGCTTTTTCCTTTCATGGACCCAGACTAAGACCGGCCTTGGTCACTCGGCAAGGCAAGGTTTGAGAGAAGGGTCAATTAGGAACGATTCAAGAATAAATAAGTCGACTACACTCGATCTTAAGCCCGTCACTTTCGTTCAACTTTCCTTTGAGTAGTTTATTACACAGAGAAAAGTCAGCCTCATTGACAGGCCCGACTTCTTCGCGCAAACAACTCCTTAATTTCCTCGCCATTCCTCAGCTCTTCTGGGACGCCCTATGAAGGAACCAAAGTCCCAAGAAGACTCCGAGAATATTGGGGAGCCAGAGGAGTGACTGGGAAAGGGAAAGGTGATCGGCGCGGGTTTCTTCGGCCAGAATCAGAAGAAGGAAATAAGCAAAGGCGATGACGATACTCATCACAATTCCCGATGAGTTTTCCTTCTGACGCGAATTCATTCCTAGTGGGATTCCGACAAAGGCAAGAGCGAGAGGAGCGAGGGAAAAGGCGAAGCGCTTGTCGCGTTCGAAGGCATACATGGGGAGTCTTTCGGGAGCGATCTCGGGCGGGGGATTCCTCAGTATTTCTGCGATCTCCTGGTTGTCGAGGGTGTTTGGTTTGAGCTGCCGTCCCCGGAGGGGATAAGTCAGGACCCAAGGTTCTGCTTTATCAGCAAAGAACTGCTGGAGGTTTCCTTTTTTGTCGTAAATTTCGCCGTAGCCCGTGTTGAGCTGGAGATTAAATTGCTGATCTACCGATTCGGTATCAAGGGTGACTCGGTTAGAGTAAAGGTAGCCAAGAGGAGGAGCGTTTCGATCGTTGGTCGAGAGCTGGTAGGCGTGGAAGCCTCCCAGAGTTTGCTCGTTCTCTCGCTCGTTGATGTAGATTTTTTGCCCCTTCAAGCGGGATTGGACAACGCCGGGGTCGAGAAGGCGAAGGGGATCATTTCTGATCTCATCGTAGAGAAGCATCTTGATCGCAGCCTTGGCTCGGGGGGCATGCGTGGCATTGAGCCAGAGGCAAATGGCGGAGAATCCAAGACCGAGAAGGAGCACCGGAGTGGCGATACGATAAAGGCTCATCCCGCTGCTGCGGAGGGCGGTGATTTCCTGATCGGACGAAAGTCGGCCAAAGGTAAGTAAGACCGCGGCAAGGAAGGCCCAGGGAATGGTGAAAACGAGGGAGTAGGGCAGGAGTTGGAGAATGAAGATTGCCACAAATGAAACAGGCGCGCCTTTATTCACGAGGAGGTCGTGAACTTCCTTAAAAACGTTTCCGAGGATGAGGACCATGCTAAGCACCATCACCGCGAAGAGGGTGCTCACCAGAACTTGTCGGGTGAGATAGCGGTCGATTTTGCTCACCATCATCGGCGCCAAGCTAATGCGACTTAATGGAGAGGTCCAGAGGGAAGGCAAAGAGCTTTCCGAAAAGAGAGTTGAGTGTGAATCAGGCGAATTGATCCGAATGACTTTTGAACCCACTTTAGAAGGAAAGCCAAAATTCACTCGGTTCGTTTTATTCGCGTTCGTTTCCCTGCGACTTGCTCTCATTGGTGATTGCTCTCTGGTGTTCATCGATTAGGTTTTGTTTTTCAATCAAACGATAAATATGGATCGCTCGTCATTTCTCACCCTCCTTTCCATGACTGGATTGGGTTTCGCTCTTCTCACGAATCAAAGTTTTTCCGATCATCACGGGGAAGCCGCTCCAGCGCTAAAGAAGGCAATGATCGATGGCACCGGCCAAGGATGGCGGGATCTCACTGAGGCTGATTTCATCAATGTGAACTGCAAGCCTGACACCTGGACCTGGAAAGATGGAGTGGTTCATTGCACCGGCAAGCCTGTCGGGGTGATTCGCTCGAAGGAGCAAATTAAGAATTTTGAAATGGTGTGCGAGTGGAAGCATAAAAAGCATGCCGGAAATTCAGGCGTCTTCGTTTGGGCGAGTCAGGCTTCGATCGATAAGCTTGCCGCCGGAAAAGGGGCTCTCCCTGATGGTATCGAAGTTCAAGTCCTTGATCTTGGCTATGAAACCAATTGGGAAAAACAAAAGGGCAAGCCGTCGGATTGGTTCACCTCGCACGGTGATGTTTTCCCAACGGGACCTGCCAAGATGAAGCCTTTTCCACCTGTAGCGCCGAATGGTCGACGCAGTTTTCCGACCAAAAATCTCACCAAGGGCATCAACGAGTGGAACCACTACTACATCCGCGCCATTAATGGCGAAGTCCGTCTCTGGGTGAATGGCGAAGAGGTCTCAGGAGGCACTAACTGTGATCCTGCGAATGGTTACCTCTGTCTTGAGTCAGAAGGCTCTCCGATTGAATTTAAGAACCTTCGTATTCGCGTGTTGCCATAGGCGGAGGTTATTGAGCAAAGGAGCCGAGGCGTTCCGCCCCGTTCAAATAGTCAGGGCTTATTCCGGCTGAGCCACGCCGAGCCAGCAAAGGTGAGAACATTTTCCAATGGTTTGGCTCACTATACGCTCTTGGCCAATATTCTGCTCGATGAGCTGGACCACGAACTTGGGAAACGAGGACAGCCCTTCGTGCAGTTTGTCTCCCTTCGGTCGGCTGTTACGCCGACGGCCCAAAAGGGAGCCAATGGTAATAAGTGGCGAATTGAAACCGCCGTGCGACAAAGCACATCCAGCCCTACGAAGTCATTTCAGCTTAGCCAAAGGCAAACTCGTATGGCCGGTGGGGTGTGGGACGGTCGTTCGAACCTACCGTCTACCCGATTTTCACTGAAAAGAGGGAGCAAGTCTGGACGTAATAAAAAGTCGTCCCTGAGACCTTAACTTACAATTTGCCATTCCTTCCCCGCCATGAACTATCGCCGACTCTTTACCGCCACGCTTTTTGCCATTCTTACCCCGCTTCATGCCGAGGAACCGGCTTCTGTTTCTAATGCCGGGCGATGGAGTAAGGAGAAGGTTCAAGCCGAGCGTCCGGCTGTTATTACACCTCCTGGTCATACGACTGCCGCCAAGCCTGGTGCAGCACCTTCTGATGCCATTGTCTTTTTTGACGGCACGAACCTTTCAAAGTGGAAAGGCAAAGGGAAAGACGGAAATGATGCCGCGAAGTGGGTCGTGAAGGACGGACGCATGGAGGTGGTAAGAGGGACTGGCGTAATCCAAACCCGGGACCAGGTGGAAGGAGATTGCCAATGGCATATTGAGTGGTGCACGCCAGCGGAGGTGAAGGGGAACAGCCAGGGGCGCGGAAACAGCGGGGTCTTTATCGGCGGTTATCCTGAAGTGCAGGTGCTCGATTCATTTCACAACGATACTTATCCCGATGGACAGGCTTCCTCGCTTTACAAAAAGAGTGTTGCCCTGGTGAATGCCAGTCGCGGACCGGGTCAATGGCAGACCTATGACATCATTTGTATCCGTGAGAAAAAGGGAGCAGACGGGAAAGTCATTCAGCGCGGGTCGATCACGGTTCTGCACAACGGGATTGTGACACAGTTCGCGGTTCAGGAGGGTGGGAAGCAAGGGGCAGGCGGACTTCAACTTCAGGACCATGGTAACCCGGTTCGCTATCGCAATATCTGGGCTCGTCAGTTGGTGGTGCCGACCGTGAAAGCTCCGGGGAAGTGATGGGTCAAGAGTCACAATCAGAATAATCAAAAAGAGAGATGTTAGAGGGGTTCACTAAATATCATCCGAGAATGTCATGAACGACATGCCCGTGGACGTCGGTGAGGCGGCGATCAATTCCGTTTTGAAGGAAGGTCAGGCGCTTGTGGTCGATCCCCATGAGATGCAGGATAGTGGCATGCAGATCGTAGCAGTAGGTGGTGCCTTCTAGGGTCTGGTAGCCCCAATCGTCGCTCTGTCCGTAGGATGAACCGGCCTTAATTCCGGCCCCCGCCATCCAGGTCACGAAGGTTCCACCGTTATGGTCCCGTCCGTCTCCTCCTTGCGCGAACGGAGTGCGGCCAAACTCGGTAGTCCAGATAAGAAGGGTGTCTTCAAAGAGGCCGCGGCCCTTCAAGTCTTCGATCAGTGCCGCGATCGGCTGGTCAACGCTGGCGGCGATTGGCGGCAACTCTTTGGAGATGCTGCCATGGTTGTCCCAGTTCTTCACCGCTCCTTGCGGGCCACTCCAGACTTGTACGAAGCGGGTTCCTCGCTCGCAGAGGCGGCGTGCCAGCAAGCAGCGCTTTCCAAAGTCCTCGGTCACCTTGTCGTCGAGGCCATAAGACTTTCGGGTGAGCTCCGTTTCCTTGCTCAAGTCAAAGGCTTCAGGTGCGGAGAGCTGCATCTTTGCCGCCAGCTCGTAGGAACGAATCCGCGATTCCAGGCGGGTGTCGTCGGCACGTTCGCTTGCGTGACCCTCGTTCATCTGACGAAGCAAGGCGAGTCCGTCCCGTTCGGCACTTGGGTTTGCAAAGTCGAAGCGCTCGTTCGCGAAAAGGTTGGGCACCGGATTCGAGCCACCGGCCTTGATGACGGTTCCTTGATGGACCGCCGGGAGGAAGCCCGAGGAAAAGGGACCTCGCTGATTGTAAGGGAGCCCCTTGGAATCGGGCAGGACGACGAAGGTCGGGAGGTTGTCGGTCAGGTTGCCAAGGGCATAGGAGGTCCATGCTCCAAGGCAGGGGAAGCCCGGCAGCAGGAAGCCGGAATTCATCATGTAGGTCCCCGGTCCGTGAACGTTGGTCTTCGACTTCATCGCCATCAGGAATCCCATTTCATCGACCCACTTTGCCTGGTGCGGAAATACGCTGCTCACCCAGCGACCCGATTCCCCGTGCTGTTTGAATTCGAAGGGGCTCTTCAGCAAGGCTCCGGGCATCGCGGTGAAGCCCTCCGGCTTTTCCTTCGGCCCCAACTTCTGTCCGTGCAGTTTTTCGAGTGCCGGTTTGTAGTCGAAGGTGTCCATCGGACTCGCCCCGCCGGTCATGAAGAGCTGGATGACGCGCTTGACCTTGGCCGGATGATGAATGCCACCGTTTAACTCAGGTTTGGGGCTTCCCAAGGCATCACGCGTCAGCATCTGCGCCATCGCGACACCGCCCAGGCCTCCTCCAACATCCCACAAAAATGATCTACGTTTCATTCGATAAAGAGGAATTCATTGCTGTTTAAAAGGACACGGCAAAAGGCGGACAATCCGTGCTTTCGCGCGTAGTTGGTAAATTCCACTTGTTCGCTGGCGGAAGGGAGACGGAGCCACACGAGGCGAACGGCGCGCTGCACTTCTTCATTAAAATCGCCCCCTTCTGACTCGACCCGCTGCGCGAGCCACTCACTTCCATGGAGGACAAAGTCATTGTTGAAAACGGCTAAGGATTGAAGTGCTGACACCGAGAAACCACGCTTGGGTGCCAGTAATCCCAAGTCCGGGAAATCGAGAGCCTCCATGAAGGGATCGGAGATTCCACGCCAAACCACGCGATAGATGCTCCTGCGGGAAGCGCCGGGCGAATTCCAATCATAACTCGAGTAATCCAAGGCTGGGGTCGCTTGCGGTCCTTGTGATTTTTTAAACTGCTCAATTCCCGGCCCACCCATGCTCAGGTCGAGCCGCCCCGACAGGCGGAGAATCGAATCACGAAAGACCTCGGCATCCATGCGCTGTCGGTTCATACGCCACAAGAGACGATTGTCCGAGTCCTTCGCGTTGGGAGGCACCTGACTGGCCTGCTGCCAAGTTTCACTGGTCAGGATCAGCTTGTGCAGTTCCTTCAATGAACCTTTCGCGTCATCGCGGAACCAAACGGCCAACCAATCCAACAATTCGGGATGGTTCGGCTGACTTCCCATTCTGCCAAAATCGTTTGGAGTATCGCAGAGACCACGACCGAAGTGGTAGTGCCACACCCGGTTCACAATACTTCTCCAGGCGAGGGGATTGTCCTCGTGGATCAGCCACTCGGCGAGGGCCGCCCGTCTCGCCGATTCGTTCTTCGGATCGGGAAGTTCGAAGCGACCGGGGAGGTGATTGATCGCGGAAATTGCACCTGGTTCTACTTTCCGAACAGGCTTGTCGATATCACCGCGGCGCAGGAGGTGGACCACCTTGGGCTCCTGTGGAGCAGCCAGTTTCTTGGCATGCGACCATGAGGAAGAAACGCCGTAGACGGTGGCCTTGGGTGGCAAGGTGCCGAGTCGTTTTTTTGCGTAAGTTTCCAAGGCGGCCGCAGCTAGGATGACCTTTTCTCCATCGGTTCTCTGGGCCTCTGGCTTCTTGAGCCCCTCGATTACTTCCGAAGGCAAGATCTGCGCAGCCCCGCTTTCCGCATCGGTCGCGGACAGGCGAAAGCGACCGATGAGATGCTTCGGGGGATTCAGTTGTTTCAGCGTGATCGCGAGCCTGCCCTCAGTTGTAAGATCGATGGGTTTGGCGAGCTCGAACACGATGTGGTGCGATTCATTGATCCTCGGAAAGATGGCCCACCCGGTGACTGGATCACCGTCGATCGCATGTGCCGAGGTCCAGCCCTCCTGATCGAAATCTGCCGAGGCGCGCGCGATTTTTAGCGAGAGCGAAGTGTCCGCTCCGGGCGCAAACCATTGCAAGTCCACTTCGGCCAAATGAAGGTTTCCGTTTCCAGCCCTCCCCGGCCCGCCCATCGGCAGTCGCTCGTCCTTCATCACTTCCACTCTGACGGCGGTGAGGCGCTTTAAGTCAACCTGCGCAGTCGCGGTGTAAGTTTCCTGGTCTGCGATTGGGCCGTCGGCAAAAATGGAGTGATCCTTTTGTTTCGACAATTTGCTCCCGCCCGAGGCCATAAACACTTCGGGTGTTAGGACACTCCACTCGACGAGATTCTTCTTCCGATCAGAGATCCACTGACTGACAATCTCGCCATACTGCGCTTGCAAAAGGACACTCAAGTTCCGACTTCCAGCCGCCGCGATCAAGCTCTCCATTTCTTTGCGAAGCATCATGACCTCTGTGGAGGTTTCGTATTCGATGTCGCCTTTTCCGACTCCGGCGAAGACCGCCTGTAGCGAGTAATAATCTTCTTGGGTGATCGGGTCGAACTTGTGGGTATGACAGCGGGCACAACTCGCGGTTGTGCTTACGATCGCTCCCATCGTTTGCATCACGATGTCGTCCCGATCAAGGTAGTCGAAGGTGACCGGAGCCGTTCCCGCCCGACTCGCCTCCAAGGGGCCCGCCGCGATGAATCCCAACCCGGCCGTCAGTTGCGGCTCCTCAGGGAAGAAGACATCCGCGGCCAGTTGTTCCCGGACGAATCGATCCCACGGCACATCCTCATTCAAGCGCTCGATGACATAGTCCCGAAATCTCCAGGAATTTGGTCGCTTCACATCGTGCTCGCATCCGTGCGAATCCGCAAAGTGGATCGTATCCAACCAGTGCCGCGCCCAACGCTCGCCATAGCGGGGAGAAACGAGGAGTTCATCGACGAGGTTCGCGTAGGCCAATGGATTCTCATCGTTCACAAATGACTCGGTCTCGTCCGGGGTCGGCAAGTAACCATGGAGGTCAACGAAGAGTCTTCGCGCGAGCGTCGTTTGATCTGCCCGCTTGGTCGGCTCGAGTTTTGATTCGGTCAATTTATGTCTGATGAAGGCATCAATTGGATGCTCTCCGCCGGGCACCTCTGGTGCGACAAGCTTCCGTAACGACCACCAATCAGAATTGGGGAGCGGCGGTCTCGTTGTTTCCCGTGGGTCGGGCGCACCCCGCTTTACCCAATTGACGAGGATCTCGATTTCGGCATCGGAGAGCTGCTTCTTGGGAGGCATTTCATACTCCTCGTTCTGATAGCGAATGGCTTGGATCAAGAGGCTTTCGTCCGGTTTTCCCGGAACGATCGCCGGTCCACTGTCGCCTCCTGTGACCCAACCGCTTTTGGAGTCCAAGGAGAGCCCTCCCTTCATTTTTCCCGCTTCGTGGGAGTGACACTCGAAGCATCGCTCCTTTAAGAGAGGCTCAACCTTCGATGAGAACGATTCGTCCGCCTTAAGTAAGTGAGCGGCGAGGACGCAAAATAAAAGGGAAAAAATTTTCATGACCGTTTCCTTTCTTCGATCTTGGAACGTGCATACATTACGTGCTTGATTACTAACTAAAAAAGTTCTTTGGGCGTGCGGATCACGAATTCGAGCAGATCATGATCTGATTGCACTGCTAGTTTTTTCTTTTTGGATAGGGATTTTGGATGCGCCGTTGTGGGGGTTGGAGAAAGGGGGTCTGAAATTGAGCCGAGGTTTGGGGAAACGAGAATGGTGAGACGGAGAATCAGGTGAAAAATCTGAGTTTCTTCGTCCGCAGGGCGCTTCAAAACAAACTTGTGATGTTTTATCGTAGGCCTCCTTCCCGGCATGCCAAGGATTGTTTTGGCAGCGGCTATTTGTGATCTCTTCGAGCGGAGTCAGGAGTCTTCGAGAGCTAGGATGGAGTCATCGCCGGGGGGATGCCATGAATGATCACAAAAACGACAAGCAATCTGCGTTAGGAGATGGGCTAAACCAAGAGGGAAGATTGACCAGTTAATAAGGAACTTTTGCTGTGGTGGTGGTTGTCTTTCAGATTCCCAAAGTGCGTCCTAGCCTTCACTTTGATGAGTGAAAAAGAAGATGGAAAAGAGCCTATTTCTAACATTATTCTCCAAAAATTTAGTGTGGGGGGCAGCAGTAGCAGGCCATCTCCGATGTAGAGAACAGTGCCATTGGCGTTCCCGCGCTTTAGGAAGTGGTGCTACTGTTGGGCGACTATTATGGAGGCGATTTTATTCGCCACCATAATAGTCGGGACAGCTGATTTTATTCTTCTACTCTTCCGACATCGCCCATGGATCACTTCCCTGACATTCAGCTGACCTTCGAAGAAGCCCGCGTCCTTGGCTGCTTGCTTGAGAAAGAGATCACGACCCCTGGCTCCTACCCGCTCACTCTCAACTCTCTCATCCTCGCTTTCAACCAGTCCTCGAGCCGCGAACCGGTAACCTTCCTCAGTAGCGAAGTGGTGGAAGAGGCTCTCCGTGGCCCCTCGGAAAAGTACTTGATTGTGAAGATCCTTGGTGGGCGAACTCCGAAGTATGAACACGCCCTTCCAAAGCAGATCCGGTTGGCGCGCCGTCTAACGAACAGTCCCCGGTGTCGGCGATTGAAGATGGCGACGACTGGCGGACGCGAATCGAAACGCAACTCGCCGACCTTCAAAACCAAGTCACTGATCTTCGATCCAGATTGCGAGAGTAGACGCTGGTGATAGTTCTTCCAGTTCCTCTACCCGTCAAATCCCCTGTTCCTCCGACGACAACATTTCTAACCGGCCCCCAACATAACCCCTCGCATGAGTTCCCTAAAAATTTCTCTCCTGATCCTGATAACTTTTTCTTTCTCCGCCCTTGCCCAGCACGACCCTGGGCGAAATTCCGTAAGATTTTTGGCCAAGGGGCAAACCGCGGACGCTGTCAAACTAGTGGCAAAGGATCCGAAGAAGATGAACAGTCCGATCAGCGAGGCCGAGCGCCTCTTCGTCCTCACGATGGCGGCATGCCAGAACGGGGATCCCGCCGCCGCCTTCGACTACGCCAAGCAGTCTGTGGACCATGGCCTACCCATGAGCCGCCTCTACGCCGGACCGCGTGATATCCTGAAGCCGCTCTACGGCTACGACGGGTTCAAGAAATGGGCCGAAGGACAGCCGCAACAATTACTGCACGGTCCTATGCTGACCTCGGTCACGGATACCTCGGCAAGTTTCTGGGTGCGGACCGCCACCGAGATTGAAGTTCAGGTTGTCATTAAGCCGACGGGACAACCCAAGCGCTTCACCGAAAAAACGACTACTTCCGCACACGCGGATTACACGGGCACCATCACTGTGTCGGGGCTCTCTCCCGACAAAGAATATCAGTATAGCCTCCACGTGAAGGGCAAAGCCGTCGGATCACCGGCAAGCTTCCGGACTTATTCACCAAGAGGCAAACCGACCCGCTTTAGCATCGCCTTCGGCGGCGGCGCTGGATTCACCCCAAAATACGAGCGTATGTGGACTACCATCGACAAGCGTGATCCAGCCGCGGTGATACTTCTGGGCGATAATGTCTATATCGATGATCCCGAACATCAACTCACGCAGAAATACTGCTACTATCGACGCCAGAGCCAGCCGGAATGGAAAAAACTCGTCGCCTCCACCAGCATCTTCACAATCTATGATGATCACGACTTCGGGATGAACGACTGTGTTCCCGGACCGGATATCGATAAGCCCGCATGGAAGTTTCCCGTCTGGGAGACCTTCACCCACAATTGGAATAACCCCGCTTACGGTGGTGGCGCGAAGCAGCCCGGATGTTGGTATGACTTCCACATCGGTGACGTCCATTTTATCATGCTCGACTGCCGTTACTACCGCGATTTAGAAGGCGGTTCCATGTTGGGAAAGATCCAAAAAAAGTGGCTCTTCGACACCTTGAAGTCGTCTACCGGGACTTTCAAAGTCCTCGCCTCCTCGGTCCCCTGGAGCCCCGGTGTCAAGCCTGGCAGCAAGGACACGTGGGATGGTTACCCGAAAGAACGGAAAGCAATCTTCTCCTTCCTCGCCGAACATAAGATCAACGGCGTCCTCCTCATGGCCGCCGATCGACACCGCTCCGATCTTCGACGGATCACGCGGCCCAAAGGCTACAGCCTCTACGAGGTCATGAGCTCCCGTCTCACCAACGTCCACACTCACGGCCTCATGGAAAACGCCAAGGGCTCCGAGTTTCTTATAGGCTACAACGAGAACTGCTCCTACGGATTTTTGGAGTTTGATACGAGCTCGGAAGATCCTCAGGTCAAATATAGCATCATCAACATCGATAACGAAGTCGCCGGTAGCCACACTTTAAAGCTGAGCGAGCTGTCTTCCGCCAAAGGTGCTGGTAATTAGTTCCGCAGGGATTATTGCTTGCCATCCCAATTCCCTCAGCTCCCTACTTGCCGCTCTCCCCTACTGACCCCGCCTCTTTTGCACAGTAATTCGTCGATGAGCAGGGCACTGAACTGCTCCTTAGCACCGTCGTTAATTCGCTCAATTTTAATGACAACGCCCCAGGAGCTTGTCGGAGTTAGCGCACGTTCCGCGGAGAATTCGGAGGCAGAAGCATCGGCATATTTTGGTCAATCGAAACAAATCGCGTAGCGATGGTTTGAGTCCCAGATGACAGGTGAAGCATGCCCTCTACCGGGAACTTTCACCTTCCACTTCAGATCTTTTTCGGCTGACCATTCGAGGGGGCTTTTGTGTCGGGAACAATTTAGTCTACGTTTGGCCCACGCCATCCGCGTCACAGTTCGGCGAGGCCAGTTGAGACGAGACTTAAGACCAAAAATCCGGATTTTGTGATCATGATCCTTCCTCCTGCGGTGCAAAACGATGGTCCGTTTTAATCTCAGTTTGATAGTCTGAAATTTGGAGGCCGTGCCTATCGCCTATCGGGACAAGAATGATGTTGATCACAGCCTTTCTCAAGGGCCCGTGACTGAAGATTATGAATCGCCGGGGCAGGTGAGGGGGGCACAAAATTCTAAATGAGGACGGAAAACTTCCCTATGTGCGCGGTGGGGGCTGGCCGAACGATAATTCCGTCGCTGGAGTGGAGCAGGCCAAGGTCATCGGCGCTGCCACCAAGGAGCGTGCCACATTCCTGATTTCCGCTGAGCTGCGCTAGTCGTTCAGACTCGCTCAACTACAATCTCTTGCAAGTATCTGCTTCTGAACCCCGTATTCTCTCCTTAACATATGAAAGCCGCGCTCACTGTCCTCGTTCTTGTGCTCTTCGCCTTCACTGCCGCCGCACTCTTTGGTGAAAAGGCGGCCCAGACCGTCGCTACGAAAACTGACGGAAAAAAGAAGGTCGTCTTCATGGCTGGTCGGCCCAGCCACGGCTACGGCGCCCACGAACATCGGGCCGGCTGCATGCTTCTTGCCAAGCAACTCAACAAGCACATGAGCGATCGGCTCACGGCTGAAGTGCATGTCGCGAAAGAGTGGCCGGGGAATGCCTCTGTGCTCGAAGACGCTGACGCTATCGTCTTCTACTGCGATGGCGGCGGCGGCCACATGGCCAATCAACATCTCGAAGGTCTTGATGTGAAACTCAAGGACGGTTGCGGACTGGCCTGCCTGCACTACGGCGTCGAAACTACCAAGGGCAAAAGCGGCGATAAGTTTCTCGAGTGGATGGGCGGATACTTCGAGGCCCACTACTCGGTCAATCCGCATTGGGACGCCGAATTCAAGGAGTTCCCCGAGCACCCCATCACGCGCGGCGTGAAGCCCTTCAAAATTCGCGATGAATGGTATTTCAACATGCGTTTTGTGGAAGGTATGAAGGGCGTCACTCCGATCCTCTCAGCTTACCCGCCGAAGGAGACTATGAAGCGCGGTGACGGCGCGCACTCCGGCAATCCCCACGTGCGTGCTACGATGGAGAAAGGTGAGATCCAACACGTGGCATGGGCCTACGAACGGCCCGCGGGCGGCCGAGGCTTCGGCTTCACTGGCGGCCACTTCCATCGAAACTGGGGCGATGATAACTTCCGTCGTGTCGTGCTGAACGCCCTTGCCTGGGTCGCTAAGGTGGAGGTTCCTAGGGACGGTGTGCCCTCCGATAAGATCATCGCGGCGGACCTCGAAGAGAATCAGGACTTCCCAAAGCCGGGCAGCAAGAAGAAGTAGGAGCGTTGTGAGACTTCGCTATTCACCCTTCACCTCTTTTTTGTTTTTGTAGATCCCAGATTCAATGAGATCGGTCGGGATGCGCTTTCTAAAGTAGAAAACCCCATTGCGGCGGTAAGTGTTTCGAACGTCGTTAGAGCCGGATTGTGTCTCACGATTGTGTCCCATTACCGGATCTGTATCCCCCGGGGGTTACGAGGTTTCGTTCATTTTCAACGACTAAAGAAGAAAGTGGCGGAGAGGGAAGGAATTGAACCCACCAAACCCTTAACGGGTTTCAACGGTTTTGAAAACCGCGGCGACCACCAGGCACGCAGCACTCTCCGCTTGGAGGGTGGATTAGAAATGGGGTTGGGTCAAACGAATGAGTGGAAGAATTGACAGGAATTCTCTTTTGGTTTGGCTGGGCCTGTCTTTTCCCAGTAGTCTGCCACTGAATGATCTGTGTGAAGAATTTGATGCGCTGGTTGGCCCCTCTTTTGGGTGTGATCGTGGCGACGGTGGCCTATCAGTCGGGGATGCCAAGAAATGCTTCGATTACTCTGGGGATTACCGTTCTGACTGCCCTTTGGTGGATGCTGGAGGCAGTCCCGATTCCGGTGGCTTCGTTAGTGCCGATTGCTTTACTTCCGCTCTTTGGAGTCTTACCGGCTAAGACGACGGTGGCTCAGAGCTATGGGCATCCGATTATTTTGCTGCTCCTTGGCGGCTTTTTATTGTCGAAGGGAATGGAGAAGAGCGGGGTGCATCGGAGGCTTGCCTTGGGAATGGTGCGGCTCTGTGGGGCGCGGAATACCTCTGCTAAGGGAACGACTCCGAAGGCGCTCATGCTGGGGTTCATGATCGCGTCGGCGATGCTAAGCATGTGGATTTCTAATACCGCAACGACCTTGATGCTTCTGCCTATTGCCATGGCGGTACTGGGTGATCATAAGGTGAAGGCGCATGCGATCGCGGCGCCCTTGATGATGGGGATTGCTTATGCCGCTAATATCGGGGGTCTGGGCACGCCGATTGGGACTCCTCCGAACTTGGTTTTTATTGAGCAATATGAAGAGGCGACGGGGAAAGTGATGACCTTTACGGAATGGATGCGCTACGGCATTCCAGTAATGGTGATTATGATACCCCTGATGTGGTTGTGGTTGAGTCGGAATCAGAGGGGAACGCTTGATCTTGATCTTCCGGAGGTGGGAAAATGGCGGTCGGCGGAGCGGAGAACTCTTGTTATTTTTGGGCTAACGGCTTTGGCTTGGATGACGAGAGCCGAGCCTTTCGGTGGGTGGCGGGAGTGGTTTAATCTGCCGGGTGCCAATGACGCATCGGTCGCTTTTGTGGGCGTGATTTTTCTTTTCCTTCTGCCCGATGGATCCGGGGAGCGCGGTGAGAGGGGACGCTTGTTGGATTGGGAATCGTGTCGTCAGATTCCGTGGGGCGTTCTTCTTCTTTTTAGCGGGGGGATTTGCCTAGCAGCAGGGATTAAGGACTCGGGTTTGAGCTCGCAGATTGCGGGGGTGCTCTCGGGAGTGGGAACGTTGCCAGTGCTTGGTCTGGTGCTGACGGTGTGTCTTTTAATGACCTTCTTGACGGAGTTGACGAGTAATACGGCGAGCACGATTTTGATTATGCCGATTTTAGCTTCGGTGGCTCTGGTAAATGATCTGGATCCGCTGGTGGTGATGTTGCCCGCGGCGTTGAGCGCAAGCTGCGCTTTCATGCTCCCGGTGGCGACCGCACCGAATGCGGTCGTTTTTGGGACGGGATATTTGACGGTGCCGAAGATGGTCCGGGAAGGCTTGATGCTGAATCTGATGGGAGTGGTGGTGATTGGGATTTATTGTTGGGCGATGGCTTAGTGATCCTCTGACGCCGATAAAAGTGACGTGATAACAGTAACATGCACGTCCTCTTTGCAGGCGGTGGCTTCAATCACGGCCAACACCTCGCCTTCGATAGGAAGAAAACTACCCGCTTCCCAATCTCTTCATGAGCTTGCTCCAGCGCCAAGGTATCGCGGCTGAGACCTTCGCGCACGTCGACCTGAGCTGCCGAAGCGAATTCTTTCGTTGCATCCATCAGACCTTCAGTTGCATCCGGCTCATTCACCCAGATCAGACAGACCTCATCGCGCTGAGTCTGCAGCATGAACTGGTAGAACGGATCGATATCCGTCTCGCTGGTGATTTCCCATCCCTCCGGGTGAGTGAAAGAGGCTCTGCCCAAGCTTCGGTCGGTGGTCGAGTGGTTATCTCCAGAGTCCCCGCAATGGCTCAAAAAAGGGACCGCAGCGGCGATAAGAATTAATATAAAAGGCGCCTTTTGATTATTTTGTAGAGTTTCATGAAGGTTCCCAAGCGGTGCAAGCCGCTATGCTAAACCATATCAGTTTTTGTGAAAAATAATGCGCGAGGTGATGCTCATGACCAAGAAGCTTGGGCCGTCTCGCCGCTAGTTTCTTGGTCTCAATACATTTTTTAAAATCACAAATCGAGGTGTCATAAAGCCCTCGCGTCGTGGCGAAATAGAAGAAAATTCTGGAGGAAACTGAGTCGATCGACTGCTAGGAATTTTCTTTTGGCGGAAGGGACTTTAAGCCGCCTTTGGCCCGGAGCGAAGAGGGGAGACAGGGGGGTGTCGTCTTCGGAAAGGATGAAAGGCGGTTGAATTCTAGCCCAACCGCCCACGCGAATATCTCCTAGCTCTGCCTAACTAAAAGAGGCTGAAACCTAAATTCGAGGAGCCCAACCCTCACGGTAGTCTCTTTTCACGAATTGGTTAGCACGGTCATTATTAGTCGATCTCATGTTAGGACCATCCCAATCAATAGACTGACCCTCTCCCACTTGTTGAGCAATGCATCCTAATAAAATCACTTCGTTTAGATAAGCTGCGATCTCAAAGTTTGAATAAGCTGGAGAACCACCCTTCATCATCTCGAACCACTCCTCAACGTGTCCTGGTGACCGAGGGACTGTTTGCGGGATTGCTTTACAAGCTTCGTGCTGACTAGCGTCACGGTATCCTTTTTCGTCGTTCAACATTACGTAAGGATTACCGCCCATATCATCTTGGGAAAATAACTTCCCCTTATCTCCAATAATGACAGCGCCACTACCAGGGAGCTTACCTCCCCGAAGGGCAATCACTTCAGAGACAATCTCCGTCCTGGGGCGAACCGGATCAAAGCTCTGACGAGGATTGCCGTCATACCACCAAAACTTCAGTGGTGGCAGCCCTTCTCGCTCCGGAAATTCAAACCGGACTCTCGAAGTTAGAGGGTAAGTTTCATCATAGATTCGAGAAGCCATCTCACATTCAATCTTGGTTGGATAACCTAACTTTAACGCACGAAACGGCATATTCACGGTGTGACAAGCCATATCGCCTAAAGCACCAGTTCCAAAATCACTCCATCCACGCCACTTAAAGTCATGGTAAACTCCTTTTTTGTAGGGCCGCATCTGTGCCGGCCCGATAAAGCAGTCCCAATTTAAATTATCTGGAATGGGATCTGCGCCGGCAGGGCGCTCTAAGCCTTGGGGCCATACCGGACGATTTGTCCACACGTGAAGCTCCTTAGGATTCCCAATAACACCAGCTTGAACGAGCTCAACTGAACGACGCAATCCACTTCCAGCACTGCCTTGGTTCCCCATCTGAGTTGCTAACTTTTTTTCACGAGACAAGTTCCGCATCATGCGTGATTCCCACACCGTTTGAGTCAGAGGCTTCTGGCAATAAACATTTTTCCCCATCTGCATCGCCATGATGCCGGCCACCCCGTGGAGGTGATCTGGAGTGGAAATGGTTACTGCATCGACCTTGTCTCCAATCTTAGTCAACATCTCGCGAAAGTCGGAGTATTTGGCCGCCTTGGAATACTGTTTCGCCATCTCATCAAGTTTTCCCCCATCAATATCACACAGGCCAACAATCGCGCCACCACATTTGGCCGCGTTCATTGTATCGCTCCTGCCTTTGCCACCCACTCCGATGCAGGCTACCTGAATTTTGGAATTCAAATTCTTACCGCTCACAAAGGCAGGCATTCCGAATGTTCCGCCCGCAAGGAGGCCAGACTTCTTGATGAATTGACGTCGGTTGGTCGCTGATTGAGCCATACTAGTAAAACGGGACCTGCGACGCCTGACTTTCAATCACTCTACAAAACTTCACTTCTTTTTCACTACTGCTAGGAATTTGCTTTTGGCGAAAGGGGTTTTAAGCCGCCTTTGGACCGGAGAGGAGCGGAGGGGGTGAGCTTCCCTTCTTTTTTCAGGCGTTGGAAGGTGAGGCCGGATTTGGCGAGGAGTTCTTCTTGATTCGGACGTCGCACGTAGATTCCTACGAGCGCAAGTTACTTAAGCTTTCTTAATGACCTGAATAGTTATGATCAGAGAAGGTCATCGTGGAACTTGGGAAAGAGCTGGAATACTTATATCGACGAGTGGTCGGGGGGTGCCTACTTTGAGGGATGATGAGGAGGGCTTCACGAACTTGGGCTTTGTGGTTGTTGGTTTTTGGATGGACCTGTTTGCACGCCGGGGAAGCGGAGTATCGCTATTATCGTTTCACTCCGACGCAGTTGAGGGTGAGCAATGACTGTTGCGTTCAGTTGGCAGAAATTGAGTTTTTAATAGATGGAGCAAAAGTGGGAATTCCATCGGCCTGGAATCCGGGTGGAAGTAATCCGGGAGGGGAAACTCCTGATTTGGCAGTGGATGGTTCGCTAACAACAAAGTGGCTGGACTTCAATCAAGGGCCCTTGATTTTTGATTTCGGGAGTGCGGCTACGATTGATGGCTATCGCTGGGCCACGGCGAATGATGCCACCGAGCGCGATCCGGTCCGATGGACTTTGGAGGGAAGTGATGACGAGACGAATTGGGTTCTCGTCGATGAACGAGTGGATGCCGATTTCCCAACGCCAGTTGCTCGCTTCACTTACACCTCGATCCTTGAGTTGAATGCCGCTCCGCAGGTCAGTTCATTCACGGTAGATCGTCCGTTGATTTCAGCGGGATTACCCGTGACTCTCTCCTGGGAGATTGATCCGGCATCGACCGACGTCTCGATCGATCAAGGTGTCGGTTCGGTATTGGGAATGACGACGAATGGTGTAGGCTCCATCACGCTCGACCCCGGGCCAACTGCGACGACCGTTTATGAGATCACCGCAAATCATGCCAACGGAGATTCCGCGGCACAGGTCGTGGTGACGGTGACTAATCTTCCCGTGATTCATGAGTTCATCGCCACGCCAGCGATTGGAGGGCCGGGAGATAAGGCGACCTTGAGTTGGGAGGTTTTTAATGCCGACAACTTGGTTCTGGATGGAGTTGCGGTGACGGGGACTTCCTTGGTGAAAGTTCTCACGACTTCGCAGACATTTATCCTTATGGCAACCAATGGAAACGGCGCCTCGACCAAGAGCGTGTCCGCGAAGGTGGTGGAACCCGGGGTGCCGGTGATTAATGAATTCATGGCGAGCAATGATGGCGCGCTGGTGAACGATGAAGATGGTGAGGATTCGGACTGGATTGAGATTTACAATCCAAGTGGATCGATCACGGATTTAGAAGGTTACTATTTAACCGATGATGCCGGTGATCTAACAAAGTGGGCATTTCCCGCTGGGACTCTGGGGATTGATGAATATCTCCTCGTGTGGGCCTCAGGAAAGAATCGCGCGGTATCGGGAGAAGAGTTGCATACAGACTTTAGTCTCAAATCCGGCGGCGAATATTTGGCTTTGGTGAAACCCGACGGGATTACGATTGTTTCGGAATACGGTGTCGGGGGAGCTGACTATCCCGATCAAGATGCACGGGTTTCTTTTGGTGGATTTGGAGAGGGGCAGCAACAGGGTTACTTCTCAACGGCGACTCCGGCTGCTGAAAATTCGAGCGGGTTTCTGGGTTATGTGAAGGACACCATGTTCAATGTGAAACGAGGGCATTTCACCGATCCCTTTTTACTGGAAATCACTTCGAATACCGTCGGGGCATCAATTCGTTACACCACTGATGGTTCAACTCCGAGTGTATCAGAGGGGACTCTCTATTCAGGTCCGGTTACGGTGGACCGGACGATGCCGGTTCGAGCCATTGCTTACCTGGACGGCCTCAGATCGACCAATGTGGATACGCAAACCTACCTCTTTGTCGACGATGTCATCACACAAACTTCAGCGAATTCTCAAAGCATCTGGGGACTCCCTTCCGACTGGTCTGGAACATCCCCGGACTATGGGATGAACTCGAGCGTGACCTCGCTTCACGCCGCGACGATCGAGGATGATTTGAAAACGGTGCCCAGCCTGTCGATTTCAATGCCGGATGAGGATCTTTTTGGACCGAATGGAATTTATGCCAATCCGCTAAGCAGTGGCATCGCTTGGGAACGAGCGACCTCATTGGAGCTGATCGACCCTGCAAATCCTGATGGGAGCGGGAACTTCCAAATTGATTGTGGCATCCGGATTCAAGGAGGGGCATTCCGTAGATTTGATCTGACGAAGAAGAAGTCGTTCAGAGTGGTCTTTAAAGGAATCTATGGAGATACCAAATTGCGCTTTCCCCTGTTTGGAGATCTGACGACGGATGAGTTTGACACCTTAATTTTCCGTATGGAATCGAATGATGGTTACCAGTGGGATAACCGGACCAATGTGCAATATGCCCGTGATCAGTTTGGGAGACGCTCGGCTTCCGATTTGGGAATCCCTTCATCTCGCGGACGTTATTTTCACCTCTACCTGAATGGAGTTTATTGGGGCGTCTATAATGTCGTGGAAAGGCCTGATGTCTCCTTTGGGGAAACACATTTCGGGGCGAAGAAAGAAGAGTGGGATGGGATTAACTTCGGAACGCCGACGAATGATAGCCTAAAGGATTCCTGGAACACCCTGGTGGGTCTCGCAGATGATGTGAGTAACGCCAGGAACGAAACCTCACGAACGGCAGCATACATGAAGGTACAGGGACTCAATCCGGATGGCTCGAATAACGAGGGCTGGGCCGACTTTTTGGACGTGGATAATATGTGCGATTATTTACTCGTAAATTGGTACACCGGGAATGCGGATTGGCCGCACCGGAATTACTACACAGGCCGGGAGCGGGATCTGCTGGATCCCGTCGCATGGCGTGGATCCCGGACGAGCACGGGGACCCATTTTTTCATGTGGGATGTCGAGACCTCGATGTTTTTGAGCTCGGATCGCGATCACACTGACGTGGTAACCGGGGTGAATGGACCGTTTGGAGATCTTCGTGGCAGTAAGGAATTTCAGGTGAGAATGGGAGACCGAGCGCACCGGGCTTTATTTAATGGAGGTGCCTTGACGGTGAACGAAGCGATGACACGATACGGTGACATCACGAAGAATCACCGGAGCATTCTGATCCCGGAACTGGCACGCTGGGGCGATCAGCATGGGATGCAACGGACGATTCGCCAGTGGGAGTCAGCCTATAATCAGATTCAAGACAGATGGTTGGCGGACCGTTCACCGGAGCTTGTGGGAATCTTGCGAGGCTCAAATTATTATCCGGATTTGGATGCTCCGATTTACAGCCAACATGGTGGCGATGTCTCTTTTGGCGGTGGCCCGGCCTTGAGTGTTCCCGTGACGATTCCGCAGATCTATTACACTTTTGGAGAAGACGATTCTGACGAAGCCGATTATCAACATCCTCTCGATCCGAGATTGATTGGTGGAGGCATTTCTCCTGAGGCGACTTTGATCACTCTGGGCGGTGGCGGTGGTGGGACATCGATGCAGTTTGTTTCGAGCGGTAATCAATGGAAGTATCTCGATGATGGTTTGGACCAAGGAATGGCATGGCGGGGGACTGGCTTTGCGGATGGAGCATGGAGCGAGGGGGCGTCTCCACTAGGATATGGAGATGGTGACGAAGCGCAGGTGGTCGGGTTTGTTGATGCTGACCCCGGGAAGCCGGGAACCCAGAAGAATGCCACGACTTATTTCAGGAAGACGGTGAGTATTTCAGATCCTTTGGAGTATGGGCAATTTAAGCTCGATTATGTCTTCGACGATGGCGTTGCGATTTACGTAAATGGAAATGAGGTTGAACGGATTCACCTGGAGGATGACGCGCCGTTTGATCAATATGCCACGCTGCAGAGTGATGAGAATGAAACGGGAACGGTGATTCTAAATCCTTCGCTTTTTGCGGCGGGAGATAATGTCATCGCGGTGGAAATTCATCAATTGAATGAAGGCAGTTCTGATATCAGCTTTGATTTGGAATTACGCGGACAACCAGCAGGCGGCGAAGGAATGCACAGCTCTTCTCCTCTGGTGTTGACGGAATCAGGTTGGTTATATTCCCGGTCATACGATCCGGGGACTGGTGAATGGAGCGCCTTGAATGTCGCTCACTATAATGTCGAAACAGAGCCCGCCGATGCCACTAACCTCGTGATCTCGGAGTTTAACTATCGTCCGGGTGAGCCCTTTGCTCCCAATGATGTGGCGGTGTCAACGGATCGCGATGACTACGAATTTATTGAATTGATGAACATCGGGAGTAAGACGATTGATCTCTCGGGTGTGAAATTCGCGAGCGGAATCAGCTTTTCATTTGCAGAAAATACCCTGCTCGGAATCGGAGAGCGGTTGGTTCTTGTTTCGAATGCCGCGGCTTTTTCCGAGAGGTATCGCGGGGTGGAAATAGGCGGTGTCTTTTCCTCGGGTAAGCTGGGGAACGGGAGTGAGCAAGTGGTTTTGACAAGTGCCACGACGGGAGTGATCCGAGATTTCACCTATGCAGACGTGGATCCCTGGCCAAGCGCGGGAGATGGTGATGGATACTCGCTGGTGCTGGTTGCTCCGGCGACAAATCCAGATCACAGCGACCCTCTCAACTGGAGGTCGAGTGCAGAGATCCATGGAGCTCCGGGTGGGGCGGATGGTGTCAGCTATGCTCTGTGGAAATCGGCCAATGGGATTATCGGTGATTTTGGCGACCCTGATGGTGATGGACTGACCAACCTGGGTGAGTTTGCGAGTGGATCGGACTTTGAGGTTGGAGGAGTTGAGGGCGAGCTCACAGGGCAGGTGGTGAGTGGGTTTTTTGAAGTGGAAATTCAGCGAAATCTCCGAGCCGTGGATGAAATCGAACTGATCGTGGAAAGTTCCCATGATCTCCTGAGCTGGTCGGAGGATGGAATTTATGTGAGCGAAACGAATCTGGGTAGTGGGATTGCGACCGTGAAATATCGCGTTGCAATCGATGCGAGCCCGAAGAAGTTTGTTAGAGCAAGATGGGTGTTGCGAAACCCATAGATAATGACGACGTCATCGTGAACAAGATCGTCACTTAACTCTCGAAAAAGAACTACTCCTCCCAAGAACTCATTCTCCAAATCATCAACTCCCGCCCCTTCCTAAGCCGCTCCAAAACAAGGTAGGAAAAAGGGATTGAAGATCGTGCCCAAGGGCTAACAACCCGTCCGCTACTCCAACAAATCCTGCGGCCAAAATTCCCTCCAACCCCGACCGTGTCACCCGGCCATCCAAACCAGGCTGGCGGAGGCAAGTAGGATGAGATCGCCGCCAGTGCCTCGCAACGGAACGGCGGCCGCCACCCACGGATCACTCTGTCCGAGGTCGTCCGACTGGTAGAGGGGCCAGTGAGCATCTCCTTTCTCTGCTCTCCAATCCCCCCAATGACATCCCCAAGCTCCCCCACAAAAAAGAAAATTGCTAGCAGTAGCAACGGCTAACGATGACTTGATGCTCATAGCAGTGCGGCTGGTTGTGAGTTGGAGGTTATGGCATGGGGAATCGCTACGGGCGCTCTTGGACGAGGAGCCGGAAGAACTCACGGGGTAAATCAGAAATCGGAGTCGTGCTGCGCCAAACCAGCGTCGCAGTGCCGTCGCCGTTATCGGTCATCGAAACGTAAGCAACCGCGGGCGCGCTCGTCCAGATCCCGGTGTCGAGGGAGGTGGATCGCTGGATTTTGTAGGTAACGTCGTCTGCGGCGAGGTTGATCTGAAAGCTGAAGGTCGGGTATTGGCGCACTGTTCCGGTGCCGTCGTCAAAGAACCCTCTGGTGATGGTGGGTAGACCATCGGAGTTTCCGACCGCGTCACTTGAGCCGAGAAAATATTCTAGGAACGCGTTCGAGCCGTCGTTGTCAGCGTCGGCGTTCGAGTCGCCGACAAACGTCGTCGCGTCGCTGGCACCAGGGGTGCCGGCGATGGCTAGGCTCGGGCGCCAACTCAATGGATTGGCGTGGTCGGGCGCGCTATCTGGAGCAATCAGGACGAGGCCCGGACCGTCCCCATCCGGGCTGTCTGGCCACGGCTGACCGTCGTCGTAGATGAACTCGTGGATGGCGGCACCGGCGCCGAACGAGAGCTTCAAGTTCTCGCCGCCGTTGTCGAGCTTGTCGCCTCTCTGCCACTCGCCAGCGATTGGAAGCCCCCTCGAATGCCGCGACTCGAAGGCCGAGGTGTTGCTCACGACAAGGACATAAGCGCCCGGGGGGAGCGAGGTGATCGTGCCGCGATCGAAGTCGAAGTCGACCCCCTTGGTGAAGCGCAGCTCGGTCAGGTCGAGGGTCAGGCTGTCACTGATGTTCTTCAGTTCAATGAATTCGAAATCGCTGGTCGAGTATCCTGCCGCAATCTCGCCTAGGCTCGCGTCCAGCGGGTGATACATGATCTCAGTGATCATGAGGTTCTTCTGCCACGGTAAGACGTCGGGTTCGCCTACCGCGAACTCGATCGGATCCGACCAGTGGCTGGCGCGGCCGGTGTTATCGATGTGGCGCACGCGCGCGCGGTAGGTGCTGCCGACGCGCACGCCGCTGGAGCCACCCGGGAAGGTGAACGAGCTGCTGAACGGCGTCATGCGATCGGTCTGGTAGAAGGTTTCCGCCTCATAGATGTAGCGATCACCGGAAATATAGTTTGGTGTTGAAGGGTTATGCACTTGGCTGATGCGCCATTCCATCGAGCCGAAAGTTCCAGCACCTTGTGGATCCGAGAAAGAAGACGAGTTAAAGGTCAGCGCGTCCGTTGGGAAGCCGGCGGCTCCGGCGTAACTGATAGCTGGGGTGTTTGGGATAGCAGCATCAGTCTGTTTTGCCGCGAGCTTGTCACGTCCGTAGCCTCCGACGGTGAGGAAGTCTTTGGTGTATTGGGTGAGGTCGGCGAAAGTGCGGTTCGGCAACAATGAGCTAGTAAAATTGGCGTACCAGATTCCTTTCTTTCTCTTACGCGGATGGTAATCCCACATTGCTTGGCTGGCTTCGACTAGGTTGTTTTTTTCACCTTGAGTTATGAAGCCGGCAAATTCGTTGGTCAGCTGGGCTGCTTGGTCGTTGTCGAGGAATAGGTCGAGGATTTCGCGTACTTGATTTTCGTAGGCTTGGTTTATTTCGGGGTGTTGTAAGCAGTGGTAAATTTGTTCCCACTGAGATGTGTCGCCACGTCCAAGGTGTGGTCTGTCTTCGAAGGTCAGGTCAAGATCCCATGGAAGGATATGCCACTTGTCTGTTTCCGAGTTGTGATAGTAGTTCACATTTTCATGATTGCGCATGTCCGAGTTGTTGATCGCGAGGTTCATCGCGTTGAAGGCGAAGTAGTCTTCGAAATCGAGGTTGGCTTCCCACTGCGCCTGCGAGGTGCCTCTATTGTGCAACCTCTGGAAGGCAAATAGGTCGCTTTTGTTAGAAACTTGGGTGGCGGCTTGGTTTCGCAGGCTGGAACCGCTTCCGCCATGCACGTTGTAGATATTACCATCGGGTAGGCCACGCTCGTTGAGAAACTCGGCTTCGGGCTGCTCGATCGCGTTATACAATCCCCAGAAGTCGCCACCATACTGGTCACCAGCTGGGGCCTCATTGTCGTCGTCGATCACACGGAAGTGGAAGAAATGTGTGTTGCAGCTTGTGCCACCGGAGATCTGGTAGGCTCTGAAGCCTAGTGATTCGCAGAACATCGTGCCGTCGGTTGAGGCGTCATTGCGCCACCACGGGTTTGAACCGGGAAGAACGTTGATTTTGTCCCAGGGGATTTTGTATTTCTCACCGTAGTTGTCGCGCGCCTCAAGCGGGTGGGTGTTGGCGAAGTTGATCTTCCACTTGTTGCGACCGACCTGGCGTGTCGAGGCGTTGCCGCGGATCCGGTAGCGCATGTGATCGTAGACCTTGCCGTCGTAGACCCAGGTGCCAAGGTAGCGGTAGACACCATCGTTAGAGCCGGTCCACTGGCAGGCGATCACGTCCGATTCCTTGCTGATCAAATGGTAGACCGCGACGCTGTCGAGCGCCGCCGCCGGATATGAGATGTCCGGTGAGACGCCGGGGCGCTTTGATGCGTTCCAGTCGGGGACGCCATCGTAGCAGAAGTAGGCGAAGTTTGGCGACTCGTCGTCGGCGTAAGGCGTTTGTTCCGAAACGCCGGGAACATCCTCCATCGTGATGCGGTAGCGGACGAGGCGGCGGTGGGTCTGCAGGGTGCCCGGCATGGTGACACTAAACACCGAGTCGCCAGGCACGGCATCACCAGCGCTACCGTCGTCGACCATCGGCAGGTTCGTCCAGTTGGTCTCGTAGCTGGCATCCTCGAGATTGATGTAGGAACCAGGATTGACCAGCTGGTAGCCGAGCGTGACCGAGGCAACGCCTTCGGGATCGGTCACCTTGGCGGTGACCACCACGTCCTGGCCTGCGACCGGCTGCCCGGGGGTGTGATTGACCTGACGGATGTTTGGTGCCGCGTTGGGTGAAAACACCGAGTTCGATGCGCCCGGCGTCGGGGTTCCGAGCGAACCGCCGCTTGGGGCGGGGGTTTTCACTTCGCAGTCGATCGAGAAATCGCTGCTGCCCTCGCCGGTGTTGAACGCATGCACCGCGATGGTATTGGTCCCTGGGACGAGGATTCCGGCGGCGCCAGGCACCGTGACATCGACCCACGCGCGCTCGTGGCTGCCGATCGCTGCGCCGGGAGTACCGCCGGGACGATCGGAGGCGCGGATTCCCTCGAAGGTGATGTCTCCAAGAGCGATTTCGAGACGTGCGACCTCAACCCCGTTGATCCAAACGATCGCACCGTCGTCGTAGTAGACACGGACGAGTAGCTGGCTGGGGAGCGTGCCAGAGACGTTGAACTGTTTGCGCAAGAACACGGAGCTGTAGCTGTTCTGCATGTCGTTCAGGATGGTCGTGTCATCGCCGTCGCCATAGCCGATCACGGTCGTGCCGAGCAGCCATGATGGGTCTTCGGTGAATCCGGGCTGTCGCCATTCATCGATCGGTGCCGAAGCCTCGCTCGTCCCTTTACGATAACTCCAGACGCTCGCGGCCGAAACATAGGTGGCCTGCGGCCCGGTGAACCCAGACATTGCAGCGCGCCACGAGCTGCCCAGGTCATTGTCGAGATCGGCGTTGATCAGTTCCATCGACGGCCCCTTGCCGCGTGAGGCACTCGGCCACGGGAACCCGATTCCGTAGGTAACCTCGTCAACCGTGTCCCCGGTCGCATCTTCGAGCTTGAGGAGTTCTCCGTCGTTGCTGAGCTTACCGGTGTAGGGGCCGAGTCCACTGACAGCGAACTCCGAAAGGAGCGTTGCCGGATCCTCGGCCACCACGATGAAGCCGTTGGCCGAGATAGTTGTGCTGGCAGGAAATTGATAGTCGATCGCTCCGCGTAGAGTCCAGCTTGATAGGTCAACTGGTGAGTCGCTTGCGTTGAATAACTCGACGAACTCGCCGCGCTCTGTTTTGGGATCATGATCGTAATGAATCTCATTGATAACAACGGAATTGGTGACGATCTGAGTGGTGCTGAACGATTGTGTGGTTGACGCCCAGTTGGAACCAGCCGAGTTGCGGGCTTGGACACGGAAAAATAAGTTACTGAGTGGATCTAGGCCCGTGAGGAAAAATGAAAACTTTCCATCCTGGATGCCGAGGTTGATTGAATTGTCCCACATGCCGGATATCGTTCCCCCATCAGTGGTGCCGTAATATATTGTGACCGTTGGCGCTTCGAACCCGGTGTTGGCAATTTCGCCGCGTAGGTTGGCTGAGCTGCCTGTGACTCCGTTGGCCGAATTATTGATCACGCTCGGCGGCTGTGGTGTTTTAGTTGAAAAACTCGAGCTGCTAGCGGCCCAAGTGGAACCTCCGCTATTTGTGACCAAGGCGCGGTAAAAATAATCGGTGCCGCTGGTCAGGCTATTCAGGGTCGTGTTTGCTAAGTTGCTTTGAGCTCCGAGTAGGATCGATTTTTGCCAAGTATCAGCGTCGGTTCCGCCATCGATTGTCCCCCAGTAGATAAACATGGTCGGATCTTCGCCGCCGTTATCGGTCACAATACCGCCGATTGTTGCCGAGTCAGCGGCGATCCTACTTGCGGCAACGTTGGTGACCGCTGGCACGGCCGGCAACGTGGTGAACGACAGGCTTGGTGATGCGATCGAGTCGCCTGAGCTGTTGCTAGCGAAGGCTGTAAAGAAGTAGCGAGTATTCGGGTCTAGTGCCGTGCTTGTAGCGACTGAAAAACCACCGCTGTGCGTGCTAGGTAAGGTCTCTGTATGGTCCCAACCATTTGGGTCGCTGCCGCCATCTTCGTTTCCCCAACGTATCGTAATTGATGGCGGAGCATCGCCGATGTCGTCTACTTTTCCTCTCAGTTGGGCAGAGGCAGAGGTGATTTCATCAGCTACCAAATTAGTGACACCTGCAACCCCATTAGGAATTCCAGTGGTGAAGACGACCTCGGCGAGACCAGTGCGGAACCCACCATGGTTAGCAGTAAGATGGAGTCCGATATACCTGGCCCCAGAAGCCCCCGAGATATCAAAAACTTCTCCTGGATCGCCAATTTGAGTTCCCTGTGCGAGATCGTTTCCCGTGCTGAGCAGGGTCCAACCACCACTTTTAAAATCATAGGGTGTAACGGCTCCACTCGTATCTGGCACTGATTCGCCAGGGGAGGAGGCGTAGTAGACGTTAAACTTACTCGTGCCTCGATCGAGAGCATTGGTCTCCTGGACGTTCCAGAGATACATCTGGTCAAGATTAGCGGTTAGGGCTCCGAGATCGAGGACGGCCCAGGTGTTATTCCCAGAATTATCTGCGGAGAAGCCCTGCCAGTCATCAGCCCAAGCAGTGCTGCTGATGGTCCAAGTTGTTGGATCATTAGCGTCAGGTTTTGACATGCCGCTTCCGTTGATAATCTGCAATGCGGCGCCATTTCCGGTTAGGCTATCGCCTTGGTGAAAAGCTTTGATGGAGCTTGGAATGAGCACATCGGCTGAGATCGCTTGTAGTCCGATCAAAGTGAGAAGAACTGCCTTAGAGGCGGTTGGAAAAAGACGGGGAATTGAGCCCATGAGAATTTTGGATTGGGAGAGTTATAAAAAAGACTGTGGAAATCATCATCCATGCTCGCCGATCGGGCAAGAGAATCACAAAATAGGGGCATCCCACCGGGACTACGCCAGTCCGGTTGCGCTTTCGGCGAACTCAATTTTAGAAATCATGGAAAACTCAGCGAGATGAGAGGGAAGTCTACATGACTGCTAGGAATTTGCTTTTAGCGGAAGGGCTTTGAAGCCGCCTTTGGACCGGAGCGAATTGGGCGAAAGGGGCGGAGTCGGTGGTTTGGTTTGGCTGTTGTGGCGAGACAATCTGCGGCCCAGACCGTCCTTCATACCGGAGATTGGTTCATTCACGCTCGAATCTTCGAAAGAGAGGGAGAGCGGCTGTAGTATCAGTAAAGTCACTGAAATTCTGAGGTGGCAAAACTGAAATTTTAAAGCCATGAAGATCAAATCAGCACTCCTTCTCGCTCTGACCGCGATACTCGCTCTCGGGGGAATTCATTCTGCGCTGGCTCGGACCTGGACCGATGCTAAAACCGGTCGCACCCTGTCGGGCGATCTGGTGAGCGTGAAGGAAGGAAAAGTTTCGGTGAAACGTGCGAATGGTAAGGTGATCCAGCTTGAGTTGGAAGCCTTGTCGAAAGAGGATCAGGATTTCGTGGCGAAGCAGGGGAATGCTGGTGGTGGAGGCGAAGGTGGCTGGCCGAGTTTTCGTGGGGCGTCACGCTCCGATCGTTCTCCGGATCAGGGTTTGTTGAAAAAGTGGCCAGAGAACGGTCCGAAACTTCTGTGGCAGTCTGAAGTGTGCGGTAAAGGATATAGCGGACCGGCGATTGTTGATGGGAAGGTTTACTACACCGGAACGATTGACGGAAAGGCTAAGATCATTTGTCTCAATAGTGAGGATGGAAAAGAAGTTTGGAGTTCGGATCTGGGAGATGATCCTGCGGATGGTTATAGCACGGGATGGGGAAGTGGCCCTCGAGGGACTCCAACGGTGAGTGATGGCATGGTCTATGCGATCAGCGCGAATGGTTCGTTGACCGCTGTTGCTGCTGCTGATGGCAAGCGGCTATGGAGTAAGGAATTTGTGAAAGACTATGGCGGGAAAGTGTCCAAATGGGGCTACTCGGAATCACCCTTAGCCGACGGAGATAAGTTGATCGTCACGCCGGGTGGAAAAGATGGCGCGATTGTGGCTCTTGATAAGAAAACGGGTAAGACGATTTGGAGAAGCAAGGAGCTAACGGATGGATCGGAGTATTCCTCGGTGATCATCGCCGAAGGGAATGGGAAGAAGCAATACGTGCAGTTGTTTATGAAGACTCTTGCTGGGGTGGATGCCGAGACCGGGAAGCTCCTCTGGACTTCGAAATGGCCCAAAGGGCGCACCGCGGTGATTCCGACTCCCATCTATCATGATGGGAAAGTTTACATGACTTCAGGTTACGGAGCGGGTTGTAAGTTGGTGGATATTTCTGGTGCCGAAGCCAAGGACATCTGGCAAAATAAGGAGATGCAAAATCATCACGGTGGGGTCGTTCTCGTTGATGGCTATCTGTATGGATTTTCCGATAAAGGAGGTTTGTTGTGTCAGGATTTTAAGACCGGCGAAAAGGTGTGGGTTGAGAGGGGTCAAGGAATTGGAAAAGGCGCGGTTCATTACGCGGACGGTTTACTCTACTGCGTGGACGAGTCTGAAGGCTCGGTCTTTATTGCCGAGGCGACTTCGAAGGGGTTCAGTGAAAAAGGACGGTTTTCACTTCCCAAAGAGACCAAGCTCCGTGAGGGGACGAGGGGGAAAGTTTGGACCCATCCTGTTGTCTTGGACGGAAAGCTCTACCTCCGAGATCAAGATCTTGTCTTCTGCTACGATGTGAAAGGCTAGGCTTTAAATTTTTGGGCAGCCTTTCAGGCCGGCTGTCTTGTCGTCGAGGACTTCGAGGATGAGTTAAGTCTGAGAAGGGAAGAGGGTGGGGGAATGAAAAAAATGTAGGGGGGCTTTTTTCTTGGTGGAATGGCGGTTTCAGTGAGAGTGGAAGGGATGAAAGAGCTATTGATAAGTGTTTTGCTGTGTGGAAGTGTGATCGCGAACCATCACGAAAAAAAAGGGGTGTTCGCCACTCCTGAAGAGGCCGCAAAGGATGCTGATTTTGCCCTACAAGGTGAGTATGCCGGAAGCTATACCAATGGGGATGGCGAGGTAAAGAAGGTGGGGATTCAAGTCATTGCTCTCGGTGAGGGGGAATTCCGAGCCGTCGGCTATGCTGGTGGATTGCCGGGTGCGGGGTGGGATAAAAACGAGCCCATTTCGAGTGAGGCCACGAAAGCCGAGAATGGGACGGTCACTTTTCAGAAAGAGGAGGGAGCGGCGATTGCAGTTATCAAGAATGGCGGCATGACGCTCCTCACTCCAGACAAGGTCGATATTGGGAAGTTTAATAAAGTTTCTCGCACGAGCCCAACTGTGGGAGCCAAGCCACCGGAGGGAGCTTTGATTTTGTTCGATGGAAAGAATGTCGAGCACTGGCAAGACGGAGCCAAAATGACTGAAGATGGCCTCTTGATGCAGGGAGTGAATTCGAAAAGGAATGACCTGAAGGATTTCGATCTGCATATCGAATTTCGCTTACCCTACGAGCCAAAGGCTCGGGGTCAGGGTCGTGGAAACAGTGGAATGTATCTTCTCGGAACCGAGACTCAGATGCTCGATTCCTTCGGATTGAAGGGAGAGGCCAACGAGTGTGGAGGTCTCTATCCGTGGAAGACGCCTGACGTGAACATGTGCCTGCCTCCCCTGACTTGGCAAACCTATGACGTGGAATTTCGCGCGGCGAAGGAAGATCAAAAATCAACCCTGACCGTGAAACATAACGGCGTAGTCATTCACGACAAAGTAGAGTTGAAGAATCAGAAGGCTCAGGGAAATATTCACCTCCAGGATCACGGTAATCCAGTGCGCTACCGCAATATCTGGGTGGTGGAGAAGTGACTGACTGCTAGGAATTTACTTTTAGCGGGGAGGGCTTTGAAGCCGCCTTTGGACCGGAGCGGAGGGGGCGAAAGGGGGGGTATCAAAGAAGAGGCTGAAACTCCCAAGCCCGAGGGCACCAAGCTAGGAGGAGATTACGCCCATCTTGTCACTGGTGATTGGGTGCTCGCGGAGCACGGCAAGCCCCCCTACGGCTTCTATGGTGGGAAAGAGCTCGATGGTTCCGCCAAGGTTTGCTCGTGATCTCGCTTCACGGTAAGAGCGATAATAACGAAAATGGAAAGCAAATCGGCTTCGCCCGAAAGTTCGCTGAAGCTAGCAATTACAAGGACCGCCCCGGCCTCATCCTAGCGCCGCTTTGTTATCAGCCTCACGGGGGAACCGGAGGGGGATGGGACGATGCGCCGGGCGAGGAGACTCTCTCGCTTGTGAGGGACCTTTTGAAAAAGCTCCCCATCATTGATGAAAAGCGCGTCTACCTCATCGGCTATTCCATGGGAGGTTTCGGCACCTGGCATTTCCTCAAGGAAGAGCCTTAGCTCTTCGCTGCTGGCGTGGCCATCGCTGGGGTTGCAAATGGTGTTAGGAAGCTCCGGGCGATGCCGATCTGGTCATTTCACGGGGCGAAGGACTCTGTCGTCCCGCCGACTTACGCTCGGAACTGCGCGGATGAGCTCAAGCGCTCGAAGGTTTTCAAATACACCGAGTATCCCGATGAAGGGTCATGGCATCGCGGGGACCGTCAGCGATGACCCCGAGCTCCATCAGTGGCTCTTCGAGCAAGCGAAGAAGTAATTCTTTGAGGGAGGGCTAAATAAGGCCCTTCGAGCCCCCTTCGAAAGAGTGTGAGTTCGGCGAGTAGAGTGCTAGGACGCGAGGACAGCAGAAGAGAGCTCGGGCGCTGGCTAGTATATTCACGATCCCGTCGAAGCGCTTGTGAGGTGCCGCGCCTGATGAAATTACTTACTGGCCTGACAGGCTCTAAGCTGCTGGATCACTTCGGCGGTCTGCGGGGCAGACTCGAGGGTGGCGATTGCTCGGTCTCGCTGTCCTTGAAGGAGCTGAGCCTTGCTGAGCTGGAGAAGGAGCGCTGGATTGCGACCATCGTGTGTCAGCAGAGGCTGAAGATGGCGTTCGGCTTCGACTCCTCGCTTTGCCGCGAGGTAGAGGACGACAAGTTCCGCGTTCGCCTTGCGATCGTCTGGTGCGAGACGGAGGGTGCGATGGAAGGTCTGCGCGGCGTCGCCAAAACGTTCCTGATCGAGATAGAGAGCCGCCAGAAGATTCAGAAGAGGCGCGCTGGTTTGGGCGGGGTTTGCGGTGAGCTCGTCGATGTAGGCTTGGCCTTCGGTAAGGTAACCGCCTTCGAGAAACTTGATGGCGATGTTGAGCGGCGAGGATCCCCCCGGAGGGGTGTGCCAGCGACCCGGGAAGGGAGTGGCTGCGGAGAGGATGTCAGCTGGGGAGGCATCAATGAGGGCGACGTCGGCGAGGAGGCGCTCAGGAGAAACGGGACCCTTATAAACCGCGCGGAGCTGGCCGAGTGAATCGATGAGAAAGCTGCTCGGGACGGGGAGGGGGCGCTGCCTGCTGAGGAGGGAGCGCTGTAAGACATCAAATTTTTCAACCAAGGCAGGCGTGCCGAATTGGTAGGTGAAGGGCGCATCGATTTGATTCCAGACGGAGGGGTCTTCTTTTTCATCCACATTGACGGCAACGATCTCGATCCCTGATTTTTCGAAATCAGCAGCGTGCGATTTCCACTCGCGGAGTTCACCGAGGCAAGTCGGGCAGGTGGAAAGCCAGAGGGTGACGAGCCGAGCTTTGGTGATGTCTTCGGTGAGTCCATCGAGCGCAGGGAGTGGGAGCGGCTTGAGGAGGGAAAGGCGAGCGTGGTCGCTGTGGGTGGGGGCGATCAGTGGGCTGGCGGAGTAGGGGTTCAGCTTGGGCGGAGTCCAAGGAAGAGGATCGGGCTTTCCTTCAAAGAGGAGGTAGCGCTTTCCGGCGGGGAGGTCCTGGAATTCCTGGGTGCGGCCATTTGGCCATCGGACGGTGACGCGGGTGATTGTCTCGGCATCGCCAGTGCCGAAGTGCAGCCACTTGCTGTTTTGGGAAAGGTAGCCTTCACCCGCGCGGAGGGATTCGGTGAGGCGTCGACCGGTTGAGGTGAGGAGGCTGACGCGGGCGCCGATGGCATCGTGATTTCCTGAGCTTGAGCTGAGTCGGAAAAAGGTGGCGCGCTGGGCGGGGGACGGGGTGTCGTTTCTGAGGAAGCGGATCTGCGGGCCGGAGCGGTTCGCGATCCAGAAGTCGATGTCGCCATCGAAGTCCCAATCGCTGAGAGCGAGGACGCGTCCGTCGTCATCGAGATCAAGATTCAGAGCGCTGGAGGCATCGGCAAATCTTGTTTGTTCCTGACCGAGGTTGAGGAAGCAGGAATTGCGCTCGTGGGCGCTGAGCGAGCGACCTTTTCGGAGGAGATCGTTGATCGCTTTCCAGCCAAGATCGTAACGGAGGACTTCAGCGGAGCCGGCCGATTCGGTAGGAGATTGCGCCACGACCTGGCGCCACCAGAAACTTCACAAATCATCGTCTCTTTCATCCGCGGTGACGAAGCCATTGGTCACGTAGAGATCTCGCCAGCCGTCGTTATTGAGATCAACAAACTGCGAGCCCCAAGCCCAACGGGCCATGACGGTGCCGGATGACTCGGCTTCGTCTTGGAAGGTGCCGTCACCTTGATTAATGAAGAGGGAGTTGCCGCGGGCGTGGCGCTGGAAACCGGCGAGGTCGGATTGCTGAAATTGAGACTGGCGGGTGATGCGGCTTCCGGCGGAGGAGAACATGTTGCTCACGTAGAGGTCGATGAGGCCGTCGTTATTCGCGTCCCCCCAAGCGGCGGACATGCCCGGGCCAATGTCTTCGACTCCCGCTTGGGCGGCAACGTCGGTGAAGGTGCCGTTGTCATTTCGGAAGAGGTTGTTTCGGCCAAAATCGTTGGCGAGGTAGAGGTCGGGATCGCCATCGTTATCGTAGTCCTCCCAGACCGAAGCGAGGGTGAAGCGGAGGTTGTCGCCGCCCAGTCCGCTGGTTTTGGTGACATCGAAGAAAGTCCACGAGCCGGTGTTTTTGAGAAGGACGTTAGAGCCACCATTGTTGGCATCGTGGTAGGGCATGGGGCTGGCGAAAATGTCCTCGGGCCGGAGTTCTCCCGCTCCGGAATAGCCGGAGGCGAAAAGGTCGAGCCGGCCGTCGCCATCATAGTCCACTGCATTGATCGAGAAGAGGAGGCTAAGGCTCTCGTGGGTGTGACGAAGAGGGAAGGTGCCATTCCCGGCATTCTCGTGGAAGAGGATGCGGGTCGCTTGGGTGAGAATGAGGTCTTGGTCGCCGTCGTTGTCGAGATCGATGAAGAGGGCGGCGCGGGTGGCATCGAGCCAGTCCACTCCCGCGGAGGCGGAGATGTCGCGCAGTGATCCATCTGATTTGCGGAGGAGGAGTTTGTTCGGAAGGGCGGCGGGTTGGCAGAAGTAGAGATCTTCGAGCCCGTCGTTATTAATATCGCCGATGGTGATGCCATTGCCGCGGCCTTCGACTCCGATGGAACTCTCGAGGCTGCGATACCAGTGATTGCGCCCGTAGATGAGTTGGTCCTCGATGAGCGCTGGGATTCCGATGGCCGAACGGGTGCAATCGGCAAAGCCCACGGAGGAAGAGACTTCTTCGTGAGCAGTGGGAGTGATGGAAAGAAGGGTGGGTGGGTCGCTGGTCGACCAGAGGCAGTTCCACGTCGCGTTGATTTGGAGGCGGGCTCCTTTTTCGGTTCCAGAGATCTGGAGGAGCGCGGTGGTGCGTGCTTCGTTTTCGCTGAGATCGACCCGGATGATTTTGAATTTAAAATGATTGGTGTTCTTCAGAAAAGGCTCAGGCAGAGCGTGGGTTTGATCAGAGGAGAGCAGGGATTTTTTGACGGTGATGCTCGCAAGGGAAGTGCTCTCTTCGAAGTTGTCGGGCCGCAGATCTGGCGCGGAGAAGCTGGGGGCAAGGACTCCTTGGGGGAGGGTGGAAGACTGACCGGTGAGGTAAATTCCGAGGAGTTTGAGTTGCTTGCCGCTGGCGACTGAGAAGGCTTCGGATTGCCAGCCATCGACCGCGGGGTCTTCGCGAACAACGATGTCTTTGGTGGCATTGTTGAAGGGGTTCTTTGTGGCGGAAGGATGGAGGGTGAGCACAGCGGGGGCGCTCGGGGTTTCGGGTTTGGCCGCTGTCTCTTCTTTTTCTTTGGTGCAAGAGACAAGTGCCAGCGAGGCGAGGGTCAGGGTGAGTCGATTCATCGCGGGCTTATTCGTGATAAGGTGTTCCGGCCTGATACAATTTGATGCGTGTAGAAATGGCGTCGGCAGTGGCGGCGTCGCCATTTTTTGTGGCAAGGGCGATGGCTTCTTGAGCAGTGACGAGGGCTTCCTTGAAGAGGCCATTTGCAGCCTGCGCGACAGAGAGGGTGTCGAGGTGGGAGGCGGTGCGTTGTCCCTTTAAAGAGACCAAATTTTGGACAACTTTGAGGGCATGTTTTGGATCGCGCTCGGCGGGGGCGGGGTGGGCGGCGAGAAGCCACGCGAGGTTGTTTGCCGAGGGCGGGAAGTTGGGGTCGAGAGTGACGGCGGCGGCGAATTGGGCGATGGCCTCAGGGAGTTTTCCCGAGGCCAAGAAGGCGTTGCCGAGATTGTAGTGAGTGAGGGGAGCGGGGCGCAGGGAGAGGGATTCTCCGAGGCGCGAGATTCCTGGGGCGAGCTCTCCAGACTGGAGGTGGGCCATGCCGAGTTTGAAGAGGAGCTCGGGGTCGTCTTTGCGGCGCTCCAGTGCCTTGAGGTAGTGCGGGATCGCTTCCTTGGGGCGCTTGAGCTGCATCAGGATGCCCGCGAGTTCGATGGCGGCTTGTCGGTGATGAGGGTCAATCTTGAGGGTATTTCTAAAAGCGGTAGCGGCTTCTTCGAGTTGCTTTTGGTCAAGGAGGATCGCGCCGAGAAGGGTGAAGGCATTTCCGGCATTGAAGACAGGGTTATCGGTGCCCTCGCTGGTGAGTCGCTGGAGGTAATCTTTTGCTTCCTCACTGAAGCCGCCTTCGACAAAGCGGACGGCGAGATTATTCGGGGACGAGCCTGCGGGGATGCCGAGCCATTTGCCGGCGAAGGGGGAGCTGGCTGCAAGAATCCGGTCGAGGGGCGCGCCGATGAGTTTGGCGTCGGCGGCCACTTGCGCTGGAGAAACGGGCCCCTTGTAGATGATGCAGAGCTGGCCCTTGCCATCGATGAGGAAGCTGCTTGGCAGTGGGAGCGGGCGCTGTCGTGAGAGGATGGTGCGTTGGAGGACGTCGAACTGAGCGCCAATTTTTTTCGACCCAAACCCGAGTGAGAAGGGGAATTTATTTTCGGTGAAAACGGTATGGGCATTTTCCTGAAGGTCTTCGGGTTCGAGATTGATTGCGATGACATCGAGATCGGCTTGGACGAATGTTTGGTAGTGCTCTTTCCACTCTGCGAGCTCGCCCATGCAACAGGGGCAGGTGCTGGACCAGAGGGTGACGAGGCGGGGTTTGCCGTCTGAGCTAGTCACCGATTGATTGGAGTTGTCCGCAGCTCGATATTTCATCGAGGGAATTGGGAGAGGCTGGATCAGGACGATGCGGGCGGAATCGCTGATCGGCGGTGGCGTGATCGTAGAGGGTGTCAGCTGAACGTCTCGTTTTGGGAGGTCTGCGAGCTGGATTTTTCCGCTTCCTTGCACGAGCAGATAGCGGTGGTCAGCAGTGGGAGCGGGGAAGGATTCGCGAGTGCCACCGGGCCAAGTGACGGTGATTGATTCTAGTTCGGGAGTGGCGGAGCCGAGGCCGAAGTGGAGCCATTTGCTATGCTGGGAGAGGTAGGCTTCGCCGGAGCGCACGGTGCGAGAGCGGATGCTGGGATCTCCTTTTAACCGGAGCGCAATGCGGGCACCGACGGCATCGCGATTGCAGGTAGTTCCCTGTAGTCGGAATTGGATGAAGTGGTTGGTCTGATCAGTGTTGTTTCTGAGAAAGCGGGTTTGGGGAGCGGTGCGGTTTGAGATCCAGAAGTCGAGGTCGCCGTCCTGATCCCAATCTACGGAGGCAACGGCGCGGCCATCGTCATCGAAGTCCAGTCCAGTGGCTTGCGAAATATCAGCAAAGCGGGAGCCGCCGGTGTTGAGAAAGGCGCAGTTTCGCTCGTTCCCGCTCAGGGAGCGTCCTGCTTTGAGCATGGTATTGAGGGCCTTCCAGCCGACGTCATAGCGGAGGACATCGCTATCCGCAGCATTCTTTCCCGGTGATTGCGCCACGACCTGGCGCCACATGAAACTTCACAAATCTCGGTCCTTGCCCTCGGCGGTCATGAAGCCGTTGGTGACATAAATATCTTCCCATCCATCGTTGTCCATATCGACTAAGGTCGAGCCCCAAGCCCAGCGTCCGAGGGTGACGCCGAGATCGACACTGACGTCGCTGAAGCTGCCATCACCATTGTTTTGATAAAGAGAGTTTCCACGGGCGTGACGACGAAAGTCACTCTTTTCATCCTCGCTGAGATTGGATTTAAATTGCGATTGAGTGGTGATGCGATTTCCGGCCGAGGAAAACATGTTGCTTACGTAGAGGTCGGGGAGTCCGTCGTTGTTATAGTCGCCCCAGGAGGCAGACATGCCGGGGCCGATGTCCTCGAGGTCTAGCTCTGCGGCGACGTCTTTAAAGATGCCCTTGTCGTTTCGGTAGAGATTATTTCGGCCAAAGTCATTGGCAATGTAGAGGTCGAGATCGCCATCGAGATCGAAGTCATCCCAAGATCCGGCGTAGCTGAAACGCATGTTGTTTTGGCCCAAGCCGACTTTATTGGTGACGTCAGTGAACTTCCAATTGCCATCGTTTCGAAGCATGACGTTTGGAGCGCCATTGTTGGCATCTTGGAAGGGCATGGGGTTGGCGAAAACGTCGTCGAGATTGATGCCGGTGCTGAGATTGTATCCGCAGACGAAGAGATCGAGATCCTGGTCGCCGTCGTAGTCTACGGCATTGATCGAGAAGAGGCTGCTGGCGGTATCGATGATGGTCTTGAGCTTAAATTTTCCTGTGCCATCGTTTTCTTGAACGACGAGCTTATTTCCAAGGACGGACACGAGGTCGAGGTCTCCATCGTTATCGAGATCGTTCAGGACGGCGGAGCGGCACCCTTCGTGCCAGTTGACTCCTGCTTCGAGAGCGGTATCTACGACGGTGCCATCGGTTTGCTGGATCAGAAGAAGATTGGGGAGACCGGGAAGTTGGCAGAGGTAGGCGTCTTCGAGTCCGTCTCCATTGACGTCGCCGATGGCCATGCCATGACCGGCGGCGGGGCGTGAGATGGCGCCATCAAAACGAGCGCTCCAGTGATCGATTCCCTGAATGAGCTGGCGCTGGAAGACATCGCTGTTTCGAAAGAGGGATTCGGTGCAATCGGAGAAGAGGGTCTTGCTCCCGTTGAGTTGATGGGTGAGTTCGTCGTAGCGGGCGATCTCGATTCCGGTGAGTAAAGGTGGATTTGAGCTCGTATCCCAAGTGCTGTTCCAAGTTGCATTGATCTGGAGAGTGTGGGAAGAGTGGCTTCCTCCGATCTGGACGTAGGTGACGGTGCTGGTCTGACCTTTTCTCAAGCTGACGCTGATGGTCTTAAATTTTGAGCGGATAGCCGTGTAGTCCTTGAGGAGGGAAGAGAGACTGGAGAGAGATTGCTCTAGGGTGTGCTCACCGCCGTCATCTGAATCTGAGGCGCGCAGGAGTTGAAAATGAGCATCCTTTTTTGCCGAGGTTAATGTGTTCGGTCGTAAAAGATGACCCTTAAAAGAAGAGTGACCCAAGGATGAGAGGTCGTTGGGCTTCTTTGATTCTAGGAGCGAGGCAAGCTTTTTGAATTGCTTGCCGGTGACCTCATTAATCTGTTCGGTCTGCCAGCCATCGATGAGAGGGTCGTCGAGGCGGGCAACATCGTGCACGGCGGAATCAAAGTTGTTTTCATCTAGTCCAGGAATTACGGAGAGCTTCGGAGTAGGCGTCTCTCCATAGGAAAATATGCCGAGGCCGAATGAGAGGAGAGAGAAGGTCCTTTTGATGGTGGGAGTATAGAGTAAAGGAATCATGGAGCCACGAAAAAGCCGCCGGATCTCTCCCGCGGCTTTTGAAATGTTATTTCTTGAACCGACCTCTATCGCTTGCGGCGAATGAGGAATCCAAGAGCACTCAACCCGAGAAGAGCGGTAGAAGGCTCGGGGATCGCAGTGATGGAGAAGTTGTCGAAGGTGACACCGTGCAGGCCCTCGGAGCCATCGCTAAGAGACAAGTCACCGTGGGAGCTGTATGCAAGACCGACATACCAGCCGTCAGCAGCATCAGTGTCGGCAACATCGGTGCGCTCTGCGGACCATGACCATGCTCCGGGAGCACCCGCTACATCTGGAGCAGAACCTGACGAAAATCCACTGGTAGTGGCGTCGTAGCGAAGCTGGAACCAAGTTTCAGTGACATCGCCACCGGCTTTGAAAAGATCGTTAGCGACATCGACACCACCACTTTGAATGGGATCTTCGAAGCCTCCCTGACCATCGTTCCCGGTCTTACCTGCGAGGCGAAAGGGCACTGGATTGGCTCCGAGGGCTTGTGAGCCACTTCCCGCAGCTGCTTGAACCATGGCGCTGGAAGAGAGTGGCGATAATGAGTCACGGGCTTGGATGCCTGATTTTCCCCATCGACCATTGGCAGCTTCAGTCTGGCCGACGATGCGAACAACAGCAGAGAAGCTTCCTGTTACACGATCAGTCTCGTGAAGATAAACTTGGGTATCGCCGCCATTCCAAATGTCACCGACAGCGGTGTCATCAGAAAGAGTGACTTGGCCGACGGCATTTGCGGTGTCGCCTGAGGTGGTTCCGGCTAGGCCAGTTCCATCCTGATCGATGAAAGTAGTAATGAGAGCAGCATTGGCAGCTCCTAAGCCGAGGGCCGCTACTACAGCGAGTGTTAACGTAGATTTCATAGTGGTTTATTTAGATTCAGAGTCGTTATTTTCAACAGTCAGGAGCGTCATTTAAATTTTTTCATAGAAGGTGTCAAACTGTTTTTTGCGAATTTGGTCCCTCCTTGACATAAGCGCCCTGTTCGATAACCCCCTAATTAACAAAGAGTAGAAGAAGGTTTCGTGGTAAACACTCACTCTGAATGGTTAATGCTTCATTTATTTGCAATCCAGATCGCTTTGAAAGCGAAGCGCCGGAGGTTTTTCTGCAGAAACAATGCCCTCTCTTACTGCTAGAAATTACCTTTAGCGGGAGGGCCTTGATTTCACCTTTGGACCGGACCGGAGAGGGGTTAATCGGCCTTTCTCATTTAATTAAATGAGATTTGGGTGGCCCAAAAAGGGCCGTCCCCTGACACTCATCAAGGAACAGCTCTAATTTTATGAATCCTTTAAAATCCCCCGTTTGATAGTAGCTGCGAGCTTTGGTGGCTATTGAGTAGATTTCATGATTTCTATTAATCGAGATCTGCTCGGCTTCACAAAAATCCGCTGCCCCTTGCGAGGTGACGGCTCTTAAACATACATAATGAGACGACCAAATCATACTCACCTTTTAGTTTGGTGCTACTGATCAGAATTCATGATCTTTCTTGCGCCGATGTCATCAGACCCCAGAGTTTGTATCGCTGGAAGCGAGATCTCTCGAACAATCGAGTTCATCAAAAACTCCGCTGCAGTTGCTTGTCCGTGGGATGTGAGATGAACGTAGTCCCACCAGATAAAACCTGAATCGTAAACCAACTCGCTTGCCAAATGGTTGTTCAGGTCCACGCAAATGACGCCATAGGTATCAGAGACGGACTGCATGATTTGATGGAACTCTCTCAAGGCAGTGATTTGCCGGGTGTCGGTCTCAGGGCTATTCGCTTCCAGAGAAAACAGGGTCTTGATTTTCCGGGTTTGATTGAACTCGACAAGTGATTTCAGGCTCGCTTTAAATTTCTCAGGGTCTTTGTAAGAATCGTTGTTCGATAGGTTGACGATGACGAGATGCGGTTGGAGAAGGTGGAGTCGATCAAGGTAGCGCTGTATCAGAAAGCTGGCGTCACTTCCCCGAATTGCGGCATTGATGGTTATAAGTTCAACGTCGGCGGCAACTTTCTTCCGCATTCGATCGTGCAATCGGAAGGCAAATTGCTCGCCACGGGTCGCTGCACCTTCACCCCAAGTTTGCGATGTTCCTATAAACATAGTACGCAATGAGGAAGTTGGAAATGTTGAATGTCCTTTCAGCAAGGTTTGTTCATCGTCGGGAACTTCAAAGTGAGATTGGTCAGGGAGACTGCTTCTCTTGATTTGTAACGCGCCGTGCTGGTAGGGCGGACCCTTCTCCAGAAGGAGAAATCGCACGAGTAGGGTCACATCTTTCGATTCGTATTTGGAGTTGAACTGATCAAAGGTTTTAAAATTGTCAAAGAACCCAGATCTCCATGCTTCTGTTTTGGTCGACTTCTCGCTCCAATCGGAGTGAACCTCAAGTGGAACGAAGGTGTCGAAATGGTATTGGTGGGACCAATGAAAGAAGTCGAATATCAAAAAAATCGTCAACAGGATGAGAGTGACCCCTTGCGTCATGATTATCACAAACCCGGTGATGCGGATGGAGCGTTTCCAATGATATGCCGCGGCGAAAAGAAATCCAATCAACACTGCGATCGCGAAGAGCACGAAAAAGAATAGAGCAATTGATCGGAATGCATTGCGAAAACTCTCAGAGAGGATTTCACGGCCATCGGGATCATACAAGATGACATCATCAACAATGGTCGTTCCTGCTCCTGATCGAAATCCGACAATCTGTTGATCAACGATTCGGGATTTCCATTTACCAACGACATGATCGCCGATCTGTAGATGCAGTGTGCCATTCTTCTTTTTGAGTTTTATGGTATGCCAATCATCAGTGATTTGAACATCGCTGATTACAGTCTTGCTGGAGAATTGGCCTGTCGAGTCGGCATAGATGAGAGCGCTGGGATAATGTGGGTTACGGCTCAGTCGCAGTGCAGAGTAATTCTCGGCGGTCTTATCAAAGATGATGACGAGATAGGAGTCTTCCTCAATCCGAGTCCTGAATTGCATCTCCCCAAGCTTAAAGACCTTGGTTAGCAGGATTTCGTTGTGGCCGTGCCAGGCGTGCAAATTGAGTCGATCACGGGACACCATATTTCGAGACTGCATCGATTCCAGTGCTCCCATTGGAATGTTGGCGAGCAGTAGTTTTGAGTTGATCCAATTAGGGTGTTGGTTGGGAGAGTTTCGTGAATAGCGAACAATTTCCGTAGCCACAAAAGCGATCGCGATCGCGAGCAGGAATATGACGGAAAACAAGGTCCGCCAATTGCGAAAATCTCCTTTGGTGGGAGACGTCGTGATTTTGTTTTTTTGATCAATCTCCTTGTTCATTTTAGCGATGATGGACCGTGGATTTCAATCATTGCAACTGATTTTAAATAGCGGCGTAATCCGCTATCGCTTCTAATGGTGAATTGCTAACCTCTTTTCCGGAGATTTGACAGTGGTCGGGAAATATTAGCCATGAGGCGGGATGTGGTTACTGCTAGGAATTTGCTCTTAGCGGGAGGGCCTTGAAGCCGCCCCTGGACCGGAGCGGAGGGGGCGAAAGGGGGTTGGCTGATGGGTGTGGTGGGATTTTCAGTGGTTTGGTTGGCGAGTGTCTTGATGCCGATGAACTGATATTTCACTAGTTGGTGACTCGAAGTCGGCCGAACTGGCTGGAGTCATTGTTCAGAGGGAGGGGCGCGCGCCAGACTTCGGTGGCTGTGCCATCGCCATGGTCGGTCGTAGAAACCGGGACGGCTGTATTGTTATTCCACCCGGTAAGATCGTCGGCCAGCTCCACGGTAAAGGTGAGTTCGGAAGCGGCGAGATTGCGTCGGAACGTTAAGGTCAGATAGCGAGCGGTTACGCCATCGACCTCGATCAACTCGGTTGCTCCTGATGGAAGGCGATGGCTTGAGTCGTTCATTGGGTCGGAGTCCAAGGCATACTCGAGAAGGTTGTTCATACCATCGTTATCATTGTCGTCGATCATGGAGGCTTCGGCGCCTAGGCCAATGCTCTGAGCCCACAACTCGAAGTTTGAAGTGCCGGGCCCGGTAACACCAGGGGTGCCACCGGTCTGTTGACTGGCTTGCCAAGCTAGCGGGTTTGAATGATCCGCGGGGAGGGTTTCGGTGGGTAGGCTGAGAGTGAGGCTGGAGCCTCCTCCGTCGGGAGAAGTCGGCCAAGGGGCATTGTCATCATAGGTGAATTCGATGATGGCGGTGCCAGAGCCGAGCGAGAGTTTGATGTTCTCTCCTCCGTTGCTCAATTTATCGTTGAGATCCCATTCGCCGGCGATCGGAAGCCCAGCTCCGTAGCGTGAAGCGAATGCTGTCTGGTTTTTCACGATGAGAAGAAAAGCCCCTGGTTCGATTATGGTTCCCGGCGAAAAATCAAAATCGATTCCCTTGGTAAAGCGAGCATCGGTCATATCGATGGGAGTTGTTCCAATGTTTTGAAGCTCGAGGTATTCGAAATCTGAATCAGTCCATCCCATGGCTTGTTCCGTTGCACTGGCCGGGCCAGGATGGTAGTGGACTTCGGTGATGCGGAGATCGTCGACGAATGGACTGATGTCCGGAGATGAAACCATAAACTCGGCGGACTCGGACCAGTGGCTCCAGCGCCCGGCGGTGTCCTGATGTCGGACGCGAACACGATAGGTTTGGCCGGGTCTGGCTAAAACTGTCGGGAAGAGGTAGCCCGAATCGAAGGAGGTCAGTTCGCCCGATGTGTCAGGATTTTCGATCTCATAGAGGTAAGGATCTCCGGGAACATAGTTTGCTGTGGTGGGATCGTAGATCTCGGAAATTCGCCATTCCATCGCCGCAAACGGGGTGGCAGAGCTGTAGTTGCTGGAGGTGAAAAGCAGGCCATTACTGGGAAATCCAGCTGCGCCTGAGTATGTTAGGACTGGAGTGGTCGGGATACTATTGTTTTGGGTGAGGAGGCTCCTTTCCATCCAGCTTCCACGGGAGACAAGGTAGTTCTTAAGGACCTGAATCATTCCCCCGAAGTCCTTGTCTGAAGCCACGTCGTAATAGCGGTCAGGGTGATTGATCCGTGGGTTGTTGTCCCATTGTCGGCGGTCGGCGCTGACGAGGGAAGGGGATCCCGGAGTCCAAACATCTTTCACCATTTCATCGATCAATTTGTAGCCTTCATCCGAGTTATAAAGGAGGTCCATGATTTCACGGACGCGATTCTGGTAGCGGGTATTGAAGGCCGGATTCTGCGCGACCTTTGATTTAAAATCATGATTGCCATTACCATACATGTTGTTGGCCCAGGTAAGGTCGAGATCCCATGGGTGCACCTCAAATTTAGAAGTCTCCGGGTTGTGATAGTAGAAGTAGTTTTTACCACCGGCGATGTCGTAGTGATGGATGCCTTCGACGATGGTCCGGTAACTGAGATACTTTTCGATATCGAGGTTGTCTTCCCACCATTGGGCGCTTGGTGTTCTGTTTCGATAGGCACTGATGAAGCTGCTGACATCACTGCGGTTATCCACCTGGGTCGGGCCTTGGTTGTTGGAGCTGCCGCTGTTTCCTTCAATTTTGTATAGGTTACCATCGGGAAGGTCATGTTCATCAAGATACTGGCCGTCCAATTGTTCGATAGCGAGATAGAGGCCGTAGTAGTCGCTTTCATACTGATTGGCTCCGGTCGGGCTGGCTTGATCGATGACGTAGAATTGGGCATAGTGTGTGTTGCATGCCTCTACTCCGCTGAGCTCGAAGAGTTTGAACCCCACGCCTTCTAACAGTCCTTGTTCGCCGCGGTGGTTGAAGTTTACTTGCTGAACGAGGGAGGAGAAATTCAGTTTGTTCCAAGGCTGGGAATATTTTTCGCCATAGCGATCGCGTGCTTCAAATCGTTGGCCGCGACCGAAATCAAACTTCCAGAAATTTTTGCCATACTGGTAACGATGGACGCCGCCGCGGGGGCGGTATTGGATGTGGTCGTAAACTCGGCCGTCATAGACCATGGTGCCGGGCCAGAGGTATTCCGACCCTCCGTATCCCCCAAACTGGGAATCATCTACCCAAGAGTTTTTACTAAGCAGAAAGTAGGTTGCGATACTCGACATCAATGAACCAGGGTAGTTCACGGGCGTGTCACCAGGGCGGATAGAGCCACTCCAGTCGGGAGTGCCATCGTAAACGAAGTAGGCGAAGTTTGGTTGGGGATCATCCTTGTAGGGCGCCGTGATTTCGGCGCCGGGAGTGTCGCCGGCCAGGATCCGGTAACGAATCAGTCGACGATTTGTTTGCAGCGTGCCGGGCAGGGTAACCGTGAAGACGGAGTCGAATGCGAGGGCGTCCCGACCTGTGCCATCATCGGTCATGATTACGTCGGTCCATTCGCTAGGGTCTTCATAGCGCGGATCTTCATTAGAGGTCCCGTTGCTGTTGAACTTGAGATAGCGGGAGAAGTAGTCGCCGGGATTCACCACTTGATATTGCAAGGTCACGGAACCGACGCCATCGGGGTCGGTGACCTTGGCAGTCACGACGACGGGTTGACCTGAAGTTGGTTCCTTGGGGAGATGATTTACTTGGCGAATCTGAGGCGGCACCGCTGTCGTGTAAGATTGGTTGGCTGCGCCAGGGGTGGGGGAAAAACTACCTCCCGGAGTTCCGCCTGACGTTTCTCCGGTGAGGGAAAGGGCGAAGCTGATGTCACTGCTGCCACTGCTGGTTTGGTGGATTTCGACTGCGATAATATTGGTTCCTGCGACAAACGCACTTGCGGGGATAGTTAGGGTGTCGTTAGCATTATTGCCGACGTTATTGTTCGCGTATTCGTCGAAGGGAGCATTGTTGGTGAGGCCGGCATGACGAGCAACTTCTGTGCCGTTGACGTAAATGGCGTAGGCATCGTCGTAGGTGACCGAAATGGTGAAGTTCACGAATGTCGAAGGATCAGGAATGTTGGTTGAACCTCGGAAGTAGGTGGTGGCGTAGCGGCCTCCCCTAGGTCCGGAGTTCACGGTTGTGACTTCGTCGAAATCTCCGTAGCCAAGTTCAGCGGGACCACTGCTCCAACCCGAGTCGTCAAATCCGGTGGCGCGCCATGAGGTCCCCTGGTTGCTGCCGTCGTCGAGATATTTCCAGGTCGCGTTGGCGGCGATGTAGTTGACGGGGCCGCCTCCGCCTCCGCTGTTTGAGGTGGCGGCAGGAAATCCGGATGCCCGCCAGCTTCCTCCGAGATCGTTATCGAGGAGAGGATTGATCAATTCGATGGAAGGACTGACTCGCGGGGTTCCGATGCCATCTCCCACAGTGGGCCAGGGGAAGCCAAGTTGATAATCAACTTCATCGATGGTGGTTCCGGCGGGATTGCGAAGAGTGATTCGTTCGCCTGAATTTTTGAGAAAGGACCCGTTCGCGAAAGGTCCCAGCGCTCCCGAGTATCCAAAGCGGGAGAGCATGGTGGCTGGGTTTTCCGCGACGACCAAGTAACCTCCGGCAGCAAGGGTGGTTCCGGCGGGGAATTTGAAGTCAATTCCGCTGGAAAAATAATAGTCAGAGAGATCGAAGGGATTGTTGCTCGGGTTGAATATCTCGATGAATTCGGATCGAACAGTTTTGTTATCCTCGTCGTAATGGATCTCGTTAATGACGACTGAAGGTGTAGTAAAAACCGGCGTGGTGAAGGTCTGGGAGGTTGAGGCCCAATTGCTGCCCGCGGCGTTTTGCGCAAAGGCGCGGAAGTAGTATTTCGTTGTGGGTTGGAGGTTGGAAACGAGGCGGGAAAATGAACCGGTCCGGGTACCGCCAGGAACGGACAGTTGCCAGTTTTCCGGAGTGGATTCTCCGTCAATCATTCCATAGTAAATCGTGACTGTCGGGGGATCTCCACCGGCATCACTGACTTCTCCGTTTAGGGTGGCGGAGTTTCCGTTGATTCCGCCGGCAGGCGAGTTGGTAATCGTTGGTGAATTGACTGCGGTTGTTGAAAAACTGTCGGTCGACGAGGCCCATGAGGTCCCTGCGGAGTTGGTCGTGGCTGCGCGGAAAAAGTAGGTCGTCCCAGGAGTGAGGTCTGAAATATTTTCGCTGTCGGAGCTGGTCTGTAAACCGAGGTCGAGTTGCGAATCCCAATTACCTGTACCGCCATCATTGTCTCCGTAATGAATAACCAGGGTGGGGATTTCCCCGCCGGTCGAGTTGACGGTGGCCCCGATGGTGGCGCTGGTTCCCATGATGTTGCTTGCGGCGACGTTTTCCACGGTTGGTGGCGCGGAGGCGGTGGTGAAAGTTTCGCTCGAAGAAGCCCAATCCTCGCCTTGGGCGTTCGCGCCATAAGCGCGGTAAAAGTAGGTGGTGTTGGGCTGTAGGCCGATGAGGCTGGAGGAGAATTCTCCGGGGTTGGCTTGGGTTCCAAGATTCTGGGTATTGGCCCATGCCGCTGTGCTATTTCCTCCATCGGATGGTCCCCAATGAAGACTCATGGTGGGTGAACTTGTTCCCACCTTAATGAGGTTTCCCCGAATGGTCGCGCTTGAGGAAGTGATTGTAGTTGGAGTGAGCGTGACGACGGAAGGAGCTCCAGTGGGAATCCTCGTGGTAAAGGCGACCTCGGCAAATCCCACGCGAGAACCTCCGTGGTTACTGATGATTTGAAGGCCAATGTAGCGGGCCCCACCCGCCGCCGAAACGTCAAATGATTGCCCGTCATCGCCATCTCCGGTTCCCTGGGTGAGTGAAAAACTCCCGTTAATTTTGGACCACCCGCCGCTTGCAAAATCATAGGCGGTGACATTTCCGCTGGTTGTGGGAGGAGTTATTGTTGGGGAGGTGGCGTGAAAAATGTTGAAGCTATTGGTTCCCCGATCGCGAGCATTGTTTTCCTGGACATTCCAAAGATAGATTTGATCAAGATTGGGAGTTGGGGAACCGAGATCAAGAACGGCCCAAGTCGTATTGCCCGACGGAGTTGAAAACCCCTGCCAATCGTCCGCCCATGCAGTGGAGTTGATGGTCCAGGTCGATGGATCATTGGGGTCAGGTTTTGACATGCCACTTCCGTTGATGATCTGTAATGCCGCGCCATTTCCGGTTAGACTGTCGCCTTGGTGAAAGGCTTTGATGGAACTGGGAATGATCACATCGGCTGAGATGGATTGTAGTCCGATCAAAGTGAGGAGAGCTGCCGTGGAGGCGGTTGGAAAATCACGAAAAGATAGATGCATAATTTAGTAAGCTATGGAGGTGATAACAGATTGGCCGCCAACTGCTAGGAATTTGCTTTTAGCGGGAGGGCCTTGAAACCGCCCTTGGACCGGAGGGGCGGGGAGAGAGGGGGCGGGTGAGCTTTGTGATGAGGGCGCCAACCAGCTCAATTTTGAGCCCACCGCTAAGCACGAGCAGGTCTCTCTCGATCAACCAAAATTTGGGGGCGTCTTAGCGATGAGCCCTTAAATTTGAGGGGTGACGCTTCAACGGGTCTTTAGCCAAGGCTCATTTGCGGCGGCCTCCGCCTTGGACTACAAGCGGGATGTCATGCCGATTTTTAAGGAGAAATGTTACGACTGCCATAGTGACAACGCGAAGAAGGTGAAGGGTGGACTTCGCTTTGATGATGAAGAGAATTTCTACAAGCGCTTCGCGAAAAATGATGTCGTTATCCCGGGCGATTGGGATGCCAGTTTTCTCTTCGTGACGATCGTGCGGCCCGAGCATGAGAAGGGGGCGATGCCTCCGAAGAATAAAGGGGAACGTCTCACCGAGAAGGAAGTCAGGACGGTGGCTCAGTGGATTCACGAAGGGGCCAAGATCGATGGCGAGAAGGGGAAGAAAGGTTCCGATGAATTGGACCCGGAAAAGATTCTCAAGTTTAAGGACGGCCGTATCGTTACCGAGCAATTCGGCCCGGCCCCCAAGGCCCTCGAGCCGGAGTGGGAAGAGTGGACCAATGCGAAAGGCATCACGATCACCGCGCGCTTCCGGGGACTTTCCAAAGGGAAGGTCAGCCTTGAGCTGAAGAAGACGGGGAAGAAAGTGGCCACCCCGCTGGAGCAACTTTCGAAAGAGAGTCAGGAGAAGGCCAAGAAGCTCGGAGGATCCTCGGAGATGAAGATGATGGAGAAGTGAGCTCTGTTTGAGTGAGCGATTTCCATTTCGCCATCATTGATGGGGCCAACGGCTACTGACTTCCTGCAGCCAATTGCGAGCGATGAGTTCATGTCCTTGCGGTAAGGGGTGGATGCCATCCCAAATCCAATGCTCCGGGGTGACCGCTTGAGCTGCCGCGTCAAAAACGTCCTGGGTTTTGACATGAACGGTCTCGTAGTCCTTTGCCAAGCGGGCGACGACAGCGCGAAGGTTGTCTGTCGCGGCACGGCGCTCGGCCCAGGCTTTTTCGTCGGCCAATCGACCAACTCTCAAGACAAAGGGGTCGAGTAGCACCAGTCGTAATTCAGAATTCGCCTTCAGGCTGGCATCTAAGATGTAGCGATAGTCGGACTCAAATGCCTCGGGCGTTGCGCCTTGGTTCACATCATTCGTCCCAATTAAAATACTGAGTAGATCTGGCTTCATTTCGAGCGCGTCTTTCTGCCATCGCCCGCGGAGGTTTGCGACCGAATGGCCGCTCATTCCTCGATTGTAGAAGTCCAATTGGTCCCCGGGAATTTCGACTCCGAGTCGGGCGGCGATGAGATAGACGTAACTATGGCCCAGGTAATGATTGCGGTCTTTCTGGTTGCGCCCCCATTTCATGTCGGTGATGGAGTCGCCTTGGAAAAGCAGACGGGAGCCCTTTTTAAAGGAAGGTTTGAGATAGTGATAACCACTGACTCCAGAAGGATTTATTGGGGCCTCGGCTTGCGCAGATTGATTGCTGATGCCAGCGGCACCCGCTGCCACGGCACAGCTTTTGAGAAAATTTCTTCGGTCGTTCATGCGACGAATCGTGAGCTGACTGGGAGCCTGATAGAAGCCTAAAGCCACCATAAGCGATGTAATGTATGGCCTTGGCATTCACCATATCGTGACGATGAGTTTTTGCTGATCTGGGGATGAGGGTAAGATCACTCAGGCAGCCCCAATGAGGCGGATCAATTCCTGTGCGATTGAAGAAGAAACTACCTCCTCAGCTTCCGGTCATGCAGCGGTTCGCCTTTGGGTGGGCGGATGGGGGTTTCTAGGGCTCCGGAGGCTTCGAGCTCGGCGAAGAGTTGTTTTTTGAGGACTTCTTTTTTTTCGGTGAAGGCGGGGATATTGATGAGGTTGTGGCGTTCGTGGGGGTCGGTTTGGAGGTCGTCGACGGCGATGAAGAGGACGTTTAGCCTGCTCTCCTCCTTCGCCAAGGCTTCAGCAGACTTGTCGGCCGAAAATCCTAAATTCGAGAGGAGGAAAACCCTAAACTTGGGAGGAGATCTTTATATGAGATCATTTTTTAGCTTTGAGAGTGGAGAGATATTCGATGAGATCGCGGACTTCGCGTTTTTTGAGAATGAGGCCCGCGGGGGGCATGGTGGAGACGACGGGGGAGCGCTCTTTGATGTCGGCTATTTTCACCTTGGTTACTTTTCCTTCGGGGTCGGCGACTTCGACGGTGCCGTTCTTTTCTTTGCGGAATTGGCCGACGATGGAGGTGCCATTTTTGAGAGTGAGGGAAATGGAGCCGTAGCCATCGGTGATGACGGCTTGGGGTTCGGTGAGGGACTGGAGGAGGTGGGTGCGGGTGCGTTGGAGGCCGATGGATTTGAGGTTGGGGCCGATGTCGCTTCCCTTGCGCTTTTCGACCTTGTGGCAGCGGATGCACTGGGCGGCGAGGTGGTTCATGAAGAGGTCTTTTCCGCGTGTTGCGCTGCCGCCTTGGAGGGTGTGGGCGAAGTCGGGAGCGGGGCCAGTGAGCTTTCGGATCGCGGCAGCTTCCGCGAGATCGAGTTGGAGCCCGGCGGGGATTGTGTCGAAGGAGGCGACGAGTTGGGTAAGGAGTTGGTCTCCTTTTTCGGAGGCGAAGGTGCCGCTGAGCAGTGCGACGGTGGCTTGTTTTTCGGTGAGGTTACCGTCCTTATTTTGGAGGATTTTGGAAGCGGTCTTGAGGGCGAGTTCGGGATTGGATTTGGAAAGGAGCACGAGTGCTTCGATACGGACGTCGATTTTCTTGGCTTGGAGAGCTGAGGAGAGGAGTTCCTGGAGCTGGGGATGCTCTTGGCTTTGGAGCGCGCGGAGGGTTTCAATTCTGAGTTCGGGAAGTGACTTCTCGTTTTTCGCAAGCAAGACGAGGGCACCAGAGGGAAGTTCTATCTCGAGACTGCGAGTGAGGTTCATCGCTTTGCTTTGGATCGCTTGCTCTGGGCCGGTGAGGAGCTTGGAGAGCTGAGGGGAAAGGGCGTCTTTGGTGATGGCGGGGTCACGTTCTTTAAGGGGACGATAGCGACCGACCACGCGGTCGAGTTTTTCGGGTTGAGTCCACTTTGAGAGAGCGTCGAGCGCGTCGAGGCGGAGCTTTAAGGGGACGGTCGTGCGGGTTGAGAAGGCGGCGACACGTTGGGCGGCTATGGGAGTTCCGAGGTGGAAGTTGGCGTTGATTGCTCGTAGGATGATGGATTCGTTATTGATCCAGGGAGTGGTTTTCAAGGAGGCGGCTAAGGCGGGCATCGCTTCAGGAATGGTCCAGTCGTCGTGGATGGCGCGGGCGGCTTCGGCGACGACGTGTTCGTAGGGCGAGTCGAGGTAACGGGCAATCTCAGGCGATGCACGACGACGTGAGGTGACGACGGCGATTTGTTGAACAAGATCAGACTCATGCTTCGCCATTTGCATGAGGTATCCGTCGCTAGCGCATCCGACCGTTGCAACGATAGAGGCATGGCGGAGGTAGGTGTCTTCTTTTGAAATAGCTTTACTAAATTCGTGAATCTTGGATTCGGCTGAGGAATTTCCGATATTTCCGAGGGCAATGGCGGCGTGGAACTTTACTCGGTCGGATGGGTCTCTAAGAAGCGGAATAAGAGACTCCGTGAGAGAAGAGGAGCCGGATGGAGCGGGAGCTTGGTGTAGCGCAAGTTGGGTGCCGAACTGGTCGCCGATGGTCTTGATGGCTTGGGTTCGGATTTCTTCATCGGGATGGTTGAGGAGGCCGAGGAGATATTTAAAGTTGGGTGATTTTGATTGGCGATTGAGCTGGCCGATTCCCCAGATGGCGTGGATGCGTCCAAGACGGGTGGATTGCTGGGTTGCCAGAACTAACTCATGACGGAGATTACGTTTCACCAATTCGAATTGGGCTTTGAGACGGACTCGTTGATCGGGATGATCTAGCTGTTTTACAATTTGGTCTGTTGATTCCGAAGAGATATCTGAGCGCAGTATTTCGGCGGTTTTCTGACGAAGTGGATCCTTGTTTTTGACATCCCATTTCCAGACAGCCCCTTTTTTGTTGAGCGGGTAGCCGCCGCCCCAGTCGACGCCATAGAGGGCGCCATCGGGTCCAAAGTTGATGCCAACGATGGGGACGCCGTTGCCGATTTGCATGTCCTTGACCATCTTGTAGGCGGCTCCGTTTTGTTCAACTTGGAAGGCCCACTGTTGGCCGTTGGGGGCGCTGGTGTGGAAGAAGTAATTTTTCCACTCTTCGCTCAAAGCGGTGCCGGGGTTGAAGGCCATTCCGGCGGGACCATTTTCATAAAGTGAGATGGGCGGGAGGATGTAGGCGGGCTGTCCTTCGTGGTAGGGGATGCTGAGATTTTCATCCATCCAGGGGTTGAAGGTGCCTTGGCGATACTGCCAGTTGGAACGCCAGCCGGCGTCCATGTGTTGCACGATGTAGACGAAGCGTTCTTTTTCGCCGGGGCGGTCCGAGTCGTTGTCGACGCCGAAGATATTGCCGAATTGATCGAAGGCGATTTCCTGCACGTTGCGGAGGCCGCGTGCGTAGACTTCGAAGTTGCTGCCATCGGGATCGCAACGGAGGAGAGCTCCTTGATTAGGATATTTAAAATGGTGGCCTTCCTTGGAGGTAGCTCCCAAGCCTTTGTCGCCGATGGTCCAGTAGATGCGGCCATCGGGGCCGACGGTGAGGCCGTGCATGTCGTGGCCGGCATAGGCGAGGTGGGCGCCGAATCCAGTGGCGAGGATTTTGCGGGTGTCGGCTTTGCCGTCGTTGTTGGTGTCTCTTAGTTTCCAAACGTCGGGCACGATGGTGGTGTAGACGTCGCCATCGTGATGGAGGACTCCGGCGGCAATGCCAGCGATTTCATCGGTGAATCCTTCGGCGTAGATGGAGGTTTTGTCGGCTAGGCCGTCGGCATCGGTGTCTTCGATGAGGTGGATGCGTTCGGAAAGAAACTGGAGGTCTGCGAGGTCGTTTTTGCCGTCCTTGTTGTAGTCTTTGACGCGGTGTTTGTTGGCGGCGCTGTTTTCAGGCGTGAAGACTTTACGATAAAAGGCCCGTTTGTTATCGGGGGATTGGAAGCTGAGGTCGTCAGGAATCCAGTCGCGGTTTGAGCGGATGTCGAGATCGTTGGCCTTGCGGCGCTGAGTCTGAGTGACATAAGCGCGGCCTTGGTTATCGAATGAAATAGCGACCGGGTCCGGGACGAGGAAGTCGGGTGTCCATTTTGTGAACTGGAGCGGCTTGGGGCTTGGCACTTCCGCTGCGAGCGGAAGAAGAAAGGCGAAGATAAGCAAGCAGGGGAGAAAATTTTTCATGAAAGGCGTATGGCGATGGTAGCACTTGAATTGAGCCTCTCCAATCTCTCAATCGACTGCTCTCCGGACGATCCTCTCAACGCAACCGAGACTCCGCTGAATTTCGCTTGGGATACCGGAGGTTTTAACAAGAGAAGCATCGCTAATAACAACGGAGACTGGATTCCTTAGGGGACCTTGGCGTCCGAGACCGAGCTGGTCGGTTTTCTCGACGATTTCACTTACTCTGGGAACGGCGCCTTTGTTGGGTCAGTTCAAACCTATACGCTCTCGAGGCTGGCAATTGGTCAAACTTATGACCTGGGTCTTTATATTCGGGCTTGGGATACGGAAGGGTCTGGCCGAAACATCGATCTCACTTTCACCAATGGTGATGAGGTGATGGTTCCCTTTGGGGCTCTTGCGGAAGATCGTCCAGGGATTATCTTGGAAACCGGCAATGACTTGGATGCTTACTACTCAAATTACCAATATACTGCGCAGGCCACTGAGCTTCAGATCGAGGCCGGAATCCACCCGGGTGCTCTCGGTGCGAGCGGGAGTTTTCATCTCTATGGTCTCACCAATGAGGTCGCCACGTTTTCGGGTGATCCGGTGATTACCAATACGCTGATATTGGGATCGGGTGATTTTGCCATGGGCTTCCATGCCAGCCCATCGACCAACTACCAACTACCAAGTGACGAAGTCGCTTGTCTGCTAGGAATTTGCTTTTGGCGGGAGGGCTTTGAAGGCGTATTTGGACCGGAGCGGAGGGGGGCGAAAGGGGTTTTGTTCCCTTAGTTGTTTAGCGAATCCTGAGCTGGAACCCCGAAAGCCCCGTGCTTTCGAGCTTCTTTTTTGCCCAGCTGCCCCGATAGTTCACCCAAAGTTCTCGGCAGACTCACAATAATAGCTCTTTCCCAATTTGCTCCCGACAGGCATTCTGACGGCATGTTGTCACTGAAGAAGCTGAATACAGCATCCGTAAAGGGTTGCATCTTGTTGGTCCTCGCGACTGTCCAGCCCGTGAGCTCTGCAGAACTTCCGGAAGAAAAACCCCTGTGGCCCGAAGGCGCGCGGGGAAACCCGATTCAATACGAAAAAGCCGAGGGAACACGCGCCAACGATCCAGCGCCTGGTTCGCCTTCCGAAAAGAATCGGGTATTTCGTAATGTCTCAAAAGCAACGTTTTCGATTCATCGACCAGATCCGGAGAAGGCCAACGGTGTTGGATTGGTGATCTGCCCTGGGGGCGGATACACAGACGTATGGCTGGATCGCGAAGGGCATGATCTCGCACTCCGCCTGAAAGAACACGGAGTCACGTCGCTGGTTCTGAAGTATCGCACAAACACCAGGGGCCTGCATGATGCGCGGGCATTTCCCTGGGACACCTACTTGCCCGAAGTCGTCGCGGATGCCCATCAGGCTTTGCGCACATTGCGACTCCAGGCCGATGAACTGAGAGTCGATCCCAAACGCATCGGCATCTGTGGTTTCTCTGCTGGCGGCCATCTCGCTCTCAGCGCCGTTCTGCATGCGGCCGAAGCAGATGCCACCGCGCGTCCTGATTTTGCAGGCTTGCTCTATCCGTGGATCGGCGGCCCACCGCTGAAAGATCCCGCTGGAGTCAATTTTCCTCCAACGTTTATTATGAATGCCGCCGATGACAAAGTGACTCCAGCCGACAAGTGCACGGAGTATTTTCTGAATCTACTCAAGGCTGGAACCAGCGTTGAGTTGCACATTTACAACAAAGGCAATCACGGCTTCGATCTCGCGACCGGACGTGCCGAATCAGCTGCACTGTGGCCAGATAGTTTTATCGCATGGCTCAAGGACATCGGTTTCGCGAAGAACTGACGTTCATTCGCTGCAAGAGTTACATCTGAATGCGGAACTCTCCAGGCGGAAGTCCCGTGGTGACTTTGAATTGGCGGGTAAACGCGCTTTGATCGGAGAACCCGCAGGCTAGTGCGATCTCACCGATAGGTTGATGATCCGATTCAGCAAGCAAGCAAGTGGCCTCTTCGATGCGGCACTTCATCACAAATTGTTTTGCGGATAAGCGGAATACTTTGCGAATGCGTCGATCGAATTGTGGAAGAGTGAGGCCTGCGAGCCTGGCAAGATCATCAACGCGCAGGGGATCGTCGAGGTGTGTGTGAATGTGTTCAACTACTTCTGCGAGGCGTGAGAGCTTCAAATCTCCAGTGTTGGGTGCGTGCAAATTCTGCGAGACACCGATGAGCTTTACCACGGTAGCACGGTCGGAATCGTAGATGGGATGCTTGCTGGCAAGATACCAACCAATGCTTCTGTCGCGATTGGTAATGCGTTCCAGGCGATCAGTGAACGTCTGCTAGGAATTTGCTTTTAGCGGGAGGGCTTTGAAGGCGCATCGCGGAGTGACGCCGATTCAATTCTGACAGCGTGCTGCTCCTGAAAGAGCCAGTGTTAGAAAAAACCACCTCGTAGGGACGGGCGCCATTCGCGCGCTCGCCATAGTAATCCCTGAGATCTATCTACAGGACTTTCAAGGCATGCAATTCCCTGGCCGACTGGTTGCGATTGCGGGTGCCGATATTGGCGATGTCGCGTTCGCTCTCGTAGCTGTCTCCTAGCGAGTCGACGAATTTCTTGAAGCTCTCGTCGACTCCATGATCGATGCTCCTTCGATTCATCGCTTTCTCCAGATCGGCTATGTAGTTCTGGACCATGACTAGGACATAGGGTGAAATGCGACGCGCCTCCTCGCGGATAGGGGTGAAGACTGGATCCATGCCGCCCGCCCCTTTCTAACCACCCAGGAGCACGGCGACCAACCTTAGTCGGTTGATCAGTACGGTCCGGTTGGTTTGCCCAAACGTCTCCACCAGCCTGCGGCGCAGATAGTAGTTCTTGTTCTCTCGAACTCCCTTTTCCACGTAGGCCAAAACCATAACGTTGCAGTCGTCGATATCGTGTTGTTGCCAGGCCAGTTACAGATCCTTCTTGATCAGTTCATTCTGCAGGATCAGTGAGCTGAGGTCTCCGTCCTCAGACCCGCGTTCTCTGAGGGTGTGAAGACTCCTGATGGGCGTGTTCTTGTTCTCCTCCGAAACCGTGGTGATGTTCTGCCTTCGGAACGATCGTTGCCGTCTGTCGCTAGGCCTAGGAATGGCTGGCGTCGTTTGCTGGGCTTGGGCCCGGGCTACCTCGGCCCCGACGCTATCCTTCAAGTTTCCCGGAGCGGTCATCTTTCGGATCGCCGAAAGCCCAATGACGTAGACCGCTACGACCAGGCAACCGAAGAGTAGCAACTTGATTCGCCTGTTCATCTTTGTGGTTTTTTTAGCAGGAGTCCAATTGCCTCACTTCTCCGCTCCCTTTCTCTTGAACTGTATCCAGTTCCCGTCGGAATGCCAGATCTGACTGCACGCCAGCGCGATGGGGCCATCTCGCGTGGAGGACGCGACCTACCTCGATTCGCTACTCCGCCAGAATCCGAACAAAGAGCACTTGGTTCTTCTCCCCCTTCCGCTTTCCTAGCCGAAGCAAGCCCTCGCCACATGTAATCCACGATTCCTTGTCACTGATCCGACACACTCCCGAATTCCCCAGCGTGGCGTAATTCTCGGGCAAGACGACTCGCTCGGTGGCACGCATGACGCGCAGTGTCTTCGGGTTCACCTGGCCGATGAACAACGGGGCGCGATGCCGGAAGACGTGATCGTTGTCGGCTCCCTTGCGCGTGTAAATGAGAAAGAGGCCGCCGCCAACCGTGACCCAGTGCTGTTGGGTGTTGTAGTTGCCGAGTGGTTCTCCGTCGTCGAACTTCCATTCTTGGATCGGATCAAAATGGATCCCGTCCGTTCCCGAAGTCACGAACGCCGAATGATCGGCGCGCAGCGTCAGGAAGAACCGGCCACCGAACTCTGTAAGCGACGGCTCATAGAGGCCGCGGTCCTGCGGGATGTTCAGTTCCGAGCCATGTTTTTTGTAGGTCAGGGTCTCGCCGTCGAATCCACAACGCACCACCACGCTGGTGTAATTGTAACTCTCGGGATGCCTTTGATACCGCACCGGAAGAAGAATGTCGCCGTCGGGCAAATCGACGCGCTGCGTGTTGCCAGCATTCGCCGCCGAGATGGTTTTCCCGGAGTGATCCTTGTCCGGCATCGCGAGGAATTTCATCGATTTCCACTCGCCACCTGTTGGATCCATGACCGCATACGAGACCTTCTCTCGCACGCGGATCTCGCGCTTTCCGCCCTCGAAGTTGAAGGTCTTACCAGTGGCGATCACCTTACCGGAGTTCGCATGCCAAGTCGGCCACAGATCACCGGGCGCCACGTCAAACCCGTCCGCGTGTCGAGCGCGCTTCAATGATGGAATGATCGCTGGCTCAGTCCACGTCTTCCCGCCGTCGCGGCTGATCACTTGGTAGATATCGTGGAAGTTGTGGGTACCTTCACGCCCCGTTTCCGACATAGTTGTCACCCAGAGCGGTTTTTCCCCTGACACTGGCACAAACGCAGTGCGCGCTTGCCACCAATCCCAATCGGTGGAACGGCCGGAGATCGCTGGCAGAATCTCCAGCTGAAGAGAGACCCGCGGCAGATCGTCGAGATACGCCTTCGCAATCACCTCTCCCAGCCGCACGATTCCCTCGGTGTCGATGACGAGTTTCTTCTCCTGCTTCGGCAAATCGAAAGCCTTGATGTGGATGAGCCGATCGTCTGGAGCGGCGACCTTTTCGATTGCCGCGGTGACATCGATTTTGTTGACGCCTTCGTCGTCAGTTGGGGGCTGTTGGCTGACGAACCATTTCAACTTCGGAAGCGCCAGATCTTCGCGAGACTGTTTCACGATCGACTGGAGGCGCTCTGCCGCTTTTTCTCTGTAGGGGGAGAATGACATGTCGTTTTCGCCGACGTGATAGAACACGCCCGCGAGTTCCACCTCGTTCCCTTTCGCTTCCAGTTCTTTGATGGAGTCATTGATGAAACGGATGAACTTCGGGTAGAGGTGCCGCGATTTGGCCATGCTTCCCTCCGGCGTCCAGTCGATGATCTGCGATCCGCTGTGCGTGAACTTGGCGATAGCAAATGCGTCTTTCGTCTTCTCCTGCAACATGCGACCCAGGCTCAACTCCGGACCAAAGGTGTCGTAGAATCCCGCCGGGCGAAGCGGCTCCCACCCATCCGATACTTTGTAGCCTCCACCGATGTGATACTTGTAGGCGATGCGCGGCTCCTCTTTGAGAAGCTCTGGTTTCAGTTTCTCGAGCTCTTGAACGAACGCGCGCTCGCCCTCCATGTTGCGATGGCCCGCCATGATAAATAGTTTTACTTTGCTCCCCTTCGCGTAGGGCCAGGGCTCCAGAGGCTTTGATTTTTCGGGAGACTTACCGATGTTCCGGAGGTAGGCGTCAGCGTAGTTTACGCCGTGTTCGAGCTGGCCCAGCGTCCCGTAGTGATAGTGCAGACCGCCGCCGCCACCGATCTCGACGCCGACGTGGGCGGTCGGAATGTACTCGGCGAGAGGATCGGTCTTCGTGACGGCCCTTTGGCCTTTGCTGATCGCATCCATCCGCGGGCGCAGATCCATGCCCCAGATCGTCTTGGTGCAGAGTTCCCCGATGTAGAACTTCAGGTCGGGCGTTTTCAGATCCCTTCGCCAACTTGCTAGGAGGTTCGCCAGGTTCTTGCCGTAGTTCGCCATGTAGTCCTCCTCGAACATATCGTTCTCGCCCTGGTGCCACATGAAACCCTCGATCCGGTAGGGGATTTTCTTCGAATCGAAGTCCGCGAGCGCGGCGCGGATCCACTCCAGCGCGAGCGGGTACATCTTGAACCCATCTGGATTGTCGGGGTTCCAATCACCTCCGAGGTGCGTGCCGCCTGCCGCCACTTTTATGATCGCGATGGGCCCATCGATCTTCTGGGTGACTTTCCTTGCGAAACTCAGCTCTGGACCGACGATGTTGTTGACCGGTTGCAGATCGACCCAGCCCTCAGACGTTTGCTTGTTCTCCCGACCGAGGTTGTAAGTGAACTTCACCTTGGGTTGCGGCGCCTCCAATCCCACGAAGGGCGGGAAGCGCACAATGTCCGCTACCTTTGAATCGGATCCGACCATGTTCGATTGCCCCGCGAAGATGAAGACTCGGACAGCTTCCTTTTCGTCCTCAGCCGCGAGGCAGATTGATGCGAGAAGGAGTGACAGCGCGGCTGTGATCGTGAGTCGGATGGTCATGTAGGCGAGAAGATGGCTAGGGATGGTCGGCGAAAGGAGGAAAAAATGAAAATCGCGCGACACTTCGTCCCCGGTTCCTGACACTATCCAGTATGGAGCCCTCACCAGCCCTAGATGCCCAAAGGATCCGCGATCACCTGCGCCGGGCGCGGCGAAATGTCCCGCTGGAGGAACTCTGGGCGCGGATCGACTCGGTGCTCGAGCGCCAGTTCGCGGAGATCGATGAAAAAGAACTGCCCGGCGCGGCGCTGGAGCGTCTGCTAGGAATTTGCTTTTGGCGGGAGGGCCTTGAAGCCGTATTTGGATCGGACCGGAGCGAAGGGGGGCGAAAGGGGGATGAAAGGGGGATGATTTCTCGCGCAGAGACGGAGGGCCGACTGGACAGTTCCCCAACCACTCGACAAAGTGTAGTCATGCGTTTTCTTCTCCTTTCATGCCTCGCCTTCGGCATCATATCAAGTAGTGCCCAGGACTCACCAAAACTCCTCCCGAGCGCCCACGCCCACAATGATTACCGGCATCCGCATCCTCTCACCGATGCCCTCTCTCACGGCTTTCAAAGTGTCGAGGCCGATATTCTCCTCATCAAAGGAAAGCTCTTGGTTGCCCATGATCTAGACGAAGCGAAGCCCGCAAACACCCTGCAAGCGCTCTACCTCGATCCGCTTCAGGCACGGGTAAAGAAACATGGCGGAAAGGTCTACGCCGAGAGCAAGGAACCCTTTTACTTACTCATCGATCTCAAGTCAGACGGAGAATCAACCTACCGCGCGCTGCACCAGGTTCTCATCCAATATCGAGAGATGCTGACCGAGTTCCAAGACACCGCAGTCGAACGCAAAGCAGTCACGATCATTATCTCCGGGAACCGCCCGAAAGAACTCTTAAAATCTCTCAAACCACGTCTCGCCGGCCGCGATGGCCGACTCAGCGATCTCGCCACCGCTGATCCCCGCTTCACCCCTTGGATCAGCGATAACTGGCAAAAACATTTTCAATGGAAAGGCCAAGGCGAGGTCCCTCAAGCGGATCGCGACAAACTCAAAGCCCTGATCACGCAAGCGCACACACGTAAGTTACAAGTCCGCTTCTGGGCCATCCCGGACAAGCCGGAAGCGTGGAAATTGCTGCACGAGCATGAAGTCGATTTCATCAACACTGATCAGTTCGAAAAACTCAGTGTGTTTCTCAGTCAACCCGAGCCGAAGCCCTGACATGCTTCTCGCGGTTTTCCCGGTCCTCGATCAAGGGGGCTTTGATGAACCGGACGCCGTCCCTACGCCAGGATCCCATGGACAACTTTTCCGTAAACGTCGGTGAGGCGGAAATCGCGACCGGCGTAGCGATGGGTGAGGTGCTCGTGATCGAAGCCGAGTAGGTGGAGGATGGTGGCGTGGATGTCGTGGTCGGTGACCGGACTACTGCTAGGAATTTGCTTTTAGAGGGAGGGCTTTGAAGCCGCCTTTGGACCGGAGCGGAGGGGGGGTTACTTTTTTGGAGAATCCCAGATGCGGTTGAGGGTTTCATCGGAGGACTCGAAGTGGGTGCCGCCTTGAGGATCGTGATAGAAAGGAAGAGGGCGAAGAGAAGCTTCATGGGTGTGAGGATCGATTCTTTTTCGGTGCCTATCAACCGCGCGAACTGGTTCGTGAAGCATCCAGGCGATTAAAGGACACCGGCATAACAGCTCAAACCATCGGAAGAACAAGACTCGCCAGCCATACCACCGCGAAGCCCACGACCCCCATCAAGGACAGCATCACCGAGAAGGTCTTGAGAGTTTCCGTTTCATTCATCCCCGACATCTTGGAGACGATCCAAAAACCACTGTCATTCATCCAGGGAAGGGGCTTCGAACCGCAACCGATCGCGAGGGCCACATAGACCGTGTGAAATCCGAGATCAGCCTCTAACACCATGGGAGCGACGATGCCTACCGCCGTCACCATCGCCACCGTCGCGGATCCCTGTGCGAAACGGACGAGCGCGGTGAGGACGAAGGCTAAGAGAAGAACTCCACCTCCATCGCCCACCTTCCCCGAGAGTTCTCCGCCAATTCCGGTATCCTTCAAGACAGCTCCAAAGGCTGCTCCCGCTGCCGTGATGAGAATGATCACCCCGCCACTCGAGAGCGCTTCGTGAACCACTTTCTTCAACTTACAGAATCGCGAGGCCAAAATCATGGCCGCTCCCGCTCCGAGAGCCATTGCGATATTTTTATCACTCAAGGTCGCCAACCAATCCGGCAGCTCTCCCTGCACCTTCAAGAAAGTTCCCACGCTGATTAAAACGAGAGGCAACAAAATGGGCAACAAGGACCATCCCAAAGCGGGAAGCGCTCTCTCAGTCTCACTTTCGACGGTGGGAAAATCCCCTTCTTGGTAGGTGATTTCAAACCGTCCATTCGCCCAGTAAGCGTAGGCGTATCCCACGGAAATCGTAACGAGCCCCAGCAGTAATCCTGCCGGAATGAGCACGCCCAAACTGACCTCAAGCCGGGCCGCAACTAACAATGGCCCCGGGGTCGGCGGAACCAGGGAGTGCGCCATGCTCGCTCCCGCAACGACACTGAGAAGGGCGAGAAGATAGACCTTGGGATTTGTCCGGGCGAACGAGCGCACCAGCGGAAGCATGAGATAAAACACGGTGTCGAAATAGACCGGAATCCCTAGAAAGAATCCGCTTCCAAGGAAGGCCAAGGGCGCTCGCTTGACCCCGAAGAGCGAAAGCAGCCCCCGCACAATCCGCTCCGCCGCCCCACTCACCAAAAGGCATTGTCCAATGATTGCCGCCAGCGCGATGAGAATTCCGATTTTGCGACAGCCTTCCCCAAATCCTTCCGCCACTTGGTTCATCGCCTCCGTCCCCATTCCGGGAGTCAGCACCGACACCACAAAGGCTCCCAAAAGGAGCCCTAAAAAAGCATGCAAGCGAAGCAACAGAATCGAGACGATCACTACCGCCAAACCCACCAGGCAAATTTCAATCGCACCCATCCCTTCATCCTCTCCAATTGAGCAAGGGGGAGCCATTCAAAAATTCCTCTCTTTCCCTGACCCTCTCTTTCCGGCAATCTCCGATGACACCATGAGTCGCCTCACTCCCGATCAACTTCGCTCCTACCGCTTCTTCGGTCGCGATGACCTTCGCTCCTTCGGCCATCGTTCCCGTCACAAACAACTCGGCATCAACAACGAGGAATACCAGGGCAAGCCGGTCATTGCGATTCTCAACACCTGGAACGATCTCCTCCCGTGCCACTCTCACTTTCGTCAACGCGCCGAAGAAATTAAACGTGGCATCTGGCAGGCCGGTGGCTACCCCGTTGAAATGCCCGTCATGGGTCTCAGCGAAACCTTCATGAAGCCCACCTCGATGTTTTATCGCAATCTTCTCGCGATGGAAGTCGAGGAAACCCTTCGCGCCCATCCCATCGATGGTGCCGTCCTGATGGGAGGATGCGATAAAACCGTTCCCGCCCTTCTCATGGGCGCGATCATGGTCGACATCCCTGTCATCTTCATGCCTGGCGGAGCGATGATGCGGGCCTCTTGGCGCGGCGAACCCCTCGCTTCGGGATCCGACGTCTGGAAGTATTGGGCCGAACGAGGAGCGGGTAATCTTTCCTGCGAAGACTGGGAGGATTTCGAAGACCACATCACCCCCGGCCCCGGCCATTGCATGACGATGGGCACGGCTTCCACCATGACCTCGATCACCGAGACCCTCGGCCTCACTCTCCCCGGAGCGTCGTCTATCCCCGCCGTTCACGCCGCGCATTCACGCATGGCCGCCGCTTGTGGACTCCGCATCGTTGACATGGTCTGGGAGGACCTCAAGCCCTCTCTCTACCTCACGCGCGAGTCCTTCGAAAACGCCATCACCGCTGACATGGCCATCGGCGGTTCCACCAACGCCATCATCCACATCACCGCTCTCGCAAAACGCGCGCGCGTCGATCTTCCGCTTGAGCTCTTCGACGAGATTTCGCGCAAGACTCCCGTCCTCGCCAATCTTCGACCGGCCGGCAAATACGTTATGGCCGACTTCTTCGACGCCGGCGGCCTCCCGGGCCTCCTCAACCGCGTCCGACACCTTCTCCATCTCGACGTCCCCACGGTCTTCGGAAAGACCCTCGGCGAATGTCTCGACGGCTCCGAAGTTTATAACGATGACGTCATCTTCCCCCTCGATAAACCACTCTCCAAGCAGGGCGGAACCGCCATTCTCCGTGGCAACCTCGCCCCCGATGGTGCGGTCATCAAGACCGCCGCCGCTACCGAAGAATTTCTCCAACACAAGGGCCCGGCTATCGTCTTTAAAGACTACCCCGACGTTCAATCACGCATCCACGATCCCGCTCTCGGTATCACCGAGAAGCACGTTCTCGTCATGCAAAACGCCGGCCCCATCGGTGCGCCCGGTATTCCCGAATCCGGGATGTTGCCGATTCCAAAGTATCTTCTCGAAAAAGGCGTCCGCGATCTCCTCCGCGTCTCCGATGCCCGCATGTCCGGCACCTCATACGGGACTTGCGTCCTCCACGTTTCGCCCGAAGCCTCGGTTGGCGGCCCTCTCGCCCTCGTGCAGGACGGCGACATGATCGAACTTGATACCGCCAATCGCGCCCTCACTCTTCACGTCAGCGAAGAAGAACTCGCGACCCGTCGCGCTGTCTGGACGCCTCCCGAAAAACGTTTCTCCCGGGGCTACGGAAAACTCTTCGAAGAGGAAATTACCCAGGCCAACGAAGGCTGCGATTTTAAATTCCTCCACAACGACGGCTCCTGCACCCCCGAGCCCGGAATTCACTAAACCAACAATCTTTCGCTACCATGCAAACCGAGCAACTCAACGCCTCCGTCATCGCGGTCCCACCTTTAGCCCGCGATTCCGATCTTAAAATCGATCGCGAGGAAAACGCCAAAATCATTCGCCACATCGAAGCCGGAGGCGTCTCCACCCTCCTCTATGGGGGCAACGCGAACTTCTACCACATCGCTCCCAGCGAATACGCAGACGCGCTAGAAATCATTGCGACCGAAAGTGCCGAAAGCACCCTTGTCGTTCCCTCCGTTGGTCCGGCTTACGGCACCATGATGGATCAAGCCAAAGTCCTTCAAGACTTCGATTTCCCCTCCGTCATGGTCCTGCCCATGCAAGGCCTTACCACTGATGATGGAGTGGCGGCTGGCTTCCGAAAGTTCGTCGAAGCCCTTGGAAAACCTGCAGTTCTCTACATTAAGTTCGAAGGCTACCTCGAACCCGAAACCGTGGCCTCCCTTGTTGATGACGGCCTTGTCTCCTGGATCAAATACGCCATTGTCCGCAAGGATACGGCCCAGGACGATTACCTCTCCCGCCTCATCGAACTTGTCGATCCGCGCCTTATCGTGAGTGGGATCGGTGAGCAACCTGCGATCATTCACCTCACCAAATTCAAAATCAACGGCTTCACCTCCGGTTGCGTCTGTGTCCGCCCCGACCTCTCCCAAAAAATGCTCACCGCCATCAACAGCGGTGACCTTGAGCAAGCCGAAAAAATCCGCGGAATCTTCCAACCCCTCGAAGATCTCCGCAACGAAATCAACCCCATCCGCGTCCTCCATGGAGCTGTCGCAGAAGTCAGGATCGCCCAAACCGGCCCGCCTCTCCCTCTTCTCAGCGGCCTCGATCACGCCGATGCCGAGCGAGTCCAACAAACCGCGCAAATTCTCTTGAATCAAACTTGTCCAAGCTAGCTTATCAAGGCCAAGATCTTGGAGGCCGAGGATTACTGCGAATGCCGGGATCCTTTGAGCCCTGTTTCTTACTACAAGGAAACACGAAGGCCGATCTTCTTGGGAAAGAGGGCGATTTTTTAGGTCTTCGGGATCTCCAATTGTTTGAACACGAGAAACTTTCGAGAGAAGTCCCCGACCTTTTTGAGTCTCTCCGGCGGGGGTTCCTTGGCAGCTCATGAGGGGCGCAGAAACTTGTCTTGATTGATGTGGGAGACAATTCGAAGCTCGATCATTAAACCATCGAGAATATTCATTTTCCCTTTGCTTAATCAGAAGGTTCTTGACCGGGGATGCTATATTTATTTAGTAAGGTGATTACTCTAATAAGTATGTAATTATGTTAAAATATTTATTTTGTGACCTACCTGTGGCCCCTTTTTTGGCGGTTGCGATGGTCTCCTCCGCGGGAGCCGTCGACCTACTTGTCGAAGACTTTGCCGCCAATGACGGTGGTTTTGTCCAAGAAGCGACCGGAAACACGCCGATTGATTCCATCTACAATTCCGCAAGCGGAACCTGGTCGATGGAAGGAGATGATTCTGGTCCGGCCACTAATACCATTACAAGTCCCTCAATTGCAGTTCCCACGACTCACGGGATTCAGGTGAGCTTTGATCATCGATACAGTATCGAGGGAGGCAATTGGGATGGAGCCGGTCTGCAAATTTCGATTGATGGAGGCGCATTTACAAATGTTCCATCCTCAGCCTTCACGCAGAATGGGTATACCAACTCGCTTCCTTTGATCGGTAATCATGTTTTGATTGGTCTTGATGGGTTTAGTACGGATTCCGCTGGATATGGAGACGGAACTTTTATTACGAGTATCGCAAAAGTGGGCGTTGTAGACGCTGGATCCAGTATTCAGGTCCGTTTTATGGGTGCCTTCGACGAAGGCGCAAAGGGACCGGGTAATCCAAACTGGGAGATTGATTCGGTCAAAGTCGAGACTCTTACTGATGCCGACAATGATGGGATGGATGACGCCTACGAAGATGCCAATTCTCTTGATAAGAATGTCGACGATTCGGCAGGTGATCTGGATTCAGACAACTCGACGAATCTGGAAGAATATATCCGAGGGACCGATCCCAATAACGATGACACCGACGATGATGGCGTTTTGGATGGGAATGAAGATGGAGGAGGCACCTTTGTCAGCGCGACCGAAACTGGAACCGATCCTCTTGTGGCTGACACCGATGAAGATGGACTCGCAGATGGGCTCGAAGATGGTAGCGGGATTTTCGTGAGTGCCACCCAGACAGGCTCCGACCCGAACAAGGAAGACACCGATGGAGACGGCGCCAAAGATGGGTTTGAAGTTGTCGAGGGGAGTAATCCCAACGATTCCAGCAGTTTTCCAGATCCTGCAGATCTTCCCGCACCTCTCCTCTACTACTCTTTTGATGTTGAGGACGGAACCTCCGTCGAGAACCTTGGGTCACTGACGACTGAAGGAATGACTTCCGGTGGCGTGACTTATGGTGACGGTAAGGATGCCTCCTTTGGAACCGCCTTCGTCGGAAACCGGACCGGTGATAATGATGCCCTCATTCAAACCGGATTCACGGGAGCCGATCTCGGATTTGGCGCCGCTGATGTCTACACCGCGATGGCTTGGATTAATTGGAGCGGCGGAAGCGGCAACGGTGACCATATGGTCTTCGGTCAGGATGATGGAGCTGGTAATAATGCCCAGCTTCACCACGGTATCCGCGATGATAGTGTTGCCAACATTCACTTCGGTGGCTGGGGCGGTCCTCAGGATATCTCAGATGCGGGTGTCGTCCCGGTCGACACTTGGACGCACGTGGCATGGCAGTATGACGGAACCGAGAAGGTCGTCTATGTCGATGGCGAGGAAACCTCAAGAGTTGCAGGTAATAACATCACCAATCCTGCTCTAAACGTGATCATTGGAGGTCACGGCCGTGACGTCGATGATGCTCCGGGCAATAGTTTTAACGGGTCCATTGATGAAGTCCGAATTTATGGTGAAGCGCTTACGATCGAGCAAGTGAATGCAGCGATGCTTCCCGGCGAAGGGTCAAAAGCATTAAGTCTGGAAGTTAGGTCGATCGACTACGATAGCGAGAGTGGCAACGTGACTCTCACTTTTACATCCAGGCCGGGTCGGAGCTACGCTCTCCTCTGGACAACTGATTTCCAAAATGGGCCGGATTACGTCGAAATTGATGACGGAATCGATGCGAATGCGGTGGAGAATATCACATCGTATACCTTCCCGATTCCGAGGGCGGATGATGATCCGGGTGGAGACCTGTCAGCCAAGGCGTTTTTTATTATCAAGCGGAACTAGTGAAGCGGCTGTGGCGCAACTGGCATTACCTCTTTTTCTGGAGTTTGAGCATTTCGGCTGCGTAGCGTTCGCCGAGGGTGATCATGCTTGTGGAATCGAAATGCCAGCGGTCCATGGTCTTGAATCCTGTTGAAGAGGCCACACCCGTCTTGGGGAGAGTTTGTGCAATTTTGGTGATCTCGGCTCTGCTAGGAATTTGCTTTTGGCGGGAGGGCTTTGAAGGTGCCTTTGGACCGGAGCGGAGTGGGGCGAAAGGGGGTTGGTGCCGACGGATGGCGCGTCCTTCTTCGACCAGCGCCTCGAGGCGGTGCCCGGCCAGCCGGGGCAGACGCGCATCATCTTCAGCCCGCACCTGGCCGACCGCAGCTACGCGGTCATGACGAGCACGACGCTGCTCTCGCCCAGCTGGATCACCCTGACCGGCACCACCGCGAGTGACGATGGCGACGAGCGCACCGTGACCGACCTCGACGCCTCGGGGGACAGGAAGTTTCACAAGGTGGAGATCGCCCGGCCGTAGCTGATCCCCCCCGTTCTCCCTGTCTCCGATTCCTTCAACGGCGCCCTCAAGCGCCCCACGCAAAAAGCAAATTCCTAGTAATAATCTTAATGGCATTGCCTCAAAGGCCACGCTCGGCCGCGCTGAGGCGCTGCACTGGATGGTCGCAATATCTAATTGCCTCGCATAGGCCGATCCGTGTTAGAACTTGTCCTATGAAACAGCTGCTGATTTTTTTACTCTGCCTCACTGCGACCCATGCGCAAGTCGCGGACAAGTATGAAACCGCTGCCAAAAAGAAGTGGGAAGACACGATCAAGAAGTTCGAGCAACTCGACCGGACGACGGACTACCCGGCGGAATCGATCCTCTTCATGGGCAGTTCGAGCATCCGCCTGTGGAGCACGCTGGCGCAAGATATGGCGCCACACCCGGTGATACAGCGCGGTTATGGCGGTGCCAAGTTCCAGGACCTCGCGGTGTTTGCGGAGCGCATCGTGCACCCGCACGAGTTCAGGGCGGTGGCCATCTTTGTCGCCAACGACATCGTCGGGAAAAACGACAGCGACCTAATGCCTGATGAGGTCGCGGCGCTCTACGCGGATGTGGTTAAAACAGTGCGCGAGAAAAACGCCAAGGCGCCGGTGTTCCTGATCGCGATCACACCGACACAGAGCCGCTGGAAGGCCTGGCCCGAGATCAAAAAAGCCAACGCGGCGATGCAGGCGGTCTGCGAGGCGCAGGACAATGTGCATTTCATCGCCACGGAGCAACAGTTCCTCAAGGAGGATGGCACGCCAAAGACCGAACTCTTCCGCGACGACCAACTGCACCTGAACAGGGACGGCTACAAGCTGTGGACGAGGATCATCCGCCCGGCGATCGAGAAACAGCTGGCGCAGAAAAAGGCCGACAAGCGCGCGGGCATCCGGCTGGAGCGCGACGGCCACTGGCTGGTGATCCGCGACGCGCGCCTGCCCGGCGGCGAGATCCGCATCAACTACCTCGAGGCATACTGCCGGTCCGGTTCGACCGATGCCGATTGGGTCGAGCACACCGTGATCAAGCACAGGAGCGAGCTGATCTCTGTCAGCGACGATGGCAAGGTGATCAAGCTGCGCGACATCCTGGTGGACGGCGTCACGGTCGACCACTCGATCACCGCCGGCGCGGACGAGGTGAGTTTTTCCCTCAATGCCCACAATCCGAGACAGACCGTCTCGCAGGCGCACTGGGCACAACCCTGTGTGCGTCTCGGCGAGTTCACCGGCTTTGGAACCAAGTTAGTGCGCGAGCAATTGGACGACTACTTGCCGAAGTGTTTCGTGTTCATCGATGGCAAATTAACGCGCATGCCGACCGCAAACTGGGCGAAAGAGGCGCGCTACACGCCGGGCCAAGTGTGGGCACCGAAGGGCGTGCCGCGCAGTGACGTGAACCCGCGGCCGCTGAGTTCGACCGTGCCGAGCAACGGCCTGATCGGCTGTTTCAGCGGCGACGAGAAGCTGGTCTTTGCGACGGCCTGGGAGCCGTATCAGGAATTATTCCAAGGCGTCGCGCGCTGCCTGCATTCGGACTTGCGCATCGGCGGATTGCAGCCCGGCGAGAACAAGCAGATCCGTGGCAAGATCTATCTGGTGGGGAATGATGTGCCAGCCTTGTTGGAGCGCTACGCGAAGGATTTCCCCGAGCATCGGAAAGGTGATTAGATACCGCTACGTTCATGGGCTCCGCACCCCTACTCCTTGATGAGATCATCGGCGAAGGCGCTGGCCTTCACCACAGGCTCCGAAGCGGAGGCGGAGTTTCTCTCGGCTGCTGCAGAGCTGACTTCGCTTCCCGGGGTGAAGGATTTTCAGATTCTCCGCCAGATCAGTCCGAAGAACATCCATACCGTTGGCATCTCGATGCACTTCGACAGCGAAGAAGCATTCCAAGGTTATTGCGAACACCCGCGCCACGTCGAGTTCGTCGAAAATCGATGGATTCCTGAGGTTGAAGAATTCCAGGAGGCTGATTTTATGGCTCAGTAATGGGATTGTTTACAAGATAGTTTCCTGCGAGAGTTCACTCATGAGATTCTCTCGCGTTCTCTTTCTTGGTTGCTTGGCTTTCTTATTCTGTCCGCCCGAGCTTGGGGCTGAAAAAGTCACGATCGCGCCCCATACCTTTACGATTCCTGAGGGCTATGTTCTGAAGCGTGTCGCCGCGCCGCCGCTGGTGCAGAGGCCGATTCACATGGCTTTCGATAACGGCGGCGTGCTCTATGTCACCGACAGCTCCGGCAACACCGATAAGGCGCCGGTTCAGTTGAAAGATCCGAAGCATCGTGTGTTGAGGTTGGTCGACCGGGACGGCGATGGGGTGTTTGATGAGTCGAGCGTCTTCGCCGAGCGTCTTCCTTTCCCGGAAGGCATTCTCGTCCATGAAGGTGCCGTCTATGTCACTGCTCCGCCTCACATTTGGAAGCTCCGCGATACTAATGGCGACCACGTCGCGGATGAACGGAGTGTCTGGTTCGACGGCGGTTCCATCACAGGTTGTGGCAACGACTTGCACGGACCCTACCTCGGCCCGGATGGATATTTTTACTGGTGCAAGGGGGCGTTCGCGCCGCAGAGCCACGTGCTCGGAAATGGAAAGACCTTCAATACGAGCGCGGCCCATCTCTTTCGTTCCAAGCCTGACGGCAGCGATCTGGATGTGGTGATTACCGGAGGGATGGACAATCCCGTCGGGGTGGCCTTTAGCGAAAGTGGGGAGCGATTTGTGAGCGGCACCTTCTTTGATCTCTCCAAGCCCGGGAGGCGCGACGGCATTTTACATGCGGTCTATGGCGGCATGTGGGGCAAAAAACACGACCGTGTTCTCTCGCCTCATCCCCGTACCGGCGACTTGCTTCCGATCCTGGCACAGATGGGGCCTGCTGCTCCGTCGGGACTCGTGATGCCGAAGAATGATGCGCTGGGGCTGCGCGGGGATTTGCTTTGTGCCGATTTCAACCTGCGCCGGATCTCCAGGCATGAACTGAGCCGAAAGGGTTCGAGTTACGGCGCCGCGACAAGTGCGTTGATCGAGAGCGATCAAAACGATTTTCATCCCACTGACGTGATCGAAGATGCCGACGGCAGTGTGCTTGTGGCGGACACGGGCAGCTGGTACATGATCTGTTGTCCGACTTCGAAGGTCGCCAAGCCGCACATTCTCGGCGCGATCTATCGGCTTCAAAAGAAGATTTCGCCGACACCGAGCGATCCACGTGGTCTTGGGTTGGACTGGGGAAAACCTGACATCAGTTGGCTTTCGGATGAGCGACCGGCTGTCGTGAAACGAGCCATCAATGCTTTAGCTAAGGAGGAAAATATCGATGCGCTTCGGTCTGCGAAGAATGTTCCGGCTCTGTGGGCACTGCATCGCATCGCGAGTGAGTCGGCGCAGCGGGCGGTGCGGGAATTTCTGAATGATGACAATGCTGGAGTGCGAACAGCGGCGATCCATAGCGTGGGCTTGCGGCGTGATGCCGCTGCGGTTGATTCTTTGATCGCGCTGCTTGCCTCGAATGATAAACACCATTGTCGGCTCGCCGCGATGGCGCTGGGGAGGATCGGCGATCGGCGGGCGGTGAAGCCGCTGCTGAGTGCGGGGGATGAAGAAGTGGACGCATTTTTGCGTCACGCGCTTATCTTTGCGCTCCACGAGATCGGCGATCACGAGAACCTTCCAGCGGACGATCCACTGGCGAAACAGGTTCGCCTCATGCACGAGGTCGAACAACGCAACGCGTCGCCGCATGCCATGCCGAAGATCGAGTTGGCTGACCTCGTCGAGCCGGATCCAGCCTCACTGGCCCACCAACAGGCACGCCTCAAGAAGCTTGCGGCATTGTTACCGATGGGAGATTCGGCGCGCGGGAGGAAACTATTCCAAAATGCGACGAAATCCTTGTGTATCACCTGTCATGTCATGGGGGATCAAGGCGTGAAATTTGGGCCTGACCTGACCGGGATCGGATCAATCCGCAGTGAGATGGATTTGTTGGAAGCCATCGTCTATCCCAGTTCGTCGATCGCCCGAAATTTCGAAATGGTAAGTGTCCGGACGGAGGCAGGAGAGAGCGGGGGACTGATTCTTAGAGACACCGTAGATCAGATGATTCTATCGCCAGCTCCGGGAGTTGAGGAAGCGGTTTTCCTCCGGGATATCAAAGCGGCAAAGTATGCCAGCGCCTCGCTCATGCCTCCGCTTGCGGATGAACTTTTAAAGCCTGGCGAAATCGCCGACCTGGTAGCTTTTTTGAGATCAGCTAAGTTGCCGGGCGCGACTGGTTCGGCTGCGGAGGAATTATCCGATCAGCAGGAGATTCCCGCCCATCAAGCGGTGGATTTACCCGGCCTGCATGCCTACGCGCAAAAGAGTATCGCCGCCGGCGAGGAAATCGAATTCCGGGTTAGCAGCAGCGGTCCCTATGATTTGAGCGTGGTGAAACTGGGAGAAGATCCCGAGAGCAGGGATCAGGATCCGGTGCTGAAAGCTTTCCGCGTCGAGGTGCCGAAGACGCAGCCGATCCATCCGGGTTCTTATGTGCACGTGAGCAAGGGCTTGCCCGATGAGAGACGGCTGAGCGAGCTGACTTTGGAATGCTGGATCCGTCCGTTCAACCTCAACGGTTGGCAGGGCTTGCTCACCCAGCACGATTATCCGAACAGTTGCGGGATCGGCTTGTTTCTTAGCGGCGATCGGATTGTCTTCATGACCGGAGCGGGTGGAGCTCACGATCCAGCCTCGCTTCACCAAACCAAGCAGGGACTGATTAAAGTCCAACAGTGGCATCACCTCGCGGCGAGTTGGGACGGGAAGAAGAAGCGCATCTATATCGACGGCAAGTTGGCGGCCGAGTTTCCTTTTTCCGGTGTAGTAAGACCCGGGCGAACCGCGATACGAATCGGCGCGTACGGAAGCGATGGTGTGGCAGCGAGTTTTTACAACGGCGACATCGCAATGTGCACCATGCACGGGCGGGCGCTCGATGGAGAGCAAATCCAGAAACACCTTGCTGATCGTGGTCTGACGATACCGGAAGGAGAATCTGTGCTGGGTTGCTGGCCGTTTACCGAGGAGCGTGGCACGCGCATCGCCGATGCGGGATCGGATGGACGCGACGGGCAGATCATCAACCGTGGAACCTGGATGGTAGGCGGGCCGAGCTTTGATGCCGCGGCTGTCGGCCGACACGATTCTGATTACGATCCAGCCACAGATCCGCAACGTGGTCACGGCTTGAGATTGGCAGGCGACGAACTCTATAATGCGCGCTGGGGTGTCAACCACCGGTTCCGTGTCCCCGCCGATACCAAGTCCGGAGTTTACGCGGGACGCTTCGATTTCCAGATCGAGGGTAAACCCATGCGCTACTACACCACCTTCATTGTGCGCCGGCCCGAATCGCGACCCAAGGCACCCTTGCTTGTTCTCGTTTCATCCAATACCTGGCTGGCCTACAATTCGACTCCTTTTCCGGTCAATCACGAGCCGGGATTGATCAACATGGGGACGAGTGGATTGGGCAGTAGTCACCCGGGCGCTCCAAAGTACAGCTGTTACAGCGATCACCACAACGGTCAGCCAACCTACAAGATTGGGATGAAGGTGCCCTGGCCAGCCGCCGGACCAAACAAGACCTACATTGGTGGAGGATATAGCCACCTCCTCCGCGGCGAACGCTTTCTACATCTGTGGTTGGATAAGCACGGGTATGACTACGACGTCATCACCGACCACGACCTGGATCGAAATCCTGAAGTGTTGAAGGGATACAAGGCCGTCTGTATTAACGGGCATAGTGAATATTGGTCGGCGCGTGCCTACGACGGGCTTGACCACTATCTGAAAGCCGGTGGCGCGGCGGTGGTGATGTCGGGCAATACCATGTTTTGGCGGGTGAGCTTCGACGAGTCCGGCGAGGTGATGGAGTGCCGAAAGTTCGGCAAGAGCATCGGCGGTCGGGCGAGCGCCAAAGTGGGCGAGCTTTATCACAGCCACGATTTCAAACGCGGCAGCCTGATGCGCTTTTGCGGCTACCCCGCATGGAAGCTGGTCGGGCTGAGCTGCATCGGATGGGGCGGCGGAGCCTTCAAACCCTATCAGGCCGATCTGCCGGACCACTTCCTCTTTAATGAGCCCCACAAGGTCGAACTCAAAAAGGGGGAAGAGTTTGGGTTCGTCAACAAGACGATCGGTGCGGTCGGACACGAGTATGATGTGCGGCTCTCGACTTTGCTGAGGGCGACCGAAAATCCGGCGATAAATGGACTGGTTGAGCCCGAGGGGATCACCACCTTGGCGCGCAGCCACGCCAAGCGAAACGTTCTCGATTTTAATGCCGAAGCACACAAGGCACGGACTGGGGATGAGCAGACGATCGCGGAGATCATCTACTGGGAACGCCCCGAAGGCGGACGCGTGTTCCATTCCGGATCGATTGCAACTGCCTGGGGTTTATACCACGATGAAAAACTGAGCACGCTGGTTAGGAACGTGCTGCACCATTTTGGGGTAGAAGAGAGGAAGTTAGCCCGATGAACGGTGTTTATCCATGCTGGTTTCTACTCGGTGATCCACACAAGATCAACGGAGAGTGGGGACCTTCGAGATTCTCGACCGTTGGTTGAAGCCTTGGAGATTTTCCTTAGCGAATATTTCGCAGCTGGAAGAGATCTCATAATCGGCTTTCCTCTCCCTGCACGAGTTCCAATCGTGCTACCGTCCTCGCCGGCAATGCCGGGAGTAAGGCCTCTCTGTTTCATCGAACCCAGTTCGTCGTGGGCGACTCGATGGTGATTATCGACTTCGCGGACGGGACGTCTATCCTGATTGTTCGGGATCTCGAGATGGATCGGGCTCGAAAGGTGGCGACTGCGGATCGAGTCTGACTGCTAGGAAATTGCTTTTGGCGGGAGGGCTTTGAAGCCGCCGTGGAGCGGAGCAGAGGGGGGTGAAAGGGGGTTGGTTGTAAGGTCTGAGGCTTGCTAGAGTAATTAATCCAGTAAAAATGCAATTCGTTGTTTTAAAATTCCTTTCCAGCGCGTTCATCGCGATCGCGGCAGGGTCTTTCTGTCTCGGGCAATCAGGAGCCGCTGCAGAAAACGTGTTGTCGAAAAGCGACACTTCGGAGCCCGAGTTCGACCCCACCGTCCTGAAGGACAAGGCGATGAAGATCATGGAGAAGCATTGCTATTCTTGCCATGGTGTTGACAAACAGAAGGGTGATATCCGCTTGGATCAGCTTGAGACCATCGATCCTGTCGATTTGAAAACGCTCTACAGCGATGCAAATGAAGCGGTGCTTTTCGAAGACATGCCCCCTGAGGATGAGAAACAGCCGACCAAGGCCGAACGTAAAATTCTCATCAAATGGCTTGAGAGCCAGGTGACGGGCGATGCGGCGAAAGCTTTGGCCGAAAAACTCAGGCGCTCCGAATACGGGAACGTCGTCAAACATGAAGAACTATTTTCTGGAAAGCATGCCGACCTTCCCGGGTTCACCGCAGACCGCCGTTGGCTGGTGAGCGAATTTATTTTCAGTGAAAAAGTGAACCGCCTGCTTGACTACGAACCTAAGAGGGAAATTTACGGCAACAATTACACGGTCGCAGGCGATAGCGGCATCCATTGGAGCCCGAAGACCGAGCATGGCAACAAATTCCGTCGAACGATCACCAATCCCTACCTCCTGCCTGAGAAGGTCGGCGTTCGCTACTTCGGCAATGATGCGTTGACGACCGGTCACCTGCTGACGATGGTCGGCAACGCCAAGCGGATCGCCGGACACATGGCGTCCGCGTCGGTGATGAAGGCGCACTACCCGGCGATGTATGCCTTGATGCAGGACGAGCTGCAGCACCGGGAAATACTGCGGTCACGCAAAGACTTCCTGGCCACCGACACATACATGGATCGCCTGCTTCAGGAGATTTATGGCGACAAGCATGAGGCGCTTTTGCCCAAGCTTGAGCGTGTTGATATCCCTTTCCCAGGCATGCGCAAAAGAAAGTTTCCTGGGCAGAAAACCTATCGTATTCTACGCCCCGAGTTCCTCAACTCACAGGACAAACAAGACCTCGACGCGGTGCTCCGAAGCATTGTGACTCACAAGAAATCCCCACACGAAGTCTCGGAGGATACGACCAAGGTGATGAAGGATGACAAGGGCTCGCTCTGGATGCCTTACTTGGATGACCAGCGCGCAGACTATGAAAAGATCATCCTGCTAGCCGAAGGCGACTGGGTCAGGCAAGGCGTCTCCGCTTATCGTATTGAGAACCGTATCACGATGATGAAGGTGTTCTGGGATCACTGGGACATGGATCTTATATACCGGGAAGCCAAGAAACGTAGACCAGCACCAACGCATAAGCCATTAAATGATGGGGAGATGCAAGTGATCGTTGCGTCGATTAAGAAGCATCGTGAGAAGGGTGACAGCTATCAGGCGATCATTGAAAAATGCGTGTCCGACTGGACCAAGTCGTTCAAGCAGGAACGCGAGTTAGCGCTTGGTGCGGATGATGCCCGGATCAACGCAATGATCGATGAGTTGTATGCCAAGATTTTTGAGCGTCCGCCGAGTGATATGGAGCGTGCCGAGAACCGGGAGCTGCTCAAGAAGTTCATGGTCAAACTCGAGCAGCAGCAGGCGATTACTAAGTTGATCGAGTCCTTGATCTTGAATACCGAATTTGCCTACCGCCACGAATTTGGAGCGGGTGCCGCAGATGAGCATGGCCGACGGATGATCTCGCCGAGAGATGCGAGTTATGCCCTTGCCTACGCGCTGACCGACTCAAGTCCGGACGAGGAACTGGCAAAGGTTGCACGAGAAGGTCGGCTTAATACGCGTGAGGATTACGCGCGCGAGGTGCGCCGGATGCTCAAACGCCGCGACCAGTGGACGATCATCGACGAAGCGGTGCAGGCCGCCAACATTAACCCCAGCGTGACGAACCAGCCGATCCGGAAGTTGCGTTTCTTTCGTGAGTTCTTCGGCTATCCCAAGGCGCTCAAGGTCTTCAAGGACGACAGCCGGTTTGGGGCCGGTCGCCACGAACCTGCGGTCAGTAGACTGATCGAAGAGGCAGACATGCTGGTCGAACATATTCTCGACAAGGATGAGCGGGTGCTTGAAGAGTTGTTGACCACCGACAAGTTCTACATTTTTCACAACGGCGATAACGCCTCGATGACGGCTGCTTCCGATGCCCTGAAAGAGATTTACGACCACTTCAAGGACCAAGAGTGGCAGGAATGGAAGCCGGAAGACGTCGCCCCGCACGAGGCTTTCTTGAGAACCCATTGGGAGTTTCAGCGTGAGAAAAAGGGCGATCACCCCAAAATCCTCAGGAAGCTCCAGAAGATGATGGCCGGGCTTGAGCTGCACTTTAGCGATGGCCAATCCGGCGCTCTTCCTTATATGAAAAACGGTATGGGATTCTGGAACGGCGGGCCAGTGCTTGGCCGGTCCGGACAGCAGATGCGGGGCGAAGAAGTTACCTCATACTGGAATGTTGACTGGCGGAGCTGGGATTATCCGGCACAGCAGCCGGCGAAGATGCCGAATCGCAAGGGCATTCTCACCCACCCCGCCTGGCTGATCGCACATTCCCAGAATCTCGAGACCGACCCCATCCACCGTGGCAAATGGGTTCAGGAAAAACTCCTCGCCGGGACCATCCCCGATGTGCCGATCACCGTCGATGCGGTGATTGATCCCGACCATGCCAAGACCATGCGACAGCGAATGGAGATCAAGACCGGTGCCGAAGCTTGCTGGCGCTGTCATCAGAAAATGGATCCGCTTGGCTTCCCCTTTGAAATCTACGACGACTTCGGAAGATTCCGAACCGAGGAAAACCTTGAGCACCCTGAAAACCTCATCAAAAAAGCTCCGGACCATAGAGCGCCGCTCACTGAGTTGATCTACGGAGCCAAACTGTCGGTTTACAAAACCCTGCCGATCAATCCAAAAGGTGTGCTAGATGGCACCGGCGACCCTAAACTAGACGGGGATGTTGATGATGCGTTTGACCTGATCGACCGCTTGGCAAAATCCGACAAAGCACGACAGTCCATCATCCGTCACGCCTTCCGTTTCTTCATGGGCCGCAACGAAACACTCTCCGACTCCAAAACCCTGATCGATGCCGAAAAAGCTTACCTTGAAAACGAGGGAAGCTTTGATGAGGTGATCGTTTCCCTGCTCACTTCCGACTCCTTCATCTACCGTAAAGCCACCATCAAAAAATGATATGACTACCAATCGCCGCGAATTCTTTAAGAAAACCACGCTGGGGGCCACAGGTCTGGCGCTCACCCCATCATTCAGTAATCTGCTTGCCGCTCCGGCACAGGTCGCTCCGGTCAATTCGGCTGGCTTCCCGCATCGTTTTGTCTTTGTTCGTAAGTCGAACGGGAACCTGGCCAATCAGTTCGGGTTGAAATCCTTTTCATCGGAGCAGAAAAAGAAGCACGATGAGAAACAGGCCTTCGAGCTGGATCTGGACCAACACGAGCTGCCCGATTGGCTCAATGCGCTCGACGGACACAAGGAGAACATGACCATCCTCCACGGCATCTCAATGTCGATCTCAGGCGGCGGACATTATTCTTACTCCGGCTGCATGGGAGCCTACAAGGCGGGACGCAATATCCTCAGCAACATCAAGTGGGCCACCGTGGACTTCGAACTCGCGAAACTTTTCCCTTCGCCCTTCGGCCATGTGGAAATGTCGCTAGCGGTGCCTCACGGACGTGACCACCGCACGGGGATTGTCTCAGGGTATTCAGCGCCTGCTCCCAAGCAGCGCAACTACTGCTATGCCGACCCCATGACGGCCTACAACGAGTTGTTTAAGTCAGTCACCAACACCGATGAAGTGGCTTCCGACAACTCCCTGCTCAATTACCTCTACGATCAGGAGTCCCGCCGGCTCACCGGACTCAAGGATGAAGAGCGGCTGAAGATCAGTGACCAGGTCGACTCACTCCAATCGATCCGTGACCGCAACACGAAAGTCGCCGCGCTGGGTGATGTCATCACCAAGCACTTGCCCAAAATCGATCCGATCCACGCCAATGGTGGTTCCGATGCCACTCTTATGCAAAAGCAAGCCGCCTACACCGACATCATCATCTCCGCGCTCGCATCAGGCCTGACCAACGTGGTGACCTACACCATTGATGACTTAGGCACCGACATCACCTCGCTTCCTGAAAATGAGGAGAAGACCAATATTCACGCTGTCGGTCACGGACAGGGTGGTCGTTCGGCGTTCATGCGTGACGTCATCAAAACCCACCACATGAAGCAGGTGAACACCTTGGTCACCAAACTCAAGGCCATCCCCGAGGGCAAGGGCACGATGTTCGACAACACCACCATCATCTACATGCCCGAGACCGGCGCCGGCCACCACTCCCCGGACACCGAGGCCCCCATGGTCGTGCTGACTGGCAAGAACTCCAAGCTCGACATCGCCGGCCGATACATCCGTCTGCCATTCCACGGCACCGAGGGACACATGACCCAAAGCAACTGGTTCACCACCCTGCTCAACGCCTACGGCAATCCAATCGAGCACTACGGTGACCTCGACCTGACCATGCAGCGCAATCGCCTCAAACAAACCGGCGCGATTCAACAGTTCATGGTCTAAGTTTGAACTGCTAGGAATTTGCTTTTGGCGGGAGGGCCTTGAAGGCGCATTTGGACCGGAGCGAAGGGGGGCGAAAGGAGGTTGTTTGTAAGGTCTATCTCAAGAACGATCGCGTGGATTTGATGAGCACGGCTCTGACATTTTCTGAACAAATCCTGGCCGAGAAGGGGTGCGCAACGCTCCTAGCAGACGCCCCATCACGCCCTCATCGGCGGGCTCGGTATGGGCTTCACTCTCAAACGTGCACTGGAGCTGGTCGGTAGCCCAGCCACTATTGAAATCGCTGAGCTAGTGCCTGAAATTATCGAGTGGAACCGTACTTTCTTGGTCGAGCACAACGGCCCTTTGTTAGACGACTCACGCACCGAGATCTATCAGGGCGATTTGTTCGGCTGCCTCGCCAATCGCGGCAGTGAGACGCACTACGACGCGATCTTGATCGATATCGACGCCGCCCCTGACATGCATGTCACCAAGAGCAACGAGCGGCTCTACACCCCACAATTTTTCCAAACCTTGGGTGAAGCACTCACAGAAGACGGACGGCTCGCTTTCTGGTTGGCTGAGGCCACGCCGAGACTTGAGATGAGCCTGGAGCGGCATGAGACCAAGCACTGAGCACAGAAGCCCAGCAAGAATGAAGATACGGGGCATGTTCATAACCCGATTACTGTATCCAGACTGCGTGCTTGGTCAATCTAAGCACGATGTCAGGATTTCGCGGCGAAACTCATCTTGCACCTTGAGAGGTGTTGTGTCATCCAAACCCTGAAGTGAACAAGAGCCTAGCTACCAATCTTCTATCCATCGTCGTCATCATCATTGGCTTCGTCTTACCGGGTGATCATGCCCTAGCTGGACCCTTACGCGCCATTGGCCTGTTCGCAGCGTCTGGTGCCATCACGAATTGGTTGGCCATTCACATGCTGTTCGAGAAAGTACCGGGTCTCTATGGCTCTGGTGTGGTGCCGAGCCGCTTCGAGGAATTCAAAGGCGGCATTCGCAATTTGATCATGAATGAGTTCTTCACCGTGCAGAACGTGGAGAGCTTCTTCAAGACTCAGAGCAATGACACCAGCATCCAACTCAAGCCCGAGCCCATCCTCGCCTTGGTCGATCATGAGCGTCTGTTCAGTGCGCTCGTCGATGCTGTCATGGCTTCGCCGATGGGTGGCATGTTAGGCATGCTTGGTGGTGCGGCCGCCCTGGACCCACTCAAAGAGCCTTTTAAAGAGAACATGAACAATGAGCTGACAGCCATTGTTGAATCGCCCAAGTTGACGGATGCCATTCAAGAAAGCATGCAATCTGACAACGGTAACAATGCTGCAGACGTCACCGCTAAGGTGGAAGCCATCGTCAATCGTCGCCTCGAAGAACTCACGCCACAGATGGTGAAGACCATTGTGCAAGACATGATTCAGAAACACCTTGGCTGGCTGGTCGTCTGGGGTGGTGTCTTTGGCGGGCTGATTGGCCTGCTGACACACTTGTTTCTCTAGATCAACTGGTCTCGTGGAACGAGACGCCTGATCCAATTCATATTTAACTGCTAGGAAATTGCTTTTGGCGGGAGGGCCTTGAAGGCGCCTTCGGACCGGAGCGGAGGGGGGAGAAAGGGGGTTGCTCATTGGCTCTACACGCTCGCCTCGAGCTTCTCAACGAGCTTTACCGATGAACTAATCGATGGTAAAATCACCGGTGTGAAGTTTTGGATTCTCCTCTGTATGATAGCCATGGCGTTTCATGCGGGTGCCGACTACCATAGCGTGCGCGGTCGGTTGCCGGCAGTGGTGAGCGATGGAATCATCGAGGGTGAGTGGTTGCCGTTCGCAAAAGACGCGCGGAGCCAAGACATGAAGGTCTTCGGGGGTGGGTGGAGCGGCGACGCGCATCTGCTGTGGCACGGCGAGCCTGGTCATGCGATGGAGACACAATTCAGCGTCAAGCGTGGCGGGCGTTACTCGCTCTCGTTGAAGATGACAAAGGCGGTCGACTACGGTGTGTTCACGATTCGGGTGAACGGCAAGGAACTGCGCAAGGGAGTCGATCTGTTCGGGCACAAAGTTGAACCGACGGAGCTGATCAAGCTGGGCGAGATGGAGTTGGCTGCCGGCGAACAGAAGCTGCGTTGCGAGCTGACTGGAAAGAATCCGAGAGCGAAAGCTTTCCAGGACAATCGCTACCTGTTGGGAATCGACTATCTCAAAGTAATGGAGCTCGACCCGCCGCCAGAGCCTGAAAAAGTGTTGCCGCCAGCCGTGGATACTCCGGCTGCGCTTCATACCGCGACCTTTGAATTCCTGCAGCCGTTGCTAGCAGAGCATTGCTATCGTTGCCATGGCGAGAAAGGAAAAATCAAAGGAAAAGTCGACCTATTGCGGCTGAAATCGAAAGACGATTTTCTCGCTCAGCCCGAGTTACTACGCCAGTTGAACGACGTGCTGGAATTTCGCGAGATGCCCCCGGAAGACGAGACGCAACCCGATGAAAAAGAATATTCCAAGCTAGTATCGCTGTTTTCGGGTTACCTTGGCGAGCACCTGCAGAAGGAACAGTCGTTACCGCCAATCGTGATGCGGCGAATGAACCGGTATGAGTACAACAACGCGGTGCGCGACCTACTCCAGCTCAAGGGCGACATCTATCCGCTGCCCGAGAAGACCATCCGGGCGTATCGCGCCTACTACGATCCCGCGTCTGGCAGCCTGCCCGACTCAATCCATCTTGGGAACCGCGCGCTCGGAAAAAACCAGATTGAACAGCCTCTTCTCACCGGAGTCGTGCCGTTCGCGATTGACCTGCAGTCCGAACACGGCTTCAACAACCGCGGAGACGAACTCGGTTTCTCGCCCATCCTAATGGAGAGCTTTCTTAATCTCTCTCGCTCGGTCGTCGAGAGCCCAGAGTTCGATAGATACTCGGCGCGAACGGGCACGCTCTTCCGCGCGGGCAGCGATCTCGCCAAGTGGTCGGCGACCGCACGAGAACGTCTCGCACCTTTCCTCGAGCGCGCCTTCCGCAAGCCCATCGAATCCGAAACGCTCGAGCGCTACGCGCGCCTCTTCGATCGCGAGGCGGAGCGCGGCGACTTCAGCGCTGCCATGAAAACCACGGTTGCTGCGATCTTAGCCTCCCCGCGCTTCCTCTATTTGCTTGAGCGAAAGCAGGACGAGGCAAAACCGCTCGCGCCCTACGAGCTGGCGGGACGCCTCTCCTTTTTCCTCTGGAGTAGCATCCCGGACGAACAACTGCTCGCCGCCGCGCGCGATGGCACGCTCGCGGATCAAGAAATTTATTCCATGCAAGTCGAGCGCATGCTGCTCGACCGGCGGTCGAAATCCCTTTCCGAAAACTTTGCCCGCCAGTGGCTGCGGCTCGATCGATTGATCACCGCCGTGCCCGACTTCGAACGCTTTGAGCCCTACTACGCCCGCATCGGATGTGAACAATGGAAACTCGGTCTCCAGACAATGGTCGAACCTCTGCTGTTGTTCGAGAGCATCATGGTCGAGGACCGATCCATCATGTTGCTGGTAGACTCGAACTACTCCTACCGCACAGGCGACATGTCATCTTGGTATGCCCCAGGTGTTCCATTTAGAGGTAAAGCAAATCCCAATCGTTTCAGCACCATGGGCGTGGTCTACCACCGGGTCCCAGTGAACAACCGTCGCGAGGGCGGCGTCATCACCTGTGCCGCTACCTTGACCATGAACTCCTCGCCGCTGCGCACCACCCCCATCACGCGTGGCGCTTGGGTCGCGGGTGTGATTTTCAACAAACCGCCGCCGCCGCCGCCCGACAACATTCCCGAGATCGAGTCGGATGATGCCAAAATCGAGGCTTCCGGTCAGACCTTGCGGCAGCGCCTCATCGCACACCAAGTCAACCAGAGCTGCGTCGCGTGTCACCAGAAGATCGACCCGCTCGGATTCGCCTTGGAAAACTTCGACGCCGTCGGGCGCTGGCGCGACAAATACCCATCCGGTCTACCAATCGACTCCAGCGGACAGCTCTTCGGACGGGAGAAGTTCGACGACGCCGTCGGGCTCAAGGACGCAATTTTGGCCAACCCCAAATGGTTCATGCGCGCCTTCAGCGAGCACCTGTTATCGTATGCACTAGGTCGCGAACTCGAACTGGCCGACAAACCGGCGGTCGATGACATCCTGCGCGAGGTGCTCGACGCGCGCGGGCAATTCTCGGTCGTTGTCGGGGCAATCGCAAAAAGCTACCCTTTCCTCCACCGATCAAACGCATTAGAATCTGAATAATGGCCAAACTGAGAAACCTATCCCGGCGCTCCGTCCTCCGCGGAGCCGGGGCGACATTAACACTGCCCTTCCTTGAGATCATGAGCGGCCGTGGGCAGGCTGCAAAATTGGAAGCGAAGCCACCGATCCGTACCGCATTTTTCTACATTCCCAACGGCGTCGTCCAACGCTCGTGGCACCCGCAGGACGAAGGTAAAGGCTACACTCTGAGCCCAACTCTCAAGCCGCTAGCACCCGTCCGAGAGAAGTGCACGCTGTTCACCAATCTCGACCGCATCAAAGTCGCCGGCACCGATGGCCATGCGCAAGCCGGCGCCTGCTGGCTCAGTAGCGCGGCACCAGACGAGCTCTCGCCCGCCGGCTACCCACTGAAGACGACCATCGATCAGATCATCGCCGCCGAGGCCGGCAAACACACCGCTTTCCGCTCGCTCGAACTCAGCTGTAACCCGTACGAGGACAACAGAGAATCGGTCTACTTCGACAACATTTCGTGGTATGGCCACGGCCACGTCGCCCGCTCCCTGCGCGACCCGCAGCGCGTGTTCGACCGCCTTTTCTCAGTCAGAGAAAACGCCGCGCACCGTAGCGTTCTCGACGTCGTCCTGAATGACGCTAAGTCCCTTGACCGCGAACTCGGCCGCGGCGATCAGGAGAAGCTCGACGAGTATTTGGAAAGTGTCAGGACCGTCGAACGCCAGATCGAACGCGTCACCAAACGCCAGGCGGAATTCGACAAGCTCGAGCTCGCCCCGCCGACCAGGCCGTGGCAGGCGATGGCGCGCGACGAGTTTATCCAAGTGATGGGCGATCTCATGATTCTCGCCCTGCGCACCGACCTCACCCGAGTCGCCTCCATCATGAGCTCGCCTGAACGCTGGGGGACGCCGTTGATGGTGCACGGCCTGTTTGACAAGCCCATCCAACATCACGGCATGACCCACGGGCAGGGAAATGAGAACGTGCGGCAAGATCTCGAGCGCCTCGACCGCTTTCACGTCGAGCAGTTTGCCCGGCTCGTAGCGAAGATGGATGCGGTCGAAGACGGTGACGGCACCACCTTGTTAGACAACTCGATGTTCCTGCTTGGCTCTGGCTTGAGCGACGCAGCGCTGCACATCTGCACTGACCTCCCGGTCGTGATCGCAGGAGGCGCCGGCGGCGCCATCACACCGGATCGCCATCTCAAGTCACCCGCAGGCACGCCGATCGCCAATCTCTGGAGGTCGATGGCCAAGGTGATGGGAGTCAAGCGCAACCGCATCGGTGACAGCACTGGGATGGTGAGCTTGAGCTGATCCGAAGCATGCCACTGTGAGCAATCTCAGTCGCGCTGCACCCCCACTTTGAACGGCCGCTTTGTCTTGATTCCAAAGCTGAGGTCGCGACACTCTCATCATCAAGGGTATGGGGTCGTGCTCGCCTTCCCCTTGATTCCAAGCCGCAAATTTTTCACAGCGCACACCAGAGTAAAAACTTACGATGATTGGCTTCCTAAAAACCGCCGCTCACAGCCTATCGATTTTCCTGTCGGCGACCTTGTGGGCGAGCGAGCGACCCAACATCTTGTTTGTTGCGGTCGATGATCTGCGTCCGGCTTTGGGGTGCTATGGTGACAAGACCGCGGTCACTCCGAATTTGGACAAGCTTGCCCGGGAGGGCATCCTTTTCGAGCGGGCCTATTGTCAATTGGCCGTTTGCAGTCCATCCCGTCTCTCGCTGATGACCGGCCGTCGTCCGGACTCGATCCGGGTATGGGACCTGGTTACTCATTTTAGGAAGGCCGTTCCCGATGCGGTCACCCTTCCTCAGCTCTTCAAGCAAAACGGTTACCATACTCGGTCGATCGGAAAGATTCTCCATGGGAGCGGTTCCCCTTCCAAGGATCCGGTCTCCTGGAGCGTCGATCCTGTCCATGAGGTAAACCGCGATCCGAGATTCCGCTATGCGACCGCAAGGAACCTCAAGGGTAAGGGATTGAAGAGAAGCGCATCGGAAAGCGCGGAGGTGCCCGACGGGACCTATCTGGATGGTCTGATCTGCGAGGAGGCAGAAAAAGCCTTGAGGCAACATGGTGAAAATTCCTCCCCCTTCTTTCTGGCGGTTGGGTTCAAGAAGCCACACCTTCCCTTTTGCGCCCCGAAGAAATATTGGGACCTTTACGACCGGGAGAAGATTCCCTTCCCGGCAAACCCCGGACATCCCGAGGGGGCCCCCGAGTTGGCGACCCGAAGTTGGAGAGAACTGGAAGGATACACCGACGTTCCGCAAGACGGTAAGTTGAGCGAAAAAAAGATCAGGGAGCTCAGGCATGGTTACTATGCCTGCGTGAGCTACGTCGACGCCTTGGTCGGACGCCTCCTCAAGCAATTGGAAGCTTCCGGCCTTGCTGAAAATACGGTCGTTTGTCTATGGGGGGATCATGGTTTTCATTTGGGGGAACAGGGCTTGTGGACCAAGGCCAATAACTACGAGCTGTCCGCCCGGGTCCCCTTGCTCTTGCGCTATCCCGAAAAAATCAAAGCGGGCAAAAGATCCGGGGCCTTGGTCGAATTGGTGGACGTTTATCCTACCTTGGTCCGACTTTGCGGGCTGAAGGCACCGGCCGGCCTGGAGGGAATAAGCCTGACGCCCTTGATGGAAAATCCTGGGCTGATTTGGAAAAATGCTGCCTTTACCCAGTATCCCCGTTCGTTGAAGTCTCACCGGCATCGCGGATCGGGGGACGTCATGGGCTATGCCGTCCGTACGGATACCCATCGTTACGTCGAGTGGCGCGAGGGATTGGATGGAAAGGTTTTGCATCGCGAACTCTACGACCACCGGAAGGATCCGCAGGAGATGAAGAACCTCGGCGGCCTCGAGCAGAACAAGGAGACCGTTGCCAAATTGGCCGAAGTTCTAGCCAATGGTTGGCGCGGGGCGCTTCCCCCAGATACCTCAAAGCCATGAAGAACTTACCGTCCTTCTCATGTTTGTGCTCAGTGCGTTCCTTCAAGCCAAGGAGGTTCGAAAACCGAACGTCCTCTTTATCGCCATCGACGACATGAACGACGGCATTACTCTTTTTGGCAAGGACAGGCCCTTCAAGACCCCGAACCTCGAAAAACTGGCTAAACGGGGGGTGTTCTTTTCCCGGGCCTACTGCTCGTCACCTGCCTGTAACCCTTCCCGGGCCTCCGTCCTAACCGGCAAGCGCCCCCACCTAAGCGGCGTATATGGCAACAAGACGAACTGGAGAAAGGCCTGCCGTGAGGTCGCTACCTTACCCGAGTACTTCCGTAGCTACGGTTACCATACGGAGGGCTATGGAAAGGTGTATCATCATCATGGGAACGGAGAGTTCAACGACCCCAAGGCCTGGGACAAGTTCCGTAAGATGGATTCTCAATTTATGCCCGTGGCCAAGCTGAACGGGGCCAAGAGATATGGTTCGCGTAACACCGACTGGGGGCCTTGGCCGAAAGATGAAGAAGAGAGCAAGACCATCGATTTTAAATCGGTGAGCTATGCTGAGGAGGCCCTTGCCCGCAAACAGGGCAAGCCCTTCTTTTTGGCCTGCGGAATCTTCAAGCCCCATTCCCCCTTCTTCGCTCCGCCCAAGTACCATGCCCTCTATGAAGGTGGGGTCGACATGCCCCTTCTCAAAAAGGACGATTGGGACGATTTGCCTGCGGGAGCAAGCAAGCTGATGAATGCAAAGAAGTGGTTTTGGAAAGGGATGGAAAGCTTGGAGGAAAAGCAACCCGGTTCCTACCGTAGATTCGTGAAGGCCTATGCCGCATGCTGCACCTTCGGCGATGCCTCAGTCGGCCGGTTGATCGAGGCCCTTGACCGGAGCGGGCAGGCAGGGAACACGATCATCGTTCTTTGGTCCGATCATGGGTTCCATCTCGGGGAGAAGGAGCATATTGAGAAGTTCGCTCTTTGGGAAAAGGCCAATCATATTCCTTTGATCATCGTTGATCCGAGAAAGCCCAAGAGCGCGGGCATGGTGTGCTCCAGTCCGGTTGATCTTACAAGCATGTATCCGACCTTGCTTGAATTGTGCGGTTTGCCTGCCAACTCCGCAAATGATGGAATCAGTATTGCGGATCAGGTGAGCGACCCGGCCCGGGCAATCCCAAGACCGGCTCTCATGACCTACGGGTTCGGTAACCATGCGGTACGGACGGAACGCTGGCGCTATGTTCGTTATGCGGACGGAACGGAAGAGCTTTACGATCACAAGCGAGATCCCAACGAATGGAAAAACCTGGCGGATGAACCACAATACAAGAAGGTCATGGAAGAGCATGCCGAATGGATTCCCAAAACGAATGCCGAGCCCTTCGAAAACCTAAGGTAGTTCATCGGATGTTCGAAAAAGGTTCCGCCCGATGGATTGATGTTTTTTCGTGCCCCTTCGATCCATTCCCTTTTCAATAATCCCTTCACCCTTTAACCCAAAACCCGAGTCATGAAACCCCTTCCATTACTGCTAGGAATTTGCTTTTGGCGGGAGGGCCTTGAAGGTGCCTTTGGACCGGACCGGACCGGAGCGGAGGGGGGCGAAGGGGGGGGTGATTCAATTTCTTTCTGGAGCCATGCTCTAGTTTGTATAGGGTGTCAGACATCTCCGATGTTGATAATGCATCGGTGTTTTATGACAGATGCGAGGTATTCCCTTACTTTTGACTGATGGCGGGGGAGATGCGCGCACCAACATACACACGCACACAATTAACATATGAAACCAGTAATAGATCCTCATTCTAAATTTATCGCTTCGGGCCTCGCGGTCTTTTCGGCGATGGCGCTCACGGCCTTCAGTCAGCAGCTTCCCGACCCTCTTCTCTATTATTCATTTGATGTGGAAGACGGGGTGAATGTTGAGAATGCCGGAACCCTTCAGACTGCTGGAACAATTTCTGGGGGTGTCACTTACGGAGAAAGTAAGGAGCCATCGTTCGGGACCGCATTCTACGGAAACCGCACCGGAGCCAACGATGCCTATATTCAGACTGGCTTCACTGGAACCGTCCTCGGCTTGGGCGGTGGAGACGGTAGTGAAGTCTATACCGCGATGGCATGGGTTAAGTGGGATGGCTCATCGGGCAATGTGGACCACATGATCTTCGGACAAGAAGACGGCCCCGGAAACGCAGCCATGCTTCACCATGGGATCCGTGATGATAGCGAAAGTAACGCCCACTATGGTGGCTGGGGTAATGATATTGGTGATGCGGGCGTCGTGCCGGTTGGTGAATGGACCCACCTTGCGTTTCAGTATGATGGGACCGACAAGGTGGTCTACTTGAACGGAGTAGAGTCTGCGCGTGATGCTGGTAGCACGATGACGGGGCACGCCATGGATGTGATCATCGGCGGTCATGGCCGTGATGCTGCTGATCCTGCCGGACAGAGCTTCAATGGAGCGATCGACGAGGTGAAGATTTATGATGAAGTTCTCACGGCGCAACAGATTTTGGAGGTTCTCGATCCTTTTCGCGAAACTGGCGATGATAATGAGAACGGTGGGGCCGGCGATGGTATGGACGACGGTTGGGAAGTTGCGAATGGCCTCAATCCCGCCATCGATGACTCTGCCGGGAATCCTGATAACGATGGACTCACCAATCTCGAGGAGTGGAACGGCGGTGATAATCCCACCGACCCCATCGGATGCCGACAGCGACAACGATGATCTGACCGACGGTGCCGAGGCGAATACCCACGGCACGGACCCGAATGATGCGGATTCCGATGACGACGGCCTCAATGACGGCGCCGAGATCGCTGCCAGTACGCTGCCGCTCGATCCCGATACTGACAACGACGAAATGAGCGACGGGTATGAGGTTGATAGCGGCCACAATCCGCTCCTTGCAGCTGATGCGGCTGAGGACGCAGACAACGATGGCTCCTTAAATTTGGAAGAATGCCAGCGCGGGACGGATCCGAACGAGCAGGATACGGACATGGATGGTCTTTCCGACAGTGTCGAGGACGGCGGCGGCACTTTCGTCAGTGCGACAATGACGGGAACCGATCCACTCGATGCCGACACTGATGACGACGGCCTCAACGACGGCGACGAACTCGTTGCCGGCGCAGATCCATTCGATCCGGACACAGACGGCGACACCGTTCCTGATGGGGTTGACGACGATCCTTTATCCGGCGGCGAAGGCATTGCCTTCGGCCTGGTTTCTTACTGGCCGCTCGACGCCGATTTACTGGACGCTGCCGATGACAACCATGGAACTGAAGACGGGGGTGTGATCCCGTTTGAAGCAGGCAAGTTCGATAACGCGATCAACCTTAATGGATCGCAGAACGTTCTTATCAGCGGTGGTGATGAATCTGAGTTTGACTTCACGGGGGGCAGTATGACCGTCTCAGTGTGGTGCACTGCTGCAGCGATCGATACGAGCTGGCAGTGCCTGATCGCCAAGGGTGAGGGCAATGCTTGGCGCATGCATCGCCGCGGTGGCGATGAGCCACCCGAATTTGCTTGGGTGGGCGGCACCGGTGAGACCTCATCCCACGGTACCCCGATCATGATCGGCACCGATCCGGAGACCTGGCACCACGTGGTGGGCGTCACCGATGGTGCCACAGGCATCGTAAGCCTGTATATCGACGGTGTCGAAGTCGGCACCAACGAAGGGGCGGTTCTCGAAGATCGCGGCAACCGGATGCGTATCGGAGATAATCCAGATGCCGCTCGGTCGTGGCTGGAATGGCAAGATCGACGATGTTGCCATCTGGGCTCGCGCCTTGTCGGCCGACGAGATCGCCGAAATTTGGGACGAGGGCGACGGTGTCAGTATCGAAGTCTTGCTCGGCGGAGGTGCAAGGGTACTTACGATTACCGATATCGCGGTCGCTAGAAATGGGGACGTCTCACTGACTTGGAATTCGAGAAAATCTCAAGGAACATCCTACGCGGTATTTTCGTCCGATGATCTTTCACTTCCACTGGACGAGTGGTCGGAGGTCGATGATACAGTCCCTACCGGGGGAGAGAATACGAGCTATATTATTCCATCTGACCTTCTGGGTGATGTAGATAAACTCTTCTTCTACGTTCGCAAGAACTAGAAAGACTCGGTTCCGGGTCGCGTGTTTTTCTGAATTGAAAAGCAGCGCGCTCCCGCCAGACAAGAATTTCGGCAGGGTCGTCCTCAGGGCGGCCCTGCCGTTTTTTGTGACCTGAGTTACAAGACGTCGAGAGGCAGCCGCGTTGATGGAGGGTCTGGTAGTGGAGCCAATTTTACTCTGACCGCCTTCGATACCGCGTGAAGTCGAAACGTCCTGGGAGCTCGTTTATGGTGAACGTAATTGTAGTGCTCGACCACTACCGGACTCGGTATTTCACGCTGCAAAGGCGGCATCGCGCTCCTCTTTTTATTGCGCAGGTCAATCCGGAAACCCTGCAGGTGATGCGGGAAACGGAGCGTGTCCTGATCGCTGAAAATCAAGCGACCCTTGGGAATTCTGGTGTTTGTCGCATTAGCGACCATGAGAGTTGGGTGCCTTGTTGAGAAGGTCTCATGCGCCTCGGTAAGCGCAAGGGGGAGCACAACAAAGTCTTCCACATGAAGATCACCGCGAAGGCGGGCGAGTGATATCCGTCTTACGTTCGAGTTTGGAAAAGATAGGGAGGGCCGAGAGTTTTGTCCCTACTTATCTTCGTTGTTGTTTACGAGAATCCCAAGTGCGCGTTCTTGGATTCGTGGTTCAGAGTCGTTTTCGGCGAGGTATTCGAGCCATTCGGTAACGTTGGGATTACTAGCCATGGGCGCCAGAGTTTCGAGCGCTTGGCCGCGCATTTTCGAAGATTCTTCTTCACCGATCCACTCAAGAATGTTGGTCCGGAATTCTCCATTGGTAGTCCCGCGTAGATTTTCGAGGAGCTGCCAGCGAAGCTGTCCGCCCTTCGGGTCTTCAAGGGAAGTTGTCCAGAGAGGCATCATGGAGGAAACGATTTCATCGTCTATTTCTCCGCCGTCCCTAAGCAAAGAGAGAGTTTTGACTCTTTCCCACTGGTCGCGCTCGGCGTCTAGGACGATGGAACGGGCTTCTGCTAGCTTCACTTTTTGTTTCTGGAAGTGCTCGAGAACACCAAGGTCACGGAGCTGTTGTTCGAGTTTGGTTGGAGTCTTACCTACGGAATCGAGTGGTAAATCGGAGTCAGACTGGTTCGTGAGAGGATCTTGAAATTCGTTGACGGGTTGCCTTGTCGCGTTGGCGAGTTGGGCGAGTTCGTTCTCGAGGGAGCGGATTCTAGCTTCGTGCCGATCGGTTGATAGAGAGGTTTTTTCAGGTAAAGTTTCGGGTTGCCGGATAAGGGAAATGGCAAGGGCGGCGAGGGAAAAAAGAAGGGCCAAAGGTTGAATAACTTTCATGGAAAGGTCAGTAGTAGAAACAAAATTAAAGAAATTTGGCGAGGGATAAGTTGTGAACTGCTAGGAATTTGCCTTTGGCGGGAGGGCCTTGAAGCCGCCTTTGGACCGGAGCGGAGGGGAGCGAACGGAGGGGGGCGAAAGGGAGTTGTTTCAAAGTGGAGCCGAGCTGGAAGATGAAGCGTCGTCTTTGTTCTGGCGGTGGAACTAATGGATGAAGGATCCATAGTGAGCCCTTCTTTCACCGGTCATTTGTAATTGATGGGGTTGTTACCTTAAAAGAGGGTAACTTGAGAAAGCCGAACTCAGAACTATCGACAGCAATAATGACCCCTCCGTCTTGGGTTAAGGCGAGGTCCTTACCAGCCCAGTCTCCTTCCTCTGCCTCGTATGTAGCCTCCCATTCAAGGGTGCCCTCTGCCCCATACTTGATTGCATATACTTCCCATTGATCGGATATATCCGAGCCAATGGTCTCTGAGTAGCTTCTATATTCATCTCCCGTTCCCGCAGTGATGATACATCCTCCATCCGGAGTGGCGCGAATACCCCATGCCTCATCATGAATATAGCGAGGATCGAAGCCGCGGGGATTTGCTCTCTTCATCTCCCACTGAAGAATCCCGTCGTGATTAAGTTTTATTGTATAGGTCTGCCAATTACTTGTCCCGGAAAGGGTATGTCTGGTAAGAAAGATTGAACCATCAGCTCCCAGATCCATCCCGAAACAATGATCGTCGCGGTTTCCCCCGTAAAGGCGGCTCCACACCCGGCTGCCATCAGCGTTGAGCTTGAGTAATCCAAAGTCTAGGTTGTCATCTTTATTCTAAACTAGGCCTGACACAATCAAGGACTGTCCATGCTTCGCAATCCGGTAGGCCTGCGCGAGATCTTCTCGAAGACTTCTGCCCCCTGTCTTGCTTCCCTCCGGATCAAGAAATGCCAGATAGCCCCGCCCCTCCGCAAAAAAAGTGTTCTCGCGATCCCAAGCATTTGTATAGCCAACGGCAACCAGACCTCCATTGGTCTCTACTAGGTGCTCGTAGGCATCATAACCACCGTTACTATGAATGCTCACGAACTCGGCTTCCCCCGTATCTTTTTTAATCTTCAGAGCTGCGCTGTTACGATTGATCGCTCCCGCGATCCAGTAGCCGTCCTCAACTTCGATCACGGAATTTCCAAGGTTGTAGGTTCCATGACCGGACGCTCCAGTGGATCGATTGGAATATTCCTGACGCCACTTGAGATTACCCTCCCGATCCAGTTTAATAGCAAGAATCCCCGTATTGGGAAGGAAGCCTGTTTCTCCCACCTGGAGAGCCCCACCATCCTTACAGGCAATGATGTAATGCCCCTGCGCTTCCTCACCCGCCCAACCAAATGGCAAAGGTGAAGTCCGGATCGATTTGACGGATTTAAACGCTAAAAGTTTGAGCGTTGAATTTGGCGTAGATTATCCTCACGGCCAAGTCTCGAAATATCAACGGCATACTTATGGCGCACATAGTAAAGGGGAATCGGCTCAATTTCTCACTGTTATAGAGCCGTTTGAGAAAGAAGAGGCTTCAATGATCCAAACTGTTGAGGCCCTTTCGGCAACTGAGCTTAAAGTATTACTGAGAGATGGAACAGAGCACTGGATTTCAATCAAAGATCTGAACGGCAAAAAAACCAAGCGTTAGATTTAAAGAAGTTAAGGCTGGCAAGGTTCTTGCAGAGGAGAAAAGCTGAGGATCAGATAGTCAATTGGTATTGGATTCTAAACTACTAGGGAAATTTTGTAGGCTAGGAAGGAAAAAGATATGCCGATTTGTGCGTCTTGTATTCTGATCGCTACTCTTCGAGTTACCCAAAAAAATGGTCGTATGAGAATAGGATATTGGGCATATCGATTTTCCTTTTCACTCTTTTTCACCACAAGCAAGATCCTAACATTAACGGTGATCTCAAAAAAAGAGATATGATACGCCTATGAATCGAACCTATTTAATCGCCCATAAAACCATCTTTGGTTGTCTCTCTTCAGCTCGGATTTCCACTCTATTCTTGATAGTGTCGGTAGGATTGGCCTTCGGAGACGAAGAGAATTTGACCGATCCGCTCACCGTTAACGATTGGCCACAATATCTCGGCCCGCAGCGTGATGCGATCTGGCGGGAGGAGGGAGTAGAACTTGAATTTTCGAAGCGTCAGCCAAAGCTCCTTTGGTCGACACCGTTGGGGAGTGGTTATTCCGGACCGGCGGTGGCCAACGGGCGCGTTTTTGTAATGGACCGACAAGCAAAACCTTACAAACCGAAAGACTTGAAGCCAGGAATCAATGTCAATTTCGTGCGGGCTACGATTCCCGGAACGGAACGAATTGTTTGTCTCGACGAGGAGAGTGGCGAAGTATTGTGGAGCGACGTTTACGAAGCCAACTACACGAGCGTCTTTCCCTACGCTATCGGTCCTCGCACTACGCCACTAGTTGATGATGGGATGGTGTATACACTCGGTGCGGAAGGGGCGCTGCATGCTTATGATGCTGACCACGGAATGCCGATTTGGAGGAAGAATCTTATCAGCGAATATAAGTTTGAGACCCCGCTTTGGGGAACTTCAGCTCACCCGCTCGTAGATGGGGGACTCCTTATTTGCATTGTTGGGGGTGAGAATAGTACAGTAGTAGCCTTTGATAAGAAGACCGGAGAGGAGAAGTGGAAAGCGCTGAATGCTCGATCCCCTGGTTATAGCACGCCCGTGATCGAGACAGTGAACGGGCATCGACAGCTCTTAGTATGGGATGCTGAAAACGTGAACGGATTAGATCCCAAAACTGGTGAAGTATTTTGGTCTGTGGAATTCAAACCTGAATATGGAATGGCAGTTGGAGCTCCCCGTGTCTGGAAGGACCTCGTGTATGTTATGGGCTTCAACGGAAAGTCCGCTGCGATCCGGGTGGATATGGAAGGGAGGTCTGCAAAGATGGCTTGGGGCCGAGACCTGCGTAAGGGAGTGGCAGGTGTAATGAACACTGCCTATGTGCGGGACGGCTTCGTTTATTCAGGTGGGCGTAAGGGCCTCTTTCGTTGCGTCGAGATAGAAACTGGTAGACGAGTTTGGGCTGCCGAGGAGCCGCTTCGTAAGGCTGATGGGTCGGGACGGGGACCATGGTTACAAGCCTTTACCGTACATCATGAACCTTCAGGGCGGACCCTCATTTTCAACGACCACGGTGAGATGATCGTGGCAGAGCTGTCACCGAAGGAATATCACGAGGTGTCTCGCATGCATATCATTGATCCCACGCACACTGTTTCAGGCCGTCTCTTAGTTTGGTCGCATCCCGCTCTAGCCAATAAGCGAGTATACTGCCGCAACGACAAAGAGATCCGGTGCTGGGATTTGTCTGGAGGAGATTAGGATCCGTCTTGCTTAAGACTCTTTAAATTAAATTTCGATTTTCATTTTCGCCCCTGTTATCTGCTAGGAATTTGCTTTTGGTGGGAGGGCCTTGAAGGCGGCTTTGGACCGGAGAGGAGGGGGGCGAAAGGGGGTTGTTTCAAAGTGGAGCCGAGCTGGAAGATGAAGCGTCGTGAGGATTTTTCGGCGGGCAAGGGAATCAGTTGTAGTGACCTATTTGGGGTATCACGTGGTGCCGAAGAGCTATCATGTGTCTTCGTTAGCCTTTTGCTGTAAAATTACCACTTTCACGCTGCTAGGGTTTCGTGAGTTCCACTCGCCACCGCACGTAGGATTGGCTGACACCTTCAGTCGATGAAGTCCGATAGGTGACGGTTCTCAGTTCTTTGCCCCCGGGTTGGGAATCGATCTCGACGAGGTCGACGCCGGGCACGAGTTGCCAGGTTTGAAGGTTGCTGGTGCGTTCAAGCGTGTAGCGAACGGCAGCGCCGGTCCGTTGTGTGAGTGTGAGTGTGAGGTAATCACCGAGGTTCCCGTCGATGTTGAGAGCACGCACTTCGGCCTCGATGGCCACGGAGGAGCTTGCATCCTTCGGGTTCGTGACGAAGGCGAATTCAACAAGGTTGCTATCGCCGTCACGGTCAGGGTCTGCAGCGAGTCCGGAAATGGCTTCATCGGTTAACTCAGCCGCGGTGAACTGCGCAGCTTTCCAGACGTCATAGGCACGGGAGGACAGCGGTCCAGCACCGGCTGCGCGGCCAGGAGTGCCACCCTTAACGGTGCTAGCCTTCCAGTTGGCGGGATCGTTGGGATCGGTTCCAGCAACAAGGTTGGCGAAGACCAATGAGTTGCCTTCGTCATTGGGATTGGACGGCCACGGGGCCTCATTGCTATAACTCACACTGACAATCGGCTCGAACCTACCATTGGAGATCTCGAGCTGTTCGCCACTGTTACTGAGTTTCTTGCTGTAATCACCAAGAATCGGCAAGCCTTCGTCGTAGCGCAGGGCAAAAGCGGCGCGGTCATTGACGATCACACCATATGCTTTAGGTCCGAGGGTCGTGATGTCTCCTTCGCCGAATATGTAATCGATCCCTGTCGTGTATCGCAGGTGCGCCAGATCAATAGTGACGTCGCTTGGGTTGTAAAACTCGATGTATTCAAAGTTGGCGCTGGAGAAACCAGCGGCCTTCTCGGTTTCGTTCGGCCCTTCAGGATCGATCATGAGTTCAGAGATGAGAAAGTTTCCAGACCCGGCAGGTTCGAAGTCGACTCGGAATGTAGACTCTCGCAGGGCACCCCAAGTGCTGTCATCAGGAGTCTTGATCTGCACGCGTGACTTGATCGTCGTGGTCGCATCGATGACAACGTCAGTGTCGGCTTCAAGATCAACCAGGATGGCATCTGGGTTGGGCGTGCCTCCGGGTAGTCGCGGGTCGGAGCCATCCGTGGTGTAGTGGATGAAACTTCCCTCGTCCGGGGTGTCGACGGAGATTTTCACCGTTGTGCCCGCCTCGACGGCTCCGCCGGAGGGCGAGAAAACGGGCACTTCCGCCTCGCCCCAAAGCTTGTATCGCTCCCAGTGCCTGCGGGGAGTGAACAGGACATCTTCACGCCCTTCGATCCACTCCGCGACCTCGCTAGTATCGATGGCTAGTCCAGCGAACGCCAACAATGGGGCGATTTCATCCGCCAACTCTTCGAGACGCCGAGTCAGATTCTCTTTGGTGAGCGCTCCGCCGGGGGTGAAGAAATGTCTCTGCAAGCGATCGGCAAAAAGCAGCCTCCACTCTGGGCTTCTGCTGAGGCCACGCCACACCGTGGCGAGATCGTTACTCGGCGCGGCGCTCAAGTTTCTCAAGTCGGTTAGGATGGAGTCGTAGGTAAGCGAGTGACTGCTTTGGACACCGAAAGAGACTTCGGCATCCCAGATGTAAGCCCGCCACCTGCCGGATTCGGAGAGTTCGCGCGCGATGACTAAATTGTTTTGGGGCCAGTCCTCTGTCGCGCCGTAGAGATTGACGATGAAGTAATCAGCGAAATTGATTGGATCCAACTCTTCTATGACTGCTTCGTAATTCTCCAGGATTCTGAGATCTTTGCCTAACAAATTCTCCAGATGGTCCCACTCCGGCGTGTCTTTGAGGGCATCGTCAAAGGGAGACCCATCGGCCCACACGTCAATGTGTTTCACTTGCCAGGGTTGATTGCTGCCATTTAGATCCTGAAACAGCTCTTCACGCAAGCGCGCGACGGTGTTGTAGTAGCCCTTGTAGGAACCATTCACGAAGAGCGCATTCTGGATGCCGACGGAACCGAGTTGTCCCGTATCAGTGAAGACTCGGCGGACCAGTTCGTCGATGACGAAGGGATTAGTAATGTCGTTCTTGCCAGCCCGGAGTCGAAATTGTCGGAACCGCCTGACGGGATAGTTCTCGACCAGCGGAAAGTTCAAGGTGTCATCGCCGTAATCATTGCGGAAGAATAAATTGAAAGATGGCTTGTCGGCGGGTCTGCTTTCCCAAGGGCTCTCGTCTGTCCTTCGCAAGAAGAAGTTACCACGTGAGAACTGACTCGCCGAGATCCGAAGGCCACCTTCGATCTGAACGTTGGTGCCATCGTCAGGGTAGATCACCTCCATGGATATTTTCCTCTCAAAGGAACGACCGTGCATAGCGGGCATATAATATTCCAGGACATTCCTTGGGACATTGCGCCCTTCGATAGACATGATCCCATGAGGTTTAAAAAAGGCCTTGCCGCTGTCGGCCACCAAGCTGACCGTCGGGATCGTTTTGAAAACATCATCAACTCCAACCAAGTAGGTTTGGGTGCCGTCGGCTGAGGTGATCATGCCTTCCTTAAACGCCCGAGCGCGGACCGGCGTGCCGGTCCTGTCATCGATGGATTCGATCGAAATAGGGCGTTCGTAAACCGTGCCGTTAACCTCGCTTGGTTCGCTCCCGTCCACGGTGTAGCGGATCAACGCGTCGTCAGTGGTGCTTGTGATGGTCAACTCCACCGTCTCATCGTAGACGCCACCGGCGGGCGCGAAGTTTGGCTTCTTCACTGCTCCCACGAGCTCAACGCCGGTGTTGGCCACGCCGGGACTCGGCGATTCAAAGAAGGTATAGTTGCCGTCACCGCCAGCGCTCAGTCCGTAGGATTGGAATGGATATTGCTTAGGAAAGCCGTCATCAAATTGACTGACAAATGCTCCACTCGCATTGCTCAGCCCGAGAAACTCGCCGTTTGAGGAAAGTGCGAAGCTTGTATGAAGATAGTCTCCAGGCACTTCGGTGCTCCCGTCGGCAAGCACGAGAAGATAACCGCCGGCCGGTATGGTGGTATTGTCAGGAAAGGTCCATTGATCGGGCAGGTCTTGATCATCAGTCAGGTGCCAGTCCGCGAGAGCCACCTCATCAGCGCCATTGTTATACAGCTCGATCCAATCGGAAAACCCGCCTTCCACATCAGGATGAGTGGCGTGTACCCAATCCACAACACCACCTGACGGCTCAGCATGGCCCAAGCGGTACTTCCAGTCCTCATTCGTGAGTTCAATCGGAGTGGAAGACTCGTTATCGGGGAGGCCAACGGCAAGCGAGGCCTCGAATTTGAGGCTTTGGTCGAGCGTGGTGTCACGTTCGTTGATCTGCGAGGGGACCGTGTTCTGGACCTGGACGGCGAAGACGTTTTCTCCTGGCCGCAAAACATCGCTCGCCAGGACCACCGAGTCGTAGTTGAGCGTCTCGTCCGACTCCGCGCTGGAGAAGGTCGACTGAACGTGGAAAACAAAGCTGTTTGGCCGTCCGAGATTTGCGCGAGCGATTTCATGACCGTTGATAAAGGCGACGAAGCCACTGTCTGCCTGCGCGGTTAGGTTGAAGGGCTCTGCCCTGGCCGCGTCGTCTGCGGAGACGGTGAAGATTTTTCTCAAATAAACAGACGGCGTTCGACCGAGCATTTGGTCCTCCAGATCAGTGGCGATTCCATCGGTGCCATACCCGAATGGTGACACGCCCGTTGTCCAATCAGAGTCATCGAACTCGAACTCGCACCAACTCGCTCCCCAGCCCAACCGTGGACGGCCATCCGGATGCGATCGCAGCAGACGGTCGCTGCCCGCGACGCCGATTTCGTTGATGACGACTTCAGCAAACGCCTCTTGAAATTGACAGAAGCAAAGGACTGCAGCGAGGCCAGTGGATGGCAAGCGGCCTTTACGAAAGAAGCTCATGGGGTCATCGCAAACGGGATTTTGGGACTGCTAGGAATTTTCTTTTGGCGGGAGGGCCTTGAAGGCGCCTTTGGACCGGAGGGGAGGGGAGGGGGGCGAAAGTTTTTTTCTTGAGCGTCTTCAAGAAGTTTCCTGACGCCATTTTCTTCGGTGGAGTCGCACTTCTCAGGCGAAGCTGATGTGGCACAAAATCCCATAAACTTAAAGATGAAGCTACTACATAAAGGCGGCTTTGGGCAGGCAGAAAGAAACTTTATTTACGGCCTTGTAGGTGTCTTCGCGAGATCCAATGGCAACGACACCGATCAAAAAACAACTTGTCTTCCTCTTTGGCCTCTGGACCATCTTCAAAGATGGTTCGATATGAGGCGATTTTCATGCGCGAAAAGTCTGCGCAATTTCCAAGATTAGAGAACCTTGATTTGTCAAATAGCTTGGGAGTGAGATTTGATTGTCGGCGGATCGATCTCCTTCGGCTTTGGAGGGTCTTACGGGTTCGCTTCGCCACGCCTGGAGTCAATTAGCACGAGGAGAATCGTGTAAGTGACATTTTTGTTACATTCGAACCAGCTGGTCCGGCAGTTTCCGTGCCAAGCACTATTGATCGTCCTGCTAAAATGACAAGATATCCAACGGTGCTCTTGAAAGTTCCGTGATTATTAGTGCCTTAATTCAAGTGTGGTCATCGGAAATTTCTATTATACTGCTAGGAATTTTCTTTTGGCGGGAAGGCCTTGAAGGCGCCTTTGGACCGGAGCGGAGGGGGCGAAAGGGGGTTAAACTCCACCCCGTTCAAATAAAAGACCGCTCCATCATCGACCACCGTCCGTAAATGCAATTCAGCCCTCGCCGGATCCCCCAAAAATTGAAAGCGATGGTGGAAGTAGTAGGTCGATTTCCCCGAGACATAATCGATCGCGGTCTCCAACCTTTCCGGTAAATTCTGCGGACTAGTTTCGTGACCCAGTAAAGCCGCGCAAGTCGACCATCCCGCATCATCATAGCTGAAGCACTTGATGCCCCGGAAGCCGACAGGATGCGCAGCGGATTTAGAAAAGCAGCGTTCAACTCGCAGGGAGCGCATTTTGTTGACCCAACCGCAACACCCGAGATTGAACTGGCAAACAAATAGGAAAAACGGGCAAGCTCGATTGATGAGAAAGGTCTCTACCGGTTTAGAGTGTCCCTTTTATCTCCCTCTAACTCCTACAAAAGAGATATCCAGCGAATTCAAAAGACCCCCAATTCGAAAGCTGATTGCGCCTTCGAACTGCAGTCATCGAGAAAAATATGCCTCATGCGAAACTCGCCAGCAATTCGTCAAAACTAACTTCGATGATCTCAAACCTAAGAAACTGATACGGCGCCGCAATCGCAGCGGCGTAGCCAGTGATTGGCAATTCAACCGAACGCACGCTCCACGATTCGGAAGGAGAATCCTCAGACCAATCGTGCACAAATCCCTCCCCAGACGGACTCACATCAAATTGATCCAATGGATGAGAAAGCCCACGTCCAATCCCCTTAATATAAGCTTCTTTACGAGCCCAAATCTCAAAAAAAGCCTGAGTTAAGGATGGAGCGTTCTCGATGAAGCCTCGCTCCGCCTTCGAGAATTGACACCTCATACTCAAATCCAAGTCACGCTCATACTCAACATCCACCCCGACCTCGCTCTCAGCTCCGACGGCCAGAATCGCAACCTCGTGGGAACGGGATGAATTAAACCGTATCGCCGAATCATCCCCCTGATTCAGAGAAGGCTTACCCCATTCGTTTCGAATAAACGAAAGGGCTAGTGAGGGACGAGAAAGGCAATGCCCTAGGACAGTCCGCTGAAGGAGAGCTCCTCCAAGATAACGCCTCCGATCATCCTCGAAGCGAAAGCCCAAGGCTCGCTCCTGTTCCTCAGGAGCGAGTAATTCCAATGCTTCATCCACGCGAGGAGACAACAGATCCCGACACATCCAGAGATGGATGACCTCGTAAGAAGGAGAATTAGGCCACGGCTTCATTTGCGAATTTAGAATCGATAACTTGCGCCAATCTTCGGCCCCTTAAAGGTGAAATTCACATCGTTGTCGTGTTGCGTGTAATCAAGCTCGAGATGCTGATAGCGCAATTCCACCGAGAGATGATCAGTCAACTGGTACCCTAGACCGATATCGATTTGCCAATATTGATCCGAACCAACTTCAAAACCTCCGAATTCCGCACGCGTCGAGAACTCTAGATTCTCCCGAAGCTTCATCCGGGCCCGCACTCCAATCGAAGGATCAATCCAGTTCAACTCACTGCTCTCTGGGCTGCCAAACTCATACTCGGTTTTCAAGTGATTGTAACGAAGGCCCGCCAAAACATCGACACTTGCACTGTCGCTGTCGATGACCCGATACCCAGCAGCCAGATCAACACTCGCTAATTGGACATCAACCGGAGTCGGAGCAAAAATAGACAACAGAGGTTCGACTTCAGCCCCAAAGCTCGCGTAGCTGCCATCAACGAGAAGACTCCAACGTCCACGACTGACCTCAATCGAAAGACCAGTGTGAACTTGGTTATAGGCGTCATCAATTTCTTGAACTGCCCCGGGGCTATCGTCTCCAATCGAAATCGCCCCGCTCAAAGCCGTCGCCCACGCCGAGGTCCCAAAAGTCACCTCGCAACGCTCTTGCAACGAAGCGGACCGTTCCGAGCGTCGCTCCCGATCCCTCCATACTGACACCGAGAGTCCTGTCCAAAAAAAGTCGCGCAAGATGGCATCGTTAGAGTATCTCACAAAATCTGACTCTCGGGTGATGGCCCAATTGTAAGCCGCCGAAGCCGTCACTTTGAAATGATCACTCAGCATAAAATCAGCCGAGAGATTCGCTACCGCATGATTCAAACCATCATGCCCATTCTCAAGGTATCCATTATTAAAGCCAACACTCAAAGATGGTGTGAGCGTCAACCAATCGTATGGCTCGATGTCTGCCCCAAGTGAGACTTCAGAAAAGAAACCATTCCGATCAATCGAGTATTCCACATCACCCGCGACCCAAAGACCTGCCGGAAGATCAAAGTAAGTCCCGCCAAATGAAAGACTACTCCCCCCCACTTGAAAATCAGTGCTCGTCCAATCGCTATACTCGGAAGCGCCATGAAACGAAAAACGATCAAACTCACGAAAGTAATAGAGATCAAAATTAAGCTCCTTCGTGCCGTCCTCCATCGCCCCACTTCGATCCAACTCAAATCCAAAATGCCCAACCCCCACATAGATTCCCTGCGAAAAGGCACCGCTCCCATCCAGATAGTCACGCCCCCTCGAAGTGTGGCGACTCGACCAATCAACCCAGAAACCATAGTCGAGGCCCTCAGATTCGCTCGCCACCGCCATCGTGGAAATCGCGGTGCAAAGGCCAAGGCTGATCGAAGTGAGTTTCAAGAAACGAAAAGTATGGAAAATTCCATTCCTAGCAAGCGAGTTTACTCGACAGAGCTTCCCTCAATCGTCTTCGGCTTCTCCCGTTGAATCGGCTGGAGACGAAAATACGTCAAGCAACGCCACAACCACTCCAAAGGCCCTTGCTTGAAATGCGTCATCCAGAACTGAACCACAAAAAATTGGAGGACCCAAATCCCCACCACAATGACAAGCTGCAGGAGGTAATCGATACTCCCATAGAGCCCGAGTCCGAAGCCATAGAAGATGAACGTCGCGATGAGAGACTGCCCAATATAACAAGAAAGAGCCGTCTGCCCCACCTCCGTTAATCGAGATCGTATCCATGACACCTTCCCATTCTGGCACCACAGCATGACGAGGCCAATATAGCCAATCGCTACCGGAACCGTCCCCAGGAAGTTCCCAATCCGACCGTAAAAGTAAGAAGTCTTCCAGTCCCACGAATTGTAGAGATTATATTCCAGTCCCATAAGGCAAAGCGGAATCCCAATCCCAAGTCCCCACCACGCCATGTGACGGTAAGCTCGGGCACTCAACTTCGCGCCAAAAACTCCCCAACGGTAAAGCGCCATCCCAACCAGCATCATCCCGAAGGATCGCGCGAAGTAGTTCCCCCACAAACTAGCTGTGAGCATTAGCTCTTCTCTGGTGCTTCCCAAATCAGTTTCGTAATTCCACCGACTCACAACCTGGTCTTGGTAACCTCCCCGATAACGCTCCACGTTCGATTCAAGATCCTCCGCATATGGATGCCACAGGCTATAGAATAAGTCCTGTCCCTCTTCATCGAAGTTCGGAACCTCCCTTTCGATTAAACCAGAAATCAGAAGTGGAATAAAAAACACCACTGTTCCCAAGCCCAGATGCCAGCGCGGCGGTAGCTTGCGCAGAAAGAAAAGAGGGAAAGCACAAACGGCATAGATGAAGAGAACATCACCGCTCCAAATCAAAATCAAATGTGCTATACCAAAAAGCATTAGCCAGCCATTCCTCACAAAGTGCGCCCAAGGCCCCTTCTTCTTTTGAAGCAAGCGATCCGTGAAGAGCAGGACACTCGCCCCAAAGAGCATCGAGAAAATTGCCATGAACTTCTGCTTCGCGAACACATAGGTCAAATTGTAGGCAAAGCGATCGTGATTCGAGTCGCTCCCAAATTCAGAAGGATTCGAGAGAGAAATATCGGGCATCGCATATGACCTGATATTGATCAGTAAAATTCCCAAGACCGCGAATCCACGAAGAATGTCGATGGCTACGATTCGCTCGTTACCAAGTTTGTTTTGTGGAAGGTTCATGACTCAATAGATTTACGTGATTTTGCGAACCCCGTGCTCAGACGGCGCCAGACCCACTCCAACGGGCCATACGGAAAACGATTCAGCCAAGCGCTCGCGAGGAAAAGCTGCAGAATGGAGATCAGCAAGACGACACCGAGCTGTTCCAGAAAGTCGAATTGCCCATAGAGCCCCAGCCCCAGTCCATAGAAAATAAAGAGACACAGGAAGGTCTGCCCCAGATAGCAGGTCAGCGCGACCCGGCCCACATTCGCCAAACAAGTCCGGAGGAATCGCCAATGATTTGACTTCACCCAAAGCATGATCGAGCCGATATAACCAAGGGCCATCGGAATGGTCGCCAGGTGGTTCGGAATACGCCCAGCGAAGAGCGCATAGTCCCACTTCCATTCATGGAAAAGCGTGGTCTCCAGCCCATAAAGCGCGAGCAGAATCCCTACCCCAAAACCCCAGCCGACCAAGCGTCGATAAAAGGCTTTACTACGCTTAGCAGAAAGAATCCCCCAACGGAAGAGAGCCATTCCAATCAGCATCATCCCCAAAGAACGTGCGAAGAAGTTACCCCAGACAGAAGCAATTAAGAGATCCTCTCCCCGATTCGCTCCAGGCTCAGTCTCGGCCTCCCAACGATTTACAACCCGATCCTTCCAAGATGCCTCGAGATAGAAAACCTGATCCGCTTCTACATCTTCCACATAAGGCTCCCAGTACCCATCAAGCGAACTACGACTCTCCTCATCCAAGCTTGGCAAAGAGTGCTGAATCCACCCATTAAAGGCCACCGGAAGAAGAAAAACCAAGAGCCCCAATCCAAACTGCCAGCTCGAAGGCAGACGAAAGAAGAGCAGCAGAGGGATCGCGCAAATCGCATAAACTGCCAAAACATCCCCCGCCCAAAATAAGAAGAAATGGGCCACCCCGATGAGGAAAAGCCAAAAGTAGCGAGGCAAGAGAGCCCCAAAAACACCCTGCCCACGCTCCCGTAAATTCCGAGTTAATATAATGAAGCTCGCCCCAAAGAGAATCGAGAAGAGGCCCATGAATTTCTGGTCCGCAAAGATACTCGTGAAGTAATAGGCCATCCGATTCCACAGCGCGTCATCACTGACCTCCAGCGGATTAAAATACCCTGCATCAGGAGCGGCAAAGGAACGGATGTTCATCAACAAGATCCCGAGAACCGCTAAGCCTCGCAGAACATCAATCGATGAGATGCGCTGACGTAAATCAGCCGCCGTAGAAATGACCTCATCTGTTTGAGGTTCGATTTCCTCAGCAACCGTGTCGCGAGCGGTAGGAATTCCACTCCAGCGAGTTTCAGGTGGAACAGTCTCGCCCTTCATCAAAAGTGAAAGCGGCGCTAGTTCAGCCCCTTCCTTCATCTCCGTATCATAGAGAACCACCGCCATGTTTCCCACCGAACAACGATCCCCGATCTTCAAATGAGAAGCCTTCATCACCCGATCTTCAAAGAGGTGATTCTGCACAACTGTTCCCGCATTGAGAGCCACGTGATCCCCCACCTCAACGAGATCCCACTCCGAGAACAAAGTGGTTCCAAGGTAAACGTCCTTCCCGATCTTACATCCGAGAAGACGAAGGAAAGGAGCTAGAAATGGCGTCCCCAGCATCGGAACAAACGAAGGGGCCACGATCGATTCATAGGCTCCATTCACCGCCTCATTTTTCCAGACAAACATCGACCAAAGCGGATGAATCCCAGGCTTAATCTTCCCCAAGAGCACTCGCTTATAAACGACCACCAAAAGACAAGCCACGACATCCAAGATAAGTGAAACCCCAGTCGCAAGGAGGATCGTCGCCAGCTCTCCCCACTGGGTATAGGAGAAGTAAACGAAGGCGATGTAGATTAAGACAAAGACGAAGGTCAAAATCGAAGGAAACAAAATCCTCATCCCATCAACCAGACAACGCTGGAAGACGAGTTTCGCAGTCGGCTGGTAAGTCACCGACGCATCAAAATTACCAACAATTTGGCGGTGTGGCAGCCCAAAGGAAGGTGAGCCCAGCCAGTCTGTTCCATCGGGAGTCTCTTCATGCTCGGTTGGCGGAAGAGACATACACCCGATCAAACAATCATCCCCCACCGGACGGTTGATCGGTAACATCGCGCTATTTCCGATAAAGCTACGGTCTCCAACTTCGGAAAACCCAATCTCAACCATCCCACGATAGTAACGCCGTCCACCAATGATCGACCCATCCGCGAAGAAACTCCGCTCGCCCAATTTCATGAGATCCGGGGCGAACTGGCTCACCGTCGAGAGTTCGGCGAACTTGCCAATTTTCGCTCCAAGCATGCGAAGCCAAGTCGGAAAATAAATGGTGGTATAAAGCGACAAGGCCACCACTCGACTTGATCGATAAAAGGTATCAACAAACCACTTACGCAGGTAATACCCGCTTTCGACCGGATACAAACCAGTCTTGGTTCGAGGCATCACCACGTACTTCACCACCACCACCATCAGGCAGTAACAGACTAATGAAATCGGACCGGCCGCCACCGCGGCCACCGCGGCAAGCCCCCAACTACCCCACACGTAAGCTCCGTAGAGAAGAGCCAGAATCGGCAGGAAAGAGAGGGCCCCAACCACCCCCATCACGTAGATCAGAACGTAGTGTAAAAAGCCAAAAAGAATCGGACGCTTGGGAGAGCATCCACCTTCCGCCGCAGGAACCGAGACCTCCGCGAGCACCGCAGGAGAACCACTCCAACTCTCGCCCGCTGGAATACTCTCACCGTCTGAGAGTAGTGACAAATTGTCGAGTTTTGTCCCGTCCCCCATCGTGGTGTTCAGGGCCAAGGTGGAATGGATCCCGATGTAGCAATCTTCTCCAATCGAGATTCGACCAATCTTCAAATACCCTCCCTCAACTCTTGAGCCCAACAACTGCGTTTCGTTTCCGATGCACGAACCAGACCCGATTTTAACCAAGTCGAAACACGTGCATAAGGCAGAGTCGATGATGCAGCCCTTCCCGACCTTCGCCCCCATCAGGCGAAAGTAGAGGCTGAGCAGCGGAGTCCCCGAAAGAAAGCCCGTGCCTGCAAGCGCTTGATAACGAGTCACGAACCACCATCGTAGATAGTAGGAACCACCAATCGGATAAGCCCCCGGTCGATAACGCCCGATGACAGCCCACTTGATCACGACACTCGAAAGAATGAGAGTCGGATAACCAAGGATCACGATGGCCGTGACCCACGTCACAATTCCAGCGGTCCCCATTGTAGGATGAGTCAAAGCTCTCCAGAAAATGTAAAAGAAACCGAGCGCGATCGTCGTTAGGATGGCATAGATCCCATAAATTCCAATCGCCTGAATAATCGCCACCGAAGGCCGATTCAGACCGTTCATTGGACGATCTTTTGGCTCATGCGAGACAGGATCCTCCTCCGCATCCAGAACCTCTTGAGCATCCAGATAATTCGCCATCTCACCAAGCGTGGGGTTCTTGTAAACTTCACGCAGAGCCAAATCCACTCCGATGACGTCCCGCACTCTCGTCACCATCTGGGCCGCCAGCATCGAGTGCCCGCCTAACTCGGTGAAAAAATCGTCCGTCGTGCTGAGTTTCACGCCGGGGAAAAGGTCACTCCAAATTGCCGCAAGAGCGATCTCCATGCGAGTGCTGGGAGGATTTGTGACCACCTCTTTTTTGCCTCGAAAGAGAAGCTTGGGAGCAGGAAGTTCCCGGCGATTCACCTTGCCACTAGCCAAGGTTGGAAGTTCGCAAATGATATCCAAAAATTTCGGAAGCATGTAGACCGGCAACTTGGTCTTCAAGGTGGCGTGAAGCTCGGATCGGTCCAATGTCTCTTCCTCATCTTCCAACACTACAAAAGCAGCCAATTCCTTCACCCCGGCTTCTTCAACGACATTAACCACTGCCGACCGAATCTTGTCCTGCTCAAGAAGGAGCGTCTCAATCTCAGCGAGTTCGATCCGATAACCACGAATCTTAACCTGTGTATCAATCCGTCCAAGGAAAAGCAGCTCCCCCTTTTCATCCCACTTCACCAGATCACCCGTGCGATAGAGTCGCTGAACCCCATTGTCCAACTCGACATCCATGAAGGCCTTCGCCGTCACCTCGGGCTGATTAAGATAACCACGAGCCAAGGTCTCGCCCCCGACATACAACTCGCCAGACTGCCCTTCGGCCACGGGCTTCTGTTCGGAATCAAGAAGATACAAATCATAGCCCCGTAACGGAACGCCAATCGTCACAGGCTGATTTGGCCGACACTCGGCAGCCGTCGTATTGACCGTGGCCTCAGTCGGGCCATAGACATTCAACATGCGACGCCCGTTCACGGCCCACCTCGCAATTTGCTCCGGCGGGCATTGCTCTCCGCTCACAATGAGAACACGGATCGACTCAAGATTCTCCGTAATCATCGTCAACGCCGTAGGGACTGTTGAGTAAAAGGTCGCTCCATGGCGCTTGATGCAAGCAGCCACTTCGTTTCCAAGTGCCCCCGTCTCCTGAGGCCCGACCACCAGAGATGCTCCATTTGAAAAGGCCAACCACATCTCCTCCACCGAACCATCAAAGCCGAGAGAAAATCCATGATAGATTCTGTCCTCCGCAGTGACTTGGCAGACTTCATTAAAGGCATGCACGAATAAAACCGTATTGCGATGCTCCGTCATCACGCCCTTCGGCTTCCCCGTCGTCCCTGACGTGTAAATTACGTAGCAGAGATTTTGATCATCGTGCCGAACTTCGACTCGCGAAGTAGACTCCAAACGCGTCAACTCGCCGTCATTAATGGAGACGATTTCACCACTGTAGCACTCGCGAAGACCCTCCTGCAAAGACTCCAGTGAAAGGACCACCGAAATCTCAGCATCGGCGAGAATATGCCGAATCCGCTCTTCCGGGAATGCCGGATCGATCGGAACATAACCGGCTCCAGCCTTGAGAACCCCAAGAATTGCAACCACCGAAACCTCAGAACGAAAGGTATAAAGCCCAACCAAATCGCCCGGATTCACCCCCTTTTTCACAAGGTAATGAGCCAGCTGATTCGCTCGCTCATCAAGCTCTCGATACGTGAGTTCACGTTCATCCGTGATCAGAGCGACCGCTTCAGGTGTCTTTTCAGTTTGCCGCTCGAAAAGCTCGTGGAGCAATAACGCCTCCGCTTGGTCTTCAAAACCCGTGCGTAAAATTTGAGAAACCATTACCTATACCAATTCAGCTGGACTCCCCATCTTTGCTTTGATTTCCGCAAGCCGTTGATCAAGCCCCTCCCGATTGTCCCAAAACTCACGCCCAGCCTCCGGGAGTTGGTCAATCGGATCGTAGTAGTGAAAGATTTCCTCGCCCTTCACACTCGGAGCACTCCAGCTTGAAATCCCCAGCGAACGGTCGTAGTTCTCGAAGCTTGAAACCTCCCGCTTTCCTCCCCCACCCGGCGCATCGCAAACAACTCGTGGAGTGTTAAAGCCCCCGATCGTTCCCTGCAGCCGCTTCGAAAGGTCGCAAGCTTCCGCCACCGTCGTTCGGAGGTGCTCGCATCCGGGCACCATGTCGTGAACGTAAATATAATAGGGCTGAATATTGAGGTAGGCCAATTTCTTGACCGTGCGATACATCACATCAAAGGAGTTGTTCACGCCTCGAATGAGGACCGATTGATTCCGCACCTTGATCCCGCGGTTCACGAGTTCTTGCATCGCCAATAAAGTCCAACTCGTCATTTCATTCTCAGTGCTGAAATGCGTGTGAATACAGACCTCTTTCATGCGCTCACGTCCGGTCTGACAAACCAACTCAAGCGCCGCCATCCACTTGGTATCGCTCAGAATTTTCATCGGAAGAATCGCGATCCCTTTTGTCGCAAATCTAAGACGTCGGATATGAGGAATATCAAGAAGCGTCATCCCGATTTCCTGGATCTGTTCAGGCCGCAAGAGAAACGCATCGCCTCCCGAAATCACGACATCTTCAATCTGTGAATTGTCGCGAATATACTGATAGGTCGATTCCCATTCGCCTTTGGATGCGCCGTAAGTCGACTTGCTCTTAACCGCCGTGCTACCACCCACCACTCGGCTCCGAGTGCAATACGAACAATAGACTGGGCAAAGTGTGATCGGCAAAAAGAGAACCTTGTCCGGGTAACGATGGGTCAGGTAAGGAGTCGCCTTGTCGCCATCCTCATTGAGGGAGTCGTCCATGTAGCATGGATGATCATCTAGGAATTGTGATCCGAGCGGTAGAAACTGCGCCCGGGTCGGATCATCAATCGCATTACTCCAATCAATCAGGGAAAAAATGTAGGGAGTCATACGCACATTCATCGGAGTGCGCTCGAGACCCGCTTCAATATCCTTCGCCAGCGAATCAGGCAACAAATCCCCAAGCACCTTGGCCATCCGCGAGAGCGAAGTTACACTGTTCCGCTGCTGCCAGGAATAATCGCCAAACTCTGCTGAGCTGACATCTTTCCATCCAGGAATCTGACGCCAAAACTGGTCGCCCCGAAAATTGTAGTCGACGTCAGGAAGGTCAAATCGGTCTGCCTCCACCAGACTTGGTGGTGGAGGCGTTAACTGAGATTGTCCTGCTCCGCATTTGGAACCGTCATTTTGTAAAAGTGAAGACATGGGTAAAATAATTCAGGGAATTCGTGAATAGATACGGTAAAAGACAACCTCCTCGGAAGCTGCCACAACCTCAAATCCGGAGTAAGCACCGGTCCCGGCGACCGTCCTCAAATCAGACCAGTTGACGAGATCACTCGAAACTTGAACCACATACTCCAAGCCGTCGAAGGAGAACCAACTCAGTGCCACCGCGTCGCCAGCTGCATTGAGAGAAACCTCAAGTTCGAAGTCAACCTGATGCACCCCCAAGGCCGGTCGATCTGCGGTAAAATTATCAGCAGTGACTTGGCCGACAACCGAGCGGGTTCCTACTACCGTTCCATAGAGACCGACGTCGAACTCGGCATTCGAAAGCATGGCCCAATTCACATTGGCCTCCGTCCCATTGCTTCCATCCAATCCGTATTTCGCCAGAGTTTGCCAGAAGTATCCATTCTCGGTTGGACCAGTGTGAAAGTAGAACGTCAGGGACCGTTCACTGTTATTGAACTTTGCCCGGAGAGCGCCGGTATCAAAGGGGAGTTCGAAAGTGTCTCCTTCGTGAAAATTTGTTCCGTTGTTACTCAATCCCGTCGTGAAGCCCTTCACAGACCGACCAAGATCATCAAAGTAGGTCCCGTAAAATTCGAGGTAGGCGAGATCATTGTCGTCGTTCCCATTCGCAACGTAAATGCCTGTCGCAGCATAGCGGGAAGAATTCGACACGTTTAAAGCATTCGCCACATCTAGCTGAAACTCCCAGTCTTCTGAGTATTTCACCGGAGTATTGACCCAGGACAATCCGGCCTCGTGCTCACCGACCGAGGACGATGAGATGAAATTGAATTCTTGACTCGAAAGCGATATGCTCCCGACACCTTTAGTGAAGGGGAACCATTTCTCCTGACGAAGAGCGCTGGAAAAATCTTCAGCCCCTTCGAATTGCCCCTTCGCTGAAGAGACAAGGGAAACGATAATCGCGGCAAGCTTCATATAAAATCCAAAAGACTTTGCGCCACCACACGCTGCGCCACCAAACGCGTGAGCGTCCAAAGCAGGACCTCCAAAAAAAGGAGCTACAAAAATTTTATTCTTCATGAATTAAAAATCATCAGGACGGAACACAAGTCAGAGTCCTAACGAGTAACGTGCCAAAGCCTAGCATAGCATTGAACAACACTGGTCGACTTGAGTTGCATAATTTTGTTCTTAAATCCGTTTTCTTTATTTTCATCGGCAACACCTTCTTCTTAAACCGTCTTGGCTGAGTGTCTTGTCGTGGTTTTTGTCGAGTTTGAGAAGGGCTTTGGCCGCTCCTCGGATTTCGCGGGAGGAGAGTTTCTGATCGTTATTCTTATCGATTGTCATGATGACGGGATCAGGTGGAGGATCTTGGGGACGTTAGGCGAGAATTGGGGTGGCGGTTCCTGCGAGGAGGATGGCAATGAGGTGGATGTTTTTCATGGTTGTGTTTCGGTTACGAGAGAGATCATGGCATCGGGATGTTAAGCGCTGATGTGGGAGGGGGCGCTTTTTTGTAAAGAGATGGTTAAGCAGCGTCCAGAAGCCGAAGCCTTTCCCGGGGATCCCTGCCATTACTCTTTGCGAAAGCGAAGAAAGTAGTTCTCCTTCAAGCCCTCAAGTTTTACTTCTTCCACAAAGGTCAGTCCCGCATCTTCGATTTCCTTGCGGAAAACCTCCTTGCCAGCGCGCACGTGACCCATCGTCCATTTTCGGGTTTTTCCCTCGATTCGCTCAAAGTCGATCACAACCAAAGCACCCCTTTTTTCAAAGCGCGCAGCAAGGGCGCATTTGGACCGGAGCGGAGGGGGGCGAAAGGGGGTTGGGAATCCCCATTTGGTCGATTCAAAAACACACGCGGCCTCATTTTAGAAAAACTCTCGCGAGTTCATATGATGAGACGTTTTGAGAAATTATAAGAATGAAACCTCTTCCAACGACAAGACATCCAAATGCAGCCAAGAGCCTAATGACAATATTGAGCCTGTAATTCGAGGAGAAGAGGAACAGTTAGAATTTGATTTTATGAATGATGGCTCTCTCGGTTTTGATTAAGCTCCTTTGCCCCGACTACTTTTGGGGCTTTTTGATTTACATCTTTTTTTTCGATCAAAAATGAGGGCTTAGATTTATTGGCTAAGGATCGGTGTGGCTATGGCCACTTGCTTTTGGGTATGTCTTGCGTGGGTGGCAAGAAGATGGGTGCTGAGGTTGTGGAACACGTCATCCCCGAGGCTGGTGACGCTGTCTGGGAGCAGCCTTTTCTAGTGAATCAACCTCTTCACCTTTGCTGTTCCAAAACTTCCCAGAAATAAGCTCATTGTCTTTGAAGGTTGATTCCATCATTTTTTGCCCGTTTTCATGCCATGAAACCAAAAATCCATCCGCTTTGCCGTCTTTGTGGTTTCCTTCTGCCTCTTTTTGCCCGCTTTCCCTGCAATCGGGAGCATTTCCTCGCATTCTCACAAAGAGCTTTCGAATAAAAAAAATGGCCGAATCCCTTATTTCTAAAGGATTCGGCCATTAAAATTGGAGGCGGAGGCGAGAATCGAACTCGCGAATACAGGTTTTGCAAACCCGCGCCTTACCACTTGGCTACTCCGCCATGAAGCTGTGTTGATCTAAGCTTGAGAGCCGTATGTGTCAACGCGATTTGAATTATTCGTTATCGAGTCCGAAAGCGGTGTGGACCACCCGGGCGGCTTCTTCGATTTGATCTTCTTCGACAGTGACGGAAATCTTGATCTCGGAGGTGGAGATCATGCCAATATTGATTCCAGCTTCTCCGAGGGCTTCGAACATTTTGGCCGCGACTCCGGAGTGGGAGCGCATGCCGATGCCGACGCATGAAAGCTTGGCGATTCCGGCTTCGGTCTCAATGGCGGCATCGCAGCTAAGTTCCGAGAGAACTGGCTTGAGGGCGACCTGGGCGCGACCGAGGTCGTTCGTGTTCATGGTGAAGGAATGACGTGCGCAATCATCGGCGGCGATGTTTGAGACGATCATGTCGATGTTAATTTCTGCTTCAGCGAGGGCGCCTAGGATACGTCCGGACATGCCGGGGGTATCGGGAATGCCGGTGATGGTGACGCGGGCTTGGGAGCGCTCGATGGAGACTCCGCGGATGACTACTGCTTCCATGGCTTCGTGTTCTTCGGTGACGATAGTCCCGGGATTATTGTTGAGGGAGGAGCGCACTTCGAATTTCACGCCATATTTTTTGGCGAATTCGACAGAGCGAGATTGCATGACCTTTGTTCCCACCGAGGCGAGTTCTAAAAGTTCATCATAGGAGATTTCAGGGAGTTTGCGGGCCTTTGGGACGACGCGTGGATCGGCGGTGTAGACACCATCGACATCGGTGAGGATTTGGCAGACGTCCGCATTGATGGACGAGGCTACCGCGATGGCGGAGAGATCGGAGCCTCCACGACCAAGGGTTTGGATGAGGCCTTCAGAGGTGATTCCCTGGAAGCCGGCTACGACGATTGTTTGATCGTCGGCAAGGCAGCTCTTGAGATAGTCGGAGTTGATTTGCTCGATTCGGCCACGGGTGTGGGATCCGCTGGTAATGATGCCGGCTTGGCGTCCGGTAGCGGAGAGGGCGTTGACGCCAATCTCGTTGAGGGCCATTGAGAGAAGAGCGATGGACTGCTGTTCTCCTGCGGAGAGGAGGACATCAAGTTCTCGTTCGGTGGGGTCCAGAGAGATCTCCTTGGCAAGAGTGATGAGTTTGTCGGTGACTCCACCCATTGCGGAAATGACGGCGACGACTTGGTTTCCAGCGTCGCGTTCGGCTTTAATGCGCTGGGAAACATTACGAATACGATCGATCGAGCCGACGGAGGTTCCGCCGTATTTTTGGACAATCAAGGCCATGGGAGGAACGGCTTTAGTAAGGAAAGCTGGTTTTAGCAAGCTCAGTTACGATCCTGTTCATGGCATTTATGTTTGAGTGGAATGCGTGTTATCTTCCTGGATTTGCGCCTAAAAAAGATCCCGATGGAGAACTTTCAAGAGGATTTCACAGATCGTTGATGATGACACGACTTGCGAAAGTGGCGATGTCCTGAATTTGTTAGAGCTTTTCAATCCGGAAGACGACCGGGCGGGCGGTGATGCAGTCGAGTTCTTCGACTTTTGCGAGTGCTGTTTTGAGCGGGCCGAAGCGGCAGGAGTGGAGAAGGAAGACCATTTCGACGAATTCGGCGTCGGGGTTATCAGGGTCAACGGGGGAGTGGGTGCCTGAGATGCCAAGGCCTACATCGGCGAGGATGCGGGAGATGTCGGCGATGACTCCAAGTTGGTCTTTGACGGAAAAGCGGATGTAGTAGGAGGTTTCCGTTTCGGCGATGGGGACAAGTTGGCCATCGCTGCGGTGGGGCAGGAATCCGCGATTTGAATCGGCATTGCGGATGGAGCGCGCTGCTTCGGCGAGATCGGAGATAACGGAGGAAGCAGTGGGTTCTTGTCCGGCGCCACGTCCGTAGAAGAGTGATTCGCCAAGTCCGTCGCCCTTGATGGCTACGGCATTGAAGACGCCGTTGACAGATGCGAGGATGTGCTTTTTGGAAATGAAGGACGGTTGAGTGCGGATTTCGACGGCGCCATTTTCCTTCAATCTGACGAAGGAAAGGAGTTTTACGACGTAGCCGAGGTTCGAAGCGAAGCTGATATCGAGGGGGGTGATTTTTTCGATTCCGCGGACGTAAACGTCGGTGGGGTCGATGAGGAATCCGTGGGCGAGGGAGCCGAGGAGGATGGCTTTGTGCGCGGCGTCCCAGCCGTTGACGTCGAGTGTTTCGTCGGCTTCGGCATAGCCGAGATCTTTGGCCTCTTTGAGCGCTTCGGGGTAGCCGAGGCCCGCTTCAGTCATGCGTTGGAGGATGTAATTCGAGGTGCCATTAATGATGCCAACGATGTCCTCGATTTGATTTCCAATGAGCGATTCCTGAATGGCCTTAATGATGGGAATGCCTCCGGCGACGGCAGCTTCGAAATAAATGGAAGTTTTCATTTCGGCAGAAAGGGCAAAGAGCTCGGCTCCGCGCTCGGCGAGGAGGGCCTTATTTCCGGTGACGACTGGTTTTTGAGCTTTAAGGGCAGCTGCGATTAGGTCGAAAGCGGCGGTGGTGCCACCGATGAGTTCGACGACGATGTCGACGCTGGGATCCTCGACCACGTCCATGAGATTGGTGGTGAAGAGGTCATTGGGAGCATCAGCGCCACGAGTTTTCGTCAAATCGCGGACGGCAATCTTCCGAATGGCGATGCTGATAGCGCCTTGGGAACGGGAGTTGATGAGGCCACCATTGCGCTCAATAATTTTCCAAACTCCGGATCCTACTGTTCCGAAGCCTGCGAGACCGATTCCTGTTTTGGAGCATGACACGGCTTTTCTTTAGAGAAACCCTGATGAAATAGAAAGCACCCTGAAGTCTTTTTTGTTCTTTTAGAATCGGAAAGATTCGCTTTCGGGAGGGATGACTTGCTGCCGCGCGCTCCTTCTTTGATCAGCGCTTCGCTAAGTGGGAATTCGATGAGAGGGGAAAAAATGTCGTAGATCCTTGAATTGCACCTGAGATTAGTGTCGCTATAGTTGAAACGACGATGAATTACGGGTATTCATGGGAAGAGCAGAGCACCTACGAGCCCCCTAGCAGGGGAGGGATCAGTTGGGCTGTACTTGTGGCGGTGGTATTGGCGCTTCTGCTTCACGTCGTCTTCCTGATTTGGGGGGGGTCCCAATTGATTAAGTTTAATATTACTGAGCCGAAGGAATGGGTCTCCGAGCCGGTTCGCTTGAAGACGGTGGAAAACGAGCGAGAGATGATTTCGGAGCCTCCACCTGCGGAAGAAATCGAACGGCCTGATACTGAAGGCGAGTTGATTGCAGACGTGCAAGACGTTCTTCCCGAGCTTCGGGACATTTCAATCGATATTTCGCCCCTTGAGGAGGCCGCTCTTCCCGCGATGAAGATCGAGAAGCCTATGGTGAAGGGGGAGGACGATGGCGATATTTTCAGGCCCACGGTTGGGATCAATGCGGCCACGGATAGTTATGATTTGGGAACGGTGGCGAGTCTTTTTCCGGAAGCGAAAGCGAGCCAGCTTGTGGTTGATTCCGGAAGTCCTCTCGAAGATATGTTCAACGTGGAAGAGGTCACCGCGGAGCTCGGAAAGCAAAGGGAGGCAGGTGGGCTCGCGGAAGATGGGGTCCTCAGCGGCTTCACTGGTTTGTCAGCTTACTCGCAGATGTCTCCTGGCGATCTTCAGCTGAACAAGGCGACGATCGGGAGTGATCTCCTTTTCGAATATAACCAAGTGACTCTGCGGGACGATGCTCGTCTGACTCTCATGACGGTGGCGATGCTGATTGATCGCAATCCGAACATGTATTGTTGGGTCGAGGGGCATACCGATCTTTTTGGACCTGAAGACTTTAATTCCAAGCTTTCGGGGAAGCGCAGTCAAGCGGTGAAGGACTGGTTGGTCAATGCTCTCCAATTGAGTCCGGAGCGGATTTTGGTGCGCGCTTTTGGTAAAACCCAGCCGGTGATCATGGAAGGTTCAATTAAGGAGCAGAGCCCCAATCGACGAGTTGATATCAAGATGCGTAAAACGCACCCCGAGTCGTTTAGGGTTTTGGTGAAACCAGGAAAAGCGATTATGGTGGAAGATGACGAAGATGTGATTCCTAGTGCGATTCCGGTCGAAGAAGCACCAAGAGCGATTCCCGTCGAGGAATGATTTCTTTCGGTATCGCCTGCAATTTGATTCTCTCTCGCTGTGGTTAACATTTTAGAAGAACCTCCGACTTGGAAAGCCGTGATGGGTTTCGATTTCGATGACACCCTGATGCTTGGGATCGACCACAAGGAGCGGATAGATCCTCAGTTTTTCGATTGCCTCCGCTGGGTGCGCGCAAATTATGGCGCGGCTTGGGGGATTTGCACGGGACGATCGTTGCCGCAGCTCATGGAGGGATTCAACGAGGGGAAGTTTCCTTTTTTACCTGACTTCGTGGTGGTTCGCGAGCGGGAGATCTATTTTCCTGGTCAGTTCGGCCGTTGGATGCCCCACGAAAAGTGGAACAAGAACTGTGACAAGGATCACAAAAAACTGTTTAAAAAGCACAAACGTAATCTCGCTAAGGTGCGCAAGTTTGTCGAAGGACAGACTGATGGTTGTTGGGTCTCGCACGAGGGCGATCCTGCTGGCGTTGTTGCGGCCAGTGATGAGGAAATGAATCGGGTGATTGGATTTTATGAATCCTTGAGTCCTTCTGAGAACCTATGCTACGAACGAAATGGAATTTATTTGCGCTTCACCCATAGTGGCTATCGAAAGGGGACTTGCCTCGTCGAGGCGGCCGCACGCTGGGGAATTGGTCCCGAACTCATTCTCGCAGTGGGGGATAATTACAACGACCTGAGTATGTTGAGGCCCGAGGTTTGCGGCGCTTGCGGATGTCCTTCCAATGCCGTCGATGCGGTGAAAAAGTATATCCTCGGACGTGGCGGTAAGGTTTCTCAAAAGCCGGGGAGCCTAGGGGTGATGAATATATTGGGACATTACTTCAACCAGTGAGCCATTTTGGGGAGCTTTGGGCTTTTGCCCTGCTGATTGCAATCGGGCAATTTAGCCCGGGACCGGACATGCTTTTGCTCACCCGGACGGCACTTGCCGAGGGATTGAAGGCGGGGTGGCTTATGGTTTTTGGAATCGTCACCGGCTTGGCCTTTCATGCCACATTAGCGATTGGGGGAATGGCGGCTCTTTTGGCACGAGGTGGAACAATTACCTTTATCGTAAAAATTATTGCGGCTGCTTACCTGTGTTGGCTGGCCTGGGGACTTTTCAAAAAGACTTCGGCTATGGTGGTGGTGGGGGCGATCCCAAAAAGAGGCCCCTATCTCCGGGGGCTTTTCTGCAATCTCCTCAACCCCAAGGTTCTCATATTTTTCGCAGGAGTGATGGCGCCCTTTCTGACTCCGGGGCATCCGGAATGGTGGCCTCTTGCGCTGTGGGCGATGATTATTTTTGAGGGGCTGGCTCTGTGGTGCGTCTGGGTCTGGTTGCTCCAGATTCCAAAGGTGCGTGCTGCCTATCAAAGGGCGGGAAGATTCATTGATCTTGCCTTTGGGGTGGGGCTGATTGTCCTAGCGATCAACCTACTTGCTGGAACGCTGTGAGAGAGCGAGATAGATGTCCGAGGTGATGAGGGCGACCTGCCACTGCGGCGAGCTGACCGTTTGATCCTGCAAATCCCCCGGAAGGCCGCGTGGCTCACAAGCGCTCCAGCCATCGTGCCGATGGTGAGGAACGCCCCTTTTGCGCTGAACTTGGGAGTGAGGCTCGCAATCCAAGCGGTGGCTGCATTCATGGTGTTAGGATCGTTGTCTTTTAGATCTATTCCCGCAAATTTTGCTTATGTTCTTTAGCGATAAAATTGGCGGTAATCTTTGGGGCTCATGTGCATCACGGAGGCAAAGGCCCGGGTGAAGGAAGCGTGCTCTTGGTAGGTGAGAGAACTAGCGATTTGACCGATGCTGAGGGTGGTGTTTAAAAGGAGGTCGCAGGCGGCGGCGATTCGGGCGTGGACGAGGTAGCGTTTTGGGGTGGTGCCGAGATACTGGCGGAAACGTCGTTCTAGGCTACTGACCGACATGCTGGCGCGTTGGGCGAGGTCTTGCACCGTGATGGGTTCTTCGAGGTGCTCGTTGACGTGGTCGATGAGTTCGGAGATGGCGCGGTGGGGCGTGGGGAGCGGGGGGCCTTCGCCGTGCTCAAGACGTCGGGAGATTCCCGCCGTGCCGATGACGGTGTCATTTAAGTCGAAAAGGGGAATCTTCGAAGCCATGCGCCATTCGATCGCTCCTCCGGGGCGGGTAAGTAGTTCGAGTTTGTTGTGCATTGCCTTGCCGGTTCGGAAGACTTTCTTGTCATCCGATTGGTAAACGTCGGCCATGGCACGGGGATAGAGATCATGATCAGTTTTTCCGACGAGATTTTCAGGCTTGGAACGGAGGACGTCGGAGCAGGCACGGTTCGCGAAGATGATGATACCGGTCTCGTCTTTGAGCCAAAACATGACCTCGGGGAGGGCTTCGAACAAGCCGAGGGCTATTTGACCTGAGCGTAATCTCCCGATGAATCCCTCAAATTTTGAGCTTTCTTCGCTTGGTGTGGGTGTTGGGCACATGATGAGTGAATTAGGATGTGACGAATTAAGACAAAAGAACGATGGTTTCCATCATGGTCTTTTAAAAGGTTTTTCTGCTAAGATCATCAAGCCGCAGGGTAAAAGCTGCGTTCTAATTTTTACCAACCAACAAAATGTCCGATTACTTCCCAACCATTCCCAAGATCAAATACGAGGGGGCCGACTCCGATAACCCCCTTGCTTTCCACCACTATAATCCTGATGAGGTTGTGGGCGGCAAGACGATGCGAGACCACATGCGCTTCGGTGCAGCTTACTGGCACTGCATGCGTAATGGACTGGGTGACCCATTTGGAGAGGGTACTGCGCTGACGCCTTGGGACGATGGATCTGCTCGCGAGGCTAATGCCATCGCGCGGGTCCCTGTTTTCTTCGAATTCTTGGAGAAGATCGACATCGACCACTACTGCTTCCACGACCGCGATATTTCACCGGAAGGAAACTCGCTTGCGGAGACGCACGCTATTTTCCATCGCGTTGTCGATGAGTTCGAAAAATTCCAGAAATCTTCCGGGAAAAAGCTCCTTTGGGGAACGGCCTGTCTTTTCTCACATCCTCGCTATGCACAGGGAGCTTCGACTTCTCCAAGTGCGGATGTCTTTTCCTATGCGGCGAGTCAGGTGAAAAATGCCATTGATGCGACGCATCGTCTTGGTGCTCCTGGTTACACCTTCTGGGGTGGTCGTGAGGGCTACGGTTCTCTCATTAATACCGATATGAAGCGTGAGGTGGAGCACCTCGCGACCTTCCTGCACATGGCGGTCGATTACGCAAAGAAGATTGGTTTTACGGGTCAGTTCTACATTGAGCCAAAGCCACGCGAACCGTCCACCCACCAGTATGATTCTGATGCCGCGGCTTGTTTGAACTTCTTGCGTGAGTTTAATCTTCTCGATCACTTCAAGCTGAACTTGGAGACGAACCATGCGACCCTTGCGGGTCACACGATGGAGCATGAAATGGAAGTGGCAATCGCTGCGGGCGCGCTCGGTTCGGTCGATGCAAACCGCGGAGACGAACTTCTTGGTTGGGATACCGACCAGTTCCCGACGAATCTCTATGGCACCACTCAGGTGATGCTCCGTCTTCTTAAGATGGGTGGATTTACGACGGGTGGTCTTAATTTCGATGCGAAGCGTCGTCGCGAAAGCCATGAGCCTGAAGATCTCTTCCACGCGCACATCGGCGGAATGGATGCTTTCGCTCGCGGTCTTAAGATTGCTCATAAGATCATTGAGGACGGCCGCATGAATGACTTTATCAAGGTGCGCTACGATTCCTTTGACTCCGGTATCGGTGCTCAGATTGAATCGAAGAGCACCAACTTCGAAGCTCTCGACGAATACGCCCAGGGAATTACCCCACCGCAGCTTGCGAGTGGTCGACAGGAGCGGCTTGAGAATCTCTTCAACGATTACCTTTAAAATTTATGCCTACCGTCCTTGGCCTCGATTCATCGACTCAAAGTATTTCCGCGGTCATTCTCGATACCGATAGCGGAGAACTGCTGGCGGAAGCCGGGGTGAACTTTGGAAATGATCTTCCGCAATACGGGCAACCTAGTGGATACGACCCATCGGGTGCCCGGGGGGAGGTGCATTCCAATCCTATGATGTGGGTTGAGGGGTTGGATCTCCTGTTAGGGAAAATGAAGGCTGAGGGGGTCGACTTTTCTCACATTTCCGCCGTTTCAGGATCGGGTCAGCAACATGGCTCGGTTTATCTGAAGAGTTGCTTTGGAAAGAAATTGGCTTCCTTGGACGCATCGCAAGATCTCAAGGATCAGCTTGCGGGCTGTCTCACGAGAACTAGTTCGCCGATTTGGATGGATAGTTCGACGGCGGAGGAGTGTGCTGAAATTGCGGAGACGGTCGGAGGAAACGACGAAGTCTGTCGTCGCTCTGGTTCCATCATGGTGGAGCGCTTTACGGGCTCGCAGATTCGTAAGTTTTTTAAGACCGAGCCCCAGGCTTATGCAGAGACGGAGGTGATTCATCTTGTGAGTTCCTTTTTTGCTTCGATTTTTGCGGGTAAGAATGTCGCGATTGATCACGGCGATGGTGCGGGCATGAATCTCATGAGCCTGGCTTCGGGCGAGTGGGACGAGGCGCTTGTTTCGGCGACTGCCGAGGGGTTGGCTGAGAAGCTTCCTGCGGTGGCTCTATCGGCGACATTGTCCGGGTCGATTTCTTCCTATTTTGTCGAGAAGTATGGTTTTTCTTCGGAGTGCGAGACGGTGATCTGGTCGGGCGATAATCCTTGTAGCCTGATTGGAATGGGCGCGGCAATGCCTGGAAAGATCGTGATTAGCCTCGGAACGAGCGACACCCTTTTCGCAGCGATGTCGGAAGCGAAGACTGATCCGCAGGGCTTTGGTCATGCTTTTGGAAATCCAGCGGGTGGTTATATGAGCCTCATTTGTTTTAAGAACGGCTCGCTTGCTCGCGAAGCGGTGAAGAATGAGTTCGACCTGGAGTGGAGCGCTTTTGAAAAAGAAGGCCTTGCTGAGACTCCGATTGGGAATTGGGGACTGATGATGCTGCCATTTTATGAGCCGGAAATTACACCGCTTCTGGATACCGGAGGTCCGATTTTTTCAGAGGAAGGGGAGCGGAGTGCGGCACAAGTCGCGCGCGCAGTTGTGGAAGGGCAGTTTTTAAATATGCGCCTTCATTTTAGCTGGCTTGAGGTGGAGCCGACCCGGATTTCGATTACGGGGGGCGCTTCTCAGAATGATGGGATTGCGCAGGTAATTGCGAATGTTTTCGGAGTGCCGGTAGATCGGCTTGATGTGCCGGGATCGGCTGGTATCGGGGCCGGGATGAGGGCTGCGCATGGGGTGGGAGGAGATCTAACGGATCTTGAATCAAAATTCAGCCAAGTGCAGGAGGGCTCGACAGTGAATCCTGAAGAAGGTGCTAAGGAGGTCTACAATGCGATGTTGCCGGGCTTTAAAGGATTCCTCGAATCTCAGTCCGGTTAGCAGGAGGAAATCTTCAAGAATCAGATTGATGAAGATTTGCTCTGATTTTTGAAGATTTCCCCTAGCCTTTGTCCAGATAACTTAACAACCTCATTTAAACCATGCCAAGACCCGTCACACTCTTCACCGGCCAATGGGCCGATCTTCCGCTCGCTGAACTCCTCCCGAAAGTCAAAGAAATGGGCTATGATGGAGTCGAACTCGCCTGTTGGGGCGATCATTTCGATGTCCAAGCTGCTCTCACTGAAGAAGGCTACGTCGAGGGACGCTGGGAACTTCTTAAGCAGAACGACCTTTCTTGTTTCGCCATTTCCAACCACCTCGTGGGGCAGGCGATCTGCGACAACATCGATGAGCGCCATGCGGCCATCCTTTCGGCTGCAATCTACGGCGATGGAGATCCTGAAGGGGTCCGTGAGCGCGCGGCTCAGGAAATGATCGATACCGGGAAGGCTTGCCGTAAGTTTGTCGACGCAGGAAAAGATTACATGTCCGGACGCGAGGAGTCCGGGATTGGCGCGGTCGTGAACGGCTTTACCGGGTCGAGCATCTGGCATGCGCTTTATGCCTTCCCGCCCACGGATCAGGCCTATCTCCAAAAAGGCTTCGATGATTTCGCGAAGCGTTTTGGTCCGATCCTCGACGCCTTTGACGCCTTGGACGTAAACTTCGGACTCGAAGTTCACCCGACTGAGATTGCTTTTGATATCGCTTCGGCTGCGCGCGCGATTGAGGCCGTCGGTGGTCACAAGCGATTTGGTTTCAACTACGACCCCAGCCACCTTGGTTACCAGGGTGTCGACTACGTGCGTTTCATTCGCGAGTTCTCGGATCGCATCTTCCACGTCCACATGAAGGATGTTTGGTGGGGACATGGTGATGGTACAGTGGGTGTCTTTGGTGGACACACCGATTTCACAGACGCGCGTCGTCAGTGGGACTTCCGCTCGGTGGGACGTGGTGACATTAACTTCGAGGAAATCATCGTCGCCCTCAACGACACGCGCTACAGTGGGCCGCTTTCCGTGGAATGGGAAGATGGACGCATGGAGCGCTTCCACGGTGCAGCCGAGAGTTGTGCTTACACCAAAGCACTGGACTTTCCCCGCAACGAAGGGGGAATGTTCGACTCAGCATTCGACAACGATAATCAGTAATTTAATAAGAACATGGCTACAAAAATTGGAATCATCGGAGCAGGAGGCATGCTCAAGTATCATGCCGAAGGATTTAAAAAGGCAGGTGGCCAGATTGTTGCTGTCGCTGACCTCGCTCCTGGCGCGGCTGCAAAGGCAGCGGAAGACTGGGACATCCCGCTTTCCTTCGAGAGCGTCGAGGAGATGCTTGAAAAGGCCGTTCTTGATGCCGTTAGCATCATCGTGCCAAACAAGTTTCACGCGCCTCTTGCGCTGCAGTGTCTTCACGCGGGCAAGCACGTCTTTTGCGAAAAGCCACCTGCGCTGACCGCTGATCAGGTGGAAGAAATGCTCAGTGTTTCTCAAGCGGTCGGCAAACACCTGATGTTCAACTTCAACAACCGGGCGCGTCCTGAGTCTCGGGAAATGATGAAGCTCATTGGTACGGGCGATGCTGGTACGATCAACTCGGCGCAAGCAAAGTGGATTCGCCGCACTGGCATTCCCGGATTTGGTGGATGGTTCACGAACAAGGCTCTCTCCGGAGGAGGCCCGTTGATCGACCTTCTTCACATGGTCGACCTTGCGATGTATTTCATGGGCTATCCCGAGCCAAAGGCGGTCATGGGACAGACCTTTGACACCTTTATCACTGACCCTGGCCACAAAGGTCCCTGGGGGATTCCTGATAATGCTGAGGGCGCGACCGATGTGGAAGCAGCGGCTCACGGCTTCGTCAGCTTTAAGACAGGTCAGGTCCTTTCGCTTCAGGTTTCCTGGGCGGAAATGGTGAAGCGCGAGGAAGTCTCGGTTGTCTTCCAAGGGACCAAGGCCGGCGGAAAAGTAGAGCGTCTCTTCGGAACCGATGGTCTCGACGAAACCGCGATTGATACCTGCGAACTATACACGCAGGAAGATGGCAAGTCGGTCAATACGATCATCGAGGTGGAAGAGTGCGAAGACATGGGCCGGATCGATTCCGCGGCAAACTTTGTTGAAGCGATTGATGGTAAAGCCGAACCGCTCAACACTCCGCATCAAGCACTCGCACTGATGCAGGTGATCGATGCCATCTACAAATCTTCTGAAAGCGGAAAACCTGTCGTTCTTTAGAATTCAGTCATGAACAGAAAACTTAGAATGGGCATGGTCGGCGGAGGTCGGGGTGCCTTTATTGGCCAAATTCACCGTATGGCGGCGAATCTCGATGGAAAGATCGAGCTCATTGCGGGTGCCTTTTCCTCAAGCCCTGAAAAGTCGAAGCTCTCGGGTGAAGATTTCTTCCTTGATCCTTCAAGGGTTTACGGAAGTTATCAGGAGATGGCGACGGTAGAAGCGGCTCGCGAGGACGGTATCGATTTTGTCTCCATTGTGGTGCAGAATCATCTCCACTTCGATGTGGCGAAGACTTTCCTGGAAGCTGGGATTAACGTCATCTGTGACAAGCCTCTCGCGCTTAATATAGAGCAGGGGAAAGAGCTGCAGGAGTTGGTAAAGAAGGGCGATGTTATCTTCGCGCTCACACACAACTATACGGGCTACCCGATGGTGAAGGAAGCGAAGCGCATGGTCGCTGACGGCGAGTTGGGCCGTATCCTCAAGATTGTGGCCGAGTATCCTCAGGGGTATGCGGTGGGCGATGTCGAAGGCGAGGGAACGAGTAAGATCGCGAATTGGCGTGCGGATCCTAAGATTGCCGGTTCCTCGAACTGCATCGGCGATATTGGCACTCACGCTCACAATCTCGTGAAATACATCACAGATCTCGAAATCGAAGAACTGGCAGCCGAACTCACTGCCTTCATTCCGGGTCGTGAACTCGATGATGATGGGAACTGTCTTGTTCGTTTCGAGGGCGGGGTGAAGGGGATTATTTATGCTTCTCAGATTTCCAACGGAGATGAGAACAACCTCAACATCCGTGTCTATGGCACGAAGGCGTCGCTTGAGTGGCACCAGGAAGAGCCAAACGATCTCCTCGTGAAGTTTGCCAATGCGCCTCGTGAAACCTATCGTCGTGGAAACGACTACCTTGGGGCAGCGGCGCAGGCGAATTCGCGGACGCCCTTTGCGCATCCCGAAGGGTTTATCGAGGCTTTTGCCAATGTCTACCTCGCTGCGGCCGCGGCGATTTCTGACAAGATCGATGGTAACGAACCGCCTGAGGGGGGCTACGACTATCCCACGGTCGATGATGGAGTAGCGGGTATGGCTTTCATCAAGGCTTGCGTCGATTCCTCCAAAAATAATGCGGCTTGGACCAAGCTGGAGCAGTAAAAGAGGGCTTCAAACTTTCAAGAGCCGTCGAGTCTTCGGATTCGGCGGTTTTTTTTGAGGCAAGAATTCGAACTGATTCGCTTATTGGGTGAATAAACCGTGCTCTTTTCTCGTATCAGCTAAAAAACCAGCACTATGAAACGCCTCTTTTCGATTTTCTGCCTCGCTGCCGGCCTGGCCGGCGCTTCTCCAATTGTTCATATCGACAAACTTGGAAATTCCCTTGGGGGATGGGATGATAAAGGAAAATATGCCGAGTTTGAACGATCAGGTAGTATCTATCGAACCTGGAGACCAGAAATTACTCCGATGGTGAATGGTGGTGTTTTTGTCTCGCTGCGGGTTGATCATCTTCGCGGTGTCTTTGCGAGCGATGATCATGCGAGTTTAGAAGTGACCTTTGCTCCAGACGGAACGGTGGAGTCGGCGCGGAGTTCGCTGGCTCTTCAGGGAAAGCGAGTAACGAGTGATCTCATTGCCGGAACTGGCAAACTTGGAGCGAATGTTGCGGGGCTGGATCGAGCTGCAAAAGTGGGTGCGGAACTCCTTGCCAATCTATCGGCGAAGATTCTTCGCGAGAATATTCGTGAGCCGGGGCGGGTGACCTTTCCCGCAGTGCTGAACCATAACTATAACCTTCTTTGCCTGGCTGTTACGAACGTGCCTATGGCTGAACTTGTATTAGAGGATGAAAATGAAGAAGATGACGAGACCGAGGCTCCTGAGGAAGAAAAAGGCGAAGAGCCGGAGGTTCCAACGGTGGTGCCTTTAGTCATTGAGAAGTCACCTGCGAAGAAGTAGGGAGCATCGTCCCAGCTAGAAGTTCGATGGTTTTAATGCGCACGTCTGCCCTTTTTTAAGGTCAGCTGAAGCTGAGGAAATGTAGGTTCTTTGGCAAGAAAGACGGTGAGCGCTTTTTTGGCTTTGCCGTCGATGAGAGGGGCTTGAATAGGGCCTTGAGAAGCCGGCCTGCGGCTGGATCTTTCTTCCAACCGATCAGGCCGTTGCGCGAGGCACTTGGTGTGATCTTGATTCAGAGAAGTATTTCTAGTAATCAGAGTGAGAAGGTATCTTCTTTTACGTTGGCCCCCTGAGATTGTTGGGCTTCGCCGTTGTTGGCGAGGTGCACGGCAGCGTGGTAAACGCTTTCGGTATCGGCCCCGCACTCGAAGGCTAGCTGCTCGGCGTCCTTTCGCTCGCCGGTGAGATGGCCTCGCACTTTGTTGAGGACATCGAGGAATTCTCCGGCGGCGGCCTTTCCTGCTTCGACACCCGGCTGGTGATAGGCGTTCACGTTGATCAGGGAGGCGTAAAGGCTGACGGAGCGCTCGAAGAGTGCGATGAGTTGGCCCAGGGAGCTCGCGGTGACCTTTTCGATGGAGATCGTGATCGAGCTGCGACCATTTTCATAAAGAGCATTGCGAGTGCCGCGAAGGAAGCCTTGAAGGTAGTCAGTAGCGGTGTTGTCGCCATCGACCGTGATGGATCTGCTGTCGCGACCCTTACGCACTTCCACGAAAGTGGCAAAGAAGTTGTTGAGACCGTCGCGGAGTTGCTGGACGTAGGCGTGCTGGTCTGTGGAACCCTTGTTGCCATAGACGGCGAGGCCCTGGTTGACGGTGTTGCCATCGAGGTCTTCCGCTTTTCCGAGCGACTCCATGATGAGCTGCTGGAGATATTTGGAGAAGAGGACAAGTGAGTCTTTATAGGGGAGGATGACGAGATCCTTTTCACCTTTGCCATTTCCAGCGTGATACCAGGCGAGGGCAAGCTGCAGGGCGGCATTCTGGGAAACGTCGCTACTACGTGTTTTCTCGTCCATGGCCTTGGCTCCTGCGAGCATGGCGTCGATATCGATATCCTGAAGGGCCATCGGGACGAGGCCAACCGTCGAGAGGATGGAAGTACGGCCTCCGACCCAGTCTTCCATGGGGAAGGTGGCGATGAAGCCTTCTTCCTGGGCGAACTTGTAGAGCTTGGAGTCCTCGCCGGTGACAGCGATGGCGTGCTTGGCGAAGTCGAGGCCAGCTTCTTTGTAGGCGTGCTTTGCTTCGAGCATGCCGTTACGAGTTTCCGCAGTGCCGCCCGATTTGGAGATGACGACGGCGAGGCTCTTGCCGAGAGATCTGCCAATGGTGGCGAGATCAGTATCGATGCCGGCGGGGTCGGTGTTGTCGAAGAAATATGTTTTGACAGCCGCCTTGGGGCCGCCGAGAGCTTCTTCAATGAGCTGGGGGCCGAGGGCGGATCCCCCGATGCCGATGATGATGATATTTTCGAAAATACCGCCGGAAGGGGGCGCGATTTCTCCGGAGTGAATCTTTTGGGCGAATTCTTTAACGGCCTTAATGGGCTCGGTGATTTGAGCTCGGATTTCGGCGGTGGGTGCGAGGGAAGGATTGCGCAACCAGTAGTGACCGACCATGCGGCCTTCATCGGGGTTGGCAATTGCGCCTGCTTCCAACTTCTGGAGGTCGGAGAGCGCCTTTTCGATTTTTGAGGCCATCGCTTCCGAGTAATTCGAAGGAATGTCCATGCGGGAGAAATCGATGCTAAAGCCGAGATCGGGGTAGCGGAGGAGGGATTGGGAGAAGGTGTCGAAGTTCATGTCGATGATCGAGTTTTCAGATGATTGAGAGTGGTTTAGTTAGAATGGCGTATTCTTGTTTGCAGAGCTCTTTGATGTGAGAGGGGATTCAAAGGATGAATCTTCAAAACGTGCGTAGCAGCAGGATAATTCATCATCCAAAATTCGGTAGGACATTGCTGAGATTGGCACGGTATCTGTTGAGGAAATCTAGATAAGAATGGCGTTTTTGTGACGACTCCCAAGGTATTGGCTTAGGTTTTCGGGGCTGCCCTTTTACCATGGAGATTTTCACCCTGGATGGGGTCGTAGTTTAGAGAAGAGTTCTGTTGGAAATGGTGCTCACCGAGGATTCGGTTTGGAACGAAAGGTGGAACTGTGAGATCGTTTTTCCAGACGCCGATGGCTCCCTGTGCCTTGCCTGAAACGCGAGCTATTTGTGGTCAAAAAATTGATCAATTTCAACGACGACAAGGTCATGAGGTTGAAAGCGGACGATGATGTGTTGAAATGGCTCTGGCATAGGGAGCGTCATAAAAAAGCTTTAGTAGGTAAGAATCGCTTCGGTTCTGGGGGATTCGATCAGGGCGCGGCCGTTGAGGGCTTCGAGCTCGATCAGGAAAGAGGTGGCGATGAGGTCGGCATCGAGGACCTTTAGGAGCTTGATGGCGGCAGCGGCGGTGCCCCCGGTGGCGAGGAGGTCGTCGACGAGGAGGACTTTCTCGCCGGGTTTGATGGCGTCTTTGTGGATCTCGACGCAGTCTTCGCCGTATTCGAGGGAGTAGGCCATTTTATGAGTGGTCCAGGGGAGTTTGCCTTTTTTACGAATGGGAACGAAACCGGCGCCGAGAATCTGAGCGACCCCAGCGGCGAAAATGAAGCCGCGGGCGTCGATTCCGACGACTTTGTCAATTTTTTCGCCCTGAGCGGTTTCGGCGAGGAGGTCCATGGAGGCTTTGAAGAGTTCAGCGTCGCCTAGAACAGGGGTGATGTCCTTGAAGAGGATTCCTTCTTTGGGGAAGTTGGGGACATCTCGGATGGCGGCATTGAGGTCGGCAGCAGTCGGCATGCGAAAAAACTAGGCGGATTCTGGGGAGGGGGAAAGCGGATATCGGGAGAGTTTCTCTTTCCGCACTTGAAAGGATGGCACTTCGAGTCCAGTTATCCCCATATGGAAATGGCTTACTTGATCGGGGCGACTATTCTGGCAGCTGCCGGAGCGGTCTTCGGTTGGCGTGCCAGAGGAGACGAGGGTCATGGACATCGGGCCTTTTGGTGGATGGTGGGCGCATTTGTCTGCCAATTACTTTTCTTAGGAATTCGGGGCGAATTGCGCGGGCAGTGTCCTCTTGATGACCTCGGTGAGATTTGCCTTTTTCTAGCGTGGTCGTTGACCTTCTTTTATCTGGTAACGGGGACGACCTACCGCCTTTCCCTGTTGGGGGTGTTTACGGCACCTGTGGTGGTGGTCCTCCAATTGGTGACTCTCTTTCCGGGGGCTTTGGATACGAATCCGGTCAGGGCGGCGGAGGTGGACCCGTGGCGGGAGTCGCACGCGGCCTTCTCGGTCCTAAGCTATGGGGCTTTGACGTTGGCCTCGGTCGCGGGCGTGATGTTTTTGGTGCTTAACCGGCGTTTGAAAAGCCTGCGCTTTAGTGGGGGAATGATGACGGGGATGCCATCGGTGAGCCGTTTGGTGGAGGCGATGGCGCGGATTGCGCTGGTAGGATGGATTCTTTTGACGATTGGTGTCGTTTCTGGGTTGTCGATGGAAAATGGGGAAGTGAGTGTCCACCTCGTTGTGGCGACGGTGACTTGGGTCCTGTATGCGGTTTTATTGGGAGTTTACTTTGTGAGGGGCTTACCGGGACGCTACCTCGCGTGGGGGCTCATCGTGTTGTTTATTCTTTCTCTCACGGTCTTTTCCAAAATTTAATGAAACTCGTTTGTCTTGGCCTCAATCATGAGACTGCTCCTGTCGAGGTGCGGGAGTGCTTTGCCTTGTCTGAGAGTGAGATCAGTGAAGAAGGAAAGCTCCTTATTGAGGATCCGGCGGTGGCTGAGGGAGTGGTTCTCTCGACCTGTAATCGGACGGAATACTACGCGGTGATTGAAGATGGCGGGGTGCAGCATCTGGAGAATTGGGTGTGCTCGCAGAGGAATTACGAAGGTACCCGCGAAGGGGTGTTTTACTATTACGAATCGAGGAAAGCGGCAGAGCATCTTTGTAGGGTGGCGAGCGGAATGAATTCGATGGTGCTGGGGGAAACAGAGATCTTTGGTCAAGTGAAGAAGGCTTACCAGGCCGCTCTTACTGGAGGAACGACTTCGGGTATTTTAAACAAGCTGTTCCAACGGGCTTTTGGGGTGGGGAAGCGAGTGCGGACGCAGACGGGGATTCAAGAGGGCGCGACGTCGGTGGCGGGCGCTGCGGTCGAACTTGCGGAGCAGGTCTTTGGTAAATTGAAAGGAAGCTCGGTCATGGTGGTGGGCGCAGGGGAGATGAGCCGACAAACGGCGCAAGCGCTGCAGTCGCGTGGCGCAAGCTCGGTAATTGTTACGAACCGTTCTTTTCCGGCGGCGGAGAAACTTGCGGCAGAGATTGGGGGGGGAGCTGTGGGTTTCGATGATTGGCAGAACTCGTTGGAGAAGATTGACGTGCTAATTTCTTCGACCAGCGCCCCTCATTTTGTGGTGAAACCACGAGATATCGAAGCGGTGCGTCGAAAGCGCAAGTTCCGTCCGCTCATCATGGTGGATATTGCTGTTCCGCGTGATATCGATCCCGAGGTTGGAGAGATCGAGGAAGTCTATCTTTACGACATCGATACTCTGCAAGGGATGGCAAGCCGAGCGCGCACGCGTCGCTTGGAGCAGTTAAAAATTTGCGAAGGAATCATCGACGAAGAACTCACTAAAGCAGCACTACTAGGACTGGAATGAAGAAGCTTAAGATAGGAACACGTGGGAGTGCTCTCGCATTGAAACAGGCGGAGATGACTGAGGCGGCATTGGCTGTGGCTTTTCCCGGGTTGGAAGTCGAGCGGGTGATTATCACGACAACGGGGGATCGCCGCACGGATGTTGCGTTGAGCGAAGTTGCGAAGGTCGAGGGGGTCTGGGACAAAGGAGTTTTCATCAAAGAACTGGAGATTGCTTTGGAAACGGGGGAGATCGATGTGGCAGTGCACTCGCTGAAGGATCTGCCGACGGTTCTGGAGGAGGAATTTGTGTTGGCGGGAGTGCTGGAGCGTGCGCCTGTTAGAGACGCCTTTATTGGGAAAATTTCGTGGAATGACTTGGGCGAAGGTTCGCTGGTTGGAACCAGCTCGGCGCGTCGAGCGCAGCAACTGATCGATTTGAAGCCGGGTCTTGAGGTGTGCGATCTTCGGGGGAATGTGCCGACGCGTCTGCGCAAGCTGGCTGAAAGCCAGACGATGGACGGAATTATGCTGGCCGAGGCGGGGCTTCGTCGCTTGGGATACTCTGTTGGTAACGTCCTCGAGATCGAAGGGGTAGCGCTTCAGGTTCATTGCCTGCCGGAGAAGGAGTTTTATCCAGCGGCCGGACAAGGAGCGGTGGGATTTGAGATCAGGTCCGATGATTCGGAGAGTCGCGACATTATTTCGGCACTCAATCATCAAAAAACCTGGGATCGGGTCACGGCGGAGCGCGGGTTCCTCGAACTGCTTTCGGCAGGCTGCAATACGCCGGTGGGAGTTTGGTGTGAGATTTCCGAAGGCCTTGTCACGATGGGTGCTCGCGTCTATCCGGAGACGGGTGGAAAGCCAACGCGGGCCGAAGTTTCCGCACCACTGGCTGAAGCGGCTCAGTTACTTTTTCAAGAATTGTCATGATCAAAAAAGGAATTTGTTACCTGGTGGGCGCGGGCCCGGGAGATGTTGGGTTGGTCACGCTGAAGGCCAAGGCCTGCATCGAGAAATGCGACGTTCTGGTTTATGACGCACTTTCGAGTCCCGAGCTGGTTTCGTGGACGAAGAAGGGCTGTGAGCTGATTTTTGCGGGCAAGCGCGCGGCGGCTCATGCAATTCCGCAAGATCAGATTAATGATATTATTGTTGAGAAGACGTTGGAGGGAAAGATTGTCACGCGCCTCAAGGGCGGTGACCCCATGATTTTTGGGCGCGGTGGTGAAGAAGCCTCCGAGCTCGCAGATGCGGGGGTGGAGTTCGAGATTGTGCCGGGGATTTCCTCGACGATTGCCGGACCAGCCTACGCGGGGATTCCGGTGACGCATCGTGATCACTGCTCGCAGCTGACGATTTTCACGGGACATGAAGATCCCACGAAGGAGGATACCTCGCTTGATTTTGAGCAACTGGCGAAGGCTCCCGGGACGAAAGTGTTCGTGATGGGGGTTGCGCGGTTGCGCGGGATCTGTGAGCGATTCATCAAAGGTGGGGCCAGTCCTTCGACTCCGATTGCGCTGACGCGCTGGGCCACGACGGGGAAGCATCGTACGATTGAAGGGACCTTGACGACGATTGCGGATATTGCAGAAGAGCAGAATTTTAAGTCACCGGCAGTGGCGGTGGTGGGCAATGTGGTGACCGAGCGCAAGAAGATCAATTGGTTCGAAACCAAGCCGCTCTTTGGAAAGCGAATTGTGGTGACGCGGACGCGCGAGCAAGCGGGGGAGCTGAGTCGTCAACTGGGCAATCTCGGGGCCGACGTCGTGGAGCTTCCGACGATTCGGATCGAGCACCCGAAGGATAAAAACGATTTTGCGCAGATGGTGGCGGATGCGCACACCTACGACTGGCTCATTTTCACGAGTCCGAATGGGGTGGAGAAATTCTTCGACGCTTTTTATGCGACTTACCAAGACGCCCGCAGTTTGGGCGGACCCCGGATTGCGGCGATTGGGCCGAGCACGGAAGCGAAGATTCGCGAGTACCGTTTTACGGTGGATTTGCTTCCTGAAAAATTTGTGGCGGAAGGATTGATCGAGGCCTTTAAGAAGATCAATGTAGAGCACCAAAAATTGCTTTGGGTGAAGGCGGAAGAGACCCGCGATGTTCTCTATCATGAGCTCATGAATATTGGAGCGATCGTGGATTCTTGCCTTGCTTACCGCACGGTGCCCGAGACTTCAGATCCGACTGGAGCGGCGCAGCGACTCGCTGATGAAGGTGCAGATATGATCACCTTTACGAGTGGTTCAACGGTGGAGAACTTTTTCAAATTGGGGATCCCTTGGCCTGAAAATTGCGTGGCAGGAAGTATCGGCCCAGTGACCAGTAAGACCTTCGCTGCGCATTCGAGCGAGACCTGCATTGAATCGCCTAAGCATGACATCCCCGGATTGGTGAAAGCGATTTTGAAGCATTTTGCGAAGTAAGAACCCAGTTCGGTTTCGCGAAGAAGCGCCTCGATTCCCTAGAGGTGGAAATGATCTCTATTTATGAGGCCACTGAGCCAAATAGGAAATGATCGAACCACCACAGTAGTAGGATGTTAGTAAGGATAGCAGCTCTTTTTCAATATTGACGTGAAGGGGAGAAATCTCTTTGGTAGTTCTACTCTAAATCCCTACAAATCGAGATCATTGGGCCTTTTTGACATTCGGGTGGGCTCCAACGATATCGTTGATCAGTTCATCATCCAATGCGATGGAGCTGAAGATGTCCTCTTTCAAAGCGATGTCGCTGTCTCCAGCGAAGCTCGCCAATTTCTACGCATCAAAGTCATTCAACAATAAACCCTAAACTCCTAGATCAATGAAAAATCCAATCTTCTCAATATCATCCACAATTGGCCTTCTTGCTATATCGGCATCATGGGCTGATTATCCGGGTGTCGTCACTGCCGACGGGCCGTTGGCCTATTACCGATTCGAAGAAGCGGTCGGGGCGACGACGTTGGTCGATTCGAGTGGAAACGGCTTGAATATCGATTACAGCGCTCCGATTGGGAGCACTCAGATTGGTGAGTCTGGAGCGATTGGGTTGGCTGCAGCCTTCAATGCGGATGGTTCGCTTCTTACGCCCTTGGTGCTTGACCCTTCAGTGGGCGATTTTTCGATGGAAGCGATCATCCGCGTCGATAGTCTGGGTGCCGCAGGGACAGTGGTCCTGGCGAACCAAGATGGAACTGCTGGACTTGGTCGAAGCAATTTGGTTGTGAACGGTAATCGGGCGATTACGACCTACATTGGTGGGGCAACTGTTCTATCCGGGCGAACCGCAACTGACGGAGTCTTTGATCACTTACTTGTCACCTATGACCAAAGCGCGGTGGTCGGAGGCGTTGATCCGACCATTAGGATTTTCGTCAATGGCGAGGAGACTGCCACTGGGTTTTTTGTTGCTGAGCCGGCCAATGGGGGTTGGGTCATTGGGTCACATAAAAGCCAAGCCAGCCAATTTTTTAGCGGCCTCATTGACGAGGTTGCCATTTACGATAAGCGGCTGGATGATCCTAATGGCGATGGTGACGTTTCAGATTCCCGGGTGTCGGTTCACTTCAAGGAATACCTGGCTGATTCTGAGACCTTGGTTAATTTTGCAAGTGATGTGCCCTACCTTGAAAGTGGCCAGAGCGGAGAGTTGTCATGGTTTGTTTCTCCTGCCCTGACTTCACTCACAATTGATGATGGTAGCGGTCCGGTTGATGTTCTTACCCAAACGACAGACTGTAATGGTGCGCTCTCAGTATCGCCCACTTCTACCACCACTTATACTCTGGAAGGAACTGGGCCAATTGGAACAGAGCGCCTCATGGTGACTGTTCTTGTCGATGAAGCAGCTGTCGTGAATAGCTTCACCTCAAGCTTTAATTTAGTGCCCGTGGGTGGCTCTACCACCTTGTCATGGGATGTGACCAATGGGATTACGGTATCGATTGATAATGGAGTGGGCGCGGTTGATGCCATGTCGGGAAGTGTGGATGTGACACTCGAAGAGTCGACGACTTTCACTCTTACCGCGACCAACTCACAAGGAGATGTAACGGAGGAAGTGATGGTAGGAGTTCTTGCTGCCTTGGAGCCAGGCTTACTTTCGCATTGGAAGGTCGGCGAAGCCGCAGGTGAAGTTGATGGGGCTTTTCTGATTTCAGAAAGCGGAGAAGATTTCCTTGGAACATTCTCGGGCGCGCCAATCTTCGATACCGGGGATCCTGCGCCTGTTCCCGGAGGCTCGACTGCCTCGCTTTCTTTGGATGGCGCGAATAGTTGGGTTGATGTGCTGGACTACAATGGAATTGGAGGCAGCGAAGCCCGGACCTTGGCGTTTTGGTTCAAGGGGCCCGGGGCACAAATGAACAACTATGCCACCTTGATCGGCTGGGGACCTGGTTCTACCGGAAACCGTTTTGATACCCGTATTCAAGGTCAATCCGGCGGTTTTATCCGGACTGAGGTTGCGGGATCTGGAAGCAATGGAACAGCAATCATCGATGATGGCGAGTGGCATCACTGTGCGATGGTCGTCGATCCGACCGTGGGAACGACCGTGGGAGATATTCAGTTCTATATCGATGGGGTTGCGGATCCGCTCTCGGCGATCGGCGGCACTCCAATCGACAGTGGAACCAATTTGAATCTCCGAATTGGAGCTTCACGCACGATTGGTGGGCGTTCGCTGACGGGGAAGCTGGATGATATCCGTCTCTACAATATAGCCCTCACTTCGGAGCAAATTTTGGCACTGTCTGAGTTATCACAAGAGATCGTGATCAACGGGGTTGAAGTTCTAAGTAACGGAAATGCGGAGATCACGTTTTCCGCTTCCCCTGGAAACTACGCGCTGTTCTATTCTCTCGATCTTACCGCAGATGGTTGGTTGGAGGTTTCAGATAGCGAAACGATTTCGGCTGGTGAATCGATGAAGGTTTCGACTGACAACGAGGCTGCTCCAAATTCGCAGAACACAACGATATTTTATCAGATTAGGCAAGCTGAGTAGAGCCGATAACTCGGCAGCAGGGTTTCAGGATCAACGTGAAGCCAATCACCTGATTGGATCGAACTTCGCAATCTTGGTAACGCATCCGTCGATCTTTTCGACTATTATCTCACAGATGATTCAGGGCGGTTGACTGAGTGGAAGTTTACTCAGAGCGTCATTATTCCTGCAGGAGGATATGCGATCTTGTTTGCTTCAAATCGGAATGAATTCTTCGAAGGAGAAGCGCATGCGAATTTTAGGCTAAGTTCAACCAATGGCGAATACCTCGCTCTAATTATTCCTGATGGGGAAACAATTGTTGATGAACTTTCACCGCAGTTTCCCGCGTTAAAACGTGAGCAAGCATATGGGCGGGCTGACGATGGGATGACGTTAGATTTCCTTACTTATGCAACTCCCGGAGCAAAAGATTCTTCCGCTGCTGAGCGGCCGCAGATTCTCAGTTTTACGAGTTCTGTTGAGAGCATCGCCTGGGACGAATCGGCCACGCTGAGTTGGGAGGTTGAGGATACGGATGGTCCCAAGCCCAAGGTGAACAATTATGGGGAGTGAGCGTTTAAGAATTCTAGCGCGGTGTTACCCTTAATTTATTTGACTCCCTCAGGCGCAGGAGGAATTAGGTGCCGCAGAAGGTTTTTTCGACCATTTCTTCGGGGAGTGGTGGGGTTTCTAGGTCTGCTAAGTCGTCGTTTTCTTCAAAAGGTATGATCCAAGCCCCTGCGAGGTGATTGAAGAGGGTGAAGTCGTCCTTGTAAGCCGCTTGGATGGCTTCCTCGATGCGGTGGTTGCGAGGAATGCGAATTGGGTTGGCATGCTTCATTTCCGAGAGATGCGTTTCTGGTTTTGCCAAGCTCTGCCATGTCTTGAACCAAATCTTGAAGGGCTCTTTATCTGATGCGAGTGCGAGAAGTTTTGTATCGCTTCCCCCGGCTGCGACGAGAGTGAGCTGGCGGAAGAAGATGGTAAAGTCGAGCCTCTGAGAGGCGAGGAGGTCGAGGGTATTATCGACAAACCCAGCATCGGAATCTGAAGGAAGGGCAAGTTTAGCGCGGAAGCGTGAGAGGTAGTGTTCCTGAAATTGAGGGGCGAATTTTTTGAGGGATTCCTCGGCTCTCGCCACGGCCTTTTCCTCATTCGGGTCGATTAAAGGAAGAAGGGTTTCAGCGAAGCGGGTAAGATTCCAATGGGCCATGACGGGTTGATTTCCCCAGGCGTAGCGCCCGTTCCGGTCGATCGAGCTGAAGACGCGGTCCGGGTGGAAATCGTCCATAAAGGCGCAGGGGCCAAAGTCGATTGTTTCGCCGGAGATGGCGCAGTTATCGGTGTTCATTACGCCGTGGATGAAGCCAACGGACATCCACTGTGCGATCAATCCGGCCTGCGCAGAAATGGCGGCGTCGAGCAGTCCAATGTATGAGCGGGCGAGTGGATAGTGGCGCGCGATGACGTGATCGGCGAGAAGCATGAGGGCTTCGTCATCTTTTCGAGCGAGGAAATATTGGAAGGTCCCTACTCGGATATGGCTTGCGGCAATTCGGGTGAAGATGCCGCCGGGCACTATGCCATCTTGTCGGAAGACGTTCTCTCCGGAGGAAACGGCAGCAAGGGCTCGCGTGCTGGGGATGCCCATGGCGTGCATTGCCTCACTGACAAGATACTCGCGGAGGACGGGGCCGAGGGCGGATTTTCCATCGCCCCCTCGTGAGAAGGGAGTGCGACCAGATCCCTTGAGTTGGAGATCGAAGCGCTTGCCTTTTGGGGTGAGAATTTCGCCGAGAAGGAGGGCTCGGCCATCGCCTAGTATGGGAGAAAAGTTTCCATACTGATGTCCGGAGTATGCTTGGGCGAGTGGGGTTGCTTCGGCGGGCACGCCATTTCCAGAAAAGAGAGCGAGACCATTGGGTCCCTCTAACCAGGCGCGATCGAGCCCCAACTCCTTTGCTAGTCCGGTGTTGATCCTGAGTAATTGAGGATCGGGAGAGTTGGCCGGATTCTGTTTCTCGTAGAATCTTTCCGGAAGTTGGGCGTAGCTGTTGTCGAAGGGGAGAGTCACGAGGAAGGAGTTTACTTACGAAGTGATTTTACAATTTCAGCAGAGAGCATGTCGATCAGGCGGCTTTGTGCCGCGACAAGCGCTTCGTATCCATCAGAGTCAAGCGGAGTAATGAGCGAGCTGGTGCGGCTTGAAACCAGGTTCCCTTCGGGAAGACGATAGACGCGCCAAGAGGATTCAAGAATGGCATCGCCATCAACCGTCCCGTGAAACTGGTGGATATCGGCGCTGACTTGATAGTCGAGTTTGTTATTTGGGTCCCAAGGGTAAGTTTGGATCTTTCCGGTTACCTTTCGGCGGCCAAGGTTTACTCCAAGAACACGGGCGAAGTTGTCGTCCATCGCTCCGCTCCATTGGTGGAGATCGGACATTTCCATTTTGTGGGGAGAGCTTTGGAAAATGAGGTAGGGTCGTTCGACGAGATAGTCGGCTACGATGATGGGGCCGATTCCGATTCCCACGCCTTGGCGTTCTGGCGCTTTCCCCGCGGGAGTAAGGACATAGTAGCTCGTGTTCGTCGAGCTACAGGACAGGAGGAAGCCGAACAAGAGGCTGAGAAGAAAGAATTTGGAGGTCATGGCAAAGAAGAGGATCTAGCGGCGTGCACGGGGGATCTTTTTGGTGTTGGGATCTTTTCCAAAAAGGAGTGAGTTTGGTTTGTCGGCGATCTCGGTGGTCATGCGCTCGATGGAGCGGGTGACACTGCGGAGTTCATCCATGGTGCGGAGGAGGTCACCGTAGACAGCACCATCGCTGGAAAATGGTTTCATGCTCTTGTTGAGCTGAGCGATCGTAAGGCGAATATCGCTGGGTAGAGCCTTGGTGTCGGCGCTGTTCATAATGCTGTTAAGCGCGGTCATCATTTCCCTGGTCTGAGTGATGGTGAGCTTGGTTTCGGCGAGAATTCCATCGGTGCCACCCAGGCTGCCCTGGATTTCCTTCATCGTGTTAGTCGCTTCTTTGGCGGCATCAGTGAACTCAGTCAGCAAAGGTTCAACTTTGAGACTGTTGAGTTTTTTCAACAAAGCAGCGATACTATCTTCAAGGCGGCCAAATCCGGTCTCGACATTGGGAATGATGAGGGAATCGTCAATTTGGACAACTCCGGTTGGCGGGATATCGGGATAGTAATCGAGATCAATGTAGAGCTGCCCTGTGATGATATTGCTGGTTTTAATGGAGGCACGGAGTCCTTGCTCGAAAGCCATCTTGATTCCTTCGATCCCTTCATCACGAAGTCTTTCAGGAAAGTGCTGTTTGAGAAGATGATCGTTCAACTGAATGAGAATAGGCGTTTTTTCAACGGTGGCATGAGAAACCAGTTGGTAGGAAATCTGACTGACGCGTCCGACCCTGAGTCCCCGGAATTCGACGGGAGCGCCAGGGTTTAGACCTCGGACTTCTTGTTCAACGAGAAGGAGGAGATCGGCTGCGCTTTTGAAACCATCGGCTTCGGCTTCACTGAGGTCATCAAAAAGAGTGAAGCTATTTACGACCGAAGGAAGTTCGTAACCTTCAGGCATGCCGGGAGGGACTCCAAAATTGATGCGTCCTGAGATGAGAGAGTCGAGAGACGGGAGAACAAGTTGGAAGCCACCGGTATCGACTTTAAGGTCGATTCCGTTGTCGCGCCAGAAGCGGGACTCGGAGTTTACGAGCTGGGCGAATCGTTCGTCGATAAAAATTCCGAACTCAGTGGTGCGGGGCACAGGATCGAAGAAGCGACTTTCGACTTTTCCGACCCGGTTCCCGTTGAAGTAGATTCCGCTGCCGACATCAATGGAACCGGGGTTTTGCGCGATGAGACTGAGACGGAGGCCGGGCACGCTGCTTGGGGTCAGCGGAGGTTGCTCTTCTCCTTTGAAGGCGTATTGCTCGCCTCCGATGGGCCCCGGGTCCAGCTCGATGTAGGCACCGCTGAACACGGTTCCAAGTCCGGAAATGCCGGCGCCGCTCACCCGAGGTCGGACGACCCAGAACTTGGAGTCGAGACGGACAAGCTTCAGGTAGTCGGTGTTGATGCGCATGGCAACCTCAACGGTCAGATCTACGGGATCGAGGTCGATAGATTCGACGACGCCGATTTTGACGCTTCGGCAGTGGACTTCTGTTTTATCGACGGCAAGACCATCGGCATTTTCAAAGGTCACTGTCACTATTTCGCCCTGTTCCTGTAGGCTTCTTTTGACAAGCCATACTCCAAGGACCAGTCCAAGGATTGGAATAATCCAAACCCTGCTGATTTTGCTGTCGGCGGTGACCTTTGGTTTTTTAGAATCGCTCATGATGAGGAGGTGCTGCGGACCCTATCCCAGATGATTCTAGGGTCAAATGAGTGAGCTGCAAGCATGGTGAGGACCACCATGAAGGTAAACGATACTGCCGCGCGGCCTGGTTCAATCGACATAAAATTACCCATCTGAATCAATGCGACGAGGATGGCAACGACGAAAACGTCGACCATGGACCAACGACCGACGAGCTCGGTAAGCCAATAAATCTTATTGGCGCTCTTAGGTGACATTTTCACAAGACCTTTGGCGAGGGCACAAAGCCATATCAAGGCGATGATTTTTAGACCCGGGATTAGGACACTGGCGATAAAGATGACGGTGGCGATGGGATAGGCTTTCATTTGCCAGAAGATGGCGACTCCGCCGAGGATCGTACTTCCTTCGGTCACTCCCAGCTGAGTGATGACCATGATGGGCCAAACGTTCGCAGGAATATAGGCGACTACGCTGGCGAAGAGGAGAGCAATACAACGTTGGACGCTATTCGTTTTTCGTGAGTGAAGTTCGGAGTGGCAACGGTCGCAGACATGCTTCTCGATGCTGCCAACCTGAGCACAGATGTGGCAACTGACTTTTCCTAATTCTTGTGCGCTCTTTAACATTCGACTCCTCCTTCTACAGCGGCACCTTCTGTGTTTTTTTGAGCGAGTGCGACTTCGATTCGATCCCAGAGTTCGATCCGGTCGATTCCACTGACGGAGGCGGCGAGGCTGAGCATCAAGGCGATCATGGACCAGAATCCTAAGCCCATGGAAACATCGGCGAGTTTCATGAGTTTGAGCAAACTAACCATCGTTCCGAGGAAGAAGACCTCGACCATGATCCATGGTTGAATAACCTGAAAAAGGTAGCCCACCAACTGCACCCCTGGAAGGGTTTTTCCTCTCGAAAGGGGGATGCAGATGTAGAGAAGAGAGAAGAGAATGGTAAGGGGAAGAACAAAAAGGGAGACTAGAACAGTGATGGCAATGGTATGACCTCCCTGAAGCCAAAGGCGGACTGCGGTTTCCACCATGCTTACGGTGGTCGCGCTGCCTTGTACATCCAAGGTGATGAAAGGAAGAGCGAGCATTCCGATGAGAAATAAGGTGCCAGATAGGCCGAAGGCAATCGCGCGCTCGAGGCTCTGAGGTCGGTTCCGGTAGAGAAGGGCACCACAGGTATTGCAACTCGCTGACTGACCTTCCTCGATCAACTCGACTTCGTGCAGCGAGTCACAGAAGCGACAGGCGACTTCATGGCCTTCATCGTGCAAGCGAGGCCAGGTCTGACGGTGGAGAAAATTCAAGATTGTTCGGGAGTAGCTTGGTGAACAGTGATTTGGGTGAAGGGAATGATCCAGTCTTGTTTATTGCAAAAATTGAGACAAACGCGCTGGATTGTATGGTGAAGTTGGCTGTATTTTGGTGCGGCCTCAGCCGAGAAATTAGCGAACATTTCGGAGTTGATTCCGAAGATCGAGTTGATCCGGAAATTCTTTGAAAGGTTAACGGGATTTATCTCGAAAAAAAATCCGGTTGGAATGGATATACGGGCGCCTCCCAAGTGGATAATTCCACCATACTCGGGAGTTTGCTCAATGATGCGGCCAAAGGTGTCAGCTGAAAGCACGAGCCATTCGCCTTTGGTTTCGGTGATTTCAAGAGCGAGGGCCTGAAGCGCCAGCGTTTCCTTGTCTGGCGGTGTGGCCGGTGCTTCCTCGGGTATTGTCGCTTTTTCGGGAGGAGCCCCCAAGGCAAGCGATGAGATGAGGAGGATAGAGAGAAGAAGTCGTTTCATGAGAGAGTTAACGAGCGCAGGAGTTTGACGGACCAGGGAAATAGGACCGGAGTCTCGCTGCAGAATGACCAAATGCCAAGACAGCAGATAGCCGGTGAACGGTGAACGGTGAACGGTGGAAGAATACAAAAAATGAGGGAGCGTTACGCGTCCTCATTCTGTGGTTGTGCATCGGGTTCTGCCTTGCAAGTGAGAACGATGTCCCGAGGAGCTATTCGAGAATCGATTAGGAAACCCGGTAGATCATGAAAAAGACGCGGTGATTCTCTCTCTTTGGAAGGGCTCAGAAGCAGAAGCGGATGCCGATGTTAATCTACTCTGCGAAGTCGTCGCCACCAAGGAAGACGTCAATATCGATGACATGGTCGTCTTTATGCTCGGCCTTGCCTACGAAATCACCCTTAACGGTGTTCAGATGGGTGTTGTCATCAGTCACTGTAATCGGGCGATAGGCGTCCATTTGTTCCCCTTCAATGAAGACGGAGGTTAGAAAGCTATTGGTGTTGAGGGCGATGACAGGGTGGGCTTCCAGAAGTTATCATGCGCTTTTGTTTAGTTGGTTGTGTCACATCTTGTTATTTGTTGGATGATAAAGAGTTAAAAATTGGAATAGTTGGGGATCACAGCGTCCATTTCCTTTGCATTGGGGATTTGAGAGATTTATCGAGGGTTAATCCAAACACTCGACTAAGGGCAGCGGGTCACCTAATTTAAAGATTCGCTTTTTATGACTCCACTTTTTCGAAAGATTCTGGGAATGAACTGGGTGCTCGTTTTTACGATGTATGCCCTTCTGATCTTTGGTGTCTTTGCGATCGAGAGTGCGGCGCGGCATCTCCCTGTTCTCGATGGTTCGGGGATGGGAGGGGGAGAATATTATGCCGGATTGCATAAAAAGTGGATGCTTTTGGGTACGATCGTCTACTTTGCAGCCGCTTTGATTGACTACCGCTGGGTTCGCTGGCTGGGGGTTCCGATGTATATTATGGGAATCAGCTTAATGGTGCATGCAATGAATTTCGGCGATGAAAACCACCGAATTACTATTCCCGGGATTGGCATTAAATTTCAACCGACTCAAGTTGCCATTGCTGCGGGGATTATTGCGATTGCTACTCTGTCGCAGGACTTGGTCAAGGTTCATCGTCTCCTTGGCGCCCCGATGGTTCGCGTGGCCATCATTGGGATCTTAACCGGGGTTCCCTTTTTTATGGTGGTGAAGATTGGTGATATGGGGTCGGCGCTTGTTTGGGTTCCCGTGGCGGTGGTGGCTCTTCTTGTTGGTGGAATTCCCTGGCGTTACCTGACCTTTATGCTGGCTCTGGTGATTGGAATTCTGCCCATTACCTATTTTATTCTCCTCCCAAGTCTCTCAGAGCGGGGAACCCAGCGGATCGAGAGCTACCTAGAAACGATCGAAAATGGTTACGTCACTAAGACAGATGAGAACTGGGCCGCTTACTGGGTCTCGACAGCTGTGGGAAAAGCAGGATGGAAAGGGGGTGGTTGGGGAGCCACTAATTCTCTCCACGATAAACGTTATATTCCGTGGAAGACGGCGCACAACGACTTTATTTTCGCGGTGATCGCGGAAGAGCAGGGCTTTCGAGGGGGCTTAGTTTTGATATCAGGATTTGCCCTCTTGCTGATTCAGTGCCTCTTTATCGCCTTTTATAGCAGAGATATGGCCGGGCGGCTCATTGTTGGAGGGGTCGTAGGATTATTTTTTGCCCACATGTTCGAGAACATAGGGATGTGTATCCTTCTCACTCCGATCACGGGAATTCCACTTCCGCTCGTGAGCTACTCCGGAACCTTTGTCTTGATCTGCATGTTTCTTTTGGGACTGGTGCAGAGCATCTGGGTCCACCGGAGCAAGTATATCGAGGTGGACTAAGAAGTTGCCAGCGTCCCTAGTAATGACGACTATTCCCTCAAGGTGATTACTGGTATTTCTTATCAACGTGAACTCTGGATTGCTATTTTAGTGGCGGTCTGGCTGCACGTTTTGGTGTTTTGCATCTTCGCCGCCCTTCTTCTCTTTGAGCTGATCGCCGGAAAGGTGAGCGAGGCAAGAGATTCTGAGGAAAAGGATTCCGGGGAGATGAGCGAAATAGTCATCCGATTTGAAGAAGATCCAGTCCCAGTGATCGAGGTTCCAGTGGTGGTTAAGGAAGAAGAAATACCCTTCTCTTCCGAGCGCCCTAGATTTGCTCAGCCGGAAGATGCTCAGGAGACAGCTGCTCCTGAGAAGGCAGATTTTTTTGGAAAAAAAGACACTGTTGCCTCTAGTGATGCCAATGCGATGGCGGGGGACAAGAAAGAAATCGCTTTGTCTGGAGACCGAGAGGTGTTGGAGGACATTAAAGTGACCAATGAAAAGTTCAATGATGGACCGGACAAGGGCAGTGGGATTAAGGGTGAGTCGATCGGTAAAGTGAGTGAGGGAAGGGACTCGTCCTCTCGGGAAAAAGTCAGTGCCTCTCTTGCTGAATCTAGGCCTTTGGAGAAGACGGCGATGGTTAAGGATGTGCCCGTGGATTTCGTGGATACAGAGGGGGTGACGGAAACTCTCGATGATGCGACGGTAAAAAAAGCGCCCAAAGAAGAAGTGCAAGCTAAGGTTGAGGAGACTTCTCCGATGACGAAGAAAGATGCCAAAGTCGTCAAAAATGAAGGGGATTCCCAAGGAGAGTTCCAATCCCAGCAATCAAAGACGAAAGTTCAGGGGACACTCAATGCCTCGGGAAAAGGATCGCTCAATGTCGAAGACAGTCCCTTGGGCCGCTATCAGGAAACAATTTTCCGACTTATCGAACGTGAGTGGCAGCCGAGACATTTCAAATTTCGAGTTCATTCAGCTCCCGGCCATATTACGATTCGCTTTTTGGTGGATGCGAAAGGAAAGGTGTCGGGTCGGAGGCAGGTAGAGATGCGAGGAGCGTCCGACATGCAGAGGGCGATCATTCTCGACTCAATCCAAGCCAGTAAATTTCCAGTAATGCCTATAGAAGTCAGTAAAGAACTGGATGGAGAACTCCTTGAGCTTAACATCACCTTCAACTATTAGACCTCTATGAATTTTACGGAAGCCATACGTGAGACTTGGCAATTTTTCAGTGGTGGAGGACTCTTTATGTTCCTCCTCGCGCTCTGTTCCATTGCGGCTCTGACTGTAATTATTTTGAAGGCCCTGACGTTGACACGTCTAAAAATTCTTCCAGATCGGCTTGGACAAGAAGTGGAGAAATTCGAGGAGCATCTGGAGGCGGGAACGCTTAGCGACCTTCAGCAGGAGTTTTCCAAGGGGGAGAATTCGCTTTCTCGCCTCTGCTCAGTTGCCCTTAGAAATGCGGGTCGGACCCAGGGGGAAGTGCAGGAAGCGGTTCAATCGTCGGCACGTGAAGAGATCGTTCGTATGCATTCCGGAATGCCGGTGTTGGAGGTCGTTATTACGATCGCGCCCTTGCTCGGTTTACTCGGCACAGCGAGTGGACTGGTTACTGTTTTTGCTGATTTGGATGACAAGGAAATCATCGGCTTGGGAATTGCGAAGGCGCTCAGCACGACGATTGTGGGAATTGCAATTGCCGTTCCTTCGGTCATCGCACAGAGCTATTTTAGCAGAAAGATTGAAACTCTTTCCGCAAGACTGGAGGTGCTCCTGGGACGGGTGGTATCCGCTTGTCACCAACACGTTTTTTTCTTTGACAAGTAACTCGATAGAACTGTGGAATTTCATCGACCCCCCAAAAAGCCCGTCGCGGTGCCGATCGTTCCCTTGATCGATATTTTGGTGACCTTGCTCTTTTTCTTCATCGTGACGATGAGAGAGTATGAGGAGCCCATTCCCAGTCCGGAGATGAAGGTGAGCCTGCCGACTGTGAATTCGCTCAAGGTGACCACCGTGACTAAGGCGCGATCTGTTCTCTCCCTGAATAAGGAGGGGACAGCTGAGATCGACGGGTTGCCGATTGTTGAAGGCCTTCTTAAAGAAACTCTCATTGCAAACCGAGATTTAAGGAAAGGCCTTAAGTTGGTTCTGCGAGCTGATGAGGACTGCCCTTGGGGGAAAATTCTTGCAGCGCACAGCGCCGCAGTGCAAGCGGGTTACGGGGATGACGAACTAATCTATCGAGTTAAGAAGCCTCTGCCTCCTTTAAGCCCCTCTGAAACTGATCCCAGCTCATGATCTTACCCATTACCCAGTACGGAAATCCTGTTCTTCGCAAGAAATGTAAACGTGTCACAGAAGTGACCGATGAAATGCGCTCTCTCGTGGATGACATGATCGCAACAATGGAGGAAGCCGAGGGAATCGGGCTGGCCGCGCCTCAGGTCGATCGCGATCTTCAGTTGGCCATTGTCGATGTTTCCCATGACCCGGAGTGCATCAGTTACCTGCGGGTAGATGGAGAGGACGCAAAGATTGAGGATTTGATGCCTCTCGTTTTCATTAATCCAGAACTCAAATTGGGCTCAGAAAAGGAATCATCGACTGAGGGTTGCCTCAGCATCGACGGAATTACGGCGGAGGTGAAGCGTTCCCGAGAGATAATCGCGAGATTAGAGAGACTTGATGGCACGAAAGTCACCGTCGAAACAGACGGTCTTCTAGCGAGGGCGATTCAGCATGAAACGGATCATCTCAACGGAATTTTGTTCACGGACCGAATTTCTACGGCCTCAAAACTATCGATCCGAAGAAAATTAAAAAGATTGGGGAGCTGATTAATATTATTGTTGAATAAACTTTAAATCAGAGTGTCTCCAAGGTGAAGAGTAACACGCTCTCGGCGCGTCTTTTCCCTAGACCCGCCCCGTATGGAAGTTTTGGGTCGTCGAGCTTCCAGTCTCCCTTTGAGAGTGGTGGCTATGCGTCAGGGGTTCGCGAAAACTTGATTATCGTCACTCGGGAACTTGCTCGTTTGGATTCGTAAATCTGTCCATCACTGCATTTAGGATTATGCCTGAGATTCTGGAAAAGCGGCCTTTGGTAAACCTAAGCTTGCGCTCGTTGTAGCTTCTGGTGCCGGTAAGGAAGGAGTTCTCCATCAATTTTCGAGGCAGAAAGGGAGCGGACCTCTACATCACCTTCGTTGTCGGAGAGACCGATGTCCAAGCATCATGGAAATGGAAGGAGATCCCTGCGAAGGGGATGGGTCGCCGTGTTAACGTCGTATACGACTGCTGGTCATATCGAATTCAATGTCATTACAGAAATGCTTCTTGACGGGGTTGATGGAATTATTTTGTTGCTCCGGTTTACCCATGGCGAGTTGAAGAAATCAAAGATTCGCGCCAATCTATGATCCTGACTTCTTACGAACGGGTAATTGGAGACGTCTCAATTGTTCTCCACGACCATTGGGCTGAGAATATCCCTTGCTTTGATTCCGCTATGCCCGATCAATTTCAAGGCTTAAGGGAAGTGGCCTGTTTTTGACTCGGAGTGAAGGTGATAATCTTACAGTCACCTTCTTGGTGGTAGTTGGAGGGCTTTTCCAAAAAATCGACCTTCTCATCATGGAGTAAGCCGATCAGTCGGAGCTCTAATTTATTTTTTAAAGTCGTCGTTGCTGTACATCTGACCTGATGCGCGATCTTTGGTGGCAACTCGAATTCTGGCGACCTCGCTTTCAGAAATCTGACTAGCGCGGTTCTCCCAGCCACTGCGGATGTAGGTCATGAGATCTGCAAGATCTTGATCGTTAATCGCGGTGTTTTGGGCAAGTCCAGGCATAAATGCGAGAGGGGTAAATTTCTTTCCGTTGATAATGATGGGACCTTGGAGGCCGTGAAGAAGAATTTTGGACAAGCGTTCATGGTCTTCGGTGACCCAATCTGAGCCATTGAGGGTTGGCCCTAAATTGGGGAGGCCTTCACCATCGGGTCCATGGCAGCCAATACAAGCGGCGCGGCCGAGGTAGAGTTCCTTTCCTCTCTTATGGGAAGCGAGGTGCTCACCCTTGAGAAGGATCATTGGATCGATTTCTATTTGAGATCCTTTGAGTGACTGTTTCAGCCATTCGTCGAATTGTTTGTCTGAGTATTGGCCCTTGTTGATCTTGGCGAAAGCGGATGCAGTTTGGGCCAGTCCGACAATGGCCGCTTCACGAACGAATGATTTTTCCCCGTGATTTTTAAGAAGATCACCTAAGACACTGAGAGAGTTCGCCGAGGGGATAGTGGCTAGCACCCGCGCCTTATAAGGGAGGATTGCATCGGTGTCTTTCAGGGCGATGACGGAGGCACTCAAGCTGGTCAGTTCGCTGTCAGAAAGCGAAAGCGAGGCATAGAGAGCGGAAGTGATCAAGTCTTCGTCGGAGGATTGGAGGAGGGGATTTAGATCAGAGGCAGTCAGTGATCCAAGGCCTTCAAGGGTCCAAATTGCATGGATCTTAGCCGTGCTCTTAGAGTCATTTACGATGAGCTTGCGCAGGAAAGGGGCGGCGTCGGCAAGTTTCCGGTCGATGATCTCTTTTTGCGCAAGATCCCGATGAATGCCATTTTTCGAACCGAGAATAGCGGCCAGTGATTTGGAATTGGCTTTTTCGAGATTCGCCATCTTGTCGAGAGGCTTTGATTTGGCGCGAATGCGGTAAATCCGGCCATGACCAAATCCTGGTCCATCGAGCCCACGACTAAGAGTCTGGCGACGGAGATAGGACGTCATGTAAGTTTTGTGCTGAATGATGCCGTGATACATATCGAGCAGATAGAGGCTGCCATCGGGGGCGGTGTATATATTAACGGGGCGGAAACGCTCGTCGGTCGAGGTTAAGAAATCACGCTTATCAAGAGGATGGCTTCCGGAAACTTTAATTCCTGCAGCGTCGACTTTGATCGCCTTGACGAGTTGAGCTGAAGATTCACACACGAAGGCCCAATTTTGAAATTCTTCAGGAAACTGACCGCCACGGTAAATGGCGGGGCCACATGCGCCAGTGGCGTTGGTCAACTTGAAGGTTTTCGGTGAAATAGTGTCACTGCTGTAACCATTCAGCGAAGAAATGTAGGCGCGGTTCAATCCTGGATTCACGCGACCTGGAAACACTGCGTTGGATCCAATCCGGCTTGTGATGCTTGTTTTCATCTTCACTTTGGGATTTCCAATGAGAAGGTTAGGCCAGGTGCGATCGCCGATGAGAAGGGTGCTATTTGAATTGAAGTAAAGCCGGCCAAAATTGTCTTTGGTGATTCCCCACTGACCCCGGGCGAAGGTTTTTTCTTTCGTGAGCTTACCATCCTTCCACTGGTAGCGGTGGGAGCTTTTGGAGTTATACATCCAGTTATCGATGCCAAGCATCATCCCATTTGGCTTATGCTCGACGTTGCTTCCGCGAGAGTAGTTGTCATCGACGACAACTGGTTTTCCTTTTGGCTTGTCGCCGTCACGTTCGACAAAGAACAGCTGGGATTGGTCGCCGTAGATGATTCCGTTGGGCACCAAAGCGATCGTTCGTGGGAGGAGAATCTTATCGAGAAAGAGCGTGCGTTTGTCGGCCTTTCCATCTCCCGTGGTATCTTCCAAAATTGCGATGCGTCCCACGGGTTCGTCTTCACCTTTTCCGTCAATGTCGGGCATGTAACCCCGCATTTCAACGACCCACATGCGGCCTCGGCCATCGAAGGTGAGCGCGACGGGCTTATCGACTAAAGGTTCGGCGACAACCGATTCGACGACAAAATCTTCGTGAATGGTGAATGTTTTAAGAGCATCTTCAACGCTGAGGACGGGGGCTTCGGGGATCAGCGCTCCGGGGACGATGTCGCTCATTGCATCGTGACCCTTGCGGTCACCATTCTGGGCGAGGGCGATCGGTGCAATTAGGGTGCTCGCCAAGTAAACGAAAATACGGAAACTCATCTCTTATTTTACAACTGTTCTATCGAAAAGCTAACGAGAAAAGTCGTCTATTTTAAAGAACTTCACTGATCTTTTAACGTGCTGATCGATAGTGATTTGAGTGAGATTGAAAAACGCTCGGGAAATTCCCTGGAGATTTGCGGGGTGATTGAGACCCTCAATAGGGTATTTTTGGTAATCCGCAGGCGGAAGCATGTTAGGGGCATCGGTTTCAAGAAGAAGACGATCTGCCGGGAGCAGTGTGAAGATATCGAGTTGCTTTGCTTTCCTCTCGTCGAGGAAAACGCCCGAAAAGGAAAAGTAGGCGCCAAGCTTGGCAAGTTCGCGGCCCGTTTCGAGAGATCCTCCAAAGGAGTGAATTAGGATGGGAGGAAGAGCTGGCGCGCTACGGAGGCAGTCAAGGAGCGCTCCCCAAGCCTTGAGGCAGTGGATGGTGGTCGGTCGATTGAGCTTGGCGGCAAGTGCAAGCTGCTTCTCAAAGACTTCAATCTGGCTTGAAAAGTTGGGCTCTGTCATCCAGCGATCGAGTCCGCATTCGCCCAATCCAGCACGGGGGAAGCGTTGAAGATACTCTGCAAGGGAAGGTAGCCAGTCGTCTGGGAAATCGTGAATTCGCCATGGATGGAGTCCGAAGGAAGGAGTGATGAATGTAGGATGCTTTTCAGCAAGATCAGCGACAATAGGCCAATCCGTGGGGCCGGTTCCGTTGACGACGCAGTGGACGATGCCCGCCGATTTCATTTCCTCGATGATTCTATCCCGCTTCCCGTCGAAGCGTGGATCAGCAAGATGGTTGTGTGAATCGATCAGCATGCCTGGAAGCGTTTGATCAGCTCTTTTGCAGAATCCTGGAAATTCTTCTCAGCGCAGCTCTCAGGAGAGATAGTGCATTCGGGTTCCGGATAAATCGAGTCATCGGAGCCGGGTCGTCGATAAGCAAGGTCGTAATGGTCGATTAGAATCGATTGCAGGAATGAAGACCAGTTGGAGGAGTCGATCTGCTGAAACCAATTTTCAATTAGTGTCTTTCCGCGAAGCCTTGTGAGACCACTCAGAGTTTCTTTAAGAGAGTTGGGGTCGTCAATGAAATGGCGGTAGTCGTCGGCGAGAATGCGCGCGCGCTCAGGCAGGGGAAGATCAAGAAGGACCAGGCGGCTTTTGCCCAAGCGTTTCCAGAGAGATGCGGGAAGCTGAAGTCGACCGATGCGATTGGATTCTGCTTCCGTGAAGACGGGGCGATTCGGATCATAGTCTTGAAATGCGGACCAGAGAAGGCTGTCAAAGCGACGTTGGGTGGGCTGGGCGCTATCGGGAGCGTTGCCCAGGATGGATCCTCGGTGATTGGCGAGACCTTCTAGATCGAGAATCTGGGCCCCCTGTTTTTTAAGCTCGTGGAGCAGGCGCGTTTTTCCACATCCGGTCAGTCCTCCTAAGACGATCAATTCGGGCTTTGAGGAGCTGATTGATCGTGAGAGATCGGTGATGATCCACTTGCGCCAAGCTTTGTATCCACCATCGAGGATTCGGGCTCGCCAACCGATGGATCGAAAGACGACGGCCATTGAGTTGGAGCGCATGTTGCCGCGCCAGCAATAGAGGAGGGGGGCGAATTCGCTGTTCTTCTGGCTGAAGTGGTTCTTGAGGTGAAGATGGATGTTCTCTGTGATCAGGGTGGCCCCGAGTCGCCGTGCCTCGAAAGGACTGGAGGCATGAAGAAGGCCGACCTCATGGTGCTGTTCGTCAGCGAGAACGGGGAGATTGATCGCTCCCGGAATGTGATCTTCTTTAAATTCCGAAGGCGCTCGCACATCAATAATATCATCGAAGTCACCTGGCGTGACCGGGATCGAGACTCGTTCGGGGAGCTGCATCTTAGAGCACCTCTACCACGAGGCTGATTTCCACTGAAACTCCAAGAGGGAGTGAGGAGACCCCGACGGCAGTGCGAGAATGTTTTCCTGCTTCTCCGAAAATGTCTACGAGAAGATCGGAGGCTCCGTTGATGACCTGAGGGTGAGCGGTAAAGTTGGGTTCAGCATTAACGAAGCCGCTGAGGCTTACGATTTTTTTGACCGCACTCAGGCTCCCCATTTCTGCTTTGACGACGGAAAGACGTGTCAAGATGGCGAGCTGAGAAGCCTTCTGGGCTTCCTCGATACTGCATTCAGTGGGGATTTTTCCTTTGAAGGAAGCATCTCCTGCAATGGGCAGCCCACCAGAAATATGGAGGAGGTTTCCGCTGCGGACACAGTTTAGGTAGGAGCCAACGGGCTTGGCAGCCGGGGGTAAAGTAAAGCCTAGTGCGGTGATTTTTTCTTCAGGAGTCATCTGACTATTCTTGGGTGTGAGAATTGGTGAAAAAAGAAATGAAATCGAGGCCCGATTTACTCAAGCTGGCCCGCCGTCCTTCCCCTGTAAGACGCTTGCGCGTGTGGTAAGAATGCTTGGAGCGAGTCGTTCGCACATAACTAATGGTGGGACCAGTGACCATGCGGTGGCTGGGGATGACCGCAAGCGGAATCCCTGAGTCTGTGAAGGAAATTTCCCAAGAGGCTGAGGGCTTTTCGTGGCTTCCTTTTTTGAGCCAAGGATAGCGATCGACGATTTCGAGGGCGCGAATGCGGGGGACTGTTACCTTATAATAAGGGGTCGCACCACTTAGAAAGGCAGGGATGGTAAGATCGGGATTATTCTTCTGGGCGAGAAAGAGTGAGGCGATATCGATCCCAATGAGATTCATCCCGTTGTAGAGGCCGTGGGGATTTTTTCCCTTTAAGACTTTTTCGTGCCAGTCGTCAAAATTCTCGGTGGCGAGGAGATTCAGTTCCAGGTGGAGGTGGGATCTTTCCCGCGTGATTCCCTGACCGGTATATCCCATTTTTCCTAGGGTAGAACCTCCTAGAAGCTGTTGCCCTTCGGTGACCGAAGTTTCAGAAAGGTGTGCGTAGAGGCTATAAAACGGGCCCGATCCCCATTTGTGCTCCACGACGATATACTTTCCGTAATTACTGCCTCCTGAGTTTGGGTTCACGTAAACAACGGTGCCTGCAGAAATCGTCCTGACGATATCAAGAGGCCGATTGTTCCGGTCTCTCTTCATGGGTTTGATGTCGAGACCTTCGTGAAACTTGGTGGCGATGATTCCTTCGCGATTAGTATTTACGAGGGTTCGAACAAATCCGTACTGCCCTGCAGCCCAGGGCTTAGAGTCCTTCCCGTCGAAGTGGCGGGGAACCCACATGTAGAAATCCTCCGGCTTTCCATTGAAGATCGCGCGATTATCGGTCGGAAGAGTCAGCTTGAGAGGCTCATCGGCCAGCCCCGAAAGAGGAAGAAGTAAAAAGAGGAGGAGCTTCATTTCTTGGCCTTCTTCAGTTTTTCCTTAATGACTTTTTTACGGAGAGTCCACATTTCCTTACTGTCTCCTGCTCTTGGAATCATGAGGTCGAAGCGATTTACTTCGATCTTTTGAAGGCCCTGCCAAACGACGCTTTGTCCATCATTGACTGGCTTATCGATCATGACAGCATCGAGAGGACGACCATTGAGCATGGCGATGCACCAACTTTTTTGATGCTGAGTCGTGACTGCCGCGAACCGCTGTCTCGCGACTTTAGAGAGGTAAAAGGTCGCGCCATAGGTTCCATCATCCGCGACGAAGGGTTTGAAGCTGGTGAGATCCTTGGTGAAGAGTTCAGGACTGCGTCGGAAATAGATTGTTTTGCCGTAGACCGTTTGGGGGAAAACCATTTTGGCTCCTTCCGACTGATGGCCCTGGAAGTGGAAGGTTAGGCGATTAGGAGCTGGCTTCTTGCCCATCGCATGGAGCGACGGTGTGAGGAGGATAGCGAGGAGAGGAGCTATTAAGAAACGCATAGCATACTATGGAAAGAGGTACCACTAGTGTAAAGGGAAGATGGGAAGGGAGAAACCCTCAAAAAATTCAAAATTCAAAATTAGGAAACTGGGAGATAGGGAGTTATTTTTCCAAGTCAAAGAAGCGAGCGAGGAAGCCGCCGCCGTCGTGAGTCAATCTAGCCCCGGATGAAGGGATTACTGCGCTTTTCCTGGCCGATGGTGGTGGCGGGTCCGTGGCCGGGGAAGACACGAGTATCCTTGGGGAGAGTGTAGAGTTTTTCGACGATGGAGGCCATTAGGGTGTCGTGCTCACCGTGGGGGAGGTCGGTGCGGCCGACGCCTCCAGCGAAAAGGGCATCGCCGCCGAAGAGCGCGCCTTCCGAAGGAAAGTGGAAGGCCAAGGAATCAGGAGAGTGGCCGGGGACGTGGAGAATATCGATGGTAAGGTCTCCGATGGTGATCGAGGTTTCACCCTTGAGGATCTGGTCGATGGAAAAAGGAGGGACGTTGATCGCGAGTCCCCATTCGCGGGCGCGCTGATCCAAGACGAGGTCGGGATCGTAGTCCGCGTAGCTGTATTTTTTGGCAGTAATAATGTCGGCGTCCTCGACGTGGTCAAAATGCTGGTGGGTGAGGAAGAGGTGATCGGCGATGAGGTTTTTACTACCGATGAAGTCATTGATGCCTTCGGGAGCATCGAAGACGAAAATTCCCGATTCTGTCTTAATAAGGTAGCCGTTCGTCTGAACGGAGCCGCCGGTGTAGGTGATGATTTCCACTGCTAAAGATGAAGGTTTAAGAATGAAGGGGGGAGCGAAGGAGTTCGATGGCGGGGAGGATGTCGGCTTGAGGGACGCTGTCTGAGGTGATGCCGTTACCGAGTTTGTTGAGGAGGACGAAGGTCTTCTTTCCGCCGGAGAATTTTTTATCGCGGCCTAGTTTTTCGAGGACGAGGTCGGACGAGATGTCGGCAGGGAGTTCGAGGGGGAGCTGGAAGTGTTTGAGGAGAGCTAGGATACGGTCGCTTTCTTCGCGGCTGAGGCCAGCGTGGTCTTCCGAGAGCTTGAGGGCGGCTCGGATTCCTAGTGAGATGGCTTCGCCGTGGAGGAGGGTGCCGTAGGGGACGGAGGCCTCGATACCGTGGCCGATGGTGTGGCCAAAGTTGAGGAGAGCGCGAGTTCCGGAAGTTTCCTTTTCATCCTCTTCAACGACCCGGGCCTTGATGGCGACATTTCGGGCAATCAAATCTGAGGGAATGTTCTGGTTCAAAGGATCAAGTGCTTCCAGATCGCGTAGCATATCGAAATCCCGAATGGCGGCATGCTTGATGACCTCGGCGAATCCTTCCCTGAATTCTCGGCCGGGAAGGGTGAGTAAGGTGTTGGGGTCGGTGAGAACCAAGCGGGGTTGGTGAAAGGCGCCAATGAGGTTTTTTCCTTCGGGGGCATTCACGCCTGTCTTTCCTCCGACAGCGGAGTCGACTTGCGAAACGATGGTGGTTGGGATCTGCACGAAGGGGATGCCTCGATAGAAGATCGCGGCTACGAATCCTGCAAGGTCTCCAACGACGCCGCCGCCAAGAGCGAGCACGAACGAAGAGCGGTCGTGGCCCGCTTGGATGAGTTCACGGGAGAGCTCTTCGACGACCGTCATTGACTTCGATGCTTCGCCGGCTTGGGCAATGTGGGAGCTGGTCAGGAAGCCTGAGGCGGTGAGGGAGGCTTGGACTTGTTCGAGATAGAGGGGTGCGACGTTGCTATCGGTAATGATGGCCGCCTTTCCCTTAAGACCGGCGTTTTTGATGAGCTCACCAGTTTGGGAGAGAAGGCCTTTTTCTAAAAGGATGTCGTATGAGCGGGAGCCGAGATCGAGGTGGACGGTGTTCATGAATGACGGAGGCGGTGCCAGGTTGAGGTGTCAGGAGTGAGAAGGAGATCGATAGGACGATTTGTGAGATCGAATTCAGCAACAAGTTGCTTGAGAAGAGCGAGAGAGGCAAGTGCATCGTAGAGCGCGTCGTGCCAGTTGCGGCCCGGAGCGTGCTTTGAGAATTCATTCAGTCCCAGAGCTTGGCAGAGATCGCCCAATGAGTGCGAGGGTTGGTCGGGCCAGGCTGCGCGGGCGAGTTGAAGGGTGTCGATCCATGGACCAAAACGATGTCCCGGGAAGGTTCGTAGAAATCGTTTCTCAGTGCCATGGCCATGAGCAACGACAGGTCCTGCGCTGAGACGCTTCTTTAAGAGAGGCCAGAGGGAAAGCAGGGATGGAGCGTCAGCAAGGTCATCGGTGGTGATGCCATGAACCTTTTGGGCGGTCCAAGTGACGTCCTGATCGCAGTGGAGAAACGACACGTAGGGGTCCGTGATGTCGGACTCGGCCGACCAAGATCCTAATCCGATTTGAATGGGCGCGTCGGTTCGTCCCTTGGCGGTGCCCGCCGATTCAAAGTCGATGGCGGTGAAGTTGGTTTCGGAAATGGTGATGAGTAAGAGAAAAGGAAAAGTGGAGAAAATACAAACACAGGCATTTCAAATGTGATTTCGACAATGAGAGATTTTGGGACGTGGGGCGAATGGTGGGGATCGTTTTGTCGTTGTCCTAGAAGTAGGCGAGCTTTCGGTTGCGGTGGACGAGGAGGTAGCCGGCGATCTTGGGATTGGCGCGGGCTTCGAGGGATGCGAGGGCGATGGCGCCGAGGCTGAGGCCGCAGTCTTTCATGAACCAGCGGCGGGAGTGGGCGCGTTGGAGGTCTGGGATGATGTTGGGTGGGAGGTTCATGGGAAGGAGGGGGGAATTGGAAACGGGCAGGTTGAGTGGCTGGGGTGGGGATATTCACCTGCAGCACCCAAGGGCATTTCAGCCACACTGTGAACTGGGCTTTGTTGTGGGGTTTCCTCTTTAGCTCCTACGTGAGACGTGTCCGAAAATTGGAAACGCATAAAGCCCAGGGCATTCCGTCTTCGCTCAGTGAGCTGCTGCGAGGTGCCTTGGGCTAAATAATTTGCCCCTTTGGGGCGGTGGATTCCTGAGATTTACTTCATGCTGAAAAGGTCCATGAAGGTGTGGAGTTCGTCGTGGAGGGTTCCAACGGCCTCGGCATCGGTGGACTGTTTGCACTTCATGGCGGCGACGATGACTTTATGGCAGGTGGTAAGCTTCTTAAGATAAGCGTCCTTGTCGGTCTTTGCTTCACCTGGCTTGAGGCGTTGGGCGAGGAAGTAGTTGGTGACGGTTTCCTGGATCGACTGGGCGTGCTCCTCCTTATTGATGATCCAACGAGTGAGTTGGTGCGCATTTGCGGCAGGATCTTTGGAAAGTTCGACGATCTGCTTGGATGCTTTTTCGATGGTGACGAAGTCGGTGTGCATCTTTCCGAGGACGTTGTTATCGTCGTAGATACCGCAGGGTACTTGGCAGTGAGCGGAGATCGTCGCGGGAGCAAGAAGGCCAAAGGCACAAAGTAGTAGTAGTGAGGGTTTCATAACGCGCACAAAATAGCGTATCAGCTGAAGGAGGCAAGAGGGGAAGGTCGGATTAAGGGACAAAAAAGCTCCACCGCTGAGAACCGGGCGGAGCAATTTGAGAATTGGTGATTTTTAGGCAGTGAGGTCCTCGGTGTTGTCACCGTAATTTTTGCCAACGGATTTGATGTCATTGTCGCGATCTGATTCGGTCTTGTATTGCTGGGACTGGCCCCTTTTAAGGTTAAGAACTAAAAAAATCCTTCGGTTTTTTCGCTTCGGAAGAGTTCGGAGATAATTATCAGGGTTGAATGAAAATAGGTTGAGGGACGAGTGGAATTTGCTCCTTATTATGCGATTATCTCAGCGAAGTGCTTGCAGAAAAATTGCCGAGGAAGAGGCGACGTTGAGCGAATCAATGTTTCGAGCCATGGGAATATAGCTGAGGTGATGACAGAGATCCCGAACTTCTTGAGAAATTCCAAAATCCTCGGGGCCCAGAATGAGCGCTACCGGTCGGTCGATGCGGGGGAGTTGATCGAAGGGGAGTGCATCGGAGCCGAGGTAGGTGCCGATGACGGTGCGGGATTCCGCGAGTTCGTGGAGGTCCGCGATCAAGTCGGGGCTTTTTCGGATGGGTAGGCGGAAGAGAGCACCGGCAGAGGCTCTGACCGCTTTGGCGTTGAAGGGTGAGGTGCCTTTTCCAAGAAGGAGACCCGCGCCTCCTAGCGCTGCGGTGTTTCGGATGATAGTGCCTAAGTTTCCCGGGTCCGCAATTTCCGGGAGGATGACTACGGGGCCTTCTTCGAAAACTGAGAGTGGGGGCTGCAGATCAAGTTTTTTGGCGATGGCGAGGTGGCTTCGATGGAATTTAAAGCCGAGTAGTTGTGAGGCTTCTTCGCGAGAAAGATCGACGCCGATCTCGATGACTTTTTCGACTTCATAGGAAGAGTCGAGGAGGCGTTCGACGGCGTGGCGTCCTTCGATGACGAAGTGGGTGTCGGTTTCGCGGGCAGCGAGGAGGGGTTTCCAATTCATGGGAAGAATTAAGCGCGTAAAAGGGTGCACCCATTCGGTGCGTCGAAGAACGAAAGAAACTGCTTAAGCGGGAGGTTGCGGAAGTTTGGATTATGGAGTTTGGCGGACTCTGCAGGCTTTAACGACTTGGGTCCATGTGAAGTCCTTGCGTAGCATGTCGGCGAGCAATTGGTTCTTCTTCGAGAGGCCGGAGGCTTTTGCGAGGCGGTCGTGTCGGGTGAGGCGGCTGAAGAGAGCATGTTTGATGCGGGAGCGAGAGACTGTTTTTGAGCCGTAGCCGGAGGGTTGATTGGAGGACCAAAATTTGACGCTCTTTTTGGTGTGACTTAGATAGACGACGAGGTGTCCGCGCTCGTGTTTTCCAATGGCATCGGTCCACCAAATTTTCATGAAGTCGCCGGGGTTTGCGTGGGCGAAGGAAGTGAAATTAACGCCGCAGCCGAGTTCGGTGAAGAGTTTGGCTGTGCCGGGGCCGTTGGCATTCCAGCGACCGAAGAGATCCTCGCCGTCTTGCACTCCGATTTTGGCGTAGCGTTGGAGTTGTTTCCCGGAGAGGGTGAGGAGGTTATTTGCCCGCAGTTTTTCAATGGTCCGGAGGAAGACAATGTAGGTCGCGCCAGAGCAAAAGGAGGCTTTTGAGGATTTGAGATTTTGATGAATAGTGCCGTCTTGGTAGGAGACATTTGCGGCAAGGCGATCGACTGCTTTTTGGGAGGCCTCGTATCCGCCGCCGGAGGGCATGCTCTTGACCGCTGCCAGGACGTATTGATTGAGGACGGGTAATTCAGCGATGCTTGGAAGGACGAGTGCGCTGAGTAGGAAAAGAGGGAGGAAATATTTCATGATTGGACAGAAGACTGCAGGGATGTCGCGGCCTAGTTTGAGGAAGATCTGCCAAGAATTTGTTTGTCGGCGGTAGACTTGGAGTTGGGAGCTTCCGAGTCCAGTAAGAATGCTGTTCCAAATGTCCCGTCTAAGGGCGACTTTGACTTTATCAAGAGTGGTTCGCAGTGGGGCAGATGAAGGTGGGAGTAGGAGCCATGAGATATCATGGAGGGAGCTGGTAAAGTGGTTTGTCAGCACGGAAGCCTGCCTCTTTTCGAGACGCCTTTCAACGACGGATGAGGAGATCACGATCAGAGATGCTTGAAAGGAATGGCTTTCCTGATTTCGTAGGAGAATCTTATGAGTAAGGGAATTATTGTTGGTGGAATCTTGAGTTTGTCTGTTGGTGCGATGGCGGTGGAGTGGACGGAGATCCGTGGGGGAGAATTGCAGGGGGTGGTGAATGCTCAATTTGTTCCGGTTAAAATCGATTTTAAAAACGACTTGGCGTGGAAGAGCAAGATTCCAGGGAAGGGGTGGTCATCGCCGGTGATGAGTGATGGGCTGATTGTCGTGACGACAGCGGTGGGGGAAGAGAAGGTGGAACTGCGAGTCGTCGCGGTGGATGCGAAGACAGGGAAGATTGTGTGGAATGAAAAGGTTTTTGATCCTAGTGAGAAAGACGCGGGGATGCGGCACCGGAAGAATAGTCTCGCGAGTCCTTCGGCGCTGATCGCGGACGCGATAGTCTATGTGCATTTTGGACATATGGGGACGGCAGCCCTGAGCTTGAAGGATGGCAAGGTGAAGTGGCGCTTTCATGAGAGCTATCCCGCGGTGCATGGAAATGGGGGGAGTATGGTGCTTTGCGAAGGGGTGTTGGTTTTCAGCGCGGATGGGAAAGATGATGCCCTGGTGCGCGGGCTGGATGCGGCGACGGGGAAGAAGATTTGGCAGAAGGATCGCGGGGTGGATACGAAACAGAAGTTTTCCTTTGGAACGCCTCTGGTAGTAGAGATGAACGGGGAGTCCTTGGTGGTGAGTCAAGGAAGTGAGCATGTGGGGGCTTATCGGCCGAAGACTGGTGAGCTGGTTTGGTCGGTGGATTGTGGGGTGGGTTGGTCGATCGTTCCGACTCCGGTGCTCGATGAAGGGGTGGTTTATCTTGCGACCGGATTTATGAAGCCGAGATTGATGGCAATTAAGCTGGAGGATGCGGCCGGTGACGTGACGAAGACTCACGTGAAATGGGAGTCGAAAAGGGATATTCCTGCGACACCTTCTTTTGTGATCAAGAAGGATACCATTTATCTCATTACAGATTCAGGGAAGCTAAGTGCGATCGACAAGAAGGATGGTGAACGACTCTGGGTAGAGTCGTTGAAGCGCAACTTTTCAGCCTCGCCGATGCTGGTTGGCGATCACTTTTATTCCTTCACGGAAGAAGGAATTGGCTATGTGCATGAGGTTTCAACCAAGGGGGCGAAGCAGATTGCCGAGAACGACTTTGGGGAGCCGGTTTTCGCAACTCCGATTATCTTTGATAAGGGGATGATCGTGCGCTCGGAGACGACCCTTTGGAAAATCAAGGGGAATCAGTAGCCGAGCCATGGGCCGAGCCATTTTTCGGCTTCGTCGATGGAGATGCCTTTGCGCTTGGCGTAGTCTTCGATCTGATCTTTCTGAAGTTCGCTGATCATGAAGTAGTGTGACTCGGGGTGCGAGAAATAGAGGCCGCAGACGGCGGAGCCCGGATGCATGGCGCAGGACTCGGTGAGTTCGACTCCGATTTCCTCTTGCGCATTGAGGAGTTCAAAAAGGGCCGGTTTTTCGGTGTGGTCCGGCTGGGATGGGTAGCCTGGAGCAGGCCGGATGCCTTGGTATTTTTCGTGGATGAGTTCGGTCTTGGTGAACTGGCTGGGGCGCTCGATGCCCCATGAAATCCGGGCGCGGTGGTGGAGGAGTTCGGCGAAGGCTTCGGCGAGACGGTCGGCGATGGCCTGAACCATGATCGCTTCGTCAACATCGTGAGTTTTACGAAGTTCGGCTGCCCATTCATCGGCACCGTGGATGCCGACGACGAAGCTACCGAGGTGGTCGTTTTTTTCGGCAACGTAATCACTGAGGGCGAAGTTGGGTTTGCCAGTGGTTTTTTTCTGTTGCTGGCGCAGGGTATGAAAGACGACTTTTGATTGTGACCGAGAGCTTGTTTTGGCTACGCGACCAGAGGTAGCCGCCACGACGATGTCGTCGCCATCACGATGCGCTGGGAAAAAGCCGTATATTCCGGTGGCGGTGAACCTCTTCTCGGCGATGATTTTTTCAAGGAGATCTTGGGCGTCATGGTAAAGTTCTAACGCGATTTTGGCTCCTTCGACGTTTTTGGTTTTGAGAGTTTGGGTTTCCTCATTCCAAATTCCACGGAGTTCCCAAGTGTGGAAGAAGGGGGTCCAGTCGATGTAGTTTGCGAGTTCTCGGAGGGACTGGTTTTTAATGATTCGCGTGCCGGTGAACTCGGGGACGGGCGGACGGTAGTCGGACCAGTCGATCTGCGGCGCTTTAGCGCGGGCTTCTTTGATGGAAATGGTTTCCTTCTTGGGAGCACTGGAAAATTTTTCGCGGGCCTTTTGATGCTTGATTTCGTTCTCGGCGATGAATGCGTCACGGTTTTCCAGCGAGAGAAGGGAGGTGGTAACGGGGACGGAGCGGGAGGCGTCAAGAACGTGAACGAGTGGGCCGGAGTAGTGCTCGGCGATTTTAATCGCGGTGTGGGCGGCGCTGGTGGTGGCTCCGCCGATGAGGATGGGAACCTGCTTGGCGCCAAGGCCGGCCTTTTCGGCCTGCTTGGCGACGGTGATCATTTCGTCGAGGGACGGAGTGATAAGGCCTGAGAGGCCTATGACGTCGGCGTTCTCTTTTTCGAAGGTTTCAAGGATTTTATCGCAGGCAACCATGACGCCCATATCGACAACATCGAAACCGTTGCAGGCGAGGACAACGCCGACAATATTTTTACCAATATCATGCACGTCACCCTTGACGGTGGCCATGATGATTTTGCCGTTGGAGTTGGCTTTTTCGGCCTCGCGACGGGCGTTCTTTTCTGAGAGATCGGAGCGTTCTTCCTGGAGTTCCTTGGTGAGCTTGATGATGCGAATCTCACGTTCCTTCTCCATAAAGGGTTCAAGATAGGCGACTGATTTTTTCATCACGCGGGCGGACTTGACAACCTGCGGGAGGAACATTTTACCGGCTCCGAATAGATCGCCCACAATGCCCATGCCATCCATGAGTGGACCTTCGATGACGCTGAGTGGCTTCTTGTAATTTTCGAGAGCTTCGGTGGTGTCCTCGACGATGAACTTATCGATTCCTTTGAGGAGGGAGTGCTCGAGTCTTTTTTCGACGGTGGTTTCGCGCCACGTGAGATCTTCAGCGAGTTTCTTGGCGCCCTGACCTTTGTATGACTCGGCGAGATCGAGGAGGCGTTCGGTGGCGCCGTCGTCTTTATTGAGCAGGACGTCTTCGACAGCGGTGAGGAGGTTTTTTGGGATTTGGTCGTAGACCTCGAGCATACCGGCGTTGACGATGCCCATGTCCATGCCGGCTTGGGTGGCATGGTAGAGGAAGGCTGAGTGCATTGCTTCGCGGACGGCGTTATTTCCGCGGAACGAGAAGGAGATGTTGGAGACGCCGCCGGAGACCTTGGCGAAGGGGAGATTCTCTTTGATCCAACGGGTAGCGTTGATGAAATCGAGAGCATAGTTATTATGCTCTTCGATACCGGTGGCAACGGTGAGAATGTTGGGGTCAAAAATGATGTCCTCGGGCGGGAAGCCGACTTCGTCGACAAGGATGTCGTATGCGCGTTTGCAGATGCGGATCTTTTCTTTGTAGGTGGCAGCCTGACCATTTTCATCAAAGGCCATCACGACAGCAGCGGCACCGTAATTACGGATGTGGCTGGCATTTTTCTTGAAAGCTTCTTCGCCCTCCTTGAGGGAGATTGAGTTGACGATACCCTTGCCTTGGAGGTGCTTGAGTCCCTCTTCAATGATCTCCCATTTGGAGGAATCGACCATGATGGGGACTGCTTGAATGTCGGGCTCGGCCTGGATGAGGTCGAGGAAGCGTGACATCATGGCCTTACCATCGATGAGACCGTCATCGAAGCAAATATCGATCACGTTGGCTCCGTTGATCACTTGCTGGCGGGCGACCTCGAGCGCGTCTTCGAGCTTGCCTTCTTTGATGAGTTTACGAAAGCGAGGAGAGCCGGCGACATTGGTCCGTTCCCCGATCATGAGGAAATTTTTATCCGGAGTGTGATTGTAAACTTCGGTGCCGGATAGGCGGAGGAGGCGAGGGATGGGGGGCATTTGAAAACTGGGATTTGAACAGTGAGATCTGAAGTCTGAACTTTGCTTCTTTTGCGATGGGTTTAGAAGGAAGTCCAAGCTCCGTGGATCTAAACGTTAGCGAGGATGGGGACGACGCGAGGTGCTTTTCCTTCGACGGACTTTGCAATAGCTGCGATGTGCTCGGGGGCGTTGCCGCAACAGCCACCGGCGAGGTTGAGGAGGCCTTCTTCGGCGAAGCCTGCGATGTAGTCGTGCATGTGACTGGGCTCTAAATCAAAACCAGTGGGAGCGAGAGGGTTGGGCAAGCCGGCGTTTGGGTAGCAGGAGACATTGGTGGTCGCGGCGTTTCCAAGATCACGCAAAAAGGGCTCCATGAGGTCGGGGCCGAGCGAGCAGTTTAAGCCAATCGCGAGAGGATTGACATGGGCGAAGGTGTTCCAAAGGGCTTCCACTTTTTGAGCGGAGATCATGGTCTCTCCACCACGGCCGACAGCGGCGGAAATGATGACAGGGGCATCGGTGCCGCTTTCTTTGATCGCGACGAGGGCGGCCTTGGCATTGAGAGAATCGAAAATGGTTTCAACCATCAGGATGTCGCAATCGGCAGAAAGGAGCGCATCGATTTGGTGTCGGTAGGCGTCCTTTACTTGCTCGAAAGTCACGGGGCGAAAGGCGGTGTCATCTGCATCGACGACGTTAGTAAGAGAGACCGTCATGGGTCCGATCGCTCCGGCAACGTAGCGCTTGCGGCCATCGTTTTGCGCGACCCGATCGGCTTGTTCTTTGGCGAGCTTGACTGACTCAACATTGAGTTCCCATGTGAGATCCTTGAGGAATTGACTCTCGATGACTCTTTTCTGGAAAAACTCGGGCGATTTAATCCCTCCTGTTTTCCTTGGGTCTTCCACGAAAAATTCAGACTGCGCAAGGACGGTTCCGGAAAAGGTGTTGGTCTCACAGATGTCGGAACCTGCTTCGTAGAAGCGCTTGTGGATGTCAGCGATGACATCAGGGCGGGTGAGCGAGAGGATGTCGCCGTTGTTGAGAAGATCTTCGTGGTTCTCCTTAAAGCGATCGCCCCGGGCATGCTCTTCAGTCAGCTCGTATCCACGAATAGTGGTTCCCATGGCTCCATCCAGGACCATGATGCGTTCAGTGAGGGTTTCTTGTAGCTCCTTGAGAAGGTTATTTTCCATGACGATGTGACAGTTGGATCTTCTTTCCAAATAGGGAATAATCAAGAACAAATCTACAAATCAAGATATGTTGATGGGTTTATCGATTGCGTGACGGGATAGGGTTGCACTTCCGTGAATTGGTCTTCAATGTCAAATTCAAGAATGGCAGGTAGAGGAGTCAATTGGAGCTTGGAAGAGCTTGTGGATTTTGAGGTGGCTCTGAAGGACCCCAGCGCTCCGAACGCGGAGATTGGGCAGGAAATGCGTCGTGACATGCGGGGGATGGACGGATTTACCGACGAAACGCCTCGTCGTCGCTGGGGATTGAAATATTGGCTTCTTTGGGTGAGAGGCGATACCGAAGTTTCGGTCGGGCGGCGCTTGGTGACGGTTTCGCAGGTTCTTGGACTGGCGCTTTTTCTTTTCGCGCTCGTTGCCGGAGTGGGGGTTGTGCGGGGATTACTGACGTCCTACAGCTACGAAAGCGGCCCTTATTTGGAGGAAGTGAATGCGGATGACGGGACGTCCCTTGATTTGACTCAGGTTGATCGCTCTCAAGTGATGGGGCAAAAAGTATCGGCCAAGGGGTTTAATCTATGGGTTTTTCTTGCGGTGACTTTGGGTCTGCAGTGGTTCCTCATTTTAGGGAGTGCAATTTTTTATCTTCTTTTTCAAAAATGGTCTCTCGGTTTGAAAAATATTATTGGAGGTTTAGTGCGCAGATTCTCCGGAGGTCTGGAAAGTGAGCAGTGGGCCGCTTTGATGGGAAACCAACGTGATCATCGCTCCGCTCTGACTTGGCGGCTGAGCCGGATTCTTCAACTGGGAGGGATTGGATATAATCTTGGCTTGGTTGCGGGTCTCTTTGGGCTGCTTTGGTTCAGCAATGTAGGATTCTTCTGGGAATCGACCTTGCCGATGGGAGCTCCGACTCTTGAGAGAACTACGGAGGTTTTGGCGACTCCTTGGGGAGGCGAGCGTCCCAATGATGAGATCATCGCTCTGACCCAATTGAGGTCTGAAACGGATTACCAGTTTGAGGAACCCAGAACTATAGGAGGCCTTTCAATCCGCTCGAAAGCAAATCTTTCCTGGGCGGGATTTCTTTTCATGGCGCTTTGCACCTGGGGTTTGTTTCCCCGGCTCGTTTTTCTTGTGATTTCGATTTGGAAGGAAAAGTCGATCCTCGCGAAGTTGGACTTTCAGGATCGCAGCCATCGGACTCTATGGCGTGAGTTGAGCCACGTTGAGCGCAGTGTTGAAATGGAAGGGATCAAGGATGGAGTTGTTCTATGCGATGTCGGAGGCATTGATGTGGACACTGAGGTGCTTCGCCCTTTTCTTTTACAAACTCTTAGAGTGAATCCCGAGGCGAGATTTGCGGTGGATGTTATTGATGAAGCAGAAGAGCAAGCTGCTTGGCTGGCGATGCGGGCGGCTCCCTGTGGGATCATTATCCTTGTGGAAGGATGGAATCTCTCGCCCAAACAATTTACGGCGCTCTGGAAACGCATCAGACGGGAGGCGGGAGACGAGGCGGTGATTCGGGTTCTTGTCCTCGGAGAAAGAGCGGGCGGCCATCCGGCAAGACCCCCTGAAGCAGAGCTGAACGAGTGGCAGACTTTCATTGATTCCCTGCGCGATTCTCTGATGGAGTGTCTTGCGTATGATGAAGAAATCCTGATTAAAGATGAGCAATCCTGAAGGAGAGATTCCTACCTTCGCAGTGGTGGGAAAAATTAATATGGGGAAGTCCTCGGTCCTCGCGACTTTGTTGGAGATCGATAATGATCGGGTGGTGCGAGTGAGCGCCACTCCTGGTGCAACGACTCAGTGCCAGGTGTTGCCGGTCGAATTTGATGGGCGAGAGATGATCCGATTTATCGATACCCCTGGCTTCTCTAATGCGCTTGAGGCGATGCGGGCGATTCAGGAAATTCACGGTGAGGGAACTCCGGATTTGGCTGCGGTGAAATTGTTCGTCTTGCGGGAAATTGACGGAGGGCAATTCGAAGACGAGGCCCGACTTTTGCAACCACTGGTTGATGGAGCAGGGGTGCTTTATGTCATCGATCCTTCGAAGCCACTACGTGATACCTTTGTGGCAGAGATGGAGATCTTGCGATGGACGGGGCGCCCGCGCATGGCACTGCTGAACGAGAAGGCCGAGAATCAAGATCGCATTGAAGAATGGCGCACCCGGCTCGGGAGTTATTTTAATCTGGTGCGGACGTTTAACGCGCATCACGCACGCTTCAGCGAGCGAAAGAATCTTTTGAAATCTCTTCTTCAAATCGATGAAGGAAATCGAGCCAGAATTGAGGAAACGATTGAGTTCATTGATCAAGAGTGGGATGAGCGTAGGGAAGAGAGCGCTGAGTATCTCATGGATTTTTTGTCGTATGCGCTGAAGCATCGCGAATCGGTCACGCTCGACGTGAAAGAGGAAGAACTGGAAGCGCGCAAAGAGCGCAAGCGTCAGGAACTCACCAAGACATACTATGCCAATATTGCCCGGATGGAGGAGAAGACTTACCGGCGCCTACTGAAGCTCTACCGGCATGACTTGTTGAAAGTAGAAGTGGGTGATGATCATTTCGAAGGCCTAGATCTTAGCTCGGAGGAGACTTGGCAGAAATGGGGTCTTTCACGGAGTCAGCTCACCTTGGCGGGCGGAGTAGCCGGTGGGGCTGCCGGAATTGCGGTCGACCTTGGAACGGGTGGGTTAACTCACGGCTTGGGAACCCTTTTTGGAGCGATCGGAGGAGCGGGCGCCGCCTTTTTTAAAGGAGAGGATTTACCAGATCTTAAGATTGGAATGATCACGGAGCAGGGCAATAGCAAGGCTCTCGTGATGGGGCCACCGGCGAGCGAAAACTTTCCGTGGATTTTGCTGGATCGCTGTCTTCATCACTTCGGCGAGATCATGAATCATGCTCACGGTCGGCGTGAGGAATCATTGTTGTCGATCAACGCGGATGCTGGATGGGTGAGGAGATTTAGCCGTGAGCGGCGGAGCCGTCTCCAGCGTTGGTTTACCCAGAATGTAAAAAAGGGAGCGATTCGCTTCGATGCGGATGTTTTTCATGAATTCGTGGATATTTTACACGAAGTTGAGGGCGCTTAGGGAGGCTGGGAGCTTGATCTCAGGGAGAGTGTCCGGACGCTGGCAAAGCTGCAATACAGCTCAGGTGGTTAGAGCAAGGGGCTCATAATCCACGAGGTAGTGTTGTGTGAAAAAGCGCCCTTTTGCAGTGTTTTTTGGCATTGGTGTATAGAATCAATCCTAGGTCTTTTTGGGGTGAATTTAGCTCAGTGCCAATTCTAGCTTCTCAGCAGCCATTTGTTGAACAGGTCAAGTTCCGGACCTTGTGGCTGGAGTCGCCAAACCGGAACGCTTTTTCTCTTCCTCCTAAAGGATATTCAGTTCGGCCCTTTCGACTTTCCTGATTTTGGTCTTTAACCTACCGAGTGTCTTTCGTCCATTGACAGTCAAACGGGCATAATATATCCCGCCTGAGTGACGATAAAGATATTGGTATCGAATTTTAGTCCAAGTTTTGCTGGATTTACTGATCTTGAGTTCGATTGCTGTCGGCAAGTGTATAAAAGCGAGGAAGAAGTGACGCGATTTCATGAAGAATTCCTGTTGTCGTGAAAGATTGGGGCTGTAGCTCAGTTGGTTAGAGCAGGGGACTCATAATCCCTTTGTCGTGGGTTCGAGCCCCACCGGCCCTACCTCCTTAATCCCTTTAAAAATAAGGATTTCAGGAGATTCCCCCGATTTTTCGGTATTGCGACCTTTGGCCGGAACACCCCCCAAATGCACCCAAATGCGGGTAAAACGGGCAACAAAAGGGCAACGGTTTTTGGGCGGTTTACACTGAGGGTAAAAGAAAGCCATCGACGATCTCAAGATCGCGGTCAATCTCGATGACTTTGAAGAGCTTCCCTCTTGGTCGCAGAAAATCATCCGGCCGTTATCTTGCCCATGCATGGTTTGCGACCTCTCGATTTGACTAGAAATGAGTCGGCGGATCGAGTCCGTCATCCCGTGCCGCATTATTCTATAAGGGTTTCAGTCCTTCGGGGTGGAAAATGGTAACATAGTGGCAACACTCAGTTATTGTCAGAGAGATTCCGCTCTCGAAAGAACAACCCTTGGCAGGCCGCCGCATATGCACGTTGGCTAACTCCGACAGACTGCTAGTTCTACTTAGTGAAACTTTGATCTTGCGAGATCTGCGCATAACGTGATCAGCCCAACGTATCTAAAACAAAAGGCGGAGACCAAATTGCCAAGTGGTAGCGAGGGTCCGCTTAATAAACAATGAAGCCATCCCGCACCAGGATTTTGGCGCGATCCTTTATGGACTTTTGTGAGTGATATAGCCGTCACTTCATCGGTCAGGGATACAATAGCGCCCGGCCATGCCCGTGATTATCTGAGCGGACTGACCGGAACCCAGCGACGTAAGAACATCGAGAAGAGGAAGAAGGACATCTTCAAATTCGTATACGTCACGCAGCCTGCCAACGAGATCTCGACCGACGGCAATCTCACCGGACGGGAATCTCGCCTGATATTACTTTAACTAAGTAGAATTAGCAGTTTCAAATGGCTGAATCGGTAGAATCGATTACCGGTCCAACGGCGAAGATCCTCCTCTCGGAGTTTGCATTAGAAAGTGCCTCCAATGGAGAAGTGGAAGGCGCCGGAGTGATCTCCTTTGTCTTGGGTGAGTGTGTGGCCGTATTCGAAGCGGACGGGGCCGACGGGGAGGTCGATGCGGAGGCCGAGGCCGATGGCGACCTCAATGTCAGTATCGAAAAGTTCATCGGTGCCTTCGGCGAGGGCTCCGGCATCGAGGAAGACGACTCCTTTGACGGGGCCTTTGAGGGTGCGGATGTATTCGGCATTGGCGATCCACCAGGCGGCTCCTCCGCTGGGGAAGCCATTCGCGGATGGTCCCATGGAGCGTTCATTGAAGGAACGGAGGGAGTTTGCGCCGCCTTCGAAATTCCGGAGGTCGATAGGGAGAGATTCGAGGCCTCCGGTGGGGGCGATGAGGCCGCTGCGGAAGTTTGCGGCGATGGCGCTGTTTTCTCCCCGGGTGTCGTAGTAGCTGAGCTGCCCTTCCATGGAGAAGAAGGAGACGGTGTCCTCTTTTTGAACGAGGCCCAGGGAACTATTGATTTCGGCATACCAGCCATCGGAGGGGAGGGCTGCGTCGTCCCGGCGGTCGTAGCTTTGGTTGAGGTTGATGCGGGCGACGAGGTAGTCGGTGGGGCCGAGATTGGCGGTGGGGAGGCCATCGGCCTGAATACTGGCGAAGAAGAGGTCTCCTCCCAGGGTGACGGTGTAGTGCTCGAAGGGCTTGCTGGTGAACTCGATGCCGTAGCCTCCCTCGGCCTTATCATAGCCATCGTAGTTCCGCGTGATAAGGTAGGCCCGCTGGGTCATGTTAAGGTCTTTCCCGAGGAAGAAGGGGTCTTGCAGGGAGATTTCTCCGAGGAGGCCGAGTGAGGTGTATTCGATGCCGGCATTGAAGTTGTGCAGGGTGCCCCGGACGTTTCGGTCGAAGTATCCTGCGCCAAGGATGATGCCCTCGAATGAACCGATTCCAGCGGAAAGGGAGACGCCTTTTGAATCTGCTTCCTTGAGGTGGAGGGTGATGTCGATCTCTTGGTTGTCCTTGGGGTTTTCTTCGGTGCGAATACTCCGAAAGGCACCGGTGGCCATGAGTTTTTTGATACGTTCGCTGAATCGATCCTGGTTGAAGGGTTGGTCTTCGTATTCCTTGAAAGGTGCGAGGAGAGAGGAGGTTTTTGTTTTTTTGAGTCCCTCCGCGGAAACCTTGCTCAGTTTGTAGCGCTCACCGGGTTTGAGGGTGTAGGAAAGAGCGAGGGTAGATTCACGATATTCCCGCGTGAAGGTGAGGGAGGCGTCGGGGTAGCCGATGCTACGATATTCCTTGGTAATGGAGGCGCGGATGCCGCGGACATTTTCAGCGGATGCGGGGGCGTCGATAATGTCATCGAGCATTTCAACCAAAGAGACAGGAGGAGGGATGGGTGATGTGATCTGCGGTCTGCTCAGTTTAAAAAGGGGCCCTGGTTCGATGTTGAGAGTGATCGGAATAGAGCCGTCGCCTGCCTGAGGGTTCTTGGTGGTAGTGACTTTGGCGTTCCAGTAACCGATGCTCTTCAGAAGATTGGTGACACGTTCTTCTCCATCGCCGATCTTGGATTCTTGAAAAGGGAGTTTGGTCTTCTTTTTGCCAGGCAGCAGGAATTCGGCTCCGAATTGCTCGCGAGCTCCTGCGGGGTCTTCACTGGGCCAACCTTTCACTGAGATTTTTCCCAGCGATTGGGTGATTCCGGCATCGGCTTTTAAAAGAATGATGTCGTTTCCGGGAAGGGACCAGTTGACGAGAGCGTTGGGTGAGCCATTTTTGTTGAGGAAGTCGAGAACGAGAAAGGCGGCGTCATCAGCCCGTGACGGAGTGGCAGGGCGCTTCTTGATGTAGTAAAAACGAGGACTCAGGGCGTCGAGAATTTGCTCTTCGAACTTACCGGGTAGGCCGACGAGTTTGATCTGAGCGCCTGATAAGGAGCCTAGAGTGAGGAGGAAGAGGAGGGATTTCATTGGAAGCGGAAAGAGAAGATGACCATATTGCGGTTGTTTCCTTCTCCGTCGATAGAGGTGGAAATGGCCCATTGATCGCTGATGTCGATTGTTGCGGAGGTGGCGTGGCGTCCAGAGAAGCGGTTGTAGTCGCCAAGCGAGAGGTCGACTTCGTCGAGGTTTTTGAGGAGTCGCTGGAGGAGGCCCTTTGCGTCCTGCTTTCCATAGCGATGACGGAGTCCCTGGAGGAGATATTGCAGGGCCTTTTGTGAGGCGACGCTGCGGCTATTGAGGGTGGAGGTGGTGGATCCGGTGGAGAGGAGCATGAGGATTTCACTCTCGGGAAGAGGGGGCTCCGAAGTGATCGAGAGCGCGGGCTTGGAAGTGAGTCCGGTGAGGTAAAGTTGGACGTTGTATCCTGCGACTTTGGAATTTCCGCGGACACTGATTTTTGGGTCGGTGAGATTTCTGGGGTTCAGATCGACGGTGCCATTTTCGATGATGAGCTTGGCAAAGGGAAGATCTGCTTCGAGGTTCTCTGAGGTGATTTTTCCCGAGGTGGTGATTTTCCCCAAGGTTCCACCGAGGCGGGCATCGGCGAGGAGTTCGCCCTTTACGAGGTTTCCGCGAATAAGAATGGGGTCCTTGGTGACGACTGCCACATCGATCGGCCAGTTCGCGAAGGGTTCGGGCAGGGAGTAGAGTTCGTCGCTGGCGAAGACGCTGAGATCGGGAACTTCGGGTCGTGCTATTTCCTTGGTGGGAATGCCGAAAGGGAGGATCTCTACGTCTTTGTGAATGATGCTTTCGACGATGGGAATGCTACCGGAGAGGCGGGCTGTTTCGAAGGGGCCCTTGAGGGTGAGGACAGGGTCAGCGCGAAGGGAGTAGTCAGCGCCGCGCCAGAGGAGGGTGTTTTTTCCTCGGAAGGAAAGATCGAGGAGAGGGGTTTCTCCGAGGGTGACGCTGCCGCTGAAGTTGATGGTTCCTCCGGCGGCGGTGATTTGCGAGGGAGAGATGGCGATGGTATTGTTGCTGAACTTGAGGTTAATTTTCGAGTTCCTGAAATCGGAGATGGGAGAGTTACTAAGGCGGGCTCGGTCCGCGTAGATCATGGCGTCGCCGCTGAGGGCGGGCTCACGAATGGTGCCTGCGACCTTGACTTTGATCTGGGCGATTCCGCTCAGATCCAAGACGGTGGGGGCGAATCGCTGAAGTCGACGAAGGTCGATCCGGGGAGTATTCGCGGTGAAGGCGAGGGGCTCGTCCATGAGTGAGTTGGGATCCTTGATCCACTTCTCGGGAGTGAGGGGAAAGCGGCCTTTGAGGTCAAAGAGATCGCCGGAGGGTTCCTTGAGTTTTCCGCTGAGGCGGAGTTCTTCGTCGATGGTGGTGAGAGTGACGAGGAGGTCGCCGGGTGGAACGTCGGGGAGAGATGGTTCGCGAATTTCGGTGGCGGTGATCGTTCCATCGATGGCTGGTTTGGCGAAGGTGCCGCTTATATTAAGAGTGGCTTCGGCCGTGCCTTCAATGGGTTGGTCTTTGACGAAGCGGGAGAGGGGAGTGGGGGCGAGCTTGACGGAGAAATCGAGAGGGGAATTATTTTCTAACAGGTCATCGAGATTACGAGTCTGGAGCGGGAGGGGAAGAGAGCCTAGTCCGGTGAGGAGCGAGCCTTGGTTATCGGCGATGACGAGCTTTGAGAAGTTTGCGAAACCTTCCTTCCAAGTGAGTGAGGTCTTCACTTCGAGGTCATCGCGTTTCACTTCAAGGTTCTGGAAAGAGAACTGGGTGGGCCAATCCCAGCTGGCTTGTCCCTTGGCTTGGATGGTTGGGCTTTCTTTCGCGGCGTAGCGAATGTCCAGCAAGGTGAGGGCGCCTTGGTGGGTTTCGTTCTTGAGATCTCCGCTTGCCTTGAGGGTGAGCTTTGCGGAAGTGAGTTCGGGGAGAAGGTCGCGGGCGTCGTCGAGTTCGGAAGTGACGTCAGCTTGGTAGAGCTGAGTGGCGGGATCGAATTTTGCGAGGAGCTTTACCTTTTCGAGAGTGGTGGCAGTGAGGGTGGCTTTTTGGTCGGCCCATGCCGCGGTGCCGGTGAACGCGGGGTATTCTTTGGTGATGAGTTTCCAGTCGAGGTTCGCGAGAGATTTTTGAATGTCCGGATTGAGCTGGCCAGTGGCTTTGGTGGAGAAGGTGCCGCTGAGGGTGTCGGGAACTTCGAAGTCGGCGCTGAGATCGAGGGTGGCGTCATCGCCTCCGAGTTGGCCAGTGGCGGAGAGTTTGGCAATGGTGCTTTCCTGATACTTGAGGTTCTCGGCATTGAGCGTGAGAGAGATTTCTCGAGGGGCATCCCTTGGAAGCTTGGCGTTGAGGTCGAGGGCGGCAAGGCGCCCTGTGATATCGAGATCTTCGGGGAGGAGGTGCTTGATGCGTTCAAGATCGAAGGGTTCGTTACCGAGCTTGATGGAGTGGTTGGCCTCAAGGTCACTTGAGGTGTGGAAGGTGGAGTTTGCGAGGAGGAGATCCGTTTTTAAAAGAGAAGGGGAAGTGAGTTCAAGATTCCGGATTCCGGCATCGGGGATGAGGTCGAGCTGGTCGAGAGTGAGAAGGTCGTGCTGCCAGACGAGGAGGCTGGGGGGGGAGGTCTGGGGTTTGGTCTGGGATGACTCCGTTTGGAATCCTGTGATCACGAACTCACTTGCTCCACTTTCGTGGGTGAGCGATTCGACTGCGATGGCGCCGAAGAGGTCTTCTTTCTCAATGCGGATGTTAATCTTTTGAAGGTCGATATCGGCTGGTTCGAAATATTTACGGACGGAATTGAGTGTCTCCATGAGCGACACGGATCGCTCTTCTTTCTCGTCGCTGGATTCGGAGAGTTCGTCGAGATTGAGGACGAGATCGAGACCGTGGATAGCGATGGCCTGGGCTTTTCCGGAGATGACTTCGGAGATCTGATAGTCGATGGCAATGCGGTCGGCTTTGGCCTTTTTGATGAGCTGGTCGCCGGTGAGGTCGACGTTGGTGAGGGTGAATCCACGGTGAAGCTGTCCGGTGAGTTGGTAGTCGCCAGTGAGCCCTAAATTTTCAAGCTGACCGGGAATGGTTTTTTCGAAGATGAGCCGGGCTCCGGGGCCGTTAAGCCAGAGGACGCTTCCGATGAGGAGAAAAAGGAGGACCCACGGCCATTGGCGACGGCGTGGTTTGACTTCCTTATCTTGTTCGGCTTCGGACACGGGTTAGGATTGAATGGTGGAAATGATCTCGGAAAGGTCGCTTTTGGGTGAGACCGGTTTTAGCCAGTTTTCGCGGCGGAACCAGTTGCGTTGACGTTTGGCATATTGACGGGTGGAGGTGGCAATTTTTTCGAGGCATTCAGCTTGGCTGATTGCACCATCGAGATACGATTCAATTTCCCGAACACCAATAGCTTGACGCACGGTAGCAGCATTTTTTGGGAGTCCCTTTACTTCTTCGATCGCTCCATTTTGCAACATTTGTGCTGTGCGGAGCTCAATGCGCTTTGAGAGCTCGTCGGCGGGCCAAGTGAGGACGATGCCATTGAGCTGCTCGGTAAGGGCTGAGCTAGCGAAATTTTTACGTAGATCGGAGGCTTTTCCTCCGGTGATGAGGCAAATTTCAAGAGCGCGGCTAAGATGCCGATGGTTTTGTTGATTTTGGCGGGTCTGCTTAGCTGCTTCCTCGGGATCCAGTTTGCGGAGCTGGAAGATGATTTCTTCGACGCTTAACTGATCGAGCTTCGCGCGAATTTCGGGGTCGGCGGGCGGGGCGGGGGAAACTCCATGGGTGAGAAATTTGAGGTAGAGTCCGGATCCCCCGACAATGATGGGGAGTTTACCGCGTTCTTGGATCTCGCGGATGACCGGGGTGGCGAGGGATTCGTAGCGAGCGGCATCACAGGACTCCTCCAGTGAAAGAGTGCGGTAGAGATGATGCGTGGTTTGATTCAGCTCTGAGGGAGAAGGGGCGGCGGCTAGAACTTCTAGGCCACGATAAATCTGGAAGGCGTCGGCATTGACGATCTCTCCATCGAGAGCTTCTGCTAGGCCGAGTGCGCAGTGGCTCTTGCCCGAGGCGGTCGTGCCGCAGAGGTAGAGGGGAGATTTCATGGTAAGAAAAAGGCCCGCCCGGAGAATCCAGACGGGCCAAAATATTGTGTAACTCGAGGCCCTTTATTCGGCTGGCGCCTGCTCCTCGGGTGGGGCACCGGGGGCACCATCGGACCCTTCAGGGCCGTCAGACTTAGCGGCGTTTACAATGAGGGTGCGGCCCATGAAAGGCTGGTCGTGGAGGACTTCCACGGCGCGCTTTGCCTCCTCAAGTTGGGACATCGTTATGAAACCGTAGCCCTTCGAGAGATGGGTATTGCGGTTGTAGACGATGTCGATATTGCGAACTGTTCCCACGCCTTTGAAGAGATCTTCAAGATCGTGTTCGGCAGCATCATAGGAAAGATTTCCTACGTAGAGACGTCGTGAATCGACTCCCGAAGAATCCGGAGTCTCACGCTTACGAGTGCGAGCGGAGGCGTTTCGAGTATTCTCCCGAGGAGCTCTTTTTTCCCGTGGTGGACGATCTTGTTCGGTTCTTGGACCTCTATCGTCCCTTTTCCCAGCCTGTTTACGAGGGATGCGCTTGGGCTCCCCGGTGACTGGCGTATAGAGACCAAAGAATTTTAGAACTTTTTGCCACGTGGTGAGCGGCTTCGGTCTTGGCTTTGAACTGGTGCGACGACCATTGCCTCCACCCTGACGGCGGCCATTGCCTCCTTGCTGGCGACCATTGCCACCCTGAGGACGGCTTGAGTCGTTTCGGTCACCGCCTTCACGATCTCTGTTGCGATTGCGGTTACGATTCCTGTTCCTGTTGCGATTGCGATTTTGATTTCCGCTGTTATCCGATCGTGAAGATGACTGATCGGCTGACGTATTATTATCTGACGTAGACATTTATTGGTGTGGGTTGGTTTCCCATCCACCGGCGGTTCCTGGTCGGAGAAAGTTGAGATCGGGGCGGTTGTCCACTTTTGCGAAGCTGGAGCTGACCTGAGAAGACCCTGATGTTCAAAATAGTTCTGCGCGGACCCAGAGGTTGAGACGCTGGTGGGAATACGGAGCAATGAAGGCAAGGTCGACTCCGAGGACTTGAGTGGCCAAATTGGACTCAATCCTTTCGAAGCTGTTAGTTGCCAAAGGAAGGCGTCTTTGCCAAATCGATGCATCCGATTGGGGGAACGTATGGCCAGATCAGCGATTGGCAAGTGGCGAATCATTTCTTCACGGTTCGGGGGGAGCCAAAAGTCGTTGATGAAGCTGGGACCAAGGCTAATCTGAGGGTTATCCTAAAAATACTCATCCGCTTAGTTAGCGTGATTCTTCCCAATATTCTGGGAGTTGTTCCTCGAGGGATACGAAAGACTGAGTTTTTCGTGAGGCTCCCGCCGTTGAAGTCAATAGTGCCCCGGTTGTGAGTTGCCTCAAGTCGTTGGGCGGAAAGACTGGATTTTCCCTGTCTGCGATGGTCGTGGCGGCGGGAACCGGGACACTCGATGGTCCCTTACTCTGATGCGTGGAAGAGGAAGGAGTTCACGAGTATCTCCGGGTGAATAAGATCGAGGTTTCGACAGAAACGACGAAAAGGAACGATGGTATCCCTGTTCGAATCTCGGAGTGAATGCCTTTTTTAATAAGGTTCCGCGCGAGAAGGGCAGGGCCTATGCTCAATATCAGATTCCAGGAAAGCTTACGTTAATGCTTCAGGGGGATGGAAAGGTGATCATCTGCCTCAATATTTTGGTGAAAGCAAATGACAAGATGAAGGCTTAGAAGATTAAGTTTGCTCTGGAGCCCGAGACGAAATGGAAAACGGATAGGGTGTTCCTTCCAACGAAGATTGTGAAGCGTGTCGGTGGAAACTCGCGTGAATGGAATTGCTAGAAGGTTGCCAGTCTTCATTTTGATGTCTATCCTTCCCCCCATGACAGGCAAGCGATGGACGCCTTTTTTTTTGATGTGGCTTTGTGCCGCCTTGGTTTTTTCCCAAGAAATCACAACTGAGAAAGAAGAGGAAACATCCGAGCCGGAGCTCAACGCGGCTGAGGCGTCTATCTTTACTCAAAAGAATGCCCGGACGATGACCCTATCGATTCCTGCACCGCGGGGCTTGATTCTTGATCGCAACGGATATCCGCTGGCACAAACAAAGGTGGCCTACAGTCTCGCCTTAGATTTTGCAAAAGTGGGGATGGATGCGGGAGCAGAAGAGGCTGTCGCTTGGGCGCGGTCAAAGCTCGCCAAAGCCAATGCGTTGGTGGGGGGAGAATACAGTATCTCTGAAAAGCGTATCGTGGACTACTATAAGCATCGCCGCTGGATTCCACGTGCCATTTCCAAAGTCTTTGATGAAGAAAAGGCGAAGTCGTTGGAAGGAACGCTCCCAGATGGCCTAACGCTCATGCCCGTTTACCTGAGGCATTATCCCGAGAAGTCGATTGCAGCGCATCTGATTGGTTATGTGGGGACGAAAACCCGGCTTCCGGACGGTCCGATCAACGATGGAGATCCGCTTTTTTCCTCGGTCGAGGGGAGAGGGGGATTTGAAAACATCTTCAATGATGAGCTTTCCGGCGTCCCGGGGTTGAAGAAGATGATTTTTGATGGGGAAGGAGAAATGGTGCTGGAGGAATGGCTGCGTCGTCCCCAGCCGGGAGGGACAGTGGTCACGACTCTCGATCTAAAATGGCAGCGACATGCCGAAAGCGTCCTAGGGAAAGGTTGCGAGCGGGGTGCCATGGTGGTCCTCGACGTCCGATCCGGAGAAGTTCTAGTCATGGCCTCTCAACCGACCTTCGATCTTAATGCCTTTATCCCTGGGATTTCTCAGACGGAGTACGACAAGCTTCGAAATAATCCGGCTAAGCCTCTTTTTGGGCGCGCCTTTCAGGCTCAATATCCTCCCGCCTCGACCTTTAAGCCCGTGGTGGGACTTGCCGCGATCTCGACCGGTGCAATCGGCGCCGATCAGGAGATCAATAGTCCTTACAAAATCAGGATTGGGAACACTTTTTTCCGTAATCATACCGAAGGGGATCAAGGCTATATTGATGTGAAGCGCGCTTTGGCGAAGTCGGTTAATCCCTGGTTCTACCAAGTGGGCATCAAAACCGGTCCTCAGACCTTTCTCTCAGCGGCACGTCGCTTGGGGTTTGGTTCCCAGACCGGTCTTCCGCTCTACGGAGAAAAGGCGGGATTGGTGCCGACCCTAGAAGATATTAAGGAGGCTGAGGGGCGTCCAATCTCGGATGGAGACACTGCGAGTTTGTCGATCGGGCAGGGCATGCTTTTGGCCACTCCATTGCAAGTGGCTCAATCGATGGCTGGCATTGCCAACGGCATGTCCTTGATGGAGCTCCGATTGGTGAAGCAAGTTCAGGATTTTCACGGCCGAGTGGTTGTGGCTCCGTCTCCAAAGGTTAGGAATGATTTGGACTTTGATCCTGATGCGGTGGCCGCGGTTCATGAAGGAATGATGGAGGTTGTTCACGCTAGTTTTGGGACGGGCAGGAATGCGAGCCTAGAGTTCACCATCATGTGCGGAAAGACGGGGACGGCTCAGTGGGGTGCCAAATTAAAGAATCAAAATTTGGCGTGGTTCTCTGGCTTTTTTCCACTCGAAAATCCTCGGTATGCCTTTGCTGTCGTTTACGAGGGACTGCCGGGAGAGAGGATCAGCGGAGGGGCTAAGGCCGCTCCAATCGTTCGGGATTTTTTTTACGAGTTTGAGGACGAAATTGTCGATGTAATTAAGCCGCCACCACGCGCAATGGTCATTGACGAGGAAGAAGAGTTAGCGATTCCCATTACCATTCCGGTAGTTGAAGATCCCAGTGCTTTAATGGTTAAAGATGGTGAATTTCCAAAGGCAGAGCTGGTTAATCCCGGAGAAATCCCAGCTGCGATTCCGGTCGAAGAATAGCCACTTTCGAAACTCTCCCCTTTACGAAGCGCGCTGGAACGTTCACCAACAGCCCGTGCCAACGCGGCGCCTTATTTTACAAACCGATATGGATTTACAAATTGCAACTTTGTGTGACTTCGCCGCTGAATATCAGGGCAAGATGGTGGTATCAGGAACTTTCGATGCTTTGGCCGCCAAGGCGACCCCCATCGTGCATCCTCAGTGTTCTCTTGCGATGCGCTTTTGCTTCACTCCAGATGATACAGGCGATCATGAGCTCAACATCACGATCATTGACGAAGACGGCAAACCGATTAACGACAAGATGCCCATCAAGGGTGCGATGCCAGTGCAGATGCCTGACAATATGGCCTTTTTGACACGTCATTTAATCGTGGGCTTTCAGGGGCTTTCTTTCCCTAAGGCTGGAGTTTATTCGGTCGATATCTTGGTGGATGGAGAGCTCATTCAGCGTCTTCCGTTGCGCATCGTGCAAGTAGATGAGCAGGGTAATCAGCCCGCTTAAGGAACCCTAAAAAATAGATGCTCCATTTGTAATTGAAGTCACGCTTGTCACTTTCGTTCAAAACTTCTTTTAGTAGTCCACGACACGGAGAAATGACTGCCTTGGTGATAAATCTGACTCCTACGCGTGAACGAATCATTTATTGTTTCGCGACTCCAACGGCCCACTTTGATGAGTAAGCGTGATTGCACTTACCGTTGCGCCCTGATCACCGGGGCCAGTTCGGGACTCGGATTAGAGTTTGCCAGGCAACTGGCGCCGTCGGTCGAAACTCTCGTGTTGGTTTCGCGGCGCGAGGAGGTCTTGGAAAAGGTCGCACGAGATCTCGTGGCGCGATTTCCCCACCTTACGGTGAAGGTCTTCGCAAGTGATTTAAGCGAGGTAACTGATCGTGGCCGGCTCATTGGATCGCTCGCTACGGAGGGGCTTCGTCCTGACCTCTTGGTCAATAATGCCGGGCTAGGAGACTACGGAGAGTTACTCACTGCGGATTGGTTAAAGACGAGTGAAATGATTCGTCTGAATATTGAAGCGTTGACCCACCTCACTCATGTCTTCCTTCCGGGTCTCATTACGCAGAAGGGGTCCATTTTAAACGTGAGTTCTCTGGCAAGCATTCTGCCGATCCCTGATTTCTCGGTCTATGCGGCAACAAAAGCTTACGTCACCAGTTTCAGTGAAGGACTTCGTTTGGAGGTTCGAGATCTCGGGGTGAAGGTGCTCGCCGTTTGTCCCGGGCCAATCAAAACTGGCTTTGGAGATCGGGCTTGTCGTGCTTCGACATCGAAGCTTCCAGTTCAGGATGCCTTTTACATTCCAGTTGAGCAGGTCGTCCAAGAGTCATTGATAGCTCTTGTGCAGGGAAGAGCACGTATTTATCCAGGGCTTAAAGTGGCGCTTGCTGCTGGTGTGATCGGCCTTTTACCAGTGGTGGTGGTACGCTTTGTCATGTCGTTCCGACCACGAAAATCCTAGTAGATTAGCAGTCGGTGGCGCCGAAATCCGTGGGGAGATCCTTTTGAAGGACGACGGACTGAGAGAGCTCTTGACTGACCGATTTGAGTAGTTCGCTCAGCCCCTCGATGGTCATTTTCATGCCAGCGAGATATTCTCCGCCGGTCGGGTAAGGTTGGGCTCGATCAAAATGGCGATATCCCGGTTTTTCTCTTGTTTCGAGGTTCCCTCCGAAAGTCCAGCCCGGTTGAAGATCCAGAAGATGATCGGTGGGAGATCGGCCTTTTGATCAAAGTTCAGTGTGATTAGGTGGAGTCGACACTGGAGAAAGCTTTTCTGATAGGGAGAGATGACGTTGGTGAGCTTCTTGGTTCGGATTTACGAAAGAGATTACATTCGTCCGAGATTCCGCTCAGTGGAGCATGGCAATATGGACAATCGATCACAAAGAACTGGTAGTTCATGGGGTAGCGTTTTAGAGGATTCAGTTGGTTGGACATGGATGGATCTAGGTGCATTTGATCTGGAGGACGAGACGAGCGTCGTCAGATCCGACGTCCCACAAGAGTGCCTTACCGAGCAAAATCGATATTAGCGGAGGTAATTCGCCTTCAAGGCATCTATGAGAGGATCAGTGACCGACGTAGGATTCTTGAGACTGGCACTTCCTCTCATCCCAGCGACGAGATGTTTCTCGATGAGTGCGATTTCCGCCTCGAGCAAGGATTCGATCAATCCGGAAGCAGTGGTGTGGGCCTTCCGCCTTGAGCGCATTTAGTTCCTCGCAAGAGATACTCGGACTGGTGTCTTGGTCCGCGGGCGTTGAGAGAGTAGGCTCGAATAACAGTGAAAAGAAACAAGAACCCCAACCTCATGTCTATCTTGCTCATCATGTTTTTGCTCGCTTCTCAAGCGATGGCAGAACTAACTGGCGGATGGCACCGCTTTCGTGGGCCGAACGGCTCTGGAATAGCCGAGGGGTGTCAGCCACCGGTGCATCTTGGGAAAGATTGCGAGGCGTGGCGTGTCTCTGTTCCGCCGGGGCTCTCTTCCCCGGTTTTGTCACAAGACCGCCTCTTCCTCACAGCGGAGATGGACGGAGCGTTACTAACGCTCGCCTTCGACAGGAAGACTGGCAAAGAACTTTGGCGAATGGCCGCGCCAGGCAAGGGCACGGAGAAAGTCCACCGAGCCGCCAGTCAAGCCTCGTCGACGCCGCTCGTCGATAACCAACGCGTCATCGTCTACTTCGGATCCTATGGACTGCTGTGCTACGACCACGATGGAAAAGAGGTTTGGAAGAAACCGATCCCCACGCCCCAGACTCTCTATGGAATGGCCACCTCTCCAATCGGCTTCGAAAACACGGTCATCATGGTTCTCGATGACGATCGCAATTTGCCCGATAGCTCATTGAGTCGTTCTAGAGTCGTCGCCTTCGACAAGGACACGGGTGGCGAAGTTTGGGAGACCGCGCGTCCCTTTTCCCGCAGCGGATGGTCGACTCCGATCATTTGGGACCACAAGGAGGGAGCGGATCTCGTCATCCTCGGACACGGAAGGCTTCATGGCTACAATCCGGGGACCGGGCAAGGAAAGTGGTTCACGACTGGATTCTCGCGAGAAACGATCGCCGTTCCGGTTGCGAATCGCGACCACGTGTTCGGTTCTTCAGCACGGAGGGGTGGCGATGGGGATATCGATACCGACCCGAAGCCGTTTTGGGATTCGATTCTGCCGTTCGACACCAATAAGAACGGGAAGATTGAGCGGTCGGAAATGAAGCCGCCATTCACATTTCCGCTCCGTCCGGAGCTTCCGCTCGACCACCCTGGATTCGGATTCCCGATGCCGGATGATCAAAAGAAACGCAAAGAACGGGTAGATTCGATACTGAGTTGGTTCGACAAAGACAAGGATAGAGCCTGGAGTCAGGAGGAATTCATGAAGGGGTTCAAGAACAAGCCCGGCAAGCCGTTCCTGATGGCGGTGCGTCCCGGCGGATCAGGCGATGTCACCGAATCCCACGCAAGCTGGTCTGTGAACCGAAATATTCCCGAGATTCCCTCTCCGCTCCTCCACGACGGCATCATTTACCTCATCCGTGCCGGCGGTGTGCTCGCTGCGGTGGATGCCGAGAAGGGAGAGATGATCTATCGCAACCGGGTCGAGGAACTCGGCGGCCAGTGCACGGCGTCCCCGGTTTATGCCAATGGGCACCTCTACCTCGTAGCAAGTCACGGCATTATCTCCATTGTCGCCACCGGGAAGGAGTTCAAGGAAGTTCACTCTCACGACCTCGAGGAAGAGTCCGAGACCACACCCGCCATCGATCACAACACGATCTACATCCGCACCGGGAAACACCTGATCGCCTTTCGAAGTTCGAGGTGATTAGAAAACACCTCAGCCGAAGCCTTGACCAAAACGATCATTGGAAACATCGACCGAATGGTGACGGCGCTCCGAAAAAGGAATCTCGATATAAAAATTGTTCTATCATAGATATCCCTTATTCGCAGTCACTCCGAAGAGGTTGCGCTCCTCAATACGAAGATTGAAAAATACGCGGTCTCCTGCTTAAGTGATCAATCTTGCAAGTGCCGCAGCGTGGCGAATGACGAAGTCGAGAGATTAATAGTAATGGGGAGTTCGATGCCAACAGCCGATTTCACAGCACCAAGGGCAGGATCCAGGAAGTAGGGCAAGCTCCCTGGTCTCGGTATTGACGTCTCGTAATCACGGTGGGCACACTCTAGGCATGCCCAGATTAATCATTGCTGATAACGCTTCGCGTTCGAGCTTTGGTGTCTATGACGAAACTTTGATCGCCTGGCGTGCGACGGCGCCCTCTTCACCAACGTGTATAACTGTAATCAAAAATACACGCCGGCGCGGGCTTGTCTGTTGACCGGACGCTGTTCGTGGCAGCTTGAGGAGCCGTGCAATCACAATCCGTTCCTGTCGGAGAAGTGGAAGATAATTTTAACAATTCCAGAAAGGACGAAAGAGGAACTCCCTTGATCGAGGTGATTTTACGCTTTGGTTCCGCCCTGAAATTTGGAAACTCAGCTATGTCAGATTTTTCAGGAAAACGTGTCGTCATTACAGGAGCCGGTCGTGGGATTGGTCTCGCTATCGCCCAAGCCTTCGCTGCTCGTGGAGCAAAAGTCGCCGTCATTAGTCGAAATGAAACGAGCTGTGGTACGGCTGCTAAGGCGATCAATGCCGAGTATCCCGAGAGTGCTCGATTCTACGGCCTGGATGTTTCAGATTTCGATGCTGTGCAGGAATGTGGCAAAAAAGTCCTAGAAGACTTCGGTGGGGTCGATATCCTCGTAAATAATGCGGGAGTGACACGCGATGGTCTCATCTTACGGATGAAGAGCGAAGACTGGGACACCGTCCTCGATACCAATCTTAAAGGGGCCTTCAACTTGGTGAAGGCCTTTCAGCGCTCACTTATGAAGAGTGACGCGCCTCGCATCATCAATATCAGCTCAGTGATCGGGCTGATTGGAAATGCAGGCCAAGCCAACTACGCGGCAAGTAAGGCGGGTCTCATTGGATTCACCAAATCAGTGGCCCGGGAATTAGCGGGGAGAAAGGTGACCTGTAATGCAATCGCCCCTGGATTCATCACGACCGACATGACGGAGGAGCTTCCGGAAGTGATTAAAGAGGATATCGTGAAGCGGGTGCCACTGTCTGACTTCGGGCAAGTCGATGATATCGCGAATGCGGTCCTATTTCTGGCCGGACCAGAGGCTCGTTACATCACGGGCCAAGTCCTCGCTGTGGATGGCGGAATGACGATGTAGGCTCGTCGGAAGATCATTTAATTTAAGCGCGCCTCCGGTGACCTCATTTTTCAAAATGAGGCCAGATTTCCCCATTTCAGCTTTGTCTGCGAACCTTATGAATTCAATTAAAAGGATCCGTTCCGCTTCGATCTGGAAAAATCTGACTCCATTTTAGATCGAACGCAAGTTGCCTGACGCGTCCTTAAGAAGGGCGCTCGGTGATGGGCGGATTTTTTTTACTGGGGTCTTTTTTACCCCTCCGAGAAGGGCTTCACCACGCCGCTTTCGAGAGAGCCTCCAAGCCAAGCCAGGAAGTGATTCATCTCAGAGTGATCCTTGCGGAGATTCTGTAGGATTTCCCAACCGCAGTGAGTTTTGGCGGTTGCTGGTCCAATACGTTCGATATCGAGACGGCTCATGAGAGCTTCCGTTTCTCGAGGCATCGCGTTGGCGATTTGTGAGGGGTGAGGGAGGTCATCGAGATTTTCGGAAGAAAGTCCAAAGCTTGTCACTCCGATTCCGAAGCGATTTGCTAGGAGGCGAACTTGGTCAGCGAGCAGTTCGTCTTCGATACCATTGGCATAAAAAAGTTCGCCCGAGTTGGCCCAGAGAGAAGCACTGACGGTTTGGAAAAGGTCTTCGTGGAAGCGATCATGATTCGCTGCGCTGCGCATCCGAACGGAAGTCAGGCTATACGGTGGAAGCCCCAGTGCTTGCTTGAGTGCAAGGTGAGCGGGATCGAGTGTAAGACCTTCATCGGTCAAGTCGCCGTGTTCCCAGTCGATGAACACCATCTCCGGAAATTTCCAAAGGTTTCCGACGGAAGAAGATTGGCCGAGGGATTGACGAAATTCAAAAGTGAAGAGCCCACGAGTTTCCGCATATTTGTGAACGATAGCCCGAAATTTTTGAATCCGAAGCATCGCCTGATTAGTCGATGAGGTATCATTCAGTTCATCGAGACGGCCTTGTTGCATCGCGACGATTTCCTGGGCTCCGGAGAGCGCTGGCATCTGGGCTCCACGCTTGTAGTAGCCTTGTCCCTTTTCAACCTTCGCGATGGGCGAGCTAGGGTCGCAGGACATGATCGAGAAATGGTAGCGTAGAGATGCGTCAGAGTAGTTGCCATCGAGCTTCATCCGAACGAGACGAATCAACTCAGTCCCCTTGATAGATTCACGAGGATTGGGGGGGAGAAGATCGGTGAGGAGATCGGTAAGCTGGCTGCGGAGGCTCATTTTAAAATGTTGCTTGGAGGAAGGACGTTTTGACTGTCAGTAGGAAATCGGAATGAGAGCACTTGGCGCAAGCATCAATTGGTAAGAATTCTAAAAAGAGGTAAAAAAAGGGCTCTTCTCAACACGTTATTAACAAATCTCGGCCATTTTATCTGAATGAATCAATTCAACTTGTCGTCATACCCACCGAACTGTTACTTTTCCAGCATGAAGCCACTCGTGATTTTTTTTCTCTCTTTCTCTCTCATCTCCGTTTCGGTAGCTCAGGATGCCGAGCAGATTATGCAGTCGGTGAGGCAGGTTACGGCGCTGCAAGAGGAGCAGGATCTTCACGGTTCTATTCGTAAGGGAAATCAGCGAACGCCTCTTTCGCTCTTCCTACGTGGTGAGAATATCCAGTTTGCTCTCGACGGAGGAAATGAACGATTTCACCTCCGGCTCAATACTGATAAACAGGAATTGCGCCAAATTGTGGAGGGAAAAACGGATGTGTTTCCTCCGGAAAAAATCTCACAGGCGATCGCAAACACCGATGTGAGCTACGAGGACCTCGCCTTGAAATTTCTCTATTGGAAAAATCCCCGTATTACCGGTGAGGATGCCATCAAGGGCCAAAAATGCTGGCGCGTGCACGTTTTAAATCCGGAAAAAAGCGGCCGCTATCGGGAAGTGAGCGTGTGGGTTTCGAAGACGCAGCGTGCTCTCATGCGCGTCATCGGATATGGTCCCAAACCAGCCCGCGCTCCTTTGAAGCAATTTGAAATCACCGACATCATGAGAGTGAAAGACGTCTACACCGTGAAGACGATGAAGGTGAGCGCCTTTGGTAAAGATGGTAGGGCTTCAGGAATTACCTATCTAGAATTCGATAAGCCCAAGCCTGCGAAACGCAAGGGTCGTTAAGGACTAGTTCGACTCAGCCTTGAGGGGAAAAGTACGGTGGATCTGTTCCAAGGTCATGACCGCGTAGCAGGTCACGAGGATGGGCTCGTTTTCCATCCAGCGTGAAATCTCGTTGATCCACGAGCCATCTTCGCGTTGGCTGCTGAGGACCTTTGTCGAGAGTTCGCTGCGCCAATCAATTTTCTTTCCTCCTGGGCCGTCAAGAGTGGGGAGGTGCGCGGCAGCGAGAGTCTTGGCCATGACATGGTAGTAGTAAAAAAGTCCCTGATTGCCGAGGCCTGGATTTTCCTTCAATGTGAAATTTTTCGAGAGCCATGTGATGACTGTTTTGACCCGTGGGTCATCTGCGGTGAGATCGGAATAAACGAGAGAGAGGAGACCGGCGTAGGACATGGAGCCATAGGAGCGGAGCGCTATCTTTCCATCCTCTCCGACATCTTCGCCTGCCTTTGAGTTTCCGGGGAAGTAGACAAAGCCGCCATCGTTTCCGGCTTTGTCACCCTTATTGGTCTCTTGTAGATTTTGACACTTTGTCACGAATTCGAGAGCAGCGGCCCAATCGAGTTCCGGTTGCTTTTTCTCGCCAGCGTCGGTGGCGAGAGTTCGGGTGTGGTAGAGAGCTTCCAGTGCGAGGTGGGTGTTGGAAAGGTCTGAGTGATTGTAGGATCCTCCATAGCCGATGCCACCATCAAACTCTGAATCCAGTTTCCCTTTGACGCCCCAGTCAGTCTGTTGGTTCACGAGGAAGGCGCGAGCTTTGAGGATCGGCACTTTGTATTTTACGGGATTCGCCGCCATGAGGGCCATGATTGAGGAGGCTGTGTTGTATGTGGCGAGTCCGATCGAGTAGATGCCACCATTCTCCTGCTGTTGCGCGATGAGCCAAGTGAGGCCCCGAGTGTAGTTCTCCGGAAGGGGCTTCTTCAGATCGAGAGAAGGATCGGAAAGGAGGGACCGGAGCGTGAGCGCGGTGAAGGCGGGAAGTTCGGGGTTGCCCCAGTATCCCTCGGCATGCTGTTTGGAGAGAAGGTAGGTATTCCCCTTTTTGATCGTCTGTTGCATCTCGAGCTTAAGCGAGAGATGGGCACCATCTTGAGCAAGGATGGGCGAAGCGAAACACAAAGCCGCGATGAGGATGTTTTTCATGGTTGATGAGGTTTAATAATAAAGGTGACGACTGTTCCTTCTTCTGGCATGCGGGTGGGATGAGTGAACCAGATGTCGTCGTTGAGATTGTCTTTCCCTGGATAACTCACCATGGCGGGTTGTCTTGGGAAAATGGCAAAGAGGTCTCCGCTGACCTCCGCTTTAAATTGTCCGTTGTGGAGGTAGGAACCGGTGTAGAGCCAAGGGCCGGTGCTCATGGGCTTTTTGGTGATGCTGTGTACAATGAGGTCGTTGATGAATACTGTTTTGCTTTTTCCGTCAACCTCATATTTTACAAGGATATCGAGGCGGGCTGCTTTTTTTACTTCGTCGGAGACTTCGAAAAACTTTCCGGTTGGGCGGTAATCCTCGTCGACGATCTCGAAGAGTTCTTTCGATTCCTGGAAGCCGAGAAGTTTCATCGCGATGTTAAGGTTGAGGGGAGAAATATTGGAGAGGAAAAGGGCCTCGTGAACTTTGCCTTTTCCGTTGACCAAAAGATACTCCAGAGGGCGGTCTACAAGGTTGACACCGGCCCCGAAGGTGATTTCGCGAGTCTTCTTGTTTAGTTTTACTTTTCCGATTTGATACTCGTTGGCATTGAGCTGTTTGATCTCCGGCTTTTTAAGCGCATCGGCGTCTAGTTCAGCTGCGGATAGCCCGAAAGAAATCAGGAAGGAAACGAAAGGAAGTAGGCGCATCTATGGTTAAAATTGGACGTTCAGAGGTAAGAACGTGGGGGTTGGGCTGATTCTTAGGACTAATTTGAAGATTCACTTTCCTTGGTGAGTGCGATCGCCAGGTCACGCCACATTGACCGTGTGATATGGCGACTGAGTAATTCTACCGCAGGAATGCTCTCGCTTCCACGAGGAAAGGGATATCCAAGATTAGCAAGATAGCCGCGCACGCTGAGAAAGGTGCCTCGGGTGAGCGCATCGGTGAGATTTTCGTTGTCGCTTCGGACGGGTATGAGGCCAGTTTTGCTATGTCCGTTTTGGGTGCCGGAGATCCAGAGGGCAATGGAGGGATCGGTGACTCCTGTTTCGGTGCTCGTTACCTCTACTTTAGGAATGATTTTAAGTTGATCTCCCGAATTCTTGCGGATGAGAGTGGCAATCTCCAAAGCGGCAGTTTTGAGCTCCTCGCTCTTTGTTTTCCAGCTGCCGAAGCGCAGAATCAGAGAACGTTCTCCAACAGGGTCGACATTCCAGCGAGGAAGGGTGGGGCTCAGCGATGCGGTATCCGCAATCGCTTGTTTTAGTTCTTCCGAGGAGGCTTGCGGACAGCTGTCGATCACACGTTCCAGGGCCAAGAGCGCGCGTTGGAAGTCTCCTCGAGCCTGAAGAGTGGAAGAGAGAGCGAGAAGCTTGGCGGCAGAATGGTTGAGGGCATACTGCCGGTATTCGTCGAGCCCGGGGGCTGATTCGAGGTCTCCCAGTTCTTCATCGGTAATCTCGGCGACAACAGGAACCTCGTCGTCCACAGGTTGAGTGGGGAAGTCGATTTTGGGGCCATTCTTGATCTTGGGCTGCATCACAAGAACTCCTACCGCGAGATCCGCTCCGAAGTCCTCTGGTGCGAGTGTAATTTTCTCGGGAGTCATGAAATCCATGTCACCGGTACGCATGAACCAAGTGATCAGGATGACTCCGATCAGAGAAATGAAAGTAATAGGCCAAGGGACGCGCACCGCTAAGAGGATGAAAGCTGAATGGCTGCGGGGAAAGGTAAAAAGTAGTGCTCGAAAATTGGCCCAAAAAAGAGCCGCCTGGCAGGACCGGACGACTCGAAAAAAATTGGAAGCAATCAGCTTAGTCAGCACTCTTCACAAGAGTCGCCTTTTTACCAAGACGGCTGCGGAGATAGTTGAGCTTGGCGCGACGAACGCTGCCTCTCTTAACGAGATCTACTCCCTCAATACGGGGGCTGTGGATGCAGAAGACGCGCTCAACACCCGTTCCGTAGGAAATCTTACGAACCGTAAAGCTTGAGTTGAGGCCCTTGCCACCGTGCTTGCCGATGACGATGCCTTGGAAAATTTGAATACGCTCTTTGCCACCTTCCACAACACGAGTGTTCACCTTAACCGTATCACCAACGTTAAACTCAGTAACGTCTGACTTCAGTTGCTCTTGCTCGATCTTATCAATGATGGTCATGGTGGTATGGGGCGCAGTAGGCGGGAGAGGGGAACTATTGGTTTTACGGGGGGAATGCAACTGTTTTTCGAGACGTTTGGCTCAAAGTTGTCGGCTGGAGGAGGAAAAATCACTACAGGGGAGGGCATAGCTGGCTACTGGCGATTATCATGCGGCTAATAGCCCCGATTGGCATTCTTCCGGACTTTGATTACATTTGTTCAGAATTGAAGTTCGTTTTTCCACTCCGGTCGCCGTCTATTCGCAAAGGTTGGTCTTGTTCTGGTGACGATGATCGGCTCCGGGGTAATCAGTGCAGTTTGAATTTGAGTTCCAATCCTTGAGGCAAGGAGTTGTGTTTCGCTCCAGTTGGTGATCAGAACTTTAAAGGTGAAGACCCGTGTTCTAAACCCTAATAACAAAAATTAATTGATCTCACGGATCAATTTGTGAGGGTGCTCGGTCAGCAGGGAGGAGGAGGTGCTGTGCTGGAGCAGGAAGAAATGGCGAAGGCTCCTACGAAGAGGGCCACAGATGCTAGTAGAAAGCTGATTTTTAACATAACAATATTAGGACGTTGAGAAGGTAGATTTTATTCCAGAGTTTTTGAATTTATTTTAAAGTTTTCCTTTAAGCTGCCTTTTTAGGCGTTGCGGTTTGTTGCCACTGTTTGGCGATGGCGTGAATCTCGTCGTTTTCAGGCGGATTGGCTGCTGGGCCGAAGGAGCGGTCCTTGAGAGTGATGATGGATGTTTTGAGCTCTTCCTTTTCTGAGTCTCCAAGGGAGGTATTCTTTTGAATGTTTTCGAGGAAGGTCAGAAGGGTGACGGGAGTGAGGGTGCTGGGGAGAGCTGGACCGGTGATGATTTCTTCCTCAGGTTTTTTACGTAGGAGCAAGAAAAGAGTGCCGGCGATGAGAAGGAGGGCGGCGGTGATAATCCAAGCGAGCCAAGATTGGCTTTCCTCACCGGCGATGATCTCGGTCGTGTTATCGACCTCAACAAGATCGACGTCGTCGTAGCGTTGGCGGAGGAGGCCTTCGTCTTCCTTTTCCGAGACCTCGACAAGGATTGCGGGAAAGGTGAAGCTGGTGGGGAGGTAATCACCTTTGGGGGCTAGGGTGAGACGCCATTCGTGGGTCGAGAGAGGGGCGCCGTCGTCGGTGGTGGCATCGAGTTCTTCGATCTGGAGTTCACGGTCTTCGGTATCGGAGACGGTGAGATCATCGAATTCCAGTTTCACCAATTCTTCCAGTGAAGGAATGAGACCGTGGGCTTGTGCTCGGATTTCGAGGTAGATTTTATTTTCCGTCTCGGACTCGCGCTCATCAAGGATCATGGTGAGGGAGAGGTCGCGGAAGGGCCGGGTTGAGGCTATTTTCGAGGCATCGATCGGGATGGCCGCGGAAGAAATAGGGAGGACGACGTAGCCGGAGGTGTCAAGGAAATCGAGGTCGATTTTAAGAGGAGGAATAGAGTCAATCTCGGGGCCCTTGGGTTTCAAGAGGAAGTAGGCATATGGAGTGACGGTCCAGCCGGGTTCGGCATCGGTGCGGGCGGCTACCTTTGAGCTGTGGAAGGTGATTGAAACGATCTCGAAGTGCTCGGCGAGAACGGCACGCGCGCCTTTTTCAAACTTGTCGCGGTAGTCCTCGGTGGGTCGACCGTAGTTGTAGGAATAGCGCGAGTTGTTTTGATTGATGAGGTAGCGCTGGAAGCCGCCGGACTCCCGTTCGATCTCCTTGGTGTGGCGGAGATTGACGAAGAGGCCGAAGGGCTCGGTCGAGGTGAGGCGGTCGGGACCATCGACATAAGTATCGAGCTGAATCTCGGTGACGAGATCTTGGTAATATTGATAAACCTTGGAGGCCTCTTCGATCCGTTCGTGCTCGCCAGTGATCGGGAGGGCGGCTTCGAGGAAGCGGTATTTTAAATCGGCGGAGACATTTGCGAGGCGAGCATTGATCGTTTTTGCGAAGCTGTCGAGGTGGCGCTTTTTGGCTTCGCCGGGGAGGGCGTCGAGGGCCGCTTTGATCTTAGCGAGTTCGCTCGGGACGGGTTGGTCATCGGCTTTGAGCGCGCCGAGATCAGGAGAGCCGAGTGAGGCGTAGAACCAAGTGGTAAATGGTTCCTCGGATTCGTCTTTCTCGTCTTCGAGAGGGAGAGTGGCGGCATACTTTGCGGCGGCGTCGGCGAGATCATCGAGTGCGAAACGCTTGTTGGCCGAGTGCTCGGGATAGGAGGCGATCTTGGACTGGTAGTTTGATCGCTCGTAGGAGAGAGAGGCTTTTTGGATTTCGAGTGCCCAACTTTCGCGGTGCTTTTCCAGGGCGTCGTCGCAGAGCTGGGTGGCAGCGGCGTATCCACGGAGGACTTGCGCTTCCAGTTCCTTGTCCTTGCGCTTGGTCTTGGCTTGCTCCTGAATCTTGGGGTTGGGCCAGAGTCGGGCGAGGTTCGTGCGCATGCGACGGAGGAGGGAGGCGATGGTGTCGGGGTCGAGTTCATCGACGGGTCCGAAGACGGATTCGAGTGATTCGACACGCCAGACTTCGGCTTGTGAGTGAGCCTGGATAAAGGCGTCGGAGAACTCGTCTTCAAAGTTGTCCTCTAGCGCAAGTCCTTGCACTTTGGTGACAAACTCAGCGAGTTTTCTGAGGTTCCGTTCCTGCTTAGATCGGGTGAGGGGAATCGTTTCGGCGCGCTGGTTATAGCCCGAGTAATAGAAGTAGCTGGAGCGATAACGGGACTGCTGGTTGGGGTTGTTGTTTTCGGCCCAGACCTGGATCATTTCGCGCACGAGTCCTTCAGTGGCTTCGGGTCGATGAGAGGCGAGCTCTTTGAGGAGAGGGAAGGCTTGGGTCTCTTCCTTTACTTTGAGAAAAAGGGAGGCGCTGACACCGAGATTATCGAGGCGGACGGGCTCATCAATATTTGCAAGCCACTTGTCATCAGGGCGGGTGCGGAGGAGATCACCGGAGTCGATGGGTGGGGTGACGTTTCGGCTGAAGGTCTGCTGGGGGCGACGGCCGTAGTAGATATTTCCAAAGGGGTCATAGTTCGACTGGGGCCGTAGCGAGGTTGACGTGTCGAGGCGCTTGGTGCGGTTGGCTTCGGCATTCCAGTTGCGGACGTAGAGAGTGAGCACCTCCTTCCAGTCAGTGAGGTCGACTTCTTCGTTTCCAAGAAGAGCGGCGGCCGCGGCGGATTGGAGTTTGAGTTGTTCCAGACGGAAGTCGGGCGAGGCATGTTCGCGGGTTTGTGCGGCGAGCGTTCCTACTGCGGCGAGGATTTCGAAGCCTTCGCCTTCGGCATCGGAAAAGGTCTTGGTGAGCCAGTCTTTTCCGGTGTTGCCTTCGAGCTCTGGGACCAAGGAAAGAGCGCGATAGAGGGCGATTCCTTTTTCGTTTAGCGGGGCTTTCTTCTCGCCGATGATTTCCAAGCTGAGACCCCAAGCTTGCGGAAGGTGTTCCTTTCCTTTTTCGGCGCTGTGGGATTCAGCGTGGAAACGGGCGAGGAGGTTGAGTGAGGGGTAATTCTTATCTTCTTTGGCTTTTTCGAGGTCAGGAAGAAAGGGGGGCACTTCATCGAGCATACTTGCGGTGATGAGGAGTTCGGCGGTGCGGTGTTTTGTTTCCTCATCTTTGGTGCCGAAGTAGCGGGTGCCAGTTTTGAGCGCGTCGAAGAAGGCCGGCGGCATCTTTTGAGCGCTGCCAATGAGTTTGGCTAAGAGGGTGAGCGTGTTTTGGTCGGGCGCCTTTTTGGCGGCGTCAGAGAGGGCGAGAATTTCGCCGGGGCGGAGATATTGCGCTTGAGAATGTCCCTTGGCACCGAGCGTGGCGAGTTCGGGGCGGGGGTTGACCTGCGCCTTGGAGCCGAGTTGCTGGACGATGCGAGAGAAGGCGACTTTGGCGTCGTTGTCGGGAAGCTTTTCGAGCGCGTCTTTGACAGAGGACCAGTTGCCGAGAACGACGTCGCGGCGGAGCGTCTGCACGTCTTCCTGAAATTGCTTCAGCTTGGCTTGGTTCTCCTTTTGTTTGAGCTGAGCGGGATTGGGTTTGGGCGCGTCTTTGGATGGATCGGCGGGCTTCGGTTCCTCGGCCCCCTTTTCGTTTCCTTTTTCGGCAAGGCGCTTGGCTGCGAGTCGACCTTCGAGGATTCCTGAAGTGGTGCGATTGATGACGAGCTTCTGAAGGAGCTGGGTGCGGGTCTGCTCGGGCGTTTTTTGACTGCTGCTGCCACTGGGGCGGGTTCCCTGCTGTTGCATCTGCGCAAGAACTTCGGACGCGATATTTTGGACTTCTACCGTGCTTCCGTTGATTCGAACCGGAGCAATTGTGAGGGCAGAAAGGGATGAGCTGAGGAGGAAGGGAAGGGTCAGGGCAAGGTGGCGAGGGGTCATCGGTGTGATAAAAGTTTGCGAAGCTTCGCTTTTTGGGAGGAAGAACGGGGCGAAACGCCCCGGCTTCTTTTTAGGAGCCTGAACCGTCGGGTGGAGGGCCTTGGCCTGCTCCACGAGAGTCTTCGGTCTTCTTGCCAGGCTTGGCACCAGGTTTCGGGCGACCGCCCGATTTGCATCCTTGTCATTGACTGGGGATGGGTAGTCCGTAGAGCTCGGTGGGCTCGGCGCGGGCCAAGCGGATGGCGGCTTCGAGATCGTTGAGGTGTTTCTCTTTGTTCGAAGAAGTTTGAGCGAGAAGCTTGTATTCCTGTCGGGCCGCTTCGATTTCCGGCTCCCACTCACTGGCAGGGAGGCCTTCGAGCTTCATGAGGTAGGTCATGTAGTAGCGGGAATTCGCGAGAGTCGAGAGGGCGTCCTCCTTGAGGTCGGCGTTGGCACTGGGATCTTCGTTGAGCTCGGCAACTAGTTTGGCCAAATCTTCGCGGGCCTCGGGGAGTCCGGAGCTCTGCATTTTGCCTTTGGCGATCTCGAGCTGAATGCGGCGCGAGTCATAGGTGCGGTCTTTGGGGAGCTTGGCGAGGGCCTTTTGGTAGAGTTCGACGGCGTTGGCCCAGTCTTCATCGGCGACCGCTTGGCGAGCATCCGTGAGAATGTCTTCGGTGTGGTCGAGGGTAAGATTCTCCTTACCGGGTCCATAATGGTAGGCGGCAAAGCCGAGAGGGATGAGGAGCCAGAGAGTGGCGATGATAATTTTCATAAGGTAAACAATTTCTTTCTTGTTAGCAGTAGGAGCAGAGGAACGAAAGGACGCTTTTCGGAGAAGCGGAAGGAGTGCCGGGATTTGTTCAGGGATTTCTCATCGATGCCTGCGCAGGGGACGCATCGGAGGACGGTTAGAACGGGTTTCTTTTCGGTCTTGTATTTGGCGAAGGTGGCGTCGACATTGTTGAGGCTGTAGCGATCGTTAGCGGTGTCTGCGAGGCTGATGAGAGGGATCAAGAGGGGGGTGAATCGTTTTATTGTGAGGGCTGTTAGGTCATTCCGGATTCCGAGTTTCCGGGGTTGAAGGGAGTCGCAAGAAAGCGGAGAAAAAGAGGGAGGATTGCGAGGATGAAGGCGGAGACTATTCCTGCGATGAGAGCGTATTCGCGGAGGGTGAGGGTGAGGCCCTTTTTATCAGTCTCGAGGGTGCCCATGCGGGCGAGCATGGAAGTGGGGATGTGCTTGAGGTTGCCATCGTGATATTCGCCACCGAGGCGGGATGCGATTTGCTGGAGGGCACCAACATCCTGGCGGGAGTTGCGGCCATCGATCATGGAGCCTTTTGAGGGGTTGCCGACGCCAAGAACGAGCGCGCCACTGACGGATGGAGGCATCTTGGGCATGCCGGTGGCGGGGACGGTGTCGCCATCGCTGACGAGAAGTAGGGTGGTGGAATCGGCAGGCCAATCGCGGGCGATGCGGGCGGCTTCTTCAAGGCCATCGAAGAGGCGGGTTTTGCCGGTGGGGAAGACGGACGAAAGAGGGAGGCCGTCGAGGAAGTTGAGGATGACTTCAAGGTCGCGGGATTCCTGGACGACGGGTTTGGCTCCGTTGTAGACGGCGACCATAGTGATATGGAGTTTTTCGTCGGTGGTCCTTTTTAAGAGGGATTGGACGAGGTCAGCGGCGCGCTGCGTGCGGGAGATTCCAGTGTTATCTCCGGAATCTTGAAGTCTCATGGAAGGGGAAACGTCGACGACGAGCATGAGGTGGCGTCGTTCCTTGGCTTCGACTTCCGTCATCTTGGATCGATGGGCCTTGGGCTCAATGAGCAACAGGCTGACGAGGGACGATGCAAGTCCGGTGAGAGAGATGACTCGCAGGATGGGAGCGAGGTAAGTGAGTGGAGAGAATTTGCCATTGGGTCCGAAGGCCAAATGCTGGGTTTTTCGGACTCGAAAGGCGTGGAGGGTCTCCGCGCCAGTCGCGAGAATTAGAACCGCGATGGCAGTGAGGATCGAGGGCATGGGCATCTGATCTACCATGGCGAATATCGGAGTCCGAAAAGGGTGAGGAGAAAGGTTCCGAGAATGGAGAGTCCGGCGATGGTCCAGGGGCGGAAGTGGTCGACGGGGTCGGGGGTGAGGCGAACAAGCGAAGCTTGTGCCATTCCATCGATTTTTTTGAAAATAGAATCGAGGGCCGTGGGGTCTCCTGCTGCGAAAGTTTGGCCACCGGTGATGGAGGAAATGACGGAGACTTCGGCGGGGGCGTCGCCGCCACCGATATGGACGGCATAAACGGTGATATTATTTTCGGCGAGCGATTGGGCGATTTTGACATCGTTGCCATTAGAGAGATCGAAGCTCTGGCCATCGGAGAGGAGAACGATCATGCGGTCGCCGACTTCGGATTCGAGGAGGTAATTCTCAGCCTGCTTGAGTGCTTTACCGATGGAAGTTCCGCCACTAAACCAATTGGGAAGTTTGCTGGGGTGGAGGAAAGGAGGGGCGTTGCGGAAGGCGGAGACGTCGGTAGTGAGCGGGACCCAGCGGAGGTTATCGTCACCAAAAACGAGGAGGGAAAAGGCGTCGCCTTTTCGGTAGGTGAGGAATTCGTTGAGCGAATCCATTGCGACCTCGTAGCGATCTTGTTCTCCAAAAGAGGCGGTCATAGAACCTGAGACATCGAGACAGAACATGATGTTGGTCAGCTCACGTTCGCTTTTTGGGCGCTCGAATTGTCGGGGTCCGGCTACGAGAATGATGAAGGTGGTGAGGAGGAGAGCGGGGAGTGAGTTGACGAAATTAAGAGTGCGGGAGAGCCACTTGGAGTGATTAGTTTTCTGGTGGTCGAAAGGAAGTGGGAGGGCACGGGCGTGGGTGCGCCATTGAAACACGATCAGGAGGATCGGGATTGCGAGTGCGAGGAGGACGGCTGGATAGGCGAAAGACAAGGGAAGAGTGAGTGGGGAATTGCTTGGCTGGGGAGGTTTATCTGCAACGGAGTGAAACGGAGATAGCCAACGGCAAATTTAGCAGATTAAGACTGATGGTTACGGGATTGGATTGACTACTGAAAAGACAGAGGAATCTGACGCGTGGTTGAAGCAATGGCTCTGTGTTTAGGGTTTCTCGATCTGGGATTTAGAGTTTCCCTGATAGGAATCGAGGAGCGGGAGGATGTCCTTGTGGGTGAGTTTGGGGTTGGGGGCGTGGAGCCATTGCTCGATCTTTAGGATGAGGGGGGAGGCGTCCGGGTGGATGCGGAGTTGGATGAGGGCTTTGGCGGGGGAGAGGTTTTGGAGGTTGGGGAGTTTTTGTTTCCAGTGGCCGACGATGAGGCGTTCGAGTTGGGCGCGGTCGTTGTCGGGGAGGTCGCCTTTTGAGGCGGAGCTGACGAGGCGGTTGAGCTTTTCGTGGAGAGTGGGCTCGGGTGTGGGCGGAGCTGGGGGAGGGGGAAGTTTTTTGCGGTAGAGCAGGATGATGAGGAAGCCGAGGAGCCAGAGAATGCCGAGAATGACGATGAGGAGGCGGTAGCCGCCTAGGCGATCGGGGTCGTTTGGTTTGAGGGTTTCGGGTGGGGGAAGGCTGTCGAGAGGATGTCGGGTAGTGATTTCAATTTGGGAATCGAATGCGGGGAGGGCTGCACCATTTGGGTAGTGAAGATATGTGGAAAGTTGGTGGGTGCCGGGGTCGAGGCCGTAGACTTCGAGGTCGTAGCGGAAGCCGTCGGCTGCTGGTTTGATTTCGAGGATGCGGATGACGAGTGAGCCTTCGCGGTTTTTTTGCGGGATGGGTTCGACTTTAGCGCCGGGGATGTAGAGGTCGGTGATGGTGGTAGGGAAGCCGAGGGGGGACTTGAGGTCAGAGGTCTGAGATCTGAGGTCGGAGATCTGGAAGAAGAAGATGAAGAGGAGGATGAGTCTGTTCATCGGGAGAGGAGGTTGCGGGATTGGAGAAAAAGCCGGAGGGAGGCAAGGTAGGTTCGGTCGGTGTGGATCGTGAAATGATCGATGGAAGCGCGCTTGAGTTCGGATGTTTTTTTTTCGAGCGAGGTGAATCTCTTCTTAGAAGAGATGGTGAATTCGCGGCCGGTTTCGACTTCTCGTCCGCGAATGAGTCCGGCTCCGGGGAGGGATTCTTCGGCGGGGTCTCGGAGGAGGAGGACGGCGAGGTCGTGTTTGTGCCCAAGGAGTTTGAGGGCGGGGATGGCGCCGGGGTCGTGAAGATCGGAGAGGACGAAGATGAGGCTGCGTTCGCGGAGGGAAGGGTTTAGCGAGAGGAGCTTGCTGGAGAGTTGGGTGGGTTCGGCGAAGTCGTAGGTGCGGAGTTCGTGGAGCCACTGGAGGATGGTTTCGCGGGAGAGCGAGGGCTTGATATTGAGCTCGCGGGATCCTCCGCCGAGCAGTCCGACGGGGGAGACGCGGTCGAGGCAGGCGAGACCGAGGCCGCCGGCGATTTGGACGGCGAGTTCGTATTTTGAGTGCTTCGTGGAAGCGAGGGTCATGGAGGCCGAGGTGTCGACGATGAACCAAACGGGGAGACTTTTGGGAGACTCAAATTCTTTGACGTGGGTGACGCCGGTGCGGGCGGTGACGCGCCAGTCGATACTTTTGACGGGATCGCCCGGGACGTAGGGGCGTGACTGAACGAATTCGAGGCCCTGGCCGAGGAAGGGGGAGCGATCGGTGCCGTAGGAAAGCGAATCGGCAAGACGCTTCGCCGCGAGTAGGAACTGGCGGGAGTCGAGGGGCCGGGTTGATTCGAGTTTAGGCATTATTTAGAGCAAGGAAGGGGACATGAAAGGGGAGATTTTAAACCACGGATAAATAGGATGAATGGGATTTTTGAGAGGCTTTGGTTGGGAAGGTTTATCCGTAGATTAAGACTGATGGTTGAGGCAGGGATGAATATTTAACACTTAAGTTTAAACTACTGGATTGGGGGGTAGACTCAGGCTGTTTTGGCTGAGAGGTGTTTTTCTAGAATCATGAGAAGACAGTGCGATATCTATGCGGTGATGAAGGTCAGCAAATAGAAGCTTTGTTTTTGTCATCGGATCGTATCGGATATTCAGAGGCTAAGAGCGTCTGCTACGATTATGAGATTGAGGCGTCGAGGATTTCTTGGAGGACTTGTTTGGCGGTGCGGCCTTCGGCGAGGGCTTCGTAGGAGAGGCGGATTCGGTGGAGGCAGACGTCTTCGGCGAGGGCGAAGAGGTCTTCGGGGATGGCGTAGCTGCGTCCGTGGATGAGGGCGCGGGCGCGGGAGGCTTTGAGAAGGGAGATGCCGGCACGGGGGGAGCAGCCGAGTTCGAGTTCGGGGTGCTTGCGGGTTCGTTCGACGATGTCTACGACGTGCTTGAGGAGCACATCACTGACGTGGATATTGTGCGTTGCTTCCATGGCGTCGATGAGGTCTTGGGGAGTGCCCACGGCGTCATCGGTAACGAGGTCGAACTCGGTTCGGGCGACGGCCCCATCGCCTTTTTTCTCCACTCCGAGATTCATGTTTCGGCGGAGGATTTCTTCTTCTTCTTCGATGGTGGGGTAATCGAGACGGTGGCAGAGCATGAAGCGATCGAGCTGGGCTTCGGGGAGTTCGAAGGTTCCCGATTGCTCGATGGGGTTCTGCGTCGCGATGACGAGGAAGGGTGTTGGGAGGGAGAAGGTTTCGCTGCCGAGGGTCACTTTTCGCTCCTGCATCGCTTCGAGAAGAGCTCCCTGGACCTTGGGCGCTGCGCGGTTGATCTCATCGGTGAGGAGGAGGTTGGTGAAAATGGGGCCGCGGTGGGTGCGGAATGCGCCTGTCTTGCTATCGAGGATTTCGGTTCCGAGGATGTCGGAGGGGAGGAGGTCGATGGTGAACTGGACGCGACTGAAGTCGAGGTGGAGGGCTTTCGAGATCGTGTTGACCAGAAGGGTCTTAGCGAGGCCGGGCATGCCTTCCAGCAGGAGGTGGCCGGAGGTGAGGAGGGCGATGATGGTTCGTTCAACGACGACGTCCTGTCCGACCACGATTTTGCCGACGCGCTCGCGGATGTTGTGAAGATAAGTGGCGATAGCCTCTGGAGAGGCGGGATTGGTGCTCATGAGATTAAGTGCGGGAAAGGAATTGCGGTTTGATCTTCAGAAGCAAGCGTCCGAAGGAGGGTGGGTTAGCTTTTGGAGGGGAGGGAGGTCAGAGGTCAGAAAATGGGATGGAGACTTGGGCCTCGAATGTTTTTTCATCGGTGGGAGCAATGTTGATGATCGCTCCGATGGTGAGGGCGATTTCCTTACAAAGACTTAGGCCAATTCCGGTGTGTCCCTCGCCGTGAGTACGGACTTTGTCGGCGCGATAGAAGGGCTCGAAGAAGCGCTCGCGATCTTCTTCTAGCTTTTCCGGGATGGCATTGGAAATGGTGAGGATCAAGTGCTTCTTTTCATCGAACGTTCCGATTTTAATGGCAGAGCCTTCCTCGGCGTAAGAGGCGGCGTTATCGATGAGATTACTGACAAGGATGCGTAGGAGTTCTGCGTCATTTTCCTGGATGAAGTGTTCAGAATTGAGTTTCCATTTGGCGCTTAATTTATGATCCTTGGTCTTTTGCGAGAGTTCCTTCCATGCGGTATCGAGGAGTTCGTGGAGATCTATGCGGTCCAAGACAAGAACTTCGTTTCCGCCCTGAAGTCGGGCAAACTGCATGAGTCGGGAGACGGTTGTTTTCATCCCGTCGGCAATGGTGTCGACTTTTTGAAAGCGGTTTTGATAATCTTTGCTGGAGCGTTCACGGGTCAATGCGAGCTCGGTGACCATTTTGATTCCAGAGAGGGGGGTGCGCAGTTCGTGGGCGGCATGGTAGGAGAAGTCGCGTTCTCGTTTGCGGACTCCTTCGATTCGTTCGAGGAGGTGATTATAGCCTTCGACCAGTCCCCGCAGCTCCATCGGGAAATTGTGGGAAATGACGATGGGGCGTCCGAGTTGGTTGTCTTCCCGCGCGTCTAGGCGGTCGGAGAGATCCTTTAGAGGAACGAGGCTTTGGTTAATCACGCCGAAGATGGCGACGCCACAGAGAACGAAGGTTCCCAGCCCTACTAAAATAAGCGTTTGTCGAAGGTTACGCAGCGCGTTGTCCTTTTGTCGGGTGCTGGCGGCGAGGACAAAGACGAATTGCGGAATCTCGTAGTCCGGGACTTCAATGACACGGTCCTTGGGCACGGCGTTGACGAGGATTCCGATGGCACGAACACTTTGATCTCCACCGATGGTGGCGTCGAGAAAGACAGGTTGGTTGAGTTCACCATGGAAACGAGGGAGCTCGCGAGGGCCGAGGGCGGGTGACTTAACTGATTGCCCTGTGCGCACATCCCAGGCTTGGGCAAGATCATCGAGGGCGCGGGTGGGGTCGTCTTCGATATCGAGAAGCCATTCATGGTAGACATTTCCGCCCTGGGTTTCCAACTCCGAGACCATTAAGTTGGCAGTGGATTTGAGATCGACGTCGATTTGTTCGATGAAGGAATTTCGGATCGAAAAGTAGACAATGACGATGCCCATGAGGACCATCAGAAGGATGGATAGACCGGTGCCAAGAAGGAGGCGGCCGAGGATCGATGGATTAGGTCCCATCATTCGGATCTAGGAAATATCCCTGCCCGCGGCGGGTCTGTAGAAGATTTGGTTCGTTGCCCTCGTTCAGTTTTTTCCGGAGGTAGCTGACGTAGACGTCGACGGCATTGCTTGAGCCGCCTTCGGCATCCTGATAAACGTGTTCCCAGATTTCCTGACGGGAAACGATTTCGCCCGCGCGATAAGTGAGATATTCCAAAAGGCCGTATTCCCGCTTCGTGAGGACGATTTCCCGCTTTCCTCGGGTGACGCGCTTGCTGTTAAGATCAACGACGAGATCTCCGACTTCGATGGTGGCCTTTCTCTTTCCGTAGACCTTCCGAGTCTGGGCTTGGATGCGGGCAAGGAGTTCGGGAAGGCCAAAGGGCTTGATGAGGTAGTCATCGGCTCCAGCATTGAGTCCCTCGACGCGATTCTCCATCGAATCGAGGGCGCTGGTAATAATGATGGGGGTTTCATCCCCATTTTTTCGGAGTTCGGTCAAAATCTTGAGCCCATCGATGCCGGGAACCATGAGGTCGAGCACGATGGCGTCGTATTTATGACTGGTGGCAAATTTGAGTCCCTCGTTTCCGTCGGGTGTCGCGTCGACGGCAAAGCCTGTATCTTTAAGGTGTTCCGTGATCGATTCACGAAGGGGAGTGTAGTCTTCAATCAGGAGGATGCGCATGGAAAGGAGTATAAGCTTAGGGTAAGGAATGAAATCAAGGAAATGCTAAAGTGTGGAAAGGGAGATTGAATCTCTAATAAAAGTAGATTTTCGGAAAACAGTTTGGTCGGCTTGCGCCCTGATCCGGATTAGGGCAGCGTCGGGGAAAGAAGCATGATTGATCCCTGGCAGCAAATCGCATTGGTCGTCCTTGTCGTCCTCGTGTTCGCGAGTTTCGTGAAGGAATGGTTGTCGGCTGAGGTCGTCTCTCTTAGTGCGCTTGTGATTTGCGTTCTTATTGGAGTGCTTCCGATCGCAGTGGCGGCGCCGTCGCTGGATCTAACGGGAGACGAGCTGTCCGAAGCAATACGTCGTTTTAATGCGGATGCCCTACGGGTCTTTGCCCATCCGGCACCGATTACGGTTGCGTGCATGTTTGTCTTGAGTGCTGCGCTTGATCGGACGGGCGTGGTTGAGATTTTGGGGAATTGGTTTGAAAGGGTGGCGGCGACGAGTCCGACCCGGATGCTCGTGGTGATGATTTTGATCGTGGCAGCGCTATCGGGATTCATGAACAACACGCCGGTGGTGGTGGTTTTTATGCCGATCGTGCTGGCGATTTGTCGTCGTAAGGACTGGAAGGCCTCGCGTTTTTTGATTCCGCTTTCCTATGCCGCGATTGTTGGTGGCACGACCACGATTATTGGAACATCGACCAACTTGGTAGCGTCGGGGATTGCCGCAGCTTATAGCCCTGATCTGGCTTTCTCGATGTTCGAGGTGACGAAATTGGGCCTCGTTTTTGTGGCGGTGACCTTTGTTTACCTCGTCACGATTGGGCAGAAACTTCTTCCTGATCGGGTGACGCTGGCGGCCCTTATCGATTCGAAAGATTCCCGCGAGTTCATCACGCGGGCCTATGTTTCGAACAATTCCGATCTGATTGGGAAGGCAATTACGGAGACCTATCTAAAGAAGATGAAGAAGGCGCGGGTTATCGATGTGGTGCGCGACGGGAATCGTGTGCAGACGCCGTTGAATGAGACGATTCTGGAGGAAGCGGACGAGATCATTTTAAAAGGGAAGCTTGAAGAGATCATGAGTCTTTCGAAAGAGGAAGGGATGACGACGATGAAAGATGAAACCGGCCTGGAGGGGGTTCGAACCGAGACCGCTGTGCTGATGGAGGGAATTATTGGTCCTGATTCATCGATGGCGGGACGGAGCCTTCGTGAATTGAATTTCAGGCAGAAATTTGGCGTGATCATCGTGGCGGTTCATCGTCGTGGGAAAAACCTCCAGGAGCGCTTCGAGGACGTGAAACTGGCCTTTGGTGACACGCTGCTGGTTCAGGGACCTGCCACGCGGATGCAGCAGCTTTTTCAGGAGAAGGACTTTGTGAACCTCTCTGAGCCGAAGCGGCAGATCGTTCGGAAGAACAAGGCACCATTGGCGATTGGCGCGCTTCTGGCGTTCATGATTTTAGGGGCGCTTGGTGGGGCTGGCGTGATGGCGCCGGTGCCGATCGTGCTGATTGCGCTTTCGGCTGCTGTTTTTGTTCTGGTCACTCGTTGCTTAGAACCCAGCGAGGCTTATCAGGCGATCGAGTGGAAGGTGCTCTTTATGATTATTGGCATGCTGGGGCTTGGGAAGGCGCTTGAATTTTCGGGCGTCGCCATGCTTCTGGCTAACTGGGTGGTCGTGACGGTGGGGGATGCGGACCCCAGAATTTTGATCGCGGCTTTCTATCTTCTGGCTGCGGTTCTTACGGAAATGGTTTCCAATAATGCGGTTGCGGCGCTTCTGACCCCTCTTTCGATCATCGTGAGCCATCAGCTTGGATTGGATGCGCGCCCGTTTATTGTAGCGGTGATGTTCGGCTCCTCGGCGAGCTTCGTGACCCCGATCGGCTACCAGACGAACACCTTTGTTTACGGTGCTGGGGGATACAAATTTGGCGATTTTTTCCGAGCTGGCTTCCCTTTGGCGGTCATCCTCTGGATCTTGGCAAGCTTCTTGATTCCGGTGATGTGGCCACTCTAAGCGCGAAGAGGTTGACCCGATGGGGTGAGAGCGTTATTGATCCGCCATCGTTATGAAGGACCCAATCACCGTCTCAGTCACTGGAGCAGCCGGGCAAATCGGCTACGCTCTCCTCACCCGCATCGCTTCCGGCTCCATGTTTGGCCCTGATCAGCCGGTAAATCTCCGTTTGATCGAGATCGAGCCGGCCATGAGAGCGCTCGAAGGCACGGTGATGGAGCTTGATGACTGCGCTTTTCCGCTTCTCAATGAAATCGTTCCTACTTGCGATCTCGCGGAGGGATTTCGGGGTAGCGACTGGGCCCTTCTTGTCGGCTCGGTTCCTCGCAAAGCGGGTATGGAGCGGGCCGATCTTCTCGGGATTAACGGAAAAATTTTCACCGGTCAAGGCCAAGCAATTGCTGCCAATGCCGCGCCGGGAGTTCGCACGCTGGTCGTCGGAAACCCCTGCAATACGAATTGCCTTATTGCGATGAACAACGCGGCAGGTATTCCTAACAATCAGTTCTTTGCAATGACGCGTTTGGATGAAAATCGCGCCAAGAGTCAGCTCGCTGCGAAAGCCGGAGTTCATAACAGCGTGGTGAGCAACCTGTGCATCTGGGGGAATCACTCCGCAACGCAGTATCCTGATTTTACCAATGCCAAGATCAAGGGTCAGCCCGTGACCGAGTTCATCAGTGATCGTGCGTGGCTCGAGGGCGAGTTCATCAGCACCGTGCAGCAGCGCGGCGCGGCGATCATCAAAGCACGGGGCCAGAGCTCGGCAGCATCGGCTGCAAATGGTGTGGTCGATACCGTGCGGTCGCTCACGTCTCCGACTCCGGAAGGCGATTGGACCAGCGTCGCAATTTGCTCCGACGGCTCTTATGGGATTCCTGAGGGGCTCATTGCCTCGATGCCGATCCGCACCAACGGTCAGACTTGGGAGGTTGTGCAGGGAGTTGAGCTTGATGAGTTTGCCCGTGCCAAGGTAGATGCTTCAGTTGCCGAACTTAGTGAAGAGCGTGAGGCCGTGAAGGATCTTATTCCTTCCTAAACTACCGAGATGGCATCGCCTTTAATCATCGCGGGACGAGAGTTTGGCTCGCGCCTCATGCTTGGCACTGGAAAGTTCCCGTCGCTCGAGCTGATGCGTGATGCGCTTGAAGCCAGCGGCACAGAAATCGTGACGGTTGCGCTTCGGCGCGCTGATTTGAGTGGGGAGAAAGACCCATTTTCCAATATTCTCGAGTTTGTCGACTCTGAGAAATACCTTATTTTGCCTAATACGAGTGGGGCGATGAATGCTGAGGAGGCGGTCCGGCTTTCTCGTCTGGCGGCAGCGGCCGGATTGCCAAAATGGATCAAGCTAGAGATTCATCCAGACCCAACTTACCTTCTTCCTGATCCGATTGAGACGCTTAAAGCTGCTGAAATTTTGGTAAAGGAAGGCTTTACGGTCTTGCCTTACATCAATGCTGATCCGGTGCTGGCAAAGCGCTTGCAGGAAGTAGGCGTGGCGACGGTGATGCCTCTCGGCGCTCCGATTGGGACGAACAAGGGCATTACGACGCGGGATCAGATCCGCATCATTATCGATCAAGCCCAAGTGCCGGTGGTGATCGATGCGGGGATCGGTGCACCGAGTCATGCTGCTGAAGCGATGGAAATGGGAGCCGATGCCGTGCTGGTGAATACCGCGATTGCGATTGCGTCTGATCCTTGCGGGATGGGAAGAGCGTTTGCCAAGGCCACGGAAGCGGGACGGTCAGCCTTTGAAATGGGACTTCCGGAGATGATCGGGGAAGCTTCGGGGACAAGTCCGTTGACGGGATTTCTTGCGGATTAGTCATCCGAGTATTCTTCCTATGAGGTAACTTAATTAGTTTTCCTGAAGGGTATTCACGGGATTGAAACACTACTTGTTATAAGAGCTTGGTTATGGACGTAGGATTGGAATACCGAGGGGGCACGCCGACCGATGCGCCATAAAAAAGCGGCACGCCTTTCGGGGTACCGCTTTTGAAAAGAATAGATGTTCGTTTAGATCATCTCGGCGACGAGCTTCTCGAGCTTGACGATGTCAGCGGAGAAGGCGCGGATGCCTTGGGCGGTCTTTTCGGTGGCCATGGCGTCCTCGTTGAATTCAAAGCGGAAGGCTTTTTCGTCGTAGGAGATTTTTTCGAGATCGCAGGTGCCAGCAGGGTTGAGCTTACGCACGAGTGTTCCCTCGGTGTTTTGGAGCTCTTCGAGAAGGCCGGGAGAAATGGTGAGGAGATCGCAACCGGCAAGGCTGGTGATCTGTCCGGTGTTCCGGAAGGACGCTCCCATGACCTCGGTCTTGTAGCCGTGCTTCTTGTAGTAGCTGTAGATCTTGGCAACGGATTGCACGCCGGGATCTTCATCGCCGACGTAATCGGTGTTGTTCTCCTTTTTGAACCAGTCGTAGATGCGACCGACGAAGGGAGAGATAAGTTGGACTCCGGCTTCGGCACAAGCGACGGCCTGGGCGAAGGCGAAGAGGAGAGTGAGATTGCAGTGGATACCTTCCTTCTCGAGTTCTTCAGCAGCCTTGATGCCTTCCCAAGTGGAAGCGATCTTGATGAGGATGCGGGTGCGAGAGATGCCCTCGGCCTCGTAGGCGGCGATGAGCTCTTTGGCTTTCGCGATGGTGGCTGCGGTGTCGAAGGAAAGACGGGCGTCGACTTCGGTGGAAACACGACCAGGAACGATCTTGAGGATCTCAAGGCCGAAAAGGATGAGGACGCGGTCGAGGATGGCTTCGATCAGAGCGTCACCGGACTTACCGGATTCCTGGAGTTCCTTGACGGCTTGCTCAACGATGCCGCGATACTCGGACTTGCTGGCAGCTTGAAGGATAAGAGAGGGGTTGGTAGTGGCATCCTGCGGTTGGTATTCCTGCATGGAGGCGAAGTCCCCAGTGTCAGCAACGACGGTGGTGAATTCTTTTAGGCTGTCGAGATGGTTTGACATTACCAGGAAGCAATGGAGCGGGAGTCGGGGAGAGGCAAGTCTTTCTTGTTTTCAAGGGGAAGAGGTGAACGGCGGGTTTTGAACGACAATCGTAGCGAAGTGGAGATCGCCTTTAGGCAAATGGGTGGAATTTTTGGATGAGGGGCTTCGGTTGGGGCGGCTTCCTCCTACGCCCTTCGGTTACAGCGGACAAGACGGCGGACAGCTGTTTGATAAGCGACGGGGACGCAGTAGCTCCTTTTCCTTGGGTTTTTGAGGACGAAAAAAGCGCGCCTTTTTGGGGTGCGCTTTGGAGAAATAAAGTTTCTGGGACCGCGTTTAGCGGGCTTGCTGGTTTTTCCCGTAGAGGTAACCTCCACCGCCACCGGCTGCAGCTCCAAGGGCGGCGCCTTCGAGTCCCTTTCCTGATTGGTGTCCGATGATTCCGCCGAGGATGGCTCCGGCAGCAGCGCCATTTATGGCAGTGCGCTTGGCATGGGCGTTCGGATCATAAGTATTGGTGTATTGAGTGCAGCTGCTGAATGTCAGGGCTGAGGTGAGTCCGGCGATGATTGCAAATTGTGTTTTCATGGTTCTTGTTGGTGTAAGTTGATTACTCACTTCTATTAACGGATCCCAGAACAAAGTTATTCACAGGAAATGAGAAAAATCAGCGAATAGCGTTTCTCAGCCTCGAAAGTGAGGTGAGGGCGTAGCCCGTTCCGTAGGGCTGGTGGTAATCATAAAGAGGATAATCCCACCAGGAGCCGTCCTTTTCCTGTTTTGAGATCAAATGCTCGGCAAGATGGGGTATGAAAGGCTGTTGGTCGGTAGCGGGGAGCATTTGGAGGCACTCGGTGGCGTAATAGAATCCGTAGTAGTAAAAGTAGCCCGAGATGGAGAAGTGGGTTTCGTGGGGAACAGGGCGTTTACGGGCGATATCAAACCAACCTTCACGGACGCAGAGGCGCTGAAGCCAGTCGCGGAGAAGCTCATCGGTGACTCGCTTATCGCCGAACTTTCTCATGGCGGCCATGCAGACTTGGGAGCGTCCGAGGGATCCGGCAGGCCGGTTGATGGCGTAGCGGGGACGGTATTTGTGGGAGAGTGAGTATACGAAGGCCCAGTCGGGGGTACGTTGTTTTTCGATAGAATCCAAACCGCGTTGGACCTGCTTTTGAGGGAGCTTGGTGCCGAGTGTTTCTTGGGCCTCCTTCATTCCCAAGAGGGCGGTCGCAGTCGAAAAAGAAGTGGGAAGGCCTGAGAAGTGGGCGGTGTGGAAGCCATCGAGGTCGAGGTAGCCCCAGCCGCCATTGATGTCTTCGATTTTGAGAAGGCTCACGATTTGTTGGGAGGCGAGAAGTTTGAGGCGCGATTGCTTGGTGGGATCGTCTTTTCGATATTCGTGAAGAGCGGAAAGCACGCGAAGTCCATAAGCATGGCCCCAGATGTTGTAGGTCGTGGTGGGGTCGACGTTTCTGAGTTTGGGGAGCTTCGTGAGCATCCATTCTTCGCCTTTTTCGATGGCAGCGATGACTTCGGGACGTCGATCTCCGGAATCGATGAGGCCAGCGAGAGCAAGGGACGAGGAACCGGAGAGGAAGGCGAGGTGAGCCTCCGGAACGGGAGCGTAAATGTTGAGGCCCTTGGTTCGACGGGCACTGCCGAAGGAGCCATCGGGATTTTGCTTTTTAACGAGGTAATCGACCCCGCGTGTGATTGAAGTGGTCAGTTCTTCCTTTCTGACGGGCTTGGCTTCGGGGAGGGGGCCGAGTTCAGGGAGCTTGGCCAGAATACTGCAAGTCAATGCCGCAAAAAGGACGAGAGTGGAAGAGATGGTAGAAGGCATTTTAGCTTTCGGGGGTGAGCACCACTTGATCGACGGTCAGGCCGGTGAGGACCTCGGTGTTTTCGTCCATGCTCTGACCGGTGGTGATTTCGCGAGATTCGTTTTTTCCGTCGGCGAGCTTCACTTCAACGGTGGACTTGCCGTTTTTTTTGGTGATTGCCGAAGTGGGGACGGTGAGGGCCTTTTCGTTGTGGTAGGTTACCACTTCGATGTTGCCCTTCATGCCCCCGCGGATGGGAGAATCTACAGGGAGCTCGACAGTGAAGGAGGTCTGGTAATTGCCAGTGCCATCTGGAATTTGATCAAGTTGGGTGAGTTGGGTTTTGAACGCTTGATCGATGAGTCCCTCGACGGTGGCTGTCGCGGCGTTTCCGATTTTCAGGAGCAAGCGCTTGTCTTGTCCGATCGAGCTGTGGAGCGCGAGGGGAGTGGCGGTAGGAACGAAGGTCATGAGAGCGCTCTTACTAGGAAGGCTGCCATTTTTCATGAGGAACTTGGCGGTTTCTCCGAGTGACCAGGACCCGTTATCGATTTCGCCATAATAAACGGTGCCATCGGCTGGAGCGGTGATGGTGAAAAAGGCGGCGTCATCTTTGAGCTCGACGAGCTTTTCATCGGCGATGGCATCGTTGCGCTTATCCTTGGCGACGCTGAGGCGTTTTTCATCGAGGATGCGGGGTAGATTGAGTTCTGCTGTCTCGAAGGCGAGGGTGGAGTCATCGAAGCCAGCTTGAAGATCGGTCGTTTTATATGGGATCGACTTTTTGAGGGACCAAGCGGTGGACAATTTTGTCTTTTTGAGAGCGAACTTTGCTGCTTTCACGGAAGAATACTGTCGTTTGAGAATGATTTCCTCTGTTTCCTCAGTCACGCCGTCCTCTTCATACATTTTGAGAAGCTGCTTGAGTTCTTCTTCGTAGTAGGAAAGTGAACGCTCGGCGGAATCGAGACGCTCCCGGGCGGTTTCTTCCTCGAGGGCGCGTCCGGTGTTCGTAAAGTAAGCGAGTGATTCCTCAGCACGTTCGAGGCTGACGCGTTGTTTCTCAAGCGCGCGAAGTGTGGTGATTTCGAGATCAGCGAGTTCGCGTACGGAACGGGCGAGGGCGATCTTGCGTGCGGAGATTCCTTTTTCGGTTTCTGCGAGGTGCTTTTGATAATCCTCCGGATCGCATTTGATGAGGATATCGCCTTTTTTCACGGTTGATCCGTGCGCGGTGAGCTGTTGGATAAGGTAGCTGGACCATTGTTGCGGATCGATCTTGAGAACCGTGACTTCGGTGGGAAGAAAGGTGGCTTCGAGGTCGATGGTCTTTTCGAAAATGGATTCTTGAACAGTGTGCTCGCCGGCATTGAGCGAGGTTATTACGACGCATGAGGCTGCGTAGGAAATGAGTTTCATTGAAGTTTGGGTGCTTAACGATTTCCGTAGTAGTTCCCTTTGCGCGCTAGGTAAAGGGTGCGGTTTTTTTTCGACTTGTCGGAGAGGGGTGCGAACTCGTGAACGACTTCAAAACCACCGCGCTGGAGCGCTTTTTTGAGGCTGGGATTGAGCCGGGTGCCGATCAAACCAAGGAAGCCTCCGGCTTTGAGCATTTGGTGAATATTCCCCAAACTCACGGGATGGACTGGCTTGTAGCCGGAAGGAGAGAGTCCTTCGAGAAGGTCCATGTCCATGACGACAGCTTGGCTACCGGAATACTTTTCAGGGATGGGGTTAAAGGGACTGAGTGTCTCGATGTGGACGCGCTCGTCATCGAGGGGGTTTTCTTCCAGGTGTTCTTGGAGCCAATCGGGAAGCTCTTTTGCTTCGGGGAAAATAACGAAGTCTGCCTTTTCCTGTGGAAGGTAGTGACGGGCTGCTGCGACGCCATGGCCAAAACCGAGACCGAGAAAGAGGATGCGGGGTTGCTTGGCGGCCCGGAAGGGCTGGCAGATCATTTGGACGAGGTCATGTGCTGGTCGGCCAAGATGCTGGGCATCGACTTGCCGCCCTTCGCATTCAAGAAAGTGACGCCCGTCATGCTCAATGAGATCAAGGGTGAGACGGGAATAGGCCTGAGATTGTGCAACGATGTTACGAGGTTTCATAGATGGTCCTTGAGAGGACAAGAGGCTTTTCTTGTCAAGGGGGGCAGATATCCAGTAGAAAAAAGGGTAATGAGTGAAGAAGAACAAAATTTTTCTCAGCAGCCCTCAGATTCTCAGCCTGCATCACCTGGTCAGGGAGTTCATGCTCCTAGTGCAGATAAGAAGGTCCTTGCCGGGATCCTGGCAATTATGCTGGGCACTTTAGGGGTTCATAAATTCGTCCTCGGGTATACGAAGGAGGGGGACATTATGCTGATTATTGGTTTGTTGATTTGTTGGAATATTCCAGTGATGGCCGTCATTGGACTGATCGAAGGAATTATTTACCTCACGAAATCTGATGAGGATTTTGTTGCGACCTACCTGAAAGGGCGCAGAGGCTGGTTTTAAGTTCTTTATGTGAGTAACGTTTTGTTACGAGGTGATCAGCACTTTCACGATCTCCATCATTTGGTGGATTGTAATGTATTTCACAAATCATCTAGATTATTTAAATTAGTAAAGAGAATTTTAAGGGGCTGTCTGTAGGCAGCTCCTTGTGGTTCCTCAAAGTGGGGTTAAACTCCACATATTGATGACCTTCCTTCGGCAGCTATTCGGTGAATTGCATAAGCTCTTTGCGCGTCGACGCACTTATATTGGCTACGTTGTTTTTATCGTCTTTGAAGCTCTTCTTCTTACTTTGTGGGTCAAGCTCGGTCGGGAACAGGTCGAGAAGCTGGCTGAGAGAAATTTAATTCCGGTGGAAGAGCTTTATTCCTCACTGACTTCAACTTACTGGATTATGGGGTGGAGTATGTTCCTTCTTGGTTCGATCTACTTCGCTCTTGTGGCGGGAGATATCGTAGCGAAGGAATCGGAGGACGGAAATATGCGAATGGTGCTGGCGCGGCCGGTTTCGCGGCTTCGCGTTCTTTTGCTGAAGTATGCGGCGGCCATCATTTACACCGTGACTTTCGTCATTTTCGTCGGGGTGAGTGGCTACGCGATGTCGGTGGCGGCGATGGGTTGGGAAGGGGGGCTTTTTATCTGGAATCCCGATATGTTTATCCTTGCGGTTTATCCCGACTGGAGCGAGGGCTTCATCAGGTTGTTCGCAGGTGCCTGTTTTATGGGAGTGAGCATGTGCGTCGTGACGTCGCTGGGATTCTTCTTTTCCTGCATGAAAATGAAACCGGCGGCAGCTACGATTATGGCGCTCAGTGTATTTTTCATCGATTTTGTGCTCCAGAACGTGCCTTTTTTGGCGGATTTTAAGGAGTCGTTTATCACCTTCCGAATGTCGGCCTGGGTCTACCTCATGGCGGAACAAATCCCGTGGGCTCGAATTATCGAAAGCTATGCCATCCTGATGGGACTCAACGTGAGTCTCTTCGTGATGGGTTGGATGATCTTCCAATCGCGCGATTTCAAAACCTAGGCATTGCCTGTGCAAAATGTGGTGCTTGAATGAAGGTCATGACGAAAGCCGAAAAAGACTTCCTCTTCAATCTTCTCGAAACTCCAAGCCCGACGGGATTTGAAATGCCCGGCCAGCGGGTTTGGGCAAAATATATTGAGAAGTTCGCTGACTCGGTGGAGTGCGATGCTTACGGATCTACTTGGGCGACTTTGAAAGGAAAGAGTGATAAGATCGTGATGCTTGAAGCGCACGCGGATGAAATCGGCTACATGGTCAAGGCGATCACAAAAGACGGATTTATCTACCTTGATCGGGTGGGAGGAAGCGATGCTGCGACTGGTCAGGGACGACGTTTACAAATTCTCGGGGACAAGGGAATGGTTGCAGGAATCATCGGCAACACCGCAATTCATCTTCGTCGGGATTCATTGGGTTCGGAAAAAGCACCTCAAATCCATGAACTTTGGGTCGATGTGGGAGCGTCGAATCCGGAGGATGTGGCCAAGCTCGGTTTGCGCGTCGGGCATCCGGCAGTTTATGTCGATGGTCCCATGGATCTCGGGAAAGACCGTCTCGTGAGTCGTGCTGTTGATAATCGAATCGGTGGATTCATCATTGCCCAGGCGATGAAGAAGATCGCGGCGTCCAAGATTAAACCAGTTTTCACCTTGGTGTGTCTCAATGCGGTGCAGGAGGAGATTGGCGGATATGGGGCTAAAATGGCGACCCACCGTTTGAATCCTGACGTTTGTCTTTGCACCGACGTGACCCATGCCACTGACACTCCGGGTTTGAGTGATCAGAAGCATGGAAAAGTGACCTTAGGAGGAGGTCCGACCGTAACTCATGGAACGGCGAGTCATCCGTTGGTGGTCGAACGATTGACGGTTGTTGCTAAGAAGAAAAAAATTCAACTGCAACATGAGGCCTCTAGCCGATTCACGGGAACGGATACCGATAGCATTTATCACTCTGGTGATGGAGTGCCCAGTGCCTTGGTTTCTCTCCCTCTCCGCTGCATGCACTCGGTGGTGGAGACGGCCCACTATGGCGATATTCAGCAAACGATTGATCTCATGGCGGACTTTGTGTCCACCTTGAAACCAAAGGATCTTTTCCATCAATCACTCAAGTGATTCGTTTTTCTTGAACTTAGTACGGCGCTAATGGTCTAATGACGACATGCAGCGCCGAAAAACTCGCAAAGGATACTGGTGGTGGTCGTGGCTTGTTGCCATTTTTGCGGCCGGAGGAACAATAGGCGGCTGGTTCGTGGGAGAGAGCTTATGGGAAAAATCGACCAAAGCTTATATTTCTTCGGCGCTGATTAAGGTGGATATTATTCCGACCTACGTGGAGGCTGGTGCCCGTGAACAGATGGTGGATGGGCTTTTGAATTCCGAGGAGATAGAGGTCCTTACGAGCCTCAAGTCGGTCCACTTTCTAACCATGTTGGCTACAAGTGCGAATCTTTGGGAGCGGTGGGGAGTAGAAGAAAATGAAGGCCTTAAGCGCTTACGGGCATCGCTGCAGTTTGATTTTAATAAAGATAAGGAGCTGATTGTCGGTGTTTCTCGGGGCACGCCCGAAGATGCCTTGGAGCTTGCCAAGGTGACTGCCCAGACGACCTTGTGGGGTCTTCAACAGCTTTCCAAATTGCGCCAGGTTGCAGGCTTGCGTCTTATGACTGAGGATCTTGCGGATCTTCAGAGAGGGGTCGATGACTCGAAAGGGGAGTTGGAAGCGGTCCTAAAAAGTGTGGGAGCGCCGATCGTGCTGAAGGAGGGAATGAATCTTGATGCTTATGACTCCGCTGAAGGTGTCTTGAATGCCAAGCTTGGCTGGGATTCCGCCTTAGCTGAATTTAATGAAAAAAAGAAAGAACTCTTGCCGATGAAGTTGCACTGGGAGCGTATGGTAAAGGAGCCGATACTCCTTGAAGAACCTCAGCTTCCTACACGGATCAGTTTTTCTCAAAAAGAAGACTACCAGACGCAAGGAGCGGTGGCGGGAGTTTCGGTGGGCATTGTTTTGGGCCTGCTCGCGATGCTAGTGTGCTGGAAAATTTTCAGTTGAAGAGTGCCTACTTGGAGATGACACAGCGGAATCCGGTGTGATTCGAGGGCGCGAGGGACTCGGAGAAATGCCGGGCTGCCGGGCGGTAGCGGAGGCAGTAGGTGTAGTGACAGAGGAAGGAACCTCCCTTGGTCACGTGGAGCTTCGAGAGCTCATCGGGATCTTCTTCCGGCCATTGGCCATAGTTTAGAAAGTGGCCGATCATGGGCTCGCTCACTCCAGTAGGGGGAGATTGGCCAGTGGCAATAAAGAGCTCGTAGGCATCGGGCCGATAGAAGTCCTGACAGTGTTCCCAAGCATTACCCGACACGTCGTAGAGACCGTAGCCATTGGGCGGGTAGCTCTTCACTGGAGCAGAACCAGCATAGCCATCGACTCCGGAGTCATTTTCAGGAAAATCTCCGGTGAAAATATTGGCGGGCCATTTTCCGGGGTCGTCCTGAAACTCGTTACCCCAGACGTAGGTGTTTTGATCGAGTCCTCCGCGGGCGGCTCGTTCCCATTCGGCTTCGGTGGGAAGGCGTTTACCAATCCAGGCGGCATAGGCTTGAGCGTCTTCCCAAGTGACACAGACGACGGGATGATCCATCTTTTCGGAAATGTCAGACTCGGGTCCAAGCGGGTGCCGCCAGTTCGCATCAGGAACCATTTGCCACCACTGCCAAACAGCGTCGCGGATTCGGAGTTCAACCTTCTCCGGCGGGGAGCGGAAAACAAGTGCGCCTGGCTTGAGGGCCTCGGGTGGGGCGAGAGGGAAATCGACGGCACTCCATCCTTTTTCTGCTTGGGTGATCCAGCCGGTGGCCTCGACGAACTTTAGGAACTCGGCATTGGTGACCTCATGTTCGTCCATGTGGAATGCTTCGACGGTGACCTCATGGGCTGGAAATTCTTCAGGGAACATGGCGGCGTCGCCTTCCCCTTTGGTGGTTCCGCGGGTGTAGGTGCCACCGGGGATTAAAACCATTCCCGCGGGGCTTTCCTCCAAATCTTTTTCCCTCAGATTACTTTCTTCCTTAACTTCTGGATCTGTGATGGCGGTACTTGCGTCGTCTTTTTGATCACACGAAGAAATAGCAACGAGAGTGATTAGCGTGAGAAAGGGGGGAGGTAAAAATTTCATCAATGCGGGTTGGGCTTGGTTTTGGTGGAAGGAGCCATTTAAATAAGGCCGTGTCCAAGACGAAGTTTCGCCCCTGTATTGATCTCCACGAGGGGAAGGTAAAACAAATCGTGGGCGGGACGCTTAATGACGAGGGAGCCACGGAGAACTTCGTCTCCGAAAAGTCTCCGTATTGGTATGCTAAGAAGTTTCGTGATGATTTTCTGTTGGGAGGGCACGTGATCCAATTGGGCCCCGGAAATCAGGATGCCGCACGCGAGGCTCTTGCTACTTGGCCGGGTGGACTTCAAATCGGCGGGGGAATCGGACTGGAGAACGCTAGTGAATGGATTGCTGCGGGCGCGGGGCAGGTAATTGTCACCTCCTGGCTTTTTGATAAAGAAGGGCGCTTTCTGAAGGAGCGTCTGGTGAAGCTTGCCGAAGAGGTGGGAAAAGAACGTGTTGTAGTTGATCTGAGTTGTCGCAAGGTTGTCGGTGGTTGGAAGGTCGCGATGAATCGCTGGCAGACGATTACTGAAATGCCCATTACTCTTGCGGTGATCGAGGAGCTGTCGGGTTATTGTGGCGAATTTTTGATTCACGCTGCTGATGTTGAAGGGATTTGTGGCGGAGTGGACGAGGAACTTGTGGCTCTCCTGGGAAAGTGGCGCGGCTGCCCGATTACATATGCCGGTGGGGTCCGCGGGCTTGACGACTTGCGGTTGATCAACGAAGCAAGTGGCGGTCGGCTCGATGCCACTGTCGGAAGCGCGCTCGACCTTTTTGGTGGAAGTGGGGTGACTTACGAAGAGCTGATACAATGGAATCAAAACCATGAATGATCCTTTAGGTTGGATAGCCCTCATGGTAGGGGGCGTTTTTTTGACTGTCGTTATACTTCGGAAGTTTCGTGGTCTGCAGCAGATGGCGGATCGGGAAGATTTGCGCAGACTTCGGTTGAGTGATGCCGATTGGAAAGTTCTGGGCAAGAAGGCTCGCTTGGTTCGGAAAGCACCACGTGAGGTCAGAGAGCGATTAGAGGGAATTATCGAGGTTCTCATGGCAGAAAAGAACTTTGAGGCCTGTGGAGAATTAGAAAAGATCACCGATGAAATGAAGCTGGTGGTGATGGCTCAGGCGGCCCTGATTTTGGTGGGGCGGGAACACGACTATTTTCCGATGTTGAAAAGCGTCCTTATTTATCCCGAAGCCTATCAAGCGAGAGGGCACAGTGGTGATGAGCAAGTGCGCTTGGGTGAGAGTTGGAGTTCCGGTAGTATCGTTCTTTCATGGAAGAGCGTGGTGAAAGGTGGGGAGGATCCCGGCGACGGGCGCAATGTGGTCTTACATGAGTTTTCCCATCAATTGGATCAAGCTAACCCTGCGAGTGCCGGAGTTCCAATTTTGAAATCGAAAGTGGACTATCGCGAATGGGCGGAGGCCTTTGGGGAGGCTTACAAGGAATTTGTTGATCGGGTGGACGCGGGGGGACGCACAGTTTTGGATAAATATGGCGCGACGAACCCGGCGGAGTTTTTCGCGGTTGGGACGGAGACCTTTTTCGAAAAGGGAAAGCAGCTTCGGGAGCGCTATCCGGAAGTGTATAGTGAACTTAAGGATTATTACGGGCTCGATCCGGCCGAGTGGTAGAAGGTCTTTCGCATTGTCAAAGAAGCCTTGCTGGGAGATGCTGGTGCTGATGAGTAACCAGCCATTGAGCGGCAAGACCGCAATTGTTTTTGGAGTCGCAAATAAGCGGAGCATCGCGTGGGCGATTGCTAAAGCTTGGGCGGAGGCCGGGGCGACCTTGATTTTTAATTATCAAGGAGAGCGTTTGAAGGGAAATGTCGAGCAGCTCGCGGGAACATTTGGTGATGATGTCGCGATGTATCCTTGCGATGTCACGAGTGACGAAGAGCTCGACACCTTTTTCGCAAACGTCAAAAAGCACACCGATAAAATCGATCTTGTTCTTCACTCGGTCGCCTTTGCCCCCAAAGAAGCTCTCGAAGGAGACTTTGTCAGCACGACTCGTGAAGCTTATTCGATTTCCCACGATATTAGTGCTTACTCACTTGTCGCTTTGGCTCAGCGTGCTGCGCCGATGATGACCGAGGGTGGAAGTATCATAGCGATGTCCTACTATGGCGCTGCCAAGGTGGTCCCACACTACAACGTGATGGGAGTAGCGAAAGCGAGCTTGGAGGCTTCTACTCGTTATCTTGCATCTGACCTGGGATCGAAAAAGATCCGCGTGAATTGCATCAGCGCAGGGCCTGTGCAGACGCTCGCGGCTCGCGGGATTTCCGGATTTGGAACAATGATCAAGCACTACGAAGATCATGCGCCGCTTGGGCGTTCCTGCACTCCGAAGGAGCTCGGGTCTACAGGCGTCTTTCTTGCGAGTGAGGGAGCTGCTTCGATTACCGGTCAGGTCATCTACGTTGATGGGGGATATCAAATCATGGGAATGTAATAATGGGCGAATGGTATTACGGAAAAGGGGGGCAGCAAGAGGGGCCTTTTGATGAGGCGACTCTTCGTCAACGTGTCGCCTCTGGGCAAGTGAATCCGACCGACTTGGTGTGGCGTGAAGGAATGGCGGAATGGCTTCCGCTCTCACAAGTGGCGGAGCTTTCGTCATCGAGTTCAGTGGTAGCTCCTAGTTCGGGGGTAGTTCCGGCGTCTCCTTATGCGCCTCCGGAGACAAATCCAGCGGTAGTGGCGGCATCTTATACCGGAGCTCCCGCAACGAGTGGATTGGCGATTGCAAGTTTGGTTTTTGGAATTCTAGCGCTAGTTTCAAGCTGCATGTATGTTGGAATTATTTTTGGAATTCCAGCGGTGATTTGTGGGCATATGGCGATGAAAAAAATCGCGGGACTTCAGAATCCTGTTGGGGGAAAAGGCCTAGCTTTGGCTGGCCTCATCTGTGGATATATTGGCAGCTTGCTTTCTCTCGTAACGATTGGATTCGTCGTTTTCGTGCTTAATGCAACAGATGGGGGAATTCAGAAAATCATAGAGAATATGGAACGCCAGCAGTCGGAGAATCAAGAGAGGATTGAAGAGTCGCAGCGACAGGTGGAGGATGCAGGAGAGAATGCTCACTGAAGACAAACCGGGCTGGCCTCGCTTTGTCTTGGTCGTTCCCTTAACCATTCTACTTCTGGTCGTTTTTCGATTTATCTATCCAAGCTTGGCTGGTTCGATGCCGAGCTGTCCGCTTCTTTCGCTCACGGGTTTCCAGTGTCCTGGTTGTGGTGGGACGCGGGCGGCCGATGCACTTGTTCATTTCCGCTGGATCGATGCGTTAGGAAATCACGCTTGGTTTGTCTTGGTTATCCTCATTGGGCTCCCGCTTATATTTTGGATGGCCCTCAAAGAAAAATATTCCACGTTTCCTGGTCCGCGGTTTCATCAAAACTGGCTCTGGTTTTGTCTGGTCTCGCTTATAATTTTTGCGGTCCTGAGATCGATGGAGTCATTTCAATGGCTGGCGCCTGATCCGATAAAGAGCGAAAACTAGCTCGTTGGAACCTCGGATTCAATGGGTTCCGGATAGACGAATTTTTTACCTTCGTAGTTACGGAGGATCAAGCGTTCGGGATTTTTATCCAAGACGTATTCCGGATTGAGAGGGATCTTCCCGCCGCCGCCTGGACCATCGACGACATATTGTGGGATGCCGTAGCCTGTGGTATGGCCGCGTAGGCCCTCGATGATTTCAAGCCCCTTGTTGATTCCAGTACGGAGGTGCTTTGTTCCTTCGATGAGATCGGCTTGATAAAGATAGTAAGGGCGAACGCGGCACATGAGCAGTTTGTGCACGAGGTCTCGCTGAATTTCGACCGAGTCGTTGATGTCCTTGAGGAGGACGGATTGGTTTCCCATCTGAATCCCGGAATCTGCCAGGCGTCCGAGACCATCGCGAACTTCACTCGTGAGTTCATCCGGGTGGTTGCTGTGGATGGAAATGAAGAGGGGGTGAAACTGTTTGAGTATGTTGCAAAGGGCAGGCGTGATCCGCTGGGGAAGGAAGATGGGGATGCGTGATCCGATTCTCAGGAACTGGATGTGCGGAATCTCGCGGAGTCTCGTGAGGAGTTTCTCGAGCTTGTTATCTGAGAATAAAAGGGGGTCTCCTCCTGATAAGAGGACGTCGCGGACCTGCGGAGTTTTTTTGAGATATTCGATCGCTTGGTCCCACTGAATCTCAAGTTTCTGATCGGAAACGCCAGAGACGACCCGGGACCTTGTGCAATAGCGGCAGTAGGAAGCGCAGCGGTCGGTCACGAGAAAGAGGACGCGATCCGGATAGCGGTGAACCAAGCCGGGAACCGGCATGTGGGAATCTTCGCCGCAGGGGTCCTTCATGTCAGCGGGATCGACATAGGTTTCCTCGATCCGCGGAATGACCTGACGTCGGATTGGGCATTCAGAATCCGTGGGGTGAATGAGATTAAAAAAATGGGGCGTCACCGATGTAGCCAGCTTGGTTCCGGTGAGGAGAATTCCTGCGCGTTCTTCTTCGGAAAGCGTTAGGTGTTTTTCGATTTGCTCCAGCGATTTGACGCAATTCTTTAGCTGCCAGGTGTGGGAATTCCAATCTTCTGGTGAAACGTTCTCATCTGCCCAGTATCCCGGCGCCGCTGATTTGAAGGCCAATTTGTTCAATATTTTTGACTATAGTTGTCTTTGGCCACTTGTCAAAAGGGGTATCTCCAATATTTTGGTAGTCTTAAATATTCGATTGTGCTAACTTATTGTTCTTCTTATGTTTCAGCAGGCTCATCGTGATACAATGCGCGCTTCGTATGCCGATATTTTGGCATCGCTTAAGCGATCCGATGGGTTGCCTATTTCTGATCTCTCCCGTGAGTTGGGAAAGAGCTATATGGGGATCAAGCAGCATTGCTTGAAGCTCACTGCGATGGGCTATCTCGAAGAGTGGCGTGTTCCAAGGGCCAGGAAGGAAGTGGGTCGTCCTGAGAAGCTCTATCGACTGACCAAGAAGTGTGATCCACTCTTCCCACAAGCTGGGTCAGAGTTGGGTTTGTCGGTTTTAGAGGGGGTGAAGGCACTCTATGGAGGAGCGGCTCCGGAAAAGCTTCTCTTTCATCATTTTCAAAAATTGCTCGATCGCTGGCAACCGAAGGTTCGGGCTGGGAAATCGATGGTAGAAAAAGCGACTCGCCTTGCTGATCTTCGCGATAAAGAGGGCTGGTTTAGTCGCTGTCACTATGATTCTGAGACTGGTTTTCGGATCGAAGAATTTCATACTCCGCTTGCCGATGTTTATGAAAATTATCCCAATGCCGTTCGCATGGAGGTGCAAATGATGGAAAAAGTGCTCGGAACACGCATTGTCCGGACGGAGGCTTCCACTGGGAAGGGCCGGAAGCGCGTGGTCTATGAAATCGCCACACTCGGAGTTAGTGAGAAAAAGGCCAAGGCCCGTCCTCCAATTTCTCCGCGGCCTGAAGTAGATCGAGCGCCTCAGGGGATGTTGTTTTAGTTAAACGAGGGGACTGGGATATTCCCCGCTGTCGACGAGAGTTTGGATGCTCTGGACCACGTGTGGCTTGTCTTCGGGGTAGGTGACGCCGAACCAGGAAGATAAGGTTTCGAGGACATGGCAGGCTGCATTACCATCGGCGATGAGATTATCGACGACGGTTGGGATGTAGCACTCACTCTTGAGCTTGGTGCCGTTCTCCTTGAGGAAGCCGATGAAGTGCACCTCAAGCTGATCGAGGAAGCGGATAGGGAACCCCCAGAGATTCATAGAAACGATGGTGTCCTCTTCGATGAGACAAGCCTCGTTATTGAGGGTGCGGCCTTCGATTTCGTTGTTATTTTTTCGGAAGATATTGATGACTTCTTCGACTCCTCCGAGAAGATTGTCGGTCGTCTGGCAAATACCGCGATTGACGGAACCGTGGTCGGAAAGGGTGTTGGCGATCTGGTAACCGACGAGACCGTAATGCTCCTTGTCGTTGTCGATGGAATTGCTGGTTAGGAATGAGGCAGCCTGCCTGTAGGCATCTTTTCCATAAAAGTCGTCGGCATTGATGACGGCAAACGGGCGGTCGATTTCGTGACGCGCGGCACGGATGGCGTGGGCTGTGCCCCAAGGTTTTTCGCGACCTTCGGGGACGGAGAATCCCTCGGGGAGGTCGTCGAGTTCTTGGAAAGCATAGGCGACTTCGATTTGCCTCGAAAACTTGGCACCGACAGATTTGTGGAAGGCCTCGGCGAAGTCTTTACGAATGACGAAGATCACTTTGGAAAATCCAGCGCGCATGGCATCGAAGACCGAGTAGTCGAGGACGGTCTCACCATTTGGTCCCATGGGATCCATTTGTTTAAGGCCTCCATATCGGGAGCCCATTCCTGCTGCGAGAACGACGAGTGCGGGGGAATCTGCCATGCGGAAGAGATTTCGACTGGAGAAGCTGAGAAAGGCAATGGTTTTCTATTGAAGAAAGGTTTTTGGGCGATTGAGAGGAATGAGAAGCTTGCGGTATTTGGGTGCGGATTTCCGTAGATTTCTGGATCGACGAAGATGAGGGTCATTGCCCGAAGCCTGCATGAAGATTGGCAGAGTCTAGTCCTGCGACTCCTCAAACTCCTTCTTAGACTGCTTGCGGCATTGGGCGACGAAGAAGTTGCAGGCTTCCTGACAGACGAGTGGGATGGCCTTTCCCCCAGGGAGGGTGCCATCAAATTGAGAGGCTTCGCTTGCTTCGAGTGGGGTGTCGTTATCGAGTTGCCAAAGAATTTTCTTCACGCACTTGTTGGTAGGCCCGCAGAGGGTTTTGACGAGGTGCTGGGCGCCTAGGTCTGAAACATTCTGGCTGTGGCGATACATGCCAGTCTGTCGATTCAGCTTATCGCGGAGATTCTGGGTGCGGATCTCGTCCTTTTTCCAAGCGTTCCAAAGACCGAGCGAGGCGGGATAAAAAAGATCGAGCGCGCGGCGGAGTTGGGCCATATTATCCAGGAGAATGATCCAGCCGCTGGGAAGGGAAATCTCGCCTTTGGTGAAGCGATATTCGCCCTCAGGTGTGTAGAGGCCAAGTTTACGGGCGGAATCCGGGTGGTCATGCTGAGTGAGATCCGAGAAATCGCCGGAGGTCACTTTTTCCTCATCATCGAGATGGCAAAGAATAAATGAAGCGGCGTGGTGACCTGTTAGAATACGCAGCTGACCGATCTGATTGATTCCTTGGTCGAGGGCGTCAGCAAAATTTTGATTGAGAGACATGAGGTGGATTGGAGAGGAGAAATGGACCACAGAAAATGTAGAGAGAGCTGAACTTGCTTGGAGGGGCGAGGGCGCGAATCTTGCCAATTTCACTAATCTTGGATGAGGGGGAGTTCGGATAGGTTGGATCAGGAAAGGTGGGCGCTATCAAATGAGGTGACGAGATCGAGAATGACATCGGCCATCATGGGCTCGACGCCGATTGCCGAGGAGTAGTAGAGCGTCTTTTTGCGGATGTAGTAGGGATTGTGGCGGAAGATTTCTTTCTGGCTCGCGGCGAGGCCCTCTTCTTTTTCAAAGCCCAGCATCATCGGGATGTCTTGGTAGCTGTGGAGGCCATCAGCGATGAAGAAGGGGACCACGACGGCATTCTCAGTTTCGGTCATCTTCGCCCAGTCTGCGATGAAGGGAGGCTCTTCCATGTATGTATCATACACCGCGGCGAAACGGCATTCCGGCAGCGTTTTGATCAGCTCGACCTGGTCTCTGATCGCTTTGGTAGAATTCTTATTCAGGCCCGTGCCATGACCCACGATGAAGAGGGTTGATTCTTCCTGCGGTAATCCAGGTGCGACTTCCTCGGTCCGTTGGAGAATGAGTGAAGTCATCGAAGGATGAATGCCGACAGGATCGCAGTAGTGCAGCGTCTTTCCGTGGATCTTCGTGGTCGGCCCATCGAGTTCGAACTCACGAGGGATCACCTCTTGGGTAAAGTATCCTTCGCTGATGAAGTCGGGCACGATGTAGACCTCGTCCGCATCGATCATATAAAGAGCTTCACGCATCGATGGCTCCTCTTTCCAAAAGCAGCAGTGCACCTCGGCGAAGACTCCGCGGGCGCGAATCTCCTTCGCGTGATCAAAGTAAGGGGTGGAGGAATCCGGGTTTTCCGTCGAACCGTGCCCCACGATTAGAAGAGCAATATTCGGCTTAGGCGAGAAATTCATAGTTTGATGTTACTTTGGCTTGCTCCGCGCGCAAGCGGGAGTGTGATGTGAATATGCTTTTTGAAGTTCTCCGCGTTTGGAAGGATTCGGTCGCTCGATCCGGTCCTGAAAACATGGCGGTGGATGAGTGGCTCACGAGCCAAACCGCGGAGGGTCCTATTTTGCGAATCTATGACTGGGACGGCGATTGGGTGAGTTTGGGGTATTTTCAAAGTCTCGCCGAAGCCCAGCGGCTTTTTGGAAACGAAGTCTCGTATGTAAGACGCTGGACGGGTGGAGGAATCGTCGATCACCGAAAGGACTCGACCTACACGCTGGTGATACCGAGGAGTGAAAAAGCGACTTCGATGCGAGGCGCCGAAATCTACTGTGCCATTCATGAATTTGTGGTGTTGGCGCTTCGAAAAAGCGGTGTCGACTGTGACATTACGGGAGAGGACTCCGAGAACAAGTCGGCGGCTTGCTTTAAGAAGCTAGTGCGCTGGGACATCGTCTCGAATGGAAAGAAGCTAGCGGGGGCAGGGCAGCGCCGGGGAAAGTGGGGGACGCTCCATCAGGGAAGTGTGATGGGAGAGCTAGAGTATTTGGCTGATGAGTTGTCGCAAAAAGTGAGGCACGTGGAATTAATCTACCCGGAGAATTACGAATTACGCTATCGGGATCAGAAGTGGCTCGATCGAGTTCCGTGACTCTTATCGCGTGATGAGGGAGATCAGGACTGGGCGGAGGCGCATTTTGGGCAGGTGCCGAAGAATTCGAGCTCGTGGTAGAGATTTTGGAATCCCGTTTCTTGGCGGATTTCTTCTTCGAGCTGATGAACAGGGCAGGGCGCGTCGATGGCCTCGATGCTGCCGCACTCGGTGCAAATCAGGTAGTCGCGGTGGGTCCCGGGGATGAGGAGGGCGAAGTAGGCAGCGCGCTCGTGAAGGCCGAGGCGGCGCACGATTCCTTTATCGCTGAGACGCTGAAGGAGCCGGAATACGGTGGTCTGGTCGCATTGCTTGGAGAGATGACCGCAGCTGCTCAGGTCGCCGAGAGTCATCGGGCGATTGTGATCGGCGAGGCAGGTGAGAATAGCTTCCAGGGCCTTAGTGCGTCGAAGGCCGGAGGATCGGGCGCGCTCGAGAAGGTTTTCGTAGAGTTTTTGCATTTAAAGTAGGTTTTGTTGGCCGCCGGGAGCGGGAGGAAGTTCGGCTCCAATTTTGGTGTAGGCAGCTGGCATGGCGACCCGGCCCCGGGGGGTCCGTTTGAGAAAACCTTGCATGATGAGGAAAGGCTCGTGGACTTCTTCCAAGGTTGAGGCGTCTTCTCCGACTGAGACGGCGATGGACGAAAGTCCTACGGGTCCGCCATTGAACTTATAAATCAGTGCCTCGAGGAGGCGCTTGTCCATTTCATCAAGGCCGTCTTGGTCGATTTCGATCATGGCGAGGCCGTCGGAGGCAGTCTTGGCATCGATCTTTCCATTGGCTCGAACCTGAGTGTAATCCCTAACCCAGCGGAGGAGATTGTTGGCGATGCGCGGGGTTCCGCGTGACCGACGGGCAATTTCACTCGCGCCTTCCGGGTTGATTTCGAGATCTAGGATCGAAGCCGAGCGCTCGATAATAAAAGCGAGTTGCTCGTTGGTGTAATAGTCGAGTCGGTTGAGAAGACCGAAGCGAGAACGTAGGGGTGCAGTGAGCATGCCCGAGCGGGTGGTGGCGCCGACGAGGGTGAATTTGGGAAGCTGAAGCTGGATGGAGCGAGCGGAAGGTCCTGAGTCGATGATGATATCCAGTCGGAAGTCTTCCATGGCTGGGTATAGATATTCCTCGATGGCCGGGTGAAGACGGTGGATTTCGTCGATGAACAATATGTCGCCACGCTGGAGATTGGTCAGGATACCCGCAAGATCGCCCGCTTTTTCAATCTGGGGGCCTGACGTGGTGTGGAGTGTGGAGCCCACGGCGGTGGAAACAATATTGGCCAGAGTCGTTTTTCCCAAACCTGGAGGGCCGGAGAGAAGAATGTGTTCAAGGACGTCATCGCGCTTCTTGGCTGCTTCCACCATAAGCATCAGGCGTTCGGTGACCTTTTCTTGGCCGTGGAAGTCATCGAAACCGGGAGGGCGCAGAGTGAGATCGAGCGGAGTCTCGGGAGCGTTGACCGTTTCTTGAAAGTAGGATTCTGACATTGAGCGACATTGCCAATCGGCGTAAGAGAGTGAACCATGAAGCTTTTCTTTTGAACACCGATTTTTTCTTAGGAATGGGCTTTACATGGGGAAGGTGAAGACTAGTCTGCGCGCTCGCACAAACCTACGGTTTTTATGAAAGTTCTTTCTTCCCTCGCCTCCGCCAAGCGCCGCCACGTAGACTGTCAAGTAGTCAAACGTAAAGGAACCCTTTACGTGATCAACAAAACGAACCCTCGTTTCAAAGCCCGTCAAGGTGCTACTAAGGGGACCAAGATGTCTAAGAAAGGCGTCAGCTAGTCGGTTCACGATCATTTTTTAAAGGCGATTCCGAAGTGGAGTCGCTTTTTTTTGGTTCGATTACTCGGCCAACTGCTGGAGTGCCCAGCCGGCGGCGAGGTTACCAAAGGTTGCGGTAAGATGGGTGGCTGCGCCATAGCCAGCGTCACATCTGATTCCGCCGGTATGATTTTCAGGGCGCTCTGTGGAGGTGGAGCCATCACACTGCGCAAACAAGCGCTCTTCCGGGGAAAAGACGGCGGGAATGCCAAACTTGCCTCCCTTTTTAGTCGCTTGAGGGAAGCGATAGCGGCCGCGCAGTTGTCTGCGAACTCCATTGAGTAGCGAGTCACCGTGGACTCTCGATAAGTCATCGATTTGAACTTTTGAGGCATCGATTTTCCCTCCGGCTGCTCCGCTGGTAATAACGGGGATCCCAAGGTCCCTGCAGGTCGCGAGAAGGTGAATCTTGGAGCGGCTACTATCAATGGCGTCGATCACAAGATTAGGTTTTTTCTCTGTCAAAATCGCGTTGGCATTTTCTTCGCCATAGAAACAATGATGTTCGATTAGGGTGGCTTCTGGATTGATTGCGCCGACTCGCTCGGTAAGAGCAGTGGTTTTTGATTGGCCCACCGTGTGGGTGAGGGCGTGGATATGGCGATTGACGTTTGTTTGGCAGACGTCATCGAGGTCAACGAGAGAAAAGGTGCCCACGCCAGAGCGGGCGAGGGCCTCGACGACCCATGACCCGACGCCGCCGAGACCGATGATCATGACATGGCTGTGGGAAAATTTCTCCAAAGCGGAAATTCCATAGAGGCGGGCGATTCCACCAAAGCGGGTGAGGAAGTCATCAGTCACGGCCCTTGAAGACATCATTTTCGGCTGAGAGACAAGTTCATTGATCCATCAATCCTCTTCCGCTATTCATTTTAAGCATGGCTGTCGCAGAGGAAGTTAACCCCAAACGGAATTACGTTCGCCAATTTTCGGTAATGTTGCCGAATCGAGTGGGGGCCTTCAGTTCGCTGGCCAGATTGCTTGATCGTCGGAAGATCAATGTTATCGGTCTGTCGGTTCAGGATTCGCGTGATGCCACGGTGGCACGCCTCATCCTGAGTGATCCCGATGCCGCCGAGGAGCTTCTTATGGAGCAGGGAATTGCGTTCACGCTTTCCGAGCTTGTGGTGATCCGAATGCTGGAATCGGGCGAGGGACTCAAGAAATGTCTCATGACGCTCTATGAGGCTGAGACAAATCTCGATTACGCCTTTTCGCTGATGACGCAACACCAAGGCCGCTCACTACTGGCGCTGCATTTGGAGGATCTTGAGTTTGGGGCTTCCGTGCTTAATCAGGCGGGATTCACGGTCGTTTACGAAAATGAACTTCTTCGTTAGAAATTTAGCTCAATGAACGTATGAAATTTTCCTTCAAAACTTTTATGACTGAAAACATACAACCTAATCGCCGGAAGCTCCTGAAAACAGGGGGCGCTCTCGCCGCCACTCTTCCTTTCTCCAGTTTCGCGCAAGCGGGCGGGAGCGACGAGATCAAAGTCGCTGTCATCGGCGCCGGTGGCCGAGGCCAAGGGGCCGCCACTCAGACTCTTAATGCCGGAGGTACTAAAATAGTCGCGGTGGCGGATGCCTTTCGTGACAATGCCGAGCGTGCTGTGGCGGGACTTAAGGAGCGGTTTAAAGAGCGGGTCGATGTGCCTGCAGAGCGGATTTTTGATGGGTTTGATGGCTATCGGGCGGCGATCGACGCGGCCGAGGTTGTTATTTTGGCCACCACTCCGGGTTTCCGTCCCGAGCATTTCGAATATGCGGTAGAGCAAGGAAAGCACGTGTTCATGGAGAAGCCTGTTGCGGTCGATGCTCCGGGAATCCGTAGGGTTCTTGCGGCTGCCAAGAAAGCCGACGAGAAGAATCTCAAAGTGGTGTGTGGACTTCAGCGTCGTTACCAAAACAGTTACATCGAAACTCTGGAGCAAATTAAGAGCGGTGTCATCGGGGAGATCACCTCAGCACAGGTATACTGGAATGGTGGGGGAGTTTGGGTTCGTAAGCGCGCCGAGGGAATGACTGAGATGGAGTATCAGATGCGCAACTGGTATTACTTTAACTGGCTGTGCGGTGATCACATCGTGGAACAGCATGTTCATAACCTTGATGTGATGAACTGGTTTAAAGGTGGACCTCCCATGAAAGCCCAAGGGATGGGTGGGCGCCAAGTCCGGATTGGACCGGAAACCGGGGAAATTTTTGACCACCACTACGTCGAGTATACCTATGCCGATGGAACCGTCATGAACTCCCAGTGTCGTCACCAGCGTGGTGCGATGAATCGGGTGACTGAGGTCATTGGGGCACAGAATGGTCGAGCGATGCCGGGGCGCATTCTTGATATGAACGGGAAGACGATTTGGCGCTTCAAAGGGGAAAATAATGACCCTTACCAGACTGAGCACGATGTTCTTTACAAGCACATCCGTGAGGACAAGCCGATCAACAACGCTTATTATACCGCAGCGAGCACAATGACAGCGATCTTAGGGCGTATGGTGACCTATTCAGGGAAGGAGATTAAGTATGATGATGCTCTTGCCAATGGCCTTAGCACGATGCCGAAAACCCTTGGCTGGGATGCTGATCCAGGACCAAAGCCTGGTCCCGATGGACTCTATCCTGCACCTATCCCTGGGAAGCATCAGGTGATGTAAAGATCGCTCCACAGCTTATTCACAAAAGGCCCGCTTGGTTTTATCCGGTGGGCCTTTTTCTCTGTGAGTGACTGTGAATAAGACGCAGATAAACGTTTGATTCTAAGCTAAACCACTAAGTCTAGAATGGCTTGTAGATCGCCAAGTAGGCGGCGACGCCACCGAGGACGATCATGAGGATCCACGCTTGGCCCACTGGAATGAGGCGTCTTTTAAGAACGACAATCATTCCACCCATCAAGGCCCAGATGATGATTTTAGCGATCAACCAGATTGGAAAGCCTAAGCCCAACTTAGCTTGGAGACCGAATCCACTTACAAAAAGTGCCAGAAGAGAAATACCATGGATCATACCGTAAATACCTAAGGTTGCAGGCTTGCGCACGTCTGCTCCGATTAGGCCACCCATGGCAGAAAAGAGGCCCATGAGGCCAACGATGTGGATAATCTTGTAAACTAGGTAGTCCATGGTGAATTAGGCAGTGGCTTTAAAGTGCGGAATGGCAGAGAGAAGGCGTTTGGTATACTCGTCTTTCGGATTGTGGAAGACCTCTTCTCCATTTCCGTATTCTACGATTTTTCCGCCATACATGACTGCTATTTCGTCAGCGATGTAGCGCACAACCGATAGGTCATGCGAGATGAAAATCATAGTCAGTCCAAGATCGTTCCGGAGATCCAGAAGTAGATTGAGTATTTGGGACTGGATGGAGACGTCGAGAGCGGAGACGGGCTCATCGGCGATGATGAGTTTGGGCTCGGGGGCGAGGGCGCGGGCGATCGCGATGCGCTGGCGCTGACCGCCGGAAAATTCGTGGGGATATTTTCGCATGTAGCGAGAATCCAGGCCGACGGTAGCCATGAGCTGGCTCACTTTTTGTGTGAGAGTAGGACGATCCTTTTTTAGGTTCGGGTGGCGCTGGCAAATGGCCTCAGCGAGTGTCGAATAGACGGTCATGCGCGGGTTGAGGGACGCATAGGGATCTTGAAAGATCATCTGAAAATCGAGACGGCGCATGCGGACTTCGTTACGTTGAAGATCGGTGAGGTTTTCCCCATCCAGAATGACCGTCCCGCTGGTGGCAGGTTGCAGCTGCATCACGGTGCGTGATAGAGTGGATTTACCACACCCAGACTCGCCGACCAAACCGAGGATCGATCCTTTTTCAACTTTCAATGTGACTCCGTCGACTGCTTTGATGACATCGCTCGTCGAGGAAAAGAGACCACTTCCCGGGACGGGGAAGTGAGTTTTTAAGTCATGAAGTTCGAGGAAAGCCACAACGCAAAAATAGGAGGATTGTCGATAATGACAAGCGAAGATAGTATGGTCTTACCTTGAGGCTTTGGCAGCTTCTTCGAGTGCCTTCAGAGCTTCCTCGGGACCAAAAACTTCGGGCATGACGATAACAGGAGCATTGGGATCAGCTGGGGCGATCACGTTGACGGGAAGAGCAACGCGGCCGTAACGAGGGAAATCGTCACTGATCGTTTGAAGGCGTTTTGTATTATCGGCTTTAATGAGAAGAACGTTGAGTTCTTTTAGCTTGGCGAGGATTTCTTTGTTTGAGAACACACGGCTCTCATTCACTTTACAAGTTGCTCACCAATCGGCGGTGTAATCTAGCCAAATGATTCGCCCTTTCGGTCGAGAAATCTCCATAATACCGGGATACCATTCGTGCCAGGCGAGACCCTGTTTTGGTGGCTTTGCGGTGGAGTAAGCCCAAGCAAGACCTCCGAAGGTCATGAGGCCGGCAAGGCCGTATCCTGTGACGAGACGTTTGGTTTTCGCCATTGTTGGCGTGCCGTAACGGCCGTAAAGGTAAACTCCCAATCCGATCAGACAGAGGGCGAAGAGGAAGATGTTGAAGTGATCTTCTCCAACGATTTTGAGGTAGCCTTTCATGAAGAAGACGACGGTTGCGAAGACGAAGAAGGCCATGACCTGTTTGAATGTTTCCATCCAAGCTCCAGGACGAGGGAGCTTTTTAATGAGAGCTGGGAAGAGAGAGAGAATGACGTAAGGGGAGGCGATCCCGAGACCAAAGACCGTGAAGACGGCAAATTGAATGCTTCGGTTTTCCTGTGAAAGCGCGAAAGCCATCACGGCTCCAAGGAAGGGTCCGGAGCAAGGTGTGGCAACCAAGGTGGTAAGCACTCCTGAGAAAAAGGAGCCGGAGTAACCTTTCTTCGACTGGAGTTCTCCTCCCACACTGGTCATTTTAGAGCCAAATTCGAAGAGACCGAAGAGATTCAGACCCATGAGAAAGAAGACGATGATCATTGTTCCAAGGAAAACTGGTTCCGAGAGTTGCTCTCCCCAATTGAGCTTTAGTGAAATGATGACGGCTGCGAGAATCCACATCGTGATGAGGAGGCCCAGACCGAAAACCATGCCGTGAATTTTGATCTTCTTTTCGTCCTCACCAGCTTGGGCGACGAAGCCCATGATCTTGAGTCCGAGGACCGGAAAGACACAGGGCATGAGGTTCAAAATGAGTCCGCCGAGAAAGACGAGCCAAAGAGAAGAGAGGAAAGTGACTTCCTTTTCTTTACTTCCACCAGGGTCGACTACTTCCGGGAGAACATTAACGTCGTATACTTCGAGCCCGGCTTTACGGTCAGCTGCCGTTGCAGGAACAAAAGCTGAGAGTGCTTCGCCTGTGGTGCCACTTCCGCTTGTAGCGCCGCTGGGCAGCAGAGCACTAATCTCGATGCTCGACGATCCGAATCCATCGCTGAAGGTAAAGAGGCCTTTGATTGACTCGCCTACTTCACCGGCGTCAATTGCGAGCCCTTTTGTGCCCTGGTTTCGCTGGAGGGTCATTACGTAATGTCCCTCTTTATTGAGCGTTCCTTCCTCTTGGGGAGCCTGCGAATCGATTTGTTGATCGGTGGAGAAGAAGTAGACGGGCTCCCCGATCTCGATTCCCTCTGGGAAGATGATCTCAAGGGATATCTTTCCCTCCTTTTCCGTGGCGAGAGCGCCCCATGCCGAGCCGTCCTGCGGGAGCGCGGTGCTAGCAACTTCAAAAAAATTCTCGTTAGCTTTGATGGGGAGGGATTCCTCTCTGGCGATAACCTTAAAGGAGAAGTCGTGGCTGCCCATGAGGCAGGACTTGTCATCACATTCCTGCCAGTCGAAGCTTCCCTTGATCTCGTATTCCGAACCGACCTTGAGGTCTTCGGAAGCCTCGATTTTCACAACGAAGGTTGCTTCGCCGTCATATCCATAAAGGGTGGCATCAACCCCTCCGACCATTGTTCTGATCGCGGCCGGCTGCGGAAAGAGGAGTTTACCTGCTCTCAACCCATCAGGAAGTTCCCATGTCACCGAGGGAGGGGAGCCGACCACTCCGGCGTTCTTGAAGTAGCTGTGAAAATGTTCGGCGTGGTTGAGGGTGAAGGCGACCTTGAATGAATCCCCTGGCTCCACGGCGGAGTATTCCGGCGTGACCTTGGCGGTCGTTTCTTTTTCTCCGAGGGAGAATTGTCCAAGAACCGTTTGAGTGGAGAGGATGAAGAAGAAAAATAGAGCTCGGTGCATGGTGGTGGCGTCTTGATGATTTTCCGTGAGAGGCGGAGGGATGACATTTACTCCCTGTTATTTTAGGCAGGTTCAGGAGAGTAGATTTGTGATCGGAAACTGCAAGTGGCTAAGCGTCTTCTCTTTTAATCTCTCTCAGTTGACGTAGTCCCTCACAAAAATAGGCATGGCCCGACCAGATCGTGAAGACGGCAGCAACGATGGTGGGGTAGAGGGGGGAGAGGTCGAAGAGTTTGAGCATGACCCAGCCGAGGGCGATCATTTGAGTCAAGGTGCAGACTTTGCCGGTCCAATGAGGCTTGATGGGGACCCGACGATTGATGAAATAAAGAATCCAAATGCCAACGATGATTTCGATGTCGCGCGCGATGACGAGGACGAGAAACCACATCGGAAGACGCCAATCCTGGCCCCAGTCCACCAAAGTCAGGGTGATGAGGCCAGTGAGGAGGAGAGCTTTGTCGGTGAGGGGATCGAGGATAGAACCGATGAGGGATTTTTGATTAAAGCGGCGTGCGACCCAGCCATCGATCCCGTCCATCGCTGCTGCGACGATGTAAGTTCCCACTGCGAGCCAGCGCGTTGTTTCATTGGGAGAACCTGAAGACACACTGTCGCCGTAACGGATTGCGAGCACGCAAAAGACCGGCACCAGAAAAAGGCGCAGAATGGTAATGGCAGTGGCGTAAGTCATCTTACTGACTGAATTTAATGGACAACAAGGCTCCATGCAATTGAAAGGAGCACTGTGACCCTCACTGAATTGAAAGAAGTCCTCGCTGAAGTCGGGGTGACGCCCTCGCGCAAGTTGGGGCAAAACTTCCTCGTTGATCAAAATACGGCGGAGGGGATTGTCAATCTTCTCGACCCACAGCCGGGCGATACTGTCGTGGAGGTGGGACCGGGAACGGGCGCGCTCACGGAGCATCTCATTGGAAAAGTGGCTCGTATTATCCTAGTCGAATATGACCGTAGGCTCGCGGAGTACTTGATTAGACGCTTTGGCGATCATCCCGAAGTGACTGTCATTTGTGAGGACGCGGTGCGCATTGATGTGCGCCGCTTCTTTGCTTATAAAAATATCAAACTGCTTGGGAATCTTCCCTATTCGGCCGGCGGGGCTATTTTGCGGAACTTTCTCAAGGGCCCGTCACCTTTTACGAAAGCGATTCTGATGCTCCAAAAGGAGATGATCGACCGAATCCTGGCAGGACCCAAGTGCAAGGACTACGGCGTGCTCACCCTCCGGATGCAGTGCGAGTGGGAGGGAGCCCGGGTGAAAATTGTCCCACCAAGCTGCTTTTTTCCCAAACCGCTGATCGATTCCACCGTGATGAGCCTCGAGCCGCGACAGGCCAGCCTTCCGGTGCATGATCGTAAGCTTTTCGACGAACTCGTTCGCCGTGGTTTTGCTCAGCGCAGGAAGCAGCTCCGCAAAAATCTCCCTGATGGGATCGACTGGGAGACCGCCAGCTCGGAACTCAGCCTCAGCCCCACCGCACGAGCCGAGGAACTCACTCTCGCTGATTGGGTCTCACTTACTCGTCTTGTCGATCCCTTTTTTAAAAAGGAAGAAGGGCAGGGTGCGGGCGAGATACTCGATGTGGTCGATGAAAACGACGAGGTGATCCGCTCCGAGCGTCGCGATGTTATCCACCGCGATGATCTCACGCATCGGGCGGTCCACATCTTTGTGCTCAATAAACACCGTGAAATATTCTTGCAAAAGCGCTCCCGCCTTAAAGATAAATGCCCCGGCCTCTGGGATTCGAGCGCGGCTGGTCATGTCGATTCGGGCGAGGATTACGCAGCGTGCGCCACGCGCGAACTTGCCGAAGAACTCGGCCTCGAAGATCACGACCTTAAAGAAGTGGGTAAGCTAGGAGCCCACACAAACACCGGCTGGGAGCACGTCCGAGTCTACGCCACCCTTGCCCAAGAAAAAGTCCGTTTCCCCTGCGTCGAAATCGAATATGGTGAGTGGTTCACGATGGAGCAAATCGAGGCCTGGGTAAATGGGGTCCCGGAAGACTTCGCGCCCGGATTCCTGGCGTGCTGGAAATTGTGGAAAGAGGAAAATCCGGCGAGATTTGAGACGAGTATCGCGGACTGAATAGGCTCGCACTATTCTACTAGGAGTTTGCGGTCGAAAGGATCTTAGTTGGGCGGGGAAGACCTAATATTGATGGACTTTTCTTTATTGTTCGTCTTCTTACTTCCCCCTAAGCTCTCACCGATGTTTAAGTTGATACTTTTAGCGGTATGTAGCCTCTGTGCTGCTGGGTCCTTAGTGGCGCAGGATGGTTTTGTTTCCATCTTCGATGGTAAGACCCTCGAAGGTTGGAAGCCCAGCGAAGATAATCCGGCCGCCTTTTCGGTGGAAGCGAACGGCGAATTGAAGGTGACGGGGGACCGGGCCCACCTTTTCTATGTCGGAAAAGACGGAAATGTTGCGTTCCGGAATTTCGAGCTAAAGCTCAAGGCCAAGACCACTTTCGGATCAAACTCAGGAGTCTACTTTGCCACCCAATACCAAAAAGAAGGCTGGCCGGAGAAGGGCTACGAAGCCCAAGTCAATTCCACCCAAGTTGATCCCAAGAGGACGGGGAGCCTGTATGGCGTGGTTAATCTTTGGGTCGACCCCACTCAGAAGCAGGCTCCGTTTGTGGAAGTAAGGAAGGGCGCCGTTAACCTACGGATCAAGGAAGCAGTGAGCAAGGACGAGGTGTGGTTTGACTACCACATCATCGTAAAAGGAAGCAAGATTATCCTCAAGGTGAACGGAGAAACAACGGTGGAATTTACGGAGCCGAAAGATTGGGAAGGGCCAAGTGCCAACACAAAAGGGCGCAAGCTGGGTCGTGGAACGATCGCTTTTCAGGCCCATGATCCCAAGAGTACGGTTTATTATAAAGAGATTCAGCTGAAAATCACCGACTAATCATCTTTTTAGAAAGAAGAGAAAAAGGTGAAAAAGTCGCGCTCTAAGCTCGACAAAAGACCGACTGCCGGCATAAACCGCGATCTTTCCCTAGACATTACATCATGATTGATCTCAGCAAATACCGGAACATCGGCATCTTCGCACACGTTGATGCTGGAAAGACCACCACCACCGAGCGGATTCTTAAGCTCACTGGTAAGATTCACAAGACCGGTGAGGTTCACGATGGTGAGTCCACCACGGACTTCATGGAGCAGGAAGCAGAGCGGGGGATTACGATTCAGTCTGCTGCCACTACTTGTTTCTGGGATGACCACCGGATGAACATTATCGATACGCCGGGACACGTTGACTTTACAATTGAAGTTTATCGTTCTTTGAAAGTGCTCGACGGCGGTGTCGGTGTTTTTTGTGGATCTGGAGGCGTTGAGCCTCAGTCCGAGACGAACTGGCGCTACGCGAACGACTCGGAAGTTGCTCGGATTATCTTCGTCAACAAGCTCGACCGCATCGGCGCTGACTTTTTCAGCGTCATTCAGCAGACCAAGGATATTCTTGGTGCCAAGCCGCTCGTCATGACGATCCCGATTGGTTTTGAGGATTCCTTTGTGGGAGTTGTCGATGTCCTCGAAATGAAGGCTTTTATTTGGGACGACACTGGTTTGCCTGAAAACTTTGAAATCACCGAGATTCCAGAAGATCTCAAGGAAATCGCTCAGAAGTATCACGATGAGCTCATTGACACTGCCGTGGAGCAGGACGATGAAGTGATGGAATCTTACCTTGAAGGGAATATTCCTGACATCGCGACCATTAAGAAGTGCATCCGTAAGGGCACCATCGCTCTAGATTTTTTCCCTGCATTCTGTGGTTCCGCTTTCAAGAATAAGGGAGTTCAAAACGTTCTTAATGGAGTTGTAGACTACCTTCCATCTCCTCTCGAAGTTCCTCCTGAGCCCGAGTTTGATGATGAGGGAAACAAGACTGGCGAAGTCGCCCTTGCAGATCCAAGTGGCCCTCTTCGTGCCCTTGCTTTCAAGATCATGGACGACCAGTTTGGCGCCCTGACTTTCACTCGTATTTACTCGGGTAGCCTTAAGAAGGGTGACACCATTCTCAACACCTTCACCGGTAAGAATGAGCGTGTTGGCCGTCTCGTGGAGATGCATGCTGACACCCGGACGGAACTCGATAGCGCCCAAGCGGGTGATATTATTGCTCTGGTCGGTTTGAAGAATGTTCAAACTGGACACACTCTGTGCTCCAAAGATAAGCCAGCGACTCTTGAGCCAATGGTATTTCCGGATCCCGTGATCTCGCTCGCCGTCTCAGCAATCGACAAGGCGAACGCCGAGAAGCTGAGTATTGCGCTTGGTAAGATGATTCAGGAAGACCCTTCCTTCCGCGTCGAGACTGATCTCGACTCGGGTGAGACCATTCTTAAGGGAATGGGTGAGCTTCACCTCGATATTAAAGTCGACATCCTGAAGCGGACTCACGGGGTTGAAGTGATCGTGGGTGCCCCTCAGGTGGCATACCGCGAGACTATTACCAAGGAGCTTACAGACAGTTACACGCACAAGAAACAGTCTGGTGGTTCTGGTCAGTTCGCTAAGATCGACTACACCCTGACTCCTCTTGAGCCAGGCGAAGGATTCCAGTTCGAGTCCAAGGTTGTTGGTGGTAACGTTCCCAAGGAATTTTGGTCTGCTGTTGAAAAAGGATTTAAGACCTCACTCGTAAAGGGTGTTCTTGCGGGTTATCCCTGTTTGGACTTCAATGTCACTCTGAATGATGGAGCTTTCCACGCAGTTGACTCCTCGGCGGTAGCGTTCGAGATCGCAGCTAGAGCGGCTTATCGTCAGTCCGTGCCTAAGGCCGGTGCTCAGATTCTTGAGCCGATTATGAAGTTGGATGTCTTCACTCCTGAAAATCACGTCGGTGATGTTATTGGTGACCTGAATCGTCGTCGTGGCATGATTCAATCTCAGGACACCGCTTCCGGTGGTATCCGCATCAAGGCTCAGGCACCTCTTTCCGAGATGTTTGGCTACATCGGTGACCTTCGAACCATGACTTCTGGTCGTGGTCAGTTTTCGATGGAATTTGAGCATTACGCAGCTTGTCCGAAAAACATCTCCGAGAAGGTCATCGCAGATGCCAAGGAGCGCGAGGAAGAGAAGAGGAAGAAGTAATTTTGGTTAATTTTACTTTTCAAAAGGCAGTCCGTGAGGACTGCTTTTTTTGTTCTGGGGGAAAAGCTGATGGCGAACGGAAGATTGGATTGTCGAACCAAGGTGGGTGCCCCTCAGATTTTGGTCCCGTATTTCGAGATTTAGGTCAATGATTAGTGATCACAAAAAAAGGCAGGTCGTGAGGCCTGCCTTTGAATTGATTAACGAATGGGGGGAGGAGATTACTTCCCTTCAGGATCGCCTTTAGGTCCTTTTCCCTCACCTGGCTTGCCGGCCTTGCCTTTTCTTCCTGGCTTCCCTTGACGACCTCCACTGCGTTCCGCACGCGGAGGCATGGCCTTACGCTCCTCTGCGCTGAGTTTTCCGTCGCCGTCTTTGTCGAACTTTTTGAGCATTTCTGCCTTGCGACTTTTCATAAGAGCCTTGCGTTCTTCTGTGCTGAGTTTTCCGTCGCCGTCCTTGTCGAACTTCTTGAGCATTTCTGCTTTGCGACCTTCCATGAGAGCCTTGCGCTCTTCTGCGCTGAGTTTGCCGTCACCGTCTTTGTCAAACTTGGCGATCATTTCTGCTGGAGGTGCTGGGCGCTTGCCTTTGCCTTCTTCAGGTTCAGCTTGGCTAAATAGGGATGTCGCGAAGACTACAGCGATAGTGGATATAGTGGTTTTCATTTTCTTTTTTAGTTTTGGCTTTGAGTTTATCTGGGGCAACCGACTTGGCTTTCCCGTTGACGCATGATGGAACTCAAGTCGTTTCGAAGAGTTGCATATTTTTTCAAGGATTTGTCATTGCGGTTCTTCGGTGGAGTCGATTGCATACCTGAAATGGCAGTATCGACTCCTTCTCAATCCAAAGCTTCGGTCTTCCGTGCCCGCTTAACCAGCACCCTGGTGATCTGGGCCATTGTAACGGGTGTTTTTGTCTCCGGCCAGCCTTGGGCTTTTTTCGGGTTGGTGGCTTTTCTTACGATTAGCGGGGCGGGAGAGTTTCGATCACTCTTCGGGGAACAGACGGGGAAAGGTTGCCGAAATATTGGGTTGATCGCCGGTGTGATTGTCGCTCTTGCGTTGGGAGCCGGCCTTGTTTGGGGTGAGTCGGAGCAGCCTGGCTTTGACTGGGAAATGATGGGGCTGGTCGCGACAATTCTAGGAGCCTTTTGCTGGCGCTTTCGCACCGGGATCAATGAGCGCGATAGCGTCGATGCGGTGGGTGATAGTCTGATTGCTTACCTCTACGTCCCGATTTTATTCGGCGTCTTTATGATGCGCCTTTTGTTTCTTCCTGAAGTTTCTGGAGCAGTTCCAGGCGCGTGGCTGATCTTGATGATGTGCGCATCGGCAAAGTTTACCGATATGGGTGCCTATATAACCGGGTCTCTCATCGGGAAACATAAGATGGCCCCTCATTTGAGTCCGGCGAAAACCTGGGAAGGTTTTTTTGGAGCCCACGCTTTTGCTCAACTGGGAGCTTGGGGAGTGTGGGCTTTGGGCGGAGATTCACTTTCTTGGATTCCTCCGCTGCACGTTGGAATCATTGGAGTGCTGATGGCTCTCTCGGCTGTTGCGGGTGATCTTGCGGAATCGGTTTTAAAACGGAGTCTTTCGGTGAAGGATTCGGGGAGCTGGATGCCTGGGATTGGTGGGGTTTTAGATCTCATCGATAGTCTCTGCTTCGCTGCGCCTGTTCTCTACTTTTACCTTATCCTCACGGGATTGATTTAATGCGTAAACGAGTTGTTATTTTAGGATCTACCGGATCGATTGGAACGAGCGCGCTTACGGTAGCTCGTCAAATTCCTGACCGCATGAAAATTGTGGGTCTTGCTGCGGGCACGCGTGTGGCTGAGCTGGAAGATCAAGCGCGGGAGTTCGGAGTGGATCACCTCTGCATTGCTGATGCGGCCATGAAGGATCAGCTTTCGGGACCTGGGCGTCGTGTTTATTCCGGGGAGGATGGTCTGACTGATTTGATCGAGGCGACCCGGCCTGATTTGGTTCTTGTGGCGATCGTGGGCGTGGGAGGCTTGCGTCCGACGTTGGCGGCGATTGAACTAGGCTGCGATATCGCGGTCGCCAGTAAAGAGATTCTCGTGATGGCTGGGGAAGTGGTCATGAATGCGGCCCGTAAGAAAGGGGTAGCGATTCTTCCGGTCGACAGTGAGCATAACGCGATTTTTCAGTGCCTCGAGGGGCACAAGGGAAGTGCTGAAGATATTAGTCGTTTGATCATCACTGCGTCAGGCGGGCCATTTCGGACGCTCCCCCAAGAGCAGCTGATCGATGTGCAAGTAGAAGACGCCCTCAAGCATCCGACTTGGGAAATGGGGGCGAAGATCACGATTGATTCCGCGACTCTTTTCAACAAGGGGCTAGAAATGATCGAAGCTCGGTGGCTTTTCGATATCCCGATGGAACGCATCGACGTGGTGGTGCATCCGCAGAGCATTGTTCATTCGATGGTGGAGTTTATCGACGGCAGCATTTTAGCGCAGCTGAGCACGACGGATATGTGCTTTCCGATTCAGTATGCCGTGGTTTGGCCAGAGCGTCTGGCAAATAAGTTGAAGCCACTGAATTTTCCAAGTCTCGCGAAGCTTGAATTTGAGGCTCCTCGCGTTGATGATTTTCCGGCAATCAATCTCGCCCGAGAGGCGGGAGAGTGCGGTGGGACGCTTCCTGCGGTCCTTAATGCAGCCAATGAAGTAGCGAATGAAGCTTTTCGGAATCGCACTCTAAGCTTTCCAGGAATCTGGGAAGTGGTTGAGGAAACAATGGCTCGGGTGGAGCACGTTTCTTCCCAAGAACTCGAGATCGTTGTGAAGGCCGATTTCGAAGCGCGTCGGATTGCGAAAGGAATTCTAGGTTCTAGGAGCTAAGCTTCGACGGCTAAGCGCTCACCAGGGTTGAAAGGGGGGTGAATCAATTGCGTCGGCCTTTATCGCTGTTGGTGCGACAGCGAGCATTAACATCAACGTGATGTAGCGCATTTGTGTATCTCCTGCTGGCGATCGTTTAACGACTATCTGAGTTTCCAACCCTTGCGGTACTCGCGTTTGATGAACCGCTCGGCATCGGGGGCGTTAGTGGCTCGCATCTCTTTTGTATCCCACTGGATTTTCTTGCCGGAGCGATACGCGACATTGCCCAAGTGGTTGGCCTCAGTCAGCAATCCGGCATATTCAAAGTTACTCAGTGTCGGAGCGCCGCCTTTGCACGCCGCGACCCAGTCCTTGTGATGGCCGGTCGAGCGTGGAATAAACGGGTCCGGGCCTTTGAAGTCGGCGAACTTTTCTTCCGGAAGCAAGACATGTTTGTAGTAATCGGATAGCAGCATTCCCTTGTCCCCAATGAACAATTGACCTCTATCCCACTGCGGGATCCCCTTGTCCTTCCATATCTGCGGCTTTTCCAATCCTTGATACCAAGTGAGCTTCACCGGCGGCAACTCGCCACGGGCGCCGTATTCATAGGTCGCCTGCATCGAAGCGGGAGCAATATCGAAATGAGGTTTAGGTCCCCTGGCCTCGACCGTTAGCGGCGCTTCGAGTTTCAGGGCCCAGAACGGCAGGTCGACCATGTGGCTGCCGAGGTCCGACATCGTGCCGTTTCCAAAATCCCACCAGCGGTACCATTTCGGACCGGGGAAGTAATCGTTGTGGAACGGCCGGCCGGGTGCCGGGCCCAGCCAAAGATCCCAATCGAGGCCCTTAGGTATCGGGTTCGATTCCTTGGGCGTGCGAACGACGATATAGCGATCTTTGGCAGCGCGGGCCGCTTGCTCACTTTCGTGCCAGCCCCAGGCACGCGAAGTCCAGCCTTGAACTTCGCGAACTGCGCCAATCGCCCCTGACTGAATCAGTTCGACCACACGCCGATAGTTATCGGATGCGTGGAACTGCGTACCCATCTGCGTGGCGACGTTCGCGCGGCGAGCCGCCATGCGAATAATGCGTGCTTCGTCGATGTTGTAAGTCAGCGGTTTTTCACAATAGACATGCTTGCCCCAATTGAAGCGCCGGTAGTGTTGCAAAGGCGTGAGTATGCTCGCAGGTGCTGACGACAACCGCGTCGAATTCTTGCTGCTGGTCAAAAAGTTTTCGGAAGTCAGTCTCTTTGCGGGCCTTGGGATATTTCTGGGCAGCAGCGTTCAGATTGTTTTCGTTGACATCGCACAGGGCAACAATGTTTTCCGATGCAAACTGGCCGGTATTGTATTGACCACGACCGCCCGCACCGATGATCGCGATATTAAGTTTTTCATTCAGATTGCGAGCGCGCAAGATGTTTGGCGCCGAAATAGTCGCGGCTGCTCCGATGGCGGCGCTGGTTTGCAGAAACGATCGGCGATCGAAATGTTGACGGGTCATGATAGTTTCCTAACTTAAGTCCAGATATTGAAGTGGTCCCGTTATTGTAGCCAGTAAATTCTGGAGTTTGCAGATCGTTGGAAGGACGGTGGTTGCTCAGATCGTTACCCTTTTAGAACCAGTTTTTCAGAGTTTTTGTGGAATAGCGGTCGCTAGGCCAAGGGGCCGGTAGTCAGCTGTCGCTGAATCTCTGTTCTGTTGCACTGGCGACTGACTGCTAGGAATTTGCTTTTGGAGGAAGGGCTTTGAAGCCGCCTTTGGACCGGAGCGGAGGGGGGCGGGTCAATTGGAACAAGGAAAGGAGTATGGTTTTCGGTATATGTCTAAGCCGTCCCTTTAACTTTCATGGAACTCTGAACTGCGTGTCTCTTCTCAGGCTATCGATTTGAATCACGAGCACTCATCCCTTTAGAACCGAATAACAAACCAATCTAGGTCGTACCCATATTAGGGGCCAAAAAATCTCTCGCCGTATTATATAGTGCGTGCGCCAGGTGTTCCCCCGGTGGGGTGGGGCGCTTTAGATGGCGGGGAGGGAGCTTGAAGTTTTCTCCGCGGGAGCATGAAATTCTGAAGCGTGTTGTGGTGGGGGCGACGGCGAAGGAGATTGCGCATCGTTTAGAGGTGAGTAATCACACGGTTGATAATCACACGCAGCATCTTTTTAAGAAGCTGGGCGTTTGCTTGAAATTGCGGCGTTTTGCTCTTTTGAAACTCTGCGTGGTATAAGCACGATTCAGATCCTTTGACCGAGAGGTCTCTAGGAGATGGACTCGTCTGGTGAATTTACGCTTCTATCGCCAGTCGTTCGCCGGCGAGGCAGCCGGGGCATTGCTGGACGAAGTGTCCGGGGGCTAGCTCGGCAAGTTCGGGTGCTCGGTCGGTGAGGCAGAGGTCTGCGGCACCCAGCGTGTTCCGTGGTTGGAACGAGCAGCTGTTTGGAGGCGTGGAAAGATCCGGTGGAATTCCGGGGATGGTGTAAAGAGTTTCGCCCTTCGATTGCATCGCCGGAATACTCTTGAGTAAGGCGCGGGTGTAAGCGTGTTTGGGGGAGCTGAAGAGAGTCGAAGTGGTCGCGGATTCTACGATGCGACCGGCATACATGACGTTGACCGTATCACAGGCTTGTGAGACGACGCCGAGGTCGTGGGTGATGAGGATGACAGAAGTTCCGAGTTCCTTCTGGCGATCTTTGATGAGATCGAGGACCTGTTTCTGCACGGTAACATCGAGGGCCGTGGTGGGCTCATCAGCGATGAGAACTCGGGCGGTGATGAGGGCCATAGCGATCATGACTCGTTGTCTCATTCCGCCGGAAAACTCGTGAGGGTAGGAGTTGATGCGCTTGTGGGCATCGGGGATGCCGACTTCTTCCAGCGCGGTGATGGCGAGGTTGAGAGCTTTCTTTCCCTTGATCCCTTCATGGATTTCCAAAGGTTCGGTCAACTGCTTGGAAATTTTTAGGTAAGGATTCAACGAAGTCATCGGATCCTGGAAAATCATGGAGATGCGCTTTCCGCGAATGGTGCGCATCTTCTTTTCCGAGCAAGCGAGGAGGTTGGTGTCATCGAAGAAAGCGGTGCCGCTGTGAATCTTTCCCGGAGGTTTGGGAATTAGATTAAGGAGAGAATAGCAGGTTACGGATTTGCCCGAGCCGGATTCTCCGACGATACCCATGGTCTGCCCTTTTTCGAGTGCGAAGGAGACCTTCTCCACGGCGTGCACGATGCCATTGCGCGTGTGAAAGCGGGTGGTGAGTTCTTTAACTTCGAGTTGTGCCATCTGCTCTCTAAGTTCTGTCTGATTGTGATCGGGAACGGAAGGATAAAGGGATGGGAAGTCCGGCCGTGGGATGAGCGGCCTTCACGGTATTCACGAGGTAGTTTTGGAAGGATTCGACCACGAACTTTTTGTCGTTCACAAAAAGGATATATTCCGGAACAGGAATCGCACGGTAGCGGTCGTTGACGGCGGTGGTGGCGTAAAAGAGCTTGAGGCGCTTGCGGTGGCGCTTGTGCTCGGGCGGGGGATTCTTGATGAAGGCGTCCTGGAAGAGGCGGTTCAGTTGGCCGGTGCCGATGGTGTTTTGGGCCTCCTTGCGGATTTTTTCAATGGTCTTGAATACGTGTTGAATCTGCTGGCTCAGTTTCGCCGAAACACAGATGAAGGGGGCGTAGGTGAGGAAGAAGAGTTCGTTTCGTAAGTGAGTCTCAGCTTCTTCAAGCCGGGCTGATTTATTGGCACCAGGATGATAAAGGTCGAATTTATTGGCAATGATGAGGCAGGGTTTCTGCTCATCTTGAATCATGCGCGCGATCTTACGATCCTGAGCGGAGACTCCGGCATTGAGGTCGACGACGAGGAGGCAAATATCAGACCGTCGAATCGAGCGTTCACTGCGCATGGCTGAAAAGACTTCGATGGAATCATCCATGCGAGAGCGCTGACGGAGGCCGGCGGTATCGATGATGTTGTGTTTTTCACCCTTCCAAATGTAGGGAATATCAACGGCATCGCGCGTGGTTCCGGCGATTTCGGAAACGATGGTGCGTTCGTCATCGAGGATGGCATTGATGAGGGATGACTTGCCGGCATTGGGTTTTCCGACGACTGCAATTTTGAGACCGATTCCGAGGTCTTCCGAATTTTCCTCCTCGATGGCTTTCAGTTGGGAGAGGTTTTCTTCGATCGCATCGACGAGATTCTCCATGCCACGTCCATGTTCGGCCGAGGTAGGGAGGCCTTCGCCGAATCCGAGGTGGGCAAAGTCACCGGTGATCATTTCCTGCTCCACGTGATCCGCTTTGTTCATGACGAGGAGCACCTTGCACTTGGCGCGACGGAGGAGGTTGGCGACGAGCTCATCGATGGGGTTGATTCCTTCGCGAGCATCCACAATGAAGAGGATGAGGTCGCAGGAGTCCATCGCGATGCGGGCCTCGATGGTGACCTGTTTCGAGAATTCGTCATCAAGGGCTGCTCCGATTCCTCCGGTGTCGATCAGTTCACAGGGAGTTTCAGTAAGGTCACATGGCGCTGCGATCCGGTCGCGTGTGACACCGGGGCGGTCGTGCACGATGGCGATGCGTCTGCCTGCAAGCCGATTGAAGAGGGCGGACTTGCCGACGTTGGGGCGGCCAACGATTGCTACTTGGAAGGGTTTTTGAGCCATAAAAGGTGTGTATTTACTCGCTAACGCGCTCCACTTTGGCGCCGAGTTGTAGGAGCTTTTCGTCGATGTGCTCGTAACCACGATCAATGTGGTAAAGGCGGCTGATATGAGTGCTCCCGGTGGCCGTGAGTCCGGCGAGAACGAGGGCGGCGGAAGCTCTGAGATCGGAAGCCATGACGGGAGCGGCACTGAGGTTCGCGACACCCTTGATGACGGCACGTCCATTGTCGACAGTGATGTCTGCTCCCATGCGTTTCATCTCCGAGCAATGCATGAAACGCTGAGGGTAAATAGTGTCCTCGACGAGGCTAATTCCTGGAGTGGTGGCAAACATAGCAGTAAACTGCGCCTGCATGTCGGTTGGGAACTGAGGGAAGGGGTTGGTGGTAATCTCGCAGCCTTGAGGAGCTTCTCCGGGGATGACGGTCACGCTGGTGTCGTTATTGGAAAAGTTACAAATGTGACCCGCTTCTTCGATTTTTTCGGTGATCACGGCGATATGCTCGCGATTGATGCGATTGAGGGTGATCCCCTCAGGGCCAGCGGACATGGCGCCGGCGATCATGAAGGTGCCCGCTTCGATTCGGTCGGGAATAACGTTCCAGGTGGTTCCGTGAAGTTTTTCGACACCTTCGATGATGATGCGGCGCGTTCCCGCTCCGCTGATCTTGGCTCCCATGGAAATGAGGAAGTTGGCAAGGTCGACGACTTCCGGCTCACAAGCGGCAGAGTTAATGATGGTGGTCCCTTTTGCGAGGGTGGCCGCCATCATGACGTTGTCGGTGCCCAAGACGGTGGGGCCGTGCTTTCCCTGGAGATCGATTTCGGTTCCCGTGAGGCCATTTGGAGTGGAGACGACCATGTCTCCTCCATCCATCTCGATGTTGGCTCCCAGCGCTTGTAATCCTTTCAAGTGGAGGTCAATGGGTCGATCGCCGATGACGCAGCCACCGGGCATTGAGACGCGGGTTTCACCAAGGCGAGCGAGGAGGGGGCCCATCACGCAGATCGAGGCCCGCATTTTGCGCACGAGTTCATAGGGAGCACTGGTCCGCACGGATTTCGCTTCGATATTGAAACGACCACTGAAGCGTTCGACCTCGGCACTTAAGGCGGAAAGGATCTGCAGCATATAGTTCGTATCGGAGACGTCCGGGACGTTGGCAATGGTCACCTTTTCCTCAGTGAGTAAAGAGGCGGCGAGAATAGGTAGGGACGCATTTTTGGATCCTGAAATATTAATGTGGCCTGAAAGCTGATTTCCGCCGTGAACGATGAGCTTGTCCATAAATGTTAGGGTTGGCAGAAGATTCCGTGGCGGTTTTATCCCATTCGTGCAAGCGGAAAGCGGGGGATATCATTCAGGTCGCTACGAAGGGATATTTCCGTCATACCTCCTCCGCGCAAAAGATCGCAGACGGTTTCGCCTTGAGAGTGGCCCACTTCGAGGGCGATCAAGCCGCCGGAATTTAGGAAAGGGCTACATTGGCTTGCGAAAAGGCGCAAGAGATCGAGGCCATCGGAGCCGCTGAAAAGGGCTATTTCGGGGTCGTGCCGGACCTCTTTGGAAAGATCCTCGCGCTCGGATTCTCCGATGTAAGGGAGGTTTGCGATGATGAGGTCGAAGTGGCCTTCGAGCCCGAGAAAGAGGTTGCTCTGGACAATCTCGGCAGGGACTTGCAAGGCCTCTGCATTCTCTTTTGCGAGTGACAGGGCCTCTGTGGATAAATCAGCCAGAACGAGTTGCTCACAGTCTGTTCCTAATGCCTTGGCGAGAGAGAGTCCAAGGACGCCAGAGCCGCATCCGAGATCCAAAATGCGGGCAGGTTTAGGGAAGGTTTCTTTTAAAACCAGAGAAACGAGTTCTTCAGATTCTGGCCGGGGGATGAGTGCCCGATGATCTGAAATGAAGTCATGTGAATAGAAGTGAACAACATTAGTAAGATGTTGAAGAGGAATTCTTTGAGACCTTTTTTTAAGGTGTTCGCGTAAAGCTGGTAATTTCTCCTCTGGCACGGGCTGGTCAAAGCGCAGGTAGAGATCCATACGCCGGCAGTCCAATTCATGAGCCACTAGAAGCTCCATATTAAGTCGGGCGTCTTCGATCCCTTTACTATTCAGAAATTGAGCTCCCTTCTCTAGTATATCAAGAATTGTTGTCATTCAGTTGTCTGTGAATAATTTGTGAATAATGGCCTGGAAGCTAGGCCAACTCTTCTTCGGCAAGGCGCTGCTCCATCTCCGCTTTCTGGAGATGCTCGGTGAACTCGTTGATATCACCGTTTAGGATTCCCTCAATGTTATGTGAGGTGTGGTTGATGCGATGATCGGTTACACGAGACTGTGGAAAGTTAAAGGTGCGGATCTTTTCGGAGCGATCTCCAGAGCCGATGAGGGACTTTCGCTGGGCGGAGTAGCTATCGTGAGCTTCGCGCTCGGCAACTTCGAAGAGTTTGGCACGGAGAATTTCGAGGCCTAGCGCCTTGTTCTGGGTCTGGGAGCGTCCGTCCTGACACTTGACCTGAAGGCCGGAGGGTAAGTGAGTAATTTGCACTGCGGAGTCTGTCGTGTTGACGTGCTGTCCGCCGGAGCCGCCGGAACGGGTGGCCTGGATGTGAAGATCTTCGGGCCGGAGCTGGACATCGACTTCCTCGGCTTCAGGCAGTACTGCCACCGTCACGGTGGAGGTGTGGATGCGGCCTTGGGTTTCGGTAGCGGGGACCCGCTGGACACGGTGAACGCCACTTTCGTATTTGAGGTAGCGGAACACTTCTTCTCCGGAAATCTTCATGATAACTTCCTTGAAGCCGCCGACATCGGATGGGCTGCTTTCGAGGTGCTCGCATTTCCAGCCGCGGTTATCAGCGTAGCGTTGATAAAGCTTCATCAATTCGCCTGCGAAAAGGGAGGCTTCATCGCCACCGGCGCCGGCTCGGATTTCGAGGAGGGCGTCTCGGTCTTCGGTCGCATTACGAGGGAGGAGGGAATATTGGACGAGGTCTTCGAGTTTTTCCTGCTGAGCCCGGAGCGGGGGAAGTTCAGCCTCGGCCATCGCTGCGAAATCTGCGTCGTCTCCTTTAGCAAGCTCCTCGTTGCCTTCAATGTCGCTTTTGACGAGCTGGAGTTTCTCCCAGCCCTCGAGGAGGCGCTTGAGGCTGCGATGTTCCCGCATGATGGCGGTTGAGGTGCTCTGATCATTGAAGAAATCGGGAACGCTCATCATTTCCTCGATTTCAGCGAGGCGGGTGGTGCGTTTTTCAATGAGAGTGGCGTAATCCATGGGCGGCGTGAAGGTCTGGGTTTCCCTTAAGAAGGTCAAGGGGGAACCGGAGGGGAAAAAGGGAGGCGATGGCGATGATCACCACGGTAGAATGAAAAAAAATTAAATTGAGGATATTTCGGTATTGCAAAGCGTGTGACCAGCTATTAACCGTTCCTCGTAGGCGAGTAAGCGCGGCTACCGAGTAAGTCCCATGGTGTAATCGGTAACACAGCTGATTTTGATTCAGTCATTCAAGGTTCAAGTCCTTGTGGGACTGCCACTCTTTTAATGGAAAGAGTTTGGCGGAAAAGGGCACTACTTCACGAAACGAATGGTGATTGGGTAGAGATAGGTCTTACCTTTTTTCGCAGCAATCGTGGCGATGGTTTCAAAAACCAGACCGATGACGAGCAGGGGGATATAAAGTAGGATTCCGAGGCCGCATGTGATCAGCCCTAAGATGAAGATTAGCGCCGAGTAGATCAGCATCGAGAGCTGGAAGTTGAGCGAGTCCGTCGCGTGATGATTTACGAAAGTTGAAGTTTGGCTTCCGGAATTCATGATGACGAGTGGGCCGATAAAGCCAAGTATGCCAAGCCCTAACAGTCCGGAGATGAGGGGAATGAGGTGGCACCACATCGCAAGGTCGCGCTCGTTTTTTGGCACGCGATTTGGGGCGGGGTAGGGGATGGAAAGTTGGTTTATTGGAGATCCGGGGTGATGAATTTGACAAGGTCTGTGCGCATCTTTTTTAGATCAGGTTGGTTGAGATAAAACATATGACCGGCTTCATAGAACGTGAATTCGATAGCCTTTCGGCGATCGTTGGGAATGCCAAAGAGATGGCTAATACTGTGCTGCATGTTGGCGGCCGGCGTGGCGAGATCGGTGTAACCGCTCATCACGAGGAAGCGGAGATCAGGGTTGCTACGCAGAGCATTCTCCACGTGACGGGACATGTTGGTGATGGTGTTTCTAGGTCCCCAGTTCCACGGTTGGACGGAACGGGACAGGATATTGTAGGGATGGTGACCTTCCCAGTTGAGAGTGCGGCTGAGGTAGTCATTCATCCCAGTCGCGAAAGCGCCATAGACCACCGAATAGGAGGGGTCGTAAGCAGCATAGTCTTCGCTTTTGTTGACGAGAGGCCAGGCGGTGCGGGCGTCGAAGCGGCCGATCACTTTTCCTTCTTCTCTGAGGAGTTCTTTGCGGAAACGAGAGCTGCTCAGGCGGAGGTTCGTATCCTCGAAAAGAGAGGGTGGCAGGCCGGTGAAGGCGGAGAGTTTCTTGGCGACGGCGCTTTTTTCCTCAGCGGAAATGGCAGCTCCCTTGATGAGGGCAGTGGCATAAGGACCGAAGGCGTAGTCATAGGCTTCCTCGACGAGGGTATCTCGATCTCCCGTGATCTTCTTGTGGTAGTGGGAGGTCGCGGTCATCCCCGGAAGGAAGATGGAATAGGAAAGGTCATCGCCTTGTGCGCTCCGCAGGGTGCGGTAATCAATGAGCGGGGAGAGAAGGACGACGCCATTGAGGGACATGCCATACTTTTCTTGGAGGTGATTCGAGAGGCCCGCTGCCCGGATGCCCCCGTAACTTTCGCCAAGGAGAAATTTGGGTGAAGCCCACCGGTCGTTCTCAGTGGTCCAACGGCGGATGAAGTCGCCGACAGATTCAATGTCTTCGTCGACGCCATGAAACTGATTTGCTTTCGCATCGCCCGCAGGACGGGAGTAGCCGGTGGAAACAGGGTCGATAAACACGAGATCGGCAACATCGAGGATCGAGTTCACATTTGGGATCACCGCCTGAGGTGGGGGAAGGGTTTTAGTGCCGTCCTCGGAAGTGGGAACGATTTTTGGCCCAAGAGCGCCGAGGTGAAGCCAGACGGCCGATGAACCGGGGCCGCCATTGAAGGCAAAGACGACGGGGCGCTTGACGCGATCTTTGATCCCAAGTCGCTCATAGGCGACGTGGAAGATGGAGGCGCGGTCCTTGCTGTCGTCCGTTTTTAGCTGAAGCGTGGAAGCGGTGGTGCGGTAATCGATCTTTTTTCCATCGATGGTGACGCTGTCTTCCTGGATGACTTTTTTAGCTTCCTCTTTCTTTTCCGCTTCCTTCTTGGGGATTTCATTGGCGTGAAGAATCGAGAGAGACAGGAATAAGGTGGCAACTAAGAATCGCATGGGGGTGAGAATGAAGGGAAATAGGGGAGAGGGAAATGACGAAAATTTTGGGAGAAGAAATTGCTTCCGGATTGAAAGTTTCTTCCAGCACCGTGAAACGATATTTGCCGTAATGCTGTCCTGACTTTCATTCGGAATCTGCATATGGGGCTGAATTTCCTACAATGAATCTTTAAAAATCACATGAATAGCAATCTTTAATAAGACAGTGGTGGGCACCGGAACAGAGGTTTTCCAATGTGTGCGACGTTGAGCAGAACAGGAGCAAGCGCGCAGTGGATGGCGCATTGGAATGGGATGAAACTTCCAGCCCTACTCTTTTATAACGAAATCGGCAATCAGGGTCTGAGGTTAGAGTGACGAGTGCCTTGGGGTGAACGATAGACTTTGGAAGCTCAAGCTCAGCATCAACTGTTAGACAGGAAGCATGGGGGAGATAATAATGGGTCCCGGTTTCGAGTAAGATAGGGACCCTAGTGAATGAGATTTTCACAGCAAGTGATCTTTTCTTGCTAAGGTTGAATTTTGAGTAGGGCACAAAAAAACCCTTGTGAAACAAGGGTTAGAATGGCGGAGCGGACGGGACTCGAACCCGCGACCTCCGGCGTGACAGGCCGGCGCTCTAACCAACTGAGCTACCGCTCCGCATCTGGTTAGGACGGCCGGAAGCTATGGCGATCGCCGGATTTGGGCAATACTTATTTTGCCTCTGTTGACACTTTTTTTAAGAGCCCTCGATTTAGAAGTTGTGAAGTTCCTCAACGGCGACTTCCAGACTGGAGGCATCATCGATCGAGATGATTTTCGCCTCTTTGTCGATACGTGCCATCAAGCCCGCAAGAACTTTACCTGGGCCGAGTTCAATGAAGAGATCATGACCTTGGCTACGAAGCAGTTGCATCGATTCGATCCAACGCACCGATCCTGTTACTTGCTGGGTGAGGGAGGCTCGGATGGCATCAGGCCCTTGTGCAGCTTCCGCGAGAAAGTTTGAAATGACGGGGATCGATGGGGTGCCGATCTCGGCTTTTACGAGCGCGTTTGCGAGCTTTTCTTGCGCTCCAGACATGAGGCGGGAGTGGTAGGCACCGGCGACGCTGAGCTTCTTGCCCATACGCAGTCCGTATTCTTTAGCGAGCGAGACTGCTTTTTCGATGCCGTCGACTTTTCCAGAAAGGACAAGTTGGCCTGGGCAGTTGAGATTGGCGACATCGACATCGCAATCCGAGGCAAGTCGGCGAACGTCTTCTTCGGAGCCTCCAATCATGGCCGCCATTGTGCCGGAGGTGGCAGAGCATGCTTCATCCATGAGTTCTCCGCGTCGTGCGACCAAGCGAAGTCCGTCCTCGAATGCGAATGATCCAGCAGCGGCATGAGCAGTCATTTCACCGAGTGAGAGCCCGGCGGCGGCGGCGGGTTCCAAGGAGGGGACCTTTTCCTGAAGAACCGCTAAAAGGCTTAAGCCGTGAAGAAAGAGAGCAGGTTGGCAATTAACCGTCCGGGTCAGATCTTCACTGGGTCCCTCAAACATAATTTGGGTGAGAGGACGTGCTAGAACCTCGTCAGCTTTTTCAAAGAGAGACAGGGCGGTTGGGTAGGCTTCGACAAGGTCGCGACCCATGCCTACTTTTTGGGCACCTTGTCCGGAAAATAAGAGAACTGCTTTGCTCATAGTCGAATCGAGATAAGCGGGAGAGGCCGGTGTGGGCAAGTCTCACCTTTTTCTCGAAAAAGTAGCGCATCTTTTCTTGCCAAACTATGAGAGTTAAGAAAGATTAATCCAATCGCGGAGGGGTGGCAGAGTGGTCGAATGCACCGGTCTTGAAAACCGACGTAGTGAAAGCTACCGTGGGTTCGAATCCCACCCCCTCTGCCATGTTTTTAACTCTCTGTTGTGCAGCTAGTTGTCGTTTTTTCAAGTTTCCCAAATAGGGTGAGTGATACACCTTAAGGTAAGGTTTGAAGAGGTTTCATGAGCTTTCGTGATTGATCAGGTCACCATTTCTGGACCACTTTGAATGCTAGGTTCAGGCCTTGGATAGTTCATGGCAAATTGATAAGGACTCTGGCCACTGCCAGTGCGCAGTGGGTCCTTCAAGTGTGCCGCATCGCTGTGTCTTCGCCTGTGGTATCTCTACTTTACTATGAATCGACCACATACCAGACAGCGAAGTACGAACACAACCCGATTCCTCACCATGTTCGCGCTCGTGATGGCAGGAGAGGCCATCTTCGGATTGCCATTTCTGGTGGCCCGGATTTTTCGCCCCACACTGCTCGATGTCTTTGATATCACCAACTTGCAACTGGGTACAGCGTTTTCGGTCTACGGTGTTGTTGCGATGCTGGCCTACTTTCCCGGTGGCGCCCTGGCAGACCGATTCGCTGCCCGAACAATGATGGCCTCAGCGCTCGTGATCTCGGCTCTCGGTGGCATCTATTACGCGACCATGCCGAGCTTGGGTGGTCTCAAGCTCCTCTTTGCTTTTTGGGGACTGACGACGATTCTTTTCTTCTGGGCTGCAATGATTCGTGCCACCCGTGTTTGGGGTGGGTCTGAAGATCAGGGCAAGGCCTTTGGTATCTTGGATGGTGGTCGTGGATTGCTTGCGGCCTTGCTCGCATCCGGTACCGTGGCGGTTTTTGGTGCCCTTATGCCAGAGGATGCGGCGTCTGCCTCGCTTGAACAGCGTACTGAGGCCCTTAAACAGGTCATCTGGATCTTTACCGGGATGACGGTTTTCGCGGCCGGAGTGGTCTGGGTCTGCGTACCTAGCGAGAGCGAGCAGCCTGAATTAAGTGGCGACAACGGAGGACTTTCGTTGTCGAGCATCAAGACAGTGCTCAAGAATCCTGCGGTGTGGCTTCAAGGGATGATCGTGGTGACCGCCTACACCGGGTACAAGGGTATGGACGATCTGGGTCTATTCGCTCGTGATGCATTCGCGTTCGACGATGTCCGGTCAGCAAAGGTGAGTGCGGTCGCTTTCTGGGTGCGTCCATTTGCAGCACTGGGTGCAGGGCTTATCGCGGATAAGTTTGGCGGCCCCCGCAGCATCGTGGCTTGCTTTCTTTTGGTCCTTTTGGGTGATGGGTTCGTCGCCTTTGGCTTGTTCGATCCGACGGCACCTTGGATGTTGTTCATGATGGTGATCACCATCAGTGCTGCTGTCTTTGGATTGCGGGGAATCTACTTTGCCATCTTTGATGATGCTGGGGTCCCTGCGGCGTTGACTGGGACTACCGTGGGCTTGGTGAGTGTGGTCGGGTATACACCGGACATTTTCATGGGACCCATCAATGGCTATCTGACCGACACCTACCCGGGCGCACTGGGCCATCAGTATTTTTTTGGTGTCTTGGCTGGTTTTGCTGCGCTGGGGCTGTGTTGTACGCTGCTGTTTCAGTGGCTGTGCGCGCAACGGTCAGCCGCCGCGAAGTAGGGGAGAGTCGGTCACCCTTGTTTTACACCCTTGGTTTACACCCCAAGGCTGCGACCCAGTTCTTCAACGGTATGGACCACCGGCGCCCATTGTTTCAGTCGTTCGACGGAGTGGTGGCCCCAACTCACACCATGGCTTTCACCTTGGCAGAATGAGCCATTTCCAGGTCGTAGGTGGTGTCTCCCACCATGACGAGGTCTTTGGTTCCAGTGGCCTCCATGATGGCATATAAAAGATCGGGATTTGGTTTGGGGCGCGGTAAGGAGTTGCCGCCCAGTACGATTTCAAAACGGTCTACCAGGCCGTGTTGATGTACAGCCCTGTCTGCTCCCCGTTGACTCTTGCCCGTGGCCACTGCTGCACGAAACGGTCGTGCCAGCAACTCAGTAATGCCATCGAAGAGATATTCGTGCTGCGTCGATAGGCGCATATTACCCCCCCTTTCGCCCCCTCCGCTCCGGTCCAAAGGACCCTTCAAGGCCCTCCCGCTAAAAGCAAATTCCTAATAGCTCATTCAGCAATCATAGGCACCCTGCCATCACCTATACGGTCTTTTGAACATTTACAATCGCCGGCGGAGTGCTCGATGAATTGCTCGACGAGGACGAAGAGAGTAGCGAGTCACAATATGAACCATTGAAAAGTCCCGCGCGGATGATTTTTAAAGTCGAACTTTGCGGGAGCGGTCCGCTGCTGTGGCCAAGATTCAGTCTTCCCGGCGATGCGTCATTTTTTGATCTTCACTGTGCCATTCAGGATTCCATGGGATGGGAGGACCGCCACCAGCATCAATTTGAATTCCGTTCCCAGGGAAAAGTTGAAGCCACCTTTTCGAGTAACCCCGTTAAGGAGGTCAGGGAGAATGACTTCTGCGGCGTCGGGAATCGAATCGCGATGCCATTCTTGGGAGTGAACCAAACTTCCACTACGTCTATGACTTCAGTGATGATTGGGAGCACCTCCTCACCTTCGAGAACCTCGTTGGAGCAGGGCAGGAAGAAACTTCTCTCGGTCTCACTCCCATGATGCACGCCGGCGAAGGCCTCTGCCCACCCGAAGACTGCGGTGGCATTCCCGGCTTCCTCGAGGTCCTCTCCGGCGAAAGCGAATTCATCGAAGAATACCCCGCTGAATTCCTAAAGAAACTCCGCGAAGGAGAATTTCGTCCCCCCGCCGTAAAATTCCGTAACCCCGCCGATATAATTAAACTGAGGTGACCAGCGTGAGGCCAAATCAAAGTAGCCGAGATTTCCAACCTCGGTTGCGCCCGTTCTTCCGCAGTTTTTCATCTACAGACTAAGACGATTTTCTCTACGGTCTCTGGATCTTATCAGTCTCTTTGGAGCTGGAGGATCATCGTTGATAGCTCCGGCCCCCGAACCCCAATCTTCTTGGCCCCATGTTCAAGGCTCTTCATCTCGGCCCGGTCGATACGACCATCAGCAAGTGAGAATTGAATGAGCGATTCCAGGTTCTCCCGCTTGCTCGTCTTGGAGAGTTCCTCCCGGGCCCGTTGAGTCAGTTCGACGACTTTTGCCGAGCTCCAGCGATGGCGCTTGGTCCACTTATTGAGCATTTTTTGTTCGGACGCGGTGATCTCACTATCCCCGGCTACCAGCTGCCAGAGTTTCATAAATTCCAGTTCCCCCAGTTCGTTTTGTGAAGGAAAATGGCCCAGGGTTTTGAAGAGCTGCGTTTGAACATGTGCGCGCTTCCGCTTGGCATTTTTCCACAGGGAAAATAGCCCGGCTCCAAGGGCGAGAATAAAGAGCGCGAGGATCAGCGGTTGGCTGGTCAGGAAAGCGATCACCAGGGTAATGAGGCCCAGGAGGAAGCCGAGGAGCATTCCAAGCCAGCCGGAGAGTCGATTGACAAAAGGGCCGATCAAAGGGATGAAAATGAGGACGCGGGTTAGGTTGAAGAAAAAGATTCCGCTCCCAAGCGTGGCGCCTGCGATGCCGGCGATACGAACAATGTTCTTTAGGCGTGCCAAATGCGCTTTGATCGAATCAAGAGCGGTTTCCCGCTCTCCCGCCACGAGGTGATGAAGGATGCCTCTGTCTCTGATCATGCCGGAGATCAAGCCTGATTTCTTCTTGGCCTGATGGGCCACCGCGATGCCCTCGCCCCATTTTCCAAAGTAGGTCGCAGTCTCCGGAACCGGGAGGCCGCGGTAGGACAGACGTTCGTCGCCGAGTTCATTTTCTCCGCCCTTAAACAGGTAGAAATACGTTCCTTGCGTCGCCACCAGTTTCTGGTCCGTGCCCTTTTTCGAGAGCTGGAGACTGGAGGGAGGAATCTCTGCCTTCTCATCGACAAATTGAATCTGCTTGGGGGCGATTTTCAGCTCGGCGACTTGATAAGTTTTTGGGCGAATCTTGGTGGATGTCAGGAGCTTTTTGAAATCACTATTTCGACTGTTGTTCTCGAGGGAGGACATCCATTCCTTGCTCCAGGTAACGCCATCATCATCTTGGTCGCGATCCCAGGCGTAGATCTCCGCCGAGCGGGAGACTTCAAGAAACCCTTGAAAGGACTGGACATAGTTCCCTTCCATGGTGAGGTCTTGATCCATGCTCCCCGTGTGGGAAAATAACTGATCGGCGGTCAGGTCGCCGACGGCTTCTGCAGGCTCGGTCGCCTTCGCCGCCTGATAGTAGTCAAAGCGATGCTCATTTTTCCAAATCGCCCCAATCGAGCCCCCGAGAAAAATCAACCCAATGATCCCATTGATGAGTGGGTTCCCTTTCTTCTTTCCTTCCGCCATTCTTGCGTGGACGTTAACGAATAGGAGATAGGACGGGTAGGATAAACAAGCCCTCTCATTGTAATGGTAGGTGGGTGAGGGGAGATTCTTTTGTGATCTGGTGTTGTGAAATGCACACTCTCCCTGTGGGAGGTGTCTTTTCCAAAGAAAAGCGGAGCTGGGTCATGTCCCGGATTACCGGGAAGGATACCAAGCCCGAGATGCTGCTGCGATCAATGCTCCACCGGAGAGACTTTCGCTTCACCGTGAACGGAGCAAAAAACAAAAAACAAGAAGCTTCCTGGCCGTCCGGACATTGTTCTGCCAAAACTCAAAACCGTCGTCTTCGTCCACGGCTGCTACTGGCACGGTCACAAGGACTGCAAACACTTCCGTCTTCCGAAGTCGCGCACCAAGTGGTGGAAGGAAAAGATCGGGAAGACCCAGGAACGTGATCAACGGAATGAAGTTGCCGCGAACGGAATCGCTGAGCCTCCCTTCTCCATTCGAACATAGCTCGCAGTCCCAGAATTTTAAAAAGTGTGGACTCGCTAGATAAGGAGTTTGTTAATAGTGCGGCTGGTCGAATCTAGTAAGGATTGGGCCAAATCGTCAGTGGGTGCAACGGCAACGACGACAAAAGTGAGGGTGTCAAATTTTCCGCTAGGTTCGACGACATGCTCTACCCATGAGTTGGCGATTTCTGTTAGTCTCTCATTTTGAACGATGGGGCTGATGTAATTGTTAACTTCAGCTGCGGAGTGACCTGCAAATGCCACTGCTAGGAAATTGACTGACTGCTAGGAATTTGCTTTTGGCGGGAGGGCTTTGAAGCCGCCTTTGGACCGGAGCGGAGGGGGCGAAAGGGGGTTGCATGAACAACAAGATGAATCGCAAAACCGCCGCAGGAGAAAGATCGGAATGCGAATTTTTTCAGCTGTCAGTCCAACGGTTATTGCCGAAACTACATTTATTTGGAGTAGCTTGAGTTCGGCTTCCGCGCTGCCAACAGCCTCATGTCTTCTTGATCGCCCTGCGTGGTAACGCCAGAGCTGCAGCTTCCTTCCTACGCCAAAATCTCATTCACGATTTTTCCGTGGACGTCGGTGAGGCGGAAATCCCGGCCCTGGAAACGGTAGGTGAGTTGTGCGTGGTCGAAACCCAGGAGCTGGAGGAGGGTGGAGTGGAGGTCGTGGACGTACTCCCGGCCTCACTTTATAAAGCATTTCCTCCAGCCCAGACGCGAGCGACTGCCGAAAAATTCGAGTGGCACTACACGCCCAAGCACGGGAGTTGGCTCAATATTGCAGAAAACGAAATCGGAGTATTCACCCGCAGCATGCTTTCCGAAGGTGTGGGGACCAAGGAAGAGTTTTGCAAGCAAAGCAAACTGGGATGCCAAAGAAGAAATGATGCCAAAGCAAAAGTCCAATGGACCTTCACCGCGCAAAAGGCCCGCACCAAAATATCATCAACATACCCGACATTTTAAGATGGACGAGCCACTAGTCGCCTTTGGACTCCAAGAGAAACTTGCTACGTCCTTCCGCGAAGGCGCGGAGCGAGACGGTTCGGTCATCGCTCTCCGCGTTTTTATTAGGTGAATCTGCGGTAAGAATTTCGAACTGCTCGGTGGAGGTGGACTTCCGGGTGTCGGCGGCGATTTCATCTCCGATGAGTTCCCGGTAGGCCGCGACACTGGGTCCGAGCTTTTTCCAATCGAGGTCGTGTTTGGCGATATGCTTGATCTTTTTGAGGTAGCTCTCACGTAGGGCTGGGACGGCGAGGAGGCGGGAGCGAAGAGGCTTCTTCTCGTCGTCGGAGGCGACAAAGGGGTCGAGTCCCAGGCCGGTGCCACCGCGTCGCGAAGGCCGGAAGGATTCGTTCATGTCGTGGGGGATGAGATTGAAACGGCCGTCCTTTCCCCGGTAGATGGTGTAATCGCTGGCACGGGTCCAGTAGCCGTCGCTGTTGATGAAAGCGCAGTCGAGGGCGAGGAACCAGAGGGCGTTGTCGATGTTGAGCTGGGGTTCGAGGGCAGCCTCGAGTTCTTCGAGGGGGGTATTGCTGAGCGTTTTGCTGAGCTTGATAAGGGCTTTCCAGTCTTCCTCATCGCCGCCCTTCATGTCGTAGTGTTTTTTGTATTCCTCGAGCTTGTCGCCCTTGTCGTCGAGTCCGCCTTGGCCGCGGGGTGAGCCGGGGACTTTCCAGCGGGCACCCTTGGAGGTCTTGTAGTTATCGAGGAGGAAGTCCGTGTTGAACTGTTGTTGGTTGGCGTAGATGCCCCAGTTTTCGCCGTTGATCACGACCCGCATGAGGTTGGCCTTGGGGGCAGGGATGTATTTCCGGGAGATATCGGAGGAGAGGACGGCGCTGAGGAAGGATGCATCTCCGTTGCAGTTGAGGAGGTTGAGGGTCTTATAGCCGTTGAGGCGTTGGTCCTTGTGGACCATGTCCAGAGAGATGTTGAAGGAGCGTTTCCGCCCGGCGGGGACGCGGAAGTAGCTCGACGCGCCGCGGAAGCGGATGCCCACATTCTCGTAGCTTTTTCCGTCCACGGCTAGGGTCGCGGGGACATCGGCGTCGGTGTTGTGGAACGCTTCTAGTTCTTGTTCCCAGTCCTCGTTTTCGAAAGTGAGGAAGAGGGTACGGAGGGTGTTGCGGCCGTAGAGGTCCTGAGCCAAGGTTGATTCAACATCCTCGGGGGAGATCTTCGCGCCGGGTTTCGGCGGGCTATCGTCCCGGGTCGAGCCACGACCACCACGGCCTCCACCTCCACCTCCACCTCCACGTTTGGGAGCGGGGTTTTCCTTCAGGAAGGCCCGGGCTTCCTTGCGCTCGGCGAGATCCAAATGGCCACTGTCGTCTTTGTCGAACTTGTTCAGAATCTTGAGTTCTTCAACTGCCGCGGGGGGGCCGCCGGGACCTCTTTGTCCACGGGGTGGTCCCCCCTGCCGGTCTTGGGCCTGGAGGGTGACGAGAGTGGTGGTGAAGACGACTGTGGTGAGGAGGTGGAAACGGTGCATATGTCGAGCGTTACAGGGTTTAACCCGGGAGGGGATCAGGAGTTTCGCAAAATTGCCGAAAAAACACGAGTGATCCTGCCGGGGGCCTTTAGCAACACACTTCAGGAGTGACTGCAGGAATTTTCTTTTTGCGGGAGGGCCTTGAAGATGCCTTTGGAGGGGATACTAGTGGGGAGAGGAGAGAGAACGTCGAACGCTAAACGTCCAATCTTGAATGACCTGGTTCCTTCTTCGCCCTGTTACGGCGGACAAGTGAGGGACTTAAAAAATGTGCGTCTATTTTCGCGAGAATCTAGCGAAAAAAAGTGACCGGCTCGGTCGAAAATCTGGACCTTCAGCTCATCTCTCCACAGCCGCATTTGCCCCCTCAAGTTTCAGGGGTTTCAACTTAAAATATTTGATACTCACTCCCATCTTCTGGCAGATTGCCACGGCTTTTTCGCCACCTCCCCCCTGCTTCAATGCATAAATTATCTGCTCCGGACTATATCGGTTCTTCTTCATTTTTTTGGGGTTTCCTTTTTCTTGGTTATCCAAAAATCATCAAGCTCTCAATCACCCAGTTTGCGGGGGCAACGTCAGTTCAAAACGCCTCCGATCCCTCGGAGTTTTTCGATATTGAAGGGGGACGTTGGTCGAGAGTGGATCAGTCCAGCGCCAGTTCGACCTGATCCTGGAAAAGCTTGAGGTCGGGGTCATCGACGTCCTTCATCCAGTGCCATAGGGACTTGGTCATTGCGCTGACTCGACCGGATTGCTTGCCGCCGGGTTCATCGAGCAGGTTTTTCAGGCAATAGGGGTCTTTTCGTAGGTCGTAGAGTTCCTCACGGGTGCGATGGAGGTAGAAATCGGCGCGGGCGCGGATCTTCGGGTCGTCGGCGTTCTTCATCGCCTTGAAAGTGAGGCCGCTCATCGACTCGTTGCGGAACTGTGTCTTACCGTCCGACCAGCCGTTCCAGATATAAAGGAAATTGCCGTCATTGACGGCGCGCATCGGCAGGTGCTTCCGGGAGTAGGGTCGCTGATGAAAGGTAAACACTCGGTTGCGACCCGGTTGCTCGGTGCCCTTCATCAGGGGCAGCAGAGAAAGCCCGTTGGCGCCTTCCAGATTCTCGATACCGGCGGCTGCGAGGAAGGTCGGAGCAACGTCGATGGTGCTGATGAAATTCTTCTTGTCGGTTGATCCGGATTCGATGTGGCCGGGCCAGCGCAGGATGAAGGGGGTGATGTTGGAGGCGAGGTAGCAGTTGGTCTTCGCGTAGGGCAGGGGCATGCCGTGGTCGCTCAGGAAGAGGACCAGCGTGTTATCGGCTTGGCCGCTTTTCTTCAATTCATCGAGGACCGCTCCAACCACCTGATCGGCGCGAGCGACGGATTGGAAGTAGGTCGCCAATTCCGTGCGGATGTCGGGAAGATCCGGAAGGAAGCCAGGCACGGGTACTTGCTTGGGGTCGATCTCCCTTGGGAACGGGATCTTTTTGAAGGCATCGCCCTTTGCTCCGGCGAATGGACGGTGCGGATCGGCGGCGTTGGCCATGATGAAGAATGGTTTTTCGGCGTTGTTGGCTTCCTTGATGGCGATACGGACGGCCTTGGCATAGGCACTGGCACTGCGGCCTCCGCCGAGATCTTTCTGTTTGGCGATGCGGTGGAAGGCTTCGTGGCGAGAGGGGACGACGTGGATTTCCTTTCCGATCAGACTGTTGTAGTAGCCGGACTTCTTTAGCGTCTCGGGCAGGCTCGGCACCCCCGGATTGATTTTGTCGAATCCAAGCGCACCACTGGCTTGTGGGTAGCGGCCGGTCATCAGGACGGCACGGCAAGGCATGCAGATGGCGACGTTGACGAAGCCACGCTCGAAGCGGATGCCTTCGGCGGCAAGTCGGTCGATGTTTGGAGTGATGTTTTCGATCGGGCAGCCGTAAGCGCCGATCGAGTCACGATTCATGTCATCGACGGTGATGAGCAGAAGGTTGGGTTTCGCAGCGAGGGAGGTGAGGCAAGCAAGGAAGAGTAGAAGGCGCATGAGTGGTGGAAGTTGAATGGAAAGTTGGATGACTTGGTGGTTAGTCTGGATGAGGCCGCGGCAGTTGGTGAGGTTGGATGACGGGTAAAGTCAGGAATAGTGAGGGATCGCAGCGACTGATTTCAGGCTGTGGTTTACCGGAAGTATCGGGCCTTGCTACGCTAAAATTTCCTTTACGATTTTTCCGTGGACGTCGGTGAGGCGGATGTCCCGGCCACTGAAGCGGTAGGTCAGCTTTTCGTGGTTGATTCCGAGCAGGTGCAAGATGGTTGCGTGTAGATCGTGTATCTGCAGGGGATTATCGACCGCTCGGTAGCCCCATTCGTCGGTCGCACCAAAGGTAACGCCGGGCTTCACTCCGCCTCCGGCCATCCAGAGACTGAATCCGTATTCGTTGTGGTCCCGACCGTTGCCGCCCTGGGCGAAAGGCGTCCGTCCGAACTCACCGGTCCAAACTACCAGGGTTTCATCGAGCAGGCCGCGTGACTTTAAATCGCGAATCAAGCCGGCGATCGGCTGGTCCACCGCGCGCGCGTTTGTACTGTGATTCGTCACGAGATCGTTGTGTGCATCCCAGCGCTGGTAGCCATTCACCATGGGGATGGTCAGCTCGACGAAGCGAACGCCCCGCTCGATCAGTCGCCGAGCGATCAGGCACTCCCTCGCATAGGTCTGAGTGTGTTTGTATTCGGCATCGAAGCCGTAAAGCTTTTTCGTGGCTTCGGTTTCGCCGTCTAGCGACATCACCTCCGGGATAGCCAGCTGCATCCGGGCTGCCAGCTCGTGGTTGGCAATCGCCGACTCCAGAGCCTCGACGCCCCCGGCTGTGCCCCGGTTCAACTGCTGCGCCAGGCGACGTTTGATCTCCTGGGCCTGAGCGATTTTCTCATTTGGCTTCACATTGGCGAGCGGGGTGCCGAGGGCATTCAGCAAATTTCCACGGTGCGTCGCCGGCAGAAAGCCATTGGAAAAATTATCTAGGCCGCCGGAGGGAATCTGTCCGCCGTTGAGTACGACATAGCCCGGAAAGTTTTCGTTTTCGCTTCCCAGGCCGTAGGAGGCCCATGCGCCCATGCTGGGCCGCCCTTGCAGGCCCAATCCGCTGTGCAGATAGTAACAGGCACTGGTGTGCTCGGGGAAGTTGGAAGTCATCGATCGAATGATCGCCAGCTCGTCGGCCAGTTCGGCCACATGCGGAAACAGATCACTGATCCAGGCCCCGCATTGTCCGCGCTGTTTAAACTCCCAGGGAGACTTCATCACTTTGCCGACATTCCCGAACTGGGTAGCTTCGATTTCACCGATAGCCTTGCGAGGATCCTCCCCGTGGTGTTTCGCCAAAAGCGGCTTGTAGTCAAACGAATCCACCTGGGAAACGCCGCCCTCCATAAACAGGAAAATGACGCTCTTGGCGCGTGCCTGGAAATGTGCTTCCACCGGCGCGCCGTACAAGCCAGACAGGGCCAAGCCGCCAAAACCGAGCGAAGAATTCCGCAAGAGTTCGCGGCGAGTGAGAAGGGGATGGTTCATTTCAGGTAGGTAAAGTCCGTCATGCTGTAAAACGAATGGCAGAGGTCTCGCCAAACCTCGTGGCTGTTGGGATCGCCCCCATACAAGCCGGCAAACGCGGTGACTGCTTCGAGGCAGGCGGTCAACTCATGGTCACTCGGCGGGCGGGTAAAGGCCTCGGCATACATTTGCTGAATGCGTGTCGGAGCTGAGGGTTTTTCTTGGACTATCCGTTTCGCCCAAATACCGCTCTGTTGGTATAAAAAGGGATCGTTCATCAAGGCCAGTGACTGGGCGGCCACGTTCGTGACATTCCGCTTGCCTACGGTGGTGAAGGGGCTGGGGAAATCGAAGGCCAGCATGAAGGTGGGTAGAAAATTGCGCCGGAGCGCGGTATAGATCGATCGCCGACCGGCACCATCCAGCGGCCCGCTCTGTGTCGGACTGCCGCGGCCGATGACGAATTCGGTCAGGTGCACCAAAACCGGCTCCCCCCCGACTGTCCTGTCCAGCCGGCCGGAAATGGCGAGCGCCGAATCACGAATGGCCTCCGCTTCGAGCCGCCGTATCGGCATACGGTACAGCCAGCGATTTTCCGGGTCCTGTTCCGCATACGCTGGATCCGCGGCCGTACTGGACATGCCGAAGGTCCTGCTCAGCACGATTCGCTCGATGATCGACTTGATTGAATACGCGTGGGTATCTGCGAACTCAACGGCCAGGTAATCGAGCAGCTCCGGATGACTCGGCCGCTCTCCCAGCCAGCCAAAGTTATCCGGCGTGGGTACGATCCCGCGACCGAACAGTTGATGCCAGATGCGATTGACCATGACCCGGGAGGTCAGCGGATGTTCCTGAGCGGTGAGTTGCTGAGCGAGTTCCAGACGTCCGGGGCTCAGGCCATCTATCGGAGGCATCGCGAGAAGTTCGGGAAGGTTTCGATCCACGCGTTCTCCAGGCGATTCGGGACGGCCCCGATCGAGCAAATGCTCATCCACCCCGGTGCCTGCCCACCAGCTGACCGCCAGCCGTGATTCCCATCGCGCTTCTTTATCAAGGCTATCGAGCGCCGACTGCCAGTTCTTGATCGACTCACCGGAAAACTTTACTTTACCCGACTCGATCAACCAGGCAACAAGGGGCACATGCTGGGCTTCCAGCTCGCCATCCATCAAATCATCGAGTGCTCGGTGCAGTTCCTTTCGCGGAACCAGCTTCTTCTCGCCCGGCAGGTGACCGGGTGTTCCTCCATCAATGACCTGAAGGATTTCCAAGGGTGCATCCCCAATCGGAGAAAATTCGAAGTGCACGCGCTGGCCTGCATAGTTCTTGAGATCGTGCGCAATCCAACGCGGTGCGTCGCCGTTCGCCTCCACTGTCCGCATCAGAGTTTTGTGGAGGGGACCGGTAAACAGAGCCTGGCTGACCGCGGCATACACCTTTGCCTTCCCCTTGATCAGGTAATGAACCTGACCCGATGCCAGAGTAACGGTCGGGGTGCGAATGGTTTTCCCCGCACGCGCCAAGCCATCCAAGGTTCCAGGATCGTTTTCACTGTTTACATTCTTGAGCCCGTCCCAAAAGGCATCACGGATCGCCCCGCCATGACGAGACAGTGCCAGTGGTTGATCAAGGGGAGACATGGGTCCGACATGGGCTGCATTTGTATTGAGCGCTTTCAAATTCGCCCCCGGGGCAAAATGCCAGAGATTGGCCAGGGAAACGGTTTCCTCCCCCAACTGCAAAGATAGTTGCTCAGGTTTCCCTGCGATGCCTCCCGGATGACCGTGGTCCATCACCCGAACCGCAATCGTGTTCTTACCCGCTTTTAGGAGGCCCGCAGGAACGGGATACTTCCGCACAGTGTAATGGTGACCGGGATTCTCGTAGCCTCCGACACGGGCGCCATTGACCCATGTGACGTCCATGTCGTCGATTTGACCGAGGTGCAAAATTGCCTTGGACCCGGCCTGCCCGGCGGACAGTTCGATAGTTTTTCGAAACCAGACCACGCCATCGTAATCGGGCAACCCCGCATTTTCAAAATGACCGGGAAGCTTCATTGTTTTCCACGTGCCGTGATTAAATGTCGGCTTGGCCCAGGCTTCGCCATGGGAACCCGGATCAACGGCTACGATCAAACGTGTCCAGCGAGGCAAAGGGACGGAGGTTTGCTTTGTAACTAACATCAACTGGCCCGGTCGAATTGATGACGGGCCAAAAGTCGGACCGTCCACCAACGAGGGTGTAGGCCCCTGCGTATAGTCGGCCACAAGTTGATGCTCACCTTCCACGGGATACGACGAAGAAGTCGTAAGCTCGATTGGTCGCGTCCTCATCCAGCGCATCGACCAGGGGCCGCGCAGCCTTGGCAAATGCTTTCGTGATCATCGGCAGATGCACGCGACGCGCGCGCGCCAGCTTCTCTGCGACCGCTTTGTTTTGCTCCAACGACTCAAAGCGTGCCTGGCGATAACTGGAGCTGAGAACGAAACCCGCCATGGCATAGTAATCGCTCTGGCGTATCGCATCGAATTTGTGGTCGTGACAGCGGGCACAGGCCACGGTCAAGCCGAGGAAGGCCTTGCTCAAGACATCAACTTTGTTGTCGATGCGGTCGCATTCGTCCAGACGAAGATCTACCGCGGTACTGTTTTCCTCGCCAAAGAAGGGCCAGGCAGTGGCGAGGATCGACTCGTTGGCACCCGTTTCCGGATGCCGCCGCGGGGTTTCCAGGAGGTCGCCGGCGAGGTGCTCGCGGACTAAAGCATCATAGGGTAGATCGGTATTGAACGCGCGAATCAGATAGTCGCGATAGTGGTAGGCATTGGGCAGAATGGCATCTCCCTCATGCCCGCGTGATTCCGCGTAGCGCACGAGGTCCATCCAATGGCGTGCCCAGCGCTCCCCGTAGTGAGGGGAATCTAGCAGACCGCGTACGAGGGTGCGTTTTCGATCCTTTGAGGAATCGTCGAGGAAAGCCTGAACTTCCTCCGGCTTCGGCGGGAGGCCGGTGATGGTGAAGTGAGCGCGCCGCATCCACACCCGATCACTCGCGGGCTCAGCCGGATGTAGCTGCTTGCCTTCCAGATTATGGAGAACAAAAGAATCGATCGGATCCGTGGGCCATGCAGCATCCTGTACTTTGGGCGGATCGACCGGTTGAGGAGATTGCCAGATCCAGGGCAGACGGTCGCGAAATTGCTCGAAGTCGAATTTCTGGCCGGCGAGGGCCGCACTTGCCACGATGGTGAAGATGAGGACAGGAATTAGGCGACACATCAGTTCTTAATTTATACGCTCTGTGCCCCTCCTGATCAATGATATTTGTCGAGATTCGGGGAAGTGCGACCTATTGTCGTCGCAGAAATTTGCTTTTGGCGGGAGGGCTTTGAAGCCGTTTTTGGACCGCAGCGAGGGGGGGTGAAAGGGAGTTGATTTGATCCCGCACTGCTCAGCAAAAGCGTGACCACTCATCCCGCTTTCCCGGTAAGCGGCGAGGACTTCGGCTTTATATTGCGGGCGGTAATGGGAGCGATCAATGCGGTCACTCTTGATTATGGTGGTTGTCGTGGAGCCTGTCGTAGATGCCATAGCTCAACAGTCTATGGCATTTCTACTTTCTTTGGCTAGAGAGTGTCTGTTGATCGTTTACGCTACAAGGACCCACCCGCCAAAAGCAATTTTCTAGCAGCTCATGGGAGTTTTAGATCCTTTGCGGAACCACCGCTCAACCATGCTCTTTCATTGCCTTCAGGTGCGCGATGTTTTTCAGGTAGGTCGAATCCGGGTTCGGCCGCCCTTCAGGATTAAGGCGGCGCTGGCCAGGATGAGCCCGGCCGATCCGATCGAAAGTATGTAGGTGAAGGAGCGGAAAAATTCTAGGCGGGTGGTCTCGCCGGCGACCAGATCTTTGAACAGGAGAATTGCTACCGAGCCGGTGTAGCCGAGTGCGTCGGCGACGTAGATGGCGAAGACCGCGGTTCCGACGACATGGGTTTTGGCGATCATCCTATCGAATAATATTGAGCCGTAAGGAACGTAGGCGAGGTAGGAACCGATCCCGGTGAGGATCATCCAGGTGAGTCCGTCGATCACGCCGCGGTCGAACAAAAGGGTGCTGACTCCCAGCGAGAGGGCGCCGAAGATCATCAGCGAGAATGCAGCGAGCAGCCCGAAAAAATTATCGCGAATACAGAAGAGGAGCGCGAGAGGGACGAGGACTCCGAATGCCACCCAAGTCTCACTCTTGGAAAAAATGCCCGGTTTCTCGCCGTAGCCCAGCTCGGAGAATATTTCGACTCCGTAGTTATCCCTGAAGTCACGGAAGGCGGTGAGGAAAATGTAGGCGAAGAACAGCATCGTCAGCGGTAGGAGGAAGCGTCTGAGGAAGCTGACACGGTGGGCTCCGTCCATCGGTTCCCGGGGGGTCCGTTCCTCCTCGTCGTCGGCGTCCGGGTCCGGGAGTTGATCGAGAAGGAGCGTCGAGATGACGAAGGGCAGGAGGAAGATCAGGCCGGTGGTAAATGGCATCCAAAACTCTGATATCCCTTGTTGTTCGATGAGCCACCGACCGACGTCCTTCACGACCCCGCTCGCGAGAATAAAGGAACAGGAGAGGCCTGCAAGAAGGAGCTCCGAAGTGCGGCGCCCCTCCAGATACCAGACGACCAACCCCCAAATCATTCCCAAAGGCAGACCGTTGGCGAAGAGGGCTAGAATCTTGAGTTGCGGGGGAAGCACCGCGAACAGCAGTAGTGCGATTTCAGCGACGATCACCAGACCGATGAGCATGCCGAGCCTCTTGCCGCGTGTCATTTCTGAGCAGAATTTGATGCCCAAATATTTAGACAGCGCGTATCCGATGACCTGGCTGATCACGAATGCCGTCTTCAGTTCGATCTGTGTCCCAAGCAGTGCCAGTCCCTCGTATTGAGCCGCCGAGAACGGCTTGCGGAAGGCATACATGCAGAAGTAGGTCGAGAAGGACGTGCCGATGGCGAATATCACCAGCACCCACGGGGGTGCAGCAGCGAGCCACCGGGTCAATCCTCCGCGATCTCCGCGCAGCACTACGACAAGGGCTTTCGACCAATGACGAAGGTCGCCTGTCCATGCTGACGGCGGCGCTCTTCTCGTTCGGCGAGGAACGCTTGAAGCGTTCCTTCTGCGCTCATGCGCTTGATTTCAGCGTTCGCGTTTTCCAATTCTTCAGCCGCGACGAGGGCCCAGCTGGAGTCTCCATCGCGCCACTCCTGTCGCGTCGGTCCGAGCGGGTCGAGGTAGGTTTCTCCCTGCAGCACTTCGTCAAGGGATACCAGTCGGCCACCCGCCTCCAGACCAGCCTCGCTCATGCCTTGTTCTAAAAGATCTAACGGAATGAATCGGCGGACCAACCGGTCGATCGCGGCGGGGATGAGAGCGGAATACCAATAGCCCTGACGGTATTGCTCGTGGTAGCAGGTTTGGATGACCAAGGTTCCGCCCGGAGCGAGTACACGCTGGCACTCGGCAACCGCACTCCGTGTCGCGGCGAAGCTCGCGTCGGAACCATCCTCCAGATGGTGGAGTACGTAGTTTATAACTACTCCATCACAGGACCCTGATTCGATTGGGAGCTCAAGAATGGAACCCTGTTGCAGCCTCAGCTCCTGGTGGTTCGCCATCTTCGTTCGCGCGGTTTCCAGCATGCCCGGGTTGAGCTCTACGCCCTCCACCCGCGCGACCTTGCCGGCGAGGGCGGGTAGGTAGTTTCCCGTTCCACATCCGGCGTCGAGGACGGTTTGCTCACTGAGGGGCCGGGCCCCGCAGGTTAAGGCTCCGAATATTAATTCCTGACCGACAGGTCGTCGGGTCAGATCATAGTTCCCGCTGGTGCTCGTGTAATTTTCAAATTTGGACATGATTATACTTCTTTAAGCGGTGGCAGGTTGCCCACTCAAAGCAATGATGAACTTTCCTTCATTATTCTCATTTTGCTCAGGGCGATCAAGCTCAGCTCCGTTTGCGAGAGAGAGTTGACAAGCGAATGCATTGTTTGTGAGAGTTTATATTCTGATTTAATTGGTGCTATCTTGCTGGCGGAAGGGGAGAGGAAGGCTGGAAGGTCATTTCTTTTGTGAAGTTTGCCTATTCGTGAGTTTGTTAGAAGAGAGTGCTGAGAACGTGAATCAGAAGCTCCAGCTTGAAACGCGATTCGGTTTCAAAGAAAGGAAAGTTTCCCGTTCTTCTTTCGGAAAGGCTTGGGTGTGAACGGTTATGGTAATCGGAGGAACCCTACGAAGGCGGTCCCGAGGGACCTGGTCCACTTTTATCAAACCTCCCCGTGAACCGGGAGAGCGTCGGGGTTTTGGTTGGCGGGGATTCAGCGGATTTCACCAATTCAATTTCGACGTCTCTCGACCTCGACGGGTATTCGCTTGCGATTGGCCCTTCTTTGACCAGTACTATTTCTACGAACTGGGCATGGCGCGCTTCCGGCGGAGTGACGCTCACTTTGTATAAGTGCCGTGTGAACGAATCGGAGAATCTTAACGTTTCGATAAACGGTGTTCCATCGACAGCGTTGCGCTCCTGAAATGATCGCAATTCCGGAGCTGGTTTTCGTTTGGGAGTCTATGCAAAGGGAGAAATTATTCGCTCTTTTTTCAAAGATTGGTTTGTGAAGGGGTCCTTCCCGGTGGAGGCGGCTGAGTCGATTGAGATGAGGGTTGGCGAATCCAAATTTAAGCCAAGGGGCTATGCTCTTGAACTCGTCGCCCGGATCGATCACCAGATTAAAATCCGCCTTGATTTGGTGACCTCGAATTTTCGTAAAAATCCCTCCATCCGGCGCACATCCTTTGGATTTCTGCAACTTTCCCGTCTCGTTAACGCCCCCCCCAATTCCTAATCGCTAGTATGATTTCGAGCGATTCAGAATCTGACTAAATAGGTGTTCTTGACATCAGTAAATTGTTTCGTATTTCAGTGATATGTCCAATAAGCCGGCTGCACAGCATGAAAGTGAGGTTCAAACAAAAGAAGGGGCTCAATCGGGAAATGTAGGCCGAATTTTCCTTTCCCTACTGACGCTGGGGTTGGCCGCCGCTTCAGTTGTTTTAGCCTCCTTAAAAGACGGTGAATTCTTCCAGGATTTACTGCTCTTAGATGGTTGGAAATCACAACTTATTGGAAATCTTCATCCCATCCTGATGTTGCTCCCGATGGGACTGATTTTTATGGTGGTTATTGTTGATGTGTTGGGTTGGTTGTCTTTTGGGCGATGGAAGCCCGCGACACTGACTGCTCTATTTTTTATCGTGATGACTTCGGTGCTGGCTTCGCTGAGCGGATTGGTCCTGATGAAGCTTGAAGGAAATTCCGGGGCTGAGTGGAGCCAGTATATGTGGTGCGGTATCGGAGCCACGGGATCATTCGCGCTGAGCTTTATCTGCAAGATTTGGGGGAAGGGAGGAAACGATCGCGGTATTGTCTACGCCGTGTTTCTCTTGTGCGGAACTGCAGCCCTTGGATACGGGGGTTATGTTTATGGGCAGAAAGTGCATGCCTTTACCTTAATTCCTTCCGAGACGGAACTCACTACTCCCTTTGGTAATCAGACGGTCAGGGAGCAAATGAGTGCCTTAATTATTGAACTCGATGCTTCGAATGAAGAACTTGAAGGCGGATTGGTCAAAAAAAATAACGAGATCTCTCAAGTCACCTTAGCACAGAATAGTGCTGAAGAAAGCTACCGCGGGGAACAGAAGAAACTCGTCGCCGCAGAAAAGAGTGTCGGCGAGTTGAAGCTAAATGTCTTGGCCGCTCAGAAGAAGACGATTGAGACGCTGAAGCAGATCGAAGCTGGCAACAAAGAGAAGTCGATTCTTCAAAAACAAATTGAAAATTTAAAAGCCGAAATTGAAGCCTTGAAAAAGCAAGCGACGACCGTATTTCCCAAGTCGGTGGTTGAGTTGCCGGCCGAGTCGGTGGCCGAGTAGGACGGACACTTTGAGGCAAAAGATCTTGAGCCAAGGCTGACGAGATTACGAAAGGGAAGAAGACTAGGATCCGTCGCAGTAGGCCGCGGTTCTTGTTTCGCCGGATCCTGCGGGCCCTGCTACCTGCGAAGGTCAAAGAGTCCTCTTGCAGCGAGGGTGAATAATCCAGGTGTTAGTTCTGAAATGAAATGTATTTTCGTTGCTAGGCAGTTTGCCGGAGATCATTCCAATAGCCTTTAAGATTTCGCTATACTGAAAAAGTTACGGGGATTTTTTGTTCTGAATGATTCAAACGGGATATACCCTTCGCTAACCCTTCGACCTTCTTGCGAGTAATCTCGTTGTGCCCGTCGTGGAAGACGTAGAACTAGTCCAAGCTTCGCGAGTTCGAAGTCGAGGGAGGGGCAGAAGTGCTTGGGATGTTGGCTTGTAGAGATTCGACCGGCTTCATGAAGGCGGGTCGCTGGTGGGTAACGATTTTGAAATCCAGTTCGTTTTTTTATGATCCGTCTTCTTGTCTTGGGTTGAGAAGGACGGCGGGACGAAATGGGAGGGATGGACAGGTTTGATTTGCGAATAAAGATAAACCGGATGGGTGACTCTCCGGGGACGGGGCGGCAAAGAGTTGCGACCCCAAGGGGACTTTACCTGAATTCAAAAGGGATTTCTTAATAAAGTTCTGTCGATTCGTTATTTTTATTTTTCTCAAGTTATCTCAATGACTAAATCGGATCTTGACCAGATCGATCACGAAACTCGATTTTCACTTGTCCCTCATTGGCACGTCTTTTTACCAAGGTTGATGGATGGATTCCAGCGAGGGAGAAATCTTGATCATTGGCGGTTTATTATGAAATTTCCTGCCCAATAAATACGTAAAGATTTTATCCGATTTTCTCGATCTGTATCCTGATGATTCTCCGCTCCTTTATCGTCCTTTTTCTTTTTCTTCCCGCTTCCCGCGCCAAGGTCAGCTTTAATGACGATATTCGTCCTCTGTTATCGAACAGTTGTTACCGCTGTCATGGTCCTGATGAGGAGGATCGAAAGGGGAAGCTTAGGCTCGATACCCGGGAGGGTGCTCTGCATGATCGAAAAGGATTTGCCGCGATTGTTCCGAATAATCTTGAAGACAGTGAATTGATTTATCGGATCGTTACGGATGACGAAGACGAAGTGATGCCTCCGCCGGGAAAAGGAGATCGATTTACCAAGGAGCAGATTGAGCTTTTCAAGCAATGGATTAAGGAAGGGGCGAACTACGAGGTTCATTGGTCTTATGAGAAGCCGGTTCGGCCGAAGGTTCCGGTGGTGGCCAGCCTGAAATGGAAAGTGAGTAATGCTATTGATTCCTTCATTTATGACCGCTTGAAGAAGGAAGGGCTCACTCCGAGTGAGGGAACGGATCGATACACCTTGATTCGCCGCGTCTCTTTAGATCTGACGGGACTTCCTCCCACGGTGGAAGAAGTGGAAGCGTTTGTGACGGATGAAAGACCCGACGCCTACGCGAGATTGGTTGATCGCTTGTTGGCGAAACCGGCCTTTGGAGAGCACTGGACACGGGGCTGGCTGGACTTGGCTCGTTATGCCGATTCAGCGGGCTATGCCGACGATCCCGGACGGACGATCTGGGCTTACCGCGACTGGGTCATCCGTGCGTTTAATACCAATATGCCGTTTGATCAGTTCACGGTTGAGCAAATTGCGGGGGACCTTCTTGAGGCCCCGACCGAAGATCAGTTGATTGCAACGGCCTTCCATCGGAATACCAAGACCAATAACGAGGGTGGGACGAGCGACGAGGAATTCCGCAACGCGGCGGTTGTGGACCGTGTCAATACCACGATGGCGACCTGGATGGGAACGACAGCGGCCTGCGCCCAATGTCACACACATAAGTATGATCCCATCACTCATGAGGAATACTTTCAAATGTTCGCAATCTTCAATCAATCCGAGGATGCCGATCGTCGAAATGAAGCTCCGATCATTCAAGTGGTGGGCCAGGAAAATGCCAAGCATCGAGTGGAGCTTGAAGCCATGATCGCGGCGCTCGAAAAAGAGACGCTTGTTTTAAAAAATCACGATCCCGAGGTTCTGGAAAAATGGGAGTCGGACTTGAAGGCGAGTGCCGGAAGTTGGCAGGTGCTCGAGCCCACAAAGATGACGGCGAGCTCCGGTGCGACCTTCAAGATGCGTGCGGATGGTTCGATCTTGATGAGCGGAAAAACGGCAGCGACCGACGACTATACCATCATCGCTGCCAGTAAGCTGAAGAATATCACCGCGCTAAAAATCGAGGCCCTGGCTTATGATGAATTGGGGAGTGGGGGTCCCGGGCGCACGGGGAATTTTGTCATTAACGAGATCGAGTTGAGTGCGGGCAAGATCAAGGCATCGTTTTCGAACGCTACCTCGACTTACGATCAACCTACTTTCGAAGCTGCCACTGCCATCGATGGTAATACGGATCAAGGCTCTGGTTGGGCGGTCGGCGGGGCGCTGGGTCAGGATCATCATATTGTGCTCGAGCTTGAAGAGCCATTGGCTGGGAGCGAGTTGAGTCTGAAATTACTCCAACGTTACCCCGATCATGCTCTGGGTCGGTTCCGCATATCGGTCGCCGATTCGGAAGGTCCTTCCGTGGCATTGTCAGCAGCCATAATCGACATCCTCAAGAAGGATTCCTCGAAGCGCAGCGCTGCTGAGAAGGCGTCCTTGATGAGCCTCTACGCCAAGTCGAATTCCGAGGCGATCGCTCACATTAAAAAGATCAATAATCTTAAGAAGCAACTGGTGGGAATTAAGCCGCTGACGTCTGTTCCCGTGATGCGTGATCTGCCGGAGGCAAAGCATCGTAAGACTCATATTCAATTGCGGGGAAGCTACCTGAGTCTGGGTAAAGAAGTTTCCGCCGGAATTCCTAAAATTTTTGGAGATCTTGCCGAAGGTGTCGATCGAGATCGTCTCGCGATGGCAAAGTGGTTGGTGAGAAAAGACAATCCTTTGACTGCTCGTGTGGTTGCGAATCGTTTTTGGGAGAGTTTGTTTGGGGTCGGGATTGTTTTGACGAGCGAGGAATTCGGATCGCAGGGTGAACGGCCATCCCACCAGGAATTGTTGGATTGGTTGGCGATCGAATTCATGGAAGGGGAATGGGATGTGAAGCGCTTTCTTAAGATTTTGGTGATGTCATCAGCCTATCAGCAAAGTTCACATGTCTCGGATGAGATGGCAGCCCGCGATCCTGACAATCGCTTGGTGGCACGCGGTCCTAGGATCAGGCTCACGGCCGAGATGATTCGGGATCAGGCTCTTGCGGTCTCAGGTTTATTAAGTTCGAAGATGCATGGTGCTCCGGTGCGTCCTCCGCAGCCCAACCTTGGTCTTAAAGCCGCGTTCGGCGGGGGAACTGATTGGAAGACCAGTGTTGGTGAAGACAAATTTCGTCGGGGGATATATACCAGCTGGCGTCGCTCCAGCCCATACCCTTCCATGGCCACTTTTGGAGCGCCCAATCGTGAGGTTTGTACCGTCCGGCGAGGGACTACCAACACCCCGCTTCAGGCTCTCGTGACGCTAAATGATCCGGTCTACATTGAAGCAGCCCAAGCGCTTGCCCGACGGATGATGGGTGAAGGTGGCACGACGACCGAGGAACGATTAGATTACGGCTTTCGACTTTGTCTTTCCCGTAAACCAAACAGGACGGAGGCAGCTCGCTTGCTGGCACTCTTTGGAGAAACCCACCCCACTTATGCGGCTGACTCTGAACTTGCAAAACAGATGGCAACAATCCCAATTGGTCCGGTCCCTCCGGGCACCGATGTTGTTGATCTCGCCACTTTGACGGTCATCGGCAATATTATATTGAATCTCGATGAGATGCTCATGAAGCGCTAGGATCTAAGCTTTATCAATTTTCACTCTTTATCATCAGATGAATCCAGAACTCGAGAGTCTCCAATATAAAACCCGACGGCACTTTTTTAAACAATGTTCGATGGGTCTTGGTGGTGTGGCCCTTGCCGATATGTTGGCCACGGACGTGCATGCCCTCGAGGCTCCAGGTAACCCGCTCCTTCCGAAACTTCCTCCGTTTGCGGCCAAAGCGAAGCGGGTGATTTATTTGCACCTCACTGGGTCTCCTCCGCACCTCGATATGTGGGATCATAAGCCCGAGTTGGTGAAGCGTGACGGGCAGGAATGTCCGGATGAATATATCAAGGGGAAGAAGTTCGCTTTCACTTCCGGGACCCCGAAGTTGATGGGGAGTCCCCGCAAGTTTGCGCAGTATGGAAAGAACGGCATCTGGATGTCGGATGCCATTCCTCATTTGCACGAGGTGGCGGATGATTTGTGCGTCATCAACTCGATGACGACCGATCATTTTAACCACGCTCCTGCGGAGCTCTTTGTCCACACCGGTTTTCAACAACCGGGTCGGCCGACCTTCGGAGCTTGGACCACGTATGGACTGGGTTCCGAGAATCAAAATTTGCCGGGCTACGTGGTGCTGATTTCAAGTGGGGTGCAGCCCAATGGAGGAAAGAGTTCCTTTGGCTCGGGCTTTATTCCATCTGTTTATCAAGGCGTGCAGTGTCGCTCGAAAGGGGACCCTGTGCTCTATGTGACCGACCCTCCGGGAATGAATCGCAGTCTGCGTCGATCGAGCCTTGATGCTCTACGTGATCTCAATGAGGCGGCCTCTAAGGATTTTGCTCATCCGGAAACGCTGACCCGCATGGCTCAGTATGAGCTGGCTTTCCGCATGCAAATGTCGGTGCCTGAAGTGATGGATATTTCCAAGGAATCCCCAAAAACTTTGGAGGCCTACGGGGCCCAGCCCGGGGCTTCGAGTTTCGCCAATAATTGCTTGTTGGCGCGACGTCTTGCGGAGGATGGAGTGCGGTTCGTACAGCTCTTTGACTGGGGTTGGGACTTCCACGGCACCAACCCCAAAGAAGATATTCGTGATGGTTTAACCACTAAATGCGCGACCATGGACAAGCCGGTGGCGGCTTTAATCAAAGATCTGAAAGAACGAGGGCTCCTGGATGACACTCTCATTATATTGGGCGGCGAGTTTGGTCGCACTCCTTTCCGCGAGGGCCGGACTTCCAAAGGCAAGGTGTTGGGACGGGATCACTTCCCCGATTGCTACACGATGCTGATGGCCGGTGGTGGTGTGAAAGGTGGTTATACCCATGGAGCCTCCGATGATCTCGGATTCTCAGTGGCCCGTGATAAAGTGCATGTCCACGATCTGCAAGCGACCTGGATGCATCTTCTCGGGTTTGATCATGAGAAACTGACTTACCGTTTCCAGGGACGTGACTATCGTCTCACTGATGTTCATGGCAAGGTGGTGAAGGATTTGTTAATGTAGTTAAACTGGGTTTAATTTATCTCCTAGTTTCCCGAGAGCAAGGTGAGGCTGAGGAGTCTCTTTCCGCCGGGATCGTGAATCGGCCATGGGCAGCGGAAGAGGTGGGTGGCCAATCCATTGGCGGGGAAGCGTGCGAGCTTATGGTAACTGCTAAGAAATTGAATTTGAGATGGGGCTCTTGAGGATCCTCTTGAGAAGATCGGAGAGGGGAAAAGAGGGGTGTGACAAAACAGATCTCACCAGTAATCTCATGGGGAACTTTTAGAAGTGGAATGCCGAGGTGATTTCTTGAGATGGCAAGGCATGACGGAGGCGTGGCGCGGGTAGCACAACTAAGGGGGCGCTAATCCTCTTCGGTTCCACCGAGGGTGACGTTGATGTTGTATTTGTTCTGGAGGTGGGAGTGGGCTTTGCTGGCCTGGCCAGATTTTGGGTAGCGTTTGCAGGTGAGTTGGAAGGTGCGGATGGCCTTTTCTTTGTCCTTGGCTTCCTCGTAGGTGAAGCCGATTTGGAGGGTCGCTTCGGGAGCTGCTTTTCCGTTAACTTTGCATTGGTTGTAGAGGATGATCGCCTCCTTCTGCTCGCCGAGGCGGCGATGGCATTTGGCGATGGCGAAGTAGTTGGCAGGGAAGCGATCGACTTGGCGGTAGCTGGCGATCGCTTTCTTCCAGTCGGAGAGTTTTTCGTAGCACCCGGCAATGGACCAGAAGTAGTCGCCGGAGTGGTCGCCGTCGATTTCGAGGAGGTGGCGGTAGACTTCGATCGCTTCGTTGATCTTGCCTTCCTCGAGATACATTTCAGCGATCGCTTTTTGGCCGGTGACCTTGTCGTCGAATTCGCCGTAAATGCGCCGGGCTTGGTCGCGTTTTTCTCGGGCGATGAACCAGGTAGCTTGTCGACTGCGGAGTCCGTCCTCGAGGCCAAAGCGTTTGCCGATTTCCTCATAGACCATCCAGGTGTCGCTGGGGCGTCCGAGGGTGCCGTGAAGTTCGGCGACCCGGTAGAGGAGGTCTTTGGCGAGCTCGGGACGGACGAGTGTTTCGGCGCGGAGGGTGGCGAGGAGTTGGCCACCGAGCTTGAGGGCGGCCGGCCTGGTCTTTGGCTCTTTGAGGAGATGTTGGACGGTTTTGGCGGAGAGGTTGCAGACTTGGTCAAAGAGGGCGGGACCGGTGTAGGTGGTGGCGAGGGCCTTTTTACCATCCGCGAGTTTCTGGGCAAAACAATGGAGTTCGGCGAGTTCGTGGGCCGCTTTGATACAGGTCTCTTTGGAGGTGTCGGTGCGCTTCACTTCGAAGGTGAGTTGGTTGAGAAGCGAGAGGCATTCCTCCATGTCCTGATGGAGTCGGGCGTAGTGGAGGAGGTCGGTGCGGGAGCGGACCGCGATCTCGTGATCGGGGTATTCCATGATGAGAAAGCGGAAGGCCTTTTGGGCGCTTTGGACCTCGCCCATGGTGCGGTAGGAGTCGCCCATGCAATAGGCGGCGATGGTTGCTTCGTGGGACTCCGGCCAGTAGTCGATGACCGATTGGAACCCATCGCGCAACGCTGTCTTGGGCTTCTTCAGGTTCATCATGGTATGGCTCCACATCAACTGGGCGTAAGGAGCGCCGGGGCTCTTCTCGTAGAGGGTGAGGAATTTCTCATATTCGGCGAGAGCAATTTTGAAGTCGCCGCCGAGGAAATGCTTTTCGGCGATCTTGATCTGATAGCGTTCCACGTCGCGCATCTTTTCGAAGGTCGCGACTTGGATTTGTTGCATGGTGGAGAGGGCCGCGTGGGTAAGAGAGGTCAGTGCCGTGAAGATGAATAAGATGATGAAGCGTGAGGGCATAGGAGTTGGTAGGGGACTGGTTACTTCTTTGTCGATTCGAGCCATTTATTGTATTCGGCGTGGGCGTAGTAAATAATGTTGACGCCGAGTTGGTAGCTGGATTCCCACACTGCGCGTGGGACGCCGGAATGGCCGTCGGCCCAGGCGTCGCCAATGTCGCCTGGATGATAGTAGGCGACGAGCCGTCCGTCCACCACCCAACCAAGGGCGTTGGAGCGACCGTGGGGCGCGACGATGGGGAGGCGGGGCAGCGGGTAGGGAATGCGGTGGATCGTGTGGTCGAGGTAGACGGAGATTGGCTCGATTCTGGGGAGGATCTTTTGCATCATGGAAACGAACTGTCCTTCCCAACCGGAGCTCCCGCCGTTGTCGCCGAAAAGCATGCCGTGGTGCTCGAGGAGGTAGCTACGCATGATTTTAAGTTCCTTGGCGCTCAGGTTGATGTTTTGCTGGCCGGTCATGTAGACCATGGGCGGGCTTTTGCGGGCCGGGAAGCTCTTGAGGCGACCAATCTCCATCGGTTCGGGGCGATCGCTGACGGGGTGGCCGGTGCGGACTCCGTATTCGGTGAGGAGGTTGAGGTCGGAGCCGCGGTCCATGTCTTGTTCCCAATCGCCGCCGTCGTATTTCAAGCGGATGAAGCGGACTTTTCCTCGGGTTGTGCCAGCAGAGAAGCCGGCGCCATCGCCTTTTCCTTGGCCGATTTTGTAGAGGTGCTCGGTGACTTCGAGGACCTCCAGTTTGACGTCATCGATCGGTGGTGGGTTGAAGAGGATACTGCTGTAGGGGTTGATGACATATTTCTTATCGATGACCTTTTGGATTTTGACGATCTGCTTGAGCTGGGTCTCTTCGCCTCCGCCGAGTGGCGATTCGTAGAGGCTGCAGCCAGAGAGGCGGGTCAGGATGAGAGTCATGATGCCGAAGAGGCAAGTGTAGGTGAGGAGAGTAAAGATGGATTGGCGAAGCTTGTTGTTCTTGTTGCCAAAATACCAGGCCACGAGTTGGCGAGGGTCCCAAGTGCGCTTTTTGGTATTTGTTTTGCTTGGTTTCGGCGCGCGTTTTGTTTCGCGGTCGATCCACCAGACGGCCCAAGCCAGCCCGAGGAAAAAGGCTCCGGCGGTGCCGAATCGGATTAGGGAGGCGGCGAGGGAGTAGGAGAAGTTGAGGAGGGGGAGATGGGCCAGGAGTTGCCAGAGGGGGAGGTAGCAAATGCTGAGGACGGCGCGGCGAACGACAGCGCTAGCATGACGCTGGCGGCGGATCCAGTAGGAGCAGAGCGGAAGGGCGGAGAAGAATCCGATTGTGAGGGTCCACATCCCCAGTCGGAACCAGGCATGGGCATCGATCCAAAGCAGACACCAGAGGACCGCGTAGACTCCGGTCAATAGGATGGGGCGTTTCGCTTGAGTGAGCATCCGAGTGGCAGATCGCGAATTTCGGCTACTCCAGATCCTTCAGAAAATTATCTCCTTTGTCCTCGAGGGGATTCGTGTTCGGGGGAGCGGGGAGCTGGTCGTTGACGCCGAGGGGGGCCAAATTGACCGGTTTTTCTGGGTCGGTGGTTTTTGGATCAGTGACGGAAGAAGCTGGCGTCGGTGGGGCGGAGATTGCCTTGGTAACGGGCTCGGAGTCAGGGGTGGGTTCTTCCCCGAAAAAGTAGGGGAAGGCGGTGAGGGCGAAGATGGTTCCGGTGACGAGAATGATGGAGAGAATGGTAGCGCGGAAGAGTTGGCTGGAGGCGACGACGCCGAGCATTTCCTGGGGGCTTTTGCCTCGCAGCTGGCTTAGGAATTCCTGCAGTTCCTGGACGGTGGCGCTGGAGTTGGTTTTGAGCTCGCGAAGGTCGGCCTTGGTGCTGGCCATGGACTCACGTGATGCGTCGGTGTTATTTGATTGGCCTTTCATCGGGTGGGAGAAGTTTCTTCGGGTTCGAGAATGTGGACGAGGTCGCCACCGGCTTCACTGATGGCGGCGATGACGGGTTCGAAGTGGGAGGCTTTGGCCTCTTTGTGAACTTTGAGGAAGACGTTGCGTTGGCCGGCGGGCGTGTCGCCGAGGACGCTGGAGAGGGAGCTGGCGAGTTCGTCGGGGGAGATTTCCTTACCGTCGAGGTAGACCTTGAAACCGGAGTCGATGGCGACAGAGGCGAGGGGTGCGGCGGCCATTTTAATATCGGCGAGCTTGGCGGGTTGCCACTGGATGTGGCTGTCGTCCTGGGCCCGGGCGAGGATGACGAAGAAGATGAGCAGGAGGAAGCCGATGTCGCCCATTGCGAAGGCCGGGACCGAGGCCGTCAATTTTTTGCGGGGGAGTTTCATTCGACGGTGATGGTGCGTTTGGATTCCAACTCAAGAGTGAGGATGCCTCCGGCCTGTTCGATGACCTGGGAGACGCGGATCCAGATCGGGTAGGGTGTATTGGGGGCGCTCTTCACGACGACGACGCGGTCGGTATCGCGGGTCTTTTTTTGGAGGGCGGCGTTGAGGCGTAGGGTAAACTCGGGGAGTTGGAGCGGGCTGCCGTTAAGGACGATGCTGGTTGGGGTGATGGAGACCTCGATGTTTTTGCTCTGTTCTTGCTGTTCCTTTTTCTCCTCGGTTTTCGGAAGAACCTGGGCGAGGCCGGTTTCCGGCTGCACGGCGGCGCAGACGAGGAAGAAAATGATGAGGATGAAAGCGATGTCCGAGCTGGCGCTAGCCGGCGGATCGATGAGCATCTTGCCGCGTTTCAGTTTCATGAGGAGCCCTTGTCGAGAGTGAGGCGGAGGGTGACGACTTCGATGAGTTCGGCAGCGGAGGATTCCACCTGGAGGACGAAGTCGTTGATGACGCCGGTGAAGTAGTTGAAGGCCATGTAAGCGGGAATGCCAACGATGAGGCCAAAGGCGGTGGTGAGGAGGGCGACGCGGATGCCGGAGGCGGCGGCTTGTACGATGTTTTGCGTACCAATGTTGGCTTCGATGTCTCCGAAGGCCACGATCATTCCTTGCACGGTGCCGAGGAAGCCGAGCATGGGGGCGACCGAGGCGATGGTGGCGAGGATCGGGAGGTGCTTTTCGAGAGCGGCGACGATGTTGACTCCGTAGTTTTCCATGCTCTTGATGACCTGCTGTTCCATCTGGGCCTGATCGTAGTTGAGGCGGCGGAGGACGAGGTATTTACGGAGGCCGCTGGAGAGGACGGCGGGGACGGGGCCTCTGGCGGCGTCGCAGAGTTGGAGCGATTCCTCGACCTTGTCTTCGGAGAGGAGGTTGACGACTTTTTCGCGGAGTTCGCTGGCGTCGGTTTCGAGGAGCTTGAGGCTACGATAGCGTTCGATGATGACCGCGATGGCGAGGATGAGGAGCGCGAGGAGGGGCCACATGAAGAGGCCGCCTTCGAGGAGAAGTTTGAGCGCGCCGGTCTCGAAGAAGCTGGCGGCGAGAGTGGAGTTGGACTGGTTCATCGGTTATTCGTCGAGATTTGCTTCTTTTTCAAATTGGGCCAAGAGCTCGGGAAGAGCAAGGCGGCCACGGGAGTATTTGGCGGCATCGCTTTCGGGGAAGTCCCAGCGGCAGCGGTTGTAGCGGCGGAAGGCGTTGGGAATGTCCTTGCCCATGCGGTAGCTTTCGCCGGCCCAGAATAGGGCTTGGGCGGTGAGTTCCTGCTCCGGGAAGCGCTTGGCAAAGGCGTCGAATGATTTCCCCCCTTTCGCGAAGTCCTCGAGCTTGTAGTGGCACTGACCGATGCGGAAGGCCATCTTTGGGGTCCATTCGTGGTTCGGGAAACGCTCGAGGAATTTTGAGCCGACCGAGGCGGCCACTGCGTGGTCTTCCTTCACGGTAGAAGTGCTCATTGATGCGGAGCATGACGTTGGCGATGAGGGGGCTTTTGGGGTAGGTGCCGGCGAGCGTGACGTAGGCTTCGAGGGCTTCGTCGAGTTCGCCTGCTTCCTCGTGGCATTGGCCGAGCTTGTATTGGGAATCCGGGGCGAGGTTGTGGCCGGGGTGGTTTCGGACGATGGATCCGTAGGCGGCGATTGCCTCGTCCCAAGCTTCCATTTCTTGGGCGAACTGACCGAGGAGGTAGGAGACGCGCGGAGCGTATTTGGGATTTGGGTAATCGTCTTTGAGTTCACGGAGGATCCGACGGCCGGAGGCTAGGTCGGCGGCGGCTTCTTCGTCGTGCTTGAGCCTGCGGTGACTCTTGAAGAGCTCGAAGTAGCTTTCGGCAATGTGGAACTGGGTCTGGATGGCGAGTTCCTCGTCCTTGTAAACTTTGCTGAAGGCAGCCATGACGCCATTGGTGCCGATCGCGACCGGGATCATCCGTTCGATGAGGGGTCGGCCGTCCGGGGTTTGCGGGACGTTGTCGAGATATCCAACGGTGATTTCATCCCCGAAGAAGGCTTCAATGCGTCCCTTGAAGTTTCCGGCGGTGGGTTTTGCTTGGGCGAGCAGCGGAAAGGAGGCGCTGAAGACGCCGCTATGGGTGAGGGTTTCCTCAAGCTCGATGGTCTCGTCCTCGCCGCTGGCGGTGACGATGCGGATGAGGGCTTTGTCCCGATCGCTGGAAATGTCGAGGTCGGGGTCTTCGAGGCGGAGGAAGATTTTTTTACCGACGTGGGCGATCTCGGCTGGTTCCAAATACTCCTGATCGGTGATCTGGAGGGTGGCGGCTGAGAAGAGGGCGGCAGATGCTTTGAGTGAGGTCTGCGCGCCATCCGGTCGGGAGTCATCAGTGTATCGGGCAGTGAAGGTGTCGCTACCGATGACGCTGAGCACGGTAAGCGGGGCCGTTGTTTTGTCGGAGCCATCGTCGAGGGCTGCTTCAGGATCGTTATCGATCGGAAGGATGATTTTTCCGAGTCCTCCTCTGGGTAAGGAACCGTCGGCGGGGACAATCGTGGCGCTTTCCAGACCACCGAGGAGGAGAGGGATTTGTCCCACGAAGCGTCCTTCCAGGAGGGCCGGGTTACGGGCTTCCGCGAGCGCTTCATCATCGACCGCAAAGGCGCGGGAGAGGACGCATTGCACTTGGATTTTGGCGCCCTGGCTGGTGACGACATCGACGAGAACGGTGCTGCGAGAATCTTGGGCTTGGTCGGGATCGATGACTTCCACGGTGAGCGGAAGCCGGTATTCGACCTTGCTGACGAAGTCGTCGGGACGAGGGCTCTCGATGGGGATGATTCGCGGGACTCCTTCCACCGGCGTTTCGCTGTCCACAATTTGAATGCTTGCTTCCGTCGGTTCGTTGAGGAGGACGGTGGTCTCTCGATAGAAGGCGTGACCGGGGAAGATGTTCTGAGTGTCCTTGTAGCGAAGGTAGACCTTGTCGCCTTTTTTGACGACGACTTTGCCGTCTGCGTCTGCGGCTTCGGCGGCGGTGTCGATTTCGGCGAGGAAGACCCCGGTCGAGGCCCCAGTTTCGGTGGCGGTGAGCTTGAAGGGCGGATCAGCATTGATCTGAACCTCGACTTCGACTTGGTCCCGTTCGAGCCCGATATCAAAATCGAAATCGACGACCTCGGCGACGATCCGTTCACCGGGCTCGATGCGGAGGAGTTCCTTGCGGGATCCTTTTACCGATCCGTCACCATTACGGGCAAAGTCATAACTGATCGGGGTGATTTCGCCGTTGTAGTAGGTGGCGGTGAGCGATTGTTTGAGGAGCCGGTTGCGTTGTTCGGCTCCTGCGGTGAGTTCATCAAGGTAGGAAACAGTGACGGTATCGCCCGGGGCCAATTCCAGGATCGTATTGCGGGCGAGTTCCATGACGTCGGCTGCTGGCGGCATATGTTTATTGCCGCCTCCATTGATTTCGACATTGTTGATCGCGATGGCCTCGCCACGGTATTCGAGGAATTCGAAATCGAGGTAGCGGAGCTCGCGTAACGGCATCGAGAGTGTCCAGCGGTTTTCCTCTTGTTTGATTTTGGCAGGTGGAGTGGGGGTGAATTTTTGAATATCGGCGGCGGGGTTGAAGTCGGCGGCGCCGAAGGAACGGATTGTGATGGCGGATGACTGTCGGTTTTCGCGGGCGCGGCGAGCTTCGACGGACTTCACCTCGGGGCTAGCGATGGTGAGGATGGTTAGGTCATGCACGCCACGGGGAGCGAAGATGTCGATGCTTTGTTCTCCGGCGCCGACGGGAAGTTCGAGGTGTCCGTTGAACATGACGGCGGTGTTGCGGCCGGAGACTTCGATTCGGATGGCACCCGCGCGTTCTTGCACGAAGGGGCCGGACCACAAAAGAAAGTAAGCGTCTGTCCCTTCTTCGGGCGCTTGCCACGAAAGGGTGTCGACCTTCTTGATTTCGCTGGGCTCGACCTTTTGGACCAGATCGACAATCTCTTTCCAGGAATACTTCTCTCGCAAGTTCTTGGAGGGCGTTTTGTAAACGCGGAGGTGCATCCCGGTCTCCGGAAATTTGAGTGGGGGCGCAGGGTCTGCAGGAGGAAAGGCGGCGAGGTTGAACCAAAACCGTCCGTCGTGGCTACCGCGAACTTGCATACGAACTGGAGCTTCTTGTTCGGCCTGCGGGGAGCTTAGGATGATCGACTCAGTCGGGCGGAGTTCCTTCATGTCGACCGAGAGCGATTTCGGGGCCGCGCCATCCGGTTCGCTGCGCCAGGCGGTGTCGAGAGAATGGTCGATTGCCATGAGCGGGCTGTGGTCGAGCGCGGAGTCGGAGGCTTTGGCCCCTGCTGGAAGCTCACCGGTGCGGGCCATGCCGAGAAAGACTCCTCCGTGAAGGCTCTCTTCCTCAATCATGAGCTGGACCTCGTCACCACTGGAGGAGGCGAGCTTGATGCTGACCTTGTCCTGGGCGGCGGTGAGGTCGCGGTCGCCGTCCTTGACCTGGAGGTAAATCAAGTTACCGGGTTTGACCTGATTCTTTGGTCGGGATGCGGAGCGTGATTGCTCTTCTTGATTGCCGGCAATTTCCTTTTTTAGGGTGTCGGTGAAGGACGCGTCATCTTCGTTGATGATCTCGCTACTGGCGATTTCAAGCGATCCGTCCGAGGCGATGCGCAGGCGGGTGTTGCTGAGGAATTCGAATTGGAACTGCTTTTTGAACTCCTCGGGGTAGTCTACCGTGATGACGTCGCCACCGGTGACCTGAAGGACGCCATCACCGGTATTTGCTTGGCCGAGGATGGTTGGGAATTCGGTGAGGAAAATTCCTTTGCCAGCGCCTCCGCTGGTGAGGAAGGATTCCTCGCGATCATTTCCAGGGTTGGTGCGGACGACGACCGGGATGCGGGTGTCACCGCGGCTGATGCCGAGGTCGGGGTCTTGTACCACGACCGAGAGGGCCTTGCCGGGAGTGTGCCAGAGCTTTGATTCCTGACCGAGGCGTCCGACGGTGCGGAGCGTTTCGAGTTGGGTCAGGAAGCGTTGTTCGATCCCATAGACTTCGGCGAGGTTGTAGAGTGTTTCGTTGGCAAGTTCGGCATCGGGGGCTTGCTCCAGGATGGTGAGGAAGATCCTGCGGGCTTCTTGGTTATCGTCCTGACGGATCGCGAGGACTCCCTGGAGGAAGTTGGCGCGGATTGCGATTGCCGGATTGAGGTTTTGCGAGAGGTCGGTGAATATTTCCCCAGCTTGGTCATAGACTCGTTGCGCCATATAGGTTTCACCGATGCCAAAGCGGGCTTCGATGGCTTCGGGTTGATCTTTGTAGATGTTCATGACGGTCGTGAATTCGGCACGGGCGATATCGAACTGTCTTGCCCTTTGGTAGTTGCGGGCGAGGAGGAGTTGGACGCGGGACTTGTCGCGAATGTCGACCTTTTTAGACTCGCCGAATTTGATCATCCAGCCTCGGAGGATGTCCTCGGCTCGGGCGTGGTCTTCTGGAGTTCCTTGGGCGATGTGAATCTTCGCTCCGAAAAGGAGGAGTTCGACCGGCAGTTCATCACGGTGTTTGTCGAAGAGTTCCTTGTTCGCGTAGTAAGCTTGCTCGGAAAGTTCGGCTTCCCCAAGGCGGCGGTGGAGGATGATTTGCAAGAGGGGGGCGATGGGGCTGTCGGCAGGAATGTCCGCACTCAGGCTTCCCATTTTTCCGTAGGCCTTGCGGAGGAGGTTGCGGGCTGCTGTTGTTTCGGCATTGCCGACCGAGCGGATTGTGTTGAGGAGGCCGTTGAGAATGGTGGCACCGAGCTCCAGGTCCTCCCGGGCGAGGGCCGCCTGGGCATAGGGATAGATGCGTTTCCATGATTCGTGGTGCTGGTCGGCTTGTTGAATGAGATTTTGGGTGTGGAGGAGGCGGTCGATTGACTTTGGTTTGTTGGCGAGGAGTTCCATTCCGGCTTCGGTGCTGACTCGGCCGAGGCGGAGATCGCGGACCATACCAAAAACGCGGTTTTTCTTATCCGTCGGCCAGTCTTCGGGCTTGGCATTGCGGGCGGTTTCCAACCAAGTGCGGGCCGGCCATTCGCCCATTCCCCAGGGGCGGAAGGGATCCTGGTCGGCGCGGTTACGGGATTTCTTGAGGAGCGATGCCATTGCGTCGAGATTATCGGCGAGGAAGAGTAAATTAGCGAAGTCAGCAGCATAGGTTCCGTGGTGGTCGGTGTCGGCAGCGGCGCGGGACTTGAGAAATGTTTGGGCAGCCGCTGGCCCGAGGATTGAGGCGAGGCGACGTGCGCAAGACACGTATTCCGGATCGTTGGGGTCCAGATCCATGTGCGACTTCCACCATGCGGCCGCTTCGGTTTTCATGCCGAGTTCGTTCATGATATCGCCAATGCGGGTGCAGTGGGCGGAGTTGTTTTTGCTTTGCTTTGCCGATTGCGTGATCCAAGGGATCGCCCTCCGGATGATTTCCTCGTCCTTCGTCTCGACGAGGCGATACCAGGTGTCGTAGTGGGACGGAGCAGCGGAAATGGAGAGGAGGTGTTTTGCAGCGGTGAGCTTAGTGGTCGCGACTTCTTCTTTCTGAGTGTAGGCGGCGGCTTCGAGCCATTGCTCGGCAGCGTTGAGGTCCTTGGGGAATTCTTTGCAAAGATTCTCGTAGTGCATCGCGGAGCTGGCCTTCGATTTACCGCCGAGGTGATGCCGGTAGACATACGCCAGGCGTGCCAAGACGAGGTGCCGTTGCTCCTTGTTGAGTTTTTGTTGGAGGAGCTGTTGGCACGCTTGTCCGGATTTACCCCCGTTTTCGCGGGTGCTCTTCCAGAGCTTTGTCGCGGAATCGTTCTGGTGGGTCTTCTTTGCGGCCTGCCAAGTGCGATTACGTTGTTTGTCCTTTGGCGCACGTTTCCAGACACGGTCCTGGAATCCCTCGAGGTGTGGGAAGGCTTTCGCGCTGGCACTCACGGCGGCGAGATTTTTTCGGAAAGTTTCCTCACCGGTCGCGGATTTATAAAGGAAGCTCGTGATTTCCTCGGACCAGCCATCGGAGCTGGGAGATTTTGCGAGATATTCGAGCGCCATGCGTCTGGCTTTGGCGGTGTCCTTCAGGCCGTCGCGATAGACATCGAGGGCAAGGACGGCACGCATCGGACCTGCTCCGTTAGGGTTCTGGCCGACCAGCTTAAGGAGACCCTGCTCTGCGCGTTTGAGGTTCTCACCACACCAGCGAACGTAGGTCCGGGGCAGGTCGCTGATGATGATATTTTGGAGGAGAATATCTTCCGCGATGGCGAGTGCGCGAGTGGTGTCCTTTGCAGTGGCTGCGGCCTCGGCAGCGCGGGTAAGGGGGGCGTAGCGATCCTCGTGGTGCGGATAGGCGGCGAGGTAGCGGCGGGCTTCGGTCTCGATTTCCGAGGGGGCTTTGGCCGCACTAATCATGGCCTCGACGAGACTTCGGTGAATGTCATCGTGACCGGGAGTGAGCGCTTTTCGGAATGATTGGATGGCATTTTCAAATTGTCCAAGGCTGGACTGAAAGCGTCCTGTTTTGAACCAAAGTTCACGTTTCGTGATCGCGTTGAGCGGAGCGTTACGACGCACAAGAGCTTTGGCGATTTGCAAGCCCTCGGCCCACTGCTCGGACCTCTCGGCGGCATACATGCCTTGAAAACCCACGCCGGTAAGGAGAGGTTCAGCGGGGAGCTTGGCGAGCATCGCGACCGCGAGGGAAGAGGCTTTTTTGTAGGTGGTTCCGTTGTTGGCTTGGATAAACAAGCGCAGGGCGTTGACACCTTGATCGGTTGTGCCGCCGTTTTGCCAGATCACAAGACGTTCGGCGGCGGCGAGGTTGTCACGACCGGTATGTTCATAGGCGGTGGCGATTCGATCGCGGACTTTGTTGATTAGGGAATGTTTCGGAAAAATTTCGAGGAATTGCCGTCCGGTCACGATGACGTCTTCGTGGCGGGCGGTGACGGCGTAGCCGGTGATGAGCTTCAGCATCATGGGGGCCCGTTCTGGATTTTCGGTCTGGGTGCGCGCGAACTTTCCGGTGGTCCGGATGAGTCCGAAGACTTGTTCGTTTTTCCAATAGAGATCGATGAGTTCGCTCATTAGCTTCGCTCCGGTGGGTGAGGACTCGGCGGTCTCTTTGAGCTTGGCTTCCAGGTCAGCAGCTTGGTCGGCCTGGACCGGAACCATGAGTGCGAAAACTAGAACGAGGGCGAGATGGGGAATGAGTGTTTTCAAAATCCTGCTTTTTTGAGCGCTTCGACGATTTTATTGGCCTCCGAGGCGATCTCGCTTTCGGGGTAGTTGTTGATGAGTTGTTCAAACTTGCGGCGAGCCTCCGGCTTGCGTTTGAGTTTGTAGAGACAGCGACCGTAGTTGAAGAGGATGACGTCGAGGAAGTTCGCGTCGGGGTGGTCTGAAAGGACGTTTTCGAAGACATCGATGGCCCGGGCGTAGTCTTCTTTCTTGTAATAAAAGGCAGCCATTTTGGCGACTGAGTCTCCGACCCGGCCGGAGTCGGGGAATTGTTCGTAAACTTTCTGGTAGGCGAGGAAGGCCTTCTCGAAGAGCTGCGCGGATTGGCCGGCGGTGGCCTTCAGCGCCATTTCTTCGTAACATTCGCCGGTGAAAAATTGGCCTTCGCCCCGCAATGAGCTGGTAGGGAGCTTGGCAATACTGGAGTAGAGGCTGATGGCACGCGGGAAGTTCTCACGCATTCGTTCGACGTGGGCTTGTTGCAACATCGCTTCATCCACGAAGGAGCTGGCGGGGAATTCGTTGAGGAGGCGTCGGCTCATGCCGAGGGCCAGATCGAGTTTATCCATCGCAAAGTAGATTCGCCAAAGTTGCACGTAGGTTTCCTCGAGGAGCTTGCCGCCGACCTCGCGGGCTTGTGCGTGAATCTCTTCACAGACATCGAGGGCCTCGGTGTATTTCAGGTCGGCTTTATCGTTGAGCCCGAATTCCTTGTAGTAGTTGCCGACCTCGGTGAGGGCCGAGGCTGTTCGGAGTTGGGTTTTCAGGCGGAGTTCCTCGTCGGAAATATCGGTGCGGGTGACCCGGACTTCGCCGAGGTTGCCTTCAATAATCCTAGTTTCAGCAGTACGAACGATTGCGCCCTCGCTGAGATTTTGGTCGTCGCGATAGATCAGGCGGATTGTCTGGCCGGGTTCGCCGGTGAGGGTATCTTTGGCAGTGCCGAGGCGGAGTGGGATGGCGAGGCGGAAGGTGCCTTTTTGTTCTTGTTCCCGCAGAGTCACGGGGACTGCGCGGACCATGAGGAGCGGATCGATTTGCGATTTGATATCTTCGCCTTCCGGTCCTTCGGTGAGCTCGCCGCTGGCGACACGCTTGGCGAGTTCATCGTCGATTTCGTCAGCCTTTTTAGGTCGAAAGATTTGGATCGTGGCCTCGATCATGTCCGCTCCTTCGGTGGTATCGTGATCGGCGTCGGTGACCTGGAGGTGGAGTGATTTTCCGAGGACGGCGGCGGGGAGGTCGCGGAAATAGGAACCATCGGTGATGCTGGCGACTCCGTTGCCTACGACGACAACTTCTTTAAGGCGTTTTTCGTCGAAGCTTTTCTCGGCGGTGTGGGCGTCGATGTATGTGACGGTGATTTTGTCACCTCCGCGGACTTCGAGAGTTCCGTTGTTCGGCACTGCTTTGTCGAGGCGAGTGGGGATGCGGCCCAAGGCGATGCCCGCATTTCGTCCGACTGGATCACAGAAGAGGGTTTCTTCGTCACCGCCTTTGGTGCGGCAACGGACCTCGATCCGGGTGCCTGGTTCAAGGATGGCGAAGTCCTGATCATCGATCTTCACATAGAGGCGTTTGCCCGCCTCGACTTTTTCGACAAGCGAGTCTTGGGATGAGAGGGCGGTGCCCACTTTTTCGAGGGCTTCGATTGCCCGGCTGTAGTGGTCCAGTTTGAAATGACCGAGGCCTATATAGTAATAGGCTTCATTAACTTCGGGAGAGGTTGGGAACTTTTCAATGACGTCACGCATGATGCTGAAGCACTTACCGTAGTTACCGGCTTCGTAGAAACAGGTGCCGGTATTCAGGAAGGCGTAGGCGCGTTTTTCATCATTTTCGTTGCTTTCGATTGCGGCGGCTTCGTAGTGGAGGCGGGCTTTGTCGAAGTCCTTGATTTCCTTGAGGAGATGATCACCGAGGCGCAGGTGGGCTTCGAAGCGGATCTTGCTGCGGGGGTAGCGTTCGACCACTGATTTCCAGATTTCGAGGGCCTTTTCGTTTTCCCCAAGTTCAAGGCGGGTATCGCCAGCTTGCAAGAGCTTGCGGGCCGCGCGGTCCTCGATGATGGAGCCGCGCTCAAGGGGTTTCCGCGATTGGGCGAGGAGTGGTAGGGCGAGGAGAAAAGGGAGAAGGAGGCGAGCGATGAAGTGACTCATATTTTTCAAGCGAACAGTTCGTGGATGGGAGTCGCTCCCTTCGGGACGACGCGCATCGGGCGGCCTTGGGGAGTGAAGAGTTCCTTATCTTGTTTAATTCCAAGGGCATGGCACATGGTGGCGTGGAGGTCAGAAACTTTGACCGGGCGTTCGGCGGGAGCCATGCCGTCTTCGTCCGAGGCACCGACGATGGAACCTCCCTTGATACCGCCACCGGCCATCATGGCGCTAAAGCAGCGAGCCCAGTGATCGCGTCCGCCGCCGTCGTTGATACGGGGGGTGCGGCCGAATTCGCTGAGGACTACCACAAGCGTTTTACTGAGCATGCCGTTCGCCTTGAGGTCGGAAAGGAGGGAGGCGATGGCGGGGTCCATGGCGGCGCCGTGGTTGCGCATGGCGTCGAAAATGTTACCGTGATTGTCGAAGCCGCCGCGGTTGACTTGTACGAAGCGGACTCCTTTTTCGACGAGGCGTCGGGCCAATAAGGCTCCGCGTCCGAACTCGGTGTCACCGTATTTAGCGACTGTTTTGGGATCTTCGTCTTCGAGTTCGAAGGCTTTGAGGGCGGGGCTCTCCATGAGATTAACGGCGTCTTTTAAGGCGGTCTGGGAAGCTTTTAGTTCCTTTGATCCTTTCTCGCCGGAGGTGCGAGCGTTCATTTTTTCGAGGATCTGGAGACGTTGCATTCCACGGGCGTGGCTGATGCCTTCGGGAAAGGCGAGGTAGGGGTCTTTTTGGCCGGGACGGCCGACAAAGTAGGCCTCACACTGTTGCCCGAGATAACCGGCACGGGCCGGTTGACCGCTGATGCTGACTAGAGCTGGAAGGTCACCGAGTGGTTCGCGTTCGTGCACGACCAATGAGCCTAGGCCGGGGTGCATGATGTTGGGCGATTGGTTGAATCCGGTTTGGAGTTCATACTGCGCCCGGCCGTGGTCGCCATTGGTTCCGGCAATGGAACGAATGAGCGCGCCGTGATGCATTTGCTTTGCAAGCTGCGGAAAAATTTCCGAGATCTCCATGCCATCCACAGAGGTCTTGATGGGATTAAACTCGCCCTGAACCTTGCGGCCGGGCTTAGGATCCCACGTGTCGAGGTGACTCATGCCACCGCTGTTCCAAAAGAGAATGACATGCTCGGCCTGAGCTCTGTTGGGAGTGGTTTGGGCTAAAAGTTGGCTGATGGGCATGCCGAGGAGGCTCGCACTGAAGGTTTTCAGTATGCGACGGCGGTTGATTTGGTAATCGTTGCAGGACATTTTTTGAGGCGAGATGAAACTAGGGGAGAAAGCGGAATTCGTTGGAGTTGATAAGGGCCCATCGGAGGTCGGCCATGCCTTGGGAATGGTCATCGACGATGGTGCGGGCGTCGGATTTTTCGTCAGGAGTTGGGAGGCGAGTCAAAATTTCTTGGTATGCCCAATCGATGGCGAGGTCTTGGTCTTTTTTCAGGAGGTGATGAAGGGGTTCCAAGGTGCCGACGCGGGAGGCTTCGTGAGTCATGCGACCGTTGAGCATCATGAGTTGTTGGCGCAGTGAGGATGCTTCATCGCGGAATTCACCGAGCCCAGTGCGGGCCGGTTGGCCAAAGACGCGGAGGAAATGTGCGGGCGGAGCGGGGGTGGCCATGCGCATGGCGCTGTCAAAGCGTGGATTGTCATCTACGGTCTCGGTGATCGTCTCGGTTTTGTATTTTATCACCTTACGCTGCTCGTCCTTTTGTATCGCTGCCATTTCCTCGGCCTTGATTTGCTCGTTGGACTTTTCTCGCATCGACGCGAGTTCGGTTTGCTCCTTACTGCTGAGGATAGAGCTGAAGTCGATCTTCAGTGATGATTCGAGGTCGTATCCGTCACCGCGCATTGCGGGTGACCCGGCCATCGTCGTTACTTTCTCTGCGTCTCCTGCTTCGACCATCGTAAATTCTCCGGTTGCGATCTGGATCTCACGGGAGACTTGTTTGTTGTTCGCACCTTTTGGCCATTTGAAATCCTCGAGGTGTCCGGCGACGACGATGCTGTCGTAGAGAACTTCTCCGAGCATCCGGCGCGACGGGGCAGCAGCGAAATTCAATTCGCTTTTTTCGCGTAATTCGAAGGGAGTATCGGCGGGTAGGGCGGAGCGGCGGTAGACGTCGGAGAGGGTGATGATCCGTATCAGAGTCCGGAAATCATAGCCGCTGGCGATGAACTCTTGCGCGAGGAAGTCGAGCGTGGTGGGATGATGGAGTCCGTTGTAGTCGGAAAAGTTGTCGAGCGGTTCAACGAAACCGTGACCGATCAATTCGGCCCAGACGCGGTTGACGAAGGCCCTGGCAAAGTAGTCGTTGCGGGGATCGGTGATGAGTTGCGCCAGTTGATCGCGTAGTTCGCTGGAGCGGTAGAGGTCGCCATGGACGTTGAGCTTTTGGCTTTCCTTTTTAGCCTCCTCCAGCACCGGATCACTGGGCCGTCCGATATTCGGTTCGACGGAATCGAGGAGGGCGTCGAGGGAGGCGGTATTATCATCGGTGGAGTTCTCCTGCTCTTGCGAGAGACGAACTGCTTCAAAGCGTTGGATGTGGTGGGGAGTTTTTTCGAAGTGGCCTAACTGGAAGGGGAATCGTGGCTTGACTGGTTTGCGGTCACGAGTTTCGGCCTTATCCTCGGGCGGCCAGAGGACCGTCATTTCGTTTCCTTCCGTGGTGTAGACTGACCCGCCACGGCGTCGGCTCTCCATCTTTTTGGTTTTTCCAAAGAAGGCGGCGAGGTCGTAGAAATCCTTCTGGGCCCAGTCATCGAAGGGATGGTCGTGGCACATCGCGCAGCCGATCTGAACTCCAAGGAAAATTTGTGCGGTGGCAGCTGCGAGTTCCATGGGTTGGGCATCATCGCCCAAAATATATCCGACTGCCGGATTCGAATTGGCCCGTCCTGAGGCGCTGATGAGTTCCCGAACCAAGACATCGTAGGGTTTTTTCTGTTCGATAGATCCGTGGAGATAGGCGAGTAATTGATTGCCTCCGGTAACGTTGGAGCGGACTCGTAACATGTCGGCCATGAAGACCGTCCAGCGGTCCGCGAAGCGTGGCTGGGAGGTGAGTTTTGAAATGAGCTTCGTCTGGCGATTTTCGCCCCAGCCTTCATACTCCCTAACTTCGTTCATCGTCGGAATCCGGCCGATGAGGTCGATGGTGGATCGTCGGAGAAAGGCCGCGTTATTGAGAGTTTGCGTGGTGACGACTCCGGTGCCGGCATTTTCTCGCCGCAGGATATCGTCGAGCATCGCCGCAGCCTCGATGTTCGAGCGAGGGGCCTTCTGTGGCAGGGCCACCCGTTTGGGCGCTTCCGGCTTCCGCTCGGTGAGAGTCACGCCTTTAGGCCATTTTGCACCACCTTCGACCCAAGCATCCAGAAGGGCGACTTCCTCGGGTTTTAAAGCCCTTCCTTCATCCGGCATCACTCCTTCGTCGATCGGGCGTAAATGGATTCGGACCAAAAGCTCGCTCTTTGCGGAATTGCCCGGCACGACAGCTTCAGCAGTATCTCCGCCTTCCAAGAATTTCTCATGCGTATCCATTCGCAGCCCACCTTTGATTTTCGATGCTGTATGACAGCGCACGCAATTACTTTCTAGGATAGGCTGGATCTGCTGTCGAAAGTCCGGGACAGCGGCTAAAACGGGCGAAGCCGCGGCCAGAGTGCTCAGAAAGCGAATAATGGAATGCAGTTGGCTCAAGGTGTGGGGAATTACGAAGGAAATCCCGGATAGGTTAACAACCACGAAAGGAAAAGAAATCTTTCGTTTACCCTGAGCTTAATCGGAAGGTTTAAATCTCCACGAAGATCGTCTCATAGCAGTGCTGCTCTTCTCTTTGTGAAATGTCACCAATCATTCCCGCTGCAGCGTCCATGGCGATGCATGAATCCAGAAGTTCTGGGAATAGCACAGATTACAAATTCATGAACGGTCGGACTAGGTTTGAAGTGGTCCCGTTTTTGTAGCCAGTAAATTCTTGGGCTTATTGATGATCGAGCTAGTCTGTGGGGCTGGATTTTATGCCGCGGTTGCAGTCGTGATTTCGGGTTCGTAGACCACCCACGGTGATTAGCCTCCTAGCGCTGTGTGGCTCCGGCGATGGTTGTAGAACTCCATCCAATCCGACACGAGTTGCGAGGCTTCGCCCACCGTCTCGTAGCTCCAAAGTCTCAACTTCTCGTATTTGACGCTTCGCCAGAGGCGCTCGATAAGCACGTTGTCCATCCAGCGACCTTTACCGTCCATCCTGACCTCCCACGCGAGCACCGCTCGGCTATGCCAGTCCATGATCGCAACGAGGTAACCGTGTCCTCGTGGCATCGGGATATAGGTGATGTCGGTGCACCACACTTGATCAACTTCTGTTACTCCGACGTTTCGAAGTAGGCAGGGGTATTTTTTATGCGCTGGTGAAGACTTGCTGGTCGATGGCTTGGGGCAGAGAGCTTCAATGCCCATGATCCTCATGAGCCGACGGATTCGGCTACGTCCAATACGATGTCCCAGTTTTTGGAGTTCATTTCGCAATTGGCGTTGTCTAAAAAAGGGACACTCCATGTAAATTTCGTCGATAAGGGCGACAAGTTCAGTGTCGCTACGAGGTATTTTACCGGGTGTTTTTTTAAGACAATTTCGATTCACATCGAGCAGCTTGCACTGACGTCGAACTGAGCGCTTGGGGTGGTTCGGTGTGATCAGCGCTTTTCGCTCGTGCCGATTCCCAGCTCCTTGCACTTTCCCTCAAGAAATTCTTTCTCGATGAGGAGTTGCCCGATTTTACGTTCGAGTCGTGCTGACTTGCGTCTGGGCAATGTCGTTATCTTTGGCGATTTGTTGAATCGCCTTCTGGTTCGCCATCGCCTCTCTGGCGACGCGGGATTTGAATTAGGCCCTCAGGCGCCTTCTTTTTCGTCGACTCATTTGGTTTTATTTCAGGGGTGTCGCCCCCTAAAAGACCCGCTCAATTCATCAACAAGCTTCTGGCTCCGTTTCCTGGGGCCACTTCAGAATGTTGCATTATCTCGTCTCAGTCCTTTCTTGTTTCTCTGTTGGCGGAGAATCCGTGGCTGCTGGCAGAAGTGAGTGAAAAAATAACCCAAGGGCACCCAGTGGTGGTCTGGGGCGGGTTCTTTGATCGGAATTCTCAGTTAGCGAAGGCCAAGGCGGCGTTGGTATCGCAGAGGGCTTACTTTCTGATGCAATAGATCCGAGCAGAGGTGCGGAGGAGGAGGCTTTTTTCGGCGATGGCAGGAGTGGCCATACCCATGTCGTCTTCGGCGAGTTGGTTGGTGTGAAGGAGCTTAAAATCCTTACCTGCTTTGCATACATTGGTTCCCCCATCTTCGTTGAAGCAGAAGATTTTTCCTTGGTAAGCCCAAGGGGATGCGGTGAATCCGGTGGAGCCGGGGAGGCGTTGTTTACCGTAGATCTCTGCTCCGGTTTTGGGATCGAGGGCGGAGAGGTAGCCGCGGTCGAGGAGAATGTAGATTTGATCCTGGTAGAGGAGAGTTGAGGGATTGTAGGGGGCTGCCTTCCAGTTGCTCCAGGCGATGTATTTGTTCGAAGTTTTTTTTGAACTCACCGAGATGTCACCATTGGCACCGGGGCGGATGGCGTAGAGCGGTCGGGACTTGTCGCCGACATAGCCGGAGGACAGGTAGAGTAATCCGTCGTGAGAATACGGCGTAGCGATGGTGATACTGGACATGCCTTTTAAGGACCAGATTTCCTTCCCGAGCAGATCGTAGGAACAGGTGCGGCCGGATCCGGGGACGACGATTTCAGTGCGTTGTTCATTTTGCCAAATGTAGGGGTTGGACCAGTTGGACTTTTCCTGGCGTGGCGTTTTCCAGATCTCCTTGCCGGTGTCTTTTTGGAGGGCGATCAGAGAAGACTCTTCCTCGTTGTCGTTGACGAGGTAGAGGTGGTTTTTGTGCAGAATGGGCGAAGCGGCGGTTCCCCATCCATAGCGAGTCTTATAGGCGGGTACTTCGCGGGACCAGTTTAGGTTTCCTTCAAAGTCCAAGGCATAGAGTCCCTGACCACCGAAATAGCAGTAAACTAGCTTTCCATCGGTGACCGGAGTCTCAGAGGCATAGGAATTTTTTAGATGGATGGAAGACTTGGGTTTTCCACGATGGACTTCCTTGTCCCAGAGGATTTTTCCGGAATCCAGATCGAGACAGAGAACTTTCCAAAGATGAATAGATTCGGGAATATCGGGGCGGTTTCCGCCGAAATAGAGTCCCTTTTTCGGGCTCTCGGTATCACCCAGGTTGACGACGGTGGTAAGGAAGACCCGCTTGCCCCAAACGACAGGGCTGGACCAACCCCGACCGGGGATATCGGTTTTCCAGGCGACATTTTCGGTGCTGGACCAGGTGTCGGGAAGGCTGGGGTTTTCGGAAATCCCGCGTGAGCCGGCCCCGCGAAAGGCGGGCCAATTTTCCTGGCCGGGAAGTGGGAGCAGAAGAGTGAGGAAGAGGAGAAAAGGGCGCATATAATAAACGTTTCTCAAGAGAGAATCGTGCTTTTGCCCGAAAGGCGAACAAAGAATTTTGGGAGATTTCCAAGAAAGATTGATTTTAGAGGTCACAAATAGGGACTCCGGCGCCAAGACTGTGTGGAAGTCCTTCCGTTCAATCTTATGATTTTTTTTGTTTTATCAATTCGGGTTTGTCTTTTGATGGTGTCCTTGGGTGCCGGTCCACGGGATACTGAGTGGAAGAAGGGGGCTGCGGCAATGAGCAAGGATCAGCCGAAAACGCAGATCGAGTTGCTGATCGAAATCGAGAAAGCGGCCTTGGCTGAGGGGAAATGGGCTTCGCGAGCAATGGTTCAGCGGATTACGACGGAGGGTTAGATCGAGGCTGATTAACCGGCGCTCGGATCAGTCGAAAAGTTTCTGGCATGGAAGCCAAAGACGGAGGAGAAGGAGTCACCGAAATTCCGCCCTCTGGAGATTCTCCAGAAGTTGTTGGATTTTCATCCCGGGGATGAGCGGCAGGGGAGGGATAAGGATGCTCAAGTTGAGAAGGCTCTCAGCAGATTTATCGAGCAAGATGCCGGGCACCCCATCAGTGCATGGGCTCGGGAAGATTTGGGTGGGATGCTTTTTTCGCGAAAGGAGACTCAGGAAGCTCATGCCATCTTTCTGGCGGGCGCTGAGGCTTTTCCAAATCATCCTTTTTTTCACGGCGCCGGCCAAAGAAAGCCGGACTTTAAAATGGAAGATCGCGGTGCCGGATGGGGCTGGCTTTTTGAAATATAAGGCGGTGGCGGCGACTGACAATCTCACCGATGGCGAGGAAGGCTGGCTCCCGGTTATTTCACGACGGATTTTGGTAACGGAATCGATGTCATTGCCGATCCGAAATGCCGGAACCAAGGAGTTTGAGTTTACGAAATTGCTTGGAAGTGGCGAATCGGAGACTTTGGGAAATCGTTTTATCCACGTGCAAGTGGTATTGCAACCGGCTTGGTATGCTGTGATGGCGCTGCCGTATTTGATGGAGTATCCCCACGAGTGTTCCGAGCAGACATTTAATCGGTAGTAAGCGAACGCGCTGGCACGACACATTGCAGGATCCGACCCAAAGATGCGTCGGATCTTCGATCAGGGGAGAGCAGGGGGTGATCGCGGAAGGACGCTGCATGTATGTCCCTGAGTTTGCCCTCCAGAGGGCAAGCGTGGGGATTCGGGCGGAGTAAATATCTTCAAGTTCCTGTGGCCTTGCCAAGCTTGCAGTTCGAGTGCGAATCCCGCAAAAGGAGTGCGTGAGTTTTCAAGTCGTCATGGAGGCCGTGTTGCCGGTCTATCTGATCGCAATGATCGGCATGTTTCTAAAATGGGTGAAAATGGTCACCTCTGATATGGAAAAGGGGCTTTTTAAGGTCATTATTCATTGCCTCTATCCCTGCCTCATTCTTGATAAAACCTTGGGGAATGATTTGGTGCGGCAAGGGGATGTCTTGGGCTGGGGGATTGGGCTGGGTTTTGGACTTGTTGTCACCGGAATGGCGGGAGCTTGGATTGTGGCAACTTGTCTGGGTCTCAAGGCCGGAAGCGGAAAACGGACGTTTACTTTTGCGGGTGGAGTCCAAAATTATGGTTATACTGCTATCCCGATTCTCATGGCTCTTTTTGTGGTCGATGGAAATGACGAAGTGCTGGGGGTTCTTTTTTTGCACAGCTTGGGGGTGGAGATCGCGATTTGGGTGGTGGGGCTTATGGTGTTGACGGGGACGGTAATTCGCAGTCCGAAGCAATTGATCAATGGGCCTATTGTTGCCGTGATCCTGGGAATTGGGCTTTCTTGGAGCGGGGGATGGAAATTTTTCGATTCTGAAAGTTCGGGGTTTCTGGGTGCGATTCTTAGACAAACAATGAGTTGGTTGGGAGGATGTGCCTTTCCTGTTGCGTTGCTTCTCATTGGAGCGACTATTTTCGATCTGATTGGGAAGGAACGATTGGATCCAAAAATTACGATTGGAGCCTGCTTGGTGAGACTTTTGATCATGCCAATAATTATTCTTTCTGCGGCAAAGTTTCTGCCGATCGCGGTGGCGTTGAAGCAAGTTCTCCTGGTGCAAGCGGCGATGCCGGCGGCTGTGACCCCGATTATTCTCGCTCGTCACTACGGGGGCAGTCCCGGTGTGGCCGTCCAGATGGTTCTGGCGACATCTGCGCTTGCGTTGATAACGATACCCATTTGGATTTCTTGGGGTGTGCAATACGTATTTTAGGATAGTTTAGGTATTATGAATGGCATGAAATTTTTCTTATTTGTCATTCTCTATGCTTGTCTCCCTGTTTCGGCGCAGCTTTCGAAAAAGATCGCAAAGGCGGCAGAGGTGATTCTCGGATAAAATATTGGAGATCGTTTTTTCTACTATCCGACATCGAAGGGGCCTCATGATCCTGCTGATTATGGGTTTGAGAACGAGGCAGTTACCCTTCCGAGCGAGGATCAGACGAAGTTGCATGGTTGGTTTCTACCAGCGAAAGGGGTAGAAAAGGCAAAGGGCTGGTGGTTTTTTCGCATGGGAACGCCGGGGCGGTTGCGTATCATCTTGGATTCATCGCCTGATCTCTTTTGGTCATAGCCTTGGGGGGGCAAAATCCAGTGCCGCCTTGGGAGAGTAGCCCGTGAAGGGCCTGCGTGGGCTCATTAGTTTTGGTGCGGTTCTTATAAAGAAATGGCACTACGAGTGGGCGGGAAGTTTGGAACCCGCCTTGTCGGTGACGATTACGCTCCCCGAGACTACTTCAAAAAATTGAGTCCAATTCCTGTCTTCTTTATTTACGGGCTAAAGGATGGCGTGGTCCCGCTCTCTCAAGCGCGTGAACTTTTAAGAAGGCGAAGGAACCCAAGACCTTTATCGAGGTTAAGGAGGGTAATCACAATGATGCTCTCTGGATCGACGACAAAGCCGGCGTGGAAAATTTCTTAGAATGGATGGAGAAGGTGTTGAATTCACCGAAAAATGATGGAGAATAGGAGTATGAAATTCGCGTTCCTTGCTACACTTCTCATTGGGGGTCTCTTCGCTGAGGAGGGGCCGGTCGTGGTTCGGGGTCATGTTTTTGCCTGGCCTTTTTTGGAATTGAAAGAAATGAAGCCGCGTGGCGGCTCGACCCAAGGGGCTGAGGTCACTTTAGATAAAGCAGCATCGGATCATTGGAAAAAACTGCAAAAAGCAGTAACTAAGAAGGAGAAGGATCGACGTGCGATTATCGCGATGGCCGGGGATTACCGAGTTAGTTTTGATTTTCTCGAAACGCTTGGTTTTAGCGTAAATTACAAGCCGCCAAAGCCCTATTTTTCTTGGGGGACCGAGAGTGTCGAGGTTTTACATGATTCTCCCGACTTTGTCTCCCTTCAGCACACTTTGGTCATGTATTTTAAGGATAAGGATGGCAAGGAGATGGGTCCGATGGTGATGAAGCACTGGCGTCAGGACTGGCGATTTGAAGACGGAGATCTTCATGTTTACGTGGGGGATCAAACTTGGGAACGTCGTTTGGTTAATGCCACTCCCGGTTTTTGGACCCAGGCTGTTTATCAAGTGGACGACTCTCCGAGATATGAAGTGATGGGGCGATGGAAGCACGAAGGGGGGATGTCCGTGTGGCAAAGTGACGATTGCTGGCGTCCGCTACCGAGACGGGAGTTCTCGGTGCGCGACGATTACAATATTCTCGCCGGGCGGCATGAAATTACGATCACCGGAACGGGCTGGGTGCACATACAGAATAATCAGAAGCTCCGGCTCGATGAGGTCGGAAATAAGAAGTATGTGGGCCAAGAGCTTGGCGTGAATCGATATGAACGGATCAGTGCTCCTTCATTGTCCAAAGCAAGTGAGACGTTGAAAAAGACGGGTGATTATTGGGCTGAGGTACGCGAGATGTGGGCTGAAGTTTATCAGAAGAACGAGCGTTTTTCACTCAAATCAAAAGTCGACGACAAGAAGCTTTATCAGCACCACTTTGCTTATGCCGCAGAAATTGAACAGGAGGGATATGATCCGGAAGCAGGTCGAAAGCATGCCCGCGAAACCATTCTTAAGTTCCTAGGTGGTGGAGCAGGATCTTCAGGGAAATATTAGTGGCTCAACGCCATATTATTTGCGGAGCTGCTGGAGTGGGGAAAAGTAATTACGGCAAAAACTGGCGAAAGTGCTGGAGGCCTGTTTTCTCGATAGTGCCACGGTTTCCGAGCCGGTCGTTCGAGTAGGAATGGTGGCTGCAGGAATGGATCCTGACGATCGGGACTCTCCGCAGTATCGGGCTGAGTTTCGAAATGCCGTCTACGAGTGTTTGTATGCAGTTGCTGAGGAGAATCTTCCCGGAATTTCCGTCGTGCTCGTGGGGCCATTTACCCGCGAGATTCATGAGGAGGGTTGGAAACGTAACTTGGAATTTCGATTCGAGGTGGAAGTGGTGGTGTCCTATGTTATTTATGACGAGGTTGTTGGAAGATGGTGAACTGAGACGCGGGCAAACCCAAGGGACGCTTGGAAGCTTCAGCACTGGGATCTGTATGTGCAGAAATCGGTTCATTCGCCGCCACTCTTGGATTATGAGCTGGTCAAGACTTGATTCGTCTTATCATCCTGATAAATCTCTTCCATGTGGATTTGGTCAAAGCTCTCGGCAGTCAAATGGATTGATGCTTGGGAAGAGAGATTTTACGGAAACCCAAATTCGGTTATTTCCGAAATCAAGGGAGGTAAAACGATCAGAGTCGAGGTCTATTGTAAGACCGAGATGGAAGGGCAGGAAATTCAAGTTCAATTCGGCGGAAGTGTTCGTGAGCTAAAATCGAAGAACTGGGCCGCTATGGGACCAGCCAATACCACGTCGATCATGATTCGCGATCGATTGGTGATTTCACCCTTGGTGGATCGGGAAGCAGTTTTAAAAGACTATCCGGACCGGCATGTTATCGTTATTCCTGCCGAAATGGCCTTTGGGACGGGGGATCATCCAACGACGGCGACCTGTCTCCGACTCTTGGTTGATCGTTCGCGAGAGATTGAAAAGGGTTGGAGTTTTCTTGATTTGGGGACCGGAAGCGGTGTTCTGGCGATTGCGGGAAAAATGTTGGGTGCGGGCATGGTGAAAGCCTTTGATTTTGACGCAAAGGCTGTCGAAGTGGCATCACTTAACGTCGAAAGGAATGACGTCGATAATCTCGAAGTCTTCGAGGCCGATGTCTTCAAGTGGAAGAACCGGGAGAAATTCGATGTGATTGTGGCAAACCTATTTTCGACGGTTCTTATCGAAGCCCTGCCTTTAATAAAAAAGTGGATTCATCCACAGGGAAGGCTCATTTTGTCGGGTATCCTCTATGAACAGCGGGATGAGGTCTGCGCCACTGCAAAAGGCTGTGGTTTTGATTTACTCGGTCACAAAAAGATAGGGAAGTGGGTTACAGCGCAATTTGACGTATCTTCGTAGACGAAAAATAAGCCAACGCTGCCGCATTTCTCTTGCATGAGAGACTCTTGCCGTGCAGAAAAATATTGCTCCCCGGGGAGAAGTTTGCCGTTTGGCTCCATCATCCTCTTCGCCCCGGTTCTGGGGTGAAATCTATACACGATTCCATGGAAAGTATTTCTAGCCGCATTCAGTCCGTCAGTCCGTCCCTGACTCTCGCCGTGACCAATCAAGCCAAGGCGCTTCGCGCTGCTGGCGAAGAAGTTTATGGTCTCGCCGGGGGTGAACCCGACTGCGATACCCCAGATTTCATCAAGCAGGCGGCTTACACGGCCCTCACCGAAGGAAAGACGAAGTATACTCCTGCTGCTGGAATTCCTGAGTTGCGCGAGGCGATCTCCGAAAAGCTCAAGACTCAGAATGAGGTAGAGTATGAGCCTAAACAGATCTGTGTCACCAGTGGTGCGAAGCAGGCTTGCTTCAATGCGATTCTTTCTGTGGTGGAAGAGGGAGATGAGGTGATCATTCCTGCTCCTTATTGGGTCAGTTATCCTGAGATGGTCAAGATGGCGGGCGGCGTTCCTGTTATTGTGGAGACGAAAGAGAGTAACAAGTGGAAGATCACAGCAGGCGAGTTCGAGGAAGCGATGTCTCCCCGGACCAAAATGATCATTCTTAATACTCCGGGAAATCCAACCGGATCCGTCTACAGTAAAAGTGAGATCGAGGCAGTGGTCGAAGTTGCTTCTTATGAGGACATTGTAATCCTCGCCGACGAAATTTATGAGCATCTAGTTTATGATGAAGAAAAGCATGTGAGTGTGGCCTCGGTAAACGAGGATGCTTATAACTTGACGATAACTGTGAATGGATTCTCCAAATCGCACTCAATGACGGGCTGGCGGATTGGCTACACAGCCGCTCCCATCGCTTTAGCTGAGGCTTTGGTTAAGATTCAGAGTCATACCACTTCGAATGCCACGACGTTCGCCCAGTATGGGGCTCTTGCAGCATTGAAGGATCCTAAATCAGAGGAGTTCATTGATAACCTCAGGGGTGAGTACGATGTGCGTCGCCAGTTCATGCTTGCGCGCCTCAAGACAATTCCTAATGTCAGTGTGGTAGAACCTAAAGGCGCTTTCTACTTCTTTGTTAATTGCACGGAACTAGGTCTCAAGTCTGGTAATCTCTGCGACAAGCTTCTTACCCGCTACAAGGTAGCAGCAGTCCCCGGGGTTGCCTTTGGCCACGATATGGGAGTTCGCTTGAGCTACTGCACGACTTTGGACGTTCTTAATGAGGGCGTTACTCGTTTCGAAGAGTTCTGCCGAGCTCACTGAAGGCGGTAGTCAGTAATTTTGATAAAAGGTCCGGGGAATACCCGGGTCTTTTTTGTTCCCGGATCAAAATAACAGCAAAAGAGAAAAGGAGCAGCGCTCATGAGTTCCTCTCTAGTTCTTCCACCTCATGAATAGTGGTTTTGGTTCTGATGGAAGGGAAGACTCTGCGGACAATTCTTTTGAGGCCTGAATCTTAAGATGGATTATTCAGGTTCTCTTGAATTACTTTTATTGAGTTCTTTGATCACTTCTTTGGTGATGTCTGTTCCGTCGAGCAGATAGAGAACGACGGGGAGCTGAGAGCTAGTTGACCCGATCATATCGATGACGAAATCAAAGCTCATTTCATCACCGATTTTGGTAGTAGCAATGTCATTACGATTTGCTCTTTCACGGGCCGCGAACTCTTTATTGATATTCCTTTGTTCGCCTCAGCGCCATTCCTTCCATTCTCTGAGAATGGCTTGGGAGTCACTCGCAAATCAGGAAAAGATCCAAGCGGGAATCCTCGATCACTGCAGGAGTTTCTTCTTTTTCGGTGAGTTTCCTATATTTCGCCATCGCAGCGTCGTGCTTCTTTTTCGTTTTCTTAAATTGCCTCGCGTTTCCTCCAAGGCTTCCTGTATGGCTACCACTTCTGCGCGCGCTTTTTTGACAATATAATAATCCCTTAACAATTTAGTGGGGCAGGAGTCGAAGCCTGTAGGGATCAATTCCGAAGCCTGAAATTGATGTTTATTTTGATTGTTCAAGCATCCGCAGGAGAGAAATCTCTGCCTTTGCGCGCACCTCTTCGGGGAGTTCGACTTGTGGGCTGAGATTTTCAAGACAAGCGTGCAGTTTTTCTAGGGTGTTCATCTTCATGTAGCGACAATCAGCGCAGGCGCAATGGTCGGTGGGGCCGGGGATGAGGTTCTTCTCTGGAACCTCTTTTTGAATGCGATGAAGCATTCCTGATTCAGTGACGACGATGATGTTTTTCGAGGTCGATTCCCGGCAAAAATGCACCATTTTTTCGGTGGAGCATACTTCATCAGCAAGAAGTCGGACCGCTTTGGTGCATTCCGGATGAGCGATAACTTTGGCGTCAGGATATTCATCTTTGATTTTCTGGATCGACTCCCTGGTAAATTCGACGTGAACGTAGCACGAGCCTTGCCAGAGATCCATCTTGCGACCTGTCTGTTCGATAACCCATTGGCCAAGGTTGGCATCGGGAACAAACAAGATTGGGCGATCTTTTGGGGCTTGATTGACGATTTTAGGAGCGTTTCCTGAGGTGCAAATAACATCGCAGAGAGCTTTAACTCCTGCTGAGCAATTGATGTAAGCGATGACGTAGTAATTTTTGTCCTTTTGCTCTTCCAGATAGGCTTCGAGCTTGTCGGCTGGACAGGCTTGCTCGAGAGAGCATCCGGCATCTTTATCGGGAAGAACGACGGTTTTATTGGGATTTAAAATCTTAGCGGTCTCGGCCATGAAGTGTACACCGCAGAAGACGATAACATCGGCATCGGTTTCCTGGGCCCGGTAGGCGAGGCCCAGGGAATCGCCGACGTAGTCAGCAATGTCCTGAATGGCACCGATTTGGTAATTGTGGGCGAGGATGACAGCGTTGCGCTCTTTTTTGAGGCGAAGGATGTCTTCTTTGAGATCGAGAACGGGGGAAATTGCCATGCCGAAAGGTCTTGAAAAAAGGAGCTGAATTCCAGCCTTTTTCACGGGAGATTAACCAGGTATTTAAATTTGGCCGCGGTGTTGGACTTCTTCCGCGATGGCGAGGCGATCTACTTTGGTATTTCCAATGAGGATGGCCTTCTTCCGGAGGGAGGGGGCTCGTGCAGGAAAACTTCGGTAATGTGACCGTCGATGACGCCCTCTTCGGTTTCGACTGAGTTAAGGAGCTTCGAGGTGGGCCGTTTTCGACCTAAGTTCCTTCGGTGATTTGAAGAAGGAGCGGAGGCAGGTTTTGTGCTTAACGCAAGGCTCTTTCGCCTGAGGATTGGAGGAGGAAAGAGGGGGTTTCATCAACTCTTTCTTGGAAGATACTTTGGATGATTTCTTCTGAGAGGTTGCGTTGGTCGTGGTCTTTTTTCGATTAACAGAGGGATCGAAGACCTCTTTTTAGCCCATCAGGCCTTACTTTTTTTATTTTTAAATGGGCGCGGCACTCCGAGGAGTGGGTAGATACCGCCAGCGGTGGTTCCGTTTGGCGGTGATCACATTCGGACAGACAACCTCGTGTAGTCCTTTTGGACACGCTTTGAAGAACTTGAAAGTCAGAGTTCTTCAGCTGTTGATTTTGAGAAGACTAGGCTACTCCGGCGCGCTGTTGAGAAGAGTTTTGATGTTGCTTCTTGGCATTTCCATTACTTGCAGGAGATGATGACTGGCCTTGTTTCGGCTGAACTGAAGGCGTTCCCACTTCAGACTTACCGACGAAGATCGCACCTGACTCGATCGAGAGGGTGGCTGCTTTTACGTCACCGACCATTTCGGAACCGCTTTTGATTTCAATTCGGTCGGTAGCAATGATGTTGCCGTGCACTTTACCGTAGATTACGACCGACTTGGTCTTGATTTCAGCTTTGATGACCGCGTTTTCAGCGACAGTGAGTGAGCCTTCAGAGGCAATTTCTCCATCGATTTTTCCATCGACGAGAAGGTCGTTGGTGAAGCGGACAGAGCCGGTAATGCTCACGTCATTGCTAAGAATATTACGCTGTCCGCCGGGTGCTTTGGATGAAGGGGTAGGCGGGTTGCTCGCAGCAAGATTACTTGCAGGCGATACTGCTGGTTGTATGGCAGGAGAAGGAGCGTTGTGTTTTCTAGCTTCTTCGGGATTTTTACTGATGATTTTTTCGAACACGGGTTTGGTGACAGTAGTTAAGGTTACTTTCTCTAAAAATAGCGTCGTGAAAAGGAGGAAACCACGAAATTTTTTAATTATTTTCAGTTGGTGTCGGAACGGGGGCGATTGGTTCAATCGGCAAAGTTGGCTTCGGGGTGGGACTCACGCCCGGGAGAGGTGGGAGTGGAGGCAGGTCGAGGGATGTTCCTGTCGGCTTCGGCTCTTCCACTTTAGGTGCTGGTGCGAGTTCGGTAGGCGCGATTGTCCCTACGAGTTTTTGGTGATTTTCAGCAATCTGTTTAAAATTGGAGTGTCGCTCTCCGAACAGTATGGAGACCTTCTCGAAGGACTCATTGGCAGCATCGGTGTCGTTTCCACGGAGAGCAAGGTCACCAAGGGCAACAAGTGCGGCGGAGCTCACTGCAGAATCAGAGGCAACGGCTAACTCAAAGGAGCTCTTGGCTGCGTCAAATTGTTCGAGCTGGCGATGATAGGTGCCAAGAGCCATGTGGATACTACCAAGAAGAGGATGGTCTGGATAATCGGAAACGATGGATTCCAAGGTTTCAATGGCCTCCTGTTGACGTTGGTCCTGCCATTGAATAAGGGCGATTTTTTCCAGAGCAACCGCGCCGGCGGGTGTGTTCTTGTGTTCTTCGTGAAGAGCACGGAGGGCTGGGAGGTCGTTAGCTGCGCTGATTTCGGCAGCGGCCTTTTCACGGGCTGACTGCTGAAGCCCTGTAATGACCACATAAGCGACCACTCCAATGACGAGAAGAGTGGCGATGACCATCAATTTCTTTTGATTGGCATCGAGAAAAGCATCGAGTCCGGATGGACCGTGTTCAATTTCGCCAATCGGGCTGGCACCTTGATTTTCTTGGGGAGATTCCTTGTCAGACATGAAAATTAATAACTGAGTAGTGGAATAAGGCTTTGACACGAGGGAAGCAAGCCCTTGTCAGCGGATTTATACCTCATTTCCATTTTTTTGGGATTTGGAAATGTCACGAGAGCGGGTAGAGTCCTATCGCGGATGAGTCATAAGATCTATGTAGTCGCGGGAGAGGTGAGTGGAGATACCCATGGCGCAGAACTGATGGGTGCTCTTTCGCATCAGCTTTCCGAGGTGGAATTTAGGGGTTTGGGCGGTCCTAAGATGGGTGGGGTGAAGGGTGCGATGATTCCGGACTGGATCGATGACGCGGCTGTAATGGGCTACGTTGAGGTATTAAAGCGCTATTCTTGGTTCAAGGAGAAACTGGAGAAGGCAGTGGAGGAGGTTATTGAGTGGCAGCCGGACGTTCTTCTTTTAGTTGATTATCCTGGTTTCAATCTGCGCCTCGCAAAGAAAGTGCGATCGGACTGCCCAAACACGAAGATCGTGCATTATGTCGCTCCGCAAGTCTGGGCATGGAATCAGCGTCGCATTCCGCAGATTGTGGCGTCGCATGATCTCATGTTGTGTCTCTTTCCGTTTGAAGTTTCTTGTTTCGAAAACGCAGGCCTAAAGGCCGTTTGTCCAGGCCATCCTTTGATTGATGAGTTGGAGGAAAAGCGAATTTCAGGTGAGAGAGATGAATTACTGGTCGGGCTTTTTCCAGGGAGTCGATTGCGAGAAGTGACACGACTTTTCCCCTTGATGTTAGAGGTCGCTCAAGACATCCATTCCAAAGGATATCGGGTTCGCTTTGTTTCTGCTGCTGCGGGAGAAAAGGTGGAGAAGGTGATGCGGGAGGAGTTAGAGAAAAGCGCGTTGCCTGAAGGTTTGGTGAGGATTCAATTGGGCGAAAGTCAGGAGCTGATGCAGAAGGTGGGTAGTGGAATCGTGGCGAGCGGAACGGCCACGCTGGAGGCTGCTTACTATGGTATGCCTTATTGTCTTGTTTATGGAGTGGGGTGGGCGACTTATTTGCTGGCCCGACAGGTGATCAAAGTTCCTCACATCGGATTGATCAATATTCTCGCGGGCCAAGAACTTGCTCCCGAGTTTATTCAGAATGATGCCAATGTTTACGAAGTGAGTCATTGGTTGGGAGGGATGCTTTTAGATCCCGAGGCGCGTCAGGCGCATGGCAGGATTCTCGCATCTGCGGCGTCGAAATTGGGTGAGCCGGGAGTTCACTTGCGAGCAGCGAAAGCGATTAGCGATCTTCTAAACTCATGAACGAAGAAAAGATTAACATTGGTGCGATTTTGTTCGGGGTCTTTTGTCTCCTGATTGTCTCTATCTGCATAGCGCTTTACCTAGGAGCTACCGAGGAGCGTCAGGAATCGAAGCCCATCGAAGGACAGGCGACGGTTCAAGAAATGTCTGATTATCTTAAAAAACTGAACGGGCAGATCGGTAAAGCGGATCTGAAGACCCTGGATGGTCAACTGGCATTGCGGCAGACGGCGGCAATGATTGAAGGAACACTTGGCCCACTTAATCTGGGATACGATGTTTCACGGAGTTCGGATGATCGGGCCGAAGGCTTTCTATGGACGACCTTGTGGATTGATACAGGAGATCTTGAAAGCGAAGAGGTGATCCTTCTTGCAATCCCTTATGGAGATGGTGGCACTCCAGTGGCCTTTGGTTTGGGTCTGGCGGAGTATCTCGTATTGGCGAAGCCAACGAAGCGAGTGAGGATCGTTTTTTATCCGCCAGTTTTTATGGAGAGTCTTTGGGAACGAGTGGGTGATGCTTCGGAGGATTTAGCGGGCCAGATCGATATCCTAGGGGGCGCGGGACACAACAGTTGGGGGGACTTGTATCTTCCTGAATCCTTGAAAGAGGTGGTGCAAAACCCGACTTGGGGGAAGAATTTAAATTTCCTAGGACCTCAAGAGGGTATCCTTGTAAAATTGAGTGAAAAGGGTCCGATGAAGACTCAACAACAGGCGGTTCGCTTGCTCCGGATGATGCCGGTGATTAAGGCTCTGGTAGACGGATTTTAGTGAAATCCATTGGTCTGGAGCGTCGAAAGACCGCCATCGATACAGAGGTTCTGTCCGGTGATCCATGAATTATCGGGTGACAGGAGAAAGGCGAGAGCTGAAGCGACTTCTTCAGCGGTTCCGAGTCTTCCAAGTGGATGCATTGCTTCGGAGAACTTACGGGCAGATTCATTCCCCGTGATGGGTGCCGCCAGGGGAGTGTCGGTCAGGCCGGGCGACACGGCGTTGATGCGAATGTTACTTTTGGCGTATGTGGCGGCTGCAGATCGGGTAAGGCCTAAAAGGCCTGACTTGGCTGCGGCGATTGCCTCGTGATTGGAGAGTCCTTTTTCGGAGGCGACCGAGGTGACAAAGGTAATGGATCCTCCAGTTTTCATCATAGGACGGATGAGGTTTCGGAGAAGGTAGAAGGAAGAATTAAGATTCGTATCCATGACGTTTTGCCAGTTCTCGACGGAGGTTAAATGGGCTGGCTTCAGGAAGATGGAGCCGATGCAATGGGCCACCGCGGAAAACTCGCTTAAATGAGAATGAGCTTCGGTAACGCAGGATTCGACATCCTTGGGATTGGTGAAATCACAAGTAATCGCTTTCGCCTCGAGTTCATGAGCTAGTGTATCAAGGGCCGAAGTGTTTCTTCCAGCGAGAACAAGGCGTGTCCCTTTTTTAGCGAGCTGACGGGCGAGAGCGGAGCCAATGCCGCCATTGGCTCCGGTGATGAGAGCTGTTTTAGGATGAGTCATGTTGTAATTGAATGAAATTGGCACATCCCAAGATGATTGCAAACGGGCCGTGAGGTGAGAGACTCGGGTCATGCTGGCCTTCGTCATCACATTCATTTACTTATCTCCCTTTGCGCAGGCTGAATGGATGAAAGAAGTTAAGAACTCGGAATACACGGGAGAAAAAAGGGTTATCAAGAACTTCATTGTTTCAGAAAATCGATAAAATGGCGGAAAATATTCATGAATACCGGATCATGGCTGACGCCAAGGTCATCGATGGAAATGGCCACGTTAACAATGTCGTCTACGTGGACTGGATGCAGCGCGCAGCTTTGTCTCACGCCGTAACCTGGAGAGTCGAAGAACTGATGGCGCGTGACGAGGCAACTTGGTTTGCTCGACGTCACGGTATCGAATACCTTCGGCCGGTATTTAAAGATGAGGAGATCAAGGTTTGCACTTGGATCGAGTCGGCGGAGCGAGTGAAGAGTCTGCGCCGCTACGAATTTTTCCGAGGGAAGGAAATGGTCGCGCGTGGGGAGACCGAATGGGTCTACGTCAATACGACCACGGGAAGGCCCAAGCGGATTCCTCTCGAAATGCGCGAGTTCATTCGGCAAGTAGATCAGTAGTCTTCAACCGGGCTCTGGCTGGGGCGAGCTGGGTCAAAGCGGTCCTGTCCGATGATTTCATGAGTCAGTTCGGTGGTCATGCGATTGATCTTCTCCCAGTTTTCTATCGAAAAGTGGGGAGGTGTTGGAATTCGCAGCTTCGCTGTTTCGATTCGACGTAGCGATTCATCGACTCTTCTGTAAGGAAGGGAGGAGAGGCTTTTACAGGCTTCCTTGATGGTGCTCATTTTGTGGCAAACGATAGGAATGTCCGCTCCCGCTTCCATGGCGAGGCGGAGATCATTTCCTCGTCCGTAGTGATTGACGATGGCTGCCATATCAAGGTCGTCCGTGACGATGAGGCCTTCGTATCCGAATTGGTCTCGAAGAAGTCTTGTCAGGATGGGGTGGGAAAGTGAGGCCGGAAACTCCGCGTCCAGCTGAGGGAAATTGAGGTGGCAGGCCATGATGGCGTCGAGCTCTGGCATCAAAGCGGTGTATGGGAGGAGATCTTCCTTAAGAAGATCCTTTAGTGAGATGTCGGCCACTGGAAGCTCATGGTGAGGGTCGGAGAGGGCGAGGCCATTGGTGGGGAAGTGCTTTCCGCATGAGAGGACTCCCTGCTTACGCATCCAGCGATTGAAGGTGCCTGCGTAATCGATGACCTTTTGGGAATCGTTTCCCCAGCAGCGTCCCGAGAGTCCGTTGTTTTGATCGGGGAAGTGATCGAGATCAAGAACGGGGGCGAAGTTGAAGTTGATTCCCAGTAATTCGAGAAGCTGTCCGGTTAGCGCGCCAAACCGGGCAACTTGATTCATGCTCGCATTCGCGGAAAAGGTGGTGGCGTTGGGCGGCGCTGCGCTGAATTCCTTGGTTCGCCAGACTCGTCCTCCTTCTTGGTCGATGGAGATGAATGGCGGCGTAAGGGTGAGGTCACGGAGGGAATCAGTGAGATTCCGAATTTGCGATGGTGATTTCAGGTTTCGTGAAAAGAGGATGTAGCCAGCAGGTTGAAGGTCACGGAAAAGTGCAATCTCTTCCGGGGTCAATTCAAGACCCTCAAGGCCAACGATAAGACAGGACGCGTTCATTAACGGTTCAAGCAGGCTTCCATAAATCCAAAGAAGAGGGGGTGGGGAAGATTGGGCTTGGATTTAAATTCGGGATGGAATTGGGCGGCCACGAAAAATGGATGATCTGGATTCTCGATGATTTCGACGAGGCCCTCTTTTTCCGAGACCGAGGCGATGACGAGTCCGGCCTCTTGGAGTTGGTTCTGGTAATCGGAGTTGAATTCATACCGGTGGCGGTGGCGCTCATGGATTCGGTTGGCTCCTCCATAGAGTTTATGGGATTTCGTGCCGGCAATGAGGATGGACTCGCAGGAACCCAGTCTCATGGAGCCTCCCATATCGGTGACGCCCTGCTGTTCCTCTTGTAAGCAAATGACAGGATGGGGGCTGTCTTTGGTGAACTCCGTAGAATTCGCTTCTGCCAGTCCGCAGACATTGCGGGCAAACTCGATGGTGGCGATTTGCATCCCAAGGCAAATTCCAAAGAAGGGGATCTTTTGCTCTCTCGCATAGCGAGCTGCTTCAATTTTCCCTTCGATGCCGCGATCGCCAAATCCCCCTGGAATAAGAATTCCGTCTACTTCGCCAATGATTTTGGCAGCGTTCTTGTCATCGATTTTCTCGGCGTCGACTTTAAGAACGTTGACCTTGGTGCGGTGAGCGGCTCCGGAAATGGTGAGTGATTCGTAGATCGATTTATAGGCGTCCTGAAGCTCGATATATTTTCCGACAACGGCGATGTTTATTTCGTTTGTCGGGTTCACAATGCGATCAACGAAATCTTGCCAAGCGCTCAAGTTGGGAGTCTCCGATTTTAGGTTCAAGACGTCAGCAACAAGGCGGTCGATCTTGTCTTTCCGAAGATCGAGGGGGCATTCGTAAATGGTGTTTTCTACATCACGGAAGGCCACAACATTCTGGACGGGGACGTTACAAAACATGGCAATCTTGGCCTTGTTGGCGTCATCGAGATCATGCTCGGTGCGACAGATAATGATATCGGGCATGATGCCGATTTCACGAAGTTTGGCGACGGATTGCTGGGTGGGCTTCGTTTTGATCTCACCAGCAGCGCGAACAAGAGGAAGAAGGGTGACGTGGATAAAGCAGACTTTCTCTCTACCGACCTCAAGGGAAAACTGGCGGAGGGCTTCTAAGAAAAGGTGACCTTCAATATCGCCTACGGTGCCTCCAATCTCAGTGATGATTACATCGACATCAGGATTCTTCTCCGTGACTAGATTGATGCGATCTTTGATTTCATCGGTCACGTGGGGGATGAATTGGACCGTTTTTCCAAGGTAGTCTCCCCGGCGTTCTTTCTTGATGACGTTTTCAAAGACCTGGCCAGAGCTCAGGCTATTGATTTGAGAAAGGGCCGTTTTGGTAAAGCGCTCGTAGTGGCCGAGATCGAGATCTGTTTCTGCGCCATCATCGAGGACGTAGACCTCGCCGTGCTGGTAAGGGGACATCGTGCCTGGATCGACGTTGAGATAGGGGTCGAACTTTTGGAGAAGGATTTTCAGGCCCCTGTGCTCAAGGAGAGTTCCGATGGAGGCTGCGGCGAGTCCTTTTCCAAGGCTGGAGACAACGCCTCCGGTGACAAAAATGTATTTCATGTGGGACAGTTAGACAGAAGAGATTCGATCAAAGGAACTTGGTCTGGAGAGTCGAGGCCGGGAGCTTGATGCTCGGTGATTAAGACGTGAATGCGCGCGCCGTTCTCCAAGGCCCGGAGCTGTTCAAGGCCTTCGGCTTTCTCCAGCGGGGATGGAGGTAGGGAAACGAAGCGTTTTAGGAAGTCGCTACGATACCCGTAGATGCCCAAATGGCGGTAGGTGGGGAGCTCGGGGACCGGGTCTCGGCGGAAGGGAATAGGCGAGCGGGAGAAGTAAAGAGCATCGCCACCAGAGCTTAGGATGACTTTAACAACATTGGGGTCGTTGATGAGGATTTGGTCGGCTACCGGACTGGCGGCGGTGATCATTGGGAGATTGCGATCCTCCCGGAGGGTCTTTGCCAGGGTGTCTACGAGGTGGGGGTCGAGAAGAGGTTCGTCGCCTTGGATATTTAGGACGTGGGTGGCTTCGTCGAGCTGCGACGCGGCCTCCGCGATCCGGTCAGTGCCGGAGGGGTGATCAGATCGGGTGAAGCAGATTTTGGCCCCTAGAGAGCTTGCCATTTCAGCGATGCGGTCGTCATCGGTTGCGATGACGAGGTCATCGATTTCCTTGCATTGAGAAGCGCGCTCGAAGACGTGCTGAAGGAGCGGCTTACCAAGCAAAGGAAAGAGGGGCTTTCCGGGAAAGCGGGAGGAGGCCCAACGGGCCGGGATGATTCCAACGATTCTACTGTGTTTTGGTGAAATAAGTTCCTCCTTCTAAGGTTTCTGCAAACTAGGAAGTAACGACTCTAGTCACAAGGCTAATGTGTCGTGAAGAGGAATATCGACAGGTCGGAGGCATTCGGACAACTTCTTGCATGCCTGATTATTTTACCAATATCGATATCCTGGTGCTCGTAGGTTACCTCGTGCTGACCACGGTGATCGGGCATCGCATGGGCGGTAAGCAGGCGACGATCAAAGATTTCTTTGCGGGCGGGAAATCACTTCCCTGGTGGGCTGTTTCAGGGTCGATCATCGCGACCGAAATCAGTGGGGTGACCTTTATCGGGGTGCCTGGTGGAGTGATGGCTGCCGGAGGGAATTTTACTTACATGCTTTGGGGGATTGGTTCGATCATTGGGCGGGTGATTGTGGGAATGGTGTTTGTAAAAGTGTTTTATGAGGATGAGATATACAGCCCCTATGACTACATGGGGCGTCGCATCAAGCCTCAGTTAAAGACATTGGCGACTATTTTCTTCACCGTAGGATCGATTTTGGGTCAAAGCGTCAGAGTGCTGGTGGCGGCTCTTCCGCTAACGGTTGTAACGGGTTGGTCCTTTGATCTTTGTATTTTGGTGATCGGTTTTTTCGCGATTGGTTGGACTCTTATGGGTGGGATGAGGACGGTGATCTGGACTGACGTGATGCAATTTATGCTCTTCACGATTGGTGGCCTGATCACGATCTTTTGGATTGTGGGTTCTTTGGACGGAGGCTGGTCTCAATTTTGGACTCAAGCAGGGGATTCAGGGAAGACAAAGTTGTGGGATGGCCGCTTCGGATTTGGTCCTGAATTAAAGTTCACATTCTGGGTCGCGATTTTTGCGGTGCCCTTTCAAAACCTAACGGCATTCGGGGTCGATCAGTTGAATGCGCAAAGAATGTTCTGCTGCAAAAATGCGGGAGACGCACGGAAGGCGATTATCTGGAGTTCCGTGGGGCAAGGTCTCACATATTTGATGCTTCTGGTAGGGGCAGCCCTGTTCGTCTTTTACCTCAATAATCCTCAAGAAGGCGTTATTGCAGAGTCGCTCAATTTCATGAAAGAAGGGGCGTCTGCCTCCATTGCGGATGGAGGGGTTCCCATGCCCAGTGGCGATCACGTCTTTCCGGTATGGATTGTCAGCGAGCTTCCTCCTGGACTTGCAGGTTTGATTTTGGCGGGAGTTTTTGCGGCGGCCATTTCGAGTTTGGATTCAATTCTTGCGGCTCTCAGTCAGACGACTATTTCACTCATTCATAATCCGGAGAACGGAAACGTTAAAGTGAGTCAGGCTTCTTTGGTGAGCCAGTCACGCCGGTGGGTCGTGGTTTGGGGGATCGCGCTGACCGCTTTTACGTTGCTCATGCGCCACGCGCAAACGGAGATGGAAATCCCGATCTTGCCTCTCGCTTTTGGAATGACGACCTACACGATGGGACCCTTGTTAGGGATGTTCCTGTGTGCCCTGATAGGTAAGGGGAGCTTTCGTGGGATCTTGATTGGTGCAGTAATCTCCTTTGTTATTACGATGTTCGTGAGACTGGATGTTTGGATTCTTCTTGAAAAGGCCGGGTGGTCCTTTGGTTCTGAGCTTGCGGCTTTGCCCTGGTATGAGCTGAAGGAGGGAAAGTTATCCGCATTATTTTATTCACCGTGGATGTGGCCCATCGGAACCTTCCTTACTCTCGGAGGTGGCCTTTTGGGGGCTTTGATAGAGTCCAAAATGGAGGACTGATTTACCTCTCTTAAGAAAAAAAAAAAGAGATTCTAAAGAGTGATGGCGTGGAACCCTTGTGGAAATGTTGAAAAAAAAACTTTATTTCTTTTTCTCAGTTTTGGTCTTTTGGACAATGCGAATATCCCCATTGTCGCTACGGTCTCCCCCGCCGCAACGGAAGTTTACCGACTCTCCTAATTTCATACACCACGATCTATTATTCACACGCACCACATGAAAAACGAGCAAGACGGGGGTCGAACTAAAGAGAAAGAAACGAGCGCAGCTGTAGATTCTGCCGGAACCTCAGTTGAGGTTTGGGAAAAGGTAAAAATTAAGCTAAATGAGTATCTTAGCGCAGATGCATTTAGCCGTTGGTTCAAGAGTGCGGAGCTCATCGAAGATGACGAACGTGGGCCCGCTGTTATTGGGGTCAACTCAGACATGCAGCAGATTTGGATTGAGACCAACTACATGGACGAAGTGCGTGCGGCCTTTGCTGAAGGCGCTGGAATCCACACTCAAGCATTTATCAGAGTTCTCGGTGAAGAAGTGGCACCTTCTGTTAAGAAAGTCGCTCGTGGTTCAGCAAGCGTTAGCGAACAGGTGAAGGTCGTTAAGCAGGATGAGGAATCACCCAAGACAGTCGCTCTTGAGCGGAAGCTCAAAAAAATGGGAATTAATCCTGAGTTCAATTTTGAGAGTTTCGTGGTGGGTGATAATAGCCAGTTTGCGCATGCAGCTTGCTCCGCTGTTGCTTCAGGTGAAGGGCGCAGCTTCAATCCACTTTTCATCCACGGTCGTGCGGGCCTCGGCAAAACTCACTTGATGTCTTCCATTGCCCAACAATTGCTTATCAGTGAGCCGAAAGCTAAAGTGGTTTTCCTGACGGCGGAGCAATTTGCCAATGAATTTATCGATGCGGTCAGAAAGGGGAATCTTGATTCCTTTCGAAAGTCCTACCGCACGGCCGATATCATGCTCATCGATGATATCCAATTTCTCGCGGGAAAAGAGCGAACTCAAGACGAGTTTTTCCATACCTTCAGCGGACTTTTGAATACCCGGACCCAACTCGTGTTGACTTGTGATCGGCCGGCCCACGAAATCCAGCAGCTTGAGCCACGGCTCGTCAGCCGCTTTGAGAGTGGACTCACTGTTGAACTTCAGACTCCGGGTTTTGAAACTCGAGTCGCCATTCTTCAGCGGAAAATGGAGCAGTGGAATGTCGTCCTCGAAGACGAGGTGATTTTCCATATTGCAAATCTCATTCAGAGCAATGTGCGTCGTCTTGAAGGGGCTTTGACGAGAGTCGCAAGCTTCAGCTTCCTTTCTTCGGAGGAAATGACGATCGCGAAAGTCGACGATCTCCTTCGTGATTTGATTCGTGATGAGAACTCGCGCCAGATCACGATAGATGCCATTCAAAAAGCGATTTGTGAGCAGTATGATTTGAGCTTGGCTGATATGTCAAGTCGACGCCGTCCTTCAAGCATTGCCTTCCCGAGACAAATTGCAATGGCGCTGAGCCGACAGCTCACAAATCACTCTCTCGTGGAGATTGGTGAAGCGTTTGGTCGACGTGATCATGGCACCGTGATTCATGCCTGCAAAAGGGTTGAACAAGAGATTGAGGTTAATACTGAGGTCAAAGCGGTGGTTGAGAAGCTGATCGCTGTTTTACAGCGCTGAGAGAAAGTTCCGAATTCTTAAGTAATTACTTGCAAAGCTGGGGCGGTAGGGTCAACTTTCATCTCTCCCGAACTGGGTGATTTATTTGTATGAAGTTTCAGATTGCAAAAGAGGCTTTCTTGGATGGGCTGCAGCAAGTGCAGCATGTAGTGAGTAGTCGGACGACACTCCCAATCCTTTCCAATGTCCTGATTGAGGCCTCCGATTCTGGTCTGCGTCTAACGACGACTGATCTAGATGTTGGTGTCAGTGGAACCGCTGAGGCCGAGGTTTCCAAAACAGGGTCGACGACTCTGCCAGTTAAACGCTTGGTGAACATTATTCGAGAACTTCCGTCCGCTGAGGTGGAGGTTTCTGTCGATTCCAAAAATATTGCCAGCATTAAGAGCGGTCCCAGTTTTTTCAAGATTATTGGCCTGCCTGACACTGAGTTTCCACCCCTCGCTGATTTCCAGGATGCCAAAGAATATCAGATTCCGCAAAATCTTCTCCGAGATGGCCTCAAGAAGACTTCGTATGCGATTTCTACTGATGAAACTCGCTATGTTCTCAATGGAATCTTTACCTCATTTAAAGAGGGTAAGTTGACCCTCGTTGCGACTGACGGACGTCGCTTGGCGATGGTTGACAACGATTTAGAGTTCCCTGCGAGTCATGAGACTGACTTTATTATTCCAACTAAAGCCGTGCAAGAGCTCCAGCGGCTCCTCAATTCGGAGGGTGATTTGACTCTTCGATTGAGTGATAATCAAGTTTGCTTTGAAATTGGAAGTAGTATTATTGTCAGTAAATTGATCGAAGGAAATTACCCCAATTATCGTCAGGTAATCCCAGCTGAAACGAAAGAACGTCTTACCGTGGGGCGAGAAGCTCTCCTTGAGACCGTTCGTCGTGTTTCCCTTCTCTCTTCTGAAAAATCAAATTCGGTGAAGCTCAGCTTTGGAGCCAACGAACTAGGTGTTGCCGCAAACAGCCCGGATATTGGTGAGGCTAACGAATCTGTCGAGGTGAAGTATGACGGAAAAGAATTCGCAATAGCCTTCAATCCAGACTTTCTGCAGGCGCCTCTTCGCGCGCTCGATGATGAAAATGTGCATCTCGATCTCATCGATGAGATGAGCCCCGGAGTGCTAAGAACCGAGGACGCGTTCCTTTATGTTCTGATGCCGATGCGTGTTACCTCTTAAAGGGATTCGTAATCTTGACCCCCAACGCCCCCTCGGGGAAATTCGGGCGGGCCGCTATGCCTCAAGGAAGTTCTCGAGTAATTGTAGTCCGCGATGCTGACTCTTCTCAGGGTGAAACTGGGTGGCAAGGAGATTGCCACGCTCGATGGCTGCACAGAATCGTTCATCGCCGTAGTGGCAGGTAGCCGCAACATCGCTCTCATTTTCCGCAATGGGATAAAAGGAATGAACGAAGTAGAAATAGGGATCCTCAGTGAGTTCCTGCCAATATCGGGATTGGGAATTTGAAAGCTGGACGTTATTCCATCCCATGTGAGGGATCTTGACGTTGGAGCTAATGAAGCGCTTACAATCTCCTGAAATCACTCCGAGTCCAGCGACGCCTGGTGATTCTTCGCTGGAGCAAAAAAGTAACTGAAAGCCCACGCAGATTCCAAGATAAGGACGATCTTCTTCGATCCACTGCCGGAGCGGGTCGATCAAATCGAGCCGAGCCAGGCTCTCCATACAATCGCCAAAAGCACCTTGTCCCGGAAAGATGATGTGCGTGAGTTCCTCGAAGTCTGCTCGCTTAGTGACTATTTGAGGTTCGTGGCCCAAAGCACGGCAGGCGTTCATAACGCTGCGGAGATTCCCCCGCCCGTAGTCGATCATTCCTAACTTCATCTGATCAAAGGACTTCCTTAGTCGAAGGAATTCCTACTTGGTGCGGGTCCTTTTCAGTGGCAATTCGAAGGGCTCGGGCCAAAGATTTGAAGATGGACTCAGCGATGTGGTGTCCATCTCGCCCGTACAGTAATTCGATGTGCACATTTGCCCTAAGATTGGTTGTCACGGCTCGGCAGAATTCTTCCACATAGGTGAAGGGGAAGTTCTGCGCCGAAGGGGTGTTTGCGGGCGCGTTGAATTCAAGATGAGGTCGATTGCTGAGGTCGATGACAGTTCTGCTTAACGTCTCGTCCATCGGAATATAGGCGTGTCCGTAGCGTCTGATACCTGCTTTATCTCCAAGAGCCTCTTTGAGGCATTCGCCCAGAACAATTCCAGTATCTTCGACAGTGTGATGGTAATCGACTTCAATATCGCCATCGACTTTGACATCGAGGTCGATTGCCGAGTGACGAGAAAAGAGGGTCAACATGTGGTCGAAAAAGGGGACTCCGGTATTAATGTCGGATTTCCCTTCACCGTCGAGATTCAAACTCAAGCTGATTTTGGTTTCAGCAGTCTGGCGGTTCTGTGACGCTCTACGGTCGCTCATGATATTAGTTTACTGCCCTCCGTCAGTTTTGCGACTCTTGAGAACCAATCCAACAAGAATGCCGATGATAGCGAGGCCCAGAATTCCGTAGATAAGTCCCATTATCGATGATTCTTCCTCAACCTCCGATGATCCTTCAGATTCCGCCTTTTCAGGTTTCGTGTTTTTAAGCTTCTTTTTGACTGGTTCAGGCTTCGGTTCCGCCTTCTTAGTTTCTTCCTTAGGGGTTTCTGGCGCAGGATTAGCCTCAAGTTGAGCTTCAAGAAGTTCCAAATATTCCTCTGCAACTTTGCCTGACCGAAGAGTGGAAATAATCTTTTCGGTTGTTTTTATGTCACTCGCGCTAGCGGCGGCCCATGCATCCCGGTAAAGTTGGCTAAAGTTTTTCTTATCACGGATTGGGCGACTGTGACTGGAGATTGCCGTTGAGATGCTTCGCTCAAGATTTTTGAGCCCTTTCTCATCAAAGTCGTTTTCAGGGAGCCATCTGGTCCGTGATTCTCGTGCTTTTTCCATTTCAGCATTGTGGCGAGCAGTTTGGGCATCGATTTCCAGTTTGACGCGTTTGGCATCTCGGGAAGGGAGGTTGTTGAGGTTCTTTTCTCGTTGTTCGAATTTTTCCTTAGCGGTGGCTGCTTTCGCTGAAATGATTCTAAGATATTTTGGAAGGATGATTTTCGCGATATCCTCCGACTCATTGAGCGCCTCGGAGAGGGGGAAGGAATTGCTGAGTTCATCACTGGCGAGCATGGCCTGACGGTATTGTCTCCGAAGTGCGGCCAATTTTATTTTCCCCAAGGCAAGCTGAGCATCCAATTCGTATGCGTTGGAATCCCAGTCAGCTTTAGAAATCCATTCGCCACTCAGCCTTACATCTCCCGCTTCGACTCGCTTTGATTCCTCTTCAAGAGTGGAGAGCATTTTTTTAACTTCGTTGATATACTCGGACTTCGGGTATTTTTTAACAAAGCTACGAACTGGCTCAATCAATTCTTGATAATCTCCCTCTGAAAGCTGGTCAGGAGTTGGGAGAGTATCCTTGATTGACTCATAAGGTTTGAGGTCTGGTGCTTCAGCGACAATCGATTCGACGTCAGTTTTCTTGACTGTCTTGCGGTCTTTAATGGTGGCGGTGATTTGAATTTCGAGAATATAATCGGTCGCGTTTTCCTCTAATACCCTACCCTCAAAAACTTTACCCGACTTTAGGGTGATCGTGTCAGCGAGTGATGAACTCATCCCAAGTGCTGTGGTCGCTAGGATGTGAAGCAGAATTTTGTTTTGCATGCGGGGCAATCTTTATATTCCTAATGTCGCCTGCCAATCATTCTTTTTGCAAGAGTGCTTGCTGAAGAAGTTTCCGGAATTCTGCAATATCAGAAGCTTGGCCTATAATTTTCTCGTCACGAAGCAAAGTGATTCCTGTTGCTGTGCTTGGTCGCTCGAATTCGGGAAGAGGGGTGAGCAGTTTGCTTTCGTGATCATCTCTGATGACAATGAATGATATGAACTCAGGCGCATTGATCTCTCTGAGGAGGGCTTGGAATGAGGCGTTTTCGAATTGACCACTCAGAACGGCAACGAGTGGGTCATTACCCAAGCTGCAGGAGCTGATGAAATCTGTGTGGATGATGGGGAGGCGTTCGCAGGAGGTCGAAAGTGTCCTCCCGAGGCGGTTTCGCAACGAAGTGATTTTTTCATCCTCGTTGAGCGCTGCAATTTTTGAAACCGCTTGGTCAAAAAGACCAAGAGTGGACTCGGAGAAAACCATCGATGAATTGTAAAGATGTAGCGGAATGACCCGATCTTCGGTGGGAGTTTCTTGGATGAGGGGTCGTTCCTCTGTGGAAAGATGTTCGAGAGCCTCGTGAGTGAGTGCAATCGACCATTTAAGCCATTCAGGGTCGAGGGTCGCTTGATGAATTCGCACGCCAGCCAGAATTGCGCGAGCATAGTCAGCGCCTCGTGCTCGAACCTTAGACGACGAAGGGAATCGCATGAGTCTTTTTCCATCAGGTCGATGCTCATTGCGCAGGACGTTGGCGCTCGCGATGGCATCGGCCAGATCGAAGGGAGACCCTGTTGTGGTCCAATTCGCAAGCTGAGCAAGGCAGAACTGTGCTCGATCTTGAGCGGCAACCTGAGTTTCTCTAAAAATTGCACCAGTGTCTTCACGGTGTTCCTTCAGCTTGTTGATCACTTTCTCAAGGCGTAGCCTGATTTCTTCTGGAGTTGAAGATACGGAGGTGGCAATTTCTTGAAGATCGTTAGGGTAAGATAGGTTATTAAGTCGGAAGAACTTAGAAGTTGGATCGGAGACCAAAGGAATATTACCAGATCTTTTTAGGTTAAAGAGGAGTGCTGCCAGCTTTATTTCCGCAGGGTTCAGTGTTTTCTCTAAGGCAATCCAATCCCAAAGAAATACCCCTGGGACATCCTTTTCCAGTAGCGACGATTCATTGGTGTAGTTATTATTGAGCCAGTCTTCTTTGAGGATTTTGATAATCTTGGTCCCCGAATTGATAAGATTGGGATCATTGATGGCTTGGCCACAATGAATGAGTGCGGAGGCATACTGCGCCTGGGTTCCGAGATCTTTTGAGAACGCGGGGAGACTCCAGTCCTGACTTCGTCGGGCGTAGAAATAAAGGCTATCGAGCGGATCATGGATCGCCCCTTCTTCGACAGCGGAAATGACGCTTGAAATGCCCTCACGAGCTCTTCTACGAATTCCTTCCGGCATTTGGGGTGATAAATAAGCTTTTACAAGTAATTCCAGGGCGCTGGAGGGAACGAGGCCACCGGCACCATCGATGCTTCGAGAGATGGGATCGTAGAGGGAGACGATCTGTCGAGCCTTTCTAAAAAAAAGGTTATTTCTATTGATGTCTTTTTCCGCTTCGGGGACCATCGAATCAAGGCGGTTTTGGCGATTCTTCGCCTCGCGGCGGCTGTTTATTACGGCGTAATCCGAGGACTCGGTCCAAGTTTGGTTTACCATGAGGGCCCAGTTCTCAATGACCGATTTTAGATTATTTTCCTTGAAGTTCTCAATTGGGATCCAGCCGATAGGTGAAGCTTCATGACTCATCCAAATGAGCATTGGAAATCCGATCTGTTGGCGGGCTTCATTCGCCAGATAATAAGATAACAGCCCAATTTCCGGGTTTGCATGGATGTCGATGATTGTGCAAACGTTATTATCTTTAAATAGAGAGAGAAGTTCTTTGTTAGCGCATATCTTGAGTGCGGTGTCCCGACATCCACCATCCAGTGATGAAACAACCAAGGCGAGAATGGGAGCTTGGCAAGATCTCGCTTTATCAGTGATCGATGAGTTCCAGGCCTGCCAGGGGATGGGGTCGTCTTTGAAGAGTCTTAAAAAATCAGTCGGGGCGTCTCCAATTTCATTCTTAAGATCGCTCAAGCTACTCACTGCCGCTCCATTAAAATACTGATCTTCGGCGATACGATCGGCCTTTGTTTTTCGTTTTTCCCCCTCACATCCTAAAAAAAAGATCACTGCAACGAAGGACAAAAGTAGCTGGATTTGAGGGCGCATAGGGCGATTGATGAGACAGAGGTTCCAAAAGACTAATAATTTTGGGGAAAATGACCAGACAAAGCCCATGAGAAATGCTTTCCTTCGCCGTTCTCTAATCCTTCAATTCTTAATAGTTGATTCCTCTTCTGTGATTACTCTTGCCATAACCAGCCAAAAGGGGGGCGTCGGAAAGACGACCGTGGCGATTAATCTAGCGCACGCCTTTGCCCGAAGCGGGAGGAGGACTCTTTTGGTCGATTCGGATCCTCAGGGGTCGGTTGGGCTTTCGCTAACGAGGCAGTCGCGCCATTTGACCGGCTTTTTCGATATGTTGACCGATCCTTCGCTGAGGGCGGGAACGATCATCGTTCCGACTCGCTTGGAGACCCTGAGCCTTGTGGCATCGGGGCACAGCAGTGCTTATGAACTTGGGGGTGGTATGATGGGCGCAAATTTACATCGGGTTCGATCCTTTCTAAGGGAGACCGAAGGCCTTGGATATGACATCTGCATCATCGATACTGCGGCCGGGCTTTTCGGAGCGACGGTTGATATCTTGAGTTCGTCAACGGGAGTTCTTGTCCCTCAGCAAGCTGAGCCTTTGGGAGTAAGATCCGTGCCTAAAATGCTCGAGGCTCTTGCCCGAATGCGTGTCGTTAATCCCAGCCTGCAAGTGCTTGGGGTCGTCATGACCATGGTTCAGCCTCATCTTGCCGAGAGTGCAGAGGCTGCGGAGGCCCTTCGAAACATTCTTCCTCCGGAAATGGTCCTGCGAGCGGTCGTTCCGCGGGACGATCTTTTTATTAGAGCGAGTGCCAAGGGATTACCTGTGGGTGTGATGGATGAGGGTGCAGGAGTCTTGGCTGTTTTTGACGGCCTTCGAGCGGAGCTTGAAGGAAAGCTTACTTTTGAATCTTATCACCGCTAATCATGGAAGGGGACTCCGTCAATCAATGGATCGATGCCGGGGAGCTCCGGCAGCTAGCCGAGAGTCTTTTGGTCAAAGCGCCGAGTTTCCCCCCGACTGCGGCCGCCGAAGCTTATGGAAGCGGCTTTATTGGATATGCTGAAGTAGAATCGATCGATTCCCGTGCGGCTGATGGAATGGCACGAGCAAGTGCACTAAGAGGGCTTTCGGAAGTAAAGGGACGAGCTGATTCCGCCGGAATTATGTCGACTCAAGGGCAGCCGGAATTCCCTCAGACGATTACGGATTATCAAAATTCCCAGCTCCAAGCGCAACAAGTGGTTCAGAAGGAAGCGGAGGCGGTGTATGATAATCCTATTCAGGTCACCGAGCTAGTTCAGGCGGATCCTGTCACTCATCAATATGCTCCGGTGGAGTCTGATTTTGATAAAATTTCGGCGCGCGAACAACTTAAGTCAGGTGTTTGCCATTCGATTGAATCACCGTTTAAAATTATTAAGCAAGCGGCGAGGACGGAGCTTCCTCAAGGCAGAATCGTTCAGCAGGTAACTGAGATTCATCAGGTGGCTGAGCTTCAGCACCCTCAAGTGGCATCCATCAAAGCCATCGCCAGTTCCCACGGTTCTGGTGGTCAACCTTTGTCAAAGAGGATGGCAGCGTTTGGAGCATGGCTGAAGGAAAGTGTTCCGGCTGAGGCATTTTTCGTTTGTGATCGAAACGGGGAGATCATTTCTGATGAGATTGGAAATGAAAAGCTAGTGAAAGTAGCAAGAACGCTTGCTCATGCTTCAAGCAGCGCTAGTCGTCAGGTCGGTGATGTCGGAGGATTGGGGAGTCCTCATGTTAAAATTGGTACCGACCGTATTCTTCAGGTGATTCCAAAGAGATCCAGATTTGGATTGGTTGTACTGGGGGTGATCGTGCCTCACGCCTTGCCGCGTGATACCGTTACCACGATTGCCCAGTCGCTGAGTAAGACTCTCGGGGACGATGTTTCAGTAGCGACTTAAGGAGAGTTTTAAGAGGTAGGTCGCTAAGGCGAGTAGGAGGGCGGTCAAGATCAGTAAGCTCGAGCGGCAATACCATATTGTAGTCATTTCGATTCCAAAGATCGACTTCTTTTCCGCGAGAAATACTTTGGCCTTTCGTTGGGTTCGCCCGTCTAATCGTCTGGTCTCGGCCAATTCGACGAGTCCTTCTACCCTCTGGTTTACGAAGAAATGGGTCAGAGGATTTTCTTCGAATGGAGGCTCCGAAAAATCTTCAGTCATCAGCCGTTTTCGTTCCATGATTGGGTCTTTTAAAATACTGTATGCGTGTGAGACATCTTTTGCCGAAGCAGCAAAGAGGACGCTAAGCTGATCTTTTTCATCGCTGAATGATTGGCCATTTTTAGAAGAGGTGATGCGGTCGATCCTCTCCTGAAGTGGGCGACGAGTTTTTTCGAACATGTTACTGGTTGCCTGACTCACGATGGCTCCCTCGTAGGCATATCTCAGGGGGATGAGCGTGGAGGGGACTGGCTCTGCTCCGCTGGCGCGACCTTTGGTGCCGTCATTGAAGAGGCCTCGGTTCATCTCCACAAATGGGATTAAAGCCCCTGCGAGTAGAATTTGAGGGACGAGAATGAGGGGGATCGCCCCAAGAGCGGTTCTTTCCGATTTGGCGAGGACAGAGATGAGGAGGGCGATCGCCGTACCGCAACATCCAGTCAGCGTCATCCATCCGAGATGAATCCAAAGCATGTCATGAATTTCAAGAATACGATGAGCTACCGCGATGAAGACAAGCGATTGCAGAACGATCAAAGCGGCCAGAATAACAAACTTGGAGCCCACGTAAAGAAGAGGGTGAGGGCGGCAATTTCTCTCTCTTCTGAGCACGGGCCGATCGCGCAAAATTTCTGAGGCCGAGTTTGTGAGGCCGAAGAACATCGCGACCGTGACAGCTAGAAAGATGTAGGAAGGGAGATGGAGGGCGCTGTGAAACTCGTAGCTACCCTCCGCTGAAGCGTGGAGGGTGTAAGCAATTAGAATGGAGAGGAGAGGCGCTTCCAGGAAGATTGAATAAAATGTTCCCCGATGCCGTAGCTTGGAACTGAACGCTCGGGCAAGATGAGTGCGGAAGATCATCCATTTTTGGCGTCGTCCGTGTGCTGGAGGCTCGGGAGCGGGAATTTGATCGTCTGCCTTCGGGAGCTCTTGGTGTGTTGAAAAACGGGACTTTGATACATGATTAAGATGTGCCATGACGCGACGGTTTTCAAATCGTTCCTGCCAAAAGGTGGGAGGAAATCGTCGTTCTGTGCGCCCACTGGAAACCTGAGTTCTAGGTTGGATGGGGGCTTCCAGAATATCGAAGACAAAGTCGGCACCAGTTTGTTCCTTAGAGGAAGAGTGACTCAATCCTCGGATGTTATGCTCCGTATTGGCTTCCTCGAAATAGGTAATCATGTCCGAGGGTGGGCCAAAAAATGCCATTTTTCCGCCTCGGTCCAAGAGGAGAACACGATCAAAGGATTCGAGCACCTTTTCGCTGGGTCGATGCAAAGACGCGATGACGATCTTGTCTTTTGCAAGATCTTTTAATGAGGTGACCACATGTTCGGCATCCTTAGAAGAGAGTCCAGAAATGGGTTCATCGAAAAGGAAAATTTCTCCCCCGCCAATGAGGTCGAGGCCGGCATTCAACCGTGAGCGTTCCCCACCCGAGAGACTCTTGGAATCAGCGCTGCCCACCTGACGTTCGGAGACGTGGCTCAGTCCCAGTATATCGAGAAGGTGATTCACCCGTTTTTGAATTGAAGACTTGGTTAAATGGGGTCTTCGGATGGCACAAGCATGCGCCAGATGCTCGCGGGAATTGAGTTGCGCGCTTAGGGCCTCCTCCTGGGGCATGAAGGAGATTAGGGGAGCAAGTCGACTTTGGCGTTCGTAGAGAGAAAGGCCGTTGAGCCTGACGGTTCCGGTTTGAGGGCGCCGTTGGCCGGCTAAGATTTCCAAGAGGGTGCTCTTACCGCTGCCACTTGGTCCGATAATGCAGATCATTTCACCGCGCTCGACGTGAAAAGCGAGATTGTCGATCGTTTTTCCGGCCTTCCAAAATGCGTAATTTACTCCGTCGACTTCAAGATGGCGCACGAGATTTCTCTCCTCATCGAGCATGTTCTCTGAGAATCGGCATCGCAGCGCTTGACGACTGCTCAAGCGGATTAGGGAGCCTTCAGGAAGGGTTGCTTGCTGGACCGGGGCACCATTCGCGGTGATCGTTTGGCTGGATTCCAGAACGGTCATTTCTCCGAGCCCAGAAGATGGGTCGAATTCCAGTTCGAGCACGAAGTGACCTGAGAGTCCGGGGGTTAAGAGGAGGCTGTCTCCTGACAGTCGAGAGGGATCGTTCGAAACGGTGACCTTTCTTCGGCCAGTTGGAAGGCTAAAGCGATGCCCGCTTTGAAGACTAAGAATACGGAGTGAATCGAGGGAAAAGACCTTGCCTGACTCGACGGTGAGACGATCGTGGTAGTCGCAGTCGTATTCCACTCCGGTGTCTAGAAATTCGCCATTAGTCGTCGCTAGCGACCCTTTCTTGAGTGCTGTGATGCGAACTCGTCTTCCGAGGGAGATTTGCGCTACTGCAGTTTTCGACCTTGAGCGACTCAAGTTGATTTCACCTCCCATAAGGTGAAGAAAGAGGGTTTGGGGAGTCTCCTGGAAAAAATAGGCAAGATCATCATACTTGAGTCGCCAGCCAGCCACAATGATTTCATCGCTGGCGCGGAACTGGATCACCCGGTTCTTACTAATGGAATACCCACGTATCGATAAGGGTTGATTCATTAGGTTCCTAAGCAGAATCATGCCGCCAATCCGATAGCAGCGGAAATGATAAGATCCTTCGCTTTCATCAAGTTTGACTTCGGCTCCTGGCCCCGTTGAGAAATCGATACGTGCGAGGCCCTTTTGAGGGGGGGGCATGATGTCGCTCATTTCTTGGACCACGACCTCACCCATTTTTTGGATTCCAATTGCGGTGGTTACCTCGAAGAAGCTATTCTTCGGTATTTCATCTGACTGTTCGGTCTTGATGAGAGCAAAGAGCTGCAGGGCGAAGGCAATTTTTTGTTCTTTAGTTAGCGATCGCTTTAGCAGCTGAAGATGTGGTGAAAGAATGGGTCGGTCGGCAATTGCTTGTTCCAAAAAATCACCCAACTGGGCATGGTTTGCATCAGGGAAGGCATTTCGGACAAAATCAAAAGAGATCGCGATCTCATCAGCCGCAATCTTCTTATCGGCGACGATGAAAGAGGCAAATACGGTCAAGAGCGAACGCGAGGTCTTGAGTTCGCTTAGAGCCGGAGAATTACGTCCGATCAATCGGGCAAGGGACTGAAGTATTTGAGCTGTTTTTCCCATTAATCTTTGCTGGAAAAGATACGCGATGGGAGCCCAAGGTGCAAGAAAGGCTAATACTGTTTTTTGCGTTGCTATTCGGAGTTTCGGTAATCAGACTGCGCACGGGTCACAATTGTGGCCTAACAACCCACTTCACGCTATCGCTAGACCAAGAAATTTCCGCAGAGGAGGCGGAGGACGCCGTCGTAATCCCCAACGTGGGCCTCGCAGTAAGAATCCCACTGATGAATCAACCGAACAAAAATCGGTTGAGATTGAGGGGACGATTTCTTCGGTACTAGCTGGAACGATGTTCAAGGTAGCACTTCCGAGCGGGCACGAGGTTTTGGCCCATATTTCTGGGAAAATGCGTAAGCGCTTTATTCGACTAGTTATCGGAGACCGTGTAAAAATGGAGATGTCTCCTTATGATACCACGAAGGCGCGGATCGTCTTCCGTCTTGGTTAATTGAGAGCCAAGCTGTTGTGTCTACGGGAGGCATGGTAATGAGGCCTGATTCTAGTATTTTTAGGCGCTAAGCCTTTTACTATTGTAAAATATGGTAGTTTAATCCTTTATCGGTCGATTATCTTATGGGATTGGTAGATGAATTTAGACGATGGCGATTGGTCCAACGGGGGTTTTCGTCAGGCAAGAAGCGTAGAACCGCGGACGAAAAGGGGCTGTTTTGGTTTCTGAGCCGTAGTCATTCGGTTCGTTCCGGAATCTATTTGGCCTTCGCGCTCGGCTTTGCTGCGCTTATTTATGCGACCAGTGGAATTGAGGGCCTGGGGAAACAAGGGTCTCTGATGGTGGGAGGTGTGTTGTTGACCTGTGCGATCGCTATATTCCATCTCAATCATGGAGTTTCAGCCGTAAGAAACGGAAATGTCCTTCTTATTTTTGGAGGAATTCTTTTCCAACTCTGGCTCATTCATCTCACCCGCGGTATTTCCTCCAAATGGCTACCGGCAGATGCCCAGTTCCTCCTGATTCCAATGGCTTTTGCTCCCATGGTCCATTCGGTCCTGCTGGGGCAACGAGCCGGTGTTTACTCCTCGGTGTTTGCTAGCCTATTCGGAGCCTTGTTAATTTCGTCGGAAAACCGCTGGCCGTTTTTGGTGCTCAGTTTGTTTTGTGGCCTCGTTGCGGTCTTTGGCACGAGGAACGTCAGGAAACGTGGTAAACTTCTTCGGGCGGGCTTTTACGTGGGAATTGGTGGGCTTCTTCTTGGGTTACTTTTTGGTAAGATTTCAATGGTGGGCCTCAATGATGTCGTCGAGTGGCAAAGCTTCGGGCGGGCCTGTTTACTCTCGCTCGGAGTGGGGCTTGTCACCGGATTGGTGGCTGGTGGAATCTTGCCGATGCTGGAGAATGTTTTCGATCTTACGACTGAGATTACATGGTTGGAACTTAGTGATCTTAATCATCCCTTGTTGCGTCGGATGCAACTGGAAGCTCCGGGGACGTTTCACCACAGCCTCATCGTGGCAGCCTTGTCAGAAACGGCGGCGGAGGCTATCGGGGCGGACGCGATTATGAGTAGGGTGTGTGCCTACTTTCATGATATTGGGAAGCTCAACAAGTCTGAGTATTTTATTGAAAATCAGGGGGATGTAAATCCTCACGACGGGCTGACGCCGACCATGAGCGCGCTCATTATTGTCGCTCACGTCAAGGATGGTGTGGATCTTGCCATTAAGAATAAGCTCAATCCAAGAATCATCGAGGTCATCCAAGAGCATCACGGAGATTCCTTAGTTTATTTTTTCTATCGCAAGGCCCAAGAGCGTGCCGAGGCTCGGGAGTGCAAAGGTGAATCATCCAAAAATCAGGATGATCTACCAAAGGTCGATGAAAAGAGCTTCCGCTATCCTGGGCCCATTCCGCAAACCCGTGAAAGTGGTATAATATCCCTAGCAGACGCCGTCGAAAGCGCATCGAGAACACTTAAAAAACCATCGCACGGAAAAATCAAAGCTCTGGTAAATGAAATCGTTCTTAAACGGGTTCGTGATGGTCAGCTAGATGCCTGTGGTCTAAATCTTTCTGAGCTTACAATAATTCGCGAAGTCTTCTCCAAGACGCTCCGAAGCATGCTTCATTCCCGCATCGAGTATCCTAAAGACCGGGTCGAGGATCCGCCAACGGGTTTAGGGCTGGAAAAGGGGAAGGTTGTTTCGGTCGAGTCCGTCGAAAGGATTCGTCGTCAACGTCAGGGGGGCTAAAAAAGGATGGATCCTGCGATTGAGATCTACTTCGACCGCTGTCCTGGTCAGTTTAATGCAGATGAGCTCGCAATACTCCACGAGGGGTGGCAAAAAGTTGCCTCAATCTTGAAGGAGATCGGCATTGGGAAGATCGCGATGTTGGAGGTGATGGAATTCACTTTTTTGAATGACGTTACGATGGCTGAGGTGCATCGTGACTTCCTGTCGGATGAAACTCCGACGGATGTTATTACCTTTGAGCACGGAGAGATTCTGATTGGGATCGAGGTGGCTAAGCGGCAAGGACTGCAATTTGAGCAGGACTTCCTACGTGAGCTTGCTCTGTATGGCATCCATGGAATGTTGCACTTATCAGGTTTTGATGACCGAACTCCGGATGAAGCCAAGGGTATGAAGATCAGGCAAGAAGAGCTCCTAGATGTCTACTTTCCCATTGCGGATTAGTATTCTGTTAAACTTGTCCAGCTTCATTTTAGTTTGTTTTTTCAACCTTTCTGCTTCGACGTATTGACAGGCCCCAGATGGTTTACCAAACTCTGCCAATCCTAGGGTATGACAATCAAATTTCTGGGCTAAGCACACTGAAGACACGCCGTGTATTCGAACGAAGATTATTTAATAGAACTGTTGGTCGAAGCCGGGCATCTTGATGCCGGTTATGTCCAGGAATTTAAGGCCGCGATGGGAGATGAGCACACCATCCAGCTCATGCTCGACCGGGGGGATGTGAATGAGACCGTCATTGCTCAGGTGTCAGCTGCAAATGCTGGTGCCGAGGTCTTGGATCTCCAGAACACTTTTATCGACGCCTCACTAGCGGGTCGGATCTCTTTGGCTGATGCTAAGCGGTTCCACGCGGTGCCGGTGGGAGATGATGGGTCCTACCTCGCTATGGCCGTTGCCGATATTCTCGACTTCGAGTCTCTTGACTCCATTCCACATATTGTTGGCAGAGAAGTGACATTTTATGCGGCAACGCCGACCGGAATCACACACGCCCTGACTCAACTCTACGGAGAGGAAGCTGGCGCTGTCGATTCCAGCGCTCTTACCGTTGTTGGTGAGGCCGGTGCAGATGGTGATAGCGAAGCTCCCGTTATCAAGATGGTTTCTGGCATCTTAGTCGATGCATTCAAGATGCGCGCGAGTGACATTCACATCGAGCCACTTGAGACAAGTCTGCGCATCCGTAATCGAGTCGATGGTAAGTTGATTGATTGCGCTAATCACCCTAAAAAGCTTCTTCCCGCGGTTATTGCCCGTTTGAAGGTGATGAGTGGGTCGATGAGTATTGCGGAAAAAAGGCTTCCTCAGGATGGACGAATTCAGGTCAGGATGGGTGGGAAAGAAGTCGATCTTCGTGTTTCGTCCGTTCCGAGTAATCATGGTGAAAGTATCGTAATGCGTATCCTTGATAAGTCTGCTCTCAACCTTGGGCTGGGACAATTGGGCTTCTTCTCGGATGACCAAGAAACCTTTAAGGAGCTGATCGGACTTCCCGACGGGATCATTTTGGTCACCGGGCCGACTGGTTCTGGCAAAACAACGACCCTCTACGCCTGTCTGAATCAGATTAACAAACCTGACAAGAAAATCATTACGGTGGAAGATCCGGTCGAATATGAAATGGCCGGAATTAACCAGGTGATGGTAAGAGCGGACATTGGAATGACCTTCGCGGCTGCCCTGCGGTCCATGCTTCGTCAGGCTCCTAACATTATCATGGTTGGAGAGATTCGAGATAAGGAGACCGCGGAGATTGCCATCCAGGCGTCACTCACCGGTCACTTGGTTTTCTCTACCTTGCACACTAACGATGCTCCAAGTGCGGTTGCTCGTCTCGCTGATATCGGAATCAAACGATTCTTGGTCGCTTCTGCCGTTCGTGCCATTATCGCACAGCGTCTGGTTCGAAAGCTCTGCGACAAGTGCAAGGCGCCAGCTACCCTGACAGAAAAGGAGCTGCGAATGCTCAGTATTGATCCCGCCTTGATGGCCGAAAGCACTATCATGGGCCCTGTCGGTTGCGAAAACTGCCGAGGAGGTGGATATCGTGGTCGAATCGGTATTTTCGAAATGTTCGTGATTGACGACGAAGTGCGTCACCTCATTAACCAAAATCTAAGCACTCCGCAGTTACGTAGACGCGCCCGAGAATTCGGAATGCGAACTCTTCGTGAAGACGGTATCCGTAAGGTGCTGGCCGGAGCGACTTCCGCTGAGGAAGTCATTGGTGTCACCATGTCTGATGCCGAGTAATTAACATCGCAAATTTAACTTTTTTTTAAATGGATAATCAACAAGTCCTCGACCTTTTTGTCGGACACGGAATGGTCGACACTGCGCTTGCGCAGGACATTCTTTCCGAAATCGAAAGCAGCGGCAAGGAAGTCGGAGAGATTCTCGCCGACTACCAAGTCATTTCCTCAAGTGACGATATTTGGCCGATCATCGCCCAAGAGCTGGGCACCCAGCTGATCGATCTTACCAACTTTGAACCTCCAGAAGCCCTTTTGGGTCTGGTGCCTGCTGGAATGGCACGTCTTCATGGCGCGCTTCCTGTTTCATATGATTCCGAAGGTATTTCGGTATGTCTCACTGATCCACTCAATCCTCAGATTCTCGAAGACCTTCGCTTTGCGATTGGTCAGGAAGTGAAATTGATGGTCGCTCCTGATTATCTTGTAGAGCAGAAGATCAATGATCTCTACGGAGGTCAGGAAAAGGCCATGGAGGATATCCTCAGCCAACTCGATGGGGGCCTCAATTTTGAAGGAAGCGAAGGCTCGATGGAAGAAGAGGCCAATTCTGCGCCCATTATGCGCTACGTAGATCTCGTCCTTTTCCAGGCAATCCGGGAAAAGGCGTCAGACATTCACTTCGAGCCTTTTGAGAATGAATTTAAGATCCGTTACCGGGTCGATGGGTCGCTTTATGAAATGGCTCCCCCGCCTAAGCATCTTGCTCTGCCGATCATTTCGCGGGTGAAGGTCATGTCGAACATGAACATTGCCGAGCGCCGTATCCCTCAGGACGGTCGGATCGTTAAGCAAATCGGCGAGCAGCATATCGATATGCGTGTTTCCTCGCTCCCAACCCAGTATGGCGAAAGTGTCGTGCTCCGTGTTCTAGATCGGAACTCTGTGAATTTGAATCTTACTGCTTTGGGGCTTCCTCCACATATTCACGAGTATGTTATCGACACGATGAACATGCCCAATGGAATTTTCATCGTTACTGGTCCTACTGGAGCGGGAAAAACGACGACTCTTTATGCGGCACTTCGTGAGATCAATAAGATTGAGACGAAGATTCTTACGGCGGAAGATCCTGTGGAATATGATGTCGATGGCATCATTCAGATTCCTACCAATGAGGCGATTGGCTTGAGCTTTGCTCGTGTTCTCAGAGCATTCCTTCGACAAGATCCCGACAAGATCCTTGTGGGAGAGATGCGAGACTTTGAGACCTCTCAGATTGCCATTCAGGCGTCCTTGACGGGGCACCTGGTGCTTTCGACTCTTCATACTAATGATGCCTCGGGAGCGATCACCCGTTTGGTTGATATGGGTTCTGAACCGTTTTTGGTGGCAGCCTCCCTTGAGGGAGTCTTGGCGCAACGACTTATCCGGACGATTTGTAGTGAATGCAAGTCCCCGTATGAGCCGAGCCAAGCAATTTTGAGCCAACTTGGCGTCTCTCCTCATGAGTTGGGCGACAAGTCGTTCTACACTGGTAAGGGCTGTCAGAAATGCGCTCAATCCGGATATAAGGGACGAGGTGGGCTTTTTGAGCTTCTCAATGTTACTGACCCCCTTCGTGAACTGATTATCGAGCGTGCTCCAAGCGTTGTTATCAAGCAAAAGGCGATCGAACTCGGCATGACAACTCTTCGAGAAGATGGGCTTCGCTGCATCTACGAAGGAAAGACAACCATCGAGGAGGTCCTGAAATACACTTAAAAATTACTGGGGCGGTGGAACGCACAAAACACGATTTTGTGATTTGGAGCTTCCACACCCTTCATCATCTTCAATAGAACTACATACACACACGTATCTTCCAATGGCAAATTTCCAATACATCGCACTCGACGCAAAAGGCGAGCAGACGACCGGAGTGGTCCAAGCTGGCAATGATGCCGAGGCCATCCAACAGCTTCGCAGCCAAGGTCTCTATCCAACTCAGGTCGTAGAAGAGGGCAAAGGATCTCTCGCTGCCGGCGCCAAGAAAAGAGGCGCTAAAGGCAAAAAAAAGGTTAAGGGCAAGACCGGAGGCAAGTTGAAGCCGAAAATCCTCATGATTTTCACTCGCCAATTGGCTACCCTCATTGACTCAGGTCTCCCACTTCTCCGTGGATTGACGGTGTTGGGTAAGCAGGAGCCTAATCCGGTTCTCAAGGCGACCATCGATAAGCTTTCCGAATCCGTGCAAGGAGGATCGACCTTTTCCGAATCTCTGGGGCAGCATCCCAAGATTTTCAACAAGCTCTTTGTGAACATGGTGAAAGCCGGTGAACTTGGTGGTGTCCTCGAAGTGGTGCTCAAGCGTCTCGCTGAATACCAAGAGAAAGCCCATAAGTTGAAAGGGAAAATTGTCTCGGCGATGGTTTACCCTGTCATCGTGATGTTCATCGCAGTCGCGATTTTGACTTTCTTGATGCTCTTTATTGTCCCTCGTTTCCGTGACATGTTCGCCGACATGGGAGGCCAAGAGCTTCCCCTTATTTCACGTGTCGTCTTCGGTTTCTCCGATTGGATGCTTGCACGGGACGTTATCCTTCCCAACTCCGTATGGCTTCTTGGTGGCTCAGTCGCCATCTGGCTTGGCATGGCGGCATGGGGGAGAACTAAGAAGGGTCGCCGTTTTGTTGACAACTTAAAGCTGAAGATCCCGATTTTTGGAGATATTCAGCAGAAAAGTGCCATCGCTCGTTTTACTCGGACCCTTGGGACGTTGGTCACTTCGGGTGTGCCGATTCTGCAAGCCCTCAATATTACACGTGATACAGCTGGAAACGTGATCGTTTCTGACGCCATTGATAAGGTTCATGAGGCTGTGAAAGAAGGTGAGTCGATTGTGAGTCCACTCCAATCTACTGGAATCTTCCCCAATCTTGTGGTATCTATGGTCGATGTAGGTGAGGAAACGGGACAACTCCCTGAAATGCTTCTGAAGATTGCGGACGTCTATGACGACGAGGTCGACGGGGCGGTGACAGCGCTGACCTCTATTCTGGAGCCAATTATGATCGTTATTCTTGCCCTTGTGGTGGGTGCGATCGTCTTTGCTCTCTTCCTTCCTCTCATCAAAGTGATTCAGCAAATGCAGTCTGGAGGAGGTTAGTCCCTCTGCGTTCCAAGCTAGCCCAACCAAACTTCTTAGATGAAATTAAACTTATCCCGAAACCGGAGCCGCGGGTTCACTATTGTGGAACTCCTGACTGTGATCCTCATTATCGTGATTTTGGCGACTCTGATCATGGGTGCGCTCAACAAGGTGCAGGAACTCAAGGCCCGAAAATTCACGACGGTGAACCGGAAGAATATCGAATTGCATCTTGAGAGTTATTTCACAGATAATGGCTTCGTTCCTGTTGGTGAGAATGTTCTCAGCACCGAGATCTACAAAGCCTTGTCAGGAGACTTTACCGGACGTGGCGAAGATGAGCCTGAAGGTGAAATCTATTGGCCGGAACTTCTTAAAGAGGGTGGAAGCGTCTTGGTTGGAAAAAATAACGGCCTTCGTGTAATTCTCGATGGTTACGGACAATCCTTCCGATATCGCTCTGCCATAGATCAAGAGGGCAATGCTGAACCGAAGGCGAAAAATCCTGACTTTGACATCTGGTCCGTTGGACCTGATGGCTTGCCATCTGATTTAAACATTGATAGCAACCTCGAGAGCGAGGAAACGATTGATGATATCTGGAATTAATCATTCTCAATAATCCTTATTTTGAGGGCGGTAGAAATTCTTCCGCCCTCTTTTTTACCCATGTCCGAAGACAGTTCACCCAAGAAAAAAACCGTGCGTAAGAGTGCTCGGAAGAAAACAGCGAAGAAAGCCACCTCGAGAGATTCGGTGGCTAAAGAGTTGACTCAAGAGCAAACCCTTCCTCTCGTATCTGTAAACGATTCTCCAATCCCTGAATCCCCAAATTCGTCTAAAAAGGAAGATCAAGAAAGGCGCCCTTCGCGTGAGCCAAAAAAAGGCGTGAGGGATCGTCGGAGAGAGCCTCGTCAGGATGACGAGGAGAAAGACGTTAGCAATCAAGATAGTAATCAGTCTGAGCAGGCCGGTGATGCCCCAGGGACGAAAGATTCCGATAGTGGTGGCGATGATCATGACGGCCGTGGACGTGGAAAAGGACGTGGACGTGGTGGCAGAGGGCGTCGCGGAGATGAATCTCAGACCAAGGCTCGCATGCCCATTGATGAAAACCAGCTCCAGAAGAAAGCTTGGAAGATCTACCTTTCCGAAGTCACCGAAGAGGGCTTGGCTCTGCTCGATGATAACGGTCTTCGTTCCTTTGCTCGAGGAAGCTTTCAAGCGGCGCGCGTCTTCCTGGAAGAGGAACAAAGGCACGGGAAATAGGGGTTACGTGGGTCCTGATTTTCGAAATCTACTTCGTAGAGCAGCGTTTGATAGCGTCAGCGAGAGCTGCTTTTTGATCGGGCCAAGTCGGCTTGAATTCTTGGGCCACGAAACCCTCGAATTGGGTGTCCTGAATTGCCTTCATGATAGCCGGATAATACAATTCCTGGGTCTCATCCAACTCATGGCGTCCAGGTACGCCGGCGGTGTGGTAGTGGAAGAAATGTTGAGAGTAATTCTTGATGGTAGCGATGACATCGCCCTCCATCAACTGCATGTGGTAAATATCGTATAGAAGACCGAAGCGCTCGGAGTCTAACTTTTCGCGTAGCGAAATTCCCCAACTACTGAAATCACATTGGTAGTCAGGGTGATCCACCTTGGAATTCAGAAGCTCCATGACGAGCTTGATGTCGTGTTTTTCGGCTAGATCGAGCAAAGGTTCTAGACCACTAGCGCAATTCTCAAGCCCTTCTTGGTCGCTTAGGCCGTCTCGATTTCCGGAGAAGACGATAACGTTGGAGATGCCAGCTTCGGCAGCCTCAGGAATCCACTTTTGATAGAGCTCTAAGAGTGGCGCATGATGCTCGGGCTTATTGAAGGCTTTTTCGATACATCCCAGACCGTTTTCGTCTTGGGGGAAGGTGGAGACAGGACAGACCAAGCCATGCCCTTTAATTTTCAGGGTTTCGGAGGGGGTTAGAAGATCAATCCCTTGAATCCCCATCTCTACACACCAATCGGCGAGTTGGAGGAGGGGGATTTCGCCAAAGCACCAACGACAAACAGAATGCGAGAAGGCCATATCGAAACCATAGTGGATTTAAGAAACATCAACCATGCCATAATCACCATCGCCCTTACGCCAGACGATGGATGTCACGCCGCGTCGAGCGTTGTCGAAGACGACAAAGGGGCGTTCCGTAAGATCGAGTTCCATGATCGCTTCTTCTTTGAAGAGCTTACGAAGACGGAACTGTTCTTTGTGAACGTAGAGGGGCTCAGGCTCTTCGATGATCTCCTCGGGGAGATTGTCCAAAAAGTCTGCTTTGTAAGAGCGCTCGTCAAAATACTTGATGGTTTCATCGGGCTTGGGTCGATGTCTTTTCATCAGACGCGTCTTATGCTTCCGCATACGACGGGCAATTTTATCGATCGTCTTATCGATACTCGTGTACATGTCCTCAGTTTCGCTAGAGGCATCAATGATGATATGGTTGGCACAAAAGAGAATAATCTCGGCCTTGTGGCGCCTGCCACCTTCAACATCGAGTATTGCTTTGGCCTCTATGATTTTCGGGTAATCTAGGTGAAGGCCCTGTATTTTTTTCTCAGCGTAATCACGGAGAGAGTCAGTGATTTCTTCGTGACGAACCGTCACGACTACTTTTGGGTTTACATTTGCAGTCTGCATAATTGGCGAATATTTTAACAACTGACGGTAGCAGGCTTCACCAATAATTTCCATATCGTTTTGCCAAAAAACAAAAAAAAGCCCTCAGACGACTGAGGGCCTTTAAGGGGATAATACGGCAGAGGCTATATGCTCATTGAGTTGAATCCGCCATCGACCACGATTTCCGTCCCCGTGATAAATCCCCCGGCGGTATTGGATGCGAGAAGGAGAGTGGCTCCAATCAGTTCTTCAGGGCTGCCAAAGCGGGACGATGGAGTGTGGCGGAGAATGTCCGCGACGCGGGATTCATCGAGTACTTTTCGGTTTTGTTCTGCTGGAAAAAATCCCGGAACCAAGGTGTTGACACGGATGTCGCGGTCGGCCCATTCGCGCGCGATGTTGCGTGTGAGGTTATGGACTGCGGCCTTTGAGGAAGAATAGGTAAAGACACGAGAAAGGGGATTGAGACCGGAGATGGATCCCAAGTTGATAATGGAGGCTTGGACGTCACGGCTGAGGAAATAGTTTCCAAAAACCTGACAAGCGCGGAGGACGCCGACGAGATTGATATCGAAAATTCGGTGTGCTTCCTCATCCGTGATTTCTACCAACGGAGTGGGGGAGTTGATGCCAGCTCCGTTGATCAAGATGTCAACCTGACCGGACTGTTCTACGACGGAGTCGAGTAGCTCGTTGAGGGACGAGCGATCACTGGCATCAGCATGGGCAAAGTATCCACGGCCACCGATTTTCTCAATTTCGGCAAGCCGGGCGTTTGCTTTTACTTCATCGCGACCTACGAGAACAACTTCTGCACCGGCCCGGGCGAGTCCCATCGCCATGTGGCCGCAAAGTTCGCCCGTTCCGCCAATAACTACGGCTGTTTTTCCATCGAGACCAAATAAATCCTTAAGATAGGAAGCAGTATTCATGATGCCGGAGGATGAATGGGGCAGTCCTGGGGGGCAAGAAATGTTCCAAGAACTTTTTACTCTCCTGCTTTACTCTCTTGATGAGAAGAAATCGAACAGCCTCGCAACGCCGCTTTCAGACCGATAACCTCATTTGGATGTCTCCGTCCTTAATTGACGTATGCTTCCTGCTTTTGAATTATTTTTTGGTTACGACTAAGATTGTGAAAAAAACAGAATATCTCTATGCCACTTCCTTTGACCTGTCTGCTAAATGCAGGCTTTCCGCCTTTTGTGATCGCTTGGGCTAAGAATGGGGAAGTGTCCGTGAATTCGGATATTTCCGCGGAGATTGTGGCTTTTTTTGGAGTAGATCGGGACCTTCCGAAATCGGCGGAGCGATTCGATTTCATCGCACGAAGCCAGAGAGACGATGCGACAGTGCAGCTTAGGATCATACTCGAGGAGTCGAGTATCACCGATGTAATGAGCTACTTGGCCAAAGAGCGAGTTTAGAAGACCGTAATTGCCTATCTTTAACGAAGAATGACAAAATTCGTTGGCAATTCGCTGAGGCGGCGTCTAACCTTCAGCTGTTGATGAAGTGCGACCTCTGCGAGGAAAAAGCGACCGTGTTTTACACACAGGTCACGAATGGAAAGATGAAGAAAACCGCACTCTGCGAAAGCTGTGCGCAAAAGCAGGGCGTTACTGACCCTAATGGTCTCTTAATGTCCGACCAACTCATGGGAATGCCCCTTGCCCAAAAGATTCCCGAATCTCCCGATTTTTTGAAGGAGGGCGCTGCTGCTGTGTGTCCTTCATGCCAGTTTTCACTTGAGGATTATCGCAAAGTTGGTCGGCTGGGTTGTGGTGACTGCTATCTCGCTTTCGGAGCGGAGATCGAACAGCGACTTTCTTCTCTTCATAAAGGGTTAGAACACAGTGGTCGGGCTCCTGCCGGGCTCCTGGAGTTGGAGGTGAAACGTTCACTGATTGATCGCCTTAACAACGATTTGGAAAAAGCAATCGCGTCTGAAGATTATGAGGCTGCGGCTACAATTCGCGACGAGCTACAGCTTGCCATCAAGAGCTTAAGTGAGGAGGAAAGCCAGCCATGATGAGGTTTTCCACTCTTTTGAAGCACCCGTCGGATTGGATGACGGGGCATGATGCCGAGACATCAGTGGTCGTTACTAGTCGAGTGCGACTTGCGCGCAATTTGAAGAGCGTTCCTTTTCCTGGTTGGGCCACGAAGGGGCAGCGGGGAGAGGCTTTTTTTCAGTTAAAAGATCTTCTCCAAGAATTGCCAGTCATGAGTGAGGGCTTTGCCCATGAACTTTCGGATCTCGATTCTCTCCAAAAGCAAGTTTTGGTCGAGCGCCATCTCATTAGCCGTGAACAAGCGGCGCGCAATGAAGGCAGTGGCTCGGTGGTAAATCGGAAGCAGACGCTTAGTTTGATGATCAATGAGGAAGATCACCTTAGGATTCAAGCGATTCGCCCCAGTTTGCAGCTGCATGAGGCTTATGAGCTAGCTCTCTCAGTCGATAAATTTCTCGAGGACAAGATCGACTACGCTTTTCATCCGAAGTGGGGGTTTTTGACGGCTTGCCCAACGAACTTAGGAACAGGGATGCGGGCCTCCTCGATGCTGCACCTGCCGGGATTGGTTCTGAGCGACCAGATTGGTCAAGTTCTCAAGGGAATTGGTAAGCTAGGTTTGGCGGTTCGTGGGCTTTATGGAGAGGGAACTGAATCTCTTGGGAATTTATATCAAATTTCGAATCAGTCGACTTTGGGGGAATCAGAGGGGCAGATTCTCTCTCGACTGACCAAGGTAATCGGCGATGTTGCACGATACGAGCTCCAAGCTCGCGCCAAGCTGCTCGAGGATGATCCGTTGATGGTTCAGGACCACATTGGTCGTGCCACTGGAATTTTGACCTTTGCTAGAATTATCACCTCAAAAGAAGCGCTGACTCATCTGTCGATGTTACGGTTGGGATCAGATCTAGGGATTCTTCCTGAATCTCTTATCGAGATTTGCGACCGACTTTTTATGGAAACCCAGCCGGCACACCTGCAGTGGCGTGCGGGGCGCAAGCTGCCCGCCGACACCCGGGATTCAATGCGCGCACAAATGATTCGTGAGCAGTTGCAACCAGCCCTTCCCGCTGCTATTAATATCTCAGATTCAGAATAATAACCTTCTCCTTTTTATCTCATGAATAATTTTACCCCCCGCGCTCAACAGGTCCTCGCTCTTGCTCGAAAAGAGGCGGATCGGTTCAATCACAATTACATTGGCACTGAGCATGTTCTTCTCGGTCTCATTAAGTTGGGCCAAGGAGTTGCCGTCAGTGTGCTGGAACGCATGGGCCTTGAACTCGAAACGGTCCGCCGCGAAGTAGAGAAGGAAGTCGGAACCGGTCCTGATCAAAAGACAGCGGCCAACATTCCTTACACGCCTCGTGTGAAAAAGGTGCTGGCTTTAGCAAATAAGGAAGCCCAGCAGCTCTCTCACTCCTACGTGGGTACTGAGCATATTCTCCTCGGATTACTCCGAGAGGGCGAGGGCATGGCCGCCCGGGTTCTCGAACGCTTGAATGTTGATCTACAAACCACTCGTAATGAAGTGCTGGCGGAAATTGATCCTAATTTTTCAGCCGACGATCTCGATGATGATTTTGACTTCGAGGATGAAGATCAAGAAGAAGGGGCAGCACCCGAGGGCGAAAGCAAAACCAAAACACCTGCTCTCAAAGCTTTCGGGCGTGATCTTACCAAGCTTGCTCAAGCCGGAAAGCTTGACCCTGTGATCGGGCGAACCAGCGAGATTGAACGCGTCATTCAAATCTTATGCCGTCGCACCAAAAATAACCCTGTTCTGGTGGGTGAGGCTGGTGTCGGTAAAACCGCAATCGTGGAAGGCCTCGCTCAAGAGATCTCCGCTGGCGACGTTCCCGAGATTCTTCGCGACAAGAAGGTGATCACGCTTGACCTGGCCCTGATGGTTGCAGGGACGAAATATCGAGGTCAGTTCGAGGAACGGATCAAGGCGGTCATGGATGAGATTCGTAAGGTCGGAGATGTCATTCTCTTTATCGATGAACTCCACACTATCGTGGGAGCTGGTTCGGCAGAGGGCGCGATGGATGCTTCCAATATTATCAAGCCCGCGTTGAGTCGGGCGGAGCTTCAGTGCGTTGGTGCAACGACGCTCAACGAATTCCGTAAACACATCGAAAAAGACGGGGCGCTCGAGCGTCGATTCCAGCAAGTGAAGGTCGATGAACCCTCGGTCGACGATACTATCGCGATCATGCAGGGACTTCGTGAGAAATATGAATCTCATCACAAGGTCCACTACAGTGAAGAGGCCCTCGAAAGCTCGGTGAAGCTTACTTCACGTTATCTCACGACTCGTTTTCTGCCGGATAAGGCGATCGATGTGATCGATGAAGCCGGAGCTCGTGCCCGTATTCACACGATGACCCGTCCTCCAGAACTTAAAGAATTGGAGGTCCGTATTGCTCTCATTAACGTGGACAAGGTTAAAGCGATTAACGACCAAGATTTTGAAAAGGCTGCCGCTCTTCGTGACGAGGAGAAGAGCGCCAAGAAGGAACTCGAGGATCAGTTGGAAGGCTGGCGTGGTGTTTCCGAAGAGAAGATCGTTGAGGTCTCGGAAGACGATATTATGTCGGTTGTTTCCAAGTGGACGGGCGTTCCTCTCCAGCGCATGGAGCAGAAGGAGAAGGCCAAGTTACTCAATATGGAAAAGGACCTGCAGTCTACTGTGATTGGTCAGGACGAAGCCGTCATTGCTATTTCCAAAGCCCTTCGCCGCTCGCGTGCTGATCTTAAAGATCCACGCCGTCCGATTGGATCGTTCCTTTTCCTGGGGCCTACTGGAGTCGGTAAAACTTACCTTGCACGAAATCTTGCCAATTTCATGTTCGGTGATCCTGAAGCCCTGATCCAACTCGATATGTCGGAATACATGGAGAAGTTCAGCTCTAGTCGACTAATCGGATCGCCTCCAGGCTACGTCGGTTACGAAGAAGGGGGCCAACTTTCAGAGGCCGTTCGCCGGCGTCCATATGCAGTCGTTCTTTTCGATGAGATCGAAAAAGCGCACCCCGATGTAATGAATCTTCTTCTTCAGATCCTTGAGGAAGGAATGGTGACCGATAGCTTTGGTCGCAAGATTGATTTCCGAAACACCATTATAATCCTCACTTCGAATGTAGGTGCCGAAAGTATCAAGCGTCAGACCACTCTGGGATTTGGTGCAATGAACGAGGATGAAGCCGATCACGAGGGCATGAAGGACAAGATCAATGAAGTTGCCAAAAAGCACTTTCGTCCGGAATTTCTCAATCGACTTGATGAGCTGGTTGTCTTCCACATGCTTGAGAAAGGCGACCTCAACAAGATCGTCGATCTTGAAGTCTCGAAACTTGTCCAACGTTTGAATGAGAAAGACATCACTCTCAATCTTGCTGAAAGCGCCCGCGATCTCCTTGTGAAGGAGGGATATGATCCTGACTACGGTGCGCGTCCGATGCGCCGTGCTGTCGAACGTTTCTTGGAGGATCCTCTAGCCGAAGCTCTTCTTGCGGGAGATATCGAGGAAGGTGATACCGTGGACGCTCATGTGAAGGAAGATGAGGTCGAGATTTCTTTCATACCGCAGACTCGGAAAGAGGAGCCGGCAACGTCTCCGAAGTCATAGAACCTTGGACGCGATCTTGAATCAATCCTTCATTATCACGCATAACGCACCTTTGACTTTTACTAGGTGAAGGGGCAGCCTCCCGGAGAGATGTCAGTCCCTCAAAATACAATCGCGCTGGTTTATGATTATGACCAGACACTCAGTCCTGCTTACATGCAGGACGATGTTTTGTTTCCAAAATTTGGGATTAATCCAGAGCAGTTCTGGGCTAAGTGTAATATCCTCGTAAAGGAACGTTCATGGGATAGTGAGTTGGCCTATATGAAGTGCCTTCTCGACTACCTTGGAATGGACAACGTCTCGAACGCAGACCTGACCGAACTCGGAAAAGGGCTCAATTATTATCCCGGGGTTGAAGACGTTTTTGATGAAATTCGCCAGAATTGCATTCGTCCTGATCACGAAGCTGCAGGAATCAAGGTGGAGCACTACATCGTGTCCTCTGGTCTACAAGCGCTTCTCGATGGTTGCTCGCTAAAAGGAAAGGTGAAGGCGATCTTTGGTTGTGAATTTGGGGAAGACGAGAACGGGCGCATTAGCTTCCCTAAACGAACGATCTCTCACACGACAAAGACCCAGTATCTTTTCCGGATCAACAAGGGGATGTTGGATCCGCAGGATGATGTGAACGACCACATGCCTCAGGAGTCTAGGCCAATTCCGTTTCAAAATATGATTTATGTGGGAGATGGTCCTACCGATGTTCCGTGCTTCACCGTGATGAAGAAGAGCGGAGGCCATGCGATCGCTGTCTACAACCCTAAGGATGTTACAGGACGTAGCTTTCGTAAGTGCTATCAGCTCTGCACGCACGCGGACCGAGTGAAGCACATTGCGCCGGCTGATTACCGGAAAGGGAGCCACCTCCGCCTTCTCCTTGAAGAGATGGTCAAGGAGTTAGCAAATCGAATCCTAGAGGAGCGCTTAGCCGACAGAGAGCATGGTCGGGTTGCCGCTCCCGGTTTCTAAATTTTAATGAAAGACGAGCAATTTCACTTCATTGGTGTTTGTGGTACAGCCATGGGTTCCGTCGCTGCCGCGATGGCCGAGCAGGGCTACCGGGTCACTGGTTCTGATCAGGCCGCCTATCCTCCGATCTCAGATTTCCTGGAGGAAAAGGGTATCAAAATCTTCGAAGGATACCGTGCTGAAAATATTCCAGCGGAAGCCACGACAGTCGTAATCGGAAACGCTATCAGCCGAGGTAATGAAGAGGCCGAAGCCGTGTTGGATCGTCGGCTGCGCTACCAGTCTCTTCCAGAAGTGCTCAAGGAATATTTCCTGAGGGGGCATCGTAACCTGGTCGTCAGTGGAACGCATGGTAAGACGACAACAGCTTCCATACTCGCGTGGATCTTTGAGTCTTCTGGAAAGAATCCTAGTTTTATGATTGGGGGGATTCCTCGTAATTTTGGGCAGGGTGCCCGCTTCACCGATTCTGAATTCGTGGTGATGGAAGGGGATGAATATGACACTGCCTTTTTCGACAAACGATCTAAGTTTCTTCACTACCTTCCCGAGGTGGTTATTATCAATAATATCGAGTTCGACCACGCTGATATTTTTGACTCGCTCGATCAAATCAAGCTGACCTTCGAAAGGCAGCTTCGTGTGGTGCCTCGTAATGGTCTAGCCTTGGTTAATGGCGATGATCAGAACTGTCTCGATGTTTCTAAAGACGCGCATTGCGCGATTAAAAGCGTTGGGTTTTCCGACTCGTGTGATTTAAAAATCACGAATGTAAGCTACGAGGGATCAAAGAGCTGCTTCCAACTTGATGGAGACGGGTATGAGATTCCGATGGTGGGAGAGTTCAATATTCGCAATGCGGCGATGGCTCTGAGCGTCGCAAAGTTTGCGGGGCTTTCTGTTGAGGAAGCTCAAAGGGGACTCGCAACATTCTCCGGTATTGCTCGGCGCCAAGAGGAGTGTGGCGAGGTGAGGGGAGTTGTGGTAGTAGATGATTTTGCGCATCACCCAACGGCAATATCCCAAGCGATCCAAGGGCTGCGCCAACGTTATGAAGGGCATCGCCTTTGGGTTCTTTTTGAACCTCGCTCAAACACCTCCCGGCGGAACATATTCCAGCAGGATTTGGCGGATGCACTTTCGCATGCTGATCTCGTGGTTCTTCCAAGTATTCCTGATCCCGAAAAATTTGCCGAGGACGAGCGACTCGATCCTAAAAAGCTGGTCAACGACATCAAAGCAACTGGAACGGAGGCTTGGTATCTTGGAGAGGTCGATGAGATCGTTGCCCACGTGACTGAACGTGCGGTGGAAGGGGATGTCATCGTTGTCCTGAGTAACGGCGGCTTTGGAGGAATCCATCAAAAGCTTCTTGCAGCCCTTTAGAACTAATTGCCCGCGCGCTCTACTAGGCGCTTGTTCCACTGAATTGATTTTCTTAGAAGACGGATCTGATTCAGTAAGCCTCGATGTTCCAAGCAGGCTTTTTTGCACTCGGGTTTTTCTGCATTGAGATTAAGATAGCGTCCCACTTCCCGGCAAAGTTTTGCGTGTTCTTCTACGAAAAGTCCAAGCTTTGCCTTTGACTTGGTGATCTCTCGGTTCGCGGCACTGATTTGTCCGAAAGTCTCGGAAGCTTCGTTTTTATTGCCTTTCAATTTCGTGTCGATGCTCTCTTGCACGCTTGCAAGTCTTTCTTGTTTAGAGTCAATTTCAGCGTCAATTTTTTTAAGATCAATTTTGTAATCTTTGAACTGGTCTCTGAGTTCGTGAAGAGTGTTACGAGTCGCAAGGTAGGCTTCGTCCTGATCACCCGCCTCCTCTTTGAGGACGGTAGCCTTGGTCTTAAGAGCTTCAAAGCGACGCTTTATTTGCTGGGCTATTGACATGGAGTCATCTCGACGAAGATTCAGATCTTCGAGTGAATCAAAGAGCTTTTCACGTGCTTCATAGAGCTCTTGGCCAATATTTTTCGAGCGATCAGTAACGCTTGTTCGAGCGAGGTGTGCAGCGTGGAGAACCTCATTAGATTCTTGGATTTTTTTTTCCAGAGAAAATCGCTCGCTCTCGATCCGCCGGATGTTCCAGTATTCCATCGAGATATCCTCGATACGCTCGGCTCCAGGCCAGCAAAGGGCTCCTAGAAATTCTTCTCCTTCCTGCATGAGGTGGAGTTCGTAAGCAGCGTCGGTCATTCTCTTCAGCTTTCGGTGGAGTCCGAAAGATTGGAGGATACTAGCGATACCGTAGCGGAGGTGGGTCATTAAAGGGAGAAGGTTATTTCTTGAGGCTTTCTTGAAGTGATTTTATTACCTCAACGTCCTCAAGGGTGGTCACGTTTCCAGTCACCTCACCGGTCGCTACGAGTTCCTTGAGGAGTCTACGCATGATTTTTCCTGATCGAGTTTTTGGAAGGGCGGTAGTGAAATGGATTTCGTCGGGTTTGGCAATTGCGCCGATGACTTTTCCGACATGATTGCGCAATTCTTTATTCAGATCATCGGAACCAGTAAATTTCCCTTTCAAAGAAACAAAAGCAACGACTCCCTGACCTTTGATTTCATGAGGACGTCCCACGACCGCTGCTTCAGCAACGGAGTCGTGTGAGACAAGGGCGCTTTCGACTTCGGCCGTTCCGAGGCGATGACCAGAAACATTGAGAACATCGTCAAGACGGCCGGTGATCCAGAAATTACCTTTCTTGTCCTTACGGGCTCCATCGCCAGCGGTGTAAACGCCCTTGTAGTCAGACCAGTAAGTGTCGCGATAACGTTTTTTGTCTCCGTAGATCGAGCGAAGCATTGATGGCCACGGCTGTCGAATGACGAGCTTGCCGCCTTCTCCCGCGCGACATTCTTGGCCGGTCTCATCGAGGATAGCGGCATCCACTCCGAAGAAAGGAAGGGTGGCAGTTCCGGGCTTGGTGGGAGTGCAACCGGGCAGGGGGGAAATCATGATGGCTCCGGTCTCGGTTTGCCACCAAGTGTCCACAATCGGGCAGCGTCCTCCTCCGATCTTTTTGTGATACCACATCCAAGCTTCCGGGTTAATCGGTTCACCGACGGTTCCGAGAAGTCTGAGAGAAGAAAGATCACGCGCCTCAGGGAATTGATCACCCGCTTTGATAAAGGCGCGGATTGCCGTGGGGGCGGTGTAAAAAATGGAGACCTTGTATTTTTCAACGATGTCCCAAAATCTCCCGAAGTCTGGGAAATTCGGGGCACCTTCATACATCACTTGAGTGGCTCCGTTTGCGAGTGGACCGTATACGATGTAGCTGTGACCGGTGATCCAACCAACATCGGCAGTGCACCAGTAGACATCATCGTCCTGCATATCAAAGATATACTTCGTGGTGGCGTAGGTCCCCATGAGGTAACCTCCAGAGGTGTGAAGAATTCCTTTTGGTTTTCCTGTGGACCCTGAAGTGTAGAGGATAAAAAGGGGGTGCTCGCTATCAAAGCCCTTAGCGATATGCTGGTCGCTGACCTTCGCGACTTCGTCATGCCAGTATACATCACGGCCATTCTTCATCGTCACCTTTTCGCCAATACGCTGGTATACGATAACGGTTTCGACGCCTTTGTATTTCTTGAGGGCTTCGTCGACATTTGCCTTGAGGGGAACGACTGAACCTCGACGATATCCTCCATCAGAAGTGATGACTGCCTTGGCCTTGCAATCCTCGAGGCGGTCAGCGATTGATTCCGCGGAAAAGCCACCGAAAACTACGGAATGAACGGCTCCAATACGAGCGCAGGCCAACATGGCGATGGCCGCTTCAGGCACCATGGGCATGTAAATTAGAACACGATCTTTAGATTTGATGCCCTTCGCGAGGAGAACATTAGCAAATTGGCAAACTTCGCGATGGAGCTGGCGATAGGTGAGAGTGCGTGACTCACCGGGCTCACCTTCCCAAATGATAGCGGCTTTGTTGGCGCGGCCATTGATGAGGTGACTGTCGACGCAGTTCTCGCAGACATTGATCTTTCCTCCGACAAACCATTTGGCATTGGGAGCCTTCCAGTCGAGGACCTTGGACCACTTCTTTTGCCATAAAAGCTCCTTTGCTTCTCTGGCCCAAAAGGTAGCAGGTTTTTTAATCGATTCCCGATGAAGCTGTTTGTATTGAGCAAGGCTTGAAATACGGGCCTTCTTTGAAAATTTCCTGGCTGGTTTAAACTCCAGTTCTACGCTCGCGACGTTTTGGGATTTTTTGCTCATCGTGTTGAGCGAATGCTAGCAGGATTGAAGGTCAGGGGACAATACGCAAAGTTCATCTTTCCAAAGGAATTACTACTTTTGCTCTGCCATCTTGAGGAGATCCTCACGTTCTTGATCTGCAAGCGGACGCCACTTTCCTGAGCGGAGAGAGCCTAGTTTCAAGGGGCCAATTTGGAGACGAATGAGGCGCTTCACTCGGTGATGCACGGCCTGCATCATATAGCGGATCTGGCGCTTCATTCCGGTCGTGAGGACAATCTGCAAGCGCCGCGATGAAATTCGTTCTACCGAATGGGCCTTAGCCTTTCCCTCCTCGGTATAGACGCCTTTTAGCAGCTTATCGAAAATCTCGTTCTCAAAGGAAGAATCAAGGGTGACGTGATAGACCTTGGGAATCTTGTGTTTAGGGTGGGTGAGTGCTTGTGAAAGTTCCCCGTCGTTACTCAAGATAATCAATCCCTCGGACTCGAGGTCCAGTCGGCCAACGTGCATGAGATGCTGCATGCGTCCTGGAAGGAGGTGATAAATGGTTTCGCGATGACGTTCGTCGTTTCGCGTGCAGACGAGGCCCGCTGGCTTGTGCAGAACAATGCTTTGAATGCTGAGGGGCTCGATCCTCTTCCCGTTGGCGCGAATCTGGTCGTCTGGTTGCACCCGATAACTAGGCTTGATACAGCTCTGCCCATTGACGACGACATCGCCAGCCAGAACCATGGCATCACAGGCTCGGCGCGATCCTACTCCACATGAAGCCAGATATTTATTGAGGCGGACACCATCGCTCATGAATTCAGGGTAGGTAAATGGGGGGGCAAAAAAAAGGCGAAGCCGGTGAGGCTCCGCCGAGAAAGTTTGGTCAAAGAGGAAGACTTACGAATCCGCAACAGTCTTAGGAAGACCAATTGGGCTGGTTCCTTCTTTCCAAAGACCGCGTTGTTTGAGGGCCTTCACGCGCTCAAAGCGCTTCATTACAGAGCGCTTTCCAGTAGCTCCGCCTTGACGTTTTAGACTGTTGTGCTTCGACATGGGTCAAATTTCCGGTTAGGGGCGCGGAAGTTATGAGTAGGTTGCGAGCTTGGCAAGAATGAACTTAGGATTTGTTAGGATCTTCCTAAGATTCTTGGAGTGAATCATCGTTTGTCGAAGCGTAATTGTATTTTCGGGAAATGAAAAAGTAGGATTGACAAAATCTGTAATTTCAGTAATTACTGAAAGCGATGGATGAAACGGCAAGCAAGCTAGCAGAGATTCGCGAGGAGTTTGTGGCTCAATGGGGTGTAACGGGTATTCAATGGGGTATCAATCGCACGATGGCTCAAATTCACGCCTTGTTGATGATTAGTGCCGAGCCAATGAGTACGGACGAGGTAATGGAGGCTCTCGAGATTAGCAGGGGCAACGCACACACTAATCTTAAGGACCTTGTTGGCTGGGGTTTGATTCGCATCGTGACTAAAAAGGGAGAACGAAAAGAGTTTTTTGAGGCTGAAAAGGGAGTTTGGGAGATGTTTCGGCGGATTACCGTTGAGCGTAAACGTCGGGAAATTGATCCCGCTCTTGCCGTTCTAAAGCGCTGTAAGGCCGAAAGTGAGGGAATGGAGGGTAGAGATGCTGTTGCTTTTCACGAGCAAATGAAGGAGCTGGAAGAGTTTGTCAGTTTTGCCTCCAAGATGGGAGATCGAGTTGCTGCTATGCAACACGGAAAGGCGATGCAGCTCGCTTTCAGGCTCTTCGGTTAGGTTTTTAAATTTCAGCAATTTCGACATTCAGGAAAAACTTTCAGTAAATACTGAAAAAACAATACAAGCAGGAATATGAAGCTCCCACTCTACCTCAATTGGATCGAAGTATACTACGATGAGCGCTGCGGGATGTGCTGCATCCTTCATGAGTGGCTTAGGCGGCAAAAACGGGCTTTCAGAGTTCGCTTCATTCCCTATCAGGTAGAGGAGGCGACAGATCGGTTCCCGGAAATCAACGAACTTAATCCTGCTCGGGAAGTGGTAGCCCGGACGAGTGAAGGGCAAATTATTCGAGGGGCAGAAGTCTGGGTCTGGTGTCTCTACAGCTGTGCGAACTATCGTAAAATGGCGCGAAGGTTGGCGAGTCCGGTCCTGTTGCCGATGGCTAAAAGAGCATGTCAGCTCCTTGCCGCCAGTCGTCATTGCTTGAGCCGGGTTTTCTTCCATAGAAAAGATTACAAAGTCAGGAAGACCCTTCACGTCATGGCCGAGTCAGCCTGCGTCGGGGTCTTTTGCGCAGTCGATCATGATGAATGGCGCAAGGAGCTTCTCTGAAATTCAAATCTTACCAAAAAACCTCCATGGACGAAGCTACCATTAGCTATAGCATCTACCTTTTAATTGCCATTCCGGTGACCATTTGGGTGGCAAAAACCCTTTACCAAAATGGGCGGATGTTCCTCGTCGAATGCTTCCATGGAAATGCCGAAATGGCGGACAGCGTGAGTCACCTTCTTGTGGTGGGATTCTATCTGATCAACATCGGTTTCGTGACTCTCTTTCTTAAGATAGAAAGCAAGGTTCAAGAAGTGACCGGGGTTTTTGAGGCGCTGAGTGAAAAGCTCGGTATTGTTCCTCTCGTCCTTGGAGGAATGCATTTCTTGAAGCTCTTTATCTTTAGCAAGCTCCGGAATAATCCGAATGAGCAGCCGCAGATCATCCCAGTCAAAGGAACCTACTAACGAATTGAAAAAATGAAGAAGCTACTCGCGCGATTATTCCATTGGAAATTGGAGCCAAAGAAGCGGCACCGAAGGCTAACCTGGATGTTTGGAAACTAGAGGAGTGAATTAAAAATCTCCAAATGCGTAGAAAAACCCAAGAGAAATGAAACTAGAAATCATCTTGTTGTAAATCACCGGGTTCATGTGTCTTGGCTTGGTAGTGGCGAACTTCGGGGGAGCTAAGCGGCTGAGGTATACGACGAGCTTGGGGGCATCTGAGCCGATTGTGCGGTAGGTCTTTTAGGTGCGTTGCGGCTATATCGTGATGCTAATTATGGCACTTGCAGTGCTCTGTCTCGGATGGCCGGAGTTACTTCTCAGCGATGGAATGGGACGAGTCGTCTGCTTGTTTTTCGTCCTCTTTTGGGCCAGCCGTGTCGTCGTTCAATTGACTTATTACGATAAAGAAATGAGAGCTGCGGAGTGGGGATGGGATTTATTTTTTCTGGGAGTTTTCATGAGTCTCATGATTATCTTTACCATAGGAGGACTAGGAGAAAATTACTGGATATTAGATTACAATTTGCAAGATGGTTTTTGGTGATTCTTTGTGTCGCCAGCTTCTGGATTCCCAAGGTGTTGGGTTGGAAAGAAGGAGCTTGGGGAAATGCTCCAAAGATCTTTCGGGTGCGACGGCCTTGGTAAATCTGGCAGGGCGCTAGGTGAATTATCGCTGCGGGCATAAAAAATCAGAAATTGATCTTAGAGAGCCGGGTGGAAAGCACACGGGTGCTGGGCGAAGCGATTGCGGGTTGCCAGGAGCTACCCAAGGTTGGGTTAAACTCAAGCACGGTGACCATTTGCCGGCATGCCGAGACTATGACCTTGTTTCGAAAGATTGACGGCCGAAGGATTGGACTGCCATCGATGAAGTGGATGATGGAGTTTGGAGCCTTCGTCATGAGAACGGAAACGGAGTTGGTCACGAAGGGTCGATGGGTTGTTCCAGGCCGATTGACCGCTGAAAACTTCTGGGTCAAGTGGCCGAATCTCACAGAAACTTTGGCAGATTTGAAAGCTCGTCCCGGTGAGGGAACGCTGATCGAAAATGTCTTAGCGGGGAATTTGAGGTCTCAAAGTTAGGTGTGAGAGAGGGCTTCTAAAAAAACGACCGTTGGATGTTCTTTTTTTTTGTGGTTTTTCTGGAACCAGCCTAAACTCCAGAGTCAATAACATCTTTACAGTGAGGGGAGTGAAAAATCAGAAGCAGAGGAATACGCCGGTCCATCTTTTGGTGACTGTTGGTTGCGCTGTGATCGTGATCGGCGGAATGAAGCTCGCTCAGAGCTTTTTCATTCCCATTCTTCTTGCTGCTTTTATTGCCACCATCAGTTTTCCCATAACGGGCTGGTTGATGAAGCATCGAGTTCCTCGCTCTATCGCTGTACTTTTGACCGTTCTAATAGACTTTGCCTTCTTGATCGGCATTATTTTGATCTGTATTTCACTGCTAGGGGATCTCGAGACGAAGTGGCAAGATACTTATTATCCCGCTCTCACCCAGCGAATCGATGAGGCCTCGGAAGCAACAGTGGGTTTATTGGAAAAATTTGATGTGAAGGACGCACGGATGAAGGTTGAGGCTTACGGATTATCGAATATTCAGGAGCAATTCACCGGAAAGGAGTCGATGGCCAAGCTTCTCGACTTGGGAACTAACGTGGCTTGGAAGGTCCTTTCGTTTTTGGGAACAACATTTATGGTCCTTGTCCTAACGATTTTCATGCTGAGCGAGGCACGTATGTTCGTTCGAAGAGCGGACGCGATTCTCGATGCTCGTGGGCCAAACTTTCAGCGGATCCTCTCGGCGACATCTGACATTCAGCGCTATCTTGCGATCAAGACTTTGGTGAGTTTGGCGACGGGAATTTTGGCGGGTTTCCTTTGCTGGGCAGCACGTCTCGATTTTTTCTTGCTCTGGGGGATTTTGGCCTTTGCTCTCAATTTCGTTCCTGTTTTGGGCTCAGTGATTGCTGGGGTGCCGCCATTTATTCTCGCGCTTTTGGTGCACGGAGGGCCCAGCGCGATGGCGATTGCGATTGGATTCATTTCGATCAACGTTTTCCTGGGAAATTTTTTGGAGCCGATGCTGATGGGTCGCCGTTTTGGGCTTTCGACCCTGGTGGTGATTGTTTCCGTCCTATTTTGGGGGTATATCTGGGGACCGGTGGGAATGCTCCTAGGAGTTCCTCTTACGATGGTTTTGAAAGTGATGCTCGATAACAGTGATGAATTTCGCTGGCTGTCGGTGGCAATCACGAAAGAAAATAGGCGTACGATCCTTGATGAGGATGATGAACTCGATGATGAGGACTCGATGTTGGATGGTGATATTGGCTTGTCTGATCGGTTCACCGAAGGGACGCAGAGCTAGAGTTTGTAAGTCCTTAATTTCAGGTTAGGTTACTCCCGTGCGAAAGACGAGTGTGCAGAAGTTGGCTTTTCTGAGTTTGATTAGTGTGATCATTTTGGTATTTATAGGAGCGATTGTTCGGGTGACCGGGGCAGGCCTGGGGTGTCCTGACTGGCCGAAGTGCTGGGGAGAGTTGATTCCGCCGTGGAAGGTTGAGCAGGTTGATCCGGCATCATTTAGTGATCGTAAATTGAAGACTTTTAAAAGGAAGGCCGAGCGTCTTGGTCGGGATCCTGATTTGGTGACGAGGGAATCGCTGAAGGATGACTTTAACCCGGTGCATACGTGGACGGAATTTATCAATCGTCTTTTCGCACTTCCGGTGACCATTTCGAGTCTGGCACTCATGATTGTGGGGTGGCGCAGAAAGAATTTACCCAGGCGGGTGAGGAAATGTGCCGTAATGAGCTTCGGGCTCGTGATTGTGAATGCTCTTTTGGGAGCAGCAGTGGTCTTTAGTGGATTAAATAGCGGTGTGATTACCGCGCATTTGGTGGCGGCTTTTGTGCTCCTCCTCCTCCTGACTTTTGTTGTCTGGGCTGGAGTGGACAAGGGGACGCGACTGAAATCGATTGACGGTGCTTCACGGGCTCAAGTGGGTATCCTTTTAGCGGTCGTTCTGATCGAGGGATTGCTAGGTGCGCAGATCAGGGAGATGACCGATGATCTTCAGATGAAATTTGGAACAGACTCACGTGCAATCTGGATCATACAGATTGAAGATTCGATCGTCTTTCTGATTCATCGCAGCTTTTCGTGGGTTATTTTTGGGGCCGCTCTTTTTGCGGGTTGGAAGGTGAAGTGGCGGGGCCTCGTCCCTCGATCGATCTTGGTGATCGTCTTCGCTTTTATGTTGATGGGGCTCTTTTTCTCGTATGTTCAGATCAATGCGGTCGTGCAGGTGCTTCACGTGGGGCTGGCTTCAGTGCTTGTGAGTCTGGTGTTCTACTGGTGGCTTGCGGCAAATCAGGGAGGCCAGCGTGCCTAACCCGGGCTTTCGTAGGAGAACGTTCGTTGTTGATAGCGTCCGGGCGGTTCCCGCCGGGGTGATAGAGACGGTGAGCACGACCTTCTCGATTCTTTTAGCGGATCGGGTCTTTGGTGCGGGGATTTGGTCGAAAGCATCCTTAGTGGCGATCCCAAGTATGGGGCTGTTGCTGAGTCTCTTCGTTGTGCAGGCGGTGCGACGATCAGGAGTATCGGTCAATGCGTCGCTCGCGGTGATTTTTTCGATGGCGGCGGTGGGCTTTGGAATTGCTTCGTTTGCGGGCGATGATTTTGAAATTTACATGTTGGGGATGACCTTGGGCTTGATCGGGGTGACTCTAAATGTCCCGCTTTTTTCGCAGATTTATCGACGGCACTATCCCGATGAATCGCGAGGGCGGCTCTTCTCGATCACGGCTTTTGTGCGGAAGGTTTTCGCGATTGCTGCTGCCCTTTTGTTTGGCTGGATGCTGACGGTCTCACTTGACTATTTTCCGTGGCTTCTGCGCGTGTATGCGGTGGCTTGTTTGATCATGGCTGCTCTCGTATTGGCGATCGAACGGGTGACTCTGAGCCCATCGAATTCCGTGCGCCTATTTGATGCCTTTCGCCATACTACTGAGGACTTGGCGTTTCGGAAATTGCTGATTTCGTGGATGATTTTAGGGATGGGTAATCTACTTTGTTTTTCACTCTTTGTGGAATACGTGACGAATGAGGATTACGGATTCAACCTAAGCGAGAGTCACGTGAGCGTCATCACCACGGTGATTCCCGAGACGCTTTTTCTTTTATTTATTTTGATTTGGGGAAGGTTATTTGACCGGATGAATTTCTATGTTCTCCGCTGCTTGATCAATGTGATCTTTGCGGTAGGGATTCTCTTCTACTTCTTGGGCGACGATCTATGGGCTCTTTACATTGGAATTGGCCTTCACGGAGTGGCGCGAGCGGGAGGGAATGTCGCGTGGAGTCTCTGGGTGACGAAGTTTGCCAAGGAGGAAAATGTCGCGGAATATATGAGTGTTCATACCTTCCTGACCGGATGTCGTGGAGTGATTGCGCCTTTTATTGCTTTCCGTATGGCATCGACAGTGGGTCCAATGTGGGTGGGTCTTATCGGGTCCGGAATGATCTTTGTAGCGACGGCGATGCTAGGGCCTGCGATTATGAGTCATCGGAGAGATCAGAAAAAGAATCGGTAAAACTTGCCAGAGAGGGCGGGATTTGTATCCTGCCGCCCTTCGCGTAAGTGATAAGCCAGCTTAGCTTCAACGGTAGAGCTCTCGATTTGTAATCGAGTGGTTGTCGGTTCGAATCCGACAGCTGGCTCCATTTTTCTTCTCTTGATTTTTTTGAGGTCTGAGTTCTTTACCCAGTCGCTCGGGATGTTAGCGTTTCGCCGATCTTACCCATGGGAAAGCTAGAACGGCGACTTGACACACTTCAAACCGTGGAACTGGCGGAGGGGATGGAAATCCACCTTCGGATCGCGGGACCATTTTTGCGTCTTTACGCTTATTTGTTGGATCTGGTGGTCATGATTGCTGCAGTGATCCTCATTTGGATTGTGATCGGGATTTCGTCTTTTGCCCTCGGCGGCAATGTGGCGGTGGGATTGATCAATCTGGCCCTGTTCGTTTTGCTCTGGTTTTACCCGGTATTCTTTGAGGTGAGCCGAAAGGGGGCCACTCCGGGGAAGATGGTATTGGGTTTGCGTGTCGTGAATGAAGCAGGAGGAACGCTGACCTTCGGGGCTTCGATGGTTCGAAATTTCGTTCGGATTGTGGAAATGATCTTTCCCTTCCTGCCTCTCTTTAGTTTCTTGAATCCTCGATTCCAGCGTCTGGGAGATTTGGCCGCGGGAAGTCTCGTTGTTTACACGCGGGATCGACAAGATCCGGTATATTTGGGTCCTCCAGCTTTAGATTCCATTCCAGTCAATGTGGCACTGACCCGGGAGGAGCGGGCGGCCATTATTTCCTTTCGTCACCGATCCGGAAATTGGTCGGAAGCCCGTCGGGCGGAATTGGGTAATCATTTGAATTCTCTCACGGGGCAAGCCGGCTCCAAAGGGGTCGCAACAATCGTCGGAATGGCTCATTGGCTAGAAGATCATTCATGAATCGGCAGGAATTTGAGCAGCGGAAATCTGCCGAGTGGAGCAATCTTGATCTGAGGATTAAAGGACTGGAGGGTCGTGGCCCTGCAGTGGAGCCGGAGAAGATCCCGGGAATGTTTCGTCGGGTTTGTCACGATTTGGCTCTGGCTCAGTATCGCATGTATGGGAGCCTAATTTGTGATCGTCTGAATTCATTGTCGATTCGAGGGTATCGTCTGATCCATCGGAGCAAAGGTGGATTCGGAGAATGCTCGATTCAATTCGTTTTCAATACCTTTCCTAATTCGTTGAGAAGAGAGTGGAAGCTCTTTGTCGTATCCTCGCTGGTGTTTTGGATCCCGTTTTTCCTGATGTGGTGGTCGGCCTCCCAAGAAATTGCTTGGGTGCAGGCGATTCTGGGGCCGGAGATGATGATGCAAGTCGAGGGGATGTATGGAAAAGATGCTGATACGGTCGAATACTTGAGAGGGGAACACGGGGCGAATTTCCAAATGTTTACCCATTATATTAAGAACAATGTGGGCATCGATTTTAAGCTCTTCGCAGGAGGGATTCTCTATGGCATTGGGACCCTTTTCTTTTTGGTTTTCAACGGCCTCTATATTGGAGCGGTTTTCGGTTACGTGGATTATGCGGGAGATCCCGAAAAGCTGCTTACTTTTGTGGCAGGACATTCTTCCTTCGAATTGCTAGGGATGATTGTGGTGGGAATGGCCGGGCTGAAAGTGGGGTTTGCGCTATTGGCTCCAGGTCGATTGAGTCGTGCCCAGTCGCTGACGCAGGCAGGGAGATACGCTTTGCCCCTCTTAATCGGTGGCGCGTTGATGACTGGTTTGGCGGCAGTGGTGGAAGGTTTTTGGTCCGCCCAAGCAATATCTGGCAATGTCAAATATGGGGTGGGGATTTTCTTCTGGGTTCTTCATTTGGTTTACTTTCTTTTTGTAGGCAGGGGGCAGCGTGGAGCTTGAAAAGGTGACGGCAGAGATTCGTCCGCGGAGTGATTGGGAAGCGGTTGATCTCGGCGTGAGCTTGTCGCGTTCTCATCTGGGGACTCTGTGGCGGGCTTGGCTGGTGACGGTCTTGCCCCTGAGTCTTTTGATTCTGCTGCTCTTTTTTAAGACAATGGGCTGGGGAATCTTTTTGATTTGGTGGCTCAAGCCCATTTGGGATCGAGTGGCTCTCTTTCCTTTAAGTCGAAATCTTTTCGGCGAAGAGCCCGATACGAAGGCCACCATTAAGGTTCTCCCTCAGCAGCTGCGGGAAAATTGGGTTCTGGTGATTTTGGGAATCGGCTTTGCTGTTTTTGGGCATTTAGTTCATCGCGAGAATGTCGATGGTGGTCTAATTGTGCTCTTCTGGCTCTGTTTACTGGGTGCCTTGTTTTATCGCTCATCGATCTACCGCGCCTTTGTTCTTCCGGTGAGATTTCTTGAGGGCTTGAAAGGGGGGAGATATCGCGCTCGCGTGAGTCTGCTGTCGCGGCGTAGTTCGGGAGCTGCCCTTGGGCTCACGGTCACTTGTGTGCTGATGGAGATCGGGCTCTTTTTGAGCCAGTTTTTTTTCCTGCAGTTCATGGTGCCAGAGGGCACTGATTGGAGCTTTTGGCAGGTCATGGAAAACTTTTTCCAAAGCGAGGGTGATGCCTTTCCGTTTTGGTTAATGGCGTTGATCGCGGCGGCCTACTTTGTCTCGATGTCACTGACATCCTGGTTCTATACCGGGGGTGGTTTTGCTCTTTATGTCAATTCACGGACATGGAGTGAGGGCTGGGACATCGAACTTGCGTTTAAGAGATTGGGGCAGCGGATTAGTTTGGTAGTTTTTGTGATGTCTCTTTTTTTTGTTGTTTCGGAAGTGCACGCAGAGACGAGCCAGGAGCGTGTCGAAGAAGTCTTGGTGAGCGACGACTTCGAAGTGCAAAAGGGAATCCGAAGGGATTATCAAGAGGACTCGGATTCGATCATGAGATTGTCCGGGGGGCTCGGATTCATCGGCGCTCTTGGGAATTTGCTCTTCTGGGGTGTTACGATTGCGATCGTCGGAGGAATCATCTGGATCATTGTTCATAATGCACAGGCGTTTGGTGGAGGCATGAGTCCATCAGAGAAGGAGAAGGGGCAAATCAAGACCTTGGCGGGAATGCAGATCTCACCAGAATCCTTGCCGGATGATATTATAGCGACGGCAAAGAAACTCTGGGCTGAAGGACGAAAAAAGGATGCGCTTGGATTGTTGTATCGAGGCGCGATTAGTTCGATGGTTTCACGTGATCTCGTGGAGATTGAAGAATCGGATACCGAGAGCGAATGTCTGCGACGATTGAACGGGAAGGATCTGCCAGAGTATCCTTATTTTGCCACGCTAACGAATGCTTGGGTGAGTATGGCTTATGCTAAAGAAGACCCCGATGAGGGGACGATGGGGCAGCTCTGGGAAGAGTGGCCTTTTCCGGCGGAAGGGAGGTCTCGATGAAATGGTTCTTTTCATTGATTTTGCTCCTTCTTGTTAGTTGCAGAGAGGATGAGAAATACGAAGAGGTCGAATTTGATCTGGGATACAAGGGCGCGGCGCGGGTCAATCCCTACCTCGCGGCAGAGCGCTTCTTGAAGACCGGGGGCTGGGAAGTTTCGAGTTCCCGAGTTTGGAGTGATTTCGACGCGGAAACTTCGACCATTATCATGCCTGGGTCTTTTCTCTCGACCAAAGGGATGGGAATGCGGGTTCTGGAATGGGTGGAAGGTGGAGGAATGCTAGTGGTTACCTTGGAAGGTGGAGAAGGTCAGATCAATGACTTCAATCGCAATCACTGGTTGAATCTCGCGGAAGAGGAAGAATATCGAGGTCTGGATCATCTTCTCGGCGAACTGGGCATCACGATCGAGGGTGTGGAAGTCGATGCGGTGACGGTTGGGGAGGGAGAGACCGGCGGACATTTGGCGGAGCCCTGGAATGTCGCAGAAGTCTGGGTCGCGTTGGGTGATGCGGAATACGACATGCGAGTTGAGTTTGAGGGGGAGACCGGAATGAGGGTGCCCCAAGGGGAAACCTGGGATGGCGAGGAAGTGTCCCGAGTGGTAACGGTGTCGCACGGTGATGGCAAAGTGATGGTGCTTGCCCACGCGCGGCCCTTCCGAAATCCTTATCTGGGTCGAGCTGATCATGCGACTTTCCTGGAACTTGTGGCAGACTGGCACTATGAGGGAAATATTGTCTTCCTTTATGGTTCCGGGAGCTCGTTCAAAGATCTCATTTGGCAGCACGCCTGGCAGGTTGTTGTCGCCGGATTGGTCCTCCTGTTTGTCTGGTTATGGATGCGGATTCCTCGATTTGGTCCGATTAAGGAAGACGATTCTACTTATCGGGTACCCTATGGAGAAGGATTGAGAGCGGCGGCAAAATTTCTCTGGCGCAAAAAGGCATTGGGTCATTTGGTGAGGCCCCTTCGAGCCGACTTGGAGCGCGAAAATTCCAACGAATCCGGTGTGCTCTATGAGAAGCTTGCAGCCGAATCAGATCTCCAAGCCGATGACGTCATCGAAGCGATGACGTCCGAAAAGTTTCAAGACCCAGGCACCGTCACACGGATGGTGCGAAAACTTCAAATCCTCAGGAACCGATGATAGAAAACGACGCCCTCCCTCCCGCAGAAAGCCCGGATCTTACTAGTGTAACAGCCCTAGCAAATCGTCTACGAGAAGAAGTCTCCAAGGTTGTCTTTGGGCAGGATGAAACGGTTGTGCAGGTTGTCGCCGCTCTTCTTGCTGGAGGTCATGTGCTCTTGGAAGGGAAACCGGGGCTGGGCAAGACTCACATGGTCCTCGCGCTTGCGAGCACCTTTGGAGGAAATTTTGGAAGGATTCAGTTCACGCCCGATATGATGCCATCGGACATTACTGGTTTTACTCTCTTTGATATGAAGAGCCAGACCTTCAAGACCAGACGTGGCCCGGTCTTCACGAACTTACTTTTGGCAGACGAGATCAATCGTGCTCCGGCGAAGACCCAAGCGGCTCTTCTTGAAGTGATGCAGGAACAGCAGGTGACGATTGATGGTGAATCGCTTTCAGTAGCGCCTCCGTTTATGTGTTTTGCGACGCAAAATCCGATCGAACAAGAAGGGACTTATCCGCTCCCGGAAGCACAGCTCGATCGTTTTTTGGTCAAAGTAGTGATCGACTATCCCTCGCTTGAGGACGAGCGACGCGTGGTATCCGAGGTGACGGCCCAGGCAGGAGGAAAGGGCGTGGATCCTCGGCAAGTGGAGCAAGTTTGTAATTCCGAAATTATTATCGAAGCTCAGCGACTTACGGCACAAGCCAAGGTCGTTCCTGAAGTGATTGACTACGCTCTGCGGATGACTCGTCACACGCGTGAGGCTCCGGGATTGAGTCTCGGTGCCGGAACAAGGGGAGCGATTAGTTTGGTTCAGTTGGCGAAAGCGTATGCCGTCATCGAAGGGCGAGACTACGTCATTCCCGACGATATTAAACGTGCGGCAATTCCGGTTTTTCGTCATCGGGTTCATGTCGCTCCTGAAGTCGCGATCAGTGGCCAGCGAGTGGACGATCTTCTTATTCAGGCCTTGGAAAGCGTTGAGGCTCCCCGTAACTAAACAATGCTTCTTCGACCTACAAAGTGGCTTGTGCGCCTCTTGATCCTCTGGGCTCTGCTGAGTCTGGTGGTTGTTTTTTGGGAGCCTGCATTTTCAGCATGGAAATGGATGGCTGCTATTCTAGGCGGGGCAGCTTTGTTCGACGCATTGGTGGTTCTTACTGCGAAACGACCAAGGGCGGAGAGGACGCTTCCCGGACGGTTCGCGGTCGGTGTCGAGGCCGAGGTCGCGGTCCGTCTGGTCAATCGCAGCGGTCGCGCCATCAATCTGGCGATGTTTGATGGCGTTCCTGAAGCGAGTGATTGCAAACTCTTGCCTTGGGAAGGTTGGGTGAAGAAAGCCGGCTATGTTGATGTGATTTATCCGGTGGCTTTGAGAGATCGTGGTGAGACGATGTTTGGAAAAGTTCACGTTTTAGAGAGTTCTCTCCTGGGACTATGGGCGCGCAGCTCCCTGATCGGGGAAGGGGGAAGCACTAAGGTTTATCCCAACTATCAACCGGTTCTTCGGTATGCGCTCTTGGCAATCGAGCATCAGCAAGAGCAGAGCGGAATCGTGCGCAAAAATCGCGCGGGACTCAGCCGTGATTTTCATCAGCTGCGCGATTATCAAATGGGAGATTCGCTGGCACAGATTGATTGGAAGGCTTCCTCGAAACGGCAGACGCTGATTAGTCGGGATTTCCAGGAACAGCGGGATCAATCGGTGATTCTCATGTTGGATTGTGGTCGGAGAATGCGCACTCTCGATGGCGAAATTTCTCAGTTTGATCACTGTTTGAATTCGATGCTTCTTTTGAGCTATATCGCGTTAAGGCAGGGAGATCACGTTGGGGTGCTCAGCTTTGGTGGGACGGATCGCTGGCTTCCGCCGGTCAAGGGGGCTCATGCGATGACGACGATTCTCAATCATCTGTATGATTATGAGACAGCACCGTTTCCAAGCGATTTTAGTGAAGCTGCGGAACGGCTTTTGAGTCACCAGCGGAGGCGGTCCTTGGTTGTGATCTTAACCAATCTTCGCGGTGAGGATAGTAGTGAGTTGAGTGAGCCATTGAGGCGCTTGAGGCAGAAGCATCCGGTTGTGCTGGCAAGTCTACGGGAAGAAGGGATTGGAGATCTTCTGAAACGTGAGGTGAAGACCTTTGATGATTCCCTCGGATATTTGGCAGCGGCCGATTATGACAAGGAGCGAGAGTCTACTTTGTCGAAATTGAGGTCAGAAGGGATTGTGACGATTGATGAGACGGCGCAAGCCTTTCCGGTGGCGCTCGCGAATTGCTATCTCGATACTCGCGTAATTATTTGACCGGGAGGAGAGAGGTGATGGTGCGAGTTCGAGTTAGGCGATAAGGGGATCGCCTCTCCTGGCTAAGACTGGACTAAGCGCCTTTCAACAGTTCGTCGAGGTCTGCTTCGTTGATGACTGCGACGCCTAGGGATTCTGCTTTTGTTCTCTTGGAGCCGCCACCTTCGCCAGCGAGAAGGTAGTCTGTTTTGGTGGAGATGGATCCGGAGACTTTGCCGCCCTTGGTTTCGATCAGTTTTTTGAACTGAGATCGGGGTGCGGAGAGGGCTCCAGTGAGGACGAAGGTTTTTCCGACGAGGGGGAATTCGTCCGATGCTTCGGTTTGGGGTTTCGGCGCGAAGTTATCGGAGACCGGGTTGATCTCCAAATCACTCAGTCGAGTTGAGATCAATTGGCCGGTTTCGGATTTGAAGAAGGCGAGGAGATTTTGGGCGGCGACCGGGCCGAGGCTGTCGTCGATGTGATACTCCGCGAGTCGGGGGTGATTTTCCTTTTTGCGTTTCGATTTCGAGAGCTCCTTAAAATCGGGGAGCCCCGCAAGGTCGGCGATGATTTGGGAATTGGCGAGATCGCTGAGTCGCTCATGAAGACGGGAAAGTTCCCGAGCAGATGAATCTCCAATATGGGAGATTCCCATCGCGAAGATCCAGCGATTCATGGGCATGTTATTCCGCGCACGCTCGATGGAGGCGAGTAAGGTGGCAGTTCGCTTTTCTCCGAAGCGCCGTTCTTTGGAAATGGTTTCTCCTTCGGCGGATTTGGCCGGGTCGAGCATGAGGTCGGCGAGGGTGCTTTCCTCCAAGGTGAAGAGATCGAGTGGAGAGGAGGCGAGTTGGGTTTCGACGAGCTTGATGGCGACGGATTCACCGAGACCGTCGAGATCGAGCGCTTTTCGCGCGGAGAAGTGAGTGATGCGGGTGACGGCTTGAGCAGGGCAGGTGAAATTGGTGCAGCGCCAAGCGACGAATCCCTCTTCCTTTTCGATGGGTCCATGACAGGAAGGGCACTGATGGCCGAGAACGGTTGGAAGGTGATAGGGGGCGGCATCGGCGGGGCGCTTTGAGAGGACGACCTGCACGATGGAGGGAATGATTTCTCCGGCTTTTTCTACGATGACGGTATCTCCGATGCGGACATCCTTGCGTTCGATCTCTTCCTGATTGTGGAGGGTCGCGCGCGAGACAGTGGTGCCCGACACGAAGACGGGTTCGAGTTCGGCGACCGGGGTGAGGACTCCGGTGCGTCCTACCTGAATGGTAATTTTTTTGAGGAGAGTCTCCTTTTGCTCCGGAGGATATTTAAAGGCGGAGGCCCAGCGGGGAGCCCGAGAGGTGAAGCCCAAAGTTTCACGTTGGCCGAAATCGACGACTTTGATAACGGCACCGTCGGTTCCATGACCGATGTCGTGTCGATGCGAATCGAGTTCTTTGATCGCGGAGAGCATTTTCTCGAGAGTCTGCGCGGTCCAGATGGGGTGGTTTCTTCGGATGCCGAATTCATCCAAGAGCGCGTGGTAGTCATTTTCTGATTCCAGTTCGGTGCCTTCGTGAGCGCCGAGACCGTGCGCAAGAAACTCAAGCGGTCGTTTGGCCACTTCCTTGGAATCTAGAAGTTTGAGCGATCCTGCGGTGGCGTTTCTTGGGTTAGCGAAAGGTTGAAGCCCTTGTTCGTCTCGCTGTTCATTGAGTTTAGCGAAGCCTTTTGAAGGCATGAAAATTTCTCCACGCACTTCTAGCAAGGTGGGGACTCTTTCTCCCTTTAAGGTGAGCGGAATGGAGCGAATAGTGCGAACGTTTGAGGTGATGTCGTCACCTGAAGCGCCATCGCCACGGGTCAGGGCGTAGTCGAGTTCGCCATTTTGGTAGACTAATGAGCAGGCCACTCCGTCAATCTTAGGCTCAATCGTGAATTCGACCTTTTCGCCCTCGAGTGTCTTGTGGATGCGATCCCAGAAAGCGATTAGTTCGGGTTCCTCGAAGACATCATCGATCGAGAGCATCGGCAGTAAGTGAGTTCGAGTCGTGAAGGAGTCCAAGGGCGTTCCTCCGACTCTTTGGGTGGGAGAGTTTGGATCAGCGAATTCCGGGTTGGCTTTTTCCAGATCTTCAAGTTCGCGAAAAAGGCGATCATAACCGGTATCAGAAATCTCCGGGTTGGCGTCTTGATAATAGAGCTGATTGTGGCGATCGAGCTCGGCCCGGAGTTCCTTGATGCGTGCTTCAAAAATCATGCACAAGATGTAGCCATCCTGTCCTGTGGATTAAAGCAGAACCCGATGGACTTTTCGAAAAACAAGGGTGCCACAAAGAGCGCCTAAGGTATCGGCGAGCCAATCGCCCGGGTCGTTTCCAGTCCGGTTGGCAAAGAATGACTGATGCCATTCATCAAGCACGCCAATGATCGAAAGACTCACAGTCACGATGAGGATGACATTAAGCCATGTAGGTCTGGCCTTTTTGAAAGATAAAGTGGCTGCCAAAAGTCCACCTCCGCCGAAGAAATAGCCAAAATGGACGACCTTATCGAAGTGGGGAATATCGAGGTTGAAGAAATTCCCAGGTGGATGAAATCTATCCCCATGGGAAAGCAGGTTCAAGAGGATGAACCAAAGGAGCATACAAGCCCCCCAAAATCGTGCCGAGCGGAATCGATCGTGAAAGCGAATCATCACCAAAGATTATTCGCCGTCGCCATTGCGTCGCATTTCTTCCTCCATGCGCTCGGCAAGCCATTGTTTCATCATGGACTGATAGTTGAGGAAACGAGAACGTGCGATGCGCTTGATTCGCGAGAGCATCCGTGGGTCAAAGCGCAGGGTGATCGTCGTGGATTCACGCGAATCAGGCGAGTGAATCGAGGCATTGATTAGCCGGGGATTGAGCGCATGACTGTTCCAAAACTCGGCTTCCGCTTCGTCAGATTCAAACTCGGGAATTTCGCTCCAGGCAGATATTATGTTCATCGGGTGAGAAGTGTTACTTGATTTCGGCGAGCTTGCGCTCGTAGTAGGCGGACTCGTCTACGCTCATTTCGCGTGCGGCAACGACCCGCGCCTTTTTACCATCGCCCCAGAAGCTCAGAAAAAGGGACCTATTTCCGATGGTGCAACCGAGGAGGTAGTAGCGGGTTTCGCCATCCTCGCGGTCGACATCCGGGAGAAGACGGATGGAAAAAGGATCTTCAAAAATCTCCTCGATCTCGTGGGGTTTGATAAACTTGGTATCAAACGGGGTGTCGGTAAAATCAAGTTCCATGAAATAACGGTTGATTTAACTAACCACAGCCAGCTTCCGCTGAAAAGACGAATCTGTGCGCGATTTCGAGGGTTAAGCTTCAATTTCGCCTTCGAAGATGAAATCGGCAGGTCCGGTCATGGTGACGTTGGTAAACTTTCGATCATTAATGGTTACGAAGCCGATGGAGATGTCGTCGCCTCCGCGGACGGTTACTTTGATGGGAGAGGGGGCTCCGGTGAGAAGATGATGAATGAGTGCACACGCTGTGATGCCGGTGCCGCAGGCGAGCGTTTCACCTTCGACGCCCCGCTCGTAGGTCCGCACAAGAAGGTGCTGGGGCGAGAGAATCTGCGTGAAATTGGCATTGGTGCCGCTCGGCTGATAGTGCTCGTGATAGCGAAGGGCTGCGCCATTTTTGACGATCTCCGTCGCTTCTACGTCTTCGACAAAGGCAATAGCATGCGGGACTCCGGTATTGAGGTTGTGGACCGGGACGCCCAGTGAGTCGACTTCGACAGGAGAATTGATTTCAAGCCCGAATGGCTCGGACATCTCGATGCAGACTTTTTCGCCGATGATTTCGGCGCGTAGGGTTCCGGCTATTGTTTCGAAAGTAATCTTATTTTTTTCACCATCGAGGAGTCGGGAGACGTAGCGGCCGAAGCAACGGGCGCCATTTCCACACATCTCAGCCTCGCCTCCATCGGCATTATAGTATCGAAATCTGACGTCGGCTCCTTGTTCCGCTGGTTCCACGGCGAGGAGACCATCTGCACCTACACCACGATGGCGATCGCAGAGCTTTGCGATTTGCTCTCCGGAGAGGGAGTAGTCGAGCGCTAGGTTGTCGATGACGACGAAATCATTTCCGGCACCATTCATCTTGGTGAAATTTAGTATCATGGTAGATTGATCGATTGGACTGTGAGAAGCCGCAAGTTGATTTAAGCGCGGTGCGTGGCTTCGATCAGAGGGGTGACAAATTCGCGAAGCTTGCTGACGAGGACGGGAGAATCGGCGTTGATTTCGATCGTTTTTACAATCGCTGATCCGACAATCACGCCATCGGCTTTCTTTGCGACCATCGTGGCATGCTCCGGCGTGCCAATTCCGAATCCCACACAGATCGGAGTGTCGGTGCGCGCCTTGATGCTCGTGACTAGTTCGCCGATTGTTTCAGAAGGGGCTGAGTGCCCCCCGGTGACTCCGGTGCGGGAGAGGGCGTAAATGAAGCCTTGAGAGGATTGTGCGAGGTTCGCTTGACGTTCAGGGGGAGTGGTGGGCGCGATCAGGTGGATGTGATGGAGTCCTTCACCTTTTGCGAAATCTGGATTCATGGCGGCTTCGGAGGGCGGGAGGTCTAGTAGTAGGATGCCATCGGCTCCCGCAGCTGCAGCATCGGTATGGAATTTCTCGTAGCCGTAGGCGTAGATTGGATTGAGGTAGGTGAAGAGAACGAGTGGGGTCTCGTGGGTTTCGCGGAAGGCACGGATAAGGTCAATAACCCTTGGAGTGCTCATTCCCGCCTTAAGGGCGCGCTCAGCTGCCATTTGGTTTACGATGCCATCAGCCATGGGGTCGGAAAAGGGGACTCCGACCTCGATAATATCCGCTCCGGCATCGGCAAGTGCTTGGAGAATCTCTAGGGAGCGGTCGAAATTGGGATCTCCGCCGCAGACATATGCGACAAAGGCCGTGGTGGAAGTCTCGCGAAGGCGGGCGAAGGTGGTATCGATACGGTTGGCCATGGGTGTGCTTGAACTTGGCGATGGACGGCAGGAGAGACAAGACTATCCTTGCGCCAAGAAAACATCGATATGCGCGCACGACTCATCAAGGACTTCAATTTCGAAGCCGCCCATACCCTACCCAGCCTTCCTGATGACCACAAGTGTCGTCAAATGCATGGCCACAGCTTCAAGGTGGAGATTCACGTCGAGGGAGAAGTGGATGAAACCGTCGGCTGGGTCTACGACCACAAATGTATCTCCAAAGCGATGGCTCCTCTGCTAGAAATGATGGATCATGCCTACCTTAATGACATCGAGGGACTGGAAAGCCCCACGATTGAGATCATGGCGGCTTGGTTTTGGAGGAAGCTTGAGCTTGATCTGTCCGGTCTTTGTGAGATCGTAATTTACGAGACTCCAACCGCTCGTTGCTCCTTCAAAGGTGAATTCTAAGCGGAAGGGGATTGTCATTTGCTCAATCCTCGATTAATGAATCCCCGCGATGAAATTACTTGCCTTCGTTTTCCCCCTCGTCTTTCTCGGTCTTAGTTCCTGTGAACGTCACGAATGGGAATCCAAGCCCGGAAAGCCAGGCACGGAAGAGCTTTTCCCAGCTCACCACGTTAAGGAAGGAAAAGAGGGCGAGCATCCCAAGGAAGAGGGTGCGCATAAGGAAGACTAAGTCTCTTAAGATCGGTGTTGCGGGTGGGTGCGGTAGAAGTATCTGTCATCACGAGTGAGTCCCTTTCTACCGACCCATTCCTATGGATCATCGGTGGCGGTGGATTCCGTGTCAAGTAGGGGAAGCTCTTCTCAGGTTTTGAGATCAAGGCTTCGTTCCAGAATTTAGTGCAACTTGAGTCAGGTGGCATCAAAAGGAGATTTTAGACGATGCTCCCTAAACCCCATTTTCAACGCTCTGTGGACAGAGTGTGCGTCGTCTATTCTTCTGGTGCTAATCGGAGGTAATCGAGGGCGAATATGTTTTTTCCACGGCCTTGAAATTGGTTCCACTGGAAGTAATGGTAAGCGTGTTTTTTTCGGATTTGAACGCTGATTTTCCGAGCCTGACCTGTTCGGTGTGACTAACGCCGTTGGGTCAAAAGAAGTCCTTAGGTTCTCCAAGGGCACTACGATTGATGGTGAAGGAATGGATGCCGTAGTTGACGGCTTTGGTTCCAGTAAAATAGAATTTCAAATTCACCGGCGGTGGGGAAGGAGAACTCAAGGGTGAGTTTGGAGTCCTTTTTCTCTGCGACCCACCAGAGTATGCTTGATGATGTCAGCGACCTCAGGGTCGCCGAGAAGCAAGGTATTTAAATACCCCAGAATAGCTCCTTGGTGGGAGGCCAAACTCGTAACGAAGAGGGAGTCGTGTCCTTGCTCGCTGGAATTGATGGACCTTCGGGAAGGCATGCTATATATAAACAGATAGCGGTAACTGATTATTCAGTTTTTGTTCATCGCCTCCGGAATTGCTTTTTATATCAGTCAAATGAGGCGGAGTCCCGAGAGCGAAATTCGACTGTTTAGGGGCATTATCCGATTCCGAAGCCATCGCTCTGACCGGGGCTACCGTTAAATCGCCCCGATTGGCGTTGGGAACTGGTACGCAATATTCCTCAGACTCGACTCAGGGTCACGACGCACTCTAGATGCCTTGTCTGTGGGAAGAGGTCGAAGGGTTGGATCTTATCGATTTGATAGCCGTGCTCGAGGAAGCTTTTGAGATCCCGCATTTGGGTCGAGGGATTGCAAGAGATGTAGACGACCTTGGAGGGGCCGTAGTGGAAGAGCTGGGTGAGAAAGTCTTCACTGCAACCCTTGCGCGGGGGGTCGACGATGACGGAGGTTTCCTTTGCGCGGAGTTTGATGTCGGCGAAGAGTTGCTCGGCGGAGGCGGCGATAAACTCGGTGTTCTCGATGCCATTGGTGAGGGCGTTCCGGCGGGCCCAGTCGGCAGAGGTTTCCGAGAGTTCGATGCCGATGACCTTTTCAAAGTGCTTGGCGAGGCTGAGGGCAAAGAGTCCAGAGCCGCAGTAGGCATCGAGGAGGAAGCGCTGGCCTTCTCCGGCGGCTTGTTCTGCGGCGTAGGCGGTGAAGGCAGGAAGGATGAAGGGATTGTTCTGGAAGAAGTCTCCCGCGAGGAAGTTAAACTTTAGATCGCCGACTTGCTCAGAAACAGGATTTCGGTGGTTTGTCTCGACCCGGCCAGCGGTGGCGCGGAGGAGGAGAGTGGATCCTCTTTTATAGGAGCTGGCATTATCCCGAACTTCCTGACGCGCACGGGGGAGGTCGGCATTGATCTCATCCATCGCGATGGGGCACTGGGACACATCGAGGATCAGTGAGCGGCGGTTGTGCTGGAGGAAGCCAATGGGGTTCGGCTTTCCGTGCTGAGGTTTTTGGAAATGCGGGGTAATTTTTGAGCGGTAAGCCCACTCCATCGGTGAGGGAATAACAGGCTCGACAGGGGCTTCGACCCCGATCATGCGTGGCAGAAGTTCCGCGACTTGGCGGGTCTTCCACTCAAGCTGCTTCGGGTAGCTGAGGTGCTGATACTGGCAGCCTCCGCAGTTGCCAAAGAGGTGGCACTTGGGCTCGATCCGGTCGGGAGATCGTTCGATGATCTCAACGAGATCGGCGTGAGAGCAGTTGCCTTCATTACGCCAGACGCGGGCGGTGACTTTTTCACCCGGGAGAGTGAAGGGGACGAAAACGACCCAGTCATTGGGCTTGGCGATTCCGGCTCCGAGATTAGAGAGGGAAAGTATTTCCAGTTCGATGATCTCGTGGAACTGGTAAGGATCGGCCTTGAACTTTTTGGGAGGTGAAACGGTGGACATCGTTTAGTTCGAGGGAGGTGTCGGCAAGTCGGAGGTGGGAAGAGGTGGGGGCACAGCGATGACTTTGTCGGCTTTCGCTTCTTCTTTTTTTGCTGCAGGGCCTCTAACTGTCTTGGTGGTTTCGGCCGTGATAAGATCGCCCGTCGTATTGGGATCCGCAAAATCGAGGGGCTGGATTACGGGTGCTTCTTCGGAAAGGGGGGCCTCGATCGGTTTTGGGGCTTCGATCACTTCGGGAGCAGGAGCGGATATTTTTTTATTCTTCTCTGATTCAAGAGCACAGGATGAGAAGGAAAGAGCGGCCAGAAGGCTGGCTGCTTTGGTTTGAAAAGAAGTCATGGTGTGAGAAGATCTTGGAACGAAGAGAGAGCGGTGACAATCAGGAATCGTGATGAGACGGGTGTAAGTCGAGAACCCAATTAGGGCAGCTTTTTAAGCCATTTGGTGATGTCCGCGATGACGCGGTCACTTTCATGATCGAAGAAAAGGAGGTGGTAGCTTTCCGGGTAATAGATGCGAGTGGCTTTCTCGGGATGAGGGAGCTGGGAGGCGAAGCTCTCAACATCCTTGGGGTCAGAGAAGACATCTTTTCCTCCGTGTAGGAAGAGGAGGGGGATTTCGATGGATTGAGCGGCCTCGTTTGACTTCCGGATCATGTCTCCAAGGGTGGAGAGAAGACGGAGAGTGTGGCGTTCGATGTGGTAGGAGTTTTTGCTGGCTTGCTCCTGGTGGGTTCCGTCTTTTATGACCGCGACTTCGTCCTTTTCTGAGAGCGATTCCAGCGAGACGCGATACATCGGTAAAATGGCGGCAAGGACGTGAACGGCCTTTTTCTTCCATGCTGGGAAGTCACCCCGAATATCGACAATCGGAGAGGAGAGAATCAGGGCGTCGCATCGGTTTTTGGGATCATCGGTCGCGGCGTATGCCTGGAGGACGATGAGAGAGCCCATGCTTTCGCCACACCAGACGACCTTAGCTTTTGGATGCCTTTTACGAATGAGACGGGTGAAGCTGTAGAGGTCACGGAACCACTCCGAGCGATGGCGGATGTGCCCGCGACGTTCTTTTACGGGATCATTTCCCTGACCGCGGGTCTCGACGGCATAGACGGCAGTGCCAGGGAGGTCCTTCAGAAGGTGATCGGCGAGGGGGCGGTAGTCAGAGGCTGCGCCAGAGATGCCATGAACGCCGATGACGACAAGTTTGGGCTCGGACTTGGGAAGCCATTTGGTGAAAGGAAGTTGATCGCCATCGAAGCTATGTAGGGTGTTTTTTTCGAAACGAACGGAGTCAGGTACAGCGAGGGAATGGGAGCAGTGAACGAGAGGAAGGCAAGCGGCAGCGGTGAAAAGAGAGCGAATCACCTGGGAAAGCATGGTCAAAGAATGAGGCGTTAAGGAAAGGATTACTGGGAGCGGAGTTTCTTCAGGGAATCCTGATAAGTCGGGATCTGTTTGATCGATTCCGGAGTGCCGATTCCTTGCAGAGCTGCGATGACCTTTTCAGTGGTATTTATTTTTTCGTCCCGCTCCTTGGCGTAGAGACTCTCGACGACGACGAAGTGGCGGAGAGCGTCTTGTGGGCGCTTAGCGGCCATGTCGATATCACCGGCGTGAATGCGGAGACTCAAATTGAGCTCTCCTTTGGGGTAAAGCTTGAGGGCGTCGGAAGTCGCTTGGCGGGCTTTATCGAACTGCTTGAGGACGGTATGCGCGCGAGACTTCTGATAAAGGGTTTCGGCCTTTCGGTAGGGGTGAGTCTCGAGCTTAAGGCGCTCGTCTGCCGCGTGAAGGGCTTCCGTAGGGTGGCCGGTTTCGAGGGCGGTGTCGGAGTAGAGTCTCCAAATGAAGGCATCCACTTCTCCCGGGTTTTGAAGGCTTTCATTTAGGAAAGGCCACGCGCGGGCGTGTTCTCCTTTTTTAGCGAGAGTCGCGCCAAGCCAGCGAACAATGGGTTGAGGCGCGCGGGCTTTGGAATCGACTTTTTGAAGGTCGAGAATTTCATTTTCAAGAGTGGTGAGATCTTCAGCTTGGTAAGCGCAGCGGATGAGGAGGGGGCCAACCTGAGTGGCGAAGTCGGCGGGGAACATGTCACGGGCTTTGCGAAGATGAGGAGCTGAGTTGGTGTAGTTTTTTTGACGGAACTCATCCCAGCCTAGCCAGAAGTGGGCGGTTGCTTCCACTCTAGGAACGATGTCCGGGAGTGTGAGGATTTTTTTCTGAGTGGCGGTGAAGCGCGGGTAATCTTTTGTTTCCTGATATATGGCGCTCAGGCGCTGGAGAATGAGGGACTGAAGTTTGACGTCCTGGGTGGCAGCGAGGACTACGGTATAGTCGGCAAGTGCTTCGTCTTCGCGGTCGAGGGAAGAGAGGATTTCGGCTCGCGCAAGGCGCAGCTGCAAAAGCTGTTTACTGGCGGGGTAGGTTTTTTCGAAGTTCGCGATCGTTGCGAGTGATTTCTCGTTTTGCTTCGTGGCGAGATAGGATTTGATGAGATGGTATCGAACCCCGAGGAAATTGCTTGGGTCAAGAAGGTCGAGGTTGAGTGCTTCAAATAGGGGGGCCGCGTCAAGGTAGTCCTTTTTGGCGTAGTAATATTCCGCTAGGAGAAGTCGGGCGGAGTGGAGTCGTTTGTCGTTCATTCGCTCGGAGCTGTAGCGTTTGAGGAAGCTCTCGGCCTGGCGGGCGAAGTTATTTTTTTCAGCGCTGTGGTCGCGGACGAGGATTCGGTAGGAAGCTTGAAAGCCGGTGTCACTTTCGGGGGCGAGGCGTGAGATTTCCTCGTAGAGTTTCAATACGCGATCGTTTTTACCCTCCTGATCGTAGGACTTGCTGGCCATGATGAGTCGCTGCAGATGTGGCTGGGGCTTGAGATCAAAGTGGCCTTTTTCGTAAGCCGCGATCACTCCAGAGTGATTTTTTGCCTGATAGTGGAGGTTCATCAGGGTGAACTGCGTTTGACCGCGCCATTGTTTGAGCTCGGGGTGAGCAAAGGCTTTTCCGAACCAGATGAGCGATTGTGCATTGTCTCCTGCACTCTGTGCGCAGAGTGCTGCTTGTAGGGTGGAGTCGGAAGCGACTTCTTTTTTCGAGGACCTGGAGAGCTCGACAAAGAGAGGGAAGGACCGGCGATAGTCCTTGGTTTGTTGGTAGAGTCGGGCCTGAGCGAGCTTAGCTGTTTCCTGATAGGGGTTGCCCTTGTCTTTCAATATGGCAGCGAGAGCCGATTTTATCTGGAGCGAATCCTGGAGTTTGTCGAAACAGAGAAATCGACGGTAGAGCGACTCGTGTCGAACTTTATCTTTATCAGTGCTTTTCTCAAGAATAGAGAACCATTTTGCAGCACTCGCCCATTCCTTTTTTTCGTAGTCATCGGAGGCGAGAAAGAGGGCAGAGCCAGCGACATATTTACCGGTAGTCCAACGGGAGGCGATGGTTTCGAAGCATTGGCGGCTCGCTTTATCTTCACCGATCTGGCGGTAAGTGAGGGCTAAGAAATACCAGGATTCGAGAGCCTTTGGATCGTTGGGGAAGGCTCGGAGAAAGCGATCAAATTTAGAAGCGGCGAGGCGGTAGTCTTGCTTCGCCTTTTTTCCGTCCTTGGTTTCGCTGGCGCCGTTGTAATAGCGCGTCGCTAGATCGAAGATATCGCGGGAGGGCTTTGCCGAAAGGGGGGCAGGCGGCTCAACGAGCGGGGGTAAGGGCACGCCCTCCTGTGCCATGGCCAATGAAATCGTCAAGGCGATGAGTGTTAGGAAGAGAGATGGCCAGATTTTCATGGGGAATTAATCTGTATAAAGAGCGAAGCGAAGAACGGGCTTTTTCCGTTATTTTGGGACATCACGGCTCGCAAAGCTGATGTTCCAGATGCCTGCTTTTTGGATGACATCAAGAATTTCAAAAAGGTTTTGGTTCGTGCCTATGGCGTCGCAGCGAATGCGAACCGGCTGCTGATCGGCACTGCCCTGTCCTGATGTTTCGGCAGCGATGACAATTTTTTCAAGCTTCGTGCTGAGTTCTTCCTTGGTGTAAGTTTCTCCACTGACGGAAATAACGCCTCCTTTGGTAAGGTTAATGACGATTTCGTTGGCAACGCGGGCCTTGTTCGCTCCTTCTTCGGAAGTAGGAACGGCCACTTGCATTTCCTTTTCTTGCTCGGTGATCTGGTAGGTGACCAAGAAGAAAATTAGGAGCAAGAAGACGATGTCAATCATCGGTGCAAGCTGGAAGCTGACCGGTGGTTGGGAAACGTCGCGAATACGCATGATTTAAAGAAGTAAAAAACTTAGCCGCGCATCCCCGGTGGCGCTGGGGCAGCTGAGTAATCGTCGCGTAATAGGGGCTGACTTTGGGCAGAGCCTTGTCGGGGGCGTTGAAGTTGACCGCCGACAAGGGCAAGGATATGTGTTCCGGCGGCTTCAAGCTCAGCGATGTGCCGCTGCACCCGTCCACGGAAGTAAGAGTAAAAAACCATCGCAAAAATACTGATGATTAGTCCGACCGCTGTCGTGATGAGTGCTTCCCAGATCCCTTCAGCGAGCTGGAGCTGCTTAAGGCCTTCGTTTTTTCCTTCGGCGATTTCGATGAACGATTTGATCATTCCGATGACCGTTCCAAGAAGTCCTACCATGGGGGCGATTCCACCGATGTCGGCAAGGTAGCTGATTCGCTGGGTTAAGACGCCGCCTTGACGTGAGCCTTCCGCCTCTGCTATCTCACGAATATCGGAGGGGGTAGCAGTGGGGTTTCTCGTCAAAAAATCGAGTGTCTTCTGTGTAATTCGGGCGACTGCTTCACCCCGCCGTTGGCAATAGGTGATCAAGCCGAGGTAGTCGCGCTTTCGAATCATGGCCTCAGCGGTGTTCATGAACTTATTGGTCACGACCGAGCTGCGGGACAGCGTGAGAAAATAGAGAAGGATCAGAACGAAGGTGAACACCGAGAGCGCTCCGAGCGCAAACATGGTGTAACCACCTTTTGACAATAGCGTGACGACGTTTAGGTCCTCGAGGACATCACTCTCTGCTCCAAAAGCAAGAGTGGGAAAGAGGATCAGGAAAAGAAAGAGAAAGGGGACTTTCATTTATTAGAAGTAGTGTAACCGTTCGTGCCGTAGGTGCAAGCCATGCCGTAGACGCGCGCTCTCTCAAAAGAGGAGTTGCGCCAGAAAGTCGAAGGAATTACGTCTTTGTGCGTTACACTCTTCCTAGCAATGTCTCATCTACCTGGTCTTCGTTCTCGTCTCTCAAAGGTTTCCCATCAACCGGGGGTTTACCTGATGATGGACCGGCTGGGTTCGATCATCTATGTCGGGAAGGCTAAGGATCTACGTAGGAGGCTCAGTTCCTACTTTATGCCGTCGGGCAAGAAGCGGGCGGACCGTAAGACACGGGCCCTCATTGACTCTATTTGTGACTTTGAGACCCATGAAGTGAGGAATGAGCAAGAGGCACTTCTATTGGAGGGGAAATTGATCAAACAGTATCGTCCGCGCTACAATGTGAGTTTTATGGACGATAAGCGCTTTCTGTTGGCGAAGGTCAATTTGGAGGATCCTTGGCCTCGATTCAGCACGACGAGGCTGAAGAAGGCGGACGGAGCCTGCTATTTTGGTCCTTTTGCGCATTCAGGTGCCATCAAGGCGACCGTTGCTTGGTTGAATCGGGAGTTTGGGGTGCGGAGTTGTCGTCCCCGGATTCCGGGAGAACAGGATTACAAGCACTGCAATGCCGATATTATTCGAAATTGCAGTGCTCCATGTATCGCCAAGATCACGCGGGAGAATTACCTTGAGAAAATCGAGGAAGCTTGTGAGCTGCTGAGTGGGAAAGGAAAGCGGGTGCGCTTGAAGAGTCTGCGGGAGGATATGGCGAAAGCCGCCGAGCGTCTCGATTTTGAAAAAGCGGCACGACTTAGGGATGTTATCGCTAATATCGAACGAGCGTTGATTCCAACGCGACAATTTTCGCGGGGCCGGGGAGTGCCGACTACGGTGAAGCCGGTTGAGGATCTGGCGGAACTTGGGGAGTGGCTCAATATGCCAACGCCTACGGTAATGGAGTGCTTCGATATTTCAAACATCTCGAACACGCACATTGTCGCTTCGATGGTGCGCTTTCGTGAGGGGCTTCCTGATAACCAGAACTATCGACGCTATCGTATTAAAACTGTCGAGGGCCAGGATGACTTCGCCAGCATGGCCGAGGTGGTCAGGCGGCGGTATGGGCGAATTTTACAGGAAAATATGACGGCGAACCCTGAAGTGGCTTCGGATACCCAAGAGCCAGCGGTGGAGGTGCTGCGACGTCTGGCAAGTGAAGGGAAGAGTCCCATCACATTGCCTGATCTCGTCATTGTGGATGGAGGAAAGGGGCAGCTCAGCGCAGCGGTGGCGGAACTTCAGCGATTAGGGCTCCACGGCCTTCCCATTGTGGGGTTGGCAAAGCAGCGGGAGGAAATATTTAAGCCCGGCGAAAGCGAGCCGATTACGATTCCTCATGATCTGGGAGCTCTCAAATTGATGCAGCGAATTCGGGACGAAGCCCACCGCTTCGCAAACGGTTACAATGAGCTTCTCCTGCGAAAGCGGGTGAAGGAAAGTCAGCTCGATGACTGCCCTGGAATTTCCCCGGCTAAAAAGAAGCTTCTTCTAAAGAAATTTGGCTCGGTGAAACGGCTGATGAAGGTGACGCCTGAACAGATTGGAGAAATTCCGGGGATCTCTGCGAAATTCGCGAAGACCCTTCTGGAGTTTCTGAGAGGGGGTTAAAGCGTTATGCCTGTGGCCTGGGTCACTCCGGTAATTCCGTTGATCTCTTCCATGATCTCGGTCGAAACAGGAGAATCGAGCTCGATCATGGTGAGTGCATTGTTTTCTTGCGAATTTCTTGCGAGGGAGAGATTTGCGATATTGGCTCCGGCGTTGCCGAGAGCTGTGCCTACTGCACCGACAATTCCCGGGCGGTCGTTGTTTCGAACGATGAGGAAGTTGCCAATGATATTTATGTCGAGATAAAGTTTGTTGATCTCAACGATGCGCGCGGAAGTACCGATCATGGTGCCGGAGACACGGAACTTCTCGTCTCCCTTGCTCAGCTCAGCAACTAGGAGTTCACTGTATTCTGTTTTCGCGTTGATCGTTGATTCGATGAGATCGAGACCCAGCTCTTTGGCGACGGCAGGTGCGTTGACGATATTGATCTGTCCGTCACAGCGTGCCGCTTCAAGGAAGGAGCAGAGAACGCTGCGCGAAATGAGAGCGGTGTCTTTTTCGGCGAGAGCCCCGTGGTAAGAGACCCTTAGTGAATCGGGATTCGCGGGACCAAGCTTGGCGAGGAGCTTACCCAGTGCCCTGGCTATATCGAGGTAACCGCCGAGCTCGCTGAGGGCTGCGGCATCGAGAGACGGCATGTTGATAGCATTACGAATTTCCCCGGTAGCGCAGAAGTCGCGGATCTGCTCGGCGACCTGGATGCCAACATTCTCCTGAGCTTCATTGGTCGAAGCGCCAAGATGAGGGGTAAAGGCAATGTGCTTCTTGAGCTCAAAAAGAGGGTGGTCGGCCGAAGGGGGTTCATCTTCGAAAACATCGAGACCGCATCCGGCGATATGGCCGCTATCGATCGCTGCTTTGAGTGCAATTTCGTCGATGAGACCGCCACGGGCGCAGTTGATAACGAGTGAACCCTGATTCATAAGGGCGAGACGATCCGCATTGATGATGTGCTTGGTGTCATCGGTCATTGGCACGTGAAGAGTGACGACGTCGGCGCCGGTGAGAGCCTCATCAGGGGTGCCGGCGAGACGGACCTTCATTTCATCAGCGCGGGACTGCGTGAGGAAGGGGTCATAGGCGACAATCTTCATGTTGAAAGCTTGAGCGCGCTTGGCGAATTCGCTTCCGATGCGGCCCATTCCGATCACGGCGAGAGTTTTGCCATTGAGTTCGATCCCTTGATAAGCTTTGCGGGATGCTTTAAAATCTCCCGCGATCACGCCGGCGTGGCCTAGGGCGATGTTTCGAGCCGTCGAGCACATCAGAGTGAAGGCATGCTCCGCGGTAGAAATGGTATTGCCGGTGGGCGTGTTCATCACGATCACGCCGCGGGAGTTGGCTGCCTCGCGGTCGATGTTATCGACGCCGACCCCGGCACGGCCGATGGCCTTGAGATTGGTCGCAGCAGCGAGAACCTCTCGAGTGACCTTTGTCTGAGAGCGGACCACCAAGGCATCGTATTCTCCGATGATTGAGATCAATTCCTCGGGGGAGAGGCCCACTTTAAAGTCGGCGATGATGTCAGGATGGGCATTGAGAAGCTCAACACCTTTTTCGGAGATTGGGTCGGAAACCAGAACGCGTTTTGGCATAACGATTGGAGCGGTAACGCACCAATGGCATTAACGCAAGAGTTGGCGCTTGAAAAATGCTCTCTACTCTGAAATGTCATTCGTTCTATGTGCGACAATCCTGATATGCGGAAGTTCTCCTCGAAGGTTCTTGATGGCCCTGACCGTGCGCCCAGCCGGGCGATGCTTTATCCAGTGGGCTTTGAGAAAGAAGATTTTAGCAAGCCCAAGGTCGGAGTGGCTTCGACCTGGAGTCAAGTGACGCCTTGCAATTTCCATATCGATGTTCTTGCTAAGGAATCGGCCAAAGGAGTAGACGTGGCTGGTGGGAAGTCCGTCATTTTTAACACCATCACGATTTCCGATGGCATCTCGATGGGAACCGAGGGGATGAAATACTCGCTCGTGAGCCGGGAAGTGATCGCGGACTCCATTGAGACGGTAGTCGGTTGTGAAGGAATTGATGGCTACGTCGCGATCGGGGGCTGCGATAAGAATATGCCGGGTTGTATCATGGCGATGGCGCGCATGAATCGGCCTTCTGTTTTTGTATACGGCGGCACCATTTTGCCGGGATGCGCCACGCTCAAAGGTGAAAAAAAAGACCTCGATATTGTTTCTGTTTTCGAGGCAGTTGGAAAGCACGCTAGCGGCGAGTTTTCAGACGAGGAACTTCAAGAGATTGAGGAAAAAGCCGTTCCCGGACCTGGTTCCTGTGGTGGCATGTATACCGCGAACACGATGGCCAGTGCAATTGAAGCACTTGGAATGAGCCTCCCGAATAGCTCGGCACAGGCCGCAATTAGCAACGATAAGATGCGCGACTCTTTCGATGCCGGCGTGGCGGTGCTACACCTTTTGGAGAAGGGGATCAAACCACGTGACATCATGACTCGTGAGGCTTTTGAAAATGCCATCACGGTAGTCATCACGCTCGGCGGATCGACCAATGCTGTTCTTCACCTTTTGGCGATGGCACATTCAGCCGACGTCGAACTGAGTATTGATGATTTCACTGAGATTGGGAAGAGGGTCCCTGTGCTTGCGGACCTCAAGCCGAGCGGGAAATATGTCATGGCTGAGTTGGTTAAAATTGGTGGGCTCATCCCGTTGATGAAACTTCTTTTGAAGGAAGGTCTTCTTCATGGCGATTGCATGACCGTGACCGGAAAGACGATCGCTGAGAACCTTGCCAATTCACCAATAGAGTATCCGGAAGGACAGGACGTTGTTCGTCCTATCGACAATCCCGTTAAAAAGGACAGCCACCTTCGTATTCTCTACGGGAATCTCGCTCCGACTGGATCTGTTGCCAAGATTTCTGGAAAAGAGGGGCTCACCTTTACCGGGCGTGCCCGCGTTTTTGATTCTGAAGAAGAAGCGATGAAGGCGATTCTTAGCGGGGGAATTGAATCCGGTGATGTTATCGTGATTCGTCGTGAGGGACCAAAAGGTGGTCCTGGAATGCGTGAGATGCTCGGGCCGACAGCTGCCGTAATGGGCCGTGGTTTAGGTGATAAAGTAGCCCTCATTACCGACGGGCGTTTCTCGGGGGGAAGCCATGGTTTCGTGGTGGGGCATATTACTCCGGAGGCCTTTGACGGTGGACCCATCGGTCTTTTGGCAGAAGGGGACACGATTACGATTGATGCGGAAAACAACGAGATTTCGACGGACGCCGATCTGGAGTCACGGCGTGCTGCTTGGAGGCAGCCGGAGCCTCACTACACGCGTGGGGTTTTAGCAAAATACGCCAAGCTTGTGACAAGCGCGAGCGAGGGTGCGGTGACCGACAAGTAAGCTATCTAAAGATATAGTCTGCGATGACCATGCGGTGATCCGATCCTGCCAAGCGTACCGCTCTGGAACGGATCGGGATCAATTGTTTTGAGGAATAGAGATGATCGATCCTGAGTAAGGGAAGTGCGCGGTGGAAGGTATTTCCCCAGCCGGTACCTACTTCTTTGAAGGCATCGGTAAAGTCCTTCCCGATAAGCTTGTAAACGGCGTCATTGGCCGGCGCATTGAAGTCTCCTGCGATGAGAGCAGGGATGCGAGGATAGGCTGTCTTTTGTCGGAGGAGACCCATCTCGTAGGTGAGTTCAGTCTGGCGCGCCTCGCGATTGATCCGATGTTCTCGCCAAGCTTCCCGCTCCCAAAGTCGGAGATTGGTAGCGGCCCCATTGAGGTGGAGATTCATAAGTTGCACGGACTCTCCCGTTGCGAGCTTCACGGTAAGTAACTGACATCGGAATTTAGGAACCGAAACTTCAAATTCGATGGTGCCATTGACTACGACGGCGCACGATTTGGAGACGTTGTAGCGATAATCTCCTTTCCCATCGTAGATCTCATCGATGAATCTCTTGAGTCGATAGGTATGTGGGATCTCTTGAAGGAATACGATATCGGGCTGGAAGGGGGCGACGGCTTCGTATGGATCGGTGCGCCGGGCGCAGTTAAGGGTGACAACCCGGAGGACGCGTCCCCGGGCGTGCGGCTTGGCTTTTCCGGCCTGCAGTTCAGGCTGGCCAATCCGTCCAAGAGAACTCGATTCGTCAGAAAAAATCAGAATGGTAAAGGACCAAATTAAGCTGACCACTAGAGAGAGACGTCCCCGATAGCAGACAAATGAGATGGCGGCGACGAAGAGACCAATCAGTCCCCAAACCCAGATTGGGAATACGGTGAAGGCGGCAAAGCGATTCGGAAGTCTTACGTAGAGGACAAGTGTGAAAAGATGCAAAGCTAAGGAGAGGCCAAGCAACGTCAACGACACGGGGTGCCATGGACGACGGTAAATCATCTTTTAACGGTGAGGGAGGGTGCGTCTTTAAGTAATGAGTCGCCCTTTAAAGACTTCGAGGGCGGCTTTGATGAGTGGGTCATCATGAAAATCGTTTTTCGGGGGCTCCTCTGTCTTTTTTTCTTCCTTCCCCACGGGCTCAGGATTCAACATGGGAGCTGGAGAGGGGGTCGGTTCTGGAGAGGAATCTGGGGCGGCCTCAATGAGGGCATCGATCCCGATAGGCTTCGTTTGGTCTCCGGGTGCTTTCGGAATTACTTTTTCCACGAGAGGTGCCAGAGTTTTCTCGGGTGCTGGAAGAGAAGGAGCAGAAACAGGAGCAGCTAAGATGTTGGGGTCGGCATTGCCCACCGCCTTGATGACATCACTGAGGCGAATTTCCTGAAGCTTTTGAATGGATTTGAGGCAGGCAATCTCGAGGTGGAGGCGCTTGTTGGAGGCCCACTTCATGCGGCTTTCGGCTTCCGCGAAAACGTCGATGAGGGCGAGTAGACGATTTGAAGGGAAGGGATCGGCTGCTTTGCTCAGATCCGCCCAGAGTGCTTCTGGGAAACCTTCCCGGGATGCTTCAGGATCCAGTTTGACCACAACAAGAGCACGAATGGTGGCTACCACTTCGCCAAGAAGCTGGGAGAGATCCTTACCGCCTTCGAACTGTTCGTGGACGACTGCGAGTGATTTGGTGGGTTCCTTATCCAAGAGACCCTGGAGGAGAGTTGCGACCGTTTCACGGGAGGTGAAGCCAAAGACATCGAGGACGTTTTTCTCGGTGATTTCGGCACCGCAAAATGCCACCAGCTGGTCCATCATGGATTGGGCATCACGCATGCCTCCATCGGCGCCCTTAGCGATCGCCCAAGCTGCAGCGTCATCGAGTTTTACATTTTCCTCCTCCGCGATGTGCTGGAGATGGGCCGCGATGATATCGGTGGGGATGGGGCGCAGATCAAAGCGCTGACAACGCGAGATGATGGTGGGGAGAATCTTGTTTGGCTCGGTCGTAGCGAAGATGAACTTCACGTGATCGGGAGGCTCCTCGAGAGTTTTAAGGAGAGCGTTGAAGGCCGCATTGCTGAGCATGTGGACCTCGTCGATGTAGTAAATCTTAAAGCGACCACTTGCGGGCGCAAATTTCACGGTGTCGCGGAGTTCGCGAACCTGCTCGACACCATTGTTCGAGGCACCATCGATTTCGAGGACGTCGAGCGCCCGACCTTCGGCGATTTCGATGCACATGGGATCGTCGGGATCGAAGTCAATCATCGGTCCCCCGGGACAGTTGAGGGCTTTGGACAGGATTCGTGCGGTGGACGTCTTACCGGTGCCTCTTGGTCCTACAAAGAGGTAGGCGTGGGCAAGGCGTTCTTGTTCGATAGCATTTCGAAGAGTGCGAACGACATGATCTTGTCCCAAGACATCAGCGAAGGTGCGGGGGCGATACTTGCGTGCAAAGACCTGGTAACTCACGTGGGCAAGTGTAGGGAGGATTGTGAATTTGTCATGACAGACTTTTCAAAATAGCGTCTTGGGTATGTTTGCAGAAAAATCTGAACGTTATGCCCGTGCTCGTAAGCGAATTTCAGCTCTTTGTGAGGGGGAATCGGACGAGATTGCCTTGATGGCTTCAATCGTCACCGTGCTCCATCACGAAATGGCTGATTTCTACTGGACAGGATTCTATCGCGTGATCGATGGGGGTCTCGTGATTGGGCCTTATCAAGGGACAGTTGGTTGCCTGAGAATCGCCTTTGGAAAAGGGGTCTGCGGAACGGCGGCGCAAACTGAAGAAACCCAAGTGGTTCCGGATGTTCATCGCTTTCCCGGCCATATTTCCTGCGATGCGAGATCAAAGAGTGAAATTGTGGTGCCCGTTAGAAATAGGGAGGGAGACCTTATCGGGGTGCTCGATATCGATTCTGAAGAGAAAGGGACTTTTGACGAGGTCGACCGGGAAGCCCTTGAGGGGATTCTCAAGACCATTTGGCAGGGCTGATCTTCCTAAGCTCCGAGAAGCCAGAGGATGGGTTGGGGAAAGAAACCCAGAAAGATGATGAGTCCAGTAAGAACGGCGATGACGTAGAATGAAAGTAACCGCACTTTGACGGGGCTCGTTTTTAATGATTTTCGCCAATACATCGCACGGATAATCTTGAAGTAGTAAAAGAATCCAGCGGCAACTCCCACGAATCCAAGGGAGATCGGAATCCAGAGGCTAGCTCCCACGGCGGCCTGGAAGGCGAAGAGCTTGCCGAAGAACCCCGCGGTCAGGGGAAGTCCGGCAAGGGCGCCGATCACGATCGTGGTGAGGAAGGCCAGAGCAGGGTTACGGGTTCCGAGACCTTCGAAAGCGGCAATTTCATCAGAACCACTATCACGATGGATAGCGCCAAGGATGAAGAAGGCAGCAAAGGTCATGAGAAAGTAGACCGAGAGGTAAAATCCCGTCACCTGAAAAGCACTGAGATCGCTCTTGCTGTTCCATGCTGCGATACCGAGGAGGATGAAACCAGCATTGGCGATGGATGAATAGGCAAGAAGGCGCTTAAAGTTGGTTTGAGGAATTGCTGCGAGGTTCCCAACAAGAATGGTCGCGCCGGCGAGGACGGCAACGATGAAGGTCGTTTTCTCGGCCGTGATGCTGTTTTCAAAGAAAGGTTGAAGGACACGCAGTGCGACAGCAAAGCCGGAAGCTTTAGAAGCGACGGAAAGGAAAGCGGTCGTGGGAGTCGGGGCTCCTTGGTAAACATCGGGGATCCAAAGGTGCATGGGGACTGCTCCAACCTTGAAGGCCAGAGAGATTAGAATCAGGGCGAGGCCGAAGAGGAGGTAAGTTGAGTTCTCCTCAGACATCGTTTCGCCGATGGCGGCGAGACTGGTGGTGCCCGTTGCGCCGTAGATCCATGAGATCCCGTAGACAAGGAATCCAGTAGAGATCGCGCCGAGGATCAAGAATTTCACACCCGCTTCGAGGGAGCCTACATTACGACGCATGTAGGCTACTAGAATATAGAGCGTGATGGTGGTGAGCTCGAGTGAGACGAAAAGGGAAACGAGATCTTTAGCGGAGGCCATCCACATCATTCCCGCCACGGCGAAAAGGATAAGGCAGTAATATTCTCCGGTGGAATCGTCGGAGTCAGGATTCGCAGTGAACTTTGCCAAGATCTTGCGGTAATCAAGGCAGAGTGTAAGGGTCATGATGCCTGCGAGGAGAGCGAAGCCCTTGAAGAATTTTGCTTGGGAATCCCACGCGTAGAAGCGCGTCATTTCCTTGTTGTTCTCGGGAGCTTCCGCCCAGAAAAGGAGGACTAAACCGAAGATCAAGGCCCCAATGCCGAGGCAGCCGATGAGGAATTTTTCTTTACGAGGAAGAAAGGCTTCCAGCATTAGGAGGACGATCCCGGCGAGGACGACGTAGGCTTCTAACCAGTGAGCAGGCATGAGAATTAGTGTCGAAAGTTAAGAGGGAAAATTAGTTATCCGATTGTTCGGTGGCGTCGGACGAGACTTGGTAGCCGCAGCCTTCAAGGAGACTGAGGAGGCTGTTGGGATAAAGTCCGACGATCAAGAGTGCGGCCGCGAGGATCATCGCTGGCATCTTCTCCATAAAGGTGAGGTCGGCGACGCCCGTTGAGTTTTTCACGGCTGGCCCTTGGAAGGTTCCACGGAAGGCGCGAAGCATGTAAACGGCGCTGATCACCACCCCCCAAAGAGCGAGAATCGTGGCAACCTGGACGCAACCCAGAGGGCCGCCCTTGTAGGATTCGAATCCAGAGAGGAAGACGAGCACCTCGCCCGAGAAGTTGGCCAATCCGGGAAGTCCAATGGAGGCCATTCCGGCAAGTCCAAAGAGGAAGGCGAGTTTCGGGGCCGCTTTTGCGAGGCCACCAAGTTCGGTTAGTTCGAGGGTGTTGGTGCGCTTTTGGATGGAATCAGAAAGGCAGAAGAGCATCGCGATACTGATGCCGTGTGCGAACATAAGGACGACTGCCGCGGGAATAGCTATGGTATTGGCTGAGGCACTTCCGGCTTCGATCAAGGCGGCAAAGGCAAGGAAGATGTAGCCCATGTGCATCACGGACGAGTTACCGAGGAGAGTGTCCATCCGCTTTTGGTTGATCGTGACGAAGCCAACCCAGAGAATGTTGCCTAGGAGAAGAACAATGAGGAGGCCGAGCCAATCTTGCATTCCTTCGGAAACCATGGGGTAGAAACGAATGAGGCCGTAGAGGCCAAACTTCTTGAGAACTCCCGCATGGAGCATGGCAACGGGAGTGGGAGCCGAGGCATATGCGGGAGCGGCCCAAGAGTGGAAGGGGAAGAGGGAAACGAGAGTTCCAAATCCGACGATGAGAAGAGCGGCGATTCCTTTTTGTGCTGAGGGATCAATTTCGGAAGCGAGGAGATCCTTGAAGAGCCAGGATTCCGAGCCGGAAGCATTGACGAGCCAAAGCAATCCGGCGAGAAGAACAATCGAACCAAAGGCGAGGTAGATTGTGATCTTCCAGGCAGCTTCTTTGCGTTCGCCCTTACCCAGAATTCCAATCATGAGGAAGGTGGGAATGAGGGCCAACTCGTGGAAGGCGTAGAAGAAGAAAAGGTCAGTCGAGAGAAAGGCGCCAATGGCTCCTGCTCCGATCAAAAGGCTCGAACCATACCAGAGCCTCTCGCTGCCCTCAGGAGCACCTCCATGGAGGATGGCGGCATAGAGAACGATGACGCTGAGAAGCAGCATAATGACGCTGATGCCATCGTAGAATCCCATAGCGAGATGGATGCTGGGAGTCGTGAGAACTTCAAAGGACATCGACCAAACATCGGCCTGCCAGCAGAAGACTGAGCCGAGTCCGAGGAAAAGGATAAGACCGGACGCGATGAGCGCCGTGATACGAGCCTTGACACCGCTAAAAATGGCGATGGCTGCGAGGAGGGGGATCAGAACAAAAATGACACTCATGAGACGAAGACCGTGAGATAGATGACAATGATGACCCCGAGGCCAAAGAGAGAAGCATACGCCTGGAGGTTTCCAGACTGCATGCGGGTGAAGATGCGACCGACACCGCCGGCAGCGCGCGAGAACCCACCGACGAGGAGACCGCCAATGACCAACTCATCAATAAAGTGAATGATGGCAGCAACGGTGTCTTGAAGATAGGTTATCAACTTGGCGTAGAACTCATCGACGTAGAACTTGTTGCGGAAGATCTTGGCGATCTTGTGGTCGGCAAGAGGATCCTTTTCGGCGTTAAAGTAGAGTTTCCATGCGAAGAAGGCTCCTATCGCGAAGGAAAGTAGAGATGCGATGAGTGCAGGACCAAAATGGAACTGAAATTCGTTATGCAGTGGAGAAAGTTTTGCACCGATTGGGTTCCACCCTGAAAAAAGTGCCATAACCGTCAACGCAATCAGGGGAATGAGCATCAAGGCGCCAACTTCTTTGGCATGACCTGCTTTCTCACTTCGGTTCTTGCCGAGGAAGGCAATGAAGAAGAGGCGGAACATGTAGAAGGTGGTTAAGCAGGCAACAAATGCAGCGATCAAAAACAGAGCCATGTTTTTGTGAAGAGCTGCTTCGAGGATTCCTTCCTTGGAGAAGAAACCAGCGGTAAGGGGGAATCCGCAGAGAGCAAGTGTCCCGATGAAAAAGGTGACTGTGGTGATGGGCATTTTGCTCCTCAGGTCACCCATTTTCCAAATGTTTTGCTCGTGATGGCAAGCGTAGATCACCGCACCTGATCCGAGGAAGAGGAGAGCCTTGAACCAAGCGTGAGTGAAGAGGTGAAACATCCCGGCATTTGGATCGAGAAGGCCGACGGCCATAACCATGTAGCCGAGTTGTGAAAGGGTGGAGTAGGCGAGGATTTTTTTGATATCGTCCTGCTGGGTTGCCATGAGAGCGGCGAGCAGGGAAGTGATCCCCCCGATCCAGGCGATGGTATTGACGCCCCAGAGAGCTTCAATGGTTTCGGTGCCTATGGAAAGATAAAGGCGGGCCATCATGAAGACACCGGCCGCAACCATGGTGGCGGCGTGGATGAGGGCGGAAACCGGAGTAGGTCCTTCCATGGCGTCTGGAAGCCAGACATGGAGAGGTGCTTGAGCTGATTTTCCCATCGCTCCCATGAAGATGAGGAGGACGGCGGTGCCGAGGAAGAAGGGGGAATACTCGGGCTTTCCAACAAAGAACTCGCTAATACCATCGAAAGTGAGAGCTGCTGACGTTCCGCCCGCGATCCCCCAAAGCATAAGAATGCCGATCATGAAGCCAAAGTCACCGATCCGGTTAGTCAAGAACGCCTTCTTTGCGGCATCAGCAGCGGATTCCTTTTCATACCAATGTCCAATCAGGAGGAAGGAGCTGAGTCCCACCAGCTCCCAGAAGACGAACATCATAATGAAGTTCGAGGCGAGGACAATGCCGGTCATGGAGAACATGAACAACGAAAGAGCACCAAAGTATCGGGCCTTCGCTGAGTCCTCCTTCATGTAGGCGAGGGAGAAAAGGTGAACGAGGAAACCGACTCCGGTGACCACGAGCATCATGTTCTTCGCAAAAAAGTCGAGCTTCAGTCCAATTTCAATCTCGATATCAGGGAGCGTGGCCCAACTGAAGGAAACGTCCGTCGTTTCAGAGGAGATCAGGAAGATTGTGATGAGCAGAATCACTCCCGCGACCGCTGTTGACAAGAGGGCGGAGACGTCTTGGAGATTTTTCAGTCCAAGATGAATCGTCGCTGCCGACAAAAGTGGCAGGGCGAGAAGTAGCCAGGCGAGGGTATCCATGGTTCGAAAAAGTTAGCCGCGCATTGAGGTGAGGTCCTCGACGTCAATCGTCTGTCGAGCACGGTAAAGGGCCACGATGATGGCCAGACCCACCGCAACTTCGGCTGCGGCGACGGTAATAATAAAGAAGACCAGGACTTGGCCGTCGTAATCAGGAAGGCCATTTGCCGAAATGTGAAGTCTCGAAAAGGCAACCAAGGTGATGTTGGCGGCAGCGAGCATCAGCTCAAGACTCATGAAGATGACAATGATGTTTCGGCGGATCATCACGCCGCCGAGTCCGATTGCAAAGAGCAGTCCGGAGACGAAAAGGTAGTCGTTGAGCGAAGCCATATTTGGAGAAATTAAGATTTAGATGATTTCGAACTGCGCTTTGAGAGGACCACGACGCCGATCGTGGCGACGAGGAGGAGGATACCCATTACTTGGAGGGGGAAGTTGAAGTCACGGAAGATCGTCATTCCGATGAGGTTGGTATCGGGAAGTTGTGGAGACGTTGGGTGGGTGAGGATCTCCCTAATCTTTTCCTGTCCAGCAAGCGCTTCACTTTCAGCGGCGGCGGCTAGGACTTCTCTCGTGATGGGAGTGAAGGAATCATCTTCAGGTCCCATTTGAATGACACCGAGCACTTGAATCACGAGCATCAGAGGGATGATCACACCGGCAATAACGGTGGAAGACTTGAAGCGGATCTTTGTTTCATCGTTCAGATCAAGAAGCATGATGATGAAGATGAAGAGGACCATGATCGCTCCGGCATACACGAGGATTTGGATGATCCCGACGAAGTAGGCATTGAGTCCAATGAAGAGCCCTGCCATTCCCACGAAGGAAAGGACCATGGAAAGAGCGCTCGAAACGGGGTTTCGAAAGGTCACTAGCATCACCCCGCCAACGACAGCAAGGAGGCTAAAGAAGTAGAAGATATAGATTTCCATGGCTTACTTCAGGTCGTTCCATTTGTTGACAAGGCCCACGCGCGTTCCGCCAATCTCGTAGAGGCGTTCTTTATCGTGAACCATGTCGGAGCGCTTGGTGCCGGTGACGATGTAGTCGGGGCGGAGATATATGGCCTGTTCGGGACAGACTTCCTCGCACATGCCGCAGTAGATGCAGCGGATCATATCGATTTCAAATTTCTTGGGGCGCTTTTCCACCTTGGCCCATTCGTCATCGGATGGGATTTCGGAGGGAATAATCTTGATGGCCTTAGGAGGGCAGATGAATTCGCAAAGCTGACAGGAGACACAGCGCTCACGCTGTTGCTCATCGGTGACGAGCGCAGGAACACCACGGTAGTATTCAGGGAGATGCTCGTCCCATTTTTGCTCGGGATACTGCATCGTGATTCCCATCCCAGATGAAGCGAGTTCGTCGGCTCCCACGCTCTTTCCAAAGAGAGTTTTGAATGCGTGTCGAAGGGTGATCGCCATTCCCTTGAAGATCGATCCAAAATAGATCTTCTCTCCGGCGGAGAGCTTTGGGCGGTTGACTTTGATTGTAGCCATGGGAAAATATTTAAACCGAACGAACGGAGGAGGGTTTGGTTACTGATTTAGCGATCGAGACTAGAATGATCGTCGCTACGATCAAGATGGTTGCTCCGAAGAGGGTTCCGAGAATGCCGATGCTAGGAGCGGCCATGAGGAGGGCCATGAGGAAGATGTTGATGAGGGCTGCTTCAAAGAAGACGATCCAACCGAGATCCATGAGCTGATCGTAACGGAAACGAGGAACGGTCCAGCGAACGAGGACGAAGAAGAGGATGAAGATGGTGACCTTAGTCAGGAAGCATCCGAGATGAATGAGACTTACCCACCACGCGCCAGTGGGGAGGAGCCCATCGATTCCGAAGCCGATGGACCAGCCTCCGAAGAAGAGCGTCACGATGAGAGCCGAGCCGATGATCATTGCGGCATATTCTCCCAGGAAGAAGAGAGCGAATTTCATCGAGGAATATTCCGTGTGGTAGCCGCCGACGAGTTCGGTTTCACATTCGGGCAAGTCGAAAGGAGTTCGGTTGGTTTCCGCGAAGATGGAAGTGGTGAAAATGAAGAAGGTAATCACCAGTGGAATCATGAGAAGCCAGCGGAGAAGAAGTCCTTCCTGACCCCAGTAGCCCGAGCCGATGATGAATCCTCCTTCATTCCAGAGCGGCAGAAGGAGCCAGCCATTTTTGACTTGGTCCTCGACAATGTGGCCCAGATTTAAGTCTCCGAAATACATCAGGACCGGAATGAGCGACAAACCGAGCGCAATCTCGTAGGAGATCATTTGCGCACAGGAGCGGACGCCGCCGAAGAAGGGATACTTCGAATTGGAAGACCAACCCGCGAGCGTGATCCCGTAGACCGAGAGAGAAGCGATAGCAAAGATAAAAAGGGGGCCAACGCTGAGATCGGCGACCGCAAGAGGGATGATGTGCTCGCCAATCTCCATTGGGCTTCCAAAGGGAATGACAGCCATTGTGATCAAGGCTGGGACCATCGTCATGCAGGGAGCGAGCCAAAAGAAGGCCTTGCGGACATAACTCGGAGTGAAATCTTCCTTGAGGATGAACTTTAAGCCATCGGCCATCGGCTGGGTCAATCCGCCAATGGGAAGCGCGAAGTCTTTCTTAAATCCAAGAATGGTAAGAGGAATACCTGTTCGGTTGGGGCCGACGCGATCTTGAATCATCGCGGAAAAGCGCCGCTCAAAAATCACGCAGATACTGACGAAGGTCAGGGTCAGGCCGAGGAACGCGCCAATTTTAATGGCGGTGGCGATGAGGAGGGTGGTATCCATGGTGTGATGCAGGATAGGAAAACTTAGCCGTTGATCAGGCCGCTTTCGACACGCGCCTTTTCTTGTTCGAGGAGGGGAATGGTGACGCCCGTCTCAGTAATCTGAACACCGAGGTCGCCGATGCTTCCGAAGGATTGGCCTTCGAAGGCTGGAATCTCGGAGGCAAGAGCTTTGATGACTCCGTCCACCGAGGCAGGGGTTTCGAATGTTTTTTCAACAGCGCTCAAGAGAGATGCGAGAGTTTCCCAGTCTTCGCGAGCATCGCCAGGAGCGAGCGTGGCTTGGAAAGCGCGCTGCAACCGTCCGGTTACATTTACGTAAGTGGCGCGCTTTTCAGCGAAACCAGCGCCAGGAAGGACCACCTTACTAGCGGCCGCAGTGGGATTGGCTAGGATGTGAGAGGAGACGAGATGCTCGAGGCCTAAGAGGTTACTCTGATCGAACCCGGCTTCTTCGAGGAGATCTTCCTGAAGAACGATGAGTGCCTTGATACGGCCAGAGGAGACTCCTTCACGGATGGCATCGAGCTTTTCCGAGGGGTCTTCATTTCCAAAAATAAGGGCCGCGCCGGTCGAGTTGGGATTGCGGTCAGCAGAGATGAGCTTGCTATCTGAGTCACCTTTTCGGGCGACGGTGCTGATGAGGTCAGTTCCCAAGGCATCCGCGAGTTTCTTGGCGAGATAGAGTTCCTCATTGCTCATCCGCGCGGAAGCAATGATGGCGACTTCCTTCGGTTGGCGCATGTTTAGGCCTTCCGCGGCTTTCGAAATTGCTTCGGTCCAGGTGGATGAAGAATGAGCGCCATCTTTTTGAATCAGAGGAGCTGTCAGGCGGGCATCGGATTCTAGATGGTGGAAAGCGAGACGATGACTGTCGGGCATCCAGTCCGAGTTAACGTCGTTGTTCTGCCGGGGTGTGACGCGGAAGACTTCATTGGCACGTGTCCAAATCGTGGTGTTGCAGCCTGTGCCGCAATTGAGATCGATACTTTTGGTCTCTTTCAGGAACCAAACGCGCATCTGGAAGCGAAAATCATTGGAGGTGAGGGCTCCGACCGGGCAGATGTCAGCGGTATTCAGTGCGTAGTTATTATCTAGACGGCGACCGGGATGAACGGTGACTGAAGTGTGGGTGCCGCGTTGGGAGAATCCGAGAACAGGCTCCTCCGCAACTTCTTCCATAAAGCGGATGCAGCGGCTGCACATGATGCAGCGTTCGTCGTCGAGGCGGATGTTTTTGCCAATGTCGACGTTTTTGGGTTTCTTGATCTTGGTTTCTTGGAAGCGGGATTGGCCACGTCCGTGCTGAACCGAAAATTCCTGAAGCTTGCACTCACCAGCTTGGTCGCAAATCGGGCAATCGAGAGGGTGGTTGATGAGAAGGAACTCCATCACTCCTTCGCGGCAGCTTTCAACGAGCTCTCCGGTGGTGCGGATGCCCATGTTCTCGGCCACGGTGTTAGCGCAGGCGATAACGGGACGTGGCATCCAACCAATTTGTTGGTAACCATCGTCTCCAAAAGTCGGTGCTTCGCCTGGAACGGGGCGGGGAGGCATGCCCATTTGCACAAGGCACATGCGGCAATTTCCAGGAGAGGAAAGTTTGGGATGGTAGCAATAGTGGGGGATTTCCTTCTCCGCAATTTTAGCTGCTTCAATCATCCGAGTGCCACGGGGGACTTGAATCCAGTGGCCATCAATCTGCACATTAACCAAGCCCTTTTCAGCGGCAAGGTCCTTCGGAAGCTTTAGTTCGGCAGTGGCCGTTGCATCTTCGCTCATGGTCAGCGCGGGTTAAATGAGCAAGATTTGCTCTTCGCTCCCGCACTATGCAAGGATGGTCCTACCCCGTAAAGCGACTTTGTGAAATTTTTCACAAAGTCTCTCAGGTTCCCAAATTTCACTTCTTTTGGAGGCGCCGAGGAACCTCCTCCAAAAGGACCGATTTTGCCAGATCCGAGGGGGCAACGACGGGTTCGTTCTTGGGGAAATCTTCAAGGCTTCCATAGCGAGCTTGAATTATTTTGGACACTTTCGGATTTTGAAGGAAGTAGGCTTGAAAGGTCTTGGGTTCACACGATTTAATCCTCGTTCCGTGCTTGTAAATTTTCCAGACAAGTTCCGAACAGGAGAGTTTTTCGTTTCCCCACTTGAAAAGGAGATCATAATCTTTGCCGATTTGTCGTTTCCCCCATTTAACGGATTTTTCGAAGGCCGCGTCGTCTAGGGCAGTTCGATCCCTCAGCCTCCGGGCGTGAAAGATCTTAGATCGAGCTTTCCATGTTTTCAGAGGAGTTGTTCTCACTGGTTAGATCGCTTTCAGGACCTAGATTTTCTCTTCGGATTTAAATACGACTCCGCAATGCGTGAATTTAGATTGGGCCGCCTCTTGGATTACGGCACCTTTTGCCCCGCCGGTGTCTTGGAAAACAATATCGCCCGTTTGGAGGGTTTCATATTGGGGTGGGTTGGTCTTTTTGAAGAGCCATCCTGCCTGACTCGTGAGAACGGCTATGACAGTAAGGAACAGGAAGTGAATCTTCAACTTTCGAATGTAGCACCGGCTCCCGGGCAGTTTTAATCGATCATCTTGACGCTCGCATCATTTCAAGTGATGCAGAAAGTTTTAAATTTATTCTTGCAAGGGATTGTCCCCAGCCTTATTTCACCGCCACTGTCGCAAGACAGTCCACGAACAACATTCCGATGTTATATTGGGTAGGTGGCCGAGTGGTTAAAGGCGGCAGACTGTAAATCTGCTCACGTAAGTGTACGAAGGTTCGAATCCTTCCCTGCCCACCAGCTTTCCTAATAAGGAGTTACGAGATATCGTAGCTCCTTTTTCTTTGGTGGAAAATCTTCACGGTCAATTGTGGGCCTTGGGGAGAGTGTGTTGGTTGTTCCAGCAAACCCTGCGAGAGTAAATCTAAGGATCGGGACTATAATTTTGAGATCCTCTCGCTCAATATGGACGACTTTTTCTGGCTGCGACCAAAGATAGAGGTCTGGTATTGTGAATATCGTGACGAGTGCTGCTTGGAATTTACCTTTGGGGTTGATTACCACTTTCTAATTGACGCTTTGTAAGCGGTCCTTATAAAAGTGATTGATGACTGTTTCCCCGGTGGCTTCTGAGTTGCTTTCAAAGATCAACGAACGCCGTGTCCTGGAATTCGTGCAGCGGAATGGGCCAGCCTCGCGCGCTGTGATGGCACGGGGCAGCGGGATGAGCGCGCCGACGGTTTCGAAGGCGGTTGTCTCTCTGATTCGAAACGGATTTCTGGAGGAAACGGAGGCGTCGGAAGCCGGGTTCGGTCGTCCTGGGAAGTTGCTGCAACTGTCGGAGCATAAGGCCAATGTGCTCGGAGTTGTCATTGATGCCGAAGCCTGTTGGATCGGAAGTGCCCGACTCGACGGTGCCGTGGCAGAGGAGCAATCCATTTCCTTTAGCACTCCCAAATCCTATGACGACCTACTACAGGCGATAATCAATGGGCTTGGTGCGATTACCGGGCATGTGAAGGATGATCTGAGCGAGCGGTATCGGGGAGTTGGACTCAGTGTTCCTGGACTCTTCAACTCTCGGGTCGGAGAAACGGTGATGTCGCCGAATCTCCACCTATTGGACGGACAACGGCTCGCCTCCGATCTCTCCATTGAAATCGGCCTGCAATGCATCGCATTGCAGGAATCCCATGCCCTTTGTGTGGGCGAACGCATGTATGGGGCGGCCCGGGGAATGAATGATTTTGCGATGCTCGATGTCAGCACGGGGTTGGGGCTTGGTATCGTGAGCGGAGGCCACCTTCTCACCGGGAACAGTGGCATGGCGGGTGAGCTGGGGCACATCACGGTCGTTCCTGACGGGCAGCGATGCGGCTGCGGCAATCGTGGTTGCCTCGAAACCGTCGCCACCGACACCGCCTTTGCGCGGCTGATTTCGAAAGAGCTCGGCCGGAAGGTTGGGGTTCAGGAAGCGCTCGCGGCACTCGCTGTCAATGGCGCCGAAAAGTTGATTGAGCAGACTGTCGATTATCTCGCGATTGCGGTCGGGGCGGTGATCAACATTTTCAACCCTGCAACCCTCTTTCTCCATGGGCAGCTCATGAATTCCGACCCGGCGATTTTCAAACGTGTGATGAAGCAGGCGAAGAAACGAACTCTTTTGCCTTCGTTCAAAGATTGTCGGATCCTCCAGTCGCAGGGAAATAAGCGCCTCGGAGCTGTCGCCGGAATCATCGATCATTTAGCCAATGAGTTGGCTCCTGCATTTGCCACGATCGACAATGGAAATGCCGAACTCTCATGATGGGGAATCTCCGAACTCGAGAAGAGGGTGGGCGGCATGGTCGACGATCTCCCCTCAGTCTAACCCGCCATACGGCCAACCCCATGATCCGCCTCCCACTTGCCCTTCTCGTCATCTGCCTTGTCTCAAGCGCCGTCGCAGCTCCACTACTCGACAAGCGAAAACAACTCGATGCCCAGACCTTCTGGGCGAACCGCGACTTCGATTGGTTCGAAGCCAACATCCCCTTCTTCGAGTGCCCGGACGCTGAGATCAACACCACCTACTACTACCGTTGGGAGCTCGTCACCCGCCACATTATCTACGGTTCGCCCAACAGCGGCTACTCCTTCACGGAGTTCGCCAACCGCCCGTTCTGGTCCGGCGCCTACGGGGGGATCGCCTGCCCCTCGGGCCACCAGATCTACGAGATCCGCTGGCTCAAGGATCCCGAATTCGCTCGCGACTTCCTGCACTACTGGTTCCGCACCCCGGGTGCCCAACCGCGTAACTACTCATCATGGCTCGCCGACTGCGCGGTCGCCGTCGACCACGTACACCCGAATAAGGCCTTCCTCGTCGACCTTCTTCCCGACCTTGAGAAACACCACGAGGCCTGGCGGGGGCGGCAGTGGGTCGATGAGATGGGCATGTTCTGGCAGACCGGACACGACGACGGCATGGAGTTCAACATCAACAGCCGCCAGACCAAAGACATCCTCCGCGGCGACCGCGCCTTCCGCCCCACGTTCAATACCTACATGTGGGCCGACTTGAACGCCCTCGCCGAAATCGCCGAGATGGCAGGTGATCCCGACAAAGCCTCCAGCTACCGTAAACAGGCAGCCGCCCTGAAGACCCTCGTGCAGGAGAAGCTGTGGGATCCGAAGCGGCAGTTCTTTTTCCCGATGTCCTCGCGCGAGGAAATCGACAAGGAAGGTAACGTCGTCAAAGCGCACACCCTGACCTACGAGAGCGGGCAATTCGCCGGCAGCCCTCACGGGCGCGAGCTCCACGGTTACGTCCCCTGGGCCTTCAACCTGCCTGACCCAGGCAAGGAGTCCGCGTGGAAGTTCCTCATGGACCCCGAGTATTTCCAAGCGCCCTTCGGGCCGTCCACCACCGAACGAAACGACCCGATGTTCCTCCTGCAGAAAGGTTGCTGCTGGTGGAGCGGACAATCGTGGCCCTTCGCCACCACCCAGACGCTCAAGGCGATGGCCAACGTCCTGCACAACTACCCGCAAGAGTTCATCTCCCGGACGGACTACGCCGATCTACTGCACACCTTCGCCATCTCCCACCGCAAGGACGGCAAGCCCTACATCGCCGAGGCACTCCACCCCGACACAGGATCGTGGCAGGGACACGACATGCGCAATCGCAGCGAGCACTACTTCCACTCCAACTTCAACGACCTCGTCATCACCGGCCTCGCCGGCTTGAAAGCGGATGGTGGCGACACTTTGATCGTCGATCCGCTCGCACCCGACTCGTGGGACTACTTTGCGCTCGATTCGATTCCCTACCAGGGACACGAGGTGGCGATTTGCTGGGACAAAAAGGGTGATCGTTACGGTCACGGCGCCGGCCTGCACGTGCTCGTCGACGGCAAAAAGGTCGCCAGCTCGCCGAAACTTGGGAAGCTCGAAGTCAAACTCCCCGCCGCCCGCGAGGTGCCTCTGAATGACGAAACGCGTTTCAACTACGCGGTGAACAACGACGGCGACTATTTCCCGTCCTACGACGCATCACATACCGGACCCGGAAGTTCCCTGGCAATGATCCACGATGGCCAATACCGCTACGACGCCCCACCGACCAACCGCTGGACCAGCGTCGGATCCACCGACGAGGCCGATTGGGTCTCGGTCGATCTGGGGATGCCCCGCTCAATCGACACCATCAAGCTGTTCCTCCTCGACGATGGCGAAGGCGTCGTCGCCCCCTCACGCTTCGAACTGCAGCACTGGGACGGCAAGGCCTGGATAGAAATCCCAAATCAGAAACGCAACCCGAAGACCCCGGCCGGTGGTCGCCCCAATACAATCTCGTTCCCAGAGTCCCAGCTGCAGCGCCTGCGTGTCGTCCTGCACCGCCCGGAAGGGGCAAGCGGCACCGGGATCACTGAGTTCCAAACCTGGGGATCGGGAACAGCTCCATTCCAACCGCCTCCGCCAGCTGTGGGCAACCTCTCCGCCAACACCAACGGCGCAGAATTCCCCAAGGCGTCCGCCTCCTTCCACGACCGGTACGGTGGGGTTCCAAAGTCGGCCATCGACGGCAGGATCATTTTCCTCTCCAACCCGGTGAACCGCTGGACTAGCTACGGATCGTCCAACGAGACCGATTGGCTGGAGGTCGACTTTGGAAAATCCAAGACATTTTCCCGGGTCGAACTCCATATCTACGACGACCGCGGGGGCGTCCAGGCACCAATCAGCTACAAGGTCCAATTCCAATCCGGCGACCAATGGGTCGATGTTAAAGACGTGAAGAAGTCGCCAGAAAAACCAAAGGGAAGCGCCAAAAATAGTGCGACTTTCGAGAAAGTGACCTCACCGAAGATCCGCGTCGTCTTCACCAACTCCGGCAAAGCCCGCAGCGGCCTGACCGAGTTCGAAGTCTGGGAGAAATGAACTCCCAATGAGAAGGAGCAAACCTGATCACCATGAAATTACTTACCATTTCAATTCAGCGACATGCAATCCAGGTCGCGCTCTGGCTGCAGGAATTTGCTCTTCGGGTGGGGCGCTTGGGGGCGCTGTTGAGGGGGGGAGGAATCACAAAGATACCCAGACGGATACTGCCGACCGTGCTGGTCGGGTGTTTCTTGCAAGCCGGCGTCAACGGCGCTGCTCCCAATATCCTCTTTATCGCGGTCGATGATCTTAACGACTGGGTGAACTGCATGGGGGGCAGGGAGGGGGTGCATACACCAAACATCGATCGCCTGGCAAAGCGCGGCGTGTTGTTCACCAACGCCCATTGCTCGGCGCCGTCGTGTAATCCGTCACGGGTCAGCATCATGACCGGGGTCAGTCCATCGACCTCGGGTGTTTACAACAACGGTCAGGATTGGCGCAGCTCTCCGGCTCTGGCAACGGCCGTCACCATCCCCGAGCACTTGCGCACCAACGGCTACAGTGCCTATGGAGGCGGCAAAATCTTTCACAGCCTGTCGTGGATCGTCAATCGCTATGGTAAACAGCAGAACGAGGCGAAGCTGTGGGATCACTATTTCCCGGAAGCGACCAAGCCGCTGCCGCCGTCGCTCTGGCCGGACTCGATCAAGGCCAAAACGTCGCCGAAGGGCTATGTGGGGTGGAAGCGTCTCGCCAAAGGTAAAGGAGTCGGTAAGTCGCCATCGCATTTCCTCGACTGGGGGCCGATCCACAAGGACGAGAGCGGTATGGCAGACTACAAAGTGGTCGATTGGGCGACCGCCGAGCTGGCCAAAACGCATCCCAAGCCGTTCTTCCACGCCGTCGGCATATTCCGGCCGCATATTCCCTGGTTTGTGCCGCAGAAGTACTTCGACCTATATCCACCGGACAAGGTGTTCCTTCCGCCGATCAAGGCTGGCGACCTGGACGACGTTGCCCCGACCCACAGGAAGTGGCTGCGTCGGAAGTGGCATCAATGGGTAGTAGATAACGATGAATGGAAAGCGGCGGTGCGGGGCTATCTGGCAAGCATCAGCTTTGCCGACGCTCAGGTGGGACGGCTGCTCGACGCGCTCGACGCCAGTCCGCATGCCGCCAACACGATCATCGTCTTGTGGTCGGACCACGGCATGCACATCGGCGAGAAGGAACACTGGGAAAAATTCACGCTCTGGGAAGAATCGTCGCGAGTGCCGCTGATCATCGTCGCGCCGGGTATCACTAAAGCGGGGACACGATGCAGCCAACCTGTCAGCCTTCTTGATGTTTTCCCGACGCTCAACGAGCTGTGCGGCGTGGCGCAGCACGGCCAGTTGGAAGGTCAGAGTCTGGTGCCGCTGCTGCGCGACCCCGGCGCTCATCGCGCCCGCCCGGCGGTCACCACCTGGGGACGAAACAATCATGCGGTTCGCGACCAACGCTATCGCTACATTCGCATGTCGAATGGTGAGGTTGAGCTCTACGATCATCAGACTGACCCCGACGAGTTTACCAACATCGCCAAGCGGCCCGAAGCCGCCGCCGTCATCGATCGGCTCGAAGCGTTCTTGCCGACCGTGAACGCCATCAAGACGCAGTAAAATCACAAGCTCTCTCAATTCAACAATTTTAAGATCATCAAATCATGAAAACAGCCCGTATTCTGTCCCTTACCGTCGCCTTGTTCATTGGCGCCCTTGCCATAGCCGCGCGTGTCGCTCCGACTTCAACCCCGAAGGAAGGCGCGATCCGCGTGCTGTTCCTCGGCCACGAGAGCGAGCACCACAACAGCAACAAGTTCTACCCGATGTTGGCCAAGGGGCTTGGGCGGGATGCCATCTACTTTGATTATGTCACCAATGTTGAGGAGGCGCTTGGCGACGCGGCGTATCTAAGCAAGTTCGACGCGGTGCTGCTGTATGCGAACCATGGGACGATCACGCCCGGGCAGTGGGGGAATTTGAAGGGCTACGTCGAGAACGGAGGAGGCTTCGTGCCGGTGCATTGTGCGAGCTGGTGCTTCGGCAATGAACCGGGTTTCGACCAATTGGTGGGCGGCCGCTTCGATAGTCACAAGACCGGTACGTTTACCGCCAAGGTGGTTGATGCGAAGCACCCGGCGATGGCTGGAGTGGAGGAGTTCGAAGCCTGGGACGAAACCTATAAACACAAGAACCATAACGAAAAGGACCGCACGGTATTGATGGTGCGTGAGATGGCAGGGAAGGATGACAACATCACGGAGCCCGAGCCGTGGACCTGGGTGCGGACCCAAGGGAAGGGGCGCGTTTTTTACACTGCTTCGGGACACGACGAGCGAGTGTGGAAACAGCCGGCCTTCCACCAGTTGCTTAAAGCGGGGATCCTGTGGTCGGTGGGCGATGCGAGGAAGCAGTCGTATGAAAAGTTCATCGCCGACCGCGCACCGCTGAAATATGAGAAGCGCGATAACATCGCCAATTACGAGAAGCGCCCCGAGCCGCTGCCCTACCAATTTCCGCTCTCCGCGAAGGACAGCATGGACTACACTCAGGCGCCGGTCGGCTTTCGGCTGGAGCTCTTCGCCAGCGAGCCGGACATCATCAATCCGATCGGTCTCGCCTGGGACGAGCGCGGTCGCCTTTGGGTCGCCGAGACGGTCGACTACCCGAACGAGATGACGCCCGACCGGGTCGGCAATGACAAGATCAAGATCCTCGAAGACACCAACGGCGATGGCAAATGCGACAAGGTGACCGTCTTCGCCGAGGGCTTGAATATCCCGACTTCGCTAACCTTCTCGCGTGGCGGGATCATCGTCGCCCATGTGCCCGATTTTCTATTCCTGAAGGACACCGACGGGGATGACAAAGCCGACGTGCGCGAGGTTCTGACGACGGGGTGGGGGATCGGCGACACGCATGCCGGTCCGTCGAACTTGCGCTATGGATTCGACAACTGGATCTGGGGCACCGTGGGATACTCGTCCTTTAACGGCGCGGTCGGCGGCGAGCAAAAGCGCTTTGGATCCGGGGTGTTCCGCATGAAGCCGAACGGATCGCAGTTGGAGTTTATGCACCAATTCAACAACAACACTTGGGGGCTCGGTTTCAACTCGGCCGGCGACGTATTTGGCTCGACCGCCAACAACAACCCGAGCTTCTTCTGCGGCATCCGCGCCACCGCCTACGGCGAGGGAAAGAAGGGCATGAGTGCGAAGATGATCGCGCCCGACCGCTCGTTCCACCCGATTACGCCCAACATTCGCCAGGTGGACGCTTTCAATAACTACACCGCAGGTGCCGGCCAGACTGTGGCGACTTCGGCGGGATTCCCGGAGTCGTTCCGCGAAAAGGTGGCGTTCATTGGCGGGCCGACCGGGCATCTGCTCGGGAAATACCATCTCTCGAGGGACGGGGCGGGCTACAAGGCCAAGAACGGATATGCCTTTCTGGCCTCGGCCGATGAGTGGTTCTCGCCAGTGTCGGCGGAGGTCGGTCCGGACGGGAACCTGTGGGTGGCGGACTGGTACAACTTCATCATCCAGCACAACCCTACGCCGAGCAAAGGGCGTGCCGGCTATGACGCGAAGAATGGCAAAGGCAACGCGCACATCAACCCGAACCGCGACCGCGGCCACGGGCGGATCTACCGCGTGGTCTGGGACAAGGCGCCGGAGGCGAAAATCAAATCGCTCGCCGGCGCGAGCGAGGCCCAACTGGTGGCGGCGATGGACAGCGATAATTTGTTCTGGCGCCAGACCGCGCAACGGCTCTTGGTCGATGGCGGCAAGAAGGATGCTGCTGCCGCGCTGAAGTCGAAGGTTAAGGCTGGCGGTGCCGGGGCGATCCAGGCGCTTTGGAGCTTGCACGCGCTCGGCGTGCTCGACACCGAAACGCACCAGCTGGCGCTATTGAGCAAAGACCCCGCGCTACGCCGCAACGCGATCACCGCCTTGGGCAACGACGCGGCGGCGCTGCAGTTGTTCTTCGATACTGCGGTCGTGCAGGACTCGGATCTGATCGTGCGCCTCGCCGCCTTTAACAAGATGGTGGAGTTTGAGAATAAGGAGACGGTCGCGCTGGCGGCTCAACAGCTGATCACCGACCCGGCCAATGCCGATGACGTGTGGCTCTCGCAGAGCCTTCGCAACGCCGGTGCCGGCACGGTGAAGAAAGGGCCTTCGTCGTTTGGCAAGGAGCTGATTCCCAACGGTTCGTTCGAGGAGCTGGCTGGCGATATGCCTGCCGGATGGGGCGTCCGCACCTTTCGGGGAACGGCGCAACATCGGGTGGCGGACATGGCCCGGACGGGCAAGCGCTCGATCGAAATCTCCGCCGAAAAGGCCGCTGAGTTTGGCGTCCGTATCGATGTTCCGGTGGATCAGAACGCGGAGTACGAACTCAGCGCCTGGATCAAGACCGAAAAGGTGGCAGGGGGAGGGCGCGGCGCACAGTTGTACATCAGTGACCATCCAGGCAGTAAGGCCGTGAAAGGGACGAAAGATTGGACGCAAGTGACAATGCGGATCGAGACGGGCTCCTCCAAATCGATCAGCATCAATTGCCTGCTCGGCGGCTGGGGCACTGCGACGGGCAAGGCGTGGTGGGACGACGTCAGCCTGCGCAAGGTCAAGTATGAGATCATCGCGAGCAACGAGCCTGAGGTCGTCAAAGGCGATGTGGGACGCGGTAAGAATATTTTCATGACCCATCCGATCGCCGCCTGCATCCGCTGCCACGCCGTGAACGGAGTTGGTGGTCCAATTGGGCCCGCTTTGGACACCATCGCGACGCGCAAACAAGAGGACTATATTTTGCAGAGCCTCGTCGATCCGGGTGCGACAATCGCCGAGGGTTTTCAGGGCAAAGTGTCGCCGATGCCGCCGATGGGTGTGCTCTTGAAGCCGCAGGAGTTAGCCGACGTGATGGCCTACATCCTGACCCTGAAGTAAAGAAACCATCCAGGCCCGTGAACTGCGAAAATCTACGAGGAACATGAAAACGAATACGAACATCACCTTTTACTTCCTGGCACTGATTATGTCAGTTGCAGCCGCTGGCGCACGACCCAACATCATCGTTTTATTCGCCGACGACCTCGGCTACGGAGAACTAAGCTGCCAGGGAAATCCGGAAATCCCGACGCCGCATATCGATTCAATCGCAAAGAATGGCGTGCGCTTTACCGCAGGCTACGTGGCGGGCCCCAACTGCAGCCCCTCCCGGGCAGGTCTCCTCACCGGGCGCACCCCGACTCGCTTCGGCTACGAGTTCAACCCCACCGGACCGCTCAATGAAGAACCCGGATTCGGCTTGCCCGCCGGAGAGATCACGATTGCCGAAGCCCTCCACGACGGAGGTTACAGCACCGGCTTGATCGGCAAATGGCACCAGGGCGGCACCGCAAAGTTTCACCCCTTTCGACATGGCTTCGATGAGTTCTTTGGCTTCACTCACGAAGGCCACTACTTTGTTTCCCCGCCCTGGGATGGTGTGGAAACCTTGCTTCGCCGCAAGACCCTTCCCGGCGGCGGCAAAGGCACCTGGACTGGGAAAAAGGGCCTGAGCTACCACACGTTATTGAACTCCAATGAGCCTGACTACGACGCCAACAACCCCATCGTCCGTGGCGGCCAACCGGTGGAGGAAACCGAGTACCTCACCGACGCGCTCACTCGCGAAGCAGTCGACTTCATTGATCGTCACGACGACAAACCGTTCTTTCTCTACCTCGCTTACAACGCGGTCCACAGCCCCCTTCAGGGAGCGGACGCTTACATGGAGAAGTTCGCCCACATCAAGGATCTCCACCGTCGCATCTTCGCCGCCATGCTGGCGAACATGGACGACAGCGTCGGTGCGGTCATGGAGCAACTTCGAAAATCCGGGCTCGAAGAAAACACAATCGTCTTTTTCCTCAGCGACAACGGCGGTCCAACCAAAGAACTCACCTCCTCGAACCTTCCCTTGCGCGGTTCCAAAGGGCAGATGTATGAAGGTGCGATCCGAGTGCCGTTCATGGTTCAGTGGAAAGGCAAAATTCCTGCCGGCGGGGTTTATGAAAAGCCCGTCAGCTCCTTCGATATCTTTGCGACCGCGGCAGCAAACAGCGCTGGAGTTACCGCCCCGAAGCAAGTCGAAGGGGTGGATCTGATTCCTTATCTTACCGGCGAAAACGAAGGGACTCCCCACGAAACCCTCTTCTGGCGTCAGGGCGGAAGGACGGCGCTGAGACACGGCGATTGGAAGCTGGTTCGAATGGGCGGAAAATTCGCCCCCGGCAAGGCGAAATGGGAACTCTACGATCTCTCGAAAGACATCTCTGAAGAGAACAACCTAGCCGCCGCCGAGCCTGGGCGCCTCGCTGAATTGGTCGAACTCTGGGAGAAGCAGAACAGTGAAATGAGCGAACCTTTGTTCCAAAATCGTTAGACCGAGGGCGGGGCTGACATCCCTTAAAATAAAGTGAAGGCATTGAAAATGAAAAAGAATCACGATCATCGTCTCGAATCCTGAATTACCACAACTAGTGGAATCCCATATAATCAAAAAAATTAGCATGATCTACCGAAAGCTTAGCCTGATAGGGCTCCTTCTAAGTCTCACCTCACAAGTTTCCATTGCAGGAGACAGACCCAACATCCTCCTCATCATGGCGGATGACCTTGGGTTTTCAGATTTAGGTTGCTACGGTGGTGAAATAGCGACCCCTAATCTCGACTCCGTCGCCGAAAATGGACTTCGCTATACTCAGTTTTATAATACGGCTCGATGCTGGCCGACGCGTGCCGCGTTGCTAACCGGGTTTTATGCGCAGCAAGTTCGACGCGATAGCATCCCTGGTGCGGTGTCAATCAACCAGGGAACAAGGCCCGACTGGGCTCCGCTTCTGCCTCGGTATTTAAAACCAGCGGGCTATCGCTCTCATCAAACGGGGAAGTGGCATATCGATGGCTTGCCTATAAACGAGGGATTTGATCGCTCCTACTACCTACAAGATCAGGACCGTTTCTTTTCACCCAGTAAACACTGGAAGGATGATGTTCCCTTACCTGTAGTGAAAAAAGAAGACGGTTACTACAGCACCATAGCACTCGCCGATCATGTGATCGAAGTCCTCGACGAGCATCATACAAAACATAGCGAACAGCCCTTTTTTCACTACCTGGCCTTTTCCGCACCCCACTTCCCGCTCCATGCGCTGCCGGAGGATATCGCGAAGTATCAGGAACTCTACCAAGTCGGATGGGATGTCATTCGAGAAAAACGATGGGAAAAGATTCGCGAACTGGGACTACCTGTGGGGGATAAACTCTCGGAGGTGGAACGCGAAATCGGCCCTCCCTACCACCGTGACGAACCCTTCGAGATTCTAGGATCAGGGGAAGTCAACAAGCCAGTCCCGTGGAATTCACTCACCGAGCAACAAAAGAAATTTCAGACTAACAAAATGGCGATTCACGCCGCGATGATCCATCGGATGGACATCGAGATAGGCCGCGTTTTTGAGCAGATCAAAAAAATGGGTCAGTGGGAAAACACCCTCGTAATGTTCCTGTCTGATAATGGCGCTTCGGCCGAGATCATGGTCCGCGGCGACGGACATGATCCGGCCGCCGCGCCAGGTTCCGCAGAGACTTACCTCTGTCTTGGCCCCGGTTGGTCGACCGCGTGTAACACTCCCTTTCGCCGCCACAAAACCTGGACCCACGAAGGTGGAATATCGACTCCAATGATCATCTCCTGGCCTAAAGGTATTGCCTCTCGCGGAGAGCTGCGAACAACTCCAGGGCACGTCATCGATGTCGTGCCTACGATCCTGGATATCACTGGAGCGAAAGACGTTGCTACCGATGGCCCTGATTCTCCGGGAAAAAGTCTCGTCGCCACTTTTACTGAGAATTCTATCGTCGAGAGAAGCCATCTCTGGTGGTTTCACGATGGTCACAAAGCGGTCATGAAAGACGGATGGAAAGCGGTAGCTGCCAACGGAGGTAAATGGGATCTCTATGATCTTCGCGCCAATCGCGCTGAGGCCATTGACCATTCGGGCGAAGAACCCGAAAAGGTCATTGAACTAGTCAAGATTTGGGATGATCAACTCGCCGAATTTAAAGCCTTGGCCCTTTCTTCGATGTCAGAAGAAGAAAGCGAAGCCCAAAGACAAGCAATGGCTCGAGGTCGAAGAAATAGTTCCTCTCAAAGAGATGCTCTACCTCCAAGGAAGCAGTCTCTGTTCAATGCACAAAGCTTCAAAATCAAGGGGCATCCAGCGTTTGTGATGAACCCGGAGAAGCCCGCTCCCGGCAAGCCGTGGATTTTCTATGGACCAACTCTTCCTAGCTCTCCCGACCGTGCCGAGAGCTGGATGCATCAGCAATTTTTGAAAGCCGGTATCGCTGTCGCTGGAGTCGATGTCGGTGAAGCTTACGGAAGTCCTGTGGTAATCCCTGTATTCGACGCTCTATACACGAAAATGCAGGAACTCGGTTTTGCAAAAAAGCCGATCTTACTGGGGAGAAGCCGTGGAGGGCTTTGGGTAAGTAGCTGGGCGGTAAAAAATCCAGAGCTCGTCACCGCGATCGCAGGTATTTATCCCGTGTACGACGTATCGACCTACCCCGGCTTGAAACGGGCCGCGTCGGCCTATGAAATGACGGCTGAGGAGCTGGAGACAAAATTGCCGGAAGTGAACCCTGTCGAGAAAGCTTCTATTCTGGCGAAGCATAAAATACCGGTTTTCATTATCCACGGCGAAGAAGATACGGTCGTTCCGCTCGCAGAAAACTCCGGTCGCCTCGAACAAATCTATCGGCAAAACCAGGTTGGAGATCTGCTCAGCTTGGTACGAATCAAAGATCAGGGGCATAGTTTTTGGCCTGGCTATTTTAATAGCCAGGAACTGGTCGATTTCGTCATTAAGCAGGCCCTAACTAACAAACACCTGTCCGCCGAATACGACGTCGTCGTTTACGGCGGGACCCCCGGCGGCATCACGGCGTCCATTTCCGCGGCCCGGGAAGGGGCGTCGGTAATCCTGCTGGAGCAGACCCGACACGTGGGCGGGCTGACCACGAGCGGCTTGAACCGCGATGAATGCAACCACCTCGATCGCCAAACATTGGGTGGCCTTTGTGAGCAGTTTCTTGAAGAGGCCGTCAAACGGAGCAACGGCAGGTGGACCGAGGGCAGTAGCCGCACCTGGCAGTCCGGAATCGCCGAGCAGGTTTTCCTCGAAATGCTGAAGGAAGCCGGTGTCGAGGTACGATACCAGCAGCTGCTGGATGAGGTAGAGAAAGACGGCACCCGAATCACCGAGGTTCGCGTTCAGGGTGGCGAGAGTTACCGGGCGAAGGTCTTCATCGACGCCACCTACGAAGGCGACTTGATGGCCAAGGCCGGGGTGTCCTATGCCATCGGGCGCGAGTCCGCAGATCAATATGGCGAATCGATTGCCGGCGTTCGCTACCTCGACGACAAGGTCGCCATCTCGCCCTTCGATGACGACGGCAATGTGCTCTTTGGCGTGATGTCAGGCAAGCCGCCCGAAGCCGGTTCTGCGAGCGAGGTTCCGATCTGCTACAACGTCCGCCTGAATATTACTACAAACGAGGCCAATAGGGTCCCGATCGAGAAGCCGAAGAGCTACGACCCGATGCAGCACGAATTGCTGGCCCGCGCTCTCGAGGCAGGCTTGCTGAAAAATCTCACGTCCATCATCGGCATCTACCCAATGGGCGACAGCGACAAGAGAGAGCTGAACAATCGCCAGTTTTCAATCGTGTCCATGAGCATCCCGGGCGCCCAAACTCCGTGGGCCGAGGCCAGCTTCGAAGAGCGGGAAGCGATTCACCAAAAATACCGGGACTATACCCACGGCATGCTCTGGTTCCTGAAATCGGATCCCCGGGTCCCCGAGCACATTCGCAGCGAGATGGCGCCCTATGGATTCTGCAAAGACGAGTGGGCCGACAACGACCATTGGCCCTACTATCTCTATATCCGCGCGGCCCGTCGGATGCAGGGAGAGATCATCCTCACCGAAGCAGACGTCATCGAAGACGTGGACAAGGAAGATGTGATCCACGTCGGCTCTCACTTCATCGACTGCCACCACGCGGCACGCTACGTTTCCGACTCGGGCCACATCATCAACGAGGGACGGATCTGGAAAGTGGGGACGCGGTTCGACATTCCCTATCGCGCCATCACACCGAAGGCCAGCGAGTGTTCCAATTTGTTAGTGCCAGTGTGCGCCTCGGCCAGTCATGTCGCCTTCTGCACGATCCGGTTGGAACCGACATGGATGCAAATGGGCGAGGCGGCCGGGATCGCTGCGGTCATGGCCGCAAATTCAGACAAACCGGTGCAGGCGGTCGATATCAAGCCGCTCCAGGATCGCCTGCTCGAGTTGGGCATCCCCCTTGAGCATCCCGAAGGTCCGATGGCCTATGAAAAAAAGCATGGCAAACCCAGAACGTTCGCGCCCGACGATGTGGTGAAGGAGTTCTTCGCCAGTGCCGATAAGAATGGAGATGGGATGGCATCGAAGTCCGAATGGGATTCGGCGAGACCCACATGGGAATGGCTCTTTGACCCTATTGACAAAGACAAAAACAGACAACTCGACCGGGCCGAGTACAAAGCCTTCCAGGATTACAAAAAGGAACACCCTGACTGGCGAAAAATGCTGGAATCTGAATGAAGAAGGCCACCATGAACGGCCAATAATTTACTTGGCACATAATTACCCCTGCACAATTTAACAAGTAGAGACACATGAAAAATATACCTATCCTGACAACGGCCGCTGTGCTTGTGCTTGTAGGCTTCGCGACGTTGCAGAGCCAGATTACAGCGGAGCCTTCCGCCGAGACAACGAAATCTTTCACCATCGCGGTTTTGCCTGATACCCAGTTCTACTGTGATGTTAGGCACAAGCTATCTGCCAAGTGGGGCAATGGAGACTTGCGGCGCTACTTCTTTGAGCAAACGGAATGGGTGCGCGACAATCAGGAGCGACTCAATATCGCTTTTCTCGTCCACGAAGGAGATATCGTGCAAGCCGACGTCCCCGAGGAATGGGCCATCGCCAAGGAAGCCATGTCGATATTGGACGGGAAAGTCCGCTACTGCATGTGCCTGGGAAATCATGACATGGGTTATCAAAAGACCGATAAAAATAAGTATGGCTTCAATATCGCTGTCGACCGGACCACGCATTTCAACACATACTTTCCTCGCGAAAAATTCGCAAAACGGCAGGAGTTTGGCGGCACCTTCGATCCGAATCGCCATGACAATTCCTGGTACCACTTCGAGGCCGCAGGGCTGAAGTTTCTCATTCTCGCTCTTGAGTACCACCCCCGCGACGAAGTTCTGGATTGGGCGAACAGAATCGTTGCCGAGCATCCTGACCACCGTGCCATTGTCGTGACGCACGCCTACCTGAAGGGAGACAAGACGAGAACTACCAATAGGCTGAAACTCAAAGGCAACAACGGCGAGCAGATGTGGCAAAAGTTCGTCAGCAAGCACAAGAACATGTTCATGGTTCTCTGCGGTCACTTCAGTGGAGAGGCCGTTCTTACCTCCACCGGAGATCATGGCAACCAGGTCCACCAGATTTTGAGCGACTACCAGGGGATGAACAACGGCGGTGAATCATGGCTGCGTTACATGGTCTTTCAACCGGAGGTGAACAAGATCGGCATCTACACCTACAACCCCGCACTCGACAAATTCAGGAACGGCCCTTCCAGCAGGTTCGACCTGGACTATCCCATGGCTAGTAATCCTGGAATCACGCGACCCGGTGCCGCCAGTGATGTGAATAAGGAGGCCAAACAACAAGCCGGAGCTCACCAACCCACGACTGCTCCGGAGTCGCCAGCAGCGGAGTCTATTCAAGATCTGGGGGCGGTAAATGGCTTTGAAAAAGAAGCGATCAAAGCATTGGCGGATCGCGTCCGCGGGCATGTGAATAGTCAGCCGCTCAGATTTCCTAATCAGCACTGGGTTCGAGGCGCGTATTATGCGGGGCTGATGGCCATGTATGAAAGCACGTCGGATCGTGCCTATCTGGATGATTGCATGGCATGGGGGAAGCAGGTTTCCTGGCGGATTAAGGAACAGGGGGGCGGGCCGTATGAAAGCGGGGCCTATCCCCTGATTTGCGGCCAGATTTGGTATGGGTGTTATCGGGCAAAAAAGGATGAGCTGATGATGCAACCCACCCTTGCGTTTCTCGAAAATCCAAACGTTACGAATCCTTTGTCCGCACCCAAGGAGTGGTATCTTGAAAACACGGGACATCGCTTTGTGGATGGGCTGTTTACCGCACCTCCGGCGCTCGCGATGCTGTATCAAATGACGGGGGATGAAAAGTATGTGAATTGGATGGATGCCTGTTTCTGGGATGTGCATGGAGAAATCTTTGACCACGATGCGGGCTTGTTCTATCGGGACGCACGTTCCATCCCCCGGAAGACGAAGAACGGGAAAAAAGTGTTGTGGTCCCGAGGAAACGGGTGGGCGTTTGGCGGGCTGACCCGAATTCTGAAACACCTCCCTGAGCATCATGCAAGCTATGCCCGCTATAAGGCTTTGTATGTTCAAATGGCGGAGTCGCTGGCGATGCGCCAGGAGGACGATGGGTTCTGGAGACCCAACCTGGATGATCCAGAGCAGCACAATGATTGGGAAAGCAGCGGAACCGGGTTCTTCACCTACGGCATCGCCTGGGGAATCAATAATGGGATCTTAAACAGAGAGCGCTTTCTTCCGGTTGCAAGGAAGGGATGGACTGCACTGGTTTCGGTTGTAAACGAAGACGGCAAGGTCGGATGGAGTCAACCCGCCGGCGGTGGTCCCGGCAAAGTTGCGGAAGCAGACACCTCGAAATTTGGTACCGGTATCTTCCTGCTGGCAGCCAGTGAAATTTATCAACTCGAGGTGGAATAATGAAAAGTTCCAAACATTAGAAGGAGGAAAAATGAAGAAGCAATTTATAATATTGATGGTTGCGGCGTGTGCGCTTTCCGGGGCGGCGACAAATGTCAATCTCGCGCCGGTCGCGGAACCGTCGACCTCTCACGTGTCGCGAGATACTTCACTAGTGGCGCTCCACGACGGACACGCGCCCAAGACCTCCCACGTTCGTGGCAAGGGATCGTACGGCAACTGGCCGTCCAAGGGCACCCAATGGGTTCAGTACGACTGGGCGGCCCCCGTCCGCACACGGAAGATTGATGTCTTCTGGTGGGATGATCATGGCGGCGTCCGCCTGCCCAAGGCCTGCCGCGTGCTCTATTGGGACGGCAAGGGTTTTGTCCCGGTTCGAAATCCCTCGGGACTGGGGGTCGCCAAGGACAAGTTCAACACGACCACCTTCGACGAGGTCCGGACGTCCAAGCTCCGCCTGGAGATCGACGGCAACGAGCAATTCTCCACGGGCATTCTCGAGTGGAAAGTGTCCAACGAGGGCGAGCTCCCCAACTTCCCGCCCTCCGTCATGGCCGGCGTTGACCGCATCGTGATGCACGGCCGGGAAACGCCGTTCGCCGGACAGTTGTTGCGGGCGATCTCTACCGACACGACGAAGCTCACCTGGAGCAAGACCTCGGGCCCGGGCAAGGTCGCCTTCGCCGACGACGCGGCATTGGCGACGACGGCCACGTTCTCAGCCGTGGGAGACTATGTTCTCACGCTGACCGCCCGTAAGGGAACGATGAGCGATTCATCGACCTTGGCGGTCCGCGTTGTCGCCAGACCGCAACTCGATATCCGTGCTGCGGGCAAAACCGGGATCCGTATCACCATCCAGCCGCACGATTCCAAAGGCAAGTTTCCCTATACCCCTGCGCTGGTCGAGCGAGACTACCCCAAGGCGGTCATTAGCCTACGCGAACTCGACTCGGTCTTCGAACCGGTCAAGGCACGAGTGGGCCAGATGAATGTGACCGTACAAAGCAAGCCGCTGTCAGTGCAGGTGACCACCTTGGACAACGAACCCCTGCAGAAGATCACCTTTGCTCCCGATGGCACGATGTCCTTTGTTTTGGATGACCAGCCGGTTCTAGGAATGGGCGAAGGCGGCCCCAAGCAGACCGGGGAATCCTGGCGCACTGACAAGATCGAGCTCGACCGTCGCGGGCGTCTGCATCCCATGACTCCGTGGTACGGAACGGGAACCTATGGCTCCTACAATCCGGTGCCCCTGATGGTTGGCACGGGTGGGTGGGGGATGTTCATTCCAGCACCGTGGGGTGCGATCGATCTCAGCGACGCCGAGACGGGCAAGTTCATCCCTGCAGAGCCCATTCTACCGGGCACGGTGGTCAGCCGAAAACAGCAGCGGAAAGGTCGGATCGGCATGCCACCACCGGAGGCCTTCATCCCGGGCACCTACGATGTGTTCGTCTTTGACACGAAGAATCCCCCGGCCTTCATGAAAGACATTTCGACCCTCTCCGGCCAGGCCGTGCTGCCGCCGAAGTGGGTGATGGGCTATCAGCAGTCGCACCGCAATCTGAGGAGCGAATCGCAGATGCTGGAAGTCATCGATACCTTCAGAGAGAAAGAGATCCCTCTTGATAGCGTCTGCTATCTGGGCACTGGCTTCACCCCGAGTGGCTGGAACAAGAATCAGCCCTCCTTCGAATTCAATCCCGCCGTGTTCAAACGCGACCCCAAAGAAGTGCTCGCCGATCTGCACAAGCGGGACGTCAAGGTGATGATGCACATGATCCCATGGGATCGTGATCGTCTAGCAACGATCCAAGGAACCATTCCGCCCAAGCCCGGTGAAACACTCGATAACACCCACATTCAAACCTACTGGAATGAGCACAATGCGCTGGTGGATGCGGGAGTCGATGCTTGGTGGCCGGACGAAGGCGACTGGTTCAACTTCCATGAGCGCATGAAACGCCACGAACTCTACTACACCGGGCCACTCTCGAAGCAACCCAACGTGCGTCCCTGGAGCCTGCATCGCAACGGCTATCTCGGCATCGCCCGGTGGGGCGGTTGGATGTGGCCTGGCGATCCGCTCACGACGTGGCGCACGCTCCAGACCCATATTGCGATTGGCATCAACCACTCCCTGAGCGTCTCGCCGTTCTGGAACTCCGACATCGGTGCGTTTTATACGACGGATGAATACTCGGCGGAACTGTATGTGCGCTGGGTGCAGTTTGCCGCGTTCAATTCGCTGATGCGGTGCCATGGTCGCGGGTGGGAAAATCGTCTTCCCTGGACATGGGGACTCAGCGAACCCGGTCCGGGTGAAGGAAGCTACGTCCAGCCGAAGTCGGAAATGAACAACCCCACCGTCGAACCGATTGCCAAGAAATACATCGAACTGCGGTATCAGTTGTTGACCTACAACTACACCTTGACCTGGGAAGCCCGCGAAACCGGTATGCCCATGATGCGCTCGCTGTGGCTGCACTACCCGAAGGACAAGAAGGCTCGAGGAATCGGCGATGAGTATCTCTGGGGCCGCGACCTGCTCATCGCACCGGTCTACAAAAAAGGCGCGACGTCCCGCGAAGTCTATCTGCCCGCAGGGAAGTGGTATGACTGGTGGACCGGCAAGCTCGAGAGCGGCGGCCGCAGCGTGCAGCGCGCCGTGGATCTGGCCACCATGCCGATCTATGTTCGCGCCGGCGCGATCGTGCCGGTCGACCCCATCCGCCAATACACCGGAGAAAAGGTCGACGAACCCACGACGCTCAAGATCTACCGAGGCGCCGACGGCAACTACACGCTGTACGACGACGACGGCATCAGCCTCAGTTACCTCAAAGGCGATTCAGTCCAGACACTGATCAGGTGGGACGATGCCGCCAAACGCTTGACCATTGAGCCACAAGCAAAGGGCAGTCCCAAGCGGACATTCATAATTGAACTCATTCCGGACGGCATCACCAAAGAGATCCAATATGCCGGTCAGCGCCTAGAGATTAGCCTGTAGAATATATGTTCATTCAACAACTCGTAGGAACCATCGCCGTTAGCCTGACGGTGTGCTTTGTCGTAACCATTCTGTCGACCACAACGGCACGCTGCGCCGAACAGCAAGCAGAACTGGCGACTTCGGAATTGACCTGCGAGTACGCGACCAACCCGCTGGGCGTCGATACGCCCCAACCTCGCTTCGGCTGGCTGCTTCAGTCCGACAAACGGGCACAATTGCAGTCGGCGTATCGCGTCCTGGTTGCCACGAGCGAGAAACAACTCCAGGCAATCGTCGGCGACAAATGGGATAGCGGAAAAGTAAATTCCGACAGCTCGGTGAATGTCGACTATCAGGGAAAGGCGCTGATAAGCGGAGAAAGGTGCTATTGGAAGGTCCGGGTCTGGGACAAGCAGGGGCAGCCATCGACATGGAGCAAGCCGGGCAGCTTCGAAATGGGGCTTATGAAACAAAGTGATTGGAAGGGTCAATGGATCGGCGTCAAACCTCCCAGCCCACCTGCCGAGGATCTGGATGATGAAAAGCCGGACCGCGTCAATCTCGCATTGCTTGCAAAGCCATCGACATCATTTGTGTCGGGGCACGAGTCGCTGGATGCAGTCAATGACGGGTTTAAGCTGAACAACTCCAACGACAAACGCTACGGCGCCTACGGTAACTGGCCCAAGAAGGGGACCCACTGGGTCCAGTACGAATGGACCAAGCCTGTTCATGTCGACGGTATCGACGTCTACTGGTTCGATGATAAAGCCGGCGTGATACCGCCCAAGGCGGCGCGAGTTCTCTACTGGGACGGTAAGGCGTTCAAGCCTGTTGAGAGCCCGGTTGGCCTGGGGCTTGAAGTCGACAGGTACAACACGACAACTTTCAAAGCGGTCACCACGTCAAAACTCAAGCTGGAGTTCGACTCGAACGGACAGTCAACGGGCATTCTCGAATTTAAGGTATACGATGCCGGGAATTCCCCGAAGTTCCCGCCCGTTGTGAAAGTCAACCGCATCCTGGCAATGCGGGCTTCCGCTGTCGCGCCCTCGCCGCTGCTGCGGAAGGAGTTCGCGGTGACTAAGAACATCGAGCGCGCGAGCGTGCGATTTTCCGGGCTGGGCTGGAGCGAACTGTACATCAACGGCAAGAAGGTTTCTGACGATGTGCTTTCGCCCACCCTGACGGACTACTCCCAGGAGGTGATGTATCGCACCTACGACGTAACGAGTTTCCTCAAGCCCGGTGCCAATGCGGTCGGCATTATGCTGGGCAACGGCTGGTACAGCGCGGCCAGCGTCCTGCCGTGGGAAAAGGGCGGCCCCTGGGGATATCCGCCGCGGGCCCTCATGCAGATGACGATCACCCACAATGATGGAACCGAAACCCAAGTGCTGACCGACAAGACCTGGAAGACCGCCCGCGGGCCGGTCGGGGCCAACCAACTGGTAGCCGGCGAAACCTATGACGCCAGAAGCGAAAAGCCGGGCTGGAGCAAGACCGGCTTTGACCACAGAAAATGGAGCACTGTCTCCGTTCTCGCCGCCCCCAAAGGCCGATTGAGAAATCAAACCGCACCGCCGATGAAGGTTCAGGACACGTTCTCGCCGATCAAGATAAGCCAACACAAGAGCGGCGGATGGATCTTCGAGTTCGACCGGTATTTCAGCGGTTGGATGCTCGTCAAAGCCAAGGGCAAATCCGGCGACAAGATCACGATCCACTATGAACTCGGCGAGAAGGACACCTACATCCTCAAGGGCGAGCCGGCCGGCGAAACATATGAAGCTCGCTTTACGATTCACCCGGTGCGCTACGTTCGCGTCGAAGGGCTCAAAGGGAAACCGACGAGCGAGACTGTGATGGGGCGGGAAGTCTACAGCGACATCGACATGCACGGACGGTTTGTCTGCTCCAACAAGTTGTTCAATCAAATTCACGGGAACATCCAGCGTACGATGAGGGTGGCGTTGAAGGGGTTCGTTTTGGACTGCCTGCACCGCGAGCCGATTTTCTACAACGAGCCGGCGAGCTATTTCGGAAGCCTGTCGTCCCGCAAGCACATGCCCGGTCTATGGACTGACGTGGCCCGTAGTATCCCGCTGGCCGGCTCCGAAAACGGAGACCTTTCCGATATCGTGCCTCGGTTGCCAGGGATGAATCGACAAAGTGACGTTTCCCAGAATGCCGCCTATCCGATGCTCGTATGGTATCTTTATCAATGCCACGGTGACCAACGGCTGCTGGAAGAACATTACGACAGGGTCAAGGCATGGGTGGACTTCATCGGACGGGAGCTGGCGGGTGACGATCACATTGTCACCAAAGGCTGGCTCGGCGAACACATGCTGCCCGGTCGGAAAACCGGGCACTGGGAATTCATCAGCAAGGAAACACCCAAGGATTTCATCTGGACCTGTTTCTATTACCACAACACACGGACCCTGGCGAACATGTGCCGGGTGTTGGGCAGGAAAGGGGAAGGGGAACGTTACGCGAAGCTGGCCCAGGAGATCCGGACCATGATCAACAAAACTTGGCTGGATCCAAAGACCGGCCATTATGCCAGTAAGTCGCAAACGTCAGAGATCATCGCGCTTGCTCTCGATATTGTGCCCCCGGAGCACAAGCAGCAGCTCATCGACAACATTGCCAAGACCATCACGGAGGCCGATGGCGGAAAATTGCGAGTGGGGCACGTGGGCCTGCCCGGTTTTATGGAGTCGCTCGTCGAGAACGGTCTGGGCGAGATTGTCTACGACGCGGTTAACACGACCGAGTTTCCCGGCTGGGGCTACATGATTGACCAGGGCGCGACCACCATCTGGGAATCCTGGGGCATGCTTAAAGGCGGCTACCATGCCGAAGAGAGCATGACCATGCTGGCCGGTGTCGGTAGACTCTTTTACGAGAGTATCGCGGGCATTCAAGAGCCCTCATACTACGGGACCCGCAAGTTTGGTCCAGGGTACGCCAATTTCCAAATCAAGCCCCATGCACTCGGAGATCTGAAGCACGCCGAGGCCTCGATCAAGACCGTTAGGGGAATCATCTCGTCGAGCTGGAAGCGAACGAAGAATTCGTTCGTGCTGGAGATCGAGATACCCGTCAACTCGACGGCCAAAGTGAGTGTGCCCACGCTCGGCCTCAACGCGGTTGCAATTACCGAGGGCGGCCAAGCCGTTTGGAAGGACAATTCCTATCTCGATGGTGTCGCAGGAATCGCCAAGGCCCGCCGGGACGTCGACGGGGTGACGTTCGATATCGGTTCTGGACGCTACCGTTTCGAAATGAGCGGGGTAAAAGCCCCGTAGGCTATATTAATTCAAACACAACGATCGCGATGAAAAAGGAACTAAAGATGATGAAACGCACGACAGTAATTCTCGCAACTTTGACTATCGGTCTACCCTGGGCGGCTGCCGAACGCGAACCCGCCAACGCCATCGCTGGCCTCAGCATCCACGAGGAACTCGAGGCGCAACTCTTCGCCAGCGAGCCCATGATGCTTAGCCCGAGCGCAATCGACGTCGACCACAAGGGGCGCGTCTGGGTTTGCGAGGTCATCAACTACCGGGGCCACAGGGGCAAGCGCCCCGAGGGCGACCGTATCCTGATCCTCGAAGACAGTGATGGTGACGCCAAAGCCGACAAGTCCACGGTGTTCTACCAGGGGTTGGACGTCGACTCAGCGCACGGCATCTGCGTTCTTGGTGACCGTGTCATCATCTCCGCCGGCGATGATGTTTTCAGCCTCTACGACAGGGACGGCGACGGCAAAGCGGATGCGGGCAGTAAGGAGTTGATATTTACCAAAATCGGCGGCGCGCAGCACGACCACGGCATCCACGCCTTACATTTCGGCCCCGACGGGCGCTTGTATTTCAATTTCGGCAACGCGGGGAAAAAGTTGCACGACAAGGACGGCAAGATCATCGTCGACAAGGCCGGTAACGAAGTTCGCGGCGACAACCTCCCCTACCAGCAGGGCATGGTGTTCCGCTGTGAACTCGATGGCAGTGGCGTCGAGACGCTCGGCTGGAACTTCCGCAACAACTGGGAGATCGCGGTCGATTCCTTCGGCACGGTCTGGCAGAGCGACAACGACGACGACGGTAACAAAGGCGTGCGCATCAACTACGTCATGGAGTTCGGCAACTATGGCTACAAGGACGAGATCACCCGCGCCGGTTGGCGCGACCCGCGGCCGAACATCGAGAAGGAGATCCCGCACCGGCACTGGCACCTCAACGATCCCGGTGTCGTGCCCAATCTGATCCAGACCGGAGCGGGATCCCCGACCGGCATCTGCCTCTATGAAGGCGATCTCTTGCCAAAGGTATTCCACGGCCAGCCGATCCACTGCGACGCCGGGCCGAACATCGTGCGCGCCTACCTCACCAAGCCCGACGGCGCTGGCTACTCCGCCGAGATCCTCAACATTCTCGAAGGCAGCGTCGATCGCTGGTTCCGCCCGAGCGATGTCTGTGTCGCCCCGGACGGATCTTTGATCGTCGCCGACTGGTACGACCCCGGCGTCGGCGGCCACGGCATGCGCGATCTCGAGCGCGGCCGGGTTTTCCGTGTCGCGCCGAAAGCAGCCGCGAAATACGGCCGGCTCATTACCGATGTCAGTAGCATTGAAGGCGCGATCATCGCCCTGCAATCCCCGAACGAGGAAGCGCGCTTTCTCGCCTGGCGAAAACTGCAGAAAGAAGGCAAAAAGGCGGAGGCGGCCTTGGGCAAACTCTTCGGTGACAAGACCGCATTGCCACAGCATCGCGCGCGGGCCTTGTGGTTGCTCGCCCGGACAAAGCCCGACACGGCATTCGCCGCTCTAAAGGACAGCGATCCAAACATCCGCATCACTGCGCTGCGGGCCCTGCGCCAATTGCAGGCTCCTGACATTCTTACCGCCGCAGAGAGACTCGTATCCGATCCCGATCCCAGAGTCCGCCGCGAGGTGGCGATCGCCATTCGCCACTCGGATGCCACCAAGGCCAATGAGATCTGGGGCCAGCTCGCCGGCCAACATACTCCCGGCGACCGCTGGGGGCTTGAGGCGCTCGGCATCGCCGCCGACCTCCATTGGGACGCGCGCCTCGCCGCCGCGAAGAACCCGCATGCGGAAATCATCTGGCGCAGCCGCGCGAGCAGTTCCGCCGAGCTGATCACCAAACTGCTCCTGGCCAGCAAGGGAGACGCCGCGGCAAAGTACTTCCGCGCCCTGCAGTTCCAAAAGGACAAGGCCGCCGCCAATAAAGCTTTCGCAGTGGTGTTCCAAAAGGGCGACCAGGAACCCGCGTTGCTCGCCGCAAGCCAGCTCGGTTCCAGTGCCATCGGCGCGTTGCCAGGCGGGAACGAGCGCCTCACGCAACTGATCGCACCGGTGCGCGGTAAAGCGGAGTTCGTCGAACTCGTGGCGCGCCTCAACCTGCGCGGGTTTAGCGAAGAGCTGCTCCAGTTCATCATCGCCAATCCGGATGCCAACGAGTCTGTCACCGCGGCCAGGTTGATCCTCCGCGACGTGCAACCGCTCCACAAGATCCTCCGTGGTGGTGACCAAACAAAGGTCAGCGCTGTCACCACTGCGCTGGGAAAGACCGGCGACCGCAATGCCATGCGCCTGCTCGCCGGTGAACTAAAACGCAAAGACTGCAGCGCCGCAACGCGCCGGGCGATCACCAACGCGCTGGTCGTCTCGGGCCAGGGCGGACGCGAGTTGCTCGAGCTCGTGAAGCGGAAGGAATTGCCAGATGATCTCAAAGCGATTGCCGCTCTGGGTCTCGCTCGCAGCGCCGACAAACGCGTCCGGGACGAGGCGGCCAAATTGCTCCCCGTGCCCAAAGCGGAGGGATTCCCGCCGATCGCCGAACTCGCCCAACTTAAGGGCAATGCCAAGCGGGGCGAGTCCGCTTACAGCAAAGCCGGGTGCATCGCCTGCCACCGGGTGAAAGGCCAGCACATCGACTTTGGTCCGGACCTCAGCGAGATCGGAAAGAAGCTCTCGAAGGAGGCGATGTACCAGTCCATCCTGTTCCCAAATGCGGCCATCAGCCACGGCTTCCACGGCGTTACCTTGAGTGGAAAGAACGGGACATCCGTCGCCGGTTATATCACGAGCGAGACCGACGAGAGCATCACCATCCGCCTCCCCGGCGGGGTCAGCCAGAAGATCTCGAGCAAAGACATCACGGGTCGTGAGGACATGCAACAGAGCCTCATGCCGCCGGGCTTGGCGGCAAGCCTGAAGAAGGAAGAACTCGCTGATCTCGTGGCATACCTCCAGAGCCTGAAGTAAGCCCAAGGCGAACTCTCTCAAAGCAATATATCGATGAAACAGAAAATAAAGATGATGAAACTCATGACGGTAATTCTCGCAACCTTGCCGCTCGCCGCCATCGCGATGGCGATCTTTGCACTCACCGCCGCGACGAGTTTCGCGGCGGACAACAAGACCCTCAGCTGGGAGTTCGGCGACGGTCAGGTGCATGGCTGGCAGATTGTCTCTGGCGAAGTCGGGTTCTACGACGGGGGCATGGCGAGCGCGACTTACGAGACCCGCGATGCCGAGCAAGCGACCTTTCTGGCCCGCTCGCCGATGTTCCGGCTCAACGGTGGCGGGGGACTGAAGGTCACTTTGAAGGGCGGGATGGGGAAGCCCTTGCCGGCCACTGCACGGCAGGTCTTGGCCAAGCCGGGTACCAGTAAAGGCGGGCCGATGGGGTTGGCCTTGCGCCGCGTCACCGACGACGCCTATGTGCTGTTTTTTGAGAAATCGAAAACCCACGAGCAGACCATCACGGTCGCCAAGGAGGAACTCGACAAGCTGATCGCGCGCTCGCACGACGAGGTCTACACGCTCGACCTGGTCGATGGCTTGCACGGCGGCTGGGGACATCTACCGCTGGTCAGGGCTTCGGTCGCCGCGACGCCGGTCGACCCGTTGCCGAAGCCGCCTGCGGGATTCGGTACTCCGGCGCGCCATTTGTTCCTCGGTTCTAAGCACGGCAGATTGGAGTTCGACAAGAAGGAGCTGTGGGCGACCCCAGGCAGCAAGGTTTCTCTGACCCTGTTCAATTCAGACGAGATGGCGCACAACTTCATCCTGTGCCAGCCGGGTGACAAGGTGGCCAACGAATTGGGCGAGTTTGTGATCGGTAATCTCGCCGAGACGATCAAGACCGCCTACGTGCCGCCGGACCCGCGGGTGATCGCTCACACCGATCTGGTCGCACCGGGCACCTCGGACACGATCTACATCACGGTGCCAAATACGCCGGGCGACTATCCCTACGTGTGCACTTTTCCGGGGCACCACCAGTTGATGCGCGGCGTGCTGCACGTCACCGCAGAATTGGCGGAGCCGAAGGTCGATGTGCTGAAGCCGCCGATGCCGGGCGACGCCTTCCGTGTCACGGTCACCGACCGGCCGATCATCGTGCGCGGCCCCCTCCATGGTTCGGGGCCGGCGAGCATCTGTGTTGGCACCCTTTCCGGTGCGCAGTTCGCCTTCGATCCCGCCCGCTGCATCGTGGCCAAGACCTGGATGTCGCCCAATGGTGAACTGGTCAACACCAAGCCGGCCTGGGACGGGCGCGGTGGTAATTTTTTGCAGATGATGGGGCAGGGGAGGTTCTCGGCCGCCAAGGACGCCAAGCCCTTGGATCTTGGTGGCGGCGATGTGCCCCCCGACTTCCGCGGTTACGAGATCGGCGACGACGGTTACCCGAGTTTCCACTACCAGCTGGGCGACAGCACAGTGCTGGTGCGGGTCGTGCCTGCGGGCGACGGCCTCGACGCAAACTTCACTCTCAAACCGGCCCCGACCGGTGCCACCTACACCCTCGGCGAGACCCAGAGCATCGGCGAGGCCGCAGAGCAGGGGACCGCGGTCAAAGTAGGCACCAACTTCACTGTCCATTTCAACACCAAGTAACTATGCAAATTCATTTCCTTAGCCTCTTAGCCATCGCCGCAGTTGTCAGCTCCGTGCGCGCCGCCGACCCCGACTACAAGATCACCAACATCCCGGCGCCTGATGGTGTCGTGTTGGAAGTTGGCGGTATGGACTGGATGCCCGACGGGCGTCTGATGATGTGTACCCGCCGCGGCGATATCTGGTCGTTCCAGCCCGAGAAGGGCGAGTGGAAGCAGTTCGCCTCCGGCTTGCACGAACCGCTCGGCCTGGTGGCCGGAAAAGACAACGACGAGATCTACGTGTTGCAGCGGGCCGAGCTGACGCGGGTCACCGATACCGACAAGGACGGGGTCGCGGAGCGCTTCGAGAGTTTTGGCAAGGGCTGGGGTTACACCGGCAACTACCACGAGTACGCCTTCGGCCTGGTGCGCGACAAGGAGGGCAGCTTCTACGGCGCCTTGGGCCTGGGTTTCTTTCCGCGCGGTGAACCCTTCAAGCCGACGTGGTGCAGCCACGGCAACGTCCCCTGGCGCGGCTGGCTGTTCAAGATCACCGCCGACGGCAAATACGTGCCGCTCAACCCCGGGTGCCGCGAGCCGAACAGCGTCGGCATCAGCCCCGACGGCGACGTTTTCGTTACCGACAACCAAGGGAGCTACGTTCCTAGTGGAGTCCTTAACCACGCCGAACCCGGTGCCTTCCTCGGCCACCCGGACGGGCTGATGTTCGACAAACGCCATCCGGACGCTGCGAGCTACGACCTTGAAAAGCTCAACTCGATGCGCAAGCGGCCGGCGCTTTACCTGCCTTACCGCGAGATGGGCATGTCCTGCACCGCGCCCCGCTGGGATACCACCGGGGGCAAGTTCGGACCCTTCGCGGGCGACGTGCTGATCGGCGACGTCAACACCCCGAAGATCAACCGTGGCACCTTGGAGAAGGTCGATGGCCAGTTCCAGGGCGCTGCCTACCCCTTCCTCGAAGCGGGCGAACTGGGAGGCGGATCGAATCGCATGACCTTCCACCCGAAAACCGGCGCGCTCTATGTCGGTCAGACCGCCCGCGGCTGGGGGTCGGGCCACGGCTTGAAGATGATCGAGTGGACAGGCAAGACCTCGATGGGTCTTCAGGAGGTCTCGCTCACCAAGGACGGGTTCAAGATCACCTTCACCCAGCCCGCAGCAGAGGTGAAGGCCGACTCGTTCACGATCGGCAGCTGGGTGCCGGAGTACACTGGCAACTATGGTTCGAAGCGGCTCGATAAGAAAACGCACCAAGTGAGCGGCGTGAAGCTTTCCGCCGACGGCTTGGTCGCAGAGGTCGCCGTCGAGGGACTGGCCGGCGACCGCTTGTTCCAGATCGATGTGCGCAACGTCGCCTCGAAGAGCGGCGGGGCGATGCGCAACGGAAAAGCTTACTACACTCTCAACCGCCTGCGCAAGTAGGGCACAAATAAGTCAAAATAATGACACGACAGAAAGTATTCACCTCCGTTTTGACAACTGCCGTCATGGTCGCCAGCCTTAGCCTGGCGACAAACAGCGCTCGGGCGGCCGACGCACCGAACATCGTGCTGATCATGTCCGACGACATGGGGTTCTCCGACCTCGGTTGTTACGGGGGTGAGATCAACACGCCCAATCTCGATCAGCTTGCCAAGTCCGGCGACACTGTGCAACGCGCCCGGGCTCTGTCCTTGCAGAAAGCGGCATGGGAGGCCGTGCCCGTGATCAGAACGCGACGCAATCGATCAATCGAAAAACGAGCAGAAAGGAACCCATCGCAATCTGCTGAAAAAGGAAATTAAGATGATGAAACGCACCACCGTGATTCTCGCAACTTTGACTATCGGCTTGCCCTGGACCTGCTTCGTCGGAACGCTCGCTGCTGCGGAAGAACCGGTCGCGCCTGCTCAGAAAATCAAAGCTCAGAAAATCCGGCCTTTAGACTGGAGCATGCTCGGGGACGGACCCGGTAACGACGAATTGGCTGCTGTCTGCACGTCTGTGATGGCTCATTCACAAGACGGAATGGGCAAAGCATGGCTTGAGCGAATCGCCAAGACAAAGCGGGTGGATGGACTGTTGGATTTTGGTTATGCCGAGAAACATATCCGGCCCACTGCCTCTTCGTCTCGCACCCTGGCTCTGGCCTTACGCCTCGGCCAGTACCGGGCCGACAAGGCTGGTGCCAACGCTTCTGAAATCGAAACGCTTCTCCCCCTGGTCGTCCGCTCCCTGGCCAAAGATCACAAAGCCAACGGCGGACTTGGAGACAAGGCTTGGGGCGACCAATGGCAGTCGGCAATGTGGGCTGCGCAAACGGCACAACTCGCCTGGATCATCTGGGACCGACTCACGACCGACGACCACCAGCACGTCGTGGCTATGCTCGCCCATGAGGCGGACCGGTTTCTTGAAAAGTTACCCCCCACCTCGAATGCCAAGAGTGTCAACGATACCAAGGGCGAGGAAAATGCCTGGAATGCCAGCTGCATTATGACGGCATCCATCATGCTGATCAAGCACCCCCACGAGAAGGCCTGGCGTGAACGCGCCATCGTTTACTATCTCAACGCCGTGGCCACACCTCAAGATGTGAACAGCAAGCTGGTCGTCGACGGCAAGCCCCTGTCCGAGAGACTCGTCGGGTACTGCATCACCGCTGACTATGCTGTCGGCAACCATGGTGCCTACCCCCATCCTGGCTACACCGCTTCGAGCTATCTTGATGCACGCATGCTTTTCTTCTCTGCCCTGGCCGGTGTGCAACCGCCAGAAGCGATCCTCTATAATGCTACGCCGATCTATCGCATGTTCGTCGATCATCAGTGGACGGCCCCACCCTACATGAAACCGGGCGGCAGTATTTACAAAGACGATGGTGGGATCTACTGGCCAACCAAAAAAGAAAAACAACGCGCTGGCCGTTACTACAAATGGTTCGCGCAGGATGTCCTCGCAGCCACCTACGGTTTCGATGCAAGGTGTTCAACTAAGGCCACACATTGGGCAAAATTGCACGGGCAAGTCATGATCGACGGATTCAACGGCAAGCCAACACCAACAAAACTAGAGTCCTACAGCAAAAATGCTTTCTTTAAGAACGCTCTCTCCTGCTATCTCATTCGCACCTTGCATGTGAACAAGCACCTGGCCCCGGTTCGAGCTCTGGCGGCGGACAAGCCGGTCGCGCCTGCGACCACGAAGTCAAAGGGCAAGAGGCTCTTTTTTACCGGGCACAGTTTTTTCATCCTCGGAGGCTATATGGCGAAGAAGGTTGACCTGCTAGCCAAGGCGGCGGGGAAAGAAAAGCACGAGCTTGTCGGTTGGCGCTACAGCGGCGGCCGAAGCGGCGCCGTGGATAAATGGTGGGAGAAGGGGGCGGACCAGGAACCTCGGAAATCAGTGGCCGCGGGGAAAGTGGATATTTTGACCGTGTGTACCTACTGGATGAAGAAGGGATCCGAACAGGAGCGATGCGTCCGGAATTTTGTGAAACTGATGCAGGAGAGCAACCCGGACGGCTTGGTCTACCTCATTACGACCAAGATCCCGTCCGACGGCAAGTACGAGGGAGGCTGGGATGCTCGCACAAAGGCTGAACTCGCCAAGCTTTCCGGCTGGGTTGACGAGACCCACCGATATGCGAACCACCACGGCGCTCTGGTGGACGAGCTCAACAAGGCCTACGGCAAGACGGTGATCAAGGCAGTGCCTCTCTACTATGGGCAGGCCCTGATGCGGGTGCAGATCATAGATGGCAAGGTGCCGGGCGTGAAGAAGCAGTCGGAGCTTTACAGTGACGCCATGGGTCACGTGTCGGAGTTGGGACAAAGACTAAACGCCTACACGGTGTTCGCAGCCATCTACGGAGAGTCGCCTGTCGGCCTGCATGTTCCGCAATGGGAGAAGTCCGGCGACACGGTGCTACGCGCCCAGGGTCTGTCCTTGCAGAAAGCGGCATGGGCGGCCGTGCAGGCGACGCCCGTGACTCGAGAGCGACACAATCGATCAATCGAAGAACGAAAGGAGAGAGCCAAAAAATGAAACATCAACGCTGGATCAAACTGCTTCCGATTGCACTCTTACTGTGCTGTGCGGTAGCACTCTCGGTGGCGGACGATAAGCCTGCGGTGCCGCTGCAGAAGGAGAAGGCAGCGGAGCATGTTGTCCAGACAAGGGAACCTTTCACCATCGCGGTTTTGCCTGACACCCAATTCTATTGCGACACCCGACTCAAGCTATCTGCCAAGTGGGGCAATGGAGATTTACGGCGCTACTTCTTCAAACAAACGGAATGGGTCCGCGACAATCAGGAGCGACTCAATATCGCTTTTCTCGTCCACGAAGGGGATATCGTGCAGGCGGACGCCCCGGAGGAATGGGCCATCGCCAAGGAAGCCATGTCTGTCTTGGACGGGAAAGTTCCCTATTGCATGTGCTTGGGAAACCATGACATGGGTTTTGAGAAGGCAGACAACAAGTATGGCGGCAATATTGGGGTCAACCGGACCACACATTTCAACACCTATTTTCCTCGCGAAAAGTTCGCAAAACGACGCGAGTTTGGCGGCACCTGTGATCCGGATCGCCATGACAATTCCTGGTATCACTTCGAGGAAGCTGGGATGAGCTTCCTTATTGTTGCTCTTGAATGCAAACCGCGCGATGAAGTGCTGGATTGGGCAAATAAAGTCGTCTCGGAGCACCCTGACCACCGTGTCATTGTCCTGACGCACGCCTATATGGACGCGAAAAAGTCGAGAAACACCGGGGGAATGTCGGCCAAAGGTAACACCGGCGAGCAGACATGGCAAAAGTTCGTTAAGAAGCACAAGAACATCTTCATGGTTCTCTGCGGTCACCACACGGGAGAGGCCGTTCGCACAGACGCCGGAGATCACGGCAACCAGGTCCACCAGATTCTGAGTGACTATCAGCACCTGAATAACGGGGGAGAATCATGGCTGCGTTACATGGTCTTCAAACCAGAGACGAACAAGATCAGCATCTACACCTACAACCCCGCACTCGACAAATTCAGGAACGGTCCTTCCAGCAGGTTCGACCTGGACTATCCAATGACGCCGCTTCCCAAAGCTGGGGATGCCAATGATCAGGATAAGAAATAATGAGAATATCTATCAAAAGAGTCCTTGCGGGAGCTGCAATCGCACTGTTCGTAACACAAATCTTCTGCCCGCAAACTGCCATGGCAGAAGGAGAACTCCGTCGGCCCAACATCATCTTCTTCCTGGTCGATGACCTGGGCTGGCCCATTCCACTGCACGAACTCCAGAACACGGCGTTCGTTGATCTTTGAAAGCAACTCAGAAGCCACTGACGATTCAATCATTGACACCTTTCTAAAGGTCGCTTACAAAGCATCAGTTAGAAAGTGGAGGGAAAAGTATTTTCTATCCAAATTAACCCACCTTGGTATCGATAAATTATGAGAAGAAGTGAAAAACAAAAGGGCGCTCCTGTGAACCGGCGAGATGTTTTGAAGTCAGCGGGTTGCTTCCTGATGCTGCCTGCTTTGGAAAGTTTTGGCCAAGAGCCCGAGGGCAATGATGCTGTGAAAGCAAATCGTCTGTTTTGTATGAATATCGGCAACGGCATGTGCTCAGACAACTTCCCGACGTCGACGGGCAAGGACTATCAGAGCTCCTCTACATTCAAGCCGCTGGAAAGCTTAAAGGATGATTTCACTCTCTGTACTAATTTAAGGAACTACGGTAGTCACGAAAGCACGATGTACGCTTTTGCGGAATATGCGGACCACGCAAATCCCCAGTTGATTAAAGATTCGCTTGACGAGGTCGCGGCGGCTCACATTGGTAATGACACGCGGATTCGAAATTTGGTTGTTGAACAGAGGAATTCCTATGGAATTTCCTGGAAGGGTGGATTGCCCGTTTCCCCAATCTCGGACGTGCAGATTTTGTTCCAAACCATCTTTGGTAAAGTCGACAAGACAAAGCGGTCCGAATTGCTGACGCTCAAAAAATCGATGTTGGATGCTAGTATAGCTGACGCTAAGAGCATGATGAATAAGGTTTCTCAGGAAGACCGCGCCAAATTGGATGAGTATTTTTCCAGTTTGCGTGAATCTGAAAAGTCGATCCAAAGATCGGAGCGCTGGTTGAGTCAAGAGCACGTAGAGGTGCCATTCCCTGGAAACGTGAAGTTCAAAACAGACGGCCTCAGTGAGTATTCAAAAAAGATTTTAGTGTGTCCGCATTTCAATCAACGTTCAACCTATTTGGATCTGCTTTTTCTGGCATACAAATTTGACGTCACGCGAGTGGCCAATGTGTATTCGGAATGGAATTGGCTTGGTCATCATACGGATTCCCATCAAGTTGCGACTGAAGAGGGTTTGCTTAAGAACATCGAGGCGGATCAGGGCTATATGATGCAGACGGCTCGTTTCCTGGAGAAGCTCAAGTCAACTAAGACAAAAGCGGGCGCAACCCTACTGGATCAGACGGTTTGTATGGTCACCAGTTCTCTGAGTATTAGCAAAGAAGAAGGCCCTCACGGTATGAAGAATAATCCCGTGATTGTCGCTGGTGGTGGATTTGAGCATGGTAAACATATTAAGTTTAACGGGACAGACAACCGGAACAACGTCTACCTTGCAGCCTTGCAGCATCTGGGTCTCGAAGTCGAACATTTTGCCACCAGCAGTGGATGCGCCAAAATCTAAGGCAAGTTCAATGAGACTCTTATCTCTAGCGTTGATGGCGTGGACTTTGGTCTCCGTTACGCATGGTGTTGAAAGCAATGCCGATTTCGACCTCAATAGGACCTTCTTAGCAACGTACTGTGTTAGTTGTCATGGTAATGAAAAAAGCAAGGGCGATCATAATTTTGAAACGTTTTCTGACAAAGACTGGAACGATCATGACTTATTAGATGAACTGTTAGGGGTGTTGGCAGAAAATGAAATGCCACCCAAAAAAGCCAAGAAGAAGCCGTCACCTAAGGAGATGGCGGTTTATGAAAAGCTCCTGGCCAAGCAGTATCTGATAATCCAATCAAAGTTGCCCGGTGTTCTAACGCGTTTAAATCGCGCGGAATATGAGAACACGATCAATGATGTTTTTTTCACCAAGTTAGAAGTCAAAAACTACCTGCCTGTGGACAACACCAGGGATGGCTTTGACAATGAAGGCGATAAGCTTGTGATGTCACCCTATGCCATGGATAGCTATTTCCGAGTTGCCTCTGAAATAGCTGAGAAGGTCGTGGGAGGCATGCCCGGGACTTCTACAACCCATCATAGTTATGACAATGGTCTAGGGCGCAGATTAGGTAGCGATGGAGTTGCGTCCTATGAATATACCAATGACGGTATGACTACCGAAGGGTATCGTTACAATGATGCATCCCGTGGGCTTGGATTCAAATATGGTGACACATTTCCAGGCCATTACGATGTGAAGGTCAATGGACATTTTACCTTTATTGATCCAACCGTTGGCGGCGCTTTTCTTAGGGAACGTGATTTATATTTCAAGGTTGACCTGGGTAAAGAAAATGAACGCTTGAGAATCACAACCAATATAGACCCTAAGCTCAGTAAAGAAGCACTCAGCACCCAGGATTTTTTATTAAGCGACAAAGTGCGGATCTATTTGGAGCCAGGACAAAATGCTGTTCTTTATAGTTACAATTATTTTTATCCATTGCCCAAGGATCTCAGTAAACTCAAGCCGATACCCCCGCTGCCGGTAGACAAGGCGTTCTCCAGACTGCCAAAAGCGTTATTGCACTTCATTTCGGCTGACGTGACCGGCCCCTATTATGACAGTTGGCCTCCAAAAAACGAGTTTTACAACACCTACTATGAAGACCTGAAGGACCACGACCCCCATAAGCAGTATGAACAATTCATTAAAAAGCTGGCCATTAAGCTCTTCCGTCGATCGGTGAGCGACGGGGAATTGGCGCGATTTTTCGATGTCGCAAAAAAGAGGTATGAAACGGATCAGAATGTCTTCAATGCCGTGCAGTCGGCTTTGACGATGATGCTCTGCTCACCCAAGTTTTTATATAAGTACGAAGGTGATTCTCTAGATCTTGATGAGTATGCGATTGCCTCCAGGTTGTCTTACTTTTTGTGGAATACGCTGCCCGACGACCGTTTGATCAAGTTGGCTTCCGAAGGGAAGTTGCAGGATCCAAGCGTTCGTTCTGCGGAAGCCTTAAGGATGCTGGAAGACCCTAAATCCCAGCGTTTTGTTACTGATTTCACCGAGCAGTGGCTCGAGCTTCATAAAATCGATGTCGTCAATCCACAAAGTGATCTCCTCAAATATACATTTAAAGGATTTACAAATATTAGACCCTTCATGGGGCAGGAAAGTATCGAGTTTTTTAAGGTGATTTTGAATGAGAATCTAAGCCTTCTCAATTTCATTGATTCTGATTTTGTGGTGATCAATCAACCCTTGAATGAAATTTATAAATTGGATCTCCCTGAAAAAGAGAAATTGGCAAAAGGATCTGACCAAAAAGAGCGTGATAGAAAGTTGCGGCGTGAAAGGGGCTTCCGAAAAGTCATGCTTGATAAAGAATCGCGGCGTGGTGGCCTGCTGACGCAGGCGGGTATTTTGATGATGACCACCAATGGCGAGTTCACCAACCCTTTCTATCGGGGGGCCTGGGTGGCTCAAAGTATCTATGGGCTGGAATTGAAACTTCCTGCCAATCAGGAAATAGAAGCCCTGAAAGCGCCGACAGAAACATTCACCATCAAAGACAGTATCAATGAGCATCGTAACAACCCGAGCTGCGCCTCTTGTCACGTCAAGATGGATCCCTTTGGCCTGGCCTTGGAAAGCTTTGATGTTTTTGGTAGATGGCGTGACACGTATTCGAAATTTGTTCTAACAAAAACAACAATCGAAAAAACCGTCGAAGGGAAGACGAAGAAGACCGAGAAGACTGAGGGAAAGTATGAACCTACGACGAAAGTAGAGGACGACGCCGTTCATCGTGATGGTCGTCCTATTGATGGTATTGAAGGTCTCAAAAAGCTGATCTCGGAAGACAAAGATAAATTTGCCAGGAACGTCCTCACAAAGCTCTCGGAGTATGCCATGGGAAGAAAGATGAATTATCCTGATTCTAAGATGATTCATCGCCTTTTGGAGGCATCAAAGAAGAACGATTATCAGTTGCGTGATTTGATGGTTAGTATGATTGCCGACGAATCATTCACAAAACGATAATTCAAGGCCCGAATCATCCATCGCAAAGGAACCAATAATGACTCACCCGCGTATTCCAAGATTGAAACCGTTTTCGGCTGTCCTTAGAAAAAGGCCTCGGAGGCCTCGTATCTTTTACAGAAAAAAACTCATGGCTCGAATGTCTTACTCCGTGCTACGTACTTTTGTGCTCTTGACTTTGGTTTGCGGGTTCAGCAAGGCCGAGGATGAGCCGGTCGAATATGACCGAACAGCCGTTCTTGCGAAACTCGATGAGGCGGCTGCAAAAACCGACGATCCCGCAGTCAAACGTGCCCTGAAAAAGATGGGCGAATGCGCTGAGCGTGGCAATAAATTACTGATCCTCAGTGGCCTCCGAACGCTCCCTCCTGAGATTGGACAGCTTGCAAACCTGAACGGGTTGACCCTCCATGACAACCAATTCACCACGCTTCCGCCCGAGATTTGTCAACTCACGAAGCTGACGTATCTGGGGCTCAAGCGTAACCAATTCACCACGTTCCCGCCCGAGATTGCGAAGCTCACGAAGCTGAAGCATCTGGACCTCGGAGAAAACCAACTCACCACGATCCCGCCCGAGATCGGGCAACTCACAACGCTAACGCAGTTGACCCTCAGTGGGAACGATCTCTCGACGCTCCCGTCCGAGATTGGACAACTCACGAACCTGACGCATTTGAGGCTCTGGGACAACCAACTCTCGACGCTCCCCCCCGAGATCGGACAGCTCACGAAACTGACAGATTTGAGTCTTTGGGACAACCAACTGCCGACGCTCCCGCCCGAGATTGCGAAGCTCACGAACCTGACCGGGTTGTCCCTCCATGAAAACCAATTCACCACGCTTCCACCCGAGATTGGGAAACTTACGAAGCTGACGTATCTGGGGCTCGGAGAAAACCAATTCACCACGCTCCCGCCTGAGATTGGAGAGCTCACTAACCTGACGTGGTTGCATCTCGAAGGTAACCAACTCACCACGCTTCCGCCCGAGATTGGACAGCTCACGAACCTGACGGGGTTGACCCTCCATGGTAAACAATTCACCACGCTCCCATCCGAGATTGGGAAACTCACGAAGCTGGTTTATCTGGGGCTCGGAGGAAACCAATTCACCGCGCTCCCGCCTGAGATTGGACAGCTCGCGAACCTGATCTGGTTGTATCTCGAAGGTAACCAACTCACCACGCTTCCGCCCGAGATTGGGAAACTCACGAAGCTGACGGAGCTGCAAATCGGAAAAAACCCCCTGACCGACACAGACCTGGAGCGTTTGAAGTCGCTAGAAAGCTTAAAACAACTTAACGTTCGTGATACCAAGGTCACTATTGCAGGCGTCGAAGCCTTTAGAAAGGCGCTACCGAATTGTGAGATCAAGGTGCCAAGGCAACATCCATCGCAAAGAAACCAGCCATGACTCACCCGCGTATTCTGAGATTAAAACCGTTTTTGGCTGTCCTGCTAACAGCAATCCTCCTAACCGCTGCGCAGGTAGCGTTTGGGCAGAATGCGGAAAAAGGCGCGTCTTCTAACGAAGCGTCTGGGGATACCGCGATTGTCGGGCAACTCAGCCTGGACCTTGGTAAGGGTGTATCGATGAAGCTGGTGCACATTCCAGCCGGCAAGTTCAAGATGGGCAACCACGACGCCCCGGCGGAAACGATCAAGAAGGTCGGGGGCGAGGAGGAGCACGTGTCAGATGAGTATCCTGCCCATGAGGTGACGATCAGCAAGCCCTTCTACATGGGCATCTACGAGCTGACGCAGGCCCAGTGGAAGGCCGTGATGGGCACGGAACCATGGCTGACAAAGACGGCCCTGGCGTACGCGGGTGCGCAACCAAGACCAGAAGGCTTTGACGACTATCCCGCGGTCTGGATGAGCTCTTATGATGCCATCGAGTTCTGCCGCAAGCTCTCGAAGAAGACCGGCAGGACCGTCTCCCTGCCGACCGAAGCGCAATGGGAGTATGCCTGCCGCGCGGGAAGTGCCACGACCTTTTCCTTCGGAGATGATGTGTCGAAACTCATCGACTACGGTTGGTACGGCGGGATACCCGCGGGGCAGAAGGAAGACTACGCCCACCGGGTCGGCCAGTTGAAGCCCAACGCCTGGGGCTTGTATGACATGCACGGCAACGTCTGGGAGTTCTGTCGTGACTGGTATGACAAGGACTTCTACAGCAGGTCACCAAGTGTTGATCCGGAGAATACCACGGAAACCGATCTGCGCTGTCTGCGCAGTGGGTCGTTTCACAGCGTTCCCGCCGTGTCCCGCTCCTCACAACGCGCCAGGTGGGTAGGTCCCAAGCAGGTCCGCTACAACTACGGTCTCCGGGTTGTCGTTGCGACGGGCGCTAGCGCAAAAGACAATTTGAAATCGCACTTCAAACCGATCTTTGAAAAATTCGGGCAGCACAGTACGACAAAAATAAAAGTGGTGTCCGGGCCCGAGGCTGTTCAGATGAGAAACGGTCGCGTCGCCGGCAAGCAGTGGGTCGCGACCTCCGGCGAGTATCGGTTCAAGCTGACCATTGAAGATGCGACCGGCGCCAAGCTCGAGCAACTGGTCGGGCGTCTTGAGAAGCTTCCCAACTCCTACCTGAGCGCGTGCGTGGCTGTGTCTGACAAGGGAGAAGACGGGATCGCGATCTATGCGGACCTCGGCGGAGCAAGAGCGCATGGCGGAAAAGGATATATCAATCTGGTTCCTCATGCCGACGCATTGGTGATCGCCCATGAAGCGGGTCACACGCTGGAGCAGGTCGCCACGCAGTCGGATCCCAAGATACTTGACAAGTGGGAAGCGGCCATCAAAGCGGATCAGATCTCCGTCTCCGACTATGGTGACACGGTGCGCCATGAAGATCTCGCAGAATTCGCCCAGGTATACGCCGTCTGTCTGGACGCGGGGCCGGAGCATCTTGCGGAGCTGAAGAAGCTCTCGCCCCAGCGGTTCGCGCTCTGGGCAAGGATATTGGATCCGTATAGCCCCGAGGCGCTGCGAAAAACGCTCGACCCGTTTTACAAACAGCACATCGTCGCCGATGGCCTCGTGGTCGCGGGTTCGGAGAAGGTCTCCTTATACGCTCTGGGAGAAGCAGGATACCTGGCAAAGAAGATGCTCGCCAATCGGCCGGACGTGATGAGGGATCTTTGCGAAAAGCGAAAGATGTTCGTGGCCGTGATGGCTTACTGCGAACTGCAGACCGACCTGCCCGACTGCCGAAACATGTCGCTTTGGTGGGCCTATCGCGCTCGAGGTCTGGGGTCCAGGCCGGTCAGTTGTGCCGAAGAAAATTTGCTGAGCCTCAAGGGAGATCCTTATAAGGGTGAAAACATTTTCATTCACGAATTCGCCCACGGGATTCACAGTGTCCTTGGCGAGGAGTTCAACGTGCGACTTAGGGTGCTATTCGACGAGGCCAAGCAAAGTGGCCGCTTCGGTGGGTATGCAATCGACGGTGGCGTCGCGGAGTTCTGGGCCGAAGGCGTTCAGACATGGTTCGAGTGCAACGATCGCAAGAAGCCCAAGTCTGGCAGAGGGTCGGACTCGTTCACCGTGATCGGGCCCCAAGGAGAGATCGTCAGCCACCTGACCACCCGCAAGCAGTTGAGAACACACTGTCCGGAATTCGCCAAGCTGCTCGACAGTACGTTTCGACAAAATAAATGGGTCTATGTGCCCGTGGCGAAACGGCTGCAAGAACCACACCTGAAGTGGCTTCGACCCGGCCGACGCGCCTGAGTTCCGCTGGCCGCCCGCGGTGATTGAGGCCTACCATCGAATTGAAGCCGAACGAGCGAACGAGAGAAAGAATCAAAGGATCAAGAAATGAAAACATCAATATTTAGTCTCCCTGCAATGAACTCCTGGATCGGCGGCACCGTGGCGCTGGTTCTGATGTCAACGGCCACGATGCTTCAGGCTCAAGGAACGAAGGCGGACTACGAACGTTTCGACAAGATCGGCGGCATCACCGGCGGCAAGGTTTTTCGGACGAAGGTGCAAGCGCATTGGCTGACCGGCACCAAGTGCTTCTGGTATCGCAACGAACTGGGCCACGGACGGAAGAATTTCGTGTTCGTCGATGCGGCCGCGGGCAAACGAAAAGTGGCTTTCGACCACGCGCGGCTGGCAAAGGATCTCGCGAAAGTAACCGGTAAGGCCTTCGATGCTCACAAACTGCCCTTCGACGCGATCGAATATAAGAAAGCGGTCGGCGATAAGAAGGGATTGCTGGGAGAGGCCGTCTATTTCAAGGCGGAGGGCAAATCGTGGAAAATCAATCTTAAGGATCAGTCCCTCACCGAAGACACGCCCGGGCCCAGAAAGAAGGTGTCGGTCTTAAGAGGAATCCCGGCTCCGCGACAGGGAGCCTCGAAGCTGCTCTTCTCGCAATCCCCGCAACCTGGGGCCGAAGCGACTTTGCCGCACGAGAAACCGGCTGAACCCGAATTACAGTTCCCTCAATCGCCCAAGGAAAAGAAAGACGCCGCGAAGAAGGTCGAGGCCTTCATCAAGGACCACAATGTCTGGCTTCGTCTCGGTAAGGACGGCGAGGAAGTCGCCTTGACGACGGACGGTGAGGAGGGCGACGGTTATCAAGGCAATTTTCAATGGTCCCCCGACCGGAGGAAACTGATTGGTTTCCGTCATAAGAAGGCTCAAGAGCACATTGTCCATTTCGTCGAGTCCTCGCCCAAGGATCAGTTGCAACCGAAGTTGCATTCGAACAGCTATCTCAAACCGGGCGACGAGATTGCCCAGACCAAGCCGCATCTGTTCGACATCGTCGGGAAGAAGGAGGTCCCACTCGACGAGACGCTTTTCGCGAACCCATGGAGCATCGGGTCGCATCGCTGGGAGAAGGACTCCAGCAGATTCACCTTCTACTACAACCAACGAGGACACGACGTGGTGAGGATCGTGGCTATCGACGCCGGGAGCGGCGAAGTCACCGCGCTGATCGACGACCCGAGCAAGACCTTCGTCAATTATTCCAACTACAATCATCGCCAGTTGTTGGAGTCCACTAACGAGATGATCTGGATGTCGGAACGCGACGGGTGGAACCATTTCTACCTGTTCGATTTCGGCAGCGGAAAGCTCAAGAACCAGATCACCAAGGGCCCGTGGATCGTGCGGAAGGTCGACCGCGTAGACACGGCCAAGCGTCAGATCTGGTTCCAGGCCGGGGGAATTTATCCCGAGCAGGATCCCTACTACATCCACTACTGCCGCATCAACTTCGACGGAACCGGCCTGGTGAAATTGACTGCCGGCGACGGCACGCACTCGATCGAATACTCGCCGGACCGTGAGTTCATCGTCGACACGTATTCCCGCGTGGACATGCCGCCGGTGAACGAGTTGCGTCGGGTCAGCGACGGGTCGCTGGTTTGCCCCTTGGAAAAGTCCGACGCCAGCGAACTCGAGGCCACTGTCTGGCAAAAGCCTGAGCATTTCGTGGCCAAGGGTCGCGACGGTAAGACCAACATCTACGGGGTGATTTACCGCCCCTCGACTTTCGACCCTAACAAGAAATATCCGGTCATTGAGCAGATATACGCCGGGCCCCACGGTTCCTTCGTGCCGAAGAATTTTTCGCCCTGTCACGGCGCCCAGCGGTGGGCCGAATTGGGATTCATCTTGGTGCAGATTGACGGCATGGGGACGTCGCACCGCAGCAAGGCCTTCCACGACGTGTGCTGGAAGAACGTCGGCGACGGAGGTTTCCCAGATCGCATTCTCTGGATCAAAGAGGCCGCGAAGAAATACCCCTACATGGACCTCAGCCGCGTCGGAATTTTCGGGGGTTCGGCTGGCGGGCAAAGTTCGACCGGGGCTCTGCTCAATCACGGAGACTTCTACAAGGTGGCCGTTTCAGATTGCGGTTGCCACGACAATCGCATGGATAAGATTTGGTGGAACGAAGCCTGGATGGGTTGGCCCGTGGGACCGGAATACGCCGAAAGTTCCAACGTGACCCACGCCCATAAACTCCAGGGAAAGCTGCTGCTGATCGTGGGCGAGTTGGATCGTAACGTCGACCCGGCCTCGACCATGCAGGTCGTCAACGCCTTGGTCAAAGCCGACCGCGATTTCGACATGCTGATCATCCCCGGCGCCGGCCACGGCGCGGCTGGCTCCGCCTACGGGAAACGCCGTCAGAAGGATTACTTCGTCCGCAACCTGCTGGGTGTCGAACCGCGATGGGAGCCATGACGGCCAGGACGCCCGTCCTCTGACATGCGCGAGTGGGAGGTGGACATCAGCAGATACCCGGCACCAAAAAATAGAAGATGAATTCGATCTACACAGCTAACCTAAGGAGACTAAATAGATGCCAATAAAGAATCTTACCGGCGTGCTTCTCGCGCTCGTCGTCGCGACAGGCGCTAGCGCAAAAGACAATTTAAAATCGCACTTCAAACCGATCTTTGAAAAATTCGGGCAGCACAGTACGACAAAAATAAAGGTGGTGTCCGGGCCCGAGGCTGTTCAGATGAGAAACGGTCGCGTCGCCGGCAAGCAGTGGATCGCGACCTCCGGCGAGTATCGGTTCAAGCTGACCATTGAAGATGCGACTGGCGCCAAGCTCGAGCAACTGGTCGGGCGTCTAGAGAAGCTTCCTAGCTCCTACCTGAGCGCGTGCGTGGCTGTGTCTGACAAGGGAGAAGACGGGATCGCGATCTATGCGGACCTCGGTGGAGCAAGAGCGCATGGCGGAAAAGGATATATCAATCTGGTTCCTCATGCCGACGCATTGGTGATCGCCCATGAAGCCGGCCACACGCTGGAGCAGGTCGCCATGCAGTCAGATCCCAAGATACTCGACAAGTGGGAAGAGGCCATCAAAGCGGATAAGATTTCCGTCTCCGACTATGGTGACACGGTGCGCCATGAAGATCTCGCAGAATTCGCTATGGTATATGCCGTCTGCCTAGACGCGGGCCCCAAACATCTGGCGGAGCTGAAGAAACTCTCGCCTCAGCGGTTCGCGCTCTGGGCAAGGATATTGAATCCGTATAGCCCCGAGGCGCTGCGAAAAACGCTCGACCCGTTTTACAAACAGCACATCGTCGCCGATGGCCTCGTTGTCGCGGGTTCGGAGAAGGTCTCCTTATACGCTCTGGGAGAAGCAGGATACCTGGCAAAGAAGATGCTAGCCAATCGGCCTGACCTGATAAGGGATCTTTGCGAAAAGCGAAAGATGTTCGTGGCCGTGATGGCATACTGCGAACTGCAGACCGACCTGCCCGACTGCCGAAACATGTCGCTTTGGTGGGCCTATCGCGCTCGAGGCCTGGGGTCCAGGCCGGTCAGTTGTGGCGAAGAAAATGTATTGAATCTCAAGGGCGACCCCTGGGAGGGTGAAAATATTTTCATTCACGAATTCGCCCACGGGATTCACAGTGTTCTTGGCGAAGAGTTCAACGTGCGACTTAGGGAGCTATACGACCAAGCGAAGCAAAGTGGCCGCTTCCGTGGGTATGCGATCGAGGGCGGCATCGCCGAGTTCTGGGCCGAGGGCGTTCAGACATGGTTCGAATGCAACGGACGCAAGAGGCCGGAGTCCGGCGGCGGGCAGAGTTCATTTGAGGTTCTTGGACCGACGGGAGAACACATCTGCCACCTGCAAACGCGCCAGCAGGTGCGAACACATTTGCCTGAATTAGCCAAGCTGCTTGATGACTCCTTTCGACAAAACAAATGGGTCTATGTGCCTGTGGCGAAACGGCTGGGCGAGCCACACTTAAGTGGCTTCGATCCGGCCGATGCGCCCGAGTTTCGCTGGCCGCCTGCGGTCGTCGAGGCCTTCCACCGAATCGAAGTCGAGAATGCCGAGAAGGAAAAGAAACGTAAGACCGAATCACAGCGTTAGCGCCGCCAGGCACAAACGTTCTGCTGAAAGGGAGAAGACAAATATGAGAAGAACACTGCCTGCCTTTTGTATCAGTTTACTTGCCTTGTGCTGCATCTGTGCTCACGGGCAAGAGAAGTCGGACGGTGACACCAAACGACCGGTTTCAGGCGAGATTGTGCAATCGATGTTCTACAAAGCACAACACCAGGAAACCGGCAATATGTGGGACGTTTGGCTCTACCATCATGAAGGAACATACTTCCTCTACTACCTCGCAAATGTCGGTAAACACCGCTGGCGCTGGGACAATATTTCCATGGCCACGTCGCTTGATGGCGTACACTGGACTGAAAAGGGGCCGATTCTAAAAAAGACTCCGGGAGCCAAGTGGATGGGCACCGGTTCGACCTGGAAATCACCTACCTTCGATAAGGACGGCAAATTCTATATGAATTACTCCGAGGAGATCGACGGGCGTCAGAACATCTACTTTGCCGAATCCACGGATCTCCTTCACTGGACCCGTTTAAAAGGGGAAGAATACCGATTCATACAGAACGAACAATGGTACGAGAAGAAGGGACGCTGGGACTGCATCTGGACCATCCCCAAGCCAGGGGGCGGGCTCTACGGTTACTGGACCGCAAGCCCAAATCGCTCGGAGAAGGACGCCGCTGACGGGATATTCGGCTTCGGCGAGTCGCTCGATGGCGTGCACTGGAAAGCACTTGCGCCCCCCAGGGTGATCGATGATGAGGAAAACGGAGAGGTCGGCGCGGTCGAGAAGATCGGTGACAACTACTACATGTTGTTCGGCCACTATCCCGCCATGACGACACTTGTTGCAGATCGACCCGAAGGCCCCTTTCGCAAGGCAAAGAAGAATTACAAGGTCTTGACAGGGCATACCTACTTCTCTCGCTTTTTCCGTCACCCCGAGGGCATGCTTGCCTGTCATTTCACCCAGGCTAGAGACGTCCAAGTCTCATTCGCTCCAATCAAGGACGTGCGTATCGATCAGGAGGGAACGCTGCGGTTCGGTTGGTGGATAGGAAACGAGAAGATGAAACACCGGCCAATCGCCGTTAAAAAGTCGGTTGATTCCAACGCAGCTGTCGCCTTGCTCGGTAATACCTTTAACACGAAACAGGGAATCATTATTGAAGGAACCCTGAAGCTGCCCAAGGCAAAGGAATCGCCACGCTGCGGGGTCTACATTGAATGCACAACTGATTTGGGAGTCTATGATAATGGCGTGTTGATCGACAGCACCGGGGTCACTGAGTTGGGAGTTGGTGTGTTGATCGACAGCAGCGGGGTCGCTGAGTTGGGCCTGATGAACGCGGACGGCACCGGTTTCAAGATGGAGAAGCGCGTCGACCGGGAGATGACGTTCGGTAGCCTGGCCGCATTTCGCTTACTTGTCAGAGGATCGTTAATGGAATTCTATCTTGACGATATCCTGATCGAAAGCTTCGCGCTGCCAGCCAATGCTTCCGGCCGTATTGGACTGATCAACGCCAAGGAAACCATGGACACGCTGAAAGCTTGGAATTAGTTTCGAGCTCAGTGTATAATAATCAGAATGTCTTCAGCCTTATGACCAATAGAACCTGCACCTTCAGCATCTACCTATTCATGGTTTCGATGATCGCGCCACTATGCCTCTCGGCTGAAGTGGAGGTCGGTCCGGCCACGCCTCCCGAAGTGCGCATGAAGGCCTGGGATCACCACGTGAAGCTCAGAGAATCGTCGATGTTCAAGGATGTCGAGTGGACGGCTGTTGGCCCCAGAATCCAGGGCGGAAAGATCGAGAGCATTTGGTCGGTCAAAAAGCGTAAATCGACCCTCTATGTCGGCTCTGGCTCCGGTAATCTCTGGAAATCCCTCAACAACGGCACGACTTGGAAACCGATCTTTGAGAGCGAGTCGACTTCCTCGATCTCGGTCGTCACGGTATCCGACAAGGATCCGAACCTGGTCTGGGTCGGCACCGGCGAGCCGCACATGGCGCGCAGTTCGATTGCCGGGACGGGCGTCTTCAAGTCGACCGACGCGGGGGGCGCATGGCAGAACATGGGGCTCAACGACACTCACCACATCGGCCGCGTCATCATCGACCCTGAGAATGATGACGTCGTGTATGTCGCCGCCCTCGGCCACCAATACTCCTACAACAAGCAGCGCGGCGTCTTCAAGACCAGCGACGGTGGCAAGACATGGAAGAAGATCCTCTATATCTCCGAGAAGGTCGGCGTGGTGGAAGTCGCCCTCGACCCGTCCGACAACAAGACGCTGTATGCCGTGGCCTGGGAGCGCGACAGGAAGGCTTGGAATAATGTCGTCGCCGGTCCCGGCAGCGGACTCTACAAGTCGACCGACGCGGGCGAGACGTGGAAGCTTTTGACCAAGGGGCTTCCCACCGGTGAGAAGGTTGGCAGAATGGGCATCACCATCGCTCCGTCCAATCCGAATGTTCTTTACCTCATTTGCGACCACCGCGGGGTGGGGGGCGAAGTCTACCGCTCCGATAACAAGGGCGAAAGCTGGCGCAAGACCCATGAGGGAAATGTCAAAACTGGGATCGGTTATGATTTCTGCCTGATCAGGGTCATGCCGGACAACGAAGACGAGATTTTCATCGTGGGTTTTAACCTTCTCTATTCACCCGACGCAGGTAAGACCCAGTCCATTATCTCCGAGCGCACCGTTCCCATGCTTTCCTACAAAGCCCGGCGCGCCACTCCCCATTGTGACAATCACGACATGTTCATCGATCCCGACGATACCGATCGACTCATGCTGGCCACCGATGGCGGGCTCTATGTCTCGCACGATCGGGCCAAGACCTGGCTCCACGTCAATACGCTGCCCATCGCCGAATTCTACGCCATCTCGGTCGACGCACGTGAGCCGTACAAGATATGGGGCGGCACCCAGGATAACGGTATACTTGGTGGTGAGGCGAAGCCGATGGTCCTCGGCGAGGAGCACTGGGAGTGGGACCACGGCGGCGACAACTACGTGACCCTGATTGACCCGAACGATCTCGATACGATGTATCTCGAGGGCATGTTTGGCTCGATGGCGCGAAAAAATCTAAAGACAGGGGAGAGTCGTGGCATCCGGCCCGGCCCAGCGCCGGAGGGGAAGAAGCTGCGATTCAACTGGATGACTCCCTTCATCCTGTCTCATTACGACTCCAAGACGCTCTACGCCGGCGCCAACAGACTTTTCAAGAGCGAGAACCGGGGCGACAAGTGGAAATGCATCAGCCCCGACCTGTCGACCAATCCGGGCCCGGAAAGGAAAGGAGACGTTCCCTTCGGAACAATCACCGACATCTCCGAATCCGCACTGAAGAAGGGCTTGCTCTATGCTGGCACGGATGACGGACAAGTGCATGTGACGAGGGACGACGGCGCTACTTGGACAAAGATCAACAAGGGTCTGCCGAATAGATGGGTCAGTCGCGTTGTCGCATCGAAGTATGATGAGGGTACCGCGTTTGTTTCACTGACGGGATACCGCGAGGACGATTTTGAAGCCTATCTGTATCTGTCGACCGACTTCGGGGAGACATGGAAGTCAATCGTCAACAACATGCCCTCGGAATCAATCAACGTGATACGCGAAGATCCGACCGATCAGGACATTCTGTATGTAGGCACCGAGCTGGGTGCCTATTGTTCCATCGACAAGGGCAAGACCTGGCACTCGCTCTGCAAGACTCTGCCGACCTGCGCGGTGCATGATCTAGCACTCCATGCAGGGACCGGCGACCTTGTCGCAGGCACTCATGGCCGAAGCGTTTTTGTTCTCCATGCAAAGGAGATTCAGAAGATCAAGCAGGAGGTGGCGAAGTAGCCCTCAGTATGAAGCTCTCCAAGTTAAGCCGCCTGTCGCATCGGTGGGGATCCATCATCGCGCTGCTGCCGATCACGATCATCATCTTCTCCGGCATTGTCCTGCAATTGAAGAAGGAATCAGCCTACATCCAGCCGCCGACCCAGCTCGGTGCCGGGACAGAACCCACAATCGGATTTGAGCGCATTCTCGAGGTAGCGAGGACCGTCCCCGAGGCAGAGATTGAGTCTTGGGAAGATGTTGACCGGCTAGATGTAAGGCCCGGTAAGGGCGTGGTCAAAGTGCAGTGCAAGAATCGCTATGAGGTCCAGATCGACACCGGGACGGCCGAGATCCTGCAGGTGGCCTTCCGCCGCTCCGATCTGATCGAGAGCATTCATGACGGGTCCTACTTCAACGATCATTTCAAGCTTTGGGTCTTCCTGCCCGCTGGCATCGTGCTCGCCGCGTTGGTGATCACTGGTCTCCACCTCTTTCTCCTGCCACATCTCGCCCGGCGCAAGCGAGCTCGCTGATGTTGGTGCATTGGCAGCCACAGGCATCGTCGCGGCCGGCAAGGTCTACCAGAAGCTCAAAAAACTCGCACCGCAAAGCAACGAAACCATCCAGACCCGAGAACCCATCAAGGCGACCGTAATCAAAAAACGAAATTAACTCATGAAATTCCGACACAAAATCAAACCACTTCTGACGGCACTCTTACTGTGCGGGACAAGCAGCGCCCGGGCGGCCGACGCACCGAACATCGTGCTGATCATGTCCGACGACATGGGGTTCTCCGACCTCGGTTGCTACGGGGGTGAGATCAACACGCCCAACCTCGATCAGCTTGCCAAGTCCGGCGTGCGGTTTTCGCAATTCTACAACACCGCACGGTGTTGTCCGACGCGCGCATCCCTGCTGTCCGGGGTGTATCAGCATCAGGCGGGCATCGGGCTGATGACCGGCGATAGCAAACTACCAGGCTATCGCGGCGAACTCGGTCGCAATGTGGTGTCGATCGCCGAGGCGCTGAGCACCGCGGGGTATCGTCGCTACATGACCGGAAAATGGCACGTCACGCGGCACGTTGGCCCGGACGGCCCGAAGGATAATTGGCCGATGCAACGTGGCTTCGAGAAGTTCTACGGAACAATCACTGGAGCGGGTAGTTTCTACGATCCGGCGACGCTGTGTCGAGGCAACACCTACATCACGCCGGTAAACGATCCGAAGTACAAGCCGAAGACTTACTACTATACCGACGCGATCAGCGACAACGCCGTGACCTTCCTCAAACAGCACGCCGACGAGTCGCCCGACAAGCCTTTCTTTCTTTATACCGCCTACACCACCGCACACTGGCCGATGCACGCCCTGCCGCAGGATATCGCAAAATACAAAGGAAAGTACGACAAAGGCTTTACTCCGATCCGCGAGTCGCGCTTGGCGAAAATGAAAACCTTGGGGCTCGTCGCGGCAGACACGAAGCTCTCACCACAGTCGGACGACTGGGAAAAGGTGGCGGATAAGCCGTGGGAAGCTCGCAACATGGAGGTCTACGCGGCTATGATTGATTCGATGGATCAAGGTGTCGGTAGCATCGTTGAAGAGTTGAAGCGTCAGGGTAAGCTTGAGAACACACTCATCTTCTTCCTGCAGGACAATGGGGGATGTGCCGAAGGTTACGGTCGCCACACGCCCAAGAACGGTTATGCCAGCGATTTGAAGCCCATGGGGTCGGACGATTTTCAGACAAAGATCTGGCCACCGATGCAGACGCGCGATGGTCGGCCATTGAAGACGGGACCAGGTGTCATGGCCGGTCCGGAAGATACCTTCATCGGCTATGGTCGTGGCTGGGCCAATGTCTCCAACACGCCGTTTCGGGAATACAAACACTTTGCCCATGAAGGCGGGATCTCTACGCCGTTGATCGTGCACTGGCCCAATGGTGTCGATCCGTCGCGCAACGGCACATTGGAGCATCAGCCGGGACACGTGATAGACATCATGGCGACCTGTGCCGACGTGGCTGGCGGGGGGTATCCAAAGAAGTTTGGCGGGCACGAGATCATTCCGGTCGAGGGCGTGAGCCTGCGCCCGGCGTTCTCTGGCAAGTCTCTTGAGCGTAGCGATGCTCTCTACTTCGAGCATCACCTTAATTGCGCGATTCGTGACGGTGACTGGAAATTGGTTTGCAAGGGTCAGGCCGGTCGCGAGGTCAAGGACTTTGGATGGGAGCTCTACAATGTAAAAGCTGACCGTGCCGAACTGCAGAACGTCGCGGAAAAAAACCCCGAGAAGGTCGAGGCGCTGCTCGCCAAATGGGAAAAATGGGCGGTGCGCGCCAAAGTCAGACCGTGGCCCTACAAAACGAAATGAGTAATTTTATGCGGGTCTCATTGACGCTGAGTTTCGTTGCGGTGGCCGGCCTGGCTCCATGCGCCAGCGCAACTGAAACGAAACAGACCCATCCGAACGGATTGTTCACCATCCATCCGAATGGAGTCTGAGTGCCTTTAAATTGAGCCCTCCGAGGTATACAGATTTCAGCAGATTATTTTGGGTCAATTTTCGGTGTGGATGCTGCCCGTATTGCCCCTAAAAGCCGAGAATAGGCCGAATTGTGCGAACATTGTGAATCTCGGGAACTGATAGTCAGTGAGTTAATAAGCCATGTGTTACTGTGCATCTGCTCACGTAAGTGTAAGAAGGTTCAAATCCTTCCCTGCCCACTAGCTTTCTGAAAAGGAGTTACGGGAGATCGTAACTCTTTTTTCTTTGCCTCCTTGAGGGGTGATTGCCATTTACTGGCGACTTTTCGCCGGGTTCTTCTGACTTCTCTGCTCAAATCTGATTACCTCCGTGTCGGGATTTTTGAAGATAAAATGCTGATTATAAAAATTTTTAGTATTCAGGAGTCCAGAGATCGACCATCGAAAAAGCGAAAGGAGTTCGTCGTGACAAGGGGTTCACAATGATGCAACCATCCTGCAATGAAACAAGCTAACGCATCTCCAATCACGAGGCAGGAAGAGCTAGCCGCTCCACAGTCTGAGTCGCCGCGCCGCAGAATTATCCTCAAAGTATGCATCGTCATCCTCGCACTGGGCCTAGTTTTCGCCGGGACTCTCTTCCGGATCTATGGAGTCGATACACACCATGCGAGCAGAGGTAGTATTTGGTGGCCAGAGAGGGGCCGGAATCTGATCCCGCCTACCGCTGCCGACATCATGCTGCGTCGGGACTTACTCGATCATTACGCCACCTACACCTTATCGGAGAGGGACCTCAACGCTTTTCTCGACAAACGCTTCGCTCGCCCTGGGGAGGCGCTCGATTCTTTCAGCGAGAGATCGCCGGCGAAGTCCAAGAATATTGGAAATGCAATCGGGCCGCTTGTGTTCATCTTGACCAAGAGTGTCGTCGTGTATCACTACACGGCTCGTAACGGCGGGCTTCACAGCTATTATCACGACCCGAACACGGGGGAGACCTATCAGAGCTCTGCATACTGGTAGTATTTTCAGCCGGGTGTCCACCCTCCACCAGTGTATGAACGCCAAACAAGATGACGTTCCTAACAGCTGACCGCTTGTGATGTCCAATTTTTAAAGCCAGAAGAGAGTTAAGAGATTTGCGGAGCGGATGATAAAAAAACCCCGTAGGCCTGAGCCCCGGGGTTTTGAAAGAGAGAATCTCGAGAGATTTAGACAATCTCAGCCGCGTGGAAGTCCTGCCAGTCCTCGAGGTTATTGAGGTTCACTGCGTCAAGGATCGCTCCGTTATCAGCGATGCCTACAGCTGCGAGAATTCCTCCGCGAGTCGCGTCATCGTGATTGTAGCCCACAACAGCAGCGTTGTGTGCGTCGATCTTGCCGGCATCAAGAGATCCACCGCTTTGGTCAAGGATCCACTGCTCGCACTGAGTGTAGGTAGGCTTGTTTGCCTTGATGTAGTCGAGGAAGGCTTCACGGTTGATGCCAAGCGCGTCGAGGGTCATCTGGTCGAAGCCAGCACCTGCAGCAGGGTAGTCGGCATGGAGTTTTCCAGCAGCATCCAGAGAAGCTTTTTGCCAGAGACGTGGAAGGTGAAGAACTCCGAGAGGTCCGGCGATACCGGAGGTGACAGTAGGAATGATTTGGCTCATTTCAGTAGTTTCGTTAGTGGTTTCTGTATTCAGAGGCCAAGGGGTTTGGCAACTGAACAGAAGTGTTAGCCACATGGCATCTGTATGGCAAATAATTAGTGTGTTTTAGGTAGAATTCGCAATGAAACTATTTGGGAGATGCAGTCTCTTTGAACTGCTTTTTCCAATGTTCGATCCGCTCCTTGATTCTCTTTTCCATCCCGTTTTCGCTAGGAGTGTAGTAGGTTCGTCCCTCGGAGAGGTAGGCTTGCGGGGTGAAATTCCCATCGTAATCGTGCGAATAGAGGTAATTCATGGCGGCCTTATCGGCGCCTGATCCCTCGGCCAGTTCTTTACGGAACCTCGTGCGGAGATGAAGGGGGACCGGGAGGGTGGCGCCTTGGGCAATGTCGGCTTCGGCAGCTCCGAGTGCGGCGTAGGCGCTGTTTGATTTCGGGGAAGTTGCGAGGTGAACGGTGGCGTGGGCCAGGGGGATACGTCCCTCGGGCATGCCAATGAATTCGAAGGCTTGTTGGGCCGCCATGGCGACTTGGAGGGCGGAAGAATCAGCCAGGCCAATATCTTCTGAGGCGGAAATAACGAGGCGACGGGCGATGAAGCGCGGGTCTTCGCCCGCGTGGAGCATTTTGGCAAGCCAGTAGAGGGCGGCATCGGGGTCGGATCCTCGGATCGATTTGATGAAAGCGGAGATGGTATCGTAGTGCTGATCGCCATCGGAGTCGTAGAGAACCGCCTTCTGCTGAATCGATTCCTCGGCAATGGAGAGATCGAGGGTGACGGCTCCATCGATGGGTGGAGAGGTGAGAATGGCCAGTTCCAGAGCGGTGAGGGCCTTGCGGGCGTCGCCATCTGCTTTTTCTGCGATGTGCTCCAGCGCTTCCTTTTCGGCAACGATCTTTATCTCTCCGAATCCCCGTTCCTTATCGTGAATTGCCCTTTCTAACAGGGGAAGGAGGTCTTCCTTGGCAAGAGGTTCCAGCTGGAAGACCTGCGAACGGGAAACGAGGGGGGAATTGACGTAGAAGTAGGGATTGTGGGTGGTAGCGCCGATGAAGCGGACCGTGCCGTGCTCCAGGTGAGGGAGGAGGGTGTCTTGTTGGGCTTTGTTGAAGCGGTGGATCTCGTCGATAAAGAGAACGGTGGTTTGATCACGAAGCTTGGCAAAGGTGCGGGCCGCTTCGATTTTACCGCGAATTTCTGCGACATTTGACTCGACGCCGTTGAGTGATTCAAAGCGGGATCCGGTCGTGCGTGCGATGACATTAGCGAGGGTTGTTTTGCCCGTTCCGGGGGGGCCATAGAAGATGAGAGAGGTAAAACGGTCGGCTTCGATGGCGCGACGAAGGAGCTTTCCTTCGGCTAGAATATGCTGCTGCCCTGCAATTTCCTCAAGAGAGTTAGGGCGCATGCGGGCGGCGAGGGGCTCGTTGCTTCTCGGAGAGCCCTCGGAGGCGGGGCTGTCTTCGGGGATGAACAATGAATCCATACACGGATCAAAGGGACTTAGGACAAGGTATCCAAGGAAAAGAGGAGGAAAGGGTAATACTTTGCGATTGCAAGCGTGGCTGTCTGGTTCAACGATCCTAAGTTCGCAGAGTTGCGGAGTTACTCGTGGAGCTCATTTTACAAAATCTCATTTCGCCAGTGACCTTGGCATTTGCCCTTGGGATGATCGCCCGATGGGTTCGCAGTGATCTTGAAATTCCAAGTGCAGTTTATCAGGGGCTCGCGATTTATCTCCTTTTTGCAATTGGCCTCAAGGGTGGGGTATCGCTCTCGGTAACACCGGTGCGAGAGTTGATTGCTCCTGCAGCCCTGACACTTATGTTGGGGGTGCTCACGCCGCTCTCCGCCTTCTTTTTCTTACGTTCTCTAGGTAAGCTTGGGAGAACAGACGCGGCGGCGACAGCGGCTCACTATGGTTCGGTGTCGGCAGTCACTTTCATTGCTGCGATTGAAGCCGTAAAAATCTCTGGAATGGCCTCTAATGGTTATCTTCCGGCGCTTCTTGCTGTTTTGGAAGTGCCTGGAATCATCGTAGGGCTTCTCTTGGCTCGCGAGAGTAAGGGGGCTGGGATGAAAGCGGCGATTCACGATGTCATCACGGGTAAGAGTATTTTTCTGATGGTTGGTGGCTTAGTGATCGGGGCCCTTTGTGGTCCGGAAAAGATCGCGGGTGTAGCGCCCTTCTTTATCGCTCCATTCAAAGGCGTGCTTTGCATCTTTCTCCTCGAACTAGGAATGGTGGCCGCCGGCCGGATTCAGGACCTTAAGTCGGCCGGGTTCCGGCTTATTCTACTGGGATGTTTCCTCCCTCTTTTCCACGGGTCGATCGCTACGGTTTGCGCGGTTGCGGTAGGAATGAATCCCGGTGGTGGTGCTGTCTTTGGGGCAATGGTTGGAAGTGCTTCTTACATCGCAGCTCCTGCGGCGGTGCGACTTGCGTTGCCCGAAGCGAGTCCCGGGATTTATTTGACTCTCTCGCTCGGAGTGACCTTTCCCTTTAATCTGGCGCTTGGTATTCCTCTTTTCCTTTATCTGGCTGAGAATGCGTCTAAATTTTTATCATGAAAAAGAAGCTATCTTTGGTGACGATTGTCACAGAAGGAATCCTGAAGGAACAGTTCTCTGAACTCCTGCAGGAAAATGGCGCGAGTGGGTTTACCATTACTCGCGCAGAAGGGCAGGGCTCCAGAGGATTGAGGGCGCGTGATTGGGAGGGGCCGAATCTGCGATTTGAGGCAATCGTTTCGAGCGCCGCAGCGGATCAAATATTGGCGGCGGTGGAAAAAAAATACTTTGAGAGTTATTCCGTGATTGCTTGGGTGAGTAAAGTTGAGGTAGTTCGTGGAGAGAAATTTGTAGGAGAAGAAAACGTATGAAGACACTTAAGCATCTTTTCGAAAGGAATTGGAAGTGGGCCGAGAAGATGACCTCGAATGATCCGCATTTCTTTGAGCGTCTCGCGGATCAGCAGTCGCCCAAGTATCTCTGGATTGGCTGTTCGGACAGCCGGGTTCCTCCGAATCAAATAACCGGGCTTGATCCTGGTGAGATCTTTGTGCATCGGAATGTCGCAAACATTGTCAATCAAACCGACCTAAATATGCTGTCGGTCCTTCAGTTTGCGGTCGAGGTTCTAAAGGTCGAGCACGTGATCGTCTGCGGGCACTACGGCTGCGGAGGAGTGGCGGCATCGGTCGATGGAGTTCGTCATGGGCTAATCGATAATTGGATCAAATGCATCGGGGAAGTTGCCGAGACTCATGCCGAGGAACTATTTAAGCTTGAGGAGGATAATCGACTTTCGCGACTTTGTGAGCTCAACGTATTGGCACAGTCAAAAAATCTGACGAAAACCACGGTCATTCAAGATGCCTGGGATCGTGGGCATGCTGTCGATGTTCACTCGTGGATTTATAGCTTAAGCGATGGCCGCATGAAGGGGCTGGCTGATCCGATTTCGGGCTCATAGAAATCGGAAGTTGAGTATAGGCCATCGCTTGGGAGAGGAAGTGACGCGTCCGAAGGGCGGCAGTATTGCTCATATTTGTCACCTTCAGTATCGGATTTCCAATGGTGATGAGGATGAAGGAGCGGTCCTCCTACAGATTTGCAAAGGAGTAGATTGAGTTGGCGAACCAAGAGCTTACGAGGGGTGAAGACGAAGATTGGAGGAAGAGGTATTTGGCGAGAACGCAATCGTTGGTCGAAGACTACGAATCACAGTTTCCTGAAAAAGTGATCAAGTAGAGGTGGCTCTTGCCAAGCATGGGGTCTTGGACTGATACTCATTACGTGAGCGATTTAGAGCAGCCGCTAGTTGGTGTGGTCATGGGAAGTGATTCCGATTGGCCAACGATGGAGAATGCCGTCAAAGTCCTTGAGGAATTTGGGGTGCCTTATGAGGCAAAGGTAGTGAGCGCTCATCGCACGCCGGAGCTTTTGGTGGAGTATTCTAAGTCGGCTCAAGAGCGTGGCCTGAAGGTCATTATTGCAGGAGCTGGAGGAGCGGCTCATTTGCCAGGGATGGTTGCTTCTATGACGATTCTTCCAGTTCTTGGTGTTCCGGTTCAATCACGGGCGCTCAGTGGGATGGATTCGCTTTTATCGATCGTCCAGATGCCGAAGGGGATTCCCGTGGCGACTTTCGCGATTGGGGATGCGGGCGCGGGAAATGCCGGGCTTTCGGCAGTTTCGATCCTTGCGACTGCCGATGATTCTCTTTCGGATAAGCTTCAGGAGTTTCGCGATAATCAGCGCGATACTGTTCTCTCCAAGGTTCTCCCGCCTCAGCTCAAATAACGATGGTTTTACCTGGAGGAACTCTCGGCATTCTCGGCGGCGGACAGCTCGCCCGTATGCTTGCGCTCGATGCACGGCGCATGGGATATCGTACGGTGGTTTGGAGTGGCACTCCGACGGCGGAACCCACCGAAGGCGTGTCGGATGTCGTGATCAAGAAACCTTTTGATGATGAAGCGGCTCTCGCGGAGTTTTGTGCACAGGTGGATGTCGCGACGGTAGAGTTTGAAAACATTCCTCTCGAAACGCTCACGGCGGTGGAAGAGAAGGTCGGGCTTTATCCCTCGGCCCAAAGTATTGGGGTGAGCCAGCATCGCTCGCGCGAGAAAATCTTTCTTCGTGAGCATGGAATTCCTTGTGCGCCTTTTGCGATGGTGAATTCACTAGAGGAACTCGAAGAAGCTTATAACCAAGTGGGCCCCGTTGGGGTCTTGAAGACAGCGGCATTCGGCTATGATGGCAAAGGTCAGGTTAAGCTAACATCGGTAGACCAGCTTGCTGGCGCGTGGACTGGAGTGGGGGAGGAGTCATCGGTTCTTGAGGGCTTTGTTGATTTCGATTGTGAGATTTCCGTGATCATTGCGCGGGGAGCAGACGGTGAAATGATGTCCTATCCCGCGGTCGAAAATCGACATCGTCACCATATCCTTGATCTTACGATTGCGCCCGCGCGGGTTGATGAAGTAGTTCTCGCTGACGCGAAACGAATCGCAGAGAACTTAGCCGAGGCTCTTGATTATCGGGGGCTCCTTGCGGTGGAGTTTTTCGTTGAGAAATCAGGACGGGTGCTTGTGAATGAAATGGCTCCACGTCCGCACAATTCGGGTCACTTTTCCATGAATGGTAGTGTCACTTCACAGTTCGAGCAGCAGCTACGAGCGGTGATGGGGCTTCCGCTAGGCTCGCCAGAAATTCTGAGTCAGACGGTGATGTTGAATCTTTTGGGAGATATGTGGCAGGGAGAAAGTGGCACTCTCAATTCCGAAGCGATCCTCTCAACCAAAGGGGCAAAGTTGCATCTCTACGGGAAAAGTAATCCGAATGGACGCCGTAAGCTAGGTCACGTAAATCTTGTCGGAGGCGAGGATGCCCTGGAGCGTGCTGAGAAGCTTAAGGAGAAGCTTCTGGGGTGAAGCTAGGACGATCGATTCTGAAGGTGAAGTTTCTTCGCCCTAATAGTGCTAAGAGCCTGTCGGAGTTGCTCGCGGATCTATACGGTCCGCTATCAGGTAGCGGATCGCCACGTCACGGTGGGTGGCTCGTTCGATCTTTCGGGAGGAAAATAGGCCGTTGGCGTAGCTGTAGATCAGCAGGGCTAGCATCATGTGGGGCGGAAACTGTTTGACCCCGGTGCCCCGGTGATTGACCCGAAAACTCTTCAGCGGAAGTCGGTCCACAGCCTCAATCACAAAATGGACCAGGTCGTCCTCGGGCACCCACTCACGAAGATTCGGAGGCAGAAGCATCGGCGTCTTTCGTCAATGGAGAAAAATCGCGCAGCGATGGTTCGAGGCTACCAAATTCTAAGGCCGATTCAAAGTCCGACAGATTCCTAGGAATTTTCTTTTGGCGGTAGGGTTTTGAAGCCGACCTTGGGCCGAAGCGGAGGGAAAAGAAGGGGCGCACTCAACGACGATGATAGCGATCTGATCACCAACTTTTTAGAGTTCCTTTATGGATCGAGTCCGGTGGATCCATCCGATGCTCCGGTGCCGATGGTTTCAGTTCAGGCAACCGACGTCGACGGATCCACCGACGATTACCTGACTTTAATATTTAACCAAAGCGCCGATGCTGATGGTGTCCTGACGGTCGGGGTCTCCACTGATCTCGCCAACTGGTCGAGCGATCCATCCATGACCGAATTGGCGTCCAGCATCGACAACGGTTACGGCACGGCAACGGTCACGGTCCGGGTAGCAGATCCGATCAGCCCGGAGCAGACCAGAATCTACTTGAGGCTGCCTGGCCGTTGATCGGCAACGTAGGGATTTTTCTAAGTGGGGCGCTTTTACGGGGAGTCCTTTCGGGCAAGGCTATCGCCCAATCGATGACGAGGGTATGACAAAGGAGATGGTCAATATGACATACTGCGTTGGACACGTGAATCAGTCGTCAGGCTCTCAGCGAATTGCTGAGTAGTCGGTGGCGGTCATGTAGATGGATTCGGGACGGGTGGCGAGGCGTCCGACGCCGGACTCGCTGGCGGCTTTTTTCCAGTCGGGGTCGGTGCCGAAGGCTTGCCACGATTTTTTGGCTGCGGCGGAGCTGTCGTGGCGAATGATGTAAACGAGGGTGTCCTTCGAGTCCGGTTTGTCGGTGGGGTGCCAGTAAGCGACGGACTGAATGCCGTGACGGGCGAAGAGCTTGATGGTGTGGTCGCGGAAGCGGGCGTCGAGCTTTCCGAGTTTTCCTTCGGCGGCTTTGTAGATGCGGAGCTCGAAGGCGGCGTCGCTACCAGGGTCCTCGGCGTTGTTCCAAGTTGGCGAGTAATCTGCAGTTTCCATATAAACGGACTCGGGAGATTTGGCGAGGATCTTGCCGTCCTTCTGGGATTCGGCAGCGGCTCTTTTCCATTCGGGGTCGGAGATGAAAGCTTGCCAGGATGCTTTGGCGGCATCGCGGCTTTCGTGTTTGATGACGTAGATGAGGGTGTTTTTAGATTTTTGGTCGTCGGTGGGGACCCAGTAGCCGACGGATTCAATGCCGTGCTTTTTGAAGAGGTCGACGGTGTGGTCGCGGAAGCGGTCGTTGAGGGCATCGAGCTTGCCTTCGTTAGTGGTGTAAGTGCGGAGCTCGAAGACGTCGGCGAAGGATGACGGGGTGATGGTGGCGAAGGAGATAAGAGCGAAGATTTTGGTGAGGTTCTTTTTCATCGGTGTAGTCTGGGTTCCTTGTAGAGAGGGAAACATAAGAAGTTGAACGCGAATGGACACTATTATCGTCGCAAGAGCGATTCTTCTTCGAAGTAATAAGGGGCAATTTTCAACAATTGCCAAAACCAGAGCTGTCACTCCGAAAACGAAAGTGCGAATTGTATTACTAGGATTTTCCTTTGAGGGGATCGCTTGGGATCGGAGACGGGAGACAGTCCTTATCGAACGATGGTGCTGATGACTGACTGCCCGCTCGAGCGATGATCACAGGGTAAGCCCATGGACGGACGAGAAACTAAATGGAATCAATCAAGTCATCAAAAACGGTTAAGCAACTCACTGACGTCGATAGATGAGAGGATATTACTTGGATATTTAATATAGATGAGTAAAGGCATATTCGGCAATTGATTGTGAGCTGGTCCATAGGTGTCGATGTTCTTAGGTTTCGCATATGGCCGGTTTTCCTGAATCCCTAGAGTCAACCGAGGTATTTGAAGACTGGTTGAGCCGCCCATCTGAAGGAGCTCGGGCTTGGCTGGAGTCGATGCCCGGCGAGATCATCTGTGTTGATTAAGTCGACTCCGGCGGCTTGGAACTCGCGTCACACCGACACCTTCTCCGGGGTTGTCCAAAAACGGACATGGCGGTCGATGGCGTGTGCTTTTTTGACGATTTTGTGCAGTTTCTGGCGCGGATTGGTGGGCATTTAGTCTTCATCATTCCAATTAAAATGGCTGTTCCAACGATCGCTGATCAGGGGCAGTAGTTTTCTTGGATACTTTGACTCGAGATCGCTCAGGCGCCCGTCGACGCCCGCGGGTGAACCGTCACGGCGGATCGCCTTGGTTGTTTGGAGGAGATTTTCGATCTGTGGTAGTTCGATGTCGGGGTCGCTATGGTCGACGAGCGTGTTGAGATACTCCAGCGCTTCCCAGATTGGCATGTGGCGCTTTTTGAGGGGTAGAACTCGGTTTTTTAGAAAAGTTTAGTGATTCCTCTATTCCATAACAACGGACGACAATGGTGCGGGTTTGCAGGGGCCGTCGAGCTAGCTCGCCGCCTGCCGGCGGGTCTTCCAGGTATCGACTGCCACGGCACCGATGATGATGAAACCGATGATGATTTTTTGGGAGTAATCCGGGACGTTGAGCATCGAGCAGCCGCTGACAAGCAAGGTCATGATTAGGGCACCGGCGATACTTCCGATTGGGCTGCCTTGTCCGCCGCTGAGTGATCCACCGCCGATGACGACTGCGGCGATGATGTCGAGTTCTTTGGCGACTGCGGTCGTGGGGTCTCCACTGCCGAGGAAGGCGTAAGACATTACGCCTGAAATTCCCATGAGCGTTCCGCAGAGGGTATAGATGAGAATGCGGGTTCTGGCGATCGGGATGCCGCAAAGACGCGCGGTCGATTCGTTGGAGCCGAGCGCGTAGATATAGCGTCCAAAGACGGTGTAGCGCATCGTGATACCGACGCCGATCAGGAGAGCAAGGGTGATCCAGACGCCGGGGGCCAAGAAGAGCCATTCAGGATCCGGTTTGCGTTGCATAAAATTTTGGAGTGCATTCTCCGGTGTCCGAACCTGCGATTGCTTAGCGATTCCCTCGGCCGCGCCCCGAGCGATCAACATGGTGCCTAGGGTAACGATGAAGGGGGGAATTTTCAAGAGGCACGAGACGCTTCCGTTGAAGGCTCCGGTGGCGGCGCCGGTTGCCATGGCGACGAGGGCTGCAGCTGTCATTCCAAGTGCTCCGATGGTCGCGGGATCTTCGCCGGAGGCGAACGCGTTGATGGTCAGGGCGCAGGCAACGGAGCTCAAGGCGATGGTCGAGCCGGCGCTGAGATCGATGCCGCCGCTGGTGATGACCATGGTCATGCCGAGGGCGCCGATGCCGACGATTACGGTCTGGGTGATGACGGTTTTGGCATTCCGGCTGGAGAGGAAGGCACTTAGGTTGTCCGGCTCGAATGCGTAGATAAGAGCGGTAAATAGGCCGAATACGAAGAGTAGGCCGATGAACGGGAGCAGCAGTGACTTCCAGTTAGATGAGAGAGCGGGGAGTGTTGGCATTGGACTTTGGACTACTGGGCGACGAATGAGGGCTGGTGTTTTCCTGTGGTGGCGAAGAGCAGGATCTCCTGCTCGGACCATTCTTCCGCCGGACGCTTCTTGCTGAGAGATCCGCGGTGCATGACGGCGATGTTATGACAGATACCGAGCAGTTCTGGGAGGTAGGAGCTGACGACGATGATGCTTTTCCCCCCGGCGGCCATAGAATGGATTAACTCGTAGATCTCGTGCTTGCTTCCGACGTCAATGCCACGAGTCGGCTCGTCCATGAAGAAGATGTCGCTATCGTGGTGGATCATGCGCGCCAGAGCGACTTTCTGTTGGTTGCCGCCGGAGAGTGCGCTGACTGGCTGGCTGGTGTTCGCGCAGCGGATATCCAACTTTTTTGCGAGCCGGTCCGCGGTAGCTTTTTCTTCTTCTAGTTGTAGAAACCCGAGGCGGGAAGTTTTGCGGATTGCGGAGAGCGTTGTATTCGCAGCGATGCTGAGGTTCTGCGCCAGTCCTTCGTCCTTGCGGTTTTCGCTAAGGTAGTCCAACCCGCCGGTGAGTGCCTTAATTGGTTGGAATCCGGAAAGGTTCATCTCGGCACCGCCGTTGAGTTCAATACCGCCGCTCACAACCGGATCGAGGCCGAAGAGACAGCGAGCGAGTTCCGTACGGCCGGCTCCGACGAGGCCGAAGATGCCAAGGATCTCCCTGCCTTGTAGATCGAATGAAACTCCGCGTGGAAGAGCTGTGCCGTGGACGGTTTTTACCGCGAGCACCACCTCGCCGGTGTCGTGGTTTGGGCGCGGGTACATCTCATCGATAGTCCGGCCGATCATTTGCTCGACGAGCGACTCGGGGGTGGACTCGGCGACGAGGCCCTGCCCGACAGATTCGCCATCACGCAGGACGGTGTAACGGTCGGCGATTTCATCGATCTCGTCGAGGAAATGGCTGATGTAGACGATGGCGAGTCCCTCCTCTCGTAGTTTTCTGATCACGCGAAACAGGGCTTGCTTGTCGTCTCCAGAGAGAGAGCTGGTTGGCTCGTCCATGATGACGACTCTCGCCTCGCTGACGATGGCACGTGCGATCTCAACAATCTGCTGTCGTGCGATTGTCAGGCTTCGGACCTTCCGGGAGGACAGGATGTCCTCCGCTTCCAATAGCTGGAGCGCGGCTTCTACTTTTTGTGTTTGTGAGCGCAGGAATCCAAATTTTGTCCGCTCCATACCGAGTGTCATGTTCTCCTCGACTGAGAGATGCGGGGCGAGGGTGAGCTCCTGGTAGATCATCGCGATCCCTGCTCGGCGTGCGACACTTGGGCTTGTCAGAGCGAGCGGTCTACCTTCCATTTCGACTGATCCGGAATCTGGCTGGTGAGCGCCGCTTAGAACTTTCATGAGCGTGCTTTTACCGGCTCCATTTTCACCGATTAGGGCGAGCACTTCGCCGGCGCGGATGTCGAGTGACACGCCGCGCAATGCCAGCACGGGCCCAAAAGATTTTGTGATCGAGTTGAGCCGCAGAAGCGGGACAGATGCTACTGCTTCAGCCACTTGTCGAGGTCGGGTGCGACGAGTTCTTGGATCCGGCTTTCACCCAGGTTGTCGGAGGTGAGGATGACGGATCCGGTATCAACGATACGTTTTACCTTTTCCCCTTTGAGGTGGGCAACGGAGTGCTTTACTGCGAGGTATCCCATATTGAATGGATCCTGGAGTGCCAGAGCATGGATCACGTTCTCCTCGATGCCAGCCAGCAGGGCATCATTGACGTCGAACCCGACAAATTTAACTTTGCCCGCGATGCCGGCACCCTTCATTGCGGCCATCATTCCCTCAGTGGTCGACTCGTTCGGCGTGAAGATACCATCGACTGAATCGGCAAACTGGTTGAGCAAATTGTTGGCGACCTCCTGTGATTCTTCGACGGTTGCACCGGCATACTTGTCGGATGAGATGAGCACGATGTCCGGGCCGTGTTCCTTGAGGCCCTTGAGAAATCCTTCCTCACGTTTCTTGGTGCTGGCGGAGCCGACCATGTGGCGCAGTAGGATGACGTTCCCCTTGCCGTCCATCAGCTCGGCAAGTTGCTTGCCGCATTTTTCGCCGGCAGCGATGTTGTCGGTGGCGACAAAACTGTCGAAGAACTCATCACCGGCGGGCGCGAGTCCCGAGTCCCAGATGACTACCTTGATTCCTTCATCGTGCGCTTCCTTGACTGATCGGATCATTGCCTCGTCATCGAGTGGCGCGAGCGCGATCGCATCGACCTGCTGGGTGATGAAATTCTGGACGACCTTTATTTGCCCCTCGCGGTCACTCTCGATCAAGGGACCTTTCCACATGATTGTGACGTCTTCTTCTTTGGCAGCTTTGATGGCACCGGCGTGGATGGTTTTCCAGAATAGGTGGTTCGTCCCCTTGGGAATCACGGCGATACGGAGTTGTTCCCCGGAGCCTGAGTTATCGGATTTTTTACAGCTGGCGATGAGCAGTCCAAAAGTACAGATGGCGAAGCTAAGAATGAGTCGTTTTAGAGAGGGCATGAACTAGAGGTTGGGAGCTTATTAATTAGTTGAGTAATGGAAGAACGGTGAGTGTCAGGGCTGATAAGCGGAACTGGCGGAAAAAAGAAATATGCGAAACGGCTGTGTGACTTTCCTTCGGAGGAAATTCCATGGAGCAGAGTCAATGTCCGAATCGCTAAGATGATAAAGCTCCTTCCTGCCATGCCAAGGATTGTTTTGGCGATCTTCGGTTTTGAGCGTTCCGGGGTCGGTTGGACGCTTGGTGAGGGGAGCGGTCAAGAGGAGCAGATCTCATTCATATCTCCACCAAGAGTATCTTCATTCACATGAGGAACTGGAGTTCCTCCAGGTTATTTTTGATCTTATTTAACCTCCAGCCTATCTTCCTGAGGCCAAGGAGTGTTTTGGAAGTTGTGCTTAGTCCTCTTCGGGTGGGTCAGTAATCTTCTGGAATTAGGAGGAAGGCATAGCCAAGGGGAGGGGAGATTTCGAAGTGCGCTTGGTAATGTTTATTGGGACGCTGTCGGCCTTGCTCGGTTACTTGCGATTCCCCGGTCTGGGCGAATAGGCGGGCGGGATACCGAAGGAGGGCGTGATTCGTCGATGATATCTGCTCGACAGGAGGTGTCCGACAGCCTTGCATGGTGTGGACATGAAGCATTTACTAAAATTCTTAACAGGGGGATTGGGTTTGGCTCTGATTCTCTCTGGTTGCGGAGAGAAGAAGGCGGAGCGCAGTAAATTTGCGGTCGTGACGACCGGGGTGGCCTCTTTTTGGGACATTTGTAAAATCGGAGCAGAGAAGGCGGGGGCAGATCTGGATGTCGACGTCGAAGTGCTCATGCCAAATGGCGGGGTTGAGCAAAAAAGCAAGATGGAGGATTTGCTTTCACGTGGAGTGGACGGAATTGCGGCAGCGGTCATCGATCCCATTAATCAATCTGAGTTCTTCGATGAAGTGGCTGAGCGGGTCGAATTCATCACGGTGGATACTGATGCTCCAGATTCAAAGCGAAAGGTCTACATAGGAGTGGATAACTACGATGCGGGCCGCATGTGTGGTCAGTTGGTGAAAGAAGCCCTTCCGGAGGGGGGGCAGGTCATTCTTTTTATTGGCCGCCTCGAGCAGGATAATTCAAAGCGTCGTCGCCAAGGAGTGATCGATGAACTCCTTGATCGTTCGCGTGACCCATCGCGCTACGATGCTCCCGGTGCTCCGGTTAAAGGGGAGAAATATACCGTCCTTGCCACGCTGACAGATCAGTTCGACCGGGCCAAGGGGAAGGCGAATGCCGAGGACATGCTGACCAAGTATCCTAAAGTGGGCTGTATGGTGGGGTTGTTTGCTTATAACCCACCGCTCATTCTGGAAGCACTCTCTCAGGCCAAGCGGTTGAATACAGTGAAGGTGGTCGGCTTTGATGAGGAGGACGTTACGCTTCAAGCCATCGTTGATGGTACTGTTCATGGCACGGTGGTGCAGAATCCTTATGAGTATGGCTACCAGTCAGTGAAGGTGCTCAAGGCTCTTTTCGAGGGGGACGATTCCATGATTCCTACCAATAAATTCATCAATATTCCAGCTCGTCAGATCCGAAAGGATACCGTAACCGAGTTCTGGGCAGACCTTAACGAGAAGCTCGGGAAGTAAAGGAGTTTTTGAGTATGCTCTTAGAGGTCCGCGAGGTGACAAAATCCTTTCCGGGGGTGCTTGCCCTTCGTGGGGTTGATCTGACGCTTGGGCGTGGCGAGGTGCTTGCGGTGCTCGGTGAGAATGGCGCGGGGAAGAGCACCCTTATGAAAATACTGGCCGGGGTGCAGGCGGCTGACGAAGGGACGTTTTTTCTGGAGGGGAAAACGGTGCGTATCGATTCGGTGCGGGCCGCGATGGCGGTTGGGATCGCGCTAATTCATCAGGAGTTGAATTTGGCGGAGAATCTTGAGATTGCGGCCAATATATTTTTAGGGAGAGAGTTACGTCGCTTTGGCTTGCTGGACGACGAGACGATGCGAGAGGAGGCGGCGAAGTATCTCGCGATGGTTGGCTTGGAGGTCGATGCCGCTATGGAGGTCGGAATGCTTCCGATTGGAAAACAGCAATTGGTTGAAATCGCAAAAGCGCTTTCCGTGGATGCGCAGGTCCTGATCATGGACGAGCCAACGTCGAGTCTTTCCCAAACCGAGGCCGAGCAACTGTTCGTCGTGATCAAGGATCTTGTTTCACGCGGGGTGAGTATCATTTATATCTCCCATCGATTGAGTGAGATCGGCCAGATTGCGGATCGGGTTATGGTTCTCCGGGATGGCGAGAATGCCGGTGAGTTGATGGGGGCAGAAATTAATCATCAGGCGATGGTGCAGTTGATGGTGGGGAGGGATTTAGATCGGTTTTATCAACGATCCCAGCATGCGCTTGGTGAAGTGCGCATGGAAGTGCACGGCTTGCGAACTGCGGCCTATCCTGATCACGAGACCAGCTTTCAGCTTGCGGCCGGAGAAGTGGTGGGCGTGGCCGGATTGGTGGGGGCAGGGCGAAGCGAAATATTGGAGGCGCTCTTTGGCGTGGTGCCGGCTTTAGGGGGCGAGGTGTGGATCAATGGGCAGCTGGTGCGGATTAGCTCCCCTCAAGAGGCCATTGCGGCCGGTTTGGCGCTTGTTCCCGAGGATAGAAAGACCCAAGGAGCGATCCTCGATATGTCGATTTTGGAGAACATCAGTTTGGCAAGTTTACGGAGGGATGCCCGTGGAGGCGCCTTTCTCAATCTGGAGGCGGAGAACGAGCTGGCTCAGGAGGGAATCAAGAACTTGTCCATCAGCACTCCGGGTGTGGAGCAATATGTGCGTTATCTCTCTGGAGGGAATCAACAGAAGGTCGTGCTGGCGAAGTGGCTCGTGATGAAGCCGCAGGTGCTCTTACTTGACGAACCTACGCGGGGAATTGATGTGGGGGCGAAGGAGGAAATTTACGGGCTGATCGAGGCCTTGGCCCAGCAAGGGATGGCGATCCTGTTTGTGTCGAGTGAGTTGGAAGAGGTCATGGGCTTGTCGGACCGGGTTTTGGTGATGCATGAGGGTGCCTTTTCCGGTGAACTCGGGGGGGACGAGTGCACCGAGGAAAGAATCATGTCTCTGGCCACGGGAGACGCTACAATTTTGGAAACAACAAAGGCATGAAAAAAATACTGGGGATCTTACTTACACTCGTCGTTCTCTTCGGGCTCACCGCGGCACTCGGCGATGGGTTCCTTGGGGCCTATAATCAAGAAAAGCTCCTCGAGCGGACCGCGCTCTTCGGTATTTTGGGGATCGGAGTTGCTTTTGTGATCATTACGGGCGGGATTGATCTCTCCATCGGCTCGGTAGTCTGTTTGGTGGGCTGTGGCTTGCCATGGTTGCTCGTAAAGCAGGAGTGGTCGCCGGCTTTCGCCTTGGCGGTCGTGGTCTTGGTTTCTGCGTCGATCGGACTCATTCATGGCTTACTCATCACGAAGCTCAAGCTTCAGCCCTTTGTCGTGACTTTGTGTGGTTTGTTGGTCTATCGGGGGATCACAAGAGGTTTTACCGAGGATCAGAGTCAGGGCTTTGAAGGTGGTTTCGGTTCTTTACGGCAAGTGGTGACCGAAAAGATTCCGGTGATGGGTGGTTTCGGGATTCCATGGACGTGGGTGATCTTAGTTTTGGTGGCCGTGGTGGCGGGGATCTTTCTGAATAAGACCATTTACGGACGCTACCTTCGGGCCTTGGGCAGTAATGAGGAGGCGGCCCGATTCAGTGGGATCAATACCGATCGCATGGTAATTTTGTCCTACGTCGTTTGTTCCCTTCTGGCAGGTTTGGGAGGAGTGCTCTTCGTGATGGACGTGGGATCAGCGCAGCCTAGTGATTTTGGCAATTTTTATGAACTCTATGCCATTGCCGCCGCAGTGCTGGGGGGCTGCTCCTTACGAGGGGGGCAGGGGACCGTGGTGGGAGTGGTGATTGGCGCAGCGGTGATGCAAGTGCTCAAGAACATGATTAATTTGGTGACCTGGATCCCGACTCATATCGAGTTTGCGGTTGTGGGAGCGGTGATTCTCGTTGCGGTGGTGGCGGATGAGTTGGTGAAACGGACTGTCGCCACGCGGCGGGCGAGAAAGTCTTCGTGAGACGGTAGAGTTCGCATTACTCGTAGATCGAGGCAGGTAGCGGTGCCTTCATCGCGAACAAATAAGCATCCTCAACCCAGGAGATACATGTGATCCGTGATCCACCCCGTCACCGGGACTCCGCAAGGAGGGGTTGTTTGATGCTCGCTGCGCCATGGCTCCCAGCCCTTCAGCGAATGGCTTGGTGCCAATCGGCACCAAGGGACCATTCAATCATGGTGCCCCCTGTCGGTGAAGTCGAAGTGACCTCCAAAATCATAAGTAAAATCGTCCGCTGCGGCACCCTTTCTGTGGTCGCAGGCTCCCAAGTAGACACCGCGCCTCCGGCTCGTGCGTTGTTGATCGGGAGGTGGTCTCTGAGCCTCGATGTTCAGCTTAAGGAGAGAAGGTAGGTGGACTTGAGCTGCACACCCCCAGGGCCTATGTGTAATACTGGGGTTGCTGCCACTTCACCTGCACATACCGGATCGCTTAAACTATTTTGAGCATGAAGATAGCTGAAAACGTCGGCGATCTCTTCACTTCCGCGAAGTGCTAGAATTGAGAACTTTTAAATAGATATTTGTATCTTCTGTTTTACGGAGTGCTCTAATCTATGCATACTCCCCTCTGTTTGAGGCCATGAACTCGTTGATTCGTAACTCGGTAACAACGGGGGTCAGGGAGAAAGCGAGGAAGATGAAGGAGCAAGCGCGCCCTGGAAAAAACGACAGTAAAACCTTCGTTAAACTAAGGTTTTTATGGCTTTAAGTTGGCCTTAACTCGCCAGAAGAGGCAAGGGGCGAGGGTCGATTGCTTTGCCGACCTGATTTGATTACCGGGTTTCAGAATAAGAGGATTGGTGTCAACCCTCGTCCAGTTCTGAAGATTGGAAGAACTCTCCAGCTCCAAGTCCACATCAGGTCGTGTTAAGCTCACTGGATAGCTGATCGAGACAGAACTGCCCGAATGATTGAAAGATAGCGCGGTGAGGGATGTGGCGGAACGGGGATCAGTGCTCAGGGCATATTCGATGAGGTTATTGATACCGTCCTGATCATCGTCGAGAAGGGGGTCTGTAATAGAGTTTATCTGAGCCCACTCATGATAGAAAACACCAGGAGAAACATCTCCTGGACTGCCGCTTGCAGCCATCCAATTGATGTAGTCATTTCCATATTCTTTCTCGGCGATTTTACTTAACGAGGAGCCGCCGCCGTCGGGAGAGCTTGCCCAGGGCGACTTATTGTCATATTTAACGCGATCAACGCGGATGAACTGTGTCTCATTAAGGGCGTTGACAGGGCCCGGGCGATCGAGTTGGAGAGATTCTCCTCCATTGGCGAGCTTGCCGGTGATCCACTCGATCACGAGCGTTCCGCCCGGCACGGTAAAGTTTGCATTGAAGTCAGGGATACTTCTTGTGAGGACGATCCGTTGTCCCGGGGTCATGATGAGAGGAGAAAGGGCCGGGAATTCGTATTCAATTCCTCCCGTCAACTTCCAGGCCTTGTTGCGGGCCACGTCAAAAAGAGTGACATCCGAATCGCTGATGTTGAGGAGTTCAAAATACTCGGCACCACCAGAACCAACTGGATTATACATGATTTCGGAAATAACGAGCGGACCTACTTTTGGACCCGCATTTGCGGCAGCTTGAGTTGGTGCGTTGAGAGTAATAAAGTTATAGTCACCCGTGCTCTGCTTCTGATAATACCCGAATGTTTCCCCTTCAAGCGAAGCGCCAAAGTCTTCCTTGAAGCGGTAGTCGGTCAATTGGTCTGAGATGGCCGATGATAAGTAAATGGTTTCGCCATCGTCGCTAAGCCCAAATGAAGTCACGCGGTTCAAGTCGGTGCTTCCCGGTCCAAAGTTCGTGTCTTCGTAGAAAATGAGGAATCCGTTTCCAGGGATTATGGTGCCCGGAGGAATACGATATTTTGTGAGATCTGAACTGCTGTCACTGAGGAACCAGCCTCCAATATTAATAGGATCTTTGGTTCGGTTGTGGAGTTCGATCCAATCGGGATCGAGTCCTGAGTTTGCTAGGATTTCGTTCACCACCACTGTCTCATCGATGGTGAAAGGATAGTCGGTTGGCGCATAAAGATAAACGGCTCCCCGATCCGCCTGAGTATCGTTCGGGTCCAAATCATGAGCTGGATCACCTGTGTCAAGAGCTGGGGAGCTGATCTGAAGTTGGAAGTTGAGAGCTGATTCGTCGATAAACAGTGGATCGAGATTGAGGTTGGAGACCCCGATCAACGGGATGGTATCGCTCAAGCTGTAAGATGTCGTGAGGGAGGAAAATTCGTCGGAGTTAACGGGGATATCCGAGCCGGAGATGACGGTATTGGTGATGGTGGCATCGCCCCCACCTTTTCCAAAGTTCTTCTCGAAGACCGCGACACCCTCGGTGCAATCGAAGAAGGTATTTTGATCGGAGAGAAGGGTGGATCCGGAGTCCTTGACCCCGACACCGATTGGGCAGCCGACGATAATGTTATTCCTCATCGTGACGGTGGAGCCTTGCCCCACCGAGACCCCTTTGTCAGAGGTATAGTAAATATAGTTTCCTTCGATGAGGGTGTTGACGCACTTCTCCCCCGTGTCAATGCCATCGCTATTGAAACCACGGAAATTGTAGATTCGGCAGTCCTTAATGACTCCATTGACCACGCCGTCATAGTCGATCGCATCAACGTCGGGTGAATTGTTGCCAAGGAAGGTCGTGCGATAGGTTTCGGCGGCGCCTCCTTTGACGTTGACGCCATCACCGGTGATGGGGATATGGAGTAAACTATCGCGCAGAATCATCGAACCGCCTCTGAAAAACAGGGGGCCGCGCGATTCGGCGATGTCGATGAAGTCCAATTCAAGAGTCGCGTTGAGACCGGCAATCGCGGCTGGATAAAGAGTGGGCTCGATTCCTCGCGTGGCATTGCGAATCGTCAAGTGAGTGAGTAGGGAGATGGTGGATGGCTCCTCGAAAGAAATCCCGCCCCATGAATCGCCATGCTGACCAGAGATAGAGACCTTGTCGCTTGCGGTGCCATTGACCAAAAGAGTTCCTTGCACCCGCAGGTGACGCCCTTTTGACATAATTAACGAAGTGCCGGATTCCAAGGTTAAGGTGATACCTGGTGGGATAATGAGGTCGTTCTCAATAAGGTAGGGTGACCCCACTGCGCTATAGTTTGTGTTGCTAGCGAGGGTTCCGTGCACGACAGTTTGGGCGACTGGAACGAAAATCGCAGTGAAGGTGGTGTCGGCATTCAGGTTAAAGGTAGTAGCAGCACCGCCAACAAGTAAGGCCCAACTATCGAAGGCGAATCCGGGAGCTGGAACGGCCATGATTTCAGTCTCAAGACTAGGAAAGAAGGGGTAAGTCCCTGCATCCATGCGAACCCCTGCGACTTCGAATGAACCGGAGCCGCTGATGGCAAGGGTGAGATCAACAGCTGGGTTCAAGCCAAGCTCTGTCTGGATTTCGCTAAAGACATTCCCTTGTCGGGCGACGGTGTAATCCTTAATTTCCTGGAGTTCGGCAAGATGGTTGTTTTGGCTGGTGCTTCCCGACCATAATGCTTTGTGTCGGGGGAGTTCATTTGTGATCTGAAGTCCAAGCTCATCGACAATCGTGGAAATCCGGGCAGGAGAAAAAGTAGATGAGCAATGAGCGGCAAAGCGCTGAGCCAAGCGGTTTTCAAAAACCGGGTTCGCCTTAATGCGATCCAGAAGCTGATCGTCTTTTAAGATGTCATCGAAGCGATTGTCTCCCACGTCGGACAAGCTGTAGGTGCGATCCATGTCGGGGAGAAACCATCGCCATTTGCTTCCCGGTGTATGCGCCCGCCAGAATTCCCTGTTGTGGCCCCAGCTCGAGTTATTTTCGAAGCTCTCCGTGGCGACGAAATCGATGAAGCTATCGATATCGACCTGTGATTCAACGTAGGCCCAGACTGATGGGTCGCTGATGTCATTGTCGTCGATAAACGTGAGCAGTTCCCGCCAATCAGTAGTGTCGCCATGATTCGCGCCCAAGGTCGTGCGACTGCTGGTGAAGTGACCATAACCCAGGTGGTCGTATGCGCCGTTATCCACTCCGTAGTGCTCGAAGAACCACTGTTCGTCCCAGCGGGCACGGATATTGTAAATGCCCCAGTAGGTTCCGTTGATGAAAACAATTGAGGGACGGGAATCACTGGTCTCCACTTCCAGTCGGTATTTCGCAATTGCACTGTGCATGGGGTCACGCAGCATCGCGCCGTCCCAATCGTCGCCACCTTCCCGGAGAGTGATCGATCCGTGCACCGGGATTCCCGATCCAGGGAAGAGGTCATACTTGATGACATCATCACCATATTTGCCACGGAGAGAAAAATTGAGAGTTTTCTGTTCGTGGGAGCCCCAGTTGTTCTCGCCGCCGATTCTGATTCCACCATTCACCTGGAAGCCTTGGCCCCCATCAGCGGGGAAATACTCAATATGGCCGGGGGCGTCCTTTCCTTTATAGACCTCATTCATGCCGGAGGTGAGTGGCTCATGCATGTTCTCGTAGATTCCGATGACGTCTCCGAAGAGGGTCTCGGGATCAGCGATAACCGAGACGACAGGCAAGGTTCCCAAAGTTTCTCCGTAAAAATAGGAGGCGGTGAAGATGTTACCGGGAATCGCTCCAGACTCAAAACATCGAGCCCGCACGATGTTGGTCGACGAGATCAAAAATGGAGCCTTGTAGAGAGTGGAGGCGGTCGTTGGATTGCTTCCATCGAGCGTGTATCGAATATCTCCTGAAATCGCGCTCAGTGTAATCATTTGATCGCTGCTGTAAAATCCACCTACTGGCTTGATGTCCACCGATGAACTTGTTTGACGAAGGTCCGTGACGATAGAGGCTGAATTTGAAGCTCCCGGAGTGGGTTCGGCAAACTGCTGCCAGACGGCGGTGGTCGTAAGATCCCGACCATAGGAAACATCACTGAGCTGGGTTCCAAAGGTGATCGAATCAATCGCGACAGCCCGCGTATGAGAAGAGGCCTCCAGCTTGAAGTCAAAGGTTAGATCTGAGCTGGATTGCGAAGCCTGGTGAACTTCAACCGCAAAAACGTTATCTCCGGTAACGAGAGCGGAAATTGGCAAGCTGTAGTCGGTGAATGAATCTTCTTCACTACCGCCGATTGCATCGAGAGCAAGGGTTTCGAAATCAATTTCACCATTCCCCAAGTTACTTCGTCCAATTTCCGCACCATTCAGATAGACAACCATTCCATCATCGACTCGAAGGCTCATCGTGAGCCCATGATAAAGAGTGGGGTCCGGAATATTAACGGTGTGCCGGAAATAGGTTGTAATCTGCTTGGAATCGGAATCTTCGCCAAAGGCGATTTCGCTATCTTGTGAATCTCCATAGCCCAGAACTCCGGGGCCTGACGCCCAACTGCTGTCATTAAATATTCGAGCGCGCCATTGCGTGGAAGCATTTGAACCGTCATCGAGATATTTCCAGACCGATCCTTCCGCGATCAGGGTTATCGTGGAAATTCCGGTGGCCTCTGTCAGAACAAGGGATTCACCGTTTGAAGAAAGAGAGAAGTTGCTGTGATAGCTTTCGGTCGTGAAGTTCCTCCACGGCCAATATCCCCGCGGGTGGCTTTCGCCTGGAGCTGCATCATGTCCATCGGCCAGAATAATGAGGTAGTCGCCGGCATCAATGGTGGCTCCATTTGGAATCCGCCATTTGAAAGGATCACCAAGGTTGTCACTCAGGAAATAACCATCCAGAGAGACAGCGGTTCCATCCGGGTTGTGAAGCTCGATCCAATCGGGGTAGTCCTCAAAATCGACGACATCAGGAAAAGTCCTCGTGTTGGAGGCCATGATTTCGTTGATGCGGACTTGGCCTCGGGCAGATCCAATGATTAGTCCCGCGAGGAAGAAAAAAGGAAATAGGCTATTTTGTCGCATTTTACGAAAAGAAATTATCTCCCGCTTTTGGGCAATAATCTATAATCCAATGGGCAACGTGGATTACAATGAGAATTGGTTAGATTAACAGAGGCGAATCTAATCTATTCTAAATAACTTCGGGGACCTATACCAAAAGGAACAACCGTGGCTGCTACTCCTTGCGGTAGTATTTTTAACGCCGTTCCTGTCGCTAGACTACTCAGTCTCCTTAGCTTCTAGCGCCGCCGTGTATTGACGTTCTTCATCGTGAGAATGAATGCGCAGGTTCACGGTGACACCCTCTCGCTCAGCGGCAGCCTTGATTACGCTGCGGATCGTCGAGGCAGTAAAGCCTTGTCGGCCAATGAGAATAGCGACATCAGGCTGGGTCAGGATGAGGCGAAAGTTCACCTTTTTTTCTCCGGAGTGGCCGATTCTGAGCTCAGCGAGCTTGGGTTCCTTGATGAACTGAAGTGCGATATATTGCAAAAAGTCCTTAAGCTGAGCCGTGATCTGTTCCATTTGAGTGAAAGTAATGCCTTCTTAAAAAAGTCGCGAGTCCAAATTTTTGAAGAACGCTGGGATCCCAAGAAATTCAGAAGCGGTAGTGGTCTTAGAATGGGAGCTTAGGGCCGCCCTTACCGCCTTTTCCTCCACCGAGAAGATCTTCGAGGCCGTCCATATCGGGCATTCCCTTTCCTCCGCCCATGAGGCCGCCGAGTCCACCCATTCCACCACCCCCACCGCCGCCCATGCCTCCTAACTGCTCCATCATGCCTTTCATTTTGCTTTTCGATTTCATCATCTTCTGCATTTGGCCAAATTGCTTGAGAAGTTGGTTAACCTTCACAAGAGAAGTTCCAGAGCCCGCGGCAAGTCTGCGACGACGTCCGGGTTTAATGATGATGGGCTTGGCGCGTTCCTGCGGTGTCATCGAGAGCACGATCGCTTCCATGTGTTTGAGTCGTTGATCATCGAGCGCGCCCGTAGGGAGTTGTTTTTTGATCTTACTAAAGCCCGGGAGCATTCCCATGAGTCCTTCGAGTGGTCCCAGGCTTTGAATCATTTTCATCTGATCGAGGAAATCGTTGAAGTCGAACTTGCCGGATTGCATCCGCTTCGCGGACTTCATCGCTTGCGCTTCGTCGATCTTGTCGGCGACTTGCTCGACCATGGAGACGACGTCACCCATTCCGAGGATGCGGTCGGCCATTCGATTCGGATGGAACTCGGCGAGATCCTCCATTTTTTCCCCTTCACCGATGTATTTGATCGGCTTGCCGGTGACGGCACGCATCGAGAGCGCGGCTCCACCACGAGCGTCACCATCGAGCTTAGTCAAAATGAGGCCGGTAATACCGATTTTTTCGTCGAAGGTCTGAGCGACCGAGACCGCTTGTTGACCGGTGGCGGAGTCGGCTACGAGGAGGGTTTCTCCGGGGTTGAGGAATTTGTGGAGCTTCTTTAGCTCATCGAGGAGGGCTTCGTCGAGTTCCTGACGACCCGCGGTATCGAAGATGATAACGGTGCCATTTTCACTCTTAGCCCACTTAAGTGCCTTCTTTGCGACCTTAACGAGGTTCTTTTCGGATGGATCGGGCTTGTAGCAGGGAACGCCCACCTGCTCCGCAAGTTTGGCAAGTTGTTCGATGGCGGCTGGACGGTAGAGATCACACGCAACAAGGAGGGGACGGCGCCCTTCCTTCTTTAAACGAAGGGCGAGCTTGGCTGCGGTCGTCGTTTTGCCAGCCCCGTTAAGACCACAAAGAAGGACGTAGCCTGGAGCATTGAGGTTGATAGGGGCTTGGTCGCCGCCGAGAAGATTAGTGAGTTCGTCCTGGAAGATTTTTACGATCTGCTCGCCCGGCTTGATCGACTTAAGGACGTCGGTTCCCTGGGCCTTGATGCTGACATTAGCGATGAAGTCCTTCACCACACCGAGTTCGACATCGGCTTCCAGAAGCGAGAGACGGACTTCACGGAGTGCATCGGAGATATTCTTATCCGAGATTTTTCCAACGCCCCGGAGATTACGGAATGTTTTGTCGAGGCTGTCAGCGAGAGTCGAGAACATGCGTGGGACTCTAGTGATGAGTGCGCGGACTGCAAGAGGGGATCCTAGAGGATCTCGGAAAACAGAGCTATTGATTTATCGCATGCTGAAGGAGGCCAAAACCAAAATTCACGAGGAAGATGATGCCTAGAAACCAAGCGCATGTTTTGATGGTGTCCCGCCGGCTCGTTCAGCAAACCTTATCGATGATAAATGTAGTGAGATTTTGTAGTGGAGTGGGATGGTGGCATGCACGATGATCCCCTCAGTGATGGAATATATTTTAGCTTCAGTTCTCGGAGGACTCGGCATTGGTGTCGTGATCCTCATTGCCCTAGCGGTGCTAGCTGCCCTTTTTCTGATTGGGCAATACAATGGTTTGGTCAAATTTCGGAATCGCTACCGGAATGCTTTTTCACAGATCGATGTCCAGCTCAAGCGGCGTCATGATTTAATTCCGAACCTCGTGGAGACTGCGAAGGCTTATCTTTCTCATGAGCGTGAGACTCTGGAAGCGGTGATCGCGGCTCGCAATGCGGCCGAGTCGGCCCGTGCTGGGGTAAACCCGGATAATACGGCATCCATGACAGCTCTCGCGCAGGCCGAAGGTGGCCTAGGCTCGATGGTGGGGCGTCTTTTCGCGCTCTCTGAAGCGTATCCCGACCTCAAGGGAAACGAAAATATGAAGCAGCTCAGCGAGGAACTCACGAGCACGGAGAACAAGGTCTCTTTTGCGCGCCAGAGCTACAATGACTCAGTGACGAACTACAATACCAAGCGCGAGGTCTTTCCGAGCAGCATGGTGGCGGGAGCGTTCAACTTTGGACCAGCAGTCCTCTTTGAGGTTGCGGATGATTCGGAGCGTGAAGTGGTGAAGGTGAAATTCTAAAGGATGAATTTTTTTGAAGCTCAGGATCAGGCGCGCCGGAGGACTAAATGGTTGGTTCTCTGGTTCATTCTGTCGGTGATCGGTGTCGTCATTGCCGTCGATGTCCTGGTGCTTCTGACACTTGGTTTAAGTGGAGGAGGGGGAATGGGAGGTGTTCTCATTATTTCATCGGCAGCGACCGCAGGCCTTATCCTTGCTGCGAGTGGTTTTAAATCAATGCAGCTCAGCAGCGGCGGGCAAGTGGTCGCGCAGGATCTTGGGGGGCGGCTCTTGATGCCCGGCACGGGAGATCACCTTGAGAAGCGACTGCTCAATATCGTCGAGGAGATGGCGATCGCGTCAGGAATGCCTGTGCCACAAGTTTACTTGATGGATGGGGAGGAGGGAATCAACGCCTTTGCTGCTGGGACGGAGCCATCCAATGCGGTCATCGGAGTGACCCAGGGCTGCTTGCAACGACTTTCCCGAGACGAGCTATCGGGTGTCGTAGCGCATGAATTCAGTCACATTCTCAATGGCGACATGCGACTCAATATGCGGCTCATGGGATTGGTTTTCGGTCTCGTGGTGATCTCGATTGTTGGGCGTGGGATGGTCGAGATGTTGCGATTTCAGAGTTTTTCCAGTCGAAGGAATCGCGAAGGTGGCGGGGCTGGCTTGGCGCTTCTCGCACTGGGAATTGGCTTGATTGTGATTGGTTCGATCGGGGTCTTTTTCGGACGTCTCATCCAAGCGAGCATTTCACGACAGCGGGAATTTTTAGCGGATGCTTCGGCGGTGCAGTTCACCAGGAATCCCGATGGAATTGCCAATGCGCTCAAGAAGATCGGCGGGCAGGGCCGCGAAGATCAAAAAATCAAGACTGCGAAGGCCAGCGAGGCGAGCCACATGTTCTTTAGCGACGCGGGTCTTTTTAGTTTTGGGCTTTCGACCCATCCGCCGCTTGATATCCGGATCAATGCCATTCAGGAGAGCTGGGATGGCGATTTTTTAGATTCTGCCTTGCCGGAAGTCGCTTCGATTCAAGCGGAACCGCGCAGGCAATCCAAGGGCGGTGGCTTTCATGGAAGCGTGGTGGGCATGTCTGCTATTGAATCGATGGGAAGCGAAGAGCAGCGTCATTATGAGTCAGGCAAGCAGCTCCATGGAGAATTGGGGGATCAGTGGGCTGGAGTGGTTCATGATCGGGATAAGGCTCAGGCTTTAGTTTTTGCCCTTCTGCTCGCGGAGGAAGACGTCTTACGTGGCGGGGAAGTTCGCTATCTGCGAAAGAATTCGGGCGAATCCGCAACCGAACTCGCTTTGGGTTGGCAAAAAGATCTCATCGCGATGCACTCGACCCGGAAGATTGCTTTGCTCGATCTGGCAATGCCGACTCTGCGCACGCTGAGCCGGTCCGAGTATCAACGTTTTCTCAAGATCACTCGCTGGCTCATCGTTAGTGATGAAAAAGTCGATCTCTTTGAGTTTATGCTCCAGCGCGTTGTGGAACGCCACTTGGTGAGTCATTTCGAAGGGAAGGGGTTTGGAAAGATTCGATCCACCCATTTGGTGCAGCTTGGGAAAGAAGCCAATCTGCTGGTTTCGACCATGGCGCGTGTTGGGGGCAGGGATCTCGATGATCAGGAAAAAGCGCATCGGGAAGCGACTAAAGAATGGAATTTCCCCGTGGGTAATTTTAACCCCTCGTCGACTTTGGATGAACTCGGTGAGGTTTTGCAGCGTTTTGATCAATCGTCACCTCTGGTGAAGCGGGAGCTTCTCATTTCGTGCGGCCGGGCCGCGGCCTCGGATGGAAAACTTACCAATCGTGAGGCCGAACTCCTTCGGTCAATTGCGGATGCCATCGGATGCGCCATTCCGCCCTTTATTGAGAGGCTGGAAGAAACTGAGAATTGAACCCCCCCCTCATTTGCGGTCATGAACAAGTTGGTTAAAAAGGGGGGGTGATGGCTCGTTATCTATCGATCAGAACGACTCGTCTATCGCTCGAGCAATGAGTTTCTGGGATTTGGGCCTAAGTCTTTTGACACACGGGCTCCTCCGCCTGGCGGATATTCTCTAAAAGCGCGCTTTTATGGTGAATCACACCATCAAGATCAAAGCACGGTGACGGCTGAAATGGAGATTACCAGGAACTTTGGAATGGCGAACGAAGTGTTTAAAAGATTTGTGCTGCGGGTCTCCGAGAAGAAAGCGGAGGAGGTCGCGACGGTGAAGATCCCCGCTGTGAAGTGCGCGGATTAGCTCATCAAGGCCAATTCCCTTTTCTCGAGACTTGATTTTAAGGAGAAGAGAGCGGAACTTGAAGGTATTCAGTGATTGATCGTGAGCGAGCACCCTGGTGGCTTTGGCCAAACCTCCTGAGCCTTGATGCTCCGTTGGTTGCGCTTGCGTGGTTCTGGATGTTTGCGAAGGCTTGGGGGGTCGTTAGTCTTCCGGTGAGCCTTCCGATCACGATGGCGCTGGCGGTCTGGGCGATCTACGCGGTGGATCGTGTAGTTGATTCGCGCAAGTCCAGTCCTCGTGCTTCATTGGAACGACGGCACTATTTTCACCGAAAGTATCGCTGGATCTTCATCACGGTGGTGATCGTGGTAGCGATTTGGTCCATCTATGCCTCGCTGCTGGTTCTCTCCCAGACAGTTCTCTTTTACAGTTTTTTCGTAATTCTCTTGGTGACGTGCTATTTTGCATTGGTCATTTTTCAACGATCCGACCAGCACACTGGGCTGATGAAGAATGCGCTGGCTGGAATGACTTTCTCCTATGGCGTAGCAGCCGGAGTCCATGCTTACTCTCCGATTGTCTCCTTCCACCAGATGGTTATTTCCCAGGAGGTGATTCTTTTTGGGGGGATTTGTATTCTAAATATGACGGCCATCGATTTTTGGGAGTTAGAAGGGGAGGACGGGGAAGATGCCTCAGCGCTTATCGGGACCGGTTGTCTTTTGCTTGGAGGTCTAGCGATGTTTTTCTCAACCCAAAGCGACGCCTTCAATAAGCCTTTTTTCTACGCCGTGATGATTGGGTCTGCCGGGATTTATATTTTGAACCGATGCCGGACTCGGCTCGATCAAGACGGAAGAAGGCTCTGGGTTGACCTCGTTCTTCTCGCGCCAGTTGGTGTTTATTGGCTCTGGATTACTTTCTACGAAAGAAATTTAGCATGATTTGGAATTGAGAAAGGGGACTTCCCGTCTATTACTCCGCTCAATCTATGAGCAATCAAAGAAAGCCAGCAGTCTTAATTCTAGGAGCACCAGGTTCAGGAAAAGGGACGCAAGGAGCGGTTCTCGGGCAGATTCCGAGATTCTACCATTACGCGAGTGGTGATGTTTTTCGTCGTCTCGATACCCGGACTGAGCTCGGCCGTAAGTTTGTCGAGTTCTCCAAAAGAGGGGAACTTGTTCCTGACGAGTTGACGGTTAAGCTGTGGGCGAGTCACATGGATAGCATCATTCAGACGCACCAGTATAAGCCCGATATCGATATTTTGATCCTTGATGGAATTCCGCGAAATCTTGAGCAAACTAAGATGCTTGAGAAGCATGTCGATATCATCCAAGTGTTTCACCTCAGCTGTCCTGACCGGACGGAGCTGGCTCGAAGGATGCGCAAACGCGCTCTTAAGGAGCAGCGGCTCGATGACGCGAGTGAAACAGTAATTCAGCACCGGATTCAGACTTACGAGGCGGAGACTAAACCGATTTTGGATTACTTTTCGGATGCGTTAAGGCACAATGTCGATGCTTCTCAAAGCCCGGCGAAGGTGCTCTACGATATTATTGGAAAGCTCCATAGTCTGGATACTTATAATGCGATTTCGACGGAGACGATCTAAACCAATATAGAATGCGTATTGTCTTCATGGCCACCGGCGAGATCGCCGGGCCCGCGTTTTCAGCGGTCCTCTCGAGCGAGCACGAAGTGATTGGCTTGGTGACGCAGCCGGATCGACCTGTTGGTCGAAAGCAAATTCTTACCGCACCAAAGGTGAAGACGCTCGCCTTGGAGGCGAGGATTCCCGTGATCCAACCGGAGAAGGTTCACGAAATGGAAGCGCTGGCACAGATCAAGGAGTGGGATCCCGATATCATTGTGGTTATGGCCTACGGACAGATTCTCCCTCAAAACTTGATTGATCTTCCCGGCAGGGCGATCATTAACCTCCATGCGTCACTTTTGCCAAAATATCGTGGTGCTTCCTGTATTCAGGGTCCGATTCGCGAGGGCGATGCCAAGACGGGTTGGAGTGTCATTCATGTGGTCAAGAAACTCGATGCCGGGAGTGTCATCCTTCAGCGAGAGATTGAAATTCACAAGGGTGAGACAGGGGGAGAGTTACATAATCGACTTGCGGAAGCTGCTCCCCGGGTATTGCTCGATGTTTTGGATCTTTGGAAAGAGAGCGACGTTACCGCAATTCCTCAGAACGATGATGAAAGCACCTACGTTCCGAAGCTCCTGCGTAATAACGGGCGATTGGATTGGAGTAAGTCTGCGGAGGAGATCGAACGGATGATTCGCGCCTATCATCCTTGGCCGGGGACCTTTTGCTGCCTTGGCGGAAAGCGGGTGAAAGTTTTTCCTCCTGTTCAAATTGGAGATGGAAAGGGAAATCCTGGTGAGTTTTTAACGGAAGAAGGACGCAAGCTTGAGATCGCATGTGGTGATCGCTCATTATTTCTGAGTTCGGTTCAGCCAGAAGGAAAAGCAAGGGTGGATGCGGCGTCCTTCGCCAGAGGGTATCGGGAATTACTGGCGAATGGTTTGGAATAGTGTAACATCTATTCATGAAAGTTTTTATACTCCTACTTGCGTCAGCTTCCGTCGTTTTCGGGATCGTTCATGAGGTCCATCTCATTTCACAGCCATTGTCCTTGCACGGCACCGATGTGAGTGAGGATTTTAAGGGGGAGCCGATTCAAGCACGCGTGGTGTCATTTCCTTCTGTGACCGTCGGAGCGATGCCGGAAGCATTGATCTCTGCGGTGAGCGCATCCCATCGACTACCCGGGCCAGAAAGCTACAAGGTTCCTGAGGCGAACCTCCTAACGCTCTGTCACATCGAGCTAGAGTCGGAAATGACCAAGAAGGGCTTTCTTTGCACATTAGATCTTTCAAAACTTAAAATGCCTGAAGAGATTGATTTTTCTGCTCATACGGTGCTGGTGCTTTCCATTAAAGCGATCAAGGAGACTCTGCAACGCTACTATCATTCGTCCAAAGTGAATGAGAAAATCATGATCAAGATTGTCGGAACGACAGAAAAAAATAGCTCTTTAAGAGACCTCGCAACCAGCTTTAAGGCAGGAAATTGAGAGATTCAGGAATTTGACTTCCCCCGCTCATCGGGGCCTGCTTTTATCACTTTAATAAAGTATGAATAGCTTGTCAGAAATCCGAAATTTTAAGCGAGTTATTCTTAAACTCTCCGGTGAGGCTCTTAGGGAGCCGGGCAGTAAGGATAATATCTCACCTGAAATCGTTGAGCGGATTGCCGACGAAATCAGCTCTGTTAAAAAAGAAACGGGTGTTGAACTGGGAATCGTCGTTGGAGGCGGAAATTTTTGGAGAGGGGCCAGTGCCAGCGCCCGTGGGATGGACCGTGCTACAGCCGACTATGTTGGAATGATGGCCACGGTGATGAACGCACTCGCTCTCCAGGCAGCATTGGAAGCCGATGGCATTCGCTGCGTGGTGCAGTCGGCGATTGAGATGAAAAATGTCGCGGAACCTTTTATCCGACGTAAAGCATCTCGCCAACTTGAAGAAGGAGCGGTTGTGATCTTTGCTGCAGGAACCGGGAATCCCTTTTTCTCGACGGATACGACCTCCGCTCTCAGAGCGAGCGAGATGAATGCCGATGTTATTTTTAAGGCCACGATGGTCGATGGAGTCTACGACTCTGATCCCAAGAAGAATCCCGATGCCGTGCGCTACGATTCCTTGCCATTCTCCGAGTGTCTCTCCAAGCAGCTTGCGGTAATGGATTCAACAGCTTTTAGCCTATGCATGGACAATGATATCCCCATTATCGTCTTTGATATCGGCAAGAACGGTAATATTCACACCGCTCTGACGGGTGGAGACATTGGAACGATCGTCCACCGATAATTTTTTTACCACTACCTATTATGGAATCATCAGAAGCCCTGAACAGCGTCGATGCGGCGATGAAGAAAGCCGTGGAACACACGAGCAGTGAATTTACGTCCATCCGGACCGGCAAAGCCTCGCCTGCGTTGGTCGAGAACCTGGATGTGAGCGTGCCTAGTTACGGCAGTGTCATGAAGCTGAAAGGTCTTGCTGTCATCACGAGCCCCGAGCCCCGGATGCTCTTAGTGCAGCCTTTTGACCCGACGACTACCGGAGATATTGAAAAAGCGATTCGCGAGAGTAAGCTCGGCCTTAATCCGGTTAATGAGGGCATCAAGCTCCGACTTCCGATTCCGGAGCTTTCCGAAGAACGTCGTGTCGAACTCGTAAAGAATGTCAAAGCGATGGCCGAAGAGGGACGCATTAGTATCCGCGCCGCCCGCAAGGAGGGGATGGATGCCGGAAAGAAGATGAAATCTGATAATACGGTGACCGAAGACGGCCAACGAGACTTTGAAGCGGAGGTTCAAGCTCTTACGGACAAAGCGACCAAGGACCTCGATGCGCTCGTCATGGCCAAGGAGAAAGAAGTGATGACGGTTTAGTCTTCTGATTTCAAAAAAGCTCAAGAAGCGACGGTTGATGACTGTCGCTTTTTTGTTTTTTTGCCTCCGGGATTATCAAGCTTGTCGCCTCATCCGGATCCGCTAGCCTCCAAACGATCATGCGTAAGTGCTTTTTACTTATTGGAATTCTAGCAGTATTTGGGGGTTTTCCTCTGATGGCGGAAGTGGAAATTTTGCCGGCAGATCCTCAAGTTGAGGAAGCAAAGAGTGTTGACCAAAAAATTGATGAGGGCTTTGCGAAAATCACAGGACCTTTTGTTAGCGCGGTTTTCAGTACGATTGAGATCAATGGCTATGGAGTTCTTTGGATTATCCTATGGCTGGCCCTCGCGGGGGTGGTGTTCACGGTTGTTTTTAAGCTAATCAATTTCACTGCCTTCCCTCTGGCAATTCGCACACTCAAGGGGAAATATAGCTCTAAAGATGATCCAGGGGAAATTTCTCACTTCCAAGCTCTCACGGCAGCAATTTCAGGAACAGTAGGGTTGGGAAATATCGCCGGAGTTGCCATTGGAATCTCTATTGGGGGGCCCGGAGTTGCTTTCTGGCTCTTTTGTGCGGGATTCCTTGGCATGGCTACGAAGTTTGCGGAATGCACTTTGGGTGTGAAATATCGTGAGATCGGGGCCGATGGGCGAGTTCACGGAGGAGGAATGTATTACCTTAAGAAAGGGTTGGCCGAGAGAGGGATGGCTCCAGTGGGTCAGATTTTAGCGGTAATGTTTGCTGTCTTTTGTATTTTTGCCTCCTTTGGAGGAGGAAACGTTTTCCAGATTAATCAAGCGACCGATCAGCTCATCACGATCACCGGAGGAAAAGAGGAGAGCTTCTTCGCTTCAAACCAGTGGGTTTTTGGTGTCTTTATGGCAGTCGTTACGGGTCTGGTGATTATTGGCGGAATTCGTGGGATTGCAAAAGTGACGTCCAAGCTCGTGCCCGCCATGTGCATCGCTTATGTGGTTGGCGCTTTGGTTGTGTTGGTGGTAAATGCCGACCGTCTTCCTGGCGCTGTTGGTATGATCGTCAGCGAAGCGTTCAATCCTCGGGCAGCGGTTACAGGTGGTTTTTTAGCTGCATTTATCTGGGGCATCCGGCGTGCAACCTTCTCAAACGAAGCGGGAATCGGTTCTGCCGCAATTGCCCATGCGGCTGTTAAGACTAAGAAACCAGCATCAGAGGGGGTTGTTGCTCTTTTAGAGCCTTTCATCGATTCGGTGATCGTTTGCACTATGACTTCGCTGGTGATCGTGAGTTCGATGCACTTTGATGGTGATTCGGCTACCTTCACGGTGAATGGAATCGCGCAAACACTGGGCGACTCCGAGAATAACAATAATGCCTTCGGAATTGGCCTGACTTCGTTGGCTTTTGAATCAGTTCACAGCAGCTTTAAATACCTTTTGTTTGCTTGCGTGTTGCTCTTCGCTTTCTCGACCCTCATTACCTGGAGCTACTACGGTCTGCAGGCTTGGCAGTATCTCTTTGGTCGCGGCAAGGGTGTGGAACTGACTTATAAGCTAATATTCTGCCTTGTGATCATCGTTGGTTCGTCAGCATCAATGGGGAGCGCCGTGGACTTTTCGGATGCTGCTCTATTTGCGATGAGTATTCCCAACCTCATCGGTGTCTATCTCTTGATTCCTATCATTAAGAAGGAGTATCGCGAGTATTTGGAATATACTCGAAAGATCGATGCAGGAGAATCTCCTGACGACTCTCAGTAAGGAGGATGGCTAAGCAATATCAGCTTAAAAAGGAGACTCGTGGTGGGGTCTCAGGAATCGATTATCAGGCCGAACTGAATCCTCAGCAATATGCTGCCGTGAGCTCGCCTCCCGGTCCTGCTTTGGTGATCGCCGGTGCTGGGTCAGGGAAGACGAGAACCTTGACCTATCGAGTCGCTTACCTTCTCGATCAAGATGTCGATCCGCGCAGTCTTCTATTGCTGACCTTCACTAATAAAGCCGCCCGCGAAATGATGGAGCGGGTGAAGGAACTTATTCCGCAGGATTTGAGCGAGCTCTGGAGCGGCACTTTTCACTCAATCGGAAATCGTATCTTGCGCCGACACGCTGATGAAGTAGGGCTCACGCGGTCCTTTTCGATCATGGATCGCGACGACCAGAAATCACTCGTGAACACCGTAATCGCCGAGTGCGATATCGATACGAAACAGCGACGTTTTCCCAAAGCGGATATTCTTATCTCTATCTTTTCGCTGATCGACAATACGGGAACGACTCTCGAAGAACTTCTCGAAGTTCGCTACCCTTACTTCGAAGAATGGGCGGAGGAAATTGCCAAGGTGGCAGATCGCTATCGCAAGAAAAAGCTCGAGACCAATTCCGTGGATTTCGACGACCTCCTTCTCCTTCCCCTCAAGCTTCTTCAGGAAAATGAGTTGATCCGAAAGGGCTACCAAAAGCGCTTCAAGTATCTTCTCGTGGATGAGTATCAGGACACCAATCATGTCCAAAGCGAACTCATTGACATCTTGGCTCAGCCGCAATACTCGGTCATGGTGGTGGGTGATGACGCGCAGTCGATCTACTCGTGGCGTGGAGCGGATATGGATAACATCCTGTCCTTTCCTGAACGCTATGAGAACGCGACGGTTTATAAAATCGAAACGAACTATCGTTCGGTCCCCGAGGTTCTTGAGCTTTCCAATGCGGCGATCAAAGTGAACCAAAAGCAGTTCACGAAAACGCTCAATGCCGCGCGCGAAGGGGGCCGCATGACGCCAGCGGTCGTTCCCCTTGAGGATCCACAGGCTCAGGCAAACTTTGTTGCCCAGCGCATTCTTGAGCTGCGGGATGAAGGGGTCGAACTTGAGGAAATGGCGGTTTTGTATCGGGCTCACTACCAGAGTTTGGAGATTCAAATGGAGCTGACGTCTCGCGATATTCCCTTCGATATCACAAGCGGGCTCCGCTTTTTTGAGCAAGTCCACATTAAGGATATTGCGGCCTTTTTGCGATTCGTAGTGAATCGAAAGGATGAAGTCAGTTTTAAGCGTTTTTGTCTTTTGCTGCCCGGTGTTGGAAATGCGATTGCCGCGAAATTGTGGCGGAGTTGGCTCAAGACCGGTCATCATCTCGAGGAGAATCCTCCTAGGAAATACTCCGATATTTTTTCTAAGTTCAAAGTCCCAGCGAAGGCCGCGAAAGAATGGGAACAACTCGGCTTTACTCTCGACGAACTCCTCACGCCCGACGGCTTCGCGCGTCCTGCCGAGATGATCACGAGTATTCTTGAAGGAATCTACGACGAATACATGCGGCACAGTTTCGATAACTACGACAATCGTCGTCAGGATATCGAGCAACTCGTGATGTATTCCGAGAATTTCGACGACATCCTCGAGCTCCTCGGACAGCTCTCGCTCATGAGTTCGGTCGACGCGGACCCCTCTGGGAAAAAGGAAGAGCTGAAGGGTGAAAAGATTACTCTTTCGAGCATTCACCAGGCCAAGGGGCTTGAGTGGAAAGTCGTTTTCCTGATCTGGCTTACTGATGGCATGTTTCCCAATGGCCGCGTCCTTGAAGCCGATGACGAGGATATGCTTGAAGAAGAACGGCGTCTTTTCTACGTGGCGTTGACCCGAGCAAAGGATGAACTTTATTTGAGCTATCCGCAAATTAACCCTAAGAGCTATTCGGGCGACATCATTCAACGCCCAAGCCGCTTCTTGGATGAATGCCCAGAGGAACTCACGGAGCTTTGGGATGTGGGCCCGGCTTGGTAGGGAGGACTCTTTGGCAGATCCAGGCTGCGCACGATGCAATGATCATGCCAATCAAGACGTCGACGGGCCGATGCTGCCAGGTTGCAATAATGCAGAAGGATCCGAATACGAGTATCGGAATGAGCCAGTAGAGGTGCTTGTGATTTTCTTGCGCGAGGAAATAGCAAACAAGCATCGGGCCTACGATGTGACCACAGGGAAGAATGCAAACGGGGCGATCCACGGAAACCATTTCGCGGTAGACGGACCAACCATCCCCCGCGAGTTCTGGTCGGGTCATTTCCGAGGGAAAGAAAATCCAAATCGCAGCGACCGTCCCGTAGGCGATGACGAAAGAAATGACATAGCGAACGAAACACTGTTGCTCCCGGATAAAGAAGATTCCCAGAGTAGGAGTCCAGAGAAGAGCGAGATAAGGAAGAGCGAGGATGGGTAAGAAAGGAACCCAATCAGGCATCGTCAAGGGGGCGTGCTCAACTGAGTTCCGTTGATTGATCCAGAAGTAGGTCGCGAAGAGCGGGCCGGTGGTGCCCAAGAGCAAAAACGCCCTTGATACCACTTGTTGAATCGTCAGTCCCATTTGGAAGGAGGCTTACTGCTTACTAGGCAAAATTCTGCACAACCGCGTGATCGAGTCCACTGAGGACTACGATGGCGAGAAGATAGAAGAATTTATCGAGCTGCACGTCAAAGCGGAAGCTGGGAAAGAGAGGAGATTTTGTCAACGCTTGTTCAGACTACTTTGCTCTGGGATGAGCTTTCTCGTAGGCGTCACGGAGGCGCTCTTTCGTAACATGCGTGTAGATCTGAGTTGTCGAGAGCGAGGCGTGCCCGAGGAGCGACTGAACCGACCTTAAATCTGCACCGTGGTCGAGGAGGTGGGTTGCGAAGGAATGACGAAACTTGTGCGGAGTGACATTGAAGGCAATCGACGAATGACTGAGATACTTCTTCAAGAGCGAGTTGATCGAGCGGGTTGAGAGTCGCTTTCGCAGTTTGGAGAGGAAGAGGGGCCCTTCGTAGTTCTTGGCGGCGCCCCGATAGGCGTGAATCGCCTTCATGGCGTAGGAACCGATCGGAACGAGTCGCTCCTTCGAACCCTTTCCCATGACACGCACTGTTTCCGAAGGGAGATCAATGTCATTGACATCAAGTGCCGCGAGTTCGGCAAGACGAAGACCGGTGGAGTAGAAGAATTCTAGGATGGCAGCATCGCGGACCGGCATCCAATCGGGAGCCTGCTTTGAGTGCTCTATCTTTAGAGGAAGGGCGAGAAGCTCCTCGATTTGCGCCAAGGTTAAAACGACAGGAAGCGGTTTATCGGCCTTGGGGAGTTCGACTTCTGCGACCGGGCTTTTTGGGTAACCGCGGCGGTGGACGAGGAACTTGTAAAAGGAGCGGTAAGCGGCGAAGCGAAGCCGAATCGTGGCGCGTGAGAGATCCTGTTTGAGGAGCTCAAAGAGATAGGCGCGAAAGTGATCGGGTGTGAGATCGCGCCAGGAAGAGAATTTGTCGCCCAGCCATTCCTGAAGTTTTCGAATCGCGAGGGTGTAATTCTCAACGGTGCGCTTCGAGGAGTTTTTCTCGGTGAGGAGAAACTCGATAAACGCTTCCTGTTCGGTGTCGCCGCCCGTCATGCCAGCCTATTAAAGCACAAATGACCATCAAGAGACATGAATTAATTGAGCTTTGCGTTATGGCAACGACAAAAATCATTGCCAAGTGCAGAGGAGAGTGATTTCTTCGCAGCGCTGCGCGCGTGGCGGAATTGGTAGACGCGCATGATTCAGGTTCATGTGGGGGCAACCCTGTGGAGGTTCGATTCCTCTCGCGCGCACCATCTCTAAATCCCCCTATTCCATAAGGGACACGGCTATTTTCAACAGTAAAGAAAATGCTAACTGCTAGCAAAAGTGCTAGCGTTTCCAATCGCGTCTTTAGTGTTCGATTTAGTTCAAAAGAAGAACCTTAGAGATGCCCCAGCCAAAAAAGCCCCGGCAAAGAACAAAGAAACTTCAAAACTTAGATTCATTCGCCGTCGCAAGTAAGCGACTAACTATTTTTAAATGCCGGAATCCATCGCAGGGTTTCGGTATTTTTTTGCCTGGATCTCTCGGAGGAGTCTTTTTTGTGCTTTTGACTACTGATGATTTTAAAACAGTTGGTGACAAGAATGCTATCTTAATCTTGGTGGCCCATCGCGCATGACTGGCAGCATCTCTTGCCGACTTAAAGAGAAGCTCTCCATTCGCTCCCACTGGTCCCGATAGAATTTTGCTTTTCGCGCGAGGGCTTTGAAGGCGCATTTGGACCGGAGCGGAGGGGCGCGAAAGGGGGCTGTGTTAGCCAACAGGTCCCGAATCTCAAAAATCACGAAGTTTTTCTCAAGCTCAATACCACCTTCCACCTCCACGGAGACGCAGCCGACCATCGTCAGATGAAGGTCGAAACTCTCTTCCGTCGTCGCAGAGACCGTGCCGCCGGAGCGAGACACAGCCGGCTCCTCAGATTTATCCAGCGTGAGGGGATCGAGGGAGTCCTGCACATCGTCTACGGCCACACCTACCGCAGGCTTGAGCAAAATACCGATGGCGTCAGATTTACCAATGCCGGTGCTCCCATTGGCTACCGACACTACTCACACCTCACGAGCTCTTCATCTGCCGAAACGTCAGGCTGATCCGCGGCTCGCTCACGCGCTTGCTTTTCGGAAGCGCGTGCAGCCACTGCGTCTGCGTTTCTCCCTCCATCAAAAGGAGACTCCCTGAGGCCAGCTCCATCGTAATCCGCTCCTTCGTTGTGGTGTGCTTGAAGTGGAAGCGGCGCTCTGTGCCCAAGCTCACACAGGCGATGGTAGAGTGGGGGATGATCGATGATTCATTATCGCGGTGCCAGCCCATCCCCTCCGAGCCATCGTGATAGAAATTCAGGAGGCAGGAGTTGAAAAGCTGACCCGTCTGCTCTTCCGTCAGCCTCTTTAGCTCTCGCAAGAGATCCGTCCACGGTAGCGGAGACTTCGTCTTCCCGGAGTAGGTGTAATCCAGCCCCGCATCGCCAAACCACGCTACCTTCCGCGCCGTCACAATTGTCTTTCCAAACATCGTCACCTCATCGCTCCGCCATGGGATTTCATTCCGTAGACTTGCGAAGTAGCGCGCACTCTCAGCCGGTGAAAGAAATGCCGATTGATAATGAACTACTCCATCCTGAGGAAGAAGGTTGGCGTTGGGATCTGTAGAAAAGAGGTCCATCCTAGCTAGGAGTCTGTGCGGCGAGTCTCTGCTCTAGGAAATCCGCGACGCGCTCGAATGGATTAAAACCGAAAGCCTCGCCGATTGAGCGTCGCAGGTTGGAGTTTGCGTTAATGTCGTAAAACACTCGGCGGCCGCTGGGTGTTTCGAGAAATTCGATGCCGGCCACATCCATTTGGGCGCTTTGGACGATACGTCGTCCTGCTTTCAGGGCGTCATCGGACAGGTCGTGGAATGGATAGAATTCGACGGGTGGCGCCTCCGTTTCCTGTGGCACTGGGATCGCACAAATAGCGGCGCCCCCGTCTTCGCTAGGATTACACTGTTCTGACGGGCAGAGGTTGTAGCGCCCATGGGTGACGACTCGCATCGCGTAGAGCAGCTCGTCGCCCAAGAATTCCATGCGGACGATCCCGAACTCAGGGTCGTGGGGAAGGTATTCTTGGAGGAGCAGCAACTGGTCGGGTTCCCACAGCTCTGGCTGCTCGACGAGCAGGGCGCGAAGTTCGTTAAGGGAGTCGATCTTGTGCATGCGGGCGCCGCTGCCTCCTTGCTCCGGTTTCAGCATCGCAGGAAAACGTAAGTCTTCGCGTCGCGCCAGGGCCTCGATATCGTTAAACATGATCGAGTGCGGGTGATCGATGCCCAGTTCTCGGAGTCGAGCAATCTGGGCGCTCTTGGAGAGTTCGAAGGCGAACACATCAACGCCGTTGATAATCTGTGCTCCCTGAATTTGGAGATTCCTGAGCAGCGCCAGGGTGAATGGGACTACTCGCGGTCGCCCGCGCACGTAGGCGCTCGGGCTGGCCTGGTTGAAGTAGAGCTTGGCCTTCGGGAGGTCGTGTCCGCCAAAGGCAGCCGATTTGAGATCGTATTTGGTGTAGGAGAGCCCGCGTTTGTCGAGGACGTCAAAGAGAGGCTGTTGCCAGTCCTCGTTTTCAAAGAGGATGGCAAGATCGGTAGTTGGGACGTTGGGCATAGATTCCCCAGAGAATCAGCGAATAAGAGAGAATGTCGATCCCGATGATTCTCGATATGTTTGGGATCGGGGATCCTGCCGCTTAGACAATGGGCAGTCGGGTGGTATGCCGCGGGACTCCGTTGAAGGCATTGTCGAGTTCCAGGCGCTGGTGCATGACTTGGACGGCGCGCCCAAGAATGTCGACATCTCCCCGGGCATCGTGACGTCGAAGCGTGGTCTCTTGAAGCCTAAGTCGATTCTTGACGTGATCGAGCGAATGGCCCGTTCCCCTTGTTTTGCCGAAGAGCATTTTCGAGATTCCGATAGAATCAATCGCGTCTACCTCACGGCTGGGAAGCCCGTGGCGCTGACAGGTGGCTTCGAGGAATTTCGAGTCGAAGCGCTTGGCGTTGTGAGCAATCAGGGTGGCATCATCAGACCAAGCGGCGAAATTGCAAAGCACCTGCTCAGGCCTTGGGGAATCTGTCACGTCCCGATTTTCGATGCCGGTGTAGCTTTCGATAAACGATGAAATACGACGCCTTGGCCTGGCAAAGCTGAAGAAAGAGTCGGTTGGGCAGAGGTAGCCTGAGTTAAATTTGACGGCTGCGATTTGGATAAATTCGTCGTTTTGCGGGCTGAGGCCGGTGGTTTCGAGGTCGTAGATGATAAAGGATTCACCTGAATAGAACCGATCCGTCCAAATGAAGGAGTGGTCGCACCTGGAGCATCTCACCCGCTGACCGAGGGCTGACTTGGGGCCGCTTATGCACTGGTCACAGGTAGGGCTGGGGCACTGGATCTTCATTCTTGAAAGTCGATTAGGTCCAAGGGATAGCGGGTCAGTCCCGGAGACTCCAGCCCCAGATGTCGAACTCTGAGGAACATAGTATTAGAACTGGGTAGCGATGGATCCGAACGCAAACCAGGCGGCTCCGGGGAGCCGCCTGGTGGTGGGATAGATTAGTGCTTAGAACTTGCCTAATTCGTCCTGGGCGGTCTGGATGCTCTTCTGGAACTCCTGGAATTTCTTGGTGTTTTCCTCGTTGCGCTCCGGCTTGGTCCCGATCCAGTCGGCGAGCTCTGTCTTGGCGTCCTCGACTCCCTTGATCGCGGCCTTGTAGACTTTGGCCTTGTCCGGATTGGCTTTGACGAAGGCTTCAATGTTGGCGGGGCTGAGGCGGACGACGGCTTTAAACTCCGAAATGAACGATTCGGGGGTCTTTCCCTTACCGGCACCCAGTTGGCCAATCTTGGTTTCACCGTCGCTGGCAAGGATGACGTAGCTCGGGAATCCGCGGACCTCGAATTGATCTTTTAGCTTTTCGTTTCGTGTGACGTATTTTTCCGGGACGATGGTTTTGTCCTTTGGGAAATCGAGGGTCACGAGCAAGACGTTTTCGGCGGCGTATTTTGTCCACGCTTCTTTGGCGAAGACGCCCTTGTCCATGAGTTTGCACCAGCCGCACCAGTCGGATCCGGTGAAGTTGACCAAGAGGGGGAGCTTCTTCTCGGCCGCAATTTTCTTGGCGGCATCGAAGTCCATCGTCCAGTGTCCGATTTTAGCACCATCGATCTGCACCGCCTCTGCGGCGGTCGGAGCTTCTTCAGTTTGGGCGGTGAGTGTGATGGCACCGGCGCAAAGTAGGCCAAGCGTTGTGTTCAGTAGTTTCATTGGTTCTTGGGATGGACGTTGTAGAGCGAGGGCAGAATCGAGCGAAAGATCTTCTTCGCTCGTATGAATGCAGTGCATCGTTCTTGAGTTAACAACACCATAAAAGGCATTTGTGCCGGGGAATCGGAAGCAAATTCGGCTCGGTCGTCGTCGCGTCCGTGGGGAACTCCTTCTGTTTGGAGGGTGTAGCTCACCGGATCGAACTCGGATCCATCGAGGTCGTTGTGGAGGTCAGAGAGGGGGATAAAGAGGGGATTCCCCCGCGCTCCGTCAATTTTCCGGAGCGATCACCACCAACTTCCCGCGCATTGCGCGCCAGTGACCTGGGTAGGTGCAGACGAATGGATACTCCCCTGGCTCTTCCGGTGCCATGAATCTGAGTTCCTGACGTCCCCCTGGCTGGAGTAATTCAGACGACCAAAGAACTTTTTTCGAAGTCGGGACGTAGTCTTTTTCGAGAGCCTTGACGTCTGCAGCCATCAGATCCGCCGCCGCTCCAACTTCCTCAATCGCTCCCGGCTTCACCACGACAAGGTTGTGCGGCATGAGGTCATTGTTTTCGAAAACCAGATGAACCGCCGCTCCGGCAGTGACAACCAGACGGGTGTGATCGTAGCGCAACTGCCCCGGCACCATTTTGATGAGAAAAGTAGTCACGCCCAAGCCGTCCAATGCCTTGTCCAAATCTGCGCCGCTAGAGTCGGGGAGCATCGCTGCGAGATCGCGGACGAGGCCGAAGCTCTCGAGGAACTCGCGGGAATCGCGGGCCGTGACCGGCACGGAACTGAGATAGGCGACTACTTTGTTAGCGATGGATCCAATCCGATCTACAGGCCACGTCGCCCGATCCGCTGCGCGCACGGCGGCCGAAGCTGCAGCTCGATTTTCCCCTCTTTCGATCTGATCAAAAACCGCAGCAACCGACGCCGATTGATCCTCTACTGACTTGTCGAGGTAACGCACTATCTGGTCCAGGGCGTATTCCAATCCCGGATCCATCGGGTGCTCCTTCACTTCGCGTGCGACCGCCCTCGCCTGTGACGACCGACTATCACCAATCGCCAACACCGCATGCAAGCGCACCCGCGCGTCCTCGTCGTTGACGCGGGCTCGGATCAGTTCGATTGACCCTTCGATCTGATGCTGCCAGGAACGCAGGACCTGCGTCGCGGCGAGACGGGCTTCAGCTTGCTTCGCCCCGAGAACGCGGAGTAATAGTTCACTCTTGATAACACCTTGACCTTGGTAAACCCAGAGAGCTTCGACGAGATGGTGCTCGTAGTCGGGATCGGTCGCATCGAGATCATGGGACCATTTCTCCAAGGCCGGGATAACAAGCTTCTTTTCTCTACCGCGGAGTTCGGCGCGTACCAGATCTCTGGTGTAATTCTCGTGCTCCTTCAGCTGCTCTAACAACTCCGGTATTGCCCGGCCCTCGATCACAGGAGCCACGAGCGCCGCCGCACCCTTACGAGAAATTCTCCAGATGCGCCCGTGCCCGCGATCGCGACCGGGGTGACGCTTTGAAAAGTTCACGTTCTCGAAAATATGCGTGTAAAAATCGGCGATGTAGAGCGCGCCATCGGGCCCCCACGCCATCGCGATCGGGCGGAAGTTCTTGTCCGTGCAGGTCGCCAGGGATTCATGCCGCTTCGCCTCGTAGACCGAGCCCTTCGTCTTGAGCTCATACCAGTGCGTGCCAACGTCGCCCTCGCAGTGATTTACGACGAATCGACCTTGTACCTCTTGCGGGAAGTGTCGGTTGCGGACGAATTCGCATCCGGAGGCGATGGCACCACCTGGAGCGAACGACAAGTGATTGGTGCGCGCCTTTTGTTTTGGGTAGATGAACGGTGTCGAGATGACATCCATTGGGTAATACTGCCCAGCCGAGGCATCGAGCAAGATTCCGCGACCCCAGTGATCGAAGACTTTGCCGTAGGGATTCCAGAACGCGTGGGACACCGGAATCTCCAGTTGATGCTCGCGTGGAGTGTAGCGAAAGACGGCCGCATCGCGGACCCGCCGTGGCCCGAGCGGCGTTTCGATTTGCGTGTGGTAAAATATCCCCTGGGAAAAATAGAGCGAGCCGTCAGGGCTCCAGCGGAAGTTGTTCATCGCGTGCTCGGCGTCCTCTGCACCAAACCCGTGCAACACGGTCCGCACCCAATCAGCCCTGCCGTCTCCACTGGTGTCCTTTGCAAGAATCAGATTCGGCACCTGCGCCACGAAAGCGCCACCGCCATCGGCGAGCGCGAAGCCATGGATCAGCTTCATCTTGTCGAGGAACACCGAGTGTTTGTCGGCGATACCATCGCGATCCTCGTCCTCGAGGATCACGAGCGAATCCATCGGTTGTTTCCCCGGCAACGAATGCGGCCAGGTCGGGGAATTACCGACCCACAAGCGACCCTTCGCATCGAAACGGATCGCAAAGGGATTCGCGATTGGGAATCGCTGCTCTGATGCGAAAAGGTTGATCTGATAGCCATCGGTGACCTTAAACATCGCGAGTTGTTCCTGCGGCGTGCGGAGGTGTTTGTCGGAGGGTCCGTCGCTTTTAACTTCCCATTGCGCCTCTTTCCCCTGCGCCACACCAGGAATTTCACGATTGCCCGGAGTTGGAAACCACACCGGTTTACCTTCGACGGGTTCGGCTCCCCAGACTTCAGACAACTTCGGCTTCTCCATGGCCCACAGTTCGCGCTCAGCAGCCTCGATCAGGAGCTTGCGATGCTCGCGCTCAGTAGCCAGATGCATCGCTCCGCGAGAGGTGTTGCGGCCACCGTGAATGTAGGAAGCATTGGGCGGATGCCACCACGTAAAGTAATGATGGTTCTTCTCGTAGACCGCGCGGCGGAATTTTTCATCTCCCGGGTTCAACTGGGGGAGGGGCAGATCATCGCTCCACAATTCCAGTCCACGCGCCATCAACTGACTCACCGTCCAGTCTCCATACTCGGTCAGGTGGATTCCGTTGAACGTGATTTTTCGATTCGGAACGTTCGCGGCCCGGTCGAGCAGGGGAGTGAAAAGATCGAGAAAGCGTGCTCCGTGTTCCTCTGCCACCGTCTTGGAGGCCTCGGAGTAAAGTTGGATCCGAGCGTTCTCCTTCGCGCGAGTTGACGACCCCTCGCTGAGATCCTCAAACGGGATCGGCGAGACCAACACGATGCGCGGCGCGGATTCCCCGTTGAACTTTCGTCCCTGCAGCTCTTTCAGGAATTTCTCCAGCTCGGATTTGTAGTGATCGAGTCCCGCCGCCGTCTGAAACGATTCGTTGAATCCGAAACAAAGGAATAGGAGATCGGCGCGATGTTCCTCCAACTCGGCGAAGAGCTCGGGGAATCCTTGTGGACGAATACGCTTGTCCACCTCATCGCCCGACCACCCCATGTTGCGGACGCGCAATTGGTGATCCGAAAAACGAGTGTGCAGGAACGTTTCGAAATATCCGAACAATTGCATTCGCTCCGCGGAGGTGTTGCCGAGGATGACAATGCTGTCCCTCTTCTCGACCCGCAGCGGTTCGGCACGCATCGAGGCCCCAAACAAGATCAGAAACAGAAAGAGAATCGGGAGATGTGATCGGGGAGGCATGACAGAAATATAATCCATGCACGCGCCCCTCTGGAAGCCCTATCTGCGAGGCCCAAAGTTCTACGAACTCATCAGCTCCGTTCTTCAAAGCTCCGAACAAAGGGAACTCGCTTCCGTCGACAACGCCACCTTTCTCCGGCACGTCTCGGAGGTCCCCACCCCAGCCTCGTCGAAGACAGAAGCTGGAAGGCGATGACCGATCCCTCGATACACCACCGGTGTGATCCGGATTAGCGCAATTCGACCCGCAGGCGGAAATACAGTTTTGACTCGCCCGTGAGCGGGCTTGCTAACCGCAGCGTCTTCGTCACCGTGCCATCGGCATTCACAGCGCTTGCGAGTTTTACCAACTGAGCGTCCGCATCCGTCCAAGTCACTAAGTCGACCGAACTTTCGACCGATCGATTGACATCCTCTGCAGCCGGGTTCAATTGGTAATTAAACGTCGGGTAGGAGGCGCCGCCGATCTCCACCGAGCCTGCAGAGGTAGCGTCATTACCGAAAGTCGCATCGACGTCACTGCTCCCCAAGGCATACTCGACCAGGGCGCTCAGACCGTCACCGTCGGCGTCCGCCGCAGGGTCACCACTGAAGTTCACAGCATCAGATCCGCCTGGTGTGCCGCCGACTGCGGCACTCGCGCGCCAGTTCAAGGGCTCCGATGAGTCGGGGTTCGTGTCCGGCGCAATCAGCACTAAGCTATAGCCTGAGGTGTCAGGCGTAGTCGGCCATGGCGCCTTGTCGTTGTAGGTGAATTCTTTGATTGTGCCGCCTCCCGCGTCCTCCAACTTCAGCGATTCCCCACCATTGCCAAGACTGCTAGCCAAGGCGAACACACCAGCGACCGGCAGGCCCACCCCGTGCGCGGCCTCGAAGGCTATGATATTCCGGACAACGAGAACACGTTCTCCCGGAGCGAGGCTGGTCACGCCACCACCGGTAAAATCGAAGGTGATCCCCTCGGTGAAATTCACCCCAATCAGATCGAGTGTCACCGTGTCGCTAATGTTCATCAGTTCGAGGTATTCCGCCGTTCCTTCCGGCTCCGGATGATACATGATCTCGGTGACCACTAAATATCTCTGGGCGTCGCTCGGTTCCCCGATATAGCTGGCAGAGTTATTGAGAACGCCAAGCGCATCGCGCAGTTCGAGGCTTTCTCCGAAGCTAGACAAGTGCCCGTTGTATGCGCCCACAACGAGACGCCGCTCGCCGCCTTTTGGACTCGTTGTGCGGGCGCGGAACGCTTTCACGTCGGGACTCACGTAGAGGCTGGAGTTGGCAGGAATCACTGTCCCGCCAGCAAACAAAATCTCGACACCGCTACCAAGCGTCCAGTTGGAAATATCGACAGCGATATTGTTGTTGTTGATTATCTCGATGTATTCCTCGTCTTGGTTACCAGAATCTGGATCGAACTCGATCGTTCCGAACTCGATCAGCGGCTCGGAGTAGCGGTCTGAATCAGGAAAGCCGGCAGATAACTCCGGAAGGATCAGGAAATCGCTACTGCTCGCTGAACCATTCATACCGTGGATCGCGAGCACGTTCGTGCCTGCAACCAGCTCGCTAACCGAGGAGCTGACGTCGAACACCTCATACGTATCAACCGTGGCCTCTTGGCCAGCTGTGGTGGCCGAGGAATCCCAAGCAGGGGTGATTGGAGCGTTGCGCTCATCGATTTTAACGCCGTTCAGGTAAGCGATATAGCCGTCGTCGAATTTCATGTGTAACTGCAGCTTCTGGTAGATTAGGGGGTCATCGACTTGAAACTCGATGCGCATGTAAGCGCTCGTCCTCGGGATCGCACCTCGCATCTCCTCGCTAGTATTGACGCCAATGAGTGGCACGTATTTTGATCCGTCGAAGCCCACCCCGGTAACACCAGCTGTCCAGCTGGAATCGTTAAAGTTCATCATCATCCATGTCGCGTCATCAGAGCCATCCGTAGGTACCTTGACTTGCACTGGCGCTCCAGAGCCGAAAAGATTTTTGTAGGTATATTTGATTAGCCCAGTCTGGCTCTCCGGGATGGAGGGCTGGCGGTTATAGATTTCGTTACGGCGCCCGGGGAGATACTCATTTTTCCAACGTTCCACTCCCTCGGCCATCGATTCGACCTGCGGGTTGGGATTCGTGAAAGGCACCTTGTTACCGTTCTGTAGCCACGAGCCCCATTTCTCAAAATCTCGTTGAGCGTCCGATGGCGAGAGACCCGGGGGGTCGATCGCTGCTAGCATTTCGTCGAGGCGGCGCTCGAAGTAGCGTTGCTCGTATGGCGTATCCGGGTGGTTGAGAAACTGATCACTGAGAGTGCGGATGCGACGGTTCAGCATCTCGCGCACCTCGGGGCGCGCCCACATTTTCTGAATCAAAGTCACCGCTGTTCCGACCTGGATCACGCCATTGGTGAAGAGTGCGTTGTCAAAGTAGGCGTTGGACGAATTCCACTTGCGCCCGTGCGCGAGGTCAAGATCCCACGGTAGTGTCGCCCACTCGTCGGTGCGTCCGCTGTCGCGATAAATATACCAGTTTTTTCGGTGCATATCAGTGTTGCGCACAACGCAGTTCGCGGCCGACATGTTGACCATCATTGGGATGTTCACGTTGTCATAGATGAACGACCACTGCTGGTTAGCGTTGCCGGCATTCAAGCCGGTGATGAAATCCTTGAGATCCTGACTATCCTCTTCGCGCCGGTTCTTCTTCTCGACTGCTGAGGAGACCGTACTGTTGCCTACCGCGAGCGTGTTGTTGTACATCTTGTAGAGCGCTCCATCCGGATTGAGCCCGGCGCGTTCGAGGTAGATGTCGTCGGCGTCCTCGACGAAGTCCGCCGTGCTAAAAAACTCGCCGTTCTGCTGCACGCGCACCGTGAAGGCAAAGTGCGCATGCACGCCAGACTCACGCATGATCTCCCAAGAGAGAACGTGGCGTGCCTTGGATTTGTCCGCCCAGTTGGTAAGCAGGTCGATGTCCTTGACGCGCTTTTCATCCGGATGCCAGAGGAAACGCTGTGTCTTGTTGAAATCGAGGTTGAAGCTCTTTTTCGGGAATCCTCCCGTCGATTGCCCGTGGCGATTCACGTAGATGTTGTCGTATAATTCGCCAAGGTAGAAAACCGCACCGCGTGTGCCGCTTGTGCCACCAGCCGCTCCCGGATTTTGGTAAAATGTCTCGACCACCGTCAGCAAGCTTTCGGTATCCGGGTTCACTGCTACCGTGCCCACATATTGGTGGGAGTCGAGAGGTTCACGAAATGGCGGCATCCTAGATTCTAGACCGATCCCATCGCGTGCCAGGAACCGCCAGCGGATCATCTCACCATGATCAAACTCGCCGCCCGGGATCACCGCGGTAAAAAATCCATCGGCCGCGAGCGTGTCGGGCGCCACCCCGTCGTCTGCCATCGCGACCGTCGTCTCCGCGCCAAACATCACCCGGTAGGACATCGTCACTGTGTCGACCGGTGCCGCCACGGGACCCATCTGAGCCGTGATCACAAGGTCGGTGCCGGCTACTGGACGTGTCGGCTTGTCCGTCACGTCGAGAAAGACGGGTCCCGTTGCCTGGCCACCTGAATTTGGCAAGCCGGGCGTCGGGCTTTTAAAGTAACCTTCGCGCTTGGTGCCGGTCGAATCCATCACCTCAGCCACCAGCATCGAGTCGAGAAGGAAGTCCGAGCCCCCCGAGCTAATGTTCATCCCTTGGATCGCCAGGACGTTCTCACCGTCGACCAGAAGCCCCGGCGTGGCGGCGATTGTGTGCGTGCTAGGGTTATCTAAGAGAAACTGGTCTCCGTCGCTACGCGTCGCTTGAGAATTCCATTCGAGGGGCGTCGGATCATTGTGCGAGGCTACGCGCACGCCATTGATATAGGCGACAAAACCATCATCCACGTGCAAAGCTAAATTCAAAGATTGCAGCTGCTTTCCAGTGCTGGAGAACGTGAATGGGAAACGAAAATACCCGCTGGCGTTCTTTGCTTTCATCTCGTCGGAGATGTTGGTGGCGATCGCCGGCTCCAGGGTTCCCCCATTGGACTCCCAGCCGATACCCGCGAGCGCCTCAGTCCACAAAGAATCATCGAACTGCATCGGCTCGTCCGTCCAGGTCGTCCCCAGCGTCCCGTCTAGCGGGACGAGGTAGCGTAGCGTCGAACCCAGATCAATTAACCCCTCCTGCGTTACACTGCCGAAGGTTCCTACACCATACGATTGATTCTCGAACTGAGGTGGGTAGATCTGCCCAAATTCACTCAGCAACGTCAAACCATCTGCCGCTACCAGCGCTAAGTAGCCAGCGTTCGCCGACAGTTTGAAATTTGCATGCAACTCGCCCGCCGGATCTGAGCGATCTTTGTTTGATGCGAACACCACCAAAAAAGCCCCAGGCTCGATGGTCACGGCGGGAAATTCCCAGCCTCTGAGGTCCGCGGTATCGTCGCTCAAAAAATACCCGTCGAGATTTATCGCCGTCGCATCAGGATTGTGGACCTCGATCCAATCGGAAAAATCGCCATCCTCATCTGCTAAACCGGCATCGTTGGAAGCCATAAATTCCGAGATGATTGGCGAAGCCATGAGCTCCGCGAGGGAGGCCAAAAACGATGCCCCGACAATGAGTAGGGTGAAGATTTTCATAAGGGAGAAGGCTCTCTTTAATTAATAGCGTCCGAGATCAGCATCGTCCAGCTCGATAACCGGCATTTGCCGGCTCGAATTAATTTTCGGATATCTCAAGGTATTTCGGGTTTCAATTGATTAGCTTAACGGGGGTGGGAGGGAGCTTCTTTCGACGTCTCCTCAGCCTTCTTGGACTCCAATGCTTCTTTAACGCGCACCTGTATTACTCTCAATTCATCCGAGAATCCCTTCAGCTATTTCTCTAGATCTTGGAATAGGTTGCGTAGGTGATTTACTTTAGCAGGTGCGTTGGTGGGTGGCGCGTTTTACTGATTTAATCGATGGCGAATAGACCTGATTTCCCTTGGGCTGAGTCGGAATCGGCTGCGGTGAGGGCGGTGAGGGCGGTGAGGGCGGTGAGGATTGGGGTGGCTTTGGCTTTCCCCAACTTCATCCAAGGCGCCATGGCTGCGCCCGCTACGCGCTCTTTGAGATGGTCGAGGTGGGCGATGGTGCCTAGGCTTTGAAAAAGACCGGAGCTTGAGAACTTGTCTTCGGAGTCCTTGAGGTGTCGCAGCAGGGGCCGGACGCAGAATGAGTCGTTTTGCTGGCGCATGCTAGGGATCGCGCTGCCGGGCGATCCAGTGATGGTAGGAGGCGGTGCCTAGTTCCCTTACTAGGAAGTAGCGTAGCTTGGCCTTGGCGTAGGCGGCGATGCCGCGTAGGTCGATAGCTACTTGGCTTGGAAAGTGGAAAATAATATTACCGACAGTAACGCCGATTGCCAGAGCGCCCACTTCGAACAAGCCCCCGGCGCTTCGCCGACCGAGTCCAGTCCTCCAGTTCGCCAAGGCCCGACCTTCAGACTTGGCAGAATGAAGATGCCATCGCGGTGTCAGTGAACACCTTCCCCACGGCAACGCCATTGAACAAGGATATGAAGAAATTTCTGAGATTGAAAACTTCGTTCCGCTGAGCTCGAGGGTGTCTGCTCAGGATTTCTAGGAAAGTCGGATGAAAACACAAAGATCGAAATATTCAATGAACTAACCGGCTATTTCGGTAAAGTATGCTGCTGGAAATCATAGCCCGTTGGTTCCTGAAAGATTCGCAGATCAAACTCCGGGGTCACGGCATAAAGGTGATCAAAAATATCGGCCTGAATACTTTCATAGGCATTCCACTCTTTGTTAGAGCTGAAGCAGTAGATCTCAATCGGAATGCCACGTCCCTTGGTGTCCAGCTGGCGGACGAGAAGAGTCATCTCCTGATTGATGTCTGGGTGGGTCTTGAGATAACCCTCGATGTAGGCGCGAAAGGTCCCGACATTGGTAAGGCGTCTGCCGTTCACTCGGTTATTGAGACGGGCTTCCCTGATTTTTGAATTAGACTGCTTGATTTCTTTTTCTTTAGCATCGAGGTATTCAGAGATATGCTCAATTTCCCCAAATCTTTCGAGCATCTCTTCGTCGCAAAGTCGGATCGAATTGCTGTCGATCAGGAAACTACGCTTGATTCGGCGCCCATTGCTTTCTGACATTCCTTGCCAGTTTTTGAACGAATCACTGATCAACGCATAGGTGGGAATAGTCGTGACCGTCCGATCCCAATTTCGCACCTTGACGGTGGTGAGTCCGATTAGTTCCACATTTCCGTCCGCTTGATGGCTAGGCATTTCCAGCCAGTCACCTCGCGCAAGCATTCGGTTGGTTGCAAGTTGAATTCCGGCGATGAAGCCGAGGATGACATCTTTGAAAACGAGCATCAGCACGGACGCGAAGACTCCAAGGCCACCTAGAAGAACGAGCGGAGATTTATCAAAAATCACGGCCAGGGAGAGGATGATTGCGATAAGAGCGGCTAGTAGCTTGGCGACCTGTGCGAAAGTGGTTAGGTTGATTTTTCTTCCTGCAGGAGTTCTCGAATAGATTGTCTGGAGTGCATTGACCATCGAATCAAAAACCAAATAACAGGCGACAAGAATGTAGAGCGCGGAAGCGGTTCGCAGGATCTTTCCGAAGTAGGGTGCTGATTCGAAAAGACCTGGTGCGACTAGAAAGATAAAAACGCCGGGAAGTAGATGAGTGATCCATCTAAAAACTCCATGGCCCATAAGTTCATTATCCCAGGTGATAGCGCTTTTGCCGACAAAATGCTTAACCCAGCGCAGAATAAGAGGCCGAAAAACGAGATAGATGATGGCAGAAATACCCAGTATTCCTAAGAGCAGAATGAGAACCACCACGGGATTGTTCAGAGAATCCGGGACCCAATTCTGGTTACCGATCCATGAGGAGAGACTTTGGGCAAGATTCGACATTTTGGAGTCGATCGCCTCTGCTTGGTCTGCAAGCGATTGTGAGTCTGGTTCTTGTGTGTTCGAATCTTCAGGCATAGCGGGGAGAGTGAGAAACCGAGGTATAATCTTTTTGCCAATACTGCGGTGCCGATTTGCTCTATTGCCACCGTGTTGGCGATGGAGACGCTGTCTTATTGGCCGACAGAACCCAAACAAAATCTAACTCGCTTCACGTGTTTTGAAGGCTGAAAATTTACTGATCGAATCGAACTTATGAGATTTCTGTTAGATTGGAGTGCAAAAGTGCTCCATTTAGGGAATCGGAATAGGGCCACTGAGTGAGATTCACACTGCTCGGAGCGGTTGTAATAATAACACTCTAGCCGCCCTTGGGGGCAAATTTATTTCTCTGTTTTTTTATACTCCAATTTTTTTATCTTCAAATACGGGGGAGATAAGAAGCATTAAAATTCCCAGTATTTACATCATTAGGAAGGTGGATAAAGTCCTCTACATGAAAAGCCAAGGCAGTATTAACCGTTTCAAGGAAAGGAGTTGTCTCCGGGCACCTACTTCTTTATTAGAATTTTGTCTTTGATTCTTTGGATGGTTAGGATCAAAACTTTATGAGATGCATTTTCCTTTACTGACCTTCTTGCTGGCAATTCTGGCTCCAAATTCCCTTCTTGCGAATTTCGTGATCACTGAATTCGTTGCAGACAACGACGGATCCACGCTCGACGAGGATGGTGACGCTACAGATTGGATCGAAATTAATAACCCAGGTGCTGACACGGCCTCGACCGCCGGCCTTTATCTTACGGATAGCCCGACCCAACCCACCAAGTGGGCATTGCCCGATATAGAGATTCCACCGGGTGGTTACTTTGTCGTATTCGCTTCCGGGAAGGACCGCCGCGTGGGGGGCTCCGAACTGCATACTAATTTCTCACTTTCTGCCGGAGGGGAATATCTGGCGTTGATCGGCGGCTCGGACGTCCTTACCGAATTTGCACCGCAATACCCAAAGCAATTTTACGGTGTCGCTTACGGGAGCGGCACGAACGCCAATACCGAAACCGAGACGCTCGTCTCTTGGCCGACTGCGGCAACCTGGCTGGCACCTACGGTCGGCATAGGCGACACTTGGCAGGGGTTGAACTTCGACGACTCTGCATGGTCTAAAGCGCAGACCGGCATCGGCTTCGGCTACGATTTCCCCGGTTACGTCGGTGCAGGCGGCAATATGGAATCAGTAATGCTCTTGACGACCGCGTCCGCGCTAATCCGAGTGCCTTTTATTATCGACGACCCTGCGAAGATCGTATCAATGAAGCTCGAGCTGTTTTTTGAAGACGGTTTTGCGGCCTATTTGAACGGCTCTCTCGTCGCCTCCGAGAATATACCGGACCCATTGACGGTCGGGGAACTTGCCACCGGGAGCAGGGAAATCAGGGAAGGCGATTCCATGAAGGCCTTCCCAATCGATTTCGTCGGTAAACTCGTCAGCGGGAAAAACCTCCTCGCCTTCCACCTGCTAAATAGAACCGCAGGGAGTTCCGACATTCTCCTTGTCCCGAAATTGACAGCAGAAACGCGCAACCTCTCCGGTGGGATCTTGAACGGTTATTTGGAGTCTCCGACACCCAGTTTTCCGAACGCTGAGGTCGAGTTCACGGACTTCGTTGTCGACACAGTTTTTGATGTCGATCGCGGATTTTTCGATGCTCCTTTTGACGTCACCATTTCCTGCGCGACCCCAGGCGCAACGATCGTTTATACTACCAACGGCGACACTCCTACTCTCGATTTTGGGACCCAAATCCCCCCGCGAAATGACGTTTCCCCACCTTCCGGATCCGTCAATATTTCAACCACTACCCCCCTCAGGGTCGCGGCATTTAAAAACGGTCAACGTCCCACGAATGTCGATACCCAGACTTACCTTTTCATTGCCGACGTTGCCGATCAACCGGCCGAACCAGAGGGCTACCCGCTGCCGTGGATCACCCGGAACGGTAACGTCATCGGGGGCGACTACGCCATGGATCCCAACGTCGTTGGGCCCATCTACAGCCGGGAGGAAATTGAGGCGTCGCTGCTCGATATCCCTACGATTTCGATCGTCACCGACATTGCTAACCTGTTCGATCAGCAGACCGGTATCCAGGTTAATCCCGTCGATGCCGGGCCGAATTCGGAACGCCCGGTGTCGATCGAGATGCTCGGGTTCGAGGACGATGGACCGATTCAACTCGACGCCGGTATGCGGATGAATGGCAACGCTTCGCGCAACACGAGTAGGCCAAAACACAACTTCCGTATCGCTTTCCGCAAAGAGTATGGGGACGGAAAATTGGACTTCTCTCTATTTGGCGCCGATGCCGCCACTAAAATCTTCAATCAGATCGTGATCCGCGGAGGTAATGGTAACTCATGGGTTCATCCGGATGCGTCCGTCTATAATAATGCGATGTATATCCGCGATCAGTGGTTCCGCGATGCCTACTTCGCAATGGGGTACCCGGAAGCTTTACAGCGTGAAGTACACGTTTATTTTAATGGTATTTATTGGGGGATGCACCACCTCTTCGAGCGCATTGAGGAGGAGTGGGCCGCCGAGCGCTTCGGCGGGGAAGACGACGATTGGGAAGGGTTTCGCATCGTCGGCGGAAATAAGATTGAGATTATCAAAGGCACGCCCTCGGAGGAATCTGCACGTATGTTGATCAGCTGGCAGGCGACGCTAGATGCTGCGGAGGCGGGAGACTTGGCGACCGTTGAGCAGTATCTCGATCTCGATTCCTACATTGACTATGTCCTACTTAATTTCCACGCAGGCAACGCCGACTGGGATCAAAATAATGTGCGCGCCATGCGCCGCATCAATCCTCCGGGGAAATACATGTTTTTTTGCCACGACGCTGAACGCGCCGGTCTCAATGCCTTCAATAGCGACGTCAATAGCAACGTATCAGACAAGAATACCCCGCGTGCCCCAACCGCAATCCACACCGACCTACGCACCAACGCCAACAGCAGGGACGAATACGCCATCCGCTTCGCCGACCGCGCCTACTATCATCTCTTTAACGAGGGTGCGCTCACCCCGGAGAATGGCGCTGCTCAATGGGCGGCGCGAGCCGACGGCATCCGTGAGGCCATGAAGGCAGAGAGCGCTCGCTGGGGTGATGCTAAACGGGAGCCCGCATTGACCTTGATCGATTGGGATGCGGCGCTCCAACGCGAATACACCAGCTGGTTTCCGCTGCGCACCCCGATCACCCTCAACCAGTTCCGCGCCACAGGAGTTTATCCGGACCTCGATCCGCCGACTTTTAGTCAACAAGGAGGCAGCGTTCCCGCGAACTTCGAGCTCTTGATATCGAGCGCCGTCGGCAACATCTACTACACGACGGACGGTAGCGACCCACGCCAAGCGGGTGGAGCGATTAACCCCGCCGCCACCTTACTTCCCGGTTCACTCAGCGAATCCACCCTGCTCACAAAACGCTCCACAGCCTGGCGCTACCTCGACGACGGAGTCGATATGGGCAACGCTTGGCGGAACCCGTCCTTCGACGATTCCAGTTGGGTGACCGGCAACGCGCCATTGGGATTCGGGAGCATCAACGGCAACCCGCTGGGCGGTCCAGAGATTAATCCGGATGGCCACCTCACTGTCTATTTCCGCAGGGAACTCGAGGTCGCCGCGCCGCAATTGATCATCGGGGCCACCGTGGAAGTCATGTCCGACGGCGGTGCAATCGTTTATTTTAATGGCATCGAGATTGCGCGAGACAATATGCCCGAGGGCAATATAAGCTTCGACACACCGTCGCTCAGTGACTCGAACGGCGCCGAGGGGAACTTCGATAGCTTTACCTTTCCTCGCTCTGCCTTTGTTGAGGGTAACAATGTCATCGCAGTTGAACTTCATAACAGAAGTAGCGGCAGTTCGGACATGGGCATGGATCTCTCGATCACGATTGTCGGCACCAACCCGGATAACACACCGGTATCTATCGACGTCGCCACGACGGTCTTGGCAAGGAGCTTTGATGCCGGAGAATGGAGCGCCCTTAATCAGGCCACCTTTATTACCAACACGGCCGCATCTGCCGCCAATCTCGTCATTTCGGAAGTTTTCTACAACCCTCCGGGAAGTGCGGAAGTCACTGAATACGTCGAACTGTTCAACGTCGGAAATGAGACCATCAGCCTAGCCGGAGTCGCCTTCGTTGAGGGTATTGCGTTTACCTTCCCCGATGATACAACCCTCGTCGCTGGTGGACGATTGCTCGTGGTCGCTGACCTTACTGCTTTTGAAGTAATGTTTGGCTCCGCCTTACCGGTGGCCGGGACATTCTCTGGTCAACTCAACAACGGCGGCGAAGTAATCACTCTGACCGCTGCCAACGGGGATCAGATCGCAAGTTTCCGCTATGACGACAGGGTGCCCTGGCCGGTCTCGGCCGACCTCGATGGCCGCAGCCTGACCATGATCGCACCGCGCCCAGGACTCGACGCCAACGACTCATCCATTTGGCGATCCAGTATTGCCAGCGGGGGCTCACCGGGTAATTCAGACACTTCCACATTCAACGGCGCGACCTCAGAGGAGCTATTTGCCTACGCCTCGGGCGGAACCAAAGGCGAGCTTGAATTCTCCATTCGCGCAATCGAGGTCAACGGCAGAGTCGATGACTATGCCGTCGTCTCAGCCGCAGCAAATCTCGCCGGCGATGACGTGGTATACGATATCCAGTTTTCCTCCGATCTCGACACCTGGCAATCCGGCACCGCGATCTTCCTTGGCTCTGCCCGGGCAACCGGAGCGGTCACTCAACGTGCCTGGCGCGCGCCGCTACCGATCAGTGATCTTGACGACCAACGCTTCGTCCGCTTGTGGTTGAGCCTGCGACCCTAGTCAGTCAGGTTTTTGCTTTATACCAAATAGAGTTTAAAAAGAGACGAATACTTAAGTGATTTCTTGGAATGGCAAGGCGGGACGATGAAGTGGTGCAGGCGGTAAGAGTCATGTAGGTAAAGAAGGCCCGATAACTTCTCCTATTGGGCTTGCGAAAGATGACGATTTTCTAGTCTGAAGCTTATTGCACCGGAATTGCTTTTGGCGGATCGACCGGAATGGCGGCCGGTGGAGTGGGACTCAATCGTTGCGCTCTGGCTGCGCCGATTGGGCCATTTTTATAGCCGGGGAGGCGGTCGGCAGTTTGCATGATGTCGACCCAGATTGGGAGTGCTAGTCTTGCTCCCTCGCCGCCTTGAATGATTTTTTTGGGGCTATCGAGGCCAACCCAAACAGCACAGGAAAGATTTGAAGTATAACCGGCATACCAGGCGTCGTGGTAGTCGTTGGTAGTCCCCGTTTTTCCGCCGGAAGGCTTATTGAAGCCATATCGGCTGCGAATTGCGCGTCCGGTTCCGGTTCGATTCACTTGTTCTAGGGCATCGGAGACGTCCCCGGCCGCAGGTGCCTCGGCTGCCTTGTAATAGAGGGGCCCGCTTTTCCAAAGGAAGTTGCCATCGCGGTCTTCGATTGATTGCACGTAGTAGGGACGGAAACGACGGCCGCCGTTTGGAAAGATAGAGTAGGCGCTCGCGACGTCTTGGACGGTCGCGCCCCAGGTTCCCAGATAGGACGCCGGATAGGGTTCGATGGCATCGGCATTAAATCCTGCGAGGCGAGCGACCTCAATGACTTCGCTCATTCCTGCGATGGATCCGACACGGACCGATGAGGTGTTCCGTGAATCAATGAGAGCCTTGGAAGCGCTGATGGCGGCATAATATTCACCGTCTGAGTTTGCGGGCGACCAATCGAGAGGTGTGCCTGAGATCTCACCGGGACGGATGCGGGCATCACTTACGGTTTCGGTGAGCGAAAAGCCGTTCTTTACAGCAGCGAGAAAGACGAAGGGTTTGAAAATAGAGCCGATGGGGCGTCGGGACTGAAGGGCTCGATTGAATTGAGATTCCGCGGCACTTCGTCCGCCGACAACTGCGAGAACGCCACCGGTGCGGTTATCGATAACAACTGCAGCGCCTTGAAGGTAGGCAGGATTCCCTTTCTTGTTCCAGTTGGCTCGCTTCTGATGCTTATAACCGGGAGTTCTTTCGACTGCAGCCAGCCGTTTTTCCATCGCCCGCTCAGCGGCCTCCTGGAGATTGGGATCAAGGGTGGTGTTGATGATCAGGCCACCGTCCTTAATGTTTTCTCGTTCGAGAATTTCTTCGAGGTCCCGGCGGATGGAATCGAGAGCGTAGCTTCCGGAAATGAGGCGCTCGGAAGCACTTGGAATATTGAGCGGTTTTTCTTTCGTTGTTTTGGCCTCCTCTTCAGTGAGGTATTCAAAGTAGACCATGCGGTTGAGAACGGTGTTTCGTTCTAGTTTTGCTGCTTCGGGATCGCGGAAGGGAGAGAAGGCATTTGGTGCGCGGATGATTCCTGCGAGCATGGCCGCTTCCGAGAGATCAATTTGGCTGGAAGACTTCCCGAAGTATGTCCGAGAGGCTGATTCAACACCCATGATGGAACCGCCCCAAAAAATGCGATTCATGTAATGCTCGAGGATTTCGTTTTTCGTGAAATTTGATTCGAGGCGATGGGCGATGGCAATCTCGAGGGCTTTCCGGTGAAGAGTGAGGAGTTTCCCGTGATCTCTTTTCTTGAGCGTGAATGAATTCCGCGCGAGCTGCATCGTAATGGTGGAGGCCCCTTCAAATTTCCATCGGGTCACCAAGCGAAAAATGGAGCGTCCAAACCCTCTAATATCTACTGCGCCATGTTCACGGAAACGGCCATCTTCACGAGCGATGAGGGCATTGATAAATAAGGGGGAGACTTCATCGTATCTAACTAAATGACGGTTTTTTCCGTGGAGGAATCCGATTTCCTGACCGGCGGAATTTTTCAGGATGTTGCCTTGTCGATCGAGGATCTCGGTGCGAGCGGGCATATTGGTGACTTCTTCGAGATCGTAGGTGTTCGCGAGAATGTGGTAAAAGGCGCCGGCGATGAGTCCGAAATTCAGGGCGAGGAAAGAGCATGAAAGGCCGAGGCGAGCAGGCCATTTGATCCAAATAGAGAAGTTACGAGTAAGCCAGTTGATGAGAATGAAGGGAGAAAAGAAGAACTGACGAGCAGTGAATTCAGCCCGTTTGGTGTTCTTCCTTTTCGATCCAGCCCTTTTTTTGGTGGTTTTCTTTTGAGCTGATCTGCGGGAAGGCATCTGAGAGGAGTTTAGTTAAGGAGTAACGATGGCCAAGGCCGTACTTCTCTAGAAAAGATTTTTTCTGAGACTCCTTGCGGATTTTTAAAACAAAGGGATGCTCATGGGACAATATTGTAACAATGAACAATCTCATTATTTCTCTAACCCTCATTGGGCTGCAGATCCTTTCAGCAGCTCCAACTCTTGAAAGTCTTAGTGACCTCAAAGCATTACAGGAGAGGGTTCAAAATGTTGTTGTCGCGGCGACCCCGGCGACCGTTTCTCTTATTTCCCTCCGAAACGGATCAGCAGGAAGCGGCGTGACCGTCTCTGCGGGAGGATTGGTTCTTACTGCAGCACACGTGGTCCAAGGCAGCCGTGAAATGATTGTGGTTTTTCCAGATGGCCGTGAAGAGCGCGCTCGCGTGCTGGGTGCTAATAGCACCCGCGATGCGGCAATGGTCCAGTTGATCGGCGATGGCCCGTGGGCCTTTGTGGAAGTGGGAGAATCAGACCTACTGGTTACCGGCGACTTCGTGGTCGCGATGGGGCATCCCAAGGGATATGATCCGACGCGGCGGCCTCCAGTCCGCTTTGGTCGGGTAATGACGAAAGATCGAAGCGGTTTTATTACGACCGATTGTACTGTGATCGGGGGAGACAGCGGTGGGCCTCTTTTTGATCTGGAAGGCAGGGTTGTGGGAATTCATTCGCACATCAATGTTGAAGAAAAGGCGATCAACCGACATGCAGGAATTACAGGATTTAAAAAGTCGTGGAACAAGATGCTGGCTGGGGAAAAGTGGGGTCTTTTAGGGTCTGACGGAAATGGGATGAGTCGTCCTGTGATTGGCGTGATTCTTGGGAAGAAAGCGGGGGCGTTGGTGGTTCAAGCGATGCCATCTGGCTCACCAGCTCTAGAAGTTGGTGTCAAGATTGGCGATGAATTGTTGAGAACGGGGGATGCGGAAATCTCAAGCCTAGATGATTTAAGGAAGTTTCTCATCGATTACGAAGCTGGAGATAGACTCAAACTGGTTGTGGGGCGGAATGGAGAAGAATTGGAATTTCAAATTATGCTCGCTGGCCTTCGCGCATATTAAGGCCTTCTCAAAAGATATCTTACGACGACGATGAAATCACTATTTCCACTCACCTTGCTTACTTGTCTTCCTCTTTTAGGTCAGCTAGTGCCATCGGAGATCCTTGCGAAAGATCAGGCGATTACGGAGGCTCAGTCAGATCAGATTTTCAAGATCGTGCGTGCGGTTACGAAGGGCGCGAGCGAAGTAGTTTTTCCAATTTTCTCCAACCGCAACCACATTGGTTACGGAGTTTCAGTGGGAGACGGTAAACTGATCGCCAAAGCAAGTGAGGTGGTTCCCAGGCCGAAGTTGCTTGTGAAAACCAAGGAGGGAGCTTTGCCGGCCAGTATTCTAGGAGCCTATCCCGAGCAGGATCTCGTTTTGCTTTCGGTGGACGGCTTGAAAGCACCCGCTGCGAAATGGGTGGATGGATCGGGGCTTCCGGAAGGGGCCTTTCTCGCGGCGGTGCGCCCGGATGGGGAGGCCGCTGGATTTGGTGTGAAAAGTGTGGCAGCTCGGAGTTTGCGAGCTGAAGATCAAGGGTTTCTTGGGGTCGAAATGCATCCTAACGATTTCGGCGATGGCGTGAGGATTAACCGTGTGGTTCGCGACTCGGCTGCCGCAATGGTGGGTTTGCGTCCGGGTGATGAGATTCTCGCGATCAAAGGTGAAGTAGTTAAGGGCTTTCATGAAATCTCAGCCCGGCTCCGGCGTTTGAAGGCGGGGGAGACGGTCGATATTTTAATTTCACGAAACGGTAACGAGTTGAAGTTCCGGCCGACGTTGCAGGGATCTCGGGCGAAGGAGCCCGAATCGGAGCAACTTAGGGCGATGAATTCAAAGAGCGGGAGCAGAAATCAGGTCCGTGATGACTTTGGTAACGTCGTTCAATCGGACATGGAGTTGGAGTCCTCCCAAACCGGACTTCCCATCATTGATTTAGAGGGGCGAATTGTTGGACTGGTGATTGCCCGGGCCGGTCGGATCAGCACTCTCATTCTTCCCAGTATTGAGATTGAAGAAATGTTGAAATCTGAGCCATACAAGCTGGACCAACGACCTCGCTCGGTTTCGGAGCGGTCGCGGCGCTAACAATTATTCGTGTTCGTTGCGAGGCGCTTGGCCGAAGAGTCGATCGAGCGCGACAGGAGGGGGGACGTTCTCGTAGAGCATGCCATAGACAACGTCGATGATAGGAGTCCTCGCTCCTATCTTACGCGCGGCTTCGTGAATAGATTGGGTATTCTTAACGCCTTCGGCGACCATGCCGAGTTCGGCAACGGCTTCATCGAGAGTCTTCCCTGCGGCAAGAGCGAGGCCCACACGGTGATTGCGGGAATGAGCCGAGAAGCAGGTTGTGACGAGATCCCCGAGCCCGGAGAGTCCGCTAAAGGTAGCGACATCTCCGCCCAAGGCTACGCCGAGACGCGTCATCTCGGCCAAGCTGCGGGTGACGAGGGCAGCGATGGCGTTGTCGCCTAATTTGAGTCCGGTGGCGACACCTGCGGCGATGGCAAAAATATTCTTAAGGGCACCTCCTAATTCGACTCCTGCGATGTCTTCGTTGGTGTAAGCGCGGAATCGCTCTGTCGAAAAAAGATCGCGCAGGCCTTCGCCGACTTCTTGCTGAGCGCAGGCGATTGTTGCAGCGGCTGGGAGCTGAAGGGCGATCTCTTCGGCATGGTTAGGGCCAGAAAGAACCGCGACAGGGTTGTCCGGAAAGGAGTCGCTGATAATTTCCGACATGCGCTTGCCGCTCGTTTTTTCGATTCCCTTTGCGCAGGAAATGAAAGGGGTCGAAACTGGAATATTAAAGAGCGAAAGATTCTCCGCTGTCTCGCGAATCGCGGATGTGGGGACAGCGAAGAGGACGACATCCGCTTCTTCGGCACACTGGAAGTCCAAGGTGGCGACGATATTTTTCGAAAGTGAAACGTCGGGCAAGTAGCGAGAATTACGATGGTCGTTATTAATTTGATCGATGACTTCGCCGCGTCCTAGCATTGTCACTTGAGTCGTATTTTGGGAGATGAGGGTGGCAAGACCCGTGCCCCAGGAGCCGCATCCAATGATCAGTGGTTTTTGATAAGAGAGGTTCATACGCTCACCTCCTTTTTCTTTTTCGAACCAATTCTATTTTCTGTTCCGGCTCGAAGTCGAACGATGTTGGCCCGGTGCTTATAGAGAGCCATCGCTCCGGCGATAACAGCGAAGATGAAGAGTGGCTTGTTCCAGGTGCCATCGTCAATTTTACCGTGAAACCAAGAGCCCCAAAGCGTGAGGATGGGCAGCACGATCGCGCCCGCGATGCTTCCGACGGAAACATATTTTGTAGTGACGGTGACGACCAGGAAGATAATCATAAGAACAACCACGCCCATCGGCATCAGGGCTGCTAGGGCGCCTCCGGAAGTGGCGATACCTTTCCCGCCTTTAAAGCCAATCCAAGGCGAGTAGTTGTGGCCCATGATGCTGGCGAAGGCCGTCAGAACAGGAATGACCTGTGAGGCGAGGCGTTGGTCGACGGCGAATCCGGCATTCCAGGAATCAAGAAAGGCAAGGGAGACAGCGACCGACTCATCGTCGATACGGCAGAGATTCACCGCGATGGCTACCGGAATAAAGCCTTTAAGAAAATCCAGGAGGAGGCAGGAAATTCCGTTCCATTTTCCAAGGGTTCGAAAAACGTTGGTGGTACCGATATTACCAGAGCCATGCTCCCGAATATCGATGCCTTTCAGTTTTCCAAGGAGAAGCCCAAAGGGCACGGAACCCAAAAAGAATCCGAGAAGGGGGAAAAGCCAGATCATTTATTCGGTACGGCGGATGGATTCGATGATGACGGGCGTGATGGGAATATTTTGGTGAGATCCAGCCTGGATGGCACCGCTTGAACTGATGCTGTTCATATACTTCGTTGAAGTGCGGACCATCTTGATTTCGTTCACGACATCCATGCCTGCGGTTACTTTGCCAAAGACGGCATAGCCGCCGTTGTTGTGGGGAAAGTTGAGGTTTGAGTTGTTATCAGCAACATTGATAAAAAACTGCGAGGTGGCGCTGTCCGGATCAGGAAGCCGTGCCATTGCGACGGTGCCCACGGAGTTGCCCAGCCCGCCTTCCGACTCATTCTTGATGGAGTCGTTATTGGGTTTTTCGGTAGGAATGTCATCCTGCAGTCCGAAGCCGCCACCTTGGATCATGAAGTCACTCATGACGCGGTGGAAAATTGTTCCGTCGTAGAACTTGGCATCTACGTAAGTTAGGAAATTCTCCACGGTAATGGGCGCTTTGTCGGGATCGAGTTCGATGGTGATGTCACCTTTTGTCGTCTTAAGGACGACGCTTGGTATTGCGTCGCGGTTGCTATTCCGGTCTGAGGCGTTCTTTTCGACAGCTTTCACCTTTGATGAATTACTGATGGATGTCTCTGTCTCGGATTTTTTAGGCTGGCAGCCGACAAGGAAGAGGAAGAGGAAGGGGACTAAAAGTAGAACTTTCATGAGGTGGAGAGAATAGTGTTTGTTCGACGGCTGGCAAGATTAGTGAGCTTGTAACCAATCTGAGCCGAATCCGGTGTCAATGCGGACTGGGACATTAAGTGGCAGAGCGAGAGCGGATTCCATCGCTTCGACGATGAGGGGGGTGAGTTCGTCTTTTTCGTCGAGATGCAGATCGAATAGAAGTTCGTCGTGAACTTGTAAAATGAGCTTTGACTTACGACCTTCCAGAAGCTTTGCAACCTGAATCATCGCGAGTTTGATTAAGTCGGCCGCAGTACCCTGAATGGGGCTATTGATGGCCGCGCGTTCAGCGTTTGCCCGAATACTGGCGTTTCCGGACGCTATGTCTTTGAATGTTCGACGACGGCCGGTCACGGTTTCAATGTATCCTTGGGAGCGAGTCTTTTCGACGGTTTCTTCCATGAAGATTTTGATCGCTGGATATTCTTTAAAATAGGTTTCGATGATTTCGGCCGCTTCTCCACGAGGGATACTTAGTCGCTGGGAGAGTCCAAAGGCGGATATGCCATAGATGATGCCGAAGTTTACCATCTTGGCGGTTCGTCGCATTTCCGAGGTGACGCCATCGAGGTCGACACCGAAGACTTTTCCTGCGGTGGCACTGTGAATGTCAGTGTCATTTTTGAAGGCCTCGATCATCGTTGGATCGCCAGAAAGAGAAGCCATGACGCGTAATTCCACCTGAGAGTAATCGGCGGCGAGGAGAGTGAAACCTTCGCTCCGAGGAACGAAAGCTTTGCGAAGTTCGCGTCCCAGTTCTGAGCGAACAGGAATGTTTTGGAGGTTTGGATCACTAGATGCGAGACGTCCAGTCGAGGTGAGAAGTTGATGGAGATGGGTGTGGACGCGACCGGAGTGAGGCGCGCGGTGATTGGGGAGCGAGTCAACGTAAGTAGATTTGAGTTTTGTGGCCTCCCGGTAGTTCAGAATGTTCTCCACAATAGGATGAGCGGCCGCGAGAGAGGAGAGGGTTTGTTCGTCGGTTTTAAATTGGCCAGTTTTCGTCTTCTTGGGCTTTTCGACGAGCTTCATTTCTCCGAAGAGGATTTCTCCGAGTTGTTTGGGAGAGTTGAGATTAAAGGGACGTCCGGCTGCGTCTTCGATCTGCTTACTTAGGATGCTGATTCGTTGAGTAAGTTCGAGTCCGACCTCATCAAGAACGTCTTGAGAAACAGTGATGCCCTCGGCTTCCATCGCGACAAGCACGGGGAGAAGGGGGAGTTCAATGGAATCGAAAACGGAAGAGAGTGAATCCCTCTTGAGCTGAGCGATGAGAAGTTGAGCCAACTGGAAGGTTATGTCTGCGTCCTCGGCGGCATATTCAGCGAGATTGGCTGGAGGAACCTGGGAGGGATCGAGGTCGCCTTTAACTGCTTTCTTTTTTGCAGCGGCGGTGAAGAGGTCATCGGCTTCCTCAATTGATTGGGCGAAAAGGTCGGCGAACTTGATGGGAGAGTATCCGAGCATGGACTCAGAGAGGTAATCCATGGTGTGTTTTTGATCGGGTGAAACCAACTGGTGAGCCAGCATGGTATCGAAGAAGGGCCCGGCAGGAATGACTCCGTGGGAGCGGAGAATGTGGAGATCATATTTGAGGTTATGACCGATCTTTTGCTTTGGTGAGGCAAAGATGGGCACAAATTTTTGCAGATGTTCTCCGGCGACATACCAAGCGCAGTTTGCATTGGTGGAAAAGGCGATTCCCAAAAGTTTCGCTTCAAAGCGATTGAGCGAAGTCGTTTCGGTATCGAAGCAAAATAAATCCGCCTTCTCTAACTCAGCCAAGAGGGCCGCGATGTCTTCCTCAGTTTCAGCAAAGCGGTAATCGTGTTCGATATCCTTGATCGTCTTGAGACTCTCGAAAACCGGAGCCTCCGCTTTTTTTTCATCGGCCGTGCTGGAATTGGAGCTTCCGAACAGTCGTTTGGTGAGGCCGCGGAATTCATACGCCTCGAAGAGTTCCTTTAGCTTTGCTTCATCCGGGGACTCGAGAAGGAAGTCCTCCATCGTTTCCTTGATGGGAACATCGAGGATGATGGTGGCGAGCTCCTTGGAAAGCTTTGCCTGCTCCGCAAATTTGATGACATTCTCCTTTTGTTTTCCTTTGAGTTTGGAAGTGTTCTGGAGGAGCCCTTCGACTGATCCATAAGCAGCGACAAGTTTCTTGGCTGTCTTTTCCCCAATCCCGGGGACGCCGGGGATATTGTCGGAGGCATCTCCCCAGAGTCCCAAGATATCGATGACCTGCTTTGGGCTCTCGATTTCCCACCTGCTGGTGATTTCCTTCAACCCAAGAACCTCATGGTCTGATCCCTGTCGGCCGGGCTTCCACATAAAGGTGCGCTCGGCGACGAGCTGGGCGAAGTCTTTGTCCGGGGTGACCATGTATGTCTCGATGCCCCCTTGCTCTTCGTGGCGGTGGGCAAGGGTGCCGATGATGTCGTCGGCCTCGAAGCCATCCAATACAAGGACTGGAATCTTAAAGGCAGCACAGATCTTTTTGACTTCGGGAATGGCAGCGGCGAGTTCCTCGGGCATGGCCTCACGCTGTGCTTTATAATCGGGATATAATTTATGGCGGGAAGTGGGGGCGGAGGTATCGAAGACAACCGCGATGTGGGTTGGCTTCTCTTTTTCGATGATGGTCAGCATCGTGTTGGTGAAGCCAAAAATGGCGGAAGTGTTGATGCCCTTTGAATTCGTAATGGGATTTCGGATCAGGGCAAAGTGGGCGCGGTAGACAAGAGCCATGCCGTCGAGGAGGAAAAGACGTGCGTTCTTGGTGTCAGCCATGCCGCAGCCTTTCGCTTCCACGGGAAAAGGTCAAACTGTCTTTGGTAGATGACAAGCCAACCGAGAAGCCATAGCATCTGTCCACACCGATCTGATCCTCTTTTCTCATGAAATACCTGAAGCTTCTCGTAGTTCCGCTCGTTCTCTTTTTTGTTGGTTATGTCTCGGGGCCCATTGTGGGTTCGATTCTTGTTAGTGAGGCCGAAAAAGAGACGACGTTAGTTCGCGACGTGAAGGTGCGCGATATGGTTTTTCGCGTGAATCTGGCAGAAATGCGGGACAGTGAGTTGCCGAAGGAAGTGAAAACAGATGGTCAAGTGAAGCTTCCAGCAGTCGGTGGTGGAGATGCGACCTCGGTTCTGGCTTCCGGTCGGACGGTGAAACTTTTGAACCGAAATGGGAAGAAGCTCTTTATCGAGACCAAAGATGGCTTGTCCAAAGGCGAGGTTGATATTGATCAAACGAATATTTTTGATGTGATTGGACGTGCTATGATGGAGGATCTAAAAGCATCTTTGATCAAAAATGCCAGAAACTCCGCTCCTCAGCCAGCTCCAGTGAGGCCCGCTGCTCCTCCCGCAGTCGCTACCAATAACCCTTCTATGCCTGCTGTTGTGCCGGTTAAGCCAGTGGTGGTTGATGTGGTAGACGACGTGCCCAAGCCAGCGATACCAGAACCTACGCCTGAGCCTGTGGGTGGTGGCCTCCTGACGCCAGAACAGATTATCGAGGTGATGAAAGCGAGCATCAAGGCAGGCGCAGTGAAAGAGTTTAAGCTGGAACAAGTTGAAGCTTGGAAAGCCGGAGAAGAGGAAGATTTTGGAGGGGAGGACTTCCAAACGGGGCTGGCTGCTTATAAGGCAGAGACAATTTTCGGAGTAAAGACGGTGCAAGCCAAAGCCCTTATCAAGGGTGGTAAGGTCACCAAGTGGGTCTATGCGAAGACCGGAATGGAGATCCGCTAGTTGATCTCCCTTACAAGGATTCTTCGAAAAGCTCCGGATAGGCTTTTTGGGCCGCTCCCCTTGTAAGTTCGTAAATCTCCTGGCTGGTGGAGAGGCTGAGTGCTGTTTCGGCAAGCTTTTGACATTCGCTCCGCTTAAGCGAAATGAGTGCTTTTCGGATTGGCGCTAGGTCATGAGGGCCGACGGAGAGTTCGTTGACGCCCAGACCAACCAGTAAAGGAGTGAGGCTGAGATCGGCAGCCATTTCTCCACAAACTCCAGTCCAAATCCCTTCCGCGTCCGCAGCTTCGGTGGTCATCTTAATTAGTCGAATGACTGAAGGGTGGGTGGAGCGATAGAGTTTCGCGACCCGGTGATTGATGCGATCAACGGCAACGGTGTATTGAATAAGGTCGTTGGTCCCGATAGAGAAAAAATCGACTTCCTTGGCCATTTCCCGGGCTACCAAAGCGGCAGAAGGGATTTCAATCATTGCGCCCACTTCAAGGTCTCGATCAAACGGTGTTCCGGCCGCGGAAAGTTCATCCATGCATTCCTGTAAGAGTCTTCGGCATTCTCTGATCTCAGTCATTCCGGAGATAAAGGGGAACATAACGCCCAGTTTTCCTTGAGAGCTAGCTCGTAAAATGGCGCGGAGTTGCTCCATGAAAATTTCTTGTCGGTCAAGGGAAACTCTAATCCCGCGCCAACCAAGGAAAGGATTTGGCTCGGGTTGAGTGAGAGGTTCGGTGGAAAGTTTGTCACCGCCGCTATCCAAGGTCCTGATAATACCGAGATCCGGTGAGACGCCTCTGGCCAGCTCGCCATAGATTTTCTCCTGAGCATCTTCGTCGGGCATCTTCGTATTTGAGGACTCTAGGAGGAAAAACTCGGTGCGGAAGAGTCCGACTCCTTCCGCACGATTTTTCTTCACCAAATCGAGTTCGTGAGTGAATTCAATGTTTGCCGAAAGGGTGATATGGTGTCCGTCGATGGTTGTGCTCTTTTGATCCCGAATGGTCTCGAGCGATTTTCTGGCCTCTTTTCGTTTCGTTGAAAGTTTCTCGTAGTAATCGGTCGTTTCAGCCGAAGGATAGACAATGAATTTACCTGAGTATCCGTCGAGGATGGCAGGAGCGAGGGTAGTGCTTTCAAGGACCGCTCCAGCGAGACCAACGATGGAAGGAATTCCGAGTGCACGGGCTAAGATTGCGGTGTGAGAATTGATGCTTCCTGCCTCCGTGACGAAGCCTAAAAGTTTCTCCCGATCGAGGGATGCCGTGTCTGAAGGCGATAAGTCGTAGGCAACGAGGATCCGTTGGTAGTCAGGCTCGATGATTCCATTTTCACCGGAGAAATTACGCAGGACTCGCTGACAGACATCTTCTAAATCAATTGTGCGCTCCTTGAGGTAGGGGTCGACAACCCGGCGCATCGCCTCAAGGAAGGTTTGCATGACGGCATAGAAACAAAATTCGGAATTTTGAAGCCGCGAGTCTATTTCCCGATGCACTTGATCCACGAGACTCTTGTCATCGAGCACCATGCGATGGGCTTCAAAAATGAGCGCCTCATCCCTTCCTGAAACTGACTCAATGCTCGTTTGAAGAACGGAAAGCTGTCCGCGTGTGACAGTGAGTGCAGCATCAAATCGACTCTGCTCTGAGACGACTGCCCCAGGCGAGATCGGGTAGACCCCTGGAGCACTAAAGCCCCGAGCAGCGACAGACATCGGCCCCATCGCGATTCCTCGTGACACCGGGGTGCCGTAGAAGATTTGTTCACGTTTAGATTTACTAGTCATCGGGGCAAAAAAAAATGCCAAAGCGTTTAGCTTCGGTCAATCAATGTGAAGGAGAGGTGGTTAACTGACGACTGCTTCCTCAAAATCCCTCGAAATGAGTTCTCCGAGAGCGGCGAGAGCTTCTTCCGCCCCTTCACCTTCAGCGCTTACTGAAATGACGGATCCATGTCCCGCGGCGAGCATCATCAGTCCCAAAATGCTCTTTCCATCGACTTCATCATCGTCCTTTTCCACTCGAATCTCACATGGGAAGCCGTTCGCGATTTTAACGAACTGAGCGGCAGGCCGAGCGTGAATTCCGAGCTTATTGGTAATGGTGAAGTCCTTTTGTGGCATGAAAAGTAGAAAGTCTATGGTGCGTTGAGAGTCTGAAGGGAGATGTGGGTTGGTAAAAGAATTTTCTTTATAACCCTTTTTCTCTCGAAAATCTTTCCGAGTTAGGTTTTAGAACTAGTGTTCATTTGCTCAAGGAGTCGCTGGTTGAATTCATCAGCCATATTGAACCCTCCTTTTCGAAGCTGGAGATCCAGCGCAGCAACTCCCACGAGTCGTGCAGTATCACGTCCAGGGGCGACAGGAATCTCGATAAAGGGGACATTGGTGTCGAGAATGCGGTATTTCTTTTGCTCCAAGCCGAGACGATCGACTTTGTTGAGATCAGTCTCTGGTTTGAGTTCGACGACGAGATCCAGTTTCTTTTCGGGTCGAATCGCGGAAAGTCCGTAGAGATTGGCTACATTGATGATGCCAATTCCTCGCATTTCCAAGTAGCCCCTCGCGAAGTCTTTTGAACGGGTGAGGAGTTCGCCGCCTTTCTGGGAGATATAGACGACGTCGTCCGCGACGAGAGCAGCGCCCTTTTCGAGCAATCCGATGGCGGTCTCACTCTTTCCTGAACCGCTTCTTCCCATGATGAGGATACCAATACCCCGATAATCTACCATGCAGCCGTGAAGAGTCGTTCGCGGGGCGAAATCTTTCTCCAGCCAAATAGTGGCGTCATTCAAGAATTTCATCGTTGGGACAGAAGAGCTGATGATCGCGATTTCCCGCTCACGGGCAACATCGAGCAGCGGTTGGGTAAGGGTGTGTCCCCGGGCGACGACGATGCAAGGAACCCCTTGATCGCAAAGCTGGGTAAAGCGCTCCAGGCGGACCTCCTCGCTGAGTTTCTTGAGGTAGGAGTTCTCCGAATTACCGAAAACCTGGATTCTTTTCTTGGCGAAGTAGGTAAAGAAGCCAGCAAGAGCGAGTCCGGGTCGATTGACGGCGGGTTCCTCGATTTTTCGATCTAGGCCCACCACAGGGTGCTCAGTCGTGAGGTTTAAATCATCGCCATGTCGTTCAAGGAATTCTTGAACGGTGATGCTAGTAACTTTCCTTCGTTTTCCGCCAGCCGCTGCCATGCCGGAGATTCTAGCGGAACGGGTGGGCGACAAAAGAAAAAGCGCGGCCGACAGACCATGCTTTGAAAAACAGAGAAAATTTGACCACTTTAAAAGAGTGATTTTCTGTCATTTGCCGTCGAGGGAGAGATCGGCGTGATGCTTTGCGAGGGACTCGGCAGCCGCATCAGAAAGTTCGGTGAGGCCGTCGAGATTGAGTGTGGTGCACCGACATCACCTATATCCCGATGCCACAAGGACACGGTTACCTCGTTGTGATCATGGACGGGCATAGTCGAGCGGTGCTTGCGGGGGAAGGTCAGCAACCTCCGTGACTACCCAAGCCCAGAAAAGACTGACCGTTAGTGGCTTCGGTTCAAGCTTCCTCCCTGTGAAACATGTAATATTATGGAACAGGAACTTTATTCATTAATCTGTGGACCACGGCATCCGTAGTGACTCCTTCCGCCTCGGCCTCATAAGACAGGAGGATTCGATGGCGGAGGATTTCGGAAGCGAGATTCTTGATGTCGGCAGGAGTCACGAAAGCCCGCTGCTCCAAGAAGGCCCGAGCCCGGGCTGCGAGAGCGAAGTTGATGGTGGCTCTGGGGGAGGCTCCTGATTGAATCAGGCTCTTGAGGCCTGTATCGTAGTTAGAGGGATTCCGGGTGGCCTGCACGAGATCTACGATATATCCGCGCACTGCTGGATCGATGTAGATTTGATCAACGAGGGCTCTGGAGGCCGCGACGGTGGCCGTGTCGACCACCGGTCGGGTGGTTTCATTGGCATTCGTGGAAGCCATGCGATCAAGAATGTCCAATTCTTCACTCCGATCGGGATAATCGACGGTCACTTTAAGTAAGAAGCGATCCAGCTGGGCTTCCGGCAGTTGATAGGTTCCTTCCTGATCGATGGGGTTTTGGGTCGCCAAAACGAGGAATGGGTCAGGAAGTTTGTAACTCGTATCGCCGATCGTCACCTGACGCTCTTGCATCGCCTCGAGAAGCGCGGCTTGGACCTTGGCTGGTGCACGGTTGATTTCGTCCGCTAAGACGAGGTTCGCGAAAATTGGACCTAGTTTTGGGGCGAAGGTCTTTTCGTCCGGATGGTAGATCAGAGTTCCGATCAGGTCGGCGGGGAGGAGGTCGGGAGTAAACTGGACTCGCGCAAACTGCGCTTGCAGGGTTCCTGCGAGCGCGCGAATTGAGAGTGTTTTTGCCAACCCCGGAACTCCTTCCAGGAGAATGTGTCCATGGCTGAGTAGTCCGATGAGGAGTTTATTGACGAGATTCTCTTGTCCAACGAGAACTCGGGAAATCTCCTGTTTTATGCTAATGACCCAATCGCTTGAGTCGGAAATTTGTTGTTGAAGTGCCTTAGGATCCATCGGTGTGGCGATGATGCCAAATTGTGCGCCCTTTGAGAAAGAAAAACTCCCCGACTGAGACGATCGCTACGAGCTATGGCCAACGGGTCTCGCGGAAGGGTGTTTTTTCTTGAAGTGAATTGTTGATTAGGATCACGAGATTCTTAAGAGGAGGAGAGAGGTTTTTTTGCTGCTTCACAAGTTTTAGAATGGTCTTGGCTTCGTTATATTTCTCCAAGTTGGCGAGGGCAGCGGCTTTAGTCAGGAGGAACCTGTTATTCCGATTGCGGGATATTTGGCACAGGCGATTGGCAAGAGCGAGGGCTTCATCCGGACTACGGACGAATGAATTGGAATGGCAGGAAAGAACACGTGCGAGAATATTTGCGGCATCCAATTCACGAGGATGCTTTGCTAAGGTTTTCTTAAGCTGCTGAATCGCTTCCAGAGGCTTTCCGGCAAAGAGAAGAGTGCTCCCGATCCTCGTTTTAACATCAGCCGATGATGGTGAAAGTTGCGTGATTCGACGATCGGTTTCGATTGCTGAGAGCCATTCTTTCAGCTGCCTCAGGATCAGAGAGCGTTGGTCGAGAAGGTCCAGGTTTTCCGGGTGCTGATTGAGAGCGAGAGAATTAGCCTGAAGTGCACCTTTAAGATCCTTTGTGTCCAGGTAAGCTTGGGCGAGAAGGAGACCAACTCGGGAGTCTTCGGGGAGAAACGCACGGGATTTGATAAGCACCGGGAGAGCTTCAGCAGATCGCCCATTGATTCCTAGGAGCTGAGCAAGCGTGAGCAGGGAATCTCCCTTTTCGAAGCGACTCAATTTTGGATGAAGGCGGGGGACTGCTCGCTGAAGATAGGAAATAGCTTGTTGGTCCAAGCCGCGTTCCAATAGTTGATTGGACGTTCTCATCGGATTGCCAATGGGTACCTCGCCGATCCATATCCCAGGAAAGGGCGCCCCGGCTTCTCGGCGGTCGAACTGCAAGGCGAGTTCAGCGTCTTTCATAACCTGCTCTTCCTCAATTGCTCCTCGATAGATCCCAAGGACTTCCCAAGTGGGAGTGATCAAAAAGCTGCTGGGGACAGGAAGGGGAATCCAAAGATCGACAAGAGATGCCTGAAAAGCGTTGAGGGAAAGAAGCTCTTCTTCGGAACAAAAGATAGGGTCGTTGGTGAATCCCGCTTTACGAAAGTTGATCCGAGCCTTCTCTTGATCTTCAATTTTAAAGTCAGTGCACAGAAGAATGAGTCGATCCCACTTCTTCCATTTAGGGAGTTTGACAAGACAGTGAGGACAAGTTCCGCTCCAAAGTTGGATTAGAGTAGGGGCTTTAAGTTCTTCTGTGTTTCCACCGAGTTTCAGGGGAGGAAGGATGTTTCCCGAAGGTGGGATGGTCCGCGCGAGAGGAGTTGGTGGATGGACGGATTGGGAGCCAGGCTGCAGCTTGATATTTTTGGGAGTCAAGAAGGGGAGAACGGAACCACTTCCTTGTTTGAGAAGATAGTGGTAATCAGCTTTGATGACTTTGAATGTTTCGGGATCACCGCCTGGCCAGTTGACGGTGATGGACTTAATTTTGGTTGCTCCGCCCAGGCCGAAATGAAGCCATCGGGATGATTGCGAGAGAAAAGAGTGGCCGGCGTGAAGAGTTTTAATTCTTGGCTTTTCATCATCGCCAAGGCGGAGCTCGACCCGGGCTCCAACCCCATCACGGTTAGTGTTTGCACCGTTTCCTTCGAGAAGGAAGGAGACGAAATGATTCGAGTTCTCCAAAGTGTTTTCGAGTAAACGAACTCTAGGAGCGGTGCGGTTGGAGACCCAGTAGTCAAGGTCGCCGTCAAAATCCCAATCGACTGAGGCAATAGCTCGGGCGTCATCAGCGAAGTCCCAGCCGATCGCTGAAGAAACGTCGGCGAAGCGGGTGCTGTCCGCGCCACAGTTTAGAAAGGCGCTATTGCGCTCCCGCCCGCTGAACGATTTGTTTTCGTGGAGAAGTCGGTTGAGTGCCTTCCAACCCTGGCGATAACTCTGAAGCTGGCCGTCACGGCCTTGGGCATCGAGGGGAGATTGCGACACGACCTGTCGCCAGTAGACACTTCAAAGGTCTCCCGTGTCCTCAGCGGTAATAAACCCATTTGCGGCGAGAATATCGACCCAGCCATCGTTATTGAGATCGGTAAAGGTGGAGCCCCAACACCACCGTGCCATGGTGGTCTGAGTGGTCATGCTGACGTCAGTGAAACTTCCATCTATATTTCCCTGAAAGAGGGTGTTTCCACGCGCCATCCGTTGATAGTGAGAGCGGACAGATTGATCTACTTCAGTTTTGAACTGGTTTTGAAAGGTGATCCGATTCCCCGCGCTTGAAAACATGTTGGAAACATAGAGGTCCATCCGGCCATCTCGATTAATGTCACCCCAGTTGGTCGACATTCCCGCGGAGGTATCTTCGAGATTAAGATCCCCCGCAATGTTCTTAAAAAAGGGAAGGTCATTTGGCTGCATACCTTGATTTTGGTAAAGGCAATTGCGACCAAAATCATTGGCAACATAGAGGTCGAGATCGCCGTCATTGTCGTAGTCCTCCCAAGAAGCGGCGAGGGAAAAACGGGTGTTATCGATATCGAGCCCTACTTTTTCAGAGATGTCTTCGAAGCTCCAGTCTCCTTTATTTTGCCAGAGCATATTGGGGCCTCCGTTGTTGGCATCGTGAAAGGGAATTGGTTCGCCCAAAGCTCCGGAACGGGCGGCGGAAAAGGAAGGGTTGTAGCCACAGATATAGACGTCGAGAAGGCCATCTTCGTCGATGTCCGCAGCACTTAAGGAAAAGCTTTGAGCGCGAGTCGAGCTTCCGAAGACGAGCTCGAAATGACCTTTGCCGTCGAGGTTTTCGAAGAAGATAATCTTAAAGTCTTGGGAGAGGACGAGATCTTTATCGCCGTCGTTATCAAGATCGATTAGGAGTGCGGCGGCGCAGTAGTCCAGAATGTCGGTTTTGCTCTCGGCGCTGATGTCGCGAAGGGAGCCATCGGCTTCTTGAACAAAGAGCCGATTTGGAAGTCCACCTTGCTGGCAGAGATAGAGGTCTTCACGTCCGTCACCATTGATGTCCCCGATTGCCATGCCGTGATTGGCCGGAGCGTCGAGACCGAAGTCGCGTGGAAGCCGCAGGCGCCAGTGATCGGTCGATCGGAGAAGTTGTTCCTGATAGGCCGTGGTTTTCCCTAAGACTGACGCTGTCACATCCTGCAAGAGAGGTGGGCTCGTGATTTCCTCGTAGTTGATGACTTGGATCGATCTGAGAAGAAACCCGGAAGTCCACGAACACTTCCAAGTGGCGTTGATTTGGCGCCCCTTCTTCTTGATCGTGATGAGTGCTTCGCAGACGAGATTTTCGATGCGGGTCACTTTCACTGCACTATCGAAATCCTTCCATGGAGGGGCGATGAAATCGACAAGCAGTTCAGGTAACTTCTTTCCCCGTTGGACGGTGATGTTTTCAATCTTGATTGCATCAAGATTCATGGGCCGCAAGGGGCTTGTCTTGAAATTGGGCGTAAATAAATCTGGATCCGGAGTCTCACCATCGGTAAGGGCAGCGATAAATTCTTTGAGCCTGGCAGCAAATTCTTCCCCTTGGCGCTCACTTTCCCAGCCGTCCTTCCTCGGGTCGATTCGTTCGTAGGAATCGGTCAGGTCCTCGCTGTAACGATGCTCTCCGAGTCCGGGTGTATCTGAAACCTGCGCTTTGGCAAAGGTGATGCAAGCAAGGCCAAGGAGCAAAGAATAGCGCATTGAGGGGACCATACGCAGACCTTAAGGAGCTCGCAAACTAAGAGTTTAAGCTATGGGAAGCTGTGACTATTTTGCAGCTTCGTAGCGGGCCTGAAGAACTGAGACTGAGCTATCTTCTCGTTCCTTGGTTTCGGAGGCTTTGTCGATTTTTAATTTGAGAGCCTGAACGGCTTCGGTATTTTCTTCTTTAGCTGCGACTTGTAAATCCAACTGTAGGAGTGATAGGGATTCCATTAATTCCTTAAGATCATCTTTGGCTTTTATAAGCTCGGTATTGATTTGAGCCGCTTTCCAGTGTTTGATTTTAGCTTGGTGATTGCCATCAGCTTTCTCTGCTACTGCTAGTTTTTCTCTCGTTTCCTTGAGCTCTTTCACGTCCCCTTCCAGCCCTTTCTTCGCTGTCTCGAGTTCCTTCTCTCGCTTTGAGAGTTCAGGCTGGAGCTTTTCGAGCTCTTTTTCCTTCTTCTTTTTGAGCTCTCCGGCCTCGTTGCGCTTCACTGCCGCGATTTTGTGCGCTTCGCGAAGCTTTTTAATGGCGATGGTCCGGGAATTCATGTCGTCGCGGCCCGCTTTGATTTTATTGTTCTGATCCTTGATGCGCTGATCGAATTGCTTGACCAAGGCTTCATTTTTTTGCTTCCGCGCTTCGTTGAGCTCTGGGACGATTTTTTCGCGCTCTTTGGAGAGGATATGGACGGTTTCGTGGCGCTGCTGAAGTTCCTTTTCGTGCTGCTGGATCTGAGCGTGAAGTTGCTTCTGTTTCTTTTCAAACTGATTCCAAAGAACGTTTTGCTGTCCAAGCTCTTTTTGAAGCTTGGGGATTATTTGCTTAAGTTCCGGGATTCGTTTCTTAAGCGACGTCAGCCAATTCTGGGCCTTCTGATGCGCAGCTTCTTTCTTGGGGACTTCGACCAGAGTGTCTGCTATTGCCTTGGCGAGCATTGCGGTTTGTGGATTAAAGTGGGTGAGACGAGTTGCGATGGTCGGGGGATTTGCTTCCAAGGTTCCGATTTGTTTGTAGGAATCATTTTCCCAGACCTGAATCTTGCCGTCCCAATCTGCGGTGAAGAAGCGCTTCGAGTCGTGGGAGAATTCCACTTCGGTGATCTCGGCTGAGAAGGGAGGGAGTTCTTTTTTGAGTGCCAGATCGGATTTCCAAATCTTAACTCGTTTATCGCGGCCTGAAGAAATGAGCTGTCCGTCACGGGCGTAATCCATTGCGAGGATGCCCGCATCATGGGCTCGTTGTTTTTTGATCTGCTTTCCCTGATTCATGTCCCAAAAGGCAAGGTCACCATCGGCTGAAGCAGAGGCAATGAGATTCGAGTCTGCGCGCCATTTTAGATCGACGATTGATTTTTGATGGCCGCGCAGGGAGTGGAATTCATTACCGGTCATGGCTTCCCAGATTTGAATCCCATTGTTTCTGTCTCCGGTGGCGAGGAGAACTCCGTCAGGCGAGTAGGCCAACGAGATAACCCAGTCGGTGTGCTTCTTGATTTTGAGGGTCTGCTCTGAAAGCTGCGGGTCCCAAAATTTGATCAAACGAGAAGGCCCGCCCATAGCGACAGCCCCGAGGTCGGCGCGGAGACTCGCCGCGAGAACGGAGTCAAACTCCTTTCCCATTGTCATGAGGACGTTACCGGTTGTGACATCCCAAGTGACTGTTGTTCCGGATTTGCCGCCGATGCCTCCGCCAGCGAGGAGGTATTTCCCGCCGGGATGAAACGAGACGGTTTCGGGGCTGCCATAAGGAAAGGGGAGAATGCCAACGAGCTCGAGGGATTCGGTGTGATAAAGGAGGATTTGGCGTTGTCCCGTAACCGCGAGAAGGGGAGCCCACGGGCTGGCTTCCATGTCGTTAACGACGGTGGCGCGTTCCGTGATTACGGCAGGTTCCAGAAGAAGATCCCGCGGCATTGGAAGAGGCCCTTCTGGCTTCGACTGTGGGTTCGTCGTGGGGGAGAGAGAGAAGGCTGGTTTCTTGGGTCTACGGGCCTTGGAAGACTTGGTTTCGAGAAGGCCGCCATCGATCCAGGCCCGGAGGAGGTCTGCTTCCTTTTTTGCAAGCTTGTCACCCTTGGGTGGCATGACGGGCTCCTCGGTATGGTTGATGACGTTGTAAATTCTCGAACTCGCACCTTCACCCGTAATCGCAATTTTTCCGCCCGACCCCCCGGAAAGAGCACCTTGGTATGTGGAAAGGTCTAGTCCGCCTTTTTTCTTGTCGGGATTATGGCAATTCAGACAGCTGGATTCCAGGATTGGAAAGATGTGATCGTCGAAGGTGATCTTCTCGGCAGCGGGTGCTAAGAAAATGATTCCGACAGTCAATACCCAAGAAAAAAGGGGGGCTGAGAGCTGAAAACGAGAAATGGTCTGCATCGGCTCCTTCTGTTACGGGAACGTGAAGCAATGTTCTTTCAAGCGAGAATTCAAGTTAGAAAGTGGTTTTTGATAGCACAGATCGGCATTCGAAACATGGATTTCGAACTTGCCGATCTTCTCACCTGCCCTAGCGCTACGCGATTGTAGGAAAGCCCCGGGGAATCTGTGTAAAAGGCCTAGCTTTACTCGCAGTGTCTCAGAGGAGGTTACAGGAATCGATCCGGATTGGAAGAAGCCCGAGGCAGGATGGGTTACACCCCGGGAGCTGCCGCTAATGGTTGAATAGGTATTCCTTGGAATTCAGGAGGGCCCAGAAAATGTCTTCTAGGATTAGCTTCTTCTCGTCACCATCCTTCGCGGCACTGGCTGCGTTGAGTAGTTTTGAAAGCTCGGTGTCGGTGGGCTCTCTGGTAATCGTTCGACGATAGAGAGAGCGGATGATTTCTTCGGAGGATTTCTTTTCCTTGAGGAGGTTCGGGACGATTCGTCCACGCTCGATTCGATTGTGCACCGATTCACCATTGAGAAGATGAAGTGCTTGAGAAAGGTTAGGCTCCATTTTTACCTCGCAGGAGCAAACCGTTTTACGAGTGGCCCGACCGAAGGTGGTCAGGAAATAATTGGAGGTGTTTCCGTCCGCGATTTGAACGGCCCGTGAACCGATGGGGAGACCTTTGAACTTGTTCGGCGTGCCAGTTGTTTGGGCCAGTGTGTCCAATAGAACTTCGGCGCGGACCCGGCGGATGCGGGCGTGTGAGAAGTTGTTGGTGTCATCTTCATTGGTCACGTTCACGCGCGTCGACAATTGATAGGTGCGCGAGGTGCAGATATCTCGCACGAGCTTTCTCATATCAAAGTTGTATTCCTTAAACTTAGTTCCCATCGCATCGAGGAGCTGAGGGTTGGTCGCTGGATTGGAAATGCGGACATCATCAACCGGGTTAACGATCCCAATTCCGAAAAAGTGGGACCACATAATATTGGCGACATTACGAGCGAACCACGGGTTGTCGGGTGCCGTGAGCCAACTCGCGACCGCTTGTCGGCGTGTTTTCCCCTTCCCTTCCATGACTGCTCCTCCGAGAAACTTTGGAAGGGATTTTTGCTTGGTGACAGGATGGTTGATCTCGCCGCCACCATCGAAGATGATTTGCTCGGCAGGATCCTCGGCGCGCTTTCTTTTCACTTGGGAGAAGAAGGCTGCGAAGCCATAGTAGTCATTCATGGTCCAGCGATCAAAAGGATGGTTGTGGCACTGCGCGCACTGAATACGAGTCCCCATGAAGACTTGAGCGACGTTTTCAGTGACCTTTTTGACGTCGGCTTCAAGCTTGTAATAGTTGGTCGAAGGATTGGTGAAGGTGCCTCCGCGGGAAGCGAGGATGTCGTGAATGATTTCGTTGAAGGGACGATTTGCAGCGATCTCTTCGCGGAGTTGCTCATACCAGAGGAGAGCGGCTTTGTAACTGATGTCTTGAGCGTTGTTTCCGGTAGAGCGGATCTGAAGAAGTTCGGCCCATTTCATGACCCAGATCTCGGTGAACTCTTTTCGGCTGAGAAGGTCGTCGACCAGGGCCTCCCGCTTTTTGAGATCCTTGTCAGCCAGAAACTTAGTGCGTTCTTCCTCGGTGGGAAGGAGACCGGTGATATCAAGGGTCACTCGACGAAGAAAAACTTCGTCGGTGCAAATCTCCGAAGGAATGATGCGGAGTTTGTTGAGTTTCTCATGCACATGAGTGTCGATGTAATTAAAAGCGGTGATCTGAGGACGTTCGTATTTCAGTTTGTCAGGGATGACGATGGCTTGAGCTCCTTCGGTGAAGGTATGAAAGCGAGCCATGAGGAAGGCTTCACCTCGCTTTTTTGAAACTGCGATCCCAGTGGCAGGATCAATGCCGACGGAGGTGTCGTTTGAGGTGGTGTAAGCGGAGAGGGTGGAGACGTCGCGGTCGGTGCCGTCAGAGTATGTCGCCTTGACGGTCAGGGGGATGATCTTGTTCTGTCCCTCAAGGACGAACTCTTTGGGATCGACCTCGATTTTTACGGGTAGGGAGATGTCGGCTGGGTCGAATTGGGCTCCGTCCTGAATCCATTCCAATAAGGTGGCGTAGAAGGGATGATCAGTGTCGAAAAGTTTACCGCCGGTGTGAGGTACGGCACCACTGCTCTTGGTGAGGAGGAGGGAGTCTTCCGGGATGGCGAGATTGATGCGGCGGCCCGATTGCTCCCGGGTAACGCGATAGTGGTCACCCTTGGGGTCATACCCGAAGAGAGAAAGCATGAAGCCGTCCTGGCCGCGCGCCGATCCATGGCAGGATCCAGTGTTGCAGCCACCGGCAGTGAAAACGGGAACGACGTCCTGTTGAAAGCTGATTTTTCGGCCAGTTGTAGCTCCTTTTACGACGAGAGGAACGTCCACTTGTTGGCCTCGAAATTTGATGGTGATAGTTGATGAACCATCTTTTAGAGGGGTGAGGGTGGAGCCATCGATTTTCGCTAGCGTCGGATCTTTAAGTTCGAACTTTGCCGATGCGGTAATGTCGCGAGTGAGGGCATCCTTGCCCGTGGCGAGGACGATGAGCTTGTGATAATCGCGCTTGGTTTCCAGCGAGACGGAACTGGGATAAACGGCGATGGAAGCAAGATCGGGATCAGGTGCTGAAGCATCCTCTAGAACGGGTCCGCGTTCTTTGGCGACAAGCGTGACGTTTTCGGGCCACGGAGCCTTGGCCTCGATCCATGATTTGAGCGCGCCAATCTCTTCGGGAGAGAGTGGTTGCCGTTCCTTCTTCTTGGAGGTAGGGGGCATGAATTCATCGTCATCATGCGAGAGATTTAGTCTCCGAAGGATTTCTGAGTCATCCACTTTTTCGAAGTCGAGAGCGCTCCCGGTATCTCCGCCGGTGAGGAGTCCTGCCTTCGTGTGGAGCTTTAGTTCGCCTTTTGATTTATCGTCGTTATGACACTCGACGCACGAGACTTCAAGGATGGGGCGAACCTGGTTGAAGGTCGCTCCTGAGAGGGGTGCAATAATGAGGAGAGAAAGGAGGAACTTCATCGCTTGGCGCTGGCTTTTCGGAGTTGTTCGAGACGGGAAAGGGGCTTTTTAGGGGCGGCCTTTTTGGGTTCTTCCTTCTTCGCGACTTGTTTGGGCTCTTCCTTCTTCTTTGGAGCCGGAGGAGGTGGGTCGATTCTTAGCGTTCCGCCGTGGCCGACATTGTGGGCGATTGAGTGACCGCCAAGGGGGATGAAAATCTGGCAGAAGAGGTTCGCATGTTTTCCCTTTCGGGCTTCTTTGGAAACAACAAGAGGAATGGCGATTTCTGTGGTGTCCGACTTAATTTTAATGGGAGCGGCGGTGACTCCGTGTGGCAGCGCGTGCAGAATGAGTTCGGCTTCGCCTTGGAAAGGCTTGAGTTGCTCGAGTTTGGCGATGACCTGGGTATTTTCACCCGGGAAGGTCGCTGCCATTTCAATCGCAAGATTGACATAAGGCTCTCCAACTTTGAGGGGTTTCAGGTTGGAAGAGAGACGAATTTCCCCCTTCTTGTTCTTCGCTTGAGCGGTTCCCGTGACGCCAATCTGCCAGTCGCCCAGAGGCGCGTCGGCATTGGCATTGAGGGTTAGGATGACTTCGTTTTTTCCTTTGGGAATCTCGACGGAGCTCGGGGCATTCACTCCAGGTGGTTTCCATGGAAGGATGATTCGGATCTTTTCATCGAATCCCTCCTCTTTGTGAGCTGTGATTTTCAGGTTGGTCGTGCCTCCTGGAACCAAAGGAACCGGAGGGACAAAGAGATCGATGGTAAAGGGTGCTTTGTCGATGACAGCGATGGCGATTCTTTCTGTTTTGTAGGAATGAAAAATGCCGAGGTTGTTGAGGGCAACATGATCGATCTGTTCCCTAAAGGGGCCGGTGAGTCCGGTTTTGGGATCCTTCACGGTGAAGGCACAAAGCGTTCCTCCTAGTGGGGCGTCTGCCGCGGCTTCAAAAAGGACAGGGAAGTCGTTGAGGTTCTTAGGAGCGTGGGGAGCGGTCATTTTGAGGCCGGCGGGGATCCCACTGTGTGTAAATTCGAGAGCGCAGCTAATGCTTGAGCGGCTCACCAAGGGAACGGCGATGAGCCGATTGCCGCGAGGGACAGAAATCATTTTGTATTTTTGACTATCATTCCGATCGGCCGCTCGGAGTGTGACACTGATAGCAGGTTGGCGCGGGGCGATCTCGATTCGATAAACGAAGTCAGGTCCGAAGCGGCGAAGTTGGTCGTAGATACTGACGGCATACTCACCATCTTCCGGAACTTTAAAATCAAGACGGCTATCGGGGATTCCCTGGGTTTGATCGTCGTTGTTGGCGAGCGACGTGTTCGACTTCACTGAACGGATGGCAATGACTGAGTCCAAGGGGGAGCGAACCCCGCGGGCAAAGACTTGAACCCTGAGGTTCTGATTCTTTTTAGCGCTAAAGCGAAAGTAATCTGTGTCTCCGTCTTCAGAAATGGTTCCCTGAAAAGCGATGGGAGCTGCTGGAGGATTTTCCACTGGGAACGCTTTCTTGGTGTTGTTGTTTGGTTCGCTTTCATTGAGATATGTCAGCGGAGAAACTCGAATGGGAATCCCTGAAGGTGCAGAGACGCCTGCTCTGGCGTAGGCTGAAAAGTCGGATTGGGGAAGGGTGATCGATTGCTTGATCGGTCCAGTAGGATCGCCCATAAAGGTGAATTCGATTTTTTCACCGGGTCTTCCGGCCGGTGGAAAGACCGACGTGGGGCGGGGAAAGTCACCGATGTGCAGACGGTATTCGCACTTGGGGTCGCCTTCATAGGCGCTTTCTCTGACGAGAATGGTATAAGGCCCGTCTTCAGGAATGACGACGGAGGCGGCGCAGTCTCTCTTGAGGAGGGACGAGTCATCGTTTGACACGATTTCAAAGCGGTTCTTATCGAGAATGGCAACGTAGGGGTCAAAGAGCATGCGGCCGAGCCGGAGACCTTCGACTTCGACAGAGAGGCGTTGGCCCTTCTTTGCCTGAACCCGATAATAGTCAGCGTCTTCCCGAAGGGCTACTCCGTGGATGGTGATATTTTGATTCACCTCCTGAGGCGCTTCGAAGGAGTCATTGAGGTCGCGCTTGTTGTCATCCGTTTTTGCTTCGTTGACCGAGGGATACTGCCCGACCCAAAAGGTGCGCAGGTAACTCAGGCCATCTTTGAAACGAACTCTTACGGAATGCTCCCCAAGCGCGGCATCTGGAGCGACGACAAAGGTCGCTTGAAAAGCATATTGGTTTTCCCCTTTGGCGAGATCTTTGGCCGAGATTCCGGGTTGGTAGAAAAGGATCTCTTGAGGCTCGAAAAGACGGTCACCGCGAAAGGTAACTTTCACCTCAGTCCCAAGCTGTCCGCCCCTCGGAGTGATGACGTCGATTCGGGGAGAGTAGGCAAATGCACCCACAAGGGAAAATGCGAAGAGTAGCAACGAGAGGGATGTTTTCATCAGGCTTTTTTTGCGAGGATTTCGTCTACTACGCGTCCGCCGTCGACGATCTCAATTGGCCGGTCGCCGGGAGCCATCAATTCTTTGTCTGCAGTAATTCCAAGTTGGTTGTAGACGGTCGTTGCGAGATCTTCGATTCCCACACGATCTTCCTCTGGCTCTCCTCCGAGAGAATCCGAGGAGCCGTGAACTAAGCCTCGGTGAACTCCGCCACCGGCGAGGCCGACAGAGAAGACGCGAGGCCAATGATCCCGACCTCCTGTTTGGTTAATCTTAGGAGTGCGTCCGAACTCGGAAGTTACCATGACGAGGGTTGAATCGAGGAGGCCTCTTTCATCGAGATCGCTGATGAGGGCGGCGATCGCCTGATCTACCGTGGGAAGGTTTCGCTGAATCTGGCCTTTAATGTCATCGTGATGATCCCAGCCCCCGGCGGTGAGGGAAACAAAACGAACTCCCGCTTCGACGAGACGACGGCCCAGGAGCATGCGCTGCCCTGGCTGGTTCATGCCATAGCGCTTGCGCATTTTTTCACTCTCAGCCTTGAGGTTGAAAGCCTCGCGAGCTGCTTGAGATGAGATGAGCTTGTAGGCATGTTGATAAAAAGCATCCATGGAATCGAGGGCGTCTGAGTCCTCGAGGGAGCGAAAATGGTGGTCGACGGTCTCCAGGAGACTGCGTCGGCGATGGAAGCGATCGTCGTCCACGCCCTGAGGCATGTTGAGATCACGGACCTTAAAGTCAGATCGTGAGGGGTCAGATCCTAAGGCGAAGGGACCGTGTGCGGAGGAAAGGTAGCCTGAGTTGGCGAACTCATTGGGGACGTTCGGAATGCAGACGTATGGCGGGAGGTTGTTACGAGGTCCCATTTCGTGGGCCACCACAGCGCCCATCGAAGGGTAATCGACAGCCGGTGAGGGCTTGTAGCCGGTGAACATGTTATGAGTGCCACGTTCGTGAGCTGCCTCTCCGTGGGCCATTGAGCGGATGATTGTCATCTTGTCGGCAACCTTGGAGAGGTGCTTCATATTCTCGCTGAATTTGATGCCCTTGATCGAGGTATCAATGGTGCCGTAAGGACCGCGATACTCACTAGGCGCATAAGGTTTTGGGTCCCACGATTCCTGATGGGCCATGCCGCCAGGGAGAAAGATCTGAATCACCGACTTGGCGATCCCAGGTCGAGTTTCATAGGACTTTTGCGCAGCTCGCGCTTCCATCTGTAAAAACTGAGGAAGAGAGAGTCCAAGACCTCCGAGGAGGCCAACTTGGAGGAAGCCTCTTCGAGAGTAGTCACTGGCGAGCGGATTTCCGGGGCAGGGGTCGATCATAATAGTTTGGACAAGTTAGGTTTACGATAGGCAACCCCATATTTAATCATTTCTGGGTAAAAACTTCAATTCTGATCTCGCAGAGGGATCGCTGGACATTTTGGGGCAGGGAGTCACGATGCTCCCAAGAGCTTGCCCATGGAACCCCCGAGCATCAAAGGACATACCATCGAAGCGGAGATCGGAAGAGGCTCGGCAGGAGTGGTCTACGAGGCCCAGCGCGATGACGGTGTGCGGGTTGCGATCAAGGTGTTCGAGAGTATGGCCTCTAATCCGGCCCTCATTCGTGCCCGGATGTCGCGGATCATGGACGCTGGGGCGCAAAGTGCGACGGTTCCGATCATCGCCGAAGCACTGGAAGTGCGTCCTGCCTGTATCGTAATGCCGCTTCTTGCTGAGATGAACGACGAGCCGGGTTACCGCTTGATCCCAAGAACGCTCCAGACTCATTTGGCGAGCTATTTGGCAAATGAGAACTCGTGGGATTTTGTCGTCAAATTGGCTGCGCGGCTTGCGGCTATTCATGGCGTGCGCGTGGCGCACGGCAACCTTAAGCCCGGAAATATTTTCATCGATGAAGCCGGGCAGCCTTTGTTGGCAGACTATGCCAGTGGATTGATGCCGGGTGTGCACCACCTTTCGTTCAGCGATGCACTTCTTTACGCTGCACCGGAGCAGTTGAGGAGCCCGGATAGCTATCTGGAAGAAGCGGGCTATCGCTGGGATGTCTTCGCTTTTGGGGTGCTAGCCTTTCGTCTCGTGACCGGGAAATTTCCGCGTTGTCAGAGTATTTTTGAGGGGGTCTGCCCAGCCGCAGGAGATCAGCAGCAGGATAATATCGAGGCCGATTACGAGGGTATTGCGGCAGGGCTCGAGGAGGATCCAATGCTGGAGTGGCCCACGCCTGCGGCAGACATGCAAGAAGAGCTTAGGCGCGAGATAATTACCTTTTGTCTCTCGCTTGATCCAAACGGTCGGCCTGCGGATATGCGAGGGGTCCTAAGGAGATTTGAAACGATCGATAGCGATTTAGCTGCGGAGGCGATCAATGAGGATCTCGTTGCTGAGAGAAAGATCGCGGAGAAGCGTCATTCGGTAGCGGTATTTTTCACGAAGGTTCTCGCCTTGATTGCTCTTGGTTTCGTTGGAATATGGGCTTGGACGGAGATCAGTCGGAAGAAAGAAGCATCATTGGCGGATCAAAAGTTCACCGGTTACGAGAGGAGTGCCGTGGCCATGATTCAGGGGCTGGAAGATGACGTTATTGTGGCAAGAAGCTCGCAAGACCAGGCAATTTCAAAATCCCAAAAATTGGGTGAGGCCCTGGCCAACGAACAGGATAAAGCCAAGGATGAGTTGCGTTCCGCTCAGTTGACGAACGATGAATTATTCCGCTGGATTTTGGAGAAAGGCTTGGTGGGACTGCCGACTCTTGAGAATCGACAGGGAAGGCTTGCGCTTTTGGCTGAGAAGATTGCAGCTCAACTTGAGGGAATGGTAGATCGTGCAGATCTCGCTAAGCAAACAGCCATTTTAAGAGTGCGGCAGGCGGAACTGATACTTGCTGCCGGAGAGCTTAATAAAGGTAGAGATGCTCTCGAGGTGGCGCTTTCCATGGCGGGGGACGATTTGAATCCGATCGACGAGGTCAATGCTCGGCTGCGCCATTTACTTTTACTTGCGGAGGATCCCAACGCGGATCTCTCTGCGGCACTTCAAAAAAGCGAATCATTAGTGAAGTTGGCTTGGCACCAAGAATCTCCTGGGAAACTGCGCGCGGAGGCGGCTCTCTTTCTTGTCAAGGGAAGGGTTTCAGAACGTGCGGGAGACACGCAAGAGGCCCTGGATCATTTTTCGGAGAGCCTAACTCGCTTTAAGAATCTCGCTGATCAGTATCCGGAAACTCCAGCGTTGAGAATGGCTCTCGGTCGTGGCTATTTGGAATCCGCGCTGGCGGCAGAAGGCGGGGGAGCGATGCAAGATGCAGCGAGCTTAAAGGCGAAAGCAGCCGAGGCCTTTGTTAAGTTGGCGAAAAGTTCGGAGAAACCGATCCCGGAAGTAGACTATCAAATTGCTTCGGCTAACGCGGCTCGTGCGGTTGCTGAGTGGCAAAAGGGGAACTCGTTTGTTGCTGAGAAATTCGCTAAGATAGCGATTACGGATTTAACGACTCTTCTCCTCAGGATGCCTGGGGATTTCCGAGTAGTGAGCGATTTGGCAAGCCAGCAGGGGATTGTGGCGACGGCGATGCGAGATGCCGGAAGGACCACGGATGCAAGTAAACTACTAGCGAAGGCAATTTCTGATCTTGAAGCGGGAATCGATGAAGTGCCAGGTGATTATCGAGCGAAGTATCTCCTGGGATCCCTGAAATGGCAGCTGTCTGGGATCGTCGGGCAAAAGGGAGAATCTTCTCAAGAGATCAAGCTCGGCACCGAGGCACGTGATCTCTTGGCTCTTATTCTTAATGCGAACGTTCGTATTCCTCAGCCTGCGGCTGTTCGAAAATCACTGGCTTATCTTTGTGGTGATCTGGGCCACGCGGCAGATCTTAGTGGCCGGCGCGAACTTGCAATTTCTTTGATGAAGGAGTCCGAAGGGCATTGGGAAACACTGCTAAAAGCGGATTCTAGTAGGGAAGAAGCGCGCGAGGGGTTGGCTTGGGTGAAGCAGCGTTTGGGCGAGTTGGGTGTGCAATAGTTTCGTCTTCACACTCTTTCTCGGGCCCTCCCCTTTTCTCCTGCTGAAATTAAGACCGCCCTCAAAAAACTCACCTCATCAGCCCCGTTGGCGAGGGCGCGCCTAGAATGAAAGGCCAGCCTTTAAAGGGGAATTTGGCGGCGCAAGCGGAAGTCGCGGCCACGTTAGCGATCCACGCGGGCGGAGCCTCCTTCGACAAGCTTGGCAACTTCGTTACGGGTGACCATGGTGGTGTCCCCGGGAGTAGTCATCGCGAGCGCACCGTGGGCGGCGCCCCATTCGACAGCTTGAGCTGCGTCGTTGAACTCGAGAAAGCCGTAGATGAGACCGGAAGCGAATGAATCTCCACCGCCGACGCGGTCAAAGATTTCAAGATGCTCGCGATTTACTGAGCTGTGGAATTCACCTTCATGCCAGGCGAGAGCGGCCCAGTCGTTATCAGAAGCACTGTGGACCTCACGAAGCGTGGTGGCGGTTGCCTTGAAGTTGGGGAAAGTTTCGACTGCCTTTTCGATCATCTTCTTGAAGTTAGAGATGTCGATTCCGGTGATATTCTCCTCGTCGATACCTTCGACTTCGAAGCCAAGGCATGCGGTGAAGTCTTCCTCGTTGCCGATCATGACGTCAACATACTTGGCGATCTCGCGATTCACTTCCTGGCACTTTGGGAGTCCGCCGATAGACTTCCAAAGCGAGGGCCGGTAGTTGAGGTCGTAGGAAACGACGGTGCCGTGTTTCTTGGCGATCTTGCAGGCCTCGATAGTGAGTTCTGCGTTGCCTTCAGAAAGAGCGGCGAAAATCCCACCAGTGTGAAACCAGCGGACTCCGAGAGTGCCGAAGATGTGCTCGAAATCGAAGTCATCGACGGTGAGTTGACTGGCGGCGGTGTGACCACGATCCGAAGTGCCTTTTGCCGCACGGACTCCGAAGCCGCGCTCGGTGAAGTTGAGTCCATTACGAGCAGCGATACCGAGGCCATCGAAGTCAGCCCACTTGATGAATTGGGTATCGACTCCACCCTGAAGAACAAGGTCTTCGAGAAGGCGCCCGACTTCGTTATCAACGAATCCGGTGAGGACGGCAGCGCGCTTGCCGAAGCAGCGGCGGAGTCCACGGGCGACGTTGTATTCGCCGCCGCCTTCCCAGGCTTGGAATTGCCGGGTGGTGCGGACGCGGCTATCGCCGGGGTCGAGACGGAGCATAATTTCACCCATCGAGATAATCTCGTAGGCGCAGCTATCAGCGGACTTGATGTCGAGGCTCATGATTTTGGGTTTCTGAATGGTATGATTGAGAGTGAATTAGAGAATTCCGTTGGCGCAGAGGACGTCCGCGTCTCCGGAGAGAAAATTGATTGCGTTGTGGAGGCAGCGGTTGGCCTGACGCTGGACGGACTCGTGGGTGCGAGAGCCAATGTGGCTGGTGATAATACACTTTGGTGCTCCGATAAGAACGTGATTAGGTGCAGGAGGTTCCGCGTCGAGGACATCGGCTCCGTAACCGCCAACTTTGCCTGACTTGAGTGCCTCAGCCATCGCGTTTGTATCGACGAGCTCACCACGAGCGCAGTTGAGGACGATGACACCATTGCGCATTTCGGCGATCTTCTCGGCGTTGATCATATTTTCGGTCTCGTCGTTAAGGAAGCAGTGGAGCGAAATGACGTCAGCCCCGAGAAGCACTTCGTCCATGCTGCAACACTTTTTTACTCCGTGTTCCTCGGCAAAGGCGTCGTCGAAATAGGGGTCAAAGGCGATAATTTTCATGCCGAAGGCATTGGCGCGGATGGCGACTTCTTTTCCAATCCGTCCGAGGCCAAGGATGCCGATGGTTTTACCCATGATTTCATTTCCGATCGGCTTCCTCCAGCCAGCGACCCACTCGCCATTTTGGACGGCGACAGCGTTGGATTGGATATCCTTGGTGATTCCAAGCAGGAGTCCAAATGTGTGCTCGGCGACGGTGGTGTGATTCACGCCGGGAGTGAAAAGAACGGGGATATTTTTCTCCGTGGCGAAGTCCACGTTGATCTTATCGAGTCCGATTCCATATTTGGAGATGGCTTGAAGACGGGGAAGCGACTTATCGATTACGGCTTGCGTGATGGCGTCGTCGCCGCAGAGGAAAATGTCAAATTCTCCAGCGAGCTCGAGCATTTCGGTTTCCGAAAGCGGGCCGCGAGCGCGAACGATTTCCCAGTTTTGGGAATTTAGAAGTTCTTGGTGGGTTCCGGGAGTATCCTGGAATGACGTCGTGGTAAGGAGAACGCGCTTGCTCATGAGATTTGTTGGACAGATTGCTAGGGGCTGAGTCCTTGAATGGCAAAAGAAAAAAGTCTGATTGAGAGAATCTCCACGATGGGGGATTGCGCCAGACTCAACTTTGCCTAGGATCTGCCTCGTGATGATAAAAAGGGCACTTCGCGGAGCGACCGCGATTTTCGCAGGCTTGCTCTTGAGTCAGTGTAATCACTCTATTTCGAGTTTCGGGGGGCAACGAGCGAAGAACTTAAAGATGATGGGGTATGTCCCGGTGCCTCTCCAGAAGGTCAGTGATGATGCCCGCTTTTCAGGATTTTTTGAGGTCAATGGAGAGCCCCTGCGCTTCTTGATCGACTCAGGTGCGAATAGCACGGATGTGGAAAGTGATATTGCAACCCGGGTGGGCATACGTCGGAACCCAGCCATAAAAGTCGTGACTCGTGGGGCGTTGGGTCGGGAGATCCGCAGTGGACACGGACGCGGGACGTTGCGTGTCGGGCCGATGCAGGCGGAGGGTTTTCCGTTTACGATTGCTCCGAATGCAACTCGGGAAACATCGACCAGCCGCTACGCGGGGCAGGTGGGACTCGATGCCTTGGACGCGACCGGTGCTCTCATCGATATTCCCAGTGGTAGGATGTGGATTCCTGGACCTGAATCCAATAGGGCAACATCTCGTATAGCCAAGCCACTGGGGCTTCGCAGAGGTTTGGGTCAAAAAGCGTTACGAATGGGAAAAGCTGGGCGACTCCCGCACTTAATCCTTCATGGGACAATGGATATGAAGCACACAAGCTGGGTCGTCGACACCGGAGCGGAAATTTCGGTGATGGCGACCGAGAGCTATGCTCGATTTGGGCTTCCGAGTGTGGCGACGAATTCCCAGATGGTGGATGCCTCCGGGGATCGCATTGCACTACGTCGTGGAAAGTTGACTGACTTAGTATTTGGAAACGTCAATATTCGGTCATTTAATATTGCGATTGCGCCCTTGTTAGAAGTGAGGAAATTTTTTCTTGATCCTACGGGGCGACCAGTTGATGGGATTTTGGGAATGGATTTCCTGATAAACGGACAGGCGCTCCTCGATTCGGGATCGCGGATTCTCTACATGGGCAAGCCCTAGGAAAGAAGGGGTTGAATCACTTGGGCGGCCTGCCGAGATGCTTTCACGTTGTGGACGCGGAAGATCTGGGCGCCCATCTTCATTCCGTGAGTAAGGAGGGCAATCGTCGCCGCATCCCGATCAACTGGGTTGGGAATATCTAGGACATCATGAATGACGGTCTTTCGTGAGATTGGAAGGAGGATTGGGACTTCGAATTGATGAAGCTGCTTGAGTTCACGGAGAACGAGTAAATTGTCTTCCCGCTGCTTTGCGAAATCAAGACCGGGATCTAGGATGAGTTGCTCTCTGGTAAGACCGGCATTCATCGCGAGTTCAATTTTTTCGCTGAAGAATAAGATTATCGAATTCATGAGGTCGTTCCATTTCTGGTGAGTGTGAGAGATCTTTGGCTGACCTACCGAATGCATGATCAGAAGAGGGACATCATGAACAGCGCAAAGCTTTGCATTTTGAGCATCAGGAAGTCCGGACATGTCGTTAAGGAGATCGATATCTTTATCGATCACTTGCGCGATGACCTCGGGGCGCCAGCTGTTGACAGAGAGAAAACATGGGCCGGTTTTCGCGGTGAGAAAGGGCCACCGGTTGATGAAGGAGCGCAGCCTCTTGACCTCTTCGTCGATAGAAATGGCTTCACGATTTGTCCGCGCTGACTCTGCTCCGATGTCGATGATATCTGCGCCGTCGATAATCTGTTGATGCGCCTGAGCGATTGCTTGTTCCGGGTTCAAGGTGCCGTCGCCAGAAAAGGAATCATCGTTGATGTTCACGATTCCCATAATAAGAGGGGGCCGCGGGAAAATGATCGTTTCAGATGGAAATCGAAGCTTCATGGAGCAGTGAGCGGCTTTCCGTTATCCAGTGGGGTAAGACCCAAGATAAAGGGCGCTGCGGTGATCGCCCATTGTTGAGCGCCTGGAAAACTGTTAGCTTCATTACCCCAACATTTTTGCAACATCTCTGTATTAATGACGCCGGGGTTGAGAGCCACCGTTCCTATATTATCGGGCAATTCTTGGGAGAGCGCTTGCGTGAGTCCTTCGATGGCCCATTTCGACGCGCAATAGGGGGCGACCTCGGGCGAGGTCGAGCGGCCCCATCCTGAGGAAAGATTGATGATCATTCCGCTTTTATTGGAGAGCATAAGAGGGACAACGTGACGGATTAAATTGGCGACACCATTGATGTTAATAGACGTAAGTTGATCAAATTCCTCCGCGGATATTTCCCAGAGAGGAGCGGGTTGGTTAACGATTGCGGCATTGTTGATTAGGAAGTCTGGCTCACCTGCGCTGACGCTGGCCTCGTTGACAAAATCTTCCACGCTCCCTTCGTCCGAGACATCACATGCCATGAAAAAGCAGTTGGGGAATTCGTCGCTGAGTTTTTGGATTTCGATTTCGTTTCTTCCGCATCCTGCGACGACATGACCTCGTTCGACAAGTTCGGGAACTAGTGCCCGCCCCAATCCGTTGGTGCATCCGGTCAGCCAAATAGTCATGTCACAAAGCTAGCGGGAATCGTTCGCTTGGCCAACCGAATCAGGAATTCAAGATCCAAACAACTCGTCCGAGACTGCGGGCGGAGTTTCTTTCGCTTCGCTCGCATCCTCCCGAGGGATAGAAGGAAGAGGGGTGACCATCCCGGTGGGTAAAGGGAATTGACGTTCGTAAATTCCGGGGGCCGATTCGTTGGAATTCTTATAGGAGTCGCGCACCATCTCCATTTTGGCATCGAGATTGTCGATGTAGTGGAGGGTGTGAGCCTCCGGGGTACGAGGGAGCGTGGGTGATCCAAACTCATGGGTTCCGTGATGGGAGGCGACCAAATGAAGCAGATGGAGTCGGACATGTTCTGAGTTGGGCTCCAGATTGGACCATTGAGCGAGTGGGAGCTCTCTCCAAAATTTGTTCACCAATTCGAGACCGAGAGGAATGTGCCCCATCATTTCTCCATGAAGAGTTTGGAGCTGGTTGAAGCCCGATTCAGGATAAGTGTTTTCCCAAAGCTTACCGCAGTCGTGAAAAAGAATACCGGCGATAAGAAGGTCGCGATTGAGTTCTGGATAAACGGGGTGAAGAGCGAGAGCTGATCGCATCATTTGTGCGACATGCTCGACGAGGCCTCCGCGCCGGGCATGATGATTCTTTTTCGCAGCCGCAGTCCTTTTAAAGCGCTCTCCAAATTGCGTGATAAATTCTGCGCAGATCGCCTTTAATCGGGGGTCGGCAAGATCATCCAGTGCTTCGGTAATGACTTGCCAATCATGGTCCTGTTTTGCCCGAGTGACCGGATCACCGGCCAGAAAATTACTTTTTTCGTCATCGTTGAGGAATCGAAATCTCCAACCTTTGCCCTCGATGCCATACTGGTTCTTGGTCCAGTCGCCATGGAAGTGGAGAAAGGTTTCAGGATCAACTTCTAGAGCTGCGTCCCACTGGGGGTGATTATTCCAAAGTTTTAAGGTGATTCCACCGGTAGCATCGGCGATCAACCACTCGCAGTAAGGCTTTCCTCCCTTGGTTTCACGCTCCCGAACGCTTTGGAGCTGAGCCATGAAGCTAGCTTCGAGTGGTGCCTCGCTAGTGCTCTGAAGAAGGTCGCTAATGGTCATCGGTTAACAAAGTCGAATCATGTCCTTCACTGCCTGTTTCCAAAGAAAAAAAAGACCCCGATTGGAATAGCGGAAAAATCCGTCTCCGGTGAGTTCGATGAGCCCTCGCTTGAGGTTGTGGTCGAGCTGCTGCTTCATCTCGTTTTCCAGATGTTGGATGATGTCGTCGGGGTCGGGGATCGCGAGGTCAGATCCCTTGATGTTGAGTTTTCCCAGGTGCCTTTCGTGATCATGAAACACCATCGGAAATCGATTTTTCTCGCACGGAAGGTGCTCCCAGCTTGCCTCCGGGGAGTGGAGGAGGGTGGGAGAAAAGGGATAGTTTGTGGTGTGGATATTACGACCATCGGTCGTGCGACAACTAACAGTGGCGAATGCGAAGGCAATATTTCCATGCTCGCAAAGGCACACAGAAGCGATTGCGCGCGCCTCGGGATGCCAGAAAATACGGAAGAATTGGTGCATCCCGACCCAGTCCCATCCGCAGTCCACGATATGCTCGAAGTCGGCTTCCTCGATCTCTCCAATCATGCGGGCTGCATTGGGGAAATAATCTTCCGAGGGAGCGGTCCGGAAATTGAGTCGATTATTTAGGGGGAGGCTTAATTTTCTGACTCTCGTAACGAGATCAATCCAGGGAATAAAAAACCAGAGAACCAAGCCGATCACTCCAGCCCACCAACAGTCAAAAATGAAATAGAAGGAAAGAGCAGACGCTAGGAGAAATGTAAAAGCTCCGATTTTACGCAACAGGAGAGTCCGACACGATCGCAGCGCAAAGCCGACGATCAAGGCCGATAGGATGATTAGAAACTTCTGCATAAACATTTTTGCGTTCTTCCGCACACCGCAGAAATTTGAAGATGGATCAATATTGTTAAATTACCAACGGTTTCGTTGATGAACTTGCAAGAGAGCACAAGATTCCTAGAGTGACACCATGGCAATTGAACCGTTCCAAGAGATCTGGCCGAATATTGATGAATCGGCATTTGTCGCCCCGAGTGCCGACATCATTGGACGTGTGACCCTGGGGGAGGAATCGAGTGTCTGGTATAACGCAACGTTGCGAGGGGATATTAACGAGATCGTTATCGGTCCAAAAAGTAATATTCAGGATAATGCCGTCGTTCATCTTGCGGACGATTTTGGCTGCTATGTTGGTGAGCTTGTCACGGTAGGTCACGGGGCAATTATCCACGCTTGCACGATTAAGGATGAAGTTCTTGTGGGAATGGGATCCTGCTTGCTCGATGGCGCCGTGATCGGTGAGCGGTCTATTATCGGAGCCAATACCTTAGTTACTGGTGGGACGATCATTCCGCCGGGCTCTCTTGTTCTTGGGAGTCCCGCGAAAGTGGTAAAAACGCTTGATCAAAAAGATCAGCAGAAAATCAAACACTGGGCAGAAAAATACGTAAAAAATTCCAGTTTGTTTAAAGAGCGTCAATTTTAATTAAATCAAACTGGCCACCGACCTTCCAAAACAGAACAATTGTTAACGATGAACGAACTGATCCGAGTTGAACCCATTGCTCTTTTGCCAACCCAGGCAGGCTGCGCTGTTTTCCTAGGAGATGAAAATAAGGTGATTGTTTTCTACATCGACCCTTCGATAGGGGCCTCGATCAATTCAATCCTAGCCAAGGCGGAGCCTCCGCGCCCCCTGACGCACGATCTTTTTACGCAGACCTTGGAGGCTTTCGGCGCCGAAGTACTCCACACAACAATTGTCGATGTCCAAGGGGAAGTGTTTTACTCTCGACTCTATATCAAGGCTGAAAATGAGATCATGGAACGCAAAATTGTTGAGCTTGATGCGCGCCCGAGTGATTGCATTGCGATGGCAGTACGACAGCAAGCGCCTATCTTTGTGGTTCCGGATGTTTGGGAACGGTTGGAAGATGTCAGTGAGACCTTAAGCGATCTTCGGAATCAACCGAGTGAGATAGGTGGCTATGGCCTTGAGATAGAATGATTTTCGGTGACGCATAAAGAATTTGTTGCGGGGGGGCGGAAGGAGATTAATATCAACTCGAAATGCGCCAATCAATCGCCTCACTCCCTAGCTATCTCCGAGAAGAAATCCTGCTAAACCCAGACCAGCGAATCTTTCCTTCATTCGATCTTAAGCGTCTGTTGCATACAGTCTTCAAACCAACGGCCGGCTGCCGGGTCTGCGTTTTGGTGGATTTTGATGAGCCCCAATCGTTGATCAAGAATTTTGCTTTTGTTGGAAACGAGGCTTTTAAGGTGCAGAACACTGCGCATCAATATTTCTATCAAGGCCTGAAGGACGGCGTGATGGAAGAACTTGGAATGTCGGGTGGGGAAATGTTCGCCTACAAATGCAGCAAGGGCTCTAACCTGGATCTCGAGGATGAGGTTTATGATGTCGCTGGAACCGAGCTCTCCCTCGATCGTGATATTTACCCTCACTACGACATCATTCTTTGTATTTCGACATTTTCAGCAACCGCACCTCTGACTGCTAAGTGCAAGGAGTTCAATTTCCGTGGCGCAACGATGCATGGAATGAACGATATCATTCTCGGCTCGGGACTCGCAGTGAATTACGAAGAGGTTTCTGTTGATGCAGAAAAAATGCGGGTCGCTCTTGATCAACCTCAGGAAGTGGAAATCGATTTTGAGTTAGAGGACGGAGAAATTTTAACGGCTTGGTTAGGCCTTGGTGGCCAATCGGCTCAAAAATCGCACGGTCTTTGTCAGGGTTCGGCTCCAGACATCGCTAACCTACCTGCGGGCGAAGTCTATTTTGTGCCACAGGACGCAAGGGGGAAATTCCCGATGAAGTATGAGGATGGAACGCTTGGAGTTCTTGATGTTAAAAATCGTGATGTCGTTCGCTCGACGCTCATTGAGGGTAGTCAGGCGACGATCGACGCTCATAACGCTCGTCTTCAGGACGACCCGATGACCGGTACGCTGGGAGAGCTTGGCTTCGGAACTCAGGTGCTCCCAGTTTCCTACCAAGATATTCAGGATGAGAAGGTTCTCGGGACTTGTCATCTCGCTACTGGACGAGACGATCATCTCGGTGGCGATATTGTGCCCGATATGTTCAAGGTTCATGAGAATAGCACTCATGACGATATCCTCTTCGCACCTCACAAAACTCCAAATTTCAATATCAAGGAAGTGCGCATGATTTGGGAGGATCGTACCGAGATCATCATCGAGAATTTCAAACCCTCGGCTTATGTTATTGCGGCAATGTCTGTCAGTAATGAGGAGTTGGCTACGGCGAGCTAGTTTTATATTGGAGTTTTTTGGGGTGACTATTGTCAGTCCCGCGTCTTCATGCCTAGCGTACCTCCGCTGATGCCTGACCACTCACTGAGTTCGCGGATTCTGGAGCCTTTTGAACGGAAGACTTCCTCGGGTCGATATGTCCCTGAAATCGATGGCTTGCGTTGCCTAGCCATCGTGCTGGTTGTGCTGTATCATTCACACATTTTCTTTAGAAGTGGAGCAGAACCGGTAGATGCCCAAACTCTTGCCCATGAAAGTTGGGGGACGATTCTGACCTATCTACCTAACTTTATCATCGCGAAGGGTTGGTTTGGGGTGCAGATTTTTTTCGTGATTTCGGGGATGGTTTTAGCGATCCCATTTGCAAATCAACATTTCGCGGGCTCTGAGGCTCCCGAGCTTCGAAGTTATTTTAAAAGGCGTCTTATTCGGATTGAAGTTCCTTATCTCCTGACACTTTCGTTTTTTTTCCTTTCAGCGGTTTTATGGGAGGGTAAGTCGTTTTCAGAGATGATCCCGCACTATCTCGCTGGTTTACTTTACAGTCATACCATCTTTTTCGACGGCGCGCTCAATCCACTGTTGAGTGTCGCATGGACATTGGAAATCGAAATTCAGTTTTATCTACTCGCTCCGTTTCTTTGTCGGATCTTTGCAATTAAGAATTCACTCTTGCGAAGAGGCTTATTTTTTCTTGGAATTCCACTGTTTGAACTGTTGACGAAATTCCTTTCAGGTGCGCACGGAAGCTCGATGTGGGATCATACCGTTATTGGGCAAATGGGGTATTTTTTAATCGGAATGCTTGTGGCTGATTTCTTTCTCTCTCCGGGATTTGAGGACTTACGATCGAGGATGAAATCGCGAGCTTGGGATGTGATTGGTCTCATAATCTGGCCGACGACTTTTCTGATGATTGAATGGCATCCAGGACTGAATCTAAAACCTTTTGCCTTGCTTGTGTGTTTCCTTTCAATTCTTTGCGGGCATTATCTTTTGGCGATCTTTCGAAATCGCTGGCTCACTGCGGTTGGCGCGATGTGCTACACCGTCTACCTCTTTCACAATCTCATGCTTTACGGGTTCCTTCGACCGTTCGTTTTCACCAAGGTGCAGTTGGGGAACTGGCCCTTAAACACCCTTCTGATTGGGCTCATGGCAGTCATGGCAATTGCTCTTTGTGCATTTCTGTTCGTGATCATCGAGAAGCCATTTGCGCGCGGGCGGTGGCCCTGGGCGAAAAAAGGGTAGCATGTTAGCGCTGAAAGAACCTTCTCCAAATGAGCCACGTTACGATGAGGATCAGGATGATCGCTATTGCCCAAATCCACCATGGGAGGGCGATCCGTGTATTCAGAGACATCTCTAGTGGCTCTTGGGTGTGCTCCTTCAGCAGGAAGATCCACTCCAGAGATTTACCGTCATTGGTGACAGCGTGGGCATTGCTTGATTTGACAGGGAAGGGGAGATGGATTTGATAACGGAAGTTGGATGACCCCAGGTATTGTGGGTTTTTAATCGCTCGCTCCGGAAACATTCCGTCCAATAGAATTTCGCGCTGGAAAGAAATGTTGAGTCCTTGCATTGCGAGTGACATAGATCCGACAATCGCCTCGGATTGCGCGGGATCCATTCCGGTGTCTTTGATCAAAATGTCGGCGTTCCGCTCCAAGATCTTTTGGAGCTCAGTCACGTCACCAAAGGTGGCTTCCAAATGAAAGACGAGCTTAGAGCCGACTTGCTCAAAAAAAAGCTCCTGAATCTCGATCCCTTCTTCGCGTTTATCGAGGTCTCTGATCGCTATGATGAAGACCTTAGGGTTCCCTAGTCTAACTCTGAGAATTGGTGGGAACTCGTAGTGGGCTCGAATCTTTCCCGAGGCGTCCCAGTCGATCCAAATTTCTTCTTCTCCTTCGATACAGGAGGTCAGGAATAGAATCGGGATGGCAAAAAGAAAGTGGAGAAAGCGCGAAAGCATAGAGGTTTAATGAGGGTTACGCTTGCTCTAGGGTCAAATCCCGGAAAACAAAAGCTAGTGGGAGAATGATTGTTTAGAAGCAAAAAATAGTTGCATCAAAGGGGATACGCTTGCATTATAAAGCAGTTAAAGCTGATAAAGCTGATCAAACTACTAAGGTTTAACCGATGATCCCATCACACGCACCCTTTTCGTCGGAGCAAAGCGCCTCCTTGTCCGCCCTGGTTTCGGGGTTTTCGCCTGAACAGAGCACTTGGTTAAGTGGATTTCTTGCTGGGTTCTCGCCGGAGTTGGTAGCAGCGCCATCGAATCTCACGGTGGTTTATGGAACTGAGTCAGGAAACTGCGAGGAACTAGCAGATCGCACGGTCAAAGCCGCCAAGAAGAAAGGAGTCAAGGCGGTGATGAAGAATCTTGCTGATCTAAGTCCATCTGATTTCGCGAAATTTGAGAATTTCGCGGTAATCATCAGCACCTGGGGGGACGGAGAGCCTCCCGAAGCCGCTGAAGGTTTCTACAATTCTTTTATTAACGAGTCTCCGGATCTCAAAGGGACCCGCTTCACGGTCTGCGCGCTGGGAGACACTTCCTACGACAAGTATTGCGAAGTTGGGAAAATCTTCGATGCACGCTTGGAATCTCTTGGCGCGGAGCGAATCACCGCGAGAGAAGACTGCGATGTCGATTTCGAGGATTCATACACTGCGTGGCTTGGCCGTTTGTTGGATTCGTTGGCGGCAGGCTCCTCGGTAGCTTCAGCGCCTTCCGCTGCTGTCGTCCCTTCGGTAGAATACAGCAAAAAGAATTACTTTCCGGCAGAGGTTCTCGAGAACGTCCTTCTCAATGGTGAGGGGACAGCGAAGGAAACTATCCACGTAGAGTTGTCACTTGAGGGCTCTGGTCTCGACTACGAAGCTGGAGATGCCTTGGCGGTAGTTCCCCTCAATGCCGAAGACGTCGTGTCTGATATTTTAAAGCAAACGGGGTTCTCTGAGTCCGAGGAAGTTGAGATTAAAGGCGGAGAAAAGGTGAGCTTCGGCGCGGCTCTTCGCAGCAGATTGGACATCACCGCACTCTCAAGGGCGATCGTGAAGAAGTATCTCGCATTAGCTGCTAATGTGGATTTGGAGTCGCTGCTGTCCGACGAAAAGAAGGCTGAATTTGTGAGGTGGATCTGGGGACGTCAAGTGATCGATCTTCTCCAGGAGCATCCGGTAGCTGGACTCACGGCACAGCAATTTGTGAGCATCCTCCGTAAGATGCCTCCACGACTTTACTCAATCGCTTCCAGCCCGAAGGCCCATCCGGGCGAAGTGCATCTTACCGTGGCGGCCGTTCGTTATCATGGTTACGGGAAGGAGCGCAAAGGGGTGGCTTCAACATTCCTCACGGATGAAGCACTTGTTGGCGATCAGGTCCAAGTCTACGTCCACTCAAACAAGAACTTCCGTCTTCCAGTAAGTGATGATACCCCAATTATTATGGTTGGACCTGGGACGGGGGTCGCCCCCTTCCGCGCTTTTATTGAGGAGCGGGGAGAGAGAGGAGCGAAAGGTGAGAGTTGGCTCTTCTTTGGTGATCAGAAATACAATTTTGATTTCCTCTACCAACTCGAGTGGCAGGACCACTTGAAGTCGGGCGCGCTCAGCAAACTTGATGTGGCCTTCTCGCGTGATCAGCCGGAGAAAGTCTACGTTCAAGATGTGATGAAGAAGAGTGCAGGCGAGATTTATAGTTGGCTCGACAAAGGCGCTCATTTCTATGTCTGCGGCGATGCAAATCGGATGGCCAAGGATGTTCACGAGACCCTGATCGGAATCGTTGCCGAGCACGGTAAACTCCCCCTCGATGAAGCTACCGCTTACGTCGATCAACTTAAAAAAGACAAGCGCTACCAGCGTGATGTTTACTAGGAATCCCAAACTATCTTTTCCATGAGTGAAGAAAAAAAACTCGCGCATAACGAGCATATGAAAGTCGACAGTAACTACCTTCGCGGGACGCTTGCGAAGGGTCTTGCTGACACCTCTACCGGTGGACTCACCGAGGACGAGCAACAGCTCCTTAAATTCCACGGGTGCTATCTTCAGGACGATCGTGATATTCGTGCGGGACGTCGCAAACACAAACTTGAAAAGGCATTTAGCTTCCTTATTCGTGTTCGGGTTCCCGGAGGAGTAGCGACTCCGGAGCAATGGATCAAGATGGACAATCTGGCCACGGATTACGCGAACGGCACGATCAAGCTGACTACCCGCCAGGCTTTCCAGCTTCATGGTGTGATTAAGACGCAGCTCAAGAAAACGATCCAAGAGATCAATGCTGCGGCGCTGGACACCATCGCAGCTTGCGGAGATGTGAATCGGAATGTGATGTGCAACCCGAATCCATTTCTTAGTCAGGCACACGCGGATGTTCTGAAAATTTCGCAGGAAATCAGCGATCACCTGACACCTCAAACCGGCGCCTATCACGAGATTTGGCTCGATGGCGAAAAAGTCGAGACGACCGCAGAAGAGGTGGAACCGATTTATGGGAAAACTTATCTTCCAAGAAAGTTCAAGATTGCGGTAGCGGTTCCTCCGTCAAACGATGTCGACATTCACGCAAACGATCTCTCCTTTGTCGCGATCGTTGAGGGCGCAAAAATCGTTGGTTACAATGTCGCCGTTGGTGGTGGCATGGGGATGACTCATGGTGATGAAAAGACCTATCCGAGACTCGCTGACATAATCGGCTTTTGCACTCCTGAACAAGTGCTTGATGTTTCTGAAAAGGTGCTTCTTGTGCAACGTGATTTTGGCGATCGCACCAATCGGAAGCACGCGCGTTTGAAATACACAATCGATGATCGCTCTGTGGCTTGGTTCCTCGGGACGCTCAATGAGTATCTTGGTTACGATCTTGAACCTGAGCGCGAGTTCAAGTTTGATGACAATGGCGACCGCTTTGGATGGGTCGAAGATCATTTGGGGGATTTTCATCTCAATCTTTTCATCGAAGGTGGCCGGGTTCGCGACCAAGCTCGGGTGGGCCTCCGGAAAATCGCGGAGATTCATCAGGGTGACTTCCGCTTGACGGGGAATCAAAACCTCATCATTGCGAAAGTTTCTCCGAAAGCGCGACCCGCGATCGAGGCGCTTCTGGATAAATATGGCCTCTTGAAGAGTCACTTACAGTCAGCGCTCCGTTTGAACTCCATTTCTTGTGTTGCATTACCAACTTGCGGACTTGCTTTGGCTGAAGCCGAAAGGGGACTTCCAGGTGTCATTACTGACCTTGAAGAGGTTCTTGAGAAGACGGGGCTTCGTCATGATGCGATCACCATCCGGATGACCGGTTGCCCGAATGGCTGTGGTCGTCCTTTCCTGTCGGAAATTGCGTTTGTGGGTCGGTCTCCGGGGAAATACAATGTCTACCTTGGTGGCGGTCACGCAGGTGATCGACTTAATAAGCTCTACCGTGAAGCAGTGCCACGTAATGAGATTAAAAACCTCTTAGGTCCTTTGATCGAAGATTATGCAAAGACACGGGAAGAGGCAGAGAAGTTTGGCGATTTTGTCATTCGGGCAGGCTACATTGCAGCTACTTCGAATGGTCTCGATTTTCATGCAAATCTGAAGGTGGGAGCTTTCAATTCCTAGAAAGATGTCGACTATTATTTCAGAAGCGAAAGAAGTAGCGTCGACTCTTGAGGGTCTGAAAGCTGGTGAGCGTATTTCCTGGCTCTATGAGACCTTTGGAGATCGTGTTATCGCGAGTTCCAGCTTTGGCTTGCAGTCGGCCGTGATGCTTCATCTGATTGCGCAAAACGCCCCCAAGATTCCAGTGATTTTCGTTGATACCGGTTACCTCTTTCCCGAGACCTACCAGTATATTGAAAAATTGTCAGGGCAGCTTGATGTCGATCTTCGACGTTATGTTCCTAAGGCGACCGCGGCTCATCAGGAAGCAATTTATGGTAAGCTATGGGAGCAGGGCGCGGAAGAAAATAGGCGCTATGCGACCTTCAATAAAGTGGAGCCCATGAATCGCGCGATTCAGGAAATCGGTGGTGATATTTGGTTGAGTGGACTTCGTAAAAGTCAGTCCTCGACCCGCGCCAATCGAACCTTCGCAGAGCAGCAACGTTCTACCCTTAAAGTGTATCCCATTCTTGACTGGGCGGATGCGCAAGTAACTTCCTATTTTCACGAGAAGAAGCTCCCACCGCATCCTCTTGAATCCAAGGGATACCTCACGATGGGAGATTGGCACTCGACCCGCCTCCCGATGGAGGGAGAAGATGCTGAATCCACTCGTTATAATGGCGAGAAATATGAGTGTGGACTCCACGAAGCTTCTAGCGAGAATGACTTCCAAATTTAATTCTATTAATCAATGAGTATTGCAAAAAACATCGTCGACACAGTCGGCAACACGCCCCTAATCAAATTGAATAACGTGACCGAAGGCCTCGATGCCGAGGTCTTCGTAAAGGCCGAATTTTTCAATCCTCTTTTTAGCGTTAAAGATCGTATTGGTAAGGCAATGATCGAGAGCGCCGAGGCAGACGGGTCACTTAAACCAGGTGGTTCCATCATTGAAGCAACTTCGGGGAATACGGGGATCGCACTCGCCTTTGTCGCGCGTGCGAAAGGTTACAAGTGCATCCTGACGATGCCTGAAACGATGTCGATTGAGCGTCGTGTTCTTCTTCGTAGCTTGGGAGCCGAGATCGTTCTCACTCCAGGTGCTAAGGGAATGGGCGGAGCAATTGCGAAGGCTAAGCAGCTTCTCGCTGAGGATAGCAGTGCCTTCGGGCCTAGCCAGTTTGATAATCCCGCGAACCCTGAAGTGCATCGTAAGACGACGGCCGAAGAGATTTGGGCAGACACAGATGGTAACATCGATGCAATTGTCGCGGGCGTTGGCACAGGTGGAACGATCACAGGAATTTCTGAGGTCATTAAATCCAGGAACCCCAATTTCAAGGCAATTGCAGTGGAGCCTGAGAATAGCCCCGTCATCGGCGGCGGATCTCCCGGGCCTCACAAAATTCAGGGGATCGGCGCCGGTTTCATTCCTAAGAACCTCAATGCCGCGATTGTCGATGGCACGATCACGGTAACAAATGAGGACGCTTTCGAAATGGCACAGAGGCTTGCTCAACTTGATGGGATCCCCGCAGGAATCTCGACTGGTGCGAATGTTTGGGCTGCGATTCAAGTGGCGAAGCGCCCCGAGTTTAAAGGGAAGCGCATTGTCACGATAGGATGCTCGTCGACCGAGCGTTATCTCAGTACACCGCTTGCTGAAAAGTATCGCGAAGAAGTCATGTGTCTTCCCGTGGCGGAACTTCCGGAGTAACTCAGCTTATATCTTGGGTTGGGCAGCACACTAAAGCCCATAGCGGAATGGACTACTGCTGCAGGCTGCGGTCAACCCTAGATGAAATACATGGGCTCGGCATTGGCAGCGAGGCTCTCAAGGGTTGTCTTTTTGAGGATCTCCCGGCTGGCATCACGAACGGCAGCATAAGCCTCCTGAACGATGGATCCGGACTCGCCGGCCGAGTCTGCGTGAGAGCCAAGAGTATCGGGTTCGAGCGCTTCCACGACCTCTAAGAGTGTGATCTGATTGGGAGATTTTGCGAGTTTCCAACCACCTGTTTTACCTCTTCTACTGGTGGCTAAACCACATCGTTTGAGTTCATGAAGGATCTGAGCTAAAAAACTGGATGGTATCGCCTCGCTCTCTGCAATAGCATCGGTCCTAACGACTAATTCGCCGTCATGCTTTCGGGCCAAATAGACCAGAGCACGACTTGCGTAATCCAATTTCTGAGAAATCCTCACTGATGAAAGGAAAACATAGCCAAGCAGATAGCGCGAGTCCGAACCTTCTCTGCGCTGAAGGGAAACCTGATCTGGAAAAACTCTGGACGGAGGTTAACACCGAAGCCCGTCGAATCTCTGAGACAGAAGAGCGTCTCGGTGCATTGATGGAGGATGTTTTTCTCTCTCGCGATTCTTTTGGCTGTGCGGCAGCGGCTCGATTATCACGCAAGCTAGCGCGTGAAGATATGACGAGGGAGGAGCTTTTCCCACTCTTGGTAGAGATTTTTCAGGATCACCCGCAGCTCGTCGCCAGCCTTGCGTATGATACGATTGCCATTTGCGATCGTGACCCGGCTTGCACTTCAGTAATTCAGCCGCTTCTCTATTTTAAAGGGTTTATGGCGATTTCGACCTATCGGATCAGCCATCAGCTCTGGAAAAATAAACGACATGAGCTCGCTTGGTATTTCCAAAGTCTGGCGAGTGAAGTGTTCGGGGTTGATATTCATCCGGCGGCGCAAATTGGTTGCGGAATCCTTCTCGATCATGCAACAGGCTTGGTAATTGGTGAAACCGCAATTGTGGAGGACGACGTTTCAATTCTTCACGAAGTCACCTTGGGAGGAACCGGAAAACAAACGGGGAACCGACACCCCGTGGTTCGATCCGGAGTCCTAATCGGTGCGGGTGCAAAAATTCTAGGGAGAGTGGAGATTGGGGCCGGAGCCAAGATTGGAGCTGGAAGTGTCGTGCTTGAGGATGTTGCGCCAGGTAAAACAGTCGCAGGAGTGCCTGCCATCTTTGTCGGAGAAAGTTCTGAAAAAAATCCAGCCCATGCAATGGACCAAAGTTTGAGATGCTCAGGCCTGTAGTCGATTGTTAGCAAAGAGGGCATAATTCAGAGGCCCCCCTCGTCGTATTGGCGTAAGCCCAGCTTTCCTTGATCACAGGCGATAAGAGCCGGGCGCTTTCTCGAAATGGCAGCGTTGAGCCTCAGTTGTGGTATCAGCTCAAGAACGCGGGGAGTTCCGCATCGAGCGCATCAAGAAGCTCCTGCATTGTTTCCGAAGTTTCATTTCCCATGTTGGAGATCCTGAAGGTCTTTCCTTTGATTTTTCCGTAACCGCCGTTGATGGCGAATCCGTGCTTCTGAATGACGGCTTTGATCCAGCCAGACTGATCCAGGTTATCGGGAGTAACGAAACAGGAAAGCGACTTTGAACGATAGCCTTCAGGGGGAAGGAGGCCAAAGCCATGTCCTTCGGCCCAAGCGTGAACCATCTTATTGTTTTCCTCGTGGCGAGAAAAACGATTCGCAAGGCCTTCCTTAAGCATAACATCTACGCGCTCCTTGAGAGCATAAAGGTGAGGAATGGCCGGAGTGGAAGGGGTGTTGTTCTTCGCGTCGTTCTTTGCGAATTCGCAAAAATCAAAGTAGTAGCCGCGGTCTTCAACCTTCGCAGAACGTTCCAGAGCAGCATCTGAGGTGACAAAGACGGCGAGGCCGGGAGGAAGGGCGATGGCCTTCTGAACTCCAGCGAGAAGGACATCAATTCCAAGGTCGTCGAAGTTGATTGGCATGGCCGAAAGTGAAGAAACGGTGTCGACGACGAGGAGGACGTCATTAAATGATTTGACGATGTCTGCGATCTCTTTGAGGGGATTTAGGACGCCCGTTGAGGTCTCGTTGTGGACAAGGGTAACGGTATCGAATCCGCCTTCGCTGAGCTTTGCGCGGACGGCTTCGGGATCAATAGGTTGTCCCCACTCGACCTGAATCTTTTCGGCTTCTTTGCCACAGCTTTGAGCGACGCCATACCACTTGTCAGAGAATGCTCCGCAGCAGAGGTTCAGAACTTTTTTTTGCACGAGGTTTCTGATACAACCTTCCATCACTCCCCAAGCGGATGAAGTTGAGAAGAATACCGGACGACTGGTCCCGATTACTTGACGGATTCCAGGCTGAATGGAGGCGTAGAGTCCTTCGAAGTCTGCTCCGCGGTGGCCGATGGCCGGACCGGCCATCGCGGCGTAGGTTTCCGGGGCGACATCGACAGGGCCGGGGGTGAAAAGTTTTGGTTTTGACATCGCGCGCAAGCTGCCTCTTGAGAGGGATTCTGTCCAGTGTTTTCAGGGACTGAAGGCTCTACTCCTTTTCGGACCAGAGCATCTTATCAATGCGGATCTTCCGTGCTCGCTCTTCAGCGATTTTAGAACTCGGTCCTCCTGATTGTGCAATCCGTAAGGCAAGGGCGAGGGCATCTTCCCAGCGGTCATTTTGCTCCAAAAGAGGAAGGGCGCCCTGAAGGGCGCATTTGTCATGCCACTGCCATTCCTTCTCAGCGGTATTAGCCGGATCGAGATTATTGAGGACGACTTGGTAGTACGAACGAAGGGCATCACCCTGTCGACCGAGCTCCTCGAGAACGACTCCTCGGAAGAAGCTGCCTCGATTAAACCAAGTAACAGGGAGATCCTTTTGGGATAGAAGCTTGTCGTAGAATTTCAGGGCTTCTTCGTAGTCGGAATTTTGCGAAGCAGCTTCGGCAGCCAGGACGAGAAGACGACGTTGATCATGAGGGCTGATGTCTTTTTTCTTAAGAAGTATCTCAATTTGAGCGAGAGCTGCTTCTTGCACGCCTCTATCGATTTGTAGACGAGCAAGATCGATGGCTGCGTCGGTTGCTAGCGGGCCTCCTCCGTCGATGATCTGGCTGTATCGTTCTAATGCACGGGTGACTTCGGACTCCGTATTGACTGAAGAAGCGGCCCGCGCACTCAGGAATCTGGATGTTTCAGCGAGAGGGTGTTCCGGGAATTTCTCGAGGAACTGCTCGAAGCTGAGAATGGCTGGACCTGTTTTATCCGCGACCAACTGGATTTGCCCTTGGTTAAAAAGGAGTTCAGGGGTGCGGTTGTGCTCGGTGTTTTTCGCGACGAATTCAGTGGTGAGCTCGACTCCTTGATCGAGTGTGAGTTGAGCCAAAGCCTGAAGTTTTTGGGATTCCTCGGTTGTGGCTGTTTCGGACGTGCTTGAATTGAAGAGTTGATTAGCGAGGGAAAAATATGCGAGAGCCTGTCGAATGGCGAAACCGGGCTGGCTGATGAGGTCAAACTGGAGCTGATCGAGAATTTTTTTAGCGAGATCTTCGAGTTCGGGAGAAGAGGTGAGACAGTAGCTTTCGGCTAGAGCAAGAGAGGCCTCCGCGCTTCGAGGGCCATCGGGATGCTCTTCCAGGTAGCTCTCGAGAAAGGGGCGACTTGCGAGGTCTCTACGATCTCCGAGAATGAGTCCTCGTTCGAGATTGAGGAGATCGAGGGCGGGAGGAGGAAGATCCGTGTTTTCCCTAGCCTTTCCGATCTGGAGGGAGACGAGATCGGCGTTGAGAGAAGCGAGGGTAGCGAGTTTTTGGTCCTTGATTTTCTTGGCGATCGCTTCCGCTTCTTCGAAGGCTTTAAGGGCTTGCTTTGGGTCCTGCAGCGAGAATGCAGCCGCTCCAATCAAGGCCTTGGCTGTTGATTTCATTCTTCCGGTATTCGCGCGCTGATCAAGGACGGCGAACGTGGTGGTGGCGAAATTGGGCTGATCTTCTTTGAGGAAACTGAGGCCTGTTAGAACAAGCGAATGATTATGAAGATTATCCGTCTCCTCTGAGAATTCTTTTCGAAGGAGGCCAAGGAGGCCGCGAGCTTCGTCCGCTTCTCCTGAGTCTAGTTTTATTCGAGCGAGTAGATAAAGAGTGTGCGCATCCCGGCGCGTGATACTTCTCTTTGGTAGGCCTTGTTCGACAACATTTGAATCTGGTGTGCTTTCGCTGACGCCTGAAGTAGTTGCTTTCTGCCACACCTTGATTTTTGCTTCCTTCCACTCATCGAGTTTTTTAGAGTCTACCTGTGATCTCCAGGAGAGGAGCCGTTCAAAAATTTCGGGTAAGCGGGGAGAGTCGGGATGATTTTCGAGAGTGGTGAGGAGAGACTGGGTCGCCTCCTTTTCGTTTCCATCGAGAGCAAAGCTATCGGCGAGACCAAGGGTAGCCGCGTGAAAATAGGCGAAAGGGAGTCGGAGGTTTTCTTCGTTGCCATTCACCAAAGCTTGGAAGGATCGGATAGCCGCGTTGCGATTCTTTTGCAGAAGTTGGAGTCGGGCAAAGAGATAACGGCGGGTTGGGTTCCGGATCGTAAGCACTTTGTTCTCCGATCCCAAGAGGCGCCGGGCTTCATCGAGTTGATTACCATCGAGAAGCGTGCTGATAGTCAAAAGGGCAAAGCGGGCTTCCTTTTCGATCAGGGGAGTGGCCAATTGGATGACTTTTTCAGAATCACCAAGGGTATTCGCGATCAGGGTCCGCTGAAAAATTGCGTCATTTGACGAGATTTGTTCAAAAATGGTGGATGCTTCTTCAAGGCGACCCAATTGGACGAGGGCATGGCCTTTCCAGGTGAGTGATTGGGGGCCCGATTCGATGAGTGTTTCGAGCGCTTCGGCCGGGCGTTTTGCTCTCACGAAAGCCTCTCCTAGAAGTGCTCGAATATTGAGCTTCGCCAGACGATCTAGATCGTCGCGCCTTAAAAGCGCGCTGAGCTTAGGGATGGCCACTTCCGGGAATGAATCGCTCAAGGCGATTTTAGAGGAACGGTATTCGGTAAGATTCTGGGTTTGAGCCCATGTTAGCCCAAGCGCCCACGAGGTTCCCAAGAGGTAAGCGATGACAAAAAATCGACCCATAATGCAAGTGTAGATTGAGAACACCTTTTCGCCAATCTATAAGGTTCCAAAGATGCGATCACCGGCATCGCCGAGGCCAGGGATAATGTAGCCTTTCTCATTGAGCCCATCGTCGATTGCGGCGCAGGTCACACGCACATCGGGATGATCTCCACGGAGACGTTCGAGCCCTTCCGGGCTGGCAACGAGGCAAACGAAATGGAGATATTGCGCTCCATTCTCCTTGAGTCCGGAGATGGCCGCAGAGGCACTTCCTCCGGTCGCCAACATGGGGTCGAGAACGAAGACTTCTGCTTCATGGAGGCCCGCGGGAAACTTTTCGTAATAGACTTCAGGTTCCAACGTTTTCTCATTTCGAGCGAGTCCGTAGTGGGCAATGGATGCCTCGGGGAGGAGTTGGTGAAACCCTTCACTGATCGCTAAGCCCGCTCGGAGAATCGGAACCAAAATGACAGGCCTTGCCAGCAGGTAACCCGTGGTCTCTTGAATCGGGGTGGTTATTTTTTGTTGTCGTGTCGGGAGCTCAGAGGTTGCGGGAAGCACCATAAGCTTAGCGATATCAGTGACGTGCTTTCGGAACTCTTGGGGAGGGCATCCTTGTGAGCGTAGACGCGCCAGACGATCTGCGAAGAGGGGGTGTTTGCTAAAATCAGACATCAGTCACCGAGGAGCTCCATTTTTTAAAGGTAGAAAGAGAAACGCCGAGGAGTTTGGCTGCCTCTTTGATATCGCTAGCAGATTGATCAAGAGCGAAGCGAACGAGTTCATCGCGGGCAAAGCCAAGAGCATTCTCACCATTGCGTGTCGCTGTCTCGATCAGAAGGCTGAGTGCTTCATCGATGTTCTCTGGTCCGGACATCGGTCCTTTTCCAATTGGAATATCACTTGGAAGAAGCACCTCAGAAGAAGCAAGGGCACATGCGCGAGCCATGGTGTTTTCTAACTCGCGAACATTGCCGGGCCAAAGGTGTTTTTGTAGGTGCTCGATCGCTTCGCCAGAGAGACGTAGGCGTGCTGTTCCATTGCGTCGAGCAATGCGGTCGAGGAAGAACTCGGCCAGTAGCGGGACATCATCTTGCCGAGCCCGAAGAGGAGGAAGTTCGATCTCAACGACGTTCAGGCGATAGTAGAGGTCTTCCCTAAATCGCCCAGCACTCACTTCGGCGGCGAGATTTTTGTTGGTCGCAGTGACAATGCGAACATCAGAGTGGAGGGTTTCATTCGAGCCAACGCGGGAATATGATCCATCTTGAAGCACTCGGAGTAACTTAACCTGAACTGAGGCAGGAAGATCGCCGATCTCGTCTAGGAAGAGGGTGCTTTCGTGCGAGTCTTCAAAGCGACCCGTTCGACGGGCGCTCGCTCCGGTGAAGGAGCCCTTTTCATGACCGAAAAGTTCTGACTCAAGAAGGTTCTCTGGAATGGCGCCACAATTAATGACAAGCATCTCCTTCTTGTGGCGCGGGCTGAAGGCGTGAATCGATTTAGCGATTAATTCCTTACCAGTTCCGCTTTCGCCCGTGACTAAAACAGGCGCATCCGATCGAGCTACACGGCCGACCACTTTCATCACTTCTTGCAGTGGCCGTGATACCCCAATAATGGTATTTTTCCCTTCGAGACGAGGCGTGTTATCGCCGTTATTACCGGCATCCCTTCGCTGGTCGATGGTCTGTAATGCGGACTCGACGACGTGCCTTAATTCAAATGAAAGGGACTCTTTTCTGAGGACGTCATGGGCACCGCGTTGGGTCGATTCAATAATTTGAGTCGTGCTGGGGAAGCCCGCAGTTAAAATAACAATGGAGCTCGGGGAGGTTACCTTTATTTGGCCCAGAAGTTCAAATCCCGTAAATGGTTCGAGTTTTAGGTCCGCGATCACCAAATCGATGTGTGTTTTTTCAATCACTTGGAGTGCCTTGTCGGCAACGTCACATCGGAGAATCTTGATGCCCTCAGCTGACAAGTGTTTCGTCGCCCATTCGAGATAATCGAGATCGGGATCGACGAGGAGAATGGTGTGCTCTGCCATGGTAACGTGCCTTTTTAAACTTTACCAAAGCGCCGGTTTCGGTGCTTGTATTCCTCAACCGCGGCTCTGAAATCATCTTTGTGGAAATCGGGCCAGTTTTTCGGTGAAATGAAAATTTCCGCGTAGCTTAGTTGCCATAAAAGGAAATTTGAAAGGCGGAACTCACCTGAGGTTCTGATCAAGAGATCGGGATCAGGGGTATTATTGGTATAGAGGTGGGAGGAGAAAATATCATGGTCGATCTCCTCGACCGAAAGAGCACCCGATTGAACTTCTTTGGCGAGAGCTTTGGTGGCATCAATGATTTCTTCACGACTTCCATAGGAAAGAGCAAGATTCAGAGTCAGTCCGTCATTACTGGAAGTCTCAGCGATCACTTTATCGAGCTGGTTTCGCGTCCTCTCTGGGAGCATATCAAGACGACCAATGGCCTTCAGTTGGACGTTTTTTTTTCCGATTTCTTTTGCTTTCGTCTTCAGGAAACGTTCGAGAAGAGTCATGAGTGCGGCAACCTCTGGCTTTGGACGATTCCAATTCTCTGAAGAGAAGGCATAAAGGGTGAGATACCGGACTCCAATCTCATTGCAGGCTTCGACCGCTTCACGGACTGCTTCCGCACCAGCGCGGTGACCTTCCTTCCGAGGAAGACCACGCTCACTGGCCCAGCGACCGTTACCATCCATGATGATCGCGATGTGGCGGGGGATGGATTCACGTGCTGGGTCGGTCATGTAATCAGAGAGCGGTTAGCGGATAATCGTTTGTTCCCGATCGGGGCCCACTCCGACATATTTTACCGGAGCACCGGTGAGCTCCTCGATACGAGCAAGATAATTTTGAGCGGCTTGAGGAAGGTTATCGTAGCTGCGGCAGCTTGTTGTGTTTTCCTGCCAACCGGGCATTTCCTGATAAATTGGATTGATGACATCCCAATAATCACGGTCGGCAGGCGGAAATTCATGGATCTCTCCATTGATTTCGTAGCCAACACAGATCTTGATCGTTTCACGTTCGTCGAGTCCATCGAGGATGGTGATCGCGAGATCGGTGACGCCATTCACCATGACCGCATAGCGAATCAACACGGTATCGAGCCAGCCACAGCGGCGCGGCCTACCGGTCGTTGCACCGAACTCCATGCCACGCGAGTGGAAGAACTCAGCAATCTCATCGTTTTGAGTTGGGAAAGGGCCAGAGCCTACGCGTGTGGTGTAGGCCTTACAAACTCCTACGACTCGATCAATCGCGTGAGGTGGACATCCCGAACCTGTGCAGGCGCCGCCTGAAGTGGTATTGGACGAGGTGACGTAAGGATAGGTGCCAAAGTCGATATCAAGGAAGGTTCCTTGAGCGCCTTCAAAAAGGATAACCTCATTTTTTTTCCACGAATTATGAATGATCGGGATAACGTTTGCAAAGTGAGGGCGAAGGCGATCAATGGCCGCTTCAATCTCTGTGTAGACCGTCTCCATTTCGAAGGTGGGTAATTCGTGATAGGCGAGGGTGCGATTGGCTTCCTCCAGGCGAAGGCTGATCAGCTCTTTGGCCTTCGCCGGATCGCGAAAGTCGGCAAGCCGGAGGCCAATTCGGTTTGCTTTATCAGCGTAGCTAGGACCAATTCCTCGTTTAGTGGTTCCGATCTTTTTGTCACCGAGTGACAGTTCACGGGCGGCATCCAATTCGCGATGATAGGGCAGCACGACGTGCGCGCGGTCGGAAATGAGGAGCTGATCGGGGGAAATTTTGACGCCTTCAGATTCGAGGCTTTCGATCTCCTGACAGAGGCCAACGGGATCCAGCACCACACCATTTCCAATGACGCATTGCTTTCCCCAAAGGATGCCAGAGGGAATAAGGTGAAGGACGTATTTTTGGCCCTTGGCGATCACGGTATGACCGGCGTTATTCCCCCCTTGTCCACGGACAACGAGGTCAGCTTCTTCGGTCAGGAAATCGACGATTTTCCCCTTTCCTTCATCGCCCCACTGGAGGCCACATATAATGGTGTTCATCTCAAAATTTGGGTGGAATTATTTTGCCGCTTCGATGAGCCCGGCAAATTCGCCGAAGAAATTCTTGGCGTCGTTGGGTCCCGGAGCAGCTTCAGGGTGATGTTGCACCGAAAAAACGGGATCCTTGGTGCTACAGACGCCTTCGACAGTTTGGTCGTTCAGATTAATGTGGGTTACTTCGGTGTAGGACGGAAGTGATTCGTCGTCGGTGGCAAACCCATGATTCTGGGCTGTGATAGCGACTTGTCCGGTGCGGAGATCCTTGACGGGATGGTTTCCGCCGCGATGGCCAAACTTGAGCTTGTAGGTTTTACCACCAAAGCAATGAGTGAGGATTTGGTGACCTAGGCAGATTCCGAAGATTGGGGTCCTTCCGATGAGCTGCTTCACTTCATTATGAATATAACTGAGTGCAGCAGGGTCGCCTGGGCCATTGGAAAGAAAAACGCCATCGGCTCCCTTAGCGAGAACGCTGGCTGCCGAAGTGCGGGAATTGACGAGTTCGACTTCGAAGCCCGATTGCCGAAGCGAGCGGAGAATATTGTATTTGATTCCGAAGTCGTAGGCGACGATGCGATACTTGATCTCGGGGAGTTCAATATAGTTCGTCTCCTGATTGGTGGTCACACTAGGAATCGTCCAAAGGCGGGACTCGCCTTCCCAGACGTAGTCTTCCTTGGTGGAAACCTCTTCGACGAAATCTGAACCTGCCATGGGTGGTGCATCCCTGGCCACTTGGACTGCTTCCTCTTCGGGAAGTTCAGTGGAAATGACGGCACGCATCGCACCCTGAGAGCGGAGATGCTTGGTGAGGGCTCGCGTATCGATGTCTTCGATTCCGATGATCTTGTGCGTAGTAAAGTATTCAGCGAGAGATTGTTGAGAACGCCAGCTGGATGGGATTTCACAGAGTTCGCCGATAACAAAGCCGCGCACATGCGGAGAAGCTGACTCGGCATCGTCAGGATTCACTCCGTAGTTCCCTTGGAGCGGGTAAGTCATCGTGACGATTTGTCCACGATAGGACGGATCGGTGATGATTTCCTGATACCCCGTCATCGAGGTATTAAAACAGATCTCTCCGGAGGTTGTTCCGGAATGACCAAAGGCACGACCGCGAAAAATGCGACCGTCTTCAAGAGCAAGAATTGCGTTCTTCAAGGCAGTTCTATTAAAATCTAGAGGGGAACTGGGTGCAAGAGCCATCTTGGCTCTTGCAGGCTTATTTTTAACGCTGTTGGTTGGGTGTATCACGAAAAAAGCGTGACCGGAGGGATCCAATCACGCTTCTAAGTGAAATCTCCGAAAAGTTTAAGTTTTCTGACTGCCGCGCGCCATGACGACCTTTCCGGTGCGGACGGTCTCGATCACTTCGAATTGGTCGAGCATGGTGGTGGCGGCGTCGAGCTTGCTCGTCGTGCCGGTGAACATCGCAATCATCGAGGTGGGACTCAAATCGACCGTCTTACCCGCGAAGTGCTCGATGACCTGAAGGGCCGCGGAGCGCTGGGTGTTATCGGCAAGAATCTTTACGAGGAGCATTTCGCGCACCACTGAGTTCTGAGCGGTATGCTCATGGCAGTGGATGACATCAATGAGCTTGTTCACCTGTTTGATAATTTGCTCGAAGCCTTCCGGATTTCCGGAAATGTCGATCGTCATGCGGGAGAAGGCTCCGCTGCGTCCTTCCGAGACGACAAGGGAGTCGATATTAAATGCCCGTCTCGAAAAGACCTGACAAATCCGCATGAGGACGCCCGGGCTATTGTTGACGAGGATAGAAAGGGTGTTCGAAGCGCCGCGATGGGTTTCTTCGACCGGGGTATCGGTAGTCACGATGGAGGACATCAGTTCTTGATTTTCGGTTTGGTAAAAAAGAGGGGCCTAGGTGGATCCAACGGGCTTGGCCATCTGGGTTTTGGGAGGCTCGGTGATCATATCCTCCAAGGCGGCACCGGCCGGGATCATGGGGAAGACGTTTTCATACTTCACACACTCGGCGTGGATCAGGATAGGGCCGTCATTGTAGGCCAAGGCTTCTTCAATTTTGCGCTGGCAATCAGCGGGGCGCTTGAAGTGGACACTTGGGATGCCGTAGGCCGCTGCGAGTTTGCAGAAGTCGGGGTTTCCTTCGAGATCGACACCGGACTCGCGGTTCTCGAAGAAGAGTTCCTGCCATTGGCGGACCATTCCAAGGTAGTGGTTGTTGAGAACAACAATCTTGATCGGAAGCTTGTGGATGGCGGCGGTCGCAAGTTCAAAGAGAGTCATCTGGAAGCCGCCGTCGCCGGAGATTGAAATGACGGTCTTATCTGGATGCGCGAACTGTGCGCCGATCGCGGCGGGGAAGCCGAACCCCATTGTGCCGGCACCTCCGGAGGAGAGCCAGTGGAGGGATTCGTTGTTCTTGTAGAATTGAGCGGCCCACATTTGGTGCTGACCGACGTCGGTTGAGACGATGGCATTTCCTTGCGTTTGCTCGTAGAGTTCTTCGATGACTTGTTGCATGCGGAGGCCGCCCTGCTTCTTATAGGAGAGAGGGAACTTCTTCTTGTAGCCATCGAGCTTGGCGCGCCACTCGGTCGTTTCGAGTGGCTGAAGCAAGGGGATGAGCTGGGTGAGGGCCACCTTGGCATCGCCGATAATCTGGACGTCCGGTTGGATCATCTTTTCCATCTCGGCGGGATCGATGTCGATGTGGATAATTTTTGCATCGGCGCAGAACTTGTCAGGCTGGCCGATGATGCGGTCATCAAATCGCGAGCCGACGTTGAGGAGGAGATCGCACTCGACCATCGCTTTGTTGGCGTAGGCGGTGCCATGCATGCCGAGCATGCCGAGGCTCAATGCGTGAGTCTCAGGGAAGACGCCTTTACCAAGGAGAGTCGAAGTGACCGGGCATTGAAGCTTCTCTGCAAGCTCCATAAGTTCCTTGTCAGCACGGGCGATCATCGTTCCTTGACCAGCGAGAATCACGGGGCGCTTCGCTGCGCCGATGAGAGCTACAGCTTCTTCGATACTCGTAGGATTAATGTTAAGAGACTCGGAGGGATCGTAGCCAGGAAGATCAAACTCTGGATCCATGTCTCCGGTGAAGTTTCCGGAGGAAACATCCTTAGGAACATCAATGAGCACAGGCCCCGGTCGACCGGTGGTGGCGATGTGGTAGGCTTCCTTGGCAACCCTCACGAGATCGTTTGTCTCTTTAACGAGGTAGTTGTGCTTCACGACGGGAATCGTGATTCCAAAAATATCGGCTTCCTGGAAGGCGTCCTTACCAAGCATCCATGTAACTTGCTGCCCGCAAACAACGATCATCGGAACGGAGTCCATTTGGGCTGTCATCAATCCGGTGACTGTATTTCCTGCTCCAGGGCCGGAAGTGACAAGCACGGCAGCGGGCTTACCAGTGGCGCGGGCGTAGCCATCGGCCATGTGGACAGCGCCTTGTTCGTGACGCACCAAGACAAACTTTATCTTGTGGTCAACGGTCTCCAAGGCGTCAAAAATGGGGATGGCAGCACCGCCAGAATATCCGAACATATACTCGATGCCGAGATCATCGAGAGTTTTGATGAGGGCTTGTGCTCCGTCAAGTTGTTGCTTACTCATAAATAAAGTGATTTAGACGAAACTAGCAGAATAATTGAATTTGAAAAGTGAAAATGAAGAGATTGGACTTAAACTTGGAACTTTCCCACCAAGTGATCCGTGAAAACACCATATTTTTGATGAAAGATCAATCATGCTCAGAAAATCAGAACCAAAATACGCTATTGGGATTGATAGTTGGCGACTCGGTCAATTCCAAATGACCAACGCATGACTGGTTCGTAGCTCGTTTTACCTTTGAGGCGCCATTGCACGCTCACTTCACAGATTGGCTGCCGTAGCGGACGATTGACGGTCCAAGCAATCTCATTGGTCTCGGGGTTTACAACCGCTGGGACTTTTCCAAAGCCACCCACTCGCATGACGATTGATTCGAAGTCAATTCCATCGACCTCGGACAAATTGGCGGAGATTCTGGGGAGACGCGACGAAATAACGAAACCCGACCCTGGTGATACAGGATGAGGAACTTCGATTGGCGCGAGCGCACCACTGGCGAGACGAGAGCCGCCGCGAAAGATCATCGCGGCGTTGTAAGCGCCATCGTGATTTCCCAACACGATATATCGAGGGAGAAGGTGGCGTGGAGAATTTCGCCCGATCTTACCTGGCTTGACGGTGAAGAGATTGTCGTATCCCAATTTGTCGGCGAGGGAAAACATCTCAGGAGTGTGAAAGCCACCAGGATAGGCGTAGGTGGTGACGGGACTCTTGAACCTCTCCTCAAGGAAGGTCTTCGAATCACCAAGCTCAGTTTGGAGGAACTTCGCGTAGATTTCGCTTCCAGCGCGGAGGTTTTTTTTCACCGTGCTTGGGAAAGGATGAGAGACGGAATGTGAACCGATGGTGCAGAGGCCACTATCAAGCATCTCGTTGATCATGTCATTGCTCATCGCACGTCCGCCACGGGAAGATCCGACGTAGTTCTTATAAAGGAAGATGGTGAACGGGAGCTCTAACTCCTTCATGATGGGGAAGGCTTCGGTGTAGACCGATTTCCAGCCATCATCAAATGTGATTAAGAAGGACTTCGGAGGAAGAGGGGTTTCGCCATGGCGCCATTGAAGGAACTTCTCCATCGTGATCACCGTGACCTCCGAGGCTTTGACCGCTTCCATCTGGCTACGAAATTTCTTCGTGGGGATGAGCATCTGGGTCGCCGGTTTGGTGGCGTGAAAAACGTGGTATCCTAGAACAGAAACCCGTGAGCCATCATCTTCCTGCGTTCCGACTCCGGATCGCCCAGCTGATGGAGCACCCTCTTCAGGAGGTAGCGTCGTTTTTGCGGGGCAGAAAAGGGTGAGCGCAGCGAAAAGAAGGCAGATGGGGGTGAAGCACATCATTACCGATTTACTTTACTAAAATTAACTAAGTGAAGCAAGCCGCATGAATATTGAAGAGGCGGGGACCGTCCGCCCTTTCGGATTACTTCTGCGCCGGACTGACTTCAGCTTCGAGATTCGCATCAAGGAGTTCGCGACGCAAGTTGGTTCCACGGGCCCTACTCCAGAGCATGACGACAGGAGAAGCGACAAATATGGAGGAGTAAGTTCCGATCACCACTCCGATCATGATCGCGAAGGAGAAGTCTTTTAGAGCGGCCCCACCGAAGATATAGAGGACAAGGACCGCCATGAAGGTGGTCACCGAAGTGAGGATCGTGCGGGAGAGGGTGGCATTGATGGCGAGGTCCATGACGTCAAGCACGCTCCCTCGTTTACTGCGGAGTGTTTCCCGGACTCGGTCAAAGACAACAATGGTGTCGTTGATAGAGTAACCAGCAATTGTGAGGAATGCGCCCACGTGAATCATGGAGAGTTCCGTGCCGATGATGAGGACTGCGCCGATGGCGATAATGAGATCGTGGAAGAGCGCGACAAAAGCACCGACCGCGAAGGAGAACTCAAAGCGAAGACTGATGTAGCCGAGAACGGCGATCAGGCCGAATCCGAGAGCCCAGAGGGAGTTTCTAAAGAATTCTTTTCCGAGAGTGGGCTGGATTGTATTTTCCGAAATTGGCGTGACGAATTTACCGGCTTCATCTTTTTCAGCAAGGACGGGAAGATCTTTCAAGAGTTCAGCAATCACAACGTCGACGTCCTTCTCCGAGACTTTAATCCTGAGGAGGTCAGTGTCACCACCAGCGATCATTTCTTTCTGCGCGGAAGGATTTTTGGTGAGTTCGATATCAGAAAGGGAGGAGGTGATTTCAGCGACACTGATGTCGTGATCAGTGTCCACTTGAATGGTGAGTTGAGCTCCTCCGACGAAGTCGATTCCCAGAGCACTTTCTCGCTTCGTTCCAATCGTGACGAGTGAGCCAATCAAGAGAAGGGCGGAAATAATGAAGGCAGGATTACGCATCTGCATGAACTTGATCGTCCGGGAGGGGATGAGGTTCATGAAGGACATCTTGCGTAGGGTGCCGCCTTGACCGGTTCCGGCGAACCAGTAGAAGAGAACACGGGTTCCGAGGAGGGCGGCGAACATCGAGGCCAAGATTCCAATGGTCAGGGTGATGGCGAAGCCTTTGATCTGATCGGATGCGCGCCAGAGAAGAATGATGGCGGTCAGGAGGGTTGTGATATTGGCATCAAAGATCGCCGTAAAGGCTTTCTCATAAGCTGCCTTCAGCGCGGAGAAGACGGACTTACCTTCGGCCATTTCCTCGCGGAGGCGTTCGTAAATCAGAACGTTTGCATCGACCGCGATTCCGATGGTGAGGATGATTCCGGCGATACCAGGAAGGGTGAAGGTGGCTCCGAACATGGCCATCGCACCGAAGAGAATGAGAATATTGAGGCTGAGTCCTAAGAGGGCAATGATTCCAGCAAAGCGGTAGTAGAGAAGAACGAAGATCAAGGTCATGACTAGTCCGGCGACTGCGGCGGTGACACCTTGGCGGACGACTTCTTCGCCATATTTAGCGGTGACCTTATTTTCGGAAAGAATGAGAAGGGGGTTTTTAAGTGGGTTGGCAAGAGCTGCGACGACTTCTTGCACTTCCTTGGTGCCATCGAGGCCTTCGATGATGAAGTCGCGACTGAGGTTGCCGTTGACGGTGGGGGCGATGAGGGCTCTGTCGTCGAGGACAACTGCCATGCGGTCAACGCCGGTGCGCATTTGCTTGGTGGCGGTGTAGAGACGATCGCCTCCGTCTTTGCTAAGGAGAACAGCGATGGTTCCAAAACGCCCGGGAATGGCTGTTGCTCGTTGAACTAAATCTCCAGTGACGATGTTTCGGGTGGAGAGAAGAATGGGAGTTTCGCCAATATTCTTCCGGTCGTCATCGAGGATCGGGAGCATATATAATTTCCAACCTGCAGGAGCCAGCTGGCTTCCTGAATTAACGGCTTGGGCGAGTCTGCCGTTTTCAGGATGGACCGCTTTGCATTGAAGGATCGCCGTTCTAAGTATGATGTCCTTGACGCGGGCGGAGCTTTCATCGTCGATGCCAGCCATTTCGATAATGATGCGGTTCGTTCCGAGTCCTTGCATCTGGGCCCCAGCCATGCTTCCGGCGGAAAGACGTTCACCGAGCGTTGCCTTGACGGCTTCGATGGCTTCATTACTCACGGGAATTGGGTCTTCTCCGGGGTCAACCTTGGCCTCTTGGATTTCCACCGTGAATGAAGTTCCCCCAACCAGGTCGATTCCGCCTTTGAGCTTTTCGTCAACGGGGAGAACGGCTGCGAGACAAAGGCCGATCACGAGAATGATCGCGCCCGTTCCGACGTTTCGCTTTCGGCGGTCGATTTCCGAGGCAATATACCAGAAGATAAGTGCTACGATGGCGATACCAGCGAGAACGACGAGGAGGGGATTATTAATGAGATCCATGGAGTGGAGTAGGAGAGAGATTATTTTTTAAGGGGTGCATTGAGGGCGCGGGCGACCTCTTCGACTTCTTTGGAGCCACCGAGTCCCTCGATGAAGGAGTCTCGGGAAAGGGAGGCGCGGGTGATAACATTTATTACCGAAAGAAAAATCGGCTCTTCGCCGATTTTCTTCCTATCGTCATCCAGAATGGGAAGTATGTATTTTTTCCAGCCTGCAGGAACGAGCAGCTTCCCGGCATGGATGTCGGCAGCAAGTTTGTCGTTTTGAGGGTGAACTGCTTTCAGATCGAGAGTGATCTTCTTTTCGATCTCCAATTTCTCTTCATTCTCCGCATGAAGTAGCGTGGAACCGCCCAAAAGAAGGGAGATCCAGAGAAGTGATTTGAAGAGGGAGGTCATGGAGAGGGTCTAAAGGCAATTAGGCCTTTTCTTCAGCAGCGGGCTTGTCGTCAGCCTTTTTTTCGCCTTTCCCAACTTTCACAACCGTTTGAATCGAGGACTTTTCGAAGGGCACGAAGACGCCTTCAGAAAGTTTAATGGTTACGGTTTTTTCGGAAATATGGTGCACCGTCCCATGAATGCCGCCGATACTGATGACCTTGTCACCCTTGGCCATCGCGGAGATGCGGGCGGCGAGTTCCTTCTTCTGTTTCTGCTGAGGGCGGATGAGGAGGAAATAGAACATCACCATCATGAGACCAATCATTACGATGGGATTCCCAAAGGGGCTTGTCTGGGCGTCGGCGGCGAGGAAAGTAAGAGTGGTCATTGTCAGGAAAAGAGGTCGTATTTGGAAGCGATGCGAAGGATGAGGTAGAAATCAGGAATAGCAAAGAAAAGCAATGCAGAAAGCGCGAAGCGTTAGGGTTTTCTCCCTGCATTGTAGCGCGCAACGAACTCGTTTTGGAATTCGCAGAAGCGGCCTTCGCGGATTGCAGCACGGGCATGCTCCATTAATTTGAGGTAAAAATCGAGATTGTGGAAGGAAAGGACGCGCTGAGCGATGATCTCTCCGGCCTTAAAACTGTGGCGGAGAAAGGCACGGGAGAAGCGTGCGACGTGAGGGTGGGTCTCTGCGGTGAGCGGCTTGGCATCAAATTCGAATTCCTTATTTTTGATGTGAATGGGACCATCCGGAGTGAAGGCCTGTCCGTGGCGGGCGCAGCGGGTGGGGTGGACGCAGTCGAACATGTCGACTCCCTGGCCGATCATTTCGAGAAGTTGGGGGGGAGTTCCCAATCCCATGGCGTAGCGGGGCTTGTCTTGTGGGAGAAAGGGTTCGGCATTTTGAATGGCGGCGAACATTTCCTCCTCAGGTTCGCCTACGGAGACTCCGCCGATGGCGTAGCCATCGAAATCCAGGTCGACAAGCGCACGGGCGGACTCTTCACGTAGGTCGGGGTAAACGGAACCTTGCACGATGCCGAAGTGAAGTTGACGGCCCGTTGGATTGGCTCCGCCGCTTTGTGGTTTATTTGCTTCGATCCAATCCTTACAGCGCTTTCCCCATCGGGTGGTCATGCGTGTGGAGTCCTCGGCATACTTGCGGTCGCAGGGATAAGGCGGGCATTCGTCAAAGAGCATCGCGATGTCGGAGCCGAAGACGCCTTGGATCTCCATGCTTTTTTCCGGCGTCAGCATCATGGCGTCGCCATTGAGGTGATTTTGGAAGCGCACGCCTTCCTCGGTGATCTTGCGCAGTTTGGAGAGAGACCAGACCTGAAAGCCGCCGGAGTCGGTGAGCATGGGGCCATCCCAAGTCGTGAAAGCGTGAAGGCCGCCGAGTTTTTCGATGACCTCAGTGCCCGGTCTGAGCCAGAGGTGGTAGGTGTTTCCGAGAATAATCTGGGTATTGAAGGCGAGAAGGTCGTCGGGATGAAGTGTCTTCACCGAACCCTGGGTGCCTACGGGCATAAAAATGGGCGTCTCAATCACCCCGTGCGGAGTGGTGAGCTTTCCGCAACGGGCTTTGGAATCGGGATCGTTGGCGAGGAGTTCGAACATGCGCTTAAGCGTTCCTAGGGGAGGAAAGCGGGAGAGTCGATCCTTTGGTGAATGGGGAGCGCTAGGTCTCCGAGTTTTCCCATGAGGGTGCCGACAGACTCGTCGATTCCCTTGACGCAAAAGAGGTGATTTTTAGCGTAACGTTGATATTTCCAACGCGCGAGATCCTTGCCCTAATGGTTCGTTTTGGGCGCTGGAATTGAGGTGCCATTTCCCGAAGTGCGCAGTACGGTAGCAGTTCTCCTGAGGGATTCTGGCGAAGGTTTACTGGTCGTCATCGAATTTATCTCCATTGTCCATGAAGCCATTTTGTTGACTGTGCTTTCCGGTGAGGATTACGGCCCGGCTGGGTCCGCAGATGCAATTGACACAGGAGCTGTTTCTAAAAGCATTCCCTGAGCCGTAAGCCGATCGATGTTGGGCTTTTTCGCCGCAGATAACGTGGAGGAAAAGGAGAGAGCAATATTTGCCTTCATCCCTCATGAAGGCGAATCCCATCAGGGCAGGCAAATTCTAAGACCTTTGATTTTGGTCGAGGTGCCAAATCTCCTCTGAGTTCTTATTTTTCCATGAGTGTGATCTGGCCAGGGCGCGATGTGTGAAGGCATGGGCCAAGGCAGCAGATTCAGAAAGGGATTGGCCTTTGGCTAGTCCTGCGGTGAGGGCTGCCGAAAGAGTGCAACCGGTTCCGTGGGTGCTGGGTAGATCGATGTGGGGAGCGGTGAAGATCTCCATTCCCGTCTCGTGAACGAGGAGGTCCCGATGTTCGGAGCTATCTTTAAGATGTCCACCTTTGAGGTAGCAGGCACAGGAGAACTTCTCTGCTAATCCGTGAGCTGCCTTTTCCTGTTCAGCGAGAGAAAGAACGGGGCAACCCAGAAGGATCCCAGCTTCCGGGAGATTCGGCGTGATCACGGTCGCGATCGAGAGAAGCCGGTTGGTGAGGGCGTCGAGTGCTGATTCTTCAAGAAGGGGATCTCCAGTGGAAGCAACCATGACGGGATCTACGACGATAGGGATTTCGCTATCCTCGAGAAGCTCGCAAACAGCCACGATGTGCGCCTTTGAGTAAAGCATCCCGGTTTTGAGCGCTCCGACGGGATAGGAGTCTAGTAGGAGAGTGAGTTGGCGCTGGAGAATGACGGGAGGAAGCGGGTAAATCTCGCTGACGACTTCAGGGGTTTCGGCAACGATGCAGGTCACGACATTTAGGCCGTATGTGCCATTAGCAGCGAAGGTCTTAAGATCAGCCTGCAGTCCAGCTCCAGCTGAAGAATCCGAACCTGCGATAGTAAGTGCGATGGGAACCGACATATGGCGATTGTAACAGCAGGTGGCAATATTACGAGATCGACTTGCACGATGGCGGCATCCTTCTATGGTCAAGCTCATGATGGGCGGTTTTTCCGAAATACCGGGATTGGTAGTAGAGTTGGAAGAACTGGTCCATATGCCTCATCTGGACGCTCCGGAGGATCGCCCATTTCCCTTCGTCTATTTTATTTCAATCATCAACAACTCTGCTGAAAAGGTGACGATTTTCGGAAGAAAGTGGATTCTTAAGGAAGAGGGAGGTGAGACACTCGTGTTTGAAGGAGAAGGGGTTGTGGGAGAGGTTCCGGTTCTGAATTCAGGAGAAAGGTTTTCTTATAACAGCTATCACGTGATCAAAACGCGCACTGTGGTGACGGGCTCGTTTTTCGGAAAGGATTCCGAGGGAGGGAATGTAGTGGTTCACATTCCAGCATTCGATTTGGAGCCACCTGTCGATCAGGCGTGAATCACCTTTGAAACTTGGTGGTCGTGAGATTCTCTGGGGAGACGCGGCAACACCTGGATCTCGAAACATGCACCATAAACGATCGCCTGAGGACAGCGTTTCAAAAAACGGTCATAGAATCCGCCTCCTTGACCGAGTCGATCTCCCTTTTCTGTGAAGGCGAGCCCGGGGCAGATGATGGTGTCGATTTCCGGAGGTGTGATCGGTAAGCCTGCTAAGGGCTCCATGATGTCGAATGTGCCCAGGGTAAGTTCGTTAGGTGAGGAGACTCGAAAAAACTCCATCGTGCCTTTTCCTGTCACTTTTGGGAGCAACCAGATAGTTGAAGAAAGAGAGTCAAGAAGAGGGAGCAAACTTGGCTCATTTGCCGTGTTGGCGAAAATGGCGCAGACCTTGGGCTGCAAGGATAGAATTTGGGAACAAATATCTTCCGAGGCGGTTTTTTTCTCGGAAGAAGACAGGCTTTGAAGGCGATATCGAATCATTCGACGAATGATCGCTTTATTGTCTCTTGCGTCCGTCCACATGGTGGGGAGAATAAGTGCGATGAGATTGTCTTTGCAAGTCTGCCTAGGGTTCCTATTCGCGATGAGCGGGTTGTCGTCCGCACAGGAGGCCCCTTTGTTCAGGTATTCTGGGCCTATCGTTCGGGCGAGTGTTTTTACAGACGCTCTTGGGATGCTGAACCGTGAACGAACCGAGTATGCCACCAATATCGTGATTATCGTGGGCAATCGTGTCATCGAGAAAAAAGCAAATCCTGAATCACTGGCACTGGCAATGAGGGCGACCGGGCTTGCGCTTCATCTTTCTCCAAAGAATCGAAGAGCGCTGATTCTTAATGGCCAGTTGAAAAAGGGAGTTCTCCCAAAAATGGCGGAAACTGAATACAGTCGTTCGACTTTGGCAGCGCTCCTGATGCAGCGGGCTAAAGTTCTCTTTGAGCAAAAAGGAGACGAAAATGGATTATTAGCGAGAGCTATGGTCGATTTAGCTGCGAGTTTCGACCCAAGTAACGAGGATGCCATCTATGCCTTTGAGCTTCAGAAAATCGACTACGGAGAAGTTTCCTGGGATCGTTTTACTAAAATTCAACCTTCTAAATAGGAGGAAAGAATCTCGCGCAGGGCCGCGCGAGCCCGGAAGAGTTGGCTTTTAACGGCCGGCACGGAAAGCTCAAGCACAGTCGCCATTTCCTCATAAGGCATTTTTTCGTGGCGGCGGAGGATCACGGCGAGACGTTGTTTCTCGGGAAGTTGGGCGATCGCTTGATCGACCATCGACTGAAGTTCGGCATGTTTCAACAATTCGTCGGGTTGAGTCCCGGGAGTGGTGTCGCTCAGTTGTTGATGCCAGTCGTCGGTTTGTTCTTCGAGCGAGTGCTCTTTCTGTCTCGATTTTTTGCGCGTGTAGTTGAAGACAAGGTTCCGTGTGATGGTAAAGAGGTAGGTCGTGAACTTCGCAGTTGGCTGGTATTTTTTGGCCGACTTCCAAAGGCGCACGAAAACTTGTTGAGCCAGATCTTCAGAGTCCGGCGAGAAATTGGTCATTTTGCCGATCGTTCCAATCACGGCACGGTGATGCTTTTCAACGAGATCTCGGAAGGCCGTTTCGTCGCCGGAAGCAATGAGGCGCATCCACGCCACATCTTCTTGGTTTACTCCCTCGTCGTCCGCTTGCCCCATCTCCTGCATTATGAAACTCTCCCAAAGGGAAAGTGTTTCAGAAAAGTTGAGGGAAGGGTATTTTTTAAATCTCCTCGGGGGAGATGAGCTCTTCGAGAGTTTGTCGTTTGCGAACCACCCGGCTCTCCGAGCCATCGACGAGAATCTCGGCTGGTAGAGGCTGCGTGTTGTAGGTGGAAGCCATGGTGAAGCCGTAGGCTCCGGCGCTCATCATAGCGATAACGTCTCCCGGCTGGAAGCTAGGAACTTCCCGGTCTTGGCAGAAAAAGTCACCCGTTTCGCAAATTGGCCCAACCACGTCGACGATCTCAGTCTCGCCAGTGGGCTCCTTGACAGGATTGATCTCGTGATAGCCTTCATACAGAGCCGGGCGGATGAGCTGGTGCATTCCAGAATCGATGATCTTGAAAGTTTTGGCGGCACCCTTCTTTTGGTAAAGGCACTTTGTGAGGAGGACTCCAGCATTTCCGGCGATAAAGCGACCCGGTTCGAGGAGGATTTTCAGGTCGAGAGGTTTAAGGATCGGAATAACGTTTGCGGCATACTCGGTCGGAGTGAGTGGACGCGATTCAGGATCTTGGGATTCCCACCAAGCCGGATCCCCTGATTTCAAGGCGGGATCATAGACGATGCCGATTCCTCCTCCGATGGAGAAGAATTCGATCTGGTAGGTTTCTTTGAGCTTGGCAGCGAGGGGGGCGACCTTTTCGACCGCCTCGAGGAATGGGGCCACCGTGGTGAGTTGGGATCCGATATGCATTTGCAGTCCTTTGAGGGTGACGTTTTTCAGCTTTGCTGCTCGTGCGTAGGCGTCTTCGATCGACTCAAAATCGATCCCAAACTTGTTCTCGGACTTACCGGTAGAAATATACTTGTGCGTTTTGGCGTCGACATTGGGATTCACCCGGAACGCGATAGGGGCCTTTACGCCCATTTCACCAGCGATTTGATCGATGAACGTCGCCTCTTCCTCTGACTCTACGTTGAGTGAGTAGATTCCATGTTGCAGGGCGAATTCTATTTCATTACGGGTTTTTCCGACACCAGCAAAGGTACATTTAGCCGGATCGCCTCCGGCCTTGATGACGCGGAGAAGTTCTCCTCCCGAAACGATATCGAATCCACTCCCGAGCTCGGCTAGAAGCCGGAGGACCGAGAGATTGGAGTTTGCTTTAACGGCGTAGGCCACTTCATGGGGGAGGTCGCTAAGAGCCTTGTCGAGCTTACTAAAATGATCTCGAAAGGTGCCGGCAGAATAGACGTAGAGCGGGGTGCCGTGTTCTTTGGCGAGAGTGCCTAAAGAAACGTCTTCGCAGTGGAGGGAACCAGAAATATAGCGGAATGAATGCATAGCGTCAGTGCGCCGCATGGTCGATGGGATCGTCTTTCTGTCAAGAATGACGAGAAAAATTGAGCAGTTTTATCTTTTGGTTGTCTTATGGTAGACGTGGAACAGTTGAGTATGATTCATGATCAGATAGTGAACAAAAAAAGGGGGGTTTTGTTAATCACCCCAGGGTTCAACGTGCCCACCATGGGTTGTTTGCTCTTGGTTGTAATCCACGCTTGGGTCTTTTTTACGGGAGGGACTCATCTTACTCCGAGTATCCTCCGGCCACTCTATGAGAGTGTTGCCGTCTCATGGTCTGGCATTCAAGCGGGACGGGGCGCTGCTCTTATTACCCACAGCCTGTTTCACGGCAATTGGACGCACGTCCTTGTGAATGCCATCCTCTTTTTTTACGCAGCAGCGAGACTGGGACACGTGCTTAGGCCTTCTAGAATTTTGCTTCTTTTTGTAATTTGTAGCCTTGGCGCGGCATCGGTCTACGTAATCTCTCAAGCACTCTTACCGGGGATTTCTCCAAATCCGCTTGTAGGGGCATCCGGAGGGGTGATGGGAATGCTTTTAGCTCAAACAATGATCTATCCTGATTCCAAAATGCTCCTTCTTCCGATCTCCGGACGCAACATGGGCAAGGGCTTATTGGTTGCCAGCTTGCTCCTTTTTCTGATGACGCCGGAATTAGGGCTGCCTCTTTTTAGTGACTTTGGGCAATGGATGGCTGGCGGTTTTGGGAGAGAGTTGTTTGAGATCGGACATCTCTACCATTTTGCCGGAGGCCTTTTGGGAATGACTATTGTGGGGTTTCTGCTACCACGTTTGGTGACCTTGGAGGAGCTGAAATTCCAGCGCTCAAAACGAGAAGAAGAGATGGAAGCCACGAGATAGTTGACGGCGCAGAATGGGCCTGATTGAATCCATTTCGGATGGCCAGGAAGATGATTTTAGTAACAGGTGGAGCGGGCTACATTGGCTCCCACACTGTGAGAAAACTTTATGGAGAGGGTTATCAAGTGCTGGTTCTGGATAACCTTTGTTATGGTCATCGCGATGCGATCGTCGATCCAGACGTGGAACTGGTTGTTGGTGCCGTGGGAGATCGCGATTTACTGGTCGATCTCTTTAAGAAGCACAACTTTGACGCCGTTATTCATTTTGCGGCATTCACCTATGTGGGTGAGTCAGTCACGAGTCCGCTGAAGTATTATCGAAACAATACGGCAGAACCATTGATATTACTGGAGGTTATGGAGGAATTCGGATGCAAATCTTTCGTGTTTTCTTCGACTTGTGCGACATACGGGGAGCCTCAAAAGCTTCCCCTGACGGAAGATCACCCACAAAATCCAATAAATCCCTATGGGAAGAGCAAGTTGATGGTGGAGTGGATCCTGAAGGATTGTGAAGTCGCCTTTGGATTGAAGAGCGCCGCCCTTCGGTATTTCAATGCAAGCGGTTCTTCGTTAGATGGTAAGATCGGAGAAGATCACGATCCGGAAGCTCATCTAATCCCCTTAGTTTTGATGTCTTTGACCGGAGAACTCGAGAAAATCACTGTGTTCGGGACAGATTATTCGACTCCCGATGGGACATGCATTCGCGACTACATTCATGTTGCGGATCTTGCCGGGGCTCATCTTGCCGCGGTTAATCATCTGATCAACGGCGGTGAGAGCCTTCAGTGCAATCTGGGGACTGGCGTGGGTGTTTCGGTAAAAGAAATCATCGATATTTCTGAAGAAGTTACTGGGAAAAAAGTTCCTGTTGTGTATGGCGATCGCCGTCCTGGTGATCCTGCCCGCCTCGTGGCAGATCCTAGGATGGCTAAGGATCTTTTGGGCTGGGAAGCCGAGCAGAAAGATGTCAAGGCGATGATCGAATCGGCGTGGAAATGGCTTTCAGGGCCGAGGAAGGGACGTTTCGATGAATGACCCAAGCTCATATTTACAGTGTAACTACAATTTTATCCTTGCTGATTGCCCGAAAAGGCGCAATTTTGATTCTTAGACATGGTGGACAACAGAAATTTGAAAACTGAAAGCGCACATGGCTTCAGTCTCGTGGAACTTCTCACAGTGATGGCCATCATTTCGGTCCTCCTTTCGGTGGCTTCCGTAGGAATCAGCCGCATGGGTCAGGCCCAAGGTGTGACTTCGGGCGTTTCTGTTGCAGAGGGACTTTTCACCCAAGCTCAACGTTTGGCACGTAGTCGAGGCACGACCGCCCGAGTGATTATCCACGATCAAATGATGGATGAGGATACCGCATCTCGCCGTCGATTCCGTAGATTGATGCTTGTGGTTTACAAGGAAGTGGATCCCAAGACGGGAGCGGAAGCTGGAGATTGGTCGATCTCAGGTGCACCTACCTTACTGCCTGATCAAGTTTACTACAGTCCTGAATTGAGCCGGGATCAGGTTGAAGACGGAAACGAAGTTCCCACCGCAATTCATCAACTTACGAGCAATGCGGAAGATACAGCGGAGTGTCACTACTATGAATTCAATTCTCAGGGTCTTTGCACCATACCTGGCGCTACCTTCGTTATCGAAGGAGGTCCCAGACCGCCTAACTCAGAAAGGCCACGGCTCGGAAAAACGAAAAATATGGGTGGCTTTGTGATTTGGAGAAATGGTGGAACTTCTCGAATCACGGACGTGGCGCGCATTGAAGATTCAACCAATAACTAGGAATTCATGACGATTTCACGAAAAAAATCACATAAAAGAGGGTTTACTCTGGCTGAGTCTGTTATCGCTTTGGGTATCTTGGTCGTATTGATCACTGGATTTCTCGCCGTTTTTGGGCCTGCAGCCACCGCAATTCGGAAGACTCTTTCTGCTGAAGATGCCAGCCGTCTCAAGGCGGCGTTGGAACTGGAAATGTCAACTCTAAGAGAAGGGCGTGATCAGCAGCAGTATGCGAGTTCGATGGGCAAGGCGTTCGACTGGATCGTGCGCTCTCATGAGAGAGGGAGCACGGTGTTTGTTTATCTCTATCGGGCTAGTATCGTCGAGATACGGTCGGATGGCAGTTTAGCTCCATTCCCCGATGTTGATGGGGTTGCTGGAAAAGACTATTTGATCCAACCGATGGTGAGGAGGATCGACGACCCTCTTTTAGAAGAAGATTTTGAGGCCTTGGAAGGGCGCGTGTTTTTTGTTAAGATGACCCAACTAATTTTTGACGATACGGGGTTGAAAATCTCTGAAGAAGTCGGGAAGATTGTTGATCCGCACGCTGAGGAAGATGACTTCTCGAACAAGGCAGATGAGTTCCCGGAAGCGGTAATTCTTTTTGAAGCTGAATTTTACCGTCTTCCAACTCGGTCAATTGACTACGTGGAGGGCGCATTTGATCCTGTCGATTTCACGCGACCATCTTTCCGTCGAAATCTCGGGGTTGCACGCTAAACTATCTATTCTTCATTTTTATGACTTTTTCGAAAACAAGAATCGTTAAAAAGGGCTTCACTCTTGTCGAGCTTCTCGTGGCCATGGCGATTACAGTCATTTTGGTCTCTCTGGTGGTCGTAATCACTGGGAATGCGCTGGATGCTTGGCGTGGAGCGAGGAATGAGATTAGGGCGGCACGTCAAGCCAAGATCATGCTAGATTCTCTCGGGCGAGATCTTGAATCCTTGGTGATTCGTTCGAACAATAATTTCGAATGGCTGAATGTAAAAAGCGAAATCAGAGATATCGGACCGGAAGGGAAGCCAAGCCCGAATGCTGCGAGCTTTATATTTTTGACGGGTGCGTCTGATCGATACGACGGAAACGTCGGGGATTCTCTCGAGGATAAGGGGGGAGATGTTTCTGCAGTGGGATACAAGCTGGAATTTTTGGACCCGATCTTCTCAAGTCAAGATGAACGCTATTCCACATTTGTTCTCTACCGAAATTTGGTTAATCCAGACCAAACGTTTCAGGGGCTTTTAGCCGTCGAAGATCTAGATGAGGCATATTCGGGATCGGCGGGAGGTTCCGCCCAGGGTAAAAATTTCATGTGCGAAAACATCTACGAGATCAGCGTGGTATTTTCGGTGGAATTTGTTGACACCTCTGGAGATCTTCAATCAGTAAAGGTGCCTGTTTTGGGTGCTTCCGGGGGAGTAAATGCCGTGAGTGAATTTAGCATCAAGGGAGATGTAATCAAGGCAGACGGACAGGACGCACGATACTCCAAAGGAAGGGTTGTATCAGTCGATCTAAGTATCACCGTTCTTTCTGATACCGGAATGCGACTCATTCGCCAAGTCCCTCTGGATGATCCTCAAAAACAGGCCAAGTTTCTTTCGGAAAATTCCTATAATTATTCGAAAACGGTTCTTCTTCCTCAACCCTGATTTTTTTTTTAAACAAGTCTTGCCAAATATCGAAGGGAGAACTAAATCCTCCCTCGTCAGATCGTGAGCGCGGGTGGCGGAATTGGTAGACGCGCTAGACTAAGGATCTAGTGTCCGCAAGGACGTGGGGGTTCGATTCCCCCCTCGCGCACCATCTGATCTGGTTCTCTCTCAGGGCGGGCCCCTACAAGGGGGCTCATGAGTTGCCACAGATCACCTCCGGATAGGGTCGATTAGCTCAGTGGTAGAGCGCTTGCTTCACACGCAAGATGTCACTGGTTCAAATCCAGTATCGACCACCATTCATGGGCCTTCTCTGGTGACCTTTCATTTCTGGTAGTGGTATTTCATCTTTTAGGAGACAAATCTTCACCGATAAGGCATTCTCTTGATTGAAAGTTAATGTCGAAGAGAAGTCAGCGTGGCCCTGAGTGGAAGGAGTGGGTGAGCGAAAACGCTCCGCGGCTTCTGGCATATGCCCGTCAGCGGTGCCAGGATATGGCTGAGGCCGAGGATATCCTACAGGACACTCTGATTAAGCTTTGGCATTATCAAGAGGAACGTGATTTTTGTGCTCCAGATTTACCTCTCGCGTTTTCCGTAATGCGTTACATCGGTCTTGACCGGGGGCGCAGCAAGGGCCGTCAAGAGCGCCGTAATCAGAAGATTGTGCAGTTTCAATCTGGGAATGATCTCTGGTTGGATACTCCAGCTGAAGACAACGAAGAAGCGAAACTACTTCGAGGTGCGATCGGTAAGCTGCCGGAAAAGCTCCGCGAGGTTTTGACTTTGAAAATATGGGGCGGGCTGACCTTTGCTGAAATCGGGAAGGTGTTATCGCTCTCCAATAACACCGCGGCATCAAGGTATCGTTATGCCTTGGAGCAGCTTCAAAAGAAACTTGTCTACCTAAGAGACGCTCGACATGGATAAATTATTAAAAGAATTAGAAACCCAACTGGAAGCGCTGACCTTGGTGGGGATGAGTGATGAGGCGGAAGCTCGTTGTGATAAAATCATCGATGGATTGTCTTTAAAGTCGGTCAACCAATCTACTCTCGGCTTGTCTTGGCAGCTGACTTCGATTGCTGCTGCGATCGTCTTGCTGATCGGGCTCAGTTCTGGTTGGTGGTTGGGCCGAAGCGAGGCAAAGACTCCCATTACGGGACTCGAGACAGCTCCCGAGGTTTACGTCTCCGCTTTTGATCTCATTAATGAACGAGCGTGGATGCAGATTGAGGGAGATCCGGTCTTGTATCTCTCCAAGAATGGTGAAGTTCGGGAGCGGAGGACAGAAGTCGATATTTTTGAAGAGACAGTATTACACCGTGACTCGGGAAAGATGGTAACGGTTAGAATTACCACTCGCCAGCCTATCAACGAAGTGACGAATCAATTTTAGGGTATGCGCCTTTCATTAATCTCTTTTTTCTTGGCTCTGTTAACTCTAGGAATCTTTGCGTGTGAAGAGAAACAGCAGATGCCTTGGATGGGGGTTATTCTGGATACGCCGAAGTCACAGGTTGATCGGCCTTCAGAAATGGGTGATGGCACCGGACTTCGGGTGGAAGCGATCGTTGAAGACGGGCCACTGGCGCTCGCCGGGGGGCTCAAGGGGGATCTTTGGTGGAAATTTGATGATCAAATTCTCGTGAATATGCGGCAACTCCTGGTTCTCCTTCGAATGAAAGAGGTAGGGGAGTCGGTTCAGTTGGAATTCTTTCGCGATGGAAAACTTGTTTCAAAAAAAGTTGTTTTTGGTAAACGGCCAACCACGAAGAGGTGGAATAGGGAGTTGATATCGAATGCGGAGAGGCCGAAGGGCCAAGAACCCGAAACTGAAGAGGTCGCCGAAATGAAAGACGGTGAAGTGACTTACAAGCTTACTGAGAGGGGTGGCTCCCTTAAGCTCTTAATTAGCAGAGAGGGTGAAGTGATGTTTAACGGCCGGGTCAACACTGGCGCAGATATCGAGAAGATGGAGGTTAGATGGAGATCGAGTCTGCTGATTCTCCGCCAAGCGCTTTTGGTGCATGCCAAGCCGAAGTCAAAAAAGAAGGGGCCACGTGTCCGCTATTCGCCTCTAAAGGCTAAGGAATGAAATTGACTCCGCCTCTCAGATCATTAGAATATAGGGTTTAAGTTATCAGTTCTTGCCTTTCCTAGGCAGAACACCCAACATTCAGCTATGCATCCGGATGTAGCGAAGTTAGTGGAAGCGGGCCGAATCAATTCGGCCGTTGGGGAAAGGCTCTCAGGGATTGCACCCGGAAAGTATCGGTTGCATCGGGGATACGGCGGGGGAGTTGTGAAGGAATGGGACCTTTTCAATGGGAAGGTGGTCATTGACTTCGAAAAGGCTGCAGGAAAGGAAATGGGGCTCAAACTCGCCTTGGAAAAGACTGAGGCTCTGGAGGATGACGATTTACGGGCGCAAAAGGTGAGTCAGATTGATGAGCTGAAGGCTCTTGCTGTTGATAATCCCGTAGAGCTCATTTGTCGGACTTTACAGTCTCGTGAGGGAAAGATGACTCTCGATCAAATGGACGTAGAGCTTATGGGGAGTATCGTCGAGGAACCGATCTACAAAAAATGGTGGGAGAAGACCAAAAAGGCACTTCGTGAAAGCAAACGTGTTTCGGTTCCTACTAAGAGGACTGATTATTTGATCCTTCGTGACGAATCTTCCAGCCCTGGTGAGGCTATGGTTGAAGATTTGGAGCAGGCAAGGAGCCCGAAAGCCCGCGTAAAAGCACTAGAAGCGATTCAGCGGGAAGCGCCTCTTATCGCCGCAGGAGACGGCCTGCTTGCGCAAGTTTACGGCATTGTAAACGATTCAATTCTTAAGCTGGTAAAACTTTCACCAGCTCAGTCACTCGAACTCGCAGCGCTTCGTGACGAGATCGTAGACGAAACCAAGTCTGAAGATGTAGTTGGTGAAGATGCTCCTTCAATTGCGGAAGTTCTCCAAGTCGCCGAAAGCACACTTTCCGATGATTTGGGGCAGGTGGCTGCAGCGCGTCTTAAGCGTATTTTGGAAGCATTCCCAGCGGCCTTCAACAACGATTGGGTAGGCCATATCCTCAAGGTTTTTGATCGCATTTCTTCACGTGGGGTTTCGGAAATCGCCAAGCTTCTTGTCGAAAAGGAGGAGACCAAACGATTCTATGAGCACATCCGAGTGGCTCTGTCCCGTCATGCTTTGGGTGCTGATGCGCTTGCTTGGATTAGTCGCGAACGAAAGAAGGCATCGGAGCCCGTCTTCGATGGTTCGGTGGGTTCGGTGATTCTCACGGTGCTCGAGCAGGATTCTCTCGATGATGGCCCGCGCAAGGCCGGTCGTTTGGCAAATCTCCTCCTTGATGACAAAGAACTTGTGGCTGACTTGCTCTCAACGATGGAGATGAATGATGTGCGGAACTTCGGAAGAAAGCTTCTCGCAAGCCCGGCATTTCCAGATCTCGATCGGAAGTCACTGATGGCACGTGTCATCAAGGCTGTTCCTGAGACACAGGACATGGTCACCGGAAATACCTCCAGTAAGCAGGATGATACTCTGTTGGTTTCATGGGAGAGTCTCGATCGCCGGAAAGCGGAATACGAGGATCTCGTCAACAAACGGATCCCCGAGAACATTAAGGAAATCGCCGTTGCGCGTTCCTACGGAGACCTTCGTGAGAACTTCGAATATAAGGCTGCTAAGCAGATGCAACAAGTGCTCAATCGACGTAAGGTGGAGCTTCAAAAAGATCTTGAGAGGGCACGTCCCACCGATTTCAAAGGGGCAGATCCATCTTCGGTGAACATTGGAACTAAGTTCATGCTCGATGTCGCCGGTCGTGGTGACAAAGAGTATCGTATGCTTGGAGCTTGGGATGCGAGTCCTGATGAGCAAATTCTTTCTTACCTCTCAGTAATGGGCCAGGCCCTACTTGGTAAGGCGACTGGAGACTCTGCCGAGATCCCGGATCCCGACACTGAAGAGCTAATGACAGTAACCATTAAGGAGATTACCGCCATAGCCTAATTACTTTTTCAACATATCATGTTAGACACCAACATCCAGTCCGTCCACGGGCGTGAAATTATTGATTCACGCGGAAATCCCACTGTCGAAGTCGACGTCACCCTTGCTGGTGGCGCCTTTGGACGTGCAGCAGTCCCCAGCGGTGCCTCCACTGGAGAGCACGAAGCGTGGGAACTACGTGACGGAGACAAGTCTCGCTACCTTGGGAAAGGCGTTTTGGGCGCTGTTTCTAACATTAACGAGAAAATTGCCCCGGCGCTTTTCGCAATGGAGGCAACCAATCAGGCTGCTGTCGATGGTGCGATGCTTGCACTCGATGGAACTAAGAACAAGAAAGAGCTTGGTGCGAATTCCATTCTTGGTGTCTCCATGGCGGTCGCTCGCGCAGCCGCATCTGCAGTCAACCTTCCTCTTTACAAGTATCTCGGCGGACCAAACTCAAAGGTCCTTCCGCTTCCAATGATGAATATCATTAATGGTGGTTCTCATTCGGATGCTCCCATTGATTTTCAGGAATTCATGATCATGCCGGTGGGTGCTCCTACTTTTAAGGAGTCCCTGCGTTATGGCGCTGAGGTCTTCCATTCACTCAAAGCGGTTCTTCATGACCGTGGTCTTTCGACTGCCGTCGGTGATGAGGGTGGCTTTGCTCCAAAACTGGACAGCACGGAGGACGCTCTCGATACAATCTGTCTCGCGATCGAAAAGGCGGGATACAAGGTTGGTGAAGATATTGCCTTCGCTCTCGATGTTGCATCCTCTGAATTTTACGACCGTGAAAAAGGAGCCTATATTTTTCATAAGTCAGATGGTTCTGTTCGCAGTTCGGATGATATGGTCGCGTTTTACAGCGAACTCCGCGGCAAGTATCCTATCCTCTCCATCGAGGATGGTTGTGATGAGAACGATTGGGACGGCTGGAAAGCGCTCACCGATGCGATTGGTGGCAACACTCAACTGGTCGGTGACGATCTCTTTGTGACTAATGTGGATTTCCTTCGAAAAGGAATCGATCTTGGGGTTGCAAATTCAATTCTCGTAAAAGTGAATCAAATTGGTTCCCTTACCGAAACTTTTGATGCTGTCGAACTGGCCAAGGAGAATTCCTACACCGCAGTGATCTCGCATCGTTCCGGTGAGACCGAAGATAGCACAATCGCTCACCTCGCAGTAGCTACGAACGCAGGTCAGATTAAAACGGGCTCAATGAGTCGTTCGGACCGGGTTGCGAAGTATAACCAACTTCTCCGCATTGAAGAAGCTCTCGGAGACGAGGCTGTCTTCGGAGGCAAGATGAAGGTGAGCGTGTAACCATTTGTAATCTTAGATCAAAAACCGCAAGGGGATCCTCTCCTAGCGGTTTTTTTTGGTAGTTAGGATTTCCGAAATTTTCTTTCGATTTTCTTGGGATTTTTGGTATTCACTTTTTGGTAATGTCGCGCCGACAAAAAAAAAGTGTAAAAGCCCCTCGTGATCCTGAGTTTTGCCGAGAGTCCCACCACAAGGGGCTTTTCGGAAAGGCGACCGGAGTCGTTTTTGGGGTTTTTGTGATTGTCTTGGCTATGGCAGTGATTGTTCCAATCGCGCCAGAGTATCAAAAGCTGCGCGCCATCGAAGCAGAGCATACAAATGCCATAGAAGAGGAAGAAGCGCTCAACCGGAAACGCCGGCAGTATGAGCTAGAGGTCGATGCTCTCGCAAGCAATCAGGACTATCTGGAAGCTCGTGCTCGTGACCGTGGGCCATATTACCGCCCCGGTGAAAGCGTCATTAAGATCTCCGAGTGAAGTTTAAAAACGAAAGTCGCTGCCAAAGTAGAGTTGGCGGGCCCGTTCGTCGTTGACCAATTCTTCGGACGAACCTTCGAGCATGACTTTTCCATCCACCAGAAGAGAGGCCCGGTCCACGATGTCGAGGGTCTCTCTGACTTGGTGGTCTGTGATCAGAATAGACAAGCCATCCTGATCGCGAAGTTCACGGATGATTTTGTGAATTTCCTGAACCGCAATGGGATCGATGCCCACGAAAGGCTCGTCGAGCATGAGGAGCTTGGGCTCGGTGCAGAGGCAACGAGCGAGTGAGAGTCGTCGTTTTTCTCCTCCAGAAAGTGCCATGGCCATTGATTTACGAACATGGCTGATCCCGAATCGTTCAAGAAGCATGTTGGCGCGTTCTTTTCGAGCTTTTCGGGAGAGCTTTTTGCGGGTTTCGAGAACAGCCAAAAGATTGTCCTCAACACTGAGCTTTCGAAAAATCGACTCTTCCTGGGGGAGATATCCCATTCCCTGACGAGCCCGTTTGTGCATCGGGAGCCTTGTGATTTCCTTGCCGTAGAGGCTGACGCGTCCGTGATCGGGAGGAATCAGGCCGGCAATCATGTAGAATGTGGTCGTCTTACCCGCGCCATTGGGACCGAGGAGTCCTACAATTTCACCTGGTTGGACCCGCAGACGTACCTCATCGACAACCTTACGGCCTCCATAGCTTTTTTTAAGGCCTTCAACTTCAAGGAGGGGGGAGGTGGAATCTTCGCTCATTGCTACTTCTTTATTTTATCGGGAAGGCTAGTTTCCCAACCAGTAGGTGAGGTTTGGGCCCGAATGTTTTCATCGCCGATTAAGGAAATGATAACGTACCCATCTTTGTTGCGTGTTCGGAGGGCGAAGCCAGCAACGCGAAAAGAAAGATCAGCCCCGCGAATAGTGACTTTTCCGCTCTTAGCATCATAGACAGCCCGACCACCGCGGACTTCGATCGGACGACCTTTCTCATCGTTTCCTTTAATGAGGACGCCTCCTGCTACCGTAAACTGTTTTATCTCGCCGATGCCCTTAATACCAGAAAGTGGACTATCATCTTTCTCTGTATCGTCTTCTTTGGGCTTTGCGGGAGGAGGATCAAAGATCACCTTCATTCCTTCCCCGGCAGTCATGATCATTCCTTTTCCTTTGAGTTCCACATTCCCCAAGTAGCTCATTTCTGAATGAACCCCATCGAAATAGAAGCCTTTGCTGGACTTGATAATGATTCTTTTTTTGTTGGGTTTGAAGAGATCTTCGAATGGGGTCTCGGGCTCAACTGGAGCCTTTATTTGAGCGAGAATGTGGGTTTGTTCGACCACTGCTAAAAAACGTGTGAGGCGTTGAACGAGATCGGCTTCATTTTCGTCTGCTTCTTCGAAGTTTTTTCGGGGGTCAATGGTCGGAAGCACACGCGGAGCGACCTGTTTTTCAAACTCGACCAATTCATCGGCTGTGATCAGTGGAGGAACTGCGGTGAGCATTTGAAGGCCAGCGAGAAAGGGGAGGATCGGAGAACGGAGATTCATGGTCGTGTTTTCTGTTTTCTTGTCTTGTTCCAAAATCATGGTCTCGGCGGGACCGAGAAGAATTCCTTGCCGAGACTTCAATGTCAGGATCCCACCTTGGCCCCTGGCTAGAAAATGATCGTTGGCAGATTGAAGAAGGAGCTCGCCACTTGCGATTACTTGCTCCTTTTTTACCCTGTAGGTAGCGGCCCCCATTTTCACGGTGCTACTGATTTTTTGCTCTTTGTCAAAAAGGTAGATTACGAGTCCTTCGCCGTTGAGCCGATCCTTGCTCTCGACGATCATCTTGTTTGCGGTCAGTAGGGAAGCGCGCCTTTTGTTTGCGTCAAATCGCGGGAGGGAGACTCCAGTAAGTGTTGCCCCAATCGGGAGACGCGACATTGCGCTCTCCTCGTTGTCGTCTGACTCCTCGATAATCTGTCCCGCTAGTGTTGAACACAGAAGGACGAAAGGGAGAGAGGGAAATTTCATGCTCACTAGGATTTAATGCGCGGCCTGATGAACGGCAACGAGTTTTTCGAGGACTCCTTCGATCTGATCCAGGGGAATCTGATTAGGGCCGTCTGAGAGTGCTTTTTTGGGATTCTCATGCACTTCCATAAAAATGCCGTCGACTCCAGCCGCCACGGCACAGCGGGCAAGAACAGGGGCTAGGACTCCGTCTCCACCTGTGGCGCCACCCAGTCCTCCAGGTCGTTGGACAGAGTGAGTGGCATCAAAGATAACCGGAACCCCCTGTTCCCGCATCCAAGGCAGGGAACGCATATCCGCGACGAGATTATTGTAACCAAAGGTGGTTCCGCGTTCGGTGATGGAGTAGCGTTCACATCCGAAAGCTTTTAATTTTCCGATGATGGGCTCGATATCCCAGGGAGCGAGAAATTGACCTTTTTTTACATTGATCGCACGTCCGGTTTTAGCGGCGGCCTCAAGAAGATCTGTCTGTCGACATAGGAACGCGGGGATCTGCAAAAAGTCGATATTCTCGCCTGCAATGATCGCCTCTTCCGGAGTGTGAATATCCGTGGTGACCGGGACTTCGAGTTCCTTTCCGATTTCGCCTAAAATGCGGGTGCCTTCTTTTACTCCGGGTCCCCGATAGGAATCTACGGATGTGCGATTGGCTTTGTCGTAGGAAGCTTTGAAGATGAATGGGACTCCAACACGCGAGGTGATTTCTTTGAGCTCGCGCGCCATGCGCCATGCGAAGCCTTCATTTTCTAGACCACAGGGGCCAAGAATAAAGAAGAGCTCGCCAGAGCCGACGGAAATGTCTGAGATCTTAAAGGTGTTCATTCTTGAGAGGTGTTGACAAAAAGTTCCCTCATTTTTTCGATCGCGACTCCCAGCAGTTTCTCTTCGGAGGGATTAAGGTTTCCTTTGGATTTCTCGCGTAGCATTTCAAGATTATCGATGACGTTTCCAGCTTTTTTGAGATCCACTGAGGTCTCGTCGTTTGTGGGGTTGGCCACCTTTCCGAGAAACATCACTCCGGCTTGCGTTTGGTAGTAGACGAAAGCGGAGAAACGGGGATCGGGTGCTTCAAATTCAGGGTCGCTCATGTGAATTGAGGTTAGGGGAGGAAATGAAGTGGCTCAAGGGGAGACCGTGACAATTGTTGCATTGCCGTCAGCGAAGAGTCGGGCTGCTAGGGATTTGATCGCCTCGGGAGTGACAGCGTCCATGAGGGCGTCTTGTTGAAGGTGGTGATCGGCGGAATGTCCCAGGAGGACGTCTAGTGCTGCCATGCTAGCTCGATTTTTGGGACTCTGATTTTGCAGGGCTTGGGCGGCACGGGCATTGGCCTTCACGTTCACCAGGGTATTGGGATCGATCCCCTCGTTTGCGAGTCTTTCGATCTGTCCCATAAGTTCCTCTCGGGCCAGTTCCATCTGTTCGGTGGAGGTGCCGAGATAAAAGGCCATGAGTCCGTCATTGAGTCCAAGAAACATTGTGGAACTCACAAAATAAGCGAGCCCCAGCTCCTCTCGGATCCTTGTGAATAAGGGGCCGGCCATATCGCTGCAGTAGCTGTGGATAAGCTCCAGAGCAAAGCGTTCAGGATCTGCCGCCGAGAGACCCGGGTAGCCGATCGCAAGAACGGCCTGCTCCTTGTCGAGTTTCAGGCTGTGCTCCCCAGCGAAGGCAGGAACTGGTTGAGCTATTTCGAGTGGGCTTCCCGAAGGAATATTCCCCAACGTTTGCTCAAGAATCGCTAGAGTTTCGTCTACATCGAGATCACCGAAAAAGGCGCAGACCATGTTCTCGGCGCAGAAGGCTTCCTTGTGATGAGTCACTAGTAATTCCCTGGTTAAAGATGGGAGTGATTCAAGCGAGCCTGAAGAGGGTGAGCCATATCCTTGTCCATCCCAGAGTAGTTTGCGAAGTTCGCGGAATGCTCTGCTGGCAGGATCCTCAAGGCTCTCTTTAACCTGATTCAAGAGCGAGGCTCTCTCGCGCTCCAGTGCGTCCGCGGGAAACACGGGGTGAATGAGGAGATCCTCAAGGAGTTCGAGCACCGGCGTGAAGTCGTCCCGAAGGCAATAGGTCGAAACCATCAGGGTGTTGTTGCCTGCGCCCGGTCGAACTGAAGCTCCCATATCTTCCATGAACTCAGCAATTTCCACCGCTGATCGGGAAGTTGTTCCTTTGAGAAGGAGGGAGGAAAGGAGCGCGTTGAGGCCGGCGGTCTCTTGTGATTCAGAAAGGCATCCAGCAAGCATGGCAACGTTCCCATAGACTACAGGAACGCGGGGAGCCCTCTGGAGAATGACGCGGACACCATTGGAGAGGGTTTTCTCGACGAGTGCCTCGGGGGGAGCAATCGCTTTATCCTTGGACGCTTCATTTTCCTGAGATTTGGGGGTCAATGCGGTGACGCTCAGTAGCTTGGGAGTTAGCCAGGATTGAATGACGCGATGCAAATCTTCGGTGGTGATACTCTCAAGGTCGGCGAGGAAATCACGAGTGTAATCGAGGTTACGAGTCTGGTGCCAATTCGAGGCTAGATCCGATGCCCGACCTGATGCGCTTGCAAGGATTTTAAACTGCTGGGATGCAATTTGACGTCGCGCACGCTTAATCTCAACGCTTAGATCTCGTGATGAAAGGAGAGTGATTTGAGTGATAATCTCCTTTTCTAACTGTGGGATCTTTTCTGGATCAGCTTCAGCATAAACAGAGAAAAGACCAGGCCCTTCTGGCGAGATCCAGGCGTAGGATCCGATGGAGTGAGCCAGATCCTTCTCTTCTCTGATTACTCGATAAAGTGGGCTCGAACGCCCACCACCCAATACCGTGCCCAGAAGTTCCAGAGCAGGAGTATCAGGGTGAGCAAGATCGCCCACTTGCCAGCTCATGCTGAATCGAGTCGAGGGAACCGTGAAGGACTCGGAAGCACGGCGAGTCCCAATTTGAGTCGATTCAATTGGGACAGAAACAGGAAACTGAGCGAAGGGGCGTAGTCCTTTCGTAAGCTCTCTGTCGATGATCTCTTTCGCGTTACGAGGGTTAAATCCACCGGACAGAACGATAAAGGTGTTGTCTGGTCGGTAGCGCGCATGGTGGTAGGTCACCATCTGTTGGTGGGTGATCGAATCAAAGAGATCGAGGTGTCCGATGATGGGCTGTCGACGGTGATCTTTCCGATAGATTGTACGGAAGAGGAGTTGGTGTGCGACTGAATCTGGATCATCCAAACCCATCGCAATCTCGCGGCGGATAACATCTTTCTCCTTTTCGAATTCCTCTTCGGGAAAGGCCGGACGAAAAACCATCTCCATCAGTGCTGAGAGAAAAAGGTCGAGCGATTCTGCTGGTCCATCGATGTAGTAGACCGTGCGATCAAAGGTGGTATAGGCGTTCCACTGTCCGCCTGCGGCTTGCACCTCCTGAGAGAGGGCCTCGCCTGAGAAGCGGTCGGTCCCCTTGAAGACCATGTGCTCAAGAAGATGTGAAACTCCCGCGCCCGCAAGAGCGCTCTCGTGCACAGAACCGGTCGCGACCCAGATTTGGGCGCTGATCACAGGCGAATCAGAGGAAGGATCAAGAATTGCGTCCAGTGAAGAGCCAATCGTCTCAACAGAAGCAGTCGTTTTCGGGAAATTCATCTTGGTGAAGCATTGAGGCTAAGCTGAAGGGGAGCAAGGAGTTTAAAGAAACTAAAATTGTTCGTGCGCCCGAATTTTGACCTGCTACATCTCCGGAATGAACAGTCGCATGCTCGCCGTTGGTGCTGTTGTCCTCATCCTCCTTCTGGGAGGCGTAGGATTCGCATTCTATAATTCGAAAATGAATACCGAGATTGAGCGGCTGGTTCGGTTCTCTGTTGACGGGATGTCGGAAGCGGGGCGAATCGAATGGGTGGAAGAGTGGAGTCGTCTGAGTGATGACGAGACGATTCTCGTGAATGTCGTTAAAGAAAAAAAACTAGTTGCCGCTTGGGGTAGTGAAGATGAGGCAACCGCAGTCAAGGAGCTTCTGAAACGTAAATCAATTGTTCTCTCGCCCGACGGAAAATCAATGCATGTGGCAATAAAAGGAATCCGGAAGGAAATCGACCTCCTGAATTCTACTTCAGCGGCTCTCTTTGAGGAGGTGAGGGAAAAGTTCGTGGAAATTCACCCGGAATTTGCTCCTCACCTACAGCCGTGAGATGAGCTCGCTCTTTTCATAGCGAACCTTAGGAAGCTCGGCATATTTATCTGCAGTACTGCGGTACCCAAGGGCGCAAGCGACCGATGCACTAAGGCCCTTCTCCTCTAATCCGAGGATTCGATCATATTCAGCAGAAACAAAGCCCTCCATGGGGCAGGCATCAACGCCCAAGACGCTCGCAGATGTCATGAGCTGTCCGAGGGCTATGTAGGTTTGTAGTTTCGCCCAATTAAGAAGTTCTTCTGGATTCATCTGGGCCATGAAACCGGACATCATTTTCCGGTAGCCGTCGAGAGTTGCCGTTTCCACTTTTCTTAAGGTGCTAGTATGGTCCATTAATTGTGAGATCTCCACATCTCCGACATTTTTCTGAGCAGCGAGAACGACAAAGTGCGAGCACTCAGTCACTTGAGCTTGGTTCCAAGAATGGGGAAGGAGCTCTGCTTTGATCTCAGGATTGGTGATGACAAAGAAATGCCAGGGCTGAAGCCCAAAGGAGGAAGGTGTTAGAATGAGGCTATCTTCCAGTGATGACCAAATTGATTCAGGAATTTGTTGTTCCGAATCAAAAGCCTTCGTTGCATAGCGCCATTGAAGACTCTTGAGGAGATTTTCAGGTGAGATCACTTCCATTGGGCGGATTATTCCGTCCCGATCCGAACTGGCAAGGATAGCTTTGGTATTTCCTTGAGGCCCAAACTTAGGAGCACGCCATAGTCGTCTTCAATGCTGTTGTCCCGATGGAAGAAGCCAACTGATCCAACCCAAGAATCGAAATCATAGTAGAGGCTGTATGCTTGTAGTTCGAGGGTGCCGTCCTCGATCTCCCATCGATGCTCTGTTCCGATCCCCCAATTTTCGCTGAGACGGCTATAGAGTTCCAATTCAATTCGATTCGAGTCTCGAAGAATGGGATGGTCGTTGAGATAGCGATAGCGAAGTGACATCTCAATATTTTCCGTAGGCATCACCGTTCCGGTTGTCGCTACCTCAAGGAAATTGGAATCTTCAAAAAGTGGGATCTGAGTGTCAAACTCGAGATCGAACCAAGGCAGGGGACTCCAACGGATTTCATTGTAAAGGTTCGAAAAATTCCGAGAGAATTCAGGGTCATCGAAAAAGACATTGAGATAAGTATTAACGGACAGCCAGTCTTGGGTGCTACCGTCCTGATGGGTCATGATTCGATTGCGCGCACCCAAGCGAAGAATCGACCAATTTTGCAAATCGTCGATGGCTGAGAAGCGGCCGACATTTAGGGGCCGAGACCGGGTGGAGGGAGTAAGCCGGTCGATGCCATAGAAGGACTGGTCCAGCTCATTCGTCGAAACAAAGGAAAATGAAGCATAGGGTTCCACGACATGGAGGGCCCCATTGAGTCCCCATTTGTCGTTAATCCACTCAGGATAAGATTTTGTGAATTTAAGGGAAGAGTCGATGCCTGTGTAGAATAAGGAACGACTTTGTGAATCATCAGGTCCTTTGATCGAGCTGTAGTTGGTGAAGCTGCCCCCGACCTTGGGGGTGATGTTTAGAAAACCCACTTTGATTGGCCTGGAGAGTTCGTGGTAGGAATGAAAGCGATTAAAGCCGTGGGGGGAAAGAAGGCGATTGATCTCAGTAAGGCGAGAGTCGCCAGGCACGAGCCCCAAAGATTCTGTGCGCAGGCTAACACTATTTAAATCGGCAAGGTGCTCCCGATAAATCCCGAGAGAGGTCTGGCTCTCATAAAAGAAGGGGGTGTCGAGGAGTGGTTGTCTGATCCAGTCGAAGGTGAATTCGGGGAGACGCGTGTCACTTTGATAGAAATCATTGATACGCATACGTGCGCCAAACGTTGCCAAGCTCTGATCATTTCGGCGTGTGACCGCGAGGGTGTTATCGGGCTCTGGGTTGGTGTTGTAGAGACTTGTGTCAAAGTCCTCCAAGTAAAAGGCATCACTGAGCCAGGTGAGATCGGCTTCGACGGAATAAGTCGCCCTTTGGGTCTTCCAGAGATCGCGCCGATGAGCTAGCTCCACCCGATAGCGATCTTCATTGAGGTTACCGCGAGGGATTCCTGACCGTTCTACTGAAGGGGCTAGATCGTTAATATAGTAAAATTTAAAATGACCAAAGTCGTCTTCATCATCGACTCTAGTGTCGAAGAGATTAATTCCGGTTCCGAGCCCCCTGCGGGAATAAAGATCCACATGCCACTGGGAGAGGATCCAGGCGGAGTCATTCGCTCCTGTGATGGGATCTCGTTCTCCACCAATCATCAACCCGTAGCTATTTTTCAGGAAGAATCCGAGATTGGATCGGGCCCCGGGTACGACGTGGTAACCTAATTCGGCATCAAGCTGCTGGGATAAATAAGGGAGCCAAAAGATGGGCGTGTCACCGGCATAGAGTTTTAGATTTTTAAAAACGACGCGGTCACCGGGGAAGATGCTTGTTCGATCGGCGCGAAGCCACCAGTGGGGATTCTCGACGTCGTGAGTCGTGATTCCGGAATTTTCTCCCACGTATGCAACTCCATTGGGAGTTTGCACGGATCGGAATCGGCCCGCCTCAAGGAGAATTGGACCAATGCCAGCGCGGAGGCCTTCGGTGTCGAATTTTTTCTGATCGAGGCGGTAAACGGCGGAGTCTCCCCGGAAGATAATGCCATTTTGATAGATGCTAACATCTCCAGTGATCGTAATCACCCGATCCTTCTCGTTGAGCACCGCGCGATCAGCAAATGCTTGAGATCCATCTTTCCCATCCATTACGACATTCCCTGAATAGACGAGAGTCAAATTGCCTGCGATGTAGTCGAACTCGACCTGCGTTGATCTTACAAACTTTGGTGGAGTGAAGGAAGGCGCTGCTTGATCGCTGAAAAATCTGTCGCCTGGAGTCACCTCAGGCTCCGGAAGCGCGCCAGTCGGGGGAAAGGGGGCTCCGACTATGGCGTCATCCTGTGCCGCGAGCGGCAAAAGATTGAGGAAAAAACAAATTAGAGAAAGGCGCATCAGTTCGCGATAAATTTAAGAATTGCGCAAATTTCTATCCATTGGATTTTATCTGGCTCTCACTGGCAAAGTAAAGAAAATGGTTTATAATCTTAAACGATATGGCAAAAACGATAGGAATCATCGGTGCCTCGGGCTGGCTGGGCCGCTCCCTTTCTAATGCGCTTTCGGCGAAGGGACACCGCGTTGTGGGTTTTTCTCGCTCTGAGAGAATGGGGCAGGAGATGAATTGGCGGACCTGGAGTGGGGAGGGCGAAGTCGATTTATCGGGCATTGATGTTGTCATCAATCTGGCCGGAGAATCGATCGATCAACGATGGACGGAGGCCAAAAAGAAGCAGTTTCACGAGAGTAGGATCGGAGTGACGGAGGAGATCGTCCGGGGCATGGAAAAGTGCGGAGTGGCTCGGCTCCTCAATGCTTCTGCCGTTGGAATTTATGGCGATCAAGGGAAGCGCTCTTTGCCCGAAATGGCAGAGCCGGGAGATAGCTATCTCGCGGGGCTCTGCCTCGCTTGGGAAGAGGCCGCAAATGACGCCCCTGAGGCGACGGTCTTAAGAACGGGAGTCGTTCTCGGAAAAGATGGAGGTGCGTGGCAAAAGATGACGAAGGTCTTCAAGCTCGGTATCGGCGGGAAGCTTGGATCGGGAAAACAGTGGATGCCCTGGATTCATTTGGCAGACGAAGTCGCTGCCATTGCCTTTTGTCTCGAAGAAGAAATCACAGGACCGGTGAATCTGGTGGCTCCAGAAAGTGTTACCAATTTGGAGTTCACCAAAATGGCGGGTTCCGCTCTCAGTCGTCCGACCTTCTTTACTGCTCCCGCGTTTGCTCTCAAAGCCGCCTTAGGTGATTTTGCAGAAGAGGGGCTTCTTGCCAGTCAACGGGTTGTGCCCAAGATCCTCCAGGATCGAGGCTTCGAATTCCGTTTCCCGGATTTGAGATCGGCACTGAAAGATCTGGCTTAAGCACCCGCGTGTTTCGCGTGCCAGTCGTGGTAGATCTCCGGAGAAATCTCCGATGGCTTAATTTCCGAGCGTCCGCCCCAGAAGACGTTGGTGTAGGAAACCGGGATTCCGACAGATTCGAGATGACGATCGATGGCCGCTTTGTGCTCCAACACTTTGTCTTTCTCGGTGCCGTGGACCACTCCCATGACGTTGACGTTTCCAAACTTTGGACCGCCTTCCCGCCAGTATGCGTGGGTCATGCAGTGATGACGACCGACTTCGCTGCCAGCTTCTACTTCGCGACCTTTCGGGACGGCCCAGTGGAAGAGTCCATTGAAACGGGTAACACGCTTGCCGGTGTCCGAAGGCTTGACGTGTTCCAGGAAGGTGGAGAAGCGGCCGATGACTTTTTTTGAGTTCAGCAGCTCTGCGACTTCACAAAATCTCTCCAAGCTCACACCTGCGATTTTTGCCCGTGTGTCCCAGCAGTTTTGTATAATTTCCTCTGGGGCGAGTTCTTCCTTCAGCGCCAGCAAAATGCGCCATTCTTCCTCATTGAGTTCCACCACCGTGGTGGTCATCATTTCAGCGGCGACGTCCAGTTTAGCTCCAGGCTCGAGGCCCTTGCGTCGCACGTGACCGACTCCAAGGGTGAAGACTCCATTGGCAGGCATGAGGATAAATTCGTCGGCTCCCACGATTCTCTTGAGAACATTCCCGTGTTCTTCGAGAGATTCGCCCTGAGGAACTTTTAAGGTCGTCCAGAGGCGGTAGCCCGATCCTGAGATTTGGCCGTCGGTTGAGCGGATGACAACGTGGCCGGAGAAGGGATCTTCCTTTGACATAAAGTCGAAGGCATCATTCAGCTTCTCTTCGGGAAGCCTCCAGGCGACGAGGGCTCCGTGGGCCAATTTAGTCGCGAGAAGAGTTTGCCGAACTCGGCGGATTACCCCCGCTTCAACCATCGCGCGAATACGTTCGAGAACGATTTCGAGTTCCAAGCCCGATTCTTTTGCAATGGTGAAGAAAGGATCTCGTTGAAATCCGGAGACTAAGTCTTCAGAAATACTTAAGATTTGGACGTTGATGGGGTCGTCGTGTTCCGTGGGAATACTCATAGTTATTTTGCTAATGTTTTTACGAAAGTAAGGGCCTGATCTCTGTCATGAAGTCGGCCTTCGAGTTGTTCGGTTTGCACCGCTTTGAGAATCCTCCCCAAGTGTGGCCCGGGTGAGAGTTCGAGTTGATCCATTAGATCGCGGCCATTTAAAAGAGGCTTCGGAATGAGGGGTTCACTGGCGAACTCCTCTTGCTTGAGGTGGAGGAAGTTGTAGTTATCGCGGAAGCCGTTGCTGCTATCGCAATCCACTCGGTGGAGTTCAAGCTCCAATGGGAAGACGTCGGACGACATAAAGCGCTTCAGTTTTGCGATTCGCATTTCCTGAACATGCATGAAGCGCATGTGGCGAGAAACCATGAATGAGACTTCATCAATGATTTTATTGGAGTAGCGCAGACGACGAAGAATGACTTCGGCCATCTCGGCGCCCACGCGATCATGTCCGTTAAAACGGTGTCTCTTTGCTTCTTCGTCCCAGGTCTGTGTGGCCGGCTTTCCAATGTCGTGGAGAAGAACCGCAAGACAGAGGTGAAGAGGGGCATCGCCCAAGAGGGAGAGCGCGATACGAGTGTGCACGTAAACATCCCCTTCAGGGTGCCATTGCGGTGGCTGCTCGCAACCGATAAGATCGAGAAGTTCTGGGAAAAAGACCTTGGCCATTCCGGTATCGACTAGGAGGTCGAGGCCACGGGCGCGATCTTTGGCCACGATGATATGAGATAACTCATCGCGGATGCGCTCAGGGGAAATCCTTTGTAAGAGCGGTGCGTTTTCCTTCATCGCGGCGAGCGTGCCTTCTTCGATCTCGAAACCGCTACAAGTGGCAAAACGGACGGCTCGCAGGAGACGGAGGGCGTCTTCTTGAAAGCGCTTACTGGGATCGCCAATGGCACGCAAAAGCCCGGCTTCGAGGTCGGCACGGCCGTCGACGAAATCAATAATCTCGCCGCTGAAGGGATCTTGAAAAAGTCCGTTGATGGTAAAGTCGCGTCGGCTAGCGTCTTCCTCTGGGGTCGAAAATGTGACTGACTCGGGGCTGCGTCCGTTTTGATAGAGACCATCGGTTCGGAAGGTTGCGACTTCGACCGCTTCGCTTCCCTGCTTCACCAGGATAACGCCGAAGTGCTCACCGATCGCATCGCTTTTAGAAAAGAGGGACTGAACCTCTTTAGGAGTCGCAGAAGTCGCGATATCGTAGTCCTTTGGCACTTGTCCGCGGAGTTGGTCTCGCACGGCGCCGCCGGCATAGAACACGGTGTGACCCGCATCCTTTAGGACGCGAGCCGTGCTCAGGGCTAAATTCGCTTGTGCGCTCACGCTCGGAGGCTTGCTCCACATTCGACGAGAGGCAATCGAGAAGTCGTCTTTTCAGTCGATTTTCTAACTTTGCCCGATACCTTTAAAACGTGCTTCAAATCTGGCAAAGCGACGTCATTGGCGTCGGGATTCTTTTTATCGGCCTCTGTGTGGGGTCATTTCTCAATGTCGCCATTTATCGAATTCCGCTCGGTCTCTCAGTCAACGAGCCCAAGCGTTCGTTCTGTCCGCACTGCAAGACGCAGCTCCCGGCGTGGCAAAACATCCCGGTTTTAACTTGGCTCCTTCAGCGGGGAAAATGCCGGAAATGCCGAGCTCCGATTACGGTACGCTACCTTATTGTCGAGGTTCTCACTGGAGCACTTTATTTGATCTGCTGGAAGGTGTTCCCAATGATGGCGGCAATTCTTGCGGTCATTTTTCTGACGATTCTCATTACGATCTCGTTCATTGATGCGGAACATCAGGTTATTCCGATTTGGTGGACCACTGCCGGGAGTGTGATTGCACTTCTGGGAGCTTTCTTTTTCTCTGGACACCTTTTAAATTTGGACACCTATTCTGCCGGTGGTCTCAAGGATGCTATACTGGGGTGGATCGCCGGTTTTTTGGCGCTTTGGGCCGTTCTGCACCTCGGGAAATTACTCTTTGGTCGGAAAAAGCACCGCTTTGAGGAGGCGCTTCCGTGGAAGGTGGTGGAAGGACGTGAGGAGAATCCGCAAATTCACTTTCTTCTCGATGGTGAGGCCTACTCTTGGGACGATCTTTTTTTTCGGACGAGTGATGAACTCCTGCTCACTGGTCACTCCTTTAAGGTCGATGGTGACCGGGTTTCAGGGAAGGAGCTGATTCTTCAGCGGGAGTCTTTCGCGATTGGTGATCAGAAGTGGGAGATTGAGAAACTCAAATCGCTCTCAGGAAAAACGACCGAAGTTATCATTCCACGGGAGGCGATGGGCGATGGAGATCCTCATCTACTGGGGATGATCGGTGCTTTTCTCGGCTGGCACGCAGTCGTTTTTGTGATTTTCGCGAGTTCTTTTTATGGCATCATCGTCGGATTGATTGCCCGGGTGGGATTTGGAAAGCCCCTTCCGTTTGGTCCCTTTCTTGCACTCGGTGCGGTGACCTGGCTTTTCGGAGGATGGAAGCTCTGGATCAAGTATTTTGAGATGCTTCAGCTGAGTCTCTAAGGTGGTTTAGTGGAAGTCATGAGATCGGGGCGCGAGGCCTCCTTCGATTCCGCTCAGTGGCTCCACGCGTGCGGTGTAGATGGTCGGCTGCTTACCTTCGCTGATCTGGACGTGCCCCGAAACCATGAGGAAAGGCTCAGTGGTGATGGTGAGACGTTGGGCGTGGAAGGTTTTCCGAGGAACGAAGAGGTTGGCGATGCCATATTCGTCTTCGAGCGAGATGAAACAGTGACCTTTAGCGGTGCCTGGACGCTGACGGCAGATCACGAGGCCGGCAATTTTGACCGGAGCTCCGTGGCTCAGGTGATGTAAGTCCGCTGAATTCACGCAAATATGGCCATTCTTCTGTCGCCACAGCCTCATCGGGTGCGGCCCCACGCTATGTCCCTGAATCGCCAAATCGGTGCTGAGTCGCTCGGCGGGAGACATCTGCGCAAGCGGAGCTGGATCCTCGTTCAGCATCGCTCGCGCAAAAAGATCATCCTCGGGGAGCCGCTCAGCCTGCCACAGAGCGTCCCGTCGATGTCCCACTTCCGGCAGTGCATTCAGCGCGCCTGCTGCGGCGAGAAGGCGACGTTCTTTTTTGTTGGGGCGCACGCGATTTAGGAAGTCAGGTAGCGAATCAAACTTGCGCAGTGCCCGAGTTTCTTCGAGTCGGTCAATCGTGCGCTGCTGCAGTCCTTTAATTCGATTTAAGCCCAAGCGCAGAGTTCCATCGTCAATCACCGTAGCTTGTCCCTGCGAATTCACCACGCAGACCGGCTTGCTGCGCACTCCGTGGCGTTTTGCATCCTGCAAGAGGGTGTTCACCGAGTAGAAGCCCATCGGCTGGTTGTTGATGAGTCCGCAGTAGAATTCCACTGCGCGGTGCACCTTCAACCAGCAGGAGGCGTAAGCGATGAGGGCAAAGGAGATAGCGTGGGACTCGGGGAAACCATAGAGGGCGAAGGATCCGATGGAGTGAATAATCTTTTCCTGCACTTCCTTGGCAATCCCTCGTGCACTCATGCGGTATTCCAATTTTTCGGTGATCGCCACCATGAGTTCATCGGCTCGCTTGCAAGCCATCGCGCGCCGGAGTTCATCGGCTTCAGTTCCAGTAAAGTCGGCAATCTCCATCGCCATCCGGAGCACTTGCTCCTGGAAGAGAGGAACCCCGAGGGTGCGCTTCAGGATGGGTTCGAATGACGGATGGATGTAATCGATCGCTTCTCGGCCGGTGCGGCGATTGAGATAGGGGTGCACCAGATCACCGACGATCGGCCCGGGGCGAATGATGGCCACTTCGATGGCGATGTCGTAGAATTTCCGGGGCTCCATAATCGGGAGCGTCGCCATCTGTGCCCGGGATTCGACTTGGAAGGTGCCCACGGTGTCGGCACGACAAAGAAGATCGTAAGTGGCCGAATCGTCCTTCGGGATCTTTGCGAGATCGATCGGACGGCCTCTTTGCTGGCAGATGTAAATCGCGTCCTCCATCGCGGCGAGCATCCCGAGACCGAGGAGGTCGACCTTCACGATTCCGAGATCTTCACAGTCATTCTTATCCCACTGCAGGATGGTGCGGCCCGGCATGGTCGCAGGCTGGAGGGGGACGATGTGATCGAGCCCATCATCGCAGATTACCATACCTCCCGAATGCTGGCCGAGGTGCCTCGGGGAATGTAGAATAGCATGATAAAGATGGAGGAGGGGCTTGAAACGAGGGTGTGAATAACTCACTCCCGAGCGCTCCACGGTGGCCGCGAATTCCATGACTTGGTCCCGAGGGTAGTAATTCGACATCGAGAGCTCCTGAGAGGGGACGTGGAAATCCGCTTTTTCGTCGTGTACCTTCGGTGAAGCACACAATTCCGAAAAGCGATTGGCGATCGACTCCGGAAATCCGAGCACTTTGGACATTTCCCGAAAGGCTGATCTCGGGCGATAGGTGATCACGTTAGCTGTCATCGCCGCACCCCGCGGAGCATACTTTTGGTAGACGTATTGGATGACTGCTTCCCGTCGTTCTCCGGAGGGGAAGTCGATGTCGATGTCCGGCCAAGACCGTCGGTTCTCAGAGAGGAAGCGTTCAAAAAGAAGGCCTCCCGCGACAGGATCGACATTGGTAATTCCCAGCGCGTAGCACACGAGCGAGTTCGCGGCCGAGCCGCGACCCTGGCAGAGGATCCCCTGAGAGCGGGCAAATTGGACCAAATCCCAGACGATGAGGAAATAGCCAGAGTTTTTTAAATTAAAAATTACAGATAATTCATTTTCAATCTGTTGAGTATGTTTTTTACTTTTTTCCAAATTAAGTAATTTCAGGCCCTTTGCGGTAGTTATTCGCAGCAATTCACATTCCTGCTCCGATGTGAGTAATTCCTTATTCACAGGATCTTGATAGGAAGGGAAATGGTAGCCGAGATTTTCGAGCGTGAATTCACAGCGCTCAGCGAGCCGATAAGCGTGGTCGACGGCATGTGAATAACCTGTAAATAACTTATGGATCGCTATGGATGATTTCAGATGGCGCTCAGTGTTGCATTCAAGGCGGTGGCCCGCGTTATCAAGGGTGCAGTGTTCACGTAAACAAGTGAAGGAATCGGCTAAAAGGCGATCAGGGCGCTGGGCATAAAGGGGGGCGTTGGTGGCCAAAAGAGGGATCTTTAGGTGATCGGCCAGATCAGCAAGAATGCTATTCATGAATTCCTCTCCTCGGCGCTGATGTCGGTAGAGGGCGATGGAGACATTGTGGGGGCCGAAGGTCCTTTTGAGTGATTCTGCCGCTTCGAGGAGTCGTTTTTTAGTCGGATTCCGAAGACTTTCAGGGGTGAGGATAACCTGTAAATAAGTAAGAATATCTGGGGTCGGGAGTTCCGGGGCACAATGTCGGGCGGTGAGGAGTTGGGAGAGTTGCTGATAGCCTTTTCGCTGCTCCACGAGAACGGGAAGTTGGGAAAATTGAGGGCCGTTTTGGGGAGACCAATTGGTCAGAGTGGCTCCTACGATGGCTCGGATCCCGAGTTTCTGAGCGGTTTGATGCGCTCGGGCGGATCCGTAGAATCCGAGGTGATCAGGGATAGCAATGACCTCATGACCCAGCTCTGCTGCGCGGGTGACGAGGGTCTCAGGGGTGCTCGCTCCGTGGAGAAAGGAAAAGGAAGATTTTGCGAGGAGTTCCATTGTTTTATCCATAAATCCCGGTCAGATGCCAATCGTGCGGCGGGGTGTAGGTTATTTGTAAAAGGAGGTTTTTGGGAAGAGCGACATCCCATTCGCTCTGCTGCCAAGGAGATTCCCACCAAGCTCCGGAGAGCGGGAAGGGGCCTCTGAAGTCTTGGATCGTACCTTGATGAGGACCGCTGAGAAGAGCGAGAGGCTGGAGGTGGCGGCCTCGTTTTTCCGAAGCAACGCGGACCACGAGTGGCGGGCGTTGTCGTTTGAGCGGGAGTCGTGAATAGGCAGAGATAGGCTCTGACGGGGTTGGGATGTTGAGATCTGCTTCCATTGGGTAAAGGTCGAATTCTCCGGGACGATGATTTCCCGCAGGCTGAGGAATTCCGAGTTGGTCGATGCCTACCACGCCGCTAAGTCGTTTTAAGGTGTCGGCGAATTTGTGGGGATCACTGAGCCCACGCTGAAAGAGTTGGTGCTGGCCCTGATGCGGGAGGGTTGGGCGCAGGCGGAGGTGAAACTCAGAGATGGGCGCAGGCGCGTGAAGACTGTCGAGGTGGGTGTGGAGCGAACGCAGGAGGATATCGGGATCGAGAGTGGGCTCGGATTGGCGGAGTTGGCGGGAATGCGCGGCGCCGTTTTCGAAGGAAAGAACGAGATGAAGGGCTTCTGCGGCCCGTTGTTTGCTCGCGAGTCGTTGGCAGAGGGTCTGGAGGAGACGTCGAGCCATGAATAGGAGTGGATCGACGCCTTCCACAGAAGGTTCGAAATGATGTGAGGTCTGGTAGTCCTGGCGGGGTCGCGAGAGCTTGAGGAGTCGGTGATGTTTGCCCGTTAAAACATCGTGGAGCCGGGCGAGTTTGGGTCCCAGGCGTTCGGCTAGACCTTGTCGGGGGAGATCGATAAGATCGCCCAAAGTCCTGAGCCCCCAGAGCTGTAAAAGATCGGCCTGTGGCAGCGGGAAGGCGTGGTTTCGCCTCAGGAGATCCAGCGGGAGGTCACAAATCGATGGTGGTTCGCTGAGGACGGAGAGGCTCGCTTTGGGTTGGTAGCGTAGCGAGGAGGAGGTTTGGCAGGAGAGCGCGGCCAAGTGCGCGAGGTCGGGCGTTTCGGCAAGACTGAGGTTGAGCGGGAGTCCCAGTTGGCGGGAGGTTTCGAGTGCTTGATGGAGCCATTCCTCGCGGGAAGCGAAGAGTACGGTGGAGAGGTCGAGAAGGAAAGTATCGGCTCCGGTATCCTCGTAATCCGGCGTGAAAGTGTCGATGAGTGCGAGCGCTTCGGCCCGAGCTTGGGCTTCCAGTTTGGGATCGGCGGCGTAGAGCGTGAGCTCGGGACAGCGGGCAAGGGCACGGGTCGTGTTCATTCCAATGTTGAGATGGAAGCGGGTGGCGATTTCATTGAGGTGGAGGAGAAAGGACTTTTCCCGCTTCCCTGAGGAAAGGAGGGCGGCCGGCAGACTGGAATCGACCTGTTTACGTGCCAGCAGGCAAGTGAGTGGGAGTCCGGGGAGATGGAGCGCGGCGTAGTAAGACATTTTATCTTAGGAATGGACGACCTCGCAGACCTCTTCGGAGTTCGTCACTCTCAGCTGGGGGGGGTCCATTTCGAGGTTTTGGAGAGTGAAAGTGGAACTCAGAGTGAAGCGACTATGCGGCGAGGGGAGGCATGGTCGGGGCGTAAGCGCGAGGAGGGAGGCTCCGGAAGCGCGGGACTCGGTCCGGAAACGGTGCCAGATCGCGTTGGGAATCCGCTTCAGTTCACGAGCGGAAGTCAGATGGAGATCGAGGAGGATGAGCGGGAGATTGCCATCGCGGAGGAGGAGGTCGGCGCACTGGATTGCCTGCATCGCTTCCCGGCAACGGATCCAGAAGAGGCGTCGGCATTTTTCCGAGCCGTAGGATGCCGGATCAAAGGAATCGCGACCATCGATGAGCGCAAGGGGGAGATCTCGTGAGTGCTCCAAGAGTTGGGAGATCATCAAGGAAACTCCTGAGCAAAGCCCCGGCGCGACAAGTTCGTGCAAGGTCCCGGCAGGAAAAGAAAGCGAGAGCGGATCCAACTCGGTATCTTTAGGCAGGTCCAATCCCCGATGCGCTCTAGGAAATTGTTCCTGTAGCTGCTTCCGTAAGTCGGTAATTTGCGAAACACTCAATATGTGTTCATTAGAACACTTTTTAAGGATTTGTCAAGATGGGCTCGATACTGAGAGCCGGAAGCACATGAAAGTTACTTTAGTTACGCCAGAAATTAATCCCACTCCTGTTGAATCCAGCCCGCTTCCGGGCCGAGGGAGGTTAGTTTATGAGAAGCCTCTTGCGAATGGGGCTGATCTCCGAATGAGCCAAGAGATGCTTAGCCCCCCAATATCACAACGATGAAAATCTACGATGACCAAGGAAAGAAGTGATTTCTCTTGGGTTGTGGGGGAGATTTTCAGATACGAAAAAACGGCCTCCGGGTTGAACCGGAGACCGTTTTGAAAGTTAAAGTCGTGAGGGACCTAGCCGACTTCTTGAATCGTTTTAAGGATCCGGGAAGCGATGGCGTATGGGTCGCCCTGAGAGTTTGGCCGGCGATCTTCGAGGTAACCTTTCCAATCGTTCTTGGCGAATCCGTGAGGAACGCGGACGGAAGCACCACGGTCGGCGATTCCCCATGAGAACTTGTCGATTGACTGGGTCTCGTGAAGGCCGGTGAGGCGCATGTCGTTATCGGGGCCGTAGACAGCGATATGCTCCATGGTGTTCTTTTCGAACTGGGCCATGAGCTTGTCGAAGTATTCCTTACCGCCTTCGTCACGAAGTTTGTCGGTGGAGAAGTTTGCATGCATTCCGGAACCATTCCAGTCGCCCTTAAGCGGCTTGCAGTGGTAGTTCACATCGACAGCATACTCTTCGCAGAGACGCTCAAGAAGGAAGCGAGCAACCCAGATCTGGTCTGCGGCGCGCTTGGAGCCTTTTCCGAAGACCTGAAATTCCCACTGGCCCATAGCCACTTCAGCATTGATACCCTCGTGGTTGATGCCGGCGTATAGGCAGAGGTCGAGGTGCTCGTCGACAATTGCGCGGCCGATGTCGCCCACGTTCTTATAGCCCACACCGCAGTAGTAGCCGCCTTGTGGCTCCGGATAGCCGCCCTTCGGGAAGCCGAGGATTCTGCCGCCTTTTTCGAGGAAATATTCCTGCTCGAAGCCGAACCATGCACCCTCGTCATCAAGGATATCGGCGCGGGCGTTGGATGGGTGAGCGGAGCCGTCTGGAAGCATGACTTCGCACATGACGAGGAAGCCGTTCTCACGGGTGCCGTCAGGATAGAGAGCAACAGGCTTGAGGACGCAGTCAGAGTCACCACCTTCAGCTTGCTGAGTGGAGGAACCATCGAAGCCCCATTCAGGGAGCTGCTCGAGAGTGGGTGCATCATCAAATTCTTTGATGCAGCATTTAGTGCGGAGATTTGGAACGGGCGTGTAGCCGTCCAGCCAGATGTAATCGAGTCGGTATTTAGCCATTGGTCTAATTGATAACGTGGAATGTAATTTCCCGCGATTGAGTTGTGAGACTCAACAAGAATCGAGGCTCTGGCAACACCATATTTCGGGACTTTCAACCAATCTGCAGCAAACTTCGTGCCAGTTCTAGATCCTTGAGAGATCAGCGACAACGAGGGTGGTGTCATCTCTGTGCGCGTTGTCCAGTGATCGCTTTAAAAGTGCTTGGGCAATCTCTTGAGCTGAGCCTTCTTGTGAGAGTTCGTCGGCAATCACTTTATCCCAGAGGCCATCGACGAGGCCATCGGAGCAAAGCATGAGTCGGGCTCCGTCTCCTAAGGTCTCTGATCCGGTTTCCGGGAAAATAGTGCGGCCGCTTCCACCTAGAACTTCGGTGAGAACAGAGCGACGCGGGTGCTGGCGATAAGCGTATTCGCTGAGCTGGCCTTGCTGATATTGATGCCAAGCAATACAGTGGTCATTAGTGAGCTGGTTGGCCTCTTCATTCTGGAGGAGGAAGAGGCGGGAATCGCCTACATGAGCCCAGTGGAGAGTTTCAGGAGTGATCCAGGCGAGAGTGAGGGTGGCACCCATGCCGGTGGCGTTGTCATTATTGACCATCATCTCGATAAGACCCTGATGTGCATTCACGAGAAGACCGCCAAGGAGTTTGTCGACATCTCCACCAGAAGTGAGGCCATGATAGAGGGCATCCGCTTCATGACGGACGTAGTTAGTGATGAGACGAGAGGCGAACTCTCCAGCCTGACGACCGCCCATACCATCGGACACGGCGAGGACAAGATGCTCGGGATCGAGAAGTGCTTCTCCGCTGTCTGCGAGCACACGGACACCCTTTGGGCAAACGGCGAGGACGATGGAAGAGTCGTCATTCCCATCGTGACCGGTGCCTTGCTCAGTGAGCACCTGCCAGTTCGTGCGCCAAACATTAGTTTGATGCGTTTCTTCTTTTGGGAGCGGTAGGATTTCGGCGAGTTCGAAGTCGATGAGGCAAAATCGGCCTAGTTTTGCCGCGTAGGTGACATTTCGAGGCTCGGGGTCGTCGTGGCGAATGCCGTAGCACTCTTCGAGTTCATTAAAGAGAGCAGTGGCCTTTTCCTTCGTTAAGAGGGGAGCCGGGGCTCCGCAGTTTGTCGTAATGATGGTGAGGGTGGATTTATCGGACTCGAGAAGCCGGGGGACATTGGGACAGTCGCGTTCTTCGAGGGCCTGCAGGACTTTGATCTCGTTGGCAAAACGGAGATCAGAATCGGTTCCACGGAACTGCTTGTGGACATTTCCTTGAAAATCGATGCGGACAAGGGCGCGGATTCCGTCTTTCAATTCCTTCACTGCGGGAAAATCGCAGATCGAGGGAGAAAGACAAGGCGAGGGTCTGGTATTTAAGTATCCTTAAGGGTTCCTTGACAGATGGCTTCACGGACTGGATTGTCAGCACGTGGGAAAGGATAAAATTCCGGGAAAGACGATTTATCGCTTGTCGATTTATCATCGCTGTTTGAGGCGTCTCGAAGATGCTGAAAAATCCACCATTTCTTCTTCTGCTCTCGCAAAAGCTGCCGGGGTGAATCCTGCCCAGCTTCGACGAGACCTGACCTATCTGGGAACCTTCGGAACTCGAGGCTTGGGGTATTCTGTTTTAGAACTAACGACTGCCATCGCTGAGATCTTGGGGAGGGCTCATTTGCAGCCTGTTGTTTTGGTGGGTGCTGGAAATTTAGGAGCGGCGCTTCTCCGTTATGAAGGATTCCACAAGGAGGGATTTGAAGTAGTGGCGGCATTTGATGCAGCCCCTGACAAAGTGGCTCGCCGTGGAATTTCTATCCCGGTGTTTGATGTAAAAGAGATGCCGGAAATGGTCAAAAAACAGAGCGTCCGGCTCGCAATTCTTTCGGTTCCGGTTGAGCACGCTCAGTCAGTGGCAAATGACTTAGTAAACGCAGGGATTCAAGGGATTCTCAGTTTTTCGCCAACCGTTTTGCAGGTTCCCAAAGAGGTCACAGTGAACAGCGTGGACCTCGCTCTGGAACTCGAACAGGTCAGTTTGTTTGTGAAGTCGGCGGATCAAGCAGTTCCCGACCTGCGATTGGAGCCACCTCTCTCCGAGAAACCCAGCCCTTAGAGCCACCCGGAAGCTCGATGAAACTCCAGTCACCGCTGGTGCCCTCGATTTTGCCGATACTCCCGAGTGGGATTATTCTTCCTGTTCCGGCTCCCTCGAAGGGCGCGTCGCGAAGTGCTTGTTCTGTCGTCACGATAGAAAGTTCCTTGAGAGGTTCAAAACTGATATCCTGAGGGTAGTAAAACTCGGCGAGCAGCCAGAGGGCTCCGGTGATCACGGTGATCGGAATTAGAAAAAAAGCCCATCGTCGGACTCTCATCATCAGAACGAAGAGCGACATTCCCAGTCCCCATAAAAAGGCTATGCCACAGTGGTGGAATAACGAGCGAGGGAGGAGGGCGATCATTTCCATGCCTCTGGGCTCAGCCAGACGAATCGAACCAGTGCTGCGGAGGAGAGGGGTCAGGGGTTCACTTTTATCGCCGTAGGCTTGATAGCGGTAGTAGTAGAAAATAGCGGCTGCGGTATTTCCGAGACCTTCCTCTTCGAGTGCCAAATTGTAAAAAGCCTCGGGGGTTGGGTTGGCGGTGATCTGCTCGATCAGTTCCCCTCGTGTTTCGGATGCGTTGAGAAGCGATGGACTCAGGATGAGAGCGAGTAAGACGAGGGGAGCCAGCTGCCGGAGAACGGCAACGAGGGAGCTTTTTTCCTTAGGAAGAATCAGCTCCGCTTTGGAGTCGGGACTGAAGCAGATTTCGTCTCGAGTTTTAATAATTTCGCTCGCGCCTTCGGGAAGTGGTTTTTTGTCACCCCAGCGATCGAGAAATCGGGAGGCACGGCGGAAGACTTCGGTTCGATCTTTCGAGGAGGTCACCTCATTTAGTTCCCTTGCGAACTCTCTTTGGGAGAACGATTGTTTTTGTTTTTTTGCAAATTTGGGGCGAAGTGCCTTGATCAGCAGGTAGAGCGAAAGGAGTGCGGGGAAGATTTGCCAGAACCAAAGTGGTTGTGAAACGGCGACCGCCGGGATGACGTAGGAGCCGGAAGTGAGAGGCGCGTTTTTACTCCCTTTCTCCGTGGGTGAAGCGGTGACAGGGCTGGGGGTTTTCGAAGCGGCTACAGTGAGCGGAATTTCCGGAGTTAGAGAACTGCTATATTGGGAAAGAATGGGATCAAAGTAGACAAGTTCATAAGGAGGGAGCCGATCGGTGACTTGATTGGGTCGAATCACTTGGGAAAATTCCACTGTGCCGGAAAGAGTCCGGCGGTCGGTTCCCTGGGGTTTCTTGGTGATATCGAATTGTTTAAAGTGACTCGCTTCATCGAGAAACCTCGGAGGTCCGAGTTGGTCAAGGTTTCCTGATCCGGTGATTTGAAGTTCTACCGTGAGAGGATCGCCGACGTCGATTTCGCGGCCTGCGACACTCGCTGAGAGCCGGAAGTTACCGATCGCTCCTGCGAATCCCGGAGGGGGGGGGCTGGGGAGCTCTTTGACATTGAGGAGAATTTCATCAAAGAGGCATTTGATTTGATATCGTTCCCATGAAATATTTCCCCGGCCTGAAGAGCTACGGGTAACCAATGGTTCTACGGTACCCGGCCCAATTTTCACCAAACCGGTCTTCAGTGGAGTGACGGTGCTGCGATAGGTGACGGCGGAAAAAGATTGACCATTTTCCTGAAGTCCTCCGTTGCTCTTGACGGGATCAAAACGCCACATTACCGCTTCATTTTTCTCAATTTTGGCATAATGCTCAGTGATGAGCTGGAGGCGATCGGACAAGTAGAGGCGTGCTTCGATGGTCTGCGTCTCACCGAGATAGGGAGTGAGGTTATTGATGAAAATGGTCGAGTAGTAGGGGTAGCTCTGCCCTCCAATTGAGATTGAATTCTTTTTGAGTTGATCCCTCGATGCGACGGTAAGGGTGAGGGGATTGCTGACAACCTGCCCTATCCTGAAAGGAGGGATGGTGAAAGTTCCGCTCTTGATGGAGGAAACGGCATAATTAAATTTGACCGAGACATCTCTGTTCACAATGTGGCGGCTGTATCTTTCCTGCCGAAGAGTGAGTGGGCTAACGTTAGGCTGGGTGGGCCATCCGGTGACGTTGATATTTCGCACCGTAATGGTGACGAGTGCCACCTCTCCTTCAACGACAAAAGAGCTATTCAACTCGGCTTGAAGCGAGGGCGTCTGGCCCCAAAGAGATTGGGCCAGGAGCAAAAAAAGAAGGGCGCGTAACATGCGGATCAATGAGAGAGGGGCTGGTTACCAATCCTTTTTAGGACGGCGAAGAACACGACGCTGAGAACTTGGGGGACGTTTGCCGAAGTCAGCTTGTTGATTAAGGATCCGGCGGGCCCGTTCTTCAGCAGTCTCTTCCTTGGGAGGTTTTTCTTCCTGTTGAAGGTTAGCCATTTCATCTTCCTCGCCCTTTTCTTGATCGGATTCAGATTCCTCGGACTCTTGGGGATCTGATTCCCCCTCGCCGTCCTTCTTTTCTGATTCGTCAGGCTGACCTTCTTTGCCCTCTTCTTTTTTAGGGTCATCCTCTCCATCTTTTGGATCCCCGTCTTCGGGCTTGGGCTCCCCTCCCTCCTTGGGGTCATCGGACTGTTCCTCCTTGGTTTTATCCTCTTGATCCGTCGGATCGTCTTTGCCTTTCTCGGAGTCTTCTTGATCGTCCTTTTTTGACTCTTCTTCGTCCGATGATTCTTCTTTGTCGTCTTTTTCTTCCGACTCTTCCTTGTCTTCCTGCTCCTCGGATTGATCTTTCTTGAGGAGAGATTTGACGAAGGAGAGATTTTCCTCAGCCTCTTTAGTCGGCTCTATTTTGAGACTTTCCTCATAGTGCTTCACTGCACCTACCCAAGCTTTCTGTCGTTCGGCTTGATCCTCATGGGAAGAGCCGAGGTAGAAGAGAGAGTTCGCCAACCCGTAGTGAGCATCTTGTTTGATCTCGGTATTGTTTGCGAGGAGCGCTTGGCTGTAGGACGAAACGGCTGACCCCCAGAGCTTGGCTTTGGATGCGGAGGCGCCGGAAGCGAGGTGGAGTTGGGCACCTCTTTCACCGGTGGCCGATTCCGCGGCTTCATGAAAATGTTCGTGAGCTGCTTCGTGATCACCGCGTTCGTTCGCGGCTTTTCCTTCGTAGATCTCCCTGAGTTCTCCAGCCGGCGCTTGGTCTACACAAGAAAAGAAGACCATGATTGCAAGACAGGCTGCGATCGGGGCTGAAGGGAGACGACTGACAATGATTGAACTCATAAGAAATAGGAGACCTGGGAGAAGAAACCATTGATAGACCGGTTTCGCAATCCGTTGGTGATTTCCTTCTTGCTGAAAAACATCCATGCGGCCAACGGCGGCGTTGAGGGTTTGAAGAAAATCACCGCCTGCGCCCTTTGAATAAACGCCTCCTGTCTCCGCAGCAATGGTGCGGAGGGATTCTTCTTTGAGCTGGCTGACGACACGATTGTTTCGTCGATCAACGAAGAAGCCGTCGCGCATCCGAGGATCCCGAATGAAGTCACCTTTTTCGGACCCAAAACCGAGTGAGTAAATGAAGACCCCTTGGCCCTTCGCGCGCCGTGCAGCGGACTCAATTCCGGATGAATGATCCTCGCCGTCGCTAAAGACGATCATGACATTATTACGTTGCTTCGTTTCGACGAAAACCTCGACGGCATCCTTGAGTGCCTGAGAGAGATCGGATCCACCCAGAGGAAGGTCGAGCGGATTGAGTTGGCTGATAGTCTGGGTGAGGAAGGTATGATCGATGGTGAGCGGAACGGTGATCTGAGTTTCGCCAGAGAAGATGAGAAGGCCGATCCGGTCATTGGGAAAACGGTCCGCAATTTCAAGCGCTGCAGCTTTCGCGGCATCTAGTCGACTCCCGGAGCCGACATCTTCGGTGAGCATGCTTTGAGAAATGTCCATGCATAGTAAGAGATTGCGGCCTTCATTGCGGGTCTCGATCCATTCATCTCCAGCTTCCGGCATCGCTAGTGAAGTCACCAAGAGCAGGAGTCCGAGCATCGCCAAAGCAAGTCCCACGAAATACTTCGTGGCCGAACGTGGGTGACTGAGGCGCTTTCTGAGTCTTTGCGCAATGAGTTGTTTCCAAGCTTTGCCACGTCGCTTCCAGATAAATATCTGAAGAACGATCACCAAGGGAATTGCTATCAGTAAAAGAAACCAGAGGGGCTCGGCGAAACTCATGGACTAGGGGAAAGGCGGGGGATTGAAGGCCATCGTAAGGAAGTATCCCACGAGCGCGATGACGCTGGGAGCGAGAAACCAAGGGTAATACTCTTTCACTTGAACCCAGCTGGAGCGCACAACTTCAGTTTTTTCCAAGTCATCGATACTTTTAAAAGCGTCACGGAGATCAGAAATATCTTTGGCCCGGAAGAATTCTCCACCGGTGGTAGAAGCAATTTTGATCAAGGTATCTTCATCGTATTCCTGACTGGCCATTCCCTGGAGCCGGCCTTCTTCGCTTCCGATGGCGATGGTGTAGATTTTGATTCCGAGATCGTTTGCCAACTCGGCAGCTTGTTCTGGAGAGATCTTTCCGGAGTTATTGGCGCCGTCGGTGACGAGAACTACGATTTTACTCTTCGATTCTTTTTGGTTGTCGAGTCGGATACTGGCGGCATTGATGGCACTGCCGATGGCGGTTCCACCTTCTTCCCGGCGTCCATTAACGAGGATGATATCTGCGATCTTGCTCTTCAAAACTTCGTGTTCGAGTGTCAAAGGAGCAACGGTATAAGGACGACCGGAGAAGGAGACGAGGCCAATTCGATCATCGGCACGTTGTGCGATAAAGGTTAGGATGACGTCGCGAGCCGCATCAATCCTGCGCTGCGGGCGCATGAAACGGGGATCGGAGGACTGAAAATCCGACGTGTTCATGGATTGTGAAATATCGAGAGCGACCAGAATATCGATTCCGCTAGCCGTTCGTGAGTTCCTTTCGTTTTGCCACTGTGGACGAGCGAGAGCAAAGATCGCTGGGACCAGAATGAGAGGTAAAACGAGGGGTGCAAGTTTGAAGGGACGATCCTTCGACTTATATCCCAAGGTTCCCAGAACGCGAAGAGTGGGATAGATGACCCAACTTTGAGCCCCTTGCTTGTATCCAAAACACATGAGAACCGGAACGGCCAGAAGAAGCAAAAGCCACCAAGGTTGCGCAAAGACAAAATAATCAGAAGCGCTCATAATGGGTTCTCCGCAGATTGAGATTGGCGAATCTCGTTTAGCACAGCAAATGCTTCTTCGAGAAATTGAAGTGCGCTCTGGTCATCGACCTGGGATCGAGCGTATTTTGCGGAGCTGAGATCGAGGAGAAAGGAGCGTGCGGAAGCAGGGACGCGATTCAGGCTTTCTAGACGCACGGCCATTTCTTCATCAGTTTCGAAGAGAGCTGGATCATGAAGGACGTGTGAGAGGTATTCCCGCATGATGAGTGAAACTGCGGATGCGAATCGGCCGATGGGGAGTGAGGTAACCTGATCCTTCAGCTTACCCAAGCCCTTTTGAGCTACGATATATTGATCAGGACCAAATGCCACTGGCTGAGCCTTCTTGGTGCAGAGACGGCGGATTAGGCTGGCAATAATCACGATTATCGCCAGCGACACCACTGCGATAGCGACCCAGAACCAAAGGGGGGTACTTGGGAGATAATCCTCCGGGGCTCCGATATCGTGGGGAAGCGCGGGCAGTTCTTCGTCTGGCATTGTTTATTTTTTTCGCCGGGCGCGGCGCTGGAAAAGTTGATGGAGTGAGGGGAGATAATCTTCAATTGTAGAAATCTCCGTATTATCGATACCTTGTTTGTTGAAGAAAGCGGTAAGTCCCTCCCGATATCTTCGCGAAAGTTTCGAAAGTCCCATTTGAGCATTCGGATTCGAAGTGTTTACGACCGCGGAAAATCCTGATTCGGGGTCTTTGAACTGAACCTTCCCAACTGCAGGGATACTCTGCTCTAGCGGATCGATGAGAGAGAGGGCGACCACGTCATGCTGCTGAGCCAGCGACCCCAGCGTTTTTTCGAAGCCCCAGTCGATGAAGTCGGAGATAAAGAAGATCAGCGATTTCCTCTTGAGTGACTGGTGAAGGAATTCGCAAGCGGATGAGATCGAGGTTGTCGGGTCCTCGGGTTTCGTGGTTAGAACCTCTCTAATCGCACGGATCACATTTTTACCACCCTTTCTGGGAGGGAGGTAGAGGACGGGCCCCTTGGAAAAGAGTAGAAGTCCTACTTTGTCTCCATTGTAGCGCGCGCTAAATCCCATGAGAGCAGTAAGCTCAGCAGCTCGCTCGCGCTTAGAGAGTCGTTCACTTCCGAAATCGGTTGAACCAGAGATGTCGACGACGATGATTACTGAGAGTTCACGCTCTTCCTTAAATTTTCGAATGTAGGTTTCCTGCATCCTTGCCGTGACATTCCAATCAATGAAGCGGATTTCATCACCTGGCTGATATTCCCGGAATTCATCAAAATCGAGTCCCGCGCCCTTGAAAGAAGAGTGATATTCACCCGAAAAGGTTTCACTCGCCAAGCGACGGGCACGGATCTCCAACCGGCGCACTTGCCGCATCATCTCCTCGATGCTTTCCTCGTCCTTCATCCTCACTGGAAGCTTCTCTTCTTTGGAAGGGCTTTTCGAGCTGAAATCCCACCATTTTGAGGGAATACCGATTTAGGTCAAATTCCTGAACTTGTGGAGTTTTCGATAATTACTGAAAATATAGTGGAATTTTCTAGTAAAAGTTAAAATTAGCACTAGGATAGGGGCATTCCCATCAAGGGTTTAAGCGATGACAAATAGCTCAGAAAATAGCAGCACTAATGTCTACATGCGTGAAATCATGAAGACTGATTTAATCACTCCTGAAAAGGAAATCGAATTGGCAGATCGCATTTCAAAGGGTGATGGAAAGGCGAGAGAGCACCTCATCAAAGCAAACCTTCGTTTGGTGGTGAAAATTGCCCGCGACTATTCAGACTACGGGCTTCCGCTCGCTGACCTTATTTCGGAAGGGAATATCGGTTTGATGAAGGCGGTTGATAAGTTTGACCCCGAAAAGGGGGGGAAGCTGTCGACCTACGCCGCATGGTGGATCAAGCAGTCGATCAAGCGCGCCCTCTCGAACCAAAGCAAGACGATTCGTCTGCCAGTCCATATGATCGACAAGTTGGCCAAAGTGCGTCGGATTTCCGCGCTTCTCTCGGAGGACTTAGGCCGTCTCCCGACAAACGAGGAGCTGAGTGAAGAGCTTGGTATTCCCTTAAAGAAGCTAGTCCTATTAAAACAGTATGCGATGCGGCCGGTCTCGCTTGACGCGCCTCTTGGCGATGATGATGGGACTCACCTTGGGGAAATGGTTCAAGACGAAAAGGCGGTTGATCCCTCGATGACTTTGGAAAACAGCAATCTCCACGGGGAACTCGATGAACTTCTCGATAGTCTTGATGAGCGGGAAGCGCACATCATTGATCACCGTTTCGGACTCAACGGAAAAAAGCCTCTTACGCTTGAGGAAATTAGCCGGGACTTTGGTGTGAGCCGGGAACGGATTCGCCAGGTACAGAATATTGCGCTTGCGAAGATGAAGAAGATCCTTGGTAAAAAAGACGAGTCTTCACTTGACGCGGTGGAGGCTCATCGGGTTAGTTAGATCGTTTTTTTAATTCATTCCAAAACTCTCTCTAGAAGGTCCCATTTAGCTTGCGGCCCGTCCAAAAGAGGGCAAGGAATGCGGTCAATAGAGTGGGTGTAAGCCAGTGGGCCCATAGTTTAATTGAGTTCACTAGGGGCTGGGGCTCGGGAAGAGAGTTGATTTCATTCACGAGTTCGGACAGCTGGGATGGAGTAACAAGACGTCCCTTGGACACCCTTGACATTTCATCGAGGACATCAAGGCGCGCGGGGAGTCCAGTTTTTTCGATAGGGTCCGCTTGAGCGATGATTTTAGTTTCAACGGATGCATTTTCGTCTCCGGCAACAAACGCTCGCAAGGACCAAGTGCCCGGCTGGTTGATCTCGAACTTCCCACTGAAAGCACCCCATGCTGAATCTCCTTGTGAAAGCTCCAAGCGCCGGGACTTCCCATCGGGTGCAGTTAGGTCGACTTGCACTGCACCATCGATGAGTGGAGCACCTTCAACCGAGAAGGCATTGGCAGAAATGAAAACCGATTCGCCAGGTTTGGGGCGTTCCGGCGAGAAGAAGACACGGACACGCTCTCCCGCAGCCATATTTCGTTGATAGGACATCCAACGCGCCACTTGCCCCCAGAAGCGATAGTGATAAAGGTCTTCGACTCCCCGCCGCCAACGCCAAGCTGAATCGATTGCCATATAGAGAACCTTTCCAGATCCCGCACGTGAGGTCACGAGAATGGGAATGCGGCCTGAAGAGTTTCGTCGATTATCATTTACCGCGAGAACCTGAGTTCCAGCTTTGGCTTTTACAACTGGAGCATGCCAGTAGAATCCAGGGAGACTCTGCCAGATGGATTCATTCTCTCTTTCGTCGTCGCCAAGCATAGTGAGGAGACTCTTTTCGCCCTCTGTAGTAAGACGCATGGGCGACGCTGTACTATCGCTGTAACCTTCCTTTTTAGCCTCTTCCAAGACGACAGGAATGAGATCGGCGAGTTCGGATTTAGCGAGCCCAAATTGATTTCCTTGAGGGCCTGGGATAAAGACGACCCCCGAAGCTTGATTCTCAACGAGACCCTTGATCAGGTTCGCCTGATCGACGGTCAAGCCGCCTTCGCCGATACCGACGTCCCCAACAAAAACGACATCGTATTTTTGCAAGTCTTCAAGTTTCTCAGGAAAGGCCTCGATGTAGTCGGGGCCATCACCACTTCCAAGCTGTGGATGGAGAAGGAGACAATCAACAACGACCCCAGGATCACGGGAGAGGGCATTACGAATGAAGCGATATTCCCAGCGGGGGAGAGTTTCGATCACCAGGACTTTGATTGACTCGGGCTTGCCTGCAATGACGAATTCGCGGGAGTTGTTACTCTCGACGAGTTCGTCGTTCGCGTAAGGAATTGAGAGTTCAAGTTTGCTGGCACCTTCCTTTTCAATCCGCCATAGCATGGAGTCGTAAAAGGTGCTGTTGGCGGGAATGACAATATCCTTGGTCCGCTCTTTTCCACTATCGCTTCGGAGTCTCACGATGGTGCGCACATCCCGGGAGAGGGACGACGCGATGGTAAAGGGGATTTGCACGTTCTCGCCGACGATTCCGTAGGTAGGAGCATTGACCGATTCAAGATCGAGATCAGGAAGTCGATTGGCTGCTCCGGTTCCGAGGCTGTAGATAGGGACTCCACGGATACGCATTTGCTGAGCGGCATCAACAGGGGACTTACCGATATTCCAAGACCCATCACTCAAAAAAATAACGGCACGAAGATTGCGCCCTGTTTCGAGAGTGTCCTTGAGTGCTTGATTAAGATCCGAGCCAGCCATTGAGATCAAGGCAGGATCTCCATCCGCGGGAGGGGATCCAAAGCTGGTAAATGTGACTCGATTTTTGTCATCAACTTCAAAAGGTTTCCAAAACTCGCTTTCTCGAAGTTTTTCTACGAGATCCTGTCGAGCCACGATCTTTTCATCTGCGGAGAGGGATTTAGGGAGGCGTGCATCCTCAGTCGACATCGAGAGGGATTCGTCCCAGATGATTACGATTTCGGGTTGAAGATCCGACGATTCCACGGTGCGCCACTCTGGGCCAAGAAGCATGATAGCAGCAATGAGGACACAGAGAAAACGAAGCCCTTCAAGAATTCCGGTGCGCTTTGGTCGCAGGGACCTTTTAACAGCCATGAAGCACAAGACTGCGGTGGCAACCAGAGCCAATACAACGAGCACTAGGATGAAGTTACTGGCTTGAAAGTGGAGGTTGCCGAAATTGAAATGTCTCACGGGGTAGAAACGGGCTTGGTGACACCCTTAATCGGGGTTTGTCCGGGCTTGGGCTGAAGGCAGAGGAGGGCTTCCGTGATGAGAAATACGAGAACCGCAATCAGGAAGGCACGCCAGGCTTCTTTGACTAAATCGTCCCTGCTGTTTTCGTCACTGAAGAGAGAGTAAGAAGTGTCTCCCAAGAGCTCTTTGAGCCCTTCCTTCGTGACCTTTTCGGGTGAGGATTCGGCAGGTTTTCGATTCACGGCAATGACGCGTTCGCCAAGTCGATAAACGCCGGCGCGGTAGTGCTCTTGTGAAGGGTCGTCATCCTCAAAAGTGTCGAGTCGCTCACGGACTTCATCATTTTTCGTCTCCGCCTTTTCACTTCCAGCGACGGCGCGGAAGCCAGAGTGAAGACGATCGGTTCCTTTTTGAATGAGGCGCTGGGCGGCGACAAGGTGGAGGGCTGTGAACTCAAGATTGGACCACCTATCATCCGGGAGAGTCCCCATAAAGATGACGGTTCCTTTCCCGGTGAGATAGCGGACCAAGAGAGGGGACTTGTCGTCCCATTCGGCGAAAATAGCAGCTTCGCCATCGATCTTTCGACGTTTAACAGCCCGCAATTCCTTCAGAGGAAGGGGGATAGCATTGGTCCCATGCGCCCAGGGACCATCGTCGGGGACCCATGGACCGGTAATGAAGAATTGGTCATCGGGTGCGGTCTGCTCTTCTCCCCACGAGAGTCCAAAGATAGACTCACTTGATTCGATTTCAGGCGGGACAAAGAGAAGCGAACCTCCGCCTTCGACAAACTGGAGAATCTCGGAGGCTACCGCGCCTTTAGGAATGGCCGCTTGCCAAATGATGAGGGACGCTCTTGACCAATCAATTCTCCTCGTTTCTACCGGCGTGAGAACCTGGCATTCCTGTCGGGTGAACCCTAAAGGGGCGGCGGCCCGATGAAGGAAGCGTGCGGCCTGGTTCGTGGGAGCATCAGACACCAAATAACTCAGGACGTTTGAGCGGGGACCATAAGCAAAAAAGACCGCATTATCGCGCGGATTGTTGTCAGAAGTTAATCCAACCCAACCATGACCGCTTGTATTGCCAGCACCGAGCGAAAGGCGCTTTTGAAAACGGGAGTTCTGTCCAGTAATAGTGATACGTTCCGAAGTGCGGGCCCCGTTAAGAGAAAAAGTCAGTGCCACTGAGGCATCACCTGTTGTCTCAGCTCGGGAGAGTTTTAAATCAAGAAAGAGATCGCTATCAATTCGCCTCGAGGAGACCATTTCGAGTGAGAGATTCTGTCGTTTTTTTGTATCCGTCGCCAAGATGCGAAGCTTGGTTTTTGTCGGAAGGTTTTCGATCCCACTTTGCACCGCTTGCCAGCGATTGTCGGCCGTTTTCCAATCCCCACGCTGGAGGTCGGAGGCGAGCCAAACTTCAGCCTTCCCGGGATTCGTTTCCTGAAGGTAGTCAATCGCAGTAATGAGGAGTCCGGGGATGTCGGCTTGCGTGTCGGTTGACTGAGTGCTCGAGAGTTCAGGGAGAACTTCGGGGGAGGCTACATCTTGCATTTCTCGGGTGGCGCTATCGATAAGAACGAGACGAGGCTCCCCCATGCTCTTGAGCGAGGTCGCGATGCGCTCGAGAACCGCCTCGCGTTGACTCGGTTGTCCATCAGCTCCCCGTATTTCCATACTGGGTGAACGATCGAGCACGAGAACGACTGTTTCCACGGAGCCGCTTCCCCAGCCCAGAAAACTTCCGACGAGTGGACGGGCGACGGCAAAGATAAGCGCGGCGATGGCCAGGGCACGGCAGGCCAAAATAAGAATGTGCTTGAGCCGCTTTTTTCCACGAGATTCCCGCGAGGCCTTTAAAAGAAAGGTCGTGGCAGCCCACTTCACCGTGCGGAAGCGGCGTCGGTTCAAAAGGTGAATGATCACCGGAATGGCTGCTGCAAGGAGCCCCCAAAGGAGCGCTGGTACGAGGAAGTTCAAGAGTGGAGGTTATCTTTTTTTTCTGAGACGTCCGGTGATGAAGCCCGAGACAATTTCTTCGATATTCGCATCGGTTTGGAGTAGCTGATAATCGGCATTCACGTTGTGGCAATTCTTCTCGGTTGTAGCGAGGAACTCGTTAAGCGCTGCGTGGTACTCATCGACTATGAGATTGGGCTCTGCTACCACGGTGGTGCCATCTTCAAGATCGATAAACCGGTGAGGTCTTTCGAAATGAAACGCGATCTCTTGGGGATCGAGCAAGTGAAACATCGCAATGTCGTGCTTGCGGAAGCGAAGGTGCTGTAGGGCGTCAGCCAATTCATCGGTTTCCACGAAAAAATCCGAGAGAACCACAACAAGCGCACGTTGTTGGATCTTTTCGGCGATCGTGTGAAGTGCTTGGATAAGGCCTGTTTCCCCTTTGGGTTCGACCGTTTGAAGCGATTCAAAAATGTGCTGCAGCTGTGCAGGGCGACGGCTTGGAGGGATCTCCAGATGGAGTTTTTCGTTACAACAAGAGAGTCCCACGGAATCTCCTTGATTGACGATGAGATAACTCAAGGTGGCGGCAATGCGTCGGGCGAATTCAATCTTGGTGGGATTCTCACCCGAGGAAAAATTCATCGAGCCCGACGAATCAACGACGAAGTAAGCGCGGAGATTGGTATCGGCTTCGAACTCCTTAATGTAGTAGCGGTCGGAACGGGCAAAGGCCTTCCAATCAAGACGGCGGGTGTCATCGCCAGGAACATACTTTCGGTATTCCGCAAACTCAACGGATGATCCGCGATGTGGGGATCGGTGGCGGCCCGCGACATTTCCGATCATCGGAAAACGCGACTCCATCGGGATCGCCTTAAGTCGGGCGAGCACTTCAGTATCGAGGAAATCGTATTTCATGTATCTCTAGTAGAGATCACTTAAGCATCATCCCGCATCTCCTCAATCAACCGAGCAACGATCTTTTTAGAAGTCATGCCCTGCGACTCAGCAGCGAAATTGGTGAGAACGCGGTGACCTAGGACGGGTTGGGCGACTGCTTCGATATCTTCAAGCGAGGCCATATAGGTTCCACGAAGTGCGGCGCGGGCCTTACATCCGAGAATAAGATACTGCACCGCACGAGGACCTGCGCCCCAGCCCACGAATTCTTTGATCCATTCAGGCGCTGCGTCGGAATCTGGGCGAGTGCGTCGGACGATCTCCACGGCGTAATCGTAAATATGATCGGGAACAGGAACCTTACGAACGAGATTCTGGTAGTTAATGACTTCCTCGCCACTGAGAAGGCCGTTGAGCGGGGGCTTGTCTGCTCCAGTGGTCTCACGGGCGATCCTGCGCTCTTCAGCCTCGGTTGGATATTCCACTTCGATGAGGAACATGAAGCGGTCAAGTTGAGCCTCGGGCAGGGGGTAGGTCCCTTCTTGTTCGACGGGGTTTTGAGTCGCTAGAACGAAAAAGGGCGGGGAAAGAGGGTAGGTTCTGCCAAGAACCGTGACCTTTCGCTCACCCATGGCCTCAAGCATTGCCGACTGGGTCTTGGCGGGTGCGCGATTAATCTCATCGGCGAGCACGATGTTGGCGAAGACGGGCCCTTTGACAAACTCAAATTCACGGCGGCCTTCTTCATTTTCCTGAATGATGTCAGTTCCCGTGATATCAGATGGCATCAAGTCGGGCGTGAACTGGATGCGCTTGAAATCCAGATTAAGAGTCTCTGCGACAGAGGAAACGAGAAGAGTTTTTGCCAAGCCTGGAACTCCCATGAGAAGACCATGACCACGGGAGAAGAGACAAATGGCGAGCTGCTCGATGACCTCTTCCTGGCCGATAATGACCTTGGAGAGTTCACTTTTAAAGACCTGGTATTTCTGACCGAGCTGATTGATCGCAGCAACGTCATCAGCCGGGAGACTTCCGTTGTTCGATGGAAGGGTGATCTCCGGGGCTTCGTCGTCAGCCCCAGTCGCTCGACTGGCTGTCACGGCAGCTAACTTCCCGCCTGACAAATAGCGGACACCGCCAGTAATCTTAACCGGAGAGGGAGGAATGATGCGTTTTTGGACCTCGTTACTGCTACAATAAACAACCTTTCCCTTGATCCCCGCTGGGGAAGGAGGAATGATTCGGGGTGTTCCGGGGCGGTCGGCGAAGGGTGAGATCGAGCTGTCTTTCATCTATTAGAATAGAGCGTTAAAGTGCTAGCGAATGCTGCGCGCTAGTTTGTCTGTCGGAATCACTTTCTAAGGCCTGTCTCATCTGTCGATCATCTTTTGACGCTTTTTCTGAGATCTCATTGCAGGGCTAATGAAAAAGAGACCTCGCTTTTTGGCCGAGAGTTTTTTAGCTCTCGCTGACAGCGATGAATTCCCCCTACGAGGTTCTTCTTTATTACAAGTATTCCCGCATTTCGGATCCCGAAGACTATGCTGCGAATCACCGTATTCTTTGCGAAAGACTCAATCTCAAGGGCAGGATTCTTATCGCCAGGGAAGGGGTTAATGGCACGGTTTCTGGCTCAATCCGCGACACCGCTGAATACCGACGTGCAATGGACGAGGATCCGATAACTGCCGGGATTTCCTGGAAAATCGACCATTCTGATACTCATGTTTTTCCAAAACTCTCGCTCAAGGTCCGTGACGAAGTGGTGTCCCTTAATTTAGGAAGTGACGATTTCTCTCCCGAAGATCTTACCGCAACTCATCTGAAGCCAGACGAATGGCGGGAGATGATGAATGGCGATGACGTCGTCATCATTGACGCTCGAAATGACTATGAGTGGGAAATTGGCCGTTTTGAAGGAGCTCTCCTCCCAGACGTTCCAAGTTTCAGAGATCTCCCTGGATGGGTTAGGGAGCACCGTAACGAATTAGAGGGTAAGAAAATCCTAACCTACTGCACCGGCGGAATCCGCTGCGAAAAGTTTAGCGGTTTTCTATTAAAAGAAGGACTTTTAGACGTCTATCAACTCGATGGCGGAATCGTAACCTACGGAAAGGACGAATCGTTGAAAGGAGAAGGTTTCGAGGGCGAGTGCTACGTCTTTGACGAGCGTCTGAGTGTCCCAGTCAATAGAACTGGAGGTTCGTCGATCATTTCCCATTGCGCCATCTGTAATGAGCCCTCCATTCGGTATCGTAATTGCAGCTGGAAGCCCTGCAATGCCCAGTTCTTTTGCTGTGCACGTTGCGAAACGGAAGTGGGCCGATTCTGTCTACCGGTGTGCCAAGAAGCAGCGATAATGAGTCCCGTGGCTGTGGAGGGGCAATAATCCAGCTCGTTTTTTCACTCCAAGCAAACTAGGAGGACTCCGTGCTAATTGAACTCGATGACGAATATCAGCTCCGACTGGAATACGAGACACCGCGTTTTCTTCAATCGCTTTTTGGGCATGATGAAAAAATCCTGAAGTATTTGGAGCGAAAGGCAGGCGTAAGAATAGTTACTAGAGAGGGGTGGATTACTGCTACGGGGAATAAAGAAGGGTGCAATCTTGTAGAAAGAATTTTTGAAGATCTGGAGGGCGCTCGTCGAAGTGGCACTGAAATTACGGAACGGGAATTTACAACAGCGGTCGACTTTGCAAATGGCATGGGTGACAGCTCCGGAATATCGGACCTAGTTCGAGTTCAGCTTGTTGGAGCCAGGGGGCGAAAGCCGGTGGTTGCTCGAACCACTCACCAACTTGAGTATTTGAACGCGATGCTTGAAACTGAAGTCGTCTTTGGTCTCGGCCCTGCGGGAACCGGAAAAACCTACCTCGCGGTTGCTATGGGTCTTCATATGCTAAGAAAGAAAGAGGTTCAGCGAGTGGTTCTTACTCGACCAGCGGTGGAAGCAGGGGAAGCCCTAGGGTTTTTACCTGGTGATATGCGCGACAAAGTAGCGCCCTATCTCCGACCGCTTTATGATGCGATCGATGATATGCTAGGCTTCGAAGATGGCCAACGCAGGCTCGAGGATGGAAGTATCGAAATTGCGCCTCTCGCCTATATGCGGGGCCGTACTCTTTCTAAGAGTTTCGTGATCCTCGATGAGGCACAAAATACCACGAGGGAGCAAATGTTTATGGCTCTCACGCGATTAGGAGAAGGTTCTCGTTGTGTGATTACCGGCGATGGCTCGCAGGTCGACTTAAAGCGCCAATCCGATTCCGGGCTTTTGGAGGCAGAAAATGCGCTGCGTGGAGTTCAAGGAGTCTTCTTCAATCATTTCGACACCAGTGATGTTTTGCGTCATCCTGTTGTCGGGAGAATCATTGGTGCCTACGAGAAGCACCGCGATCACTCGTAGAAGATTTTCCTTCGCGAAAGGCCTCAGGAGGGCGACAATACGAGTAACATAATAATATGAATATAGTCATCGTGGGAGCAGGGGAAATTGGTCGTCATTTGGCTATCGATCTTTCCCGTCGGGGCCACACTATTTCCGTTATCGAGAGTGATGGACTTCGAGCTGCCGAACTCGAACGGAAGATCGAAGCAAAAGTGATTGTCGGGGATGGTTGCAGCATCAATTTGCTTGCAGAGGCGCGCATTGGTGATTGCGAATTGTTTCTCGCATTGACGAGCGATAACACAGTAAATCTCATGAGCGCGAGCATTGCGAAATCGCTTGGGGTCGAACGTGTCATTAGCCGTGTCCACCCAGGCTTGCAGCGGGAAGAGTGGCTTTTTGACTTTCGGGGGCATTTCAATATCGATCATATTTTCAGTTCCGAGAGACTATCAGCGATTGAATTAGCAAAATTTATCCGGAATCCAGATTCCTTAGTTGTTGAGGAGATTGCGCGTGGGAAAATTGAACTCCAGCAGGTTAAAGTAAGTCCAAAAAGTGATGTTCTTGGTAAGCCACTTCGGGAAATTAATTTTCCTGGCCGCACGCGGATCGCTCTGGTGAGTCGCGGCGATGTTCATGAAGTTCCTAACGCGGAAACCATCCTTGAGGCTGCGGACATTATTACTATCTTTGGAGAACCAAGAAAGTTACGCCAATTGGTAGAGAGCCTTCAAAAGGAAGTGAGCAAGAAGGAAGGACCCAGCGTCGTCATCTTCGGTGGTGGCGAGTATGGCTTTGCGCTCGCGCAAATGTTAGAAAGCTGGGATTGTCGGGTGAGAATCTTTGAGCGTGACGTGGATCTCGCGAATGATCTGGCGGATAAGCTCTCAAACACGACCGTGATCAATGCGGATGCGACGTCACTTTCCGAGCTCGAGGAGGAGCAAGTTGGTGAAGCTGATTTTTTCGTGGCGACAAGTAGCAGTGATGAGGACAACGTCATGACCTGCCTGCAGGCAAATAGTCTGGGTGCACAAAACTGTCTCACATTAATTCACCGTGCTGATTATGCAAAAGCGATCAGTGGCTCTGGTCGGCATTTTGGGGTGGTCGCGGCCGTCAGTCCGCGGGAAGCCTCGAGGAGGGAAATCTCACGTTTCCTCACAACGGAGAACTTTCATGTGGTCCGCAAATTGGGACATGGAATGGTGATTGAAACTCAGATTAATGGAGGAGCTAAAGCCGACGGAAAAAAAGTGGGTGAAATAAAATGGCCCGAAGGCTGTGTTCTTGTGGGACTCCTTAAAGGTCTACACGCAACCGTCCCAAGCGCCGATGACGTCCTCAGTAAAGGTGATCAGGTTTTTGCAGTGGTTGCCAATAAGGCCGAGAAAAAATTCCTGAAGCTTGTTCATTAGGTGATTCTTAAAGGCCTTGAGAATCGCATATTTGAATACGAACTGCGTCCGACCTAGATAATTTGCCATTTTGCTCTATCGCTCTGGAGGCCAATCCACCAGACCCAAGAGAAATCTGCGGAATTTTGTTTTTGGGAAAGCGGTCACACGATTAGACGCAGCGAAGTGAAAGGAGATCATCATCCGAAATTTTACGGGGATTGAGAACTGACACTGTTTCTGAAAGGGCTAGAAAAAGCCTCTTTAATAACTTCACACAATATATGTAATGCTTTATTAAGAGCTTGGATTGCTTTCTAAAGCAAATGGTAAGTCGAATCATACGAATCCCGGCCAATTCGTCGTGAAAGTTATTTTGTGTTCCCTGCGGAAAATCACGAACACGTCAATGAGATCAAAAAGTCCCCCGGTTTTTGGGGTATTTGAAATGAGCCAGCACAAAACATTCCATTTTTAGAAAATCATGTGGCAAGTTACCGATGAACAGCCCCACCTGCCGGCGCAGTAAACCGAAAACTCCGCAACCACCCCAGCACAGGATAATTAAACAAGGACATCGCCTTCAGTCGGCTGCGGCGCGTAGAGATTTCCTTCGAACATTGTCTACATTTCCAGCATGAGCCGCGTCGGGTTCTCAATGCTATTCTTAACGCTGATTAGAAATGTCACCGCTTCCTTTCCGTCGACGAGTCGATGATCATAGCTCATTGCCAAGTACATCATCGGGAGAATCTTCACCTCCCCATTCACCGCCATCGGGCGTTGTTGGATAGTGTGCATTCCTAGAATGCCGCTTTGTGGGGGATTTAGGATTGGCGTGCTCAGGAGTGAGCCATAAACGCCGCCATTCGAAACCGTGAAAACACCGCCAGAGAGATCGGAGAATTCGATTTTCCCGTCGCGAGCCTTCATCGCATAATCCAAAATATCCTGCTCGATCTGCGCGAAGCTCTTTTGATCGCAGTCCCGAAGAACAGGAACCACAAGCCCTTTCTCTGTTCCGATCGCGACTCCGATGTCAAAGAAATGATTCTCGATAATATCGTTTTCTTCAATGCGGGCGTTGATCGAGGTCACCTCTTTGAGCGCTTGAACCACGGCTTTAATGAAAAAAGACATAAACCCAAGCTTTACACCATGTTTTGCGACGAAGTCCTCCTGGATTTGTTTGCGAAGTTTCATCACGGCCGACATATCAGCCTCGTTAAAGGTGGTCAGAATGGCGGCAGTTTGCTGGGCGTTGACGAGATGTTGGGAAATTTTGCGACGCAGCGGCGTCATTTTTTTCCTAGTAAAGCGGCCTTCCTCAGCAGCTGACGGCGCAATTTTCTTTTTTTGAATCAAAGCTGGAGCCGCTTGAACGGGCTCTTTTTCTTGCAGTGTTTTTTGTAATGGGGAAGTCCCCTTCTCTTCTTTAATTCCCTCAGGAGCTGGCCCTGTAGTCAGCGTTCCAAGAGTCGCTCCGATGTCGATTTCTGATCCTTCGGAAACCTCAATTTTGATGACTCCAGCGACGTCGGCTTCAAGTTCGGATGAGACCTTATCGGTATCGAGAGTCACTATGACTTCTCCTTCTTTAACATAAGACCCATCGGCTACCGACCATGCCGCGACCGTGGCAGAAGTGATCGAATCTCCGGCCGCTGGAACTTTGATTGGGACGACTTCTCCCTGGTTTTCCTGGACAAGAGATTTCTTTGGCTCCCCTGTGTTCTTCTCCGATGCTTGCGCTAGAGGGGCCGCGGTGACAGCTCCCTCGGTAATCACGCCAACTACAGTTCCAATAGAGACTTCTTCACCTTCTGGAACGGTGATGGAAAGAGTGCCAGATACCTCTGCTTCAAGTTCGTTCGACACTTTGTCTGTTTCGAGAGTGACGAGGGTTTCCCCCTTTTGGACAACATCCCGCTCTCTCTTATGCCATTGAGCAACAAGAGCAGAGGTGATTGATTCACCGACTGGTGGAACTTTAATTTCGTGAAACATCGAGGTAAGAGAAGAATGTAAAAAACTAGACGGAAAAGGCCTTTTTTACGAGCATCTTCTGCTCGCGTTTATGAACGGCTTTGGAGCCAGTTGAGGGGCTGGATGCACGGTCCCGGCCGGCGTAGCGGACGCGGGATTTTGTGATGCGCTCGAGTCGCGGTTGTATGAATGACCAAGCGCCCATGTTAAGAGGTTCTTCCTGACACCAAATGAATTTCTTTGCCGAGGCATAGGGGCTCGTTGCCATTTTAATCCCTTCGGCATCAAGAGGATAGAGTTGCTCAACGCGGACAATCGCCGCGTGTTTGATATTATCTTCCTCCCGGTGAGCAAGGAGGTCATAGTAGACTTTTCCACTACAAAAGATGACTCGATTCACTCGCTCCGGATTATCAAATTCGTGATGATCGGGGATGATTTCCTGAAACGCTGTTTCATCGAGGAAATCCTCAAGGTGGGAAACTGCTTGAGGATGATTTAGGAGACTCTTGGGCGTCATCAGAATCAGCGGTTTCCGGGTGGGTGAATGCTTTTGTCGACGCAGAGCGTGAAAATATTGCGCAGGTGTCGAAAAGTTTCCCACTATCATATTTTTCTCTGCGCAAAGCTGAAGAAAACGCTCCAGTCGGGCGCTCGAGTGCTCGGGTCCCATACCCTCGTATCCGTGAGGAAGAAGCATCACCATCGAGCTAGGGGTCTGCCATTTGGATTCCGCAGAGGAAATGAACTGATCAATAATGACCTGAGCCCCATTGGCAAAGTCGCCGAATTGAGCTTCCCAAAGGATGAGCATGTTGGGGCAACCTAAAGAATAGCCGTAGTCGAAACCGAGGACCGCCGTCTCAGAAAGAAGCGAATTATAAACGCAGAATCTCTCCTGTTTTTCACTTAGATTCCGCAGAGGGATATAGCGCGCACGAGTGCCATAATCGTAGAACACCGCATGGCGCTGCGAAAAGGTGCCACGTCGGCAATCTTGCCCCGAGAGACGAACTGGATATCCCTCAATCAAGAGAGCTCCAAACGCCAATGATTCAGCGAATGCCCAATCAAAAGGTCCCCCGTTTTCAAGCGCTTCAATTCTTCGCGGGATGAAACGTTTCGCGAGAGTCGGATGCAAAGAGAAAGTTTCAGGAATCGTCGTGAGTGTCTTCCCGATGTGCTGGAGCTGTTCGAGTGAAATTCCTGTTGTGACATTATCGAAACTAAACTCCGGCTGAACCTCAGCAGTTGAACCCGTGAAGACCGTCCTGTCGCCTTCATCGCTGTGTTTCCGCATCTTGCTCAACCCCTCCTCAAGCTCCTCCCAAATCTTGTCGTGGATCGCTTGGCCTTCAGATTCCGAAATCACCCCTGCTCCAATGAGCTCGTTTCGATAGAGCTGTCCTGCCGTCTTGCGACCCATTATCTTGCGATAAATGTGTGGCTGAGTGAATGCCGCCTGATCATTTTCGTTGTGCCCTTGGCGACGGTAGCAATACATGTCGATCACGATATCGCGGCTGAACTCCTGTCGGAAATCGAGTGCAAATTGCGCGGCCCAGATGAGTTCCTCGGGACGCTCGCCATTTACATGAAGAATGGGTGCTTCGATCATTTTGGCCACATCAGTCGCGTAGGGCGAAGAGCGCGCGTCCTCCGGCATCGTTGTGAATCCGATCTGATTATTAATAATCAGATGGATTGTTCCCCCGGTACGATAACCCTCTAGCTGTGAAAGATTCAGAACTTCGGCTACCGGACCTTGTCCTGCAAACGCGGCATCGCCATGGATGAGGAGCGGAAGGACCACCGTGCGGTCCGTTTGAGCGCCGTCATCACCAATGAGGCGCTGCCTGGCTCGTGCCTTCCCCTCCACCACCGGATTCACCGCTTCAAGGTGGCTCGGGTTGGCTGCCAGGCTGATGCGGACTTCGCCATCCGGAAGTTTGCGAACCTTTTCGTATCCGAGATGGTATTTCACATCACCATCCCCTGCCACCAGATCTGGCACATAGTTCGGGGTGAATTCGTAAAGGAGAGTCGATAGTGATTTTTTGACGAAATGCGCCAAGACGTTCAAACGGCCCCGGTGAGCCATGCCCATTTCAATTTCGCTCACTCCCGCACTAGGACACGCTTCAAGGATTCGATTGAGGAGGACGATTAAGCCTTCTCCTCCTTCGAGGGAGAATCGCTTCTCCCCCAGAAACTTTTTACCAAGGAAGCTTTCGAAAAGCTCTCCCTCGAGGAGCCATTGCAGTGCTTTTTTCTTATCCTCTGTCGTGATATCAGGCCGGGCCACCCGGTTTTCGATACGCTGTCTGATCCAATGGCGCACCTCCGTCTGGTGGATGTGCATGAATTCAAAGCCGATTTTCCCAGAATAGGTTTCGTGAAGAGCTTCGATCAGTGATCCAAGGGGCATCGGTTCCCCTTTTCGAAAAAATTGTGTGCTCGCTTCTTTGTCGAGATCACTCGTCTTGAGTCCAAATGCCGTCAATTCAAGTCTGGGATTCTGCTTTGGAGCATCGTCGAGCGGATTGATGTGCGCTTGAGTATGACCCAGTGTGCGGTAGTTGTAGACAAGGCTCACGACCTTCCCCCGGAACATCAGTTGTTCCTCAGGGAGAGCTGATGAGCCTATAGTTGCGGGATTGCTGCCCTTAGGGCCGCTCTTTTCCGGTTGGGTCGAGCCCAACTCAAATCCCTCGAAGAAAGCTGACCAGACAGGCTCCACTGATTGAGGGTCGTTCTCCCACTCCGCATACTTTTCATCCAGAAGTGACGCATTGAGGCGTGATGAAATGTGCGAGGACATGGTAATAAGTTGGTAAGGAGGTCGAGATTCGAGCTTGGAATCGCACGCCCGTTGCCGTTAGTTAGTTCCCACACCTCCGCGAGTCAATCGCTCAGCTCCTAATCCCACCTCTATTTTCACCATCGCATGATCGAGATTGTAAATCTCAGTAAGCGCTATGGCCGCCATTTGGCGGTCGATGAGATTTCTTTTGAAGTCCAGCGCGGAGAAGTCGTCGGATTTCTGGGGCCTAATGGCGCCGGAAAGACCACCACCCTAAGAATGCTAACCGGTTACCTCCCACCTAGTTCCGGGGCCGCGCGCATCGCCGGACTCGATATTTTTCGAGAGTCACTCGAGGTGCGAAAGAAGATCGGCTACATGCCGGAAAATGTTCCTCTTTATATTGAGATGCGCGTTAAAGAGTATTTGCGCTTTCGTGGGGCACTGAAAGGACTTTCCGGAAGTAAGCTCCGCACCCGACTTGGCGAGGTGATGGAAACGTGTGGGCTCACTCATGTGCGGCGCAAAATGATTAAGACCCTCTCCAAAGGCTATAGGCAACGGGTTGGCTTGGCGGATGCCCTCATTCACGAACCTGAACTCCTCATTCTCGATGAACCCACAAACGGTCTCGATCCCAATCAGATTCGGGCGATCAGACGATTGATCCAAGATTTGGGCCAAGAGCACACCATTCTTCTTTCGACCCATATTTTGAGCGAAGTTGAAATGACCTGTAACAAGGTCGTAATTATCGATGAGGGTAGGGTGAAGGCAGCGGACTCTCCGTTGAACCTCATATCCTCGATGAGGCGGGCAGGGAGAGTGACAATGGAACTCAAGATTGCTCCGGAAGTTGGAGAGACTGTTCTCCCGACCTTGGACAATGTTACAAAGGTCACGAGTGAACCTCTGCAAGATGGATGGACAAGGTTCTCGGTCTTTGTCGCTCCAAACACCGACACCCGGATTCGTCTGGCCGCTTTGGCTGCCGAAAAAGGATGGCCTCTTCGTTCCCTCGCTCGTCGAAACGCGAACTTGGAAGAGGTTTTCGTAGAACTCACGAGAAAAGACTAGTCAGATGCGCACCTTCCGAATTCTCTTTTTCAAAGAGCTTAAATCCTACTTTCTATCGCCTTTTGGCTGGTTGATCTGTGGGTTTGCAGCACTCATGCAGGCTCTCTCGCTCTCTACGACAATGAAAGGCTTCTTGGACTCTCCCCGGTCTGAAAGCCTCGTCTTCGCGACCTTTCAGGCGCCCACCTTTTGGTTCTATTTCCTGTTCCTCTTCCCTGTTCTTACGATGCGTCTCTTCTCTGAAGAGAGCCGGGCGGGAACTCTTGAAGGCCTCCTCACCGCCCCGGTGAAAACTTGGCACGTGGTGCTTTCCAAGTATTTTGCATCGTATGTTACTTATCTGATTCTGTGGATACCTGCCTTTTTTCACTTTAAACTCTTCACCATTATCACTAACGTCCCCCCTCCCTTTTCCAGCGGAGAGTTAGTTGGGGTATTCTCGATTCTGGCGCTTATGGGAGCACTGTTTATCGCCTTCGGTTGTTTGGCATCGTGCCTTACTTCGAGCCAAATTATTGCCGGAGTCGTTTGTGTGGGAATCCTCTTCGTTCACTTTCTCCTCGGGTTAATCACCTTCTTCTATGGAGATCAGATCGATGCAGCTCCCTTCTTTAGTTTCATCTCATCTCGAGAACATCTCGCGACCTTCTCCCGTGGCCTGATCGATACTCGGCCCATTATTTATTATCTTACAACCACCAGCTTTACACTTTTCATTACTCATCACTTGTTGGACTACCGACGTTGGAAGCCATGAATGAAGATCCTAAAACAAATCTCTCCGAGATGGCTCCCCCACCCACCCCAATTACGAGGGTCGGAACGGGCTCTCGTGTTGCCATTCAACTTCTCCTCGCTGTTGTGATTCTAATGAGCGCCTTTTATATAGGAATTCTCCATCATGAGCGGATGGATCTGACGAAGACCTCGCAATTCACCCTATCGGAACAGACTACCAGCCTTTTAAAGTCATCACAGCTTCAGGATCGCGAAGAGCCTGTGAAAGTAATCGCGGCGTTGCGGAAAAACTCCACGCATTACGCGCGCTTGCGAACTTTGATCGAAGAGTATGAACGACTGGCTGAGGGAAAGCTCGATGTTGATTACCTTGATCCCATTCGAGATCAAGATCGCTCCTTGGAGGTCGCTAATAATTACAGCGACTTGCTAGCTGATCAGCTATTCAGCGATGATATCTTCATCATCGACGGTCGATTAAGCCCACCGCTTGATCCCACATCACCGAATGCCGGACTGAGTTTTGTCAGAGTTGAAGACATGCTGGTGATGCGCTCCGATGAGAATAAGCAACGCCGGGTGATCGGTTACCAAGACGAGGAAATGCTAACCTCCTATCTGCAGGCGGCAATCGAACCGCGTCCACGAGTCATGTATTTGATTTCCGATAAGAATGACCTCGATGCCACTGCCTCAGTAAATCCCAGTCAAGTTTTGTCCGAGACGATGGGACGTCTCAACGTCTTTCTTGCGCCCATCAGAATTTCAGAAATTAATAAGATTCCCGAGAATGCGGAAGGAGTTGTTTTTGCAGCTCCGCAGTATGATCTCACCGATAAGGAACTCGCTGTCGTGAAAGAATATTGGAAGAGACCAAGCTCGTCGATTTTAGCCTTTCTCGATCCCTCTGCGGACCTCACCAATCTCCGATCTTTCTTTCGAAAACATGGTGTCACCCGCCGTGATGATCGTATTTTAAAAGTCACGAACGGTCGCACCGACAGTCAAGTTCAAGCACTTTTCTCGGTGAACGCTCCGGTAAACAGTGTCACGGTCTCTCTCGAAGGAAAGGCCACCCGTTTTGAAGGTCGTGTTTCTAGTTTGGAAATCCGGGAAGGCGCGGAAGATCTTGTGACACAGGGAATCCGCTGCTTCGCAGTGATTGAGACCGCGCCGGGTTTTTGGGGCGAAGTTGACTATAAGCAGCCTGATCCAAGTTTTGATGATTCCTCAGACTACCCTGGACCTCTCTTTATTGGCGCGGGAGTCATCAAAGGAAATGCCAACCTTGATAAGATTGAGGAAACGGTTTCGAAAATGATGATCCTTTCCACGAGCGATTTCTTGGACCCCGAGCGGATGAATAGCGAGCAATTGGATTTCGTTAAGAACTCGACGCATTGGCTACTCGGTCGCGAGGAGCTAATGGGAATTGGTCCCCGTGGATTAGAACGAAGAAAACTCAATCTCATTCCCAGCGAAATTAGTTGGCTCCAAAACATCATTATTTTCTTCATCCCAATTGGCTTTTTGCTGATCTCTCTCTTTGTCTGGAGCACCCGCCGTGCGTAACCCTGAAAAGTGATGCGCTACTTCTCTTCTATCCTGCTCGCAATATTGGCCCTTTTCCTGGGAGGCCTGGTGATAATGCAAACCTATGACGGTAATCTCTATCGCTTTTTCGGCGCTCCCCCACTTGGTCAGGATGATCGGGTTTATCAATTCGATCCTAATGAGGTAGGGCGAATCGAAATCTTGAGTCACGATGGAACCCAAGCGGTCGTTGAAAAAATTGGAGGCGCATGGGTTGTCCAAAAACCTTGGGCAGATATCGCAGATCCACTAGTCGCACAGGCCATCATTAACTTCGCAAGCAACCTTGTGATTGAGGATGTCATCGATCGCGATGAGGTCGATGATCTCGCTGAATTTGGGCTCAGCGGATCCAAAATTAAACTCCAACTTTACGACAAAGGTGGTCGAGCACTCTGCCATTTCAACCTAGGTCGAAATACCGCATGGCGGAGTATCGTGATCGACGATAATCAAGGGCCTGAGCTTTACGGGAAAACACAAAAGGAGAAGACGAGCAGCTTCCCGACCGTGATTATCTGGCCCGCCGAGAGAGAACAGCGGGACTATCTCTACGTCTGTGGTGATCAGGCCAACCCCGCAATTCGCCGCGTTGGAATCCGCAGCCTTTTCGATGACAAGTTGAAGTCCTTGAGGAATCATGGAGTATTTTACCGCCCGCCCGCCTTTGCGGCAGAGATTAGCCTCAATGATGGTACTTCTGAACTTACTCTTGCCCGCGCGAATCCAAGCAAGGAAACGTCTTGGCGCGTGACCAAACCTTACGAGTTGGCAGCGAATCCGGAAACGGTGAACGCACTCATTAGTGAACTGTCCACCCTCCGGGCGGTGGCAGTCCACGACGAATCAAGCGAGACCCTAGCTGAACCCACTCCGGAAAATCTCGCGCAGATTGTCAGGGTTAAATTTTTCCTTCCTGACGGTAGTGTTTCTTCGCCCACGACCGTTTATGTCTACCCACCGGAAAAGGCGGGAGACCTCATTACTTCTGCCATTATAGGTACTGGCCCCAACCAAAAACGACCTGCTATTTTGAAGCTCCCCGTAGCCGCCCTAGCGAAGCTCCCAACCAATGTCAATCAGCTCAGAAGTAAGACTCTGACATCACTTGGGGTTTCTCAGATTGATTCGCTTCGGATTAAGGATCATGAAGGACGGAACCTGCAGCTCACGCTGGAGTTTGATCCTCATGAACGTGCTAAACGTTGGCATGCCACTCTTAGAGGCTACGAAGGCCCGGCAAACGAGGAACAAGTTGGCGTTCTCTTTAAAGCACTCTTTGGTGATGAGATCTTAAGCTTTAGCGATGATGCGGCAACGGATCTTTCTCTCTATGGCCTTGATCAACCGATGCGGACAATCGAAGTCCAACTCAAAGACGACTCGACGCTTGAGTTCGCTATCGGCCAGAGAGAACAAGAACACTACTATGTGAGGCATTTGAAATCAGGGCGTATTGCCGAAATTTCAAAGGAAACCCACGAGGCGTTAAAAAAGGGGCAAAGTGCTCCCGAACTGGCACCACTCCTTCGTGCGGAAACGCCCGCTCCAAACCAACCTGCTGATCTCAGTGTTTTGGGAATCACGGAGACAAAGAAAATCACCATCGGGAGCGGATCAGACGCGAGCACCCTGGAATTTGGGGGAGGTAAACGCACTCACTTTTTCAGTAGTCGCATTGGGACATCCCGTGTCGCAGAGGTTTCCCCCCAGATTCTCACGAAGATTGCGATGACGGACTATCGTTGGAGGGCAAAACGTCTCTGGAATATCGATCCCTTCGAAATTAAAGGTCTCTTGATTCAACGTTCGGGGCAGCCTCTCCTCCAATTAAGTTACAATTTTTTCAGTCAGAACTGGAAAGCGAAGCTCGACGGCAGGGATGTCACAGCCAGTCTCAACACAAATAAGGCAAACCGACTTCTGGAAAAATTGGCGAATATTAAAACTCACCGATGGCTGGGGCCCCTCGCCGAGAATGCTAAGTTTCAACTCAATAATCCAAATTTAAGCATAACGGTAATTGTTGAGGAGGTTAACGATGCTGGGATATCGGTCGCGTTGACGCCAAAGGAACTAAGAATTTCTCAAGTGATGCCCGGTGCAGAGAATCGCTTTTTCTACGGAAGCCTCTCAACGGACCCCGATTTCTTCCTCATCGAGGTTGCCAGCGTGAAGGGCTTAGCCATCGATCTTATCGACTAAGAATTTAATCGAGTATCTTTCGAACGACGAGAGAGCCCCGGCTGCTTTCCCCTAGTCTAGCCTGCCGACTCTCAGGGATTTCTGAAACATCGATCAGCTGATAGCCGAGCTGTTTGGTAAAGTAGTCAACGGCCCTCGTGCTGAGAGCAAAGACCGAAGATAGCCTTAGTTTTTTTGCGCGCATTTCTGCCGCGTGCACAAGAAGTCTCCCGTATCCCTCTGTGCCATGGCTTTGTTTGACATAGAGACAGGCTACTTCACCGCAGCCTTCCGAATATTGATGCAAAGCGATACAACCAACGACGTTATCGTCGATCGTAAGGACGAGGAATTCATCGAGCGAGCTTTCGATTTCTTCGTAAGACCTAGGAACGAGGAAAGCGTCTCGAATCGAACGTCCAATCATCGCCAATAGCTCAGGAATATCCTCCGAAGTAATAGGGCGGATGCTCAAATAATCATCCGAGTGAATCATCACCCCAACTCCTTCGTTTGAGAAAAGCTCGTCCATGAGGACACCCTGCCGGGTAGCGTCCAGGAGATGGATTCTCGGAATTCCCCGATCGCAAGCCCCGGCGGCCGCAGCGAAAAGTTCCTTTCTGTCTCCTTCCCAATTCCTTGCAGTCTCTCTGGAGATCGCGTGCAGGGTTATTCCTTCGGTGTGAATAGGTTGATCCAACAGTGAGATCAATTTCGACGCACCGAGTTCTCGTCCAAAGGAAACAATACGATCATCAAGTGGTTCCGCTCCTGGAACGTTGATCAGCACTAGCTGCCCTCGATTTAGGACTTCTAGGGTGTGCTCCGGCGTATCCATCGACGAGCATCCCCATTTCAGCTCTCCATCGACCAAGCGTTGCGAAATTTCCGCCTCTCCATTCCCTGTCGAAATAACCACAACTCGAACACCAATCTGAAGAAGAGCACTCAAATCAAGGAGTGCCTCAGCGAGAGCTAGCTCCGTCATTTGCCCTCCATTCAGAACAACGACGAAAATATTCCCCCGGAAAGAGGGAATATACTGAAGGACTGCTCTGACGTCACTCTGCACGCAGAGAACTTGGCAGATTACGCCTCATTCGGCAAGCGGTGCAAAGGCACGAACTCAGCAAATTGCGAAACGGAGCGCAAGACTCCAAAGAAATCCGATGACAAGTCCTGTCACAGCAAACCAATCGCCCCAACGCGAATAGAGAGTCACGGCGTTATCAGTAGGAAGATAGACGTTTGCAAGAAGCGCTCCCCGGTGAAAATGACTCCCCTCTCCGTTGACTAAACGCCGATCCTCGGCAGTGACAGGATCGAAGGTTGAGCCCACCATGGAAATTACAGAGGTAACGCCTTGGTTCGCGCAGCGAAGCATGGGCCTTCTGAGTTCAATGCTCCGGAAAAGAGAGTTTTGAAAGTGCTGCGCTGCCCCTTCGCTTTCCTGAAACCAGCCATCATTAGTGATATTCACAATCAATTGAGGCTCCGGACGGACGAACTTTCGAGCAAGCCGCGGGACGGTATCCTCGAAACAAACAGAAGGAATGAGCCCGATATCAACGCCGCGCAGTTTGAGGGTCAGAGGATCGAAGTCTTGTCCCGGTGTGAGTCCTCCACCGAAGGGAACGCCAGTGGTTTCTTCGTAAAGATCTCTGAGAAACTGAATATTAGGGATGGCTTCACCAAAGTAAACGAGATGATGTTTCTTGAAGGACTGTCTTATTCCATCCGAATCAAGCGCGAGAAGAGAATTGTAGAATCGAGCAGAGGGGTCTTCAGGATTCCCTTCAATTTCGTTAATCCCAGTGATTAGAGTGAAGTCTCCGATAGAAACGATGTATTTAAGGATGCTCTCAATCGCTGGTCCCCCGACAGGCCGCCCTTCCTCATCCAGATAAAACCACTCCGGGAGACAGGCTTCAGGCCAAAGCACTAAATCGGGGCGTTGGCCTGAGACGATCACTTCCTCTCCCACATTTTTGAGGTCTTCGATGGTTTGATTGTCGATTCTTTCAAGTGTGTCTTCCGTCAGTTCAATAAAGCCATCCACGATGTCTTGTGCGGACCACTGTATCTGACCCGCTTTCTGGGGGATATTCTGCTGAATCAGAAGAACTTTGGCCTTGATCTTTTCACTCCCAATCACCGTCGTAAAACGGAAGGTTCCGAGCGTAAAAGTTGCCATAATGACGAGCATCGCAGTGGCAAAATCCCAGTGAAGTATCTTCACCCCGCCAAGAACGCTTTGCTGGTAAAAGCGTCTTCCGACCTGCACCACGACGGCGCTGAAAAACACTGGAAGAAACGATAAACCAATTACGCCGACGAATTCAGCATTCTGGGCCAGCATGAGACTGTTTGAAAAGGCGACTCCCAAGCCATTCCAGCCAAAGCCAGTGAGCATCCAGCCACGGATCCACTCCAGACCACACCACAAACCACCGAGAACGGCAGCGTAAGCCAAGCTTCGCGACATTTCTTGAAAGCGCTGAGGGACGGTCTTGGCAAGCTTTGCTTCCTTTCGCCACGGGTTTCCTGAAACCGCAGCAAAGGCCCCAAAAGCTCCAAAATAGAGCGCAAGATAGAGCGCTATCGTGACCGCACCCAATCCAGTGACGGTCCAAATCCACTTCATGTTGATCAACCAGAAAGAAAAACCGCTCAGGTAACCATATCCAAAGCCTTTAAGGCGGCGCCACTTTCCTTTTGTCGTCCACAAGATCGGCAACAGGATCCAAAGCCAGCCCCAAACGAGCCAGCCTTGTTGAAAAGGCTCGAAGCAAAGAGAGAGCGCGCATCCACTCGCAAGCGCTCCGAGTATTTTCAAAAAACGTTGCATTATTAGCCCATGCGCTTGTAGGCGTCTTTTTCGGCGGCGGCCCATAGAGAGTCGAGGGCAGCAGTGACTTGAGCCTTGCCGGTGGCGACATCTCCAGGCGCGGATTCTCCAAAGAGGTAGTATTTAATCTTTGGCTCGGTTCCAGAGGGACGCACGGCGAAACGACGGCCGTCATCGAGTTCGACAAAGAGCATATCTGCGGCCGGAAGCTCGTCGCCCTCCTCGTCGTAAAACCCGCCCTCTGCGTAATTTTTAACGTCGACGCATTTAGCTCCATCAATTTCCTCGGGAGGATTTGAACTGTAAGATTCGACCAGCGCTGCGATTTTTTGAGCTCCGGCACTTCCTTCCATCACGATCGATTTACCCTGCTCAAGGTGCACGCCATACTCTTTCCAAATTTGATCACGAAGTCCGCTGATCGTGGTGCCCTCGCTCATGGCATACGCCGCGAGTTCGGCGAACATTACTGCCGAAGCATTACCGTCCTTGTCCCTCACGAAATCAGAACCAAGGTAGCCGTAACTTTCTTCCCCGCCGAAGACGAAGAACTTGGAGTATTCGAGGCGAATCTTACGACTCTCCTCTTCGGATAAGCTGCGGTAATTGCCCTTTTTGTCCGTGGGGATAACAGCTTCATACTTCGCGAGCTTTTCGCCGATGAACTTGAAGCCCGTTAGAGTGTTCACGACGCTGATGCCGAATTTGCTGGCGATCTTGGACTGCAGTTCAGTCGTTACTAGCGTTTTAATGAGCACAGCACGACTGCGATTACTCTCCCTGAGCCAACCGAGATCGAACATCGTCTTGATGCGATACCATCCGATCAGGGAGCCAATCTGGTTACCGGTCAGTAGCTCCATTTTACCCGCGCCATTTCTCACCGCGACGCCCATGCGATCGCAATCAGGATCAGTACCGATAACCGCATCAGCTCCTTCTTTTTCAGCAAGGGCGATTCCCATGGCGAGCGCGGGAGCATTTTCAGGATTGGGTGATTCGACCGTGGGAAAACGGCCATCGGGCCCATCTTGTTCAGGGACAGTAAGAACCTCGAAGCCCATTTCGCGGAGCATGGGCACGATAATCACCCCTCCGGTTCCATGAAGGTTGGTATAGACAATCTTCGCCTTCTTACCATTAAGCAAGGAGGGTTGAAGGAGAACGCTCCTGAGGCGCCCCATGTAAGTGCGGTCCATTTCCTCGCCTAGCACGACCAACTGACCCTGCTCGCTCTCCGGCTTCGGCTCGTATTTATCACTGGTGAGCGCGTTCACCTCAGAAATGATTCCAGTCGCAGCTGGTTCAACGATCTGGGAGCCCTGCGAGAAGTAAGCTTTAAAGCCATTATCGTGCGCCGGATTGTGACTCGCGGTGAGACAGACACCCGCGTCTGCCCGGAGCTCGCGAATCGCAAAAGAGATTTCAGGCGTCGCTCGTTCCGCTTCGAAAAGGTAAGCATTTACCCCGAGTTCATTACAGACCTTGGCGCAGGTCTCAGCGAAGTCGCGCGAAAAATGACGGGAATCATGACCGATCACGATGGACGGTCGCTTTTCCCCGCTCCAAGTTTTCAAAAGATAGGTCACCATCCCCAGCATTGCTCGTTTGAGGTTGAAGAAGTTCATTGTCGCCGTCCCCACGCAAGGATGTTCAGGACGCTCAAGCGGCCCACCATTCCCTTCCTCAGCCTTGGTGACCATCCGACCAATCGTCCGGCCGCGGAGCCCTCCAGTCCCAAAGGCAAGAGTCTTAAAAAAACGGTCATCAAGCTCCTGCCATGCAGACTGCTCAACCAGCTCAATAATTGCGGTTTCTCCTACTGGAGAGCTTGTGCCAGCAAGGTAGAGCTCTATATTTTCACAGGAGGTTAAAGAAAGGTCACCATCAGTGACTGCCTGATCAAGTAAGGATTTCCATTCGCTCATTGGTGATGAGATGCTAAGAGATGCGCGCCAGATGTCCACCCCTCGCCTTAGTCAATTACTTGATTCCGCCTTTGCAAAACGCAAGTCCTTACTCTCTCCGAATAACGATCTTGTTAGATTGATCGATGGTGAAGGTGACGATTTTCCCGGTATCTATCTTGAAACACTCGGTGGGCATTGGCTTATCTCGTCTCAAGGGCCCTCATTGTCACAGGAACTCAAAGTCGAATTACTTCATCGAGCGCCAAGATCGCTCTATTGGAAGCGGCTGGATCAGCACCAGAAAGAGTCCCCCGTTCACCTTGGGGGCGAGGAGGCGCCTGAATATTTCGAGGGCCTGGAAAACGGGCTCAAGATGCGACTTTCTTTCCAATCGGGATACTCCCAAGGCATCTTCCTTGATCAGCGAGATAATCGAGCTGCTCTCCGAGAATTAATGGCGCCCGGAAAAACTCTCTTAAACACCTTTGCCTATACCGGCCTCTTTTCAATCGTCGCAGCAGCAGCAGGCGCAACCACGAGCACTCTCGATCTTTCACAAGTTTATCTCGATTGGTCCCGTGAGAACTTCCGCCTCAACGAGATGGATCCAGCTGAGCACTATTACTGCAAGGGCGACACCTTTCACTGGCTCCGTCGTTTCGCGAGACAGGGACGTCGTTTCGATGCTATCGTCCTAGATCCACCGACCTTTTCTCGAGACAACAGGGGGAAAATCTTCCGGGTCGAGAAGGACTACCCGTCGCTCTTTGAGCTCGCTCTTGCCTGCCTGACTCCAGGTGGATCGATTCTTGCCTGCCACAACTACCGAGGCATGACGGCCAAAGAATTCGAAGATCAACTCCGTGAATTGGCTCCGTCGGAATCTCAAATTAGATCCACTAAAATGCCTCAAGATTTCATTGAGTCTCCCTACCTGAAATCGGTCTGGCTTACCATCTAGATCACCATCGATCACATCCGGAAAAGCCCCCCTTTTTTGCCACCAAGGACAACCGCTCCAATAATTGCAATCGAGAGGAAGGCCATCGCCCAGACCCCGAGAGCCGCCGCAAGTTCATAACCGTTTCCAAGCATTCCCAAGAGAGAGTAGATTGCTTTCGTGATTGGGAAGTGCTCCGCTTGTTGTGCGAGAATAAGACTATCACTCACCTCCAGCATCGCGAAGGCAAAGGCCAAGATGGAGCCCGCAATCAGATTTGCGCTGAGCAAGGGTAACGACACTCTTCGGAGGGTCCGTGCGGGGGTTGCTCCCAGAGACTGCGCTGCTTCCTCGAGCGCGATATTACTTTGCTGAAGTCCAGCCACGGCAGAGCGCACGACGTAAGGAAGTCGCCGGACTGCATAGGCAATAATAATCAAATAGGTCGGATCTTCAGCTGCTCCCACCAGCCAGTGGAATCCCTGACCCTCGCGAGAAAGAGCTAAGTATCCAAATGCTAAGACCAATCCAGGAACCGCCAATGGCAACATCACGAGCGCATCAAGAATGGCGCGTCCTCTGATATTACTCCGGACAATGACCCAAGCGATCGCAACCCCGAGCACCACATCAATCAAGGTAGATCCAGTTGCATAGAGCAGGCTATTTTGAATCGAGGGCACCACAAGTGGATGACCCAAGGCTTCGCGGTAGTGATCAGCGGTCCAAGCCTCCGGGAGCACGGTGGCATACCAATCCTGAGCCAGCGAAAGAAAGACCACTCCCAGGTGAGGTAGCGAGGAGATGAAGAAGATCGCAAAGAAGAAGGCCGCTACCGCAAATGATGCAACTCCTTTAAGACGAATTTCATTGGCGCGACCTTGCGGCCTTGGAGCTGTCCCTAATTTTGATCGACCGAGGACCGCCTTGGAGATGAGGAATACCGTGGTGGAAATGACCAGCATGATTGCAACCAAGGCATAGGGAAACGGGTTCGCCCCCAGATCTTTGATGCCATTAAAAACCTGCACCGGGGCGACACGCGTGTAATCGAATACCAGCGGAACTCCAAGTTCAGTAAACGACCAAATGAAGACGATCGCCCCTCCCGCAAAGATCCCCGGCATGCACAGAGGCAAGGTGATCCGCAAAAGTCGGCGCCACGGCGGGCAGCCGAGATTTTGTGCCGCTTGTTCCATCGCTGGATCGATATTCGAAAGCGAGGCAGCGATGTTCATATAGAGGATCGGGTAAAGGTGGAGTGCGTTCATGATGACGATCCCCATAAAGCGGTTCTCCCCCAACCAATCAACGGGCGAGCCTGCATCGATAATCCCAACACTTGCCAAAAGAGCATTAAGAGCTCCCTGGCTTCCCAAGATTTGCTTCACTCCAACCGCTCCCACAAAAGGCGGCAGCACCAGAGGAATCAGGATCAGGGCCGAGAGTGATTTCTTGAAAGCAAAGAGATATCGGTGCCCCAAGAGCGCCAAAGGAAAGGCAATCAGCAAGCTTCCCAAGGTGCTTGTAATTCCGAGAGCAAAGGCATTCCAAAGTCCTTCAACATAAACCGGGTTCGCGAAAACCTCACGGATGAATCCAAAGGTCAGCCCCTCCTCTTTAACATAGAAAGCCTCTTTCAAGACGATGACCGCCGGGTAGAGAAAAAAGATTGCGAAGAAACCAGTGACGATTGCGGTCAGCGAGTAGGCGAGTCCACGATTCATCGGCACATCCTTTCCACCTTTTCGTAATTCTCACGAAAGTGTTTCCCGAGTCGGTTCGTCATGCGCACCGCTTCGACTTTATCACTTGATTTAAAAGTGCTCCGAATCTCGGTTCCTGTGATCTCGTAAGACACTGGACTCACATCGAAAAAGATCCTGCTGGCCTCCTCCGGAAACCCTTTTTTCTCAAGAGCCTTCCACGCAGATTTCATTTCCTCATGGCTGTCGATGCTCATCACCCGGATGATGTTTCTGAGCGGAGTAAAAAGGTGACCGGTTAGCTTCGAATCGTAAAAGAAACGATCGGCAACTTCGTAGGGCATGGCATCAGGATCAGTCATCATGGAAAGGTAAGGCTCTTGGTAAAGGTCTCTTCGAATGGGGAGCCGTCGTAGCGCTCGAAACCGGGGGCCCATTTCTTCGCCCGGTCGTGCATTCCAAATCATCTGACCTTCTTTGCTGAGGAGGAAACGAACGAACTCTTGCGCTAGCTCCATATTGGGTGCTCCTTTTAAAACAGCAACCGGGTCAACGCTCACGGAAGTCCCTCCCTTTGGTGCTACAAAGTGAACTCGCGAAGTTCCATCGTCCTTCTTGAGGATCTCATTGTAAGTCCTCCCGTAGAAGTCGATCGACATTCCCGCAACCGCATTTCCCTGGCCGACATCTCGAGGTGGCTTTGAAGAACTATCCGTAAAATATTTCGCGTTCGCAGTGACCCGTTGGATCAAGTTAAGCCCTCTTGTCCACCCTCGTGAGACAGCTTCATCGCGATCTCCGCCTTTGGCAATCTCTTCATGGATCTGCTGTTGAATGAGCATTTCAAATGCCTTGGCTACCGAGCCACTTTTCGTCGGATCAGCAAGCGCAACTCCCTTCATGTAAGCGGGGTCACCGAGATCCATCCACGATTTTGGCGGATTCAACCCCCGCCTCTTCAAGCTATCGGTATTGTAACAAATCCCAAACGATGAGAGGCAGCACCCAATCCAAGTTTTATTGGGGTCGTAATAGGTCTCCCCGCTGACGGTCGGTGGAATGATATCGTCCTCGAAAAGTTTCGCCTGATTTTTAAAAATAGCCAGCTCCACAAAACGCCCCTTTTTGGCTTGGCCAGAAAAGTCATACTCGCCTCCGCCAAAAAATAAATCGATCCCAACCCCCTCACTCCCCCGCTCTTCTGCGGCTTGGAAGGCGCCATCGAGCACGCGTTTAATTTCGCTCGTTCCTCCTGGAGTGCGCCAATTGACGTAGACGCTCTTTCCCTTTTCCTTCTCATACCATTCGGAAAAGGCGTCCCCGAATTCGCGACGAATAGCCTCGTTATGCGGCGTGATGATTTCAAGACGCAACTCGGCATTGGCGGCCGACTCACTCACGGTGTCCCGCATAATGAGAGGTGCCGCGACGACAATTGCGAGCGGGATAAAAACGCCAAGATACTTTTTCAAGGATCCTTTCATCTTAGTCTTTTAAAAGAGTGATGTCGTCTGGAGCTACGTGAAGACCCACTTCGGTTTCTCCGGCTTCCCGAATTCGGCGCGGATTCATTTCTGTGATTTGGATTTTACTTTCGTCTCTCAGCTCCACCGCATATTGGACTAGGTTGCCCAGATAAGTTCTCTCGCGCACTCTTCCGATCAAGGTGGCTCCGTTGGGATCCCCAAGGGTGATGGCCTCAGGTCGAATCGAGAGCAGCGCCTCCACACCCTCGCTGGGCGTCCAATCATTGACAGTAATCCTTCCCCTGAGATTCCCGTTTGGAGTGCTCAGATGGACGCCATTGATGGTTCCTCGCAACAGGTTGGTCTCACCAATGAATCCAGCAACGTAGGAGCAGCATGGATTTCGATAAATCTCCTCGGGTGGTCCGACTTGCACCACGTGCCCCGAATCCATCACAGCCATGCGATCAGCCATTGAAAGCGCCTCTGACTGATCGTGGGTCACATAAACTCCGGTGAGCTCATTCTCCTTGGTGATCCGGCGGATCTCCGAGCGCATCTCGAGCCGCAGCTGGGCATCAAGATTTGAAAGCGGCTCATCCAAAAGAAGACACTTGGGCTTCACTACCAAGGCACGTGCTAATGAAACTCGCTGCTGCTGGCCTCCTGACATTTGATCGATTCCCCTCGGCCCATAGCCCTCGAGCTTCACCATTGAGAGAGCCTCCTCGACCCTCCTTTTGATCTCGTCTTTGGGAACCTTCCGCTCCTCGAGTCCGAAGGCGATGTTTTGCCCGACCGTCATATGCGGCCAGAGCGCGTAGCTTTGAAAGACCATTGCGGCCTCTCGTTTGTGGGGTGGAAGATCAGTAACATCACGTTCACCAAAGTGAATTGTACCCGCGGTGGGCTTCTCCAACCCGGCGATACATCGCAATAAAGTCGTCTTTCCACAGCCACTCCCACCAAGAAGGAAGAAGAGTTCTCCCGCAGCAATTTCCAGCGTCACCTTATCGAGTGCCGTGACCTCCCCAAATCGTTTTGTAATCTTCTGAGCCCTGATTGCCTCCATTGGGGCGAATGCTTCCAATTTTAAAGCAAAAGGCAAGCTCACGAATGCAAGTTTTCCATTCGTAATCCCTTAGAAACTATGAATACTACCTTTCAGTCAACTTTCTTATTCCATGCCTCGCGTCAGCATCACGATCCCCGGAAAAAACTCTCAGCCTTACCGTTTTAAACTCGACCGTAACAAGGTCACGATTGGGCGCAGCGTCGATAACGACATCGTTATCGACGACCCCTCAGTCTCGAGTGCCCATTGCACGATGGACCGAGTAGACGGTGGTTACATTCTTCGTGATCGAAATTCTACCAATGGAATCAGTCTCGATGACGAAGAAATGGAGGTCATCGATCTTCGGAATGGAGACGACGTAAAGGTCGGTGATGTCCAATTTGGGTATGGTTTAGCCGATGAGGAGCTCGATACCCTTGATACGGAGGACTTTAAATCGAACGAGAAACAGAAGAAGGCGAAAGATGTTCCGGCCGCGCCCAAGAAAATCACTCGTAACTCAGCTGCTCAATCGCCAAGCGTTCCTCCTCAGCAGATGCTCGCCTCAAGTGAGGCGGGTGGCGGAATGATCTCCTTCACTACCCTTGTTTTAGGAATTTTAGCCCTCATTGCTGGCCTCAATAACGGCTACGTCAAGAAACAGGAGAAGCTGGGACGCACCGGCGACATTACTCTTCATGGCGACTTATTAAACGGGCAGCCTGCCCTCGAGCAAAAGAAGGTCGAGGATGAATAGCTTCCTATAGCTTCGTCTGTCCGTTTCCACGGACGCGATATTGATAGGAAGTCAGCTCGCGTAGACCCATTGGTCCCCTCGCGTGCAATTTGTCGGTCGATATACCAATCTCAGCACCGAATCCAAATTCCTCCCCATCACTAAAGCGGGTTGAAACATTGTGGAAGACACAGGCGGAATCATTTTCTTTTAAGAAGCGCTCCGCGAGCTCAACGTTTTCAGTCACAATAGTCTCGGTGTGCTGTGAGCTGTGCGCATTGATGTGGGCAATTGCTTCATCAATAGATGCGACGACTTTAACCGAGAGAATGTAATCGAGATACTCGCGATCCCAATCTTCTTCCAAGGCGGGAACCACCGGGATTACGGCCTGAGTTGCTTCATCCCCTCGGAGCTCGACATTCTTAGCACCTAAAGCGGCGGCTACCTTCGGTAGAAATTCATCGGCGATCGCGGCATCGACTAAAAGCGTTTCAAGAGCGTTGCAGACACTGGGTTTTTGGGTTTTGGAATCGACGACGATTTTGACTGCCATTTCCTGGTCGGCCTCGCTGTGAATATAGGCGTGGCAAATTCCATCATAGTGCTTGATGACAGGCATCCGTGCGCGCGAGACGACTGCTTCGATCAGGCCCTTTCCTCCCCGAGGAATGATAAGGTCGAGATAACGATCCATCCCTGCCATTATGCCGACACTTTCACGATCAGTAAAAGGGATGAGTTGGATCGCTCCTTCAGGAAGCCCAGCTGTTTCGCCCCCTTTTTGCAAAGCGTCAGCGAGAGCTCTGTTCGAATGAATGGCCTCGGATCCACCGCGCAAAATGGTAGCATTTCCTGATTTTAGGCAAAGGACGGCTGCGTCGCTCGTTACGTTGGGCCTACTTTCGTAAATAATTCCAATCACTCCAATAGGAACACGAATCTGCTGAATGCGTAATCCGGAGGGCCTTTCCCATTCTTCGAGAATCTCCCCGACGGGATCAGGCAAAGTAGCCACCTTTTCTACTCCAGCGGCAACTGCTTCAAGACGAGCTTCATCAAGGCGAAGGCGATCCAGCATCGCACTGGTGAGACCGCGTTCTTCTCCGGCAGTGAGATCCTTGGCATTGGCAGCGAGGATGTCAGATGCGGCAGATCGGATCCCTTGTGCCATCGCGCGAAGAATCCCGTTTTTTTGATCGGCGGAAAGAATGGCGAGGGCGCGAGCTGCGGAGCGCGCTTTTTCGCCCATCGCGTAGATCTCTGATTTAATTTGCTCGCTCGTCATCTACGTAGAGTCATAACCGAGAATGATCGAGGGTGAAAGTGATTCTGTGGGGAGAATTCATTGAGACTGCGCAAGGAATCTTGTCCCCATTCCGGAACCAGATACCAATTGGCTCAATTGTTCGGGATTTCTCCCGTTAGCAATCATCACTTCTATTCCATTTTGAGTAGCTAGGGCGACCGCTTGAAGCTTAGAGGCCATCCCCCCAATGGAAAACTTACCACTATCATCACGTGCGAGATGGAGGACGGCACCGACCTCGGGAACTTCGGGGATCAGTGTGCCCTCCCCATCTAAGAGCCCATCAACCGTTGTAAATAGGATCAGCTTGTTAGCTCCGACCAACTTGGCGACACGGGCACTGAGCATGTCATTATCGCCCACTCGCACTTCATCAACCGCTACCGAGTCATTTTCGTTAATGATAGGAACAATAGATCCGTGAGTGAGTAGACGCGCTAAAGTTGCCAAGACTCGCTCCTTATTTCCCTCAAGATCACTTCCTGTAAGAAGAAGTTGCGCTGCATGAAGATCAAAGTCCTGAAAAAGGGTATCATACTTCCCTATCAACCGGGCTTGTCCAACCGCTGCTGCAGCTTGGCGACCCTCGACCTCCTCGGGGTAAGAAGTCAATCCAAGCGCAGAAACCCCTGCCCCAACTGCTCCAGAAGAGACCAAAATACAAGGCTGCCCGCTGCCATGCAAGGCCGATACCGCGGTCACGAGCTTCACCAGAGAAGAACCCTTCAATGTGCCATTCTCACGAGTGAGAACGCCAGTGCCGACCTTAATGACGATGGGGGGAATCATAATTACATTCTTTCCGGAACCTGAATCCCCAGGAGGTTGAGGCCATCCTTAATCACTCGCGAAGTGAGGTCACAGAGGATGAGTCGACTTTCCCGCGTCTCCCCTTCTGCTCTCAAGACCGGGCAGGCCTCGAAAAATGAGTGGAAAGAACGGGCAAGTTCCAAAAGATAGGTTGCAAGAATATTCGGACGAAAATCATCCAAAACAACGCTCACATTATCGCCAAAGCGAGTGAGCATCCGAACGAGGTGAATTTCTGCTGGTTCCGTAATGGTCAGCTTTTTTGCATCAAGAGTGTCCACAGCACCTTCCTCCAGCTTCCGAAAAATCGAGCGTGCACGAACGTAACTGTAAAAGAGGTAAGGTGCAGTATCCCCTTCAAGAGCTACCATTTTATCGAGATCGAAAACGTAGTCCGACATGCGGTGATGCGATAGCTCAGTAAATTTCACCGAATTAACTCCGATCAGCTCAGCAAGCTCATCTTTCTCCTCTTCGGTATTAAGATGGCTCTTATTTCCAACGACCTCACGAGCCGCCTTGACCGCGTCGTTCAGGACATTGGCGAGCTGGGGCAGATCCCCTGCACGCGTCTTAAGCGGTTTACCGTCCTTTCCGAGGATCGTGCCGAATGCAACATGCACAAGATCGATTTGATCGTAACCAAACCGACGAGAAACTTCGAAGAGCTGTTTAAAATGGCCACCCTGGCGGAAGTCGACGACATACCAAACCTTTTCGGCTTTCCACTCGTCAGCTCGGAAAACAACGGTGGCAATGTCGGTCGTCGCGTAATTAAAAGCGCCATCTTTCTTGCGAACGATCATCGGGTAATCCTGCCATTCACCATCTCGATTGACCTTAAAGGGATCATTTTTGGGCTTGCCGGACTCGTCAGAAAAGACGCAAAGCGCTCCGTCACTCTCACGCGCCAAATCTTGGGACTTAAGTTTCTCAACCAGCAGTGCAAGCGCATCATTGTAGGAGCTCTCGCCCAACCAGTGGTCAAAAGAAACGTCGAGGCGCGTGTAGATTTCATCCAGCCCTTTTCTAGAAAGTTCCAAGCAGCGATTCCAAATCGCAAGATTCTCTGGGTTACCATCTTGAAGCGCCACCAACTCTTGGCGACAGGCGTCCTTGATTGACTCGTCTTCTTTGCATGCGTCAGTCGCAGAACGATACAGCCGAAGTAATTCCTGAAGTGGCTCGATTCTAAGCTGCTCTTCATTGACTTCCTTCTTCCAGGCCCAGGTCACCATTCCAAACTGAGTCCCCCAGTCTCCGATGTGATTATCCTTAATGACCTTGTGTCCAAGGCGGGAAGCAATACGACCCAAGCATTCGCCGATAATGGTCGAGCGAATATGCCCAATATGCATTGGCTTGGCGACATTTGGAGCTGAGAAATCGATAACGACTGTTTCGGGCTTGGGAACTACTTGGACCGAATGATTGGGATCTTGCCACTGCTTTTTTGCCAAGACGCTCCAAGTCTCTGAAGTGATTGTGAAATTCAAAAAACCGGGACCAGCGATGCTGACCTCTGCAAGAGCTGCCACATCGAGATGCTCCATGAGTTCGGAAGCAATAACACGAGGGTTCTTACCAGCTGGCTTCGCGAGCATCATCGCGACTGTGCTCTGGTAGTCACCATAACGCAGATCATCAGCCGGCTTCACCTGAATGCGTGAAGGATCAGGGACTTCGAGGCCGATCTCGGCAAGAGCGGCGAGGAGTTTTTCAGTGAGCAGCTTCGAAATGTTCATGAAGATATGGAAGTTAGAAGACTCCAGAAGAGAAGATAGCAGAGATTTCAGAGGTAATTGAAGCAGCCTTTAATTTCTCACGACATTCGCATTGAGAAAACACTTTCGCCAGCTCCGCTAAAGTCAGGAGATGTTGTGCCGTTTGTTCCTCAGGCGCAAGGAGGAGCACTATGGTGTGAGAAGGAGCGTTGTCAGGAGATTCAAAATCAACCCCAATTTCTGAACGCGCAAATACCGCGAGGATTTCTTCGAGCCCCTCGACCCGGGCATGAGGAATCGCGACCCCTGAACCGAGACCGGTACCCACCTGAATCTCCCGATCAATCACGGCTTCACCAAAACGTTCACAATCCTCGGGAGAAATACGGCCAATCTTTGCAAGATGGCCAATCATTTCCCCGATGGCGTCCTCATGCTTGACGCTGGCGAGTCCAAGAATAACGCACTCAGGAGGAATTAATTGGCGAAGGTTCATGAAACAAGCTCCTCCCAGGTGTGTCAGAGGAAGGTTCGTGCTAGTTCGTATTTCCTGAAGATTCAAGACCAATTCCAATCACAGTCTCGAGGCTTGACCCCGCTTTGCCATCTCGTCGACACTCCCTCAATGCGAATTTTCCCCTGCCTCCTGATTGCCTTCCTATTGGCTTCCTGCTTCGGCACGCCAATGGGAAGAGGAAATCTAGGCGACCATCCCGATCTTGAGACCAGAAGAGCAAATATCTTAGCTGAGCCAAGAGGGGATTTTTTCTATGGTAGACGTTACTTCGTTCAAAAAACTCGTTTCTGGGGATATCTCCGCAAGCCTGGCCAATCAGCGACCTCCGCGAGGCTCGTGATCTTTAATGAGTCCAAAATGAAAAATCCTGATCGCCTTCCCGAATCTAGCACTGCAGGACGCCGTTACGGCTTTGATCAGAACTACGGTTACCGTATTTACGGAAACTATACCGGACGGACACTCTACGAGCCCAACAGCAATCAGTTCCTTCCTGAGTTTCTCCTGACGCGTTACGAACTGCTCAACAAGGATCCGGGTTGGCTCTTTTCGCCAGCTGACGTCTACTCACCGATCAGAGTGACACTCCTCCCTCGCCGGTAGGTGGTCGACTTTGTGAAATATTTCACAAACTCCTTGCGAGACCCGTAATATGGGGGTTTTATCCCAGCGCGCACCATGAGTGAGACCACTACTTACGAGGCTCCAGACACCGCTGGTGTCGCAGCAAAAGCAGCCGATGACTACCGTTCTGAAACGGATGATGTTCTCGGCGAAAAGATGGTCCTGAATATGGGGCCATCCCACCCTGCGACCCATGGGGTGCTTCGACTCGTGCTGGAACTCGATGGAGAAATCATTGAAAAGGCAGAACCACACATAGGCTACCTTCACCGTGGTGACGAAAAGATTGCCGAAAACATGCATTACAATCAGTTCGTTCCCTACACGGACCGACTCGATTACTTGGCCCCTCTTGCGAACAATGTCGCCTACGCCTGTGCTGTTGAGAAGCTGATGGGTTGGGAACTCCCTCCCCGGGGGAAAGCGCTCAGGGTTCTTTGCTGTGAGCTCGCTCGCCTTTCCTCACACATGCTGGGTGTTGGAGTCTGTGCCATGGATGTAGGCGCGATGACCGTGTTCCTCTTCACTTTTGCCGAGCGCGAAAAGATCTACAATTTCTGTGAGCAGCTTACCGGCGCTCGTTTCACCACCTCATACACCCGGGTTGGTGGTCAAATTCGCGATCTTCCAGATGGCTTAGTCGGCGACATTCGTAAATTTTTAGACGAGTGCAGCAAAAGCATCGATGACATTTCCTCTCTTCTCGATAAGAATAAGATCTACCTCGAGCGGATGTGTGATGTCGGCACGATTTCCAGGGAAGACGCCATCAGCTATGGCATGACTGGCCCAAATCTTCGGGCTTGTGGAGTTGATCGGGACCTCCGCAAAGATAGCCCCTACTTGGGCTACGAACAATATGAATTCGATATCCCTATCGGACAAAATGGCGATTGTTATGACCGCTACCTCGTTCGTATGGAGGAAATGCGCCAGTCCATTCGTATTCTTCGTCAGGTAATGGACACAATGCCCGAGGGTGATATCAACATCGTAGACCCTAAGTCTGTCCTCCCAAATAAAGAACGCGTTATGATGAGCATGGAAGAGCTTATTCATCATTTTATCGTCTCCACTCAAGGCATTGATGCGCCGGAGGGAGAAGTATATTTTGCCGCTGAAAACCCCAAGGGGGAACTTGGCTTTTATATCAACTCCAAAGGCGGAGGAGTCCCCTACCGCCTTAAGATTCGCGCACCATCCTTTGTGAACCTTGGCATCTGTGCCGATCTTCTAAAAGGGCACATGGTTTCCGATATTCCTGCGATCCTTGGCTCACTCGACTTTGTCATGGGTGAGTGTGATCGTTAAGTGCTCATTCTAATTACCTACTTCCCTTTTTTCCGGTGAACTCAAGACTTTCAGTCCCCCAGCCTCGAAAGATTGATCGAGATCAGCTCAGCTATCTCTCAGATTCGTCGATAGTAATCCCTCTTCCAAAGAGCGTCGATCGCGCTCAACTAGTATTTCTTTCTGGAAATGGAAACATCAATCCTCCTTTGATAACTTCGATTGATCGTGGCTTGGTCCGCTATCATTCGAGTGACGGAATCATTCGAGTGCCCAAAGCCCAAAACATCTCTCGTGATGATGTTAAGCGGCTTCGTCCCAAACTCACGGTCTTGGAGAAAAATATTGCGTCACCAGTGACTCCTGGATCGCGGTTTTTTCCTCCTTTCGAAATCACTCAGGAACTCGAGAATAAAGCGGCGAGCCGCATCGGCCAATATCCTTCTGAAGAGAGTCGTTCGGCGGTTCTCCCGCTTCTCCACGAGGTACAGCACAAGTTTGGTTTTATCAGCCTTGAATCGATTGATTGGGTTGCCAAACGACTCAATATCGAGCCAATCAAAGTGGTCGAAGTGGTAACTTTCTATCCTGGATTCCGACAAAAAGCTCCAGGTAGGCTCCACGTTAGAGTGTGCCGCACCCTTTCCTGTGCCATGGGTGGCTCTCACAATCTCATGGACAAGCTTTGCGCAATTACCGGAATCGATCGGGCCGAAGCCGATGGTCACAAGGACCCCATCTCGGTCTCCCCTTGTGGAAACTTTTCAGTCGAGTATGCGGAATGCCTCGCCTCTTGCGGAACCGCCCCCGTTTGTCTTGTGAATGATGATTTTCACGAGGGAATCACCGCCGACAAAGCCGCTGACCTCTTGGAAAGCTACGAAAACGCCTAATTTACTGAGCATATGAGTGACGTCAACTACATCTCCGGCAAAGAACCTCACGAGAAAGAGTATCGCCTCATCTTTAAGAATGTTGATCGTGAAGGTTGGGATACCTCCATCGACCGGTATCTTCAAGAAGGTGGATACGAGATGCTCAAAAAAAGCCTCGGAATGGAGCCCAAGGCGGTTATCGCAGAGGTCAAAACTTCGGGCCTTCGTGGACGAGGCGGCGCGGGATTCCCGACGGGTGTAAAATGGGGGTTCATTCCACCCACAAACACCAAGCCAGTCTACCTGATCTGTAATGGTGATGAGTCTGAGCCCGGCACTTTCAAGGATCGTTATATCTTACACCAAGATCCTCATCAGCTGATTGAGGGAATGGCAATCTCCTCTTTTGCTGTCGGCGCTCATATCGCCTACATCTACATCCGGGAAGAGTTTCCCGAGGCGGCAATCATTCTTGAAAAGGCGATTGCAGAGGCTCATGAGAAAGGATTTCTCGGCCAGAACATTCAAGGATCAGGCTTTGATCTCGAAATCTATGTCCATCGTGGAGCGGCTGCCTATATCTGCGGTGAGGAAACTGGACTCATCGAGTCCCTGGAGGGGAAGCGTCCATATCCTCGGATTAAGCCGCCCTTCTTCCCTGCTGCGATGGGTCTCTACATGTGCCCTACTATCGTCAATAACGTCGAATCACTTTGTCATGTCGTTCATATCCTCAAGATGGGCGGCGAAGAATATGTGAAGCTTGGAACCCCGAGGAACTCCGGGACTCGTATTCTTTGTGTTTCCGGAGACGTTAAAAATTCTGGATACTTTGAGGTCGAAGTCGGCAAGGTCACCTTCCGCGAATTACTTTACGATATGTGTGGAGGACCCAAGGATGGCCGTGAGTTTAAGGCGGTCATTCCCGGCGGCTCTTCTTCCAAGATTCTTCGGTGCAACGAGTCCTTTAAAATTGGCCGTGGCGACGACGCCAAAGATCTTGAATTTTGGGATCTCCCCCTCGATTTCGACACTCTCGCAGCCGCTGGTTCAATGGCTGGATCTGGTGGTGTCATCGTGATGGATGACTCCCGCAAGATGTCCTGGGTCCTCAACAATATTACCCATTTCTACGCCCATGAATCCTGTGGCCAGTGCACACCTTGTCGTGAAGGATCGACCTGGATGCGCAAGATCTCTGATCGTCTCGCTAATGGCACGGCCACACCAGACGACGTGGACACCCTTGAGGAAGTCGCCTACCAAATCGACGGAAAAACCATCTGCGCCTTTGGTGAAGCTTCAGCTTGGCCCGTTGAAGCGATGATCGATAAATACCGAGATGAGCTCATCGCCGATACCTCAGAAGAGAATCGCTTTCGATCCGAAGAGCGGGTTGAGCAGGAAAAATTCCTCTCCAAATCCTAAGATCAAGCTAAGGCGTTTAGTACTAGGTAGGGGACGGGGCTATCCAGCGCATTCCTGAAGTCGCACCAGTCTTTCAAGAGCCTCTCCCTCGTCAATGAGCGAACTGGCTTTCCGGATTGCCGCTTCCATGTTGTCTTCAAGGCCTGCACATGCAATCGCGGCCGCGGCGTTGAGCACGACGATATCCCGTTTAGGTCCCTTGTCTTTTCCTGAAAGAATATCCTTTAGGATCACCGCATTCTCAGAGGAGTTCCCTCCCTTGAGATCTTGGATGTCAGCAATCTCCAGATCAAAATCCGATGGGTGAATTTCCTCATCAACGAGCCCCTGGAAGCTTCCGGACTTATAGATCCTTGAAGACCCCATGAGGCTGACTTCATCGACAGCACGTCCATCTGCGGTAGAACCGTTGACGACCCAAGCACTATCACGGCCCATGCGCTGCAGAATATCGGCAAAGACAGGACAAAGAGCTTCGTCCATCACGCCCACGAGTTGGCATTCCGGTTGTGCGGGATTAAGCAGAGGTCCAATGAGATTAAAGATTGTCCTCACCCCTTCCTTCGCGAGCTCAGCGCGGACAGGTGCGACCGCCTTGAATGCGGGGTGATAGAGAGGTGCAAAAAGAAATCCAACTCCCGCTTTTCCAAGGCATTCGCCTACCTTTTCCGAAGAGAGATCCAAAGGGATTCCAAGTTCACTCAGGACATCCGAACTCCCACTCTTCGATGTGACTCCACGGTTCCCGTGCTTGATCACCGTGGCTCCTGCTGCTGCGACAATAAACATGCTGGTGGTAGAGATATTGAAGAGATCCAATTTATCTCCACCTGTGCCACATACATCGATGGTTGGTCCCTCGAAAGTCTGTCCCAAGAAGTCAGGCTTCACGGCTTTCTCTAGGAAGACGGCGACGAATTCCGCGATCTCAGCAGCAGTTTCACCTTTGGTAGCAAGAGCTTTCAAGAGGCGCTTTTTTTTGGAAAGACCCACAGCTTCATCCAGAAGGAATTCTGCTGCAACCGTGATCTCGCGCGGCTCAAGATCTTCTCTGTTCTCGAGGTGGTGAATTAATGCGTCCATGGACCCAGCCTATCACAAAATGAAGTGCCCTGAATAGCATTTTCAGGACCGTGGGGATTCGAAATATGAGATCGCCTTCCCTTTTGAAAAAAGTTAGGATGCAAGAATCTCTTGTCATGAAAATATTCACGCTTTTATCTCTTGGGCTGACAGCAATAATTGCCGCCCACCCCATTGATTTTCACAAAGATCCCTTCCGTCAATTGGAGGAACTTTGGCCCACCCCTACCGAAACACGCATTGCCTCCGGTGCTCCTGGACCGAAATATTGGCAACAACAAGCCGACTACGACATTCAGATCGAACTTGAGGAGAAAAAAAACATTCTCACGGGCGCGGCTCGCACGACCTACCACAACAACTCTCCCCATACCCTAAGCTATCTCTGGATCCAACTGGACCGGAACCGCTTCATGCCAAAATCTTTGGGACACCAAAGCTCGGAAACTTCTACCCTCGCTGGAACAGATCTTCGCGGTCTCGACCGGATCCTTCAGATGGAACGATTCGACGGCGGGTTTAAAATCGATAGCATCGTTGATGATCGTGGCGCCGTTCTCAAGAAACGCGTCGTGGATACCATGATGAAGGTAGTCCTCCCTTCGCCTTTGAAGCCGGGCCAAAAATTCACCTATCGGATCGCTTGGCATTACCGACTCAACGACAGCGAGCGCCTGTGGGGACGTTCCGGATTCGAGAAATACAAAGACGGGAATAAGATTTTTGAAATCGCTCAATGGTTCCCAAGGGTTGCGGCCTACACCGATATGCGGGGATGGCAGAACAAGGCCTTTCTTGGACGCGGCGAATTCGCTTTGGAATTCGGGAATTACCGAGTCGCCATCACCGTTCCTGACGACCACGTCGTGAGTGCTACAGGAGTCTTAAAGAACCCCGAACAATGCCTTAAAAAGAGCTGGAGAGAACGGCTCAAGACAGCAGGGAATGCGTCGAAACCGATGTTCATCATTACCCCGGAAGAGGCTAAGAAGAACGAGTCCTCACGTCCTAATGAAACCAAGACTTGGGTGTTTGAAGCTAAGAATGTGCGCGACTTTGCTTGGGCAAGCTCTCGTAAATTCATCTGGGATGCGGTGAAGCACAAACTCAGCACGAGTGGTAAGCCGGTTTGGGCCATGTCATTTTATCCCAACGAGGGTGAGCCGCTCTGGAGCAAATATTCGACACACGCGATCTTTCACACCCTCAATATCTACTAAACACATTCTACAATTACCCGCTACCCTGTCGCCATTTCTGTAAATGGACCGGTTTACGGAATGGAGTATCCCATGATCTGCTTCAACGGCCCCCAGCCGGAAGAAGACGGAACCTATAACGAGAAAACCAAACACGGTCTTATTTCCGTGATCATCCACGAGGTCGGTCACAACTGGTTTCCCATGATCGTGAATTCAGATGAGCGCCAGTGGAGTTGGATGGATGAAGGTCTAAACAGCTTCCTTCAAACACTCACAGAGGCCGAGTGGCAGAAATATTACCCCTCTCGCGCAGATCCTCGGAAAATTGGGACCTACATGCGTAGCAGTAATCAGGTGCCTATCATGACGAACTCTGAGTCGATTCTTCAATTTGGACCAAACGCCTACGCCAAACCTGCCGTGGGACTCGCTATTCTTCGGGAAACCATTATGGGGCGGGAGATTTTCGACGAAGCGTTCCAAGAGTTTAGCCAGCGTTGGATGTTCAAGCGCCCGGAACCATCCGATTTCTTTCGCACGATGGAAGATGCTGCCGGGATTGACCTCGACTGGTTTTGGCGGAGCTGGTTCTACACCACAAACCATGTGGATCTAGCGGTGACAGGAATCACCCGCTACGTGATTGATGATGGTGACCCAGAGGATAAGTCAAAGCGCGAGAAAACGGAGGACAAGGAATACAAGAAGAATAGCCTAACCGACCAACGGAACAGCAATCTTCCAAAGTATGTTAATGAAAACAAAGGGCTTCACGATTTTTACGATAAACTGAAGCGCTTCAAGATCAGCGACGATGATCGTAAATCATTTGCGGATTCCCTCGCCGATTTGACTCCTGAACAACGTAAGCTTCTCAAGACAAAGCAGGATTTTCAGGTGGTTTCCTTTGAAAACAAAGGAGGCGTCATCATGCCGATTCTAGTCGAACTTCACTTCGAGGAAGGCAAACCTCAGAAAATCAACCTTCCAGCTGAAATGTGGAAAAAGAACAGCCGGAACGTCAAGCGCCTCTTCGTCACCAAGAGACCAATCGTTAAAGTAGTCCTCGATTCCGGACAGCAGACAGCGGACACCGATCTCACCAATAACGTCTGGCCTCCGGAAATCGAAAAAAATCGATTCAAGCCTGGTCCAAAAAAAGAAAGTAGCAACCCGATGCGCGTGAATCGCGAGAAAAAGGAAAAGGAGCAAAAAAAGCAGGAAGAGGCTAAATCAAAGAAGAAATCAACCAAAGTCACGGAAAAGTAGAAATCTATCGTGCTTCTTGATTGATTGACTTGCCAAGTGGGCGGGCGTCACTCCAAACTAAATCATCATGAATAAAGATTTTTCGCATAACGAACCGACGACTCCCTTTTCTGAAGTGCCTGCTGCTAAGGCAGCGGCCAACGACCTGCGCGCAGCTGCTGGCGGGACAGAAGCAAAAACAATCTCTCCAACCGAAGAGAAGGCTCGTCAATTAAAGGAAGCTGCCATTGAGAAAACGACCAAGCTCCGCGACTTCGCAGGGGAAAAGGCGTCCGACTTCAAGGAGGCCGCTAGTGAAAAGGCAAACTACTTTCGCGACTCTGCTGAGGATACCGCTCTCCAATTTCGAGGGTCCGCCAGCGAGCAATGGCAGGACACTCGCGTGAAGGCGCGCGAGTTCCACGTTTCCATGGAAGATTCCGTGCGCGCGAACCCGACCAAGGCTGTTCTTATTGCCGTGGGAGTAGGTTTTCTTGCGGGGCTGATCATTCGTCGATAGCCCATCAATCAAGGCACAATGTTTTCCAATTCCTCAACCTCTTCAAAGGAGGGCCACGATTCGTCGGGCTTGAAGGAAGAAGTCGTTTCTTTTTCTAAGAGTACCGGCGCCTATCTTTCGGCGCGATCCGAGCTCTTCGGGATTGAGGCTCGTGAGGCAGGAGTGGTCTACAAAGGTAAAATCACCTCTCTCGTTATTGCGGGACTTACTCTCGCTCTAGGTTACGTAATGCTCCTTGTGGTCGCAATCGCCCTGCTTGGTGAACTTTTTGTTCAAAAATTCACCGGCCCATTAGCTGGATGGATTGGATCCGCCCTTGCTTTGGGCGGACTACACCTTCTCATCGGGGTGATATTCCTCAGGAAATCCCGTAAGGGCTCAAGCGTCTCACTTTTTGAATCCACGCGTGCCGAATGGCACAAAGACCAACAATGGCTCAGTCAAAATTCCAAAAGAGAAAGTTAGAGTTAGTCACGGTGCTCGCTGCTCAGCGAACCGGGGTTTCATCCGCGCGCGCAGGATTGGAACGAGAGCTGAGTGTGTCTCGACAACTCAAGAAGGCACTCAAGGACCATCCGCTCCCCTGGTTTGCGGGTGCTTTTGGCTCAGCAACTTTTCTAGGGTTACTGCTCCAAAGCGCCAAAAGCAACAGGAGCGTAAAAAGAAGCCGAATCGGCATCCTGCCGAGGCTTTGCTTTAGTCTCGCAAAACCCGCCATTACAGCCTGGGTCATCGATAAGGTAAAAGAGGAAGTGTCTCGACGATTTCTCCTGCAAAATTGAAACTCCATGCTTGGCGAACCGCGTTAAGTAATGTTCCTTAAGGGCACACTACTTCCCTGCCAAAAGTCTTACACCTATCGCAATTTAATTTATGTCTGAGCACACAGTCCTCGCGCACGTCGACGAATATTTGAAAGTCGGAATCGAATATGATTGTTCCGATATCCACCTTCCCGCTGGCTATCCTCCTGCGTGGCGCCGATTTGGAAACCTCTCTCCTATCTGGGACTCGCATGCGCCCCTGAAAGCCGAGGACACCGAACGATTAGCTCGTTCGTTTCTCGATGAAAAACGTTGGGAGCACCTTCAGAGACTCGGTGATATCGACTTTGCCTATGCCAGTGAACTTGGACGTTTCCGCGCTTCGGTTATTAAACAGCGCTTGGGCTATGAGATCGTTTTCCGGATCATTACTACCAATATCCGGACCATGGAAGATTTGGAGCTTCCTATCGAAAGTCTCAGGCCCCTCACGCGTTACCAAAATGGTCTCATTTTGATTACCGGATCTGTTGGTTCGGGTAAGTCCACCACGATGGCGTCCTTGGTCGACTTCATCAACATGGACCGTGAGGATCACATTCTCACTCTGGAGGACCCAATCGAATACGTATTTGAATCGAAAGGCTGCCACGTTAATCAACGAGAGGTCCACACGCACACGGAATCATTCCCAAAGGCACTCCGTGGCGCTCTACGTGAAGACCCCGATATCATCATGGTGGGAGAAATGCGAGATCTCGAGACCATTTCACTAGCGCTCACTGCAGCGGAAACGGGGCACCTTGTTCTCGCCACCCTTCATACTGGAAACGCCCCGCGGACCCTTGATCGGGTATTGGACGTTTTCCCTACCGATCAGCGCGCTCAAATTCGAGTCATGGTCTCGGAATCTCTTCGCGGAATCGTTTCTCAGCAACTCGTCCCCAAGGCAGATGGGTCGGGGCGCGCACTTGCTCTAGAGCTTCTCGTTAATACCCCTGCTGTGGGCGCCACCATCCGGGACGGTAAAACCTTCATGCTGCCCGGGATCATGCAGACCGGAAAAAATGTTGGCATGATAACCATGGATGAATCCCTTCGAAATCTCTATATTAAGGGTGATATCACCCAGGAGGAAACGCTCTATCGATGCGAGGATAAAGCACAAATGAAGTCCTTTTTCCAGTCCTAATTCACTCACTTTCTTTCCTCTTAACACACCTACATTTTTCCAGCTATGGCTGAAATCGATCGTCTTTTCCAATATCTCGTCTCTTCCGGGGGCTCCGATCTTCATCTCGCACAAGGACAGCCTCCTAAGGTCCGTGTTCACGGCGCGGTTACACCTATCGAGGGCGAACCCATCCTCGAAGGAGAAATCATCATGAAGCTCCTCGGAGAAATCTGTGAACCCATAGCTTTCAAAAAATATCTCGAAACGGGAGATCTCGACTTTGCTTATGAAATGGACGAGGAGTCTCGTTTCCGCTGCAACTACCTGAAGCAGCAAAATGGCTTAGGTGCAGTTTTCCGCCTGATTCCCACCGAGATTGCAAGCCTAGAGGATCTCAATCTACCTCTTGTGATCAAGGAATTTGGGCACATGAGATCCGGCTTGGTTCTTGTCACCGGCCCGACCGGTTCTGGAAAATCTACCTCTCTTGCGGCCCTTCTTGATTACATCAACGTTAATTTTAACCGTCACATTATCACGATCGAGGAACCGATCGAATTTGTGCACCGGAGTAAAAAATCCATCATCAGTCAACGCGAAGTCCCTATTCAGACTCCAAGTTTTGCCGACGGGCTCCGCGCTAGCCTTCGTGAGGATGCTGACATCGTTCTGGTGGGCGAAATGCGTGACCTTGAGACGATTTCCCTCGCTCTAACTGCTGCTGAAACGGGCCTACTGGTCTTTGGCACTCTCCATACTAATAATGCCCGCAAGACGGTTGACCGCATTATTGACGTGTTCCCGGCAGATCAACAGTCTCAGGTTCGCACGATGCTCGCAGCTTCTCTTAAGGGAGTTGTCGCTCAGTTATTGTGCAAGCGCTCGGATAAACCTGGCCGAACTGCCGTAAACGAAATCATGTTTGCCACTCCGGCGGTTTCCGCCATTATTCGTGAAGGAGCGACCCAGAAACTTTTCGATGTCATCATCGGCGGAAAGTCGGAAGGAATGCAGTTCATGGACGAAGCAATTTGGGAAAAGCTCCAACAAGGCATGATTTCCCCTCAAGAAGCCTACATGAAGGCGATCGACAAAACTCGTTTTAAAGCTTATCTTCCAGAGGAATTACAATCTCTTGGAGTTGCATCGGGCGAAAACCCGATGGAACACTAAGTGATTTCCTCCAAGTCATAAGGTCAAGTATTCTTAGGAAATCCGGACTATTTACTGCTCCATATTTTCTTATGGGACACTGATCAGTTGCCTCCTTTCAAAACCCCTACTGAGAAAAGAATGTCTCAAAAGATTGAATTTTCCTGCCCGTCTTGTCACACGCCACTGAGAGTTCCCGCTGAAATGGCAGGAGTAAATGGCCCTTGCCCAACTTGTCGCACTACGATTGCCGCCCCGCATCCCCAACCGGTTGCAAAGCAGCCGATGGCAACGCCTACCTCGCCCCCTCCTACGGGAGGGTCGCCTTCTCTCCAGCAAAAAAGTAATCTTCAGCAAAACGCCCCAGCCCCACAGACTGCTCCAGCGATTACTCCGGTTCAGCAAGGATTCAACAGAACCCGACCCGACACCCAACCAACGCAAAGCTGTCAGTCACCACAGGCTCCCCTCCAAAGTGGCGCCATACCCGCTAGTCGACCGTTAGGAGCAGCCCCGCACCAACAACGTATCGAGAGTTCCGTCAATCCCAGGGCATTTAACGCAACCGGTGATTCCGGATTGGGTCGTAAGAGCGTTGACGTAGGACTGCTGACTCCCATTCGGACCAAGCGTCGGATTTGGCCCGCCTTTGTATTCCCCCTCTTGTTCATTGGGCTGTCAGTAGCCGTTATCTATTTGATTCTTGATATGATGAAAGTGTTTGAGCCGGAGGTTCAACCTGAAGCGGAGCTCACTCCTAACGAATCTCTTATAAGCGAGGCTCTTTCTAACCCACCTGCGCTGGTCCCCGTTGAAGCCCCAGAAGCAACTCCCGCCGTCACAGATCCTTCTGTGGGACCCACTCCTCCAACCGAAGTGACGCCCGACTCTTCGGAAATCCCCAAGGAACTGGAGCATGACAAGCGGGACGTAAATACTCCTAATGAAATTCCTTCTGAACTTCCACTGGCGGTAAAAAAAAAGAAGAAATCGATATTGATTTAGGAATTCTTCATCAAACAGGGGTCGAAAATACCCGTTTCATTGTCGCTAGCGAAGGGATCCTTAGGCAATTTTTGTCAGCAAAGACTTTTGAGGAGCGTCTCCCATTCATGACGAAATCGCGGCGTAGTCCGGAAGAGCTTCGTAGTAGCGCTCTCGCAGGACCTCTTCCGAAGGTTATTGCTTCCCGGCCTGAAACTTTTCCCCCTCCACCAAGTGGACATGTGATGGATTCTTATCACTCTGTCGTTTTTGACATGCCCAGTGCAGAGAGGAAGAGCCGGATTATCTCTCTCCGTCTCGTTTCTTATGCGGAGGATGAATCCCCCAGGATCCAGACTGACGTATTTTTGGACCTCTACGACGGTAATACAGGTGAGTTTGCGGAAAAACCGGTAGACGGACTGCTCACGGTTCACGCTGTCGTTAAGGTGTCGTCATTTTGCTTTGTCGATGGCATCCCAGATGCAGCCTCCAAAGCAACGGTCTCTCTCTTGCAGAATGTTACCGCTACTTCAGATATCATCGCCAAGGCCTTTTTAAAGGCAGAATCCGATATCTTTAAAAAATTACGGAACCTAATTCCCGGGGATTCTCATGCTGCTGTGACGCTCACGTTGGAATGGAACACCACTGAGGATCCCACGAAACCTTACCTCGAAATCGTTAGGCTAGATGCTCTGAATTGGTCAATTGACTAAGCCCGCATCAGCCAAGGCCTTCCATCCACCATGGAGAACATAGACGTCGAATCCCATCATCTCAGCGAATTTCTCCCTGAGGACACTGGCAATCGTTTCACTCGATTTACATCCTTCTTCACTACAATAGATCACGATTGTTTGGTAAGGATCCCCTTCACGGCTAGCGGCAAACATAAATGTTTCCTCCAAGGCTAGATAATCCTCGTTAACATCGTCGTTAAAAAGAATTGAACCCTCTACTCCATTTTTTTTCCAAATGTTTCGTGGTCGAGCATCGACCCAAAGATAAGATTGATTATCCCAACCCTGAACCTCAGAAAGACAAATTTGCCCGGCCTCAAGAAGATCTTCCGAGCAAGTGATCGAACGGTCAGGCGGGCCTACTATTTTCCAAGTGCCTAATGCTCCGAGCGATGCGAGTGCAACGATCCCGAAAGAGCCCATTAAAAACATCTTCATTTCCGCTCCTTCTTAACGACAACAAAGACCTGATGCCGCTCATGGCGCTTGATCGCGCAATCTGTCTTCAAACGGATCATCCCCATTCCCGGTTTCTCAGTGCTGGATGGTTTAACTTTTATTTCATACTCCCATCCCTCTCTAATGGCCTTCACTTCGTAGGGGAAGTTGCCACTCGTCCCCGAATTTTCGATAAGTTTAATCGGCTGGTCGTGATTCACTTTGATCTTAAAAGTCTTCTCCGTCGGCGTCTCTCCGATCTCCCACTTTAACGTGGAAGGTTGAATTTCGAATAAGATAGGGATCGTCACTCTCACGACTAACTGAATGGGCTTATCGACCCCTTTCATTTTCAAGACGATCGCTTTGTCAACCGTCCCCTTAAAATTACCCATCTTGAAACGGCCGAAAATCCTTCCATTCTCCCCGATATCCCATCTTAACTTAGTGGATCGATCAGGATTGAGCGGCTCAACTCGAGCGGTCAAGCAAGTACATGGGGCTTCGTATTCAATAATTTCAGCTGCCGACCCCATGATTTCAAAGGGGAATTCAACAGTGATCTCAGTGACATCAGGCTTGGCGGTAATTTCAACGAGCTTTGTTTTAAATACCATTTCAGCATTTATCAAACTGCTGAGACCGAAGATTAGGAGGATCGCGGCTTTCATATTATTCCGTTAACTCAAGAAGCTCAACCTGAATAATCAACCGCCCTCCTCTCCATTCAGGTCCAAGGAGGTAGAGTGATTTTCCCTTCACTAAGGTCGGATTGGTCTGGAAAAGCTTTCGCTTTGATTGCCAATACGCCAGTGCCATTTGAATACGGCCCCTCCCTTCCCTCTTAAGTGGCTCAAAGCTAATCAACATCTCCTTCGATGGACGGAGAGGTGTTGCCCAACTCTCGTAGCTTCTTAGAATCTCCGGATTCTCAACACCTAAAGTTCGATAATACTTAAAGCGTAGCGGCTCGATCTCCTTCATCGCCATCACTTGCGCTTCAGGAGTCACTTTTCCCCTCGGTCCGGCACGATCACCATCTTCGTTGGTGGCAAAAATCATTTCAACCCGGAGAGAACCAATTTTATCCTTTCCTGGATCGTCTCCAAAGGAAACGTTAATAAAGCAAAGAAAGGTAACAATGAGCAGAGGTTTCATGAGTCTAGTGGAATCGTTTCGCTTCAGCCCGTTGGTAACTCACCGGAAGTTCCCCCTTCTTAATCTCCGCAAAACTCGCATCATCCGAAATGGCACTCAGTCCTGTGACAATAATCGCTGAAACATCACCTTCCGCATCAGGGATGATCTCGGCATTTAAGGAATCTTCAGAAAAATAAACTGAAGTTAGCGAACTCGTCGCCACTGGTCTCGTTATCGATTCGCCTCCTTGCCCAAGTCGCTGCCCTGCCAGAAATGCGAGCACAAGCGCCATTGCCCCGGCCGGAGCCCAGGCCCACTGTAAACTCTTCCACCAGCGTTTCGCTTTCTCCTTGGGTAGCCGTGACACTTGATCCAGCATCACCTTCCGCATCAATTGGTTGTTAAAGAAGTCCGGATAAGGAGGTTCAACAGATGCTGGGATCTCCTTTTGGATCTTCGCCTTTACGCTTCGCATCGCGGAAAGCTCACCTGCAAGCTCTGAGTCTTCTAAGAGGATTACTTCTAGCTCTGCTTGTTCAGTAGCAGTCAACTTGTGATCCACCCACTTCACCATGAGTTCATCAGTAATTTCTTTGTTCATCAGTTAACAATATTTGGAGTTTCTTTCGGGCATAATAAAGGCGGCTCATCACTGTCCCCAAGGAACAGTCCATCGCTTTCGCGATCTCCTTGTAATCAAATCCTTGCACTTCACGCAGGAGAATCGTTTCGCGGTGCTCTGCTGATAATGTAGCCATCGCCGCATTGATCTCCTCTCCCAACTCAGAATCCTCAAGTGCTCGATCGGGGCGAAGATCTTGATTTGGTGTCGTCATCGAGCCCACTGCGACCGAGCCTTCGCTTAAAATGGTGTCATCAAACTCCCCTGCGGAATCAATTTTACGCTTCCGCAGCCAGTCGTAGACTACATTGTGGGCGATGCGGTAGAGCCAGGTCGAAAACTTCGCCCGCGCTTCAAATTTTGGCAAAGCCTTCCAGACCTTCAGGAAAACCTCTTGAGAGAGATCCCAGGCATCAGCTTCATTTTTGATCATATTTTGAACCATCGCATAAACCTTTCCACGATGGCGGGTTACGAGTGTCTCGAAAGCCCGGGTATCCCCTGATTGGCAGGACTTGATCAATTCATGATCGGAGGGTTCACCTTCCGAAAGTCCCGCATCGGAGGACGCCCCAACAGGCGCCATCAATGAGTTAAACGTGACCCTACGAAAAAAATTCATGAAGAACTAAGAAAAATTAGCGGAACCGATACGAACTGACGACTTTAAAAGCCGGGAATTCCGGTCAATCAGAGCCGATTGAACGATAAAATGGATTCACTGTCCTCAAAAAATCCAACCACCGGTTCACCTCCGGTTTTTCAGGAGCAAAGACCGAAAGCTTCTTTCCGCTTGAGCGGAAGTTGATTTCTTGCGTGCGCCCCCATAGTTCTCCGTCGATTTCCACTGGGATTGCCTCGGCGCTGGTGACCCTGATCCTTGCCGCCTGAAAATACTCAACCGACTTTCCTGGGGAAAGCGGATCAATCCCTCCTTTTACCAATCCGCGCAACGAGTCTCTGATGAACTGAAATCCCGACTCTTTAAAAATTATTACATCAAGGAGTTCGTCTGTATTTCTAGCTATTCTGAAAAGGGGAAAATGTCCCCCATAGAGAGAACCGTTCCCGATCAAAAGACAAACTCCATGCAGCTCCCTCCCTTCTTCGGTAAGAACGGTCATTGCGGGAGGAACAGTCCCTAATACTCGGACACCGGCAAGGAGGTAAGCCAGCGGTCCAAGTCGTCTTTTACTTTCCCAGCTCGTTGCCTCGATCACTTGGGCATCGAAACCCACTCCAGCCATTTGAACAAAAGGGACTCCGTTCATCTCAAAAAGATCCACTTCCTTTCGGCATCCATCATCGATCACTGCCATCGACTTCTCCAGCCGATCAAATGGAATCCCCATTTCGCGTGCAAAAACATTCATTGTTCCCGTTGGGAATACCCCCAGTGTCGTCGAAGATCCTGCCAGCCCTTCAATAGCAGCGTTGACTGTCCCGTCCCCGCCAGCAGTGATCACAACATCCTCTCCTACTTTTGCAAACTTCCTGGTCAACTCGATCGCCTCTTCCCTGCTTTGCGTCCGATGAATCTCAAACCGATGCGAATGAGCCTCGATGAACTCCATCGCACGATACCCTCTTTCGCTTTTTGCACGAGGATTCACGATAAGAGGGTATCGGCGTCGATTCTCAGAGGGGTCAGGCATATCGCTGGGCGGGATTAAAGCCCATTTCGTTTAGCTTCGCGAGGACCTTTGTAAGCGGCAGCCCCACGATATTTTCATAGTTCCCGTCAATTTTTTCAACAAGCCACTCACCGTGATCTTGAATGGCGTAGCCTCCCGCTTTATCGAGAACAGGAACGAGATGAAGGTATTCATCAATAACCGAGTCCGAGTATTCTTTGAAAGTGACCCGCGAAACTTCGATGAAAGTAGATTTCATTTCACCTTTTTGAAGGGCAACGCCGGTCATTACCTCGTGTGTCCTTCCTCGAAAGCGCTTTAAGTTCCCGGCTGCTTCGATAAGGTCTCTGGGTTTCCCGTATACCGTCCCGTCCATTACAACGATTGTGTCGGAGGCAATAATCAAATCATCAGGGCTCGATCGCGATATTACACCTGCTTTTAAAAGGGCGTTCGTGAGGCAGAGGTCTCGAGCTGGCAAGACTCCCGCCTCAAGCTCAACGACATCTGGGACTTCAACCGTAAACGTTAGTCCGGCAGCCCTCAGTAATTCCTTTCGACGAGGGGAGCCCGATGCTAAAATTAAGCGCATAGTGAAAATTGAGGTAAAAAGAGCCTTCTAGTATCCTAGTTCAGTAACCAATCGACTACCCCGCAAATCGTCCCCTTCCAGCCTCATTTGGTGGCCCTTGAAGCCGGAGAATCCACCGCCCCCTAATCCGTCAACAACGAAAGCACAAAGCAAAGAGAATCCCCATTGCCTCTTTCTTCCTAAGCCCTGATGTTCGGGTAATTGCTGGCGCTCGGGAGCTTGCAATTTTTTTCTATTCACGTTGGCTCTCGTTGCGAGATTCAAACGATATACCCCGGTGCATTGAAACGGCTGAGCTATCACCACTTTGGAGCCTCCTGTGTTTCTTTGAGAGGCTGATAAGCGTGGTTGCGCCTCTATTCGAGCGGACGCAGCATCCCCTGCTTGCACCAATTCGGGTGTCATTAGCGCAGTATTCCCAGCCAACTCAGGAGAGGTCTCTGGAGTCCTGTTAACTCGCTCCGGTGGGGTGATCCGGGGTGAATTTACAGGCTCCGGCTGAAAGTCTTGAGGCCGGGAAATCTCATGTGAATCAGAGGGCCTTGGGAAACCTACGCCATTTGGCAAAAAATGGCGTCCGGAAATAGGAGGCAAGGCCTTACTCTCATTGTCTATGATCAGCTCGTAACCATAAATGGAGCAAGGTCCACAACTCTCTTTCATTCTCGTTGGAATACGAACCGGACAACTACAGTAGCAACATACGACCACTTCGCTAGAGGGTTTATCGACGACTGATTGAATAATATTCACCGAACTTAATAGTAGGTATTTATCCTTAAATTGTCAAAATAATCAAATAGTAAGGATATTAAAAAACAGATACTTTTGATGCCCACAAGACTCTTATACATCAAGGGAGACGCTCCTATTTATCAATAATTTACTCACAGCCCATCACCACGGCATTAGCGGCAGCATAATGCTGAGCATGAGACAAACTCACCTTAACTTCTGTTGCTTCACATTTTTTGGCGAGGATTGTGGCATCACCATGAAGACGAACCTCAGGCTCACCAGTATCCCTTCGGATGATTTCTATATCAAGCCAACCAATCTCCTTCCCAATTCCCGTTCCGAAGGCCTTCGAAATCGCTTCCTTTGCCGCAAATCTCGCAGCGAGATGGATTTCAGGGCGTTTTTGCCGGTTGCAGTATTCCCGCTCTGCCGAGGTGAAAATACGATTGAGGAATCGCTCGCCAAATTCGTCGAGGGACGACTTTACGCGGCTCACCTCAACAACATCGATTCCTATTCCAATTAGCTTCATTCTTGATCCCCTTGGTAATCAGCCATGAGCGCCTTCATTTCCGCAACCGCTGCCCTCAAGCCAATGAATAACGCTCTTGAAACAAGAGTGTGGCCAACGTTGATCTCTTTTAAGTTTTTAACGGAAAAAAGAGAGCTAATGTTTTGACGATGAATCCCATGGCCCGCATTTATTTGCAGACCAAGACTCGCACCTAAATCAGCACTAAGCCTGAGACGCGAGAGTTCGTTTTGATGAGGTTCGCCCTCCGCTAGAGCGAAGGATCCGGTGTGAAGCTCGATCATTTCAGCACCTAATTTCGCGGCAGCTTCGATTTGCTCTTCCTCCGGATCTATGAACAAACTCACCTTAATCCCCGACGCCTGAAGGGCGATTATGGTATCCTTCAGTGAGTCAAAATGACCCACTGCATCAAGCCCTCCTTCAGTGGTAATCTCTTCGCGACTTTCAGGAACGAGACAGGCAAAGTCTGGTTTCAGGTCACAAGCGAAAGACACCATTTCTACTGTATTCGCAAGTTCAAGGTTTAGCGGGAGATTTACTTCCTTGCGCATAAGACGCGCGTCCGCGTCCTGCATGTGACGCCGATCCTCTCGAACGTGTATCGTAATCGAGTCGGCTCCACCTTTTTGAGCCTCTCTCGCGGCATCAAGAACCGATGGCTCGAGAATAGGCGCATCCGGGTTCAATGCATAGCGGGCCTGCCGCAGTGTGGCGACATGATCAATATTGACTCCTAAAAGTAAGCTCATTGGAAAAGAGGGTCTCTAGTGACGGAAATGCCGGTGATTGGTTAAGACCATCGCCATGCCAGCCTCATCGGCAGCAGCAATCACCTCTTCGTCGCGAATAGAACCGCCAGGCTGAATGCACGCTGTCGCACCAGCATTGATAGCGGCATCAAGACCGTCAGCGAACGGGAAAAGCCCATCAGAAGCAATCACGCTTCCCTTGAGAGAAAGCCCAGCCTCTTTTGCCTTCCAAACTGCAATTCGAGCCGAATCAACCCGGCTCATCTGCCCCGCGCCGATACCAAGGGTCCGATCCGTTGAACCAAAGACAATGGCGTTAGATTTTACATGCTTCACCACGCGCCACGAGAAGCGCATCGCCATCATTTCTTGCTCAGTCGGAGGACGCTTAGTGACCACTTTTGATTCGAGATCATCGATCCCCATGACAGTATGATCCTTGTCCATGACCATCAACCCGCCTGGCGCGGAGCGCACGACAGGATCCTTGCGATACCTCTCATAGCCTGACTCGAGCTTCATAATCCGAAGGTTCTTCTTCTTCTGAAGAATCGCCCGGGCCTCGGGCTCGAAGTCAGGAGCAATAATGACATCGGTAAAAATACCCGAAATCACGCGGGCCAGAGCTTCAGTCAATGGCCGATTCATCACGATTACCCCGCCAAAGGGTGCCTGCCGATCCGTTTCGAAGGCCTTATCCCAAGCCACCCGTAAATCTTCGTCGTCCTGCCCTACTCCGCAAGGATTAGTGTGCTTAAGGATCGCGACGGTTGGGCGGCGATAATCGAGAATAATATCCGCTGCCGCTTCGAGATCGAGAATATTGGTGTAACTCAGCTCCTTGCCCTGAAGTTGGGAGAAGCACTCGCCAAATGCGCCATAAAGACGTGATTTTTGATGCGGGTTGTCGCCGTAACGGAGATCCCGATCCAGAGGAAGGTTGATCGCAAAGCTGCACGCCGTTCCTTGGTCACACTTGCCCAGGAAGTTGGAAATAGCACCGTCATAAGCTGCCGTCCGACGAAACACCTTAATCGCAAGCTCCTCACGAAGCCGGAGCGTAGTGTCGCCCTCATGCTCCCCCATCTCAGAAAGAACACGGGAGTAGTCGGCATGATCGACCACAACCGTAACTGCAGCGTAGTTTTTAGCAGCACTGCGAAGCATCGAAGGCCCGCCGATGTCGATATTCTCAATCGCCTCGTCAAGGGTAACCCCCTCCTTTTCGACCGTTTTCTCGAAGGGATAGAGATTCACGACCACAAGGTCGATCGGCGGGATACCATGTTTTTTTCCTTGAGCAACATGATCATCACTATCACGGCGTTGCAGAAGCCCGCCGTGCACCTTTGGATGAAGAGTCTTCAGACGTCCTTCAAAAAGTTCAGGAGCGCCAGTGTAGTCAGCCACATCGATCACTGGGAGACCAGCTTCCCGCAGCACTGCGGCAGTTCCACCGGTCGAAAGTAGCTCGACGCCATGATCCTCGTGGAGTGCTTTTGCAAATTCAACCAATCCTGATTTATCGGAAACCGACAAGAGTGCGCGCTCAATCGCCATAATGTAGTGATGTTTTGAGCCTGTAAGACTCACCACATGGCTATTCCAGAGAACGAAAGGGAGCAAGAGGAATGTCGAAAGCTTCCGCATGTTGTGAACAACTAGCGATTTTTGCCATTCGTAATTCACTTCGAGGCACCGAGTTGCCTTTAACTTGAGCGGAAAGGCATGTCACGCTCTCCAACAGGCTTGCGTCATTCAGCCCGGGGTTTGCGAAGCACGCGGAGCCTATTCAGGGATTTGATTACCCCGCATCCCTACGCCATAGGTCTTACGTTTCCTCAACTTCCAATTGCACCCTTACCAACAAGCCAGTTCAAATCTCATTGTTCGTGTTTAAATCTCAAATCGCCTCCGGCATCGTCATCACAGAAGCCCCGAGCAAAAATTTAACAACGAAGCAAAAGAGTCGGCTGCTGATTTTTTAACTCCCACCTCGTAAAATCTCCAGCGGTGGATGATGACAAACTCCCCTGCTCAGAGCGAGGCCACCGAGCACCGCAATCATCGTGACTGTCCCGAAGGCAGCCAAAAGAAGCCCTGCATCCGGCCATGGAGATGCTTTAAAAAAGAAGGTCGCCAGCACTCCATTTGCCACGACAGCTAACAGAATCCCAGACAGCGCAGAAAGTAATCCAAGTGCGGCATACTCGATCACTAAAATGATCCGAACCTGCTTCGCCGAGGCCCCAAGCGTCCGCAGGAGCACACTTTCTTTCAGCCTCACATCGCGACCATTCAATAAAGTCCCGATCAAGATCGGAAGACCCGCCAACACCGTGAACCCAGCCAAGATGGTGATAACAGTCGAAATCTTGGCTAGAAGATCACGGACAGTTTCAAGAATTAGTGTCAAGTCAATCGCGGTAACATTGGCAAACTGACCCGCCAATTCTCGCTGTAACTCCCCCGAGGCCGCAGGTGTTGGCGTCCGTGTCGTCACCACATTGACTCCCGGTGCGTCCTCCAGCACGCCCGGAGGGAACACCATAAAGAAATTTAAATTGAAACGACTCCAATCGACACGGCGGATGCTTGTCACCTTAGTGCGAATCAGGATGCCCTGAACATCCATCGTGATCTCATCGCCGATGCCGACCTTTAAATCTTTGGCTATTTTTTCCTCCAGCGAGAGCTCTACAATTCCATTTGGATCGGCCCGCTCGCTCGCAAGTTCACCAGCGATGAGCGTCTCGGTTAAGTTCAGGGAATCGCGATAAGTCGAGCGAAACTCCCGCCTCGCAACCCAGCGTGGCACACCCGTCGCTTCGCCAACCTCCACACCATTGATCGACTGCACCCGCATCGTCACCATCGGCACACTCTCCATTACCGGAAGCTCTTTGGCTTCCAAAACGGCCTCTACCCCCGCCACCTGATCAGGCTGAACATCTATAAGATAAAGGTTAGGGCTTTCCTCCGACTGCTGAATATTCAGTCGACCATTCAAAAGTTTTCCGGCCGAAAGAATAGTCACTAACAGAAATGTCCCCAGCCCCAGCGATAGCAGAAACAGCAAGGTCTGATTTCCCGGACGATGGAGATTTGAAACACCCTGTCGGATCAAATATGGCCAGCGGGGCGCCAACACCCGACGACTCACTTCCATCAACCCACGAGCCACAGCCACCAACGCTAGGAAAGCTACCGTCAGCCCACCCACCATTGCTAGCGCACGTCTCCAGTTCGGATCATTGCCATAAGCAACCATCACCAGCAGTCCCACCAGCAAGGCATAAATTGGTAGCGATCGAAGGAAACCACCTTTCAAACTACCACCACTCCGCAAGGTCACCGCCGGTGAAATTTCACGAATCCGCATCAGCGGTAGGAGTGCAAATCCGCAGCACACCGCGAAGCCCGTCGCCGTCGTTTGCAAGGCGATCTTCCACTCCGGTGAAGGAGCCACCGAGATCGGCAATTCATCGTCGAGTGCCACCAATAACCCCATCTGCATCACAATTCCAAGCCCCGCTCCGAGAATAGCACCAAGCAACCCCAACGCCATCGCCTGTGCCAAATAAATTCCAAAAGCCATGTATCCCGGACACCCGAGACAGCGTAAGATTCCAATCGTCTGAATTCGCCGAGTGACGTGGGCATGCACCGCGCCCGCCACTCCGATTGCCCCCAGCGCCAGTGATGTGAGTGCTATCAGCCCAAGGAATTTTTGAAAGTTATCGAGCGCATCGCCCAGATTCTCACGCCGGTCCTCCGGAGTCTCCAAACGCCAGCGGGTGTCAGGGAACTCATCACGAACCCTCTCTTTCAGCACGCGCGACGCTTGGCCGCCCGAAAGTTTAAGATGCACCTGATAGCCCGCCATGCTGTTCTGAGTCAACAGCCCGCTGCGCTCGATGTCCGCTAGATTGACATAGACCTCCGGCGCAAATCCACTGAAACGGTTACCGCGCGGAGCGGGTTTATCGACCAAACCAAGAATCCTCAATCGAATTCCTCCCAGCTCGACTTCATCACCAATCTGCGCCGAAAACTGATCCAGGATCGCCGGTTCCACCAACACTCCGCCTCCGTCCCTCAGCTTATTCCAGGCATCCACTGGCCGTGTTTCCACCTTTCCATAAAACGGATACCCACCCGCGATCCCACGCACCTGCATCAAACGTGCTCCACCATCCGGTAGGAATCGCATCATCGAGGGGAAACTCGTCTCACGACTCACCTGACTTGCCATCCCGGCTAGCTTTTCAATCTCATTAGCGCCGATTTCCTTACGCGAAGAAACCCGTAAATCAGAGCCCAGCAGCGCCTTTGCCTCTACAGCAATCCCACGCTCCACGCTCGCCTTCAAGGAATGGATCGCCGTCAGTGCGGCGATCCCGGAAACAATCGCCAGCGAGAAAACCACCAGCCGCAGCCGTTGCGATCGACTGTCCCGCCACGCCATCCGCCAGACCCAGGGATGAAACAAGGCCGTCCACAAGCTTCGTGGCAGCACCTTATGTTTAGAGTGCTCCATTCTCTTCCTCCGAGACAATGGTTCCGCCGCTCATCGTCACCACCCGCCGCGCCTTCGCCGCCAACGCAGGATCATGCGTCACCAATACCAGCGCCGTTCCAGCCTCCCGATTCAGATCGAAAAGCATCTCAACAATCGGCCCGCTTGTTCCGGAGTCCAGATTTCCAGTAGGTTCGTCGGCAAAAAGAATCTTAGGGCGATGGATAAATGCCCTCGCCAGCGCCACCCGCTGCTGCTCGCCTCCGGACAGCTGTAAGGGGTAGTGATCGAGCCGATCACCGAGACCGACCTCCGTGAGTAATTTCTTCGCCTCCGCCTGGCCGCCGGATTCACCGCGCAGCTCCAACGGCACCAACACATTTTCAATCGCTGTCAGCGTCGGGATCAGCTGAAAGTTTTGGAAAACGAAGCCAACCAAGCGATTCCGCAACGCCGCGCGCGCATCCTGCCCCAGCGACTCGAGCGCCAATCCGGCCAACTCTACCGACCCCGCACTGGCATCATCCAACCCCGCGCAAAGCCCGAGTAAAGTCGTCTTACCACTCCCCGAAGGCCCGACAATCGCTAGCGTATCTCCCGCATCAAGACTCAGGCTCACATCCATGAGCACCGTCAAATCATCAGCCGCAGTCTGATGTGTTTTACGAAGCGCGGTAACTTTCAGGATGGGTCGTTTGACATCACTCGGAGCGGATTCTAAAGTCGTAGAAGATAAGAATGACATATTTGAAACAGTTAATGGTCGGGCTACTATTAGTCGCAGCAGGAGTAGTATTTGCCGAGGAAACTGCAAATGCAAATGATACAGCCAAGCGCATCGTCATCCTCGGCGACAGCATCACCGCCGGCTACGGGCTTGATCTCAAAGAAGCCTACCCTGCCTTACTCCAAGCGAAGATCGACGTCGCCAAACTTCCCTACACCGTCGCCAATGCCGGAGTCAGCGGCGACACCACCGCCGGAGGACTCCGGCGAGTTGCTTGGGCTATGACAAAAGGAGCAGAGGTCCTCGTTATCGCCCTCGGAGGCAACGACGGCCTCCGAGGCATCTCTCCTGAGGAGACCAAGAAAAACCTCCTCAGCATCATCAAAAAAACCCGCACCAAGAACCCCAAAATCAAATTTCTCATCGCTGGCATGCAAATCCCCGACAACATGGGATCAGATTTCACCACCCGCTTCAAAGCAGTCTTCCCCGAAGTCGCAAAAGAATCCAAAGCCACCCTCATCCCCTTCCTCCTGGAGGGCGTCGGGGGCATCGAAAAGCTTAACCAAGCAGACGGCATCCACCCCACTGCCGAAGGGCAGGAGAAGGTCGCAGCAACCGTCTGGAAGACCCTCCAGCCAACGATCACGCCATAAGCACCAAAACTACTCCCAATCCAAGGTCCCCAGCATGGGTCATTCAGGATTAGCTTCACCTACTCTGAAAAAACTCATCGGATATTCCTCAATCGAATTCCAATAATTTTATAGAACTCACCCTCACCAACAATCGCGTGGGATCAATTCCTACACGCTATTAAGCTCGTTCAAACCTCACTATTCGTATTCGAATCTTAAATCTCCGCACCCTAACTCTCAACCCCCAGCTCTTTCTTGAGCAACGCATCCAAATCGTCCTTCTCTGGTTTCACGCACTCCGATTTCCCAAGCTTCACGATCTGCACCTTCTTCTCGCTCTCACCGATCGCGAGGAAAATATCCCTACCCACCGGAAGTCGACCATATCTCGTCGCGAACACCTTTCCCATGAACCGTCCGTCCCCTTCCGCACTCGTCATCACTTCTCCCGACTCCGCAGTGAAGTCTTTAAATTTTGACCTAATTACTGCGTCGATGTATTCCTGAATTTCCTGAGTAGTCATAGCCAGTTGTTTCGACAGCCATTCTCGCGTCTAAAACGGCGAATTCAAGCTCCTCATCATCTCCGCAAAAAATCAGTAAGTCTCGCTTCATGGGTGCTTCAATCTCACTTCCCATTTCGAAGATTCAAACCAATATCTCGCGCACGCCGCAGTTCGGCAACCGCCCAAGTAAGCGCCATTCGGAACGGGGCACTTATCAGGCGAAACCAAGGAACTTGCGGACGAACACAAGGCCTTAGCCTGCCGAGAGGTAGCTCCATTATGGAGCCAGTTCCCCCGATGAACAGTAACGAGGTTAATCGCGAGACCAATAAAGAAGAGGCAATTCAAGGCAGGTGAAGCCATCGCTTTGGTAATGTGTATGGAGCCGAACGCTTCCACTGAGACGTGGCGTTCTTGACTCCTCCACCTACGAAAATGACAGTTACCAAGATCACCTTAACTGCCAGGTAGTCAGCCAGCATCCAAAAAATTCCTCTTACCCACCAGAATGCCGCCGCTATCTTTGCGAACTCATGATTTAGACTAACGGGTTCTTCGAGGCAGCGGCACGCCAGCAGAAATAACTCCCTAGCTCTGAGTTGACTGGATTCTCTGACCTCAGCGATCTGGTCGCGGAGGTGGGATTCGAGTTCAAAAGGGGCATCCGCCGGGAGCGACTCTCCGGCGACTTACTGCGCTGTCGTCCATGATATAATGACTTCCTCTAGATTAAATATCATGAGTTAGAGTTTAGGGGAAAGGAACGACTATGCGACCATCCAGGAAGCTCGTAGGCTTTAGGACGAACAGCTCCAAAATGTATTGGAACAAATAAAATCAGCCAATGAGAATGGGAAAACCGGATACCGAGGTCGCACGATCCGTCCGTCAGGTTGAAAGGGGCCAGGAAATCTCCCCTTCCGATCTCTATCTCATTTCCATCGCTCAAACTGAATCATAGACTGCGCCAGCCACCTCATGCCTGACCCCACTTCGCTTCCCATTTGGAAAATTCAAGCCGATATCCTGCGCACGCTGAAACTTGGCAACCGTCTCGTGCTCGTCGCCCCCACTGGCTCGGGCAAGACCACACAGGTACCACAAATGCTGCTCGATGCCGGCCTCGCGGGCGACAAGATGATCGTGGTCCTGCAACCCCGTCGCGTCGCGGCCCGCACCGTGGCGAGCCGGGTCGCCTCGGAACGGAATGTCAAACTCGGTGCCGAGGTCGGTTATCAAATCCGCTTCGATGATCAAACCAGCAATGCCACCAGCATCTGCTTTGTCACCGAAGGTATCTTGCTCCGCTGGTTGCAGGACGACCGCACCCTCTCAAAGATCGGTGCCGTCCTCTTCGATGAATTTCACGAGCGAAACTTGCTCAGTGATGTCGCCCTCGCCTTGGTGAAAGATCTCCAGCAAAACCAGCGCCCTGATTTGGCAATGCTTGTGATGTCAGCCACCCTCGATGCCGAACCCGTCGCCGAGTATTTGAACCAATGCCCCATCCTCATTTCCGAAGGGCAAAGCTATCCCGTGGAGGTCGATTATCTCCCCCTCCCCGATGACCGCCACCTCACCATGCAGGCCGCTATAGCAGTCGAGCGTATCGTCAATGAAGATGGCCCCGGCGACATCCTCGTCTTCATGCCGGGACGCGGCGAGATCAACGGAACATTGGACGCGCTGAGCGAATTAATAACGCCGCAACGTGTCGCATTGATTCCCTTGCACGGTGCGCTCGAACCACAGGAGCAAGACCGTGCCTTTGCCCCGAACAAGCTTCGCAAAGTTATCGTCGCCACCAACGTCGCCGAGACCAGCATCACCATCGACGGCATCCGCCACGTCGTCGACAGCGGTGTCGCCCGCGTGGCACGCTACGACACTGAGCGCGGGATCGGCACCCTGCAACTGGAGCCCATCAGCCGCGCCAGCGCCGATCAACGCAAAGGGCGCGCCGGCCGCACCGCACGCGGCAGCTGTCATCGCTTGTGGACCGAGATTAGCCACAAGAACCGGGAGGAACGCAACACGCCGGAGATTCAGCGCAGCGACCTCGCCGAGGTTGTCCTGCTCTTACATTCGCTCGGCATCCGGGAAGCCGTCACTTTTGACTGGCTCGATATACCCGATACCCAAGCGATCGAACGCGCCGAACGCCTCCTCACCATGCTCGGTGCCCTGCTCGATTCCGACCTCACCGAGATCGGTCGCAAAATGCTCCGCCTCCCCATGCACCCGCGCTACTCACGCATGTTGATCGAGGCTAGCAAGCGCGACTGCTTACCGGATGCTGCCTTATGCGCCGCCCTCGTCAGTGGCCGAGATCTGCTCACCCGTTTGGGTCGCGATGATTCCAAGAGCCAAAACACGCGCGAAATATTTGAGGACAGCGATGATTCCGACTTTATTACCCTGATGCGCGCCTTCGACTTCGCCAAATCGAATCGCTTTAGCTTCGACCGCTGCCGCAGCCACGGGATCAACGCTCAAGTCGCCCGCCAAGTAGACGAGACCTATAAACAGATCCTCCACGCCGCCCACCAGCAGCGTCTCTACGACCGTGAAACAAGCCCTTCCGCTCCATCAAAAGGCAACGATTCCCTCCTTCGGTGCCTCATGGCCGGCTTCATCGATCAGCTCGCCAAACGACGAGTTACCGGAAAGCCCGCCTGCGATCTCACCGAGCAAAGAGAAGGCCAACTCGTGCGCGAAAGCGTAGTACAAGACTCCGCATACTTTGTCGCAGCCAACCTGCATCAGGTGCCCTCGCGCGGTCCCCTCCCACTCACCCTGCTCAGCCTAGCCACCGCCGTGAAACCGGAGTGGATCGCCGAAATGTTCCCCCAACATCTGAGCACCACACTAGAGCACCTCTTCGACATAAAAAACAAAAGGGTCGGTGCCGTGAGGCTCGTCCGCTATCACGACCTCGTCATCGAACAGAAGGCCCAGCACAGCGCCCGCGATCCCCACAAAAGCGGACGCTCCCTAGCCGAAGCCCAGCGCAGTGGAGCCTTCGAGCTCCCTCTTATGGATCATCGTATAAAAGAATTCATGGCCCGCGTCGACCTGCTTCATGGCACCATGCCCGAACTCGAATTCATCCCCTTCGACGAAGCGGCTATCACCGCCTGTCTCACCCGGGCTTTTATAGGGCTCTCGCTCGTCAAAGAAGCCCAAGCCACCTCCCTCTTAGACGCCTTCCACCGCCATCTCGAAAAAGGTCAACTAGAATGGCTCAATGAACTTCTCCCAACATCCATCCCCTGGCTCGACAAAAAAAAAGCCCAAGTTTCCTACGCTAACGGGGGGCCCGAAACTCAAGTGAAACTCTTGGAATGCTGGGCCCTCGAAGAACACCCCACCCTCTGCGAAGGCCGCCTCCCTATCCTCCTCAAACTCTCTCCCCCAAAAGGTAAAGTCCTCACAACCACCACAGATTGGCCCCGCTTCCTCGCCCGCGAGTGGCGCAAACACCGCCCGATCATGGAGAGAAAATTCCCCGGCAATATTTGGCGTTAACCGTCCTCAGGGATAAGACAACCTTGCCAACGGAGGAGCAAACGTGAAACCTTTGGAATCCGATGGAGACTGATCGAATACTGACTGCTTACCACGAAGCCGGCCATGCCGTGATGGCCCTGCTCACGGGGCGGTCCGTCAAAAAAGTAAGCATTATCCCATCGCAGAACCGGCTTGGAGCTTGCACCATCCAAAAAGGCCGGACGAGGCAAGTTCAAGATAAGCTCGAGGCTGAAATCCTCATCCTGCTAGCCGGCATGGCCGCCGAGAGTCGGAAGTCCGGCCGCTACAATGTGCAAGGCGCAAGCCAAGATCTTCGTGGCGTCGAAAAACTTGCCCTGGCTCGCTCCGGCAATCCCCGCCAAGCCCAAAAGCTTGTTCATAAGATGCTCGATAAAACCCAGCACTTGCTCCAGAACAAGGCAACTTGGAGTGCCGTCAAAATGATCGCCTCCGAACTCATTGAACACGAATCCATCAGCGGACGGGCAGCCAAACACCACCTCACCCTCGCCCAAAATCAAAAAAGTTAAACTCGCCCTCAGGCCCAGGTCGCTTTCGTCCCGGATTGATCCACCATGGAGAAGAGCGCGGATGATTAAGACCACTCAACTCGCCACGATTGCCGATTCTTCAATCTCCCATCGAAGGTAAGCGTCGGCATAAGCCGGACATTGATCAACAAGATCTTCGTGCACCCCATCGCCAGCGAGCTTTCCTTTTTCAAGAAAAATGATGCGCGGAGCCTGCCGAAGTAAATCGATGCGATGAGTCACCAAAACGGTAGTCCCCTCGCCCTTTCTCGTCCGTGAAAGGATAGCATCATGAATCAAGGATTCACTCTCGGGTTCCACGGAAGCCGTCGGCTCATCCAGTAAGAGAATACGGGGAACGGTCAAAAAGGCCCGCGCAAGACTGAGCCGCTGGCGCTGCCCTCCGGAGAGCTTCACCCCATTCTGACCGACTTGCGTCTCATAAGCCTGTGGCATTGCGAGGATGAAGTCGTGAGCATTGGCCAACTCCGCTGCAGAGATGACTTCACCCTTTGACGCTTCGGGTCGTCCATAACTCAAATTCTCCCGAATCGTTCCATCGAATAAATAATTATCCTGCCCCACATAGCCGGTCTGTTTTCGAAGTGATGCCAGGGTGACCTTCCGGATGTCAAGTCCATCGATCGTCACCGATCCTGTATCGATGTCATAGAAGCGGGGAATTAAATTGAGCAGGGTGCTCTTTCCAGAACCACTCCCACCGGCCACCGCCACAAATTCTCCAGGCTGAATTGAAAAAGTGACGCCGTCTAAAACAGGTTTGTCCGGGACGTAAGAAAATTTAACGTTCCTGAAATCGATCGCTCCCCTCGAGCCTTCCAGCGACCGGGCTCCCTCTTGGTCCGTAATCGCAATCGGTTCATCGAGCAGTTCCATGATACGGGTGGCTGCTGCTCTTGCGCGCTGCAAGATATCACTGGTCTGCGCAATTGTCCGGATCGGACTTTGCAGTCGCCACCAAAATCCGCGATAGGCAATCAGCGCTCCGAGGCTAAACATGTCACTACCCGTCATGATTAACCAAGCTCCCAACCCGAGCATAATGAGGTTGTTGATAAACCCGAAGATTGAAACAATCGGAAAATAAGTGTTCCGGAGCCGACTCGCCTGAACACTCGACTGATAAAAACCATCTGCGTTCTCCTTGAATTCTGCGCTTTCATTCTTCTCCCGACCAAACGACTGCGTCACCAAGATGCCCGCCAGCCGGTCTTGCACGAAGGAGCCGATGCTCCCGAGTTTCTTCCTCACTCCCGCATAGATCGATTTCACCTTCCGGTTGTATTTTCGAATAAAAATGAATGCGAAAGCGAGCGGCAGGATCGAGGCCGCGCCCACTACTGGACTAATCCAAAGCACCATCCCCGCCACCACAAAAAAGGTCACGATTTCCTCGAGTAAAGAAGTCAACCCCTGAAGCACCGATTGCTCCATCGCATCAACATCGCTGGTGATACGAGTGACGAGTTCCCCCGTACTGCGATCCCGATGGTAGGCGAGTGATTGAGATTCAAATTTTGAAAAGAGCTCCTCCCGAATATCCCGAACAAAGGCCTGACCGGTTTTCTCTAATAAGTAACTTTGAACTGCTCCGGCCCCGAGACCGACCAAATAGGTCAGGAACATCACCACCAGCCAAACGGCTAGAGCGCCCGGTGTAAGCGCTTCTTCCACAAGCGCATCAGCCACGAATCCCCAAACGAGGGGGTGAAAATTAATGAAAGGAACAGCCAGCACCAAAAGGATAAGCGCCCACACAATTCGCTTCCGATAAGGTTGCAGGCGTGACCAGATACAATGCGCCAGTTCGCGGTCTGTCAGATCATAGTTGGGTTCACTTTCGGCCACTGGCCCTACCTTACCTTGATCAACGGAAACGCAACTCACAAACTTTGTGTATCATCACCGTCACCACCACCGTCTATTTCCTTTCTCTCCTCAATGGTGCCCTGAGACAGGGACCAGCCTATAAAGAAAATTCCATCAGCTAAGACAAGACGGAACCCCGAGCCAGGTGATTATGGCAATGCTCAAGCGAACGCTATGAAATATAATACTCGATCCGCCCGTATCGATCCCGCTTAACAGGCGGCACCTCGGACCCATTAGACCTCCAAGTAATATGAAAATACTCCCACGATTCCGCACAGCCATTTTTGGCTTGGCCTTTGGCCTCGCGACCTCCGCAAGCCATGCGCAAGCCGACTACGCTACACTAATCGAAGCCCTTCAAACAAAGAATAGACAAGCGGCCATCCTACTTGAAGAAGGTGATTTACTCATGCAGGGCTATCAGGATTACCTCGATGACCCTGAGATCGAAGCCATCGAAAAACCCGCTCTCCGGAAGGCTCTTCTTAAGCAAAGGGCACGGCAGACGCTCAGTCAAAATGAGATCAAGCAGATCAAGAGTGCAATGCGTGATCTCCGTCGTCTTCAAAAAAATGGCTCTGTCGACCCCACGGGCCTCAGAAGTTCCTATGAGGGGCTCGAGGAACTTGCAAAGCAAGCACATGCAGCTTGGGAGAAAATCCTCTCGATTAGAAAACAACTCAAATCGGATCTTCTATCTGAATTTCAAACGAAGCTCATCGTCGCCGAAGGAATATTGCAAGATCTCAAGACTCAAGAGAATGTCAGCAAGCTCCTTCTTGATTCTGTCAATTCCCGTCGTGCAGGTTCGGGCAACGGCGATTTCGAGATCGCTCTGAAATTACCGTATCTCAAGATGGCCACTGCGAGAGGTTTTGGTATCAGCTACCAACGTGAAGACGAAGAGCGTCATGCTCAACTCATCCTTGTCGCTCTCACCGCGTATTCAAATTACTTTTGGGATCACTTCGATGGAAGCGGCGCTGCCGGGGGAAAAACGCCCTCGGATCGGGATCGCAACATCTTTGGAATTCCGGACGGACGGATCTTGATGAGTCACGCTATTTCTCACAATAAGAGCAATTACTACCACCTCTCTGACGATACCCGGATTCGTTTCAACTCTCGTGTCAGAAAGGTCTGGGGCTCCGGAAGCCTTCAGGTGGAAATATGGAACCAGAACTACTCGAATCCCTTCAAGCAGGCTTGCCAGAAGCTCACTACTTCGGCCAAGGAAGGCGGATTACAGCCGAACGAAACGATCATATCCCTCATTAAGGAGATCGACGAATTACTCAAGATTGACGACGATGCTCGTCAAGCGATCACGCAGATTCACTCTCAGTATCAACTCAAGTTTTCCAAAGCTAAAGCCTTCGGTGAAAATGTCTGGCTCTCGACGGCGGCCTACAACGCGGCGATTTGGGCGTCAGAGTCGAAGGAACTTCTTCCTTTGTTTAATCTCGCGGGCGTCCGCCTCGCGAAGCAAAGCGAACTGTGCATCCTTCAGGATTGGACGCCGGATACGCACGGCATTCAGATGAGCGTCCGCGCCATCAACCAAGTCTCCCAGCGCTACCCGTCGGTCGTCAAAGTGCGCCGTGATATCAAAGATTACCTCAGCGATTCAGACAAAGGGAATAGGGATACGATTAATGAGCCTCCTGTTATCGATTCCGAGAAATCAAAGGAATTCATTAGAGAACGTCCGGCCAAAGGTCCTGGGAAAACGAACGAGTCTGAAACATAATAATGCTCCCTATTCTCTAAAACGACGCGTGAAGATTCCGAAAAATCCAAAAACCACGTTGCGGGTGCGGGCGAGCTACTATCCTCACGGCGACTAGCAACTGTGAAGTATGGCGAATAATTAAGTGTCCCACGACCGAATCGTCAGAGCCAAAACCGTGAAACGCGAATACAAAGCGTGCGTGCGAAGGATTCCAGAGATGTCCTCCGACCCCCACCCGCTCCGCGCTGGCGCCGAATGCGAACCTGGATGGAGCTGATACGGCATGACGAAGAAAGACAAGAAGGGCGAACGGGCACCGGGCTATTTGGATGCTCGGAAGTTGCTTAATCTGGCTTAGCCCTTAACAACCTGATAGTTATTAAATATCCAAAAGTAGATCTACTCCATTCCAGCATGTTCAATCAACACACCATCTCATCCTGGCTGATCGCAGTCTCGCTCGCTTCCTTGCCTTTATGTTCTCAGGGTGAAACGGAACTCGGTCACCACTTTGCGGAAAACGATGGGGTGAAGATCCACTACGTTTCGGCGGGGGATAAGAATCCCGGCGCTCCGGTGATCATGATCCACGGATTTCCTGATTACTGGTATACATGGCGTAAACAGATCGCAGCCCTCTCGAAGACTCGACACATAGTCGCGATCGACCTGCGCGGCTTCAACAAGAGCGACAAACCGAAGGGCGTCGACAACTACGCGATCCCGTTACTAATGGAAGATGTCGCCGCGGTGCTGAAACAAATCGGAAAAAAAAAGGCGGTCATCTGCGGCCATGACTGGGGTGGTATGGTCGCGTGGAGCTTCGCGATGACCCATCCCGAGCTTACCGAGAAGCTTATCGTCCTGAACCTCCCCCACCCGCACGGACTCACGCGGGAACTGGCCACCAACCCACTGCAGCAAAAGAACTCGGCCTATGCCCGGGAATTTCAAAAACCAGGAGCCCACAAAAAACTCACGGCGGAAGGACTCGCATCCTGGGTCACCGACGCTACGGCCAAGAAAAAGTATCTCGAGGCATTTGAGCGCTCAGATTTTGAAGCGATGCTGAACCTCTATAAGAAAAACTATCCGCGACCACCCTACGAACTGCCGAAGGAAGGTCCCAGGGTAAAGGTCGCCTGCCCGGTCCTTTTAATCCACGGCCTCGACGACAACGCACTCCTGGCAGGGGCCCTCAACGGTACCTGGAACTGGGTCGAGAGCGATCTCACCTTGGTGACAATCCCTGGAGCAGGGCACTTCGTCCAACAAGATGCCGCCGACCTCGTGACGCGGTCAATGGCCTCCTGGCTAAATCGCTGAATCTAATCGACGCCATCGGTCGTAGACGGCTGAAGAACCTGGCCGGAACGGGCACTCATCCTCCAGAGTCCTTCTGAGTGACTCACCCGGTCATCGAAGTAGAACCAAAAGGAGATAAGGTCCAACGGCGCCCCGAGGTTAACCAGCGCTTGTCCTGCTCCCTACTTCACGGGCTCAATGGCATCGGGACGCGAGCTCGCGCCTCCTGCGCTGTCCCGGCACCCACGATGGCTGTCGCCCAGAAGGTGTTACCGTTCCGAATGACCTCAATCTCTTCGCCACCCTGAAGGCTTAAAGTGTGTTGATATCCGTCGAGCCACCCTTCGCTGTCATGGATGTGCTGGGCATAGCGCAATCCTGATTCGGCCAGATAGTAGGAGCGGGACCCTGCATTGAAGCTGAGGGAGCTTTGCTCCGAACTCTGGGTCAAGGAGATCACTGATACCCCCAAAACGGCCATGATTAGCATCACTGCGATCACGCTAACCAAGACCGCGCCCTTCCGAAGGGAAGGGATGGGGGGGATTGGGGTCGCTTTTTGGGGAGTCATCATCTGGTTCTTCGGTTCGGGGAGTCTTAATAGAGTGGACCGCCACTTCGCGCGGTGAAACGGCTCACCACGATTCCCATCCTCGATTGAGCTGAGCGGGGTATCACTTGCTCTTCTTTACTGATCATAGCGGGGATGGACCGTCGTGGTGTTTGATATTCCATCACTTCGCGCAGATCGTAAGGTGATGGTGATGGCGTCGGCCGTGGAGGAGACCGCAAAAACGCTCACATTGTCCAACAGCGCGGCACCCTGCAGAGTCAAGTTGGAGCCGGAGGTGCCATTCCAGGTAGCGGTCCCCACTTCACCAAACCGATCGGGATCGGGATGATGAGAAGTCCACTGAACAGTCCGATCGTCGGTGACCACCACGGTTCCAGCGCCCGCAAAAGTCAGTTCCTTAACTAAACGATTCATGGCGACCTGGATTTTTTGGGAGTCCTCGGCAGCGCCCTTGTTGCTGATGAAGACATTAGTGGACGTCACGAGCAACATGGCGGTAAATACCAGTGCGATCCCGGTCAGGGCCAGGACGGCGATGACCTCAATAAGGGTAAAGCCCGCCCGATTCTGGCGATGGGTCTTCATGATATTAAGGAATAGGGAAAAAATAGGTGGTGAGACGCTCACCCTGGCTGTTGCCCAAGGTGACCCTCAGAATATCTTCATTGCCCGGAGGGGGGATGGATTCGACCCCATTAACCTCGAAATCAACCCAGCTTTTGTCGTGAAGGATATAAGCTGGAGGATCAGCGGCAGCGGCAGTGTCGATCGCGGCGGATAAGGCAGGCAGATTGTTGGGGTAAACGGTGCGATAAAGGTGCCACACCGCATCCATTTCCGTCCGCAGATTGTTGGTTTCCGGCATGCGCAGCAACGCGCTTCTGCTCCCTTGAAGGCCGGAAGCGATCAGGGGCAGCAAAAAGGCCATCAAAACCGCCGATAGCGAGAGAGTGGCGATCACCTCGATGAGGGTAAAGGCGCCTCGGTTGCGAAAGAACGCTGGACGAGATTTGTGGGACGTCGATTTCATTGGATCAATCCGGTTCCCGCTAGAATTGTGATGCTCTGGTCTCGTGCCCCGTCGGTCAGGATGATCGTCTGATCTGCGCCAAGGAGAGTTCCGGCATCGCTCCAGGGCCTCCCCCATGAATCAAACCGAATGACGGTTCCTGCGGACGTTGTCACGCCCTCGGCCAGGTTACCTTCCATAGCGCCGGCGCCGGGAATAATTCCCGGCGTGAAACCTGCGCCAGGAATCACGGGCCCAATCTGGTAACTTGTGGTGTTGGTGAATACCACGCGCCACTGATAGCTATCGGCTTGAGCCCTGAGCTGGGCGTAGCGCAAATGGGAACTCAGTCGATCGGTTTCAGCCGTCAAAGTGACATTGGAGCCAGGTAAAACGCTCACAACTCCCCCGCCCAAAATCCCGAGCAGAACCAAAGTGGCCACAGCTTCGACCAAGGTAAAGCCACTGCGGAACTGCGCGGAGTACTGCTTGAGATGAGTCACTTTTGGGGAATCGCGTTGGAACTATCTTCCAAGTTTCGGACCGAGTTCACGGGATGGTTTTCTGGAATGAACTCAGCCCTGAATTATTCTTAGATTACTATCTCGACCAGGTCGCAGGTGCAGTTGCGGTCGATACTGTCCGCGTCAGAGCTAGCGCCGTTGGATCGGGATAACTTTGGAATTTCATGTTGCCTGATGTAGTACCAGTAACAAAGAATGTATAATCGGTCCCCGAACCCTGATTAAGGTCGGTGCCGACGGCAGTTTGGATCAAGGCGTCACTAGAGGCAGTGTAGCCAGCCGTCGCGAGCATCTGTTGACCCCAAGCAAGAGCTTCGCGGCCGTTCAATTCGGCGATCCCCGCGTCGAGCGCCCGGTCCTTTGCGTTATCAGCCATATCAATATACTTCGGTACTGCGATGGCAGCGAGGATACCTAGCAGGACGAGGACGGCGATGACCTCGATCAAGGTGAAACCGTTCCTTTTTTTTGTCTGGGTTGCTTGTCTTCTATTTATTTTCATCGTTTTTTTGTGTGATTGCTATGTCGAAACAGGCTCTGCGGTCGACGGTGAGTTGATTTTACTTTTTAGGTTAAGCGCTTTAAGCGCCCCGTTGAGATGAGTGACGTGGTCGACCACAATTTGGTTACAAAACGGAATACCTTTTACGGGGCCCGCAATGGAGAGAGGGAAAGAGAATATCTAGAACGCTTTGATAGATATTGGAATTGATCATAAATGTCAATAAGTATTCATAAAAATAAAATAATAAGCGCCTTCTTACCACTTTCCCCTGTCTTGAATCGGTATTTTTTTAAAATACCTTGGGTATTAACGTAATTTAAAAGCAACTGGGGACGACAAAAGACCAATTTTTAGACACCGCAAAGTGACATGTCATGAGGCACGCCACACTCTCATTAGAGTGATCTGCCGTGGTGGTGGCAGTTCATCAACTTAGCTCGTCGTACTCCTCCGTGTCCTGGAGCTTAGCGAGAGCAAGGCCTGGAACCGTGTAGGAAAAGGTCTGGCTCGCGAGGTAATCCTGCAGCATGGTTGGACGGTTGGCCACGCCCTCGGCGTCTTCTAAGGTAATGAGGTTCTGCCGGACTTTGGCGGCGAGGGAGAGCTCGAGAGGACACATCCCAGCCTGAAGGCCTCCGGTGAGCGAATTGTAAAGTTGGTGGGTATTACCTTCCCGGATCATTGTCCGCACGGCGGGGGTCGCTAGCAGGATCTCGCGGGCCGCGATCCGACCGCTTCCGGATGCACGAGGGAGCAATACCTGGGTGACAATGCCTTGGAGAACTGACGCCAGTTGGGCACGCACCAAGGCCTGTTGAGCCGGGGGGAAAACGTCGATAATACGGTCGACGGTCTGCGAGGTATCACTCGTGTGTAGGGTGGAAAAGACGAGATGCCCTGTCTCGCTAGCGGTCAGGGCGAGCTGGATGGTCTCGAGGTCCCGCATTTCACCCACGAGGATGACGTCTGGGTCTTCACGAAGAGCTGACTTGAGCGCGGACCCGAAACCGTGCGTGTGGATCCCCAGTTCGCGCTGGGTGATGCAGGCTTGCTTTTCTGTATAAGTATATTCGATCGGATCCTCTACCGTCAGAATATGCTTAGCGCTATGATTGTTGATTAGGTCGACCAAGCAAGCAAGCGTCGTCGATTTCCCGGTCCCGGTCGCTCCGGTGAAGAGGACCAAACCGCGGGGGAGCTTGGAAAAATTGAAGATCGATTCCTCCATAGTGAGCTCCTCTGGGGAAGGAATAGTGTCGGGAATAAGGCGGAAGACAGCAGCGAGGCCCCGTTGCTGCCGGTGGATGTTGATGCGGAAACGCGTGATCCCCTGAGGCAGATCGAGCGCGTAGCTGATATCGATCTCGAGAGCTTGATTGAGCACCTCGATCTGATTCGGGCTCAGCATCCCGAGGATGGCAGCCTCGCAATCCTCGCTACTGAGTGGCGGGTATTCTTCGCGCAGAGGGCGCAAGGCGCCGTCGATTCGAAATGCGGGGCTTCGATCAGGGGCCAAGTGTACGTCCGAGGCTCGGCGTGTCACAGCGAGGCCCATCAGGTTAGGCAAATTCATGGTATCGGTGGGGCAGTATTTACGCGTTTATTTTTTACCCGTCATCTGGGTCAGTTCCCACATCGGCATGTAGATGGCCAACGCGAAGAAACCGACGACGACGGTGAGGGAAATGATCAGTAAGGGTCCGATGGCATCCGTCATCTTCTTAATGGTGTAACTGATCTCCACATCGTAATGCTCGGAGACATGTCGAAGCATCTCGTCGAGGCGACCGGATTCCTCGCCAATCTTGACCATATTGACCAACATGGGGGGGAAGTAACTGGACGAGCTGAGTGGACCGGCAATGCCGTGACCTTCTTCCAGCAACTCACGGACCTTGACAAATTCGGCGGAGATAGCGGCATTGCCGACGGTCTCCGTTAGGATTCGCAGCGAGTCGAGAACGAGGACACCGCTCGACTGAAGGATTGCGAAAATGCTGGCGAAACGAGACATCGCAGCCTTGACCAAGACGGGCCCGATCAGCGGTATGGCAAGCAGACTGCGATCGCGGATCAAACGTCCGGCATCCGTCCGGTTAAAGTAGCGATGAAACAGCAGGCCGCTAACGATCGTCCCGAGAGCGATCCATATCCCGTAGCCCGTGAGAATTTCACTCATCGTGATACACATGCGTGTCGGCAGGGGCAAATCGAGTCCTTGTTTATCGAAGAAGGAGACAAATCGAGGGATGACGAAGCCTACCATAACGAGGAAAGCGACCCCAAGAACGCCGACTACGATGAACGGATAGCGCATCGCGGTTTTGATCTCAGCCTTAACTTGGGCCTCGTGCTCGATCAGGTAAAGCAGTCGATCGAGAACTTCCGGAAGCGTCCCGCTCGCCTCCCCTGCCTCGATCATGCTACAAAAAAGGGGTGAAAAAACCTTTGAGTGCTTTCCTGCTGCGGCTGAAAGGCTGGAACCGGCTTCGATATCGTCTCGGATGATACCTGCCAGCCGGCGGAGTCGAGGCTGCACCGTCTGATCCTTGAGGATCGAGAACGCTTGCGTCATCGGAATGCCGACACGCACCATAGTGACGAGTTGTTTGGTAAAGACGATCAGGTCCGGGGCCGGCACTGGCAAATAGTGGGTCTGTATGCGAGCGAAGAGGTTATCGGAACTGCCACCGACACGCAGCAGATCGATTGGGACGAGATTCAAATCAACAATTTGGCCCATCGCATCATCGAGCGTGTCGGCAGTGAGCCTGCCCTTATGCATTTCCCCACTATGATCGGATGCTTGGTAACTAAAAACAGCCATAGTAAAATATCAACTTCGTTGGAATGATCACTTGTGAGAGGTAGGATGGGCGATTAAGTGCCCGTGTGAATTGTCGGTTTTCATAGGACGACTTTCGCGGCTGCTTCTTCGAGGGTCGTTATCCCCTTTTTAACTTTCAGGGCCGCGTCCTCGCGCATTGAAGCGAAGTTGCCTTCCTCTCGCGCGGCCGCACGCAGCTCCCCTTCGCTGGCATTTCTTGCGATCAGCGATTGCAGGTTCTCGCTAATCGGGAGCACTTCGTAGATACCGACACGGCCACGGTAACCGGTATGTCGACAACGGTGGCACCCCTGCGCCTTGAGGAAGCGAGATTCGGAATCAGGGCTCAGTCCCCAGAAGTCCAAGGCCTTGGGGGGCGGTGACCAGGGCACTGCACAGCTCTCGCAGACCCGCCTTACAAGACGTTGGCCAATCACGCACGAGAGGACTGAAGCAATAAGAAAGGGTTCGATACCCATGTCGATAAGCCGGCCAATCGTGCCGATGGCATTATTGGTATGGACGGTGCTGAGGACGAGATGACCGGTCAGCGCCGCTTGAATCGCGATGGTAGCTGTCTCGGAGTCGCGGATCTCGCCGATCATCGCGATATCCGGATCCTGACGAAGCATGCTCCGCAGGCTACCGGCAAAGGTCATGCCCGCCCGGGTGTTGAGCTCGACCTGTCGAATACGGGGAACCCGGTATTCGACAGGGTCCTCGACCGTGATGATATTCACTTCCGGGCGATTGAGCATCGCGAGCACGGAGTATAGAGTCGTGGTCTTGCCGCTCCCGGTGGGGCCCGTATTTAGGATCATGCCGTGTGGCCTTGCGATCGTCTCCTCGATTTTGCGGACATCGCTTTCGCGCATACCAAGCTGATCGAGTTTGAATACGAGAGCACTCATATCGAGGAGACGCATGACGATGTTCTCGCCGTGGATGGTGGGGAGCGATGATACCCGCACGTTGATCTCCCGACCGCTGATGCGGGCGGTGAAGCGGCCATCCTGAGGAACGCGGGTAATGGCAATATCCATGTGTCCGAGAATCTTCAAGCGGGAGACCACCGAAGGCAGCATCGACTTGGGGATCGGCGGCAGGTCCTTTAAGATTCCATCGACACGTAGCCGGACTTGGACATGGGTCTTCTCCGGGCAAACGTGCACGTCGCTCGCTCCTTCGCGCACGGCACGCGTGATAATCCAATCGACGCTGCGCACCGCGGTTGCTCCCTCCGCCATAGCGGTTAACGCCTTGAGTTGTGACTCATCGCTTTCGTTACTCTCCCCGTCGGACTGCCTCGTGCCGTAATCAACCTTCTCGACATCGTCGAGCAGAGAACCGATCCCGGAGGCAAGACCGTAGAGACTATTCATCAGCTCGTTATATTCGGTCTCGGTACAGATGACGGGTTCGACCTCCATCTCGACGTGTCGCTGCACCGCATCCATGTCGACCACCTCGGTGGGGTCGGGCATTGCCACGATGAGCAGGTTTTCGTCTTGCCGCAGTGGAACGATGCGGTGTCTGCCGGCCACCGAAGCCGGCAAGATCGCTGCGAGTTCCGGATCGACAGGATACCGATCAGGATCGTATTTCGGGATATTAAATCGAGCGCTAAGAATGCTGACCATGTCGGCATCGGCCACCATTCCCTCGCGAAGGATATATTCGTGGACCTTGAGACCGTTGGGTCTGGGGGCATTTTGCACCTGATCGTATTGCTCCTCAGAGAGGAAGCCTTCCTCAAAAAGCACTTTTTCAAGTCTCACATTCATCATTTAGAGCTTTCGGTTATTTTCCTTGAAGCTCCACCGCTGTCCTAGCTTGGGGAAGAATGTGAGGGGTGATGAAAATCAAGGTGTCGCTGAAAGTCTTCCGGTCGGACTGGTTCCGGAACATCCCGCCCAAGCCGGGAATATTCTTGAGGAATGGAACCCCCTCCTCCTGGAGACTTTTGGATTCGGAAGAAAGTCCGCCGATCACCGTCGTTTGACCGTTGGCGAGATACAGGGAGGTACTTGCTGACCGCGTGATAACCGGGACTTGAGCATTTCCATCAATGATAACGGCCCGGGTGTCATCGAAGTCGTCCTTGGTGGTATCAAGATTGAGCTTGACCCAATTCTTGTCGATGACGTGAGGAGTGACCTCCAGACGCAGGACCGCCTTTTTAAATTCGACCCGGGAAACAGCGGCGATTCCGCCGCCGGAAGCAGAAGCGAAAGGCCTCTCCTCGCCGCTTTCGATAATCGCAGTCAATTGGTCGAGGGTCGTGATCGAAGGTCGGGAGACGATGTTGAGGCGACCATCTTTTTGAAGGGCAGAGAGTTGAGCCTGCAGGGTTTGGCTCCCTCGGACAAGGCTGGCACCGTAAGAAAATCCGGTTCCGATAGGATCAAACCCGGCGGGAAAGTTGGAATTGAAACCGCCGGCGCCCGGCGTAATGCCTGTCGTAAGTTCTCCGCTATTGGAGCCATCCAAGACGCCCCATTGGACGCCGAGCTGGCGAGCGACTTCAGTATTCGCCTGGACAATAGTCGCCTCAATCAGAATTTGATAGGTGGGTTGGTCCAAGCCCTTAATGAGCTGACGAGCTTGGACTATATCGGAGGGGATTCCATGGATGATAAGCTGGCCGGAATCTGTATCGGCCTTCACCATAAAACCGGTGCTTGCGACCTCCAGAGCGCCCGCTGGATCGGCACCGGTATCGGCACCTAGATCGTGGTCTGCGCCGGTGGCCTGCATTGTTGAGCGGACTGAATTTGCAAGCTTTTCAATATCGGCATACCGGACACGGACGATGCTCATTACCATGGGCTCGGAACGCCTCCTCTGCTCAGCGGCTTGAAGCTGGTCGTGCAGCGCGGTCTCCATGGCAATATTACCTTCGACATCTGCGACGGAGAAGATTTGCAGGAGGTCATCGTCAAGATTGTAGTGCAATCCATGTGCTTCAGTAATGGCTAAAAAAAGACGATCCCAGCGGGTTTCGCGCCTGATGCTTACGAGAATCGGACCGCTGACACCCTCGGTAATAACGACGTTTAGATCGGCGGCGTCAGCGAGGGCACGCAGAAGCACTCTAACGTCCATGGCACGCGTCATCACCATGTTCTTAACAGGGATCTGGGGCAAGGTTTGCGGCCGCGATGATTCAAGCGCAGCCACCTCTTCTGCGTGGAAATCGCGCATCTCCGGAAAATCGGGGGCGGGCGGAACAGCCCAAGCCGAGTCGTCCGCGACTTGTTTCCACTCTTTATAAGAAGAATCGTCACCCGCGGATTGCGTCGCGACGGTGCAGCCGGCCGTTAACAGAGTGGCAGCAAGGACCACGCAAAGATTGCGAAAGTGTCTGCAGGCCTTGGAACAATTGCATTGTTTATCAGAGATGATTGTCATCGGTTTTGTCATTGCGATTTTCCTGTGATTTAGGGTTTTTCAAGAGGCACCTCAACTGGGTCGGTTGCGCCGCGGCGAAGTAGTTCGATATGGTCCGAGTAAATTCGAGAGAGCTTAAATTCTCCTCCTTGGATTGCCTCGCCAGCCCTATAATCATAGCCGTCGATAATCGCGATGGGCTGGGATCCGATATCGATATAACCGACGTATTGCGGGAGAGCTGACGGCCCCGGGAGAGACTCCTCCGGTTCAATGTCTGGCATCACCAACGGTTGCTCCCGGAGGGGGCTGCGGAGCCATTGCGAAGTGGCCCCGGCCAAAACGCGCTCTTCGCGTTCCGTTAACTCTCCCTGTGCAACGCTCGCCTGCACGCTGGTAATTAAAGCGCTAAAGTCGGTTCGGACCAGCTTGGGCGAAACGGCGGTCGGGCTGGACAGCCCGGATGCGTAATAGAGCCCCGCGCACATTACGGAGGTCGCGGCGAGGCCGAGGATTATTTTTTCTCGAAGTGTCATTGGATTGCTAGCCAGGCTGAAAGGCTCATCTCTTGTCCGAGATCGGTGACGTCGATGGTCAAGGATTCGACAGATTCAACGAATTGCATCTCATTGAGCCGATTTAAAAGAATATTGAAGGTCAGAAATTCGCCACGCATGCGCGCGTCGACCCGCAACATTTCGCGACCGTTCTGAAGAGAGCGCACCTGAGGGGTTACCGAAACGAGTTCTAAGTCGGAGGCGCGCGCCAAGGTCTCGAACACCTCCGGCAACTCGGCTAGATCTTCTATCTTGAGAGGTTGAAGCTCGTTGACAGAGATCCCCTCGGGGAGCGCTTTCTTTTGGCGCTCCATTAACGAGAGATAAATTGGAAGCAAGGTTTTCTGCCCTTGTAGGTCGGCTTGTAATTCCTTGATAGAGACGCGGGTTTTGTCGACCTCCCGAGAGGATGGAAACACTCCGAGTATGACAAGCGCGAGCAGTACCATTACGAAAAGGGTTGGAATTACCAGTTTCTCCTTGGTAGAGGTGCGTGCGTTTGATCCCATCTTATTTATTTCTTAGTAAAATCTCCTTCGCTCTCTTCGATGGTCTTCACCTTCAGGGTAAAGGTGAGGTGCAACTCATCCGAACTTTCGACGAGTTTCGTCGAATTTACCTCCACTGCGTGGAATAGCTGCGACTGATCCAAGCGCGCAATGTAAATGGTTAGCGATGTTTCTAGTGAGGTGCGCTCTCCATTGACGATTCCTTTTAAAAGGAGGGTTCCCTTGGCATCTGCTGCGGTTTTAATGGGGCGGCCCGTTGCGGCTGGAACATCCAGAAGCGTGATTGAACTGCCCATTGTAACTGAGACATGGAGGAGCGATATGTTTTCGGGGGTCAGCCTTGTGATCTCTCCGAGCAGGGCGAGGCCCTCGTAGCGTTTTGTGGCCGCCTTCCGTCGCTCTTGGAGCGCTCGCACGTCCTCACTGGCTTCTATGATGATGGTCTCGGTAAGCCGAGAGCCTAGGGAACTTAGGCTCCGATCAAGATTGTCTCGCTCCGCGTTTAGGCTTCGCAATTGCGACTGTTGCCAGCTATATATAAGAGTTGTCGCTGCTGTCAGCATTATCAGAAAAATCGACATCGCAGTGGCAATTTTACGATGCTTGTTCTCTGCTAGGCATTCCTTATAGGTGTAGGCGAGGTTAATTCCGGGCTGAGTTCCTTCGAGCGCCAAACCAAAAGCGGGTCCGTAGGCAATTCGATCTACGTTATCAGCAGGAAAGGGAGTCTCCGCTTGCAACTCCGGCGTGTCAAAGGGATCGATCGCAATCACCCGGGGCGAAAGTTGCTCGGAAATATATTGAAAGAGGTGTCCTCTGGCAGCGATCCCGCCACCGAGGAAAATCGTTTCCATCGGCTCGGTATCGAAATTGCTTTGATAATACGTCATCGTCCGCTCGATCTGCCGCACCGTGCGTTTTAGGGTTGGATGTAATAACGCCAGGATATTTTCATGATATTGGCAATCATCGGATGAAAGTGCCTCTCCCTCCAACCCGAGTTTGAGAACAAGATCACAAGCTTCTTCCTGACTCGGTGTCGGGTCGAGTTCCTTGACAAGTACCTCCCCGAGATTTTGGAGCCCCAATGGAATATTTCTGGTGAAGACAAGGCGCCCTTCGGAGAGGACGCTCACGCTTGTGGCGCGCTGTCCCAACTTGCAGATCAAGACTGGAGCCTCCTGCTTCTCGTCGCCACGGACGTTCACCAGATTACGCAGGGCAAAGAGAGGAACCCCAATGCCAGTCAGAGGATAACCAGCTCGAGAAAACGCTTGCTGAAGCCCTTCGACACCCTCGCGTTCAACAAGCACGCCGGTAATATTTAGGCTGGTATTTGGTTCTCCTCCCTTTTCGACCTGAAAATCGATCACTGCGTCTTTTTCGAGGAACTCTTCTTCGCGTTGAAGCCCCCAGTATACAGCCCCCGGAAGTCGAGCCGGTCTGACCTGCGGTAATTTCAGGTGATGAACGCGCGCCCAATCAAGCCCTGGCGCGGCCCAGATTGCTAGACCTTTAGATGAACCACAGAATTTCTGCAGTGCTGCCCTGAGTATCGGAGTAAAAGAGGATGACTCTGGACCCAAGCCCGGGTTGAATTCGAATGTCCGACATTCCTCGAAACATATCCTTCCATCGGGTGCCTTTCTCAATCGCACCATATAAATAGTGCTATATCCGATCTCAATACCCACGATCGGCCCCTGACGCTTGGGACGCCTAAAGCCCCTCGATGAAGGGCTTTTTGAAGCAGCAGGACGACTAGAATTAGTCATTATAAATTGTTCACTATAATAAAGTAAGCAAATGACAGCTCAAATTACTAAGGTGATTTTTTTGAGTAGTGCCTTTGAAATCCAAACTATCTTGTGAAGTTAAAGGTAAGGCAGTATTAACAATCCAGCCGATTCCTGTCAAATATTTTTATATTCATCTCTTTAAACACCCAAACCTCCGTGCAAGTTACAAGGAGTGGCGGCGTGGCACCTGACAAAGAGTCTTTAAAAAAGTAAATTTCGAAGAAGAAAATCTCTTACTTACTTCGCAAGGAAGTCCAATGTTGGCCGGGGCAGATTTAAGTAATCGCAGACCACTTCGAGCAGGAAGTGCCGATGGCCGGGTTTTAATTCATCACGCCGGAATGACCGGTGCGGTGAGTGACCACCTCTTTATCGGACCCTTAACCTTCGCCATCGCGCAGACCTCTGCACGCTCGAAGGGATCGGCTCTGGATGCTTTCAGGGTCACTTCTCGAGATCTTCCGTTCATCAGTGATCGGTAGATGAACTTCAGGATAGCCTTTGAAGTTCCGCTCTCGGTGCGAGAAGGTTCGTAGGCGCAAAAGAAATTAGCAGGAGATTACACCGAGGAGATCCAGCGAAGCGACCGCCACGGCGCGTGGCCCGGATTGATACTCCCCCTTTCTTCCCTTTCCGGCCTCTCCAACAAGGCCACCCAAAAAGTAAATTCGCTAACGATCCTGCTATCGGTGAACAAATGACTGTTGTGTAGAACCCGTCAATTCGCGACAGTCGGTGGCAGTGCAAACATCCTTCGAAGAACTCCAGCTCTCCCCCGCCTTGACCGCCGTGGTCCAGGACCTCGGCTACACTCAGCCAACACCCATTCAGATTGAAGCGATTCCGGCCCTGCTGGCCGGCCGGAATATCATTGGTCAATCGCAGACGGGAAGCGGCAAGACCGCTGCCTTCGCCCTGCCGGTCCTGCAGGGTATTGAGCTGGAGCGATGCGAGCTGCAAGCCCTGGTGATCTGCCCGACGCGAGAACTCACGGCCCAGGTCGGCCGCGAGATGCGTAAACTTGGTCGGAAACACCGCGGCCTCCAAGTCTTAGAACTCGTCGGTGGACAGTTGTCACGGCCACAACGCGACTCGCTCGAGCGGGGAGCACATATTGCCATCGGCACACCCGGCCGACTCCTCGACTTGCTGGAACGAGGGTTCATGAAGCCCGAATCGATCAAGACGGTTGTGCTAGACGAAGCTGATCGCATGCTCGACATGGGCTTCGACGACGACGTGCACAAAATTATCAGCTACCTGCCGGAAAATCGGCAAACGGCCCTTTTCTCAGCGACCTTCCCGAGAGGAATCGAAGCGATGAGCAGGGAAATTCAGCCAGATGCTCAACGAATTACGATTGAGACTTCTGATAAGGATCTCGCTGATATTCGTGAGCTGAAACTCTGCTACGGAAGTGACGATAAGATCTTGGCACTCTGCTGGGCGCTGCAATCCCAATCGGCCGAGTCGGCACTTGTCTTCTGCAACCAGAAAACCACGGTGCGCGAGATCACCGAGGAGCTGAGTCGCGGGGGCATCAGCGTCGACCGCTTTGATGGCGATCTTGAACAGTTCAATCGCGACCAAGTGCTCGCCCGATTTCGCAACCACAGCGTGCGTGTCCTGATCGCGACCGATGTCGCTGGGCGCGGCCTCGACGTCGAGGGCTTGGATCTCGTGATCAACTACGACGTCCCGGAGCAAGCTGAGACCTACGTTCATCGAATTGGTCGAACTGGCAGGGCCGGTGCGACCGGTGTTGCGATCTCGATAGTAAGAGATGAGACCGACAGGGACCTCGAAGACATCGAAGAATTCACGGGACAGACAATCGCGATCTTAGATCACAGCGCCAGCAAGAGTTCAACGCTTGCTGAGCTCCTGAAGCAACTCGCGGAAGGCCCCAAGATGGAGACCATTTTGATCTCCGGTGGTCGCAAGGACAAGGTGCGTAAGGGAGACATTCTCGGAGCCCTCACCGGCGACGCTGGCGGCTTGGACGGCAAGGATATCGGCAAGATCGAAATCCAAGAAAAGTTGTCCTATGTCGCCGTCTCACGAGCCACGATTTCAGATGCCGTCTCGTGCCTCAACGTGGGACGAATCAAAGGCAAGCGCTTCAGGGCGACTCACGTTGGGAGATAGGTAGCCTCCCTTTATCGTCGGCGCTGGCGGCGAAAAGCGCGTTCACATAGATTTCACATCAAACCTCATGACTTTATCCAAATGCTTCGATAGGATCCATCAGTTCAGCTAATCTCTACCGATAGAAGCTTATGAAAATGACATCGATCCAGATGATCCTCGCCATCATCGCGGCGGCGCTTGCATTCAGTTCTAGTGGAAGCGCCAAAGACTTGCCGGAGGTTCAGATTCCAGTTGAATAATTGCGGGTTGCCTTCATGAATGAGGTGATTGAGAATTGTGAGTTCGCGGAAGATACAATAGTCAAGGTGACTCAGGGGAATCGAGCATCAGTGGGTCGGGCTGAGCTTAATAATGGCAAAATATTAGTGAGCTATGAAGACGACCGCATTGAGCAGTGGTCGTTGATCGACGGAGCCTATTTTGTAAATCACTGGCATCCAATTTCTTCATGGCCCGACAAAGACCGAGTGATGGGTCTTTGTCGGGCCATGAAGAAATTGGAAGGCGCGATCGAAGTCCACGAGTGGGGAACATTTACCATTCTGCAAGGACCCAACGGCAACAATATCCATTGGTATCAAGCGCCGGAAAATTGGTTGTCTGCCGACCTTCGTCCGGCAGCAATTTACAATCGTCGTGAAATCACTCAGCGGTGTCTTCAATTCGATTGATACCGTGAGGTTCCTTCTAGCGAAATCGCACCTTCAGTGAATGAAGTTTGATCGCCTCCGCTACCAACGCTGTCGTTGAGTTCGCTCCAGTTTTGTATATCTTCAGAGGCAAAAATCGCGTAGGTGCGACCGGGGCGCGACTGCCAGATTAGCGTCACGGATTTCGAGTCTGCACCCTCGGTCACATCAATATCTATGATGATGAGGGGCGCTAAATTCGCGCCTGAGCCAAGTTGGATATTGTCGATGCGCAGCCGGGTGACTTCCGTGTAGGCAACCTCAATTTCGTCGAACACGATGTCACTGAAACCAAAATAATTATCGGGATTATCAATACTAACGGTTGTCTCGAATGACTCGATCTTCACTCCCCCCAGTTTAGCCGTAATCGTTGCTGAGGTGGGTGGTTGGGCGATTGCTGCGAATGCCGTAGCCAAAGTGGCCCCGTGGCGCGCCCTAGTTCTGCAGAGCTATTTTCCGACTAGTCGTTTGCGTGATCCCGGAATGTCAGGTGCTCATTCCGGTCGTGCAGACTCCCTACGAGATATTTAGCCGGCAGTAAAACGACCCACTGACCATCCTGATCCCGGGCGATGACACTCCCCGTTGGGAGTTTCACCTCAGGTGGATCACGGTCACGTCGCGATTTAACAGGCTCTTTCTCCTGAAACCACTGAACAACCGTCCACCGGGGATGCTCAAGCCGAGTTTCGACCTGATATTCTGAAATGAGCCGCGCTTGCAAGACCTCGAATTGGAGAGGCCCAACCGCCCCTAACAGAGGAACCGCCTGAGCACTTCCGTGAACATGATAAGCCTGAGCCACGCCCTCTTTCATCAACTGCGCCATTCCCGAGCGGTAGCGCTTAATATTAGCGGTATCCTTGTTGAGGATGTATGTGAAACACTCAGGGGTGAAGCGAGGCATCTCTTTGTAGACGACTTTCGGGTCGCTCGTCAGGGTGTCTCCGATGAGGAAATTGTAGTTTCCAACGAGGGCGAGAATGTCTCCGGCATAAGCCTTATCGAGAGTTTCGCGATCCTGACCAAACAACTTTTGAGCGTTCGCAAGCCTCACTTTTTTCCCAGAGCGCTGATCAATGATCTGCATATCCCGCTCGAAAACTCCGGAAACGATCCGCACAAATACCGCTCGGTCGCGGTGTCGTGGATTCATGTTTGCCTGAATCTTGAAGACAAATCCCGAGAAGTTGTCGGTGTTTGGATCGATCATCTCGCCATCGCTCACTCGACCGGCCGGAAGCGGAGCCATTTCCAGAAAGCTTTCCAGCATATTCTGAACCCCGAAGTTGTTCATCGCACTCCCGAAATAAATAGGCATCTGTTCGCCGGCGAGAACCCGCTCGATATCTAAAGGGTCGGTGACGCCATCGAGCAGTTCGACTTCCTGGGTCACGGTCTCGTAGAGTTCATCACTCAAAGCCTCGCGAACTTTTTCATCCTCGATCCCAGCGACTTCGAGCGGAGCTTTGAATGCTCCGCGCGCGGTTCTTTCAAAAAGATTCACCTCACCTTTTTTTCGATCATAAACCCCACGAAACCGCGGCCCGTCCCCGAGCGGCCAGTTGACGGGAGCCGGCGCTAATTTAAGCACATTTTCAAGCTCGTCGATCAACTCTAGGGGCGGACGCGAAGGCCTGTCCATTTTATTAATAAAGACGAAAATTGGAACGCCTCGTCGACGACAAACCTCGAACAACTTTAAGGTCTGTGCCTCAATTCCCTTTCCGGCATCAATGACCATCACTGCGGCATCGACAGCCGAAAGAACGCGATAGGTATCCTCGGAAAAATCATGGTGTCCCGGAGTATCAAGCAGATTGACACAGCAATTCTTGTATTCAAATTGAAGAACGGTCGAGGAAACTGAAATCCCCCGCTCTTTCTCCATCGCCATCCAGTCACTGGAGGTGGTTTGCTGTTCTTTTTTTGAGGTAACGCTTCCGGCCAAACCGATCGCTCCCCCGTAGAGAAGGAGCTTTTCGGTGAGAGTCGTTTTCCCCGCATCCGGGTGGGAAATGATCGCGAAGGTTCGACGACGTGAAATTTCGCGCGCGGCGGCGTTGGGAACCGTGTTGATGGAGGCTGAAGTGATCAAAGAAATTAAATTAGTAACTCGAAGCAGCGCTATTGGCAACTCTCCCGAGAAGCAGACTAGCATTAGTCTGAAACTTGAGTCTTCGAGGTCTCGTATGACAAATCCTACGACTTTTAGCTTTCCTCAGGAAAGCCAGCAGTCAGATTAATAACCTGTCTCCTATGAATATATCGTTCCTCGGCCGTGCCGCCGTCGTTTCACTTACCCTTCCTCTTCAGGCCCAACTTAAGCCTTCGCCTGAATTTCCCAAGATCTTCATTCCCAAGGGAACCAGCTTGACGCAATTCGCCACTCAGGATCAGGTCAATAACGCCACCGCGATATGCATCGACGGAAAAAACCGCGTCTACGTTGCGGAAACGCACCGTTGGCGCGTCCAGGTGCAGGATATTCGCCACGGCGGAAAGAATGGCCGCTATCTCCGCGACCGTGTCAATGGCGACATCTCCACAATGACTCTCGAAGACCGCGTCGCATTCCACAAAAAATGGTCAGGCAAGGAACCCGACTTCTTAAAGTGGGAACAATTCGACGATGACGCGGAGGTGATCAAAGTCCTCGAAGATACCACCGGCGACGGAAAATCAGACAAGACAACCGTCTTCCGCGACGACTTCAACGCCCCTCTTGCCGGACCTTCGGGTGGCCTCATTGAAAAAGACGGCACCGTTTACTTCGCCATGATCCCCGGCGTTTATAGCCTCAAGGATCTTGATGGCGACGGAAAAGCCGAAGAGGTTAAAACTCTCATCGATGGCTTCGGCGTACGCGTCAGCTTCTCTGGCCACGACCTGAACGGCTTCGCCTTCGGCCCCGACGGCAAGCTCTACTGGTCCATCGGCGACCGTGGCTACCACGTCTATCAAGACGGAAAAACCTTCTCCCGCCCCGATAGCGGCGCCGTCTTCCGCAGTAATCCCGACGGCTCGGAGTTCGAAGAATACTACGTTAACCTCCGCAACCCCAAGGAGATCGTCTTCGATAATTTCGGCAACCTCTTCACCGTCGATAACGACTACGACCAAGGCGACCGCGAGCGTATTGTCTACCTTGTCGAGCACGGCGATACCGGCTGGCGTATGGGCCATCAGACTCTCGTCTCCTTCGGCGGCGTCGCCTGGGATCACCTCGGCTCCAAGCCCTCCAGGAAAGAAGACCAGATCGATGCCTGGATGAACGAAGGATTGTGGAATACCCGCCACGACAGCCAACCAGCTTTCATCAATCCTCCCATCGCTTACTCCGTGAATGGACCCTGCGGCTTCGCCTACAATCCCGGCGTAACCTCTCTGCCAAGTAGGTTCGACAACAACTTCTTCGTCGTCGGCTACGTCGCCAATGCTGAGCGCTGCGTTATCGAAAACTTCTCCCTCAAGCCCGAAGGCGCAGAATTCAAACTCGGCACCCAGGAGGTTTTTTTGAAAGGTATCGCTCTCACCGACATCGACTGGGGCTACGATGGCAAACTTTACATCTCCGACTACGGCGGAGGTTGGACCAGGTCGGATAAAGGAAACATCTTCACCATGGCCGGCGACCGCAAAGACAACGCGAACGCCATCCATAAAGTGAAGGAACTCTTCGCCAAAGGCTTCCCGAACATCGATTCCCAAAAACTGGCCACCCTTCTCGATCACGCAGATCAACGCGTTCGTAACAGAGCCCAATACGCCCTCGCCGAGCGCGGAAACGAATCCCTTTTAATCTTCCAACAAGCCCTCGCTCCCGGCCAGCCACTTCTCCGCCGCATTCATGGTCTCTGGGGGATCGGCCAACTCGCGCAAAAAGATCCCAAGGTGCTTTCCTCACTCAAAGGTCTCCTCCAGGACAGCGAATTGGAAGTCCGAGCCAACACCGCGCGCGTCCTCGGCAACCACGCCAACCACAGCCAAGCTTACCGCAGTGAGCTCATTGCCGCCCTCGATGATTCAGCGACCCGCGTCGCCTCACTCGCCGCTATCGCCCTCGCCAACGCCGGAGAGAAAAACGCAATTCAACCCGCCATCGCCCTCCTCGAGCGCAATGCCGACAAGGACGTCGTCGTTCGCCACGGTGGCATCATGGTTCTCACCAAAGCTGCTCAATCTTCTGAACTCGCTAGTCTGAAATCACACAAATCGAATGCCGTGCGCCGCGCCGCCGTCGTCGCTCTGCGCCGCCAGAAAGCTTTCGAAATTTCTGCTTACTTCGATGACCCCGACGAAGCCGTTCGCCAGGAAGCAATCCGCGGCGCTTACGATGAAAACATCAAAGGAACCTTCGCCGCTCTCTCCGAGCGCGCTCACGCTATCGCCAAGCGAGTCACTCCAGAGGTGAAGAACCACCCGCTCAGTGCCCGCCGCGCCCTCCACGCCGCATGGACCCTCGCCCGCCCACAGGATCTCAAGGTCATCGTTGGAATCATCAATGATCCTTCCATCGACGTTCGCATCCGCCGCGACGCCATCACCACTCTCCTCGATTGGAACAACCCTCCCGTCGGCGACCCCGTCACAGGCTTCGCCCGCACTCTTCCGAAAGACCGCAGCAAGCTTCCCGCGAATCTCATCGAGCAACTCCAGCCTTACTTCAACTCGGCCCCTGCCGAAAAGAACGCCACCCAAATTCTTTCCCGCGCGCTCAAGTTGATCAGCCAAGACAAGCTCGCCATCAATCCCGCTCAGCTCAAAGGCTACCTCAATGATAAAGGCGCACCTGAAGACGCCCGCCTCGAAGCCCTCAATCTCCTCGCCCCAACTCAGACAAAGAATGACAACTGGAAAGAGGAGTTAACCACCCTCGTCTCCGACAAAAACGACAAGATCCGCAGCCGGGCCCGCTCCCTTCTTTTCTTCCTCAATCCTGGCGAACAATCCCTCGATCTCCTCGCCGACACCCTCAAGAACAAAGAATCTACCCTCGCCGAGAAGCAACTCACCATTCAAACTCTGGGCACTCTCGACAAACCGGAGGCAGGAAAAATCATCGCGGCCCAGCTGAGAAAACTCACCGCCAGAAAACTCGATGCCAATCTCGCGCTCGATGTCGTCACCGCTGCGGAAGCGTCCAAATCCCCACAGGTCAAAAATGCCCTCGCTCAATTCCGCCTCACCTTTCCCGAGAATGAACCCTTTGCCGAGTGGACCGTCCTCTGTGAAACCGGCGGCGATGCCACCAAAGGGAAAGCGGCCTTCTACGGGCACGGAATCGCCCAGTGCCAGCGCTGTCACACCATGCATGGAGTAGGAGCCGACGTCGGCCCCGAGCTCGGTGCGATTGGTGAAAAATACGACGCTAAATATCTCCTCCGGTCCCTCATCAATCCTGGCGCGGAAGTCGCGGAAGGCTTCGGCATCGGAACGATCACCCTCAAGGATGGCACCGCCATCAGCGGCACCATTCTCACCAAGGACGAAAAAGGGAACTCCCGCGTGAAAATCGAAAAGGCCATCACTGTCATCGCCCAAGACAAGATCGCTAGCCAATCCAAACCCGTCTCAGCCATGCCCCCAATGGCCGGCATCCTCAACAAACAAGAGATGCGAGACATGGTCGCCTACCTCCTCTCCTGCAAAGAGGACAAGACCGATGACGAGCACAAGTAGGCCGCCTACTCGAAATACTCAAACCGAGCCCGCAAGAACTTCCTGTCGAAATCAGTGACTGGATCGGGAAGCTTCCGGATCACGGTATTAAACTCCATCATCGCAGACAAGCCATCGTGATCGAGGTCTTCGTCATCGGAGAGAACACCAAAGACACTTTTCCAAGTAGCATGAGGGAGAGTTCCCGTTACTCCATTGGCCGCATCCGGGGTTGGCGATTGAAAAAAGAGCCTTCCAGTGGGAAGCGCAAGTAGTCATCGAAGGTAGCGTCTTTTTTACAAGCGGGGGCATCCCCACAGTAAATCGGGACACCAAAGACCTGACCAACATCACTTACCCACCAGCGAAAACCGGATTGAAGCCAGCCTCGGTGAGGATGCGCTTTACCTCGTCTCGCTTGTCGCCTTGAATTTCAATACAGCCATCTTTCACGGTTCCCCCCACCCCACAGGATTTTCTTAGGACCTTTGCGAGTTCCTTTTTTTCAGGAAGGCCGATGCCCGTGAAGTTTTTGATGATGATGACCGCTTTTCCGCCGCGATGAGCGGTCTGGCGGACGATATCGACCCGACCCCTACTCATATTTTTCTGACCCCGCTTCGAAATCTTTACCGAGACAGGCTCCTCAGGCCCCGCAGGTAGATCACCGAGCCCATCCAAGGCTCCAAGGGCCCCGAAGGCGTTGGGGGCTTCCGACTCCTCCTTCAAACGCACGGTCTTATCTTTCCTACGACTCATCCCCTCCATTCAACGTCGATTTCCAAGAATCTCACGCTTTTTTCCTAGAATCTAAATATGCTTCAAAAAGTAACACACACCACCACTTGGAAGATGATCTCATCCCCTCAAATTCAGCAGCTCGTAAGAATCAGAAAAATCAGCTTAAATCGGTATCTAAAAGATACCAGATTACAACATACAACGACATGGCACCCACCCGGACGAGTGCATGGAAGAAAGAACTCAAAGAAATCTGCACCAAAGTGACCTTTTTATGGTCAGCGAAAACTCTTTCGCGAATTACGGAAAGACGCTTGGAATATCGGTCGCGACCAAACTCGTCATCTCATGCAAATCATGGATTGGAGGAGCCGAGCCGTCTTGAGCTGGGAACTAAGTAACATTATTGACAGTGGGTTTTGTGTGCAAGCCTTGCGCAATGCCATGGCGCTCACAGGGCGTAGGTCTAAAATCTGCAACACCGATCAAGGGAGTCAATTTTCCGGGAGGAGTTTTGCAAGACGATAGTCCTTGTCCACATTCACTTCGGTTGCCACACAGTCATGAAGCGTTTGAACTAACCGTAAATAGCTTCTTGCGTGACTGGAAATCCATTCTAATATATCATTTACCCCCACTTTTTATGGATTCTTCTGCTTCCGACGCCACCTTCCACGCCCCCGAGGTCGAAGAACTCCGCCAGCTTTTCCCGGCCTACGAACTTGGTAACTTCATCGCGCAGGGGGGAATGGGGGCAGTCTACAGCGCCCAACAGAAATCGCTTGATCGCCCCGTCGCCATTAAGATCCTCCCCAAACAATTTGGTGCTGACCCTCAGTTCCGGGCCAGCTTCAAGGCGGAGGCCAAAGCGATGGCCAAAGTCAACCACCCGAACCTGATCGCAGTATACGACTTCGGAGACGCGGACGGGATGCTTTATATCATTATGGAACTCGTGGAGGGGAAGTCCCTCCACCACTCCGCGCATGGCAAGGCGATTGAACAGACCGCGGCAGCCCGGATCATTTCGGCGATCTGCCAAGGGCTGGCCCACGCGCATCAGGGCGGCATTCTCCACCGGGACATCAAGCCGGGCAACATTCTGCTGGACCCCGAGGCTGTGCCGAAGATTGGTGACTTCGGACTGGCCCGCCCAGTCGGAGAGGACTACAACCCCGACGAGATCATTTGGGGCACTCCCGGCTACACCGCCCCCGAGGTTCTTGAAAGCCCAAACACCGTCGACCAGCGGGCGGATATTTTCTCAATCGGGGTTCTTTTTTACGAACTCCTGACCGCACAACTTCCTCCCTCCCCCTGGCAGAAGCCGTCCAGCCTGTCGATCTGCGACCCCCAATTCGACACGATCATCCGCCGGGCCACCCATCCCTTCGCCCGGAATGCGATACGCGAACGCCTCGGAGATGGCAGATGAACTGGACGCGGTCATTAGGCGCTTGGCCAGCGGAAATCTTATGCGCTCCCCGGTAGCCGGAGCGCCCCCTCAATCTCCTTCACCGCCCCACCTTTCTTCCTCCAAACCTAAGTCCGGACTTTTGATTGCAGCGGCGATCGTCGCGCTGCTCGTGATCGCTGGCGGCATCATTGGGGCTTCGTCCAACAATAACTCTCCGGCTATAAGCCCAGCCCCGGACCTGATCCTGAATTCCGCCACAAAGGATCCAAAGAAGCAGCCCATACTGGCCACAAAAAATAAAACCCTAATCGAGAACCCGGAAACTGATCTTCCACCCAAGCCTAAGACAGCCCCGCTCCCTCCGGAACAAAGCAAAGTCGAGAGCCCAATCGATACCCTTGCCCGTCTTCGTCCTGATCTTCGCAAGGGCAACTATGCGGAAATGCCCGAAGGCACACTCAAACGAGATGACTCCTACTTCTTTCTCGTCCGGAGCCCTCTCTCCTGGCTGCGAGCCTCTCACTTTGCGGAAGCCCACGGCGCACAACTGGCCGTCTTGGAGGAGAAGGAGGCACTCAGCTGGGTGCTCGAGGCCTTCGGTTTCAAATCTCCTCACTGGTTGGGACTCTCGGATTCGGGCACCGAATCCAAATGGCATTGGGCCAACGGAAACGTCCTGAGCACGGACCTCTGGGCTCCGGGACAACCGGATGACTCTCCCGAAAAAAAGGACGGCGAGGATTTTGCCGCTCTTCTCCCCGGCCCCGCTCTAGAGGATCTTCCTGCGTCCCGCGAACTCCCCTTCCTTCTCCAATGGCACGAATCAGGTGAACAACCAGGATCACTCCGGCAACAAATTAAACGGGTTGCCACTGCTTTCAGAGAAAAGCAAATCCCTATCTTCCCGACCGGCACGCGTGACGTCGGCGGTTCTCGCTTTCTCATCGTCCCTGAGTCCCTTTCCTGGGATGAGGCATCCGCCCTCGCCACAACCGCGGGGGGTCATCTAGCCGTACCCTCATCATCCGCCGAAGGTGGTTGGATGCTGCAGTCAATGCAATCTTACCTGAGTGATTATGATGGTCTTTGGGTCGGAGCAAGCCTCTCGGCGCCGCCTAAACAACGCTGGACTTTTGTTACCGCCGAGCGCTTCGAGTTTGTGACGTGGGCGCCAGGCCAACCTGATCTCAAGGATACCCTTCAGCCAGTCCTGCAGATCCGAAGGGGAGCAGATGGTGAATTTGGTTATCACAATTCGGGACGGGCTACAGGTCAAGCCGGAGCTTTCCTACTGGAATGGTCCGCCCGCTCCCGCCGCAACATGCCGGGCAAGGACGACGCCCGCGGCTCTACCGATATCAAAAAGTGGCTCACAGCCCTCCGTCAGAAAATTGTCGTTGACGAAAAATCGTCTTACGAGCGCTACCAAAAGAGCCATGAGAAAAATCTCGAGGGATTTCTCGATGATCTCGAGAAAGAGACGGAGACGGCCCGCCGCTTCAGCCAAGAAGCAAAAGACTACATTAACTCCATTACAAAAGAGATTAAAAAGGCTGGTGAAATCCCTCCCGATCTAGGGAGCGAACAAGCCCGTCGCTTCATCGGCGAACTCCACGAGAAGGCTCTCGAGAAGCAAACCAAACTTTGGGAGGACTATCAAAGCGAATTCCAAGCAGCCAAGACGCGCTACCTCGATAAACTCCAATCTGAGTTGGAACGCCGCATCCAACAAAGAAGCAAAGAGGCCATGAGCTACCTCACGCGTGAACTGCGAGCCGTTAGTGATGACCCCTATTTTCTAGAGATTATCAGTGGAGAGAATCCTTCCGTCCCCGACTAAGACGAGGCTCCTAAACAGGGGGCAACCTTCCCCTACCAGACGGGCTTTTCTGGCAGACCCCACGGCATGAGACAACGGGCGAGACGCTGAACGATGGCAACGGAAACTCATCTGACTGGATCGAGATTTACAACGTGGGCCCTGGATCAGCGGACAACGACGGCGATGGTATTTCTAACTGAGGGAGATATACGCGGGGAATAAATCCAACTCAACCCACACCCCTCTGATGGGCGTCGAAGGTTCGCTGAATGGAGAGCAGGTGGAGATTGGGAGTGAACTTCCATGCGATCATCAAAGTCTCTCTTGAGAGGTCTAAGCTTCTCGCAACGTTGCTGACTGGAGATCCTTACCCATCCCGAAAATATCAGCGAGCATTACTAACTTGAATACCACTAAAATGACGTTGCGGCTTCCAGTGGATCCAAGCAGAGGGACGGTCTTCTTCAGACTACAGACATCTCCATCAAATGAGGCTACCCCAAGATAGCGAGAAGATTGGAGACCTCGTTCGGCATAAGCGGAAAGGCAACCCAATGACCGACACCGTGCAGATACCCCTCTTGAAAATCCGCTCACTAAGAGCTTCAAAAATCGTTTCGAAGTGAATACCTATTAGGATAATAATCCTTGGCAGGGCAGACTTGTTGAATATCCTGATTTGGAGAAATTTAGTGCAATGAACTGGTATTACTCTCAGCATAACCTTTGGATTCCGCGCAAGGGATCTCACCTCATCGCCACAGCCTAATGATGTTTTTTCGAACCATCAGCCTTGTGGCCTCCCTTGCTTCGGTAGCCCTACTCACTTGCTGCAAGCGTCCGTTCAGCGACCGGGCACAGAACTTGTCCGTCTTCCGGTTTTCCGAGAACGGAGCTCCAGTCACCATGGATCCGGTCCAGTCGGCGACGCAGTATGCCAACCTGATGACCACGAGCATCTACGACCAGCTCTACGAATACAAATACCTCGCACGTCCCTACGAATTGAAGCCGCGGCTCGCGAGGCCCTTCCGGAAGTCAGCGAAGATGGTCTGACCTACACTATTCGAATCAAGAAAGGCGTCCTCTACGCCGACGACGAGTGCTTCCCGGGCGGCCAAGGACGCGAAGTGGTCGCGAGCGACTTTGTCTACTCGATGCAACGGCTCTTCGATCCCAAGGCCCGATCTCAGGGCGAGTGGCTTTGGCAGAAGAAAATCAAGGGACTCGACGAATGGAAGGAAGCCGGAGCCGACTACTCGAAGCCGATCGAAGGACTCAAGGCGCTGGATGACCACACCATCCAGATCATTCTCAACAAGCCCTTCCCCCAGCTCACCTACACCTTCGCGATGGGCTATTCGTCGGTCACCCCGAGGGAGGCCGTCGATCACTACGGAGAGCAATTCGGACTCAAACCGGTCGGTAGCGGCCCCTACAAACTGAAGTCCTTCAGCACCAAGAAAGCCGTCCTGGTCGGAACGAAAACTACCGTGAGGAGATCTTCGACCTCGAAGAGGAAGGCTACGATCCCGAAACCCAGAGCGGGATTCGGTCTTGAGAGACTTCAGGGCAAGAAGCTCCCCATCATGGACACCTCCGAGGTCTACTTCATGAAGGAACGCATGACCCGTTGGAATTCTCTGAACAAAGGGAGCGAAATCCACTACGGCAGCATCCCGACCGAAAAGACCAAACAGGTCGCCGAAGAACTCAATCCGCTCGTTCTCAAATCCGAATACGCCAAGAAGTTCACCGCAATGAACCTGCCGAACTGGGGAATCGTTATCTCTACTTCAACATGTCGGACCCGAAGATTGGCCATCATTCCGGACCCTGAACAAAACCGACGCAACCTCCTCCTCCGCAAAGCCATCAGCGCCGCCTACGACTGGCCGCAACGGAAGCCGTCGATTTTACAACGGGACGGCGACCTTGTTCCCGGCACCATTCCTCCCGGCCTCGACGGCTACGACGAGCGCCTTCACTCCAGAAATGACCGAGCCCGATTACGAGAAAGCGAAAGCCTACCTCAAAGAAGGCGGATGGACTGCCGACAACCTCCCCGTGCTCGACTTCAACGGCGTCGCCAGTGTGCAGAACACACAAATGTTCGAACAATTCCGCGGCTGGATGGAGAAAATAGGTTACCCGCGCGAAAAAATCCCCTTGTGCCCTACGCCACATTCGGGGACTTCAACAAAAAGGTCAAACAACGTGAATGCACCCTGATCGGAATGGCTTGGGGATTGGATTATCCGGATGCCGAAAACGTGCTCCAACTTTTCTACGGACCAAATGGCAGCCCGGGATCAAAATTCCTCCAACTTCAATGACCCGAAGTATAACGAAATGTTCAAGGAATCCATCGTGATGCAACCCGGACCGGAACGAACCGAAATTTACAGAAAACTCAACCAGATCATCATCGACGAAGTTCCTGCAGTTTGCGGGCTCTCCAGAAACTCCCCGTTCATCTGGCACAAAAACGTTGTCTTCTTTCCCTCACGCAATCCTCATGGAAGCCTTCTCAAATACGCCCTCGTCTTTGATGAACGGGACCAGTAGACCAAGATGGAAACGCTACAATTCGCTCTCAGAAAGCTGCTCTACTCGATCCCGCTCTTGATCGGAGTCACTTTCATCAGCTTCCTCCTCATGGTCTATTTCGGACCGGATCTCACCTACACCATTCTAGGTAAGAACCCAACCCCGGAAGCAGATTGCCGAACTCCAGCAGACTCGGCTATGACCAGCCCTTTCCTCATGCGCTACGGATCCTTTTCCTCAAGGAAGTTGTCACCTCTCGATTTCGGCACTTCCCTGTCATCCAAGGAAGAAGTCTCTGCCATCCTGAAAAAAAGCGTCCCTGTTTCCTTCTTGGTTGCGCTCCCGGCCTTCATCCTCGCCAACGTCCTGGGGATCCTCCTGGCTCTTTACGCCGCCAACCATCGCGGAAAGAAAAACGACAAAGGCATCATGGTCCTTGCTTCAATTGGCATGAGCGTCAGCTACCTGATGGTCGTCATTGCCTTTCAAATCATCTTCTGCACGATTACTTCAACCTGGGCTGGTTCCCGGTCCAGGGATGGGTGGAACCTCCACCCGACTACCCCGATGCCACCACTTTTGAGATCGCTTACTACTACTGGTACCACTATTGGTCCTATGTCACGGTGCCAACTCTCGCCAGCGTCTTCGTCGCGCTCGGCTACAACACGCGATTCTTCCGGGCCGTCATCGTGGAAGAACTCAACAAAGACTATGTGCGGACGGCACGCGCCTACGGAGTCAGCAACCGTAAAATCATGATCAAGCATGTTCTCAAAAATGCCATGATTCCCATCTCAACGCGCATCATTATCACCATTCCCTTCGTGATCATCGCCGGCAACCTCGTCGTGGAAAAATTCTTCGGAATTCCCGGAGTCGGTCTGGTCACTTACGACGCCATTACCAATGGTGATCTTCCCATCGTGAAAGCCGTGGTGACTTGGACCGCCGCACTTTACGTATTAGCCCTCATCATCACGGACATCGTCTATAAGATGATCGATCCAAGAACCTCCTACAGCCAATAATCCGGAATCATGAGTGAAGAAGGAGGCAATACCGGCAGGGAATCGCTCTGGAGCAAGAGTCGTCGGAAACTAATGCGCGACCGTGTTGGCGTAGCCGCCATGATCGTCGTGGGCATCTACGGGGTCATCGCTATCCTGGTCGCCTCCGGACTCATCGGCCAGAACTGGAGCCAAATTGGCGAAATTGGATTCGAAGGCGTGAGCCTCGGCCCACTGGTTCGGCACCAACATCAACGGGCAGGACATCTTCTCCCGCGCAATCCAGGGAACCAGAACCGCCTTCGAGGTCGGGTTGATGGTGGCCATCACCTCGACCGCGATCGGTGGGATCCTCGGTGCGATCGCGGGCTACTTCCACCGCACCATTGTGGATGAAGTCATCATGTGGCTCTACGGCTGCATCGATGCCATTCCCTTCTATCTCTTCGTGGCAGCCGTCGCCTTTTCGCTGAAGGATGGTCCCCTCCAGCCCTGGGGAATGCACATAGCGATGATCGCGACTTTCTGGTCAAGCACCTGCCGCATCGTGCGCGGCGAGGTTATCAAGATCCGTAGCCTCGAATACATCCAGGCCGCCAAGGCGGTCGGAGTTGGCCCGCTGACGATCGTCCGCCGCCACGTCATGCCTAACACCACCCACATCCTGCTGGTGCAATCGACGATCGCCTTCGTCGGGGCGATCAAGAGCGAGGTCATCCTCACTTTCCTAGGCCTGGGCGTCGTTGATGGAGTCAGCTGGGGCACCATGCTCTCCGAGTCCACCAGTGACGTGCTGACGCGGACACTTCGGCAACTTCCTCGGAGCCTCCGGATTCCTCTTCGTGCTCGTGATCGCCTTCAACATGTTCGCCGATGCCCTGCAGGACGCGCTCGACCCCAAAAAAGTTTCCTCCTAATTCGATCATGTCCGAATCCACTTCCAAGCCCGTCCTCAGCATCCGCGATCTCGTCGTCGAGTTCAAGACCGAGGCGGGCGTCATCCGGGCACTCGATGGCATCAGCTTCGAGGTCGGAGAGGGAGAGGCCCTCGGGATCGTCGGCGAGTCGGGTTGCGGAAAATCCGTCACCGCGCTCTCGATCCTGAGATTGATTCCCAACCCTCCGGGACGAATCGCCGGGGGCTCCATCGAACTGGACGGTATTGACGTCGTCTCCCAGCCGGAAGACGAAGATGCGGAAGGTCCGCGGCTCTCTCGCCTCCATGATTTTCCAGGAGCCGATGACCGCCCTCAATCCGGTCTTCACCATCGGCAACCAAATGGTCGAAGTCATCCGCGTGCACCAGAAGGTTTCAAAGGTCGACGCGAAGAAGCAGGCCATCGAAATGCTGCGAACCGTCAACATCGAATCACCAGAGAAGCGCATCGATCAATATCCTCACGAGCTATCCGGCGGGATGCGACAGCGGGTCATGATTGCGATGGCTCTCTCCTGCAGTCCCAAACTGCTCATTGCGGACGAGCCCACCACCGCGCTGGATGTTACAGTGCAAGCTCAGGTCATGGAGGAGATCAGTCGTCTCCAACGTGAAATGAACATGGGGATGATCCTGATCACGCACGACCTCGGTGTGATCGCTGAGACCTGCACCCGCGTCGTGGTGATGTATTGCGGCAAGATTATCGAGATGGCCGAAACGAAGAAGCTCTACGAGAACCCTAAACATCCCTACACCCGAGGCCTGCTCGATTCAATCCCACGCATCCGTGAGGAGAAACTCGAATCTCTGCCCATCATTGAAGGAATGGTTCCCGACCTCGCTAATCTCCCCAAAGGATGCCGCTTCGCGGAGCGTTGCCCCAAGGCCGAAGATCGTTGCCGGGAAAACGAGCCACCTCTTGAAGACACGGAAAGCGGCGGAAAAGTCGCGTGTTTCATTCCCAACTAATTAAACCCATGGAAGAGCCACTAGTACAGGTAAAAAACCTTAAGACCTACTACCCGATCAAGGGTGGCCTGCTGAACCGTCGGATGGGCGACGTCAGGGCCGTGAATGGGGTCAGCCTCGACATCCAGGCGGGCCAGACCTTTGGTCTCGTTGGAGAGTCGGGTTGCGGAAAATCGACTTTCGGCCGGTCGATCCTTCGCCTTCAGAATGTCACTTCGGGCGAGGTGCGCATCGATGGCCAAGACATCCTCTCTCTCAATCGCGAAGCATTAGTGAAAGCACGGGCCGACATGCAGATCATCTTCCAGGATCCGTATGGCTCCTTGAATCCGAGGATGACTGTTCGACAGATCATTCGTGAACCACTCGACACCCACGAGGTCGGCGAAAAGGCGGACCGGGATGCCGAGGTCATGCGTCTCCTCGAAATCTGCGGACTACGGAAATCGGTCGCCGACCGCTATCCTCACGAATTTTCAGGCGGACAACGCCAGCGGATTGGAATCGCGCGGGCCCTCGCCCTTAAACCGAAGTTCATCGTCGCGGACGAACCTGTCTCGGCGCTCGACGTCTCGGTACAGAGCCAGGTCCTCAACTTGATCAGCGACTTGCAGGCGGAATTCGGAATCTCCTTCCTCTTCATCTCGCACGACCTTGCGGTAGTCCAACACATTAGCCACGAGGTGGGCGTCATGTATTTTGGTGAACTCGTCGAGCGAGCGTCCGCCGAAGAACTCTATTCTTCACCCAAGCATCCTTACACCCAGGCCCTCCTGGAGGCCATTCCGCAGCCCCTTCCCGGTCGCGAAAAGAAGAAAATCTCGATCACTGGGGACATCCCTTCGCACCATGATCCGCCCAAGGGATGCCCGTTCCAGCCGCGCTGTCCGGTCGCCATGCCGCAGTGTGCTGAACACAAGCCTCCCCTGAAACCGCTGGACACTTTTTCCCGGCACCAGGTAAGTTGCTGGCTATACTGAGCGGAAGAGAAAGCAGCTCAACTCCTACGCATCCTCGAAAGAAGTCATGGACGAGGTGCTTCTCGTGCACGAGGGCCTTCTTGCAGTGTTCGCGATCGAGTGGAATCATGGAATTCTTCAGTCGATAATGATTGGATTTGAGAGGGTGCCGTGCATCATTTCTAGGATGAACCGATCACTACTAAGTCTTTGTTTTACGGTTGTAACTTCTTCATTTTTGGCAGCCAAGCCGATGAAGGTCTATATTCTTTCCGGACAGTCGAACATGGAAGGGCACGCCAAGATATCATCCTTTGACCATATCGGGATGGATCCGAAGACCGCACCAATGTTGAAGGAGATGCGGGGGGAAGACGGAACACCGACTATCTTTGATGATGTCTGGCTAACCTATCGGACCGGGAAAGCCGAGGACAAACCGGGGGTTGGAAAATTGACGGCGGGGTTTGGATCACGGAAGGTTTCGACTGAAGCTGGCGAAAAGATTGGGCCGGAATTCACCTTTGGAATCTACACGCGAAAATTGGTCAATGAGCCGATCCTGATCATCAAGACGGCCTGGGGTGGTAAGTCTATCAATACCGATTTCCGTTCGCCAAGTGCCGGGCCATATGAGTTTAATGATAAGCAAGTGGAGACCTTCAAAAAACAGGGGAAGGATCTTTCCAAGATTAAGGAGGAGAAGGCTGAAGCGACTGGTTATTATTACCGCATGATGATGGAGCACGTGAAGTCAGTCCTTGCTGATCCGGGCAAGGTGCATCCTGGCTACAATGCCAAGGAAGGCTATGAAGTCGCCGGTTTTGTCTGGTTCCAGGGTTGGAATGACATGGTCGATAGCGGGACCTATCCGAATCGTGGTCAAGCCGGTGGCTATGATAAATACAGTGACGTGATGGCTCACTTCATCCGCGACGTACGCAAGGATCTGGGCGTACCCAAGTTGCCTTTTGTGATCGGGGTGATGGGGGCTGGTGGGCCGACCGATCTCTACGAAAAAAACCAGCAGCGATACAAAGCAACTCACCAAGGTTTCCGCGATGCGATGGCGGCTCCAGCTTCGATGCCTGAATTTAAGGGAAACGTGATCGCAGTTTTGACTGAGAAGTATTGGGATCTCGAGCTGGATGCGGTTGACAAGAAGCGGTCGCAGGTGCGGGCCAAAGAGAAGGAGCTGAAGAAAGAGAAGCTTTCGAAGAAGGAGGTTTTAGATGCGATTAGAAAATTCCAAGCCGACCTGTATACCGCTCGCGACCTTGAACTATTGAAGGGAATTACAAATGCCGATTACCACTACAAGGGATCAGCTAAAATCTTGGCAGGAATCGGCAAGGCTTTTGCCGAAACATTACACCATCTGGGTAGCAAGTGATTAAAGGTGAGTTTTCCTCGCTAGCATCTTAAGTGGTCCGAATTTTGAAGCTCGGATCAGCACACAGAATTATGAATTCGAATTCTGCCGGGAGCGAGGCCCTCAAATTGGGAGTGCACTTCGTCAGCGCTATTCCTCAGAAATGAATTCGAATCGCGATTACTTCGCTTTCTGCATTTCGACGCCGGTTTTATCCTTGCGGCGCTGTATACCCCACAAGCCCTGAAGTTGGAGTCTTGGACGGCTTTGTTCTGCACATCGATATTCCTCAGGCAGCCAGATGCCTGAACTGCTTTCCACCCTCGGCGCACGCCAGCATTGTCGCGGCCCCATCGCCGCCGTCTGCCTGAAACACCCTAGGCAGATCGGTGCAGCCTCAGAAGAGCACATCATTGTTGGTCCTACGACTTACACGAGAGCTTCAGAGAGGTAATCTCCGCCAGCGGTCAGGTCACCAACTTTGACGTGCACGCTGCCCTTGCCGGGTGCCTCCTGGATCTCGAACTTCAGCGGGACAATTAGATTGAGCCCACTAGTGAAGAGGCTATCGCCGTAGTAATAACGAGCTTCAGCGCGAGCACACAGAAAGTTGCGAACACAGTAATATTTTCACGGAAATGGTAGACGAAGCGGTCCTAATATCCTCCCTTTGGGACACCTGAAGTTTACTTTCATTAGAAGATTTTAGTGCAAGGGTTTTGTGACAAATCTGATATCAGTTTAAAAAAGCAACCTATTATTAAAGTGGTGCGCAACATCGCGAACCGCATTCCCATCACGTCCTAATCACATTGAGTAGGGTTCTTCTTCGATGCTTACCTGAAAAGTATACTCCACCGCTGGAGTGGTTGGACGCGTGGCGCGAAGAGCGTGCTGGAAAAAGGCGACCTGCCAGGGTAACCTTTCCTCCACCCACTCACTGCGATCTCTTTGGTCGCTGGAAAAGCGGCGCTACCGATTGTCATGAACCCCTCCCCCGCTGCCCTCCTCCTCCTTGTCCCACTTGCGATCGCCGCGCCCAAGCCTTTCGACCGTCTTACCTTCCACGCACCTGCGAAGCCCCTATCCAAGAAGGCCGTGACTGAAGACTGGCCGCGCTTCTTGGGTCCGCGTCATGACCTTCATTCCAAGGAGACCCGTCTCCTCAAGTCCCTCCCAACCGCGGGCCCGAAGATGGTGTGGGAAGTGTCCCGGGGAGGCGGCCATGCACCACCTGTCGTCTCAGGCGACCACCTTGTGATGATCTATACCCTGAAGGATCGCGAGGTCATCGAATGCCTTCACCCCGAAACCGGCCTTCGTCACTGGAAATTCGATTATCCTGTCACGTTGAAAACGAGCTACGGAACCAAGGATGCCCCGCGCTCCGGGCCCGTGATCGACGGTGATCTGGTCTTCTCAGTCGGAGTGCGTGGTGACCTACATTGTCTCTCCCTGACAACCGGCAAGCTTGTTTGGAAGAAAAATCTCGACGAGGAATACGGACCCGCGCCCTTCTTTTTCGGACGAGGTGGTTGCCCTCTTGTCCACCGCGATCAACTCATCGTCAACGTCGGCGGTAAGTTCTGCGTGGGTGGCTTCAACAAGAGAACCGGCAAGCTCATCTGGACAACAAAACACGACTGGCAAGCCAGCTACGCCTCACCGGTGCCGGCGACAATCCACGGCAGAGACCGCATCCTTGTCTTCGCCGGTGGCATGACCGATCCTCCCGCGGGGGGCCTTCTCAGCATCAACCCGGAAATCGGTAAAGCGGAGAGCACTTTTCCCTGGCGCGCACGGATGTATACCTCGGTCAACGCCGCCTCGCCGGTCGTGATCGGCAATGCCGCCTTTGTCACCGAGGGCTACACCGAGGGCGGCGCCATGGTCGACTTCGCTCCCGATGGCAGCACCAAGCTGCGATGGCAAGCGCGGCAATTCAGCAGCCAATTCACCACCCCTGTAGCCCATGAAGACTATCTCTACGGGGTGTCGGGCACCGGCGGAACCGAGATGGTCTGCTACGAGATCGCGACCGGTCGTGAAATGTGGCGGGACGGCCTTGCTCTTGAAGGCGCGCGTTTGGGACGGGCCAGCCTGCTCCACATCGACGGAGCTTTCCTGTGCCTCGGAGCCCAAGGAACCCTTCTCTGGCTTGATCTAAGCCCGAAAGGCGCCAAGATTCTTTCCCAGGCACAGCTCTTCCGAGCGCCGGAGACCTGGGGCGTTCCTGTGGTGTCGCGCGGACTGCTCTACATCAACCAGAACGCCATGGACACACGCCTAGTGTGCTACGATTTGCGACGATAGGCCACAATGGAGTAACGCACTTGATCTACCAGCTTACTACTAAGCCCCCACGGCACGTGGATCTGCGTTCGTGCGCCCCCCTTTTCTCCCCTCTCCGATTCCCTCAACGAGGCCCTCAAGCGATCCACCCAAAAAGAAAATCCCTGCACCAGTATGGGGGAGCACTAACGCCACAATCGCAGGCAGCGGCCCTGAAAATCAATCCTACCACAAAGATTCCGAAGAGGGCTCTTTTCCCAATTTTGAGGGATGGGATAAACAGTTGGCGGCCTTATGATAATAAGGCATAGCATGAAAAAAGAGATGAAATCATCATACCCTTATGGCCGATATTGATATGAACTCCTCCCTCTTTCTAACCTGCTTCTTTCTCTACATTCTCGCCATGATTTTATTCGGCTGCTGGATCTCCCGCCGAAAACAAAGTGGTAATGACTTTCTCCTTGGCGGGCGCGCCCTTCCTTTATTTCTCACTCTTGGCACGACCGTTGCAACGATGGTTGGCACAGGGTCATCGATGGGAGCGGTCGGAAAAGCTTATCAGAGTGGCTGGATGGGATCATTGTATGGACTAGGCGGCGCTTTGGGTATTTTCATGGCGGCCTGGCTCTTCGCCCCCATGCGCCAACACCGCTTCATGACAATGGCCGAAGAGCTTTCTTCTTATGTCGGAGGAAATCGAGCCGTTAAGAATCTGGTCGGCGTCTTCACATACCTCTCCAGTGTCGGTTGGCTGGGGGCTCATATTCTTGGCGGCGGGATGTATTTGGTCTTTGTCACCGGAATCGATCCGCTTTGGGCGAAAATTTGGATCGCGGTCGGCTTCGGTGTATACGCGGTCATCGGAGGATACCTGGCGGTCGTTTGGACCGATACCATCCAAGCCGTCGTTTTATTTGTCGGCTTTCTCCTGACCGCTCTCTTCGCCGTTCGCGCGGCAGGCGGCTGGGAGAATTTACAAGCCGTCAATGCCCAACTCATGGAGAATATCCATGTCCTGCCTTCCCTCTCCCTCATCGTGGTAATCGCGGTCGGGGTTTTAGGAACCCCTTCATTTCGGCAACGAATCTATTCGGGAAACTCCGTCCTTGATGTCCGGAAAGCGTTTATCGTCTCCGGAATACTCTACCTTGGTTTTTCCCTGCTCCCCGCCATCATCGGAATGGCGGCTTATCAATCCAATTCGGAATTGAGCAGTCCCGACCTCGCTTTTCCCTGGATGGCCACAAGAGTGCTTCCCATGGGCCTGGGCATGCTCATTCTCCTCGCAGGGCTTTCCGCCACCATGTCCAGTGCCAGCTCCGACGCGATCGCCGGCGTCACCACCGTGATTCGAGATCTTTATCAATGTGTTTTCAAAAAAATGCCGGCATCAGAAAAAGTGGTCCCCTATTCACGAGCAGCACTCGGCTTAACGGTTGGCTTCGCCCTCATCATGGCCGTGGTTTCTGACAACATCCTCGGCTACATCTCAACCATCATCAATTTGTTCATGACCGGGATGTGCGTGTGCGGAATTCTGGGCCGGATTTGGCCGAGATACAACGCCGCCGGAGCGCTTACCTCGTTAATCGCGGCATTTGTCACTGCTCTCGTCTTCAAAGAGTGGAACAGCATTTGGGGTAACCCGGTAATCCCCACCCTCGTCATCTCAAGCTTGGCCGGCATCCTCGTTTCAGGTATCACCCCTCCAGATAAGAAAACCCATGATGAGGCTTTAAAGCAACTGCAACAAGAACGTGAAGAAATGCAAACAGACTGATCTCGAATCCAAAGGAAGACACCATGAATAATGCCGAAGAACAATTGATCGCCCAGGGCTTAACCTTACCGGAATCTATTCCATTAGGCGGCCTCTATAAACCCGTCGTCATCGCAGGGAACCTTGCCTACATCTCCGGTCACGGCCCATACCTGGGCAATGGAAAATATATGACCGGTCGACTCGGATACGACTTGGATCTGGCGGCCGGTCAAGCCGCGGCGCGTCAAACCGGCCTGGCCCTGCTGAGAACCATGAAAGACCATTTCAAAGACCTCTCCCGCGTCAAGCGGATCATCAAGGCCCTTGGATTTGTAAATTCAACCGAACATTTTTCTCAACAACCGCAAGTCATGAATGGCTTCAGCGAACTCATGCGTGACATCTTCGGTGAAGAGAGCGGCGTTTCCGCCAGAAGCGCGATTGGGACCAATGTCCTTCCGGGAAATATTTCGGTCGAAATCGAATTGATCATTGAAATTGATTTAGAGGAAACGGGTTAACGATCCCGTGCGGCGACCCGCCATTCTTCATTCAGGGAACGACCATCGCGCATCAGATGAGCCGACCGATGCAAGGCTACCGTTGGGCAAATATGACGAGGATAAGCCAATAAAGGATCGCCGGGTTTAAAGCGATGGGAATCCTCGACTTCAACGACCAGGTGTTCCTCACTTTGCCCCAGAAACTTTACCTGCGGTAATTCGGGCAACAAGACTCGTTGATCTAAAGGATTTTCCGCGGCAACCGCTTTATGGCCCAGGTCCAAACACAAGCGGTTCTCACCCGGCTTACTGATCACCCGCGTTAACAAAACGGCAGCGATTTCAAAAGGGAGCTCCGGGAAAGAATCGGAATACCCCTGGTCCCAAAAAAGGGAGGTTCCAGGACTGCAGTCCCAACCAGACTCTTCAGCCCAAAGCTCGAAGGTCGGACTCCCGCCTACGATCACCGTCATCGAATCATTGCGGTGCTTTTGTATTTGCTGATGAATTTCAAGGACTGACGCACGTCTACTGACCCGATCCGGATCGTGCAGGTGCCCATCATACACATGTAATCCCATCAGGTGCGCCTGAGACAAATTTCTGACCTCCTGAATCAGCAAATCCAGCGATGAACCAAAGGTCACGCCGGTCCGATGCATCCCGCAGTCCACATCAATAAACAAGCCAAGTCCTTTGCATTTTTGATCCAACAGCGCCGCCGTCTCAAGATCATCAATGACCGCAAAAAAAGAAGTCTCTGGATACGCGACGATTATTTCAGCCAAACGTGCGATATTGGGACCGACCGGCTGGATCGCCAAAAGAACTTCAGCCGCCCCGGCGTCCGCAGCCATCTCCAATTCTGCTAAAGTCGCGGCTTTGAATTTTCGAATGCCCGCCCTGATCTGTAACTGAACCACTTCCCGCATTTTATGGGTTTTAAGATGAGGGCGCAAACGATCGACCCCCGCGACCGAAATCATCTGCTGAAGATTCGATTCCACCTTCCCAACATCCAGCAATAATGCGGGAGAAGGAATATTCTTAAGTTCATCTGACTGATTCATGGTAATGCCTTCCGAAGTAAATCAATAAAATTCCCATGGGCAACTTTTCCCACATCCGACTCAGAAAATCCCCGTTCGCGCAACAGGCTTGGAATCTTGGCAATATCCGCAATCGAATGAAGATCTTTCGGGCTTTGTTCGGCCCCGAACCCTCCGTCCAAGTCCGTCCCAATACCCACATGATCAGCATTTCCAAGCAGTTGGCAAATATGATCAAGATGCTTAAGCGCGTCGTTCAAACACACCCCAGACGCTTCCGGAGTGGTGACTCCTTTTTCCCAACCGGGAACAATCATCCAGGTATCCATCGCCAAACCAATGATGCCGCCGCGTTCTGCCACCGCTCGAATCTGATCATCCGATAACTGACGCGGATCATTTACCAAAGCCCGACAGTTATGATGACTCGCCCAAACCGGACCGGAAAAACAAGCGAGTGCATCCCAGAAAGTTTCTTCGCATAAATGGGTCACATCCAAAATCAAACCGAGCCGATCCATCTCTTGAATCAAGGCCTTTCCTTTATGCGACAACGGACCAAGCTGATCGTGTCCCAACGCATAACGGCCGTTGCCGTAATGGGCCGGACCTAAAGCGCGCAGCCCGTAGCCATAGGCCGTCTCCAGATCAGCCAAGGTTCGTATCGAATCAGAACCTTCAAGGCTCAAAACATAGCCAATCGGGGTATTCTTCGCATCCGCCGCCCAGTCCTCCAAGTGCTGATTCAGTGCTCCCGTCGTTCGAATCATCGACAATTCCCCGACCTCTTCCATCGCGCGATACCAGGTGAGTTGACCTTGGGTCATCGCCCAGGCCTGCGCCGGGGATGCCCACGATGCAACCGGACCAGGTGGCTGCATACAGCCACCGATTTGAGTCGCTACGCAAAGCCCAATCCCACCTTTGCGCATCTCCGGAAAACAGACCATCCCCTGACTCCGTCCCTGTAAATCAGATAGGCCGTCCTCAACTTTTCGGAGGTCCGCCAGCGGTAAACGTAAATCCCGATTATACTCAAGGGCATTCAGACTAAGATCCAGATGAGCATCGAAAATTAGCATGTGACAATCATGAATGATCACACGAAATTAACCAACTCCGTTTTCTCATCCTTGGGGGGGATTATTTCCCGAATTGTAGTCATCGTGTTTTAGGATTTTACTGGGTCACTCCATCTAACAGTATTGTAAGAGGGCGGCTCAGCTGCGGATACAGCTATCGCCGCACTTGGATTAATGGAACCCACGGTTTGTGGAATCGGGCGTCTCCCACGGTGCTTCGAAAAGCCGAAAATACAGTCAGGCTGCAGGGTATTTAAGAATCGGCGGTCTCTTTTTTGAGAAAAAAGACATACGAGGCAGAAACCTTTGTCTTCGTGGGGTCAAACGGGAGCCGGTCATGTGATCCTACTGTTTCTATTAACTTCCGCTTATAGATTCTTATGCGAGGATTCCTGTAGTCCAATACCGAACGCTATGAAAAGACCGAATACCCGCCGACAGTTCATTAAGGCCTCCGTTGCCGCGACCGCCGGCTTGACCATCCTGCGATCGGGTTCCGCCCGAACATATGCGGCCAATGAAAAGTTAAATGTGGCGGTCATCGGCGTCGCCAACCAAGGGGCATACAACCTGGGCAATGTCTCGAGTCAAAACGTCGTGGCCTTATGCGACATCAACGAGGGCTTGCTTGCGGGAGCCGCGCAGAAACATCCATCTGCCCGGACCTATACCGATTTTCGACATCTGCTCGACCAGAAGGACGTCGAAGCGGTGGTGGTGGCCACCCCGGACCACACCCACGCCGTCGCGACCGCAGCAGCAATCCGAAGCGGCCGACATGTTTATTGCGAAAAGCCGCTCACTCGGACCGTGGCCGAATGCCGTCGCATCCAGGAGCTTGCCCGGGAACATCGTTGCGTCACCCAGATGGGAACCCAGATTCATGCGGGATCAAACTATCGCCGGGTGGTGGAACTGGTGCAAAGCGGAGCAATCGGCACCGTATCAGAAGTACATGTCTGGGTCGGCGGAGGCTTCGGCAATAAAGAACGTCCCAAGGATACGCCAGCAATACCAAAGGGACTGCACTATGATCTCTGGTTGGGACCGGCCGAGGAGCGACCCTATCATCCAGACTACCTTCCATTTTCCTGGCGGCATTGGTGGGCCTTTGGTGGAGGGACCCTCGCTGATATCGGTTGCCACTACATGGACCTGCCGCATTGGGCCCTCGAATTGCGGCATCCCCTCACCGTCGAGGCGGAAGGCCCGCCAGTTCACGCGGAGAGCGCGGCAAACTGGTTGATCGCCCGCTACCTCTATCCGGCCCGGGGTGAAAAGCCGCCGGTGAACCTGACTTGGTATCATGGAAATCGGCGCCCCCCACAATTCGCGGAGAAAAAGCTACCCAAGTGGGGAAACGGAGTGCTCTTTGTCGGCTCCAAGGGAATGCTAATCTGCGACTACGGAAAGCATGTCCTTCTGCCCGAAAAAGACTTCACCGAATTCACCACGCCGGAACCCGTTATCAAGGACTCGATCGGTCATCACCTGGAATGGATCGAGGCCTGCAAACACGGTGGGCCGACCACTTGTGATTTTGACTATTCCGGGCCCCTGACGGAAGCGGTGCTTCTCGGCAACGTAGCATTCCGTTCCGGTAAGAAACTGGAGTGGGATCCGAAAAAATTACGTGCTACGGGAGCTCCTGAAGCCGACCAATTTATCGATTATCGGTATCGCAAAGGCTGGGCGCTGTGATGGTAGACGGGCCGGTTTACGGCAGCCTCTTCAAGCTGCCTAAGAATATCGTCCCAGTTTTCATCGATTCATCTCAATCAGCGATTGGTTAAGCGGGTTCATCTCCCGGTCGGGACTGGCGCTAGATCGCGATCTCCGCCAGTGGCCCGCGCAGATCGAGGTCCTTGAGTTGATTATCGAGCTGGCCGAAGTGATTTTCAGCCGGACCGTTATTGGCTTGGAGAATGGTGTTATACCAATTGCCTATCGTCTTGTGGCCGGAGCTCCCGTATTCCGGGTAGCGGAGGTAGCGCCCTGCGGTCTTGAGCTTGTGCCCTCGCCCGCCGACAATAATGAACGGCCACTCTTTCCGGCGCGAGTGATGCGCCTCGCCGGTATCAGAGAGGTAGATGATCATGGTGTTATCGAGCATAGTGCCATCACCTTCAGGGACTGCTTTGAGCTTGGCTGCCAACTTGGCGATCTGCTCGATTTGGAATTTGCGAATCACGTCGCGCGCCTCGCCGGACTTCAGTCCGTTGTCGGTGACTTTGTTGTGGCCGATGTCGTGCACGCTGGTGTTCTTGAAGCCGAAGGCGGCATACTTGGCGCTAAGCCAGTCGGCACGAATCGAGATTACGTTAGTTAATCCGGTGATCAATGCTGCCGAGGTGAGGTCGAAGAAAGTGGACACGCGGTCGGTGAAGACGGTCGATGAATATTGGCTAGTGAATTCGGGGGCGTTCTTCCGGATCTTTTCCTGCATCACGACGAGCTGATTGTTACGCGCGCGGACGGACTCGAACGCGCTCAGGTAGTGCTCGAGTTTCTCGCGCTCCTCCGGACTAATCTGCTTGGCGAGACGCTTGGTATCCTCGCTGAGGAAATCAAGGAGATTGGTCTGCAACGCGAACTCCTTCTTGCCTCCCGTTTTTAAATCGAGCGCACTGCCGAACAATTCGCGGAAGGCTTTTTCCGCGCTGGCCTGGTAGGGCATTGGACTGTTCTGTCCGTACGCCGAGATCTTTGGAAAGACCGCGGTGTCTTGGACGATCGGGCCGTAGTTATTGCCGATGCTGTGGCCATTGGGGGCGAACCCGTAGTTCCTGAAGGGAGCGGGATTGAGTTGACCAAGGAGGCAATCGAGGGTAGCTGCCGCGGGCTTTTCCGGCGAGTGGTGGCAGCTGAGCGCGCCGTAATAAGACGAATGATTCCCCCCGAAGTTAGCGCCGGAAAGACCTTCGAGAATCATCATCTCCTCTTTGAAAGGATCAAGCGATCGTAGCGTTGGTGGGAGCTGATGATCGGTAAGTTTGAGATCGAGGAGATTGTCATCGTCACCAATATCAATACCCTCCGGGCGGATCGCGGCGGGCGTGATGCCGCTCGATTTAATGACGAAGACAAAGCGTTTTGGGAACCCGTCGGATCGACCGGCAGCATGAGCTTCCATCTGCCGCAACAGAGGCATCAAGACCGCGCCGCTCGCTCCGAGCGTGATGCCTTTGGTGAAATTTCTTCGATTGGTCATCATTTACGGTAGAGGAATGAGTCGGATGTTAACAGCGAAACTAACAGCTCGCTAAATTTCCCGCCCTTATCGAGATACGCTTTCTCTGCGGCGATAAGAGTTTTTGAGTCGCTGAGCATTTCGTTACGACCCATCCAGTAGCGGAAGCAGTGCCGGATGATCGACTGGCGGACGCGGGTGGATTTGGCGAGCTTGTGCACGAGATCGTGGGCATCTTTGACCGGGCCGTCGATGCCTCGTTCGCCGGTGCCAGTGATCTTGCCGCTGGTGTCGAAGGGAAATTCCACCAGTTCGTCCTTTTCCAATCCCAACTTGATCTTGTCCGGGGTGAGCATGGTCTCGAAGCGTTTTTGTTTCTTGCTATAATACATCCCGGTGCGGACCCAGCCGCGGTCGGTGAAGCTCTCGAAGGGCATACCGAGTGGCTCGAAGTGTTTGTGACATTTCCAACATTCGTGGGCTTTGGTGACCTCGAATCTTTGGCGCAGGGTCTTGTCGTGGTCCTCGGGAATCTTGGCATCGACGCCGATCGGGAGGGCCGGAACGTTACCGGCGAGCAAGTGGGTGCGCACCCAAATGCCGCGGTGAACGGGATCGTTGGCGTCGTTTGTGGAGTGGGTGAGCAGCCAGCTGAGGTCATGGAGCATGCCGGCACGGAAGGTGTCGTCGGTGAGGCTCTTGGACTTTTTGATCATGTCGGTGCGCCATGCATCGGCTTTTTCTTTTGGCTGGAACTTGAGTTTTTTCGCGTGCCGTTCGTCGACCATTTTGAGGAGCTGGGTGCGGCTGTTGTTAAAGCGCGACGATGTCAGGAGTTCTTCGAAAACCTGTTTATCTTCATTAACGATGGCCGCGATGTGCCCCTGCGGCGCGCCAATCAGCGCGCGCCCTCCCATGCCGGGACCGGGGCTATCTTTGAAGGTTCCTTCGGCTCTGGGATAGAGGAAAAACTCCTCGAAGAATCGCACGATGCGCGGGTAGTAGGCGAAGCCGTGTTCGCCCTCTTGGATCATACGGTGGAAGGCACTGGCAGGGAAGTGCTTGCGGATCGGTGGCGCGCCGGCGGCGATCATCGCACGCACGACTTTCTCGACTTCGGTCTTGTTGCTGAGTTTTCCCTCCCCATAGGCTTTTTGGATGATCGGATTCGCGGTTGGCGGGGAATCAGTGAGGGCATATGAGAGGGCGAAGGCGATCTCTTGCGGCGAGAGCAGACGCCGGCCGTGTTCGTCGTCGGGACCGCGACCGAGTTCGAGCCGGTAGACGGCTTCGCTCGATAGGTAGATGCCGAGCAGGGTGGTCTTGAGACCGGCTTCGTTGCCACCCTCGGCAAGGTTGCGCTCCATGAAGGCTAAGTATTTTGGGAACTCGGCTTCACTGATCGGGCGACCGCAGGCCCGTTCGAACTCTTCGCGAATCACGCGCTCGAGCGCCTCTCGTGGTGGTTGTCCTTCAGCTTCTGAAATGACCTTGAAACTCTCTTTACCTGCGAGATGGATGGATTTCCCCTTGTCGGGGCCGTAGGTCATCGGTGCGAGCTCGCGGTCGTGCATCTGGTTGGCAATAATGTCTGAAAGGGCGAGCTGCAGCGCGAGGAAGCCCGACTCGTCCATTATTTCCTGGGCGGCATAGTCGCGGAGACCACTGGATTTCGATTTGTAACTGACGGGCTGCGCTTCGATTCCGCCGCGTAGAATCTGCTGGTATCTTTTGCCGCCGTATATGTGCGGGCTCATGCGCCACAGGCGCGCCGGGGTGAAAGGAGGGGTGATGATCGAGCCATCGAACAAGAGCTCGTGACTGACGCGATTACCGAACTCAGGAAGCAGCATGCGCGATTCGAGCTCGAATCCCTTCCCAGCCAAAGTGAGCCCCTCTTTGATCCAGCGAACGATTTTCTCGCGCTCGGCCGCGCTTGGTTGCCGTTTTTTCTCGGGTGGCATTATGCCGATCTCGAGTTGTTCAAGCACGCGCTCCCACAGCGCGACGGTATCACCGTTGGTGAAATCGCTACCGATCGTATCTAGCGAGACTTCTCCCTTCTGGGTCTCATCGTCGTGGCAAGCGATACAGTTCGCTTCCAGTAACGGGACGATGCCTTGCTTGAAAAAAGCGTCACCCGTAGCACCTGCTTTCCCAATGGAAAGGAGCGCAGCGATTAAGATCGTTGGGATGATGGTTGAGTGTCCGGTCAAAACTGTGAAGGAGTTGAGATTAATTCAAAAACTGACGAGTAGGAAGTCGGATCTCGGCACTGATTCAAAGGCGAGAGTTGAACTGTTGTCTAATTACCCCCCTAGAAAGCATTCAAAATTCATTATTGGTGGTTCGGCTTTCAGCGTTCATTCTTCACCAATGAAACCGCTTCTATCGTTCCTCCTCTCCGCCGCCTCCCTCCTCGGTGCCCCCCTCGTCAAAATCACCCCCACCTTCCAAAACCAAAATATCAAACTCCCCGTCGCCCTCGCCATTCCACCCGATGGATCCGACCGCCTCTTTCTCGTCCAGCAGTTCGGGAAAATCACGATCCTCCCCAAAGACCGTTCCTCGTCTAAAGAGATCACCTTCCTAGACGTCACCGACCGCCCCCTCATCAAGAAACAGTTTGAAGAAGGCCTCCTTGGACTCGCATTCCACCCAGACTACGCCAAGAATCGTAAGTTCTACATCTACTACTCTCTCCAGGATCCCAAACACACCCGCGTTAGCGAAATGCAAACCTCGGCCAATGATCCAAACAAAGCCGATCTCACCACCGAGCGCGTCCTTTTGGAAATCCCCCAACCCTTTTGGAACCACAACTCCGGCAACATCCTCTTCGGATCCGACGGCTACCTTTACATCTCCATCGGCGACGGAGGAAAGGGAAACGACCCCCAGCGCTTCTCCCAAAACACCTTTGTCTATAACGGTAAGATCCTCCGCATTGACGTCGACACCCGCGCCGGCAGCCGTCCCTACGGACTCCCCTCCGACAACCCCTTCCTCAATAAACCCGGCCACCACCCCGAAATCTTCGCCCTCGGCCTCCGTAACCCTTGGGGCCTCACCTTCCATCCAGACACTAAGGAACTCTGGGCCGCCGACGTCGGTCAAGGGGCCTACGAGGAAATCAACATCATCAAAAATGGCGGTAATTATGGCTGGTCCTTTAATGAAGCCACCCACCCCGCCAACGCCCACCCCGACAAACCGTCCAAGGAACTGACATTCATCGACCCCATCCACCAATACGGACGTCAGGATGGCATCTCCATTACCGGCGGCCTCCACTACCGAGGCACCGCCGTCCCAGCTCTCCAAGGAAAATATCTCTATGGCGACTGGGGTTTCGGTACCCTCTGGGCCCTCGACCATAAGAAGGAGAAATCAAGCAACACAAAGATCTTCATCCGCACCGAAAAGCAGCAAAAATTCCGCCCTACCGCCTTCGTCGAAGACGCCAGTGGAGAACTCCTCATCCTCTCCCACGACCACAGAATCTACACGATCTCCTCCCAAAAGTAGCATAAGCCTCCTTTCTACCCTCTCAACGGTCCCTCAAAGCTTCCAAGCAGTGAGATGGTCCGGAATGGAGTTTTATTGGCCAAATAATGAGAAATTGAATGACCTCATTTGGCGTCGATTAATCACAACAAGAGAGACGAAAGCCGGAGTGATTTCTTGAAAATCCAAGGAGGGACGAAGGCGTATCGCGATGGATTACTATGCCCTCGGGTCATTAATTTTGACCCTTAAACGCTCTTCGGACGCAGGCTACCGGGTTTCTCACCCGATTCCCCGTCTCACCGTTTCCGAACATCTCAACTCAACCTCTTCCGCCCAAAATCATCGACCCAGATCCGTCATCAAGCCCCCGTCAATCGACTCAAAAAAGGTTGCTGGATTCCCCCAACTCGCGTTAAGGTGCACCTTCATGAAACGAGAAAACGCCATAATGAAGCTTATTCTAGCATTACTTACTACCTCTTTTCTGTTGGCGGCCGCTCCACTTCGGGCGGCCGACGCGGATCTAACTGAAGGTATTTACGCCGAGCTAAAAACCTCGAAAGGCGACATCCTCCTGGTTCTGGAGTATCAAAAAACCCCTCTGACGGTTTGTAACTTCATTGCCCTTTCCGAGGGGAAAATGACGACCAACACTCGAAAGGATCAGCCTTTCTACGACGGCCTGAACTTTCACCGAGTCATCCCCAACTTCATGGTTCAAGGTGGTTGCCCTCTTGGAACCGGCACCGGCAGCCCGGGATACCGTTTCGTCGATGAGTTTGATCCCTCCCTCAAGCACTCCGGTCCCGGAATTCTTTCCATGGCGAACTCCGGCCCAGCCAGTAACGGCAGTCAGTTTTTTATCACTCACAAGGCCACTCCCTGGCTCGACAACAAACACTCGGTCTTTGGACACGTGGTCAAGGGGCTGGATGTTATCAATAAAATTGCCAAAGGCGACCAACTGAGCAAAGTGAACATCATCCGTGTGGGAGACAAAGCCAAGGCATTCAAGGCAGACCAGGCTGCCTTCGATACCCTTAAGAGCAACGTCAAAGTTCCAGCTGACCCTAGTGTAAAGAACGGTCAGGAGGGCTTGGACTATCGCAAGAAGAACCTTGCCAAGGTCGGCGTTAAAGAAACGAAAAGTGGACTTCAATACAAGATCATCAAGCCGGGAGACGGCACCAAACCGTCCGCCACCGATAAGGTCACCGTTCACTACCGTGGCACCTTCATCGATGGCACGGAATTCGACAGCTCCTACAAGCGCAACCAGCCTGCCACCTTCGGACTCAATCAAGTCATCCAAGGCTGGAGCGAGGGTCTGCAGCTGATCGCCCCGGGTGGAAAAATCGAACTGGTGATCCCTCCAAAAATCGCCTACGGAACTCGCGGACGTCCTTCTATCCCCCCGAACACGACGCTTCTTTTTGAAATCGAACTGATCAAGGTCAACTAGAGCCTTATCAAATCTTTAAGACGGAACGTCTGCAGTCTCACTCATCCTTCGGCATGATCCGAAAGGCTGCCCCGTCTTTTATTTTCAGACCAAGCGTCAGGACGTCGCCTGCGTTAACCAGCATCTCGCGGATAAGGAGAACCTCGATAATCATTGCCACCGTGCCACCGCCTTTGCAGCGTGAAATACCGAGTCCGGTAGTGGTCGAGCACTACAATTACGTTCACCATAAACGAGCTCCCAGGACGTTTCGACTTCACGCGGTATCGAAGGCGGTCAGAGTAAAATTGGCTCCACTACCAGACCCTCCATCAACGCGACTGCCTCTCGACGTCTTGTAACTCAGGTCACAAAAAACGGCAGGGCCGCCCTGAGGACGACCCTGCCGAAATTCTTGTCTGGCGGGAGCGCGCTGCTTTTCAATTCAGAAAAACACGCGACCCGGAACCGAGTCTTTCTAGTTCTTGCGAACGTAGAAGAAGAGTTTATCTACATCACCCAGAAGGTCAGATGGAATAATATAGCTCGTATTCTCTCCCCCGGTAGGGACTGTATCATCGACCTCCGACCACTCGTCCAGTGGAAGTGAAAGATCATCGGACGAAAATACCGCGTAGGATGTTCCTTGAGATTTTCTCGAATTCCAAGTCAGTGAGACGTCCCCATTTCTAGCGACCGCGATATCGGTAATCGTAAGTACCCTTGCACCTCCGCCGAGCAAGACTTCGATACTGACACCGTCGCCCTCGTCCCAAATTTCGGCGATCTCGTCGGCCGACAAGGCGCGAGCCCAGATGGCAACATCGTCGATCTTGCCATTCCAGCCACGACCGGCGGCATCTGGATTATCTCCGATACGCATCCGGTTGCCGCGATCTTCGAGAACCGCCCCTTCCTTGGTGGCGACTTCGACACCGTCGATATACAGGCTTTCGATGCCTGTGACACCATCGGTGACGCCCACCACGTGGTGCCAGGTCTCCGGATCGGTGCCGATCATGATCGGGGTACCGTGGGATGGGGTATCACCGTTGCCGCCCGTCCAAGCAAATTCGGGTGGCTCATCGCCACCGCGGCGATGCACGCGCCAACCATTGCCCTCACCCTTGGCGATCAGGCACTGCCAGCTCGTATCGATCGCTGCAGCAGTGCACCAAGCTGAGACGGTCATACTGCCCCCCGTGAAGTCAAACTCAGATTCATCACCACCGCTGATAAGAACGTTCTGCGATCCATTAAGGTTGATCGCGTTATCGAACTTGCCTACTTCAAACGGGATCACACCCCCGTCTTCAGTTCCGTGGTTGTCATCGGCAGCGTCCAGTAAATCGGCGTCGAGCGGCCAGTAAGAAACCAGGCCGAAGGCAATGCCTTCGCCGCCGGATAAAGGATCGTCGTCAACCCCATCAGGAACGGTGTCGCCGTCTGTGTCCGGATCGAATGGATCTGTGCCGGCAACGAGTTCGTCGCCGTCGTTGAGGCCGTCGTCATCAGTGTCGGCAACGAGTGGATCGGTTCCCGTCACTGTCGCACTGACGAAAGTGCCGCCGCCGTCCTCGACACCGTCGGAAAGACCATCCATGTCCGTATCCTGCTCGTTCGGATCCGTCCCGCGCTGGCATTCTTCCAAATTTAAGGAGCCATCGTTGTCTGCGTCCTCAGCCGCATCAGCTGCAAGGAGCGGATTGTGGCCGCTATCAACCTCATACCCGTCGCTCATTTCGTCACCGTCGGTATCGGGATCGAGCGGGAGGGTGCTCGCAGCGATTTCGGCTCCGTCATTGAGGCCGTCGTCATCGGAGTCCGCGTCATTCGGGTCCGTGCCGTGGGTGTTCACCTCATCACCGTCGGTCAGATCATCGTTGTCGCTGTCGGCATCGATGGGGTCGGTGGGATTATCACCGCCGTTCCACTCCTCGAGATTGGTGAGTCCATCGTTATCAGGATTCCCGGCAGAGTCATCGATGGCGGGATCGAGGCCGTTCGCCGCCTCCCAACCGTCGTCCATGCCATCGCCAGCGCCACCGTTCTCATTGTCCTCGCCAGTTTCGCGAAAAGGATCGAGAACCTCCAAAATCTGTTGCGCCGTGAGAACTTCATCATAAATCTTCACCTCGTCGATCGCTCCATTGAAGCTCTGTCCGGCAGGATCAGCAGCATCACGGCCATGACCGCCGATGATCACATCCATGGCGTGCCCCGACATCGTGCTACCAGCATCACGCGCAGACTCTACTCCGTTCAAGTAGACCACCTTGTCGGTCCCATCATACTGAAACGCAAGGTGGGTCCATTCACCAACCGGCACGACGCCCGCATCACCAATATCATTACCCCAGCCACCATAGTGGGCGTTACTTTCGCTATCATCACGGATCCCATGGTGAAGCATGGCTGCGTTTCCGGGGCCGTCTTCTTGTCCGAAGATCATGTGGTCCACATTGCCCGATGAGCCATCCCACTTAACCCATGCCATCGCGGTATAGACTTCACTACCGTCTCCACCGCCCAAGCCGAGGACGGTTCCAGTGAAGCCAGTCTGAATATAGGCATCGTTGGCTCCGGTGCGGTTTCCGTAGAATGCGGTCCCGAACGATGGCTCCTTACTTTCTCCGTAAGTGACACCCCCAGAAATTGTTCCAGCAGTCTGAAGGGTTCCGGCATTCTCAACATTCACCCCGTCTTCCACATCAAATGAATAATAGAGAAGAGGGTCGGGAAGCTGCTGACTGAAGGCCGTGAGCGCCATCGCCGAAAAGACCGCGAGGCCCGAAGCGATAAATTTAGAATGAGGATCTATTACTGGTTTCATATGTTAATCGTGTGTGCTTGCGTGTGTATGTTCATGCGCGCATCTCCCCGTCAAAAGTCAGGGAATACCTAGCATCTGTCATAAAACACCGATGCATTATCAACATCGGAGAATCTAACAGCTTATACAAACTGAAGCATGGCTCCAGAAAGAAATTGAATCTTTTAAGAAAAATTATTTTTCGAGATCATCGCGCGTTCTCGCCGCTGCGCTATCTCGTCTTCTCTTTGAGCAAGAAATACCGGTTCGCGGCAAGATTCTGGTAAACCTGTGTTCTTCCTGACGGCCAACGGACTTCAAGACGATCGATCACTGTGGCCTCCCCGAGTCCGAAAATGATTTCTGCCGGCCCCTGCCCCATAAAACCATTGTGCGCGAACAAGTCCCGAACCAGTTTCCGCGCTCCCACCGTAGCCGTGAGCCGCGCGCCAATACCCGCACGGTTGCTCTCCGCCCCCTCAAGACGGATGCGGGAGTAATTGGCCTTCGGAAAACGATTGAGGAACAACCGCAATGAGCCACCTCCAACCGAGCCGACTAGCAGGTCGGTGGCACCATCGAGATTAAAATCTGCAGCAACAACGCTGCGGGAATCGGAATCAATATCCGCTCCCGATGCAAAGGAGACATCGATGAAGGAATTGCCATCAAGATTAAGGAAAGTACGATTGCGCTCGAAGGAGCTCAGGTTTTCCTGTGCGTTTGGCATCTCAAAGGGATTCTTTACCCAAAACTCACCGGCTTCCTTGTCGATCTCACCGATCGCATCAAGCTGACAAAGCCGATCATGGGGCTGTGACACGACAGCCCTCCATAAGCAAGTTCATCCATCTGGCTTGCTACGATCGAAGCTAAGGAAGCCCGTGGCCGCATGGAGATCGAGCAAACCATCGTTATCCAGATCTACCATCGCCGGCGCATATGCCCATCCAATATTGTTAATGCCCCAGGGCTCGCTCCATTCGGCATAGCGGTCGTCGCCGGAACCACGCTTGTAAAGCCTATTGCCCGCGCAAGCGCCCATGATCTGCTTGTATACACCCGGTCCGTAATCACTCTCGGATACCTGCCCGATAATGCGCCGTCCCATCTTCGAATACATATTGGCGACGTAGATCTCAGGAGAACCATCGTTATCGAGGTCGCCGCTGGTAACGCCCATACTGGTCGCAAAATCAGCAACACCGCTTGCCTTGGCGATCTCTTCAAACGTGCCGTCGCCCTTATTGCGAAGCAGATTATTGGCTCCGAAGTCGTTAGCCACGTAAACATCAGGCAAGGCGTCGTCGTCGGCGTAAAGCCAGGTCGCAGCGAAGGAATTGCGCATTCCAGCGCTGGCCTTGCTCTCTGCAGTAACGTTCTTAAAACGCCCGCCTCCGAGATTCTTCCACAGCACATTCGGCTCGCCAGAAATATCATCGCCGACCCAAGGCAGCGGTTCTTCCCCGCCGCCGGCACCTTGGTAGAGCACGTAGAGATCGCACAGACCATCGCCATCGAAGTCCGCAATACTACAGCCCATAGGAGATCGCGGGAAATTGAGGCCCGATTCGGCAGTGATCTCGACGAATTTTTTTCCTCCAACGTTTCGATAAACCCGATCTCCGAGGATCAAGTCAGGAAAACCGTCGTTATCGAAATCCAACCAACAGGCCAGCGCGCGCTCTGTTGCGGTCGCCATCATCGGAAGACCAAAGGCCTGGTTCGCAACCGCGAAACGCTCTCCCCCGAGCGACTTAAGGAGCGCGGTCGGTCCGCGCACCGATGCGATCGCGATGTCGAGGTATCCGTCTCGATCGAAATCCTCCACCGCGAACTGAAAGCTGTAGCGTTGGGCAATCTCCTCTTTAGGCAATTTCCAGTTATCGGCGAGAGGAAGACGATGCAGCTGACTGGCTTCTGTCACTTCCTCCATTAGCTTGTGCGGGGCGCTGCGACTGCGCTCCGATTGAATTCTCCATGAGGAAATCACCGCGCCCGCGTGAAAATCCACATTAGATTTGACCAGAAATCCAACGTCATGCTCCGAATCGAGCGCCATCAGCGCCCCTCCTTCACCGAGTCCGGTTGCCGTCAGCAAAATACGAGCCTCCCACATTCCCTCACCTGGAGATGTGATCCGCAGTACGCGCAAGCGCAGGGTTTCGATCTCCTCCAGCGACTGAAGATGGCCCATCAGTCCCGTAACCACATCACCCGCGTTCGCCGACCGCCCACCCGCCGTGCGCCGCACTTCTTCGACATTGCCCTTGCTGCGCTTCTTCAACGAAGCCTCGTCTGCGATCACCGCGCCCGAGAATTCCTTTTGAAATGCCGCAGTCAGGATCTCCGCATCTCGTTTACGCAAGCCGTCCAAAAACCACTTCCCAAATCGCTTCTCGATTTTGAAGGTGACATGCTCGGCATCCCAGATCTCCTGCTGACGCGCGGGATCGAGCACCTGCTTCGCTGCCTTATCCGAATTCTGCGCAAACCCCGTAACCGTGAATAATAAAATCGAAATGAGGGTGAGGATAAGCTTTGGCGCTTTCATATTTTCGCTGAACTAATCTTAGTAATGCCTTATCTACCCGACCGAAACCAGCCCGAACTGACGTCTCTGAGGCTTTCTATTGCAATGGATGCCGCAACCAGATAATTTGTAATCAAGTAATCTTAGAAAAGAGATTGACCTCGGGTGAACCTCATTTACCCCCAAATTCTTGTGTCTCGTCCGATTAAATTTCCTTTGATCTTCAGCCTATGCGGTCTCGCGTTTTTTGGTGTCACCGGTGCCGCGCCCCATGACATCGTCATCAACGAGATCCACTACCACCCCGACACCGAGTTCGACGCCGAGTTTATCGAGATTTATAACAACGGCTCAACTCCGGTTGATCTGGGTGGATGGCAGCTTGCGGACGCGGTTACTTTCACGTTCCCACGACAAGACCTGGCGGCCGGTGCCTACCTTGTAGTGGCGGCGGATCCGGCGGCGATCCTCGCCGAATACCGGGTTGCGGCGCTCGGCCCCTGGGCGGGCAAACTTTCAAACGATGGCGAAGGCATACTCCTCTTGGACGAACTTGGCGCAGAGATCGATCACGTCGATTATGGCACTGCTTTCCCCTGGCCGTCCGCTGCAGGAGGAGGCGGTCAGTCGATGGAGCTGATTCATCCCTCGCTTGACAACGATCTGGGCGGATCGTGGCGGAGCGCCGTGCCACCCGACTTTCTCTCGGAACATTTCGTACTTCCGGCCGCGGGAACGGGCTGGCGTTGGCGTCCCGGAACCAGCGAGGCTTCGTCGCCGATTGCTGACTGGCGTATGACCGGTTTTGCCGAGAACGATAGCTGGAATCCCGCGACATTGCCTATTGGGTTTGGGAATGTTGGAGACATGATTTTCAAGACCCGGGTCAGCGGGATGCGAGGCGATCACAGTTCGTTGTTCCTTCGCAACGAATTCACCATTGCCTCCGGCGAGATCCCACCGGCCCTGCAACTACGTTTCATGCTCGATGATGGTTTCGTCCTGTGGATCAACGGAATCGAAGTCCATCGTGAGAACATGCCGGGGCAGACCGCCGATGAACTCGGCATCAGTGATGTGGCGGCGGGCAATTATTCCGAGCGCGCCTCGGTGGTAGAGACTCTCGAAGCTAGCGCCTTGGTCGAGGGAATCAACACAGTCAGCGTCCAGCTTTTCAACGCCAGCCTCGGCAGCAGCGATCTCGGTTTAGACCTCCAGCTAATCCGCCCCGCAAGCGGTGTAGGACAACCGGCATTACCGACCCCGGGCGCGGAAAACTCGGGCTTCGCCGCCGACGCACCACCGCAAGTACGACAAGTGTCCCACTCGCCAAAGCAACCGGCGACCGGTCAAGATATTTTGGTCACCGCCAAGATCACCGATCCGGATGGAGTTTCCGGCGTGAATTTCGAATTCCAACTGGTCGAGCCGGGCAGCTACATCCGGATGACAGACTTCGCTTACAACACCCAATGGACAGCGATCGCGATGACCGATGACGGCATCAATGGTGATAAGGTGGCCGGCGATTTTATCTTCAGCGTCACCGTCCCAGGCTCGCTACAGGAGCACCGGCGCCTCACCCGCTATCGCATCGTCGCCACGGACAACACCTCGTCTACAGTCACGGTGCCGTATCGCGACGATCCGTCAGCTAACTTTGCCTACTTTACCTACGATGGTGCCCCCGCTTGGCAAGGTTCCGCCATCCCCGGGCAGACCGAGACCCTCTACTTCGATAAAGCGCAGATGAACTCACTACCCATCTACCATCTCATCTCGGACGCCGACGATATCACGAACTGCCAGTCCAACCCGGTGTTCAACGATGATATTTACCGCTGGGAAGGTGCACTGGTCTACGACGGAGTGGTCTACGACCACATCCACTACCGCATCCGCGGTAGCGATTCGGCCTACAATACCGGCAAGAATAAATGGAAACTGCGTTTCAATCGCGGTCATTATTTCAAGGGTCGCGACGACTATGGCAAGGCCTACAAGGAGGAGGTCCGCACCTTAAACTGGAGTGCTCTCACAAGTCCATGGAACCCTGCAAACCGCGGTGCAGCCGGCCTCGACGAGGCGCTCGCGTTCCGCTTCTGGGAGCGGGCGGACATCGTCTCACGCAATACCAACTACTTCCACTTGCGCGTGATCGACGGCGCGGTCGAACAGAATCCCACGGACCAGTTCGATGGCGACAACTGGGGACTCTTCCTGGCGATCGACCACGCGGATCGGCGCTTCCTCGACGAGCGCGGATTACCAGATGGCAATACCTTCAATATGCACTCTAACAGCAGCAGCAGCATCAATGAAGCTGCCGGCCAGCCGGACGACCTCAGCGACCTGTTCGCTTTCACCGGTACAGGCGACGATGGCTACAACCGTGACCCCATCCAGCCAGTCTCCTGGTGGGAGGAGAACGTCGATCTGGATCAATATTTTTCCTACCGCTCGGTGGTCGAGGCGCTCAACCACTCGGACCTACGCGACCGCGAGAACTCGAACCTCTATCACAACCCGGACACCGGAAAGTGGACGATGATCCCCTGGGATGTTGACTTGCTGTATGAGGAGTTCGATCGCTGGGGACCGGACGGGCTGGAAACAAGGAAAGCACCGCTCGAACAGTTTCGCAAAAGCCTGACCCACCCGGAGTTGGAAATCCGTTTCCAAAACCGCGCCCGCGAGCTGCGCGACCTGCTACTGAATACCGACCAGGGTTGGACGCTGGTCGAGGAGTTGGTCGCAACGCTCGGCGGTAGTGGTGGTGCAACCGGATGGGCCGAGTTGGATGCGACGCGTTGGAATCAAGATCCGCGCTCCACGAAAATCGAAGGCAGCGGCGGTAATGAAGGGATGCTATTCTTTATGAACCCATATACCTCGACGCGCTTCCCGCAGCAGAGTAGGACGCTAAGCAGTGCCGATTTTCTAGGCATGGTGGATTGGATCAAAAGTTTCATCGGCCCCACCGGTTTCGGCGGCGAACGGCTCGCAGTAATGTCCGACGATCCCCGGATCCCCGCGACCCCAACCATCCAATACAGCGGAACGGCGGGCTTCCCTACCGATAGCTTGAGCTTCAACTGCAGCGACTTTTCCACGGGCAGCGGTGGATCTGGCTTCGCGACAATGGAATGGCGGATCGGCGAGATCTACAATCCCAGTAGCGCGAACTACGTAACAGCAGACCCCTGGCGTTACGAAGTCGACACCTTCTGGGCAAGCGGCATTCTGGATACGTTCTCCAACAGCTTCAAATTCCCCCCAATCACCGTTAAAGAAGGGAGTCATTATCGTGCACGCGTCCGCCACCAGGGCATTGATGGTCGCTGGAGTCACTGGTCGGAACCAGTTGAGTTCGTCACATCGACGCCGGATCTCAGCACTTACCGCGATGGGCTGGTGATCAGCGAAATAATGTATAAATCAGAGGGCGGATCGGCACTAGAGTTCATCGAAATCAAAAACGTCGGTCCAACGACTCTCGATCTGAGTGAGGTGCGTTTCACCAAGGGCATCGATTTCGACTTCGCCGGATCCTCGATCACCAGTATCGACGCCGGCGCGTATGTCTTAGTAGTCGAAAACCTCGCTGCTTATGAGGCGGTATATGGTGACGTCTCAACCGTCGCAGGTGAATACCAGTTCTCTTCCTCAAACAGCCTCAGCAATAGCGGCGAGCGGCTCAAACTGTCATTCGGCGCCGGCACTGCAATCCGCGATTTCGTCTACGACGATGAGCTTCCTTGGCCGACCGCGCCCGACGTAAGCGGCCGCTCGTTGGTATTGATCAATCCAGGGAGTCTACCCGACCACAGCGTTGCCAGTAACTGGCGCAGCAGCAGCGAGCCAGGGGGCAACCCAGGATCATCTGATGCCGCGCCCCGGTTCGAAGGTATTGCTGAAGCGGACGATGACAACGACGGACTCAACGCCTTGCTCGAGTATGCTCTCGGCGGAGACGACGGCGATCCCACTGCCACTGCCTACCCGATGGTATCGGTGGAGCTACTGGAGGTCGATGGCACACCCAGCGACTACCTTCTTATCAGGATCCAGCGGAATCTTGCAGCTGAAGATATGATCATCAGCGCCGAGATCTCCTCCGACCTGATCCACTGGCAATCCGGCCCGTCCGCGGTGGTGCTAGTCAATGAAACCGCCAACAGCGATGGAACATCGACTCTCACCTTCCGCTCCGCAAAAGCGTTGAATTCCGTATCGCAAATCTACATTCGCGCACACGTCAAACAAAGTCCGTAGCCGATTCTAACTGCTGGCACAGGTAAGAGATTCGTATATCGTGTGCTACATGTCCTGTCTGCACGGTCAGTTTCTCACTAATGCGATCCTTTCCTTCGCCCTTCTGGCCGCTGTGTCACAAGGTGACGAATCGGCATCGACGATCACGTCTGTCGATGAAAGCCCCGGTGGTGTCCTGCAGCTTACCTTGGACGTTCCCGAAAGCCGCTATGCGGTCGTCCAAAGGAGCCAGTCCCTCAACGGCCCATGGAAGCCGGTCGCGATTGTGCGAGGCGCTCTAGGCCCGATCGAGGTTCGTGACAACGCCCCGTTCAGGCGCTCCGGATTCATGAGAACAGTCCTCCATGACGTCACATCGCCAATCGATACGGATGGAGACGGAATCGATGACATTGCCGAGCTCGCATCGCCCGGAATCCGAAACCCGCTGAACCCCGCGCCAGTGATTACTAAGAGAAACGGCGCCACGCAGCTTCCAGATCGGGCCAGCTACGAGGAGCTGTCCCACCGGGATAACTTCCCCGGTGCCCAGAACATCCGCGAAGTGAAATTCGTGATCTTCGGAGTCCATACAGATTCGCCAGAACTCTACTTCGTCAATAGCAAGACGCACACTTACCACTCGAGCTTTGCTATCGGCGTGGGCAGATATAACAACAATAGCTCTTTCTCTGGCGACACCTATTTCACCAACACCAATCGCAAGAATCTCGCCGGCAGCATCGTCGCCCACGACAACTACCTCGACCCAAAAGGGCGACAAGGAATCTACACCTTCGAATTCTGGCCAACCGATCCGGTGGCCTTTCGCTTTGTCGAGAAAGCTCACATCCTGATCACTTCGGGAATGCCGTTTCTTGATGGCAACATTGCTTATCACCCGGCGAGCGAAACCCAACGAGCTGTCCTCCGATCGGAAGAATCGCAATATACGCAGACCCATATCAGAACGATTTTCGCCGAAGAGCTGTTTGGAAACCTCACCTACTCCGCGCTTAACCCCGGTGAATCTTACGGAAGGCTCCGCCTGTTCACCGGAACGGAGACCCTCTCGGTTCGCGACATCGTCATCCTGCAAACCATCCCCAACGACATCACCCATGTTGCGGGTATCATCACCGAAACCCCGCAGACCCCGCTTTCCCACATCAACCTCAAAGCCAAGCAAAACGACACCCCAAACGCCTTTGTGCGGGGTGCATCGACCCACCCCGATATCACGCCACTGCTCGGCCAGAACGTTCGGTTCGAGGTCACCTCAGACGGATTCGTCATGGAGGCCACCAGCCAAGCCGACGTCGAAAACTATCTTGAGTTAAAACGACCCAATTCGACACAGTCGCCGATTCCCGACCTGAGCCGTAAAACAATCGAGCCGCTATCGGAAATTGGCTTCGAGGACGGAACAGCCTATGGTTCGAAGGCATCCAACCTCGGTGAACTGCAAAGATTTTTGCCTGCGATCACCCCAGAAGGCTTCGCCGTTCCATTCTATTTCTACGACGAGTTTATGAAGTTTAATGGCTTCTACGCCGCATCTGAAGCCATGATGGCCGATTCAGAGTTCCAGGCCGATCCGGCCACTCGGGAGGCCGCGCTCAAGGCATTCCGAAAAAGCATCACGAAATACGGCATTCTCCCCTACTGGATGAGCACTGCCCTCAGCGATATTCAGGAGACCTTTCCGGCCAGCCTCTCAATCCGCTTCCGTTCGAGTACCAACAACGAAGACCTTGAAGGCTTCAATGGAGCCGGCCTCTACGAGTCCTACTCCCATCATCCTAACGAGGGTCATTTTGCAAAATCGGCCAAGCAGGTCTGGGCTGGCCTCTGGACCTACCGCGCCTTCGAGGAGCGCGAGTTCTGGCGGGTCGACCACGCCTCGGCAGCGATGGGAATCCTCATCCACCCGAACTACTCGGCCGAAGAGGCCAACGGAGTCGGAGTCACCAAGAACCCCTATCTACCCGGTGTGGGCTGGGATGGGCACTACATGAACGTGCAAGTCGGAGAGAACCTCATCACAAATCCCGAACCCGGCTCACTTCCCGACGAGTTTACCATTGCTAACCTTACCTTCGATAATGCTTTCGAGATCCAGTATATCCGACATTCGAATCTAATCACCGAGGGTGAGACAGTGATGTCCCGCGAACAAGCACTGCAACTAAGAGGCTACATGGCCACACTCCACAACAGATTCAGATCGTTATATCGAGGCAATCCCACCTTCGCCATGGAGATCGAATTCAAGATCACCGCTGTTGGCGAAATCGTTATCAAACAGGCTCGTCCCTGGGTCGATTGAAGCGCATTCTAACCGGAGCCATGATCGTGGTCGGCATTTCCGCCGCAAAAAAGACTCCGATCTTAAGACCATTGACAGAATTCCCCTTTCAAGTCGGGTAACCTCTCGTGACATGAGAATTCCAAGACGACTCCTGATCGGCACCTGTGCCCTTTTGCTTGCTCCTTTCGCGCAAGCCGAGGATCAAAAACCCAACCCGATCTTCGACGGAAAATCACTTAATGGCTGGACCGCCCTTCCTGGCGGCACTTGGACCGTTAAAAACGGGGCCATCGTCGGAAAAAGCCCAAAGACCGAAAAACGACACGGGATGCTCCTCTCGGAAAAGCAATACTCCAACTTCGTCGCCACTGCTAAATTCCGTGTTCTCTCCGGCGACAGCGGATTCTACTTCCGCTCCGAACGCGTCAAAAGTAATGTCAGCGTTAACGGCTTCCAAGTCGAAATCGATACCACTCAGGAAACCGGTGGCCTTTATGAAACCGGCGGACGTGCCTGGGTTCACCAACCCGGAAAGGAAGCCGTCGAGAAGCGCGCATACAAATCGGGCGAATGGACCACTCTCGAACTCCGCGCGGTCGGTCGCGACATCGAAGTCAAAATCAACGGTGTTGTTTCCTCAAAACTTACCAACGACAAAGGCCGAATCAAGGGCCACTTCGGCCTCCAACTCCACGGTGGTCAGGACATGCACGTCGAATACAAGGATATCAGTATCCGCGAAATCGAAGAGGACTCGGGCTTCGTCGAGATGTTCAACGGCAAAGACCTCACCGGTTGGCAAACCAACGGAAATTGGGTTATCGAGAAAGACAACACGATCACCTTAAAACCGCGGGCCGGCGAAAGCGGTTGGCAGCGCTATGCTGACTACCTCACCACCGAACGTAAATACGGGAACTTTAAATTAGATCTCGAATTCAAATTCAACGCGACAGGCAACTCCGGAGTCTTCATGCGAGTTGGCGATCTCAAGGACCATGTCGCCAGTGGATTCGAAGTCCAGATCCTCGACACCCACGGGAAAAAGAAGTTTGGCCACCACGACTGCGGCGGCGTCATCCGCACCTCAGCTCCCAAAAAGATGGCCGTGAAGCCCGCCGGCGACTGGAATCGCTACACCATCACGTTGAAGGACAGCCAACTCAAGGTCATCCTCAATAACGAACTCATTCAAGACCTCGACCTCAGCAAAACGAATATGAAAGACCGTCCTACCGAGGGCTTCATCAGCTTCCAGGATGAAGCCAAACGGATCTGGTATCGCAACGTGCGAATTAAAGAACTTAAGTGAATTCTCTTATGCCGCGGGTTCAATTTCGACTAGAAACGGTGTCCCCCTCTCGCACCAACTCAACAACCACTCAAGCATTTCACCTCAAAAGAAAATTCCGGGCAGTCAGCCAGTCGCTACGTCCGGCTCAATTCCCGGCCCAAGACTTTCCCGAGGACCACAGCCGTAAACATCTACGTAGACTCGGTAGAATTGGGCGTAACTGCCGAAGCCTGCGGCAAACATCGCTTCGATCAGCGTGCGCTGCTCTGGTTGGCGGTATTCTTCCCAGAAACGTGCAAGGCGCACGGAGTTGCGATAGCGGGTGACCGGAACGCCGATCTGTTTGCGAAACATTCGACTCAAATAGGACGAGCTAATTCCACATCGCAGAGCGAGCGCGTTGAGGTCCTCGGGGGCATCTGGTTGGCCCAGTAATCTCAACGCTTGGGCAACGGATGGGTGCAGGGCGACTTCATGTTGCTTGGTGCATTGTCTGCGCTGGTAGCGCCAACCAAGGAGGAGAAGGTGGCGGAGTCCCGCGTTGAGCCAGTCCGGATCTGAATGCTGATAGTGGAAGTCCGAGGCAGCGCCGAAACCGGCCTCGCGATTGAGGGTGTCGGGGTCGGGACCGTCAATTAGCAGTTCATTCATACTCCGGCTTAGGAGATCGAAGGTGGTGGCTTCGAGTTTGCAGTGGGTCACGGCGGGATCTTCCGAAGCGGCCTTTAGTCCCTCATAGGGAGTGCTGCGGCAGGCCCGACTGATGAGATCGGGCTTGAAAACCGCGATATAGTATCGGGCATCAGAGGAGCGGTCCACCAATTGATGTTCCTGATGCGGGAACATCCAAAGGAGGCTCCGCGGTCCGAAGGTGTAGCGCTTGCCTTCAACGATGTAAGTAATTTCTCCGCGTGCCACGAGGTTGAGCTCAAGCTCGTCGTGATGGTGTGCTCGGATCACCGGTGGATTCCGCATCGACTCGGCGAGATAGAGGAATCCGTCGTAGTCGGGATCAATATGAAGTTCTTCTTGCACGGGTTGGCGAGGTGATATTGACAATTTATGAGAACTATTTGACTGAAAGCGAGAAGACAATCTCTCAGATTTTAGATATAAAGGGAATTTCATGGGTAAAGGTGGAATAGTAGAACCTGAGCAGTTGGCGTCATGCACCTACCGGAGCTATGGTTACTTGGCCGATGGAAGCGAGGTCGAGGCGTGGACCCTGCGTGGTGCGGGGGGCATGGAAATGGAGATCTTGTCCTATGGCGCAGCGATTCGCCGTCTAGCCGTGCCGGATGGAGATGGTCACGTGGTGGATGTCGTGTTGGGGCATGAAACGATCGATAGCTGGGAACGGGCAAATGAATCGTATTTTGGCGTAATCGCCGGGCGGATCGCGGGCCGCGTCCCCGGAGGGCACTTGGCCTTTGAGGGGCAGGTGTATCAACTCGCCTGCAATGATCGGGGGAATCACCTTCATGGCGCGGACGGTGGCCTTGACAAATGTTTATGGGAGGGAGAGCCGCTGACGGGCGAAGACGGAACAGTCGGAGTGCGGATGCGCTACCGCAGTCTGGATGGCGAAGGCGGCTATCCCGGGACGGTTGAGATCTCCGCGACCTTCCAGCTCACCCCCGACAATACCTTCGTTTTCGAAACCGAGGCAAAAGCCGATCAGGTGACGCCAATTAGTCTAGCGCAGCATTCCTATTTCAATCTCGCGGGAGCAGGCCATGGATCCGCGGAAGGCCATGTGGTCCAAATTTTTGCGGAGGAGGTGATGAGGACGGATGAGAAGATGACTCCCTTAGGAGTCGCTGAAGCAGTCGAGTGCACAGCGGCAGATCTTCGCCAACCTCGTTTGCTTGCCGGTGTCATTCCGGCACTTTGGCAGGAACATGGCGATCTCTATCGCTTATCTGAAGAGGTTGGTTTGAAACTCGCGGCCCGGGTTTTTGATCCGCAAAGCGGACGGGTGATGCAAGTAAGTACGACACACGACTTTTTGCAGTTCTATACAGGCGCTCATCTTGATGGGTCGCTCATCGGCAAAGAAGACCGGGCCTACCCGAAACACGGTGGGCTTTGCTTTGAGTGCCAGGGTTATCCCGATCCCTCCGCAGACTGTGGTGATATTCTCGTCCGGCCAGAACAGGCGCAGATACACAGGACCATTTACGCATTCAGTAACGAAGGAATACGATCATGAAAAAGGACTATCGCATCGGAGTTTTAGGGAGCGGATTCATCGTCAGCGAATGCCATCTCGTGAGTTATCAGAAGGAGGGATACAACGTGGTGGCAATTGCTTCGCGGACCAAAGCAAATGCTGAGAAGGCCGCGGAGCGATTTGGAATCGAGACGGTCTACCACGATTACGAAGTATTGTTGGACGATGCCTCCATCGAAGTGCTCGACATCGCCGTGCCACCACAGCAGCAACCGGGCTTGATCCGGGCGGCCTGCGAACGCGGCACGGCCAAAGCAATCCTCGCACAAAAGCCCTTGGCGCTCGAACTGGCTGAGGGACGGGCGCTGGTCGAGGCTTGTGAGGCGGCTGGAATTCTACTCGCAGTGAACCAGAACATGCGCCACGACCCCTCGATCAGGGCGGCTAAGGAGCTGTTGGAATCAGGGCAGATCGGAGACCCTGTCTTCGCGACAATCGACATGCGAGGGATCCCTCATTGGCAGCCCTGGCAGGAAGAAATCGGCAGCGCAACATTGAAGATCATGTCCATCCATCACCTCGACTGCATGCGCTTTTGGTTTGGTGAACCAGAACGGCTATTCTGCAGTATGCGACCCGATCCGCGAACGACCTTTCCACACGAGGACGGGATCTGCACCTATATCCTGGAATATGCAAATGGAATGCGGGCGGTCATTATTGACGATGTCTGGACCGGCCCAGCGCAGGAAGGGTGTCCGGGCGATATCCGAATCGAGTGGCGCGTCGAGGGGATGGGCGGCGTGGCGATCGGTGACATAGGTTGGTGCAAGGACCCCTACACCTCCCCATCGAGCATCCGTCATGCGAGCAAGGGCGATGATGCCTTTAAGCGCCCCACACTCGAAGGCTCGTGGTTTCCAGATGCCTTTGGCGGAACGATGAGGGATGTCTTCACGGCCTTGGAAACGAGCGCGCCATGTCCGCTTTCCGCACGAGACAACTTAAGAACCCTGGCTCTGATCGAGGCAGCCCAACTGAGCGCCCAGGAACACCGCTCGGTGAGCCTTTCAGAAATTTAAATACCACAACGCAATAGCAACCTCATGAAATTAGGAATCATCAATAGTGCCTTCGGGCAAGCTGGCGTGAATACCGCCACGGGACTGGAACACATCGCTCGAATTGGTTTCGACTGTGTCGATATCTTTACGGAAGCAATGGGGATCACCGACAAGGAACGTCAACTCGTAACCGATGTTTGCAAACGAGAAGGACTGCCGATCATTTCCTTACCGGTCGTCGCGGAGGGGCTCATCGACTTCAACGATCCGGTTCGTGAATTTCATGTCGAACGCTGCAAGAGGTTTGTCGATCTCGCCGCAGACTGGGGGGCGAGTAACATCCTCCTCGTCCTCGGGGAATACATCTGGCAGCGAGAGGTGATTCCCCCGGAAGATCAGTGGAACTGGGCCCTAGAAACCTGCCGGATGATTGGGGACTACGCCGATCAGAAGGGCATAGATATCGCCCTGGAACTGGAGCCGTTCCGTTTGAGCCTTCTCAACAATGTGAAGGAGATGAAGAGGTTCATCGAGGATTGCGATCATCCCCGGGTGCTCGGCAACATCGACGTCTCTCACCTCGCCCTGGCCGATGTCAGTCCGGCGGAGGTCGCTGAGCTGAAAGGGAAAGCGATTCACGTGCACATCAGTGACTGCGACGGTAAGGTGCACGGAGATCTGCCTCCGGGACGTGGTGTCGTGAAATTCTCACCATATTTGAATGCGATTAAGGAACTGAAAATCGACGGGGCGATTTCGATTGAGTTGGAGTATTCTCCGGATCCCTCCCGCATCGTCGAGTGGGTCGAAGAGGCGTATCGGGAGACTGACCGACTCATGCAACTTTGCGACCTCCGGGGCTGACCCTCGGCATCATGGATCACGATCACACAGCACCGACGCTCAAGCGTCCATCGGAACGGCTCGACTATGCCCTGAACCAGGAGAACACTGATCGAGCCATCGAACTCGGGCTGGCCGAGGCGGATTGGTATCAGTGCCCGGTGCCGAGGGAAACGATGCGTCGTCTGCTGGTGCGCAAGGATGGTCCCGCGATCCGAGATACCTTGATTTGGTTTGGCTTAATCTTTGGGACAGCATTTCTAACAGCGTCGCTTTGGGGGACTTGGTGGGCGCTCCTTCCTTACACGATCTACGCAGCCCTCTATGCTTCCACCTCGGATTCCCGTTGGCACGAGTCCAGCCATGGGACCGCTTTCCGGACCGATTGGATGAACAATGCGCTCTATGAAGTCGCCTCATTCATGGTGATGCGGGAGTCCACCGTCTGGCGTTGGAGCCACAACCGCCACCACAGTGACACCATCATCGTGGGTCGCGATCCCGAGATCGCAGTCCCCCGCCCTCCGGATATCAATGGATTGATCAAGGCGACCTTCGGTTTACCGACGTATCCGAAATACTTTCGTCGACTGCTGAAGCATTCCTTCGGAACGATGGTGGAAGACGAGCAGCAGTTCATCCCCGAGAGCGAGTTTCCCAAAGTATTTCTGAGAGCGCGGTGCCACCTATTCGTTTATCTAACCACCATCGCACTTGCGATCGGCACGGGCAGCATTTTGCCGCTGATGTTCGTCGGCCTGCCGCATGTTTTCGGGACGTGGCTGATGCTGGTCTATGGGCTAACGCAACACACCGGACTTGCCGAGAACGTGCTCGATCATCGCCTTAATTGTCGCACGGTTCTGATGAATCCGGTGAACCGCTTCCTCTATTGGAACATGAACTACCATGTCGAGCATCACATGTTCCCCTTGGTTCCGTATCATGCCTTACCCGAGCTCCATGAAATGGTGAAAGGCGATTGTCCAAAACCCTACCCCAATCTGCTGGCCACTTGGCGGGAGATTATTCCGACTATTCTCAAGCAGGTGAATGATCCCGCGCATCACGTAAAGCGTCAATTGCCGGAGCGCCAGGCTCCACCGGAGAGCCACGCCCGCGTCTCAGATGCCGAGCCTAACGCGGAGGGATGGCTTGAGATTTGTGCGGCCTCGGATTTGGAATGGGAAGATGTCATCCGCTTTGATCACGGAACCCGGACCTATGCCTTAACGCGTGATGATGAAGGCGGATTGCATGCGACGGATGGTCTGTGCACGCATGGCAACACGCACCTTGCGGATGGCCTTGTTAAGGGGAAAATCATCGAATGCCCGAAGCACAATGGGCGTTTCTATCTGAAAGATGGCTCACCATCGCGGGCTCCGATCTGCCGAGGACTCGCAACCTATCCCATCGAGGAAAGAGAGGGACGAATCTGGTTGAATATGAAGAAGGCGGGTGGCGCGGGCGCGCGCGGGGAGCAAGCGATCGAATTCAAGGTGGTTGGAACTCGCAATGTTGCAACGTTTATTCGGGAGCTGGTCCTCGAACCAGTTGACGAAATGGTGTCATTTCAACCCGGGGACTACATCCAGCTCGATATTCCAAGCTACGAGAAGATTCGTTTCCGAGATTTTGAGATTGCTCCCCCATATGCCGAAGTTTGGGAGCGCCAGCATCTCTTTGATCTGGTGGCGTCCAATCCCGGATCGCCACGCCGGAACAACTACTCACTCGCCAACAACTGCACCACTGAGCGACAGTTGAGATTTAACGTGCGCATTGCCACTCCGCCGCCGGGACAGGATTGTCCGCCAGGAGTGGGGTCCAGTTATCTCTACAGCCTTAAACTGGGTGATCAGGTGACGGCGATTGGGCCGTTTGGCGATTTTCACATTCGGAATACCAAACGGGAAATGGTCTACATTGGCGGAGGGGCAGGAATGGCTCCATTGCGCGCTCACCTTGCCCATTTATTCGAGAATGAACAGACGCCCCGGAAGGTGAGCTATTGGTATGGAGCACGGTCCCGGCAGGAAATCTTTTACGAAAAATATTTCGATGTACTGGCAGCCAAGCATCATAATTTTTCCTTTCAAGTGGCCTTGTCAAACCCTCAGCCAGAGGACAAATGGGGCGGAGCCATCGGCTTCATTCACGAAGTCGTGCACAAGGAATACTTAGGTAAGCATCGGAACCCCAAAGCGATCGAGTTCTACCTCTGTGGGCCACCCATGATGATCAAAGCCTGCACTAAAATGCTCGTCGACCTGGGTGTCGAGCGGCCGCAAATTTCCTACGACGAATTTTAATAATGCAATCCAGTCTATTTCCAAAAACAAAGAGGGAGGTATCGAAGCTCGGCTTCGGGGCTTTTGGCCTAAAAGGTGTCTTCGGAAGTTTTGATGAATCTGAAGCAATCGGCACGATGCAGTATTGCTGGGACCAGGGGGTGAACTTCCTCGATACCGCCCGCCACTATGGCGAGTCCGAAACGATCGTCGGAAAGGCCCTCAAGAGTTGGTCAGGGGATACGCCGTTCATCGCCACGAAAGCGGAATGCATCGGACCGATAAAGCAATGGGGAATACCACAAGATGTGGAAGCCTGTTTTCCAAAGGGTCACATCACCCGAGAGGCGGAAATTTCGCTCCGGGAGTTGGGGATCGAGTGTATCGACCTTTTCCAGATGCACCTCTACTGGCCTAACTGGGGAGTGGAGGGTCATTGGTTGGATGAACTCAATGCACTGCAGGAGCAGGGAAAGGTTGGTGCCATCGGAGTCTCCATGCCGGACCAGCGACACGATGCTGCGCTGCCTTTGGTGATGAGTGGCCGCATCCAATCAGTACAGGCTGTCTTTAATATCTTCGATCCCACCCCATTGGACTGCCTGATCCCGATTTGTGCGGAGAATGAGGTCGCAGTCTTGGCGCGGTGTGTTCTCGATGAAGGTGGATTGACGGGATTCCTCTCGAAAGATACACAATTTGCGGCGGATGACTTCCGCGCGGACTACTTCGATCAGGGGCCAAGGAGTCTCTACTTAAAAAAAGTCGAGGCACTCCGGAAGTTCCTGCCCGAGCATGCGGGGAGCTTGGCCGCGCTCGCCTTGAAGTTCGTCACGAAACATCCCGGCGTGACAACGGCTCTGTCCTCGATGAACATCCGGGAACATGCCGAAATGAACGTCGCGGCGATGAAGGAAGAATCGTTGAGCAGCGAGGCCTTCGCTGAGATTCGCTACTATCACCGCTGGATTCACAACTTTTATAGCAGCAAATCCCTATGAGAACATTGAGCAAAGTGCGTTGGTCGGATCTACGACCGGATGATTTCCTGGGGCGTCAGCGTTTATGTCCGATTGTTTACATGCCGATTGGACTCTGTGAACCGCATGGGCACGTCGCCGCGTTGGGATTGGATACGCTGAAGGCAGATTACTATTGTGAGGAAGCCGCGGGGCGCTTCGGCGGAATCGTGGCTCCGACCCAAGGCTATCACATCCACGAATGTGGCTTCCACAAGCCATGGTTGGACGAAGTGGTGGGCGACACGAATCCCTTGCTGGCAGGCATGCCTCCGGGGGTCGTCTGTTACCACTTTCTCTATCAGCTACGCGCCTATGCCAATGCCGGCTTCCACGCCGTGATCGTGGTGAGCGGGCACGCAGGCGGGAGTCAGAAAGATTTAAGAAGGGTAGCAAAGGCCTTCACCAGGTCGACCGGGATCCCGGTCGTTGTGAAGACCGACCCCGAATGGGGCGGCTATGAAGGTGATCACGCTGGGGCTTACGAGATTTCCCAGTTACAGGCGATTCACCCCGAGGCGGTGGATCTTTCCCTTCTGGAAAGAATGAACGACGAGGGATCTGGCGGGCGACTCGCGTTGGGTTTGGATGCCGCTGAAGCAAGTCCGGAAAAAGGGATGGTAATCAACGAAACGATCATTGCCGCGATCGGAGCGGCAGCGGAAGATCTAAGAGAAGGAATTTCGATCAAGGAGCCCATGAACTATCAGCAGACCGAGGACATTTGGTCCGAGATTCTCGCGCAAGGCGAGTGGTGGAGCATGAATTTATAGTAAACACTATCTTCTCCAATCCAGCTCCCCTTTCCGACTTTCTTACCTCTCCTCGGCCACCAAGCGAAAGAACATGCTTGGCTCAAGATCCAGATCGAAAGAAGCCGCTCTTCGATACTTCACCGTAGATAATCCATCTCCATGATTCACTTGGGAAACGAAAATAACATCTGCTTCATCGTCACTCCAAGCCAATAGATCAGGAGAACTGTCCACCCTAATCACCACATCATCGGCCGCTAAACTTCTCTGAAAGGAGACCACGAAGTAGTCACTCGAAACATCATTCACACTCAAGGTTTCTACTCCCACAGAGATGACAGCATTCCCCTCATTAGCATCCGTATCACTTGTGCCCAAGGCGTGTTCAATCAGATTATCTAGACCATCTCCGTCATCATCACTCAGTGGATCACCCACCAATGCCACGCTATCACTCGATCCTGGAGTCCCATCGATCAGCGCGCTACTTCTCCAGTTTCCGGCATCACTGTGATTGGGAATAGTGTTCCCTTCGGAAATTAAAACCAAACTATATCCGGGAAGTCCGGACTCCGTCGGCCAAGGTCCCACATCGCTATAAGTGAAGTCCTGAATTGTCGCAGCGAATGCATTCACGAGATGAATCCGCTCTCCCGCGTTATCCAGTCGGGACGATTGAAACTCCCCCGCGATCAAACCGCTCAAGGCTATTCCATAACGGGCTTCAAATGCCGCCTGATTACCCACAATCAAAACCTTCGCTCCCGGGGCTAAGACCGTAACTGCTGATCCAGAGAAAGTGAAATCAATCCCCGCTTCAAAGTGCACATCTGCAAGCTCAATTGTGCTGGACCCAACGTTGCTCAACTCGATCCACTCATAGTCTGATGAGTCAACTGACACCAATTCCTCAGTAGGGTTAGGTGCCGCTGGAGCATACTGCAGTTCACTAATAACAAGATTAGAAGAACTCGCAGGAACTCCTACGATAAAGGTTCCTTGAATGGGACCCGACCACGAAGTTAACCCAGAACCACTTCGTGCCCGTGCTGTGATGATCATCGTCGAGGTGACATTGGCTAGAGGACTCGTCAATGCCGCGTCGGAAATTCCTCCTTTAGGCAATCGGGGATCACTCCCATCTGTGGTGTAGTAGACCGTTCCTCCCGCGCCGCTGAACGAGACACTCGTCCCTGAGGCAACCAATCCTGGAGGCACAGTGAACTGTGGTTTATCTGTATACTGCCCGTCAATCCAAGACGCACGCGTGGTTAACCAATTCCTCAAAACGTTTACCTGATTGGTGTAACCTCCACTCGGCCGCGCCCTGTTCCACTTGTTGAAGTTCCTCGCCTGCGGCGAACTTCCAAGCCCTGAATTTATTCCCGCCGGATCTTGAAAATCTAACTGAGCTTCAAACCCATCAATAATGGAATTAATGTTGCTCGTTGAGAAAGTTGTTTCGCGCAGCTCCTGCCAGAGATCGGTATGCTCTTGGCGGAAGTCTGGATTGGTTAGGGCCCGTCCCCACCATGGAAAGCGTGAGTCACCATACATCTTACTGGAGTCTCCCGTCCCATTCCACTGGGAAGGATTATCGTCGCGTCCGTCCGTCGATGCCATCGTCCGGTCGAAGTCCCAGATAGGGCCTGCTCCCACTTTTCCTCCATTTGTTGAATCGTGATGTTTGTAATAGTAACCACTGAGGCGGAAACCATCGACATTCATCGCAAGCGTGTTGAGCCAATGGTGCCGCAGCCAGGAATGATTATCGATATAGTCCGTAAAGTGCTTCCCTGTCGTCGGGTTCGTCCAATTCGAATTATAAAGTGCCGTGTCAAATTGATTGAGGTGCCCCCGCAACCAGGTTTGTTGCGCAGCCTCGATATTTTCCTCCTTCGGATAGACCCAACCAAAAGTCCCCATTGAGTTCACCGAGAACCCACCATCACCCGGATCAAGTCGATCTTTTTTCCAAAGATACCCGCCCGAGACATCAGGTTCACTCGTATCGCCAGAGTTGAGCTTGCGCACGTCCACGCGATCTCCATCTCGCTTAATCTTCTCCATCAGGGCGTAGACACCGACGTAGTCACTGCTGTAGGAAAGATTGCCTCCCCCCGTATTCATGAAAACCTCCACAAAACGAGTCCGCACCGCATATTCCCCACTTTCATTACTCAACTGGTAAATGAGCGGATTTCTCATCAAAGCTCGATCAAAGGTGTATCTGCCACTCAGGACCCAGTCCGACTCTGGTGGCATTCCCAAAGGTGATATCTCTTGATCCAATTTATCCTCATCTTGCGACTCCAAAGAGAGAGAATACTTCGGAAAACCCGACGAAGAAGAACCGCGCACCTTCATGTTGCATCGTGTCGCAACAGCCAGAGTAGAGCTCAAGTAGCTTCGATTATTCCCAGTAGCAGCGGGTTCAATAATCCCCCAAAACCCATCGGTATCGCTATTAGGTTTTCCACTTCCCCAGTTCTCGATAATGACGATAGGTAGATTGGAACTAAAGTTCGCGGCATCCGATTCAAGCCGTAAATAACTCGCCATCGCAATAGGACCTGAAGATCCACTACTCCCGAAAATGCGAGCCCGAAGCTGCGTGCTTGCTGTAATCGTGAGCGGCCCAGAGTAAACCGTCGATGAAGAACTCGGAGCAGATTCATCCAAGGTATATCGGATCGTTTGTCCCGGCTCAGCCCCCGACAGAGTAACTGTAAAACTTCCCGTAAAAGTCTGACTGGGCACAGAGATAGTCACGTCGCTTGCCGGCAAACCTTGCTCTGTTCCATTGATTGCTCCGGGTGTTGGAACCAAAAAATATCCTTCCCCTCCTAATGATGGATCGGAAAGACGAGTCGCGATAAGCCGCGGACGGAACAGCAAATCGGAACTCGTCGTATTCCTGTTCAATCCGTGAATTGTTAGTACGTTATTTCCCTCAACTAATTGATTGGTGAAGGATCCGATATTAAACTCCGTAAACTGGAGCGCTAGGCTATCGGTGTGGTCAGCAGTCGCATTGGAACTCCAAATCGCCGGATCCGGCGCACGGTCACGAGCCACTTCCTGTCCATTCAAATAAGCAATAAAGCCATCATCGTATTGCAACTGCATTTCCAATCCAGAAACCTCTCCAACGTCATTCAACGAAAAAGGAACTCGGATATAGACACTGGTGTGCTGGTTATACATCTGCCCTTCCACATCAATATTGAAAGCGCTATCGTATCCACTGCTTCTCTCATATCCCACTCCCGTCGTTCCACGGATCCAAGCGCTATCATCGAATCCGAGATCCTGCCAGGTTTCACCAAGCGTCCCGTTTGTCGGGACCAAGGCCTTACATGCGGCTCCCGTTTCAATCACGGTTTCCTCACTTGTATTCCCCAGTTGCTGCAGGCCATATGAAGCATCCTTAAACTGTGTCGGAAACGAAGGGGTGTATTCGCTGAGAATAGTGAGTCCATCGGGTGAAACCAACGCCAGATACTCACCAGCAGACGAGAGTTTGAAATTCGTGTGAAACTCAGACCCCAAGACTGCCCGGTTTTTATCTGATGCGAAGACCACTAGAAAACTGGAAGGAGCCAAGGATGTTCCTTCCGGAAATATCCACTTTGTGAGGAGAGCCGCATCATCAGTCAGGTAATATCCACCCAAATCGACAGCAGTCCCATCTGGGTTGAAAATTTCAATCCAGTCACTTTGGGTGCCGTCCTCATCATCAAGAGTCGATAAGTTACTCGCTTGAAATTCAGTGATGATCGGAGCGCTAAACACTCCCATCATCGTTAATAAGATCGAACAGAAAATTCTAATTGGAAACATGAGAGATTTTTAATTGGTTGAAAAATAAAAATAAATACATCAAAAAAAACGACCTCGCAAGCGCACAAAATATTCTTTCAAAGCACCGCTCGAACCCGCTTTTCGCCTCAAATGACACACAAAAAGATAAACCCCCTATCAGTCAACGCCGAACCCACTAGACTCCTCAGCGAGACCAATCGCATCTGCGACAAAGTCGAAACCTGCAATCATCACCAAGCGCCCAAGTAAACATCATTAAATAGCCGCCATCGGCGGTAAACTGATCACAAATCCCTCAAAAACAACCCACCACTACGGCCGGGTTTAATCAAGTAGTCTGGCTCCCACACAATGCGACTACCGCCAGCGCATCCGCTCTATCATTTGCACCCGACATGAGCACGGAGCCACCAGCGAACGGATCGAGCGGCACCTCGGCGGCATCACCGGTATGCTCGGCATACACGGGAGTTTTTTGTTAGTCCCACCACCTTAACTTGCGCATTTTGGGAAGACGACGACTCGATCAATTCGTCAACATCAAGCGCGTTGAATTATCGAAGCATCCACTTCGGAAGGTTATGGGAAATCGACCAATAGATCTCGGGCGAAACCATCCTCCCCCGCCAAAGTGGCAGCATCGCCCACATCGCCTTCGTCGCACTCACTGCCAGACTCCTTTTTCCAATCCCTTCCTCCACTCTTCTAGACGATTACTACTTACAGCCCCACTGCCCGCAGGTCCAGTTCCACGTCTCGGGATCGCTCCAGTCTTTCACGGTAAGGGTCACTTCCAGGTCATCGCCGACTTCGACCTGCCTTTGATCCAAGCGTAGAACTCTAAACCCCCAGTGCGGTGCCCGGCCCGGATCGATCGGACTAGAACTCAGTATCAGATCGTCATCCACCTTGGCTTTCATGTAAACAACGAGACCATCAAGAAGGCCCGTTGTTATCACTTTGCGCATGAAACTCACTTTCAAGGGCAAAGTCGACTCGGTTATGGTGTGGAGGTCCACTTTTACAATCGGAGCCGGTCTCCCCAAAAAGTGTTTCACGACACCCAGATCACAGCTCACCAAGCGGTAGTATTCCGGGTCCTTAGGACGGCTTCGCCCCATACTGGAAAAATCAAAACCATACACGTCATTGAGCTCCCAAATATAGGGCACTCGCCTATCGTCATGCAGCGTCATCGGTTCACAAAACAACTCGAACTGACTCGGTAAAATCAGCCCGCCCGGCTTGAGCAAGCGGTCACGCAGATCGCACACATTAGGCACCATCGCTTCATCGAACAAAAAATCTCCAATCTGCTCGTGGAGAATCACGTCCACCGGCTCATCGAGGTAAAACTTCGAACTGTGCACATCCTCGAAGTTCACGTTCTCGATTCCATTCTCCGCAGCCAGTCGCTGGGCGTGCTCGATGATCGAGGAGTGATCAATAGCATAGACCTTTGCTGCCCCTTGGCGCGAAGCAAATGCCGCCAGAATACCCGTACCAGTGCCCAGATCGATCACGCGATTGCCCGGTTTAATATGCCGGTTGATAGCCTTGTGATAAAAAGCCATGCGAGGCTCATCGCTCAACATCCGCTCCTGTGCATGCAGGTCAGCAAAATATTCCTCGTTGAATTGGCGGTATTTTTCGGCTGGCGCCTCGACTTTCGGGGGCGGGTAAAACCAAGCGTTCAGTCGCGGAGAGTCAACCAGCCATTTACCCAAGTGAGAGCAGGCCCGACGAACGCGCTGAAAAAAGGAGACCGTGAAACGTTGAAGTGGGAGGAGGGACATCAGTGTAAAGGCCAAGAAACCCCTTTTTTTGTTCACCACATTAGAATGACCGTCAAGAGTCAAAAGCTTATTAAGCGCCCATCTTTCACCGAAGAACCGGATCTAGTCAACAAGCGCTCACTTCGGTCGTCCCCTTACACACAAGAATCAGATCAGGATGCTCCCATGATTTATTGCTTGGCCCGCGTTTAGGGATAATGAAGATGCTTGGCGGATAGCCGGTCTTTTTTGTAGAAGGTTCACCGTTACCTTCGAAACTGAGTTCCCAGCACCATGAAAGGACTATTATTTTTAACTCTTCTCGCAAATATACTTCCCGTAGCCGCAGTCGATTTCAATCGCGATGTGCGACCGATTCTCTCTGACACCTGTTTCAAATGCCATGGGCCCGGAAAGTCGGAAGGAGACCTCCGTCTCGATGATCGAGAGGCGGCCTTGGATGCCAGAGTACTCTCCCCCGGAAACGTGGCAAAGAGTGAAGTCGTCTCACGACTCAAGTCTAGTGACCCGGAAGAACTGATGCCACCGCCGGATGCGAACAAGACGCTCACTGCGACGCAAATCAAGATTCTCGAAACGTGGATCGCCGAGGGCGCGCAGTATGACGACCATTGGTCCTTTGTCCCAGCTACGCGCGAGAGCAAGATCAAGACCCTTGACCACTTTATCGACAAGCGGCTCAACGAAGCCGAGCTCTCACCCCTCCCGGCGGCCGACCGCCGGACACAAATCCGAAGGGTCACCTTGGACTTAACCGGACTGCCTCCGACACCGGCAGAGGTTGAGGCTTACCTCGGGGATCAGTCACCTGGTGCTTACGAAAAGGCCGTGGACCGCCTGCTCGTTTCCAAAGCATACGGAGAACGCATGGCCTTGGCCTGGATGGATGCGGCGCGTTACGGAGACACCAGTGTGATGCATGCCGATGGGCCGCGTGACATGTGGCCATGGCGGGATTGGGTGATCAACGCCTACAACAGCAATATGCCGTTTGATCAATTCACCACCGAACAGCTGGCAGGTGATTTGCTACCGGAGGCCACTGTCTCCCAGAAAATCGCATCCGGCTTCAACCGCAATCACGCCACTAGTGATGAGGGGGGTGCCTTTGCGGAGGAATTGCGGGTGGAGTATGTCGCGGACCGGGTGCAAACCACGGCGAATGTCTGGATGGGGCTTACGATAGAATGCAGCCAATGCCATGACCATAAGTATGATCCCATTTCGCAACGGGAATACTATCAGTTCTTCGCCTATTTTAATAACACCACTGATCCCGGGATGCAGACCCGGAATGGCAATCAGTCCCCTTTTGTGGAGGTCGTCGACGAAGCACGCGAAGCGCGGCTTGCTGAAATGCAAAAGGAAATTGAGGCCGAAAATCGGAGGATGGAAAATTACCGAACAAAACTCGCAAAGACACCTGAGTTTACGGCTTGGCTGGAGCGTGCTTCCGCCGACGCAAGGAGGGACAAGGAAGGTAAACAGCCCAGCGGTTTAAGTCATTGGTTTCCCATCGAAGCTGCCGAGAAGGAATTCCGTGACGGCCTCTCAGGTGCCGTTGCAATCAAGGAGAAGGGAGCGTTCGAAGTCAGCGACCGTGAAGGATCCAAGGCCCTGAAGCTTAACGGAGGAACACAGTATAAGTTTGAAACCGGGGTGGATCTGGAATTCGACCGCGCTTTTAGTATAGCGGGTTGGATCAAACCGAATGGTAAGGCTTCTGGGGCGATCCTCTCGAAGATGGATGTCAAGGCGGCCTTCCGCGGGTTTGACTTCTGGATGGAGGGCGGTCGCATCGGCACGCACATCATTAACACCTGGCCTACCAACGGGCTCAAGGTCGTTTCCGAAGCCCTTCTCGAGCCGAACCAATGGCAGCATGTGGTGGTGAGCTACGACGGAAGCCACAAGGCCGCAGGGGTAAAGATCTACATCAACGGGAAGATTTCCTCGAACAAAGTGGAAAAAGACTCACTCAGCGCCACTATCGTCACCAGTCAACCGCTCCGTATCGGAGCCCGCTCAACCGCTTCCAACTGGAAGGGTGAGGTTGATGACTTACGGATCTATCAACGGGCTTTGCAAGAAGGAGAGCTCACCGCTGTTGCGCAGGGTGACCCCATCCAAAATATCCTCGCCACACCTGCCGACCAGCGAACCGAGAGCGATCGGAAAGTGCTCTTGGCCCACTACCTAGGAACGGAGGACAAGTCCTTCAAGAAGCTGGTCACGGAACAGCAGAAGCTCGTGAAACAGCGTTCAAATCTCACCCGGAAGCCGGTGACATCGATGATCATGCAGGACAATCCGGAAAACAAAATGCGCATGACTTATCTCCTCGAACGCGGGGCGTATGATTCTCCCAAGAAGGATGAAGTCATCAAGCCAGGTGTGCCCAAGGCACTTCCTGATTTTCCGGAGGGCGCGCCAGCGAATCGTCTCGGCCTCGCCCAATGGCTGACCCAGCCGGACCATCCGCTTACCGCGCGGGTGGCGGTCAACCGCTACTGGATGATTCTCTTTGGCGAGGGTCTCGTTCGCTCGGTTGCTGACTTCGGTGCGCAAGGTCAATCACCGAGCCATCCGGAACTTTTGGACTGGCTTGCTGTGGACTTTGTCGAGAGTGGTTGGGATGTGAAACGTATGATCAAACAGCTCGTAACATCCAACACCTACCGGAGAAGCTCCCGGGTCGAGTCGATCCATCTGGAGAAGGATTCACAGAATGAGCTCCTCGCCCGGGCTCCACGGTTCCGGCTCCAGGGGGAGTTTATTCGAGATCAGGCACTGGCGGTTGGCGGACTTCTCAATCAGCACGTTGGAGGGGCCGGCGTGAAGCCCTACCAGCCGGTGAACATTTGGAACGAAGTGAGTCTCAATGGTGGCCTACGCTATCCACAAGACAAGGGCGAGAAGCTCTATCGCCGATCGATGTATACCTATTGGAAACGGAGTGCCCCGATGCCCAATATGTTAATCTTTGATGCACCGTCCCGCGAAAAGTGTGTCATTCAACGCCAGCGCACGAACACTCCGCTTCAAGCGTTGGTGACACTCAATGACCCGCAGTTTGTGGAGGCAGGCCGCGCCCTCGCGCAGCGATTGATCCAGTCGGGCGGAGATACGTCCAAGAGGATTGATTTTGGCTACCGCCTCGCCACCTCACGTCCTGCCGAGGCACGGGAAGTAGAGATTCTCACCGCTTTACTCGAGGAGCATCGGACGAGGTTCCTGAAGAATCCCGAATCAGCGAAGCACTACCTCTCCGTTGGAGAATCGCCGCGGGACGAATCGATTGATCCCATCGAGCATGCCTCGTGGATGGTCATCGCCCAAACGATCCTCAACCTCGACGAGTCGCTAACCCGCAACTAATCAAGAACCTAACACTGTCATGGAAACATTCTGCCCCTATGTCGAAACTCGCCGTCAGTTCATTTTAAGGACTGGAACCGGGCTTGGCGCTGCAGCGCTGAGCACCCTTCTCAATCCCAGTATCTTATCTTCTGCCGCAGGGGCGGAAATGCAGGCTTCTGGTGGCCTGCCCAACATGCCTCACTTCCCAGGCAAGGCCAAACGGGTGATCTATATGTTCATGGCCGGTGGTCCGAGCCACATAGATCTCTTTGACTACAAGCCGGTCCAACGTGAGCTGCACGGAACAGAGCTCCCGGACTCGATCCGACAAGGGCAACGGCTGACCGGCATGTCGAGTGGGCAGAAATCTTTTCCTTGCGTCGCACCGATGTTCGAATTCCAGAAGTATGGGGAACATCAGACCTGGGTGAACAAGGATCTCCTTCCGCACACCGCAGGCGTCGTCGATAAGATCACGATCATGAAGTCGCTGCACACCGAGGCCGTGAATCACGATCCGGCGATCACCTTCATCAACACTGGGTCGCAACAGCAGGGCAAACCATCGCTGGGTGCGTGGCTGAGCTATGGCATGGGGAGCATGAACGAGAACATGCCTGGTTATGTCGTGATGATCTCCCGCGGTCGGGGCCAGTTACAGGCCCTCTACGATCGTCTTTGGGGAAGTGGATTTCTTCCGTCAAAGCATCAGGGCGTGAAATTGCGGAGTGCCGGTGAACCGGTGTTGTATCTTCAAAACCCACCGGGCTTCGACCGTGATGCGCGTCGAAGTCAGCTCGACAGCCTCAGTGAACTAAACCAGCTCAACCATGACAAATTTGCCGACCCGGAAACCCAGGCTCGGATCTCGCAGTATGAGTTGGCCTTCCGCATGCAGGCGGAGGTGCCGGGACTCATGGACATCGAGGGTGAACCCGATCACGTGAAGGAACTTTACGGCCCGCAAGTCGACAAACCCGGGAGCTTTGCACGTAACTGTCTTTTGGCCCGTCGGATGGCCGAGAAGGGAGTGCGCTACGTCCAGTTATTCCATCGGGGATGGGACCAGCACGGTTCGCTTCCGTCGAAAATCACTCAGCAGTGCGAGGACATCGATCAGCCTGCCGCAGCATTGATCAAGGATCTCGATCAGCGAGGGATGTTGGAGGATACCCTCGTGGTTTGGGGTGGCGAGTTTGGCCGGACCATCTACTCTCAAGGCAAGCTCACCAAAGACAACCATGGGCGGGATCACCACGGACGTTGTTTCACGATGTGGATGGCCGGAGCTGGCGTGAAGCAGGGTTTTGAATACGGAAAGACCGACGACTACAGCTACAATATCGTCGAGAATCCCGTTCATATCCGCGACCTGAACGCGACCATTCTAGAACGACTCGGGATCGACCACCGGAAGCTGATCTTCAAATCCCAGGGTCTCGATCAGCGCCTGACCGGCGTGGAGGAAGATGCCCATGTCGTGAGAGACATCTTGGGCTAGCGGGAACTTGAATCCTACGATCTGAGCCTATATTCCAAAGCCTCCATTCTACTCCGTATGCGGTGCCTCCGCGATGGAAGTTACGGAGATCATTCAAGAACTCTAGAGCGGCTATGGCCGCTTTACCTCGATATGTCCGAACCATCTCTCGCCACTGACCAGCTCTGAGCGCGTGACCTGCTGCCATCCGCCGACGTTAGGACCAAGGACCTCCTCTCCTGCCATTGGCACGAAGGACCCTTCTTCGAGATTCTCTGATCGCTGTGCAATGTAAACTAGGGAAAAACGCTGATTAAATCCGGGTGGTCGTCGAGTGGAATATCTGAGAGATTTTTGTCCTTGGATCACCAGCCGGGATTTTCAGAATTTGAGTTCGCAGGGAAGAGCAAGAGACCCAGGTGCATACTGATGCCGGATATGTAGGGGTTGAGAAGCGCAAAGAAATCGCGGAAGAAGATTCCACTGGTCGTATTGATTAGCAGATCGCGAAGCGACGGGGTCCGATCAAAAAGATGGCAAAAGGACCGGAAAAAGGTCTCATCCTGGCAGAAGAAAAAGCCAAGGCCTCGGTGCACGGGTTCGTTGAACATCCCTTTCATATCCTCAAAAACCTCTTCTGTCACCGCAAGACCCGCTGCCGGGGACTAGCTAAGAATTATCACCAACTTCAAGTGCTTTTCGGCTTGGGCAACCTCGTGGTTACAGCTCGCAAGCTTGTCTAAAAGGAAGGGAAAGAAGACCAAAGAGGTCAAAAATTCTGCCAAGGTCTCGAAATGATCGATGGAAATGATCAGCACAAACTGCTTTCGATCCGAATCGGAGCCTTGGTGCGACCGCGAAATTAATCAGAAAAGGATCTTGGGCGAATCGCCTCTTTATTCAGCGTCTCCCTAAGGATAACCAATCTCATTTGACCCAAAGACAACATGCGGCAGAATTTTAATCGAGAGAAACACGCAATTACACCTTTTCTCCCCCAAAACCTTCCCGATAGCCTACCACTCTAAAAAAATCTCCGAAATCCGCTCGGCCCTTTTTTTCTACTGGATCCCCTTCCCCCCACCGTCATCCGTATCCGCTGCCAATGACCCACGATCTGAACCCACGCTTCAAGAACACCATCTGCTCCGTCTCCGGTGCCTCCGCGATGGAGGTCACGGAGATCATTCAGGAACTCTGGAGCGGCTACGGCCAAATCCTCCGCATCCGCCTCGAAGGAGGCTTCCCTTCCACTGTTATCGCCAAACATGTCCGGATGCCCACCACGGAAAACCACCCCCACGACTGGAATTCAAACCTCTCCCACCAACGGAAACTCAAATCCTATCAGATCGAGACCGCCTGGTATCGCCACTGGAGCCGACTCTCTGGGTCGGACTGCCGCATCCCCGAACTCCTCGCCTTCGATCAGCACGACGGTGAAATTATCCTCATCCTCGAAGACCTCAACGCTGCCGGATATCCTGCCCGCTTTACCTCGCTCTCCGGTATCCAACTAAAAAACTGCCTCGATTGGCTCGCCCACTTTCACGCCACCCACATGGGAGCAAAACCCGGGGAACTTTGGGAAACCGGCACCTACTGGCACCTCGCCACCCGCAGCGAGGAACTCAAAGCCCTCGACGACTTGCCTCTCAAGAATGCCGCATCCGCCATCGACAGCATCCTCAACAACGCGCGTTACCAGACCATCGTCCATGGCGACGCCAAGCTCGCCAACTTCTGTTTCTCCGAATCGGGTGACCAGGTCGCTGCCGTCGACTTTCAATACGTCGGCGGCGGTTGCGGCATGAAGGACCTCGCTTACTTCATCGGCTCCTGCCTCAACGAATCCGCCTGCGCACAGCAAGAGTCCGAACTCCTTGACCACTATTTTGCAACCCTCCGTAATGGTCTCACCTCCAAGCACCCCAATATCGACCCCGCAGCTGTCGAAGCCGAATGGCGCGCCCTCTTCCCTCTAGCTTGGACTGACTTCCACCGTTTTATCAAAGGCTGGAACCCAAGCCATCGAAAGATTAATTCCTACAGCGAACGAATCGCCCGCGAAGTCATTGCGGCGCTCTAACATTTCTTTCCATGCACCAAAACCCGGACCAACTCACAGAAGAGAGTCCCGACGACTCCAGCGATCATCGGAACGTTCTTTGCATTAAGCGACGGAGTAACTGTCCCCTTAGAGCTTCGTTTCTCGAAATGAAAAGTGAGGATCACCGATCTAAAACTTTAGAAATTTCGAAGCATCCACTAGCATCCCACCAGATGAAGGTTCCCAAAGATTTTCTCCCCCGAAGAGCGCACATCCCTCCGCGGGAGCCTGACTCGCTAAATAAGTATTCTACCTGCAACCGCCACAGGTGAATCTTTCCGAAAAACCCATCGTTTCTCAGCAATCGCCGCCAACCAGACTTCCGTCAAATGCCTCCTTCCATCTCAGCCCCACCCGTCATCATCCTCGTCGAAACCCAGATGGGCGAAAACATTGGCATGTGCGCCCGCGCCATGCTCAATTGCGGCCTCGATCAGCTACGGCTGGTCCGGCCACGCGACGGCTGGCCCAACGAAAAAGCTCGCGCCACAGCCGCCGGAGCGAACATCGTCCTCGATAATGCGAAGGTCTACGAGCACATCGACGAAGCGATTGGCGATTGCCAGCGCGTCCTCGCCGCCACTGCCCGCCAGCGCAACCTCAGAATTCCCGGTCTCAACCTTCGCGAAGCAGTCCGTGAAATCGTCGATGCCACACCCCCGCCAAAGACCGCCATCCTCTTTGGCCCCGAAGCATCCGGCCTCGACAATGATACTCTCGCACGCGCTGACCGGCTCATACATTTTCCAACCAATCCTGACTTCCCTTCGCTGAACCTCGCCCAAGCTGTTCTCCTCCTCAGCTGGGAATGGCGACAAAGCAGCCCTCTTGAATCCGCCACCATCGTCAACCCAGATCTCCCCGCGACTCGCGAAGAAACCAACGCCTATCTCGCCCGGATCGAGCAAGCCCTCGATAACTCTCAATTTTTTCTAACCCCAGAACGAAAGCCAAACATCATCCGAAGCCTCCGCACCTTCGTCACCCGCAGCAACGCTAGCCACAAAGAGCTCCGTATGCTCCACGGCGTACTGACCGCGCTGATTAAAAACTGATCAATTATTTGCAGGGAAATGATACGCCGCGTCTACACCTTTGGCGGTGAAGGAAATTTCATTTTGCGCGCAACCGGAGATGGTAACGAGAAATGGGCTCACGATTTTAAGAAACTCTTCTCGATTAAAACCGCCAGCCAAAGTCAGAAATAAATTTCTTCGGACTCCTCCTCTGCTACTCTCTCGAGTCCTCCGACATTATGGAAATCACTAACAAAACAAAAAAGCCGCTCAGTGTTCCTCTTCCAGCCGGAAAGAAACTCTTCCTAGGCCCTGGACAGTCAGGACAGATCACTCGGAAAGCAGCCGAAAGTCCGGCCGTTGTTAAACTCGTAGATACGGGAGACGTTAAAGTCTCTGAAGAAGGTGCAAAGCGCCAAGGTGGTGGTAATTCCGGCAACGGCGTTTCCAGTGCCTCACGCCACGGTGGATCCGGGGCCATGCGCCAATCCGGCGACAAATAAGCTTCGCTCTGCTACAAAAACAGAGGCCGCAAGCAGGAGCTGGTTAAGGCCGCAAGGATTTCGGGTTGCACTGCGGTGACTTTTCCACTCGCCAAATCACCTTCTAGCGCGTGCTTCAGCGCCTCCATGAGTAGCTCGAACTGCGCCTCGATGGCAACGCCGAGGGACTCAGGAAAGGAGGCGTCGAGAATAGTGATGCCAAAATCAGCCGGTTCAATCAGCTCTTCCGCCCAGCCAAGGATCATCTCGATCGGTGAATGGTCTGGAAATCGCTTAGTGATGAGGGCGTGGATATCGCTGCGATTCTGGACGTTCATGAGCAACGCGAGGAAAAAACGATGCTCCGGATTTTCGATATGATAGCGCATCTGGGAGATGGAATCCCGACGGAGACTTTCGGCCAGAGTCTCGGGAACTCCCTTCGCGAGTTCGCCGTGTCTTTTTTGAAAGGTCGCCAGAACGGGTTCCCACTCGTCGAGAACCTGAAGGCGGTCCATGGCGTGAAGCAAAGTGTTGAAGCCCCGCTCGAAATCCAAGCTCCCCACCATTTCCCTCACGCGTGTTGCGTAGCTGGGATGGTCGAGAGTTTCGAGCACGTCGAGGAGTTGCTTGCGACGTATTGTCAGAGCATCCGCATGTATCGGATCGATCGCGATGTGGGGTGGGAGGTAATTATACTGCGGCCCGGTACCGGGATCGTGATGGGTACGGACCACCACGGTGACGGAGGGCGTATCGAGATGAAAAAGAGAATGGATGCATTCCCGACCAGAGGTAATGGGGACGGTGCGTCCAGTTTCCAGTAGCTCGATCTGCTTCATACGGAGGTCGCCAATGCGTAAATGTGGAGTAACTGACCGGGCTCCCACGAAGTCGAATTCGGAATGAACACTGGATCCCTGCATGACATGGAACGCACCGGAGAATTCGTGTTGATGAATCTCGGTGGTTCCCTCCATCCAGAAGAGGATCTGAATATAAAAACGCGGATCATTAAAGGCGACTAACTCGGGTTGCCCGAACCCCGATTGACTCTGAAAAGGTTGTTCGTCGTTGACAAGGAACTCGTGAATCATCTCCTCAAGGCCCACGTTTTCAGACGGTGGAGCTTCATCGATAGCGATCCGGGCCAGCTCCGGAAACGCTTCAAGCGAGAAATTCTGCTTCCGCCACCGTTCCAGGACAGTGCGACCAAGTTTTTCAAAATAGGAATTCATAGGCGCACATTCTTCGACCAATCAATAGTGCGCCACAAGGGACGAGAATCAAGGATATCAATTATCGTAGCATCGGGGCGACAGCAGCAGTTGAAAAAATCTCCATTTAGAGCGTGCAGATAAAAAACCTACGATTGCTAAAAAAAGGTGATTGTCACCGTTTTATACCGTGGCGATTCTCTCTGGGTCGGCAAAGGGCACCGATGAAGAGCAGAGGAAAAAAAATGCGTTCTAATCATCTGCATCACATTCCACTCCCACATGAAATCAAGCGTTGAATCCTCCCCATGCTGGGCCATTCTCCACCAGTGACCGAACTCGAAACAGCAGTCCACGCCGCGCAAGAAGCGGGCAAACTTCTCAGGGCAAACTTCCACGAAGTTAAAGAAGTCGATGAGACTCTCGCCCACGACCTGAAACTCGCTCTCGACAAAGAGTCCCAAGATCTCATCACCGGGATCATTCTTGAGCAATTCCCCGGCCATGCCATCTATGGCGAAGAGGGACTTGCCGGCGACCAGTCCTCCAAGCATCAGTGGATCGTCGATCCCATCGATGGCACCGTAAACTTTTTCTACGGCATCCCTCATTTTTGTATTTCGATCGCCAAGCGCGTCAGTGAAGAACTCGTCATCGGCGTCATTTACGACCCAATGGTCGGTGAACTTTGGACCGTTGAAAAAGGAGGGCAGCCTCTCCTCAATGGAAATCCAGTCACCGTCAGCACTCGTGAGACGCTCGAGGAATCGATCCTCTTCGTGGGCTGTGGTAAAAACGAGGAAGCTCTGAAGACCGGCCTAGAGCGATTCCGCCAAGGTTCCCTCCGTGCTCGCAAGATGCGCATGATGGGATCCGCCGCGCTTGGAATGGCCTACATTGCCTGTGGCCGCCTTGATGCCTATGTCGAAGCCCGTATCTCTCTCTGGGACATCGCGGCCGGACAGCTCATGATTGAAGCCACCGGCGGAAAAGTGACCCTCACCCCTCGCGCTGACAATCCGGACGTCTACTCCATTGTCGCGACCAACGGTAAAATCCCCATCGAAGAAATCTTATGATCCGCACCGGAATCGGATACGACGTCCACCAATTCATCGAAGGTCGCCCCTGCATTTTGGGAGGAGTAGAAATCCCGCACACCCATGGACTCCTTGGTCACTCCGATGCCGATGTCCTAAGCCACGCGATCGCCGATGCCATTCTTGGAGCCCTCGGGCTTCCCGACATCGGTCATTATTTCCCGCCCGGTGACCCGAGCTGCAAGGACATTTGCTCGCTCAAAATCCTCGAAAAATGCGCCGCGCTTTGTGCCGAGTCTGACTACATTATTAGTAACATCGATTCTTCTCTCGTCGCCGAAGCACCCAAGGTCCTTCCTCACGCCGCCGCCATGAAATTAAATATGGCTAAAGCACTCGGAATTACCCCGGGTCAAATCGGGATTAAAGCGACCACGAATGAAACGATGGGCTTCGTCGGAAGACACGAAGGCATTGCCGCACTGGCTTCCACACTCATCTACAAAAAGGGCACCTTATTATGAAATCTTCCCTTTATAACGAATGGCTGAAAAAGCTACGCAAGCGTGCCGCTCCCAGTGGCACCATCAGTCAATGGTCCCTCCTGCTCACAAAACAACAAGGCGGCGCCCCAGAAATCTGGGCAGAACACATCCGCTCGGTTTTAGATGAAGGAGAAAAAGCCTCTCTCGAACTCATCCTCGACCTCGATCTCATCAGTGCCCCCGCACGCAAATCGCCGTCCTCCGACGATCAAATTTCGCTCTGGTAACCCTGTGTAACATTGCCACTTCGACATATTCTCGCTCGCCACATCGCTCTTTTCAGTGTGAGTAGCCCCACTCAACCGACGTGATCTTCCGCTTTGGAGTTGCTTTCACGATATTGGAAGATGAAGAACCAGCGTCAGGAAATCCAACAGCATACTTTAGCCCATCAAAGACTGAAATAACGGCCCCAATCTTTGCAATAGAACGCGCCTCCTGAAGACCGTTATGATAAGCTTCAGGATTTGATCCGGAGCATGAAGTTCCTCCGAATAAACAACACGCTGTCAGAATCAATTTTAGCCTGAAGTTTTTCATCTCCGATAAATACAGACACTTCTCCCCTATTTAGAACCGCTGATGTGCCTCACCAAAAAAGGCGCCTCTGTTTCCAGAGACGCCTTTTGAAAATTGAAGAGTTGTTCAACTACTTGCCCCAAGCATCGAGAAGCGCCTGACCGATTCCCGAAGGAGTCTCGGCGACCACCATTCCTGCATCGGCCATCGCTTCCTTCTTCGCTTCAGCAGTGCCTTTTCCGCCGGAAACAATCGCTCCCGCGTGGCCCATGCGACGTCCCGGAGGCGCTGTCGCTCCCGCAATGAATCCCGCAATTGGCTTCTTGCAGAACTCCTTGGCCCACTCCGCTGCTTCTTCTTCCGCAGATCCACCGATCTCACCAATCATGATGATCGCTTCCGTCTCAGGGTCGTCATTGAAAAGTTTCAGCACATCCAAGTGGGAAGTACCATTGATGGGATCGCCACCGATTCCCACGCACGTGCTCTGACCATAACCCAGCTGGGTCACCTGCCAAACTGCCTCATAAGTGAGAGTGCCCGAGCGAGAAAGAACACCCACGGTCCCCTTTTTGTGAATGTAGCCAGGCGCAATTCCGATCCGGCAGCCGCCAGTGGAATCAGGACCCGTTCCAGGTGTCACGATTCCTGGGCAGTTAGGACCGATCAATCGGGTTTTCGAACCCTTCATGATTTCCTTCACCCGCATCATGTCCATGACCGGAATTCCCTCGGTGATTGCGACGACAAGATCAACTCCCGCTTCGACCGCTTCCAAAATGGCGTCAGCCGCAAATGGAGGAGGAACAAAAATAGCCGAAGCCGTCGCTCCCGTCTCTGCCATCGCTTCCGCAACCGTATCATAAACAGGCACCTTGTGGTCTCCGTGTTCAAAATTCTGGCCGCCCTTACCCGGAGTAACTCCAGCCACAAGTGCGGTTCCGTAATCGAGACTGAGTCCGGCGTGGCGTCCGCCAAATCCACCGGTAATTCCTTGCACCAACACTTTGGTGTCTTCGTTGACTAAAATAGACATCGTTTTTAAAAGTGAGTAATTAAATTATACTGCGGCGACAGCCTTCTTGGCCGCGTCTGCAAGATCATCGGCTCCTGTAATTGCGAGGCCCGATGCAGTAAGTGTTTCGCGGCCCGCAGCCACATTGTTTCCTTCAAGACGAACGACAAGCGGAAGCTTGAGCCCCGTCTCTTTCACTGCCGCAACCACCCCTTGGGCGATCACATTGCAGTCCATGATTCCTCCGAAAATATTGATCAGGATCGCTTCCACCTTCGGGTCGCTTTGGATGATATTGAAAGCACCCTTTACCTGAGCTTCCGTCGCGCCGCCTCCCACATCGAGAAAGTTGGCAGGATCGCCTCCGGAAAACTTGATCGCATCCATCGTCGCCATTGCAAGGCCTGCGCCATTAACGAGACAAGCGATGTTTCCATCGAGCCCGATGTAGCTGAGGTCGAATTCAGCTGCAGCCACTTCACGTGGATCTTCTTCTTCAATATCGCGGTAAGCTTCCACCTCGGGGTGACGATAAAGCGCGTTATCGTCGAAGCCGAACTTCGCATCAAGCGCGAGAACTTCTCCATCAGGAGTCTCTACCAGCGGGTTGATTTCCACCATATCACAATCAAGTGAGGCGAAGAGTCTGTAGAGATTCTTAAGAACCTTACCGAAAGCTTTTGCAGCTGGCCCTTTCAATCCAAGACCTACAATCAGCTTCCGCACCTGGTGCGCCTGGAGCCCTGCAAGAGGGTGAATGAACACGCGCAAAATCTTTTCCGGAGAGCTCTCAGCGACCTCTTCGATGTCCATCCCCCCTTCAGTCGAAGCAACAATCACCGGGCGACTCGTCTCCCGATCCATGAGAACCGCGAGATAATACTCATGCTTGATGTCGACCGCATCCGCGACCATCACCTTGCGGACAAGCTTGCCTTCCTCGCCGGTCTGCTTCGTTACCAAAGTTTGACCAATCATCTTACCAGCAATAGAGCCAATGTCCTCGGCGCTCTTCGTCAGATGGACTCCTCCTTCGAAGCCATTTTTGAAGGTTCCTTTTCCCCGACCACCTGCGTGGACCTGGGCTTTTACCACCATAAGATCAGAGTTGATCTCTTGGGCTATCTTGAGGGCTTCTTCAGCTGTCTCGGCCATCTGCCCCCGTGGACTGGGGACCTCAAATCGGTCGAAAAGCTCCTTAGCTTGATACTCGTGGATATTCATGCGCTGTCTGCGTGGGACGCTAGCGGCCGCTGACTCCCGCGCAATGCTTATTTCATGCCATCTCAAGGGAATGTCGGACAAATGGAAACACCCACGCCATCGTCCCCACCCTCTAAAACTCGTCTCTCGTATTTTCACTCAATTCATATCACTTCGAGACGTGGAAGAAAGAATTTCCGAGATCAACATTGAGGACGAAATCGGGAAGTTCAAACGAAATGCTCCGCACCTTTGGGCATCCTTGCTGCCCCGGAGGAGTCTTCCGATTCAAGACCCACCCAGAAGCCAATTTATTGAGCCAGAAAGCGATTATCCCGAAGAAAAGCTGGAGTCTCGAGCTCTAACCTCGCAAGATATCCCTTCCATTTCTCGCGATCTCAATGAAGTCCTCATCCGCTTTGCCTCCCCGAAAATGCTCTATAAAATTAAGAAGTATATCCACCAGCGAGAGGGATCGTACCAATCTTCAGTGCCTGCGGGAGAACTATGCGGAAGAAATCTTCAGCAAGGAATCTCCCAAGATCGCTTCCCAACCCTTACAAAAAGGTCTCATTTTCACTTAAAGCCTCCCTTGCCTCCCACGCTAGCAGGGTGTATGGCTTCGCCTCTTGGCGGATGAATCTGCCTCTCATTTTTCATGATTAAGTGGACTCTTCAAAAAATCGTTGGTTCTAAGAACCAGCGCGAGATTAAACGCATGCGCCCCGTTGTGGCCAAAATTAACCAACTGGAGGAATCCTACCAACCGCTGACCGATGATGAATTACGGGCAAAAGTGCTCGTATGGCAGGCCTATCTCCATCGCTTTCTCCCTCTCCAATTACCCACCAAGCGTCAGCTCGAATTGATGGGACCTGAATCCCTAAGTGATATTTCTGGGGATCTCCAGAATCGCTTTCAGTCATTAAAAAGCGATTTCCCGTCGCTTCCCAATGTCGATTCCTCTTTAGAGTCGATTAGCGCGGCAAAGCATGCCTTCACCGGAATCGAGGACGACTTTCCTTCTCTTCGCGATAAGTATCTCGATCAAATACTTCCCGAAGCCTACGCCGTCGTAAAAAGTGCCGCACGCCGCCTCTGTGGCACCACCATCCCTGTTTGCGATCAGGATCTCGGCTGGGAAATGGTTCACTTTGACGTCCAGCTCATTGGAGGCATCGCCCTTCATCGGGGCATGATTTCAGAAATGATGACCGGTGAGGGAAAGACCCTCGTCGCAACCCTCCCCGTCTTCCTCAATGGGCTCACTGGCCTCGGAGTTCATGTCGTCACCGTAAACGACTACCTGGCCCGCCGCGACTCAGAATGGATGGGTGCCGTCTTCAAATTCCTCGGACTCACCGTCGGAACCATCCAAAACCAGCTTCCTCCCACCCTCCGGAGACAGCAGTACGGCTGCGATATCACCTACGGAACGAACGCCGAATTCGGCTTCGACTATCTTCGTGATAATGGCATGGCAAATTCGTGCGACGAACAAGTTCAACGCGGCCACTACTTTGCCATCGTGGATGAGGTCGACTCCATTCTAATCGATGAAGCCCGGACTCCGCTTATTATTTCCGGCCCGGCAGTTGTTTCCAATACCGAGGAATACAAGCGCTACCGGCCTCTCATCGAGCAACTCGTCAAAAAGCAGAATCATCTCTGCAACGATCTCGCTGCGGAAGCCAAAAAGGCTCTCGAAGAGGACGACGAAGACGTCGCCGGTCGTGCCCTTTTCAAAATAAAGCTCGGGCAACCGCGCAACCGCCAGTTCTTGCGCTTCATGGAGAGCCCGGACACGCGCCGCCTTATCGAGAAGACAGAACTCGCGTTCTATCAAGACGCCCAGAAGAAAGAACTCTACGCCATCAAGGAAGAGCTCTACTTCGTAATCGATGACAAAGGACGTGATGCCGACCTTATGGAACTCGGCCGCGAGTTCCTCTCTCCCGATGAGCCAGAGGCTTTCACCATCCCCGACCTTGCTTCAGCCTTTGCTGAGATTGATGCCAACCTCGACACCAGCAATAAAGAACGCGTCGAGCAAAAGGAAAAAGTTCAGACCCGCATGGACAGCCAAGGCACACGCGTCCACGCCATTTCCCAGCTCCTCAAAGCCTACTGTATTTACGAAAAGGACATCGAATACGTAGTTAAGGACGCAAAAGTCATCATCGTTGACGAGAACACCGGTCGTGAAATGGCCGGTCGCCGTTGGTCTGACGGCCTCCACCAAGCCGTCGAAGCTAAGGAGCATGTCGAGGTTGAGCGTGAGACACAGACCTATGCCACCATCACGATTCAGAACTACTTCCGTCTATACGAAAAGCTGGGCGGAATGACGGGAACAGCCGAAACAGAAGCTGCTGAATTCCACGACATCTATAAGCTCGACGTCCTCCCGATCCCGACTCATCGCCCGAACCAGCGAATCGATGGAAACGACCAGGTCTTCAAGACCCGTCGCGAAAAGTTCTCCGCCGTCATCACTCGAATTTCCGAGGCTCACGCAAAAGGACAGCCGATCCTTGTCGGAACCGCTTCCGTGGAAGCCTCTGAAAGCCTCGCCCGCATGCTCAAGATGGCGAAGGTTCCCCACTCCGTTCTCAACGCAAAGTATCACCGTCAGGAAGCCGAGATTATCCAGAACGCCGGACAACTTGGCTCCGTCACCGTCTCCACCAACATGGCAGGCCGTGGAACCGACATTAAGTTGGGCGAGGGCGTTGCTGAAGCGGGCGGACTATTTGTCATCGGCACCGAGCGTCACCAATCACGCCGTATCGACCGTCAGCTCCGCGGACGTTGTGCCCGTCAGGGCGATCCCGGTGAATCCCAATTCTTCCTCTCATTCGAGGACGACCTCATGCGCAACTTCGCCGCCGCCGACCGCATGACCAGCATGATGGAACGCTTCGGCATGGAAGATGGCGAAGCCCTCGAACACAAGTGGCTCAACCGCTCCGTCGAAACCGCTCAGAAGCGCGTCGAGCAAATGCACTATCGCGGCCGGAAATACGTTCTCGATTTCGATGATGTCATGAACCAGCAGCGTGAAGTCGTATACGGCTACCGTAATGAAGCTCTCAGCTCGGAAGATCCCCGCGAGATGCTCATGGAGCTCATCGACAAGACAGTTCCGGCTCACGTGGCCCACTACACTGAAGAGCGGGACGACGGACAGCCCGACTACAAGGAGATGCTCAACTGGCTCAACCAGACCTTCCCTCTCCATCTCACCCAGGAAACCGCAAAATTCGAAACTCGTGACCTCGATGGCAATTCCAAGTTTCTTCTGGAATTGATTCGCGAAGCCTATCAACGCAAGGTTGACGCCGAAGATCCAGCCCACCTCGATTCACTGGAGCGTCACATCATTCTCCAGGCGATCGATAAGAAATGGCAAGAGCACCTTTACGCCATGGACTCTCTCCGCGAAGGCGTTCAGCTCCGCGCTCAGGGTCAAAAGGATCCACTCGTTGAGTATAAAAACGAAGCCTACAAACTCTTCGTCACACTCATGGACACCATCGATGATGCGGCTCTCTTGAACCTCTTCCGCTTCACCACCGTCGCTCCCATGGAATCCGTCCTCAGCGGACGCGAGCAGCGAACTTCTGGAGGCACCGAATCCAACGTCACGCAAGACAACATGGCCGTCTCTGGATCTTCCGGTAACGCCCCAGCAGCAGCCCCCAACGAAGGTTCGCTAAAACTGAATCTGCCAAAACGCCGTCCAAATGTCGTCAAAGCCGGCCGCAATGAGCCTTGCCCCTGTGGATCAGGTAAAAAGTTCAAGCAATGCTGTGGCCGAATGTCTGACTAATCCTCAATTCAGAGCTACCAACTTCCAACCCCGGGTATGAACCCCGGGGTTTTTTGTGATTCCCCGTGGCCGCAACCTCTCGTCGAGTCGCCAAATCCCAAAGTTCATATACCAAGAAGTGTTTCAAAAGAGACGAACGCTGGAGTGATTTCTTGAAAGGGCAAGGCGAAGCGAAGGCATGGGGCGGATGAAATGCCCCTGGCCGCACCACAACTGAGGATCAACGCTGCCATTTCGAGAGAACGCCCGGCTCTTGATTCCAACGCGCAGCGCTCTTTCCTACCTATTAAAAAACATCTTTCGGCTCTTTTGAAATGCGGTGCGGTATTAATTATCTCTCATCAGGGGAAAACATGCCCAAAAAATTCTCCACTCCCTCATCCACTAAACCCCTCCTTGCGCCCCCTCCCCAAATTCGCTTCACTAAGGAATGAAAATTAATCTGATTCTCGCCGTCCTCTGCTCTTTCCCCACACTCTTAGCTCAAACAACCGCACCCGTCGAAGCAGCCTCTCACTCGGCCCTCAAGGCCGAGCCTCGTGGAGGCGGCTGGATGAAGCGACACGAGAGCATGAATAAATATGCCGCGGCAAAACAATATGATATCCTCTTCATCGGCGACTCCATCACCCAAGGCTGGGAAGGATCCGGAAAAGGCGTCTGGGAAAAACACTACGCCGACAAAAACGCCCTCAATCTCGGCATCTCCGGTGACCGTACTGAGCACGTAATCTGGCGTCTCCAAAACGGCAACCTCAAGAATCAAGAAAACGCAAAGCTCGCCATCATCATGATCGGCACCAACAATACCGGCCACAGTCGGCAAAACCCCAAGGAAACAGCCGAAGGCGTCGCCAAAATCGTCTCCCTCGTCCGCAAGGGCAGCCCCAAAGCAAAAATCCTCCTCCTCGGCGTCTTCCCACGCGGCCAAAAGCCCGATGACAAACTTCGTCAACTCAACGTCGATATCAATAAGCGTATCGCCAAGCTCCACGATGGCGAAACGGTCCACTACCTGAACCTCGACTCCAGCTTCCTAAACGACGACGGCATCCTTACCAAAGAAGTCATGCCCGACGCCCTCCATCCTAGGGAAAAAGGCTACAACATGTGGGCCGACGCCATGGCACCCAAAGTCAAGGAGCTAGGCGGGCTGTAGGTTCTCTCGTCAGACATGGAGGGCTGGTGCTTCTACCGATGCCTCGGGTAGAATTCGGAGTCGACCTCTTGAATGATCACCCGCACCAGTAACGATATTCTTACTCTTGAAATTTCCCGCTCTAGGAAGAAGCGCGCTGATCGCGCTATCCCTTATAAAAAGGATTCAAAATCCCATTGAATAAATACCCCTCCGGGTGCATCCTACCTCCGTAACAAGTGGGGGCGTTCCGGTTTCGACTGAATATTGGACACGCTGGCTGCATGTAGAGGTTGATCGGTTGGCCTCTTAAAAAAGCCGTTCAAAACAAATAATTGCAGACTCTAACGAGCTCGCACTTGCTGCTTAATTGACAGCAACGTTCCAATCCTGATGTCTGTTAGGGTGCGGGGCGACTACTTAGCAGACTGGCGCATCGAGTCGGGCATCCGGGCAAGATCGTAAGAATCCACAGGATGATCGGAACAATGAACGGGCTGAGTGAGGCTCATCGTTCTTAAAGCAGCAAACGCTCAGCTACACATGTAGACGCCTTTGTAAAAGGTATTTAGGACAGGGGTTCGACTCCCCTCGCCTCCACCATACAACCCTCTAATCCTCAACGGGTTAGGGGGTTTCCTTCTCAAAGTTCTTCACAAGTTCCGCAGTGAAGATACTTCTCCCTGCCCTTTTTACTCATGCTATCCGCGTAATTGCTGCGCGTGATTGACTCACTATTTCCCGATTCGTTCGCCGTGAGGCCAGGCCCAACGAGGGCGCAGAGAAGGTCGCTCGTTAGAAAAACGGATCTTCCAAAGAAATTTATGAAGGTGAATCAAACAGGATTCGAGCCAGCGGCAATGATCACCTGAAGCACGGTCAGGCTCGAAGCAATTCAAGCCTGTCATTGACCATAGCCGGTAGGTAGGCGATGTAGTCACTTCAACTATTGCCCTCGGGCAAAACACTAATCCAAATATTTCATGCCTACTGAACTCACAGGAACATCATTCATCGGTTTCTCACGCTCCGCTGGCACCGCGCCATGCGGGCAAGCAGTGAATCCAGCCTCCGGCGAGAAACTTTCTCCGCAATACATGACTGCCACCTCCGAGGAAGTGGAGAAGGCAATGTCCCTTGCTGCTGGAGCGTTTCCCGCATACTCGAATCTGCCCGGCAGCGCCCGTGCAGGATTCCTCCGTGCGATCGCTGACAAGATCGAAGCTTCTGTGGAAGATATCGCCGTACGCGGTCCACAGGAAACCGGTCTCCCCGAAGGTCGCATGCGCGGTGAAACTGGCCGCACTACCGGCCAGCTCCGCTTATTTGCAACTCTGCTGGAAGAAGGCTCTTGGGTCGATGCGCGGATCGAACGTGCTCAACCGGATCGCCAGCCAGTTCCCAAGCCAGATCTACGCTCGATGCTGCGTCCGCTCGGCCCGGTCGCCGTTTTCTGCGCTAGTAACTTCCCACTCGCGTTCTCCGTGGCAGGTGGCGATACTGCCTCCGCTTTGGCATCAGGATGTCCGGTAGTGGTCATCGCTCACTCCTCGCATCCCGGCATCGCTGAAATTGTCGGTAACGCGGTTATCGCGGCCGCCAAGGAGACGGGTATGCCCCAGGGTGTTTTCTCTCTGTTATACGGTGGTGGCCGGACGGTCGGTCAAGCTGTCGTGAAACATCCTGTGATCCAGGCGGTCGGATTCACCGGATCTCGTGGCGCAGGAACCGCGCTAATGGCCAGTGCGGCAGCCCGCCCCCAGCCGATCCCGGTCTATGCGGAAATGAGCTCGGTTAATCCGCTGGTCATTCTTCCCGGAGCCCTCACCCGTGGGGAAACCGCTCTTGCGGAAGGTTACTACGGATCGCTTACACTCGGCGGCGGCCAATTCTGCACCAATCCCGGATTGGTTTTCCTACCCGAGGCTCAGGGTGACGAATTTATCGCGCACTTGAAAACCCTCGTCGAGGGTGGTCAGCCCGCGACTCTCCTGAACGCTTCGATCTGTGAGGCCTATAAGGAAGCGACCGCTTCGTTCGCTGGTAAGCCCGGTGTGGAAACGCTCGCCAAATGCACCACCGAATCTGGACACGGCCAGGGCGCACCGGTCGTGTTCACTGTTTCCATCAAGGATTTCCTCGAAAACGAAGATTTGCAGGCTGAGTTATTCGGTCCGGGTTCATTGATCGTTCGCGGGAGTGTCGCGGAAATCGAGACAGCCATTGCGAAACTTGAAGGCCAGCTCACCGCAACCGTCCAAGGAACCGATGAAGAGCTCACGGCTAACGCGCAGCTCGTCACCGCACTTCAGCAACGCGCGGGACGACTCATTTTTAATAATTTCCCGACCGGTGTCGAAGTCTGCTCAAGCATGGTGCACGGTGGCCCGTTCCCGGCAACCTCGGATGGACGTAATACTTCGGTAGGAACTATGGCGATCTACCGCTTCTGTCGCCCAGTATCATGGCAGAACTTCCCTGATGCAGGGCTTCCAGCCGAGCTTCAGGAATCCAATCCTCTCGGCATCAAGCGGATGGGGTAATTTTTACATAGGGAGCCGGTGTTTCGAGTTCTGTAAAACATGAGATCAATAATGATTTCTTTCCCAGCCTTGGTTTTATGGAGATTCACCGGACCTGCCTTCGTCAAGATCTCGAAGGACAAAACGAAGTTGAAGGAGATACAATCATCTAGCTAAGAACTCCTATGTTCGCTATTCTAATTCAAAAAATCTCCCGAGCTTAACCTTGTTGACAGACACCGCACGCGCGAACTTATTTGAAGAGATAATTCGCGCCACTGCAGTCAAATCGCTCGTTCCTATCAGAACAATTACATGAAAATTTTACTCCTATTCCTGACTCTTTGGTGCAGCTCATTCGGAGAGGTCGAGACTGTTGGCCCCTGCGTCGGCAGCGTCGGCCCGAACGATGCCTATTTTCTCTTCCGGCCCGGGGAGTCAAAACTAAATTTGCGCCTCTCGGTGCTTTCCGAATCCGGGGAGATCGTAGCGAGCGCCGACGCGGAGAGTGCCGCGATCGATGACTTCGTCGCCAAGTTCCATGTGACTCGGCTCGAGAGCGGCACACGCTATCGCTACCAGATCTCCGCGCTGTCTTCGTCCGACGAGCCAGCGCTCATCGCCGCTGGAGATGATCTAAAATTCCGAACAGTCGACGCGTCGCGTAAGAGTAAGGTAACAGCGGTAATGATCTCCTGCGTGAACAAGGATGACACCGCACCGGTATGGGAAGAAATTGGCCGACTCTCGCCCGACCTGCTCTGCCTTTCTGGCGACACGCCTTACATCGATACGATCAAGCTCGGGGAGGTTCGCCGCAAACACCGCGCTCTTCTCAACGAAGCACCTCTGGCAAGCTTGGCCCGCCGCACATCAATCGTAGGAATCTGGGACGACCACGACTTCGGGCTCAACAATGGCAATGGCAGGAACTTGAAGGATGGCAAGGCCGCAACTCGCAAGGCCTTCGTCGAATACCGCGCCCACCGGACCTACGGCGACGACCGCGAAGGGGTCTACCACAAGACAGATCTCGGAGCGATCGAGATCTTTCACCTCGACCCGCGCTGGTTCTCACAGTCGGAACCATCTCCCGTCGATCCATCTCAGCCTTCCTGTTTCGGCAAGGACCAGTGGGCATGGATCTTGAAGTCTCTCAAGGAGTCCAAGGCCCCGTTTAAGGTGCTCTCGATGGGCGCTATCTGGCAGGACAAGAAGAACTCGGAGACAGACGACATGTTTACCTATTGGTATGAGCGCGACGCACTTCTCGATTTCATCCGGCGCGAGCGCATCGATGGCGTCATCCTGCACGGCGGCGATATCCACGTCTCCCGCTACCTGCTCCACCCCGGACGCGTCGGCTATGACCTACACGACTTTATTATGTCGCCCGGACACAAGCGCATCATCCCATCGCTAAACGTCTACCACCCTTCTCTCGAGTGGTCGCTCGTCGAGGGTCAACAGTTTCTCACTCTCGAGGCCGACCCCACTCTTGAGGATCCGACCCTCACCGTCCGCTTTAGCCAACCAGGGGGCAAGGTGAACAAGACAGTTATCATCAGGCACTCCCAGCTCGTTTCTCCAGAGAAGCCAGATCCGCTACGAGCTTACTGGTCATTCGACAGTGACCTCGCTAACGCCTCCCCGCTCGGCGAGCGACTTGATGCCGTCGCACATAATGGTGCCAGGATTGCCCGCGATTGCGGCATCCGCGGTGGGGCCTTGCGGCTGGCTCGCGAACAACAACAGTTCGCCAACATCTCGCGAGGTTTTCTCGACGATAATTCAGCCGGCCATTCGATCTCCTGCTGGATCAAACCAGGTTCCCTGCCTGCCCACGGCAGCAAGGCACGCCATTTCATCCTCGAATCCACTGCCGAAGGTAAACCTGACGCCAAGGCCGCTTACCATCTCTCGCTCGAACTCAGCCAATCCGATGATCCAAAGAAAGTCGCGATCCGCTTGCACTCGCAGACCCTCAAACCAGCTTCCAAACCTGAGGCCGCGCCAACCCCGACCGTGCATGGCCCGTTCCAGACAAACCACCCGCGCGCACAGCTTGAAAACCAGTGGTCGCACCTCATCGTCACTTTCGATTCCGCCCAGTTGCAAATTTTTCTGAACGGAAAACTGGCAGGCTCCCACAAACTCGACCCTCCCGGCCCGGCGGCCGAGTTCGGAGGGTTGATCATCGGCGGACACCGCACCGGCACAGGAAGAAATTTCGACGGCCTGATCGATGAGATTTCGATCTGGCAGACCGTCCTCTCTACTGCAGATGCGCTGAAGCTCTTTAACGGTGGCAGACCCAACGCTATTCCGCAGCAATAGATGCTGCGCCTCGCCTTGCGATTAAACCGACACGAGTGATTTCTTTCTCTAGAATAGACAGAATAACTACCTTGATCTTTCGAAGTTCGCCTGAGTCAGGAAGGAAATGAACGTCCCCTTTTACAACTCTCAACCTCCCATTCTTAGCGCTGTCACTTGGCAATCGAGGGCTCTTGAGCATCGGAAAATGATCGAGACCATCTCGGTTCCGATGCGGGCTCGTAAATCCCACCAGGAAAAACATCCGGTCTACGACTTCCTTCACACCTATTACTCTTACTCATTCGGCAGACTGGAACGATGGCATCCAGGATTTGGGGTTATCCTCGAAGGTGCCGACCCCACTCAGTTCTCTGAGAAATATTACCGGCATTCAGACAGGTTAACTTCCATTGATTCTTCCCTTCTTACCGAGAAAGGCCACGACCGACTCAAGTGGGTCCATAACCTCCTTTCCCTCACCCAGTCCCGCCCTCCCCACTTCGCCTGCCACGGGCTCCACGAGTGGGCAATGGTTTACTCTGGAGCCGATATCCGCCACCGCGAATCTGCCCCTCTCCGGCTCCCACAAGAAGAGATCGATGATTTAGTCGCTTCCCGTCCGATTGCTTGCTCGCACTTCGACGCCTTTCGCTTCTTTGCGCCCGACGCCGTTGCATTCAATAAACTTTCCCCCACTCTTCTAACTCGTGAGGAACACGAGCAACCCGGCTGCCTCCACGCCAACATGGACCTCTACAAATGGGCTTATAAAAGCTCCCCGTGGATTTCCTCCGACCTCCTCCGCGAAACCCTCTTCTTCGCGATCGAAGCGCGTGAGATCGACATGCGCGCTGCACCTTATGATCTCACTCCATGGGGTTATCAGCCCATCAAAGTCGAAACAAGCGATGGCCGCCGTGAATACGAACGCGAGCAACACGCCCTCTATCTTAGAGCGCTTAAGCTCCGAGAAAAGCTCATCAACGCTCTCGCAGAGATTCTAGCGATCTGAAAACTCTCCCAGATAGATTTACAAATCTCTCTTCCTCTTTCGAAATTTCCGCCCGCATTGACATCGCGCTGACCTTGTCATGCCACCCAGAAAAATTCGCCGAAAACGGAATTTGATGCTCATGACACTGAGCACATTGGCGCATATAACGCCGTGTCCTTTTTTCAATTTAGGATACGGCTCACCACTGGTCTAAACTATCTGAGACGAAGGCACCGGAGTTGCAATATTGCACCTACCAGCAAGCAACCATCAGCCCCATCACACCAAGAAGAAATATCATTGAAAATACCATTCCTTTGTATAGTAAATCCGGCCCATAAATCCAAGCTCTGAGCCTCTCAATCCCACTAAAATTCCTTTTCCGAACCGCTAACTAGCAGCCTCCTCCAAGCGGGCCTCAGCAATCTTCTTCCGCCTCCGTAACTCCACACTTTTCCTTCGCAAGACAATCCGTGTGCTTCGTCGTCAGACGAAACACCACTGCCTCATTCGTCACCTCCAGGTCATCAAGCGGATACTGCGAGATCACCCCCTCTTCATATTCGATTTCCACCGGCAAAAAGTCACCCGCAAGCACCTTCTCGCCCATTTCCACGATCTTCAACACCTTCTTCGTCCCAATCCGATGATCCACATCCGTCGCCACCCAGCACTGAATGAGGCAGGTCGAGTTTACCCGCACTTCACCCCCACAATCAATAAAATCCTTTGTAATTTTCCAATCTCCGTGACATGAAAATGCTGCGGCACCGCTTCACCCCCCGGCAACACCAGCTGAACGCTCTTCCCCGGATTCTCTCCCAAGACTAACTTCAAACGCTTCACATCAATCATATTCAAATCTCCATCACTCCCAAAAAAAGTCCAGCCCCCAACTCCTTTTCCTTAATTATCCTCCTTAATTTTCCTCCAGTTGCAAAATCTGTCGAGAAACTCTTCCCTTTTAATCTCACAAGCGCCTATTTCGAACATTTGAATCTGTTTAGAGTTTCAATTTCTAGAATTTAGGATTTTCCTCCCTTTATGATCCAAAACGTCCTCGCTGAACGCTACGCCTCCCCCGCCATTGCCAACATCTGGTCCGCTGAAGGACGCATCATCCTCGAACGCGAGTTCTGGATCGCCGTTATGAAGGCCCAGCACGACCTCGGCCTCGACATCCCGGCCGACGCCATCGCCGCATACGAAAAAGTCATCGACCAGGTCAATCTACCCGCCATTGCCGAACGCGAGCGCATCACACGTCATGATGTCAAAGCCCGCATCGAGGAGTTCAACGACCTCGCCGGCCACGAGCACATCCACAAAGGCATGACCTCCCGTGACCTCACCGAGAACGTCGAACAACTCCAGGTCTTCCGCTCCCTCCTCATCATCCGCGATAAAGCCGTCACCACCCTCGTCCGCCTCGGTGAGCGCAGCGAGCAGTGGAAAGATCTCATCATTACTGCCCGCACCCACAACGTCGCGGCCCAGCCCACCACCTTTGGCAAGCGCATCGCGATGTTTGGCGAGGAACTCCACGGTGCCTACGCGTCTCTCGAAAATCTCATCGGCAACTACAAGGTCCGCGGCCTCAAGGGAGCCGTCGGCACCCAGATGGACACCATCTCACTATTTAATGGCGACGCATCCAAAGTAGCTGACCTCGAAAAACGCATCGTCACCCACCTCGGCATCCCCGACCTCTTCGTCAACGTTGGTCAAGTCTACCCGCGTAGCCTCGATCTCGCCACCGTCAGCGCCCTTACGGATCTCGGCAGCGCGCCCAGCTCCTTCTGCAAAACCCTCCGCCTCATGGCCGGCCACGAAACCGCCTCGGAAGGATTCGCCCCCGGCCAGACCGGCTCCAGTGCTATGCCGCACAAAATGAATTCCCGCTCCTGCGAGCGCGTCAACGGCTTTCATACCATCCTCAAAGGCTACCTCACGATGGCCGGAGGCCTCGCCGGCGACCAATGGAATGAAGGCGACGTCTCCTGCTCCGTCGTACGACGCATCATGCTCCCCGACGCCTTCTTCGCAACCGATGGACTCTTCGAAACCTTCCTCACCATCCTTCGTCAAATGGATGCCTACGAAGCAGTCATCGAAGCCGAAAATACCCGCTACTTCCCTTTCCTCATGACCACTACCTTCATGATGGAAGCCGTAAAAGCCGGAGTCGGCCGCGAGACCGCTCACGAGATTATCAAGGAGCACGCCGTCGCCACCGTCAACGACCTCCGCACCGGCGAAGTGAAGGAAAACAACCTCGTTACCCGCCTGGGTGCTGACGACCGCTTCCCCCTCGAGGAAGCCACCCTCGCCTCGATCCTCGAAACGAGCCAAAACAACGCTGGCGCTGCCCCTAACCAAATAGACCACTTCCAAAACCTCGTCACCTCCGCTACGGAGGCTCATCCGAAGGCAGCCGACTACGTTCCAAGTTCAATCCTGTAGAGAATCCTAAACCCAAAAGGGGCAATGCAGCTTAGCAGAGGGCAAAGCGAAAAACGAGCTTAGCCCGGGCATCTCCCCTCAACCAGGAAATCAGGAGCGCAGAAAGTGCGATCTAATCGTTCGGTCGTAGTTTGATCACACGCCCTCGGAAACCTAAATCGAGATTTCAGACGTCCCTCAACCAAAAGGGAGCTGCGTAGAATGCCTCACCATCGGGCATCTACGCCTGATTGATTCAGACTCTCCCACCGTCCTCGGATTCTTTTGGGTCATTGTCGCCACTTGGTGAGGCAGCCTCATTCTAGGCACCGCTTTTCCATTTCTGGGCGCGCCGGAAAACGACCAAAGATCAACATTTTCTCGACTCCGCTTAATCGAATTGCTAAGTAATAAAGTGTCTTTTTAAGGAAAATCCTTCATCAAGATGAGCCACAAAATTTCTCGTATTTGTCAATTATGCACTATTTAAGGCACAAGCATATGGTCCGTGCACTAAGGCTTGGAAGCTTCTTCTTTGTCTTATCTGCCCTCTCTTTCTTTTGCTTTCTGGGAGGAGCAGTATACATCCTCATAGAAAGAGAACTTAATTCGGTCATTTTCGCTGGAGGAAGTCTGGCCTTGGTATTCCTATTTCGTATTCTAAGCCTCATTTTTTGCGCGAGGGCTCAGTGCCAGTTGTGTCAGGGGTCTCTTCTCTCGCTCCAAACATGCGCGATGCATCGCAACGCCTCCTCTTTGCTCAAAAGCTATCGGCTTCGACTCGCTGTCACTGTTCTTTGTCGCCCCAGCTTTACCTGTATTTTTTGTGGGGAAACGTTCTCGACTAGCTACGTAGATCCAAAAGTGCGAAAATTGTCTTCTGACCTTCTTTCTGACCAGAATCGCCTCAAGGAAGCGCAAAAGAATCCTCGTAAGTCAAAAATTATTTTGCCTCGCAGAAATCTCGATTAACTCTCTCTCCAGATTACCCTGCCTCACCTCAGGATCGATATCGATCGGCGATTTTGACCTTTTTAAGATACTCCCAATGATCTTCCTCTCATCCTGCACCGGAACGACTTTGATATCGACTTGAACAGGAACGGCCCTCAGCCCTGCGATGATTTGTTGAAGTTGGGCAGTGCTGGCATCCACGAAACTCCGAGGACGTCTTACCCACTCGGCATTTCAAAAGAGCGGAATGATGTTTTTAAATAGTTAGGAAATAGCGCTACGCGTTGGAATCTAGAGATGAGCGCTTTCTCGAAATTGCAGCGTTGATCCTCAGTTGTGGTGTAACCCAAGGGCATTTCACCCGCACAACGCCTTCGTCCCGCCTTACCCTCTCAAGAAATCACTCCGGCATTCGTCTTTTTTGAAACACTGCTTAATACTAAGCCCTGACCGATGGCCTCCAGCCCATCATTAAATTGCGACATCTGCACCACTACCCGCGCAATCGGATCATTTTCGCCGCCACCTCCCAGAAGCTTGTTAGATAAACTTCGTGAAGCCATTAACTGTCTCTTGATCAAGTCGCTTCACCATCGCAAGCACCAGCGCCACCATCGCGAGATAATCATCCGTGCAAATGATTCCGTTGTGAGAGTGAATATAACGTGCCGGAGTTCCCAGCACCACTGAGGGAATCCCTTCATTCGCAATATTAAAAGACCCTGCATCCGTCCCGCCGCTCGTCCGCACGGTCACCTGATGAGGGATCCCCTCTTCAATCGCGGTCTCGATCGCAAACCGTGCCAAGCGCGGATTCATGATCGCACTCGGATCGTGCAAACGAATCTGCACCCCGCGTCCCAAGGCACCTTGGCTCTCCGAAAGTGGCATCCCCGGCGTATCATCGGCCGGTGGACCTTCTAAAACGATTGCTATATCGGGCTCCAGCACGTTCGCTAGGGCTTTGGCTCCTCGCAGTCCGACTTCCTCCTGCACAGTCCCCGCCACGATCAACTCACAAGGCGTCGCTTGCACTGCTTGCCCCACTTGAATCGCACCCGCCATTCCCACGCGATTATCAAACGCCTTGGTCATATAGTGACCTTCCTGGCGCATCGGCGTCCACGGACTCACAGGGCACACCGGATCACCCAATTTCACTCCCCACATTTCCGCCTCACTCTGGGTTGCTGCCGAAATATCGACAAACATACTCTCTACTCCCAAGACTCTCGATCTCTCAGATTCGGGCAAAAAATGCGGCGGCTTGGACGCAATCGTCCCGATGATTTTATCCCCTCGCGAAGTCTTCACCTCTACTCGCTGGGCAAGCAAAGTATGTCCCCACCATCCCCCCACGGGAACCAATTTCAAAAATCCATTCGGTAAAATACCCTGCACCCGAAACCCCACCTCATCCATGTGCCCTGCCACCAAAACCTTCGCGCCCCTCCCTTTCCGACAATACACCGAACCACACTGATCCGCTCCTAATTCTCCGTGTTCACGTAGCTCTTCCACGAAAATATCACGCACCTCATCCTCATAGCCCGGCACGCTGTGCGCCTGGGTCAGAGCCTTTAACAATCGGAGTCCTTCGGCCTTCATAGTCATATCTCTATCAACCGAGCCTTGAAACCTGAACCCGAAAACTCAATAACTCTATTTCACATAGCGCCTGTCTCTGATTTACGTGTCCTCAAAAACGCTATCCTCCCCCTAACTGACTCCCTCATGAGAGAAATCGCACCCAGCGCTGAGGAAGCGCAACTCGTCGGCGATTCCCGCGCTGAGATTCAGATATCGCTCTTCGTTCACGGTTCTCGATTCATGTTCATCGTCGGCCCCTGCTCGACTCACGATACGTAAAGCCATGCCGAAAAGCTCTCGATCCTCGCAGAGGAAGTGAAAGAAAAAATCGTCGTCGTTGCGGTTCTACTTCGAAAAACCACGCACCACCGGCTGGAAAGAAGTTATCATGGATCCTCATCTCGATGGCTCGGACAACATCCTAAAAGGACTCGAAAAAACCGTGCCTTTTTAAAAGAGAGCCTCTCGCTCGGCCTGGCCACGGCCACCGAGCGCATTGTGCGTGAGACCGCTGCAGAGCCTGTAGCCAAAACTTCCAGAGGTTGTCGGTGACGCAGAGCGAGCGCACAAACGGCCGGGGTCACCGACTTCGCCGTGAGCAAGTCAGGCGACAATACCATCTCCTCAAAAACAAATCCTAATTCCGTTCGAATATAGGGAGAGCGCCCCTCCCAGATCTCAAAAGCATCTACCCGACCGAAACTAACTCCCCAACCAACAAGCTTGGCTCAACCCTCTCGAGAGGAAATTCAACGCAGCTTCGATCGAACAAGTTGATCCCCCATTAACCCAAGCACCGAACTCTGTCTAAGAGACCTTTCTCCAGATAATTTTCCAGAGAGCAACCCCCTTCCAAAGATTCAGCTGGAGTCCTAATATTCTCTACATCAATCATCAGAGAACAGCGCCTCCAAAAAATGAGAAAGACCAGCAACATCGCGATCGAGAAACTACTTGGGCATCATATTTACCAATAATAGGCAACATCTTAGGCCTTCGCCTTAAAATAAATTTTTCTAAATCATTAAAAAATATTAAGCTTCTCCCACTATGGTGTAGCGATCATTCAGCGTCCTGAAATCCGCCCCCCATAACTGTCCTTGATAAGCTTCATCTCCCCGACCAGCCCTAGTTTACCAACCATACCGGACCTACGCACTGCCCCATCCAGTTTTTCCAACTTCAGGAAATCTTTTCACAAAGTGCTCCCCTGAAGACGGCTCTCGACCGAAACCACATGGATTTCTTCTGGCTCCAGTTTATCCCCTCTGATTAAATCGCATCAATGGACATATCACCTAGCAGCCTCTGGTTTTACTCGAAAGGCGGAGAGCAGAAAGGCCCCGTTTCTTTCTCCGACCTCCAGCAACTCCTGGCAGAAGGACTTTCTCCGTCGACACTTGTCTGGACAGAGGGTGAAGGGAATTGGGTCCCAGCCTCAAGAATCCCTGAGCTCATCCCACAAACGATCTCAGATCCATCCAACCCATATTCGGCACCCACAACAAACGTTGCTCTTGAACCCACAATGGCTGCCTCAGGGTGGGAAGAGCCTCCCGAGCCTCCAATCCCTCTCGATATCGGGTTTTGCATCGGACAAGGCTGGAAGCACACCTTCGCAAATTTTGGCACTATCTTTTTAGTTGGTCTCATCTATCTCGCCATCACCTTCGGCGTCGGGATCGTCACCAGACTCATCTTTGGTGGACAGGCGGATTTCCAGATGAATGAACGCGATTTCCAGACTAATCCCGGAAGTCCTCTTTCTTTCATCGGCGAGCTCATCAACCAATGTGTTTCTCTCTTTCTCAATCTCGGAATAACTCACATCGGACTGCGCATCCTTCGTGGTGAACATCCGCAAGTTGGCGAAATTTTTTCACAGGGTAATAAGTTTCTCAATGGAGCCCTCGCGACTTTCCTTTTTTTCATCATGGTCGTTCTAGGATTCATTTGCCTCATCATCCCCGGAATTTTCATAGCCCTTCGCTTCGGATTTTTCATGGAAGCTATCGTCGAAAAGAACCTCGATGCCATCAGCGCCCTTAAATACAGCTATCGGCTCACCCGGGAAAACACCCTCTCCCGCTTAGGCCTTGCGATCATCTCCATTCTCATCGTGGTCGCTGGCGTTATCGCACTCTTCGTCGGTCTCATCATAGCCATTCCTGTCGTCTGGATGACCTCCCTCGTCGCCTACCGCTACCTCCACGCCGGAACCAACGGGCTCAAGGTCCTCCCTTAGCCACCGCTACTCCACATTTCAGCTCTACTCACTCACGCCTTTTTATGTCATGCATGGCATAAAAATGACATGACATATTGATGAGTATTTATTGGCGGATGTCATGAAAACTCACCACTTTGAAACGAAAACCGAAGCGAGCGATTTCCCCTTGCGTGAGCTAGAACGTCGCAAGAAACTGCGCGCCTTTATGAAGAAGGGCTTGGCATTACCCCCTGATGAATTGAAAGAAGCCCTCTATAAAAACTATTCGCCAGATGCCATCATGGTTCCTTAGGAATCCTCTAGCTATTTTTCCAAGAAGAAAAAATGAAACCGGAATCCGTTCTCCTCGATTCCAATGTCTTTATAGAATACATGCAAAACGGTCGCGATCACGTCCGAAAACTCCTCTCCTGCTATGACTCGACCGACCTCGTAATCTGGGGAGTGGTCAAAGCCGAGGTCCTTCGTCGCATCAAATCCCTCAAGGCCCGAGCTCAGCTGGAGTCATTTTCCAGCCTCATGCGCTACGCTCCCACCCCTGTCACGACATGGGATCAGACGTGGCAGCTTGACCGAAAAGGACGAGTTTTTCCCCTCACCGATCTCGTTATTGCCACCTGCGCTATTGCGGAAGAAGCCTAGATCCTCACCTCCGATCACCATTTTGACCACATCGACGAAGTAAACGTCCAGCGTCCCAATTTCTAAAAAGCCCGCTATTTTCCGCAAACCAAGCTTGCCAATTCTCCTGAGTCAGGTCATGCCACGCCACTCCCTTCCAGTGTCTAGCTCCTAAAACAATGTCCAAGTTCCGAAATCTCGCCATCATCGCACACGTTGACCATGGCAAAACAACCCTCGTCGACGAACTCCTAAAAGCCGGCGGAACCTACCGTGAGAACCAGGCAGTCACCGAACGCGCCATGGATTCCATGGATCTCGAACGTGAAAAAGGGATCACGATTAAGTCGAAGAACACCGCCGTTCACTGGAAAGACAAAATCATCAATATCGTGGATACTCCGGGTCACGCCGACTTCGGTGGCGAGGTCGAGCGCGTCATGAAAATGGTCGACGGTGTCATTCTCGTTGTCGATGCCTTCGGCGGGCCCCAAGCCCAAACCCGCTTCGTGCTCCGCAAAGCCCTCCAGGAAGGCCTTAAGCCCATCATCGTCGTCAATAAGATCGACCGTCCCAACTCTGATCCCCTTGCCGTCCACGAAAAGGTCCTTGAACTCTTCCTTGAGCTTGATGCCACCGAAGATCAGTTCGACGCCCCCACCCTTTACGGTTCAGCTAAGAACGGGTATTTCTCTGCTTCTCACCTAGCGACTGAAGGTGACTGCGTTCCTCTCATCGAGGCCATCATCGAGCACATCCCTGCTCCGGTAGTCGACCAGAGTGCCCCGCTCAAAATGCTCGTCTCCAATATTGATTGGGATGACTACGTCGGCCGGATCGCAATTGGTAAAATCCTCGCTGGCACGATTAAGAAAGGCGACACCGTTTTCCGCTTCCTCAAGGATGGCACCAAGGTCCGCACCAAGATTGGGAAAGTCTTCGAATACACCAACATGGGTATCCAGGAGACCGAAGACGGAGTTGCTGGAAATATTGTCGGCATCGCTGGCTTCGAAGATGCCGATATCGGCGAAACTCTTGCAGGCGACGAAAATGCCGAAGCACTTCCTCCCGTCAACATCGACCCCCCTTCCGTCCAGATGCAGTTCTCCATCAATGATGGACCGTTCGTTGGAAGAGATGGAAAGCACGTTCAGTCTCGCGCCATCCGTGATCGTCTCTTTCGCGAGATGAAAACCAACGTCTCCATTCACGTAGAGGATTCTGATCTTGCCGGCGTCTTCAATGTCTCCGCTCGTGGAGCGATGCAGATTGCCGTTCTGGTCGAAACAATGCGCCGCGAAGGCTTCGAAGTTCTCGTTTCCAGACCGACTGTTATTATCAAACGCGATGAAAACGACAAGCGCCTCGAGCCATGGGAGGTCCTCTACCTCGAGATGCCGAGCGAGTATGCAAATTCCATCCTGAAGGTCCTTAATGACCGCAAAGGTATCCTGCAGGACATGGAGACCAACGACGTCTCTGATCGCAGCCTCATCACTGCCAGTATCCCGACTCGTGGCATCATCGGCTTCGAATTCGAGCTCGTAAATATCACCTCCGGTCACGGCATCATGTCGCATCTCTTTGATGAGTATAAGCCGTGGGCTGGTCCTATCCAAACCCGCCAGGCTGGAACCCTCGTTTCCATGGACACTGGTCCCGCGACCGCCTACTCACTCCTCGCCCTCGAGGGCCGCGGAACCCTCTTCGTCAACCCCACCGAGGAAGTTTACACCGGAATGATCGTCGGCGAAAACTCCCGCGCCGATGACCTTCCAGTCAACCCAGTCAAGGCTAAGAAGCTCGACAACATTCGCTCCGCCACCAAGGAAAACACCGCGAAGCTCGCCCCCGCGCTTAAGTTCTCCCTTGAACGCGCAATCGAATATATCGACCCCGATGAACTCGTCGAAGTGACTCCAAACTACCTTCGTCTCCGCAAGCGTATTCTTGATCCCAACGTGCGGAAGCGCATGGCCAAGGCAGCCAAGATGGAGGGTTAAACTATCAATCAACAAAAAACCCCAAGTCCTCATGGGCTTGGGGTTTTCTTCTAAAATCGCTCTCTTCAATTGATCTGACGCTTCGCAGCCTGAGCTAGGAGATTTTCCAGCTCCTCCGAGAGACCATACTTGGGCAGCTCTTTAAGGAATATTTCCCAGTCCAAATCCATCCCTGAGCCGAGATAAGCATTGAGCCGGGTCGCGACCGTGGAATCGGCGAGACTCTTGGCATCCGGATAGGCCTCATTTAAAAAACCCCGGACATCCGAGAAGCGCGTCAGGTAGTACTTCTGATGATAACCCTCAGCATAAGTAAAGGTCTTCATTGGCAGAATCTTAGTCTGAACTTCAGCAGCTGAGATGCCACGACGAGCAGCCTCTTTCACAAGCGACGCTTCACCGATCTTCCTTTGCTCCTCGTTTCGATAGAAAACCGCATTCATATACTGGCGACTTCGATTGATCTGATCACAGCGATGCCCATTCCAAAAAAGGTTAAGCATCTCATCGTAGCTCAATACTTCGGGATCATAGTCGATCGTGATGGCTTCGGTCTGATCGCCCAGCGAATAGTAATTGGGCTTTTCCTTGTCCCCTCCACAATATCCCACGCGCGTCCGCAACACTCCTTTAAGACTCCCAAACTGGGAATCCGGCCCCCAAAATCATCCCATCCCGAAGGTGGCCGTTTCGTATTTTTTATCGGCAAGCTCCTGATCGAGTTCGAGCTTCTTGGCGGCGACCTTGCCATCTTCTGTGACAAGCTTCTCGGAGGCGAGCGCGTGAATTCCAGTCATTGCTAAAAGAGTTCCAATTCCAAAAGTGGCGATTGTTTTAAGTCTCATCATATCTACTGCTTCTGGGAGGTACAATAGCCCAAAATGGTATTTATTCCAGCGCCCAAAACTATTTCTATCGTTATGCCTCATCCTCTGAAGCGTTATTTTAGCCATTAAACATTGGAAACCCTCTAATGCGTCAACATCGCCTCCGGAATCTCCCCCGGCTGCAACCACGGAACCAACATCGTGAGACGCAGAGGTTTTGCCGACTTCATGCGATAGAAGCGGAACGGATGCTTCCCTGCCTTGAGCTTGATCATTCCCTTGATCTCCTCTTTCCCGGCCTTGAAGGCAGCATCGATCACCGTCGCTTCATGAATCCGAAGAAGAGCCAATTCCCCAGCGGGCACCAAGAATAAGTAAATCCCGTCTTTCGGCGCATTGAAATACCCGCTCACCAACGTTGCATTCCCTTTTGTCGGCTTGATCTGGCTCAGCTGATTGGCCGTTCCCGATTCAACAGACTCCAGGTCCTCCAGCTTAGCCAACCACGGAGTTGAATTTTCAAAGCTCTGCCACTTTACTCCCTTTTGGTCGGTAAAATCCCCCAAGGGAGAGACAAACTCATCATCGTAGGGACGCTTCGCACGGGGCTCAGAGCGACGACGTTGCAGCACGGAGTCATGCATTTTTTTCTGCAGATCCGGAAGCTCCTTCGCCAGGTTCTTGGTCTGCTTCGGATCATTGATGATATTGTAAATTTCGAACAAATCAGTGTGCGTTTGAATGTTGTAGCGCACTCCCACATGTTGCCCAAAACGAATCATCTGCATTTGCTTTCGTACCGCACTCTTCCGCTTTTGCTCAAACTCTGGATAATTCGGGATCTTTCCTCCATTAAAATACTCGACATAAACCTGCGGTTCCTTCTGTCCCTCCGCTCCTGTCAATGTCGGCACCAAGGAAGCTCCATCACTCCTCGCGGGCGCTGCTACTCCAGCCAACTCTGCAAAAGTTGCCATCCAATCGTGTGCTTGACAGGGCAAGTCGCTCACGGCTCCTTTAACCTTCGAACCCGGCCATCTCACCAAGGCTCCCGCGCGGACTCCACCCTCATAAACATCTCGTTTAATTCCATCGAAAGGACCAAACGAATTAAAAAAATCCGGCCGATAGCCTTCCGGCAAATACGACTCCCTACTCGGCCCATTATCCGTTGTGAATACCACCAAGGTGTCCTCATCGATCTTCAATTCTTTAAGCAGATTCAGCAGATCACCCACGCAGTCGTCAATACGACGAACGTTCGTGGCATACCGCTGATAAACATTCGGCCACGCCGTCTCCGGCGTCGAGGCATCCTGATCATGGTCCCACTTCGCCTTCGCGTAATCCGGATGGATGTAACTATCCTTCTTCCCCACCGCCGAATTAATCATCTCCCCCTTCTTCCCCAACCACTTTAGCCCTCCAGTGGGAAAGGGACTCGGTGGGAGTTGTAAAATCGCATGCGGCGTATCGTAAGCGAGATAGAGAAAGAAGGGCTTCTCCGGATCGGCCTCCTTTTGATCCGTGATCCACTTCTTCGCCCGCGCTGTAAAAAGATCCGTTGTGAAACACTTTGCCAAATCAGCAGAAATCTCACGCTCGTTCTCCCAAACCTCCTTCTTATCCTCCAGCGGATAATGCATGTGCCCATCACGGTGCCTCACGTAGCCATGGAAGAAATCAAATCCACGCTTCGTGGGATAACTTGGCCAGAGCTTCGGATCCCCTTTTTTCTTAGCCCGTTTTCCATGCTTCGCCTTCTCCTCTTTTCCTCCCCCTTGCAGCCCCCACTTTCCAATCGCCGCTGTTGTATAGCCAGCCCCCTTCAAGACTGTCGCCAGCGTGTGATTATCCTCCAGCTCCTGATCGAACATATTGTCTCGGATATTCGCATGTCCCTGATGCACGCCCTGCAAAAGTGATCCGCGCGACGGCGCACAAACGGGTGCCGAACAATAGTAGTGTCGTAACTGAATCCCCTCAGCCGCCATCGCATCCAGCTCAGGCGTGATATGCCACGGCTCTGACTTGACTCCCTCCTCCTTCCTCAGGTTCTGAAAAAAGACCCCGTAGTCCCCATAACCGAGATCATCGGTGAGAATAAAAATGATATTCGGCTTCGACGCAGCGTGCACCAAAGACAAGGACAAACCTGACAAGACCAACAATCGACGGATCAACATACTTCTATCCTAGAGAACCCCGTCATCCCCGCAATCCACAAATCCCAGCCTAACCAAGAAGGGCAGGCAAGACTTCAACGTTGAACGTTCGATGTTGAACGTTCATCCTTCTCTTCCATGTTCCGCCTCCTTGTTCTAGTTCTCGCCGCCCACGCCTACGCGGCCCCGCCCACCTTCGATGACCCAAAACCTCAGCGCTATGAATTGAGAGCCCGAGCCAGCAAGATCGATCCCCGAGTTAAGGCCCATCCAAAGATCAATTTCCTCATCGAAACTAAGAGCGGAAAGCCTGCCGATTTCCAAGATGCCAGTGTCGATACCCGCGTCGCGCCGCGTGGCAAGCTCGTCATTTGGCTCATGGGACAAAACGGAGACTTTGCCCGACAGCTCAATAGCTATGGACTCCACACCATCCGCGTCCACTATGCCAATAAATGGTTCGGCATTTGCTGCCAAGGCCGACCCGTCTCCGAGCACTGCCGGGGAAACATCCGCCTCGAAGCCGCCACCGGCGAAGACCACTCCGACGAAGTCGCCATCCCCAAGCCCGACTCCCTCAAGGAGCGCGCCTTCCAATTCGTCAAATATCTCACCCAAGAGAACCCACAAGGAAAATGGGGCTACTTTTTGAATAAGGACAAAAGCGATCTTCGGTGGGATGACGTCATCCTCTCCGGCAGCTCACATGGTTCCACCACCGCCTGCCGCCTCGCAAAGCACACCAAAGTCAGTCGAGTCGTTGCCTTCTGCGGACCTCGCGATCAGCACCAAACCTGGCAGGCCCTACCTTCAGCCACTCCGAAAAATCGCTACTTTGGATTCTCCCACGTGCTCGATATGGGCTGGGAAGTCGACCACTACTGCCGCTCCTGGGAACTCCTCGGTATGAACAACTACGGCCCCATCCTGAACATCGAAAAATCAAATCCTCCCTACAAAAATACGCGCCGTCTCGTCACCGACTACGACGTCGGAAATGACAGAGGAAAGGCCCACTCCGGAGTCCTCCCCCGCAAATACTCACCAAAAACAAAGAACGGTAAATACACCCACGCTGCCGTCTGGAAATACCTCTTCACCCATCCCGTCGATCAAGTCGGCACTTCCATGACGCCCGATGATTCCTGCCTGAAGGTTCATCCGCAGTAATGGATATGTTTCGGAATGCGGAAGCGAAGCCTGCCTAGCTTCACTCCGATGATCTAACACCTTGCGCTTTCAGGCCTTCCGCTATTCTCTTCGTTCATCACCGAACCTCAGTCAGTCCGCGAATTCGCCGAGCGTATCCTCCTCTCCAACTCTCTTGAGGAGAAACTCACGCACTCGCCCAAATCACTCACACTCGACCCTCCCCAGCGCGGCAGCTACCGCGCACCCGATCTTCCCGGTCGCCCAGCCGATCTCATTCCCTACAAAGCTCAACATAAAAACCACTTCCCGAGTGCCGAACAACTCGAGAACGAAGAACAGCGCGCCACCCTCCTTCACTTTTTCGCCAATCACGAGCTCCTCGCGGTCGAGCTCATGGCGCTCGCCCTTTTAAAATTCCCCGAGGCCCCCGACTCGTTTCGAAAGAGTATTCTCCACACTCTCAAAGAGGAGCAAAACCACACCAGATGGTATATCCAGCGCATGCAGGAATGCGGCATCCAATTCGGCGACCTTCCAGTCAGCCCAATGATCTGGAAACATATCGCTGATATGGAAAGCCCCCTCGATTACGTCTCGCGGCTTTCCCTAACATTCGAGCAGGCCAATCTCGATTACGCACACTACTACTCCAAAGTCCTGCACAATCTCGGTGATACCAAGAGCGCGAAAATCCTCAATACCGTTTACCAAGATGAGATCGCCCACGTCGGCCTCGGCATCAAGTGGCTTCGACGCTGGAAGGAAAAATCGCAGACCGATTGGGATGCCTGGCACAAACAACTTCACTTCCCCCTCTCACCGATCCGCGCGAAGGGCGTCACTCCCTTTAACGAAGAAGCCCGCAGCAAAGCCGGATTGAGTGAAGATTTTATTGCCTCCCTGAAGCGCTACCAATCCTCGCGCGGACGCTCCCCCGATCTTTGCTACTTTAATCCCTTCGCCGAAATCGAATTCTCCCAACCCGGCTGGACCTGTCCACGCAAGTTGCATGAACTTGCGGCCGATCTCGAACCCGCCTTCGCCCTCTCCGCCCCCTCACAAGACGACATTATCCTCATGCGACGTCTCCCCGACGACGCCCAGCGCGACCGCCTCGCCCGCTTCGGCCTCACCTTCCCCGAAGTCCTCCCACTCTCCGAAATCGCCGCCGTCAAAAAGAACCGTAAACTCCGCTTCATCCGCCCTTGGGCCCAACTCTCCCCGCTCCTTTCCAAGTCTGCCACCTTGAAACTACGCGATCTCCTTCCCGAACATCTCGTCGCCATCCCCTCGCAGCTCTGCCAAGACGAAACCTCCGATTTCATCGCTCTTCATCCCTTCGAGAATTGGGTCGCCAAAGAACTCCACGGAGCTGCCGGACGGGGTATCCACCGCTTCACAAAAGAAACCGTTGATCAGCTCCCGAAAAAGCCTCTCCTTATCGAACCTTGGCTCGAGAAAATCCACGAGATCTCATTCCTCTTCCAACGCAACCCGGCGCACGAAGGCGGCCTCCGCTCCATCGGTATCGTCCACCAGGAAACCTCTCGTGATGGCCAATGGCTCAGCTCAGAATCACGTGCCAAACCATCGCAAGGCCTTATCCCCGAACTCGCCTGCCTCCTCAATCAAGTCGTCTTCCCTTCGGTAAAAGAAGACCTCATGCCCGCTCTTGAAGCTCTCCTAAGCGAAGACGACTACCATGGCCCCCTCTGCATCGACTCCTTCTTTTACCGCGACCCCGATGGCTCCGTCAAATGGCAACCCGTCGTCGAAGTCAACGCCCGTTGGACGATGGGCCGAATCGCCCACCAACTCCGCCTCAAAGTCGCCCCCAACCGCTCCCTCAAGCTCACCACTTGCAGTCCTTTAGAAGCGAAAGAACTTTCTCCCCCTGAACCAGACGGCAGCCACTTCCGCTCGGGCGCAATCGCCCTCGGCGTTCCCAGCGCGTCATCCTCCCGCGTCCCAGTCGTCCTCCTCAACTAAGCTCCTAGAGAGAGGTCCTATTGGCCAGCAGCCTCATTCATACCAACCCCATACGGCACACGGAGTTTCCGATACTGTGCCAAATTATTCACTGGAGGTGGACCTCACCGGAACAACCAAATCATGTCCACTTTGAAGGGATAATCCCTTTTGAAACAAAAAGATCGAAGAGACCAGTTAACGACTCCGATCCAGGTGCACACATGAAAAGTTGCTTCTTCAAAAATGTGATCGATTCGCGGAACTTGGGAGAATTCCCCCAAGTTCTAGTGACTATACCGTGGCCGAGCAAGAAGGCAGTCATCTCGCAAAAGCACCCGGCTCTCTCCAACTCCGCGAAGCGCTAGAATTGAGAATTTTAAAATAAACATTTGTCTCCTCTGTTTTACGGAGTGGTCTTATTACATCTCGTTTTCATTCTCCATAACAGGGAGGATAACCGTAAGCGCCAAAAAATTAGGCAACGACAGCGCGGCTGCGTGATCCGCTAAAACCCGCTCACCTGCCGGACACTCAGCTCGTCTTCTATCAAGCATAGAAAAAGTGCTTCCCGAAAATCGAGAAGCACTTTTAAAATTACTTGCTCCAACAGGCTCTAGCCTTGGTAGGAACCTTCCACGCGTGCCGCGACATCGCGATAGCCGTAGTCGATCTCGTAAATCTGCTTAAAGCACTCCAGCCCTTCATCCTTGCGGTCCGCATCGTGGTAGATCACTCCCAATTCGAAGAGGATTTCCTTCTTGGTGGAATCCATTGCTATCAGCTCCGCATTGGCATCGCTAAGCTGCTTGATAGCAAGATCAACCATCCCCTTTGCATAGAAGGTCCGACCGAGGAGAAGGAGAACCTTGGTGCGGATGTGCGGGTTGCGTGTGGCCTGCTGCAGGTGAGGAATCGCCTCACTGTGCTTTCCAGCATCGTAGAAGGCATAACCGAGTTCGTAGCGAAGCTTCGGATCGGTGGGGTTCTGATCGACACGCTGCTTACACTCGACAAGGCGCTCATCAAGACGTCCTGCCTTAATTTCGACAAGCTGGGATTGAAGGTCGGCATTGTCCGGATCTGCGGCCGCTTGGGCTTCGAGATCGGCAATCCCCAAGGCCTTGGATTTGTCACCCATAGCTTCCGCCTTTGAGCGGAGTGCAACGTCCCCGCCAGAGACCTGGTGGGCCCAGTCGAAGAACTGTTGCGCACTGGCCCAATCTTCGAGCTGCTCGTAGGTCGCGGCGAGATCTTTAACAACATTAAGATTGTTTGGATCCTCCTGATACTTGGCCGCCAAGATTCCGACCTTTTCAAGGAGCTGGTCCTTAGTCAAAGCGGAGCGGGAAGCCATCTCGAGTTCGGCAGCTTCATCACTCTTGATGATGTCTCTAAAACTGGACGACTCTGAGAGATTGTTCTTCTGCATCGAGGCTTTCGCTGAGCAGTCTTTCTCCCCTTTGATAGCGGCACCATCGGACTGATCCTGCCTCACAATATCTTGGTATACTATCGCAGCTTCGGCATGCATATCCCGCAGGATGTAGAAATTGGCTAGCTTATGAGAGAGTTTGGTGTTCTCGGGATTTCCTTTCTTTGCGGTCTCGAGAGCGAAGGCTGCAGTGGAGAGAAGATTGACCTTCAGGCAGGTGTCGTGGAGAACATCATTGATGGCTCCGTTGAATGGGTCCTTTTCAAGCTCCTTCTCAATCGCCACGAGAGCAGCGACGGGATCTTTCTTGCTGGCGCGAGCCAAGGTGCCGCCACCTCCTCCAGAAGTCCCAAAGAGACCTTTTTTTCCGGAACCAGGAGAGGCCCCGGTTTCATTGATTTCGGCTTGCCTAAGAAGCTTCCGTGCGTTTAAGAATCCCGGCTCTTGCTTGAGGATAGCCTGGAGGAATTTCACGGCATAGCCGGGGTTCTTGCGCTCGACGCTGGCCTTCGCGCTTTTCCAGTGATCTTTGAGCTCTGCGGGAAGTTCCGCTTCGGTAATTTCTCTAATGTCTGACATATGTGTGCGTTGATCGTAGGGTGACTTTCAAAATCAAGCGAGAATCTAACCCCTTGGCAAGCGTACAGGACAAAAGTAGAGATTTTCCAGCTTGAGAAGGCAAAAAAAGCCGACCTTTCGTCTGCTTTTTGAGGGATCTTAAGGAATCTGAGGATTTATGCTATCGGCGACGGCGAAACTTCATGAATCCTGCTCCACTCTTCGAGGGTGGATGAACGGACCTTGATTTGCTCTTACTCGGTGCAGTGAAGAGCGACTCCTTTTTAGGAGCAGCCTGAGGGAGTTCACTTTCTTCAAGAGCACCTTTAGGAGGAAGTAGGCCGGTGTTTGGAAGAGACTCACGAGCTTCCAAAGTAAAGGGGCTCTCAGTTTCATAACCATCACGGAACTCACCATACTTGTCAGTATTACTGATAATCTGTGGTCGGAGTATCACCACGAGTTCGTTGCGACCTCCACTCTTTGTCGTGCTCTTGAACAAATTTCCTATACCGGGGATTCTGCTTAGAAAAGGCAGCCCTGTTACTGTCTTACGCTCATCATCGGTGATCAATCCCCCGAGGATAATGGCCGCGCCATTTTCTACCGTCACGGTGGTCGTCAACTCTTCGGTTGAAATGTCGGGAACGGTCAACTCACCAACCGTCCGGTTGTTTCCAATGTCGTCACGAACCAGTGAAATCTCGAGAGTTACTTTATCAGGACCATTGATCAGCGGCTGAATTTCAAGCTCCAGCACGACATCTTCGTATTCGATATTCGTCGTCGTCCCGCCATTGTTCACCCCACCTGTGAAGGTGTTTGCAGGAATGGCAATCCGTTTACCTGAAGAAATACGAGCGACGCGATTGTTCCGGGTAGTGATGACCGGACGGTCAAGTGATTTAAAGTTCGAGGTCCCTTCCAGGGCATTCACAAAAACTCCGAAATCATCGAATGCGCCGTATAAGGACATTCCATTTCCGCCAGCGCCTGTGGCTGTCAGAAGTCCGGCAAGATCAGTAAGAGTCCTGGGATCTAAAGTCGCTGGAGTGCCTGAGCCACTGTCGAAGGAGAACCTCCCCGCCCCGCCATTCTCTGCTCCTTGAATGAGCTGTGCCAATTCGATACCAAAGTTCATGTTATCTCCGAGCCCATAGCTTCCGATCACGGCAGAGATCACAACTTGGTCACCCTCGGTATCGAGTCCTTCCAAGAGGTCCTTCACGATCTGGATGTGATGAGGAGGTCCATTGACAATGATGGAGTTCTCGATGTTGTTCGCTACCAAGAGCGTCTTTCCACCCACGATCTGAGCTTCGGGAGCAGTAGGAATGTCTTGGGCTTGCAACGAAGTCCGGCTTCCACCGCCACCCGCACCACCCGCACCACCCGCGCCACCCGCGTTGTTGTTACTACCGGTATTCCGGTTATTCTGGGTCTGATTGGCCCGAGCACCACCTGCCGCTCCTCCTGCCGCCCCTCCTGCCGCGTCCGAGCTCAGAGTGGCCTCGATCGCATCGTAGGCGATGGGAAGAAACTCTCCCACTCGCAAAAACTTAAGGCGGTAGGTAAACTGGTTCTCTTTAGAGTTAGGAATATCGTAGCCCTCAATGAGTGCGCTAGCCGTCGCAATGTCTGAAGGACGGCCAACCAAGAGAATCCGACTTGTGCGAGTATTTGGGAGAATTCGCAATGGAATGTCAACCCCTGCCCCAGAAGTCCCACCGGCGGCAGCTGGCAAGCCTGGAGGCGCTGCAGCTCCTGTTCTGCGGGTCGCTGTGGTAGATTTTGCACCGGACTGCTGGTTGTAAATCTCATTGAGTTGCTCGGCAACTTGATCCACATCGGAATAGACTAATTTAATCCAAGCTTCAGTGATTTCGCTGGAGACATCAATATCTGCCTTCAACTTGATCAGTTGCCGAATGAGCGAGGAGTTTTCTTTGATGATCAATGAAGAGGCATTAGCCACCGCCGTAAGACTGCCACCAGGAGTATTTCCACCCAGAACCTGTTGAAAGACCCGAAGAGCTTCGTCGGGTTTGAGATTCTTGAAGTGCATCCGGTAGGTGACCATCTGGTCCGTAAGAGGAAGATCTATAGCCTCATCAATATAAGCCGTAGGAGCGGCGTTTGGGGGAGCGGGACCAGATGCGACAATCCGAACAATATTAGGATCGAGCGGATCAGGGAGGATTGAGAGTCCTTCAGCGAGAAGGGTAATCTCAAGAAGCTTGGCCGCTTCCGCATTGGTGAGCGGTCCCTTTTGCACAAAGTAGGCCTGCACCGTGGACGCCTGCGACGTGAGGATGACCCGCTTTTGGGTATAGAGAAAGTAAAGCTCAGAGGCATCAATCCCGGTCATCTCAGGACGGAGAATCGAGTCACCATCGGCTACGGCGATGGCATTGGGATCATGCTCCTTCGAAGCACGGACGGCTAGGCCTGGTGTCGGTGTCGTTTTTTCAGGAACAGCGGGCGTTGCACCAGGAAAACCGGGAATTCCCGGAGGAGGGACTTGCTTTTCAGGTTCCTGAGCCCCGGCGAGAACCGTGAAGCTAAAAAGGAGTGCGAGAGATCGTTTCATGAGATAGTGGAATCAGATTAGTAAAAATTACTTTTGTGGAGTCGGAATGTGGCGAGTCCGGGGAGTTTTCTTGGGAGAGATATTTTTTGGGGGAAGTGCCGGTTTAAAAAAACACTACTTAGGCTTCGGAATGTAGCGTGTCCGAGGAGGTTTCTTGGTTTCCTTGGCAGGAACGGTTTTGGTGGCGCCCGCAGGAAGGCCAGGAGGAGCTCCCTTTCCAGCAGTCTTTTGAGCTGGCGTGTTGGTCTTCTTCTTATTCGAATTGACAACAGGCGCCTTGCGGAGGACCAGATACTTAGAGTCAAACTTCACCCAGCCACGGTGAGGGCCTTTTTGAATATGCACCTCACTTTCGAGATAGCTTCCGTCTGATTTCTTGACCTCAAGAACGGCGAAGTCTTTCGCAAGTTCCTCGTTACTGGGAACTCGAACACGCTCCTTGGTGTTCTTCTTGTTCACCAAGGTGACCACCTTTCCGCCCACGTATTCCTCGAGACCCACGAGGACCCAGTCGTCGATGTCATTTTTAACACCCCCTTCCTCAGGTGGCGGAGGAGGATCACTAATTGGCGAGTTTTGCCAAAGATGGTTATAGCGGCTTACAATGTGAGTTTGCGGCGGTTCTACCGCGCAAACTTGTAAGATAAGAGTGAGGGAAATAAGGATAGCTTTCATCGGACTAGAGGGCTGGGTCTTCAGTTGGAGGGATGATGAATTTCTCGACCTCAATTTCACAGTCGACTTTAGTAAGATCATTATTCACGGGCTTCATATCAAATTTGGTCATCACCTGAAGTTGGCGATTCTGGCGAAGAGTCATGAGCCATTGCTGGATCTGCTGCTCCATTCCGGTCACCTTGTAGCGGACCCGAACGCGGTTGTAATGAACACCTTCCTGCCAAGGGAGAATCTTCTGATCTTTCGTAATCAGGCCCCGCTTCTTCGCTTCACGTTCAACGAAGGACTGCAGTGAGGCTTGGGCAGTTTGATAAGCGATGGGCTTCCCTTCACTGCGCTCGAGCCAGCTCTTGGCATTTACCCAATCATCGCCTCGAAGCATCACTTTCTCCGCCTGCTGGAACTTCAGTTCCGCTGCGGCCTTGCGACTGGAGAAAGTGAGCTTCTTAGACTCGTAGAGATTTTTATAGGCCAAAACATTGAACACCAGGAAGAGGGCGCCAAGAAGGAGGGCTAGGAGAGATTTTTCGCGGGACGACATGTGATCGGTAAATTGTTAAAGGGACACCTTCGCTGAATATCTAAAGCCCCAGGCACCTGTTCTTGTCTGTGATTCTGGCTCAATCGTCCATTCATACTTCTGGAGCTCTTCACTCTTTTTCAAAGCGATGGCAAATTTAGCAATATCGTTGGTATCCGCAGCTTCACCGGAGACGAAAATCTCGCGACTCATCGACAAGCCCTCGCCCTCGACGAACTTAGGCTGATTGTAAATCGTCACCTGCGTGAGGCGCACCTTCCGTTCCGGCTTGTTGGGCAGGCACTCAGCAACCCGGTGGTAAACCTCGTAGGGATAAAAGTCAGATTCGACAACAGGGGCAAGCTCGAACCACTTGTCCTGCAGGGCCATGAGCTGGGTTGTTCCCCCACTCAATTCCGTGACTTTGCGCTCCGCCAGATTGGCTTCCTTTTCTGCCTTTTTGATATCGAGGAAGAAGTATCCAGCAAGCCCAATATAGACCAGCACGAGGGCGGCAATAGCGATCATGCGATTCCGCTTGGAGGCCTTTTCCATGCGCTCGGCCCGCACGTCTTCCGGAAGAAGCTTACTAGGTGGCGTTGGCCAAACTGGACTAGGTTTGGGAGAAGACTGAACTTCAAGCCCAAGCCCACGGGCGAATGATTCTATCTCCTCGGGCCGGGCGTCCCCGGTTCCACCGCTTGTCCACAGGACGGCCTCTCCGGGCTTTTCAGGAAGAAGCCCTTGAAGCTGAAGTTGGGTCATCGCCAGTCGCACGTCTTTGCCTGCGCGATCATCGAGACGCTCGCCAGGAAGACATTGAAAATAAAGCACCTTGTCTCCATGACCGATCCCGAAGACCCAGCGACCCAGCTCCTTCCAAACCGCAACCTTTCCTGCGGGAAGTGAGAGACAGCGTGGAGAAAGATCGAAAGCTTTCGGACTCCGCTTCGGCAGATCCCCTTCCCGGGGTGGCGAAAGGACAACGGCAGACAAGGAAGTTTCCTCCTCATCGATCGCATAAACGAAATGATCAGTCAGCTGTCCTCCATCAAGTGAAGGGCGCACTCCATTACGCTCCAGATGCATCTCAGCGAGATCATCGATGAGGGCAAGGTCCGTCGTTTGGGCCCGGAATGGAAGTGCCACCAGCTGACGCACCGGTAAAGCCATCTGGATAGGTCCCGCAGGCAGGCCGCTCACATCAAGAGCTCGATATTGCTCGCTCTCTGAGTGCCTACTTAGACCTTCAATGGGCGAGCCGTTCCAAATTTCCCAGCCATTGGCTCCTGGAATCAGAAGGGTTAGATCTCCTTTTTTAGTGCTCATTTTACAAGTTCTTCTCTACGGTCAAGGATGGTGGGGTTTCCACTGCGGTTATTGAGGATAAGCACAAGTTTACGGCGGATACCGCCAGAGAAACCAACACTTTCGATACGATCAGTCGATCCTTCATCTGAAAATCGATCTTCTTTCTTTCCATCATTGTCTTCATCGAGACCTAGCTGGGTAATGGCAGCCTGTTTCGAGACGCCTGGATCATCTTCGGTATTCTTAATCCCATCGGGACCAAGTCGCATGTCTACGACAGATTCGGCATCGACCACCTCCCCCTCCGCGGCAATCGCCATGAACTCAGCCGAGGCCTCCCCCACGTCGAGTCCTTTATTCGTGTATACCGTGAACCAATCGCGCCAACGAGGCTGAGCCGCTTCCACAAGGGCCATACCCTTCACGAGACGCATCTCATCGAGCGAGTAAAAAGGCCGATTATAGGGCTGATTATAAATTCCTAGGGTTTCATACCACTCAAACTCCGCTCCGTTGAGCTCCTCTCCATCTCCCTTATCCCACCAATCCAAAAGAGCATCGGCGATCTCCGACTGCATATCCGACTCGATTCCCCAGTAATCGAAAATTTGGCGGAGAAGCGCTTTATCGCCCTTTCCTAAAATATAGTTGATGTCGAAAAATTGTCCTTCCGAGGTAATCTCAACATTGTAGCCGGTCCCATCTCCAAAATTTTGCTTCAAGAGAGGGTCCCACTTATTCACGAGAGAATTCGATGCCACCGCCAAGCCTTTTTCAGCCTGCTGTCGCGCTTCAATCCCGGAAGTTTGCGAGGCCACCACATCAACCTGATAGGAAACGACACGCATCAAGGTGACAATCGCCAAACCGAGAATGGCCATGATCCAAAAGACCGCGACCAAGGCCGCGCCACGACGCTGAGAGGGCTGCGTAATCATCTCGCCGGGGTGGTGGTTTGCTGGGGGTTCTGCCTTTTGGGAATCCAAAAGACCCGACGGATAACTTCGCCATTCAGCCCGAAGGCGATATTGAGTTCGACCTGGGTCGGAAGACGAGCAGTCTCCCACTCATAGAGACCCACTTTGGGATCGGTCCAATCGACCGGATAAGTTTTCCCACTCCCACTTAGGACGCGCCATTCACAAAGACGCACTCCATTGAGCAAGGTGATGCTGGCAATCGGTTCAATCCCCCGCTCTGCGAGAGATTCCTCTGAATCGAGAATGGGCTCATCAAAATACTGCAGCACAATATCCAGCTGACCATCACGGAGAGGAGTCGTCGTAATCCGCATCGCCTCCGAGGAGAGCGAAGTGCCACCCCAGTTAAACGAGGTGGGAACATTTTGGAAGGTCATGTCCGAGAGATACTGCTCGCCCTGCTCATTGAAAGTCAGCTCCATGCGAGCATTGCCAGGGAGCTTTTCAAAATGGCGCCGCATCAGGGTGAAAAAAGCATCCTGCGTGATCTGTTCGTTCTGCCGATCCACCGTCAAGCGCGTCGTCTTGATCGTGGCATCCGCCAAATTCATGATCGAAGTGACCAAGAGCCCGGAAATAATCATCGCGAGGACGAGTTCGAGAAGCGTGAAACCACGCGGTGAGCGAGCAGCGTGGATTTTCATGGTTTGTAGAGTCTCAAATTACGCCAGCCTTCCGCGATGACTTCACGCTGCTGTCCGTTCTTATACCAAGAGGCTATTACCGTGATACGAAACATCTGCTGAAGAACACGGCCTTCTTCATTCTCAAGTTCCAAGGGCTCGACGACCGTCAGAACTTCCATATTATTCTCGCCCACCATGCTGAGAGTCTCTCCCTCTTCGAGAGAGGAAAGGGTGAGCGCTTCAGTGAGAGCGCTGTCGACCACTTGGGCGATCTGCATTTGCTCGGAAACAAGCCGGGAGTTCTTGCGCATCGCGGAGAGCGCCCTCGTGAACCCCACCGACATCACCGCAAAGATCATCATCGCCAACACCACCTCCATAAGGAGGAAGCCGCGCCGACGCTTTCTAACTGCGAGAATCTTCATCTTTTTGCGGTAATCGTGAGCTCCTCGTCTTCCGCCAATCCGGTAAGCGGGTGGTAAATTCGGGCAAGGCTAATATCACCAAAGTCTTTCGAAAGCTTCAGTGAGAGTGGTTCACATAGGCCGTCGGGCTCAAGAATCCAACTCTCCGCCTTCTTGTCGTCTAAGAGGACAAAATCCAACTGCCCCCATCGGCGGATTAAAATTTCATAATCTTCATTGATAAACTCGATGCGGGGCCAGTTCATCTCTTCCAACTGCCTGACGCTCGACCGTTCTCGTTCCCGTTCATCCCCGCCGTAGCTTCGCGCCTCTTGAGGATTCGCCAACGGCCGAAGCTTCGCTTCAAACTGAGTGAGTTCAATCACAAAAGGTTGCTGATACGTGACGGCCAGCGCTCTTCCCTGCCTCACCATATCCTCTATTTTGCTGTGCTCCTCACGGAGACTTTGCTCCTCCTTGGGCGAGCTCATAATGACCACCGCGGCCCCAAGCACGACTGCTGCGACAGTGAGGACCACCACGATTTCCAGCAGGGAGAACCCTCTCCGAAAGGAGCGGATTCTGGATCTTGCTTGCTGAAGGATCACGGCGGTATCGGGGAATTGCTGAGTTTTACTTATCCTGACTACTCAGATCATCCTCGTTTCCAAACACCTTGTCAGGACCGGCACTCACCAGCTCGTAGCTTGAGGGGTTTTTCGAACCCGGCATGTTATATTGGTATGCGATATTCCATGGATCCTTGGGAATCTCAGGGAGTGACTGGGTCCAATCACGCGGAATCGGAGAGGTGCCGGGCTTATTTACCAAGGCTTCTAATCCTTGCGCCTCCGTTGGAAAACCTTGTTTCCCAAGCATCTCATAGGTGTCGATGTGACTCCCTACCGTATTAAAGTCACTGCGGACCCGTTGGATTCGTGCTTTTTCTCCGAAGGATCTGGAGGAGAAAATCACGCCGCCCAAAATCACCCCGATGATTCCCATCACGATGACCATTTCAAAAAGGCTGAATCCACGAGCGAGACCGCGGAGCTGTCGGTTTGTAGTAGTTGATTGAATTTTCATACTGTCTCTGGCTGGACGTTACACAGAAAAGAACGCTTCAGAAACCGAAAGTTGTCAGTCCTTTTTTAAGAGAATTGCAGGAGATTTGACTCAAAGGACTTCCCTCCCGAGATTTGGAGTTTTTAGTCACCGCAGTTCTCACCATCTGATGGCCCTTGAAATCGTCCCCCTTCGCCCTTTTCCTTCCTTTCCGCAAAAAGCAAAACCTTCCACGGAGCCCCCTCCCTTCATGGTATTCCAACAGGTAAAGGATGCGAAACTGCCGCAAATATCATCCACCCTGCATCGCATTCCCTCGGTTCTTATTCGGTCGATGCTAGCTCTTTTGGGATGACTTCCGGGACCTCGTGAAAGCGATTCCTTGAGGACAGATTCACGGCTTGGAGTTCTCCGGCCTCTTTCTTGATGCCGACATGACCGGCTACCCCTTGCTCGTCGCCGCCAAGGTGATGCGCGAGTTCATCCTGAATCTTTCCCAACCAGCGAGGAGCTAAAAGGCGTTCTCTACGAGGTTCACGTCCGGTTTTTCACCTTCCTGCAGGATAATTTCCACCACGTCGTAGCGCCAGGAAATGGTCCTACGGAAGTCTTCTTCTTCGCCCCGATGTTCCTCCGCTAGCAATCGGAGCCATTCGAGGGCTCCTCTCTGAATCAGATCCTGCTTATCCCGATCCACTGCCTCCAAGGGCCGGCCGAAGCCTCTCCTCGTGCGAGTTTTCACTTCGACAAAAACGAGCTGATTGAGCTCCTGTCCTCCCCTCATGACCAAATCAACCTCCCCTCCTTGCGGAGCGCGAAAGTTCCGATAGAACAATTTCCAACCCTTTCTCTGCAGGTAACGAGCCGCAATTCGTTCCCCAAGATGGCCCACCTCCATGTGGCCAATCCGCTCGCCTTTAATCGTCAACCGGGAGACAGAGTTGAGCAACGGGCTGAAACGAGCGACGGTGGAGCGGACACGGCCCATGCCGCGTGAGAGCTTCCAAATGTGCTTTTGTCCCATATCCCTTATGACGTTCGAAACCATATTCAGGATAACATTTAGCGCCCTCTCTCATGATACGATCCCGCGTTACTTTGGCTAAAATACTTGCCGTGGCAATAGAAAGACTCTTTCCGTCTCCTTTTACGATCCCTTCATGCGGGAAAGGATAGTTCGGAACGGGTAATCCATCGATGAGACACATTCCCGGAGTCACTCCTAACTTCTCCACCGAACGGGCCATTCCTGCGTGAGTCGCCTTGAGGATATTTAGCTCATCGACTTCTGCTGCCTCCACCACACTCACGGCCCATTGCAGGTCCTCAATCTCGATCAACTCATCGTAGATCGCCTCCCGCACCTTCTCGCTGAGCTTTTTCGAATCGTTGATCTTAGGATGAGAAAAACCCTTCGGAAGAATTACCGCACCCACGACAACCGGCCCCGCGAGTGGCCCCCTTCCCGCCTCGTCTACCCCGATCACCGGGTTGCATCCCGCCTTGGCATATCGATTTTCATATTCCCAATCTGGCACTTCCTGAAGAGATGGAAACTCCATTGCGATGTCAACCCCCCTGTCTTCGAGTGGACATTGCGACCCTCTCATCCAAAGAAGAGCACACCGTAGCTTCTTCACTATTCCTTGTTCTGAGCGCCGCTCCATCATCAGCCCTTGTCGTGATTATCTCAGATTTGGTTCCTGCAGGAAGCGCTCTTGAGGACTTCATCACCAGCAACTTCTCGAACATTACCGAGATTCGCCACGCCGACTACGCCAATTCTTCTTCAGGCAGCTTGGACGCCCTCAACAGCACCGGAACCCTTATTGCCGGAAACGAGACCACAGTGACCGCAGCTGGAGCCGAAGTCCTTGGAGTTGCCGCCGGGACCTATGACTTTTTGATAGCAAGTGCTCCGGCCGCCGATAGCTTCAATGGCTTGGCTGCGGGACAGACCGGATTTGGAGGCGGTGACATTCTCGCTACTGTTGGCGGCGATACTCTGGCCGCTTTTTGGGCAGCTGGTGCCGCTCCTGGTGGTGTCAATTCCGAAGTAGCCACTTTCCCGGCAAACCGCCTTCTCTTCAACATCGACAACGATCCAAACACCGGGAACAACGGAATTAACGACATCAACAACATGTCTACAGCCGGCGCCGCAGCATTAGTTTCGGCCATCAACTTCGCTTCTTGGCTTGCTTGCTCTCGGATTCGCTGCCGGTCGTCGTCGTCGCTAGATTGACCCGACTCTCTTTTTTCAAAGCGTCCACCTTTCGAAGGAAGACGCATTTTATTCTTAAGCAAAGCACCGCCATCCGATTTAAAGACGATCATTCGAATCTATCCCGGACGATCTCCACCCTGCTTCTTGCGCTGGTAACGATTCCGATAGGCACGTGGTGACTCCCCAATCAGCGCGGAGAATTTACGGGAAAAGGCACTGTGGTCATAAAAGCCAACCTCGAGCGCAATGCTCGTCACAGGTTTATGACTCGTCGTCAGCATTTCGCAGGCTCTCAAAACACGCAACCGCATAACATACTGAATCGGCGTTGTCTTGTAGGCCTCTTGAAAACGTCGCTCCATTTGACGCATCGAAAACCCGGCCCCTTTTGCGATCGCGCTCATCGATGTTTTCTTCGCGAAATTCCCCATAAGTGATTCAGTCACCGACTTCAGCTGCTCGTCACCCTCCACTTGGTAACTGCGCACCAATCCACAAAGTCCGGCGATTTCACCACTTCGGGTAAAGAGAGGAATCTTGTCGGTTGTATACCATCCGGGAATCCCCATCTCATTGGGAAAAAGTTCCACCATATCGTTCATCGCTTTGCCGCTCTCCAGAATCTGTCGGTCGTCTTGCGCGAATTTCTCCGCCATTTGCGGCGGAAAGATCTCATGATCTGTTTTGCCAATGAGTTCGCTTTCGTCTTTAAAACCACAATGATGAACAAAGGCTCGATTCCCCGCCATCAGCCCCAAGTGCGAATCCTTAGCAAAATACATCATGTTAGGAAGACACTCGAAGAGATCCCTCACCGTTCCCGGTTGAAGGGTCTCGATCCATCGTGAAACGCTCTCACTACTCATGTCGTAAAAATACACAAATATTCCGATCTCATACAAGCCCATCTTCCATTCGCGGTATAACGTCCCACATTAGATATGTCGAACTCACCAAACATCGCGATCGTTGGACTTGGCTTTGGTGCCGAATTCATCCCCATATACCAACGCCACCCAAATGCCAATCTCGTGGCCATTTGTCAGCGCACGGAATCCGCGCTCAACGAGATCGGAGATAAATACGGTATCGAAAAGCGCTACCATAATTTCGAAGACGTCCTCGCTGATCCCGCGATCGACGCCGTCCACATCAACTCACCCATTCCCAATCACGCCGAGCAAACCATCGCCGCCCTCAAGGCTGGCAAGCACGTCGCCTGCACCGTCCCCATGGCGACCTCCGTCGAGGACTGCAAAACAATTGTCGAACTCTCCGCCTCCACGGGCCTGAAATACATGATGATGGAAACCGTCATTTATGCACGCGAGTTTCTCTTCATGAAAGAGCTTTACGATAATGGTGAACTCGGCAAGCTCCAGTTTCTCAAAGCCTCTCATCAACAAGACATGGACGGTTGGCCGGGCTACTGGCCCGGACTTCCTCCCATGCACTACGCCACTCACTGCGTCGGCCCCCTTCTCGGACTCGGCCGCCACGAGGCCGAATACGTTTCCTGCTTCGGCTCCGGCACGATCCGCGAAGAAATGCACGAATGCTACGGATCCCCCTACGCCATCGAAAGCTGCCACGTCAAATTCAAGGACTCAGACCTCTCCGGCCTTGTCTACCGCTCCCTCTTCGACGTCGCCCGCCAATACCGCGAATCGATCGAGGTCTACGGTGACAAAAAAGGTGTTGAATGGCCCCTCATCGAAGGCGAGCAACTCGTCGTACATACCGCAAAGAAACCCGAGCCCGAGATCCCCGAGCGCGTCGACTGCCCGGACTACGCGCACCTCCTCCCCGATGAAATCGCTCCCTTCACAACCGGTGGCGTTTACGGAGGCGCCGAAGGAGATGAGCACTTGAGCTTCACTCAAGGCGGCGGCCACGGTGGCTCCCATCCGCACCTTGTCCACCAATTCGTGGAAATGCTACGGACCACCAACGACGCCTACCCGAACGCACAGGAATCCGCCAATATCACCCTCACCGGAATCCTTGCGCACGAATCAGCCCAAAAAGGCGGCGAACTCATTCGCCTCCCCGAATGGTCCTTCCGCGACTGAGTTCTAACCACAACCTACTGAGCAATGATCCGATTTCTCACATTCTTTATCCTCGCCACCGCACCCTCACTTCTCGCCGCTGAAAATCTACGCCTTGGGAGGGACGAGAAAGCTGGAACGATTTCTGTTTACCGCGCGAACTTGGCCAATCCTATCCTCACCCAATCCGCGAGACCTAGCCAGCGGCCCTTTCTCCACCCCATCGTTGCCCCGGATGGAAAAGGAGTCCTCACCGAATTCAGCCCCGGTCATCACAAACACCAAACCGGTCTCTACTGGGGCTTCACCCGCGTGAACAAGCGCGACTACTTCCACAACCTCCAGTCCGACTACTGGAAACGAAACTATTCCAAGGTCCTCATCGCGTCAGGTCAATCCGTTTCCTGGCAAACCTCCTACGATCTCCTCGGCGATCAGGGGCAAACCGTCCTCACCCAAACCCAGACTTGGACCATGACCTCCTCAAACCACGAGCACGTCCTCGACCTCACTTGGGAAGGCACCGGCAAATCCGATGTCACCATTGGCAAATACAAATACGGCGGACTCTTCCTTCGCATGCCCTGGCATCGCGGCAAAACGAAAGGAGAAGTCGTCAACTCCGCTCTCCAAAAAAACAACCAGGCCGAAGGCAAGCGCGCAGTCTGGGTTGACGTCGGAATGGACATCCAAGGCCGCGACGACTGGGGCCACATCACCATTTTTGATCATCCGGAGAACTCCGACTTCCCACAACCTTGGCGTGTCGATGGGCAACTCGGAATCGGACCCTCCCGCGCTATCCTTGGCGATTGGAAGATCCCAAAGAATGAAACCGAAACGATTCGTCACCGTTTTATTATCCACACCGGAAAACTTGATTCAAAAGCACTCACAAAAAAGTGGGAAGACTACAGCAAGGTTCCCTACCGCGACGTCACCTTCATCACCACTCCTGCCAAACCGGTTCCCCTCATCGACCTCAATCAAGCCCGTCTTGAAAGCATCGTAGAAATGGATCGTGAGCAAGCTTTCTCGCTCCTCTTCACCCAACTTGCAGTCACCGACAACTCCGCAATTCAAAAGCCCCTCCTCAAAGGCATCCTCCTCGGACTCGACGGCCAACGCAACCTCACTCCGCCCCCCAACTGGTTCCGCCTCCGCACAAGCCTCCTCGATCAAAAAGATCCTCAACTCGACAAACTCGTCGACCAGCTCAGCCAGATCTTCGGTGATCTTTCCGTTAGTCAGGATGCATTAAAACTTGTTTTGAATGGAGATGCGAGTCTCGAAGACCGAAAAGAAGCCCTTTCCGGCTTGGTGGCGATGCGATTCCAGGAGCTTCCCAAAAATCTCAATGCATTGCTGGATAGCCCTTTAAAAGTGGATGCAATTCGTGCTTATTCTCTTTTTAATTATCCTGAAGCTCCCAAGGAACTGATTTCCAAATACGAGAATTTTGATACCGTTGGCAAACGGGCAACCCTAGATACTCTCGCTTCCAAGTTATCCTATGCCAAGGCACTACTCGAGGCGTTGCGAACCGGAAAAATCACCAAAACGGAAATCCCAAATTATACCGCTCGCAATTTACAAAAAATGCTGGGTGGTTCATTCGATAAAGTATTCGGGAAAATTCTGGAAATGGGCGAACTCTCCGAAATCAGCAAAAACCCGGTCAACCCGCTACCCGATGGTTTTACGAATGCACGCCGGATCGAGGTGGGTGTGTTAGCGGGTCTTAAATTCAACACTGATCGAATTGAAGCAAAAGCGGGTGAAAAGATTGTTTTTGTTTTTCCCAACGATGATTCCAGTGGCATGACGCACAACCTGGCTATCATCACTCCCGGTTCAAGACAGACAGTACTGGACGCTGCGGTTGCCATGGGTGCGGCAGGCCTCAAGAAAAACTTCATTCCGGAAATCCCCGAGCTACTGGCTTCCACACCCCAGGTTGCGCAGGGTATGAAATACACCCTCTATTTCGCCGTGCCAGAAGAACCTGGGAACTACCACTTTATCTGCACTTATCCCGGTCATGGATTAATTATGCAGGGAATCTTTGCAGTTCAGTAACCCGACCGTAAAAACACACCTATTTATGAACCTCGAATACATTATCCAGATTATACAAAAGAAACTAATTATTCGATCTACTCGCTTACATACGACACGAAAAACAAGTCCCACTTTCTAGGTAAATGAAAACGCTCACTCTATTTCTCTCTATCTCTGCCTTGGCGATCACCTCATCGCTTGCCCAGAACCGTGGCAAGCTACACAAATCTAGCGACGCCCCCTTCCTCACACCCAAAGAAGCCGTCGCCAAGATGTCCATCCCGGAGGGATTCGACGTTTCCATTTACACCTCCGAACCACACATCGGCGAACCCATCGCCTTCACTTTCGACGCCAAAGGCCGCGTCTGGGTCGTGGAAAACTACAACTACGTCAACCGGCGCTCCCACAAAAACGAACAACTCAGTCGCATTCAGATTTTTGAAGACACCGACAGCGACGGTGTCTTCGACACCAAGAAGCTCTTCCACGACAAAATCACCTTCGCTTCCGGTATCGCGATCGGACACGGCGGGGTTTACCTTGGAGCTCCGCCTAATCTTGTCTTCATTCCCGACGCCAATGGTGACGACGTCCCCGACGCCGAACCCGAAGTTCTTCTCGACGGATGGGGCATGAAGGACCGCCACGAAACCCTCAACAGTTTCATCTGGGGCCCCGACGGCTGGCTCTACGGTTGCCAAGGCGTTTTCACCCACTCTCTCATCGGAAAGCCTGGTGCTCCTAAAGACGACCGCCTCTACCTCGATGCTGGCATCTGGCGCTTCCACCCCGAAACTCGCGATTTCGAAATCTTCGCACGTGGCCTCTCTAATCCGTGGGGCTTCGACTTCAATGATCTCGGCCACGGCTTCGCCACCTGCTGCGTCATCCCCCACCTCTTCCACATCGTCCAAGGTGGCATCTACCACAAACAATCCCGTCCCAACCTCAATCCCTACACTTACGCGCCCATCCAGACGATCCGCGACCACACCCACCTCTCTGCGCACGGCGGAGCCCGCTTCTATTTGGCCGACACCTTCCCCGCCGAATACCACGACCAACTCTTCATGTGCAACATCCACGAGCATGCCGTCCTCGCCGATTACATGGAGCCGAACGGCTCCACCTACATCGGCCGACACGGGAGTGATTTCATGCCCACCAACGATCTCGCCTGGGTCGGCTTCAGTATGGAAATCGGACCTGATGGGGGCATCTATGTTTTAGATTGGCACGACACCGACATCTGCGGAAACGCCATCAACTTCCCAAAGAGTGGGCGCATCTATCGCATCATGCCCAAAGGTGCAGAACGCATCGCTCGCCCGAACATTCCCTCTCTCACCGATCTTGAACTTTGCCAACTTCAGAACCACCCCAATGATTGGTTCGTCCGCCAGGCTCGCACCGAACTCCACCATCGCACCATTTCCGGAAAGCTCGATCGGAAGGCCGTCCATAAAGCTCTCGACGAATTCTTCGAGAGCTCAAAAACCTCCCCCAAACGTCTCCGCGCCCTCTGGGCCCAACACGTCACCAAACGCTTTTCAAAAGGTGCCAAAGGCGACGAAAAAAAACTCATCCAACTTCTCGCCCACTCCGACGAACACGTCCGCGCCTGGGCCATCCAACTTCTCAGCGAAGACAAAACCCCACCCGCTTCCATCAAGCCCATCTTGGAAAAACTCGCCCAAAGCGACCCCTCTCCCACCGTCCGACTCTACCTCGCGGCCGCGGCGCCTCGACTTCCCCTCGACCATCGCTTCCCCATTCTGAACGCGCTTTCCCAACACGCTGAAGATATCGACGATCCCAAACTTCCCCGCATGATCTGGTTCGCCTTGGAACCTCTCGTCACCGGGCACCCAAAAAAGGCCCTCGCTCTCGCCGCTCAAACAAAAATCCCCTTCCTCACCGAATCCGTTGCCCGTCGTATGATCAGCGGCTCTCCCCAGAGCCACAAAAAACCGCGCCAGAACCTCCGCGCCAAGTGGGCTCAAGCCATCGAAGCAATCGCTCCCGGCTTCAAAGTCGAAAACGTCGGCGAAGGTGGGGTCGTAGCTTTGAAAAGTTTCCGAAACGAAAAAGCTGTCCAAACGCATCCGCTCGACAAGAAAACGCCCTGCTCACTTAAGCGCGAACTTCAGGTCCCCAAAGGCAAATCCAGCCGCCTCAAAATTCGCTGCAGCTACCATCCCCACGGCGACTGGCAGCTTCGCGTTCTCGCAAACAGCAAAGTCCTTCACGACCAAATCGTTTCCTTCAAAACGGTCAAATCGGAGTGGCTCGAACTCGAAGTCGACCTTAGCAAATTCGCGGGCCAAAAAATCGACCTCACTCTCGAAAACCGCCCCAACGACTGGCGTAATGAATTTGGCTTCTGGCACTCCATCCAGATCGTCCATAAATAGCATGACGACCATTCGCCTCCTTCTTGCCAGCCTCGGTCTCACCCTCGCCCTCAGTGCTGGCACCCTGCCCAACATCCTCTTCTGTATTTCGGACGATCAAAGCTACGCTCACACCGGTGCCAATGGCGACCCGGTCGTGCAAACCCCCGCTTTCGATCGCATCGCCCGCGAAGGACTCCGCTTCACCCATGCCTTCTGCGATGCCCCCACTTGTGGTCCCTCCCGCTCCGCCATCCTCACCGGCCAAGCGATCTGGCGACTCGAAGAAGCTGGCAATATCCACAGCACTCTCCCGGCCAAATTCGCAACCTACCCCGACCTTCTCCAAAAATCCGGCTACTCCATCGGCTACACCGGAAAGGGATGGAGCCCCGGTCGCCTCGAACCTGGAGGGCGCACGGAAAACCCTGCCGGACCACCCTTCCAAAAGAAGCGCCTCCAACCGCCCTTCAAGCAAATGCGCAATACCGACTACGCCGGCAACTTCTCTGACTTCCTTGCGCAGTCTCCAAAAGAAAAGCCCTTCTGCTTCTGGCTCGGCACCTCCGAACCCCACCGTGGCTTCGAATCTGGTGCCGGAAAACGAACTGGTAAAGATCCCTCCAGAGTCATCGTCCCTCCCATCTTTCCTGACAACGACATCGTCCGAAACGACCTCCTCGACTACTTCGTCGAAATCGAACACTTTGATTCCCAAGTGGGACGTGCCATCGCACTATTGGAAAAATCCGGACAACTCGACAACACCATTATCGTCGTCACCAGCGATCACGGCATGCCTTTCCCCCGTGCCAAAGCCAGCCTCTACGACGACGGCTCCCGCATTCCGCTCGCCATCCGCTGGCCCGGAGGAATTACCAAGCCGGGACGAACCAGCGACGCCTTACTCAATCTCAGCGACCTCGCCCCCACCTTTCTTGAAGCAGCCGGTCTCAAACCACCGGGCATGATGAACGCACAAAGTCTTCTCCCCATCTTCAAAAACCAAGCTTCGAAAAATCACAACGCCGCCTTCATTGCCATGGAGCGCCACGATGGGTGCCGCAAAGGTGGCAAAGGCTATCCGTGCCGCGCGATCCGGACTTCCGACCACCTCTACATCCACAACTTCGAACCCACCCGGTGGCCCTCCGGCTCTCCCGACCCATCGGTCTGTGCCCGCGCCATCCCCTATGGCGAGATCGACAGTTCCCCCACTAAAGCCTTCATGATGGAGCACCGTAACGAGCACGGTATCGCCCGCTTGGCAGAACTCGCCTTCGGGATGCGTCCCGCCGAAGAACTCTACGATCTCAAAAAAGATCCCCATCAAATGAGCAACCTCGCCGGATCAGTTCGCCTCGAGAAGACCCAAACCACCTTGCGAAAACAACTCTTCGATCACCTCAAAACAAGCAAAGACCCGCGCGTCATTGGCGGCCCCGTCAACTGGGATCACTACCCCTACTACGGCGTCATTCACACCAAAGGATGGTCCGTCGACCCAGCACCAACATCGAACACCCAAAACAAGTGAATCGCATTCTCCTTTTCATCGCCCTCTTCTCAAGTCTCTCCCAGGCAAAACCACCCAACATCATCTTCTTCCTCGTCGATGACCTGGGGCAGCGGGATGTGGGTTGCTATGGTAGCCAGTTCCATGAGACTCCGGCGATCGACCAGTTGGCAAAAGAAGGCATGCTGTTCAAGAATGCCTACGCCACCTGCCATGTCTGCTCACCCAGCCGTGCGAGTATTCTCACCGGAAAATATCCCGCCCGGACCAATTTGACGGAATGGCTGGGAGGACGTCCCGAGCGGGACTATGAACCGCTGCATCACGGGGAAAAACTGACAGCATTGCCAGACGAGGAGGTCACCCTCGCCGAGACCCTCAAGCGCCATGGCTATGCCACTGCGAACTACGGCAAAGCGCACGTGAGCATGAATCCGAAAACCTACGGTTTCGACGAAGAGATCACGGGATGGGTGCGTTCCTATCACTATCCTTTTGGTGGTGCCTATGATACAAAGCTACCGGCGAAAGAAGGTGATTATTACACCGACAAGCTGACCGATGCAGCCTTAGATTTCATTGAGCGAAATCAGGACCAGCCCTTTTTTGTCCATCTTGAACACTTCGCGGTGCACGACCCAATCCAGGGACGCCCGGACCTAGTGGAGAAATATCGCAAGAAGCTCGCGGCGATGCCGGAACAGAAAGGGCCGGACTTTATTCTTGAACCGAATCCGGACGGGCCGCAGCTCACGAAGGAAGAGCTTAAGGCGCTGGCTGAAAACGACGAGTTACAGGCGCATCAGGACGCGCGCGTCTGGTGGGTGAAGCAGAAACAAGACAACGTCGAGTTTGCCGGCATGCTTGAAGCAACGGACGAGAGCCTAGCGCGTATTCGTGCAAAACTTAAGAAACTTGGACTGGAAGAGAACACCATCATTGTCTTCACGGGGGACAATGGTGGCATGTCGGCCTCGAATCAGTATCGCGGTATCAATCATCAGCGCAAATCACTTGACGCTCAATTCGCAAGTTCCAACCTTCCGCTGCGTGGTGCCAAAGGATGGAACTACGAAGGCGGCATTCGCGTGCCCTTAGTTGTCCATTGGCCTGGCAAGACTCAAGCCAACACCACTTCGCAAGCGATCGTTACAGGAACGGACTTCTACCCCACTCTGCTCGAAATGTTGGGCCTCCCCGCATTACCGGCTCAACATAAGGACGGTCGCAGCTTTGTCCCTGCCTTGAAAGCGAAAGCCTACGAACGTGGACCGATCTACTGGCACTTCCCCCACTACAGCAATCATGGTTACCAAAGTCCAAATGGCGCCATTCGTTCCGGTCGATACAAATTGATCGAATACTACGAAAACGGAACCGTTCAGCTCTTCGACTTGGAAAATGATATCGGCGAACGTAACGACCTCTCCGAATCACAACCAGAGATCACCCAAAGGTTGAAGAAGAAGCTCCACGACTGGCGTAATGAAGTCGGCGCCAATATGCCCTATCCCAAGACCGCAACTTCTAAGCCCGCGCCAGGTTCTCGGGTTCTCAAGCCTCGATAACGGACACACTAAAAAGCAGACCCTCTTTAAAAGATTTCCCACTACTAGCGACACCATGACCAAACGTATCCCACTCTTCCTCGCTCTCCTAACCGCTCTCCTCGCGGTTCTTTCCCTCGCCCAAATTTCTAATAAAGAGCAAGCGGAGAAAGAAGGCCCAATCAGAATCCTCTTTCTCGGCCATGAAAAAGAGGCCCACAATTCCAATAAATACTTCCCCATTTTGGCCAAAGCGCTTGGTCGCGAAGCAATCTACTTCGATTACACCACCTCCGTCGAAGAAGCCCTCGGTGACTCTTCTTACTTAAATCAATTCGATGGCATCCTTCTTTACGCCAACCACGACAACATCGAGCCTCACCAATATCAAAACCTCGTCAAATTCGTCGAGGAAGGTGGCGGCTTCATCCCCGTCCACTCTGCCAGCTTTTGTTTCAGAAACGAACCCGGCTTCATTAAACTCGTCGGCGCTCAATTCAAGCACCACAAAGGCAAGGAGTTTTCCCCCACCATCATCAAGCCAAACCATCCTGCCCTGAAAGGTCTCCAGCCCTTTCACGCCTGGGACGAAACATACGTCCACTCCATGCACGGCACGGACCGCGACATCCTCATGGTCCGCAAGCCCGAGGGCGACGACAACATCACAGAACCCGAACCCTGGACCTGGACCCGCACGCAGGGAAAAGGCCGCGTCTTTTACACCGCTTCCGGCCACGACCAGCGCGTCTGGAACCAACCCAATTTCCACCAACTCCTCAAATCCGGCATCCTATGGGCCGTCGGCGAAAAACGAAAAGCCGCTTACGACACCTTCCTCACTTCACGTCCCGCACTCACTTACGAAACCCGCGCGAACATCCCCAACTACGAAAAGCGCCCCAAGCCCCTTCAGTATCAGCACCCGCTCAGCCCTGAAGATAGCCTGAAATACACGCAAGTCCCCGTCGGCTGGAAACTTGAACTCTTCGCCGCCGAACCACAAATCGTCAATCCCATCAGTCTCGCTTGGGACGAACGCGGCCGCCTCTGGGCCGCCGAAACTGTCGACTACCCGAACGAAATTAAATCCGAACGTGTCGGCGACGATAAGATCAAAATCCTCGAAGACACCGATGGCGATGGACGCTGCGACAAGGTCACCGTCTTTGCCGATGGCCTCAACATCCCCACCTCACTCACCTTCGCAAACGGAGGCATCTACGTTCACCACGCCTCCGAAACCCTCTTTCTGAAAGACACCGACGGCGACGACAAAGCGGACATCCGCGAGGTTGTCCTCACCGGCTGGGGCACCGGCGACACCCATGCCGGCCCGTCCAACCTCCGCTACGGACTCGATAACCAACTCTACGGCACCGTCGGATACTCCGCCTACAATCACGATGGCCAAAGATTCGGCATGGGGGTCTACCGCTTCCAAAAAGACGGCTCGGATCTCCAGTTCCTTCACCAGTTCAACAACAACACCTGGGGACTCGGCTTCAACAATGCCGGCGACACCTTTGGCTCCACCGCCAATAACAACCCCAGCTTCTTCGGCGGCATCCCCGCCACCATCCTCCCCGGCGGACGTGGCCCCAGCGCTGACGTCATCGCCTCCTCACCCACCTTCCACCCCATCACCCCGAACGTGCGGCAGGTCGATGTCTTCGGGGGCTACACTGCCGCTGCCGGCCACGCCTTCGCGAACTCGGCCAACTTCCCCGCATCATGGCAGGGCAACACCGCCTTCGTCTGCGGCCCCACCGGTAACCTCCTCGGAAAATTCCAAACCTCTCAAAAAGGCGCAGGCTACAATTCCCAAAACGACTTCGCCCTCATCGCCTCCGCCGATGAATGGTTCTCCCCCGTCGCCGCCGAAGTCGGACCCGATGGCAATCTCTGGATCTCCGATTGGTATAACTTTATCATCCAGCACAACCCGACTCCCAGCGAAGGTCGCGGCGGCTACAAAGCCACCACGGGAAAAGGCAACGCCCACGTCAATCCCAACCGCGATCGCCAACACGGCCGCATCTACCGACTCATCTGGGACAAAGCACCCAAATCAACCATCACCTCCCTCGAGAGTGCCACCCCGGCCGAACTGGTAGCCGCCCTCGGCCACCACAACCAATTCTGGCGCCTCGCCGCCCAGCGCCTCCTCGTTGATAAAATACAGCCCCCCGCTACCGACTCGCTCAAGGCCCTTAAGGAAAAAGTCAGCCAGCCCGGCATCGGATCCATCCACGCCCTGTGGACCCTCCACGGACTCGGCCATCTCGATGACGACACTCATCGCGCCGCCCTCCTCTCCACCGATCCCATCCTCCGCCGCAACGCCACCCGCGCCCTCTCCGCTGATGAAAAAGGAAGCCGTCTCCTCTTCCAGTCCGGCGTCATCAACGACCCGGACCTCACCACCCGCCTCGCCGCCTTCGTCGCCCTCGCCCAATTCCCCACCAGTGACCCGCTGAAGAACGCGATCACCAGCCTCGCCAAAAATGGAGAAAACCTCAGCGATAGACTGCTCAAAGCAGCACTCGAAGCAGCTGGAAAACAGCACCAGATCACCATCCTCTCGGAAATCGTCTACCAGCAAGCCGACACCAATGTCTTAGACGGAGCAAAGTGGGCCAAGACAATCTACTCCGGCAAAGGAGCTACCCATGAGCACTCAAAAGACAATATCTTTAAAATCAGCTCTGAAAAACTCACCGACACCTCTTGGATCACCAACGTCAAAGTCAAGCCCGATACCCGCTACCGCCTCAGCGCACAGATCAAAACATTGGGGATCAAAGGAAGCGGCCTCGGAGCCGTTTTAAACGTCCACGAAATCCAAGATCCACGCGTCCACACCAAGCCACTCAAGGGTAAAAACGACTGGACCGACGTCTCCGTTGATTTCGATTCCCAGAACTACCAGAAGCTCGGTTTCAATGCCCTCTACGGCGGATGGGGACAATCGACCGGCACCGCATTCTATAAAAATGTCCGTCTCTCCGAACTCGTTCCGGTCGCGCAAGAAGCACAGGAGGAAAAACTCCGCGTAGCCGATGCCGTCCGCGGCAAGGACCTCTTCCTCCACCACGAAGTCGCCGCCTGTGCGCGTTGCCACATCGTCGGCGGAGAAGGCGGCATCGTCGGACCCGCTCTCGATGGCATCGCCACCCGCAAGGACGCCGACTACATCCGCAAATCAGTCCTCGATCCCAATGCCGAGATCTCCGAAGGCTACCCCCTTCCCGTCTCCCCCATGCCCCCCATGGGCCTCATCCTCAAACCGCAGGAAATCGAAGATATCCTCGCCTATCTCGCCACCCTGAAATAGAAAAAGTCCCCAAGCTTCACAAGTTGATGGTGAAAATGCATCTCTTAGCAGTTCATGAAATTCGCCATCTGCAATGAGACCTTTCAGGATCGCCCTTTCGAACAGCAATGTGAGACGACCGCGAAGCTGGGATACACCGGCCTGGAGGTCGCGCCCTTCACCATCGCTCCAGACAACGACGTCACCCGCCTCGATCCATCGGTGCCAAAGACCTTCTAAAAACGGCTCAGAAAAACCGCTCAGAAACACGGACTCGAAATCATTGATCTCCATTGGCTACTTGCCAAAACCGACCACCTCAATGGCGGGCGCGGATTCCACCTCACCAACCGACGATCAACTCCGATCCGCGACCCTCGACTACACTAAAAAGCTGGCCGATCTCTGTCATACTTTAAAAGGATCCATGATGGTCTGGGGATCTCCACAGCAGAAAAGTCTCGAAGACGAGTGGTCCGTCGAAGACTCCAGACAACGCTCCGTGGAACTCCTTCGCCACCTTTGACTTCGATCAAGACGGCTGGCTCGACATCGACCTCGCCAGTGCCAATGCCCGCCGCCTCCGCATCTTCCGTAATCGCATCGGACAAGACGGTGAAAACAGCCACGTCTTGCGACTCAAGCTCACTGGCACCGTCAGCAATCGCGACGCCATAGGCACCCGCGTCACCATCCACACCGACAAAGCACCCTGCAGGTCCAAAAATCTCTCGGCGAAGGTCTCTCTTCCCAAGATTCCAGCATCCTCCACCTCACCTTTGCAAAAGGAGAATCTCCACAGTCCCTCTCCATCCAATGGCCCTCCGGAAAGACCACCAGCCATCCGATCACGGGTGAAAAATCCGCCCTCAGCCTGACCGAACCCGCAGGAGGCTAGCGCGAAAGCAAAAGCCTCACCTGCGATAAGGACGGCGTCCCTTTCATCGACTCAAGCACATTCCCTTCATCATCCAAAATCAACGTCGTAGGCAGCGGATGCTCACCAAAGGACTTTTTCATGAGCGCCTCAACTGCCTCACGCTGCCCTGCCGACATCGAATCAAGAATCACGTATGGCGGATTCACCTCTTTCTGAAACTTTTGCAGCTTAGACCGGTCATCCTCTGCATCGACCGGTAGACCATAAAACCCAACCTCCTTGCTCAAGTTTTTCTGAAGCCTGCGCAAATGCGGGATTTCGCCGCGACACACCGGGCACCATGTCGTCATCGTCATCACCACATTCAACTTGTGTGTCACTGGCAGCGCGAGCTTCTCCTTCGGCAACGTTGTCACAACTTCTCGCAGCATCGCCACCGCCTCACGCTCAATCTTGACCTCTCCCTCCTTCGCATTTTCAAAAACCGTCACCACCGTTCCCGCAGCCACTTCGCCAATCACACTTTTCTTCCCCGACGGCCACAGCACGGTGATTCCCTCCACCTTCTGCGACTTCCCAATCCCCATCACCAGCGTGTCGCTATTCTGCGTCGCAAATCCATCGCCCGCCCGTAATTCACGCCTCTGCGTCATCCCTCCCGCCGTCACCAGGACATGCGCTCCATAACCATCCCGTGCACTCCACTCTTTATTCACCTTTGCCTCCCGATTCCCCCCGACCAAGCGCACCTTCACCACTCGCCCAGCATCCTTCAACTCATTACGAAAGAGCTGTAATTGCGGGTAGTTTGTATTCGTCAACACCAGATCGCTACGACCGTCCCGATCATAATCAAAAAATGAAAACGCCCGTCCGTCTGCCAGGCTATCAATCCCCGTCACACCCGAAACATCCTCAAACTCCATCCCTCCATGATTCAGGAACACACTGTTGCCCTCATTCCCGCTAAAGGAATGACTCCGCAACACCGGCTTCCCGTCCACTTTCTTACTCGTATCGAGCACTCCCGGCATCCGCCCATACTGACGCACGTCCACCCCTTCCTCCGTGAATTTCTTATTGAGATTTGAATCCGAGCGCACGACCGCGCGCCAAAGATCACTTCACAAATCCACCTCCGTCGCCGTCCCCTTCGGCGGCGTATAGAGACCGTTCGCCACGTAAAGATCCAAGAAACCGTCGTTGTTAAAATCCGTGAATTGCCCGCCCCACGACCACCCCGCTTTCGCCACCGAATGATCCGTCGCCTCAAACTTCCTCCCCGAATTTCTTAACAACTTGTTCCCCGCCACCCCTTCATACATCCGCTGCTCCAAGCCATCAATCATCGCCGTAATTCGACTCCCCGCCTTGCTATACATGTAGGTGAAGTAAGGATCTAACAACCCGTCATTATCGTAATCCCCCAGCGTCACTCCCATTCCAAACCCCTGAATTTCGTCCCCCGCCACCTCACTCGTCACATCCACCAACTTGCCGCCATCATTTCGAAAAATATGATCCGGGGCATAATCATTGGCGACAAACAAATCAGGATCACCATCATTGTCGTAGTCCGACCAGGTGCTCTGAAAAGTCGATAACCATTGCTCCGCCCCCCCCGCCTTGGCAGCCTTGACAAACTTCCCGCCACCCGCATTCATCAGCAACACATTTGGCGGACCTGTAAGACGAAACACCGGATGATCAAATCCCCTTCGCCGTTTCCATTCTTCCTGATCAACCGGACTCAAAAACTCCTTCGCCAAAATATTGGCAGGCCTCGTAATCGGAAGCCGGTAGGTTGAAATATAGAGATCCAACAACCCGTCTCCATTCACATCCGCCGCAGCCATCGAAGAACACCAATAAGGCAAATCGCCCGCCACCGCAGCCTCAGATCGATTAAAAAAACGCCCCCCTTCGTTCATCAAAAAACGCCCCCGCTCCAGGCTCCTTCCGATAAAGACATCCTTGTCCCCGTCATTATCAAAATCCGCAAACAAAGAGCAGTTACACACCCCATCGATCGCCAAACCAACCTCTGCCGCAATATCCTCAAAGGTGCCATCACCCCGATTCCGCCACAACTGGTTTCGCCCCCATCGTGCTGTCACATAAAAATCATCCCAGCCATCCTCATCAATATCCACCACCGACACCGAGGTATGCTGATCCAGCGAATCCCAACTCGTGATATAAGGCCAGTAATGCTTGGGATAAGTAAACTTCGTCCCACCCGTAAAAAACACCTCGCGAATGTAGCGCTCATGAATCGACTCCCGTGCTCGTTCCAAATCCTCCTGCGACGTCAACGCCCGGTCCAGCACCTCCACAAACACCGGCTTCTCTGTTGCCTGAGTCTTCATCTCCTTCGTTTCCAGCCGCTCAATCAACCAGCCCTTCCCCGACCTCCGCCAACTCACCTTGAGCTTCCCCTTCCAGGCCCCCTGCTCCCCGCCTTTTTTCACCCCGCGAGCACTCACTTTCAGAAGTGTTTCAAATTGCCCCTTTTCCTCACCCATCTCCCCCTTCAGTGTTCCCAGTCGCACGTCCTCAAAGGCATAGACCTCTTGAAAAAGTGCCTTCCAAAACCCTCCCTCTTTTTCCCTCAAAACCACCTCATCCTTTTCAACTTTCCATTGATCGCTGCGAATCATCGACGACCCGGCATCACCCTTCTCCGATACTCCCACCAAATCAACCACCACCGCTCCTTCCATAAAAATCTTCTCATCCCAACCAACACGCAGATTCGCAATCGCCCGTTTCAAGCGACTCACTGGACCCGCCAACTCGGCCAATAACTCTTCCGTCGCCACCATCTTCTGATAAGCCGCATCTCCCGAAACCTCATCCACCTGAACCTTCACCGCAACTTGCTTCTCCGAAGAACACCCCGCCCCGATCATCAACATTGTAATCAAGAAAACTCTTCCAACCCACCGCTTCATTAGTTTCACGGTGATTGCCATAGAGAAGAATCCCTCTTCCTTCAATCTACATTCTCCCCGCCTCCTTCACCCTTCCTGCCAAACCCTCTTACCACAGCACTTTATCTACAAGTTCCCGCGCAAACTCTTCCATCATTGGCCCAAAAAAACTATTTCCACGCAGCAATAACACCTCAAACACCTGATTAAAAGCCCCTTAAAACAAAGGCGCTCGATGTTTGTTAAATTGAAGCAACTCCTCCCCTATCTCATAATGCAACAAAGCTCATGAAAAGATGAATCGTCCTCAGCTATCAAAGACAATGAAAACACTACTCCGGCGAACTAGACACCAGTGAAGTCACTGCCGCCCCCAATGGGCATCGTCCCCGAACCCAGCGGTCTCGCCTTGGCCCTCTTAGGTGGTTTACTGGCCATTCGCCGTCGTCGCGCCTAATTCCCTGACACTCAATCATTGGAACAATCACACAACACAACCACATTCTTGACACCGACAGACCAGAAAACCTATGGTCTATGTCTAATAGAAGTGCTACACACTCACTAATCTTCGATGAACTCTAAATTCTCTATTTTCACTCTCGTCGCCTTCCTGCTTCATTTTGGCCTCTTTTCTTCTGAAGCAGCCACCCTCGCAAACCGCTGGTCTTTTGACACCGACACCACCGACTCGGTGGGCGGTAATACCGGCATCCTCGTTGGGGGTGCCACCGTCGATCCGGGACGTCTCTCCCTCACCGGCCTCGGCACAAGCACCGCCGCCAACCACATGGCTTTCACCACGCCGGTCGAAGTAGGCGTCAACTACGGAGCCACCGGCATCACGATCGAAACCTGGTACACCGACACCGGCACCGGCACCTGGGGAAAACTCTTCCAGTTCGGCACCAATACCGCCGGCCAAGAAATTGGGTATACCCACACAAGGGGAGGCGACCAGATGAGCGGAGTCGATCGCGACGGATCCAAGCTCTTCGAGGAGCAGGTCATCCAAAATGAAGAACACCACCTCGTCATTACCATCTCTTCCGACGGCAATCTCAACGCCTGGGTCGATGGCGACAAAAAAATCACAGACACCGACACCAATGATCTCGCCAATGTGACCTCGGATTTTGAAGGGATTGGCGCGACCAGCTGGAACGATCCCGGCATGGCCGGATCAGTCAATGAATTTCGTGTTTGGAGCGGAACTCTTTCAGACTTTGAAGTCACTCAAAACTTCACCAACGGACCCGACACCTTACCAAATGTCGAAGACACCGATCTCGATGGCATCCGGGACGACTGGGAACTCTTACAGACGGACATCACCGATCTCACCCAATTGGACGGCACCCTCTCGGGACCGGGACCCGGCCCAGGAACCGGCGATTTCGATGGCGACGGCTTATTTGATCTTGAGGAATTCCAGAGAGCTACTGATCCTGTCGTCAACGACACTGATACCGATGGCCTCCTCGACGGCCCGGAAGTCAAAACCCACCTAACAAACCCTCTCGTCGTCGATACCGACGGCGACACCCTGAGCGACAGAATCGAAGTGAATGATCACGGCACCGATCCTACCCTGAAGGACTCCGACATGGATTTCATCGACGACAATATCGAACTCGATAACGGCACTTCGCCTATCGATGCCAACGATCCCGGTCCCTTCACCGGAGCTGAGCTCACCCACCGCTGGTCTTTTGACACCGACACCTTCGACTCGGTGGGAGGCAATACCGGCATCCTCGTTGGGGGTGCCACCGTCGATCCGGGACGTCTCTCCCTCACCGGTCTCGGCACAAGCACCGCCGCCAACCACATAGCTTTCACCACGCCGATCGACGTAGGCGCCAACTACGGAGCCACCGGCATCACGATCGAATCCTGGTACACCGATACCGGCACCGGAACTTGGGGAAAGCTATTCCAGTTCGGCAACAATGCAGCCGGACAAGAACTTGCCTACACTCATAGCCGGGGCAACGGGGAAATGAGCGGAGTCGACCGTGAAGGAGCCAAACTTCTTGGCGAGCAAATCACTCAAAATGAAGAACACCACCTCGTCATCACAGTCTCCTCCGAAGGAAATCTCAGCACCTGGGTTGATGGCGTTCAAAAAATCACGGACTCTGACACCAACGATCTCGCCAATGTGACATCGGACTTTGAAGGCATCGGCGCAACCAGTTGGGGCGATCCCGGCATGACTGGATCAGTTAACGAATTCCGCATTTGGAAAGGAACCCTCTCCAGCACCGATGTTGCCGACAACTTTGCTACCGGGCCGGATTCCCTCCCCGGTGGTGAAGGCCTCAGCATTACTTCCATCACCCGGGACAACGGGTCCGGAGCCGTCACCTTGGTCTTTAAATCCATCCCCGGCCATACTTACCAAATCGACAGTTCGCCGACCCTCGTCCCCGCCATTTCGCCGCAATGGCTGGATGTCGACGACAGCTTCTTCGCCACTGGGAATCTCTCCATGTTTATTGACACGGCCGCTTCGGGGGCCACGCTCTTCTATCGCATCAAGGACGTGACCAATTAAGCAAATCTGCTCCAGCGATTCATTCTTCGCTTCAGCGCCGGACTACTCCACCGGCGCTTTCTTTTCCCACACACCTATTTATGGGATTTTTCTTATTCACCTGGCTCCTCATTGTCAGCCTGATGGCTTCACAAGGAGCCACCTTGGCCAACAGGTGGTCCTTCGACACCAACACCAACGATTCAATCGGCGGGATCACCGGAGTACTCCAAGGAGGGGCTACCATCATTGAGGGACAACTGAGTCTCACGGGAGCAGGTAGCAGCACGGCGGCCAATCGCATGACTTTCTCCTCACCCATCGACATCGGCGGGAACTTCGGAGCGACCGGCGTGACCATTGAAACTTGGTACACCGACACTGGCACCGGCACTTGGGGAAAGCTCTTTCAGTTCGGCAACAACTCCGCAGGTCAGGAGCTGGCCTACACTCACACTCGCGGAAGCGGGCAGATGAGCGGCATCGACCGGGACGGAACGCAATTGCTTGGCGAACAAATCGCGCAAAACGAAGAGCACCATCTCGTCATCACCGTATCCTCTGATGGCAATTTAAACACCTGGCTCGATGGCGTTCAAAAATTGACGAACACCAACACCAACGATCTCTCAAACGTTACGGCATCTTTCGAAGCCATCGGCGCCACCAGCTGGGGCGACCCCGGAATGAAGGGCTCTGTCAATGAGTTCCGCATCTGGTCTGGCGAACTCACCTCTGCCGAAGTCTCTACAAACTTAACCTCCGGCCCCAACAACGCCCCCGGAAATGGCCCCAACATTTCCTCCTTCACCACCTCTCACGCCACCCGCCAGGAAGGCGAAACCGCCACCTTCTCCTGGGATATCGATGATTCAAGTGTCACCGGCTCCCTCGCGCTCGAAATCCGCGATCCAGACAATACTCTCATCCACTCCGCTTCCACCACCACCGGCAGCACCAATGCCAACATGGGCGACACCGGAGGAACCCTCTCCACCCTCACCTACACCCTCAACACCTGGGACACCAACACCCCCGAATCCATCCAAACCCGCACCCTCAATATCGAAGTCGACCCCGGACTCCCAACCGCCATCGACCAATCTCTCCAAACCGTCGAAACCTCACCCCTTACGCTCGCCCTTACCGGAACTGATCCCAATACCCACCCCAATCCCTCGCTCGCTTTTTCAATCGCCTCCCCACCCTCCGGCGGCACCCTCACCGGCACTGCTCCCAATCTCAGCTACACCGCCAACAACAACTTCATCGGGACCGATTCCTTTACCTTCAAATCAAACGACGGCAAGTATGACTCCGCTCCCGCAACCGTCACCATCGGCGTCGATCAAGCCCCCACTGCTCCAGCCTCTCTCTCTTTGAGCAGTCTCAATATCCCCATCACCGTCTCCAACGGAGGCTACCTTGCCGCCCTCAATACCAACGACCCAAACCTCCGCGACACCCACTCCTACACTCTCGTCTCCGGCGCCGGAAGCGTTGACAACAACCTCTTCGCCATCGTCGGGAACCAACTCCGCGCCGCTACCAATTTCTCAGATCAAATCGGAAATCTCTTCAGCATCCGCCTCCGCACCACCGATCAAGGCAGCCTCTTCTTCGAGCAAAGTTTCACTCTTCAGGCGATCGAATCTTCCAACGATATCATCATCAACGAGATCCACGCTAACCCGCCCGAAAACCATATCCGTCAGGAATTCATCGAACTCCACAATATCTCCACGTCCTCAAAGGACATCTCCAATTGGCGGCTCAGCAGCGCCGTCAACTTCACCTTCCCCGCCGGCACCACTCTCCCCGCCGGTGGCTATCTCGTCATCGCCGAAGACCCCGTCACGCTCCAGGTAACCCTCGGCGTCACCCCCCTCGGCCCCTTTATCGGCAATCTCAATTCCGCTGGCGAAACAGTTCGTCTCCGCGATGCCTCCGATGCCGTCATCGATGAGGTCGACTACAAAGTCGGCTTCCCCTGGCCCGTCGCCAGTGATGGCGGAGGAGCCTCCATCGAACTCATCAATCCCTCCCTCGACAACGGCCTCGGCAGTTCTTGGCGCGCCTCTATTCCCCAAACTGCTCTCCCTGAAACTATCCTCCTCAATTTCTCCGATACATCCTGGAGTTGGCGACCCGGCGATACCGAGGCCTCCTCTCCCATATCCGACTGGCGCACACCCGGCTTCTCTGAGAACACCTCCTGGACCCCCAACTCTCAATTCCCCATCGGCTACGGAAGCGTCAACGGCGTCACCATAAACACCACCGTGTCCGGCATGCGCCTCAACTACAGCTCCCTCTTCCTACGCAATACCTTCACCATCGCCCCCGGCGAACTCCCCTCACAACTCCTCCTCAACTTCACCGCCGATGACGGCATCGTTGTCTGGATCAATGGAACCGAAGTCGAACGGCGTCGCTTTGACGAAAACGATGACCCCACCATCGCTGACCTTGCTTCCGGCAGCGGCACCGAAGGCAAAGACGAAGAGAAACTCATCATCAACGCGGGCTCGTTCTTAAACGAAGGTTCCAACACCATCGCCGTTCAACTCTTCAACGCCCAAACCAGTAGCAGCGACCTAGGTTTTGATCTCAAAATGGTCCGCCCCGCCTCCGAAAACGCCCCGCCCCAGCCCAGCCCAGGCGCCAAAAACACCGCTTTTTCCCAAAACGCCGCCCCCAATATACGCAAGGTCAACCACACCCCGGAACAACCCGCTTCCACCGACCTGGTCCTCATCACAGCCCACGTCACCGACCCCGATGATCACGCTTCGGTCAACCTCGAATACCGCGTCATCGCCCCCGGCGACTACGTCCCGGCCCGACTCCCGCTGCCCATCATCAGCAAAAACATCAACACCACCCAGACCCGTCCGGACAACCCCGATTTCGATTCCGACTGGACCACCCTCGCCATGACAGATGACGGCTCCAATGGCGACGCCCTCGCCGGTGACGATCTCTTTTCCGCCACTCTCCCCGCCGCAGGCCACCGCAACCTCGTCCGCTACCGCATCACCGTCACCGACACCGTCGGAGAAACAGCCCGCGTTCCTTACAACGATGATCCATCCCTCAACTTCGCCTACTTCGTTTACGACGGAGCTCCCGCCTACCAGGGCATCGACGCCACCACCATGGCCGACACCCTTCCCGTCTATCACTTCCTCATCCGTAATGAGGATTACGAGGAAGCCGTCGCCTATAACGGCGGCGACCAAATCAACCAAGGCGTCGAAGCCCGCTTCCTCTACAATTGGAACGGCACCATGGTCTACGACGGCAAAGTCTACGACAACATACGCTTCCGCCTCCGCGGTGCCAACGGCCGCTACCAAGGCCGGGGGAAACGTTCCATGCGCGTCCGCTTCAACGATGGCGACTACCTCGAAGCCCGCGACCAGAACGGTCAAAAATTCGACCAGCCCTGGCGCACGCTCACCCTCGGAAAAAGCAACTCCAATCGCGGCACAATGACCTTCGGACTCAACGAAGCGGTCAACTACCACCTCTTCCAAAAAATGGGCATCCCCGCCGCCAACCCACTCTTCATTCAGTGGCGCGTTGTCGATGACGCCGCCGAAGCCCCCGACCAATGGCGCGGCGACTACCAAGGCACCTACTTTGTTTCCGAAACCTACGACGTCCGCTTCCTCGAGGAACACGACCTCAAAAAAGGCAACCTCTACAAACTCATCAACCAAACCAAGGACTGGCAACAACAACAACGCTACCAGTCCAAATTCGCCCCCTTCGATGGCAGCGATCACGACACCATCAAGAACAACCTCGATGGCAATGACTCCCCCGCCCACATCGACGCCCACGTCAATCTCGACAAATACTACGCCTTCCATGCCCTCGTTGAAGCCACCCGTCACTACGACTACTGGCCCAGTGCGAACAAGAACATGGTCTACTACTTCGAGCCCGACTACCTTCCCGCCAACGACAACAAAGGCAAACTCTGGATGCTCCCCTGGGACACCGACTCCAGCTGGGGCCCCACTTACAACAGCGGCCACGACATCGTCTACAACGCCCTCTTCGATGCCGACGGCGGAGGAAGCGACAACGCAAGTAACCCCACCTTCTGGCCCTCCTACTATAACTCTGTTCGCGAAATGCGCGACCTCCTCTGGCAGGAAGATCAGATCAATAAGGTCATCGATGACTTCGCCTCCATCATCGCTCCCCTCGTCCCCGCTGACTTCGCCCGTTGGAAGGGTGCCCCCAACGACGCCGGAAACTACAACCACCTTAGCGGCCCGGGCATCAACTCGCTCGACGGCTACATTCAGGACATGAAAAACTTCGCCTTCACCGGCGGTTCGTGGCCCGGCGGAAATGGCTCCGTCATGCCTCAAGCAAGGGACAACGGTCTCTCCGGCACCCAGGGTCGCGACGCTTGGCTCGATTTCCACCAAGCCGAAAATGGCGAAGGTTCCCAAATCCCCGATACTCCCGTCCTCAGCTACACCGGCCCCGCCAACTTCCCCACCAACGCCCTCTCCTTTCAAACCACCGCCTTCTCCGATCCCCAGGGCAGCGGAACCTTCGGCGCACTCGAATGGCGACTCGCCGACCTCACCGATCCCTCAGCTCTCGAAATCACCCCTTCATGGGAATCCGGAGAACTCACCTCATTCGCAAACACCATCAGCATCCCCACCGCCGCTGTCCGCTCGGGCTCGACCTACCGTGCCCGCGTCCGCCAACAAGACAGCACCGGCCGCTGGAGTCACTGGTCCGCCCCCGCCGAGTTCACCACCACGCTACCCGACATTTCAAACTACCTCAATAGCCTCGTCATCACCGAGGTCATGTATCATCCCACCGATCCAACCCCCGCCGAGATCGCCGCTGGATTTGATAACGACGACCTCTTCGAATATCTCGAGCTCAAAAACGTTGGCACAACCCCGCTCGATCTCTCCGATATCCGCTTCACCAAAGGCATCGATTTCGACTTCCTCAACGCCGCCCAAACCACCCTTAACCCCGGCCAGCTCATCCTCCTCGTCCGCAGTATTCCGGCCTTCGAAATGCGCTATGGCACCGGCCTTCTCATCGCTGGCGAATGGAATCCCTTCGACAAACTCAGCAACAAGACTGACCGCGTCAAACTCTCTTTCGGAGCAGGCGACACCATCCGCGACTTCACCTACCTCGACGCCACGCCTTGGCCCCTCGATGCCGATGGTAACGGAAACTCTCTCACCCTTCTCAACCCCGCTACCGTCCCTGACCACGCCCTGGCATCCAGTTGGCGCGCCAGCTTCTCAAGCATGGGAAATCCCGGAGTTGACCAAGCCAACGACCCCTTAGCCGACTGGCTCGCCTCCCAAGGTGAAACCGATCCCGATTCCTCTTTCTATGGCTCCTCCCTCTCCAATCTCCTCGCCTACGCCCTCGGAGCCGACCTTCTCGCCACGGGCACTCCCGAAGACGCCCTCCCCACCTTCAGCATCGTCAGTGACGGAGAAAACAACTACCCCGCTCTCAACTTCCGCGTCCGCCAAGGGAGCAATCCCCTCACCTACCTCGTCGAAATCTCCGACGACCTCGACACGTGGCAAAGCGGCCCCAACCACACCGCTCAATTCAGCGCCATGACCGACAACGGTGACGGGACCTCTACCCTCACCATTCGCTCCGTCACCACCATCGCTTCCCATCAATTCCTCCGGCTCCGCGTCATTCATCCGTGATGGGAAATTCTACTTCTTCAACTCTGCGAGCTGTTTGCGAACCATCGCAGACTGCCCGGAGTCGAGGATCTGCCAACAGGCCAGGCCGTTACCAACAAGGTCCCATTCATTGAATTCCCAGACTACTTTTTTCTCTTTCGTAATCTCAAAAATCTGGGGGTTGTTTTCGCCCGCGTGACAATTTCCGATCACGAGGTTTCCATTAGGAAGTTCCTGAAGACAGGTCGTCCACGCTAGCTCAATCTCTGTGCCAGGAACTTTCTTCACGATCTCCCAGACAATCTCTTTTTCAGGAGACACCTCGATCACGCTGTTTCCACTACCGGTTGCAATGAGAGTATTACCGTTTTTAAGGCGGATTGCTCCAAAGACACGAGTCTTGGTAGAGTATTCCCAGACCACCTTGCCATCCTTGCCATACTCCGTGACCACTCCAGGGTTTTCGGCGCATGCCAGATAGTGCCCATTATCCAACATCCGCACCAAACGGGTGCTCTTACGTCCGCCTTCCCCCATCGGGACGACCTTGATCATCGCGCCCTTGGGATCAATATGAATAAAGCGGCCAACGCCACTTTCCGCGATCATCGTACTTCCATCCGGGAAGCGGGCAAAGGCATGCACATCGACACCCTTTCCTTCGTTCCCGTTCATTTTTGCGCTCTCGTATTCCCAGACCGTTTTTTTGCCGAGTGTTACTTCCTGGGTCTTGCTCCAAGTATCGTGAAAGAGAATATTTCCGTTCTTTAAAAGATGGATATCATGATGGCCGGCGTGCCCCCGCTGTGGACCCGCTGTCTTTTGCTTCCACAAGATCCCTCCATCTGAATCACAAATCGCGAGAACGTTTTTACCATACGACGTCCCGACTAAAACCAAGCGGTCATCCTTCGCCACCAGGGGCAAAAGGGTCCCTACAAACAACAAGGAGAGAATTTTTTTTATCTTCATATTTTTAAGCTTAAATTTCGAAAATCGGCTCGGCACCTTCCACCCCGTCCAACTTCTGTTCGAGGCCGCGGTAGAAGTAACTCAAGTGATTGGGTTCAAGCCCCATCCGATTAAGGACTGTCGCATGCAAGTTTTTAACATGCAACCGATTCATCACTACCGCAGATCCAAGCTCATCGATTTCACCATAACTCACCCCACTTTTGATTCCGCCACCAGCCATCCACATCTCCACCGTTGGCTGACGACCAAACTCCTCAGTCCGTTATTCGCTCATGCCATAGAGCACTTTGGCATGCCCGAATTGGATTTTGAATCTCGTTTTTTACGATCTCCTTTTGAAGCTGCTTCTCACCGCCGCACCACATTCATTAATCTACGAGCGTTCCCTCCAGAGCACCCGCCTTTACTCATCACCACCAATGTTTTCTTAGAAAATGTCAAAGCACTGGAGAAGCGCATCAAAAATCATGTGAAGACACTACTCAGCCCAAGCGCCCACAAAAAAACCGCTCCTGATTGATTCAGGAACGGCCTTTGGAAAAGTAGGAGTGATCTTTTACTTCTGAACGCCCAGTTCGTAGATCGTGGTCTGGATGTAGGTCTCGCCGGGGCGAAGAACGGGAGAGGGAAACTCTTTTTGGTTCGGTGAATCGGGGAAGGTTTGAGCTTCGAGACAGAGGGCCGAACGATGGGAATAAACCTTGCCGCCTTTGCCTTCAAGACCGTCAAGAAAGTTACCCGAGTAGAACTGAATGCCCGGCTCGCTGGTCTTCACAGTGAGGACGCGACCGCTGGTGGGCTCGGTGACGATGGCGACGACGCCTATCTTGCCATCGCGGCTGTCCTTCATGATGAAGTTGTGATCGTAGCCGATGCCGTTTTTGAGTTGCTCGTTTTCTTGATCAATGCGCTTACCGATGCGGGTGGACTTGGTGAAATCAAAAGGCGTTCCTTTGACGGGCGCGATCCCGGTCGGGATCGACGTGGAATCGATGGGGTTGTAGCGCTCGGCATTGATCTTGAGACGATGATCGAGGACCGTTTTACTCCCCTCTCCCGCGAGATTGAAGTAACTATGGTTGGTGAGATTGAGCACAGTAGACTTGTCAGTGGTGGCCTTGTAACGAATCCGCAGCGCATTCTTTTGGGTCCAAGTGTAAGTCACGGTGCTTTTGAGGGTGCCGGGGTAACCTTCTTCGCCATCGGGGCTGGTGTAGGTGAGTATGAGACTGGGGTTGTGCCCCTGATTGCCGACCTTGGCCTTCCAGATCTGTTTATCGAAGCCTTTGACACCACCGTGTAGGGTGTTGGGTTCATTATTGATAGCGAGGCTGTATTCCTTGCCATCGAGGGTGAACTTTCCTTTCGCGATACGGTTGGCGTAGCGTCCCGCGATGCAGCCGAAGTAGGGGCTCTTTTCGACGTATTCTCCGACCGTGTCAAAACCGAGAACGACGTCCCCCATTTTGCCGTCCTTATCGGGCACGATGAGCGAGGTCACAGTGCCACCGTAGTTTGTGATGGAGACTTTTGCTCCTGATTCGTTGGAAAGAGTGTAAAGCTCAACCGCCTTACCATCGACCTCGCCGAAGGGCTGGGCGCTGATGGAAAATTTGGCGGCAGAAGCGGCGAATGGCAGGAAGGCCGTAAGGGCGAGTAGTCGTTTATTCATTAATTTAGGTGGTTTGGATAATCCTAGCCAAATGATTCTCCTTGGCAATGTCACAAATCCCCCAACCGTTAACGATTTTTCATCTTGGTAACAACGAATTTTAACGCTCCCTCTCACGACCCTTTGGCCGGGGGAGGAACGAAAGGTCTCATTTTAAAGTCTCTAATTCGAGTTCTGAGAAGGTAGTGGGGATGTCGACGACTCTTAGGCCGATGGAGCCTGATTTGTAGGTGGGATCGATGTGGGTGAAGAGGTCTTCTCCGTTGAGGGAGATGGTGAAGTTGGGGCCTTGGGCGATGACTTTCAGAAGGTGTTTTTTGGAAACGTCAAGGCGTGCCTTCCGACGTTTGAGTTCCTGCCAGGATGAGCCGTCCATTTTTCCGAGGAGGACGGTGTTTTGACTGGGTTTGATTCCGAGAAAGTAGCCGCGGTGAGCATCGTAGCCGACGGAGGCGGCGGTGATGCGGAAGAGGAGACCAGCGCCCCTTCCTTTGCGAGAGTTGTGGAAGTCGAGGATGACAGAGGCGCTGAAGTCGTCAGGAACTTGCCCGTTGAGGAGGATCTTTTCTCCGGAGCGGTAGTCGTTGACAGGGTGTTTGGGCGGGGTGCCGAGGTTGAGGCCTTCGGAGGTGAGCTGGTAGAATTGGGGGTGGCCGTAAAAGGAGTGATCAGTGCGAAGATCGGACTTGTAGGGAAGCGTGCGGCTGGTGATCTTTTCTCCGGCGGGGCGGGGTTGGGATTTGCCGGGAGCGATGGGTTTGCCAAACTGGGGACGGCCGTCTTTGGACCATTTGAAGGGTTGGGCAAAAATGGCGCGTTGCCAGCCGGGAACGCGGTCGCGCTTGGCGTGAAAGATGTGCCACCACTCAGAGTCATCGGGCGACTTGACGAAGCAGGAGTGACCGACGCCGAAAGTTTCGGGAGTGGATTGGAAGACGGGCTTTTTGAACTTCTTCCAAGATTTGGGATCGAGAGGATCGTTTCCGGTGAGTTCGAGGAGACCGAGTTTATAGCTGGGGAGCCAGGAAGCGCCACAGGAATAGGCAACGAAGGTGCGATCCTTGTTTTTAAGGACCTGGGGACCTTCGTTAAGGCCACGGCCTTTGGGGGCTGGTTCGGTAAATTCCCAAGGGTGATCGTCGTTTTTGCAAATGAGAACACGCTTTGTGGCGAGCTTCGATGGGGAGGCCATCTCGGCGATGTAGAGGAATTGGCGATCTGTTTCGGGGCCGTCCCAGCCGGACCAGAGAGCGTAGAGTTTCCCCTCGTGCTCGAGCGGGGTCATGTCGATGGCCCAGAGGTTTTTCTCATCCGTATCGCCAGTTTGAAGGGGGCCGTGGAGTTCGTATTCACCGAGAGGATCGGCGGTTTTTGAGGAAAGGACGTAGGCGAGGTGGTTTTTATTATCACCGTCGGAGGCGGCGAAGTAGATGTGCCACTTTCCCTGAAGGTAGTGGAGTTCGGGCGCCCAAATTTGTTGTGAGTAGGAGCCGGATTCGGGAGCAGACCAGATGGGGTGTTTTTGGCCGATGGAGGTGAGGTTTTTGGTGGAGTAGAGATCGATACCATGGTCCCCAGCGGAGACGCACCAGAGGTAGCGGTCGGCATTGGGGTCGCGGATGATCCAGGGATCGGCTCCGCCGCCGATGGGGTTAACAAAGTGATCTTTGGGAAGGGCTCCGGTTTTTTTAAAAACGGGATCGGAGCCATCGACGGGCATTTGGGCGTTCCAGGCGCGGAGGGCTTTGTCGAGGCGGGTGACGAGGTTGGGGTGTTCTTTGGCGAGGTTGCTCGTTTCGCCGGGGTCAACCGGGAGCTTGTAGAGTTGGGGGTCTGAGCCGTCGATATTGACGAGGTATTTCCAATCGCCATGGCGGGTGGCGAGGTCGGGATTGTCTTCATCGTATCCGTGTCCGAAGCCGGGGCGGTCGGGTGGGCGACGCCAGAAGATGGGCGCTTTTCTGCTGGCAATGGACTTTCCGAGGAGGGTGTCGGAGAGATCTTCGCCGTCGAGTTCCTCGGAAGGAGAGGTCCCAGTGAGGGTGTAGAGCGAACGGTTGAGATCGATGGCGGAGAAAACAGAGGTGTCGTTGGAGGTCCCCTTTTTATCGGCTGGGATGAGGCCGGGAGCCCAGACGACGAGGGGCGAGCGGATCCCGCCTTCATACATCCAGGTCTTGGCTCCGCGAAATGGACGAGAGGTGCCGGCCCCGGGTTCGTGGCCATTATCAGAGCAGACCGTGATGATGGTGTTGTCCCGGAGTTTTGGGTCGTTACGGACTCGATCGAAAAGGCGGGCGAGTTGTTCGTCCATGGAACCGAGCACGCCGTTATAGAGGGCACGTTTATCCCCTCCCCATTTGTCAAGCGGTGGCCAGAAGGGGCCGTGGACGTCATCGGGCCAGAGGTTAATATAGAAGGGTCTTTGATCGGCTTGGCTTTGGTCGATAAACTTCAGGGCTTCGTCCACGAAGCCAGTGGTGATTTCGGAGCGCTGCATCCACTGAAAACCCTCGCCGAGGCGCTCGGCATCGGCCCAGATTTTACCAACAATGGGGTCGCCCCCTTTAGGATTGGGCTTGAGGGTGAGGGGGAGAAGCTTGGGGCCGATACCTTCGAAGTTAGTCAAACTTTGATGGAAACCGTAATTGGAGATTTCGGGTGCGTCAGTAACATCGCGTTGGCCTCCCATGTGCCATTTGCCGAAGTGGCCCGTTTGATAGCCGGCTTGCTGGAGTTGGCGGGCGAGGGTCGGGGCCTTGGGGTCGAGCCACTGAGCCATGCCGCGTTTTTTGTTATCGCGTCGATTATTGAGGTAGGAGGTGATACGCCAGCGATGCGGGTATTGTCCGGTGGTGAGGGCGACACGGGAGGGCGAGCAGATGGGCGAGTTGACATAGAAGTTGGTGAACTTAATCCCTTCCGAGGCGAGACGGTCGATATATTGGGTTTCGACGGCGCCGCCGAAGCAGGAGAAGTCAGAGTAGCCCATGTCATCGATGAAGACGACGATTACGTTGGGCCTGGTGGCCGAGGATCCTAGACTTGAGAAGAGGAGGAATCCTAGCCAGGAGAGGAGATTTGAGAGGCCAGATTTGAACACGAGATTTGCGGATTTTGGTTGAACGGGGAGTTCGGCTGAAGCACCCATAGGGAATTTTACCTACACCTTGAACTGGGGCGTGGGTTGTGGTTACGATAACGAGGTGATTAAAATGGAGAATGGCTCCTTTGACGAGAAGTTTCAATTGATCGGATGATGGAAAGGTGAGGCTTTCTCACGCGATGGTTGTAATCTGGATCGACGGGATGCGATTTCGTACAACGAGATTTGATCCGCTCTTTTTGACTTCTCTTCTTTTGACTCTTTGCTCCGGCCTATTACCCGGCATCAAGGGCGGCCCTTCTGGCGACCTCTTCCTCCATGTCCGTCTTGAAAAACACCCTGACTACCGTGTCATCGGTTCCGATCTCTCCTACGCTCGCGCACTCCCTCCTTGGGGAGCGGTCCTCGGCACGGAAGCCCCCCTTCACACCCTGAGTGGAGAAGTTCGTATCAAAATCCCACCTTACACGAAACTCGACACCGAATTCCGGGTTAAAGAGCGTGGACTTCCAGGAGGTCTCACCTTTACGTCGTTATCAAAATCGCCGATCTCGAAACGACCACTGATAAGAAAACCTGTCTCAGGACCCTTCGCTATATCGTAAAACTCTTGGACTCTTTGGAAATCAAAGAACGCGCTAAAAGAGCAAATTCCCAGCAATCAATTGACCGCTTCCTCCGCGATTCTACCAATTTAACCTTCTACAAGTTTCTTCTTGCCGAGCTATCGTCAATTTGTACCCTGCCAGACACGAATAATTAACATTTGCACCCCCTTTCAAAAACGCCCTTACCAATCAATTTAACAAGAAAATCCTACGTGGTAGGTTCAAAATTCCGATTAATCCTTTATAACTATGAAATTTCCTTCAAGCCTCTCATCCATCATATTGGTAGCCTGCTGTTTCTTGCTCCAACAGACCACAGCCCACGCCCAAAGCGACGTCACCCAACCCAGCGACCCCCTGATTGCCAGCTCTGGCAACAGTCCCGGATCTGAAGGAGTCGCCAACGCGATCGACAATCAGCCCACTAAATACCTCAACTTCGACACCGTGGGCATCGATGGAATTCCTTCCGGATTTGTCGTCACTCCCGGGGTTGGTAAGACGGTTCTTTCCGGTTTGACCATGCAATCGGCCAATGATGGGCCGGAAAGAGATCCAAAATGGGTGCGTCTGGAAGGTTCCAATGACGAGGCTCCCACATGGGAGACCGGAAGCTGGACCGTCATTTACGAAAATGAGGAAGTGCCTGCTTGGACGGGCCAGTTCCCCGATGGTGATCGGTTCCAGACTCAAACCTTAATTTTTGGAGATCAAGCTCCCTACACGCATTACCGATGGACGGTCGTAACGGTACAGGGAGAAGGCGCCAACAGCATGCAGATTGCCGAAGTTGAATTACTCGGCAGGTCGATGCCGGTGGACGTGACGCAACCTGGAGATCCGTTGATCACCAGTTCGGGTAACACCCCAGGTTCCGAAGCCGCACCTAACGCGATTGACAATCAACCCACCAAGTATCTCAATTTTGATACTCTTGGTACCGACGGCTTTCCCTCGGGGTTCGTGGTTTCTCCTGCAGTGGGCGAGACCAACGTAGTTGGCCTCAGTTTGCAATCGGCAAACGACGCTCCCGAGCGCGACCCTTTCCGGATCCGATTGGAAGGATCAAACGACGAGACTCCCACCTGGGAGGCCGGCACCTGGGAGGTGATCTATGAGAATGAAGAAATTCCCGCATGGATCGATGTTTTCCCGGGCGGCGATCGTTTTCAAACGCAGGAATTTTTCTTTTTCGATAACGAGGCTTCCTTCCTGCATTACCGCTGGACGGTCCTTCAGGTCCAAGGCGAAACCGCGAATAGCATGCAGATCGCGGAAGTCGAATTGCTAGCCTTCAGCCGAGCCGCTGATTGTGACAAAGCTCTCTTCCTGACCAAGCCAGTCGACACTCCGGTGCTGCAGGGGGAAAGCGCCGAGTTCTTCACCAAAGTTAACGGCCCCTGGCCGGTGCAGTGGCACAAGAACGGCGAACCTATCGCTGGCGCCATTCAGACGGTTTACACGACGGAGCCGATCACGACGGCCAATGCCGGAGATCTGTATTCCGTAGAAATCGTGGGATGCGAAACCAGTGAGGCGGTTCAAGCGGTGATTTTTGAGCCCGCATCCCAGCCGCTTAGTATCGGTGTAAACTTCGCCGGTGCCGGTGCCAACGGCGCTCCAACCAGCGTCGAACCTACTGAAATTGGTGGCGCCTCTCTCCAGGCTTACTGGAACAACCTGCCGCCTGAAGGTGACGGTTTCCCGAACGGTATTCAAGAAAACCTGTTGAACAGCAGAAATGAAAACTCCGAAATCTCGGTGGAATGGATATCCAGCAACACCTGGGGCGCAGGAACCGGAACGGATAATACCAACGCCAAGCTACTCAATGGATTGATCGAAGGTGGAGACAACAAGGACGCTCCCACAACGATCATTTTCTCGAATGTTCCCGATGGATCGTATTCGATGCTGATTTACGCGGTTGCGCGGCCTCTCGAATTGCCCACTGCAGATTTTGAACAGCTCGAATCCGAGCAGAGCATTTTCATGACCATGGAAAACGCGGACACTTATAACGAAAGTCCGGAGTTCAGGCAAGTAACGAGCACCGATATCGCGGCCCGCGGCACGGGCAACTACGTCCGCTTCGACGACATTGCGCCTGACAATGATGGCAACGTCACCTTGAACTTCTGGGATGAGGGGATCGAAGCGGCCAACTCAACGGTCAATGCACTTCAACTGATCGAGACAGCGAAAAAAGTTCTTCGCTTCACCAGCATTCAGCTTGATCCTTCGACCCGCAATGCCACGCTCACGTGGGCGTCCGGGAAAAACCGCTCGTACATCATGGAGCGTTCTACCGACCTTCTCGATTGGGAAGAACTGACGGACAGCATCGCGTCGGAAGGCGACTCAACCTCCTACATTGATGAGGCTGTTCCGGCAGATTTCGCCAAAGCTTACTACCGAGTGACCGAAGAATAGCTGAAATCAATTCGCGCTTCCGGCGCAAGTCGATTGATCCTTCCAGGGCTGCTTGCGTGGTCTTCGGGACTTATCTGCCGAGCCATCGCATGACAAGGCAAGCTCCGGCAACCGCGGGGTTTCCAATACCTCCGCCGAGGTCGATTTTGAGGAATCCTCCCGATCTGCGGCGGGTGGCCCACGAAGGTGAAAAAAGTACCGTCACTTGATAGATTGGGAATCTGGAGGATTCATGACTTACTCGTGGAGAAAGTAAAAGTCTGAGAATATTCCGTCTACAAAAATAAACCCTCGACTCTAATCATATTCATGAATCGACACTCACTTCCACCCCCTTTAAAATCTCTCTTTGCTTGAGCTTACAAAATAGGCAGTGCCATCGCGTGAGGGAGCTTGTTATCGCCTCGCCAACACTCACCCGAACCGCTAGCCTCCGTGCATGAAAATTGGGATCATTGGCTACGGCTGGGTTGCTGGAGCGCACATCGACGCACTCAACACCATCGAAGGGGTCGAAGTCACGGCGATCTGTTCTTCGCGGCCGCAAAACGATACCGAGCTATCGGCGAAGCACGGCAGCACAATCACCAGCTATACGGAAATCGACGATCTACTCGCGCGCGATGATATTGCGGTGGTGTCGATTTGTTCATACCCGAATCAGCACAAAGCCCATGCGGTCGCGGCGGCGAAGGCTGGCAAGCACCTCATCCTTGAAAAGCCGCTCGCGCTCGCGCTCGACGATTGCACCGCCATCCGCGAGGCCGTCCGTGCTGCTAACGTCCGTTGTTGCGTGTGCTTCGAGTGCCGCTACTCCAGCCAATTTCTCGCGACCAAAGCGGTGATCGATCAGGGCTTGCTCGGCGACCTTCACTACGCCGAGGTCGACTACTACCACGGCATCGGCCCCTGGTATGGGCAATACCGCTGGAACACCAGCAAGGAGAGCGGCGGCAGCAGCCTGCTCTCTGCGGGCTGTCATGCACTCGACGCGCTCTTGCTCTGCATGGGCGGCGAGGTCGAGGAGGTGACCTCTTACGCGACAACTTCACAGAACAAAGATTTCGCCAAATACGAGTATCCCACAACGACGACGACAATCCTCAAGTTCACCGACGGCCGTATCGGCAAAGCTACCTCCTGCATCGACTGCTTGCAGCCATATTACTTCCACACCCATCTCGTCGGCAGCGAGGGCAGTCTTTTGGATGACAAGTTCCACTCCACGAAGCTCGCGACCAACAAGGATCAATGGAGCACCCTCTCGATGAAGATGCTAGACTCCGGTGACGTCAGCGATCACCCCTACCAGACCCAGTTCGAAGCATTCTTAGCCGCTTTGGAGAAAGGCGAGGAGATGCCCCTGACCTCGCTCGAGGAAGCATACAAAACCTTCGAAGTTCTCTTCGCCGCCGACCGCTCCGCTGAAGAAGGACGCCCCGTCAAACTACGCACGTAGACTCTTCCGCCTCCCTAGCCAGGAACTCATGAAATCTGCCATCGCCATCGTCGCCCACCCGGATGACATCGAATTTCTCTTCGCCGGCACGTTGCTCCAGCTCGGGCGCATCGGCTACGAATTGCACTACTTCTGCCTCGCCAACGGCGGTTGTGGCTCGTTGACCATGGACGCCCAAGCCACCGCCAAGCTACGCCGCTCTGAGGCCAAGCAAGCAGCCGTCATCCTCGGGGCCAAGTGGCACGGACCCTTGTGTAACGATTTGGAGATCGTCTACTCCGTCGACCTGATCAAACGTCTCGCCGTGACCATCCGCGAGACGCGTCCGGAGATTGTGCTCACTCACTCGCCCGACGACTACATGGCCGACCATACCGAGACCGCGCGTCTCGCCCTCACCGCCGCGTTCACCCACGGCATGCCAAACTTCGGCACAGAGCCCCCGAGCCAGGCACTCAAGGACCACCGGCTTGCCGTCTATCACGCCATGCCACACGGTCTGCGCGATGGATTGCGGCGCAGGATCGTGCCAGGTTCCTACGTTGACACGAGCGACGTCATGGAAACCAAAAGGCAGGCGCTCGAAGCGCACGCCAGCCAAGGGGCATGGCTCGATGCCAGCCAAGGCATGGGCTCGTATGTCGCCAACATGGAGAAGATGTCGCGCGAGGTCGGTGCCATGTCCGGCATCTTCGAGCACGCCGAGGGCTGGCGACGCCATCTGCACCTCGGCCTGAGCCCCGAGGAGTTCGACCCTCTAAGTGAGGCTCTTCAAAATAGATATCAAGTGAACCTTGATTACGAGGCCAGCCTCTAGCCGCTCTGGTTCAGAGCTTGCTCGCCATCGCTCACATTCGCCACTACCTTTTACCATGGCTCGGAAGTTCAGCACCATTGCCCCCGACTGGTGGGACTACACCACCCTCGACGAAGAAATCATTTGCGATGCCGCCGCGTTGAGCGAGCTCGATCTCGAGCAACTTTCGCGCCCCGGTTTCGATATACGAATGTATGACACCCTCGAAGATTTCTACCTCGCAGAAGCTTTGGAATACATCGATTCCTGGAAGCGCTCGACACCCGATAATCCTATCGGGATTTGCGGCCCGATTGGTCCAACCGAGCAGTTGCCGTTGGTCGCACGATTGGTCAACGAGCTAAAGCTCGATCTCTCGAACGCACACTTTTGGGGCATGGACGAATGGCTTGGTGACGATGGCAAAGAGCTGCCCGTCACGCACCCCTTATCCTTTGAGCGGGCCGACCGGGAAATGCTCTTCGACCGCATCGAGGACAAGTTAAAGATCCCGGAATCAAACCTCCATTTCCCCGCTGCCGAGGTCTCGCACTACCGCTCCTCCTGGGAAGGCGTCCGCTGCGCGGTCATGCAGGGGGGCCAGGGCGACATCAAACACTGGGCCTTTAATGATCCGCCACGCCGCGAAGGGGCCCACACCGATGCCCCGCCGACCCCGGAGGAGTATCGCCGGCTTGGCACTCGCATCGTCGAACTGCACCCCATTACGCTGGCGCAGAACGCCCGAACTTCAGGCGGTGGCAATATTACGATGGTCCCACAAAAAGCCATCACCGTCGGTCCTGCCGAGACTTGGCAGGCGGAAAAAGTGTCGATCTGGCAAGCAGGCACCCATGATAACCCCTTCGGCCAACGCCTCACCGCCCTCATGATCTCCAAAGGGATCGCTGATGCAGCAGTCCCCATGAGCCTGCTTGCCGACCATCCGCGGGTGCAGTTCAACTATTTCCGCGGCGGGCTTGGGAGCTGCGCGATAGAAATGCACTAGATTACTCTAACTCGGCACTAACAAGGATATCTGCGTGATGCACTGGATCCTTGCCCGGCCGCTCGCCTGAGGGGCGCAGTGTGAGAATTGCTCTTGTCCTGATCGAAGCGTGCATTTTATTGAGGTATTTCATAAGTGTAGGAAACCCTCTCTTCCCTCATTTTGAAATTCCCCCTTCTAATTTCCGTTTTACTTGCTGTCGTTTTTTTTGCTTCCGGAGCGAGGAAGGGGGAAGAAACCTCTCTCCGGGTTGCGACCTTTGACCTTGATGTGACTCCTCCGGTGGGATCGGCGATGGCCTATACGACCGTTGAAAAATCACCCGAACTTTCCCTTCGTTGCCGTGGGGTTGTTCTACTTGGGTCGGGTGATCCCATCGTGATGGCGGCCATCGATTGGATCGGGGTGGCCAATGAAGGCTACCAAGAATTCCGCGATGCCTTGGCCGCTGCCGCGGGGACGACGCGCGACCGTGTCACGCTCCATGCTCTGCATCAACACGATGCGCCCGGGTGTGATTTCACGGCGGAGAAACTGGTAAAAGAACTTGGCTTAATGGGGTATAAACGAACTCAAGGGGATTTTCATCGCGAGGTGATCAAACGGGCCGCGGCGGCCATCCGGCTTGCCATTCCCAACGCACAGCCAGTGACTCATTACGGTTGGGGTGAAGCGGAAGTGGAGAAGGTTGCGTCCAATCGTCGTCTTCTTGGTCCCGATGGTAAGGTTAGGGCGGTGCGTTATACTACGACCCTCGATCCCGCTCTCCGGGCGGAGGCTGAAGGGACAATCGACCCTGATGTTTCGCTACTTTCATTCTGGAATAAGAACAAACCTGTCGCGGTATTGAGTTACTATGCCTGCCATCCACAGAGCTACTATCATACGGGAACTCCGAGTCCGGACTTCCCGGGTATCGCCAGATTCATGAGAGGTCAGGGCGTTCCGGACGCGCTTCACATTCACTTCAATGGGGCGGGCGGAAACCTCGGGGCTGGAAAATACAACGACGGGAACAAAGAGAACCGAATGATTCTGGCAAGCCGTCTGGCCGCCGGGATGCTCAAGGCTTGGCGAACGACCGAAAAATGGCCAATCACACCGGAGGCCATTCGTTTGAATGTTGAAAAAGTACGCCTCCCGCTAGCGAATCATCTCAAGGATGAGGAAGCAGTGATGACGGCCCTCCGAAAGGACCCGGCAGGAGGTTATTTTTCAACGGTAGATCAGGCGGCTTACCTGCGGCATTGGAAGGCGGGAAATCATATCGACGTCTCCTGCCTCTCTGTCGGAGATGCCAGAATTTTGCACATGCCCGGTGAGCTTTTCGTGGAATACCAACTGGCGGCCAAGGCAATGCGCCCGGATCTTAAGGTCGCGATGGCGGCTTATGGGGAATACGGACCCGGCTACATTGGAACCGAGATCGCCTATTCCCAGGGGGGATACGAAACCAGTCCATCGTCCAGTGCGGTCGGGCCGGGATCAGAGAAAATTCTTACTGCCGCGATGAAGAAGCTTCTGAAGGTTAAGGACGGAAAGAAGCAGGGCCGGGTGGAGCCGAGATCTCCCGAGGAGGCAATGGCGACTTTCGAAACACACCCCGGATTCGAGATGCAATTGGTAGCCAGCGAACCGCAGATTCATGAACCCATCGTAGTGACCTACGATGAAAACGGGCTGATGTATGCCGCCGAGTATCTCAAGTTTCCCTCGCACCATGGTAAAAGCGACGGCCCCGATGGATGTGTTCGCTTGCTTCGTGATCACGACGAAAATGGACACTATGAAACGAGTAAAGTGTTCGCGGATGGAATTTCCTGGCCTACGGGAATCTGCTGTTGGGACGGGGGAATCTATGTCGTGGCTGCGCCTGATCTCTGGTTCTTGAAAGATACGAATGGGGACGGTCGTGCTAATCACCGGGAAAAGGTCTTTACCGGATTTGGTTTTCGGAACGACGAGGGGACAGCCAATAACCTCTTTTGGGGACTGGATCACTGGATCTATGGTGCTGGTTCAAACAGCGGTGGTCAGATCCGGACTGTCGCGGACCCGCAGGCCAAGCCCATTTCGATCAGGGGGAGAGATTTTCGCTTTAATCCCCGGACGAGAGAGTTTCAAGCCCTCTCGGGTTCCGAGCAATTCGGCAACGCCATAGATGACTGGGGCAACCGCTTCCTCAGTCAAAATTCCAAACCTGCGGTGCATGTCGTGCTTCCGTCGAGGTATCTCGAAAGAAATCCTTTTCTGCCGGCCGCCACGACCAAGACGGATATTTGGAAGAATAACACCATCTATCGCTCGAGTAAGATCGAAGCGTGGCGGCTTAGTCGAACCAAACTTCGTCTGGCAGAAAAAAAAGGATATTCCACTCCTTCGGTGGCGCACGATGTCTTCAGTGGCTGCGCGGGATTGCAGATCTATCGGGGCACGGTCTATCCGGAGGAGTTTTGGGGAAACCTGTTTGTCGGGGATGTTCAGGCCAACCTAATTCATCGGCGACGCTTAACACCAAACGGAGTCACCTTCTCAAGCGAACGCTTAGAAGAAAAATCCGAATTTCTTCGCTCCACCGACAATTGGTTTCGCCCGGCCAATCTGATCAATGCGCCCGACGGAACACTTCACCTTGTCGACATGTATCGGGAAACAATTGAAACTCCCGATTCTATGGTTCCTGAAATTCTCGCGATGGTCGATTTTCAGTCGGGCCGGGATCACGGTCGGGTCTATCGTCTGGCTCCGAAAGGATTCCAACCGCCCTCCCCTCCCAAGCTTGGGAAGGCGACTCTGTCTAGCCTGGTATCTGAATTGGAGAATCCAAACGGATGGTGGAGGGACACCGCCGGGCGTCTGATTTTTGAGAGAGCTGATCAGGCGGCTCTTCCCGGGTTACGGAACATTTTGTATGAGAGCGAATCATCACTTGCCCGTCTCCATGCCTTGCATGCCATCGTCGGACTCGGTGGTCTTAGCGAAGTTGATCTTGAAGTAGCTTTGTCCGATCAATCGTCCGGTGTCCGTGAACATGGACTTCGATTTTACCGTCCGCAATTCACCAATTTAAAGAAAAAGATTCTCGCTCTGTCAGCGGACGATGATCCCCGGGTGCGCTTCCAGGCCGCATTTACTCTGGGCGACCTTGAGGGCAGAGAAATCGCGATGGCACTTGCTGAAATTGCCGTTCACGACGAGGGAGATACCTGGATACGGACTGCCGTTTTGAGTGCTCGCCCCAGCTTAGCCTTGCCGATTTTCAAGAGCTTGCAGGCCAAAACAAACCGGAGTTCCTATTTTGCCCCATTAGCATTTATCATCGGTGCCCAGAATGACCGAGATGAGGTGACAGCCCTCCTGGAAGTCTTAAGAACCGCGCCTCCTAAATTCCCAGTGTCTTCTGTCATTGCAAAACTTGGAGAGGGAATGAAGCAAGCCGGATCGAGCTTGGCCGACCGTCCCAAAGCAGGTGAAATCACTGATGGATTGATCGAAAAGGCTAAAGGTCTTTTGAGGAAGCCGGACGTGCCGCCCGACAAGCAGGTCATCGCGATCAAAATCCTGGTTGAGGGATCCTGGGATGAAGTCTCCAGCGATCTTTATCGGCTTCTCGATTCTTCCCGGGCACCGGTGGTGCAGCGCGCTGCCATTGCGGGAATCGCCGGATTCCTCCAACCAGAATCTGCTAGCGCGTTGATCGAGTTTCTCCCCGAGCTCTCTCCTGTAACTCGGACCGAAATTATTGAGGTACTCTTGAGTCGTGACGTCTGGAAGGGCTATTTGTTGAGTGCCGTCAAAGACAAGAAGGTTCTCCCAGGTCAGATCCCTCTCGTTCATCAGCAACGGTTATTAAAGCACCCGAACCAAGCATTGCAGAAGAAAGCAGCGAGACTCTTTTCGACGAAAGAGAACCCGCGGGAAGAGGTCGTCCAAAAATACCGAGCAGCCCTCAAGCTCACAGGAAACGCCGAAAGGGGCCGAGAGGCGTTCCTCCAGCACTGCGTGGCGTGTCACAAGCTCGGGAAGGACGGCAACGAAGTGGGACCAACGTTGGAGACGGTCAAGAATCGTAGCTCCGAGTCGATTCTTATCCAGATTCTTGATCCGAACCGTGAGGTCTCAGCCAACTTTTTTCAGTATTTCATCACCCTCAACGATGGCCAAACGGTGACAGGGCGGATCGTCAACGAATCGACATCCGGATTGACCTTGCGACGGGCCGGAGGCGTTGAGGAAACCATCCTCCGCAAAAATATCAATTCGATTACAAGCTCCGGTCGGTCCCTCATGCCGGAGGGGCTCGAAGCGGCGATCGATTTGCAATCGATGAGTGACTTGTTGTCGTTTATCGGTTGGTGAAGAACTCTTGCTCGGTGAGTTTTTGTATAACAGGAATCATCGGGCCCAGATTTCTCTAATCGACCGTCCGGATCAACCTTTAGACGGCTCGCAATTTTGAGGATAAGGAGCCGCCCTCCAATCCCCTCAACGACGCCCTCAAGCAATCAACCAAAAAAGAGAGTTCATAGCGGTTGGCCAAATCTCGGCTACTTGCCGATACAGAAGAGGTGTTCCTCTCCCCGGAGAAACCACCGTCCATCGGTAATGACGGGGGAGGCCCAGAGGGGTTCGCCGAGTTCCATTCTGGCGACTTGTTGAAATTCCTTTCCAGGTTTCACCACGGTGATCACTCCTTTCTCGGAGCTGAACACCACGTGATCACGAAGTACGACAAGCGAGGATGAATGCTCGCGACCCAGCTTTTTTTTCCAGAGGAGATCCCCCTCGTGTGCCTTGCGGCAAGTGCCGGTGCCGGAGTCGGAAACCGCGAGATAGAACCCATCGACGACAACTGGACTGGGCACGTAGGATGCGTCCTTTCGAGTGTGCCAAATGACGTGGGTCTTAGTGACGTTTCCGCTGCCAGTTGGATCAATCGCCATCATGTGTTTGGTCGGAAACCCACAGGTCATGTAGAGATACTTTTCATCGTAAACCAATGAAGCGACAAATTGATCGGTGGGTCCGTCAATGACCCAATGTTGTTTTCCAGTGTCGGGATCGTAGGAAGCCACGCTCTTACTTCCCGAGAGAATGAGTTGATTCCGCCCGCGAATCGCTCGTAACAGGGGAGTGCAATAACTCCGCGTTTTGTTGGGGCGGGGAGTTTTCCAAATTTCTTTTCCGGTTTTGGCATCGAGCGCGACGATGTAGGCGTTCCCATCGTGATCACCATTAATGATAACCTTGTCCTTCCAGAGGACGGGACTGGAGCAATATCCGTGAATGCTGGAGAAAATACCAGGGTGTTTCTCCCAGATCTTATTACCGTCGAAATCGTAAGCTGCGATGAACATCTGCTCCTGATCGAGAAAGCTGACGAAGATGGAGGTTCCGTCTGTCACCGGAGTGCTGGATGCTCGGCTATTTTTACGATGCACTTTTTCGATGGGAGCATCGAGCACGGTTTTCTTCCAAATGGTCTGACCTGATTTGAGATTAAGGCGCATGAGGATCCGTTCGCCGCTGTCTTCATCAGCCGAAACCAAAAACAAAGCTTCGTCCCAGATGACAGGCGAAGCGTGCCCTTTACCGGTAATTTTGACCTTCCATTTCACGTCTTTATCGACTGACCATTCGAGGGGAGCAGTGGTGTCGGGAACAATGCCGTCTCCTGTTGGCCCACGCCATCCGGGCCACTTTCCGGCCAGGGTAGTTGAAACAAGGCTCATCACCAAAAGTCCAGTTTTTGTGATCATGGTGTTTCTCCCTACGGTGCAAAACAATGGTCCATTTCAATCTAACGGATTCTTCCTCGTCGGAAGGAATGTATTCGAGAACAGGAGTCCGGTCTCTTAGCAGACTTTATGAGGCGAGTGAATCAGTCGATCGATTGGAGTTCGGAAATTTCGTGGAATATCGGAACCTTGAAGACGAGTTTCCCGGGATGATTTACAATGAGTTTATCAAGCGAATCTTTCGGAAAAGCGTCTAATGCTTCGCCACCCGTCCACTCACCCGCTTCCGCCAGCATCAAAAACTCAGCGCCTACAAGCGACCACCCATCACCTTGATCACCTCGGCCTCCGGATAATCTAATAAAAGGGCGTCGTTCATATTTATATCTCTTCAGTCGACTCCAATACCAAAAATACAACCCGCAAAACCAGCCGCTTAATCATCTCCCTGGATACCCATTTGGCATCATAAAGTGAGGCCGCTCGTCCCCCGTAATCTTAACCATCACGCAACGATCCACACCCTGTCCCGAATCCCATCTCTCCAACTCCACTCCCTCAAGAAGCGGAAAAGGAACCGGCCAAAGCGCCTTCGGAATTACCCACACCTTTTCCGTCCCCCTTAAATAGTCTTCTACTTCATCCTCACAAAGCCACCGCCCACGCCGGCAATTCGGATTAATAAACTCAGCGTGAGCCGGCTTTTCCGAACCAACATGATCGAAAAGGCAACCATAAATCAACTGCTCTGTCCGGATCGCCTCAGCCCGATATTCCGATGGAAAATGCTCGAAGAACTTCCCCGGCAGCACGAGCTGGTGCGCGCGTAGTCGCTTCAACTTTCGATAATAATCATCCCGAGCATCCGGTCCGGGAAACATCATCCCATCCACTGATTCCACCGCGAGGTAGAATTTTACCGCCAGTTCCAGATGAACAAAGCCCTCCTTCTCACGATCCCTCAGCAAATAATCCAATTCTCCAACCGTCTGGTGTCGATCGATCTGGATCTGAAGATTTCTCTCGATGACTTCAACCTGCTCGGATGATTCCAAAAGGGCCCCCAGCGCATCTTCGTAAAGGTGACCCAATTTTTGACTCAAATTAAGCGCAATCCTATCTTTTGGCATTTCAAAAATCACGCGAGAAAACGAAGCCGCTTCTGGAAGATCTCCAACGAGCAACGGGCTCTTGTGAAGACTTTCAAAAAGAAGGTGGGTGACAGCAGCAGAATCCAGAGTCAAAATAACAAAATGAAGAACGGGATCTCTATATCGAAAGCCAACGAACAATGAAACTCTCCAAAGCAAACTCTCCAAAGCGCCAGGATCTTTCTTTCCCATTTGACCGATGAAAGACGGATTGAGTCTCCTTGGTATCAGGGGAAGCTCCTCTCTGATGATTCCCCGCCGACTCAAATCACTAATCCTCCCAATGTTCCTTCTTCCAGGAACAAGTCATGGGGCCATCGATTTCAAAACCCAGGTCTACCCCATCCTCGAAGCCCACTGCTTTAAGTGTCATGGAGAAAAGAAACAGAAGGGAGACCTGCGCCTCGACACCCTCTCAACGGATTTCCTCAACGACCGTGCGGCCGCCGAAACCTGGCACGATATCCGGGATGTCCTGAATCTTGGCGAAATGCCACCGGAGGACGAAGAATCATTAAGCTTCGACGAACTGCAATTCCTCACCGGCTGGATCACCAAGAAGATCGATTCCGTGATTGAGGCAAAGAAAAGGACCGAAGGCCGCGTCGTTCTGAGACGCCTCAATCGGAACGAATATCAAAACACGATGCGCGATCTTCTCGGCATCGAGATGGACTACGTAAAAAACTTCCCTCCCGAGGGCCTCTCTGAAGACGGATTCCGAAACGATGGCTCCGCCCTGCTCATGTCGGATCTCCAACTGGAGTATTACCTCGAAGCAGCACGCAAAGGACTGGCCAAAGCCATCGTCACCGGCCCCAAACCTAAAACCTTCGAACAAAAATTCGAAAAAACCGTGAAGGACAAAAATCGCGGAAGCAACTTCCTCGATCAAGACCAACAGTTTATCGCCAAGCTCACGGAATACCCCAGCGAAGGCGAAATCCTAATCCGGGCAAAGGTCCGGGCAAAATTTGTCCAAGGCCGTGGCTACCCCCAACTCCGCGCTGCGATTGGTTACCGGGCCGACACCAGAGCTCCACGGGAATTTTTCAAGCCCATCGATGTCACCAGCGAAGATTGGCAGGTCTTCGAAATACGAGGCCGCATCGAAAACTTCCCCCTTCCCAGCAAGACCCAAAGCAAGTTTCCTGGCCTCCTGATCTGGCTCGACAATGCCTACGCTGAAGGCCGGGACAAACCACTCAAGGCTCGCGGAAAGGGAAAGAAACAAAAGCTCCCCAAGGGGCCACTCAACTATCCCCAAATCGAAGTAGAGTCGATGAAGTTTATCGGACCGATCTTCGACCAATGGCCGCCCGCCTACCATTCTAGGATTCTCATCCGCTCAAAAACGAGAACCGATGAAAACACCGATGCCCGCACCACACTCAAACACTTCATGAGCAGGGCATTTCGGCGATCCATCTCACAAGAAGAAACAGAGCCCTACCTTCGCTTCTTCAAGTCCACCCGACCCAAGATGCCCTCCTTCGAGGATACCATTCGCGAGACTCTCGCAATGGTCCTAATTTCCCCGGAATTCCTCTACCTCCTTGAGCCGTCAGGTGCATCCAAGAGACCCCTTTCCGACTGGGAACTCGCCTCCCGCCTCTCCTACTTCCTCTGGAGTTCGATGCCGGATTCACGTCTTCTGAGACTGGCAAGAGATGGTGAATTGAGTGACCCAGAAATCTTCAACAAGGAAGTTACGCGCATGATTACCGACAAGCGTTCCTGGCACTTCGTCGAACAATTCGCCGATCAATGGCTCGATCTGGGAGCGCTCCAGCGCGTGGCCATCAATCCCAATTATTATCCAAAATTTGACGAATCCCTCAAGGACTCCATGCGAGGCGAAACGATCCACTTCTTCGGTGAGCTACTTCAAAAGAACTTGAGCGCACTCAACATTCTCGACTCGAACTTCACTATGTTAAACGAACCGCTGGCAAAGCACTATGGACTTGCCGGACCACGCGGCAGCACCTTCGAACGCGTCGCCTTAAAACCAACCGATCACCGCGGCGGCGTCCTCACCCATGGCAGCTTCCTCCTTGGAAACTCCACCGGCGAAGACTCTCACCCGGTAAAGCGAGCCGTTTGGATTCTCGATCGTCTTCTTGATAACCCGCCGGCCGACCCACCACCCGACGTCCCCAACCTCGACTCCACCGACCCCAACTTCGCCAAACTCTCGGTCCGCGACCAGCTCGCCGAACATCGAAAATCCGTCTCCTGCAACGAGTGTCATCGAGGCATCGATCCCTGGGGAATTCCTCTCGAAAGCTTCGGAGCCGACGGTCTCTGGCGGGAGCACATCCTCCGAAAAAAAACCAAAGGGAAGGGCATGATGAAACTTCCGGTCCTCCCGCAAGCAACCTTGCCCGGCGGAAGTGCAGTCACTGGAATTGCAGATCTCAAAAAGCATCTTACCGAAAACAAGAAAGAGCAATTCGCGGAAGCCTTCGTCTCGAAGATCTTCACATATGCCCTCGGACGCCGACTTGAATTAGTCGACAAAAAAGTCATCAAAGAACTGACTTCGAAATTTATCGCCAGCGACTACCGTATTAAAGAATTGATTCACATCGTGGTCGCGAGCGAACCATTCCTCAGTAAATAATGAGCCGTAAATCCTGCCACCTCCCACGCCGCACTTTCCTCAATGGAATGGGCGCATCTCTCGCCCTGCCGTTCCTCGAATGCATGGGCGCCGATACCGCGACCACCTCCCGACCAAAGAGATTCTGCGGTATTTATTTTCCATATGGCGTAAGCCTCCCCAAGAAAAAGAGCGAGGGTTCCGAGTGGCAGTGGTTCCCCGATACGACAGGTCGTGACTTCCAATTTAACAAGAGCCTCCAATGCCTCGAAACCCTACGAAAGCACGTCTCGATCCTAGGGGGACTCTCTCACCCTAACGGGCGAAAAATTGGCGGCCACGACACCGCTGACATTTTTCTCACCGCCGCCCAGCTTAAAGGAGGTCAGCTCAAGAACTCGATCTCGCTTGATCAAATGCTCGCCGCTAAATTGGGCGACGACACCCGCTTCCGCTCGCTCAGTCTTTCGGTCGATGGCGGCGTGGGCGAAGCCACCCGCTCCAGCACTCTTTCCTTCACCGGCACCGGACAACCCGTCCCTGCGCTCCACAATCCGCGCATCATTTATAATCGTCTCTTTGGCAAGGAGGACAAAACCCTCCTCTCGCGTCGCCAGGAATTGCAAAACTCCGATCACATGCTCGATCTCGTGCTCGAACATTCCAAATCCGTCCGGCGCAAGCTCGGGAAACAGGACCAGGAAAAGTTCGACGAATATCTCCAGTCCGTCCGCCAAATCGAACAACGGGTCGAGCGATCGGAAAAGTGGCTTGATGTCCCAAAACCACAAATCGACGCCAGCGGACTCCACTTGGAAGCCGATGACAAGACTCCCGGCGAACTCATCAAGACGATGTTCGACCTCATGTTCCTCGCCATTCAAACCGACTCTACCCGTTTCCTAACCTACCAGATGGGAAACATGAATGGCGCCACCTCAATCGCCACCAAGTTTCCCTCTCTTCTTGGCTTTGGAAAAAGCCAGCACAGCCTCGCTCACGGGTGGAACAAGCCCGGCGGATCCGAAGCCCTCGGAAAATGGGACCGCTTCCGTGCTGAACAACTTGCTTACTTTCTCCAGCGACTCCAGGACACTCCTGAAAACGAAGGCACCCTCCTCGACCACACAATGGTCCTCTACGGGAGCAGCAACAGCAACACCCACAACAACAACAACTATCCGCTTGTGCTCGCCGGAGGAGACAAACTCGGACTCAAGCACGGAGGCTACCACCGCTTCGGCGCCGAAATCCCCCTATCCAATCTCTTCGTCACCATGATGAACCGCCTGAGTATGCCCACCGCAAGCTTCGTCGACAGCACCGGCGAGATGAGCGAACTCACTGTTTAAATTTCACTGCCCCTCTGGCTCCATCTTAAGCTTCTCGAACAAGAGCCTATTAGTGGACCGACCTAGGTCATCGAACCCCGGAAGCATAGCTCGCAAGTAGATCGGTGAGAAAAAAGTCAGCGTGAATCGAAGTTTGTAAATCGTGCATCGTAGCGTCTTTTCCTCTGTACCATCACAGAGCATCTCAGGGTCACATTTTTTCTCAGGAACTCAATTTACGGTTTAGATTCACGAGAATCTCACCTTGTTGTTTTCAAATGGCCCGGAAACGGTATTTTCCCCCCAGCGATGCTTAATATCCTCTACCCTGCTGCCCGCAGTATCCTCTTTCGAATTGATGCCGAAAAGGCCCACCACCTCTCGATGGCAGGACTCAGGGCGACCGAGAAACTGGGACTTCTTGGAGCAATGGCCTCTTCTCCCAAGCCAAAGCCCGTCAACCTCTGCGGACTCACCTTCCCCAACCCCGTGGGACTCGCCGCCGGACTCGATAAGGAAGCCAACACCATCGACGCCCTCGGAACCCTCGGTTTCGGCCACGTCGAAGTCGGCACTCTCACTCCCCAGCCGCAAGACGGAAACGACTCCCCCCGCCTCTTCCGCCTCCCCGAGCACCAGGCCCTAATCAACCGCATGGGCTTCAACAATCCCGGTATCGATCAAGGCCTTGCGAATGTCCGCTCATCAACATCCTTCAAGGGCATCATCGGCATCAACATCGGGAAAAACAAAGTCACCCCTAACGAAGAAGCGAATAGCGACTACGCCATCACCTTTGAGAAAGCTTACCCCTGGGCCGACTACATCACCGCCAACTTCTCCTCACCCAACACCCCCGGCCTCCGCGATCTCCAATCAAAGGAGGCCGCCGGACGCTTGTTAGAAGCTCTCAAAAATCTCCAAACCAAACTTCACTCGAAAACCGGACGCTACGTCCCCTTCGCCCTAAAGGTCGCCCCAGATCTCGACGAAACCCAGATCTCCGACCTCTCTCGCGTCTTCCGAAATGGCGGACTCGATTTCCTTATCGCCACCAACACCACCCTCGACCGCGATACAGTCAAAGGGCACAAAAATGCCAACGAAACAGGCGGTCTCTCCGGCGCTCCCCTAACGCAACCTTCCACCGAAGTCATCGGCCAATTCCACTCCCATCTCGGAAATGATGTCCCCATCATCGGTGCCGGCGGAATTTTCACCACCGAAGACGCCCTTGCGAAACGCGTCGCTGGTGCCAAACTCGTCCAACTCTACACCGGCTTCGTCTACCGCGGTCCACAATTAATCCACGACATCATTCAAGCTTGGTAAACCTCATGGAGATTCCTGTTCGCCCCCCTCAACCATCAGTCTTAATCTACGGATACTTTCTCTCAACCAAGCTCAATCTTTCACTCCCGCCAACCGTTTCAAATTTTGAGTTTTCCGGCTCAGGATTTGTTTAGTATTTCACCATTTAGAATTTAGATATTCCTCCCGTGACTGCCACCGAAAAAGCCAGCGTCCTCACCGAAGCCCTCCCCTATCTCCAACGCTTCCGGGGAAAAACCTTTCTTATCAAAATGGGCGGGTCCGCCATGGACAATCCTGACCTCGTCCGGGAGGTTATGCGCGATATCGTTTTTCTCGAAGTATCCGGTATCAAGCCGGTCATCGTGCATGGCGGCGGAAAGGCCATTTCCGCGGCTATGAAAGAGGCCGGACTCGAAGCCAAGTTCATCGGCGGCTTCCGCTTCACCACGCCCGAAGCCATCGAAATCGTCGAAGAAACGCTTCACGGAGAGATCAATCAAGGCCTCGTCCGAACCCTCACCGATTTTGGAGCTAAGGCCACCTCGGTCCACGGCACCTCCGTTTTCTTCGCCGACCAACTCATGGGCATCGATGACGATGGGAATCCTGCAGATATCGGCCGTGTCGGAAAAGCCACCTCCTGTCATATCGAAGACATTCTCTATACCCTCGGCACTGGAGGAGTCCCCGTCGTCTCTCCACTGGGACGACAAAACGGCTCCGGTCATACTCTCAACATCAATGCCGACCTCGCCGCCGCCGCTCTCGCTTGCGCGTTAAAACCCGCAAAACTTGTCTACCTCTCCGACGTCCCCGGCTTGATGCAAGATCCCTCAAAGCCAGATTCTCTCATTCATTCGGTCACCCGAAGTGAAGCCACTGATCTCTTGAATGACGGCACCATTTCCGGAGGCATGATTCCTAAGGTTAATTCCGCTCTCGAAGCCCTTGCCGCGGGAGTCGAAAAAGTTCACTTCATCGATGGCCGTGAACCTCACACCCTGCTCCTCGAGATTTTCACGCAGTCCGGAATTGGAACCGAGATTCGCGAAACCCGCTGATAGAGGGTGAAATTTTCCTTTACCTCTTCAAACTGGTAAATGAATACCAGAGCTGCCGCCCCTGACATTCCACTCACATATCCCGCCAACAGGCCTTGTCCTTCGTATTAAAAATGAAACTTTGCCTCGCTGTATTTACGTTGTAGCCTGCCTCCCACGCACATGCTAAAGAAAGTTTTCTTATCGACCCTCGCCGTAGGAATCGTCCACGGGCAAATCGTCATCAATGAAATTTCAGCCACCGCAGCCGAGCGTAATCTCCGCTGGGATGGCAGTGACCAACCCTTCGCCGGTGCCGGACCCGCATGGTGGTCGCCTGCATTCGATGACTCGAATTGGGATGACGGCTCCATGCCTATTGGCTATTCGCTCGGATCAATCTCCACCAATTTAACTTCTTCCCTCCGGGGCCTCTCTCCATCGTTTTACGGTCGAAAAGACTTCACCGTCTCCAGCGTAAATGCGAGCCAAACCGACCCACTCGTTCTCACCATCAACTACGATGACGGCTTCATCGCATGGCTCAATGGCATCGAAGTCGCCCGCCGTAATATGGGAGAAGCCAAGGCCCACATTTACCACGATCAACTTACTTATCGCGCCAACTCTCTTGGAACAGGAAACGAAACAATCACCCTTGGAGCAGCCTCTGACTTCCTCCAAGCAGGAAACAACGTCCTTGCAATCCAAGTAAATAACATCGTTTTGAACGGGGACATGCGCCTCGACATGTCACTTCGCATCGATCAACCAAACGGCTCCGACCCTCAGCTCTTCGAGGAAGGCTCAGCAATCACCTATCTCCCTGGTCTTGATGAGCCCAGTGCTGACCTCATCGACCCCGCCCTCCGTGGCGAAGGACCTTCCGATTGGATCGAGCTCTACAACACTGGAACATCCGCCGTCTCTCTCAGCGGTTGGACCCTCACAGATGACTCCGAGGTTCTCTCAAAATGGGCCTTTCCTCCCGGGACTTCTATCGCCGGAGGTGACTATCTTGTCATCCTCGCCGACAATCCATCGGCCCCAGTAGTCGGCTCTTCCTACCTGCACGCGAACTTTAAACTCAGCGGCAACGGCGACTACCTCGGTCTCTTCGATAACAATGGGAGCGCTGCTTCCCTGATTGAACCAGACTACCCGCAACAGTTCGCAAACTTCAGCTATGGCCGGAACGCTTCGGGCGGAATGGCATATCTTGAGCAACCCACTCCAGGCGCCCCTAATGCGACGATCTCCTATGTCGATAAAGTCGATGCGCCGGACTTCGACAATAAAGGCGGCTTTTACGACAACGCCGTCACCGTAACTCTGAGCACGCACACCCCTTCCTCCACCATTCGCTACACCACGGATGGCACGACCCCGACACTCGAAAATGGAAGTGACTACACCACGCCCCTCGCTCTCGCTCAAGTCACCACCGAAAAGGGACATGTCATTCGCGCACGGGCTTTTCGCGATGGCTACATCCCCTCCAATATCAAAACCCACTCCTATTTGATCGGTCAGGATGCCCGTCTTCTTACGAGTCCCTCCTTAATCTTCGCCGGAGATCCTCAGCGTTCCCTCTACGATCCCTTCGGTGTCATGGCCATCAATGGCGGCACCTATTCCAACAACCAGTGGCAGCCAAACGGACAAGACAACTACAACAACGTCATCAATCGTGGCCGTTCCTACGAGCGCCCCATCCATGCCGAGTTTTACTTCACCGATGGCACGGTAGGTTTCCGCAGCAATGTTGGCCTCCGCGTCGCAGCCAGTTCCTACTCCCGCCCCCGCATGATTCTCAATCAAACAAACGCTTCTCCTTGGAGAGACAGCGCGGTTCAGAAGCCATCATTCAACCTATACTTCCGCGACGACTATGGAAACCCATCCGTCAATCTGCCTCTCAATGGCCCGGGAAGAACAGTCGACGACTACCAGCGCTTCCGAATCCGCGCCGGCAAGAATGACATCCGCAATCCCTTTATTATCGACGAATTATTCCGGCGCCTCAGTCACAAAATGGGAAATGGCGCTAGCTTGGGCGTTATCAATAGCCTTTACGTCAATGGCGAACTCAAAGGCTTCTACAACATGGTCGAGCGCCTCCGGGAACCATTCTTTCAATCGCTCCACAGCACCGATTCCAACGCTCAATGGGATGTTCTCCAGTACGAAGGAAATGACAACATTGCCGAAGGCGACAAAGTTGCTTGGAACAATATGATCACCCGCCTTAATGCCGCTACCACGACCTCCAATTGGGACGAAGTTCTCAAAGTCGCCGATGTCGCAAGCATGGCAGACTACTACCTTCTCAATGTCTACGGCGCCACCTGGGACTGGCCTCATAACAACTGGGTAGCCGCCAAGGAAAGAACAGCAGAAGGACGCTATCGCCTCTATGTCTGGGATGCCGAAGGCGCCATGAACAACAAGGGAGATCGCCCCGTTTCCCAGGAAATGATTCGATCCTTCATGGCAACAGGTAGTGGAGAAATGCGCGACCTCTGGCGCGGCCTCAATCGCTGGGACGAATTTAAACTCATCTTCGCCGACCGTATCAACAAGCACCTTTTCAATGGAGGGGTCCTCGACGATCGAGATTACGATAACTCCATCATCAAATCAGAGTTCGATCAGCTCACCACCGAGTTTGGCGATCTTCTCCGCGTGATGAATAACCAAACGGTACAATCCTCCAAATTAACTGCGTGGACGAAAGAATCAAGAGGCCGCAGACGCTACCTCTTCGGACCAACCCGGGAAGACTTCCGAAACAATGGCCTGTGGCCCACAATCGTTCCTCCTAGCTTTAGCAAATTTGGGGGAACAGTTTCCGACGGCTTCCCTCTTTTCATCACCACCGCAGAAGGGGATTTTTACTACACCACCGACGGCTCGGACCCCCGCCTGGCGGGGGGCACGCCGAACCCCGATGCTATTTCCCAACCTGGTGCACCTGTTGATGTTTCCCTCGTCTCTCTCGAGTCGGACTGGAGCCACAACGCGACGGATGGCGATCTCGGCACCTCCTGGAAATTTCCTACCTTCGATTCCTCCGCATGGCTCTTGGGAACCGCGCCTCTTGGTTACGGCAGTATCAATAATGCAGGGGTAAATATTGATATCGGAACAGAGGTCAACAACATCATTCCCAGACAACCAACCACCTACTTTAGAAAAAATTTCCAACTCAATAATATCTCTACCTTCTTCGATCTGTCCGCCGATCTACGGATCGATGGAGGCTGCATCGTCTACCTCAACGGCGTCGAAGTAATTCGCGAGTCCAACCTTCCCGGAACAATTAGCTACTCAAGTGTACCTTCATCCGACTCAAGCGACGGTAATGAAGGCGACCTTACGAATTTCCCTCTCGACTCCACCCTTTTGGTCCAAGGTATCAATGTAATTGCGGTCGAACATCACAATAAACCCAGCAGTAGCGACATGGTCTTCGACTTGAATCTAAAGGCCAAGCAAGTCAACGAAGCAAATCTCCCTGTTATCCTTGGAGAACCCACCCAAATCATGGCGCGGACTTTTAGCAACGGAACTTGGAGCGCCCTCACGACCGCTGCATTTACCGTTGAAACGGTGCCTGCGGACTCAAGTAATCTTGCCATTGCAGAGATACTCTACAATCCCGTCGGACCAAGCACAGCGGAAGCAGCAGCAGGATATGATGACGGCGATCTCTTCGAATTCCTTCGCTTTGAGAACTATGGCTCGCAAAGCATCGACCTGAGTGATGTTCGCTTCACCTCCGGCATCACTTTTGATTTTGCCACAAGCTCGATCAAGGCGCTTTCCCCACAAGGATTTACGATCATCGTTTCGAATCTCGAAGCCTTCCGTTTCCGTCATGGTAATTCCTTCGATGCTTTCATCGCCGGAGAATATACCAGCAACCTTTCCAATGGTGGTGAGTCACTTCGCTTGGTCGGCTTGAATGACATGATCATTCACGAGTTCGCCTACGACGTCGCAATACCATGGCCCGACCTCGCCACCCTCGATGGCCACTCCATCCTTCTCAACGATTTGTCCACGACCCACGGAACCGGCTCCAACTGGAGGGCCTCGGATCAAGTGGGCGGACTACCGGACGGAAAGATGACTTACGACATCTGGGCACAGACGGCATTTACTGAAGTTGAACGGGCCAACCCGGCGACCTCCGGTCCCAATGCCGATCCTGATGGCGACGGATGGAGCAACCTCTTCGAATTCGGATTGGGCTCAAACGCGACCAATATCACCAGTCTTCCTCCCGCAATTCAGGCCGGAACCGAGCGCATTGCAAATCAGGATTACTTCGTCCTTTCCTTCACCCGAACAGCCGGAAAACGTGGGGGGCAATTCTCTGCCGAGGTCAGCGATGATCTCAACACATGGAACGGCGGCGGAGTTCCCATGACGAACACCATCAATCCTGATGGAAGCATCACCGGAAGATTTCGTCTGCCCGCTCCGATCGAAAACGACTCCCGCTTCATGCGCCTGAGGATCACCCAATAGGCGGAGTATTTCTACTCCGCCTTTTTGAGGCAATCACCACTCCACTCGAGCGCCGATCACGAAGGATCTTCCCTGTCCTTCAACAGGGTTAAAGATATCCGAGAGAAGGTAATTCTCGTCAAAGAGATTCTCCACCCGCGCAAACAGAATAATCGCCTCGTTTAATTCATACTCACCATAGACCCTCGCTACGATATAATCGTCCGTAGCATTGATAAACGGAGATGGTGACCCCGAGTAAAATGCCCCGTCTTGATAGGTGAATCCAGCGCCTACACTCCAGCTCTCTGCCTCGTAGCCTAGATCAGCACTGAGCAAGAGATCAGGAACATCGAGTATCTCTTCCTGGAATTGCTTCGTCGCAGCTAAGCGATACCGAATTAAATCATTTCCGAGCTGACCACTCAGGGCTAGCTCGAGCCCCGAAACTATGCTCGTCCCATTCCGATTGATATTCTCATAAGACCCTGCTGTCTCCGCTCCTTTCACAATCGAATTTTCCAAATGCTGCTGAAAATAGCTCAGCTCAAAAAGGTGCTCTGACAAATCTTGCTCGAGTCCAACCTCAAATCCAAGAATGTCTTCTGGCTCCAGATTGGGATTGGCACGCTGTGCGGGACCAAACCCAGAAACAAAAGCCTCCGACTCCAGTAACGTTGGCGTCCGATACGCCTTCGCGACACGAGCACGCAGGCGCGTCTCCGTTCCCTCAATCTCGTAGGCTGCCCCAAGATTCCAGGCAACGGCATCATCGAAAGAATCGTGCTCCTCATATCGGACACCAGCCTCCAAAAGAAGACCATCGACGAGCTTCCAAAAGCCGTTCACATAGGTTCCTAGCGTCTGATACTCCACGTTTCGACCTCCCGAGTTCCGGTAATCTCCACTGGCATACTCCAAGCCTGAAACAAGCTCTACAGAATCATTCACCTTGATCGAATTCGCCCAGTTAAGATTCAGTAGATCAAATTGAGTTTCCACGATCGTCGTTCCAAATGAACTATTAAAGGAGCCATGATACGACTCGCCGTAGTATCCAAAAGTTAACTTACTCGACCACCAAGGGTTCACCTCGTATTCTGCATTCAAGGCCAAGAGGTTGATATCAGTATCAATCTCTCCACTCGATAGTCCAAAACCGGAGTCACTTAAAGTCCCCAGCTCATTTTGACTTCCGCGATAGCTCAATCGAATTAGCAGATCCTCCCGAGCCTGCCATTGTAGTGCTACCGACTCAGAGAGCTGCTTAAAATCATGACGTAAAAGCGTACCCGAGGGATCGTTGTTTGTTTCAAAGAGCCCCGCATTAACAGCATAGGACAAATCTCCGATCTGCCCCCGATTGGTAAACGACGACTTAAAGGTGCCAAAGTTTCCAGCTTCGGCCGTCACAGACATTCCCTCATCATCACATCCCAGAAGAGTATTATAACCCACTACACCACCAGCAGCGCCCGAACCATACAGCACACTCTGCGGACCTCGTAGTACCTCAAGTTGGCTAATGTTTCCCAAGTGTCCGTTACCCAAAATATTACCGGCGGCATTCGTCGCGCCGGTGAGTCTCACGCCATCGACTACGACCTGCATATATTTCGTGCTGAGACCGCGCATGATCACCGTCCCCAAGTTTCCCGTCTGACCCGCTGTCGAAAGACCCTGCACTCCTGGGAAAAAATTAAGACCATCCAGCAGCCGATCTCGCTGCATCCGCTCCAACTCATCTGCACTCAGAATATCGAGAGCCGAAGTCGTCTCCTCCCTCCCTGAATCAAATTTCTTCGCCAATACAGTGAGCGGAGGAAGCACATCCTGGGCTGCTCCGAGGGAACACCCAGCCAACACGAGCCCAAATCGGGCTGCTTTTTTATCAATCATTCGTTTCTTAAAATAAGCCCCCTGAAATCCGCAGAGTTCTTGATTTTGTCGATCTTCAGGCTGGTGATCTGGCTCTTCCCCCTTTTAGGAGAATTACAGTGGCGGGACCGCTCCGGAATGGGTGCCTTACGACAGCTTCACCGGATTCCCCATTTATTTCCTGCCCGTGCGACGAGCTTCCCAAAAATTGCGACGGAAAAACCGTCACGCGGATGGGCTATCGCCTCTGGGAACCAAAATCAACACCATTTTTAAAGAAGTAATAATTAAGTTCCTTTAACTATGCTTTGAGAAGCGCACAAGCTGTGGCACACTCCTCATGTGAAGAAAAGTGTCTTGCTCGCTCTCCTCATTGGCTCATGGGTTCCTGTGGTCTTAATGAGTTGTTCGAAAAGTGATCGTAGCTCTGAATACAATCCTAACATTGGCCCCTTCGATGAAAACGGAAACTACATCGAAGCATGGGCCGACAATCCGCCAAAGCGTGGAACCAAGCGCCGCACCAGCAATCCCAGGCCGGTAACTCAACCCAAGATCGTCGAAAAGACGACACTTCAGCAAACAGCCAAGCTCACTCCACGACCGGCACCCAAACGGGTCACCAAGCCGAGACCGATAGCGAAACCAAAGCCCAGGCCAAAAACCGTCAAGGTAAAGCCAAAGACAATTCGTCACACTGTGAAAAAAGGAGACACCCTTTACGGGCTCGCCCGCAAGTATGGCTCCTCGGTCTCCAGGATTCAAAGGGCCAACGGAATCAGAGGTACTATCATTCGTGATGGTTCGACTCTCGTAATTCCCCGCTAGAATGATGAACCCTTTTCCTCATGGCTTCATCGGCTTGCTAAGTCTTGCACTCGCGAGTTCACTCCATGCAGCGGACGGTCTTGAACTGAAACTTGTTTCCGACGTCGATACGATCTCTCCTGGAAAGAGTTTCACCGTTGGTCTTAATCTTCGGCACAAAGAAGGCTTTCACACCTACTGGAAAAACCCCGGAATCGTCGGAATCCCCACCGCCTTGAGCTGGAATCTTCCCGATGGATTTTCTGCCGGAGACATCCAATGGCCCCATCCCGAAAAGACCTTCATGAGTGGCCACCCCTGTCACGGGTATGAGCGCGATATCACTCTCCTCATCACAATCACCCCTCCCGAGATCCTTCCTGAAGAAAAAATAATCCTCCGCGCTTCGGCCCAATGGATGGCCTGCGCTGCACAATGTTTTCCCGGCTTCGGAGATTTCCAAATCAGCTTTCCCCGCGAATCCACGACCGACCGCATCCTTATCGAAAAGGCCCAATCGGAAATCCCCAAAAAAGATCCCCAGTTGAAGGTCTCGTTAAAATCGCAAAAGGATGCTCCCATCATTGAATTGCTCATCAAGGGAAACCACTCGGAAAAGAATCTCTATTTCTTCTCGGAAGACGGCCAGATCTCATCGGATCAGCTACAAAACATCACCCGCCTCGACGAAAAGACGTTGGTTCTTAAGGTGAAACGCAGCGATTTCTCTCCTCAAAATGTTCCCGGCCTCCCGGGAGTTCTCCATCTCGGAAAGCGAAACCACTTAATTAAGCCTGTTTATTCTGACTAGAATATCGGGGAATGAGATCGTTATCCGTTAGGTTTCGGTGAGCCTTTCTACGACTTCGCCAATCTTTGCCATTGTCCTCATCGAAATCTCAAGTATTCAAAAGCCCGCCGGATGTTTATTCTTAAGAAAATGTTCCAATTGAGGGACAAGGTGAACCCAGACGCCGAAAAACCTTTTTTCGACCATCTTGAGGATTTGCGTTCTACGATCTCTCGTATCGTTGTCACTCTGCTGATCGCGACTCTAGTCTGCTTCGTCTACAAGGAGCAACTCATGGAGGTCATCCAGCGTCCGGTCAATGAAGTCTGGGTCGCGAAACACGAAGCGCGTCTTCCGAAGGATCAAAGTATTTCTCTCGATCAATGGGAGCGGGCACTCGACCTCGCTACTATCACTCCGCCTCTTCGCCAGCACCAACCCGATCTCGAAAAGAAGTTCTGGGAGTTCGAAAGCAACAAAGATCTCTACGTCCTCACCGAAGCAGCAATCATCTACCGCGCCGTTGAGGAGATCCCCGAGGACGACCGGGAATCCTTCATTGAAAATCTCAGCGAAAAGGACTCCGCCGTCAAAGAACTCGCAGCCAAGCTCCTCATCTCCAAGCCCGCGGCTGAACTTAACGCCCAAGGAAATCTCCGGCTCATGAGTTCGCTCAAACCGACCGAGACCTTCATGCTCACGATGAAGCTGGCCTTTTTTGCTGGCATCGTCATTTCCTTCCCCTTCCTCCTCTACTTTATCCTCCAGTTCGTCTTACCGGGCATGAAACCCGAAGAACGTCGCGCTCTTTGGCCGGCTCTTGCCATTGGATTTGGCCTCTTCCTCGGAGGCGTCTTCTTCTCATACTTTTTCGTCCTGCCGAAAGTCCTCAACTTCTTTTATGACTGGGGTCAGGGACTGGGCATCTCGAATGACTGGCGCATCGGTTATTATATCTCCTTTGCCACCACTTTCGTCCTTATCTTCGGTCTCGCCTTTGAACTTCCAGTAGTCGTCATGACCCTGGTCCACCTCGGGATTCTGGGCTTCAGCGTGATGAATAGCACCCGCTCCTACGCTATTCTCGCGATTGTCGTCATCGCGGCCATCATCACGCCCACTCCAGATATTCCCACCCTCCTGCTGCTCGCAGGACCCATGTATGTTCTCTACGAGATCTGCATCTGGCTGGCCTACTTCTACGAGCGCAAACAAAAGCGCAAAGAAGCCGAAGAAGAAAAAGAGTATCTCAAAAAATTGCTTGCCGATCCCTCCATTGCTAAATCCGGGGAAAAGGAAGAAGAAAATGAGGACCATAGCGATCACGAGGATCCTTACGACCATGACGAACACCATGACGAACACCATGACGAACACCATGACGAACACCATGACGAACACCATGACGAACATCATGACGAACATCATGACGACGATGACCACCTCGATTACCCTGGTGAACACCAGAATCCCGAAGAAGACCCTGATCATGATCCATTGGGTCCTCCTGATGAGGACATTCCTTCCGAAGAACAGGATCGGAAGTAAGCTGGCCTAGTTCCCCCTGCTTGATTAAGCTCCCGCCATGCAATCAATGACTGGCTTCGGGCGTGCCGAGCACGCTACCGATCACCTCATCGCCCGGGTCGAGATCTCCTCGGTCAACCGAAAGCAGGCTGACATCGTCTTCAACCTCCCCCGAGAGCTTTCAGCAATCGAACCAGCCTTACGAAAACTCGTTCTCGAAGAAGTTTCGCGGGGCCGGGTCAATGTCTCGATCAACCTGGAAGCCGCCTCTGCAAGCACAGATTCCCTCTCCATCAACCCGACCCGGGCGCAAGCCCTGGAGGCCGCTTTTACTGAACTTTCCGATCTCTTGAATCGCCCCATTCAAGCTTGCTCACACGATTTCCTGCGAGCCCCCGGCGTCTTCCTCTTTCAAGATTCGGGCATCAATCCTGACCAAGCCACCGAAGCAATCCACCCCGCACTCGAAGCCGCCTTGGCCAATCTTGTGACGATGCGCACAAGGGAAGGAGTCGATCTCAATGCAGACTTTCTCGAACGCCTCGACCTTCTGGAAAACGCAACCGCCATCATCAGCGAAAAGGCACCCCTCGTTGTCGTTCGTCAGCGGGAAAACCTTCAAAACCGGCTAAGGGAAGCTGAAATTGAAATCAATCTCAACGACGAACGCCTCCTCAAGGAACTGGCACTCTTCTCTGAGCGCTGTGACATTTCAGAGGAAACCACCCGCCTCGCTTCGCACTTCGCTAAATTTCGTGAAACCATGGAGCTGACCGAACCGGTCGGTCGCTCTTTGGATTTTCTTTGTCAGGAGATCAATCGCGAGCTCAACACCATCGGATCCAAGGCCAACGACGCAGGTATCGCCCAGCATGTTGTCATCGGAAAAACAGAGCTCGAAAAGATCCGCGAGCAAGTTCAAAACGTAGAGTAGTGATGAGATCAACTCTTATTCTCTCTTTGGATATCTTTACGCTCCTTTCCTGTGGAAGTAGTCCTTCGGAAGGGATTTCTTCGAAGGCCTCCCGTCCGACAGAGCCCTACATCAAGAAAGCCTAAAGAACTCCCCCATTTTATCATAACGACCGGTAAGCCCGACGCAAAGTGGCAGAATTTCCTCCACCAAGTGAAACAGAATCTCTAAGGAATTGCTGATCAAGCTACTTCTTTGGGAAACAGACCAACGTCACGGATTCCACTCCCTCTTCAGCCTGTTGCTCGTAGATTTCGAAAGGGTGGGCCTTCCGTGACTGCTTAAATTTCTTTGCCCGTCCGTGTGAAATCCCCGCCGCCCAAGCATTTCCAACATGCCGATAGAGCCCCGTATGTCGTATGGGATAGACGGAGACTGGAGGCATATCCGCGCTAAAAACCCCTTCCGGATATGAAGTCGAAGAATTTCCAATCGGAAGACCGATCGTAAAGCGGGCCACCTTCTTCTTCAGATCCCAATTGTGGTAAACTGCGAAGGGCTTTCCCTTGCCCTTGATTCCGAATTTCTCGACAGTATTTTCTAGTTTCGCGATATCGGCCTCCACCGTCTTTCCGATATCAGCAATCGGGCACTCGCGCTCTTTGCCCAGATAGCGAAAGCCCGCGATCTGCTTTTCTCCGGAAAATTCCAGCTTCGAAGAGACCTCTCCCAATTCAATCTGATCCTTCAACATCGCTAGGCCACGATCATAATCCATCCCGATGAGGCCTTCCATCATCCCCACCATCCAAAACATGAAGAAGCGCAGCGAGCTATCCATCGTCCAAGTCACCTCCACCCCATCGGAAACCTCGCGGAAATTCATCCGCACTTTCGCCGTGGGTTTCCAAGGTTTGAAAAATTCCAGATCGTAGACAATCCACTTATTCTTCTCCTCGGCAGTAACCGTCATCTTCCCGCTTCCGATGACTTGACCAGCCCAGCCATAAGAATCGCCCGAAGGGGAATAAGTAAGCGCGCAATCGGGCTCGACAGTCAGCCAAGGCGCCCAACGCCGCCAACTGTTAAAGTCGCGAACCTCATCATAAATCTGCCCGAGGGGGGCAGAAATAATCTTTTGCTTGGAGACTGTAAATTTTGGCATTTACGAGAGAATACCGATTTTGAATTTAGTTTCAAGCTCACTCTTACTCAGTCCCTTAATCGCAAAAGACACATCTACTCCGATCCTTCAGAATGATCTTGAAAGAAAGGAAAACCATCATGGAAATATCGATAAAATTCGACTGAGTCGCCGAATGGTCAAGCCCTCTCCCGATCCATCGTTCCCACTGTAAACATGCCTATAATTCGATGTTTTCCCCTCCCGCCTAACGCATCCACGCCAGGAACTCGACGTTCCCGTCTGTTCCGGTAATTGGTGACGTCATCAGCCCGACCCACTCGCGACTCAGATCTTCGGTGACGAATTTTTTGATCTTCTCGACCGCCTTTTCATGGAGTTCGGGCTCTCTCACAATACCGCCTTTTCCAACCTCTCCGCGGGACAGTTCAAACTGAGGCTTGATGAGAGAAATAACGGAACCGCCCTCTTTCAAAATTCCGAACGCCGCCGGCAGCACTTTTGTCAGCGAAATAAAGGACAGGTCCATTACCACCAAATTCACGCGCTCTCCGATATCCTCGACGACGAGATTACGCGCATTGAATCGCTCTTTGGAAACAACGCGCTCATCACTCCGCAACTTCCACACCAGTTGGTTAGTCCCCACATCGAGCGCATGCACTTTGGTCGCTCCCTCCTGAAGAAGGCAGTCGGTAAAACCACCCGTCGATGCTCCGAGATCTGCACAAATCCACCCTGTCGGATTAATCCCGAATTCCTTCAGCGCGCCCTCGATCTTAAAGCCACCCCGGCCCACATATTTGGGTCGATCTCTCACCCTAAGCACCACCTCGTCACTCATTTTCTGACTCGGTTTCGCCACCCGATCAGATTCGGTAAACACCTCCCCCGCCATAATGAGACGCTTGGCTTGCTCACGGGAATCACAAAGACCCCGCGCAACCAACATGCTATCCACTCGTTCCTTGGCCATTAGCTCTCGAATTCAGAATTGTTGATTGCGTTGATGAACTGACGGAGTCGACCGAAGTCTCTCCGCCGATGACGAAGCTTCAAACGGTAAAGCTCCGCCAATTCAGGTTCATTTTCCTCTTCCTCAAGCGTCGCACATTTTTCGATCTTACCCACTTTGATAATATCAGCAAATTCCATGCTCAGTTTTTTCACCGCTCCATCAGTGAGTTCCTCCGAAAGTCGGATAACCAGCTGATCTCCGACATAGCGATACGAGTGGAAGATCTTATAAAAATGAACAATTTCCTCGATCGCAGCATCTACATCATCGGTCACCGTAAACAACTCGAAATCTGATTCAGAAATTAGATCCAGTCGGAAAAGATGCTCCGTGATAAACTGATTCCACGCCTTCCAGTAGGTCCCCCCTTTTGAATCAAGACAGACGATAGGATAGACCGTGACCTTTCCTGTTTGGATCAGCGTGAGAGCTTCAAAAATTTCATCCATCGTCCCCATTCCTCCTGGCAGGCCCACCGCAGCTGCCGCCTCTTTGACAAAGGCCAACTTACGAGTGAAGAAGAAGTCGTAGTCGATCAATTTTGGATCACCTTTGATGAAGGTATTCGCCGATGTCTCAAATGGTAACGTGATATTAAGTCCGAAGCTGAAATCACGCGTTGCCCCCTCATTTCCCGCTGCCATAATTCCAGGTCCAGCTCCCGTGATCGTCATAAAGCCAAGTTCCTTTAGCTTGTGGGTAAAATCGACCGCCGTTTGATACTCCGCCTCATCGGGCTTCGTCCGAGCTGAACCAAAGAGCGCGATCTTCTGAAAATTACGATAGGGATGAAAAACCTCATTCGATTCCCGCAACTCACGGAGAGCCCGATTTGCCAACTTAAAGTCGCCCAGCTCCGTATTGCCGCGCGCCATGCGCACCGCGGTTGTCATCATCTCGGCAAGCAGACAGGCCCGATCATCGGAAACCAGCTCACTGGCAAGCGCCATGATCTTCTCATCCACGACTTTCTCTCCACTCGAACCAACGAAAGAACAGGCCACATTGGACACCAGTCCCCCGGTAAAATCGCTCTGCTTCGGCATTCCTGCTCTCTTGTCCTTCTTCGACATGCTTGAAGGTGACCTTTTATTTCTAACCTGACAAACCTCCACTCTTGAAACCTCTTCCAATAAAAGGCAGGTTCCTTCCGTGGCTACGACCAATACTGACGACCTCCGCATCGGCGGAATCTCCCCGCTGATCTCCCCCGCGGTTCTCTCATACTATCTTCCCATGACCGAGAAGGCCGCCAGCCTTGTCGCAGAATCACGCCGTCAAACCGAAGACATCCTCTCTGGTAAAGATGAGCGTCTTCTTGTCGTCGTCGGCCCCTGCTCCATCCATGACCCCTCAGCGGCTATCGAATACGGCCAGCGCCTCAAAGATGCCATCGATCATCACAAGAAGGATCTCCACATCGTAATGCGTGTCTATTTCGAGAAACCTCGCACCACCGTCGGCTGGAAGGGACTCATCAATGATCCGCACCTCGACAATTCCTTCGACATCAATCGCGGCCTCCGCTTTGCCCGCGAACTCCTCCTTCAACTCGCCGAAATGGGCGTCTCCGCTGGCACGGAATTCCTCGACACCATTTCCCCTCAGTATGTCGCCGACCTGATCGCGTGGGGCGCCATCGGAGCTCGCACCACCGAGTCACAGATCCACCGCGAACTCGCTTCCGGACTCTCCATGCCAGTGGGCTTCAAAAATGGCACCGGCGGTTCCATCCAGATCGCCCTCGATGCTATCGGCGCGGCAAATAACCCGCACAATTTCCTCTCGGTCACGAAGCAAGGCGTCTCTGCCATTGTCACCACTACCGGAAACAAATCCTGCCACCTCATCCTCCGTGGCGGAAAAGACGGCCCCAACTACTCACGCGAAAAGATCGAGGACGCCACCGCGAAGCTCCGCGAAAAGGGACTGCCCGAGCAGCTCATGATCGATTGCTCCCATGGCAACTCGAATAAGGACTACCGCAATCAACCGCTCGTCGCTGCCGACCTCTGTGAGCAGATGGCAAATGGCGCCACCGACATCGCGTCCGTCATGATCGAGTCCAACCTCATCGAAGGAAATCAAAAGATCAGCGATAACATGACCTACGGTCAGTCCGTCACCGACGCCTGCATCAACTGGCAGAACACCGAAGAAGTGCTCGAAGCCTTTGCACAAGCCGTCCAAAAGCGCCGCCAAAGATAAGGAGAACGGGAAAAACTCCTCGGGGGTATTCCTAACTGCTTCAGTTCTCTATCCTAAGAGAGAAGGTCTCGATAGAGTGAAAACCCTCATGAATCTTTCTTAAAAGTTCTAACTATAGGGCACCTCCGAAAACTTTATTTTGAGAGGGGAGCTGAATGTCGAAATTTTTGGATCTTCAAATCCCCTCAAAATTTCATTCAAGGCTCTTCGTAGGTGCCAAATCAGGGCTGTTGATTCAGTATTTTCGGGCTCTTAGGGACATCCCCCATCGCCCCTCCTTCCCGTTCATTGTTTGGGGATTCTGCGCTTATCTTTTCAAGAAGGCATAGCGGTCCATATTGTAGACTAAATTACAAAGGCTGTTGTGTTGGCTCGCTCGCCTTCAGACCGATGCTACGCACCATATCCATGCCCATCTGCTTCATGCGCCCGAAGACGTGGTCCACTCTCACTCGGATCCGGCTCACTCCTTTGTTGAAGCGTTGATCGGCTTTGCTCAATGGATTGTTGCGGTAGGCTTTGCGTATTAAAAATCCCTCCGCATCACATTCTAACAGGTGTTCTCCGTGTTCTTCGGAATAGTAGGCGCTGTCGCCAAGAACCGCGTTGTCACTTCGATCAACAAGATCTTTAACACAGATTCATATGGATAGACTCGGGATACTTGAGTATTTCTTGGTAAAGTAGATTTTTTGAAAAATTCACCCTTCAGCCTCCTTATCGACTTTAATGTTATTTTAACATCAAGGATCTCAACCATCCGCCAACCCCATTTAGGTCCAAAAACCTCAACTCTCCCCCCTCGCCCGCGGCTCTCCGTGCTCACGGGTCGCTCCAGGACTGGTGACAAAAGGCCCACCCTCAAGAGGGGCCACACCGGAGAATGCCACTTCCGGCATATTACTTTCCTTACCAGCAAGTGGAAAATCTTTACGGAGTGGAAAATAAGGATAGCCCTCCCACATCAGAATGCGCTCCATCTGTGGATGACCTGCAAACTTAATGCCCATCATGTCGTAAACCTCACGCTCATGCCAATTGGCTGTTTTCCAGAGATCGGAAGCGGTTGGCACGTCTTCATCTTCGGCAACCTTCGCTTTGATACGCAGGTGCTTCGAATCGTCAAGCGTCGCCAGTTCGTAAACCATCTCAAAACGAGGCTCCTCACCGAGGTAATCCACACTGGAAATATCCAGTAACATCTCATAGCCCTGCGCATCACGACACTTCTTCAGCGACGCTTTTAATTCTGCGAGTGGGACAACAACGGTGGTCTCACCGCGAAATTCGGAAACCTCTCCGGAGGTCATTGCTTGGGCATCTTCAAGAACACTCATCGTCTTACGCTTCTACGGGAACTCTCTTTTGCGCCATGAACGACTGCTCTTTGTCGATCATCCTTTGAAGCTTCAAGAGCCCTTCGATCAGAGCTTCGGGACGTGGCGGGCAGCCGGAAATGTAAACGTCGACCGGAATCAAGCGATCAATCCCCTGCAAAACTGCGTAGCTGCGATACATTCCACCGGAAGACGCGCAGGCCCCCATCGCGATGCACCATTTCGGCTCGGGCATTTGATCCCACACCCGCTTCACCGCCAGCGCCATCTTGTAAGTGACCGTGCCAGCTACGATCATCACGTCAGCCTGACGAGGAGAAAAACGCATTACCTCCGCACCGAAGCGAGAGATGTCAAAGCGAGAGGAGGCCGTCGCCATCAGCTCAATCGCACAACACGCAAGCCCCATTGGCATCGGCCAAAGCGAGTTTTTACGCATCCAGTTGATCGCGGCGTCTACTCGCGTGATGATGATATTCCCCTCGATCTTTGAATCGTAGGAAGTGTGCGAGACATTAGGGTTAGCGTCGACCATGGCCACGCACGGAGAATACCCGCAGCTGCACCGTTCTCAACCACTTTGTGAAATATTTCACAAAGTCTCACCTTTCCTTGGATTAGGTCTCTCGCCTGACTCGAATTTCCCAGAAAGTCCGGTAATTAAAGTTTAATCTGTCGCTACCGTGACATTCAATCGATCATCAAACCATTGACCGATCGGTCCCACCGGAACGCTCTAAAATAATTCCTCCCGAAAGAGATCGTCTCAATAATCCAAACCCTGGCACCCTGCCTCTCTAAAAAATGGATCTCCCTCATAGAATGATCCAGTAATTAGACTAAGTAGTGTTTTAAAGGAAACTAATCCCGGAGTGATTTCTTGAAACGGAAGGACGGGACGGAGGCGTGGTGCCAGTGAAATGCCCTTGAGTGCACCGCAACTAGAGATAACGCTGCTATTTCGAAAAAGCATCCAGCTCTTGATTCCAACGCGCAGCGCTATTTCCTAAGAATTTTTAAAACATCATTCGTCTCTTTGAAGTGCGGGGTGGTATCTCCCAAGGGGAGCCGACTGAAAGGCCGTGCAGATAGCCAAAGACATTCGCCGTGTCGCCCATCGCCCAAGATTCACTCTTTTCGCAAGTTTCGCGTTCGTTTCTCCAAAACCCAAGTTTCGTCACTTTAGTAAGTTTCGTGATTGGCTCCCCCCGCCACCACATTCTAACCTCGCACCCGATACATTTCACATGCCCACCCAACAGAAACTTCTCGTAGCAAATCGCGGCGAAATCGCCATCCGCGTCTTCCGTGCCGCCACTGAACTCGGAATCCCAACCGTCGCCATCTACGCCGAAGAAGACCGCTTCTCCCGCCACCGCTTCAAAGCCGACGAATCCTACCAGCTCGATGCAAACAAAGGCCCCGTCGGGGCTTATCTCGACTACGAAGGCATCGTCGCCATCGCTAAATCAAAAGGCGTCACCCTCATCCACCCCGGCTACGGATTCCTCTCGGAAAATGCCGACTTCGCCCGCACCTGCGCCCGTGAAGGCATCACCTTCATCGGACCCTCCGCCGACCTCCTCGGCTCCATGGGCGATAAAACCGCGGCCCGCGCTCAAGCCATCGCCGCCAACGTCCCCGTCCTCCCCGGAACCGACGACGCCATCTCCGACCCTGACCAAGCCCTCACGGTAGCGCATGAGGTCGGCTTTCCCCTCATCATCAAAGCCGCCTTCGGTGGCGGCGGTCGCGGCATGCGCATCGTCGAAAAACCTTCCGAGCTCCAATCCCGCCTCAAAGAAGCCCAAGAAGAAGCGCAAAATGCCTTCGGAAACGACGCCGTCTTCCTCGAGCGCTACATCAAGCGCGCCAAACACATCGAAGTGCAAATCCTCGGCGACCAACACGGAAACGTCGTCCACCTCCACGAGCGCGATTGCTCCGTCCAACGCCGCTACCAAAAAGTCGTCGAAATCGCCCCCTCCATCGACCTCGAAGGCAACCTCAAAAAAGACCTCTGCGAATCCGCAGCCCGCCTCGCAAAAGACATTGGCTATGACAATGCCGGCACCGTAGAATTCCTCTACGACATGGAGTCTAAGGAGTGGTTCTTCATCGAAATGAACCCGCGCATCCAGGTCGAGCACACCGTCACCGAGTGCGTCACCGGCATCGACCTCGTCCGCTCACAAATCCTCGTCGCCCAAGGCAAAAAACTTCACGACCCGGAAATCGGCATCCCCACCCAAGCCGACATCCCCTGCAACGGCTTCGCAATCCAGTGCCGAATCACCACCGAAGACCCCGAAAAAGGCTTCGCACCCGACTACGGCCGCATCACCAACTACCGTTCTGCTGCCGGTTTCGGCATCCGTCTCGACTCCGGAAACGGCGACGCGGGAGCCGTCATCACCCCGTATTACGACTCCATGCTCGTTAAGCTCACCGCCACCGGCCGTGACTTCGAGACTGCCTGCCAACGCATGGACCGCGCCCTTCGCGAATTCCGCATCCGCGGCGTGAAGACCAATATCCCTTTCCTCGAGAACGTCATCGAAGACGAGACCTTCCGCACCGGAAACGCCCACACGAAACTCATCGACACCAAGCCAAGCCTCTTCGAATTTGCTCCCAAGCGTGACCGCGCCACCAAGCTCCTCAACTACCTCAGTGACATCACCGTCAACGGCAACCCCGGAGCAAAAAACTGGCGCCCCGAAAAACCCTTTGAGATCCCACGCATCCCTTTAAAAACTCCCAAGGTAGAGTTCAAAGGCTCCCGAGAAATCCTCCTCGAAAAAGGCCCCGAAGGCTTCGCCAATTGGATCAAAGACGAAAAACGTCTTCTCGTCACTGACACCTCCATGCGCGACGCGCACCAATCCCTCATCGCGACCCGCATGCGCACCTACGACATGCTCGCCATCGCCGAGGCCTACGCCGACCGCACCCCCAATCTCTTCTCCATGGAAATGTGGGGCGGCGCCACCTTTGACACCTCCATGCGCTTCCTCAAGGAAGACCCCTGGGACCGTCTCCGCTCGCTCCGTCAAAAAATTCCCAATATCTGCTTCCAGATGCTCTTCCGTGGCTCAAATGCCGTCGGTTACTCAAACTACCCCGACAACGTCGTCGCCGGATTCGTCAAGCACGCCGCCGACTCCGGCATGGACATCTTCCGTATCTTCGACTCCCTCAACTACCTTCCCAACATGAAGGTCGCTATGGAAGCCGCCCGCGAACATGGCAAGGCCGTCTGCGAAGCCGCCGTCTGCTACACCGGCGACATCACCGACCCCAACCGCGCGAAATATTCGCTCAAATATTACGTCGATAAAGCCAAGGAGCTCGAAAAAATGGGCGCGCACATTTTGTGCATCAAGGACATGGCCGGCCTCTGCCACCCTGCCGCCGTCAGTAAGCTCGTCTCCACCCTCAAGCAGGAGATCGGCATCCCCATCCACTTCCACACCCATGACACCAGCGGCCTCAACGCCGCCTCCATCATGGCCGCCTCAGATGCCGGAGTCGACATCGCCGACATGGCTATGGCCTCCATGTCTGGCTCCACCAGTCAGCCCAACCTCAACTCCGTCAACTCCGCGATGCGCGGAAACGAGCGCTTCCCCGGCCTCGACCCCGACACCGTTAATGACTTCTCCGACTACTGGGAAGAAATCCTCACCCACTACGAACCCTTCAACTCCGCACCCAGAAGCGGCACCGCCGAGGTCTACCTCCACGAGATGCCCGGCGGCCAATACACCAACCTCAAGGAACAAGCCAACGGCATGGGCCTCGGCCACCGCTGGCAGGAAATCGCCCACACCTACGCCGACGTCAATCACCTCTTCGGCGATATCATCAAGGTCACCCCTTCTTCGAAAGTCGTCGGTGACATGACCATGCTCCTCGTCACCCAGAACCTCAAAGCCGACGACCTCCTCAGCGGAAACGCCCCAAACCTAGACTTCCCAGAAAGTGTCATCGACATGCTCGCCGGAGGCCTCGGCCAACCCGATGGCGGCTGGCCCAAGGACATCCAAAAGCTCGTCCTTGGCGACCGAGTCCCCGTCACCGTCCGCCCCGGCGAACTCGCCCCACCGTGCGACCTCGAGGAAACCAAAGAAATGGTCAGCGAACAACTCGGACGCCCCGCGACCGACGACGATCTCTACAGCCACCTCATGTATCCTCAAGTCTTCGCAGAATTCCAGCAAAGCCTCAAGGACTACGACCGCCTCACCGTCCTCCCCACTCCCGCCTACTTCTACGGCCTCCAGGGCAACGAAGAAATCAACGTCGAGATCGCCCCCGGAAAAACCCTCTTTATCAAGCTCATCAACATCGGCGAAGCCGATGACGAAGGCCGCCGCACCCTTTTCTTCGAGCTTAACGGAATGCCCCGCGAAACTGTCGTAGTCGACCGCGCTCTTGGAAAAGAAGCTATCGCCCACCTCAAAGGCGAACCCGGCAACCCCAAGCACATCATCGCCCCCCTCCCCGGCATGATCTCAGAAGTCGCCGTAAAACCCGGAGACGAAGTCAAAGAAGGCGACAAAATAGTAGTCATCGAAGCCATGAAAATGCTCACCACCGTCTCAGCCACCGAAGACGGAGTGGTGGGAGAAATCTTGTTAGTAAAAGGTAAGTCAGCGGATACCGGTGATCTCTTGGCTACTATTCGATAGATTCAACCCCAGACAATTAAAGTGTATGGGGACGAAATCATCAGAGCCTACGTCCAAAGAGGAAAAAACCACGGCTCTAAAAACGACAATTGAATTTTTTAGAGACACCTCTTTACGGGACCTTTACGACAAAAGCCTCCGCAGGTTCATCGCCTGAATAGAGGAAAAAGAAGGCTTCTTCGAAGATCTCCACCCACTGAAAGAAGGCCGTCGTGAACACGATCTCATCTTCGCCGACAGCTCTCGGGGCCACCCTCCCTCACGGCCATGCAACAACACCGAAGTGCTAAAGAACTTGGTGAACTTCCTCAAGTAACATGAATTTACAATCAGATGCCACAATGAGATCGATAAAACTCAGGCAAAACCCCAAAGACAGCTTTGGGCGATAGCCCCGAAGCTATCGGTTGTTGAAAAGGCCCAGCGTGAAGTGGTCTTCGCCTTTACGTTTCACTCCTATAATTTTTATTAATAAGCGGAGTCGCTCTTTTCTAACAAAAAATAATTTTGAATCGATTTGCGAACTCTCTAAAACCTTCTCAACAAGTGATTCTCAACATCCTCTACCAAGACGACACCATCGTCGCCGTCGACAAACCCGCCGGGCAGATGGTCATCCCTTCGGATAACCCTCAGCCCGATGATGAGGTCACGATGAAGATCCTCCGCGATCAGATTGGCAAGCGCGTTCACCCAATCCATCGACTCGATCGACCTACTTCGGGAGTCCTCGTCTTCTCCACAGATCGCGACGTTGCGCGTGAACTCCATCTCGCCTTTGAGCAGTATCGCATCGAAAAAAAATACCTCGCAATTGTCGTCGGACATCCCCGCACGGATTCGTGGACCTGCAAGGAGCCCATCCAGAAAAAAGAGGGAGAGCTCATGCGCGATGGACACACTGATTTTCACCTCCGCGAAAAGCTCAAAAATGGAGTCAGCCTCGTTGAAGCCATTCCAAAAACGGGCCGTTTCCATCAGATCCGTCGCCATTTGCTCCACGCCAATCATCCCATCGCGGGCGATTACCGCTACGCGGGCGTCGAGCGCTGCGACATTCTAGGCGAAAGATTGGGCACCGGAACGCGCATGCTCCTGCAAGCGAAGAGCCTTAGCCTCACGCATCCCACTACGGGCGAAGAAATCCTCATCGAAGCGCCTCTCGATCCCTCGATTGAGAGGTGCCTCTAGATTCTAGTAAAGCTTGGTCCGCTTGTTCAAGTAATCGGGTGGCACGTGATCAGTCATCCACACGCCATTGTCAGCTTGGTAAAAGACATGCCCATGCTTTTCCATCATGCGGCTTGCTACCTCGACCACCACCGGCTTCCCCTTCCGCTGCGCAGCTTTGCGCGCGCTCGCTTGGTCGGACCAGAGATGGACATAATCACGCTCTTTCCGGAGAAGTCCTTCGCCTTCGATCTTATGCAGCGCTGCCAGCGAAGTGCCATGGAAGAGCCACGTGGGAGGCGCCTTTTCTTCCAGCTCAAGCTTCACCTCGACGGAATGACCTTCATTTGCGCGGATCTTGAGACCGTCCTCCGAAATGGTAAAGCGCTGCAGATCGCTATTCGCCACCACCGTTTCCACAAGCACCCGATCCACCTTTTTCCCGTCCTTCTTGAGACCCGCAACCAAGTCATCAAGAACTGCCCAGCCATCCTCATCAAGGGTCAACCCGATCGACTTGGGATCATGCCGCAGCACCAGACTTAGGATTCGGCTTATTTTCTTTTCAAATTTATTCATTGGAAAATGGTGACTTCTAAAGAACTAAAATCATGCCAAGGCGATGAGAGCGAGCTTTTGCTTTCGACTCAGCGCCTTCACCCGCATCTCCTCCTTCGTCGCCTCCGAGCGATTGCCGATCTCCCGCCGATAAACGAGCTCCAGCGGAAGCCTCCCCCGCGTATACTTTGCCCCCTTCGGCCCCTGGGATTCGTGCTCCTCAAAGCGACGGTCCACATCTGTCGCAATCCCGGTATAGAGGGACCCGTCCCCACAACGAATGAGATAAAGGAACCAGACAGAATTCGACACACCACCTTGTTGGGCTGCGCCTCCCATTAAAGCAAGATTCGGTTCCAGCCCTCTGTTCCAATTCAGCTCTCCAAATGATGACATTTTGCAAATCCCACACCTCGCTATCACCAATGAGGCTCCTTACCATTAATGGGCGAATCGAGAAGGAGCTAAGCCAACTTTCTCTAACAGCCTGAAAAAATATTCTTTTTGACCAAAGCCCCTCCTCTTTATATTACTTCGATTTTTTAAGATGCGAAACTTGGTTTTCCTCCTCCCTCTCCCCCTTTTCGGACAAGATATGCTTCCTGACCTTATCGTCACGGTAAGTCGCTTCCCCGAAGAAATCACCGAGTTACCCTACTACTCTGAAGTTCTGACTGCCGAAGACCTCGAAGACTCCGCCATCCGCACCCTTCCCCAGGCTTTTCTGACGACCCCCGGCGTCCTCGTCCAGCAAACCACTCCAGGCCATGGCTCTCCTTATATCCGAGGTTTCAATGGCCGCCAGACCCTCCTTCTCCAGGATGGCATTCGCTTAAACAATTCCACTTGGCGCGGCGGACCGGTGCAATATTGGAACACACTTGATTCTCAAGCGATCGACCGACTTGAGCTCATCAAATCTCAAGGCTCCGTCCTATACGGATCCGATGCTATCGGTGGCACCGTCAACATCCTAAGCAAGTCATCCGGCTTCCGGGATAAAGAGGGATTTTTCTCCCACGGAGCAGCCTACTACCGCTTTGATACCAATTCGGAATCGAATCTCGGACGCCTGGAGCAAACGCTTGGAGTGGGCGGAAAATGGGGCCTCATGCTCGGGGTCTCGGCCAAAGACGTGGGAGATATCAAAGACTCGGCACTCGATCGCATGGTCGGCACCGGCTACTCCGAAGATTCGCTCGACTTCAAATTCGAGTATGCTCTTTCAGAGGCCCGCACTCTCACACTCGCTTCGACCTATCTCGAACAGGACGACATCAACCGCTGGCACAACACCACCGCAAACCAAGGCTGGGTACACGGAAACTCCTTCACCACCGCGGGCACCGACCTTCAACGCACCTACGACCAGGAACGCTCGCTCACCTACCTTCGACTCGAAGACAGCGAGTCATCTATCTCGTGGATCGAGCGCTGGCAACTCACCGCTTCTTTTCAAAAGTCACAAGACTCCGAGTTTCGCGTCCGTGCTTCCGGACAACAGGATCTTAAAATCCTCGATGTCGATACTTACGGGCTGAGCTTTCAGGCCGAATCATTCATCGGCGCGGGTAACCTCACTTGGGGTGCTGACTTCTATCGCGATGAAATCGACAGCGAAGGCTACCGAAACGGGGCAACTCGTCCATCCAATCGACCCGTTGCCGATGACTCAAGCAACGACTCTCTCGGAGTCTTCGCCACCTTCTCCCACGACCTCACCGATCGCTTCAGTTACGACTTAGGTGCCCGTTTCAGCTATGCCGCTGCAGATTGGAATGGCTACCGCCCAACCGGAGCACTGGTTGATCAAGCAGGCGATGCCGACTGGACCAACCTCTCGCTTTCCATACGCGGAAACTACGAATTCAACGACAACTGGTCGACCTACGGTGGCCTCTCCCAAGCCTTCCGTGCTCCAAACCTCGATGACCTCACCGGAAGCCAGTTCTCCCTCAACGGACTAGACTCAAACGGCTCCCCCAACGTCGACCCCGAAAATTACCTCACCGCAGAACTCGGCGGAAGATTCGCAAACAATCACCTCAGCTATCAGATCGCGAGTTACTACACCTTTATCGACGATGCCATCACTCGCGTCGACGACGGCACGGGCGGTCTTGCGACCGTCAATGGCAGCGACGGCTACCTCTTCGGTTTTGAAGCCGAGGCAGCTTGGCAACTCCATCAAGACTGGGAACTCTCAGGCAGCCTCGCCTGGCAGGATGGCAAAAACGAACAAGCAGCCACCCTCGGAGGACCCATTATCGAAGACACCATCCGCCGCCTCCACCCCCTCACCGCTTCAGCGCGCCTTAAGTGGACCCACTCCTCCGAAAAATACTGGATCGCAGGCCAACTCCTCGCCGCATCAAACCAAGATAACCTTTCAAGTCTCGCCGCCTCCGACACCCAGCGCATCCCCGCCAACGGCACCCCAAGCTACCTCATCGCCTCCCTCTACTCCGGCTGGGAAGTCTCAGAAAACGTGACGCTCAATCTCGCCCTCGAAAACCTCACCGACGAAGACTACCGCATCCACGGCTCCGGCCAAAATGGCGTTGGTCGAAATGCCACGATCTCGGTAAAGGTGACTTGGTAGACCTTTGCTAGTCTTCAACGCCAACTACATTCCAGGATGGAGAACCCTTTCTCAATCCAGCACACATTGTGCACCTCTTCACCGTTGTGCGAAGATTCGCACACGGCAACCAACATCGAGCTCAACGAAGATCTTGTCAAAAAGGCAATGCGGCTTGGCAAATTAAAGAGCAAGAAAGATGCCGTAAATTTGGCTTTGGGCGAGTTTGTCCAGCGACATGAACAGATGAAGGTCCTTTCCCATTTTGGAACGGTGGAATTTGACCATAATGATAACTATAAATCGCAGCGTGTGCGCGAACGCTTAGTTTTTGATCGGATCGCCAAATCGCTCTCACCTTTTCCGACCCACGCGATGACTTCTGAAGTATTTTTCACGGCTGCTGAATTTTTCAACACCTGTCGAAGCAAGGGCATTCAAGGCTCGAACAATGACTTTTTAATTTGTGCCGCCTCCGCACTTTGGGGGCTACCGATTATTACTAAGGATCAGGATTTCAAACGCTATCAAAAGCACTTGCCAATTTCGCTGGCCTCTTCCCGCAAATGACGGACCCAGCTTAAACGACTGCCAGAGCATCGAGAAGATAATCAATCTCCTCCTCCGAAATCACCAACGGCGGCATGATCACAATGGTATCCAAAATTGGGCGGGTCAGGACACCTCCATTCTTTAAGGCCTGACACACTTCTTTACCGGTCCCTTGTGCAACATCGAACCCAATAACGAGCCCAACCCGGCGAATCTCCAGCACCTTCGAAATCTCGCGAAGTCTAGATTCAATCAACGCCCCTTTTCTCTCCACCTCCTCGAGTACCTGACTCTCCTCAAAAACTTCCAGATTCGCGAGCGCCGCAGCACAACCCAAGGCATTTCCAGTATAACTGTGCCCGTAGTAAAAAGTCTTCTCAGGCCCCCTGAAGCCTTCATAGATTTCCTCCCGGGTAAGCGTGGCCGCCAACGGCATCGTTCCTCCGGTAAGTCCTTTCGCAAGGCAGAGAAAATCAGGAACGACCTCCTCATTCTGACAAGCGAACATCTTTCCGGTTCGTCCAAATCCCGTCATCACTTCGTCGAGAATCAGATGAATCCCCTTTTCCTCAGTCCAGGCCCGAAGCCCGTCAAGCATTCCCTTCGGCCAGGGCCGCATCTGATTCACCCCTTGAATGAGAGGTTCGATCACCACCGCTGATGCCGTCTTGATGACGATCTCCGGCAGAGCGCGTAAATCCTCCAGACTTGAAACCCGATAGACTGAGAGCCCCGCTTCGCCATAGCCCTTCATAAATCGCGACACCCCACCCACCGATGACGCACCCAGGGTATCGCCATGATAAGCATGATCGAAGGCGATCACCCCGGTCCGCTCTTCCCTGCCATTCTGCTGCGCCCACTGCAGACTCATTTTTAACGCTACCTCCAGCGCCGTGGAGCCATCGTCCGAAAAAAAACACCGCGTCAGCTGATTCGGAAAAAAGGCGCAGAGCCTCTCTGCCAGCTCGGATGCCTTGTCATTCGCGAATCCAAGAAAAGAGCTGTGACACAATCTCGCCGCTTGCTCCTGAATCGCCGCGACAATCTTGGGATTTCCATGCCCGTGGATGTTTGTCCAGATACTCGAGTTCGCATCAAGATACCGTTTACCCTCACTATCGAAGAGCCACACCCCTTCGCCACGCGTAAGAATCAGCGGATCGCTCTTTTCCCACTCCGCCTGATCGGTAAAAGGATGCCACGCGTGCCGTCGATCGGCCGCGATCCAGCTAGCTGTTTGATCCGTCATCAGTCCGTCCCAAGAGTTTATCGAGCTTCTTTATTAACTTATAGGAGCCACGCTTGCGCTGATATTTCCGCCAAAGGACCTCACGCAAAGCCTCCCAGTGCTCGGTGGCGGGCTCCTTGATCGTCTCCCAGCGATCCTCTACCCCTCTTTTGTCCCCCCTTTTTGTCATGATCGTCCAGCGCCCTGCATGATGATTCGCACGCCAATATTCGTGCTCGTCGTCCGCATGAGTAATATGCCATTCGTGCCGTTCCATAACTGAAGTCTCTCTAGCTCCCGAGGAAAAACCAATTTCCAAATTCCCACGAACACGAAAATCGGGTTAGTCTTTGCCTTGTGAGACTTTCAGCCGTTAGTGATGTCGCAAAGATCGTAGCCTTCGTTCTCGGATCTTTTCTTCTGGCTGCCCTCATCGCGCCCCCTCTTTATGAGATGGGAAAGGGCTTTGCCGACGTCGCCCTCAAGAAGGACACCGCCGACGAACTCAATTGGCTTGCCGGTAAAGCCAAGAAGGCAGAATTTGACCTCTACTTCAAACGAGCGCTCATGCTCTCTGCTGTTGTCCTCCTTTTCCCACTGATTTACTTCCTCCGACTCCGCGTAAATCCCCAGCGCCTCCAAGATACCCCTTGGTCGATCTATCTCCCCAAGGCCTCGATGGGCCCCTCGGTGGGCCAGCCACTGCGTAAAGCTCGCTTTGGCTTTCTCCAGACTCTCGTCGGCTTCCTCCTGTCCTCGGGCCTCTTCTTAGCCATGGCCTGGGTCCTCTTCAACCTTCGCTGGTTCCACTGGAATGCTCCTCCGAGCGGTGACCAGATTACCTCGATTCTTCCAAAAGCCGCCAAGCCCGCATTCTTTGCCTCTGTCATCGAAGAAGTCGTCTTTCGAGGCGCCCTTCTCGGAGTCTTTCTCCGGGCATTCAAACCGTGGTTTGCCATTCTTTCTCTGTCCTTCCTCTTCGCCGCAGTTCACTTTCTCCAACCACCCGATGGCGCGGTAGTCTCCGACCCAACTTCCGCGAGGGCAGGCTTCGAAATGTTGCGCCTGATCGGGCTGCGTTTTCTTGATCCTCAGGCGATGCTTTACGAGTTTACCTCCCTCTTCCTCGTGGGTCTGATTCTCGCCTATGCTCGCTTTAAAACTGCAGCGCTCTGGCTCCCCATCGGCCTTCATGCCGGATGGGTCTTTTCCCTAAAGATGTTCAATTCCATTGCGTTGCGCCGAACTGATCTCCCAAAAGAATTTGACATCTACATAGGCCACGACCTTAAAGAAGGATTTCTCCCCCTTGGTTCCCTCATCTTTACCTGGATCCTCGTCGCGATATATATCCGCATGATTCGCACGCCCCAGTATCATGATCTTGAAATCGATAAAGAAGTGAAAGGATGATCGCCGGACTTCTCGATTTATGCTTTCCGCCCCTCTGCGAGCTTTGCCAGACTTCTCTCGATAAAGGACACTCCTTATGCAGAGATTGCGCCAACGGACTTCAGCGTATCGAAGAGCCCTATTGCCAAAAATGTGGCGAAGGATTTGCGGGCCAAATTACAGGAGAGTTTTCCTGTCCCAATTGTAGCAACATCACCCTCGACTTCGACTTCGCCCGCTCTCCCCTGAAAGCCGCCGGCCCCTCCCGCGAACTAGTCCATGCTCTCAAGTATCGCAGCCGATTCTACCTCTCGGATGAGCTCGCCGCATTCTTTGTCGAGTTAATGGAAACCGACTCCCGCCTTCATAATCTTCCCGAGTCAACGGTCGTCACCCCCGTCCCCCTCCATTGGTGGAGACAGCAAATGCGACAGGGAAATCAGGCGCACGAACTTGCCAAGGCTTTCTGCAGACGCTCGGGACTTCGACTTTTGCCCGCCCTCAAGCGAATCCGACGCACCGAAACCCAGACCCAGCTGACAAGGAAACAACGGCTCTCGAACCTTCGGGATGCCTTCGCAATTCATAAAAAAGAGCTCGATAACCTAAAGGGTACCACCGTAATTTTAATCGATGATGTCTTCACGACCGGCTCCACTGCTCACGAATGCGCACGCCTTCTCAAAAAGGAAGCCGCAGTGGATCGCGTCATTGCCCTTACCCTTCTTCGAGGCTAATCTTTTCAGCCTGAGACTTGCAGAATTCCGCTCCCATCCGACAATCACACCATGCTCCAACGTAGAAATTTCCTAGCCACCACCGGAGCCACCGTCGGCTTCCTCGGCCTCCAGAAATATCTCAGAGCAGAACCAACTGAACGAGTCGTCAGCAAATACGGTGATCTTATCCCGGATCCCGAGGGAATCCTCGATCTACCAAAAGGCTTTAGCTACCAGATTATTTCGCGCGCTGGAGATATCATGAGCGACGGCCTTATCGTACCTGGAAAACCCGACGGAATGGCCTGTTTTACCGGTCGCAAAGGAAGCATAATTCTAGTGCGCAATCATGAGCTGGGGCTCGGAGAACAAGAAATGGGACCCTTCCCAAACCAAACCATCCCCAAGAATTTCGAAAAAGAAAAACCCTACGATTTCGGAAATCAGAAGGACCTCCCCCACATCGGCGGCACCTCTAACATTGTCTATGATCCACAAAGCGGCGAAGTCCTACGCGAGTTCCTTTCCGTAACCGGAACCGACCGAAACTGTGCCGGTGGCGCCATGCCCTGGGGAACTTGGATCACTTGCGAAGAACCAAGTGATCTCACCAGCGAGCGCGGACAGGAACACGGCTATTGTTTCGAAGTAAAGGCTTCGGACGATGGAAAACTCCAACAAGCGGTCGCTCTTAAAAAACTTGGGCGCTTCCGCCATGAAGCAGTCGCGGTCGATCCCGAAACGGGGATCCTCTATCTGACCGAAGACACGAACGACGGCCTCCTCTACCGCTTCATCCCCAACAAGAAGCAAGATTTCACCGACGGAAAGCTTCAGACCCTGAAAATTGTTGACCAAAAATCAGCCGATCTGCGAAACTATCCCGGCACCACGACACCCATCAAAGAAGGCGTGGCGATGAAAGCCACTTGGATCAATGTCAGCGACGTCGAAGCTCCCGCAAACGATCTTCGTTTCCGAGGCTTCAAATCCGGTGCCGCACGATTTGCCCGTGGCGAAGGGATTCAATTCTCCAGCGGTGCCTTTTACATCTGCTGCACCGACGGTGGCCCGGAGAACCAAGGTCAAATTTTCAAACTCACTCCATCGGGATCTGCCAGCAAGCCTGACACGCTTGAACTCTTCCTCGAACCCGGTGCAAGCGACCTTCTCACCAATGGCGACAACCTCTGCGCAGCTCCTTGGGGAGACCTTTTCGTCTGTGAAGATCTTATCAGTGAGCACAAGGAAAAGACGCCCCACATTCGCGGCGTCACGCCAGAAGGAAAAATCTACAACTTTGCCAGGAACGCCATGAACAAATCTGAGTTCGCAGGAACCTGCTTCACTCCGGATGGCTCAATCCTCTTTGTCAACATGCAGGGCTGCGGTCTGACAGTCGCTATCAGAGGACCTTGGAACGCTTAATCGTCTCTTCGTGAATTACCAGGAATCACTCGAATGGCTCTATTCCACCCAGCTTTTTGGAATTAAGCTGGGTCTCGATGGTCCCCGGAAACTACTTCGGGAATTCCTCGCCTTCCCCACTCATCGCACTCAGGTCATTCATGTTGCCGGCACCAATGGCAAAGGATCAACCTGCGCCATGATTGATTCCCTGGGCCGCTCTCTCGCCCTTCGCACCGGGCTCTTCACCTCGCCCCATCTTGTCGACTATCGCGAACGGATTCGAGTCAGTGGTGGCGAAATCACAGAAGAAAGAACAGCCGAACTTCTCTCTGAGCTCAAAGAGCTAGTCTCCCACTGGGATCCTCATCCCACCTTCTTCGAACTCACTCTCGCTTTGGCAATGAGGCATTTCCGCGAGAGCAATTGCGAACTCATCATTCTCGAAACGGGCATGGGTGGCCGTCTCGATGCGACCACCACCGTTCCCGCCGATGTCTGCGTCCTTACCCCGATCGCCTTGGATCACACGAAATGGCTCGGTTCGACTATCACTGAAATTGCCCAGGAAAAGGCCGCAATTGCCCTCCACGGAAAACCCCTCATCTCCGCGGCCCAAACTCCGGAAGCTCAGATCGAAATCGAACAGGTCGCGAACCAAGCGCGTGCGACGCTCTCTTTCGTCACCGAACCTTTACTCGGCTACCACATTGCGATCCCAGGTGAGCATCAGCGATTCAATGCGAGTCTTGCCTGTGAGGCAATTATTGCGGCAGGTCACCATCTGAGCTACGATGTGGTGCAGCATGCATTTTCTACCCTCCGCTGGCCGGGCCGATTCGAAGTCCTCGAATCAACCCACTTCGGCCATCAACGGCCCCTCATTCTGGACGCAGCCCACAATCCTCATGCAGCCAAAGTATTAATCGAAACCTGGAAGAATGAGTATCGCGACCAGAAGGCCCAAATCATCTTCGGTGCCGTCGAAGATAAGGACGCTCTTGCGATCCTAAAGATCATTGAACCCATCTGTGAGAAACTTCACCTAGTTCCAGTGAAGTCACTTCGGAGCATCGACCCGAATGAACTTTGCTCGCAACTTACTCATATACCCACGGAGGTTCACGAATCTGTGAACAAGGCCTTAACAACTTCGGCACAACTAGTTATTCCCACACTTATTACCGGATCCATTTTTTTGATTGGAGAAGCGAAATCAGCTATCGAAAAGAAGGTTACGAGAATAACTTCACAATAGGAAAACACCTTCTTCACAGCTATTCACAATTGCGAATAAGTCTTAGGTTATCGTCATTGATCCTCGCTAAATCCCTCGTCAGTCTCCAGTATGGCAAACGATCCACAGGATATTTTTTCAAGGGGACCCAAGCTGCAAGAAGCTCCCAAAGAGAAAAAGGACAGTTCCTTAGCTCCCCCGCCACACGCCATTGGCCCCGAGAAAAGTCTCCTCAGCTCGATGCTTCAGGATCCTGAAGAATACATCGGAAGAGCGATCGAGCAGCACCTGACTCCAGGTCACTTTTACATGCCTTCCCATGGAAAATTATTCGAGGTGCTCACAAGCCACTTCGAGGAAAATAAACCAGTCGAACTCATCTCCCTCAATCAGTATTTGATGGATCGGAGTCTCCTCGAAGGAATGGGAGGACCCGCGGCGATTACGGAAATCTACACCTATGCTCCGACAGCTGCTCACTTCGAATCCCACCTCGGAATCGTCAAAGAGAAGTTCATTCTCCGCTCGGTGATTCACTCCTGCACCGGTGCCATCACGGAAGCCTTCGCCGACCCCGAGGACGTGCAAATGTTCCTCGATGGCGTCGAGCAAGACGTTCTCAAAATTCGCGAAGCCGCCGAAAGTGGCACAGAAGAAACGATCAAGGAAACGGTCGCTGCAGTCATGAAATTCTTCGAAGAGTTTCTGGCCGGAGACCGTTCCACTTCTGGAATTCAGACAGGCTACCCCGATCTCGATAAAATGGGAGGAGGCTTGAAGCCCACCGACATGTTCGTCATCGCGGCACGTCCCTCGATGGGTAAGACCTCCTTCATGATGAACATCGTGGAGCACGTCGCCATTGATCTAAATGTCCCGGCAATGGTGTTCTCTTGCGAAATGGGTTCGCAGCAAATTGTCCAACGTCTCGTCTTTTCCCGCGCCCGCTTCGCTTTCTCCAAGCTTCAGAGCGGCTACAATCCAAACAAGGCCGATCTCCAGCGAATTAAGCGAGCCTCGGCAGAGGTGGCCAACTCGAAGCTTTTTATCGACGATACCGCCGCCATCTCCATCAACGACCTCAGAGCGAAAGCCCGACGAAAGCACCGCGATGAAGGCCTTGGCCTCATCGCCATCGACTATCTCCAGCTCATGCGCTCTACCACCAAGCAGGCCTCCAATTCCCGTGAACGTGAGATTGCCGAAATCTCGGCTGGTCTCAAGGCGATCGCCAAAGAACTCAACATCCCCGTCATCGTTCTCGCGCAGCTCAACCGTGGTCCGGAAAGCCGGACTGGATCCTCACTCGGAGTTCCCCGCATGTCCGATCTCCGTGAATCAGGATCGATCGAGCAGGACGCCGATATGGTGGGACTCCTATACCGGAAAGCTTATTATGCCGAGAGTGCCGAGGAAAAAGAAGAGGACGAAGGGGAATCCGAACTTGTCCTCGCTAAGAACCGAAATGGTGCCACCGGTAATATCCCCCTGACCTTTATTCCAAGCTTGATGCGTTTTGAATCACGCGCCTTCACCCCCGAGCCCGGCTAACCTATTTGCCTTTCTTAGAAGTGCATTTCGTCAGCTCCATCACTTGCTGGATCAGACGTTTCGTCTTCGAATAGTAGGTTTTCTCTTTCTTGATAAACCCGACGTCCTTTGGTGCACTCTGGCGAATACCAAGTAGTGTCTCGAAAGAGACAAATGCTGGACAGATTTCTTGAAAGGGCAAGGCGCGGCGAAGGTGTGGTGCGGGAGTAGTCTGTTGTCGGAGTCTTGGAACCTGAACGTTGTCGATCGTCTGACTTTCCATGCTCAGAGTTGAGACAACGGACGACCGCTCACGGATGACAGATCACGGTGGTCGAGGTCCGGGTGAAATGCCCTTGGGTACGCCTCAACTTAGGATCAACGCTGCTGCCATTTCAAGAAAGCGCCCTGCTCTTGATTTCAAGGCGCAGCGCTATTTCCTAACTATTTAAAAACAACATTCCTCTCTTTTGAAATGCGGAGTGGTATTCGAAACAACGAGGAGATTTGAGATTCTTAGTAGGACGGACAACGAAGCCATCAAAAACCAACGCAAGGTGAACTCATCATTTTAAGGAATTTGGAACACTAGCCCCTGCGTGAGCCATCTTCACCCACCTTACGGGTGAATCGAAGCCCCGCATTTCCCCCACCCGACCAGGGGCCTTCAAAGCGCACCCGATATTCGGTTTCAGGAAAGAGAAAGGGTTTCCTCCGGTTTCGCAGCTTCCGACGCACCACAAAGAAACCGACAACCCCGATCAAGAGAATAAGTGGCACCCCAACGAACAAAACCCGACGACGAGAGCGCCTGTTAGAGCGTCGATCCATCGCTTTCTCATCCCACTCGTTTCCAGCTTCACCGAACTTCCTCTCGATCCTTTCCTCCTTGAGACCCAAAAACCCCAATTCATCCGCAAGCTCCTTGCACGCCACCTTCAGACGCAGCTGTTCCGCGGGTTGGCGACGGGCTCGATCCATCGCCGCTTTTACCGCTTCATCAAAGCTTTCCTTGCTCGCCCATTTCACCATCGAGCCTCTTTCAGCGACACACCAAGGAGCGCCTTCAATCCCAGGAACGTGAATAATCACCCCCCAAACTCCCTCCCCACCCCAACTCCGTCCTAGCATACGGGCATAAGCCTCCGCCCCCACTGCGGGATTCCTCTCGAGAACCACCGCAAACAGACGAACCGACCACTCACGCTCCGCTTTCCCGAGCGTCTCTTCGATCTCAGTCCGTCGTTCATCCAACAACCAGCCACTGGGGTCGTAGATATGACCATCAGGCTTCGAGGGAAGGGACGAAGGCAAACTCTCCTCCTGCGAAAAGACGAGAGAGAGAGAAATGAAGAAAACAATCATCGCCCTCATGCTTTCTTCTCCTTTCTTGAACGCATGCGTTTCTTCCGTTTCATCTGATCGATCATCTTCAATTTCGCTAGATTTGCGCCTTCACGAAGAATCCTTTCCGCGCCTGAAACGAATCGCAATCCTGCCTTACGGTAGTCCCGCTTGACAAAATATTCTCGTTCGATTCGCAAGCAGTTCACCCATTGATCATCCCTCACGAAAGGTTCGATTGCATAACCACTCGTCACCGACACCCGTCCAAGAGCGTGATCCAGGAGTAAAAGAATCGTCCATGGCCGCTTGCCCGCTTCCACAGAATCTTCCACTGGACTCGCGTTGAAAAGCCAATATCCAAACTCACGCAAATCCACATGCTCTGGAAGTTCCAAGGCACAGAAACAGATTCTCACCTGCGGAAATTTCTTCTCAAGTTGGGCCAACCGATTGCTAATCGCCTGCCGGGCCCTAAAATCAAAAATGTCCTTGTCGTCCATGAAGCGCACCATCATAGGAGCTGAAAAAGGATACTTTTGAACTGCGACAGCTCCCGAGAACTGACACCGAGGACACGTCTTCACCACCCGATCAATCTTCACGAAGCACGACGGACAGAAAATTGAACTCTTCGCAAAAGTAACCGCGCGGTATAGCTTCTTAATGGTCTGTTCTTCCTGAATCTCCTCCATCGACTTCGTTGTCGATCATGACAAATCCCCATCATCTTGCAATCAAACCATAAAAGAATAAGCGGAAATTTAAATTATTTTTATCTCAGGAAATCCCCAAGATTTAACTTGCAGCCCTCCCTCGTCCGTACTAGCTTCCCGCCGTCCGAGAGGGCATAATAAAGATCGCGGGATGGAGCAGCCAGGTAGCTCGTCAGGCTCATAACCTGAAGGTCGTAGGTTCAAATCCTACTCCCGCAACCAATGAAGGCCCTTAAGTCACAATGACTTAAGGGCCTTCGCCATTTAAAGATGGTGATTCCAAAATACCGCTAAAATGCCCCTAAATGCGGGTTTTAGCAGCATCTATTGCGGGAACTGTCGCGGGAACTTTTAGGATAGGTTCCGCTTCTGACTTCATCGGCTGAAGTTTTTATCCCTCCGATGAAACGAGTTCCCGCAATGAGCTGACCTCTTTAATCGCGAAGTCCCCTTCCACTCGCCGCGTTAGTGATTTGTCCAATAGACAAAATTGGTGGATTCCTCTCGAACGCCAGTTAGATTTCCAGCGAAGAAATGGTTCTCCATCGCCTCTCTGGCGACGCGGGCTTTGAATTCGGCACTTAGATGCCGTCGTTTTCGTTTGCTCATTTGGTTTTATTTCGGGGTGGTCGCCCTCAAAAACCAGCTCAATTCGTCAATAAGCCACTGGCTCCGTTTCGCGGGGCCACTTCAAAGAGCCTAGCCGACAGACAACACACAACGAAACCCGATGAAATCGCTTCGATTACGAGGGGAACCGCGGAGCCGATACGAAGAACGGAGATTGAACTCCGTACTATTGAGCCACGAACCACCGCGCAGCACACGGTTGTCTTGCCCGCTGGAATACCAATCGAGGCACCATTCATAGACATTTCCGGACAGATCGTAGAGCCCGTTTTGATCGACTCGAAAACTCCCTACTGGAGCGGTGCGGTCATAGGCATCACCGTAGCCAGCGTTACCCCCGAAATTCCCTGCCCCATTGGGCGGAGGCCAGGAATTTCCCCACGGATAACCGGGTAGTTTTTGGCTTTTATCCTCGGGCGAGGTGCCTGCGTTTTCTTTTGATCCTATTCCAATAGCACAGGACCATTCGTGATCACTGGGAAGGCGATATTCGTCCTTGGGGCCGATCTTGCCCTCGGCGCGTTCCTTGCGGGTGAGCCAGGCACAGAAGGCGGTAGCATCTTCCCAACTGACATTGACCACGGGGTGGAGGGCTTCGTTGCCTTCGGCTGATTTCCATTCGTCGTCCACGCCTGAGACGTCCTTGGAGTGAGCTTCGTAGTCCATTCGTCGAGTTTCCCAGATGCTGAAGAGGATGTTTTTCCCGTCAGTGGGGCCGCCGGTGATTTTGACAGGGGCGAACTTCATGCCCAGGGAGTTGGAAAAGGGCTTTTCCTTGGTGGCAGTGATTTGAGGGGCAGGCTCCTTCTTGGACTCCTCGCAGCCTACGCATAGGGTCCCGATAACAACAAGCATGGCTATCATGCTCCTTTTTCCCCAATTTCTTTCGCTTGCCATATTCGTATCATCCAATCTGTCAGCTCCCCCGGACCAGATCAATGCCTGACTTTTTCCAAGCTCCGTTTTAAGGGAAGGTTCGCTGGCACCCGTGCGGTTTCCCTTTGCTTCGTAACCAGAAGTTTAGTATTTAGTCGGGTGTGAAAAATGTAAGGGTTTTCTTGGCTGCCATCAACGAGCACGAAAATGGATGTAATTTTACGCGACTCCTTTGAGAAGCATGATCTACTAGCTGCACTCAAGCAGGGCGCTGACTGGGATTTCATCGTTCCTTCACCATCGTCTGGTGGTCGTGCAGATTACGACCACGACTATTGGCTCGGATCTTCTAGCGACGGGCAAACTTGGTTCCTGGCTGTCATCGAATGGGAGAGCGGTGGCATCTGCCCAGACGATGTTGTTGTAGCGCTCACCCATCCTCCGAAGCAGAATACGAAATCGATCGGAGAGATATTGATCAGAGTTTACTCGGCATCAATTCGCCAAGATCGTCTAACGTCCACACAGATTAGAGAGCTCGCCGATTCAGTAGAGTTCCCTGAATATCCACAGGTTCGGCACTTGTTTCCCGAGGCTCCATACGAGTGGCGCGACCTTCCATGTGAATTGACGGTCGGATTCACTCTGTCTGAAGGAGCATGCGTCACTGATGCCACGTTTGCCGAGTACCGTAGGGATTCAATCGTTGACGCACTCCAAGTAGTGTGCGAGCCGAGACACGACGGCATCTTGATTCACTACGCACTCCAAGCGAGAGATGTCATTCCGTTCGTGGTATGGGACGTAGACTGGCCGCTCCTTCGAAGAGGGAAGGAGAAACCCTACGAAAGGAAAAAAGTGCAGAGAACCGTGCCTTGGGAAGCAGAGGCGGACACAACCTTGTTTGAGATTTACCAGCATCTTTCCATATCAGGAGTTTGGCAGATTGACCCCCCGTACTTCGGTGAGCCAAAGGCGAGACTCCGAGTCGGTGGTCGCACTCCAGACACCGCGATGATAAATTGGAACTTGTGCACGTCGGCCATCCGAAAACTCCGACAAAGCATTGTGGAAGACCACGAGAATCCTCGATAGAGGGAATGTATCACAGCAAAAGCAACGAGGCCGAACAGGCCGACCAATTCCTATAATTTAAGCAAGCTATCCGCGATAGCGGCCCCCCCAGACTTTAATTGTATATGAAAAAACAAATCCTCCCCTGCCTGCTTGCCTACCTGCTTGCCTCTCCCTTTGCGCAAGCCGTTGAACGAGCGCCAAACATCATCGTTGTCTTCTGTGACGACCTTGGTTACGCGGACATCGGGCCATTCGGTTCAAAGACACATGCCACACCCGTTCTCGACCAAATGGCCGGTGAGGGCATGCGGCTTACCGACTTTTATTCCACCTGCTCAGTATGCACGCCATCGCGTTCCAGTCTCATGACCGGTTGTTATCCGCGCCGCGTCAACATGCACGTGGATGAAAAAAACCTCTGCGTGCTCTTCCCCGCGGCCCGCAAGGGCCTCAACCCCAGCGAGGTCACCATTGCCGAGGTCTTGAAGGAACAAGATTACGCCACCATGTGCATTGGTAAATGGCACCTGGGAGACCACCCTGACTTTATGCCCACCAGCCAGGGCTTCGACCATTACTTCGGCATCCCCTACAGCAACGACATGAACCGCAAGCAGGTGCCGCTTCCCCTGGTGCGTGACCTCACGGTAATCAAGGACAGTGTGCAGCAAGACACCACGATTACTGCGCAGTATACCGCCGAGGCCGTCAAGTTCATCAAGGCCAACAGTAAAAATCCATTCTTCCTCTACTTACCACACACCGCCGTTCACCTGCCCCTGGTGCCCGGCAAAAAATTCAAGGGTGCCAGCAAGGACGGTCCCTATGGCGACTGGGTGCAGGAGATCGACTGGTCCATGGGGGAACTCTTCAAGACACTGAAAGCCGAGGGAATTGATGGGGACACACTGGTCCTGTTCACCTCGGACAACGGCTCAGCCAGGGAAAAACAGGGCAGCAACCTGCCGCTGCGGGGTCGCAAGGGCCGCACGGACGAAGGCGGCATGCGCGTGCCCTGCGTGGTGCGCTGGCCCGGAAAAATCCCCGCCGGCACCAGCACTGGTGCGCTCACGAGTACGATTGATTTGCTGCCCACGCTCTCCGCAATCTCCGGCGGCAAGATCCCCGCTGACCGTATCATCGACGGCAAAAACATTTGGCCCATCCTCACCGGCAAATCCAAGGCACACCCGCGCGACGCTTTTTACTATTACCAGATGGACCAGTTGCAGGCGGTGCGCTCGGGTGACTGGAAACTCTTCGTGGCCATGGACTCCAAAAAACGCAACTGGGGCAAACCCGATGGCAAAAAGGAACTCAAGCTTTTCAACCTGGCCAAAGACATCCACGAGGACCAAAACGTGGCCAGCGGCAACCCCAAGGTAGTCAAGCAACTGCTCGCCTACGCCGAGGACGCACGTAAAGACCTTGGTGATGTAGGTCGGCCCGGCAAGGGACAGCGTAAAGCCGGCTGGGTTGAAAAAGCCTCACCGCGCCTGCTGAAGAAATAACGAAACGTCTGCTGCTTTGCATTAACCCGTTAAAAAGCAGCCACCAGCCAGCATAACATCAATGACCCGGAAAATCATTACGCTGCTGGCTGTTTTATTGCCACTGCCAGGATTAACGGCAGGCGAGCTGCCCCGGCTTGCCAAGGAACTTGACCCGAAGAAACAATCCTACGCTGCGCAGAAAAAACTGCCCGACCCGACAGAACCATAATTCACTACCTCGCCGGAGGGCCTGGGGGACGGCTTGCAAGTGGGCACATTGAATTTGCCGGACACAGAGGAAGACATCAAGGCCCTGCTTGCAGATGACAAGGCGGGGAAATACTCCAACCTGGACAGCAGCATCCTGTGGCAGGACGGCAGGTTGATTTTCGAGATGTCTAACCGCCGGGGCCGAGTGGATGGCCCCCACTATGCCATGTCGATCACCCAAACCCTCACTTCCATCACCCTGGTCGGATCTACCGCGATTTCCGTGATGACAAGGTCACGAATAGCTCCAGGGGTAATATCCAGCTTTACATCAACCCCCTTTCTCCCCCATCCGATCCGGTCCAAAGGCGGCTTCAAAGCCCTCCCGCCAAAAGCAATTTCCTAGCAGTCAGTGGCCCGCTCCATCTTGCTGGCGAGCTTCTCACGGCGGGCGATTTCCTCGGGAAGTTTCTGGCCGTCCTGCTCATCGGCATCAGCCGTTTCGGCCTGCGCCAACAAGTCGTCGATATCGAGTCGAAGTTGATCGCGGATTTCCACCGCCCGCTGGTAGCTTACGTTCTGATCGATCGACGCGTTAGCCTTCAAGTGGGTTCCGTCGAGTGAGACATTGCCGAGCTTGAGCAACTTGAGTTCGCGGGCCAACTCCAGCACATCGACAAAACTCTCGCGGAACGCTTCGAGGTTTTCGCGACGGAACTTGCAGATGGTGTCGTGATCGGGATGGGTCCCTGCCGTCAGGTAACGGATTGCCACGTCGCGGTGAGTAGCTCGCTCGATCTTGCGCGAGGAAAACAGGCCGTTGGCGTAACTGTAAATCAAGAGAGCCAGCATCATATGGGGCGGGAATTGTTTGGCACCGGTGCCCCGATGATTGACGCGGAAGCTTTCCAACGGGAGCCGGTCCACCGCCTCGATCACGAAGTGGACCAAGTCGTCCTCGGGCACCCACTCGCGCAGGTCCGGCGGCAGAAGCATCGGCGTGTCACGGTCAACGGAGACAAATCGTGCGGGCATGGATTGACACTACCAAATTTTCAGGCCAACTCAAATTCCGACAGGCTCCTAGAGACGCCTTTTTTTCTTTCTCGAATCCCGATCAAGTTTCCGCGGGGCTCGGAATCGAGTTAAGGCCCGTTCATCGCTACTAAGGGGGGCATCGGTCATCAGGTAGCGTTTTCTGTAGGCGCTCGGGGAAACTCCAACGATCTCCGAAAACCGGTTGGAAAACGCGCTGTGGTCGTAAAAACCCACCTCGACGGCGATCTCGGTGATCGACTGGTTCGTATGAACCAGCAGTTCACAGCCCTTCAAAACGCGCAACTTGGCCAGGTAGTGCTGCGGGGTCACCTTAAAGGTCTCGATGAAGCGCCGTTGCAGATTCCTGGTCGACATACCAACATGATGCGCGAGCTCAGGGATGGTGACCTTTTCGTTCAGGTTTCCTCTTAAATATTCGGCCGCAGGAAAAAGGTCCAGATAAGGTTGTAGCGCGGCGTGCGACCGCTCGTAGCTCCGCACGATCCCACACAGACCGGCACACTCCCCCGTGGTCGAGAACAGCGGGATCTTGTCGGTGATGAACCACTCCGGGTCGCCGAGCAGGTTGGGAAAATGTTCGATCACCCCGACACGCGGCTCGCCTGATTCGATCACAAGCTCGTCGGTGGCCCGAAATGTTTCGGCCATATCGACCGGGAAGATGTCGTAGTCATCGTGACCGCTCATCTCCGCCTCGTCGGAATACCCGCAGCGCTCGACGAACAGCTTGTTGCCGGCCATCAATCTCATTTCTCGATCTTTGGCGAAGAACAGCGTGTCGGGGAGATTATCGAACAGGCCGGAAACCGAACCAGCCCGTAGAGTCTCCTGCCAAGCCACTTTAATTGTATTAATAGGCATCTTTTTGAGGTTGGACGTCCCATGCCGCTTCACTGGATATCGAGAAGGATCCCTTGAGATTATCTTCCATGTGATTGCGGAGACTCTTCAGTTCGTTAATCTCCGGTTCTGAGAGTGGTTCGGTGAGAAACAGTGGCCACCGCGGTTGCCCCCAGGATGTCTCTTCGTAAGTTTCGCCCTCGCGCTCGATCAACAACAATCCAGAGGTCTGATTTCCCGCCTCTTCGCCGAAGAGCAGATCGAGTTGCACCGGATCGGCGCCGACCTCGAACCATTCCCCAGAAACGAATCCCAAACCATGATTGAGCAATGGCAACGACGGATAATTGCGACTCTCAACTTTCAGTCCCTCAGGCAGCGCGAAAAGGGAGCGAGATCCCTCAAAAACCGGCTCCCCATTCACCGCGACCAGCAGATAGTTGTCGGCAGCTCCCCAGAAACGATAGCGGCCTGGCTCTGGCGATGCGCACTTCCCACGATACCACGCAAGCCACCCGAGTTGGACGTTGTAGGGCTCGAGTCCGGCCGTGCGCGGGAAGTTGTTGCAGGTGCCAGCGATCCCCGCAAACCGGATCGGATCGAGTTGCTTGAGTCCCTCGAGGCAGCTCTCGTCTTGAAATCCAGATCGGATCAGCGGCAACACCCGCGCTCCGATCTGATCAGTATCGGGTGACTTCGTGGACGGCGAGGGTTCGAAGGCGATCAATCTTCCCCGAAGCGAAGCCGGCCCCAACCTCCCTTGGGGAGTTTGTCTCTCCGGGACGCCACTGATACCTCCCGAATGCAAGTCGACCGCTCCATCCCGATCAAAGTTGGCCAGGTCCCCCTCGAACATCAGGGTCTCCGCACCTCCGTTCCAATCCCCCACTACGATCTGCCCATCCAGCACGAGCACCTCTGATCCCTTCTCTCCCACCGTGACGACAAAACTCGTTCCCAGATCTGTGATCCTCCGCTCTAGCGTCTCGACGACGAAGCCGATGCCCTGTGGCGGAACGTGTAGCTTCACCTGGCCGTTATGCACGACCATGCGCTTCGTGCTCTTGGCGGTGAGCGCGAGTGGAGCGGAGGCGATCACATGAACTCCCGTGTCGAGAAAGGCCATCTCCACAAGCCCCCGCGTCATGGACAGTTTTTCTCCAGCGCGCAGCAGGTCGCCGACGAACAAGGTTCGCCCCTGACTTGTCCGGCCGGAGCCGTCGATCCGGATCACCTTCGCCACCGAAGTTTCCTCGGAAGGCTGCGAGTCCGTCCAGTCCTGGAGAATCAACGCCAGCCCTAAAACCAGAACAGCGGCTGCTGCGGCCATTCCAAGCCACCAGTTGCGAGGCTGACGGATTCGAGTTGGAGTCTTCGATGGGGTGGTGCTGTCAACCCCTCGAATCCGAGACATGATCGCGTCCTCGTGCGGGGGAGGCGTGTCTGATTCTTCTTCGATCGAAAGTTTTTCCTCAAGTCGCAACCACGATGATTCGCCCCTCTGCACGGTGCTGGTCAGTGCAACCATCTGGACTTCACCCGCCAGCTCACGACGTAGTTTCGGATCCGATTCCAGGCGTTCGAGAAGCTCCGCTTTCCTTTCGTCGGAAAATTCGCGATTATTTTGCCAGACCGCGATAAGGTCGAGGAAATCTGGGTCGTTTGAGAAAGGTGTCATTGTCGTTTCGGTGCCGTTTTTGGGAAAGATTCTGTCAAGCCCCTGAGCCAGGCATGTCTGGCCCCATTTGTGTCATGCACTTTTTTAGGCAGGCGTGGGCGCGGAAGCGCTCCTGGTAGATCGCATTCGCGCTCATGCCCAGCTCCTCGCAAAGATCCTCCGCGCGCGCGCCTTCGAGGCCGGTGCGGACGATGTGGCGGGCGCGATCGGACAACCGAGAGATGCAATCGAGGAGACGTTCGACATTCTCTCGTTGTAGGGATTCGTGTTCAGTGTCCAACTCAAGCTCGATGGCTTCCACCATCTCCTCCCGGAACCGCTCCATCGCATTGGCCCGGCGGCGGCTCTTCCTCAGGTAGTTGTTGAGTTCGAACCGGGCGATCCCGATCAACCAGCTGCGGAAATTGCTGCCCGGCTGATAGCCGTTCAATTTCTCGAAGACGATCACGAACACATCCTGCGCCAGATCCTCGACGTCTTCCTTGTAGTACATCCGCGTCGCTAGAAAGCCGCGAACGAGAAGCCCATACTCCCGCACCAGTAGCCGAAACCGATCCGTATCACCGCGCAGCACTGCCGCGATGATGGGATCGGGATCAAACTCTTGGGGGTGGGGGGGCATTCAAACTTAGATTCGTCGCCTCAGAGCGAATTCTTATGCTTTTTCGCAAAAAAAAGACAGACACTTTAATCATCGATCCTGTTGAACAGGATGCTAACGCTTGATTTCCTCGAAAACAGAAGGTAACTGATTTCTCTCCACTGCATCAGACACTCGGAGGTTTTCCTCTCCATGCCTTGCAACTTAGGGCATCAAAAATACGGCGGAGCCGCCCTGAGGACAACTCCGCCGAAATGTTTGTCTCGCGTGCCGAAAACCTAACTGGAACCAAAATCCCATGCTAGACCTTAGAAAATTTCTCGGCAGCGACGCCGCGCGTTTGGGGAGGAGGAACATTACTGCTAGAAATTATTTAAAAATCAACGATATGGCCGGGAGTTGATGAAGGTTTCCCTTCACCGACTTCCGGCCATGACGTGGATTGCATACGGATTTTTTACTGCTAGACTGAGGGGTTTTAAGATGAGCTGTGAATTCGAGCAGGCGGCAGCCCTTTTTGAAGGCGGATAAGCAATTTCCTAGTCGCGGGTCCGCTGCGGCGGACCCACGACTGCCAACGCAGATCCATCGCGGACGAAACCAGTTCCTCTACATCGTGAGAATCGTTGGGTCTTGAATCCCAGGAAAGTCAGGGTCGTAGTCGTATGACCCGGTAGAACTTCTCCGTGGCTCCAGGCAGAAGAAGTGAATCCTCGAACTCGGTAAAGTCTTCTCCCTCCTCGCCGACCACACCATCGTCGAGTTCGATCCAATTAATCATATCTGAAGATGATTCGACCACGTAAGTTCGGCCCGGTGTGGATTCGAAACGTAAAGTGACGGATGGACCGGCGTCATCATAGGTGATATTAACGATCCGGAAGAAATCGGGCCCAAGATCGAACTTCATGGAATAGACCGGCGGGCTGCCGGCATCCACGTCGCCCAGGGCCACGACGCCGACGATGTCGCCGCCGCTGATGCCGAGATCGGTCCACTCGCCGCCGCCTTGTTCGCCGAAGACGTTGTCGATCGGATAGTAGCCAGGAACAGGGATCTCAATGGAGAACGCCTCGCTCTGGGGACAGCAGTTGGCTTGGGCGCTGACCGGTCCGTCCGGGGTGTCCAGGACGAAGAAGTTGGTGTCGTCCGCTCCGATGTGGATGTTGTAGGTGCCGGTGGGTGCCGAGGTGAAATCGATGTAGCCGTTGACCCGCACTGTGAAGTTATCGCCACCGGTGATGAAGGGCAGATTGTGGCTGGAGATGGTATTGCCACCGGTGCCATGATCGAGATAGGGTACGAGGTCCTGCTGCGAATCGTTCGGCGCCGGGTCGCCGGAGGTGTGCACGTCGTAGTTGTTCTGGGCGGTGTTGTTGAGGATAACTCCCCCATCGTAGTGATTTTCCTGATAGTCCAGACCGGGATTGTCGAAGTCCGGGACATAACGACCGTTTTCACCGGCGATGTTATTGATAGGCAGGAAAGAGGGCTGGACGATGACGATCGGATCATCGGCGGGGTCGTGCGGGTCGGTGCCCTCCTGGACCTCAATGCCGTCGGGGGTCCGGCCACCATCGGTATCCGCATTGTTGGGATCAGTCCCGGTGTCGTTTGCATCGACGAAGACTCCGGTGTCGGTCTCGACGTTGTCCCTCAGGCCGTCGTTGTCGGTGTCGTCGTTGTTTGGGTCGGTCCCTTTGGCGATTTCGTCGCCATCGTTCAGGGTGTCCCCGTCGGTGTCCGGCAGCAGCGGATCGGTGCCGTGGACCAACAACTCATCAGGGCTGTTGAGTCCGTCACCGTCGTCATCTCCCGCGGAGATGTCGTCGAGATTGCCGACCAAGTCAAACTCCAGGGTGTCAATGATGCCGTCCCCGTCGGTGTCAGCGCTGACTATTCTGGCAGGGTCCACGAACTCCGTCTCAATGCGAATATAGAGTTCGGTATAGGGGATGGCGTGGTTCTCGACTCCAGTCTCCCACAGGAAGGAGGTGTCGTTGTTCGCACCGTTCGCAACCGCTTGTCCATAGCTGAAGCCCTGAACGCCCAAGTGGCCACCCCCTTCAGGGGTTCCCCAGGGGAAGGTGAAGACGCGGCTTCCACCGTTTCCACTAAGCGCGATGTCCTTAGTATTTCCATCAGTGCGAACGCCAGGATCCATATCAGGAAGTCCAGCGCCGTCCACAACCTCGTGTTCCACGGCGTATTCGGGGTCATCGAAGTTTCCGCGCCAGGTGGCCTGGTCGATCGGACGCCAGCGCACTTCCGAATAGGCGGTGCCCTCCGGGTCCGCGGCGCGGCTAATCCGGATTTCCACTTCGGTCAGATCAACGCCCGAGGCGTCGAGCAGGGCGTTAATTTCGTCGTCGCTATACATCGCCGGCGAGAAGGCACCAGGGGTGCCAAGTCCGGTGATCACGTCCTCGACGCTTCCCTGGCCATCGTTGTCAAATTCCCACCCGTCACGACCGCGGCCGACCAGCAGCCAGCTGGTCTTCTCTCCGTCTCGCTCTTCCTGATGAACATAGCCCTCAATGGCGTCATCGCCTACGAGGAACACGTAGTTTCCGGACGGCAGGATGCTGAGGGTGTGCAACTCCGCGATGCCTTCCGGCCCATCACCGCCATCCAGCGGATCGGTCCCCAGGGCGACCTCCGTGCCGTCGCCGATGCCGTCTCCGTCGCTGTCCGCATCAAGCGGATCGGTCTCGTGCGTGTTGACCTCGTCGCCGTCGCTGAGTCCGTCGCCGTCGCTGTCGGCGTTGAGCGGGTCGGTTCCGGTGTTTGATTCAACACCGTCGAGCAAGCCGTCGTCATCCGAGTCGTTGTCGTTCGGGTCCGTGCCATTGACGAACTCGTCGAAGTTGCTGGCCCCATCGCTATCCAGATCGGTGTCAGCGTCAGCGGGATCGTTGGGGTCGAGTCCGTTGTCCACTTCGTAGATGTCGGTCATTCCATCACCGTCTGTGTCGGCGATCAGTTCGATGGCCACCCTGTCGATTTCCCAGTTGGGTGTGGCGGTCCCCACAGCACCCTGATCGTTGGCCATCAACAGCTGGAGCTGGATCGTGTCCCCGGCGCTCAAGGCAATTGGGACGGCGACGCTGGTGATGAAGGTTCCCGCGGCGTGGCCGGCGGAAATACCGCCCCATCCTTCTCCACCAGTAAGGGCATGTTCGCCTCTGAGGGCGAGTTGGGTGTACCCGTTTTCGGTAAACTCGGAATTTGGAACCACCGTGAACGGTCCTCCATTGATGCTGGTGAACAGCGCACCGGCATCCCAATTATCACCCTCAATATTGTAACGATGGTCAAGACTCACCCGGTAGTCTCCACCCGCGTCGACGGTGATTTCCGGACTCGTCAATCTTGTATGCTCGTTAGGCGCCCCGTTGGCTGAACCGTCTGTGGACCATGTTCCGGGTCCCGAATTGTAAACCCATGGATTGTCATGAGCCTCATTGGTTACGGTGAATCCAGCGTCACTCTCGGAAAAATCGATGATGTAGGTCGTGGGCGCGGGATCACCGAGGCCCCGGATGATCATGCCACTGATCCCTCCACTGTTGTCTTCGAGATGCTTATACCACAGCGGTTCCCCGGCCACCACGGTGACCTCCAAAGTGACACTACCATTGGCAAAACTTCCGGTGTTCTCCGCGGCCGGCTCTTCCCCGACCCAGAGCTTCGCGACCTGATTGGCATCAGACGTTCTCCCTTCAAAGAGGGTGACACTGTAAGTTCCCGCTGGAAGTCCATCGATGCGGATCCGGGCTTCGGTTCCTGCGGCGTCGTTGATCTTGAAGAGGTAATCATCTCGCACCTCGGCCGGCACTTCAATCCCGTCCAGAGTCGCTCCCGTTCCGGGCGCCGCCGTATTGTTCGGATTAAAGCCATCATCGAGAGCGATGATCGTGACACGGCCTCCGATCGATTGGGCCTCGTCCTGGACGAGGTTTTCGATGGCCGTCCATCCCTCGGCGGTGCCGTTGGCGTTGCCGCCTCCGTTACCGAAATCGAGAAGATAGGTCGTCTGTGGTGGTCCCAGGAGCGTGAACTCAGCGGTTTGGTTTGCGTCTTTACCATGGACGACTGAGTGGGGTCCGAGACCGCCCCAACCCGACTGTCCCGGGCTGTTCTCGTCGCCGTCGTTGATCGCCATGCCAAGTCCAAAAGTCACTCCGGCTTCCAATGTCGCGAGACCCAGAGCCTCCTTGGGAAGGCAAATTTCATAGATCGTCTGATTGCCGTCGCGAGTGATAACGGCGGTGGTGTCCGTTCCACCCGCGGGCCTCTTCTCGTGCATGATGATGACGTCACCGAGCGCGCCCTCGCTGCCGCCCAGTGCATAGTTGTAAAGAGCCACTGTGGTGTCACGGGCCCCATTCGCGATATTCATTTGCACTGAATCCCCGTTCCAGGCGGAGTTGTTATTCTGATGGTAATCATCAGTGACAACAAGGCCGATATAGAGATTGTCCGCATCATAAGTGACCTGAAGAGCAGACGATTGATCAGCTTCGGTGCCATCAAAACTATTATTACCTGCCGGCCACGCCCGATGGAGGACCAGATTTTCGGCTGGCGTCCCCCCCGTGTTTTCTTCAATCGAGAACAGCGGGTTTACTATCGGATAGCCGGGCCATTCCCCGAGGGCGCCGTCCAGCACGATCGCGTCTGTCGTTGGGCCGGCCAATTGGAATTCCTGGCCTGCTTCGATGTCATTATTCCGCGGTGGTCCCAGGAGCGTGAACTCAGCGGTTTGGTTTGCGTCTTTACCATGAACGACTGAGTGGGGTCCGAGACCGCCCCAACCCGACTGTCCCGGGCTGTTCTCGTCGCCGTCGTTGATCGCCATGCCAAGTCCAAAAGTCACTCCGGCTTCCAATGTCGCGAGACCCAGAGCCTCCTTGGGAAGGCAAATTTCATAGATCGTCTGATTGCCGTCGCGAGTGATAACGGCGGTGGTGTCCGTTCCACCCGCGGGCCTCTTCTCGTGCATGATGATGACGTCACCGAGCGCGCCCTCGCTGCCGCCCAGTGCATAGTTGTAAAGAGCCACTGTGGTGTCACGGGCCCCATTCGCGATATTCATTTGCACTGAATCCCCGTTCCAGGCGGAGTTGTTATTCTGATGGTAATCATCAGTGACAACAAGGCCGATATAGAGATTGTCCGCATCATAAGTGACCTGAAGAGCAGACGATTGATCAGCTTCGGTGCCATCAAAACTATTATTACCTGCCGGCCACGCCCGATGGAGGACCAGATTTTCGGCTGGCGTCCCCCCCGTGTTTTCTTCAATCGAGAACAGCGGGTTTACTATCGGATAGCCGGGCCATTCCCCGAGGGCGCCATCCAGCACGATCGCGTTTGTCGTAGGGCCGGCCAATTGGAATTCTTGGTCTGCTTCGATGTCATTGGCCGCCTGTACGTTGCCGACCATCAAGGCCACGGCGAACGGGACACAAAGAGCGGTAAGTAGTCGGGACTTGGCTGCGGTCTTCATCGCTTCTTTCCTAGCCTTGAACTTGGCGCCGAAGCTGAGCTCAATGTTGATTAGCTTTTTTAACATTGTGGCATTGAAGCAGATGCGGTCGGGAAAACTAGGATCGGTGCGACAAGTTTTTGTGAAATTGCGCCATGCGTGATCTTGAGCTAAAATGCAAATGGCTCAACCCCCTTTCGCCCCCCTCCGCTCCGGTCCAAAGGCGCCTTCAAAGCCCTCCCGCCAAAAGCAATTTCCTAGCAGTAAATTGTATCACCATAAATAAACACTGCTAATTTTCAAGGACATAAGATGACGACCTCTATCATTGCAGGCGCTAGTGGCTTAGTTGGAACCAACATTCTCCAGCAACTTTGCGCTCAAAAAAAGAAAGTCATCGCGTTAAGTCGAAGACCATTAGCTAATCTACCCAGTCATGCCAGTGAGCTTATTATTGATTTTGATGGGTTGATTAAAGATGGCATACTACCAAAATGTGACCATGTATTTATTTGCCTTGGAACCGCCATTAAAATAGCAGGTAGCCAAGAGAAGTTTCGACAAGTTGATTTTGAATACTGCTTAGGCGTTGCTAAAAAAGCCAGTGCAGCAGGGGCGAAAACCATAAGCCTTATCTCATCAATAGGTGCAGATAGTTCTTCAAAAAACTTTTATCTAAAAACTAAAGGTGAGCTAGAAGAAGCCATTCAAAAACTCGGCTTTACATCAGTTAATATATTTCGGCCCAGTTTTCTAATCGGCAATGGCGGCAGACCAAGGACACTGTTAGAACATGTAGTCATGAAAATTGCAAAAATAATGGATGTATTTTTTATGGGCTCAGCAAGAAAATATAGGAGTGTGGATGCGGCATTGTTAGCTAAAACCATGATCTCTAAAAAACATGCCAAGCCAGGAATTAATTACTACTTTTTTGATGACCTTCTAACATAAAACAATGCCAACCCCCTTTCTCCCCCATCCGATCCGGTCCAAAGGCGGCTTCAAAGCCCTCCCGCCAAAAGCAATTTCCTAGCAGTCAGGACTGCAAATTGTGGGTTTTGGGCAGGTGTTAGTCGCGTTGTTATCGCATAGTTGTTGGAACAAACCAAAGGACCGCACATGAAAAGCCTGCTCGCCATAATTCCTCTCCTTGCCACAGCCCTCTGGGCCGCCACGCCCAACATCGTTCTCATAAACGCCGACGACCTTGGCTATGGCGATCTCAGCTGCTATGGCGCCACGAAGTTGCGGACTCCGCATATCGACAAGCTGGCCGCCGAAGGCAGGCGGTTCACCGATGCGCACTCCGCATCCGCGGTCTGCACGCCGTCGCGCTATGCCCTGCTTACCGGCGAGTACCCGGTGCGCAAGAATGCCTATTCGCCCGTTTTTCACCGGACCGGCCTGCTCATCGATACGGACCGCCGCAGCATCGGGGGCCTGCTCCAGGACGCTGGCTACGCGACCGCCTGTATCGGCAAGTGGCACCTGGGATTCGGTAAATCAGCGCCGGATTGGAATGGCGACCTCAAGCCCGGGCCTCTCGAGGTGGGCTTCGACTACTACTACGGTGTGCCGGTCGTCAACAGCCACCCGCCCTTCGTCTATGTCGAGAATCACCGCGTCGTCGGCCTGCTTCCCGAGGACCCGATCAAGATCGGCCGCAAGTTCAAAGCCAAAACCAAGCTGCACCCCGAGAAGATGGGCATCGTGGGAGTCGGCGGTGGCGATGCGGCACACGCCCTCTACGACGACGAATATGTCGGCACCCATCTCACCGAAAAAGCCGTCGATTGGATCGGCCAGCAATCGGCGGACAAGCCCTTCTTTCTCTATCTCGCCACTACCAACATTCACCATCCCTTTACACCGCATCCACGATTTCAGGGCAGCAGCGAATGCGGAGCATACGGTGACTTTGTCCACGAGCTGGATTGGATCGTCGGCGAGGTCGTCAAGGCCCTCGACAAGAAGGGCGTCACCGACAATACGTTGCTCATCTTCACCAGCGACAACGGCGGCATGCTGAACATCGGCGGGCAGCAAGCCCGCGCGCTGGGGCATCACAAGAATGGCAAGCTTCTGGGCTTTAAGTTCGACGCCTGGGAGGGCGGCCATCGCGTGCCGTTTATCGCCAAGTGGCCGGGCAAAATCCCGGCGGGCACCAGCTCGGATCAGCTGGTTAGCAACATCGATATGATGGCAACTTTCTCGGCGATTACCGGCACGGCCTTGGAACCCGACGAGGGCGTCGACAGCGTCAACATCTTGCCGGCCCTGACCGGTACGCCCGCCGTGCCGGTTCGCGATCAGCTTCTACTGGCTGGCTGGAAGCCGTCGCACTTGTCCTTGCGCGATGGCAAGTGGATGTATATCCCGGCTCGTGCTGGCGGTGGCTTTACAGCGCCCAAGCGCGGTGGCCATGCCTTTGGCGGACCGGCGTCCTTTCCCTTCACTGGGCAGGAGAACAGCGACATCGAGGGTGGCAAGCTCAAGCCCGGCGCCCCGCCTGCCCAGCTCTACGACCTCGAGGCCGACCCCTACCAGGCAAACAACGTCCTCGCCTCACATCCAGAAGTTGTCGAGGCCATGAAGCGCAAGCGCGCAGCCATCATCGCTGGAAAGCCAGAGCCCAAAGAGGCCGCAAAGCCCAACGTCATCGTCATCTTCTGCGACGACATGGGCTACGCCGACATCGGCCCGTTCGGCGCCAAGGGCTACCAGACACCCCATCTCGATCGCATGGCCGACGAAGGCCTGCGGCTCACCAGCTTCATGGTGACCCGATCCGTCTGTTCGCCCTCACGTGCCGGGCTGCTCACTGGCTGCTACAACGTGCGCGTTGGCGTGCCGGGCAACTTCAATCCAAAGTCCAAGAACGGCCTCAATCCGAAGGAGATGCTTATCCCCGAAGTGCTCAAGCAGGTCGGCTACAAGACCGCCGCCTACGGCAAGTGGCACCTGGGGCACGGCGAGCCGTTTCTGCCGACCAGCC